>NZ_JAULSM010000001.1:0-3624150 GCF_041538345.1 Yersinia sp. 1652 StPb PI | reverse complement strand
AGCTGGTGATATCTCTGGGAATAAACGCAGCTCCTTATCCCGCAGACGGCGTAATTCACGGTATACCGTGACCGGCGCACCACCTATTTGCTGGAACTGGCGAATACGCCAACGAGACGCCCAGGCACTGACGCGCTTTGCTGTTTCCTTCAGTGGTTTTCCACTTTCGTCGTCCAGCTCATCGTCAAGCGCGTAACCGTCGATATTCTTTGATATATATTTGGCGATGTAGCCGGTGGCGCTACCCAGTTCTTTATCAATGGGGACCACATGAAAACGGGCTTTAAGCGCTTCTTGTGATTGCAACTCTTCTGAATCTTCCCAACGGGCATAGGTGCAAAAAATATCACGAGCCGGTTCGATATCAGCAGGCAGCATAAATAGCAGCATATGCCAGTGGGGTGTTTCGTCATGGTGAGGTTCCGCCACTCGAAAACCGAATACCCGGATACCCGCGCGTTTCCACGCTGCACGAACCTGTGACCAGATACGACATAAATACTTCTGTGTTTGCCGTGGACTGGCACCATGCCATTTGTGGTTGCGCTTGCCACTGTTGTGCATGGAATGGAATTTCGACGGCGCTGTTAAGGTGTAGAAATCACCGGCTAAATTCTCTTGTTCCGCGATATCCTCAAACCCGCGCATTCGGGTCATTAATTCGCAACGGCGGATCGCAGGATTGGCTATGCTGCCATCGTATTTATCAACCAGCGAAATCCGGTTTCCGTCTTCATCTTCCAGCTCAAACGCCTGTAAGAATTCACGGTTAGACCTCTTCTGTGCTTGCCATTCCTTGAGGGCGGGATCACTGCAATAGGGTGCTGATTTGGCGTGCACATAACCCGCCGCAATCATCAGGTGTTCACGCCATTGATCATGGATATGCTTCAGACGGCGTAACCACCATGAAGGGGACTCAATACGGGCAGTGGCGCGTAATGCTTCGTCCGCTGTCATCGTTTGGCTTTCGTATAATCCCCAGCCTGGTGCGTTAGTATTTAGCTGACGAGTTAAAAAACCGATATAACCATAGCCGGACACAATTGCGGTTTCAATATCACCATCAGGTAATCCCATTTGATGGTCATATTCGCGGATAAACTCGCCAGTCATGCAATCTGACAGACGATAGGCCAACCGTTTGATCTCTCGCTTACCATAGTAAGGAATACGGCGGAAATCATCGTAGAAAGGGATGAGCACATGGGATCGAATATCAATCTGATATTGCTCTGTTACGCACTCCACACGCGGCAATAGGTACTTTTCAATTGAATTGATTAAGTAGCTATTGGCTCGTTTGGCTCCACTGTTTTGCTTAATGTTCTCCACCCGTAGGGTGTAGTAGCGGCGGATATAGTGAGGCAAAGATTCAAGGCGGCGCATAACACGCCGCGCACGAGGAATGGGTTCATTGATTTGACCAAAGCGTCTGAATAAATCCTCGCTGATTGGCTTCTCACTGGCAGCGGTAGCAATCGCTGGCCGAGGCACGTTCCATGAATAAGCCCCGGTGAACGTTTCAGTGTTACCGGGGTAAGGTTTAGGTGGGGTTGGGGTACTGCGGCCGCATGAATGGTTGGTCATTCATTGTGCCTAAGAGTCGCGATGATTTCCCCGGTACTTTTTCGGCCGTCGGCCTTACAACTGATAGAGCGGGAAGCCGTAATCGAGTGGAGGGTGAAACGGCTATAGAGATCGCGACTGGTAGGGGTATCACTATTGGACGCCACAACGTGACAGCCATTTTCAGCGGCCCTTGCCAGTAGGCGAGCTAAACGGAATTGCTGTTCAGCGCTGAAACCATCGGTGTGATAATGGGTAAAATCAGCAGTGCTGGATACTGGGATATAAGGCGGATCGCAATAAATCACATCACCCGCAACAGCCATTTCCAGTGCTTCGGAAAAATCACAACATAAGAAGGTCGCTTTGTTGGCTTTTTCAGCAAAGAAACGGATCTCGGCTTCGGGGAAATAGGGCGCTTTGTACTTGCCATAGGGGACGTTAAATTGCCCTTGTTGGTTATAGCGACAAATACCATTAAAACAGTGGCGATTTAGGTAAAGGAAGATTGCTGCTCTGGATATATCATCACGGTTTCGTGCATTAAATATTTTGCGGAAAATATAATATTGTTCGTGGGAATTAGCCGTAAGAAACAGTGCGGAAGCCACATTGATTAAGTCGCTCGTTTCTCTTTTAGCGATTTCATAGAAGTTAATCAGATCATCATTGATATCCGTTATCAGATATTCTTCATAATCCGTATTCAGCATGACAGAGCAGGAGCCAGCGAACGGCTCAACCAGCCGTTTACCCGTTGGCAAATGCTGAAGCAAAGTTGGCATAATACGAGCCTTTGAACCGGCCCATTTCAGCGGGGAGCGATTCATAATGCACCCCGATAGTGTTTCTGTTTCTCTTCATGGATTTGCTGGCAAGTCACACAATAAATTACCCCTGGAACACTGATACGCCGTTGCTCTGGAATTTCAGCCTCGCAGGACTCACAGATAAAAGCAGAGGGGGCGGCTGGCTTACTGCGGGCATTGGCGATCTGAGCGGCTAATACCATCTCTTGCCGTTCTTGGGCGATATCGATTAAGTCAGCCATTAGCGTTGTCCCTCAGATACCGCCTTGAGACTTTCAGCAACCTGGCGGATTAACTCAATAGCTTCAATGCTATTAAGGTCACGCTGAGATATATGATCGGAAAGGGCAGTCAATTTTTCTGACAGATTAAGCGCAAAGTCTTTGCGTTCTTCTATTCGGGCATTATTTAAATGTTGATGCATGGCTTCAGTTGAAGCGGATATTGCGGCAAGTCTGCGATTCATCATTTTGTTGTTCCTCGTTTTCAGGCAATAGGAATCCCGGCGCGGTATAAAACGCCTGTGATTTTCTGATAATTAATTACGGGTCTTGATTGATTACAGCATCAGCATCGGGTAGTTCTTTCGGGAATGTGGCGGTTAATTCCGATAGTTCCCTCATCGCCTTAATAACAGCCAACCGATCCGATTTATCCAACTCGTGAAACTTCAATTTATGTTTATCTCTGTGCAGTCCAGCAGTGAAGTAAATCAATCCTCTGTGGCGAAATGACACACCTGACAAAAATGCAGCAACTCTATTCGTTCTCCTTAATGCTTTATTAAGCATTAGCCGGACATTAGCTGTTTGAATGAGGCCGATTTTTATTTGCTCCGCTGTGAGTTCAATTGCTCTTGCAGACTTTTGCATAGCAATACCTCCGGCAAAGATGAGTTAAGCGAATATCCCCATAAGGCGGGCAAACCAGCGACGTGATGCTCTGGGTTTCGCCATATAAGGTGTTCTTAGTCCTGGGATAAACTGCACTTCGCTAGCTTTCGGTTGAAAGTGTCTGCCGTCTGGCGTTTCTAACCAGCCATGTTGGTGACGGTAATGCGTGACTTGTTGACCGTTTACCAATAATGCGGCAAGAGATGGGCACTGTGGGGCTTGAGTCATGACGCATTCCTCATCTGATGCAGTTGATCTACGTAAGCCGTTGCCTGTGCTTGCGCGTCAAACTTGCCGTAAGACTGATCGCCTTGGCTCACCTGATAGCGAGTAATTGGGTTTATTTTGTTACGTTTCAGGCGGGTAATAGAGAATCCACGATAAACGCAGGTATGTTCGCTGACTTTTACCAGTACATTACGTGGGCTATAAACCAATTGGCGCGCAGCAGCAGATAGTTGCAGTTGGCTAATCAATTCATCATCTCCACATAGCGCTCGGCTTTATAACGGGCGTTTAAGTAAATCGCATACAGATTCACTTCACGTTTTGCGCCTTTCTTTTGCTGGATGATAGGTAAACGTCCTGTATCAGCCTGAGTGCGAATTGTGTCCTGATTGATACCTTGGCGCTTTGCATAGTCAGCGATCGACTCGGATAGCTTGTTGCCAAAGGGATAATCAGGCGGCAACTCCCTGATAATTGACGTATTCACACTTTTATTCAGTTTCTTTGGCATAAGTGCTACCCTCTAAGATCACGCAGTTTTAAGTAATTTAAGGTTCATTAAGATGAACCATGCAAAGATAGTTCATTGGAGTGAACCATGTCAAGTGATCTGGGTGAAAAAGTAAAAGCTATCCGTAAGGCGGAAGGGTTAAGCCAAGTTCAATTTTGCGAGGCGACAGGAATATCAATTAGTACCGTTAAGAAATATGAAACTGGTTTGTTAGAACCGGGTGGCGGAACTTTGATGAAAATCACCACACATTCCCAATTCAAGAAATACACGATGTGGTTAATGACAGGGGATGTCGCACCGGAAATAGGCCAGATCTCACCTGATCTCTCCCCTGATGGGCCAGAAAGCACATCAGCGAACCAAAAAGGCCAGAAGGTTGGTTAATTGCCTACAAAATAAAGAATTTTTGGGGTAAAGGCGGGATTTGCTACGAAAGGAACTTCTTTGATGAGTATTAAATCACTTGGCGCAGAAGGCTATATGGTCGATGTGCGGCCACAAGGCCGTGAAGGGAAGCGGATCAGGAAGAAGTTTAAAACCAAGTCCGAGGCGCAGCAGTTTGAACGTTGGGCTATTGCTACTCAAAATGATAAAGATTGGCTGGAAAAGCCAGCAGACAACCGGCTTCTGGCAGAATTGATAGCGCTGTGGTGGAAATACCAAGGCCAAACAATGAAAGCCGGTAAAAGCATATTGCAAAAATTAGAGCGCATTGATGAAGCTATGGGATTTCCCAAAGCATCACAGGTTAACCGCGTCAGCTTTGCTAATTACCGAGCAGCACGTATTGAAAATGGAATAAAACCGGCCACAGTCAATCGCGAACAAGGGGCTTTGTCGTCGCTGTTCACTGTGTTGATTGATAACGGTAACTATCACAACGAACATCCAATTATCGGTATTAATTTGATGCGCATTAATGCGCGTGAGATGGGATTTTTATCCAAAGATGAGATTAGCGCCTTACTTGATTTACTAACAGGTAAAGAACAACTGGCCGTAAAACTATGTCTATCCACCGGTGCAAGGTGGGGCGAGGTTGTTAAACTGACGCAAAATGATGTTATTCAACAACGTGTGACTTTCGTAAATACCAAGAACGGCAAAAACAGAACAGTGCCGATTTCGGCGGAATTATTTAAAGAGCTGAAAGCAAAAGGTAACGGAAAGGTTTTTCCAGATGTTGATTATTTGCTGGTACGGCAGTCTCTTAAAGAGGTTGCCCCCGATTTACCAAAAGGTCAGGCAATCCATGCATTACGACATACCTTTGCCAGCCACTTTATGATGAACGGCGGCAATATTTTGACGCTGCAAAAGATACTCGGTCACTCCAATATTTTACAAACCATGACTTATGCGCATCTTGCACCAGACTACTTGCAGGATGCAGTTAGATTTAATCCTTTAAATGGTTTGGTTTAGACAGATCTTCTTCTGTTAACCAGGCAAGTCCCTTTCCTTCATGCATATCTTCTCTGGATGCAGGAGGAAAACTGATCGATAGCGCGCCACCTTTCAGCATTGAAAATGCACCAATTATGATTTGGAAAAAGAATTTAACCCTATGAAATAAAGGAATATTTTTACCTATGATAAATAATCGCATATATCAAATCCATTTTCGTGTCGATGGCTGGAATTCGAACTCCCTCATCAAGTCATTCACTGATGAGGGAATAGATACGCAACTTACGCTACGCAATTTTTCTACTGGTGGTTATGATTTATTCGATCTATTTCTTGCTCTTACGCCAACAACAATAACGGCGTTTGTCGGTGTACTCATCGCGTTTGTTAAGCGAGGTAAGCAAGTCAGTATTACTTATGATACTGGTCAGGTAAAACATCTTGAAGCTAAAAATTATAAAGTCGAAGAATTAATCAAATTGGTTGATGGCATTAAAAAAGTTGATGTCTCAAATTGATGATCCACAAATTGCCCAAATCACCTACGCGAGAGCAGGTTTCACCACGCAGCGGCACGCATATAAGTGACTGTTTTATATATAAGTGATTGATTTTAAAAAAGAGTTGTAGGCCGCATTAGCGGCCTTTTTGCTATTTAAACTCAACTGAATTTAAGGTGCAGGGAAGGTAAAGCGGGTGTGGATTTCTTCCAATGCATTAAGCACCTCCTGCTCCAGAACGACATTCTGGCTATCAATATTACTTTTCAGTTGTTCCAGTGTGGTTGCACCTAACAAGGTACTGGCCACAAACGGTTGCTGGCGAACGAAAGCCAGCGCCATCTGTGCGGGGTCCAGCCCATGACGTTTTGCCAGTGCCACATATTCCGCTACCGCTAACTCGGATTGTGGCCCGGTATAACGTGTAAAACGGCTGAACAATGTATTCCGTGCGCCGGTAGGTTTTGCGCCATTAAGGTATTTGCCGCTCAGGGTGCCAAAGGCCAGGCTGGAATAAGCCAATAGCTCAATGCCTTCATGTTGGCTTATCTCGGCCAAACCAACTTCAAAGCTGCGGTTAAGCAGGCTGTAGGGGTTCTGTATTGAGACAATACGCGGTAAATCATGTTTTTCTGCCAGTTGCAGATAGCGCATCACCCCCCATGGGGTCTCATTTGATACACCGATATAACGGATTTTCCCTGCCCGCACCTGCTCATTCAGGGCTTCCAGTGTTTCAAGCAAGGTGACCACAGCAGTATGTTCGCTGTAGCGATAATTCAATTTACCAAAACAGTTGGTTTCACGTTGTGGCCAATGTAACTGATAAATATCGAGATAATCAGTATTGAGGCGTCTAAGGCTATCTTCCAACGCGATGCGGATATTTTTCCGGTCCAGTGCCATATTGGGGCGAATCGGTTGATCGCTGCCGCGTGATGGCCCGGAGACTTTGCTGGCTAAAATGATTTTGTCACGCTCACCGCGTGCTTTTATCCAGTTACCAATGTATTGCTCAGTTAACCCTTGGGTTTCTGGCCTTGGGGGCACCGGGTACATTTCTGCGGTATCGATCAAGTTAATACCGGCCGCAACGGCGTAATCCAGTTGCGCATGGGCATCGGCTTCACTATTTTGTTCACCAAATGTCATGGTGCCCAGACCCAGCAGGCTGACTTCTAATGAACTGTGGGGGATACGATGATATTGCATTGCCGACCTTCCTTAATGTCTGAAATTATCAGGCCATACCTTTGGTAGTTGGTATTGCAGCGTCGTTAGCTACGCCCACGCACCCGAATTTTCTATTTGAATAACTGCTTCAGGATGTGTTCGTTTGGCCTTACTGAAACACCAATTTTTTGGGTATAAGTAAAACTTGCCTTATTCGACTATATCGAAGCACCGCAGTTGGGGGAAGCGTGTAAGGGAAAAGTACAGAAAAAAGTGGGAAACGGGGCCGTGAACTGCCCCTGGAAGGTGTTGAACCCGCTATCTTGCAAGTGTACTGCTCAGCCCATCCTTGGGCCTCTCTAGTGCAAGCAGCCTTCTCGCACCTTTAAATCTATTGAGTAGATATTTTTTTATCAGTCGGCTTACTCTTTTTTCCGCGCATCAAATTCAGGGTTTCAACCCCCATTGAGAAGAACATAGCGAAGTAAATGTAGCCTTTTGGAATGTGGATCTGGAAACTTTCTAACATCAGCGTGAAGCCGACCAATATCAGGAAAGAGAGCGCCAGCATTTTGACTGATGGATGGCGATTAACAAACTCACCAATTGGTCTGGCAGCAAACATCATCACCCCGACAGAAATAACCACGGCAGCCATCATAATAAACAGATGATCTGACAGCCCAACTGCTGTTATCACTGAATCCAGACTAAAGATGATATCCAACAGCATAATTTGCACGATAGCCGCAAAGAAAGAGCTGACATTACTGGTGTGTTCAGTATCGCTCCCCTCAATGGTTTCATGAATTTCCTTGCTGGCTTTCCAGATAAGGAATAGTCCCCCTAACAACAGGATCAAGTCCCGCATCGAGACACCGTGGCCTGCCACTGTAAACAGAGGTTCGGTCAGGCGGATAACCCAGGCAATAGAAGCAAGTAATGCGAGACGCATTAACATGGCCCCAGCCAAGCCAATACGGCGGGCTCTGTTTTGTTGCGCTTTAGGTAATTTTGCGACCACCAAAGAGAGGAAAATAATATTGTCTATCCCAAGAACAATCTCCAGGATAGTCAGCGTGCCTAGCGCCAACCAGGCATTTGGATCGGCAACCCATTCAAACATTGCGCCTATACACCTTACGGAAACACAAAAATACAATTATACGCTTTTATTTATTAATCGGAACAGAGTCAAAGTAATTGGTGTTGTAGTAGGGCGTCTAGCGCACCGGTTACAACAAGAAATGACGGGCCAGCATCGGGCCAGTAAAGGTCTTTTTCAGATAAAAACCACGGGGTAGTGTCATGATCGGTTGCCCTTTTTCACCGATGGCTTCAGTTAACGCACGGCTATTGGCGGCCTTCGGGCGCAATTGGAGTACCTCACCGTGGCGAGCGGTGATGGTTTCTACTTTGCCAAGAACGATAAGGTCCATTAACTCTTCCCAGTCACGCCGCAGTAGTTCTTCTTCTTGCGCATTCGGGCTCCATAATAAAGGCGCGCCGACTCTACGTTCCGCGAGCGGGATCTGCCGCTCACCTTCTACGGGTACCCACAATACTCGGGCCAGTTTATGCCGCACATGGCTGCTTTCCCAAGTGATGCCACTGTTGCCGGTCAGGGGGGCGACACAAACAAAGGTGGTCTCCAATGGTTTGCCCTGAGCGCTGATAGGTATGGTTTTCAGCTCAATGCCGATGTCGGCAAAGTCCTGTTCAGGTTTACTGCCAGCACTGGCCCCCAAATAAAACTCCAGCAACATACCAACCCAGCCTTTTACCCGCTTTAAGTCCGCCGGAATAACCCATTGAGCACGCGCTGCCAATTCGCCAAGGGTAAAACCTGACAAAGCTTGAGCACGTTGAAAAAGTTGATGTTCATCAGTGGGTGGTGCTGGTGGCAGTGAATAAACAGACATGGGGATAAACCTGCTAAAGTCGGTTAAAAAACAAGCTGAATTAAAAGT
Source organism: Yersinia sp. 1652 StPb PI (assembly GCF_041538345.1). Classification (NCBI taxonomy): domain Bacteria; kingdom Pseudomonadati; phylum Pseudomonadota; class Gammaproteobacteria; order Enterobacterales; family Yersiniaceae; genus Yersinia; species Yersinia sp. 1652 StPb PI. The sequence continues at coordinate 3,615,084 of NZ_JAULSM010000001.1, read as the reverse complement.
GACGGTAGATGTATTGTTATGCATTGTGGATGGAATGAATAATAGCATGATTTAACGGAAGTTTTCTTTCCTCCCACCGATGAAATACTTTTATTCTGATTATCTTGTGCACCTACTGACAGCGATAATGAACAGGATCTTACACCTATTTATCCACAGATTTATGGGATAACCCCAATAAATCCCGATCACTGGTTCAATTTACAGCCTTGACGACGGCTTTTTTTGCGAGTTTTACTCTTTTTTGCATAACTTTGACGCATTATCTGTGGATAAAAACCACATTGATGGATCTTTAGCCAGCTACAGATCCAAAACGGAGATAGATCACATATTACCGCCGTGGAAACCTGTGGGAAACCTGTTATTTTATTGAAATTAATCATTTATTTTTTTAGATATTTTTGTCGTATTATTCCGTTAAAATGAGTTGTACCTACTTTTCCCTAGAGTTCTACACACCTATATCCACAGAAAAAGTGAATAAAATGTCGTGCGTAGCCCTGGGGGTGTTCATAACTTTGCTTATATCTGTGAGTTATCCCCGAGTTATCAGGTTTAGCTGGCTGATAAGCAGTGGTTTACCGCCTGTTGCTAGTGTGAAACAATCAGAGCATCTTTGAGTTTTAAGCTTATCGAGGTAGTCCGGTGATCGATGATGATGGCTACCGCCCGAACGTGGGTATCGTAATTTGTAATCGGCAGGGAGAAGTGTTGTGGGCCAGGCGTTACGGTCAGCACTCTTGGCAGTTCCCACAAGGGGGGATAAACCCCGGTGAAACACCAGAGCAGGCAATGTATCGCGAACTTTTTGAAGAGGTCGGACTTAACAAAAAGGATGTCCGAATTCTGGCTTCAACCCGTAACTGGTTACGTTACAAATTACCAAAGCGTTTGGTGCGTTGGGATACAAAGCCGGTGTGCATCGGCCAAAAACAACGATGGTTTCTACTACAGTTAATGTGTAATGAAGCCGATATCAACATGCAACGTAGCAGTACCCCGGAGTTTGATGGCTGGCGCTGGGTCAGTTATTGGTATCCGGTGCGTCAGGTGGTCTCTTTTAAACGTGATGTTTATCGTCGTGTGATGAAAGAATTTGCTGCAACCGTAATGCCTGTGCAGGAGGTTATTCCACCACGGGTACCGCCCGCTTATCGCCGTAAAAGAGGTTAAGTTAAGCCGATCATGCTCATGCGTTTGCGAGAAATAGTTGAGAAAGTGGCGATGGCAACCAGCCTGACGGATGCGTTAGAGCTGTTGGTCAATGAAACCTGTCTGGCGATGGACACGGAAGTCTGCTCGATATATCTGGCAGATAATGACCGCCGTTGTTACTACCTGATGGCGACACGGGGTTTGAAAAAGCCCCGTGGTCGCACCATTACGCTGGCTTTTGACGAAGGTATCGTCGGGCTGGTGGGGCGCTTGGCCGAACCCATTAACCTGGCCGATGCTCAGAGTCATCCCAGTTTTAAATATGTACCACAAGTTAAAGAGGATCGCTTCCGGGCGTTTCTCGGGGTACCTATTATTTATCGTCGGCAGTTGTTGGGTGTGTTGGTGGTACAGCAGCGCGAGCATCGCCAGTTTGATGAGAGCGAAGAGTCGTTCATGGTTACGCTGGCCACGCAACTGGCGGGGATCCTCTCCCAATCGCAACTGAATGCGATTTTTGGCCAATATCGTCAAACACGAATCCGCGCGCTGGCGGCGGCTCCTGGCGTGGCAGTGGCAGAAGGTTGGCAGGATACTTCACAACCGTCCCTTGATTTGGTTTATGAGGCCTCAACGCTCGATACTGTTCAGGAGCGTGAACGCCTGACTCAGGCATTGGAAGAGGCTGCGGCAGAATTCCGTCGCTTCAGTAAGCGTTTTGCTGCCAGCTCACAAAAAGAGAGCGCGGCAATTTTCGATCTCTATTCGCATCTGTTAAATGATGCCCGCCTGAAGCGTGAGCTTTTTGCGCAAATTGACGCCGGTTCGGTGGCTGAATGGGCCGTTAAACAAGTGGTTGAACAATTTGCCGCCCAATTTGCCAGCCTGCAAGACACCTATATGCGTGAGCGAGCCAGTGACCTGCGGGCATTAGGTCAGCGCTTGTTGTTCCACCTCGATGATAGCACCTCTGGGGCCAGCCAATGGCCTGAGCGTTTTATCCTGGTTGCCGATGAGTTAACCGCCACTCTATTAGCCGAGGTGCCACAAGATCGTCTGGCGGGGGTGGTGGTGCGTGATGGTGCCGCTAACTCGCATGCCGCGATTTTAGTGCGCGCCATGGGCATCCCAACGGTGATGGGCGCTGATATCCAGCCGGCTTTGCTGAACCAGCGGCTATTGATTGTTGATGGCTACCGTGGTGAGGTGCTGGTTGATCCCGAACCGGTACTGGTCAAAGAGTATCAGCGGCTGGTTACTGAAGAGATTGAGCTCAGCAAGCTGGCTGAAGACGATGTCGAACAACCTGCGGCCCTGAAAAGTGGTGAGCGGATTCAGGTGATGCTGAATGCGGGTCTTAGCCCGGAACATGAACAATTGCTGGGTGGGCGGGTTGATGGTGTTGGTCTATACCGCACTGAAATCCCTTTTATGTTGCAAAGCGGCTTCCCGTCGGAAGAGGAACAAGTTGCGCAATATCAAGGCATGTTACAGCTTTATCCCAACAAACCCGTCACGTTACGTACCTTGGATATCGGTGCCGATAAACAGTTGCCCTACATGCCCATCAGCGAAGAAAACCCATGCCTGGGTTGGCGCGGGATCCGTGTAACGCTCGATCAGCCAGAGATCTTCTTGATCCAGGTTCGAGCGATGCTGCGTGCCAATGCCGGAACCGGTAATTTGGGTATTCTATTGCCAATGATCACCAGCCTGGAAGAAGTCGATGAAGCTAAACGCCTGATCGATCGTGCTGGGCGTGAGGTTCAAGAAGTCTTGGGCTATAAATTGCCACAGCCTAAATTGGGGGTAATGATAGAAGTACCCGCGATGATCTTTATGCTGCCCTACCTCAAGTCGCGAGTAGATTTTATCTCAGTTGGCACCAACGATCTGACCCAATATTTGCTGGCAGTAGATCGCAATAATACTCGCGTTGCATCGTTGTATGACAGCCTGCATCCGGCGATGCTACAGGTGCTTAGCCATATTTTGACGCAGGCGACACAAGCGGGTTTGCAGGTGAGCCTTTGTGGTGAAATGGCGGGTGACCCGATGGGCGCGTTGTTGCTGGTCGGGCTGGGTTATCGCAATCTCAGTATGAACGGTCGCAGTGTGGCACGAATTAAATACCTGCTGCGCAATATCGATTTAACGGATGCAGCAGCATTGGCCGAACGGGTATTGAGCGCCCAAATGACCACTGATGTGCGTCATTTAACAGCAGCGTTTATGGAACGCAGGGGCTTAGGCGGCTTGATCCGCGGCGGGAAGTAAGCGTATCCCGTTGGCCCTTGGCGCTATAGCGTTGTTAGTGTCAGTCACTGGCGACTATTCCAAGGCTTTTTGGTTTGTTTGCGAGTGACATTCACTTTCTGGGGTTGCGCTGTTTACAGAACTTTTCTGTTTGGTGCAGCCCAGACCGGCCTAAGCCTATGCTATTATGCGCAACCTGTAGCCCTAACCGGGCAAGAACATTAATTTTCTCAAAATATGAGACATTTCGTGGTGATAGATGAGCAATAGCTATCTGGCGTTTCCTAAATTTGATCCGGTCATTTTTTCCATTGGCCCCGTTTCCCTTCATTGGTACGGTTTAATGTATCTGGTGGGTTTTGTCTTCGCCATGTGGTTGGCGGTTCGTCGGGCAAATAAACCGGGTAGTGGCTGGACCAAAGAAGAAGTCGAAAACCTGCTGTATGCGGGATTCCTCGGGGTATTTGTCGGTGGTCGTGTCGGTTATGTGCTGTTTTATAACCTGCCGATGTTCCTCGATAATCCACTGTACCTGTTTAAGGTATGGGATGGCGGTATGTCATTCCATGGCGGTTTGATTGGTGTCATCTGCGTGATGTTGTGGTTTGCCCGCCGCACTAAACGCAATTTCTTCCAGGTTGCTGACTTTATTGCTCCCCTTATTCCATTTGGTTTAGGCGCAGGCCGGCTCGGTAATTTTATCAACGGCGAGTTGTGGGGCCGTGTGACTACCGATACCCCGTGGGCGATGTTATTCCCCACCTCTCGTGGCGAAGATATCGCCATCGTTGCTGCTGACCCGGCGAAATGGCAGGCGATATTCAATCAATACGGTGTACTGCCGCGTCATCCTTCGCAACTGTATGAAATGATTCTTGAAGGGGTGGTGTTATTTATCATCCTGAACCTATTTATCCGTAAGCCGCGTCCTATGGGCAGTGTTTCTGGCCTATTCCTGATTGGTTATGGTGCGTTCCGTATTATTGTGGAGTGTTTCCGCCAGCCAGATGCTCAGCTCGGCTTGTTCGATGGCGTGATCAGCATGGGGCAGATACTCTCTGTACCTATGATTCTGGCCGGTATCATTATGATGATTTGGGCGTATCGTCGTCCTGCGCAACAACTTTCGTGAGGTAACATGAAACAGTATCTGGATTTGATGAAAAAAGTGCTGGAAGAAGGCACTCCAAAAGCTGACCGTACCGGTACCGGTACTGTGTCGATTTTCGGGCATCAGATGCGTTTCAATTTACAAGACGGTTTCCCACTGGTAACCACTAAGCGCTGCCATTTGCGCTCCATCATCCATGAGCTGTTATGGTTCCTCAATGGCGATACTAATATTGGCTATTTGAAGGAAAATAATGTCTCAATCTGGGATGAATGGGCTGACGAAAACGGCGACCTTGGCCCGGTTTACGGCAAACAATGGCGGGCTTGGGGGGCTGCAGATGGTCGTAAGATTGACCAACTCAGCAACGTGGTAAAACAGCTTAAGCAGGATCCCGATTCACGCCGTATCATCGTCTCAGCATGGAATGTGGGTGAACTGGAGCAAATGGCACTGGCGCCGTGCCATGCTTTCTTCCAGTTCTACGTGGCAGATGGCAAGCTTTCTTGTCAACTGTATCAGCGTTCTTGTGATGTATTCCTCGGCTTGCCATTTAACATTGCCAGCTATGCTTTACTGGTGCATATGATGGCGCAGCAATGCGATTTGGAAGTGGGTGATTTTGTCTGGACAGGGGGGGATACACACTTGTACAGCAACCATATTGAGCAGACAAATCTGCAATTAAGCCGTGAGCCACGGGCATTGCCGAAACTGATTATCAAACGGAAACCTGACTCTTTGTTTGATTACCGTTTTGAGGATTTTGAAATTGAGGGGTACGATCCTCACCCAGGAATTAAAGCACCGATTGCTATCTAATCTTTAGACCGGAGTCGCAATGGCTCCGGTTTTATACCCGTCACCTTTCAAGTTTCAGGGTGGCTGCTCCTGTTTACTCGGTCCATCCCCATATCCAGCCCTCGCCTCTGCTTGTTGCCTCCCTGCATCTGGAAAGCTATTGGGTATATTTTCGTCAAACCCTTTTCTTTGCTACCAGCATCCTTCCTGCAATAAAAATGCGAGCTGTGCCGCACTCTTTTCTGCATTTATGTCGTCGTAGATAAAATTTTGCGCACCGTTTCCAGCCCTGATAATTCGTCACTCGACCTCAAATTTCAGCCACGTAAACTTACGCCATGGACACCAATATAAGATTAACGAAAACTTACCTGACTCGTAGAAATTATCTTAAAAAACAAAAAGGTATCAGCCTGATTGAATTGCTGCTGGTGATTGTATTAGTGGGTATAACAGCACTTTGGGGGGCGCAAAGTTGGCATCATTACCGGCAGCGGGAACGGCTCGCAGACAGTGCTCGTCAGTTACTCGCCTTCTTAACACACTTACAAGCACAGGCTAATCGTCGCAATGACACAGAATTGCTGTGGATACAGCAGAATGGCCAGGGGTGCCTGGGAAGTGGTGATAAACCTACGGCTCGCTGTTCAGCACTTACCGACGGCGTGTTTATTCCACCTTACCCAGATGTCGCTATTGCGACTTCATTGCAAAAAGAGATGGGCTTCTTTGGTGTGAGGAATACGGCACAGGCAGGAAATATCATGCTCAGTAACCCGGCAGGGTCTATCCGGTTAGTTATTTCCAGTAGAGGGCGCTTAAGACTGTGTAGTGAGGGCCAGCCAATGTCAGGTATTCATATATGCTAATAATGGTCAAAAATATGCCAGCATCGGTCTGTTCTGGGCTGAAACGTATAACAGGTTTTACGCTACCGGAAATGATGTTGGCATTGAGCATTGGTAGTTTGATTATGCTTGGTGCCGCAGAGGTTTTCCCTAAGCTACGCGAACAAATATCAACCTTGCAGCAGCGCTATTATCTGGAGTTGGCACTGAGTCAGGTTATGGTTGTGCTAGAAAAAGATCTGCGGCGTGCAGGATTTTGCCATGGCGAGTGTCAGGGAAAAGCGGTTACAACCCATCATTATCCCGCAGAAGCGACAAATTCGTGTCTGATAGTTGCTTACGATCTCAATCGAAATGGTCGATGGGAAGGGGAGAAACATCAGGAGTCCGAATACTTTGGCTACCGCCTGCGTAAAAAAGCATTAGAGGGCCAACGTGGTGAACTGAATTGCGCTGGCAGTGGGTGGGAAAAGCTGCTTGATCCACAAGAGATAACGATAACCCATTTTTCTATTAGTCGGTTACCTCAGCAAACATCAAATCAGGTTTATCGGGTGCAATTAGCGGGGCAAAAAACAGGTAATCCGGTCATCCATCATCAGCTTACTTATACGATACGCGGGAACAATCTATGAAGCTGAATCATCAACGGGGGACCAGCACATTGGCAGCCGTCGCTACACTTTTCGCTCTTGGTTTATTTCTGCTGTCAGCACTACACCGTCAATTGGATAATATTCAACAGATTACATCTGAAGAACAGCACTATTTACGTGCTTTTAATCAGGCAACATCATCACTGAACTGGGGGATAAGTCAGGATTGGTCATTCAGTTTGCCATGGCGGGCAGGTTCAACATGGTATTGCATTCAGCAGCAATATGGCTTAAAGGCCTGTGTTAAACCAGCATCACTAAGCGGTTTTTTTATTCTCAGAGGGGAGAGTTACCCCCTCGGTTCGCAGCCACCCTTGATGCTTTATCAACGGGTCATGCTGAATATTGGCAAAGGGTATATGGGTCACTATCAACTGGTTAAGGCAGCTCATGGCTGGTTGGATTTCTGTCCTGATAAGGATGCACAGTTTTGCGATTACTAAAATGCTGCAATGGGTGCTTGTTGATGAAACGGAGTGACCAATACCATCCTCGCAACCAACGAGGGTTTAGCCTGCCTGAAGCCTTAATTGCGGCACTGTTTTTCTCTGTCTCGTTACTGGGGTTGTTGCAATACCATCAGGCTCTTTTACAGGGTTTTTCTTCTGTGTGGCAACAGCGTCAGGCATGGTTTCTGCTTCATCAACATATTGATAGTGCAGGGGAGGATAGACCTGATAGGGGATTTATATCGGGAATGAAGCCTAACTGGTTATATCGTCAGTCTATTAGCCGAATTGAAGGGGAATGCACCGAGCTTAATTTCACTCTTGCGGTACGGAAAAACCTGTCAGCAGAGTTAACCCGATGGTTTTGCTCTACGAATGGAAGTGGCTAACGGCATAGTTATCCCCCATAGATGCGACGTTGCTGAGGCGACAAACAAGGGGATCCTGATTGATGAACCGCCGAGGTATACAGATGAGCAACTATATCGGTCTTATAATAGAGATAACCTATTGCGCTCATTCATTATCAAGTTAGAGTATTAAGCCTCAGGATTTACCCACAAGTGATAATAAACTGGTTTAATCACTTATGGCTATTTTCCATAGTGCCTTAAGGGAGTAATCATGTTCACGGTTTATCATTCTAATCAATTAGATTTACTCAAAGCGCTAACGACTGCGCTGATAGAACGAGAGCCGTTGGATAACCCTTTCCAGCAAGAAGTGGTGCTAGTTCAAAGCCCAGGAATGGCACAATGGTTACAAATGCAACTGGCACAACAATTTAGTATTGCAGCTAATATTGAGTTTCCGCTGCCCGCAACCTTTATCTGGGATATGTTTACCCGTGTTTTGCCCGGAATCCCAAAAGAAAGCGCATTTAGCAAAGACGCCATGACATGGAAACTTATGTGGTTGCTGCCAGATTTACTGGAAAGCCCGGTATTTTCTCCCATGAAACGCTATTTAAGTGACGATAATGATAAGCGCAAAATCCATCAACTTGCAGCACGGGTTGCTGACCTTTTCGACCAATATTTAGTATATCGTCCTGAATGGCTTGCCAGTTGGGAACAGGGCCAACTCATTGACAATCTGGACGATGCTCAACTGTGGCAAGCCAAGTTGTGGGTGGAACTGACCAATTATACCCGCCAATTGGAACAGCCCGAATGGCACCGTGCCAACCTCTACCAGCGGTTTATCCGCACCCTGCTTGAAGCGGATGTCTGCCCCGCTGGGTTACCCAAGCGGGTATTTATTTGCGGCATATCGGCATTACCTCCTATCTATTTACAAGCCCTGCAAGCGCTGGGTAAACATATTGATATTCATCTGATGTTTACGAATCCTTGCCGCTATTTTTGGGGCGATATTCAGGATTATGCTTTTTTGGCTAAATTACAAAGCCGCAAACGTAGACATTATCGCGAATCAATTGAAGTCAATCTGTTCCGCCAGCCAGAGCAGGCTGAACAGCTCTTTAATACGAATGGTGAACAAGAACTCAGTAACCCATTATTAGCCTCGTGGGGGCGGCTCGGGCGGGATCATATGTATTTATTATCTCAGGTTGATGATATTCAAGAGGTCCACGCTTTTGTCGATATTGACCCTGATAATCTACTACATGGTATTCAGCACGATATGTTGGAGCTGGAAGACCACGCAATTATTGGCACCACGGCAGAATCCTTAGCGCGTAGCGACCAAAAGCGTCGATTAGATCTCAGTGATCGATCTCTTAGCCTGCATGTTTGCCATAGTCCTCAGCGAGAAGTTGAGGTTTTGCAAGATAACCTATTGAATTTATTCTCAACTAATCCTGAACTTACTCCACGCGATGTCATTGTGATGGTTGCCGATATTGACAGCTATACCCCTTATATTCAGGCCACATTTGGTAATGCGACAGGGAACCGCTATCTGCCGTTTGCGATTTCTGACCGTAAAGCCAGTCAGGCCCATCCGGCGCTACAGGCTTTTATTACCTTACTTGACCTCCCTCAAAGCCGTTTCACCTCTGAGCAAGTGTTGGCGCTGTTGGAGGTCCCTGCTTTAGCCAGTAAGTTTGGTATTACTGAAGATGGCTTGCGCCGCTTACGGCAATGGGTGGGGGAATCGGGTATTCGTTGGGGGCTGGATGATGACAATGTACGGGAACTCTCCTTACCCGCGACGGGTCAGCATACCTGGCACTTTGGTATAACCCGCATGTTGCTGGGTTATGCCATGGATAGCACCGCCGGAGATTGGCAGGGTGTTCTGCCATATGATGAGTCGAGTGGCTTAGCTGCGGAACTCGCTGGGCAATTGGCAGATATGTTGATGCAACTAAGCCAATGGCGGCAGCAATTAAGTGAACCCCGAGCACTCAGCGAATGGTTACCCCTGTGCCGCCAATTATTGGATACCTTCTTTGAACCCGATAATGACACTGAAGCGGTGTTGGTGCTGATTGAACAACAGTGGCAGAAGGTTATCAGCTACGGTATTGCCGCCCAATATCCCGATGTGGTGCCACTTAATCTGTTACGGGATGAACTGGCTTCGCGCTTGGATAATGAGCGCATCAGCCAGCGTTTCCTTGCCGGGCCAATCAACTTCTGTACTCTAATGCCTATGCGCTCGATCCCATTTAAAGTTGTTTGCTTATTGGGGATGAACGATGGCGTTTACCCACGAACGCTGCCGCCGCTGGGATTTGATTTGATGGCAAAGCAGGTTCGCCGTGGTGACCGTAGCCGCCGTGACGATGACCGCTATCTGTTCCTCGAAGCGCTACTTTCGGCTCAGCAACAGCTCTATATCAGCTATATCGGGCGCTCTATCCAGGATAACAGTAAGCGTTATCCATCAGTGCTGGTCAGTGAACTGATTGAATATATCTCACAAAGTTATCATTTACCGGGTGACGAAATGCTCAATGCTGATGAGAGCGCTCAGCGGGTGATTCAGCACTTACTCTGCTGGCATGCGCGGATGCCGTTTGCGGCAGAAAATTTTATTCAGCATAGCGAGTTACAGAGTTACGCTGCTGAATGGCTACCCTCTGCTGAGTCCAAAGGGCGACCGCATCCAGAGTTTAATCAGCCATTATCGCCTGAATCTTTATCTGAAATTACATTGGATGAGTTAATCCGTTTCTATCGCCACCCTGTGAGGGCATTCTTCCAGCTCCGGCTAGGAGTGAATTTTGTTATTGAAGAAACAGAATTGCCTGATGAAGAGCCATTTACTTTAGATAACCTCAACCGCTATCAGTTTAATACTCAGTTACTGAATGCGTTGATAGATGAGGGAGACATCAATAGCGTGTTTACCCGAGCTCGAGCGGCCGGTAGCCTGCCTTATGGATCGTTCGGTGAGCTTTATTGGGAAAGCCAGCAAGAGGAAATGGTGCCATTAGCTGAACAGATTCGTAGCGAGCGCCTTGAGCATCATAGCATTGAGCTAAATATCGAATTGGGTGACATCACCCTTACAGGTTGGATTCATCAGGTTCAGGAAGATGGATTAATTCGTTGGCGTCCCGCGGCATTAACGGCGATAGACGGGCTTTTATTATGGATTGAACATCTGGTCTATTGTGCTGGTGGAGGTGAGGGGCAAAGCCGGATGTATGGTCGTAAAGGAACTGCATGGCGCTATGATTCTTTGGTCCGTGATGAGGCTCATCACTATTTACAACAGTTAATCAGTGGGTATCAGCAAGGAATGTGTGAACCACTGTTATTGCTGAGCAAAAGTGGTTGGGCATGGCTGAGCCAGTGCTTTGAACGCGAGTCAGGTCAGATTTTGTGGGATGAAGAAACACAAACTAAAGCCCGCATGAAACTTTTACAAGTTTGGCAGGGTGATCAGCGAGTTGCAGGTGAAGGTGAGGATAGCTATGTGCAAAGGGTGTTCCGCCTGATGGATAATCCACATCTCGACAAGATATTACATGAAACGGAACGTTATTTATTACCGATTGCCCGCCATAATAAGGCGTGAGAACTGCTGATGGCCAAACCAGGCTTTCATACATATCAATACCAGAAAGTTGGCTGCGGCTTTAAGCGGTAATTTTTAAGGGGTTAGGGGAGAAACGGAATGCATAAACAGTTTGCCCGCATCATGGGTATATTTTTCTTATTAGGTTTGCTGGCACCTCTCAGTTGGGCTGCTGCGCCTGCGTGGCAACCTCTGGCAGAAGCCATTCACAAAAGTGAACATGACCTGCGTAAATATCAGGCAATAAAGTTGCCTAATGGTATGACGGTATTGCTAGTTTCTGATGCGCAAGCACCTAAATCCCTGGCAGCACTGGCGTTGCCTGTCGGATCATTGGAAGATCCCAATAACCAGTTGGGCTTAGCTCATTATCTGGAACACATGTTATTGATGGGTTCTACGCGTTTTCCTGAACCAGGCAGTTTTGCCGAGTTTCTGAAAAAGCATGGCGGTAGCCATAATGCGAGTACGGCTTCTTATCGAACCGCCTTTTATTTTGAAATTGAAAATGATGCATTAGCTCCGGCAGTTGAGCGTTTAGCCGATGCTATTGCACAGCCTTTGTTAGACCCTATCAATGCTGATCGTGAACGTAATGCGGTCAATGCTGAATTGACGATGGCCCGCTCGCGCGATGGGATGCGCATGGCGCAAGTTAATGCTGAAACGCTTAATCCAGCACATCCTAGTGCGCGTTTTTCGGGGGGTAATCTTGATACGCTGAAAGACAAGCCTGATGGCAAATTACATGATGAGCTGCTGAGTTTTTATCATCGTTACTATTCTGCCAATTTGATGGTGGGGGTGCTGTATAGCAATCAGTCTCTGGAGCAGTTGGCACAATTAGCGGCTGATACCTTTGGCCGGATTCCGAATCGGGAGGCAAAAGTTCCTCCAATCACGGTACCTGCTGTAACACCGGACCAAACCGGTATTATTATTCATTATGTTCCAGCCCAACCGCGTAAACAGTTAAAAATAGACTTTCGCATTGAGAACAATAGCGCAGAATTTCGCAGCAAAACAGATACCTATGTTAGCTATTTGATTGGTAATCGCAGTAAAGATACGTTGTCCGACTGGCTACAAAAACAGGGGCTGGCAGATGCTATTAATGCCGGTGCCGACCCAATGGTAGACCGTAATGGTGGGGTGTTCTCTATTTCGGTATCACTTACGGATAAAGGTCTGGCCAAACGTGACGTCGTGGTGGCCGCTATCTTTGATTACATCAAAATGTTGCAAAAAGACGGCATTAAACAGAGCTATTTCGATGAGATAGCCCATGTTTTAAATCTGGATTTCCGTTATCCCTCAATCACGCGTGATATGGATTACATCGAGTGGCTGGTGGATATGATGTTGCGAGTACCTGTCGCACATGTGCTTGATGCGCCCTATCTGGCGGATCATTATGATCCCAAAGCCATTGCTGCCCGGTTGGCTGAAATGACGCCAGAGAATGCGCGGATCTGGTTTGTCAGCCCTGAAGAGCCTCACAATAAAGTGGCCTATTTTGTTGATGCCCCTTATCAGGTCAATAAAATTAGCCCACAAGAGATGAAAGACTGGCAACAACTTGGGGAGAATATCACTCTGAGCCTACCGGCACTTAACCCCTACATCCCAGATGACTTTACGCTGATCAAAGCAGATAAAAATATCATCCGGCCACAGAATGTTGTGGAACAACCGGGGTTACGGGTGTTTTACATGCCAAGTCAGTATTTTGCTGATGAACCGAAAGCCGATATCGCGCTGGCTTTCCGCAATCCTCATGCGTTGGATACCGCCCGCCATCAGGTACTCTTCGCCCTGACTGATTATCTGGCCGGCCTTTCACTGGATGAACTGAGCTATCAGGCTTCGATCGGCGGAATCAGCTTCTCAACCGCCCCTAACAACGGTTTATATGTCAGTGCTAATGGCTTCACACAGCGGATGCCACAATTGCTAACCACGCTGGTTGAAGGTTATTCCAGCTTCACGCCAACAGAAGATCAATTAGTGCAGGCTAAATCTTGGTATCGCGAGCAGTTGGACGTGGCTGAGAAAGGCAAAGCTTATGAACTGGCGATTCAGCCAGCGAAATTGCTGTCTCATGTTCCTTATTCTGAACGCAGCGAACGGCGCAAATTGCTTGATACTATCAGCGTGCAAGATGTGCTGACTTATCGTGATAGCTTGCTGAAGCAATCTGCGCTGGAAGTATTGGCAGTGGGTAATATGACTACCCAGCAAGTTACCGCTCTGGCTGAATCGTTGAGAAAACAATTGGCTTTGACGGGAACCACTTGGTGGACCGGCGAGGATGTTGTTGTTGATAAGGCTCAACTGGCCAATATGGAGCGGCTTGGCAGCAGTTCTGATGCTGCGCTGGCGGCAGTCTATGTTCCAACCGGCTATACGGAAATTGATGGTATGGCGCGTAGTGCTTTGCTGGGGCAAATTGTTCAACCGTGGTTCTATGATCAATTACGAACCGAAGAGCAACTCGGCTATGCGGTATTTGCCTTCCCGATGTCGGTTGGCCGCCAGTGGGGCTTGGGGTTCTTGCTGCAAAGTAACAGCAAGCAACCTGATTACCTTTATCAACGCTATCTTGCTTTCTATCCACAGGCAGAAAAGCGCCTGCGTGAAATGAAACCTGCTGATTTTGAACAATATAAACAAGGGTTAATTAACCAATTACTGCAACGACCACAAACTCTGGATGAAGAGGCTAGTCGTTACAGTAATGATTTCAATCGTAATAATTTTGCGTTTGATAGTCGCGAAAAAATGATTGCTCAGGTGAAGCAACTTAATAGCACTGTATTAGCTGATTTCTTCCAGCAAGCGGTTATTAAACCGCAAGGTCTGGCACTGCTTTCTCAAGTTAAAGGTCAGGGGCAAACGGCTGGCGGATATGCGGTGCTTAAAGGATGGACGACCTATCCGACAACATCTGCCTTGCAGGCTACCCTGCCGCAGAAGGTATTAGCTCCATGACATCAATGACTCCCCAGCGGCTGGAGCCGCTGACGCTCCCCTTATACGGTGAGAGGCTGATTGAAGCCTCTGCCGGTACTGGTAAGACTTTTACCATTGGGGTTCTTTATCTGCGATTGCTGCTTGGTTTGGGAGGGGCGGCAGCATTCAGTCGTCCCCTGACAGTAGAGGAAATCCTGGTGGTGACCTTTACTGAGGCGGCAACTGAAGAGTTGAGGGGGCGAATTCGCGACAATATCCATGGGTTGCGTATTGCTTGCGTACGGGGAGTCAGTGATGACCTAATGCATCAGGCTTTATTAACTGAAATTAGTGATCTGGGCGAGGCGGCAGCACAGTTACTTACTGCTGAGCGTCAGATGGATGAAGCCGCAATTTATACCATTCACGGTTTTTGTCAGAGAATGCTGACGAACAATGCTTTTGAATCTGGCATCTTGTTTGAACAAACATTGGTTCAGGATGAACAGCCCTTACGCAGACAGGCCTGTGCCGATTTTTGGCGGCGTCACTGCTATCCGCTTCCATTGGCTGTTGCACGCGCAGTCAGCCAGGAATGGAGCGGGCCGGAGGCATTGCTCAAAGACCTTGCTGCTTATTTACAAGGTGAAACACCAAAATTTCGGCAAGCACCTGGTGATGATGAAACGATACTCAGTCGGCATCAGCAAATAGTTGTGCAAATTGATACTGTCAAAGCGCAATGGCGTGCGGTGGCTCATGAGTTGGAAGCTTTAATTAGTGCATCTGGCGTTGATAAGCGCAGCTACAGCAGCCGATACTTACCTAACTGGCTAGAAAAGGTCGCTATATGGGCAGAGCAGGAAACCGGTGATTATCAGTTACCTAAAGAGCTGGAAAAGTTTCGCCAATCGATATTATCTGAGAAAACCAAAAAAGGTGCGATCCCCCAACACTCGGTGTTCAGTGCGATAGACCGCATCTTCGAACAACCTTTGACACTAAGAGATTTGATTTTAGCCCGTGCAATTAGCGAGATACGAACTTCCGTCCAGCAGGAGAAACGGCAGCGGGCAGAATTGGGTTTTGATGACTTGCTCAGTAAATTGGATGTGGCATTACAGCAGCCAGGTGGTGAGTTGTTAGCTCAATCTATTCGTACCCGTTATCCAGTTGCAATGATTGATGAGTTTCAGGATACCGATCCTCAGCAATACCGTATTTTCCACACGCTTTATGGTAACCAAGGTGAGTGTGGTTTATTACTGATTGGCGACCCTAAACAGGCTATTTATGCTTTCCGTGGCGCAGATATCTTTACCTATATTCGTGCTCGTTCAGAAGTAAGTGCCCACTACACGTTAGAGACCAATTGGCGTTCCTCTTTCCCGATGGTTCAATCAGTAAACAGGCTTTTTAGTTCGGTTGAGGTTCCTTTTCTGTTTGAACAAATCCCCTTTATCAAGGTGGCGGCGGCTGAAAAAAATAGCTGTCTATCTTTTGAAATTAAAGGGAAAAAACAACCAGCCATCTCTTTTTGGCTGCAACCGGGTGAAGGGGTTGGGGTTAGTGAATACCAGCAATTGATGGCCAGGCAGTGTGCCAGTCAAATCCGTGACTGGCTGGTGGATGGGCAGAATGGGCTGGCGCAATTAGTGACAACGACAGGCTCAAGGCCGGTTCAGGCATCTGATATTACTATTTTGGTTCGTAGCCGGGCAGAGGCTGCGCTGGTTCGAGATGCACTGAGTACCTTAGCTATTCCATCGGTTTACTTATCCAATCGCGACAGTGTTTTTGATACTGCAGAAGCCAAAGATCTATTGTGGTTATTGCAAGCTGCATTGGCCCCTGAGCAGGAAAGAGCCTTACGCAGTGCGATGGCTACCGGGATGCTAGGGTTGGATGCACAGATGCTGGATGCATTGAATCACGATGAACGGGCTTGGGATTCTCTGGTCGATGAATTCGATGGCTATCGCCAACATTGGCAGCGCCGTGGTGTGCTTCCTATGCTGCGGGAAATAATGGCACAGCGCCATTTAGCTGAAAACTTGTTGGCGACCCCTGGTGGGGAGCGTCGGCTGACAGACTTACTGCATTTGGGAGAGTTATTACAAGAGGCCGCATCACAGCTTGATAGTGAGCACGCACTAATCCGTTGGCTGGCACAACAAATAGCACAACCAAATCATCAGTCAGATAATCAACAATTGCGTTTGGAAAGTGATCGCCATTTGGTACAGGTGATTACAATTCATAAATCAAAAGGGTTGGAGTATCCGTTGGTTTGGCTCCCTTTTGTCGGCAATTTCCGTCAGCAGCAGGACGTGCTATATCACGATCGTCATAGCTTTGAGGCTTTGCTTGATCTGAATGCTGATGAAGAGAGCCAGGCTTTGGCGGAAGAAGAGCGGTTGGCAGAAGACTTACGGTTACTCTACGTTGCGCTGACCCGCGCGGTTTATCATTGTAGTATCGGTATTGCGCCGCTGATTAAAGGCGGGCGGAAAAAACAGGGCGAAAGCGACATGCACCTTAGCGCTTTAGGCTATTTGGTTCAACATGGACAAGCTGGCGACGCGCAATATCTGGCGGATAAGTTGGCGGAGCTAACCACATTTTCGGGCGGTGATATTTCGGTCTCACTGGCGGAACGTCCTGACGCTACAGCTTGGCAGCCACGGCCTGAAGTTTTGCCAGAACTCGCCGCGCGCCAGTTTAACCGACAAATGCACGACTTTTGGCGGGTTACCAGTTATTCCGGCCTACAGCAGCATGGTGCCAAATCGCAGGTTCTGAATCTCCCTTTACAGGAGCTATTGCCACGGCTAGATAGCGATGCCGTCGGTGAGCAGGCACTCATCACCGCAGCCGATTTAACGCCCCATACCTTCCCGCGGGGGGCGGCACCGGGGACTTTCCTGCATGATTTACTTGAGCCATTAGATTTTAGCCAACCTATTGAGCCAGACTGGCTGGCGCAGCAACTACAGCAACAGGGCTTTGGTGAACAATGGTCGCCAATGTTGTATCAATGGCTAAGTGACATTATGCACGTCCCCCTTAACGATGCAGGCGTAACTCTGGCAGGATTGACGCCGGAGAGTAAGCAGGCGGAATTACAGTTTTATTTGCCTATCGATACTTTGTTACGCGCTAATCAATTAGATGCCTTAATCAAGCATTATGACCCGCTCTCACGTCAGTGTCCGGTGTTAGATTTTCAGCAAGTCAGAGGGATGCTTAAGGGCTTTATTGACTTGGTTTTCTGCTGGCAGGGTAAGTATTACTTATTAGATTACAAATCTAACTGGCTGGGGGAAGACAGTAGTGCTTATACCGCACAATTGATGGCCCAAGCGATGGCTGAGCATCGTTATGATCTGCAATATCAGCTTTATACCTTGGCTTTACACCGCTATTTACGTCATCGCTTGGGCGATTATGACTATCAACGGGACTTCGGGGGTGTCATTTATCTCTTCTTGCGTGGTGTCGATAAACAACATCCGGGTAACGGTATCTTTAGTTGTCGCCCTGAACAGGAGCTGATTGAAGGAATGGATTGTTTATTCAGTGGCAATGAGGTCGTTCTACTTTCAGGTCATGAAAGTGGTACAGCTCAGGCAGATGAGGATTCATCAAGATGATGGTTCTACTGGACCAAGCGGTTCGTGACCACTTACTACGCCCTCTGGATGTTCAATTTTCTCGCATGATTGCAGGGGATGATGACCCTATGCTGCAATTGGCGGCGGCTATTCTCAGCGCCGAGGCGGGAGCCGGGCATGTGTGCCTGCCATTAAGTTATCTGCAACCAGAACAACTGTTTGGTGGGCGGCAGGCTGGGTTATCTCAAGCATTATGGCTGGCTGCTGGTGCTCCAGAGCTGTCGCGTTGGATACAAGGATTAAATAATTCTCCAGCGGTCAGTGATGGCTCATTACCAACGCCGTTGGTGTTGCAAAATGAACGTTTGTATCTCCAACGGATGTGGCAGTACGAAGGTGATGTGGTGCGGTTTATTGCCAGTGACAATACCGCTTTATTCGTTAATGAGGCCAGGGGGATTAACGAAAGCCTATTAACAGAGACACTGGACCGCCTATTTGGTCGGTCAGACACGGAGATTGACTGGCAAAAGGTGGCCGCCGCAGTAGCCGCTACTCGCCGTATCTCGGTGATTTCTGGTGGGCCGGGAACGGGGAAAACCACCACAGTAGCCAAGCTATTAACTGCGCTGATACAGCTTAGCCAAGGGCAGCTTTTACGTATCCAGCTTGCTGCCCCAACGGGTAAAGCCGCTGCGCGGCTGACTGAGTCATTGGGGAATGCCATCCGCCAACTCACACTTACAGATGCCGAGCGCAAGTTATTCCCAGATCAAGCATCCACTCTGCACCGTTTATTAGGTGCTCAACCAAACAGTCAACGTTTGCGTTATCACCGAGGTAATCCACTAAATCTTGATGTGCTGGTGGTAGATGAAGCGTCTATGGTGGATTTACCCATGATGGCGCGGCTAATTGCCGCTTTGCCCGCTAAAGCTCAAGTCATTTTCCTCGGGGACCGAGATCAGTTAGCTTCGGTTGAGGCCGGGGCGGTATTGGGGGATATTTGTCGCTTTGCTGAGTTGGGTTATAGCAAGGCTCGTGCAGAACAGTTAGCACGGCTGACAGGATGCACATTGGCCGGAAATATACCGATTGGAGCAGTCTCTACGGATACGGTCAATGTGCGTGATAGCTTGTGTTTATTGCGTAAGAGCTATCGGTTTGATGAGAAATCGGGTATCGGGCAGCTCGCTTTAGCGGTTAATGCAGGCAAGTATCGGGATGCATTATCAGTATTAAAGGGGGCCTATTCAGATATTGAACATTTTTCTCTGACGGATTCAGATGACTACCAACGGTTGCTGGAGGATTGCGTTGCGGGCTATCAGCATTACCTCCAATTGGCAGCTACAGGTGCGCATGCTGGGGATGTGCTGGCGGCATTTGGTCGTTATCAATTGTTGTGTGCATTGCGAAGTGGGCCATTTGGCGTCAGTGGCTTGAATGAACGGATTGAGCAGTTGTTGCATCGCAAGAGGTTAATTGAGCGTGCACCTGGTCCATCTGGGCGTTGGTATGCCGGTCGGCCGGTGATGATCGGGCTTAATGACAGTGCGTTAGGTCTTTTTAATGGCGATATTGGTATCGCGTTATATGACGATGAAGGAGAGCTACGGGTGCATTTCCAGTTGCCGGATGGCAACATAAAATCGGTGCAACCCAGCCGTCTTCCCAGCCATGAAACGGCTTATGCCATGACAGTTCATAAGTCGCAAGGATCGGAGTTTGAACATACCGCCCTGGTATTACCGAATACTTTTATGCCGGTATTAACGCGCGAATTGGTTTATACCGCGATCACTCGCGCCCGCCAGCGTTTAACTCTGTATTGTAGCGATACGATATTGGGCAATGCGATATGCACACCGACTCTTCGTCTGAGTGGGTTAGTGGATCGTTTGAATGCATTGACGTGAGTTATACGTTTGCTGCTTGAAGCCACAAGGAACACGTTACGCGGACCATTCCTTGGTCTGGCAAGGGGGGCCGCTGCTTGCGGCCTCCCTGTAACGCTAATTATGTTGGGAATAAATTAAATAAAACCCTGATAAAGCATTTGGTCGCAATATTTATAATCAATACGGCTACAAATCAACCAACAGAATCTTTGAGCGCCGCTGATAGTTATACAGTTCCTGCTTCTGAATCGGTAAAACCTCTACTTCGGCAGGTGTAAAACCGCGTTCTTGGAACCAGTGAATACTGCGGGTGGTGAGTACAAACAGCTTTTTAAGCCCCATCTGCCGCGCTTGATTAGCAACGCGCTTTAATAGCATTTCTCCCCGAGAAGAGCTGCGATAGTCAGGATGTACTGCCACGCAGGCCATCTCACCTATTTGTTCTTCAGGGAACGGATAGAGCGCTGCACAGGCAATCGTCAAATTATCCCGTTCAATAATCGTGAATTTGTCGATTTCCATTTCAAGCTGCTCCCGCGAACGACGCACCAGAATGCCTTGTTGTTCCAGCGGGCGAATCAATTCAAGTATGCCACCAATATCATTGATGGTAGCGCGGCGCACTTGTTCAGCACTCTCCATAACAATCTGTGTACCGATACCATCGCGGGAGAATAGCTCTTGGACTAGCGCTCCATCCTCCTGATAACTCAGTAAATGGCTCCGGCGTACACCGCTACGGCAAGCTTTCACTGCACCACGTAGGAAGCGTACCGTGCCGGAGTTGTAATCACCCTCTTGTTCCAGATCTTCAATCCGTTTTTGAGCATCATTCGGGAACAGCTCTGAAATAATGTCACCTTCACTGTCAGTCACCCCTTGGGATGAACAGAAACCGATCATCTTTTCTGCTTTCAGTTTGATAGCCAACTGGGTGGCAACTTCTTCTGATGTGAGATTAAAGCTCTCGCCGGTCACCGATACAGCAACCGGGCCTAGTAACACGATTGCGCCATTATCTAATTGACGGTGAATTGCCTCTTCATCGATACGACGAATACGCCCGCTATGACAATAATCGACACCATCATCCACACCCAGCGGCTGAGCAATAATGAAGTTGCCACTGACTACATTAATATGCGCGCCTTGTAGCGGGGTATTATTGAGACTCATTGATAGTCTTGCAGTGATATCCAACTGCAATAGGCCGGCTGCTTGTTTCACCATTTCCAGAGTTCGGGCATCTGTTACCCTGGTATGCTTGTGATAAATAGGTTCGTAATGATGCTGTGCCAAATTGCTGTCGATCTGTGGGCGTGCGCCGTATACCACGACCAACCTGATCCCAAGGCTATGCAACAAACCGATATCATTGACGATATTCGCGAAGTTTTCATGCTCAATCGCCTCGCCACCCAACATGACAACGAATGTCTTGCCACGGTGCGCGTTGATATAGGGAACTGAGTGGCGAAATCCCTGGACCAGTTCAGTACTACGTTCCTTCACGGCAGACCCTCTTTGAATTTTTATTCGGTATTTTTGTATTTTTATTCTTTTTTGACCAAGATGGCAAGCACCAAATTACTATCAAATGCATATGTATGGCGTATCTGTATTAATAAATTGAATAACATAAAAATGTTTTTCTAATGACAGCGTGGGATTGATTCGTTAAAGTTTTTGCACATAAATTTTTTTGTGCGCTTTTTATTCATATTTTGGTAGTTACTTTGGAGTTACATGGCAGATTCAAATCATAATCCTGGGCGTCGTCGTCTGTTGCAAGGTGCTGCGAGCGCCTGGATGCTGAGTGTTAGTCGAGTTGGATTTGCTGCTTCCTCACATATTATTGCAGTCCGGGTTTGGCCCTCTTCAACCTATACCCGAGTCACGCTGGAATCCAATACTCCGCTGAAGTATCGTCAGTTCGCTCTTACCAATCCTGATCGTATTGTGGTTGATATTGAAGGGGTACATTTAAATAGCGTCCTGAAACAGATAACTAATCAGGTTCAGTCCGGTGACCCTTATCTGAAGCAAGCCCGAGTAGGGCAGTTTGATAAAAATACCGTCCGTTTGGTTTTGGAGTTGAAGCAAAGCATCAGCCCCCAGCTATTTACTCTAAAACCTTTTGCTGAATTTCGAAATCGTTTAGTGGTGGATTTATATCCCGCTCAGGGCAACAGCTCTGCTGAGGACGATCCATTGTTGGCATTATTGGAAGATTATAATAAAGGCGACGTGGAGCGTAGCTTACCCGCAGAGACACCAAAAGCAGGCAAAGCAGGGCGCGATAGACCGATAGTTATCATGCTGGATCCTGGTCACGGCGGGGAAGACCCTGGTGCTATTGGTAGAAATAAAACCCGTGAAAAAGACATTGTGCTACAAATTGCCCGTCGGTTACGGGCGTTAATTCAAAAAGAAGCCAATATGCGGGTGTTTATGACCCGTAATGAAGATGTTTTTATCCCGTTGAAAGTGCGGGTAGCGAAGGCGCGCAAACTGCGGGCAGATTTATTCATTTCAATTCATGCGGATGCATTTACCAGTCAGGCGGCCAGAGGTTCCTCCGTTTTTGCGCTATCAACCAAGGGCGCAACCAGTACCGCCGCGCGTTTCCTGGCCCAGACACAGAATGAGGCCGACCAGATTGGGGGGGTTAGCAAAAGTGGTGATCGCTATCTGGACCATACCATGATTGATTTACTGCAAACGGCGACTATTAATGACAGCCTGAAGTTTGGTAAAGAAGTGCTGAATCGTATGGGGAAAATTAATACGCTGCATAAGAACCGTGTCGATCAGGCGGGGTTTGCTGTATTGAAAGCACCTGATATTCCTTCAATTTTGGTTGAAACAGCATTTATCAGTAATCTGGAAGAAGAGCGCAAACTACGTACCAGCCGTTTTCAGCAACAAGTCGCAGAATCTATTTTTGCTGGCATCAAAGCCTATTTTGCTAACGGTGGGGCGATGGCCCGACTTTAACGCGTAGGGCATTGTTATTGATTGAGAGATATACCCTAAATAATTCGAGTTGCAGGAAGGTGGCAACTGAGATAATCCCGATGAGTTGACGTTAGTCAATGATTCGGGTGAACGAAAGCAGCCAACACACATGCGGCTTGAAGTATGACGGGTATAAAGCCAGAAACAAAAAAACACCCTTAAGGGTGTCTGATGTTGATATGAAAATGATTAAGAATTGGTTGCGGGGGCCGGATTTGAACCGACGACCTTCGGGTTATGAGCCCGACGAGCTACCAGGCTGCTCCACCCCGCGTCCGTCTTAATACTATTTTCTATCTTACTACTACTTTTATTACTTAATGGTGTAATTGGTTGCGGGGGCCGGATTTGAACCGACGACCTTCGGGTTATGAGCCCGACGAGCTACCAGGCTGCTCCACCCCGCGTCCGTCACTACACTTTTATTTGCTTCTCACTACTATTCTACCTAATTCGTCTTAACTTTCAAGACTATCGAACGACATTTGATACTGCTGGTAGCCAGTATCGGTTGGTTGCGGGGGCCGGATTTGAACCGACGACCTTCGGGTTATGAGCCCGACGAGCTACCAGGCTGCTCCACCCCGCGTCCGATTGAGCGCACTATACTCTGGATGAGATCTGTTGCAAGTAGTTTTGCCACTTAATTAGGGTAAAGAGGTTTTTTCGATTAATTTATCAACTATCTGTTTCCTTTTTCCCCATAACGGGGTCAGGAGGATTTTTTTCCACCTGCTGATTCCTTTATCTATAGGCGTTTGTTATCGTTCGCCAGTAGATAAAATGAGTAAAAGAAGGCGTGAAATGACAAGTCGTTGGGGCAAATACCTACTAAGTGGAATAATGATTGCTGTTCTGGCGGGGTGCCAATCGCGGCCAACCGATCGTGGGCAGCAATATAAGGATGGGCGTCTGGAGCAATCACTGGAACTGGTGAATGAACCAAATGCAACAGGTAAGCCAGTTAACGCAAAAGATTATTCTGATCAGGTGAAAGTGATTAACCAATCTTCACCGGGTCTCTATAACCGCAATAGTAATACATTCAATGCGGTCGAAAACTGGATGTTGGCAGGGGCCGATACCAGCAAGCTAAGTTTATTTGGTTTGAATGCCTATCAGATGGAGGGGGTCGATAATTTCGGTAACGTACAGTTTACTGGCTACTACACTCCGGTGCTTCAGGCCCGTTATACGCCACAAGGTGAATTCCGCCACCCACTTTATCGGATGCCTGCTAAAGGAAAGCGTCGTTTACCCGATCGCGCTGCTATCTATGCAGGTGCATTGGATAACCGTAGTTTAGTTATCGCATACACCAATTCGCTGGTAGATAACTTTATGATGGAAGTGCAGGGCAGCGGCTATGTTGATTATGGCGATGGGCGACCACTGACCTTCTTCGGTTATGCAGGTAAAAATGGCCATGCTTACCGCAGTATTGGCAAAGTGCTGATTGATCGTGGCGAAGTCGCTAAAGCAGATATGTCGATGCAAGCCATCCGCCACTGGGCTGAAACCCATAGTGAAGCTGAGGTCAGAGAGCTTTTAGAGCAGAATCCGTCCTTTGTGTTCTTTAAACCAGAAATGTACGCGCCGGTGAAAGGGGCCAGTGCGGTTCCATTGATTGCCAAAGCGTCAGTTGCATCTGATCGTTCCTTGATTCCGCCAGGCACCACATTACTAGCTGAAGTGCCTTTGCTGGATAATCAGGGGAAATTCACCGGTCAATATCAGATGCGCCTGATGGTGGCATTGGATGTTGGTGGTGCGATTAAAGGTCAGCACTTTGATATCTATCAGGGGATTGGCCATGAAGCTGGGCAGGCCGCTGGGTTCTACAATCATTATGGTCGGGTTTGGGTACTGAAAAATGCCCAAAGCAGCGGACCGCTATTTACCGCTTATCAAGGTGGCAAAACAGTCGCGCCAGCGGGTAATGGTTCATCATTACTGGTGAATAATCAGGGTCAGTAAGCTTTCTTATTACCTGCAATTGCCGGTATACGGTCGGTTTCACTCTTTATCAGGCGGCCAATTGGCCGCTTTTGTCTTCATATCATCGATATTATTAACGTCATTTCGAAGCAATTAAGGTAACACATTGATGAACACAGCCTTTTCCGAAGCTTACCAACAGCGGTTTGGTGGCATAGCGCGTCTATATGGTCAGCAGGCGCTGGAACTGTTTTCGCAGGCGCATGTCTGTGTCATTGGTATTGGCGGTGTCGGCTCATGGGCAGCGGAAGCGCTGGCGCGCACGGGTATCGGCGCGATTACGTTGATTGATATGGATGATGTTTGCGTAACCAATACTAATCGTCAGATCCATGCCTTACGGCACAATGTTGGGCAAGCTAAAACCGAAGTGATGGCGGAACGTATTCTGGCTATCAATCCTGAATGCCGCGTGACGTGTATTGATGATTTTATTACTGCGGATAATGTCGCGGAGCTTTTAAATAACAATTTTAGCTATGTCATTGATGCAATTGATAGTGTACGGCCTAAGGCGGCACTACTCTCTTATTGTCGCCGCTATAAAATCCCAGTAGTCACCACCGGTGGTGCCGGTGGGCAGTTCGATCCAACACGTATTGAGGTAGTAGATCTGGCAAAAACCATTCAGGATCCGCTGGCGGCTAAGCTACGTGAAAGGTTGAAAAATGACTTTAATGTGGTGAAAAATAGCAAAGGTAAACTGGGGATCGACTGTGTTTTTTCCAGCGAACCACTGGTTTATCCCCAGGCTGATGGATCAGTTTGTGCTTCGCGCAGTACAGCGCAAGGCCCCAAAAAAATGGACTGTACTTCAGGTTTTGGCTCGGTAACCATGGTTACTGCGACCTTTGGTTTTGTTGCTGTGTCCCATGCATTGAAAAAAATGATGGCGAAAGCAGCCCGTCAGGTGAAATAGCTCCTACTCTATATATTGGGCGGCGATAGCCTTTACACCTTGCGCCAGCGCCAGTAAACCGCTGGCGCGCGAGGTGCTTAGCTGCTGGCGTAGCCCTAACTGCTCAAACAGCACCAATGGATCTTCTGCTAATACCTGCTGTGGGGTTTTCCCCTCCACCGCAGTTAAAATAACCGCCAGTAATCCACGAACAATACGGCCTTCGCTATCACCATAAAAATGTAAGCTGCCATCCGGCAGGCGTTGATGCCCCAGCCACACTCGATTTTCACATCCAGTTAGCTCCAGTTGATTCTGTTTTAGTGGCTCCGGCAATGACGGAAGCTGTTTTGCCAGCAAAATCAACTGACGATAACGATCTTCCCACTGTTTATGAACGCTGAATATCTCCAGCAGTTTAGCAGCAGTAATATCGTGACCAAAAGGGTGTGGGGCAATCATCATCTTCTCAATTAGACCGGTGGTTATTGGGCGAAATTATTATCTGTTAGTTCTTAATCTTGCAATAGTTCCAGAGCCTTAGCTATTGCGTTACACAATATATCAACATCGTTCGCGGTATTGTACGGTGCGAATGAGGCACGCAGGCTGCCACTTACCCCTAATGCTGCCATGAGTGGTTGTGCGCAATGTTGCCCGGCGCGTAGTGCGATGCCCTGTTCGGCCAATAACGTTACTAAATCGCTATGGTGCACACCATCGAAAGTAAACGCCAATAAACTAGATTGCTGGCAACGGAAGCTGCGAAAACCCGGTAATTTAGCCAGTTTATTCTCTGCCAATGTGGCTAAATTTTGGCTATAGGTTTCTGCTTCTGCCAGATCAATATGTTCGAGCCAACTAAGAACGGCAGAGAAACCAATGACGCCAGCAATATTTGGCGTACCAGCCTCAAAACGGTATGGCACCTCATGGGACGTAAATCCACCGAAGGAAGCATGAGTGAGCATTTTACCGCCACCGTGCCAGGCTGGCATCTCGTCGAGTAATTCAGACTTGCCGTACAGCACGCCTATGCCGGTCGGTCCATAGAGCTTGTGGGCTGAGAAAGCGTAGAAATCAATATCTAGCGCTTGAACGTCTGCCGGGTTATGCACAACACCTTGCGCCCCATCTACCATCACTACGCAGTTATATTGATGGGCAAGTTCGATTGCCTGAGCTAACTCGGGGCTACCACCCGTGACGTTAGACATCTGGCCCAGCGCCAATATGCGTGTTTTATCATTAAGCAATTGCGGTAATTGCTGTAGGTCGGGTAGGTGATCAAGGCCGATGGGTAATTTAACCATTCTGGCCCCTGTCTGCTCTGCAACCATAAGCCAGGGAATTAAATTGGCATGATGTTCAGCTTCACTGACAATAATTTCATCGCCCGTTTGCAGGCGAGGGCGGGCATAGCTTTGTGCTACTAAATTAATGGCTTCGGTAGTGCCTTTGGTCCAAATGATATTTTCTGCTGCGGGTGCATTGATAAAGTCGGCCACTTGTTGGCGGGTTTCCTCAAAACGAACCGTCAATGACAATGCTGATTGATGTTGGCTGCGATGTACTGTTGCGGAGTCCTGCTGATAAAACTGTTGCGTCGACTCAATCATGGCGCGGGGTTTCAGCGCAGTTGCCGCACTGTCCAGATAGGTTATCTCATCACTAATAGCCGGGAATTCCTGACGAAAATCCGTGGGATTAAAAGCTTTCATACTGTTGTTCTCATCCTTTGGGTTACTTCGGAACTGTCTCATTTTGACTCATTTTGTTCATAATTTGCCCGCTAATGGCTCGGTTCACTGGAAATATGTCATAAGTGAGTTATGCTAAATAGTAACGGACATAACCATTTGTCTGGTAATGAAAATGAGTTTTTTAGCATTTTAATCTGCAAGGAGTCACCCATGAAAAAGACAGCTGCCGTAATTTCTGCACTTATGCTCACTTTTACCTTAGCAGCCTGTTCAAGCAACTATGTTATGCATACCAATGATGGTCGCACTATCGTTGCTGATGGTAAACCTAAAGTAGATGATGAAACCGGGATGATAAGCTACACCGATGCCAACGGCACCGAGCAGCAAATTAACCGTTCAGAAGTAAAAGAAATGGCTGAGGGTAAGTAGTTTAACGCGAAGTCACCGTTCAAAAGATGCCTAATACGGCAATCAAACCCTTTGCAACAACTTAAATTTAAGCTCTGACTATGTGCAAGGCAAAGTCGCGTTTAAATTTAAGCGCTGAAAATAGGGTAAAAAAAAGCACCGCTAAAATAGCGGTGCTGCATAAAATCACTATGGACAGACAGGGTAAATGTACAGGAAGTGAAAAAAAACAGTAGCTTAGCTACTATGTCTGGACTACCAGACCATTTGCAAACACAACATCACAACCACAAAGCCAAAAGCATTTCAGTACCTGGATACTAAACCTACTTTTCGTTCCGGCTTGGGAAGTGCCGCCACTATAGGTATTTGCTGGCGCATCATCAACGGACAATTTATAATGTCTCGGATTATAAAAACTAATAAGTAAACAAAGGGTTTCATCTAAGGATGAGCCGTTATAAAAAAGTATCCAATTCATGTCAAAACGATTACCACCCCTGAACGCCTTGCGGGTTTTCGATGCGGCCGCACGCCACTTGAGTTTTACTAAAGCTGCTGATGAATTATTTGTCACGCAAGCGGCTGTTAGTCACCAGATAAAATCCCTGGAGGATTTTCTCGGGCTAAAACTGTTCCGCCGTCGTAACCGCTCGCTGTTACTGACTGAGGAGGGGCAAAGCTACTACCTCGATATTAAAGAGATTTTTACCTCGATCAATGAAGCAACTCGTAAATTGCAGGCGCGTAGCGCGAAAGGCGCGCTCACTGTAAGCCTCCCTCCTAGCTTTGCTATTCAATGGCTGGTCCCTCGTCTATCTGGATTTAATGCGGCTTATCCGGGGATCGATGTCAGGATTCAGGCGGTGGATCGGGAGGAGGACAAACTTGCTGATGACGTTGATGTGGCTATTTTCTATGGTCGGGGTAATTGGACTGGTTTGCGTACTGAGCGTTTGTATGCAGAATTCTTACTTCCTGTTTGTGCGCCTACTTTATTAACGGGTGAGCATGGATTAAAAGTACCGGCAGATCTGGCTAATCATACGTTGTTGCATGATACTTCCCGCCGGGATTGGATGGCCTATACCCGTCAATTGGGTGTTCCTCAAATTAATGTGCAACAAGGTCCGATATTCAGCCATAGTGCTATGGTGGTTCAGGCTGCCGTTCACGGCCAAGGTATTGCGTTAGTGAATAACGTCATGGCTCAGGCAGAGATTGAAGCAGGGCGCTTGGTGTGCCCGTTTAATGATGTTTTGGTGAGTAAAAATGCTTTTTATCTGGTTTGTCATGACAGTCAGGCAGAACTAGGTAAAATAGCCGCCTTTCGTCAGTGGATATTGGCAAGAGCTGCCAGCGAGCAAGAAAAGTTACGCTTTCGCTATGAGAACTGATTAATCACCCTATCTGCGTAGTAATGACAACCCATTCACGATGGTAACCCGCTACGATAAAATGGGCTATTGTCGGGCGATATAACGATATACCCACGTCATTGGAGTCGCAGCTAGCATTTCTGCAATGTCGAGTACGAAGGGTATAACTCTATCTAATTTAAGGTTAATGACGATGAATGGTCGTTTAATGCTGATATTTGCCGCACTGAGCGGTTTTTTCTATGTCGCTTTCGGTGCCTTTGGTGCTCATGTATTGAGCGCCTCACTGGGGCCGAATGAGATGGCCTGGGTTCGTACTGGGCTGGAGTACCAAGGGTTCCATACGCTGGCGATTCTGGCGTTAGCTGTTGCGATGCAACGGCAAGTAAGTATTTGGTTTTACTGGAGTGGTGCCTTGTTAGCGCTCGGAACGCTACTCTTTAGCGGCAGTTTATACTGCCTGGCTCTATCGCACCTGAAACTGTGGGTATATATCACGCCAATCGGCGGCGTATGTTTTCTGGCGGGATGGATTTTGATGTTGATTGGCGCGCTGCGTCTAAGAAAAAGGGCAGAACGCCATGAATAATAAAATTGCTTTATATTGCCGCTCTGGCTTTGAGAAAGAGTGTGCGGCAGAAATTACTGCGAAAGCGGCACAGCTTGAAATCTTTGGTTTCGCTCGAGTAAAAGAAAACAGCGGTTATGTGTTGTTTGAGTGCTATCAGTTGGAAGATGCCGATCGCTTGATTCGTGAAGTGCCTTTTCGTGAGTTGATTTTTGCCCGCCAGATGATGGTGGTGGGTGAGTTATTAAAAGATTTGCCGCCGGAAGACCGTGTTTCACCGATTGTTGGGATGTTAGTCGGTGTTATTGAAAAAGCCGGTGAGTTACGTGTTGAAGTTCCTGATACCAATGAAAGCAAAGAGTTGCTTAAGTTTTGCCGTAAGTTAACGGTACCTTTACGCAGCGCAATGCGGGAACAAAAAATTCTTTCTGCCCGTGAAAATCCTCATCGGCCAGTGGTACACGTGTTCTTTATCGCGTCTGGTTGCTGTTATGTTGGCTACTCTTACAGCAATAATAACTCGCCGTTCTATATGGGTATCCCCCGTCTTAAGTTCCCATCTGACGCACCAAGCCGTTCAACCTTAAAACTGGAAGAAGCTTTTCATGTGTTTATCCCTGCGGATGAATGGGAGGAGCGTTTGGCCAGTGGTATGCATGCAGTTGATCTAGGTGCTTGCCCCGGTGGCTGGACCTACCAATTAGTGCAGCGCAGCATGATGGTTCAGGCTATTGATAATGGTGCGATGGCACAAAGCCTGATGGATACCGGACAGGTAACCCATCATCGCGTCGATGGTTTTAAATATGAGCCAACGCGTAGCAATATCTATTGGTTAGTATGCGATATGGTAGAAAAACCGGCTAAAGTGACGCAACTTATCATCAAGTGGTTGGTAAACGGTTGGTGCCGTGAGGCAATTTTCAACTTGAAATTACCGATGAAAAAACGTTTTGAAATCGTTTTGGAAAATATGGAAATGATGGATGAACAGTTGAAAGAAAACGGTATCAATGCCCATATTCAAGCTAAACAGCTCTATCATGACCGTGAAGAAGTGACGGTGCATGTGCGTCGTATCTGGTCCGGTGTGCCGGGGCGTCGGGATGAACGCCAATAGTCATATATCTTTGGTACTTGCAGCCGCAGTGGTTTAGCGGTGGCTCCAATTACTGGAATATGAGTATCGTGTTATCCGCAAGGGGCCATTTGGCCCCTTAATTTTAAGGTAACCTAAGTTGTTGCAAGTTACCGCTTAATGTCAAATCGGTTTTCAGTGTGGCGATTTGCTTACAGATAAATGCCATATCTTGGTGTTGCTGCAATTTCTTCCGCCATTTCTCCGGCACTGATTCCAGATCTTGATAAAGCGCTTCAAGGTTGCTGGCATGCTGCAATAGCAGTGCGGCAGTTTTGGCACCTATCCCCGCGACGCCCGGAATTTTGCTGCTGCTGATGCCCGCAAGCCCCCAATAGTCAGGCAGTTGGTGTGGCAATACACCAAACTCTTGTTTTACAAATGGCATATCCAGCCAGCGTTTTTGGAAGTAATCGCGAATCTGTACATTTGGCGCTAACAGTTGGCAGTAACCTTTGTCGGTGGAAACGATCGTCACTTGATGGCCGGCTCCACCAATTTTGGTCGCCAAAGTTGCCGCCAGATCATCGGCTTCATTGCCAGGAGAATGCCAGCAAGCGACCCCGAGTGAGCTAAACGCCTCACGGATCTGCGGCATTTCTTGTTGCAGGTTGTCCGGCATCGGTGAGCGGCCAGCTTTGTAATCAGGCAAGCATTGATGACGCCAACTATCGGAACGATCATCCTCATCAAACACGGCCACAGCGTGGGTGGGCTGGCTGTGCTGAATCAGTTGTTGCAACGCATGCTGGCAGGCATTAATGCAAGGTGAACCTTGTACGGCATGGATGCGACGAATCAGATTAAGTGCATCAACGATAAGAAGATGGATTTGCATAGCCTGTCTTATATAGTCATTAAGCCAGATTAATGTCGGGCAGCCACACGACTAAGTGCTGGCGCTGCCCGGTGAGGTATTACTAGTTAAGGCTTAGCTGCAAATTTCGTAGCAAGGGGTATAAGCAGTGCCAGGCAGTTTCATTCGATGCTGTGCAATAAATCCTTGCAGTAAGCTATCCATTTGTTTCATCAATTGTGGATCGCCATGCAATTTATAAGGCCCATAGGCTTCGATGGCATGAATTCCCACTTCTTTTACGTTACCCGCAACGATGCCTGAGAATGCACGGCGTAGTGCCGCAGCCAGTTCTTCAGGTGGCTGGTTATGAGACAGATTGAGATTCGCCATATTTTCATGACTCGGTTCAAACGGATGCTGTAAATCTGGCTTGATACGGATAGACCAGTTGAAGCTATAAGCATCCCCCGTATTACGGCGGTTCTCTTTCACCAGTGGCATCGCTTTTTTCATTTGACGGGCGACTTCAGCCGGGTCATCGATAATTATCTTGTAGTATTTGCGCGCGCCATCACCGAGAGTGTTTATGATGAACTCATCCACCACTCGGAAATAATCCGCGCTCTCTTTTGGTCCGGTTAAGATAAGTGGCAGTACCTGCTCACTGTTCTCTGGATCCATTAATATGCCTAGCAGATAGAGCAACTCTTCCGCTGTTCCTACGCCGCCTGGGAAAATAATGATGCCATGCGCGATGCGGACGAACGCTTCAAGCCGTTTCTCAATATCCGGCATGATAATCAATTCATTGACCAGCGGATTAGGTGGCTCTGCCGCAATGATGGAAGGCTCAGTCATACCAATAAAACGGCCATTTCTGTAACGTTGTTGGGCATGGCCAACGGCGGCACCCTTCATCGGTGCTTCCATCGCTCCTGGCCCACAGCCAGTGCAAATATTTAACTCTCGTAAACCCAGTTGGCTCCCCACTTTACGGGCATACAAGTATTCAGTTTCATTGATTGAATGGCCGCCCCAGCACACAATCATATTGGGGTCTTCATCAAGATGGAGGGCTCGGGCATTACGTAAAATAGAAAAGACCAGATTGGTCAAATGGCTGGAGCTTTCCATATCGAGATGTTGAAAACGCCCAGCGTTAACGATTTGACCATTCACAAACAAAATATCGCGTAACACCGCAAACAGATTTGCCTGTAATGAACGAATAATTTTGCCATCAACAAAAGCATGTTCTGGTGGATTTACCAGTTCGAGTTTTACACCTCGTTCACGGCGCAATACATTGATATCAAAAGTTTCATAGCGCGATAAAAGCTCTTTGCTGTTATCGGTTAGGCTGCCTGAATTGAGAACTGCCAAGGAGCAGTTACGGAATAAACGGTACAGATCACTGCTGGCTGTACGTTTGAGCATATCCACTTCGAGCTGTGATAACAGATCCATTGAGCCGAGTGGGCTGACATGTGTAATCAAAGTTACTCCTTTACACCCCGGAGGGTGGTAGTGTCCGTGTATACCCTTCGTACTTGACGTTGCTGGGTGTTGGCTGCCTACCAGCCACACCAATTACTTTGGGTATATCAGAATGCTGCTTTCTATTTTGCCGTGGAATATCATAGAGATCTTTAAGTATCTATCCCTGATTTCTCTACTGAAAATAGCGTGAAGATACGGTAATTAACCTTAACGTTGTCCCTCGGTTTTTGCCAATACTAACGTGCGTTGTGCTTAAATGTTGCGTACATGTACGCATATATTTATTGCCGGGCCATACGGCCAGTTGATGGAACAAAATCAGTATTGGAGCGCCAAGGGTTGATATCCAGTCCGCCACGGCGGGTATAACGAGCATAGACCGACAGTGTTTCAGGCTGACAAAAACGCATTATGTCGTTGAAGATACGCTCTACACACTGTTCGTGAAATTCATTATGGTGCCGGAAAGAGACCAGATAGCGTAGCAGTGCCTCTCGGTTAATCTGTGGGCCACTGTAGCTGATTTGTACTGATCCCCAATCTGGCTGGTGAGTAATCAGGCAGTTGGATTTGAGCAGATGACTGACCAGGCTCTCTTCTACTCTGTTGCTTGTGGTAGCCCCTTGCAGATAATCGGCGCTAAATTCATAGCTATTGATACGAATATCCTGTTGGTCGAGACATTCCCCCGAGAAATCGGCAATGGGTTGATGTGTTATTTCATTGAGTTGATATAGCGTGACACTGATATCACCTTGAGCGCAGGCCGCCAAATCGCGTTGCAATGTGGCGCGAACACTTTCCCAGTCAGCAAACACGGTTTGGTTAAAACTGTTGAGATAGAGTTTAAAGCTTTTGGATTCAATCAGATTAGTACTATCCGCATTCAGGCTGATTTCACCCACGGCAACTTGTGGCAGGCCATTACTGTTTAGCCAAGACAATTCATAGAGCGTCCAGATATCTGCACCATGAAAGGGCAGGTTATCTGGATATAAACCGAGAGGTTCACGGTTCATGCTGCGTGGCACAGCTTGCAACAAGGTGACGTCATAGTGATCGCGATAAGCGGTTGGTTTGCCCAGCGTCAGTTCCGCCAGAGCCTTATGGTCTTGATATGAAGACATGCTGTTCCCATGATGAGAGAAAGGTACAATAGCTTTAGTTTATCAATTTATGCCGCGTTTAACTGCATTTCTGAGTGGGGGGGGTAGCACTCAGCAATACAGCGCAAGCTGCCGCGATACTGAGAATCGAGAATGGACCAGAATGTTTCAACGGCACTAAATAGCTTTACCCAACGTTATATCAATCTATGGCAGCAGCAGACCGGGCATCTGCCCGCCAGTGAAGAACTTTATGGTGTTCCTTCACCTTGCATCGTGGAAACTCAGGACAGTCAGGTATTTTGGTTGCCACAGCCAGCGGTTGCCGATGCCACATTGGCTAATATTGAACGGGCGTTGGAGATTCAGCTTCACCCGGATATTCATGCGTTTTACACCTGCCAATATGCTGGCGACATGATGGCTGATTTAGGTGATCACCGTTTTACGCTGCTACAAGTGTGGAGCGAAGATGATTTTATCCGTTTACAGGAGAATCTAATTGGTCATCTGGTCACGCAAAAAAGGCTGAAACTCTCGCCAACGCTGTTTTTGGCAACCACAGAGTCAGAGATGACAATGGCTTCATTGTGCAATGTCACAGGTAATGTGGTGTTAGAGCAATTTGGTAGTAGTAAGCGCACCCTGCTGGCATCAACTCTCAT
Source organism: Yersinia sp. 1652 StPb PI (assembly GCF_041538345.1). Lineage (NCBI taxonomy): Bacteria > Pseudomonadati > Pseudomonadota > Gammaproteobacteria > Enterobacterales > Yersiniaceae > Yersinia > Yersinia sp. 1652 StPb PI. The sequence continues at coordinate 3,580,159 of NZ_JAULSM010000001.1, read as the reverse complement.
GCATTTTCTTGATGCATTGCGTCCAGTATTACCTGAATAAGCAAGTGGTTATTGTTTATTCTGGTCAAGCCGGTGTGCGAGATCTCTCACACCGGCTGTGAGACATCACTTCTATTCTTTAACTGTAAAATTTTTGTGTCAAATTTATCTTCAATAAAATCATTTTGTTATAAACGTTCATTTTTTTATATGTAAAAGTATCAGCATCATTATTCTTACAGTGTCTTGCCACCCTTTGTCGATTAAGCGATCCTTCTAATCGCCGGATAGGATCTGGCGGAGAAGGACGGTATCTGGATGCTACCACTTCAGGATGAAGAACACAGGGACTGCTTAGGACGAGTGAAGGGATGTTTCAGGATGGAACAAAGGACACCTCCAGGATGGAGATTGAGAGCCGGTTCAGGATGAATGGTGGGTTAGGATAACCTCAGGATTAGCATCGGGATGGTGTAGGACACTGCGACGGATTGCTGGTTAGGATAACCACACGGAAAAGTTTTCATGGATTGAGCAGGGAGCATCACTTTTAGCGGGATAGCTATGAAACGAATTGAGGGGTACTGGTAAAACAGTACCCCTTTTTTTATGCTTATTTTGCCCAATAGCCTTCTGTTGTCTATGGCGTGAGTTTGGGCATCGCCTTCTTCAATGGTATGCTTGGCCGCCGTTGGACCAGCCCGGCGAATGGCTGTTTTTTGGTTGAGAGCATAATCATGAGTATAGAAAATCAGGTGCGTCAGAACTTACGGGATATTGAGCTTGCCATGCGAGCAATTGATCTTTGGCAAGTTGTTCCGCCGCCAGCGGCAGCCTTCGAAAGTAATGAGCCTTTCAGTATCGATACCATGGATGCCGAGCAGTGGTTGCAATGGGTACTAATTCCCCGAATGTATGCATTGCTGGAATCGAATAACCCACTTCCGACACGTTTCGCCATTACGCCATACTTTGAAGAGGCATTAAGTGGTGATAGTCGGCCAGATTGCACCATACTGCTGGCACAATTACAGTGTCTCGATGATCTGTTGAATAAAGAAAGTAACTAATGCTGGAAATAATTTACCAAGATGAATATATAGTTGCGGTGAATAAACCCGCCGGTTGGCTGGTTCACCGTAGTTGGTTGGACAGTAATGAAACCGTATTTGTGATGCAAACGGTGCGCGACCAGATTGGCCAGCATGTTTATACCGTCCACCGTCTGGATCGCCCAACATCAGGTGTGCTGCTGATGGCGTTATCCAGTGATGTTGCCCGTGCTCTTTCGGCGCAGTTCGAACAGCACCAGATTCAGAAAACATACCATGCGGTGGTTCGTGGCTATGTGCTGGAAGGTGGTACGGTTGATTACGCGATGAGCGAAGAACTGGATAAAATCGCGGATAAACATTCCAAACAAGATAAAGCACCACAACCGTCAGTTACCCACTATCAGCCTTTGGCTCAAGTGGAAGTTCCTGTTGCTATTGGGCGCTATGACACATCACGCTTCAGTTTATTGGAGCTGAAACCGGAAACAGGGCGTAAGCATCAGTTACGGCGGCATATGGCACATATACGCCATCCAATTATTGGTGATAGTGCCCACGGTGATTTGCGTCAGAATAGAGGTATTGCCCAACACTTTGATTGCTCACGGCTCATGTTGCACGCTAGCCATTTACAATTGAATCATCCAGTCACTGGTGAGGTGCTTTCGCTTACGGCGCGTTGGGATGAATCCTGGCAAGGCTTGATGTCACACTTTGGCTGGTTGGGTATTACCCCTCATCTTGAAAGGGTTGAGTTTCCAGCGACCGAAGGTCAGGATAGTGAATAATTTTTTCTGGTTAAAAGGGAATATCTTTTATGGCTCAGGTCGGGATTTTTGTCGGCACTGTCTACGGTAATGCGTTGTTAGTGGCGGAAGAAGCTGAAAACATACTGAAAGAGCAGGGGCATGAGGTAACACTGTTTGAAGAGGGGACTTTAGAAGCCTGGCAGTATTATCGTCAACATTATGCACTGGTTATCACATCTACCACCGGACAAGGCGACTTCCCTGACAGCATAGCAGCACTGTTCGTCGCTGTTCGTGATCAGGTTGGGTTTCAGCCAGAGCTACGTTATGGCGTCATTGCACTAGGTGACAGCAGTTATGATAATTTCTGCGGCGCAGGGCGCGCATTTGATGAACTGTTGCAAGAGCAGGGGGCGACACGGATTGGTGAACGACTGGATATTGACGCGATGGAACACCCTGAGCCAGAAGTGGTTTCAGCGTTGTGGGTAGAAAAATGGGGCCGCTTGCTTAAGTAACATAGCTTCTGCTCAATGACGTATTGTGGCGTGCAGTGTGCTGCCACAATACGTGTTCAGCTAGATTTAGCGGCCGTTGGTCAGCTTTTCTAAATCTGATTCAATTTCTGAAATCTTATTGGCAACAACGCTTTCTAAATGGCGCAAGTCATCCAGGATTTTGCGTTTCAAATCCACTTCAATCTGATCGCGCTTACACAGTTGATCCAACTCATCAATGACGTAACGGAGGTTAGGATTGATTTCATTGATTTCTTTGTAACCATGTCCAGCGTTATCCGCCACCACAGTTTTGCGTTGGCGTGGATATTTGAATTTCACACTCTTAGCAAAAAACTCGCCTTTATCTTTGCGGAAATAAATTTTCAGAATGTCGTTATTGGCCTCCTGACGCAGGCTATAGCGATCGACATCTTCTGGTTGTGTGATTCCTAAGCTTTTCAGATTGTCATACATAGCGCCACCTTTTTGATTTTATATTCCACAGTTTATGATTATGACGGTAAATTTCGCCAAAGTATGTGATTGCAGGCGATAACTTCACAAAGCAAAAAAATAGCGGGTGATTAGCCCGCTATATTCATCTTAGTCGATGGTGCGTAATAACTCATTAATACCGACTTTTCCACGGGTTTTTGCGTCAACTTTCTTCACGATAACTGCACAGTACAGGCTGTAGCTACCGTCTTTCGAGGGCAGGTTACCGGAAACGACAACAGACCCGGCCGGAACGCGGCCATAGTGAATTTCACCAGTTTCACGATCGTAAATACGGGTGCTTTGCCCAATAAATACGCCCATGGAGATAACGGAACCTTCTTCGACGATAACCCCTTCAACCACTTCTGAACGCGCACCGACAAAGCAGTTATCTTCAATGATGGTTGGGTTGGCTTGCAGTGGCTCAAGCACGCCACCAATGCCAACACCACCGGACAAGTGCACATTCTTACCAATTTGCGCGCAAGAGCCGACAGTTGCCCAGGTATCGACCATGGTGCCTTCATCAACGAAAGCGCCAATATTCACATAAGAAGGCATCAGTACGGTATTACGAGCGATAAATGCGCCTTTACGTACGGTTGCTGGTGGTACGACACGGAAGCCTTCACGTTGGAAGCGCGCTTCATCGTAACCGGCGAATTTCATTGGTACTTTGTCGTAGTAACGCGTTTCTGCGCCTTCCATGACCTGGTTATCATTGATACGGAAAGACAGCAGTACCGCTTTCTTCAGCCATTGATGGGTAACCCACTGGCCGTCAATCTTTTCTGCCACCCGTAGTGCACCGGTATCAAGCAGATCAATCACGTGGTTAATCGCTTCGCGGGTTACGGTATCAACGTTGGCCGGCGTGATATCTGCACGGCGTTCGAAGGCGGTTTCAATAACGTTCTGTAGTTGCTGCATCCTGTTCCCTTCAAAATGGGTTGTAAGAAAAATTAATGACTAAAAAGTTATTTGTATCACAGTTTATCGTTCGGATTGAGGGTATCTGTCAACCGTTGTGCTAATTCGCGGCGGGTTTCAATACTTAAAGCGCGGCGATCTTTGTCTGCTAATACAAATAAATCCTCCACCCGCTCGCCAATAGTTGTGATACGTGCGCTATGCAGCGATAACCCTAAATCTGCAAATATCCCACCTACCCGAGCCAGTAAGCCCGGCTGGTCCAGTGCAATTAACTCCAGATAAGTACGGCGCTCGTTATGGGTTGGCAAGAAATTGGTTTCAGTCGGCACACTGAAATGCCGTAATTTAGGTGATAATCGCCTGACGCGCGGATGTTGATAATTCGGCTGGGTCATCGCTTGTTCTAAGGCATGACTAATGATGGGATGTCTATCTTGAGCCAGTGGGCTGCCATCTGGCTCCAATACGATAAAGGTATCCATCGCCATACCATCGCGGTTGGTGAAAATCTGTGCATCATGAACACTCAGATTGCGGCGATCCAGCTCACCGACCACCGCAGCAAACAGTGATGGGCGGTCAGGGCTCCAGATGAATATTTCGGTTCCCCCCCGTGTTGCCTGACGGCTAACTAACACCAGTGGCTTGGTTGAGTCATGCTCTAATAAGTGGCGGGCATGCCAGACTAATTGATTGGGTGAATGACGCAGGAAATAATCAGCCCGGCAGCGGCTCCAGATGCGGTGCAATGCTTCTTCATCGATATTATCCATCCGCAGCAGCGCCAGAGCTTGTAGCCGGTGGTGACGGACACGTTCGCGCAAATCCGGGCTGTTTTGCATACCACGGCGTAACTGTTTTTCTGTGGCGAAATAAAGTTCGCGTAACAGGCTCTGTTTCCAGCTATTCCACAAATTTTCATTGGTGGCGCAAATATCAGCCACTGTCAGACTGACTAAATAGCGCAAGCGAGTTTCGCTTTGTACTTCGGCGGAGAATTGCTGAATAACCGCAGGGTCCTGAATATCCCGACGCTGAGCTGTCACTGACATCAATAGGTGGCAACGAACTAACCAAGCCACAAGTTGAGCTTCGCGCGAGTTAAGACCGTGCTGCTCGGCAAACTCCAATACATCGTGAGCGCCCAGTATTGAATGATCGCCTCCACGCCCTTTGGCAATATCGTGGAACAGCGCTGCTAGCAACAATAATTCAGGTTGAGGCAGGCGTGGGTAAAGCTCGACGCAGAGAGGATGGCGTGGCCGGGTTTTTTCATCGGCAAAGCTTTCGAGTTTAAGTAACACGCGGATAGTGTGCTCATCTACGGTGTAGGCGTGAAACAGGTCAAACTGCATCTGGCCAACGATACTGCCCCATTGTGGCATATAGGCCCACAGCACGCTGTGGCGATGCATCGGTAATAATGCCCGGGAAACCGCCCCAGGGTGGCGCAAAATAGCCATGAATAGCTTGCGGGCTTCAGGAATGTTACATAAAGGCTGTTTCAGATGCCGCCGGGCATGGCGTAAGCGGCGTACTGTGGTGGAATATATGCCTTTGATATCCTGATTGCGTACCATCAGATAGAACATGCGCATAATAGCTTCAGGCTGCTGGATAAATAAGTTCTCATCACGCAGATCTATTAAATCCCCGCGTAACTGAAATTCATCATCCAGTGGACGTGGTTTTTCATTGGTACCCAGCGCCAATATGGCTTCGTCAAACAGTTGTAGCAGCATGTTGTTCAGTTCGCTGACCCGACGGGTCATACGATAAAAATCTTTCATCATCCGTTCGACCGGTTCATTGCCTTCGCCCTGATATTGCAAAAGCTGAGCCACACTCAGTTGGCGGTCAAACAGCAGGCGGTTATCGTAGCGAGTTAATACCAAATGCAGCGCGAAACGGATGCGCCACAGAAAACTCTGGCTTTCAATCAGCTCATTGCGCTCAGCTTTGGTCAGAAAACCGAAATCAACCATCTCACTTAAGGATGTGGCACCAAAATGGCGGCGGGCTACCCATTGTAGGGTGTGGATATCCCGTAACCCACCAGGGCTACTTTTGATATCAGGCTCCAGGTTATAACTGGTGCCATGGTAGCGTTTATGCCGTTCTTGTTGTTCGGTGATTTTGGCATGGAAAAATTGCGGCGAGGGCCAGAAATTGTCGCTAAAAATGTGCTTTTGCATCTGTAAAAACAGGGCTACATCACCGCAAATCAAACGTGACTCAATCATATTGGTGGCGACAGTGAGGTCGGCTAACCCCTCGAGCAAACACTCTTCCAGTGTGCGCACGCTGTGGCCGACTTCCAGTTTCAGGTCCCATAGCAAAGTGATCAACTGGCCGACGCGTTGCGCATCTTCATCGCTTAGACGCTGCTTGCTGAGAACCAATACATCAATATCTGATAAGGGGTGCAGTTCACCACGGCCATAGCCGCCCACGGCAACCAGCGCGGTTTCAGCCACATCATCAAAACCATAAAATGTCCACAACCGCCGTAACAGGCGGTCAATGTAATCACTGCGCGCAGCAATTAATATCTCGGCACTGATTCCGCCATTGAATGCTTCCGCCTGCCAAAGTTGGAAAGTCTCAAGCCGCTGCTTGAGAATCGGGCAATTAAGGTCACTATCGAGATAAGTACTCGGTGGTGCGGGCTGCTCAGGAATGACCTTCGGTACCGCAGGGGATACAGAGTGCTCGGTGTGATTGTCAGACATATGTTTACCCGATAAATGCGACCTGATAAAAAGACGCAGCCCATAAAAAAGCCGGCGGCTGCCGGCTTGTCATTATTACTCGTGCGTTATGATGTTGGGGATGGTGTCATCCTTTCGCAACGTCATTATTTCGCAGCCGTTATCGGTTACCACAATAGTATGCTCGTACTGTGCCGACAAGCTGCGATCTTTAGTTTTTACCGTCCAGCCATCTTTCATGGTACGAATTCGGTAATCCCCTGCGTTGACCATAGGCTCAATGGTGAAAGCCATACCAGTTTGTAGGATTACGCCACCGTCGTCTGCATCGTAGTGCAGCACTTGTGGTTCTTCATGGAAACCTTCGCCAATACCGTGGCCACAATATTCACGCACCACAGAAAAGTTCTCCGCTTCCACAAATTTTTGGATCTCTTTACCCAGAGTGCGCAGGCGGATACCCGGCTTGACCATTTTGATTGCCAGGTACAGGCTCTCTTGAGTGACGCGGCACAGGCGCTCACCCAAAATGGTCGGTTTGCCGACGATAAACATTTTTGATGTATCGCCATGGAAACCGTCTTTAATAACAGTCACGTCGATATTGACGATGTCACCGTCTTTCAACACTTTCTCATCACTTGGAATGCCGTGACAAATAACTTCATTAATAGAAATACAAACCGATTTAGGAAAGCCGTGGTAACCCAGACAAGCAGAGATAGCCTGCTGATGGTTGGTGATATGATCGTGGCAGATACGATCGAGTTCACCAGTGGTTACCCCCGGTTTTACGTGAGGTTCAATGATCTCCAGCACTTCAGCAGCCAGGCGGCCAGCAACGCGCATTTTTTGAATATCGTCAGGTGTTTTTATTGAGATTGCCATGCAAAAGTGTCCGTAGGGGCTGTGAATACCAACCAGCCGCCGTAATATGAATAAGCAGGTAATAAATATCATATACCCTAAATAACCTGTCGCTAATGGTACCAGCCCTGCAATTAGCTGCCAAACTTTCGTTTGCAGTGACGACACTAAATGCAACAAAAGTTGGTGTGTTGCGGCCGTTTATGGTATAAAGCGCGCCGGCAAACCGCACTATTATGTTGTCGTTTCAGGTCCGATTTCAGGGCATGTCCTGATGGCAGGTAGCTGTTTAGCTGAGTAATACCAATCGCACTCATATGTGTAAATAACACACACGTGTCGACACATACGCCGGGGTGCCCTAAAGTTTTTGATGATTATCAATTTCTTATGGGGTCGGCGTTATGGGGCACGTGGAGGCATAACCCCAACTGATACTATAGAGGTTTTAATCATGGCAACTGTTTCCATGCGCGACATGCTCCAGGCCGGTGTTCACTTCGGTCACCAGACCCGTTACTGGAACCCGAAAATGAAGCCTTTCATCTTCGGCGCACGTAACAAAGTTCACATCATCAACCTGGAAAAGACCGTACCAATGTTCAACGAAGCTTTGGCTGAATTGAAAAAGATCTCTTCCCGTAAAGGTAAGATCTTGTTCGTTGGTACTAAACGCGCAGCAAGCGAAGCGGTAAAAGACGCTGCCAACAACTGCGACCAGTTCTTCGTGAACCATCGCTGGTTGGGCGGGATGCTGACTAACTGGAAAACTGTTCGTCAGTCCATCAAACGTTTGAAAGATTTGGAAATCCAGTCTCAAGACGGCACCTTTGACAAGCTGACCAAAAAAGAAGCGCTGATGCGTACTCGTGAACTGAACAAGCTGGAAAACAGCCTGGGCGGTATCAAAGACATGGGCGGTTTACCAGACGCTCTGTTTGTTGTTGATGCTGATCACGAACACATCGCTATCAAAGAAGCTAACAACCTGGGTATCCCGGTATTCTCTATCGTTGATACTAACTCCGATCCAGATGGCGTTGACTTTATCATCCCAGGTAACGATGACGCGATCCGTGCAGTTAAACTGTACCTGAACGCCGTTGCTACTGCCGTCACTGAAGGTCGTTCTCAAGACTTGGCCGTTCAAGCGGAAGAAAGCTTCGTAGAAGCTGAATAATAAGTCAGGCTCGTTGGAGCCCTTATTAACCAGGTATTGAAATATGTTGGTTAGGGGGCCTTTATAGGCCCCCTTTGCGTATCTAATGTGAGATCTTGTTTTCACAAGAGAACCGAGGAAATTTAAATGGTTGCTATTACCGCTGCTTTGGTAAAAGAACTGCGTGAGCGTACTGCCGCAGGCATGATGGAATGTAAAAAGGCGTTGGTTGAAGCTAACGGCGACATCGAGCTTGCCATCGACAATATGCGTAAATCTGGTCAGGCTAAAGCTGCCAAGAAAGCAGGCCGTATCGCTGCTGAAGGCATCATCCTGGCTCAACTTTCAGCCGACGGTAAGTTCGGTGTGATTCTGGAACTGAACTGCGAAACTGACTTTGTTGCTAAAGATGCTGGCTTCAAAGCATTTGGCGAAGAAGTTATCAACGCAGCTCTGGCTGACAAAATCACTAATATCGACGATCTGAAAGCTAAGTTTGAAGAGCAACGCGCCAATTTGGTAGCTAAAATCGGCGAGAACATCAATATTCGTCGTATTGCTGCTCTGGAAGGCGATGTTCTGGGTACTTATCTGCACGGCGCTCGTATCGGCGTTATGGTTGCAGCAACTGGCGCTGATGAAGAGCTGGTTAAGCACATTGCTATGCACATTGCTGCAAGCAAACCAGAATATGTTAAGCCAGACGATGTTCCTGCTGAAGTTGTTGCTCGCGAGCACCAAATCCAGTTGGACATTGCTATCGAATCCGGCAAACCACGTGAAATTGCTGAGAAGATGGTTGAAGGCCGTATGCGTAAGTTCACCGGCGAAGTTTCTCTGACTGGTCAGAACTTCGTTATGGACCCAAGCAAAACCGTTGGTGATTTGTTGAAAGAGAACAAAGCTGACGTAACAAACTTCATCCGCTTTGAAGTGGGCGAAGGCATTGAGAAAGTTGAGACTGACTTTGCTGCTGAAGTTGCAGCAATGAGCAAACAGTCTTAATGCTAAAAATGGGGCCGCCAATCGGCGGTTCCATTTTATCCACTCGATACCCGTCATACTTCAAATTACAGGTGCGTTGACTGCTTTCGTTCACTTCAGTCACTTACTTATGTAAGCTTCTGAGGATTCGCTCAGTCGTCGTCTTCCTGCAACTCGAATTATTTAGGGTATAAGCTTAGTCCTGTCAGTTTTCAGCGCACGGTATTGCTTTGAACATTTGACGGTCAAGTTCCCAATATTTATTACTGCTGCTTAGGACAGAACACCATGGCAACCAATGCAAAACCCGTATATCAGCGTATCCTGCTTAAGCTTAGCGGCGAAGCCCTGCAAGGCGCGGAAGGTTTTGGTATCGACGCAAGCGTTTTGGATCGCATGGCTCAAGAAGTGAAAGAGCTGGTCGAATTGGGCATTCAGGTCGGTGTGGTCATTGGCGGTGGTAACCTATTCCGCGGTGCCGGTTTGGCACAAGCTGGGATGAACCGCGTAGTGGGCGACCACATGGGAATGCTGGCTACCGTAATGAACGGCCTGGCAATGCGAGATGCACTGCACCGTGCCTATGTGAACGCCCGCCTGATGTCTGCTATTCCACTTAATGGTGTGTGTGATAATTACAGTTGGGCTGAAGCTATCAGCTTGCTGCGTCATAACCGTGTGGTGATTTTTGCCGCAGGTACAGGTAACCCTTTCTTCACCACCGATTCCGCGGCCTGTCTGCGCGGTATCGAGATCGAAGCTGATGTGGTGCTGAAAGCGACGAAAGTTGATGGAGTTTACTCCGCAGATCCGGTTAAAAACCCTGACGCAACACTGTTTGAGCAGCTAACCTATCAGGATGTTCTGGAGCGCGAGCTAAAAGTTATGGATCTGGCGGCCTTCACTTTGGCCCGTGATCATAACTTGCCAATTCGTGTTTTCAATATGAACAAACCTGGCGCTCTGCGTCGCGTGGTGATGGGTGAGAATGAAGGGACGTTGATCACTAAAGAAGTGACAGCGATCGCTAAATAAGCGGCAGCCTGTATTGTCAGGGGCATGCGGCTTTCAGATATGCCCCCAATGCCTGCAACTGTTGGTTTGTATATTCACCGGCTATACTCATGCTATGGCCTGCCAAGTAACCAGTTTCCAAGGGTTCACAACGTGATTAACGAAATTAGAAAAGATACTGAAGTGCGTATGGAAAAATGCTTTGAAGCTTTCCAAAACCATATCAGTAAGATCCGTACCGGTCGTGCTTCTCCAAGTATTCTTGATGGCATTCAGGTTGAGTATTATGGCACTGCTACGCCATTGCGCCAGTTGGCTAACATTGTGGTTGAAGACTCCCGTACTCTGGCATTGACCGTGTTTGACCGCAGCCTTAGCGCCGCGGTTGAGAAAGCGATCATGACCTCCGATTTAGGGCTGAATCCTTCTTCCGCGGGTACCGTTATTCGTGTTCCACTGCCAGCATTGACAGAAGAGCGCCGTAAAGACTTGATCAAAGTTGTTCGTGCAGAAGCAGAGCAGGGCCGTGTATCGATTCGTAACGTGCGCCGTGATGCTAACGAAAAAGTGAAAGCTTTGTTGAAAGATAAAGAGATCAGTGAAGACGAAGACCGCCGTTCTCAAGATGATATCCAAAAGCTGACCGATGCTTTTATCAAGAAAGTTGATACTGCATTAGCGGCTAAAGAAGCTGAGTTGATGGATTTCTAATCCTGCCTGACAAAAAACAGAGCGTCGCTTAGGTGGCGCTTTGTTTTTAGCAGGATCACTATTTTGCCGATTCACTAGGTCAGTAGAGTCATGCGATATCGGCAGTAATACGCTATAAAATTGGGCCGAGGATATTTATTAGACCACCTGTTATTCGGGTCGGTTGCGCTCTCGCCTATCATAAAAACAGTTATTCAGAGCACTCTCATGAAGCAACTGACTATTCTTGGTTCTACTGGCTCCATCGGTAACAGCACTCTGGGTGTTGTCCGCGCTAATCCCGAATTATTCAACGTTACTGCACTTGTGGCTGGTCGCAATGTCGAGCAGATGGCAATGCAATGCCTCGAGTTTTCTCCTCGCTATGCCGCGATGTCAGATGAAATATCGGCCAAAGCGTTGCGCCAGTTATTGGCTGAGCACGGTTCGAAAACCGAAGTTTTTCATGGTGAAAAAGCGGCCGGTGAACTGGCTGCGTTAGACGATGTCGATCAAGTGATGGCGGCAATTGTCGGTGTGGCAGGCCTATCTTCAACGCTGGCGGCTATTCGTGCAGGTAAACAGGTATTACTGGCTAACAAAGAGTCACTGATTACCTGCGGCAAGCTTTTCATGGATGAAGTGAAACACAGCCATGCACAATTGCTGCCAATCGACAGCGAACATAATGCGATTTTTCAGAGTTTACCTGAGAAAATTCAGCGTAAATTAGGCTACTCTTCACTGAGTGAGAATGGCGTCTCGCGCATTATTTTAACTGGCTCAGGTGGCCCACTGCGTGAAATACCTTTATCACAATTTGCCGATGTCACACCAGATCAGGCTTGTGCTCATCCAAACTGGTCTATGGGGCGCAAAATTTCAGTCGACTCCGCGACTATGATGAACAAAGGGCTGGAGTATATCGAGGCGCGTTGGTTATTCAATGCCAGTGCAGAGCAGGTTGAGGTTATTTTGCATCCTCAATCTGTCATTCACTCGATGGTGCGTTATCACGATGGTAGTGTACTGGCCCAGATGGGGACCCCAGACATGCGTACCCCGATTGCACATGCGATGGCGTACCCAATGCGGGTTAATTCTGGTGTTGCACCACTCGATTTTTGCCAGATACGCGAACTGACGTTCGCTGCGCCGGATTATCAGCGTTATCCTTGTCTAAAATTGGCAATCGATGCAAGCAATGCAGGGCAAGCTGCCACGACAGCGCTGAATGCCGCGAACGAAATATCCGTTATGGCATTTTTAGATTCACGCATTCGTTTCACTGATATTGCAGCCATCAACCTTAGGGTTGTGGAACAGTTATCATTGGCTGAACCCACTAGTGTGGATGAGGTGCTGATCATTGATCGTCAAGCCCGTGATACGGCAGCTCAAGCAATAGAAAAATTGAATCATTAAGTTGTATTGGCTGTTTTGGGAATTTGTTAGGGCAAGGCTGAGATGGTATAGTCTGCACCGTCAATGGATAGATAGACTGTTGATTAGTGGCCCAATAGGTATTTAAACCGTCTATTTTGGCTGTCACTTAAGAAGCCGTGACTTGGTACACGGCTTTTTTTGTGGGCTTACTGCCTAATGTTCGGGACGAACAATTGATTTATTGAGGAAATGAGTTCGCATTATGTCGTCTGTAAATGAAGATAGGGCTAACTTGTGCCCCCTGATTCCGCGTCATGTCGCTATCATTATGGATGGTAATGGGCGTTGGGCTAAAAATCGGGGTAAATTAAGGGTCTTCGGTCATAAAGCGGGAGTGAAGTCAGTTCGTCGTGCAGTAAGTTTTGCTGCCAGTCATCATTTGGATGCGCTCACGCTTTATGCTTTCAGTAGTGAAAACTGGAATCGCCCTGCTCAGGAAGTCACCGCTCTGATGGAGCTTTTTGTTCGTGCGCTGGACAGTGAAGTAAAAAGTCTGCATAAACATAATGTTCGTTTATCTGTTATTGGTGATATCAGTCGATTTAGTGAACGTTTGCAACAACGGATCCGTCGCTCAGAAGCGCTAACTGCCAACAATGACGGTCTGAAACTCAACATCGCTGCCAATTATGGTGGTCGTTGGGATATTATTCAGGGTGTGCGCCATTTAGCTGAGCAAGTACAGCAAGGTGAGTTGCAGCCCACAGATATCAGTGAAGAATCGCTAAACTCGCATATCTGCCTGCATGAGCAATCTGAGGTGGATTTAGTGATCAGAACCGGTGGTGAACATCGCATCAGTAATTTTTTGTTATGGCAAATTGCCTATGCTGAACTTTACTTTACTGATGTACTCTGGCCTGATTTTGATGAACATGTCTTTGAAGGTGCGCTGAATGCATTTGCACAACGCGAGCGTCGCTTCGGGGGAACTACACCTATCGATGCCACTGCATCCTAGGGGGAACTTTTGCTGAAGTATCGTCTCATAACTGCTTTGATTTTGATTCCGGTTGTCATTGGTGCCCTGTTCCTGCTTCCGCCGGTTGGTTTTGCTATTGTTACTCTCTTTGTCTGTATGCTTGCAGCCTGGGAGTGGGGGCAATTAGCCGGGTTCGCTAGTCGTTCTCAGCGTATTTGGTTAGCCATACTTTGTGGTTTTCTACTGATCTCAATGCTGCTTAGCCTTCCTGCCTATCAGCATTCTGCTCATCTACCACAAGTGAGTGTCCCTCTCTGGCTCTCTATGGGCTGGTGGGTCGCAGCATTGCTGTTGGTGCTTACTTACCCACGCTCTGCGGCGTTGTGGCGCGATTCACGTCTGTTACGTATAATTTTCGGCGTTCTGACTATTGTTCCCTTTTTCTGGGGCATGGTGGCATTACGTCAGTATGGCTATGAGCAGAACCACCATATCGGCGCCTGGTGGCTGCTGTATGTGATGCTTTTGGTATGGGGTGCGGATTCTGGCGCTTACATGTTTGGTAAATTATTCGGTAAACATAAATTAGCGCCTAAAGTATCACCAGGTAAAACCTGGGAAGGATTAATTGGCGGTTTACTGACATCAGCTCTGATATCATGGTTGTTCGGTCGTTATGCTCCGTTGGATATCATCCCGGAAAAACTGTTAATCTGTTCCGTGGTGGCTGCATTGGCCTCAGTACTTGGCGATTTGACCGAAAGTATGTTTAAACGTGAAGCGGGAATCAAAGACAGTGGTCATCTGATTCCTGGTCATGGTGGGATACTGGATCGTATCGATAGCCTGACCGCAGCTGTGCCGGTATTTGCCTGCTTAATGCTGTTAGTGTTTTAATCCGTCACTGACGGGGAGTTTAGGGAATATGATGAGCATACTCTGGAGCCTGGCCGCGTTTATTATCGCACTGGGGATCTTAATTACAGTGCATGAGTTCGGTCACTTTTGGGTGGCGCGGCGCTGTGGTGTCCGTGTCGAACGCTTTTCGATTGGTTTTGGTAAAGCGCTGTGGCGTCGGACGGATCGTCAAGGTACCGAGTATGTTATCGCCCTTATCCCGCTGGGCGGCTATGTTAAGATGCTAGATGAGCGTGTTGAAGCTGTTGCTCCTGAGCTTCGTCATCAATCTTTTAATAATAAAACTGTTTTGCAACGCGCGGCAATCGTCAGCGCGGGCCCTATTGCCAACTTCCTTTTTGCTGTCATTGCTTACTGGCTGGTGTTTATCATTGGTGTGCCAAGTGTGCGCCCGGTAGTGGGTGACATTTCGCCACAATCCATTGCTGCACAAGCCAATATTTCTCCAGGAATGGAACTTAAGTCTGTAGATGGTATCGAAACGCCTGACTGGGATTCTGTTCGTTTGGCCCTCGTCGGCAAAATCGGTGATAAACAAACACAGGTGGGTGTGGCACCATTTGGTTCTGCTAATGTGGTGCAAAAGACACTGGATCTGCAACAGTGGCAGTTCGAGCCTGATAAGCAAGATCCTATCGTGGCGTTGGGTATTATTCCACGGGGCCCGCAGATTGAATCTGTCTTGGCTGAAGTTCAAACCGGGTCTGCGGCACAAAAGGCAGGTTTACAAGCAGGGGATAGGATAGTTAAAGTTGGTGGTCAGCCACTGGATCGTTGGCAAACATTTGTTTTACAGGTTCGTGATAACCCCGGTAAGCCACTGGTGTTAGATATTGAAAGGGGTGGTACCCCCTTGTCTTTAACCTTGATACCAGATACAAAATCGGTTGGAGAAAACCGCAATGAAGGTTTTGCGGGTGTAGTGCCGAAAGTTATACCGCTTCCGGATGAATATAGAACGATTCGCCAATATGGCCCGTTTACGGCACTCTACCAAGCTGGGGATAAAACCTGGCAGTTGATGCGGTTGACGGTAGGCATGTTGGGTAAACTGATTACTGGTGATGTTAAACTGAATAACTTGAGTGGCCCGATATCTATTGCACAAGGCGCTGGGGTTTCAGCTGAGTACGGATTGGTGTATTACCTGATGTTTTTGGCACTAATCAGTGTCAACTTAGGGATTATCAATTTGTTCCCGTTACCGGTATTAGATGGTGGACATCTGCTCTTCCTGGCGATAGAAAAGCTGAAGGGTGGGCCGGTTTCTGAGCGAGTACAGGACTTCAGTTATCGCATCGGCTCGATTTTGCTGGTGTTATTAATGGGGCTTGCACTTTTCAATGATTTCTCCCGTCTTTAACGGCTGGGGATAGGTTAGGAAGAACGCATAACAACGATGGCGATGAAAAAGTTGCTCATAGCGTCGCTGCTGTTTGGCAGCGCCACCGTATACGGTGCAGACGGGTTCGTAGTGAAAGATATTCATTTCGAAGGCCTGCAACGGGTCGCCGTCGGTGCGGCGTTACTTAATATGCCGGTTCGCGTAGGCGATACCGTCAGTGATGATGACATCGGTAAAACTATCCGTGCGTTGTTTGCTACAGGCAACTTCGAGGACGTTCGCGTCCTGCGCGATGGTGATACGCTGATTGTTCAAGTCAAAGAACGCCCAACGATTGCCAGCATCACTTTCTCCGGTAACAAAGCGGTGAAAGATGACATGCTTAAGCAGAATCTGGAAGCCTCTGGCGTCCGGGTTGGCGAAGCCCTGGACCGTACCACTATATCCAGCATTGAAAAAGGACTCGAAGACTTCTACTACAGTGTGGGTAAATACAGCGCTTCAGTGAAGGCTGTTGTTACACCGCTACCGCGTAATCGTGTTGATATCAAACTGGTCTTTACCGAAGGTGTCTCTGCAAAAATTCAGCAGATTAACATCGTAGGTAACCACAGTTTCACAACTGATGAGCTTATCTCACGCTTCCAATTGCGTGATGAAGTGCCATGGTGGAACGTGGTAGGTGATCGTAAATATCAGAAGCAGAAGCTCGCCGGTGATCTCGAAATCTTGCGCAGCTTCTACTTAGATCGCGGTTATGCCCGATTTAATATCGATTCTACTCAGGTGAGTTTGACGCCAGATAAAAAAGGCATCTATATCACCATCAACATTACCGAAGGCGATCAATACAAGCTTAATAGCGTTGTTGTGAGCGGTAATCTTGCAGGGCACCAATCTGAAGCTGATAAGCTGGCAGCGATTGAGCCGGGTGAATTGTATAACGGCAGTAAAGTCACACGCATTGAAGAAGACATCAAGAAGATGTTGGGCCGCTATGGTTATGCTTATCCGCGTGTGGTCTCTCAACCAGAAATTAACGATGCTGATAAAACAGTCAAACTGCATATCAACGTAGATGCGGGTAACCGTTTCTATGTCCGCAATGTTCGTTTCGAAGGTAATGACACCAGTAAAGACTCCGTATTGCGCCGTGAAATGCGCCAGATGGAAGGTGCATGGTTGGGTAATGATCAGGTCGAAGCGGGCAAAGAACGTTTAAACCGTCTGGGCTATTTCGAAACCGTTGATGTTGAAACTCAACGTGTTCCAGGAACTGCTGATCAGGTCGATGTCACTTATAAAGTCAAGGAACGCAATACCGGTAGTTTAAACTTTGGTATTGGTTACGGCACAGAAAGTGGTGTCAGCTTCCAGGTTGGGGTTCAGCAAGATAACTGGTTGGGTACTGGTAATACCGTCGGTATTAATGGTACGAAGAACGACTATCAGACTTATGCTGAATTTACCTTAACTGACCCTTACTTCACCGTTGATGGTGTAAGTCTGGGCGGGCGTATCTTCTATAATGATTTTAAAGCAGATAACGCAGACCTGTCTGGCTATACCAACAGCAGTTACGGTATTGACGGTACTTTAGGCTTCCCAATTAATGAGAATAACTCATTACGGGTTGGTTTAGGTTACGTCCATAACTCCCTGTCTGACATGGAACCACAAGTCGCGATGTGGCGATATCTTGACTCTGTTGGTCAAGATCCTAATCTGACTGATCGTGCCAGCTTCACAGCGGATGACTTCACACTGAATCTGGGTTGGACTTATAACAACCTTGACCGTGGTTTCTTCCCAACGTCAGGGGTTAAATCATCAGTTAATACCAAAGTGACGGTACCTGGCTCTGATAACGAGTTCTATAAAATCACTTTCGATACATCTGCTTACCAACCGTTAGATGAAGATCATTCATGGGTGCTCTTAGGCCGTGGTCGCTTGGGTTATGGCGACGGTATCGGTTCGAAAGAGATGCCATTCTATGAGAACTTCTATGCCGGTGGTTCCAGTACTGTCCGTGGTTTCCGATCAAATAATATCGGTCCTAAAGCGGCATACTATAATGCTAATGGGACCATCAGAGATTCAACCGATGCGGTTGGTGGTAACGCGATGGCGGTGGCCAGTTTAGAACTGATTACACCGACGCCGTTTATCAGTGAAAAATACTCAAACTCTGTACGGACCTCCTTCTTCATTGACTCAGGTACTGTATGGGATACTAATTGGGAAAATACCGCACTGACGCGTGCTGCTGGTGTACCTGATTACAGTAAGGCGAGTAATATTCGTGTGTCTGCCGGTGTGTCATTACAATGGATGTCGCCATTGGGTCCATTAGTGTTCTCATATGCTAAACCGGTTAAAGATTACGAAGGTGATAAGTCAGAGCAATTCCAGTTTAACATTGGTAAGACTTGGTAATTGATTGGCAAAGTAGTTCTGAATTTTAAAGACAGCACTGGTAGTTGAAATAACCTAAGGTAGCGCTAGTGAGTTTGGCGCTATTTTAGGCACTATTCAGTATTAAGTGCACTTCAAAGTGTCTCTGACACAAACGGGTAATGGTAAGGAGTTTATAGTGAAAAAGTGGTTGTGTGCCGCAGGTCTTGGTTTAGCATTGGCAGCTTCTGCCAGCGTTCAAGCCGCTGACAAGATTGCTATTGTTAACGTTTCCAGCATTTTCCAACAATTACCTGCGCGTGAAACCGTAGCTAAGCAGCTGGAGAATGAATTCAAAGGCCGTGCAACCGAACTGCAAGGAATGGAGCGCGACCTGCAAACTAAAATGCAGAAGCTGCAACGTGACGGTTCTACCATGAAAGCCAGTGATCGTACCAAGCTGGAAAGCGACGTAATGAAACAGCGTGAAACTTTCTCTACTAAAGCCCAGGCTTTTGAGCAAGATAATCGCCGTCGTCAGATGGAAGAGCGTAACAAAATTCTGAGCCGTATTCAGGATGCTGTTAAATCTGTTGCTAGCAAAGGTGGTTATGATGTGGTGATTGATGCAAATGCTGTTGCATATGCAGACCCTTCTAAAGATATCACTGCTGACGTGCTGAAACAGGTTAAATAAAACATGCCTTCAATTCGACTGGCTGATTTAGCTCAGCAGTTGGATGCACAGGTGTACGGTGATGGCTCACTCGTCATCACCGGCATCGCTTCTATGCATTCCGCCGAGCCTTCGCAAATCACGTTTTTGTCAAATAGCCGCTATCAAGAACAACTCGCTACTTGTAATGCAGGTGCGGTGGTATTGACTGAGGCTGACTTACCTTTCTGTAAATCTGCAGCTCTAGTGGTTAAAAATCCGTATTTAACCTATGCACGCATGGCTCAGATAATGGATACCACACCTCAACCGGCCCAGGATATTGCACCGAGTGCAGTTATCGCTCCACTGGTAACGTTGGGAGAGAAGGTTTCTATCGGTGCAAATGCAGTGATAGAGTCCGGTGTTGTGCTAGGCGATAATGTGGTTATCGGTGCTGGCTGCTTTATTGGCAAGAATACTCACATTGGTGCTGGTAGCCGTTTGTGGGCCAATGTTTCCGTTTATCATGAAGTTGTTATCGGGCAGAACTGCCTGATTCAATCCGGTACGGTCATTGGTGCAGATGGTTTTGGTTATGCAAATGATCGTGGTAATTGGATAAAAATTCCACAGCTCGGTTCAGTGCATATTGGTGACCGTGTTGAGATTGGCGCTTGTACCACGATTGACCGTGGCGCATTAGATAATACCATTATTGGTAATGGCGTCATCATTGATAACCAATGTCAGATTGCACATAACGTTGTGATTGGCGACAATACCGCAGTTGCGGGTGGTGTTATCATGGCAGGTAGTCTGAAAGTTGGCCGCTATTGTATGATAGGCGGCGCGAGTGTGATCAATGGTCATATGGAGATTTGTGACAAAGTCACAATCACCGGAATGGGAATGGTGATGCGCCCAATCACTGAACCTGGGTTATACTCCTCCGGCATTCCGTTACAACCAAATAAAGTTTGGCGCAAGACCGCTGCTTTAGTGATGAATATCGATGGAATTAATAAACGCTTAAAAGCTATTGAGCGTAAAATCGATAAAGAGTAGTCACTCAAGACCGATACTCTGAGTCAATAATTAAGCTTATTGGCAAGTGATGCCAAAAGTAGATACTTAAAGAAATTGGTGTCGCAGCCTGACAAAATAAATCAATCTTGATGAACTTATGTGGTCAAGTGATTCAGGTAAATACGTGCAGTTACGCCGTTGTTGCGTCAAGTTCGAAGGGTATACAGAGTTCCTAATTTGCGGCCTGCCTAATGCCTCCCTTTTGGGGCAGTGCAGGCCGTGTTGTTGATAGCATTAGTTTTTTAGACAGGAAGAGTATTTTGACTACTGACACTCATACTCTGCATATTGAAGAGATTTTGGATCTACTCCCGCACCGTTTTCCGTTCTTGCTGGTAGATCGTGTCCTTGATTTCGAAGAAGGAAAATTTCTGCGTGCAGTGAAGAACGTCTCTTTCAACGAGCCATTTTTCCAAGGCCATTTCCCGGGTAAACCTATCTTCCCAGGCGTGCTGATTTTAGAGGCGATGGCGCAGGCGACCGGTATCCTGGCATTTAAAAGCCGCGGTAAACTTGAGCCGGGTGAACTTTATTATTTTGCTGGCATTGATGAAGCTCGCTTCAAACGTCCGGTAGTGCCTGGTGATCAAATGATCATGGAAGTTCAGTTCGTTAAAGAACGCCGTGGTCTGACCCGTTTTACTGGTGTTGCGAAAGTCGATGGTGAAATCGTCTGTACTGCCACGATGATGTGTGCTCGTAGCAGGCCAGTAACCCCACCAGCAGAAGCTGTTGTTGCAAAGTCTGTTGTTGTCGAACCCGCAGTTAAGGAGTCCTGATACGTGATTGACAAAACCGCCATTATCCATCCAAGTTCTATCGTCGAAGAAGGTGCCATTATTGGTGCCGGCGTTCGTATTGGCCCCTTCTGCTTTGTCGGATCTCAGGTGGAAATTGGCGCTGGCACGGAACTGAAATCCCATGTCGTCGTTAATGGTGTAACCAAGATTGGCTGTGACAATCAGATTTACCAATTTGCCTCCATTGGTGAGGCGAATCAGGATCTGAAATATGCAGGCGAGCCTACTCGCGTTGAGATCGGTTCACGTAACCGTATCCGTGAAAGCGTATCTATCCACCGTGGTACGGTTCAAGGTGGTGGATTAACTAAAGTAGGCAGCGACAATTTGCTGATGATTAATGCCCATATCGCCCATGACTGTATCATTGGTGATCGTTGCATTCTTGCGAACAATGCAACTTTGGGTGGTCATGTGGAAATTGACGATTTTGCCATCATTGGCGGAATGACGGCTATCCATCAATTCTGCGTGATTGGTGCGCATGTGATGGTGGGCGGTTGTTCAGGCGTTGCTCAGGATGTGCCTCCTTATGTCATTGCTCAGGGCAACCATGCAACACCATTTGGTATCAATATTGAAGGGTTAAAACGTCGCGGTTTTGACAAAGAATCACTTCATGCGATCCGTAATGCTTACAAGTTGTTGTACCGCAGTGGTCGGACGCTGGATGAAGTGAAACCAGAAATTGCCGAATTGGCGGAGCAGGTTCCGGCGGTTAAGGCATTCAGTGATTTCTTTGCGCGCTCTACTCGCGGCATTATTCGCTAACTTATGCAAAATAGCCCATTAGCTGTTGATTGTCCGTCGAATACCGGGCGTCCTTTAACTATCGGTTTAGTAGCCGGAGAAACTTCTGGCGACATCTTAGGCGCTGGGTTGATTCGTGCGCTGAAAGCTCAGGTTCCCGATGCCCGCTTTGTTGGTGTTGCTGGGCCGCTGATGCAAGCTGAGGGATGTGAAGCCTGGTATGAGATGGAAGAGTTGGCAGTGATGGGCGTTGTTGAAGTATTAGAACGCTTGCCACGGTTACTCAAGATCCGCAAAGATCTGACCCAACGCTTTAGTGAACTCTCCCCAGATGTTTTCGTGGGTATCGATGCGCCTGATTTCAATATCACCCTCGAAGGGCGTTTGAAACAGCGTGGCATCCGAACCATTCATTATGTCAGCCCCTCTGTTTGGGCCTGGCGACAAAAACGCGTTTTCAAAATTGGTAAAGCGACCGATATGGTGTTGGCTTTTCTTCCTTTTGAAAAAGCGTTTTATGATCGTTTCAATGTTCCATGTCGCTTTATTGGTCATACCATGGCTGATGCCATGCCTTTAATCCCTGATAAGCAAGCGGCAAGAACAGAATTGGGGATTGCGCTACATGCGCCATGTCTGGCCCTGTTGCCGGGTAGTCGCCATTCAGAAGTGGAAATGCTCAGTGCCGATTTTCTGCGTACTGCAGCCATCTTGAGGCAACAACTGCCTGAGCTGGAAGTGCTGGTTCCATTGGTTAACAGCAAGCGTCGTGAGCAGTTTGAACGAATTAAAGCTGAAATTGCCCCTGACTTATCCGTCCATTTATTAGATGGCAATGCCCGGGTGGCGATGATTGCCAGTGATGCTACCTTGCTCGCCTCGGGTACTGCGGCGTTGGAATGCATGTTGGCTAAATGCCCCATGGTGGTCGGTTATCGTATGAAACCCTTCACTTTCTGGTTAGCAGAACGATTAGTTAAAACACCTTATGTCTCATTACCGAATCTGTTGGCAGGCGAAGAGCTAGTGACAGAATTGTTGCAGCAAGAGTGCCAACCACAAACATTAGCCGATGCATTGTTACCGCTATTACAAGGTGGTGATGCAGTTGAGGCGTTAAAAGAACGTTTCCTGATTTTGCATCAGAGCATCCGTTGTGGCGCGGATGAACAGGCAGCACAGGCGGTATTGGAGTTAGCAGGTCGATGACAGATATTTTTATATACCCGCAGGCGAATTTGATTGCCGGTGTGGATGAAGTTGGCCGTGGCCCATTAGTGGGGGCTGTTGTCACTGCGGCGGTTATTCTCGATCCGACACGGCCAATTGTCGGTTTGGCAGACTCGAAAAAACTGAGTGAGAAGCGGCGTCTGTCACTTTATGACGAAATTACGGATAAGGCCCTGTCCTGGAGCCTTGGTCGCGCTGAGCCAGAAGAGATTGATCACCTAAATATATTGCATGCAACAATGCTGGCAATGCAAAGAGCAGTAGCAGGATTGCATATCACACCCGATTATGTGTTGATTGATGGTAATCGCTGTCCAAAACTGGCGATGCCGTCATTAGCCGTTGTAAAAGGGGACAGCCGAGTTGCAGAGATCAGTGCCGCCTCTATTCTGGCTAAAGTGACCCGTGATCGTGAAATGACTGAACTGGATCTCATTTTCCCCGAGTATGGTTTTGCGCAGCACAAAGGCTACCCGACAGCATTCCACCTGGAGCGGCTGGCGGCACTAGGCGCAACTGAGCACCATCGGCGCAGCTTTGGCCCGGTTAAGCGCGTGTTAGGGCTGATATAAGCCGGTATTGTCGCTGAAAGACACTCATAGTTATGATGCCCTCAGACACTCTGTTCTGCGGGTGTGATTCAATCCACTAATTTCTGGTATCTGGATATGGCCGAACCTCGTTTTGTCCACCTGCGTGTTCACAGCGATTACTCCATGATCGATGGATTAGCCAAGATTGGACCCTTGGTGAAGAGAGCTGCTGCATTAGGTATGCCCGCTCTGGCCATTACTGACTTCACTAACCTTTGTGGTTTGGTGAAATTCTACGGTAGCGCCCACGGTGCTGGGATTAAACCCATCATTGGTGCAGATTTCTACGTGCAAAGTGAAATCTTGGGTGATGAGTTGGCTCACCTTACTGTGTTGGCACGCAATAATGAAGGTTATCAAAACCTTACCTTATTGATCTCCGAAGCTTATCAACGTGGTTATGGCGCAGCTGGTCCGATAATTGATCGCGATTGGCTGATCAAGCATAAAGAGGGGCTGATTCTGCTATCCGGTGGCCGGATGGGGGATGTCGGCAAGTTTATGCTGCGCGGCAATCAGACTCAGGTTGATCAGTGTCTTGAGTTTTATCAAGAGCATTTCCCTGACAGTTACTATTTGGAGCTAATCCGTACCGGTCGGCCAGACGAAGAGAACTATCTTCATGCGGCAGTCGCGCTAGCGACTGATCGTGGGCTGCCCGTTGTTGCGACCAATGATGTGCGTTTTATTGTTGAGTCTGACTTTGACGCCCATGAGATCCGCGTTGCTATTCATGACGGTTTTACATTGGTTGATCCTAAGCGGCCTAAAAATTATAGTCCTCAGCAGTTTATGCGCGATGAAGAACAGATGTGTGAGCTGTTCGCGGATATTCCTGAAGCGCTGCTCAACAGTGTTGAAATAGCCAAACGTTGTAACGTCACCATCCGCCTTGGGGAATACTTTCTACCGCAGTTCCCTACCGGTGAGATGAGCACGGAAGATTTTTTGGTAGAAAAATCAAAGCAAGGTTTGGAAGAGCGGTTAGAATTCCTCTTCCCCGACTCGCAAGTGCGGGCGCAAAAACGGCCAGAGTATGACGAGCGGCTCGATATTGAGCTAAAAGTTATCAACCAGATGGGATTCCCTGGTTACTTCTTGATAGTAATGGAATTTATCCAGTGGTCTAAAGATAATGGTGTTCCGGTAGGGCCAGGGCGAGGCTCAGGTGCAGGCTCTCTGGTGGCATATGCGCTCAAGATTACCGATCTGGATCCGCTGGAATTTGACCTGCTGTTCGAACGTTTTCTCAACCCTGAACGTGTATCAATGCCCGACTTCGACGTTGACTTCTGTATGGAGAAACGTGATCTGGTGATTGAACATGTGGCCGAGATGTATGGCCGCGATGCGGTTTCTCAGATTATTACCTTCGGTACGATGGCTGCCAAAGCGGTTATCCGCGATGTGGGCCGCGTGCTGGGCCACCCTTATGGTTTTGTCGATCGTATCTCAAAATTGGTGCCACCAGATCCTGGAATGACGCTGGAAAAAGCCTTTGCCGCTGAACCGCAACTTCCTGAAATTTATGAAGCCGATGAAGAGGTTAGGGCGCTGATTGATATGGCGCGTAAGCTGGAAGGGGTAACACGTAACGCTGGGAAACACGCCGGTGGGGTGGTTATTGCTCCGACCAAAATTACTGATTTTGCACCGCTATATTGTGATGCGGAAGGCAAAAACCCGGTTACTCAGTTCGATAAAAATGATGTGGAATATGCCGGTCTGGTGAAGTTCGACTTCCTCGGTTTGCGTACGCTAACTATCATTAATTGGGCGCTGGAGATGATCAATGCCAAGCGCGCCAAAACTGGGCTGGAACCGATAGATATCGCCTCTATTCCGCTGGAAGATAAGCAAAGCTTCGATATGCTGCAACGTTCGGAAACGACAGCAGTATTCCAGCTTGAATCCCGAGGTATGAAGGATCTTATCAAGCGGCTGAAGCCAGACTGC
Organism: Yersinia sp. 1652 StPb PI; assembly: GCF_041538345.1. Taxonomy (NCBI): domain Bacteria; kingdom Pseudomonadati; phylum Pseudomonadota; class Gammaproteobacteria; order Enterobacterales; family Yersiniaceae; genus Yersinia; species Yersinia sp. 1652 StPb PI. The sequence goes on along the minus strand of NZ_JAULSM010000001.1, from coordinate 3,554,919 downwards.
TTCGAGGATATGATAGCTCTGGTGGCATTATTCCGCCCCGGTCCGCTGCAATCCGGGATGGTAGATAACTTTATTGACCGTAAACATGGTCGTGAAGCACTGTCCTATCCTGATATCGAATGGCAACATGAATCCCTGAAGCCTGTACTGGAGCCGACCTATGGCATCATCCTGTATCAGGAACAGGTTATGCAGATTGCGCAGGTTCTGTCTGGCTACTCCCTTGGCGGCGCGGATATGTTGCGTCGAGCTATGGGTAAGAAAAACCCAGCAGAGATGGCCAAACAGCGTTCGGTATTCGAAGATGGGGCCAAAAGTCAGGGCGTTGACGGTGAATTGGCGATAAAAATCTTTGACTTGGTAGAGAAGTTCGCCGGTTATGGTTTTAACAAATCTCACTCCGCTGCTTATGCTTTGGTGTCCTACCAAACGTTGTGGTTAAAAGCACATTATCCGGCTGAGTTTATGGCTGCGGTAATGACCGCCGATATGGATAACACCGATAAAGTTGTTGGTCTGGTTGATGAATGTTGGCGTATGGGGCTGAAGATTCTGCCACCAGAAATTAACAGTGGCCTGTATCACTTCCATGTAAACGATGAGGGTGAAATTGTTTACGGGATTGGTGCTATCAAGGGGGTTGGTGAGGCGCCGATCGACGCGATACTGGAGGCACGTAAAGAGGGCGGTCACTTCAAAGATTTGTTTGATTTATGTGCCCGCGTCGATACGAAAAAGCTGAATCGGCGGATATTAGAAAAGTTAATCATGTCCGGTGCTTTTGACCGTTTGGGGCCGCACCGTGCCGCATTAATGAGCTCCTTAGGCGAAGCGTTAAAAGCCGCAGACCAACATGCGAAAGCAGAGGCCATTGGTCAGGCCGATATGTTTGGCGTATTGGCTGATGCACCTGAGCAGGTTGAGCAATCTTATGCTAATGTGCCGCGGTGGCAGGAACAAATTGTTTTAGACGGTGAACGGGAAACGCTGGGGTTATACCTAACCGGCCACCCGATTACTCAATATCTAAAGGAAATCGAACGTTATGCTGGCGGGCTGCGTTTGAAAGATATGCATCCGACGGATCGGGGCAAAATGACCACTGCGGTAGGGCTGGTAATCGCTGCAAGGGTTATGGTAACAAAACGCGGGAATCGCATTGGTATTTGTACTTTGGATGACCGTTCCGGGCGTCTGGAGGTGATGCTATTCACCGATGCATTGGAAAAATATCAGCATTTATTGGAAAAAGACCGTATCCTGATAGCCACTGGACAGGTCAGCTTTGATGACTTTAGTGGTGGACTTAAAATGACCGCCCGTGAGTTAATGGACATCAGTGAAGCTCGTGAAAAATATGCCCGTGGGCTTGCTATATCGCTGACCGACAGGCAAATTGATGACCAGCTTTTGAACCGTCTCCGTCAGTCGTTGGAACCCCATCGAGCGGGGACGATCCCAGTGCATCTTTATTACCAACGGGAAGATGCTCGCGCTCGGCTGCGGTTTGGAGCCACATGGCGCGTGACGCCCACCGATCGCTTATTGATAGATTTGCGAACGCTGGTAGGTAATGAGCAGGTGGAACTGGAATTTGACTAAAATAGGAATGCTATGAGTCTGAATTTTCTTGATTTTGAACAGCCGATTGCAGAGCTGGAAGCGAAAATTGACTCGCTGACTGCAGTCAGCCGTCAAGACGAAAAATTAGATATTAATCTGGATGAAGAGGTCCAGCGTCTGCGTGAGAAAAGTGTTGAGCTGACGCGGAAAATTTTCTCGGACCTCGGCGCATGGCAGATTGCCCAACTGGCACGCCACCCTCGTCGTCCTTATACCCTGGATTATATCGCTAATATCTTTACTGATTTCGAAGAACTGGCGGGTGATCGCGCTTATGCCGACGACAAAGCTATTGTCGGTGGTATTGCTCGTCTGGATGGTCGCCCGGTGATGATCATTGGTCATCAAAAAGGCCGTGAAACCAAAGAAAAAATTCGCCGTAACTTTGGTATGCCAGCGCCTGAAGGTTATCGTAAGGCACTGCGTCTGATGGAGATGGCTGAGCGCTTTAAGCTGCCAATCATTACTTTCATTGATACACCAGGGGCATATCCTGGTGTTGGCGCAGAAGAGCGTGGTCAATCTGAAGCCATCGCACGTAACCTGCGTGAGATGTCACGTCTGAGTGTTCCTATCGTTTGTACCGTTATTGGTGAAGGTGGCTCAGGCGGCGCATTAGCCATTGGTGTTGGCGATAAAGTGAATATGCTGCAATACAGCACCTATTCCGTTATCTCCCCAGAGGGCTGTGCATCTATTCTGTGGAAAAGTGCTGATAAAGCACCGTTAGCCGCAGAGGCCATGGGTATTACGGCTCATCGTCTGAAAGAATTAAAGATGATTGACTCGGTTATCCCTGAACCTTTAGGCGGCGCGCACCGTGATTACACCACTATTGCTGCTGCTTTGAAGGCGCAACTGTTGGCTGATCTTAGTGATCTGGATGTTTTGAATGACGAAGAATTATTGAATCGTCGTTATCAGCGTCTGATGAATTACGGTTATTGCTGATTAAGCATGCCCGATTTATTGGGCATCGCAGAGAAATATTGAAATCCGGCTCATATATTATGGGCCGGATTTTTTACTTATAGATTCTGAGTAATAATATCTAACTCCATAATAATTTTGGCAAAAATTTAATTTCATGTTGTTATAGGTAATTGGCGGACAATATGAGGATTCACCGATGAATATCATCGCAATCATGGGGCCGATGGGGGTTTACTACAAAGATGAACCTATTCGTGAGTTAAACGATGCCCTGCTGGCTAAAGGTTTTCAGTTGATCTACCCTCAGGATCGTGGTGATCTGCTTAAACTGATCGAGCATAATGCGCGGATTATTGGTGTGATTTTCGATTGGGACCAGCACAGTAATGAGCTTTGCACTGAAATTAATGATCTGAACGAATATCTCCCACTTTACGCATTTATCAATACGACCTCCTCATTGGATGTCAGTTTGAATGAAATGCGCATGGCTCTTTATTTCTTTGAATATACGTTAAATGCGGCAGATGATATTGCCCAGCATATTGAACAATATACCGCTGAGTATATGGATAGCATCACTCCGCCGCTAACCAAGGCGTTATTTAATTACGTCAAAGAAGGGAAATATACCTTCTGTACGCCGGGGCATATGGCGGGGACGGCATTTCAAAAAAGCCCGGTAGGCAGCTTATTCTATGATTTCTTTGGTGCTAACACCCTCAAGGCTGATGTGTCGATTTCAGTGACTGAACTCGGATCACTATTAGACCACAGTGGCCCGCATCTGGAAGCCGAAGAGTATATTGCCCGTACTTTCAATGCTGAGCAGAGTTATATGGTGACGAACGGGACATCAACGGCAAATAAAATCATTGGCATGTATTCGTCCCCCTCGGGCAGTACAGTATTGATTGATCGTAATTGTCATAAGTCTCTGACCCATCTTTTGATGATGACCAATATCATTCCGCTATATTTGTGCCCGGCCCGTAATGCTTACGGTATTTTGGGCGGCATCCCGCAGCACGAATTTACGCGCGAATCTATTACTGAGAAAATTGCACAAACCAAGAATGCCAGCTGGCCAGTGCATGCGGTGATAACGAACTCGACCTATGATGGGCTGCTCTATAATACTGATTATATTAAGCAGACACTGGACGTCCCTTCAATTCACTTTGATTCCGCCTGGGTGCCTTATACCAATTTCCATGAGATCTATGAAGGGAAAAGTGGCATGAGCGGGGAACGGGTTGCGGGTAAAGTTTTCTATGAAACGCAATCGACACATAAATTGTTGGCCGCATTCTCTCAAGCTTCGATGATTCATATTAAAGGTGATTACAATGAAGGCACTTTTAACGAAGCTTATATGATGCACACCACCACCTCACCGAATTACGGCATTGTGGCATCAATGGAAACTGCCGCAGCAATGATGCGTGGTAAACCGGGCAGGCGCATGATTATGCGCTCCATTGAGCGTGCGATGCATTTTCGCAAAGAAGTTCGCCGTTTACGTTCACAGAGTGACAACTGGTTCTTTGATGTCTGGCAGCCAGAAGATATTGACGAAATAGCCTGTTGGCCGTTGCAACCGGGGCAAAAGTGGCATGGCTTTAGCAATGCAGATGCAGATCATATGTATCTGGATCCGATCAAAGTGACCATCCTGACGCCGGGTATGAGCAGTGAAGGGGAACTTGAAGACGAAGGGATCCCTGCGGCATTAGTCGCTAAATTTCTCGATGAACGCGGCATCGTGGTAGAGAAAACCGGGCCATATAATTTGCTGTTCCTGTTCAGTATTGGCATTGATAAAACTAAGGCGATGAGCTTATTACGCGGCCTCACTGAATTTAAACGCGCTTATGATCTTAACTTGCGGGTTAAAAATATGCTGCCGGATCTGTTTGCTGAAGATCCCGATTTTTACCGCCATATGCGTATTCAGGAGTTGGCCGCCGGTATCCACCAATTGATCCGTAAACACGACTTGCCCCGTTTGATGCGCCAGTCCTTTGATGTACTGCCAGAGATGAAACTCACGCCGTATGACATGTTCCAACAGCAGATTCGCGGTAATATAGCGGCCTGCGAAATGCGTGATTTGATAGGTAAAGTCGTGGCCAACATGATCCTGCCTTACCCGCCGGGGGTACCGTTGGTTATGCCAGGTGAAATGATCAGTGAAGAGAGCCGCGCAGTCTTGGACTTCCTGCTGATGCTGTGTGCCATCGGCGCGCATTACCCTGGATTTGAAACCGACATTCACGGAGCTAAACGCGATGATGATGGTCGCTATTGGGTCAATGTGCTGAAGACAAATGATTAAACTGGAGTAATACATGTTAGCAATACGTCAGATACATCATATTGCAATCATTGGCTCAGATTATCAGGTCAGTAAAAAATTCTACTGTGAGGTGCTGGGGTTCAGCTTGATAAGTGAGGTCTATCGTGAAGAACGCGACTCATGGAAAGCTGATTTAGCCTTAAATGGGCAATATACTATTGAGTTGTTTTCTTTTCCCTCCCCGTCAACACGGCCTAGCCGCCCAGAGGCTTGTGGTTTACGTCACCTGGCTTTTCAGGTTGATAATATTGAGCAGGCAGTCAGTGAACTGGGGGCCGCCGGTGTGATTTGCGAAGCGGTTCGCATTGATCCCTATACCCAATCACGTTTTACTTTCTTTACTGATCCAGATGGTTTACCTCTGGAGCTATACGAAATAACGCTGGAATGACATGAACTCAGCCACCTTTATGCCTAATGTGTTACTCAATCCTTTGTTCGCGCAATTGGGTGATCATCGCCATGTGCTGGTGGGGTTCAGTGGTGGGTTGGATTCCAGTGTATTACTGCATTTATTGGTTAGCCTGCGCCAACAATTGCTCCCTGAGCTGAAAGTTCGCGCGATTCATATTCATCACGGATTAAACCCATTGGCAGACAGTTGGGTAAAACATTGCCAGCAGCAGTGTGATCAATGGGAAGTTCCACTTGAAGTGGTGCGAGTGAAGATTGACCCGCGACACAATGGAATAGAGGCTGCCGCCAGAACGGCTCGCTATCAGGCATTTTCCTCACATTTAGCTGCCAATGAAGTGCTACTTACGGCTCAACATCTGGATGACCAGTGTGAAACCTTCTTACTGGCACTTAAGCGGGGCAGTGGTCCGGCGGGGCTGTCCTCAATGGCAGGCAGAATGCCGTTTGCCCATAGCCAGTTGTTGCGGCCATTGTTGGCCTTTTCCCGCGCAACGCTTGAGAACTATGCTCAAGCACAACAACTACGGTGGATTGAAGATGACAGCAATCAGGACCATCGTTTCGATCGTAACTTCTTGCGATTAAGTGTGTTGCCTCTGCTTCATCAGCGCTGGCCGCATTTTGCTCAAGCGACGGCGCGCAGTGCAAGTCTGTGCGCTGAGCAGGAACAATTATTGGATGAGTTGTTGGCAGATAATCTGCAACAACTGCAAAGCCCGGATGGCGCGCTTTCTATTGAGGGGTTATTACTGGCCTCAGAAGCCAAACGGGGGGCGATATTACGCCGTTGGCTGGCTAGATGGGGGGCAGTGATGCCATCGCAAAACCAACTGCAACGTTTGTGGTTAGAAGTTGCTATGGCAAGGCAAGATGCAGAGCCTCAGCTTACTTTGGGGGCACATCAGGTTCGCCGCTTCCGGCAATATTTATATCTATTGCCACCGCTGGCTGAGATAAATATACGGCATCTACCTTGGGCCAACATTGAGGCTGGGCCTAATCATGTCGCAATCCCCCCAGGCCCTTTGATTCTACCTGCCAATCTGGGGGTATTGAGTTTTATTACTGAAGGGGGGCAAGCGGTCAGGGCTGCGGCAACCGGCGAGGTGATCAGCGTCCGTTTCGGTTTACAAGGTGATATCAAGATTGTTGGGCGGCACCATTCGCGCCATAGCAAAAAGATTTGGCAAGAGTTGGGGGTACCGCCGTGGCAACGGGAGCGTATTCCGCTACTCTACTTTGGCGAACAATTAATTGCTGCGGCTGGAGTGTTTGTGGCTCAGGCAGGCCAGGCAAAAGAAGGCGAACCCTGTTGGCACCTAAATTGGGCCAACGCGGAATAATAAAATAACAACACGCAGAACAGTCTATTTTGAGGAGCAATGATGAAATTAGTCGTCAGTATAATGGTGTTATGGGGATTGAGTAGTTTCTCGGTGTTGGCAAAAAATGATATCGAAGCGGGGCGGGTTAAGTCTGCCAGTTGTGTGGCTTGTCATGGTGCACAAGGTAAGGTTTCGGTGCCGATGTATCCTAATCTGGCTGGGCAAAATGCCATGTATTTAGAACAATCATTAAAAGCGTATAAAAAAGGGGAGCGAACTGGTGGGCAAGCTGGAGTGATGCAGGCTTATGTTGCGCCTTTAACCGACGAGGATTTCTCTGATTTGGCGGCTTACTATGCCAGTTTAAAACCTTGATTCGGTTTGGTCTGCCCTGAATGCAAAACGGGCCACTTTTCAGCGGCCCGTCATCAATATAATGGGATGAAGCTATGATGCACTCACCACAACAGTCCCTATCTCGGGGTGACTGAAGCTGGCAATATAGTCCAGACGCAACTCGCGCATTGTTCCTTCTTGCTCGATAATCAGGTATTCGACCTTTTTTCTCAGCAGCAGATCGCTGGCTTTACCTTCTACGATCTCACCGCCTCTCAACTTCAACGTCAGTATCAGGTGATGTTGGCAGGCGAGCTCTAGATTATCGTAGTCATCACAATTGATGGGTTGATACTCTTCACTCATCGACATAATCGCTCACCAATAAGTTAGCGGCGGCAAAGGCCGCCTGTTCCCTAACGGAGGACGGTAGTGCGTCGTTAGCCGCAACTTCGTCCAATGCTTTCAATACACAGCGCAATGCGTCTGGTACGTAACCCAGATCGCCACTTCCAATTTGGGCATAAAAACGGCGTACTAATTCACAGTATTGCTGCACAGTAATCCTCCTGGAAAAGTTTAACCCAGTAGATTCTCAGCGGAAGCGACACACTGTCAACCTACGAAGATAAACTCTGAACTTATAAGGACTATAGCACAGGAGTGATAGAGATATTAGAGTGTGGCACAAGGTTTCTTTTTCGCATTGATGCCACTAATCGTTCTCTTTATGCAGGGTTGGCTGGCTGCTGGCAGACTGGATCAAGTACACTGTCCGCCAGATAATTAAGAGGTCACCCATGGCACTAAAAGCAACCATCCATAAAGCTGCTGTTAACATTGCGGATATGGATCGTAATTTTTTTCAGGATGTTAACCTGACTATCGCGCAGCACCCCTCCGAAACTGACCAGCGTATGATGCTGAGGTTACTCGCATGGATCTGCCACGCTGATGAGCGTTTGCAGTTTACTAAAGGTCTGAGCGCTGACGATGAGCCGGAGATTTGGCGTCATAATGACCATAACGGTATTGAATTGTGGGTTGAGCTGGGGTTACCAGAGGAGAAACGTCTGCGTAAAGCCTGTAATCAGTCACAGCAAGTGGTGCTGTATGCCTACAGCGAACGCGCAGCTAAGGTGTGGTGGCCACAAGTCCGGGATAAGTTATCCGGGCACCGCAATTTGCGGGTGCGCTTCTTGGGTGATGAACAGATGGCCAAGTTGGCGGCACTTGCGAATCGTAATATGTCGTTACAGGCTACGTTGCAAGAGGGAACTATTTGGTTGTCGGATGCTCAGAATAATCTGGAAATTAGTTTTGATGAATGGCAAGGCGACGGGCAATAAGCGTGCTGATTATATCTAATTATGTCAGTCTACCTGACAGTGAGATTGAGCTGACGGCGATCCGGGCGCAGGGCGCGGGGGGACAGCACGTCAATAAAACCTCAACTGCCATTCATTTGCGCTTTGACATTAAGGCTTCAAGCCTGCCAGAGTACTATAAAGAAAGGTTATTATTGCTAAATAGCCATTTGATGACGGCAGAGGGTGTCGTTATCATCAAAGCGCAAGAATACCGCAGCCAGGATATGAATCGCGAAGCGGCATTGGCGCGGCTGGTGGCATTAATCCGTCAGGCAATGGTGGTAGAAAAGGCTCGTCGGGCGACAAAACCGACCAAAGGCTCAAAAATAAGGCGAGTCGAGGGCAAAGTCCGCAAAGGTGCGACCAAAGCGCTGCGCGGCAAAATACATCAGGAGTGATGCCATTATTTAGCCTGGGATTTATACATTGTGACTAATGTGGCTTCATTCCTTATATATCGGACACAGTATGGGAGAATGACTGTGAAAAAATTAACAATAACGCTATTTTTGGCAGTAGGTGCACTGTCATTATTAGGTTGCAACAATCGACATCAACCGGTTGAACAGGCTTTACAACCTATGCAGCAAAGCTATCAGGGCGTATTACCCTGCGCGGATTGCAGTGGTTTGGATACCTCACTGTTCCTTGATAGCGATGGGACTTTTATCCTGAAGGAAATTTATCGTGGTACTGCTCATGCTGGCGATAACAACGAGAGCGATCAAACCTTTGCTGAATACGGTCAGTGGGCGCGTACTGCTGATAAGTTGGTACTTACTAACGGGCAAGGGGAGAAACGCTACTTTCGGCCAGTAGGTAAAAATCTGGTGATGCTCGACCAACAAGGATTGGCGATTCAGTCAGCATTGAATTATCAGCTTACCCCGAGTGATCAGCCGTTACCCAAAACGCCGATGCCGTTGAGCGGTATGTATAAGTATTTTGCTGATGCCGCCGTATTTACCGATTGTGCTACCGGCCGAACCTTCCCAGTCGAGAATAATATTGCACTGGAAACCGGATATTTAAAGGCCCGTAAAAAGGTCGGTGAACCGGTATTTTTAACCCTTAATGGCCATTTTGATGTGCGGCCATCGATGGAAGAAGGGCAATCAGACAAAACGCTGATTCCGGCTGATAACATTAAGTTTAATGCCAGTAAGAGTTGCGGCAGTAAATAGAATCTATCCGTTGCTGCAATAAAAAGCCGCTGGTAGTGAGTTAACTATCCAGCGGCTCAGCGGTTTATTTAGGGTCAATTAGCGCTTGATTTGGCCCAGCAGGAACTCAATGATTTCACTGGTTTTAATCATCTGCTTCTCACCAACACGGCGGTTTTTATATTCCACCTCTTCGCAGTCGAGATTGCGGTCACCAATCACGATATTGTGTGGCACGCCAATCAGCTCCATATCGGCAAACATCACGCCTGGGCGTTCTTTGCGGTCATCAAGCATCACGTCAATACCATGGGCACGCAGAGTGGCATACAGCTCTTCTGCCAACTCTTTCACGCGGAAAGATTTGTGCATATTCATTGGCAAAATGGCTACCTGGAACGGTGCAATCGCATCCGGCCAAATAATGCCACGGTCGTCATGATTCTGCTCAATGGCCGCTGCTACTACACGGGATACGCCAATACCGTAACAACCCATGGTCATCACTTGGTTACGGCCATCTTCGCCCTGAACCGTGGCTTTCATCGCTTCCGAGTATTTAGTGCCTAGCTGGAAGATATGACCGACTTCAATACCACGCTTGATAAGTAATGTGCCTTTGCCATCAGGGCTGATATCACCTTCAACCACATTACGTAAATCGGCAATTTGTGGCAGCGGTAAGTCACGCTCCCAATTAATACCAAAGTAGTGTTTGCCGTCGATATTCGCGCCAGCACCAAAATCACTCATTGCTGCCACACTGCGGTCAATCACGATTGGCAACTGCAAATTAACCGGGCCTAATGACCCTGGACCTGCGCCAATCACTGCACGAATCTCTTCTTCACTGGCAAAGGTCAGTGGTTTGGCGACTTGTGGCAGTTTTTCTGCTTTAATCTCATTGAGTTCATGATCACCGCGAACCAGCAACGCAACCAGCTTGTGACCACTCTCTTCGTGAGCATGTACCAATAAGGTTTTCACTGTTTTCACTATTGGAAGGTTGAACTGCTCGACCAATTCAGCGATGGTTTTTGCATTCGGGGTATCAATGATACGCAGCTCTTCCGTGGCGCTAGCTCGTGGTTCATCAGGAGCCACTGCTTCAGCAAACTCAATATTAGCGGCATAATCAGAACCGGTTGAGAACACGATGTCGTCTTCGCCACTCTCGGCCAGCACTTGGAATTCATGCGATGCACTGCCACCAATTGAACCGGTATCTGCCAGAACTGCACGGAAATTCAGATCCATACGAGAGAAAATCTTACTGTAGGCCGCATACATCGCGTCGTAAGTTTCCTGCAACGATTCCTGAGTGGTATGGAAAGAGTAAGCATCTTTCATCAGGAACTCGCGAGCACGCATCACGCCGAAACGAGGGCGAACTTCATCACGGAACTTGGTCTGGATTTGGAAAAAATTTAGCGGCAACTGTTTGTAAGAGTTGATCTCACCGCGAATCAGGTCAGTAATCACTTCTTCATGAGTTGGACCGAGCACAAATGGGCGTTCGCCGCGATCGACAAAACGCAATAGCTCAGGACCATACTGTTCCCAGCGACCACTCTCCTGCCACAAATCAGCCGGTTGTACGACGGGCATTGAAACCTCAATAGCACCGGCGTTATTCATCTCTTCGCGCACGATGTTTTCGACTTTCTTCAACACCCTAACTCCGGTCGGTAACCAGGTATAAAGACCTGATGCCAGTTTACGGATCATCCCGGCACGAAGCATCAGTTGGTGACTGATCACTTCAGCATCGGCAGGTGTCTCCTTTAGAGTGGAGAGCAGATATTGGCTAGTACGCATGATGTTTTGGTTCCATTAGCACTGCAACAAGTAGAGGCAGTCCAAAAAGTAAAAAGTGGTTTAGTTTACCAGCGAGTACGGGTTGTCAAAAGAGAGCTGGCTGAAATTTAGCGTGGGTCGAGCGACAACACTTCTGTTTGCTGGCCCATAACCCGCCAACGCACATTAAATTCCAGCAACAGAACCGCGTATTCGCGGCTTTCATTATCGTCTTTACGGTAGGCTGGGCGGGGGTCTTGTGCCAAAACCTGGCTGATAAAACGCCGCAAATGTGGATAACGCGTCTGCTGCTGTACTAACTGTTGCTCAGCGGTGGCTGAGAAACACACCGGCATATCTGCATCTGGGGCTGTCTGCGCAAAACCAGCGCGCGCCAGTGGCTGGCTCTCTGCGAAAGGCAGATAGGGTTTAATATCAATCACCGGGGTTCCATCAACCAGATCCAGACTCCCCAACTCCAGAATCACCTCTGCGCCCTGGCAACGTATCCCTTTCAGCTCAATCAACGACATGCCGATAGGATTTGGCCGGAAAGTGGAGCGAGTGGCAAATACGCCCATCCGTGTATTACCGCCTAAACGTGGCGGGCGAACCGTCGGACGCCAACCCCCCGCCATGGTTTGATGGAAAACGAACATCACCCATACATGACTGAAGTCAGATAACCCACGCACGGCTTCCGGCTGATTATAGGGAGCCACTAACTGTAACTCACCACCGCCATCTTCAATTAGACCGGGCTGCCTTGGCACCGCAAACTTTTCTTTATAGGGTGAGCGAATCACCCCGATCTGATTGAAGGAAAATACACTCATTTTGATGAAACGTTCAGTGCAGAACCTTGGCACACCGCTTGTTGATAGCAGCCAGGAACGCCACTTTGTATTTCACATCCGTGTAGCAGCACCGCATTGGCTTTCATATAAGAAGCACGGGTCTGCATTCTCTTACGGGCGGTGGCGATACTGGCTGGAGAGTCCTGAACGGTAGATTGGCAAGACTCACCGGATACTTCGCCTAAGTCGCGGAAAGGCTTGCCAACAAGTTCTTCAGCACTTTTATAAAGTTTTACCGGTGCCGGACGAGGGGCTGCCGTTGGGCTGGGTTTAGTCACCGGAGGTGGTTGCTTAACCGGACTTTCTGTGGTGGATGGCTTTGATTGAAGCATGGAGCATCCAGTTAGCGAAAGTGCTAACAGACACAGAGGTAACGCACGCATAGAAATTCCTCAGCCTTTTTTATTTAAGAGGCGCTATTGAAGCAATCTATGATGCAAATAACAAGACGGGCCATAGCCCGTCTTGCAATATATTTAGCAAACACTGATTTTAGCTAACGCCATATTCAGCAAAATAGCCAATTAACACTTACCAGCCTTTCACTGCACCACCGTTGAATGCTTTGTTTGCTGCATCGTAAACTTCATCAGACTGATATGCCTGAACGAATTTCTTCACGTTTTCCGCATCTTTGTTATCTTCGCGAGCCACGATCAGATTGACGTAAGGTGACTCTTTATCTTCCACGAACAAGCCATCTTTAGCCGGTGTTAAGCCAATCTGGCTGGCGTAGGTGGTATTGATAATCGCCAAGGCGATTTGTTGGTCATCCAAAGAACGTGGTAACTGAGGGGCTTCCAGTTCAACCAGTTTCAGGTTTTTAGGATTCTCAACCACATCCAACACGGTTGGCAGCAGACCAACACCGTCTTTCAGTTTAATCAGCCCCACTTTTTGCAGTAGCAACAGAGAACGGCCCAGATTGGTCGGGTCATTTGGCAGTGCGACCTGAGAACCCGGTTGTAACTCTTCCAATGATTTGATTTTCTTAGAGTAACCAGCAATTGGATAAACGAATGAGTTACCCACAGACACTAACTTGTAGCCACGATCTTTAATTTGCTGATCCAGATAAGGCTTATGCTGGAAGGCATTCAGGTCAATATCACCTTTGCTCAATGCTTCGTTTGGCAAAACATAGTCGTTAAAGGTAACCAGTTCAACATCCAGACCATATTTGTCTTTTGCCACTTTTTGAGCAACTTCAGCAACTTGTTGCTCGGCACCCACAATGACACCAACTTTAATGTGGTTTGGATCTTTCTCTGCCGGGCCGCAACCCACCAGAGCCAAGGTACCAATCAGTGCACTGACTGCCGCGATAGATTTGAATTTTAAAGACATATCCCTTCCTCTATAGACATTCGTTAAGATGCGCCGCTGTGTGAGGCAGTCGCTATACCCTTGGTACTTGGCGCTGCAGGGTTGTTAGCAATTTTCACTTACCCGAATCACTTACTTGAATAAGCTTATCGGGATATGTTCGCTTGCCGCCTACCTGCAACATCAATTCCTTTGGGTAATTGATGTGTTAAGAACTATTTGTGGGTAACGGCTTTTACGATCCGATCGCCACTGAACTGAATCAGGTAAACCAAAATTACTAATAATACTAATACAGTATTCATTACCGTGGCGTTATAGCCAATGTAACCATACTGATAACCGATCTGGCCTAAGCCACCGGCACCGACTGCACCACCCATCGCGGAATAACCGACCAGGGTAATTAATGTAATAGTGGCGGCATTCACCAAGCCGGGTAGGGCTTCGGGCAACAACACCTTTTTAATAATTTGCATTGGGGTCGCTCCCATCGCACGGGCAGCCTCAACCAAACCAGATGGAATCTCTAGTAGGGCATTCTCCACCATACGAGCAATAAAGGGGGCTGCACCGACCGTTAGTGGCACAATCGCCGCCTGTAACCCAATCGATGTACCGACAATCATTCGAGTGAATGGAATCATCCACACCAATAAGATAATAAAAGGTATGGAACGGAAAATATTCACAACTCCAGACAGGGTGCGGTAAATCTTATTGTTGGCGATAATTTGCCCTGGGCGGGTGACATACAGCAGCACCCCAACCGGCAGTCCTAGCACAAAACCAAAGAAACCAGACACAAAAGTCATCATCAGAGTTTCCCAGACGCCTCGGCCCATTAACCACATCATTGCCTCAGACATAACCCAGAACCTCTACTTTTACATGATGATCTTGCAAAAACTTGATGGCAGCGAGGCCATCCTGATCGTCGCCATGCAGCTCTGCTAACATGACACCAAACTTAACGCCACCGGCATAATCCATCTGCGAACTGAGAATCCCGATATCAATATTGAAACGGCGCACCGCTTGTGAAATGAGTGGTGCGTCAACGGACTGACCGGTGAACTCCAATTTCAGCAGTGGAACGCGATCTGCAGTTGGTTCCTGCGTCATACGCTGGGCGTAATCTTCTGGAATATCCAAATGGAGTGTTGATTGGATAAATTGTTGCGCCAGCGGGGTTTTCGGATGCGAGAACACTTCACTGACACTGTCTTTCTCAATCAATTTGCCTTCACTTATTACAGCAACCTGATCACAGATGCGTTTCACCACATCCATTTCATGAGTAATAAGCAAAATAGTCAGTCCCAGACGACGATTAATGTCCTTAAGCAGCTCCAGAATCGAACGAGTGGTTGCCGGGTCTAATGCGCTGGTGGCTTCATCGCACAACAAGACTTTTGGATTACTGGCTAAAGCACGCGCGATAGCAACACGCTGCTTCTGACCGCCCGACAAGTTAGCCGGGTAAGCATCTTGCTTATCCGCTAAACCGACCAGATCCAACAGTTCGGTAACTCTCTTCTTTATATCTGCGCGTGACGTGTTATCCAGCTCTAGAGGCAACGCAATATTGCCATACACCGTGCGAGATGACAGTAAATTGAAATGCTGAAAAATCATGCCGATTTGACGACGCGCGCGCGTCAGTTCACCTTCAGATAAGGTTGTCAGATCTTGCCCATCAACCAGAACCTTGCCGCTGGTAGGGCGCTCTAACATATTGGCACAGCGAATCAGTGTACTTTTACCCGCACCTGATGCACCGATAACGCCATAAATTTGTCCAGCAGGGACGTGTAGACTCACGTCTGTAAGCGCGGTAATAGTGTGCGAACCCTGTTGGAACACTTTGCTGATGTGAGAAAGTTTAATCATATTATTCTTATTTTATCGTCGTTTCCGTGGCTAGATAAAAAGTAAACTTCAGCGGAACCAAAGTATAGATTGGATGTTAAGGCGTCTAGACGGCTAAGTCAACTGGCAACACCGATTCTCTTCCATTCTCAATCGGTAATAAAACATGCGATACTAGTGGGGTTTACAGCCCTCAGGAGCAGATAAGTGACTCAGCCCGTCCCCGCAATATTTTTAGATCGTGATGGTACAATTAATGTTGATCACGGTTATGTCCACGAAATTGATAACTTCCAGTTTATAGACGGTGTTATTGATGCTTGTCGTGAATTGAAAGAAATGGGTTTCGCTTTGGTATTGGTAACCAATCAATCAGGTATTGCACGCGGTATGTTTACCGAAGAGCAATTTGTAAGTCTCACCGAGTGGATGGATTGGTCTCTGGCTGACCGTGGTGTTGACCTGGACGGCATCTACTTCTGTCCGCATCACCCCGATGGCAGTGTAGCGGAGTTCAGTGAAACATGTGAATGCCGTAAACCGCTGCCTGGCATGTTACTGCAAGCACAAAGCGAATTGAACATTGATATGGCTTCTTCTTATATGGTTGGTGACAAAATTGAAGATATGCAGGCAGCATTAGCGGCTAATGTCGGCACTAAAGTGTTAGTTCGCACTGGCAAGCCTGTTAGCGCAGAAGGAGAGGTGCTAGCTGATTGGGTGCTAAATAGTCTGGCTGACCTGCCAAAAGCGATAAAAACGCGTCATAAGTAGTCTTTGCGTTCAAATAATCAGCAGTTAGAAAAAACTTTAAGATAAACCCTTGCCATTCTGAGGCGGCTCCCTATAATGCGCATCCATCGACACGGCGCTGTGAGCAACTTCACAGAGTGGCCGGGAAGAGCAGAGAAAATTAACTGATTAAGTGGTTGACTCTGTAGCGGGAAAGCGTATTATCTGCCTCCCGCGTTACCGTAAGATTCGCCGAAAGGCAAACGGGTAACGAACGCTCTTTAACAATTTATCAGACAATCTGTGTGGGCACTCGCAAGACGATATCGAAGCCTGTTTCGACAGGCAGAAGCAATATCAAAGTCTTGAAGAGTGACCAAAGCAGTACACATTTGAACTTCGGTTCGAATGCTTATTTGCAGAAAGTAATCTTTGAGCATCGCTGCTTTTATTAGTAGCAAATCAAACAAATCTTAAATTGAAGAGTTTGATCATGGCTCAGATTGAACGCTGGCGGCAGGCCTAACACATGCAAGTCGAGCGGCAGCGGGAAGTAGTTTACTACTTTGCCGGCGAGCGGCGGACGGGTGAGTAATGTCTGGGAAACTGCCTGATGGAGGGGGATAACTACTGGAAACGGTAGCTAATACCGCATGACCTCGCAAGAGCAAAGTGGGGGACCTTCGGGCCTCACGCCATCGGATGTGCCCAGATGGGATTAGCTAGTAGGTGGGGTAATGGCTCACCTAGGCGACGATCCCTAGCTGGTCTGAGAGGATGACCAGCCACACTGGAACTGAGACACGGTCCAGACTCCTACGGGAGGCAGCAGTGGGGAATATTGCACAATGGGCGCAAGCCTGATGCAGCCATGCCGCGTGTGTGAAGAAGGCCTTCGGGTTGTAAAGCACTTTCAGCGAGGAGGAAGGCAATCGTGTTAATAGCACGGTTGATTGACGTTACTCGCAGAAGAAGCACCGGCTAACTCCGTGCCAGCAGCCGCGGTAATACGGAGGGTGCAAGCGTTAATCGGAATTACTGGGCGTAAAGCGCACGCAGGCGGTTTGTTAAGTCAGATGTGAAATCCCCGCGCTTAACGTGGGAACTGCATTTGAAACTGGCAAGCTAGAGTCTTGTAGAGGGGGGTAGAATTCCAGGTGTAGCGGTGAAATGCGTAGAGATCTGGAGGAATACCGGTGGCGAAGGCGGCCCCCTGGACAAAGACTGACGCTCAGGTGCGAAAGCGTGGGGAGCAAACAGGATTAGATACCCTGGTAGTCCACGCTGTAAACGATGTCGACTTGGAGGTTGTGCCCTTGAGGCGTGGCTTCCGGAGCTAACGCGTTAAGTCGACCGCCTGGGGAGTACGGCCGCAAGGTTAAAACTCAAATGAATTGACGGGGGCCCGCACAAGCGGTGGAGCATGTGGTTTAATTCGATGCAACGCGAAGAACCTTACCTACTCTTGACATCCACAGAACTTAGCAGAGATGCTTCGGTGCCTTCGGGAACTGTGAGACAGGTGCTGCATGGCTGTCGTCAGCTCGTGTTGTGAAATGTTGGGTTAAGTCCCGCAACGAGCGCAACCCTTATCCTTTGTTGCCAGCACGTAATGGTGGGAACTCAAGGGAGACTGCCGGTGATAAACCGGAGGAAGGTGGGGATGACGTCAAGTCATCATGGCCCTTACGAGTAGGGCTACACACGTGCTACAATGGCAGATACAAAGTGAAGCGAACTCGCGAGAGCAAGCGGACCACATAAAGTCTGTCGTAGTCCGGATTGGAGTCTGCAACTCGACTCCATGAAGTCGGAATCGCTAGTAATCGTAGATCAGAATGCTACGGTGAATACGTTCCCGGGCCTTGTACACACCGCCCGTCACACCATGGGAGTGGGTTGCAAAAGAAGTAGGTAGCTTAACCTTCGGGAGGGCGCTTACCACTTTGTGATTCATGACTG
The DNA here is from genome assembly GCF_041538345.1 of Yersinia sp. 1652 StPb PI. Lineage (NCBI taxonomy): Bacteria > Pseudomonadati > Pseudomonadota > Gammaproteobacteria > Enterobacterales > Yersiniaceae > Yersinia > Yersinia sp. 1652 StPb PI. The sequence goes on along the minus strand of NZ_JAULSM010000001.1, from coordinate 3,536,847 downwards.
GGGTGAAGTCGTAACAAGGTAACCGTAGGGGAACCTGCGGTTGGATCACCTCCTTACCTAAACGATACGCATTGCGTAGTGTCCACACAGATTGTCTGATGAATGTAAATGAGCAAGAGCACCTGTTGATGAGGGTGATGATTGTGCAATAAGACCTCGGTATCGAGTTTTTACTGCATCAGTCGTTCGAATGTGTCACCACATTCTCACCTTTACACAAAAATACTGAATCAGTGATTCAGTAGAAATTTTTGTGTCCCCATCGTCTAGAGGCCTAGGACACTGCCCTTTCACGGCTGTAACAGGGGTTCGAATCCCCTTGGGGACGCCACTCCGATAATGTGTGAAAGACATTATCAACTGAATATCTTAAAGATGACTTTAACGAGTCGTGTTTAAGATATTGCTCTTTAACAATCTGGAACAAGCTGAAAATTGAAACATTACAGCTGAAATTTATCTCTCCGTAGATGTACTGAGATAAAGAGTAACCTGTAATAGAGTCTCTCAAATAATCGCAATGCCAATGTGTATTCTGATGAAGAGAGTCGCGTGAGCTAAGTGAAGGCAAGGCGTACGGCACGGAGGAAGCGGAGTGAACTTAACGTTCATGAGCATTCCGAGTACCGCACAACGCTGTATTCACGACGCGCAACCGACTTGAACATAAGAAACACCTTTGGGTTGTGAGGTTAAGCGACTAAGCGTACACGGTGGATGCCTAGGCAGTCAGAGGCGATGAAGGGCGTGCTAATCTGCGAAAAGCGTCGGTAAGCTGATATGAAGCGTTACAACCGACGATACCCGAATGGGGAAACCCAGTGCAATTCGTTGCACTATTGCATGGTGAATACATAGCCATGCAAGGCGAACCGGGGGAACTGAAACATCTAAGTACCCCGAGGAAAAGAAATCAACCGAGATTCCCCCAGTAGCGGCGAGCGAACGGGGAAGAGCCCAGAGTCTGAATCAGTTTGTGTGTTAGTGGAAGCGTCTGGAAAGTCGCACGGTACAGGGTGATAGTCCCGTACACCAAAACACACTTGCTGTGAACTCGATGAGTAGGGCGGGACACGTGACATCCTGTCTGAATATGGGGGGACCATCCTCCAAGGCTAAATACTCCTGACTGACCGATAGTGAACCAGTACCGTGAGGGAAAGGCGAAAAGAACCCCGGCGAGGGGAGTGAAATAGAACCTGAAACCGTGTACGTACAAGCAGTGGGAGCACCTTCGTGGTGTGACTGCGTACCTTTTGTATAATGGGTCAGCGACTTATATTTTGTAGCAAGGTTAACCGAATAGGGGAGCCGTAGGGAAACCGAGTCTTAACTGGGCGTCTAGTTGCAAGGTATAGACCCGAAACCCGGTGATCTAGCCATGGGCAGGTTGAAGGTTGGGTAACACTAACTGGAGGACCGAACCGACTAATGTTGAAAAATTAGCGGATGACTTGTGGCTGGGGGTGAAAGGCCAATCAAACCGGGAGATAGCTGGTTCTCCCCGAAAGCTATTTAGGTAGCGCCTCGTGAACTCATCTTCGGGGGTAGAGCACTGTTTCGGCTAGGGGGTCATCCCGACTTACCAAACCGATGCAAACTCCGAATACCGAAGAATGTTATCACGGGAGACACACGGCGGGTGCTAACGTCCGTCGTGAAGAGGGAAACAACCCAGACCGCCAGCTAAGGTCCCAAAGTCATGGTTAAGTGGGAAACGATGTGGGAAGGCACAGACAGCCAGGATGTTGGCTTAGAAGCAGCCATCATTTAAAGAAAGCGTAATAGCTCACTGGTCGAGTCGGCCTGCGCGGAAGATGTAACGGGGCTAAACCATGCACCGAAGCTGCGGCAGCGACACTTAGGTGTTGTTGGGTAGGGGAGCGTTCTGTAAGCCGTTGAAGGTGACCTGTGAGGGTTGCTGGAGGTATCAGAAGTGCGAATGCTGACATAAGTAACGATAATGCGGGTGAAAAACCCGCACGCCGGAAGACCAAGGGTTCCTGTCCAACGTTAATCGGGGCAGGGTGAGTCGACCCCTAAGGCGAGGCTGAAAAGCGTAGTCGATGGGAAACAGGTTAATATTCCTGTACTTGGTGTTACTGCGAAGGGGGGACGGAGAAGGCTAGGCTAGCCGGGCGACGGTTGTCCCGGTTTAAGCATGTAGGCGGAGCGACTTGGTAAATCCGGTTGCTTATCAACGCTGAGGTGTGATGACGAGCCACTACGGTGGTGAAGTAGTTGATGCCAAGCTTCCAGGAAAAGCCTCTAAGCATCAGGTAACATTAAATCGTACCCCAAACCGACACAGGTGGTCAGGTAGAGAATACTCAGGCGCTTGAGAGAACTCGGGTGAAGGAACTAGGCAAAATGGTGCCGTAACTTCGGGAGAAGGCACGCTGGCATTAGGTAATGGGACTTGCTCCCGGCGCCGAAGCCAGTCGCAGATACCAGCTGGCTGCAACTGTTTAATAAAAACACAGCACTGTGCAAACACGAAAGTGGACGTATACGGTGTGACGCCTGCCCGGTGCTGGAAGGTTAATTGATGGGGTCAGCCGCAAGGCGAAGCTCTTGATCGAAGCCCCAGTAAACGGCGGCCGTAACTATAACGGTCCTAAGGTAGCGAAATTCCTTGTCGGGTAAGTTCCGACCTGCACGAATGGCGTAATGATGGCCAGGCTGTCTCCACCCGAGACTCAGTGAAATTGAACTCGCTGTGAAGATGCAGTGTACCCGCGGCAAGACGGAAAGACCCCGTGAACCTTTACTATAGCTTGACACTGAACATTGAGCCTTGATGTGTAGGATAGGTGGGAGGCATCGAAGTGTGGACGCCAGTCTGCATGGAGCCAACCTTGAAATACCACCCTTTAATGTTTGATGTTCTAACTCGGCCCCATAATCTGGGGTGAGGACAGTGTCTGGTGGGTAGTTTGACTGGGGCGGTCTCCTCCCAAAGAGTAACGGAGGAGCACGAAGGTTAGCTAATCACGGTCGGACATCGTGAGGTTAGTGCAAAGGCATAAGCTAGCTTGACTGCGAGAGTGACGGCTCGAGCAGGTACGAAAGTAGGTCTTAGTGATCCGGTGGTTCTGAATGGAAGGGCCATCGCTCAACGGATAAAAGGTACTCCGGGGATAACAGGCTGATACCGCCCAAGAGTTCATATCGACGGCGGTGTTTGGCACCTCGATGTCGGCTCATCACATCCTGGGGCTGAAGTAGGTCCCAAGGGTATGGCTGTTCGCCATTTAAAGTGGTACGCGAGCTGGGTTTAGAACGTCGTGAGACAGTTCGGTCCCTATCTGCCGTGGGCGTTGGAAGATTGAGAGGGGCTGCTCCTAGTACGAGAGGACCGGAGTGGACGAATCACTGGTGTTCGGGTTGTCATGCCAATGGCATTGCCCGGTAGCTAAATTCGGAAGAGATAACCGCTGAAAGCATCTAAGCGGGAAACTTGCCTCGAGATGAGTCTTCCCTGGGGCTTTAAGCCCCCTGAAGGAACGTTAAAGACTATGACGTTGATAGGCTGGGTGTGTAAGTGCAGCGATGCATTGAGCTAACCAGTACTAATGATCCGTGAGGCTTAACCTTACAACACCAAAGGTGTTTTGGTTGAGAGATTGATATTTTCAGCGAAGTTCCGAGATTGGGCTGGCTGGCTGTGTGTAGTATTGCATAGCGGGTTTAGTTTAGACAGAATTTGCCTGGCGGCCTTAGCGCGGTGGTCCCACCTGATCCCATGCCGAACTCAGAAGTGAAACGCCGTAGCGCCGATGGTAGTGTGGGGTCTCCCCATGCGAGAGTAGGACACTGCCAGGCATCAAACACGAGTTATCAGAGTGACATCTGGTAACTGACAAAATCGCTTGGAGCGGTTTTGCACAGCGCGGAGCGCTGGCCCTGTCAAGGGTAAGTATCGGGAAGATACACGTAAAAGAATCGGTGGAGCGGTAGTTCAGTTGGTTAGAATACCTGCCTGTCACGCAGGGGGTCGCGGGTTCGAGCCCCGTCCGTTCCGCCACTTATTGCAAAACCCTGGATCTCTGATTCAGGGTTTTTTGCATTATAATTTTTATATATTGTTGATCTGCTAGATATATCTCTGCGAAAAAACCCAACCACAACTCTCTTATTGTCAGTTTGCGACTCCACCATTTGGCTCTCTGTGCTATTTATAATTTTAATTCAATGGGTTATTTACCACACTTTTAACCGAATAGAATGGTGTGGTTAAGAGCAGCCTGGATACACTATAGGAATAAGGAAATATCGATTCTTGATGGGGTAAGCCCTCAGACAGAGGGCTTAATGTTATGCGGGTTCTTTACGGCAAATTAATAATGTATGCCCAATACCAAGACCATCAATATCTTTCTCAACGTAGAATCCAGCAGTAGATAAGCACTGGTAAAAAGTATCTGAATGATAAAAACGGCTATTACCGTTAGCCATACATGTAAAATAAAGAGATGAGGCATTCAAACTGAATGCACCAGCTTCAAATTGTTGCCTATCCCAAAATATCTCCATGATGCATACGTAACTATCGGGCTTCATTGCATGATGAATAAGCTTAAGAATATGGACGATTCGTTCTTCACTAAAGCAGTCTAGAAACTGACTCATCCACCAAACGTCTGCTTCTGCTGGCAATCGATCGGCTAATAACAGATCCACAGGATATGTACTGATACGGTCGCTATAGCCTTTGCTTTTGACGTTCTCGTTGGCTAAGACTAACTGTTGTGGCAAATCCAGCAATGTTATTTTCACATCAGGGTCATAGGCCGCACACTGTAAAGCCCACTTACCAGTATTGGCACCAATGTCATATATATGTTTTGGTTCAAGATCAAAAATAGCTTTTAGCGCAAGCTGAAAGGCATTATCGGAATAAAAATGATCAAAGGCGAACCAACTTTCACGTGCGGCAGTCGGCAACTCGCTCAGTGCAGGGTAAATAGTAGGCCATTCACCAAATACGGATAATCCAGCTGGCTTTCCTGTCTCTAGTGCTTCTTTTAGATTGAATAAACCCTGATAACAAACGTCCTGAGTGAAGTCCATATTTACGCGGGTCATTTGATCATGCAATAAGTAGTGACCGACCTTGCCCAGATAAAATCGGTTTTCCTGCTGGTAGAGGATATTACCGCTAAGCCCCATGTCTAGCAGGATGCTGATTGCATATCGGCTTAGTGTGCAATGAGTCTGAAGCTCATCGAGTGTAATACCACCTTTACCTGATTCATCTAATGCAGCTAAAATTCCTGACTCTCTCAGGTTAAGCGCAGCTTGAAATAGCATAGGGGCAAAAGCTATTTTCTGAGCTTCAGTGATTGCCGCCAAAGCACTAATTTGGTCTTTATCATATCCGTAGCGCAAGCTTACGTCCTCGTAATTCAGGTAATAGCTCACCATTTAGCATTATTCAGCTTTAATGGTGAGCATAAAGTTAAGGTAACTATTTGTTATGTAATGTTTTTATATTGACAGACGATTTAGTTGAATCTGGATATCTTTATTCAAGTTAGCGATCCAGCGATTATATTTTGAGTGTATTTTTCCATTTTTGGCATCCATGTTAGTACTGCCAATATATTTGATTTGGTAATTATTAGCATTGTAATTAATTTGGATTTCAACAGTGTGATCGCGATTTATTAACTTCCCGTTAATCACGCCTTCAGCGCCAGGTATCATTACCCAACCACGGTTTATCCCACCAGCCAGAATCGCTTTTTGTACTTCTGAAGTCGTGTGACTACCAATTATTGTTTGGTTAACGTTTTGGATAGGCGTCGTACCTGCACATCCAGCAATAAATGTGATAGATACCAACCCGACCAAGAGTGCTTTTAATAGTTTCATGATGATCCAATTAATTAATGATTTTCATGTTAACCCATGATAGGAGTAACGGAATAATGCTAAATAGCAGAGATAAAATACTCTGACTTATTCTAATACACAAATATTCTTATGTTTGTTTTACTTTAAAGAAATGTAAAATTTATATTGCTATTTTGCGTCATTTTTTATTTTAAAATTATAATTACTTTTATTAAGTTTTTATTTAAAGAATGTTGAGACTATGCCGATAAATAAAATATTTTACTTTTTAATTTTTTAAAAAATGCGATACGAATGGCCGATAATCAAACCAAAAGATAATAGATAAAGTTTTTAAATGCTTTTTACTTAAAAATAGAATAAATTATCTCGCTTTGCTGTCTGGGAAGTTCTGATATCGTGGCTCATTCATTGAATGTATTGAACTGGCGTGCTTTGGCTCCTGGTATGGCGTCGCAAGAGCACTGGCTTGCCTGGGCACAGGAGGAGGCACTCCCGGCGACATGGCAAGGGGATTTACCCAAGTCATCGCATATCCCTATGATGTCCGCTAGAAGAATGAGTACAGGCAGCCGACTAGCCGTTGAAGCGGGGCTTTCGTTACTAGAGGAAGACACGGCTGATATGGCGATATTTACCAGTCGCCATGGGGAATTAGAGCGCACTTATAAAATATTGCAATCCCTCCATCAGCAGCAGAATATTTCGCCAACAGATTTTGCTATGTCAGTGCATAATACTGCCTCCGGCTGGTTAACTATCATGGCGAGCAATACCATGCCAGTGACGTCTCTTGCCGCAGGCATAGATAGTTTTCAACAAGGTATAGTCGAAGCTATGGGGATGCTGGCTTGCGGCGCTGAGCGTGTGTTATTGGTCGATTTCGATGGAGTAATGCCTGATTTTTATCATTCTCAGACTTCTCCAATAGGGTTGCCCTATGCCTTGGCATTAGTGTTAACCACCGGCGATGATTTACAGTGTGAACGTATTTCTAAGATTGATGTTAATAATTCTGAATTGCCTCAGGGTCTTAGCTTTTTACGTAATTGGTTGAGCAAAAAGGGTTCTTTCGTTATACAAGGCCAGCATAATAATTGGCACTGGAGTCAGTGATGGACAGCTCTCTTGCAGTACAAACTGCACCCCAACATTCTTCTTTGCTAAATCGGTTATGGCGAGTGGCTGCAACCGGTTTTTGTTTTGCACTTTTTGGCCTGGGTGGGCTGTTATTATCTATTCTATGGTTTACCTCTCTGCGCCTAATTGTTCGCTCTGAAGTAGTGCGTAACCAGATCACTCAGCAAAGTATTCGTTATAGTTTTCAACTGTTTTTGCGTATTGCTAAATTTCTGGGTGTTTTTGATTATCAAATAGAAAATAATGAGCTGTTTTGTGAGGACTCGGGGTGTCTGATTGTTGCTAACCATCCTAGCTTATTAGATTATGTGCTGTTGGCAGCACACATGCCAAGATGTGATTGTATTGTCAAAGAAGCATTGTTAAATAACATATTTGTTTCCGGTGTGATTAAATCCGCAGGATACTTAGTTAATGCTGAATCAGATAAATTATTAGCACACTGTAAAGCGCGTTTAGGCCGAGGGGGAAGTATCCTTATATTTCCTGAAGGGACCAGAACAACCGCAGGTTGTGCCCTGAATTTGCAACGAGGGGCGGCGAATATCGCGCTACATAGTGGGTGTGATATTCGCGTAGTATATATTGATTGCAACCCACCAATGCTGACGAAAGAACTAAAATGGTATAATATACCGCCGGTAAAACCTCAATTTAATATTATTGTTCAAAATAAAATCAATAGTAATGACTTTATTCAAGATAGCGATTTATCGTTAGCACTTGCTGCACGACGACTTACTAAACATTTAACCTGCGCATTAATGCCTGAATCTAAGAGAAAGAGTTAATGGAATTACTAAGTTGTGAGATTAAACAGCTAATTATTGATGCCCTAAATCTGGAAGGTATGTCGGTGGATGATATTGACTCACAGGCTGCATTATTTGGTGACGGTTTAGGTTTAGATTCAATCGATGCGCTAGAACTGGGATTAGCACTCAAAAACCGATATAGCGTTGTACTCTCTGCTGAGAGTGAAGATATGCGTCAGCACTTTTATTCGGTAGAAACGCTCGCGAAATTTATTTCTCAACAGCGTAACTAACAGGATATTGTCATAATGGAAAAACAAGAAATTTATCAGCAAATTACAGCTCTTCTGGTTAAGCTTTTTGAAATTGATGAAGCTGACATCAAACCAGAATCACGGCTTTATGAAGAGTTAGAGCTAGACAGTATTGATGCTGTCGATCTGGTTGTACATTTGCAGAAAGTGACGGGTAAAAAAATAATGCCGGAAATGTTCAAATCCGTTCGAACGGTTCAAGATATTGTCGATGCCGTCGATAATTTATTAAACACCAAGTCGTAAATGGTGAAATCAGGTGACAGCTAATCAGCGTAATTTATTCATTGGTCGCCTGACTGTTTTGCTCAAAATCCTCACCGTTATTGCACTTACAGTCTACCCACTGGCGGTATGGTTTGGTTTGTCGCGCTGGGGAATGCAGGTATTAGCGCCAATATTGTTATTAATGTTTACATTGCGCCTCGTTACCGTGCGCAGCAAAATTAAGCAACAACTTTGGTTAGGTAAAGCGCTGGCGCTTGCTGGCATTATTCTGTCTTTGGCAAGCTGGGGTTTAGGCAAGGCGCAGTGGTTGTTGTTTTATCCTGTCGTGGTAAACATCATTTTACTGATGCTGTTTTCCTATTCTTTATTTCGCCCCCCACCCATCATTGAAAGATTGGCAAGGCTGTCCGAGCCTGAATTATCTTCCCGAGCGGTGGCTTATACCCGAAAGGTGACACAGGTATGGTGCGGATTTTTTGCAGTAAATGGCACCATTGCTCTGGCGACCTGTTTATACGGCAATATGCATATATGGGCTTTATATAACGGTGGCTTGAGCTATTTACTTATTGGTTCTTTGATGGGTCTGGAATGGATAATCAGGAAAAGGGTTCAACAGCAGTAAATCTACCCATGGCGAATTGGTTGGATCATTCTCGGGATGATGGCCTGGTTATCGCCATGTGTGGCGCAAAGATCATAACCTTGAGTCAATTCAGGTGCGATGTTACCTATCTATTTAATAAAATTAATTTTTTACCCAACCAGCGCTGGGCATTATGTTTTGAAAATAGCTATTGGTTTACTGTTGCACTGCTGGCTACGCTGTATTGCCAAAAAACGCCGGTAATTTTCGGCCATGCACGTGAGGCCGTTCTCAAAGAGCAATTGCATGAGTTTGATGGCCTGCTGACGGATCAATTACTGAATCTTGCCTGTCCAAGCGTTATAGTCGCAAGCCATGCCTTTAGTGAGGCTGCCTATCATCCACTACCTGATTGGCCTTCTGCTGCGTCATTAATCCTCTTCACCTCAGGTTCTACGGGGGCTCCCAAAGCAGTCGTTAAATCTGTTGCGAGTTTGGATACCGAAAGCCATTGGCTGGCTGTTCAATGGGGAGGGCGTTTTGATAGAAAGAATAACCCATTAATTGTTGCGTCGGTGTCTCATCAACATTTATACGGGCTGACTTTTCGTATCTTTTTACCCCTCTCGCTGGGTATTCCCTTTCAGGCTGAGTTGATTGGTTATCATGAACAACTTCAGTCACTACCTGAATCTTGTTCACCGATATTTATCAGCAGTCCGGCATTTTTAAAGCGCATGGATACAAAATTGTCGCCGATTTTGTGTCGACAGATATTTTCCGCTGGCGGGCCGCTCGGTTATCAGGATGCGCAATCTACCTTAAATACACTGGGTACATTGCCAACAGAGATTTATGGTGCCACTGAAACCGGTGTTATTGCTTATCGCCACCAATCAGCACCTGAACAAGCATGGCAGTTTTTCTCCGGTGTCAGTTTGGACATCAACAGCGACAATACTTTCACTGTTTACTCTGCCTTGATACCTGAATCAACAGGTATACCAATGAGCGATATTATTGAGCTATCTGATAACCGGCAGCGTTTTTATCTGCTGGGGCGTAAAGATCGAATAGTTAAAATAGAAGAGAAGCGTGTTTCACTCACCGAGATAGAACAGCGCTTAATATCACTTCCTGAAATTGCAGATGCGACGGTATTGGTCTTAAGCCAAAACGAAAGAGTGAACATAGCTGCTGTTGTGGTATTGACCGACACAGGTAAAGAGCAACTTGCAGCCGCGTCATTGAGGGCTTTTACTCAACGCTTACGCAACACTTTGCGTCACTGGCTTGAGCCGGTCTCTGTTCCTCGTCGTTTACGTGTGATTGATGTTATCCCGCTGAATCCACAAGGGAAGCGTGATTATGCCCGCTTACAGGAGCTATTCTTATGATGTTGCCCGTCGTCGTCAGTCAGCAAATAACAGGTGATCACTTTGCCAGCATCGATCTCTTATTACCTGCTGATTTACTGTGGTTTAGTGGTCATTTCCCCACCTGTCCAATATTGCCCGGAGTCGCACAAATCAATTGGGTTATGCACTACGCCAATCAGCTACTGGGTCAGTTGCCGGTCGTGAGAAGTATCGATGTCGTAAAATTCCAGCGGCCACTGATGCCTGATGATGAAGTCACTCTCGTACTTAATTGGGAACGAACAAATCATAAACTGATGTTTAAGTACCTTGTCCATGGCGAAATAACTGCCAGTAGTGGAAAAATATCCCTATGTCAGTAACCACTTTCGCACCGTGCGTGGTTATCCCTTGTTTCAATCATGGTGAGACTATGGCGGGTGTCTTATCTCAGTTGGCTATGTATCAATTGCCGTGTCTGATAATTGATGATGGCAGTGATGTTGATACTGCCAATGAGCTAACACGCCTGGCGGCGAAATACCCGTGGGTGGTGCTAATAACACAACCCGAAAATCGGGGGAAGGGGCATGCCGTTCTGAATGGATTGAGCGTGGCACAAAAGCAGGGTTACAGCCATGCGCTACAAGTCGATGCTGATGGTCAGCACCAATTATCTGATATTCCAATAATGCTGCTCGAGGCGGAGAAATACCCCCATCATTTGATTTCAGGGCGGCCGGTTTACGATGAGTCAGTACCGAAGGCGCGGCTTTATGGCCGCTATATCACCCACTTCTGGGTATGGATCGAAACCTTATCTCTGTCGCTGAAAGACAGTATGTGTGGTTTTCGCGTTTATCCGATTGCCGAAACACAGGCTTTGGCTGCCCGGCACCCATTGGGTGTGCGAATGGATTTTGATACTGAGGTGATGGTGAGATTATATTGGCAGGGAACTGAGAGCCGGTTCTTGCCAACACAGGTCACCTATCCCGCAGAAGGTATTTCACATTTTGATGCGCTGCATGACAACTTACGTATTTCGTGGATGCATACCCGGCTATTTTTTGGCATGTTGCCGCGTATTCCTGCGTTGCTAAAGCGTAACATGCAAAAGCCCGAGCACCATTGGTCCCAGACGAAAGAACGCAATGGTTTGTGGGGGATGCGCTTGATGTTACGCAGTTATAAAATTCTGGGGCGCACAACTTTTAACCTGTTGTTATATCCTGTTATTGGCTATTTTTGGCTTACCGGTCATCGTCAGCGCCAGGCATCAAACCATTATTTACAACAGCTTACGGCTTTCGCCAAACAGAAAAATCACCCCTTACCGGCATCCTTAAACAGCTTCCGCCATTTCATGCGGTTTGGTGAGTCGATGCTCGATAAACTGGCGAGCTGGCAAGGGGATTTAGTGATGGGTAAAGATGTGGTTTTGGTTGGGCGTGAGCGCTGTGAGGCACAAATTGCCAGCCGTCAGGGGGCGCTAATTCTGGCATCGCATTTAGGTGATATTGAATCTTGTCGTGCTTTGGCTGAGCTATCTGTTGGTGTAAAAGTTAATGCATTGGTCTTTACCCAGCATGCCGCCCGTTTTAATCAGGTCATGCAGGAGATTAACCCACACGCATTGATTAACCTTATCCAGGTAACCTCAATTGGACCTGATACCGCCATTTTATTGCGCCAGAAGCTGGATGAAGGGGAGTGGGTCGCGATTGTTGGTGACAGAACCTCCGTTAGCCCTTATCAACGAGATAACCAACCAAGAGTCATTTGGAGCACCTTCTTAGGCCACCCAGCACCTTTCCCGGTTGGGCCGTTTGCGTTAGCTGCGGCATTGCGCTGCCCGGTGTTTTTGATGTTTGGTTTAAAACTCGGCGGGCAAGGGAAGTTGGCTGCACCATCAGGTGTTATTGATCCCGCATCTGCTGCCCGATTACATGTTTATTTTGAACCTTTCGCCGATCCATTGATATTACCGCGAGCAAATCGTCAGTCGGCATTGCAACAGGCAGTGGATAGTTACGCCGCCCGCCTGGAGCACTACAGTTTATTAGCGCCGCTCGATTGGTTTAATTTTTATGATTTTTGGCATTTAAACGATGAAAAGCCAAACCAAGGAAATCAGTGACATGAATTTACCCGATGACCCGCGTTTTACTACCCGGATAGTTCACAATATCCCGTTTCATGATATTGACCCTATGGGGGTGGTGTGGCATGGCAATTATTTCCGTTATTTTGAAATTGCTCGTGAGGCTTTACTGAATCAAATTGATTATGGCTACCGCGCGATGCAAGCGTCAGGCTATGTGTGGCCAATAGTTGATACGCGAGTGAAATACATTGCTCCGCTCGAATTTGAACAGCGTATTCATATTTGTGCCTCTATTGAAGAATATGAGAACCGCTTACGTATTGGTTACCAGATTTATGATGCGACCAGTGGGAAGCGCATGACAACCGGCTACACCATTCAGGTTGCCGTTAAAGCATCCACGAAAGAAATGAGCTTTGTTTCACCGCCGGTACTGCTGGAAAGAATGGGTATCGTCTCATGAAATCGATATTCACCGTTCTCTTACTGTGTCTAAGTATCAGCGCTCATGCGGTAACGTTGGCATCATTACAACAACGATTCAGCGAACAACCGGTGTTGCGCGCCGAATTTGAACAGCAGCGCACTATTAGTGGAATGAATAAACCTTTAAAATCAAGTGGTAATTTGCTGATTTCACAGGATAAAGGGCTGTGGTGGTCACAGCAGCAACCTTTCGTTCTGACACTGCTACTCGACGATAAGCGCATGGTGCAAACCATGGCCGGCCAGCCTGCGCAGGTTATTACTGCTGACAGCAATCCGCAAATGTTCCAATTTAATCACTTATTAACGGCACTATTTCATGCTGACACGTCGATTTTGGAGCAGAATTTTACCTTAGCTTTCACTGATAGTGGCCAGGAGCGTTGGGTGTTAGTGCTCACCCCGAAAACCACGCCATTGGATAAGCTCTTTAAAAGCATCACGTTGCACGGTCAATATTTTCTGGAAACTATCGATATTGAAGATATGCAGGGAGATGGGACCCACATCCGGTTTTTCAACCAATTAACTGAACCTAAGATACTGAGCCATGCCGAACAGCAGCTTTTTGCGCACTGATTGCCATCGAAAACTGGCTATCGGCTGGTTACTTATCTGTTTGCTGTTACTGGCAACATTACTCTGGCTGATCCCGCGTAGTCAGATTAACAGCAGTGTCTTGGCACTATTGCCCAAGCAGGAGTTGACTGGCGTACCTGTCGAATTAACCGCAGGGTTTAATCAGCGTCTGGATCGCCAATTAGTGTGGCTGGTTAGCCCAGCAGAAGACCAATTGGCTCCGGTGAACTGGTGGTTGCAGCAGTTACAAAAAATGCCTGCGCTGCATCAGGTCAGTGGTGAGATGACTGCTCAACGTTTACAGGAGTGGGGCGCCTTTTTCTTTCAGCATCGTAATGTATTGTTGGATGAGGCTACCCGTCTGCGATTAAGCCATGGTGGAGCGGCGCAGGCTCAGTGGATATTGGGGCAGGCGTATTCGGCATTTGCTGGCGTGAGTGGTAAAGAGTTGCAGTATGATCCTTTACTGTTGGTTCGTGGCTCTCAATTAGCGCAACAACAAAACAGTGGGGCATTAAGTATCAGTAAGGGCTGGCTGGTGGCGAAAGATAGTCAGGGCCGCCCATGGTATTTGATTCACGGTGAATTACGCGCTTCATCTTATGATATGGCCAGTGCCCGTAGCACCGTTGAGTCATTGGCTGAATTAAAGCAGCAGCTTCAGCAGCGTTGGCCCGGTACTGAAGTCTTGGAACGCGGCACGCTTTTTTACAGTAATTACGCGAGTCAGCAGGCTGAAAGTGATATCTCGACCATTGGTTTGATCTCCGTCGCCGGTGTATTCCTGCTGATATTGATAATGTTTAAATCGCTATTGCCACTCGCCTTATGCCTTTTATCAATAACTATTGGGGCATTGGCTGGGGCGGTTGCCACGTTACTGGTTTTTGGCGAAGTCCATGTTATGACGCTGGTATTGAGTGCCAGTATCATTGGTATTTCAGCGGATTACACGCTTTATTACCTGACAGACCGCATGGCACACGGTGGTCAAACGACGCCATTGGAGAGCCTGGCAAAACTTTTCCCAGCCCTGTCAATGGCGCTACTCACCACCGTAATTGCCTATCTGATTCTGCTTATTGCGCCTTTCCCTGGGTTGCAGCAATTGGCTGTTTTTGCCGCCGCAGGGCTAACCGCCGCCTGTATCACGGTGATGTGTTGGTATCCGATATTGGCTAAACGGTTGCCGGTGCGCCCGGTTCCGCGCCTAAAGCTTATTTATCTGTGGCTAGAGAGTTGGCAAAACAACCGAATGTTACGTTTAGGCTTGCCGGCCCTGATTGCTATTTTGACTATCAGTGGGTTAGCCACATTAAAAATTAATGACGATATCAGTGAATTACAGGCGATGCCGCGTGAGTTCCAGCAACAGGAACAGCGCATTGCGGCACTTACCGGCCAGCACAGCGACCAGAAATGGTTCGTTGTGTATGGTGATAATACTGAGCAGGCATTGCAACGTCTGGAGCAATTCTCACCACAGCTATCACAGGCGAAAAAGGCTGGATGGATTGAAAGTTATCGTGTGTTGCCGTTGCCATCATTATTGCGGCAGCAACAAAATCTGGCATTACTTGAGCAAACCGCGCCAACTATTATCCACCAATTGCAACAGGCGGGTATTAGCGTTTCTCTGCCAGACTTGCCAGCACAAGGCAACCAGAAGACATGGGTGACCCCGGAGCAATGGCTTGGCTCGGTGGTCAGTGAGGGCTGGCGATTGCTTTGGCTCTCATTGCCTGATGGGCGCACGGCGATGTTGGTGCCGGTAAGTGGTGTCAGTAATCCGGCGGCACTGCAACAGTTAGCGGAGTCCGTGCCAGGAGTGACTTGGGTTGACAGGAAAACAGAGTTCAATGCGCTATTTTCTCTTTACCGTGCCTATCTATCATGGTTGTTACTCATTGCAGTGGTTGCTATAGCTGTAGTCTATTGCTGGCGCCTGGGTCTGCGTCGCGGCCTCTATTGTGTGGCACCGACGATACTTTCATTGGGGATGGGGCTGGCGGTACTTTCTCTTACCGGCCACTCGTTAAATCTCTTCTCGTTGCTGGCATTAATATTGGTTCTGGGGATTGGCATCAATTATACCCTGTTCTTTACCAATCCCCGAGGGACGCCTAGCACGTCAATGTTTGCTATTTTTATGGCGGTGTTCACCACGCAACTGACTTTCGGCATGCTGGTATTTAGCCACACCCAAGCCATCAGTAGCTTTGGCATTGTGCTGAGTAGTGGTGTGTTTACAGCCTTCTTATTAGCGCCTCTGGCGCTGCCCAAGCCAAAAGGAGAGCCAGCGTGAATTATAAACGCTGTGGGGTGTTACTCGTTTTAGCCTTATTGATTGTAGGGTGTGCCAGTTCGCCGGACCAAACACAGCCTAAAGCCTGGCTTAAGCCCGGAGTGCGGGTCGCTTTGCCGCCACCGACTTTGGCACAACCTATCAATCAGCAGCAATTACTGACCGCAACAGCGCAGGGGAAGCAGCAGTCATTATTAGTGTTGCTTCAGGCTGATGGGCAGCGCTTAACCTTGGTGGGGCTGTCGCCGCTTGGGATCCGCTTGTTCAAGGTTTCCTATGACCTGCAAGGTATTCATTTAGAGCAAACCATGAAAATTGTTGGATTACCTCCAGCAAATCAGGTTCTTGCCGATATTATGCTGAGTTATTGGCCCATCACATCATGGCGTCCGTTATTACCCGAAAATTGGCGGCTGGTGGATGAAGGGGATACACGCAGACTCTATGATGACAAAAACCAAATAGTGACAGAGATTCGCTACCAGCTATCAGGTAACACCCGTAAGCCTATCACTATTGAGCAATTTGTCTTTCACTACCGTATTACTATCCAAAATGTGGAGGAGTAACAGCGATGGTCTATTTCTCTGCTGTTGGCATGGTTAATGCGTTAGGCAGCTCATTGTCTGAAGTGAGTGCGAGCCTTAGTGCCGGGTTAGCCCCAGGCATGGCCCCCCAGCAAGGGTGGCTCTTGGGTGATTCCCCGATTTGGCTGGGTGCGGTGAATACTGAATTGCCTACTTTGCCCGAGCCACTTTCGCAGCACAATAGCCGGAATAATCGCCTGTTGTTGGCGGCATTGTCACAGATTCAACCTGAGGTTTCCGCATGCATTCTTCGCTATGGTGTATCACGGGTTGCTGTGATTATGGGAACCAGCACCTCAGGTATTTTTGAGGGGGAACGGGCGGTTAGAGAATATCAGCCTGGTTCTGGTGACGTCGCCGGGCAGTTTCCGCCAGGGTATCACTATCAACAGCAGGAGTTAGGCGATCCTGGCATCTTCCTCTCGCGTTATTTGGGGCTGAATGGCCCGAGTTATACCGTGTCTACGGCTTGTTCTTCCAGTGTACGGGCGATTATCAGCGGTAAGCGTTTGATCGAGTCTGGAATAGTCGATGCGGCGATAGTCGGTGGCGCTGACAGTTTATGTCGTATGCCCATCAATGGTTTTCATAGCCTGGAGTCACTTTCAGCTGAGCGTTGTACCCCTTTTGCCGCCGAGCGCCAAGGGATCAACGTGGGTGAGGCAGCGGCGTTGATTTTATTATCACGTGAACCTTCACCTGTAGCGTTACTCGGGGTTGGGGAGTCCTCCGATGCCTGGCATATGTCCGCCCCCCATCCTGAAGGGCATGGGGCGGAACAGGCTATCAGGATGGCATTACGTCAGGCAGAGTTGCAGCCCGCTGATGTGGGCTACATCAATCTGCATGGCACGGCGACGCGGTTAAATGATCAGATAGAAGCGCAGGTCGTGAATAGGGTTTTTGGTCATCAGACACCTTGTAGTTCAACTAAACATCTTACCGGGCATACGCTGGGGGCCGCTGGGGCCACAGAGGCGGCACTCAGTTGGCTGATATTGAGCCGGACTCTACCCTTACCAGTACAAGATTTTTCTCATGCTTCTTGGGATACTACTTTGGCCGAGATTAATTTGGTCACCAAGCCGGAAGTACTTAAAACCCCGGTTATTTTGTCGAACTCATTCGCTTTTGGTGGCAACAATGCGTGTGTGATATTAGGAGCCGGCTGATGGCGTATTCCGCTGAACATTACCTCCCACATCAATCACCAATGGTGATGCTGGATAACGTCCATTGGGTAGGGGAGGACGGGGCTGAATGCAGGGTCACCTTGAGTAAGCATGGGGTGCTTGCGCCGTTCCTCGATGCTCAGGGCTGCCTCCCCAACTGGTTTGCTATCGAATTAATGGCACAAACTATCGGCGTGTGGCGTGGCTGGCATGGCTTGGCGCAAGCGATACCTCCCACGATAGGGATGCTACTTGGTGGGCGAGCTATCAGCTGTGAATTACCGGCATTTCCTGCGGGTAGCGAACTTCAGGTTTGTGTCCAGTTAATCCTGCAAGATGAAAAAATTGGCAGTTTCGAGTGCAGTATCAACATGGCTGGAAAGCAGGTTGCTCGTGGTCGGCTAAATACTTATCAGCCAGATGCCGAAGAAATAAAAAAACTCACATTGGGGAAAGGCGCATGAAGCGTTCTGTTTTAGTCACCGGGGCCAGCAAAGGGATCGGGCGGGCCATCGCACACCGTCTGGCTGCGGATGGTTTTTTAGTGGTTGTTCATTATCACCAAGATCTTACTGGCGGTGAAGCGACACTGGCTCAGATTATTGAGGCGGGTGGTGAAGGGCGCTTGATCTGTTTTGATATCAGCGACAGGCCGCAGTGTAAAGAGGTACTCGAGCAGGATATCGCCACTCATGGCGCTTACTACGGTGTGGTGAACAATGCCGGTATCACGCGTGATGGTGCATTCCCAGCATTGACGCAAGAGGATTGGGATGGCGTCATTCATACCAATCTGGACAGTTTCTATAATGTGTTGCACCCCTGCGTAATGCCGATGATCGGTTTACGTAACGGCGGGCGCATTATTGCGCTTTCTTCGGTCTCCGGTGTGGTGGGGAATCGTGGTCAGGTGAATTACAGTGCGGCTAAAGCGGGGATTATCGGGGCTTGTAAGGCTCTGGCGCTGGAGTTGGCTAAACGCAAGATTACCGTGAATTGTATTGCACCTGGGTTGATTGATACTGGCATGATCAATATGGAGCCTATCGCGCTGCAAGAAGCCATGCGGATGATCCCACTTAAACGGATGGGAGAGGCTGAAGAGGTGGCTGGTTTAGCCAGTTACCTGATGTCAGATATCGCCGGTTATGTCACGCGTCAGGTGATTTCAATTAATGGAGGAATGGTATGAGCAGCAGGATGGTTGCCATCAATAGAGTTGTGATTACCGGCATGAGTGGGGTCACTGCTTTTGGCAATAACTGGGCGGATATTTCAGCACGTATTTATGCCGGTCAAAATGCGGTGCAATATCTGCCGCAGTGGGAAGAATATCAGGGGTTGAATACCCATTTAGGTGCGCCGATTGATGATTTTGTGGTGCCCGCACATTACACCCGTAAACGCATCCGCTCGATGGGGCGGGTATCCTTATTGGCCACCAGAGCCACTGAGCTGGCGCTAGAGCAAGCGGGTCTGATGGGGGAAGATGTACTTACCAATGGGGATACAGGGATTGCCTATGGCTCTTCTACCGGTAGCACTAAGCCGGTGAGTGAATTTGCCACAATGTTAACCGAAAAACACACCAACAATATTACCGGCACCACCTATGTGCAAATGATGCCGCATACGGCGGCGGTGAATACTGGGCTGTTTTTTGGGTTGCGCGGGCGGGTTATTCCTACCTCAAGTGCTTGTACGTCAGGTAGTCAGGCAATTGGTTATGCCTATGAAGCAATCCGTCATGGCTACCAGAAAGTGATGGTTGCTGGTGGTGCAGAGGAACTGTGTCCTTCCGAGGCGGCGGTATTTGATACCTTGTTTGCTACTAGCCAGCTAAATGATTCACCAAAATTATCACCAAGGCCATTTGATCGCCAACGTGATGGCTTGGTTATTGGTGAAGGGGCTGGCACGTTGATTCTGGAAGAACTGGAGCACGCCAAAGCACGTGGTGCCACTATTTACGGTGAAATCATTGGTTTTTATACTAATTGCGATGCTAGCCATATTACTCAACCACAAAAAGAGACCATGCAAATCTGCATTGAAAAGGCGTTACTAAGCTCGGGCCTGGCTGCCGCTGATATTGGCTATATCAGTGCTCATGGTACCGCGACTGAACGTGGCGATATTGCAGAAAGCCAGGCTACGGCGGCTGTTTTTGGTAACCGGACCCCCATTTCCTCTTTGAAAAGTTATTTTGGTCATACCCTAGGGGCTTGCGGTGCTCTTGAAGCCTGGATGAGTCTGGAGATGATGCGGGCCGGGCGTTTCGCACCAACCATTAATCTAACTGACCCTGATCCTGCCTGTGGTGACCTGGATTACCTGATGGGCGAGGGGCGTTATATTGATACCGAATTCTTCCAGACAAATAACTTCGCGTTTGGCGGCATTAACACCTCATTGGTGATCCGTCGCTGGCCGTAACCGCCATTGCTTTCCTCATTGTTGATTTTTTATCAAAAGTATTGTGTTGAATATGGCATTTTTTGGCAATAAAACTCTGGGCATAATCAGTTCAGATTTTTACCGGGTGGCTCGGGTAAATGGCCCCCGGTAATCAGCCAATTTTAAACATGTCTAAGCACGATAAAAATTCAAAATGAGGAATTACTATGAGCGTACCTGCATTCGGCCTGGGAACTTTTCGTCTTCAAGATCAAGTTGTTATTGATTCAGTGAGTCAGGCATTAACCGCGGGCTATCGTGTTATCGATACCGCACAAATATATGAAAATGAAGCAGCTGTTGGCCAAGCTATTGCGCAAAGCGGCATCCAGCGTGATGAGCTATTTATCACCACTAAGATTTGGATTGCTAACTTAGCGCAGGGCAAGCTCATTCCTAGCCTGCAAGAGAGCTTGCAGAAGCTGAGAACAGACTATGTGGATTTAACATTGATTCACTGGCCTTCGCCAAACGATGAAGTACCCGTCGCTGAATTTATGGCTGAATTAGTGAAAGCCAAAGAGCTGGGCTTAACCCGGCAGATTGGTATTTCTAACTTCACCATCGATTTAATGAAACAGGCCATTGCGGCGGTGGGGGCCGAGGCAATTGCTACCAACCAAATCGAACTGTCACCCTTATTACAGAACGGTAAGGTCGTTGAATTTGCGAAAGAAAATGGCATAGCGATCACTTCTTATATGACGCTGGCTTATGGTAAAGCGCTAGAAGAGCCCGTGATTAAAACGATTGCGGAGCAACATGGTGCCACTCCCGCTCAGGTGATTTTAAGCTGGGCGATGCAACTGGGCTATAGCGTGATCCCGTCATCGACCAAAGCCGCTAATCTGGCCAGTAACATGTTAGCGCAGGAATTGCGCTTGAGTGCCGAAGATATGGCACTGATAGCGTCGTTGGATCGTGGTGAGAGGTTAGTCAGCCCTGAAGGCCTGGCACCTGCATGGGATTGATCACGCTTTAAACCATTATCTGAACCACCCTATGTTGGGTGGTTTTTTATTTTGCTGGGAACATTTGTGCCAGACGTTCATTGATAAAATCAATAAAACAACGCAGCCGGTTACTGACGGCCTGATCACTGTAATACACCGCATTAATCGGCATAACGACGGGTAGAGTCTGTTCTACCAGTAGCGGCACTAAGTCCCCGCGTTGTAGATCGCCTCTGATCATGAAATCCGATAAGCAAGCAATGCCATTTCCCTCAAGGCAAAGGCGGCGTTGCGTCTCCCCATTATTTGACGTTAAATCTGAATATATTTCATAAAGTTGCCCATCAGCACCTGCGAGCGGCCAACGATTTAACACCGGTAAATCATTGAACCCCAGACATAAATGATGCTGTAAATCAGCCACCGTTTGTGGGGTGCCATGTTGCTTTAGGTAGGCCGGTGAGGCCAAAATATGGCGGTAACTGGTCATCAGCTTTCTGGCACGTAAGGTTGAGTCCTGTAACGTGCCGACCCGAATAGCAATATCAACCTTTCTTTCAATTAGGTTAATAAAGGTTTCTGACGAAACCAGTGATAATGTCACCAACGGATAACGCTGACGAAACTCCGCCATCAGCGGAGCCAGAATGTGCAACACCACTGGAGTAGAAGCATCGATACGCAGCAATCCTTTGGGATTTAACTGATTATCGAGTATCTCGTTTTCCGCAGTGGCCATTTCCCGCAGAATATTTTGCACTCGCCGAAAGTAGTGCTCGCCTTCTTGTGTCAGGCTGATTTGCCGGGTTGTGCGATTTAACAGCGTCACCCCTAGCTTGCTTTCGAGTTTTTTTACTGTCCGGCTGACGACTGAATTAGCTTGATCGAGTTGCTCTGCCGCACGGCTAAAACTGCCACATTCCACTACGGTAACAAAAGTAATCAGTTCATCTGAATGCGCTTTCATTGTTGCCACTCCAGCAAAAATATTTTGATATTTTGAGCATTTTTGTCATTTAACCATAGGTACATAATAGCCGCTATCAAATTGACCCGTATTTCTGGAGTAATTATGCCGCTTGCATTATGGGCACTGACCATCAGTGCATTCGCTATTGGTACCACTGAATTTGTGATTGTCGGGCTGGTTCCGACCATCGCAGAACAACTGGTAGTTTCTGTGCCATCCGCCGGTTTATTAGTTTCAATCTATGCATTGGGCGTTGCTATTGGTGCTCCAGTGTTAACCGCATTAACCGGGCGCATACCGCGTAAAATGCTATTGATTGGTTTGATGGTCTTGTTCACCCTGGGGAACTTATTAGCCTGGCAATCACCTGGTTATGAGACTCTGGTTGTTGCTCGTTTACTCACCGGTCTGGCCCACGGTGTGTTCTTCTCGATTGGTTCGACTATTGCTACCAGTTTGGTGCCAAAGGAGAAAGCGGCGTCGGCGATTGCTATTATGTTTGGTGGTTTAACGGTGGCACTGGTGACTGGGGTTCCGCTCGGGACATTTATCGGCCAGCATTTTGGCTGGCGGGAGACTTTCCTTGCGGTGTCACTGATTGGGGTCATTGCCATTATTGCCAGCGCCATTTTGGTTCCCAGTAATATTCCCAATAAGGCTTCAGCCAGTATAAAGCAGCAACTACAGGTGTTTACCCACCCACGTTTACTGCTGATTTATGCCATTACCGCCTTGGGATACGGTGGTTTCTTCACCATGTTTACTTTCCTTGCGCCAGTGATGCAAGAGCTGGCAGGATTCTCACCTGCCGCAGTGAGTTGGATCTTACTGGCGTATGGGGTATCGGTCGCTATCGGCAATATCTGGGGCGGTAAACTCGCAGACCGCCATGGTGCAGTACCTGCTTTGAGTTTTATTTTTACCGCACTTGCTGTCTTACTGTTTGTTTTCCAATTCAGTGCCAACCACAGTATTGCGGCATTAATTACGTTGCTGGTCATGGGGATTTTTGCCTTTGGTAACGTCCCCGGTTTACAAGTTTATGTGGTGCAGAAAGCGCAAGAATATACGCCACATGCCGTTGACGTTGCTTCGGGCCTGAATATCGCGGCGTTTAATGTCGGAATCGCGTTAGGATCGATTATTGGTGGGCAGACAGTTATCCGGGTTGGGTTGGCTCAGACCCCTTGGATCGGTGGCGTGATTGTTATTGGTGCGCTATTACTGGTGACACTGAGTGGCAAGCTGGATAAGAAGCACCCACGGCAAGTTGCTGTCAGCTAAATCCCTGCCAGTATCTATTGAAGCCCGCGATTGTGGGCTTCTTTGTTAATAGCAGGCTTATTAGTGCATTATGAATCACATAGATTGAATCTCTGCTTGTGTATCCCAACATCAGAATAATATCGTGGCTAAAAGAAATTACTGACAGCAGCATCTGGGCGTATAATCAGTGAACTACCGGCTGTTGTTACCTCTCGAGCCAGAGTGATTTCGAATAAGGAATAGGCCATCAAAGTGCCGAAACGAACATATGCCATGCGATATGTTGCAGGTCAACCGGTTGAACAAATCTTCCCAGGTTCTGCTAAGCAACTGGGGCTGGGGTTACCGCCAGGCGCGCCATTGCCGACATCTGAATTTTTGCGGGTGATGGTGTGGAATATCTTTAAGCAGCAGCGGGCGCAATGGCTCTCGGTGCTCAAAGAGTTCGGGCGTGATACTCAACTGATGTTACTGCAAGAAGCACAAACAACACCTGAGCTGGTGCGGTTTGCTACGTCTCACTATCAGGCGGCCGATCAGGTTCCTGCCTTTGCACTGCCTCAGCACCCTTCAGGTGTGATGACGCTTGCAGCCACCCATCCGGTCTACTGTTGCCCCCTGCGTGAGAGAGAGCCGTTACTGCGGTTGTCTAAATCGGCCTTAATTACTGTTTACCCAATCCATGACGGCCGTTTATTGATGGTGGTGAATATTCACGCGGTGAATTTCAGTCTTGGTGTTGATGTTTACAGTAAACAACTCGAGCCCATTGGGGAACAAATCGCGATGCATCGTGGCCCGGTGATTCTGGCGGGGGATTTTAATGCCTGGAGCCGACAGCGGGTTAATGCTTTACAGTGCTTTGCCCAAGTGGTGGGGTTAGCTGAAGTTGAATTCCGGGCTGATAACCGTAGCCGTGCGTTTGGCCGACCGCTTGATTTTGTCTTTTATCGGGGTCTTACTCTGGCAGATGCATCGGTATTAGTGACTCGAGCCTCTGATCACAATCCACTGCTGGTTGAATTTCAGCCATAAAAAAAGCACCCCGAAGGGTGCTTTTTAACAGCTTTAATCGCGATTCTGACTCTACGTATCCGGGGTCGATTTGCCGTTAACGAACAACGTCAATTTCAAGCCTGGTTGTAAACTATTAGCCTTGCTGACTACCGAATTCCATCGCATCACATCGTCGGTGTTTACACCGTGACGCTTGGCAATACTGGCAAAAGAATCACCTTTACGAACCTGATAGGTGATGCTGTTGCTGGTCGTTGTATTGCTTGCCAGTTGCAGGGTTTGCCCAACTTTTAAGGTGCTCTTGGCACGTAAGTTGTTCCAACTCTGCAAATCGCTGGTCTTGATATTCAACCGCTTGGCAATCGTAGATAAGGTATCACCGGAGCGAACTTTATACTGCGAACCTGATGCTGATTTTGAGCTGTTCTGTGCCAACTTGGTTGGTTGAACGGCGGCAATATCAGTATCTGCCAATGAATCTTTAAGCTGCTCAGCATGGGCCTTTGGCAACATAATATAACGAGGACCATGTCCATCAGGTGCCGTTACATTGCGCTTATACCCAGAATTAAAGGATTTCAACTTAGTAAGTGACATCCCCGCCATCTCAGCCGCCTGAGTTAGCTGTATCTGCTGACCTACATCAACACGTGCTAATGCACGGTCTTTGTCGGGTTCTGGCAAGTTTATACCGTACTTTTTGCTGTTCTTGATTAAATCACCCAAGGCCAGCATTTTTGGAACATAAATTGACGTTTCACGTGGAAGCGACAATGCCCAAAAATTGGTCGGTTTACCCTTTGCCTTATTAGCTTTCACCGCTTGCATGACTCTGCCTTCACCACTGTTATAAGCAGCGACTGTTAACAACCAGTCACCGTCAAACATTTTGTTCAGGCGCTCCATCATATCAAGCGCTGCTTTGGTAGAAGCAACCACATCTCTGCGGCCGTCATACCATTGGTTTTGTTTCAAGCCATAGTTTCGACCTGTACTCGGCACTATCTGCCATAGCCCTGCGGCGTTGGCGGATGATGTCGCGTGTGGGTCAAAAGCGCTCTCCACTATGGGTAGCAGTACCAGTTCCATCGGCATTTTACGTTTCTTAATCTGCTCGACTATCAGGTACATGTACGGCTCTGCCCGTAATGTTACATCGTGGAGATAGCTCTTATTTCTTAAGTATTTTTGCTTTTGTTCACGGATCCGGGAATTTTCCGGAACCTTCATCTTCAGCTCGTCGCTAATGAAGTTCCACAAATCTTGCTGCGCGAGGCCACTTTCACTATCAAGCCATCGCGCGCTGCCCTCTCGGACGCTATTTGTGTACTCTCCTGCTTCACTCTCTTGACCTGCTGAAGACAAACTCTGCGCATGCTGCACGGGAACCTGTACGTCCTGCTTGGACGTCTGGCACCCAACAAGCAAGACTGAGGCGAGAAATATCGCTTTGGTCTTCATGTGTGTGTCAATGTCAGTTGCTTAAAAGACGACCAATCATACTTTGCTTCGACAAAAAACACAACTAAAAGCTCAGAAGCGGTCTTTCTGGGCGCGTAATTCGGAAAAAACTGAAGCAAGTGAGTCTGGTGGCGAGATAACGCCTATTTTCCTTTGTAAATCAATGTCATCACAACGTAAAAAAACATTAATTTTACGCTCTAATTGCAATTTTACCGGCAAACTAGGTAGGTTTTTTGCCCGTAATTGCATGATTTGTTGTTGATATGTAGCAATATCTTGATCTGCGGGCAAAATGAAACGAGCAAACTTAAGATTTGCGAGAGTATATTCATGCGCGCTGCAAATTAAGGTTTCAGCGGGAAGCTGCGCCAGTCGTTGAATTGACGCATACATTTGCTCTGGTGTGCCTTCAAATAGTCTGCCGCAGCCGGCAGAAAAAAGTGTGTCGCCGCAGAAAAGATAAGGTTCGCTGTAGTATGCAATGTGCCCAAGGGTATGGCCAGGGACGGCAATAATGGTGTAGTTTTGACCATCAATTGTCAGGTGATCACCCCCATTTACGATAACTGTCGCACCTTTATTTGCTGTTTCCTGCGGACCATAGACGGGAATATTGGGAAAATGGCGGTGTAATTGTGCCACACCACCGACGTGATCGTTGTGGTGATGGGTGAGCAGGATGGCCTGAGGAGTGTATTGGCCTTGTGCCAGTGCAGACAGCACCGGCGCTGATTCACCCGGATCAACAATAACGCAGTGTTTTTGTGGGTTTGCCAATAACCAAATGTAATTGTCTTGAAATGCCGGAATACTGATAAGATTCATTGGATACCTCTTTTTTGTTGGCAACCGCTTGAGTGTGAAAGAAGATAATATACCCGTCATCTTTCAAATCGCAGGTGTATTGGCGGCTCCCGTTCATCCGCATCACTTACGGGGATTAGCTTATCGGGGTTCACTTACTTGCCACCTTCCTGCACCTTGAAATCTATTGGGTAGAAACATGAAACCAGCGCAAACACACCAACAGATCGATGCGCCCGCATCTTGGGCGGAGTTACCTTGGGGAGAGTATTACCGTGCGGCGCTTGAACAGCAATTACAACCTTGGTGGCCGAAGCTATTTGGTTTTCATCTGTTGAAAATAGGCCAGTTGAGTGCGGAAATCGCCAGCGATAAATGTGCTATCTCCCATCAGGTTAATGTGGGGGAACAAGGTACTAATATGCAGGTGCTGGCCAGCCCATACCAGTTACCTTTTGCTGAAAAGTCAGTGGATGCCTGTCTGTTATCTCATTCTTTAGCCTATGCCACTGATCCACATCGTATTTTGCGTGAGGCAGATAGGGTGCTTATTGATGACGGCTGGTTGATTATCAGTAACTTCAATCCGATGAGTGTGCTGGGTGCCGGCAAGCTGGTGCCAATATTACGCCAGCGCCAGCCTTATATTAGCCGAATGTTTACTCAGATGCGTTTGCTGGATTGGCTGAGTTTGCTGAATTATGAAGTTATGCATATGTCGTGCTTTCACGTTTTACCCTGGCATAAAGAAGGTGGGCGCTTTATCAGCACCCATCTACATGCGCTGGGGTGTGTCAGCCTGATTGTGGCCCGTAAGCGCACCATACCTTTAACATTTAATCCGATGAAGTTTGGTGCACGTAAGCCTTGGTTTAGCCGTGCGGTTGGCGCAACCAAAAGTTATCGCGACCAACCTTGATTCGGTGTGTGAAAGCCACTAATACCGTGGCAACGTCAGGTAAGAAGAGTTAGTTGGGGATATAACCAATATCGTCTTGTGTCGGTGAATTGGCCGCAAGGCGTGCCAGTTCATCGCAGCGCTCATTTTCAGGATGGCCAGCATGGCCTTTAACCCATTCCCATTGTACGGTATGGCCTTGGATTGCCAGATCCAGCCGTTGCCATAAATCTACGTTACGTACCGGTTTGCGGTCTGTGGTTTTCCACCCGCGCTTTTTCCAGTTGTGGATCCACTGTGTGATGCCCTGACGCACGTATTGGCTGTCAGTGCTGAGCGTCACGTGGCAAGGTGATGTCAATGCCTCCAAGGCGACGATAGCAGCCATCAACTCCATACGGTTGTTGGTTGTCAAACGGTAGCCAGCACTAAAGGTCTTTTCATGTTGTTTGTAACGCATAATTGCGCCATAACCACCGGGGCCAGGATTGCCAAGGCAAGATCCGTCGGTGAAAATTTCTACCTGTTTAGTCATCTCTGGTAGACTCTTCCTATCTGTTTAAACGTTAAGTCTGACATAAACGAGCGCTATGAGCACTGGCAATATGCAAGTTACCCCGACCAGACAGATTGTTCTGGATACTGAAACCACTGGTATGAATAAGCTGGGCGTTCATTATGAAGGCCATCGGATTATTGAGATCGGTGCTGTTGAAGTGATCAACCGCCGTCTGACCGGCAGAAACTTCCATGTGTATGTGAAACCGGACCGTCTGGTCGACCCAGAGGCCTACGGTGTCCATGGTATCAGTGATGAGTTTCTGGCCGATAAACCCACATTTGCTGATATTACACCGGAGTTTCTCGAGTTTATCCGTGGTGCTGAACTGGTCATTCATAATGCGGCGTTTGATATCGGCTTTATGGATTACGAGTTCCGTATGTTGCAGCAGGATATTCCGAAAACGGAAACCTTCTGTACCATCACCGATAGCCTGTTATTGGCGCGCCGCCTGTTCCCCGGCAAGCGTAATAACCTTGATGCGTTATGTGATCGCTATCTGATAGATAATACCAAGCGAACGTTGCACGGCGCATTACTCGATGCCGAAATTCTGGCAGAAGTGTATCTGGCGATGACCGGCGGTCAGACGTCTCTGTCTTTCTCTATGGAAGGTGATCAGTCGCAGAATGATTCTTCTGAAAATATCCAGCGTATTACCCGGCCAGCATCTGCGTTGAAAGTAATTTATGCGGCTGAAGAGGAGTTGTCAGCCCATGAATCGCGTCTGGATTTGGTGATGAAGAAGGGCGGCAGTTGTTTGTGGCGGATGCCGCTTGAATCGGAAGATAGTGCAAATGCAGAATAAAATGATTTCCAGATGAAAAACTGCGCAACCGGCTTATTTTGCTGGAAAAAGTATTGACGAGATTGCATTCCATACGTAATATCCGTCTCGTTCTTAACCGGAACAGCAGCGTGGTGCGGTAGTTCAGTCGGTTAGAATACCGGCCTGTCACGCCGGGGGTCGCGGGTTCGAGTCCCGTCCGCACCGCCAACATTCAGAAGCCCTGAGTTATTGCTAACTCAGGGCTTCGTTGTATCTATACCCTTGGTACTTGAAGCTGCAGGGGGGCAAAATAATAGAACTCCCCCCTTGGGTAACACATCAATAAACCCATTTAGAATTTACTGCGTAGCTTTCGCATTACCTGCTTGCGCCGCTGTTTTTACCCAACCATCAAAGGTGGCCTGATGGGCCTGAATCCAACCATTTACATGACGTTCAATATCGGCATCTGACGATTCACCCGCGTGCATCCGCATGTTCTGAGCATTCACATCATTAATCGATAATTTCATGATAGAGAACAGCTTAGCGGCGGCCGGGTTAGCTTCAGCCCATTTTTTGTTAGCCACGATATGCATCACACTCGGTGGGAAGCCGTAGTTCGCACCGTTAGACAGCTTGGTGTCGATAGTTTTATCTGGCAGGGAAGAGAAGGGAACCTGCAACCATACTACGTCACGGCCCGGCACCAATACATCACTGACCCAATAAGGTGTCCAGGTGTAATACAGGATTGGTTTGCCTTCTTTGTAACGTGTAATCGTATCGGCAATCATCGCGGCATAGTTACCCTGATTATGGATAACGGTATCGCTCAGACCATAAGCTTTGATCTGATGATTTATCGGTGCTTCACAGCCCCAACCTGGGTTACAGCCGGTTAGGTCGGCTTTACCATCGTTATTAGCATCAAACAATTTGGCGATTTTCGGATCTTTTAGCTGCTCAATATTGGTAATGTGGTATTTATCAGCGGTTTTTTTATCGATCAGATAACCCTGTGCCAATCCTTCAATATAGTTACCCTGACGATAAAATTTGGCATCGCCACCGGCAGCATTATATTGGTCGTTATGCAGTGGTTCCCAATTTACCGCCAGATAGGTGGCATCACCTGCGCCGATAGTTGAATACGCGACGTTGTAATCTACCTCTTTGGTCGGTTGGACATCGTAACCGAGTTTTTCCAAGGCTTTATTGACCAGAGAGGTCTGGAAGGTCTCTTCCGAAATGGTACTTTGCAGCGGCTGGACAGTGATGCCTTTGCCCGGTAATTCTGCGGCGGATAACTGAGTGCTGATCAGTGTGGTGAGGGCCAAGGCCCAGATTCCTGTCGAACGCATAGTTGTTCCTTTTTAAGCTATTTTACTTGCCATTTTGAACGAGGACAGTGCTCATCATCCTTACGTACTATGTGTACGTTGCGGTGATTGCGCGCTGTCCATGTCCAAACTGCCTGCGACAATTACGCTTAAATTTGAGCGTAATAATTTGAAATTACTTAGTATTTCTAAAGGGTTTGGTGATAAGCCCAATCGGGCCGGCTGTATACCAGAGGCCAATGCCTTTGGTACGGCGATCGCGGCCTAATGATTGGGTCAGGCGGTCAAGGATGATCGCCAGAATCACAATACCGACACCACCGACTGCGGCCAGCCCCATATCAAGGCGGCCAATACCGCGCAGTACCATTTGACCTAAGCCCCCTACAGCAATCATCGAGGCGATGACTACCATCGACAGTGCCAGCATCAGGGTTTGGTTCACGCCTGCCATGATGGTTGGCATCGCCAGCGGTAACTGCACTTTGAACAGTAATTGGCGTGGATTGGCACCAAAGGATTCAGCGGCTTCGATAAGATCTTCTGGTACCTGTTTGATGCCCAAAATGGTCAGACGAACAATGGGTGGCAGCGCAAAGATGATGGTCACGACCACGCCGGGGACGTTACCGATACCGAACAGCATGACGATGGGTACCAGATAAACGAATGCCGGTGTAGTCTGCATGGCATCCAGTAACGGCCGAATTATACGTGCGGCATTATTACTGCGTGCCAGCCATATCCCCATCGGTAGCCCGATAAGAATACAGAAGAACAGCGAAGTCAGAACCAGCGCCAGTGTCACCATTGCTTGTGACCACGCACCGATAGCGCCAATAGCAACCAGTGATATCAGGGTTGCTACGCCCATTCCTAAGGTGGAGAACTGCCAGGCGATCAGCGCGAAAACCAGAATGGCGATCGGTGCTGGCATGCCCAGTAGCAGGTGCTGAAAGCCACTGAGAATAAAATCAACCGGCACACGAATACCCTGGAACAGGGGGCGAAAATTCAGCACAACCCAGTCGATACCGTGGGTGACCCAGGAATCCAGTGGCACCCAAGTGTTATGAAACGGATCCATCAAACTGAAATGCTCGGGAGCAGCGGCCGGAGTACTATTCAACCAATCGGTACTTTGTGTCGCAGTGCTCTGAACGGCCTGAGAAGCAACCTCATGGCTGGTACTGCTGGCGGCATGGCTACCCTCAGCCATGCTCGCTCCCCACGGGTCAACAGCGGCTGACAGTGTCTGAGGGGCGGTATCTGTTGCCGCCGGTGCTGTTGAAGCTGCCGCATCCGTCGCCCAAGGATTACTGTCTACAGGGGTACTGCTTTGAATTGGATCACTCATTTGGCGTCTCCTTATCTAAAGCCTGCAACAGCATGGCTTTGGAAATAATACCGATATAACTGTTGTCTTCACCGACCACAGGGACCGCACACGGGGCCTGGGCAACCAGTGAAATCAACTCACTGAGGGGCATGTCTGCGGGAACCGGCGCAGGATCGGCCAGTAAGGCACTATCCAGCGACTGGCTCTCCGCCAAGGCTTTTTTCAGTGAATCTATCGATACCACGCCAATAAACTTCTGCCCGCGTTCCAGCACATAGCCATAATCGCGGTCTTCATCTTGAAGCAGTTTTAATGCTGAACGAGGGCCGAAACCCGGGGTTTTACGAATTAATGATACCGGGCGACGGCGCGCGATATCCTTGGCACTAAAGACGTGGCTGATATCGACGCCACGGAAGAAGGTGCGCACATAGTCATTAGCCGGATTATTCAGTATTTCATCTGGGGTGCCGACCTGTACTACTTCGCCGCCCTGCATAATGGCGATACGATCACCAATGCGCATGGCTTCATCCAAATCATGAGAGATAAAGACAATGGTCCTTTGATGTTTGGCCTGTAATTTGACCAGCTCATCTTGCATTTCTGTACGTATTAAGGGGTCTAGCGCTGAAAAGGCCTCATCCATTAATAAGATGTCAGGGTTATTGGCCATCGCCCGGGCTAAACCGACGCGCTGACGCATCCCGCCGGAAAGTTCATCGGGGTAGGAGTGGGCGTAGCTTTCCAGACTCACCTGACGCAGTGCTTCCAGCGCTTTGTCGTGACGTTCCTGCAAAGGGACGCCAGCCAGCTCCATACCGAATGCGGTGTTATCGAGAACATTCAAATGGGGCATTAATGCAAAGGACTGAAAGACCATACTGATCTTATTACGGCGTACGGTGCGCAGGGCACTATCAGATATTTTGGCAATATCTTCGCCATCGATCAGTACTTCTCCACGGGTGGGTTCTATCAGACGATTGAGAAGGCGTACCAGGGTGGATTTACCAGAACCGGATAACCCCATGATGACGAATATCTCGCCTTCTTCAATGGCCAGATTGGCATCTTTAACGCCAACGGACAAACCAGTTTTGGCAAATATCTGCTCTTTATTCTTACCTGATTCAAGCAGCTTAAAAGCCCGTTCTGGATGCTCACCAAATATTTTATATAGATTCTTTACTTCGAGTTTAATTGCCATGCAGCTGGTGTATTCCTCTGTCAATTTTGAATTATGTTTATTCGATCAATGTTATCCTGATGAAAAAATAGAGCGCCATATACCCTAACACAATGAGAATCTGAGACAACCCTCAATGTTCTTATAATCTGAATTGCAATAGTCCTTATCTCAGTATATATCTTTTTAATCTGTTAATTTATATACGTTAATATTGTGGTTTTTTGATGTTCACATCTTGCTTAATATTGATATGCTGAGTGGGCTATAATTAGCCAGTTAATAGCGTGAATATTGTCCATATATATTCATTCTATTGAGTATACTGTTATTGATTATATTCCCTCTATTTTTCTTGTGGTCAGCCTTCGGTTTGAGCATCCGTCATCATGCTGATATGACATTTTTATCGTCACAAGAGACATGCTGAATCCCCCTGATATACTGGCCTGCGCCTAAATTAGTAGTCAGGTAATAATTTCAGTTTTTAGTTGTGGTTCTGTTCATTGCGTAGGTAAATATAGCGGATATGTGGTGGTGAGTTTACAAGGTGACTGAGGCATTAAATCATCACCCAATAGAGGGCAGCCTTGCTGCGGCTGCCAGTGGATGTGGATCGCCTCATTTTTATGCCATAAAAGTGAGGGTGGGGCACCGATAGGGAACGCTTAAAAATCCCAATCTTCGTCTTCGGTGTTGACTGCCTTGCCAATCACATAAGAGGAGCCAGAACCGGAGAAGAAATCGTGATTCTCGTCTGCATTTGGTGATAATGCCGCCAGAATGGCCGGACTGACTGCTGCTTGACTGGCGGGGAATAAGGCTTCATAACCTAAATTCATTAATGCTTTATTGGCATTATAATGAAGGAACTTTTTGACATCTTCGGTCCAGCCAAC
This sequence comes from Yersinia sp. 1652 StPb PI, assembly GCF_041538345.1. Taxonomy (NCBI): domain Bacteria; kingdom Pseudomonadati; phylum Pseudomonadota; class Gammaproteobacteria; order Enterobacterales; family Yersiniaceae; genus Yersinia; species Yersinia sp. 1652 StPb PI. Next base: position 3,503,441 of record NZ_JAULSM010000001.1, on the reverse strand, counting down.
CTTATCATACAGGTCCTCGGTGTAACGCACCTCATTGTCATATAAGTCTTGCAGCAGATCGAAGGCAAAGTTCTTTATTTCCTGGCGGCGACTATTGTCGACTTTCTCCAACCCTTTCTGAAATTTGTAGCCGATATAATAACCATGTACTGCCTCGTCACGGATGATTAATCGAATAAGATCGGCAGTGTTGGTTAATTTTGCCCGGCTGGACCAATACATCGGTAAATAGAAGCCGGAATAGAATAAAAATGATTCCAGAAATACACTGGCTATCTTTTTCTTCAGTGGGTCATCATTATGATAGTGCTGTAAGATAATATTGGCTTTATTTTGTAGTGGGCCATTCTCTTCACTCCAGCGATAGGCATCGTCCACATCAGATGTCATGCAAAGAGTAGAAAAAATAGAGCTATAAGAGCGAGCATGGACTGCTTCCATAAAGCTGATATTCGAGAATACCGCTTCCTCATGGGGGGTAATGGCATCTTTAATCAGAGCCGGCGCACCCAATGTATTCTGAATAGTATCCAGCAGTGTCAGGCCGGTAAAAACCCGAATCGTAAGCTGTTGTTCATTAGGTGTCAGCGTTGCCCAAGAGGGAATGTCATTTGATAGTGGGACTTTTTCCGGCAACCAGAAATTAGCTGTCAGGCGGTTCCATACTTCCAGGTCTTTATCGTCTTCAATCTTATTCCAGTTAATGGCACTGACGTGTGTTATCGGTTTTACTGCGTTCATATCATTTTCCTTATCAACCATTTTTATTCATTCAGTGCCGCGAATTACAGCGAGCAAGAAACACAACCTTCGACTTCAGTGCCTTCGAGCGCCATCTGACGCAGCCGGATGTAATAAATGGTCTTAATCCCTTTCTTCCAGGCATAAATTTGCGCTTTATTAATATCGCGGGTACTGGCGGTATCACGGAAGAACAGGGTCAGTGATAGCCCTTGATCGACATGCTGTGTTGCCTCAGCGTAGGTATCAATGATTTTCTCCGGCCCTATCTGGTAAGCATCCTGATAATATTCAAGGTTATCGTTAGTCATGTAAGGTGCGGGATAATAGACTCGGCCAATCTTGCCTTCTTTGCGAATCTCAATCGGTGAGACAATCGGGTGAATACTCGATGTCGAATGATTGATATAGGAAATAGAACCGGTAGGCGGCACCGCCTGCAAGTTCTGGTTATAAATACCGTGTTCCATCACTGACTGGCGTAACGCGGCCCAATCTTGCTGATCGGGCAGTACAATAGCGGCCTGAGCAAATAGTGCCTGTACTTTGGCGGTTTTAGGCAGCCAGCTCTGCTCGACATATTTTGTGAAATAAGTGCCCGAGGCATAATCTGACTGATCAAAGCCTTTAAAGTGGTGGCCTCGTTCTATTGCCAGTTGGTTCGAGGCGCGGATGGCGTGATATACCACGCTATAAAAGTAGATATTAGTAAAATCGAGCGCCTCTTCAGAGCCGTAGAAAATATGCTCGCGGGCCAGATAACCGTGCAGATTCATCTGCCCCAGGCCAATGGCATGGGATTCTTGATTACCTTTCTCGATAGAGGGTACTGAGCGGATATTGCTCATATCGGAGACGGCAGTCAGCCCACGAATAGCGGTTTCAATCGATTTGCCAAAGTCTGGTGAATCCATGGTATGCGCGATATTCATCGAACCAAGGTTACAAGAGATATCTTTACCGATATGGCGATAGCTAAGATCGTCGTTGTATTCGGTTGGTGAATTAACCTGCAAAATTTCTGAGCACAGGTTACTCATATTGATTCGACCTTTAATCGGATTGGCGCGATTAACCGTGTCCTCAAACATCATATAGGGATAGCCGGATTCAAACTGGATCTCGGCTAGAATCTGGAAGAACTCGCGTGCCTTGATTTTGCTTTTATGGATGCGCTTGTCATTGACCATCTCGCGGTATTTTTCGCTGATGCTGATTTCTGACATCGGTAAACCGTAAACCTGTTCTACATCGTAAGGAGAGAACAGGTACATTTCTTCGTTATTCTTCGCCAGCTCAAAGGTAATATCCGGGATAACCACACCCAATGAGAGGGTTTTTATACGAACTTTTTCATCGGCGTTTTCGCGTTTGGTATCCAGAAAACGTAAAATATCGGGATGATGGGCATGGAGATATACCGCCCCTGCACCTTGCCGTGCGCCCAACTGGTTAGCATAAGAAAAGGCATCTTCCAGCATTTTCATGATAGGGATGACGCCGGAGGATTGGTTTTCAATCCGTTTGATTGGCGCACCGACTTCACGAATATTACTTAGTAGGAAAGCGACCCCGCCACCACGTTTAGACAATTGCAGCGCTGAGTTAATAGAGCGGCCAATTGATTCCATATTATCTTCAATGCGTAACAAGAAGCAGGAGACAAGCTCACCACGCTGTTTTTTACCACAATTGAGGAAGGTCGGGGTGGCCGGTTGGAATCGACCAGAGATTATCTCTTCTACCAGTTCTTGCGCCAGTGTCGGGTCACCTGCTGCCAGTGTTAGCGCCACCATGCAAACACGGTCTTCGTAGCGTTCCAGATAACGTTTGCCATCAAAGGTTTTCAGGGTATAGCTGGTGTAATATTTAAAGGCGCCAAGGAAAGTGGGAAAACGAAATTTTTTGCTATAGGCCTGCTGGAATAAGCTTTTGATAAAGCTGAAATCGTACTGAGCCAGCACCTCTTTCTCGTAATATCCTTCTTCGACCAGATAATCGAGTTTTTCTTGCAAATTGTGGAAGAACACGGTGTTTTGATTGACGTGTTGCAAGAAATATTGACGTGCCGCCAACCGGTCTTTATCAAACTGGATACGTCCATCAGCATCATAGAGGTTTAGCATCGCATTCAGTGAGTGATAGTCAAGCTCGCTACTGGATGGATCAGTGATATTCAGTTCTGTCGTTGCCAAAATTCAGTTACTCCCTTGCGCACGTTAGCCACATCTTCTGCTGTACCCAGTAGTTCAAAACGATACAGATAAGGAACCTGACATTTTTGGGAGATGATTTTCCCTGCCAGACAATAGGCGTCGCCAAAATTAGTGTTACCCGCAGCAATAACGCCGCGAATCAATGAACGGTTGTGTGGATCATTTAGAAAACGGATCACCTGAATCGGTACTGCTCCTATCGGGCTGCCACCACCATAACTGGGTACTAACAAAATATAGGGCTGCTCGATCTGCGGTGTTTTACGGGCACCGGCAATAGGGATACGTATTGCCGGGAGTTCCAGCTTCCCGACAAAACGGTGAGTGTTCTCCGACGAGCTGGAAAAATAGACCAGCGGATTCATCTTGTCCCCCCATCAGGCACTGACGGCCTGAACCAGTGCGTTAATTTTGTCAGGGCGGAAGCCGGACCAATGTTCATTGCCGGCAACAATCACTGGCACCTGCTGATAACCAAGAGATTTCACATGATTTAATGCTTGTAAATCTGCTGTTAAATCAATGACCTGATAGGCTATTCCTTGTTTGTCGAATGCTCGGTAAGTGGCATTGCACTGGACACAATCAGGTTTACTGTAAATAATAATACTCATGATTCGCATTTACCTTTTGTAGTGAGGAAAGGCGGATTAGTCAGGTTGTTAAGGTGCCGCGACGACCTGCCTCTGATAATCAACTGCGGTTTCATTTCCGTAGGTGATAAAACAAATACTATATCTAGTGTTTATTTAATTCAACCACACTACATGTAGTTATTTATTGAGAATTCATGCATTGTTCAGCGACAGGGCCGCCAGCACGGGGCTGGCGGTAGATTTAGTAATAATAAGGAGGATAAAAATATTTCTATTGCGGAGTTGTTGCGGGCAAGATGATTTACTGGCGCAGGCTGACGGCTAAGCGGTTAAAGGCATTCATGATACTGATAGCAAAAGTTAAATCGGAAATTTCAGCATCGGTAAAATGTACTTTTAAGGCGTCGAAGATATTATCAGGTGTGCCACTGGTGGTGATGTAAGTCACCGCTTCTGCCCAGTCTAATGCTGCTCTTTCTGCTTCAGTAAATGCATTACTGAGTCGCCAGCCAGCTATCACATCCATTTTGGCATTATCAAAACCGTTCTCACGCAAGAATTTACCGTGCATACTCAAGCAGAATGCACAGCCGTTGATTTGTGATACCCGCATAAAAATCATTTCTATCAATGCTTTGGGTAACGAACTCTTATCTAATGAGAGAGACGCATTAACCAGTGCTTTATAGGTTGTAGGTGAAAGTTCGGAAAAATAAAGACGTTGTGCAACCATGATATGTTCCTGTGAGGTACCGTAGAGTATGGCGCTACTCTAGCGCGGTGATGACCTATACTATAGAGCCATAAATTACTTATTTTAGTGGGTCATGATGAGGTTTTTTTCACATCTTCTGAGCCTGGATAGCCGACAAAACGAGCCGGTCTACCGTCAGCTTTATCAGCGTATTAAAGATGCCATTGTGCAAGGGGTATTGCTGCCTGACTCGCGGTTACCCTCGATTCGGGTGCTAGCCAGTGAAGTGGGGGTGGCACGAGGTACGGTGGAAAATGCCTATGGTCAATTAATTGCCGAGGGGTATTTGCAAAGTCGTGGGCAGAGTGGGACTTACGTTTCAGCTCAGTTACGTGATGCCCCTTTGCAGCCATTAACTCAGAGTGCGCAACCTGTTGTGGTGAATAAAGTCTCAACGGTTAGTCCGGTGGCGCGGCCCTTCGAGCTAGGATTACCGGCGCTGGACGCTTTCCCCCGAGCGCAATGGGGGCGAATCATGGCCAAACAGTTACATAATCTCACCGCATCATCACTTGGACATCCCCCCGCGACCGGGCTTGGGTTATTGCGCGAAGCAATAGCACATTACTTACAGTTATCACGCGGGGTGAGTTGCCAGCCTGAACAAGTTTTTATTTGCTCAGGCTATCAGTCATTGCTGGATCTGGTGATCAGTACCTTACTGCAACCGGGCGATCGTGGCTGGTTGGAGGACCCAGGCTATCCTGTGACACGGCAACTGATTCGCGAAGCTGGGCTTATTCCGCATCCGGTCGCAGTTGATCAGGACGGAATGGATGTCGGTGCGGCAATTAACGACTGCCCCCAGGCACGTTTTGCCATCGTCACCCCAGCCCATCAAAGCCCGTTAGGGGTGGCGCTCAGTCTGGCACGACGTATTGCCCTGTTGGATTGGGCCGATCAGCAGCATGCATGGATTATTGAAGATGACTATGACAGTGAGTTTCGGTATCAAGGGCGGCCACTGCCACCGCTGAAAACGTTGGACCGGCAGGGGCGGGTGCTCTATGCCGGTACCTTCAGCAAAGTGATGTTTCCGGCACTGAGGCTGGCTTATCTGGTCGTTCCAGCACAACGGGTGGCACTATTTAATCAGCGATGCCAGTTACGCATTTGTACCAGCCCACCACTGATACAGGCCAGTGTGGCGGAGTTTATCAATCAGGGGCATTTTTATCGCCATCTGAAACGTATGCGTCATTTATATGCCGAACGGCGTGAGATGCTATCGACAAGTCTGAGGCGGCAGTTGGCAGGCGTTGTTGAGGTTGAACAGCAAGCTGGAGGGATACAATTACTGGCGCGATTGGATAAGGGTTTTGCTGATTATGCCGTAGCAATACGGGCGCGGCAGCAAGGGTTAGCGGTTCAGGCGCTATCAGATTGGGCGTTGGCAGAAACGAGCCAGGCAACCGGTGGAAATGGATTGTTGATGGGATTTACTAATCTCACTTCTGTGGCAGAAACTGATCGGCTGGTGGCCCTATTGGCCAAAGTTATTACTTCTATGTCTGCTTAATAACCCTATGTCTGCTTAATAACCCTACGTCTGGTTAATAACCGCTATTTACCGGGTAAGAGAATTGGCCCGCAGTGCATCTATTATCACTGGGGCCACCGATTAACCAAACTGCCAGATATCGTCATCCCTATAAGTAGACACAGCAATGAGGGGGGATAAAATACCGGCGGTTTATCGGCTATCCGATTATTTTTAACGGCGTGCTAACAGCACACCCAGTACGATACCGACCGCAGCACCAATACCGACACCTTGCCATGGTTTGTCGCGGATGTAGTCATCTGCGTTACCTGCAACATCTCGGGCATGCTGTTTTAGGCTGGTCGAACCGTTGAAACGCGCTCGCGCATCACGTAATACACCTTCGGCATTGTGGCGCACTTTGGTCAGTTCCTCTTTGGTTTTCTCACCTGATGAACGCAATACATCGTCAAGAGTATCTGCCAGAAGGGTCACGTCCTGATTGAGATCTCTTTCAATTTTTTCTGATTTCTTGAACATTTGACTCTCCGTTTTGCCTGATGAACATTAAGCATAGTCCATCACGTCGATGTGACATGCGCTTCAGGACTAATCCGAAGACGAGGGGATAATTAACCACCATGCCTCCCGAACAGGGCTGCTTTTAAATAGCGTGATTCATAATGTATGGCGTAAATAATAATCACTATTACTTTGTACATTTGGTTACTTAGCGAAACCAATGACTCACGGAAAGGAAAAATTGATTCCTCTATGATTCTTTCAACGGCCCCACCGGGGGCTTAGCGAAACAAACTCTGAGGATTTTAAAATGAAAAAAGTATTAGCGCTGATCGTTGCTGCAACCATGGGTCTGTCTTCTGTTGCTTTCGCTGCTGAAACTACTGCGGCCGCTACAGCAGCACCAGCTGCAACCAGCACTACTGCTGCGCCTGCCGCAGAAAATGCAGCACCAGCTAAAGCAACTCACCATAAAAAACATAAAGCAACCAAACAAACCACAGAACAAAAAGCACAGTCTGCTAAAAAACATGTGAAAAAAGCACCTGCTCAAAAAGCACAGGCCGCTAAAAAACACGTGAAAAAAGCGCCAGCTCAGCCAGCTCAGAAAGCCCAAGCCGCTAAAAAACACCATAAAGCGGTTAAAAAATCAGCGACAGCGCCAGCAGCATAATTATGCCGGAATGCGGGCATTCCGTACCGCACAGTCTAGCCAATTCCAGACACCCGGTTAACGCCGGGTGTCTTTTTTTATAGGCTAACCATCATGATCAATCGTTATCTGTTCGAGCTGATTTTCAGTGTGATGACCCTATGTGGTGTATCACTTGCCTGTGTGCTGTTTCTTACCGACACCTTTATTTAGCCTCGCACAGTTTGGATGGCTTGTGCGTCACCATTATTATATTGAAATATCAGTGCAAAATATGTTGTTGATGCAGGAACTCAACAATCTGTTGAACCGTTTGCTGATGTAACTTTTCTCTTTCCGTCACTGACGTCGCACAGATAAAGTCTTCGCCTTCCTGAGCCAGAACTGCGCGGGCTGTCGGTTTACATGTTGGCAGAAAATCGAAATGTCCGCTGTGGGCTAAGGTTATTGTGGTTATACCTGGCGGATTAAGCCGCTTTATCCACTCACTCCCGCCCAGATTTAGTGCCATATTCGGTGAGATAAAATAGTGAGCATTAATCAGAAGCAGTGGGGCTGTTAAATGAAACAGACTACTGTTTTGATAAAAAGGCACCATGCCGGGATCTAAAGCGACCGCAAAACGTAAACGTTTATCAGCATAATTTCCTTCAATTTTCCGCACTGGAAGTGCCTTTAATTTTACCTCCGCACGGGTATAAAACTGGCAGTTGGCTTGTTCGGGCTGCTGTTGGCAGCCAGCAATGAAACGTGGAAATGAAAGCGTTGCACCCAATGCCGCAATAGCACTATAACCCCCTTTCGAATGGCCAATTACCCCAATAGGCTGATTATCCAGTACCGACTTCCAGCGCGAATCAGACAGTAATGTGCTAATAATAAAAGAGATATCTTCAGTTTGTAACCATAGCTGTGCTGATTTGGCCGGTATAGAGTTACCAGTGGTACTGCCTGGGTGATTGGCTGCGACTACCACCATACCTTGCTGCACCAGCTTATCTGCCAACCACGCCATACTGGTATTGTTGCCACCACTGCCGTGGCTGAGGACAATCAATGGAAATTGGCCTGTGGCAAGGGGGGCATCAGGTAAAACCGAGATACCGTTGAAGACGGCACTATCACCCAGTAGGGCCGTTGTTCCCTGTTTCGCTGTTGGATAATAAATTAAGCTATCAAGTTGGCGCTGGCGTTGAGTGTCATTGAATGAAATGTGAGTAACCGCTGTTTGCCAGCCATAACTGACCATCGGGAAAAACAGCAAAAAACAGAAGCACAGCACAGCATTTTTCATGATTTAATATCCTGACTGATTGAGTTCTTTGTCAGCTTAGAGGGAAGGGCATTTAGCCGCGACCTCGATCATGATCCAGTCCCTGGACCTGCTTGTTTTCGCTTATCTGGCTGTCTACACTACAAAACCGTTATTCACGATATCCACTTGTTAAGGCAAGGGTTATGCCACTGATCCCCGTCTCTTTTCTGTTATCAATTTTATGTATTGGTTTGTTTTATCATTTGATTAAATCCGGTAAGCAGAGCGGATTCTTACTGCTGCTATTGCTGGTTTGTGCATTACAAAGCGGGTTGATTGGCTTGCGCTATGGCTATCATCTTGCCCTGTTTAATGGCTTACAACCTATCGCCGCTATGACTATCCCCCCGCTGACCTATTTAGCACTCCTTCGTACAACCGGGGAGAGGAGGGTGGGTATTTGGCCGTCTGGGATACATGCTTTAGGCCCTATCGGTACGGCAATTTGTCTCTGGATCGCGCCACAGTGGCTCGATGCAATGGTCATTATCAGTTATTTGTCTTATGGCCTTGCGGTGCTGGTTTACTTGCGCCCTGGTGAGGATCGTTTGCAACAGATCTCTGTGGAAAAAATTTGGCTTAGCTACCGGTTATGGCTTCTGATGGCTATCTTGCTGATTGGGTCGGGGGTGGGCGATATCATTATCAGTGCTGACTATGCATTTTTTGCCGGAAATCAGGCTGGGTTAATAGCCAGCTTCAGCAACCTTTTGATTACGTTAACAATGTGCTACACCCTGGCGACCAGCGCACATCGTGAAGAGCCGACTGCTGCGCTGCCGGCTGAGTTGGCGGTAACGGATGATAAGCCATTAATTGAATCGCTGGAGGCGCTTTTCTCTGTCATCTTATTGACCTTAAAGAAAAATAATCTGTATCTGGAGAGTCAACTCAACTTATCAACGTTGGCGCGCAAAGTTGGCGTTGCCCCGCGCAAAGTGTCGCAGGCCATTAATCAGCAAACGGGGCAAAATGTTTCGCAATACGTTAATCAGTTGCGGGTCGATCATGCCGCGATGCTATTGATGCGTACGGAGTTGCCAGTGATCGATATTATGCTAGAGGCGGGGTTCCAGACTAAATCAAATTTTAATCGCGAGTTTATGCGAGTTAAGGGCACTACCCCATCGCAATGGCGTGAAAACAAGCCCTCACTGGGGGCTGAATAAGATTTTATTATCCGTAACTCAGTCAGCCTCTTTTTGTGGCGGTTTTGGCGTGCGATGCTACCACGCCAGCAACGGATTATTAACGTGCCAGTCGAGTAGAAACAACGCTGATGAGATGAAAATGGTGTGTAGACTATTCCGAAATAGTCGTTTTGAGCCAATAAATACGTGGTTTCCCTTATTTATTACGGTAAGGTCGCTCAATAGTAGTCAAAAAGAGGGGAAATAAATGTATTTACGGCCAGATGAAGTGGCTAAGGTCCTGGAGAATGCCGGTTTTGATCGGGATTATACGGTTGATCAGGCTTACGGTTATCGTAAAGCGGAGCATTACGTTTATGTTAACCGTGAAGCCCGAATGGGCAGGACAGCATTGGTTATTCACCCAGCGCATAAAGATAAAAGCTTGTTGTTTGCCACACCCACGGCAACTATTCGTATCAGTGATAAGTATGTGGAGTTTCCGCTCTATCTGGCCGGTGACGCTGATGACCGCTACGGTATTGCCCACGGTTTTAGCTCAAGAGAAATGTTATTGCGCTATCTAAACAGTATGTACCCGTAAAACCAGCTCGCCTTGGCACAATAAATGTCACCGCGCCGTAGCGCCAGAATCAATGCAATACGGCGTCAGCTTCCTGATTAAACTGCATATTATATTGTCGGCGGAATTGCGCCAATTCAAAGGCATCTAAATCCAGTTCTGCGAAATAGAACAAAGCCGCTTCGGTATGTTCGGCCGTTAGCATTGGGGATATATGTGAGCGAATCAGCGTATTGCGCCATTGCATCACATTTTCATCGGAAGAGTCTTTGATAAAGGTTTGGTAAATAAAGACCAGATAAGCCGCCTTTCTCACATCCTCGGCATAGCCATTGCTGGTGGAGCGGATAAACATTTGTGTCTGACGTTGCCCCATCTCTTGCAACATGGATTCAATGTAAATCGGTTTTATCTTCAGTAAATTGGCCAGTGTATCCACCGCTTTACGGGTATCTGATGTCAACACACGGTAGCCGACAATAAAAACCACGATCAAAACAGCAATAATTATCCACGTCATTGAATGTTTCTTTGCGCCATAAAAGGTGTAATTGACAACGTAAAATTATCTGGCTGTTAAATCGCCTGAGTAGATAAAGTCAACGAAGTGTTTAAGGGTTATCGCCACTGAAATTATCGCTATTTTTTTGCTGATTATTCAGATGATGATTGAAAGCGGCAGCATCTTTCGCCAGAGCATCAAGATGTGCACCTAACACTTTAATCTGCCTAACTAATGAATGTTGTTCTGGTAAGGTATTGGCAGTATTAAGTTTTCTAAGCAACATATCATTTTTAGCACGCAATGCTGTTTCCCGTGCTTTTGACTGCTCCAGTTCATGTTGCAATGCATTGTAGCTTGCCTGCCATGTCTGATGCTGTTTCTCAAAAGTTGACTGCAACTCACTCATTGCATTAAGAAACTGTACTTCAAGCTCACGCATTGTCATTGCTTTTCCTTTATGACGGCTTCCGATTTTCATTGGCATTATAACGAAGTCTGAGCATAACCTCACCCGCTAGAATCTGTCTTTCTATCCCGGCACAGGATGCCACCGGACGATGTAGGACAGTTGGTTTTATATCCGTCATACTTCAAACTGCATGTGCGTTGGCTGCCATCACTACTCGGCCCGTCCATAGGCCTCGCCTCTGCGAGGCCGCTGCAAGCAGCGTTCAAATCTGCTCCTGACAGATTTGTCACCCAAGTCATTGCGTTATCTCAACTCCGTGGGTTCATTTCGTTGCCGCCTTCCTGCAACTTGAATTATTTAGGGTATATCATAATTTATGCACGATTTGTTTTTATCATTCATTTAATACTCAAAATAAATAAGCCTTGCTATTAATATCTCAGCATGCGTTAATAGCTTCATCGGTTTGTAGCACAGACCTATTTATGTAAGCCATTTAAGTAAAGCAGTTCCTAGTTAAAGCGATATTTTTTAGACATCACTTCTCCGACGAATTTCCTTCTTTAGTGCCCCCATAAGTAACTCTTGATCAGCAGACCACAATTGCCACGTTTTGGCACAAATAATGAAGGAAATATCTCTATGTCTAATAAAATGACTGGTTTAGTAAAATGGTTTGACGCTGGTAAAGGTTTTGGTTTTATTTCTCCTGCTGACGGTAGCAAAGATGTATTCGTACATTTCTCTGCAATCCAGGGCACTGATTACAAAACTCTTGATGAAGGCCAGAACGTAGAGTTCAGCATCGAGCAAGGCCAGAAAGGCCCTTCAGCTGTAAACGTAGTAGCACTGTAATTTACACTGCTATCTATCACGTTTAGCTGTAATTAAATCTGGCTCAGGTCAGATTTTTTTTGGTAAACGCATTGTTGGTAAAAAGTATTGTTGGAAAGTTGCGATAGCGATGATGGCCTAAGCCGGAGCAGACAATAATATCCTCAATAATATTATTCTTATCTCTTAAATAAGATTAACCAACAACCTAAAAACCTCGCCACGGCGGGGTTTTTTGTTGTCTAAAATCGTCGATATTGATTCATTACTCTGGAATATCCCCTTAGTTATATTTAAACTGCCGCCGATACACCGCAGGGGTGATCCCTACTTTTTGGCGAAATGCATTTCTAAAACCTTCAATGGTCTGAAATCCGCAATATTCGGCAATCCTCGCAATACTCATCTGATCCCTTTCTAGTAATTCTTTCGCTTTGTGCATTCTCTCGTGCTGTAACCATATTTTGGGTGATTGGCCCGTGGCGGCAGAAAAATGCCGTAAAAATGTCCTGTCACTGAGTGCCAATTCGGCGGCCATCTGGCTGACACTCCAATTTTGGGCCAGTTGCCCGCGCACTTGCTGCATCATTTTTGCCATATCCCGATGCGTTTCTTTGGCAAGCGGCAGCGGAATAAATTGCTGTTGCCCGCCCCGTCGCTGGGGAGCCATGACTAACCGCTGTGCTACCTGATTGGCGATTTTAGCCCCAAAATCACGGGTAATCAGATGTAAGCAGGCATCAATACCGGCACTGCTACCCGCAGAGGTGATAATTTGCCCCTCATCTACATACAACACATTGGCATCGACATGAATGTCAGGATAGTGTTGTGCCAGATAATCGGTATAGCGCCAGTGAGTTGTGGCGCTTTTCCCCTGTAATAACCCCGCAGCCGCCAGTACAAAAACGCCAGAACAGATGGATATAATGCGTGCACCACGTGCGACTGCTTGCTGCAAAGCCTCGGTAAGTGCTGTTGGAGGGAGAGCGTCAGGGCTGCGCCAACCGGGTATCACAATGGTTTTAGCCTGTTCCAGTAGGGACAAATCGGTATCAACTTGAATATGTAGGCTGCCATTGGCCGTAGTGATGTGTTGATCTACACCTACCACTTGGTGCCGGTACCAGGGAAAATCAAATTCAGGGCGAGCTAAACCAAATATTTCCTGCGCAATACCAAACTCAAATAGGCACAATCCGTCGTAAGCCAGCGTCACCACTAATCCCGGCTCCTCCGTTGGTCTGTTGGCAGATATTAATGCAGTTGAAATATTCATTGGCGTATCTCAGTGGTTTATTGTCATTTCTGCCACTGTAATCGGCTAATGCCATTTCATAAAGTGATGCTTCATAATATTGAATGGAGAAATCATATGAGCAGTTTAGTCAGTCAGATCCCACCGGCTTGTGTAGAACGCGCATTACAGTACTTTTCCCAGCGTTTAGCATTTGAAACTGATTGCTCAGATGTCTATACCAGCCAGCAGCAAGGTAATGTAGATTTTGTGTTGGTGGATGTGCGTAGTGAGGCGGCGTTTGCCACGCTACACCTACCGGGAGCTATCAATATTCCTCATCGATTAATGGATGCCACTTTGCTTTCACTCTATCCGCCAGCGACATTATTTGTGATTTACTGTGCTGGTCCCCACTGCAATGGTGTTCACCGCGCCGCCGTTAATTTGAGCAAACTTGGCTATGCGGTTAAAGAGATGATAGGAGGTGTCACCGGCTGGCGTGATGAGGGGTTACCGCTGCACACGAAAATCACGGACATTGATAAACCCAGGGATCCAGTGAGCTGTGGCTGCAATATTTGAATATAAAAGTGCTTTTTCTCCTGCAATGGACAACCACTGCTATTATTCTTGGCGTTCATTATAGGTTAGCTGATAGAGTAATCGTGTTTACTCATTGCAGGAATTCTGTATGCGTTCTATTTATCTGTGGATAGTCGTGGTGGCTATTAGCATTACGGCGCTCATATCTCAGCTCAGCTTCTTTTTTATTGAACCTCAAATGGGGAACAGTGAAGGGAAAGTTTTAGTGCTTAAACGCATTCCTAAGATGGATTTTATCGATAGCCCTCGGGGATACTGTCAGCGCCAATATCCTACAGAAGACTATTCACGCTGCGAGCCAAAAATCCTCCCTTCGCTTTTGGAGAGTACTCAAGTTTGGTATGAGTTGCCGTTTAGCGCTTATTTTTACGAGATGACCTACCAGCCTAATGGTTAAGTATTCACTGTAAATTAGTACGTTCGCTAGAGTAGCTACTGCATATTGTGAATTTTAATATACGTGTAAGTAGTATAGTTTCATTACTTTAATATTTATCGCATAAAGGATCTAGCGGTGAATTAGATGGAGGTTATGATATCCAGGTATTGGTGTGGTTTTGTCAGATATCGCAACGACATTACGTAACAGAAATAAACGTAATAATATGGATGCTATTCTACAGGTATTATTCTAATTGGGGTTGGGAGCATTATTTATTACCAGTATATTAATCCGAACTGGCGACAGAGCGGATTCGTGCATGAAATGATTTACAGGTGTCTGAAAAACAAGCTGCTCCTGATGTTGATCGTGACAAGGTCTGTGATATGTCCATCGATATGTATACCCAGATATTCAAGTATTTTACCTTCAAGGTTGGTGGGCGCGTAAAGGGCTGTGAGGGATAATCTGTGTCAGAAAAATTATTCTGGTGCGAAAGAATGTCTACTCAATCACTCTCTTTCTCTCATTATTATGATAGATTTCCCTCAATGGGTAATAATTCCCGATTGGAACTTATCTTAATATCCTCGCAGTGTTCCGATGCTTGACGGAAAAATAAAAATTGCACCAGTGGCTCGATAATTAATCTTCTTGATTGAAAATAACGCGGCCATGAATTAATAGGCTATATCTCTTGGTTTGTGGGTACTAATCGGCGAATCTTGTTGCAAGGCGATATTATAAGGAATATATCGATTATTTAATTTACTATTTTTGTCATTTTTATAGATGTAGATCAATTTTATTTATAATCAATTTTAGATCTGTCTTGGTTTTTTTTGATTTACCTCATCTAAACCTGACTTTTGTTAGTTGAATGCTGTTAAGTTCTAACTAAAGTGGTGAAAATTGGTCATTAATACTAAAAAAGACATCTATTACCCATATTAATGTTTAGTGCTACGCTTAATTATTTGTTGAATCTTTGCCTGACAGGCAATGCCCTATATTCACTGGCTAATTTATCAAAGGATGATTCATGTCTAAACGTCTATGGCTCCGAACTACCTTACTCACAGCCGCTCTACTCAGTGTTTTTTCTGTTCCCGTTAGTGCCGCAACACATACCCTGCAACTGGCTATCGGTGATGAACCCACCGAAGGCTTTGACCCAATGCTAGGCTGGAGTCATGGCAGTTATCTGCTATTGCATAGCCCGTTGCTAAAACAAAATGAAGATCTTAGCTGGAATAATTTTCTGCTGAGCCAGTATAAAACCAGCAACGACGGTAAAACCTGGACTCTGACGCTCAAGCCGGGCCTCAAATTCTCTGATGGATCTCCTCTGACGGCCAAAGATGTGGTGTTTACCTATAACAATGCTGCTGCCAGTGGCGGTAAAGTCGATATGGGTAATTTCCTCCGCGCCGAAGAAATCGATCCCCTCAATATTCGAATCCAATTGAAAGCGCCACAAAGTACTTTTGTAAATGTGTTGGGATCGCTGGGGATTGTTTCTGCTGATAAATATAATGCCAAAACCTATGCACAAAACCCTATTGGTGCTGGCCCGTACCGTTTGGTGAGCTTCCAACCGGGTCAACAAATGATCGTGGAAGCCAATCCTCATTATGCCGGAAATAAGAATGATTTCGATAAACTGATCTTTGTTTTTCTTGATGAAGACAGTGCCTTTGCAGCGGCGCAAAGTGGGCAGTTAGGGGTCGTCCGCATTCCACCATCGATGGCGGCAGGTCCGGTCAATAACATGAAGTTATGGGTGCGGCCAAGTGTAGAAAACCGTGGCATCGTGTTCCCGACCACTCCGGCGGGTAAGAAAGATGCTCAGGGTTATCCGATTGGTAATGATGTAACGGCGGATGTTGCTATCCGCCGTGCCATTAACTATGCCATTAACCGCCAACTCCTGGCCGACCAAATTATGGAGGGTCATGCTATTCCTGCCTATACAGGTGTACAGGGGTTGCCATGGAATAACTCAGATTCGGCCATTAAAGATGGTGATAGCGAAAAAGCCAAACAGATATTAGAACAGGCCGGTTGGGCGCTGAACAGTGAGGGTATTCGAGAAAAAAATGGGGTGCCGGCCAAAATCACGCTTTGGTATACCAGCGGTGATACTACGCGCCGCGATTTAGCCCAGGCGCTGCGTTCGATGCTGAAACCTATTGGTATTGATGTTGATTTGAAATCCGGTAGCTGGGAAACCGTTGAACGTAATATGCATGCTAACCCCACGTTGTTTGGCTGGGGTAGCCTTGATCCCATGGAGTTGTACCATCACTACAGCAGTAAAGCTGCCGGTGTTGAATATTATAATCCAGGCTACTACCAGAATCCGGTAGTTGATAAACATCTGCAACAGGCACTGGATGCGCCAACCTGGGAACAAGCGGTGCCATTTTGGCAACAGGTTGATTGGGATGGAACGACCGGTGCCGGTATTCGCGGTGATGCGGCGTGGGCGTGGTTATTGAATATTCAGCATACTTACCTGGCTAATGATTGCGTTGATTTAGGTAAGGGGGCACCGGAAATCCATGGTTCCTGGTCACTGCTTAATAGCCTGGATAGCTGGAAATGGACCTGTCAGTAATGAAGGGGATCTCGCTATTTACTCTGCGTTTAATTTGCCTGCTGCTAATCACCGCAGTAGGCACTTTTACGCTGCTGAGTTTTTCCCCGGTAGACCCAATACGCGCCTATATTGGCAGTGAGCTGTTGCATGTTCCACCGGAACAATATCCGCTGATTGCGGCACGGTGGGGGTTGGATCTGCCTTTGTGGCAGCGTTTTCTGCATTGGTTTACTCAGGTTTTGCAAGGTGATTTGGGTTACTCCATGCTGTATAACGCGCCAGTCTCACAGGTCATTGGTGAACGTTTTGCCACCTCGTTTGCGTTACTGCTTTCGGCATGGCTATTCTCCGGCATTGTTGGGCTATTGCTGGGGCTGACTGCGGGACGTTATCTTAATCGCTGGCCTGATCGTTTGATCTCAACCCTGTCATATCTATTAGCTTCGCTACCCACTTTCTGGATTGGTTTATTGTTGCTGTCATTATTTGCGGTGAAGCTGAATTGGGCGCCGATTTGCTGTGCATGGACACCTGGAAGCAATGCTGAAACAGCCAGTTGGAGCGACAAACTGCGTCATCTCATTCTGCCGATGCTGGCCTTGGGATTATTGGGGGTTGGCAATATTGCGCTGCATACCCGCGCCAGGGTTGCTGAGGTGATGAATAGCGAGTTTATCCGCTATGCTCGTGCTCAGGGAGATAAGGGCTGGTCATTGGTTCACTTCCATATTTTACGCCATGCCATTACGCCAGCGCTTTGTCTGCAATTTGCCTCTGTGGGGGAATTACTGGGTGGCTCGCTATTAGCGGAGAAAGTTTTTGCCTATCCCGGCTTAGGGCAAGCCACGATTGATGCCGGGCTTCACGGCGATATTCCGTTACTGATGGGGATCGTCATGTTTTGCGCCATATTGGTCTTTTGCGGTAACAGCGTTGCCAACGCACTGTTACACCGCTTGAATAGGGGAGCTGCGCGGCAATTATGACTTATAACCCAAACCGGGCGCTGTTTCGGCTGTTCGTTTCATTGGCGCTATTACTCATTTTAATTGTTTATGGCTGGGTTATTTATCCCATTGAAGTACCGATGGATCTGATGGCGCGCCGCCAGCCGCCATCACCGGCTTATTGGTTTGGTACTGATAGTCTGGGGCGCGACTTGTGGTTGCGCTGTTTTCAGGGGATGACAACCAGTTTACAAATTGGCCTGATTGCTGCTTTTGCCAGTGGACTGCTGGCGATGCTCACTGCCAGTTTGTGTGCTATCAATAAAACGCTGGATTATATTATTCGCGGATTAATTGACAGTATGTTGGCATTGCCTCACTTGCTGTTATTGGTGCTGATCTGCTTCACTTTGGGGGGCGGGAAACAAGGCGTTATTCTGGCGGTAGCCCTCACCCATTGGCCAAAGCTTGCCCTGATTTTACGCGCAGAAATCTTACGTATTCGCGAGACTGATTATGTGATGTTGTCTCATCGGTTGGGTAACAGTAATTTTTACCGTTGGCGTCATCATCTGCTACCGTTATTACTGCCACAATGGATTGTTGGCACACTGTTGATGTTCCCCCATGCGGTGTTACACAGCGCAGCGCTCAGTTTTCTTGGGTTTGGGCTGTCACCCCATGAGCCGTCGTTGGGGATCTTATTAGCGGATGCACTGCGTTACCTGAGCAGTGGGGCATGGTGGCTGGCTTTTTTCCCTGGCCTGATTTTGGTGGGATTGGTATTAGTATTTGACCAGTTTGCCCGGTCGCTGCAACAACTCTGGGTGAGGATAACCTGATGTTGAAATTTGCAAAATTTGCTATTGATGTTGCTCATTACCGCTGGCTGGGGCGAAAAACCTGGCATCCTCTGCTGAGTAATATTTCTTTGGAGGTGAATCCGGGAGAACTGGTGGCGTTAGTTGGCGGTAGCGGTGAAGGCAAAAGTCTGTTGTTACAAAGTGCATTGGGTTTATTGCCAGACAATATGCGTTGTCATGGCGAGATTATCCTTGATGGTGAGGTGTTGTGCGCCCAAGACAAAATTGAACGGCGCGGAAAAACGTTATGTTACGTCCCTCAAGGGGTCAGCGCGCTAAATCCATTAATTAAAGTCGGCTCACAAATGACCCGTGCCGCGCAGCTTAGTGGTGTAAAACTGCGGCTGGAAGATGTGGCAATGCAACTGCAAACCTACAATCTTGCGCCAGGGTTGGTGCATGACTTCCCTCGCCAACTCTCTGGCGGCATGGCAAAACGGGTGCTGACCAGCTGTGCCACCCTGACCAATGCCCGCTATATTTTGGCTGATGAAGTGACCTCGTGGCTCGATGACGAGCATGCCTGCCAGTTACTCACTCACCTGCGGGCTTTTTGCCAACAAGGGCGTGGCATTTTATGGGTAACTCATGATCTGGCATTGGCGGCACGTTTTGCCGATAAGATTGCGGTGTTACATCAAGGTAAGCTACATGAGACGCTGAGTGCTGAAGAATTGAAGAATAACGGTGGTAGCCCCTGGCTACAGTCACTATGGGCAGCGCTACCGGAGCAACAATTTGTCAGTCAGCACATAGCCTTGTCGGAGGTGGGCGAATATGTTTAGTGTCGATAATCTGACAGTGGTTCAAGGTGGCAAACTGTTGTGGGATAGCATCTCATTTTCTCTAACAGCCGGAGAGCGCTTAGGTATTTCGGCTCCCAGTGGTTTTGGTAAAACGACCCTTGGCCGGGTATTAGCACAATGGCAGTCAGCCACTTCCGGCCAGATTTTGCTCGGTGGCGCGCCACTGGCAAAAAAAGGTTATTGTCCTATTCAGTTAGTGCCACAGCATCCAGAACAAAGTTTCAATCCTTACCGGACTACGGGGGAGAGCTTGCATGATGCCTGGCGACCCGCAGCACATTGGCTTGAGCGGATGGCCGTTAATCCTGATTGGTTGAAGCGCCGGCCTGATGAATTGTCGGGAGGCGAGTTGGCGCGTATCGCACTATTGCGGGCACTGGATCCGCGCACCCGATACTTGATTGCCGATGAAGTAACGGCACAACTGGATGCACATGTTCAGGCACAAATTTGGCGCGTTTTATTAGACGAAGCGGCACACCGCCCATTGGGGCTTATTGTTTTCAGCCACAATAAATCCTTATTGGAAAAGGTATGTTCACGTATATGGATACCAGAGCGTGAAAGTGAAATCCCTCTTTATCAAAAACCAGTAGTTAAGCCTCAAATTGGTTTGGCATTGATAAAAACAGGATGAATTAATAACGGTAAATTAAAACGTAATCGATTAAATAATTAGCTAGAGTGATAGTCACTCAATGTGTGAGATGTTTTATTTCCAAGTGAAAATAGAATTATTGATTAGGATCATATTCTGTTTAAATAATGATAAAAACGCGGGGTTATACATTGGAGATGATAATTAACATCACGGTAAGATAACTTTACATAAATAAATTGAGATGGCGTTCAATATTAACTTGAAGTAGGTGACTATTCTATACACAGTGATTAGTATTTTAACGTGTTTTTATCAGGCTCACACCCCTTAGGGTTTTGTGATTTTGTTTCTGTCTCAGCATGCCAATTTAACATCTATTTTTGGTAGGAGCTCTGGTATTCTTTATTTGTGATGAATATAAACCCGCATCATTTTACGTATAACTAATTGATTTTTAATTGTATTAAATTAATCCGTCCTCATCGCTACAGTGTTTTTTATCAAGTTGGTAATTAATGATGAATTTTCCAGTTTTTGGTCTATATTGGTTAGAGGTGTTTTTTTTATAGCAACATATTGATTTATAATTATCTATGCTACAAAAAGAACATACCGAAACTGAGCGCTGAATAAGGGATTCGTTAGCTATGGGAAGCAAACGTTTAATCGATTCATCCGTTTGTTGTTTACTGTGGATAAATGCAGTAATCCTTTTCTGTTTTAGTAAAAAAATATTAGCGGATGCCATTCACCTATTGATTGGCATAACTAAACGCGGTAAAAAATACCTATCAAAAATTCATCATACAAACCAATCCAACGGGATAACACCTTTATACACGATTGTAATATCTTGCTGTATAACGGGCGGCAGTCGTTCTTTCGATATTTTAAGTTGCAGCGCAAATGTCGGGCAGCATATTGAGGGTAGTTAAAACGCAAAATCAGAACTCAAATGAAGAATCTAACAAGATATGCAGGAGGATGCGCTTAAATTCTGAAATATACTAATTAACTGGCATCAAAAGCCTATTTTATCAGTAATAACAAGGGATAACCCTTTACTGATAAGGCAAGTTAGAGGGCTAGCAGTTATAGAGCTAGTAGGTTGTTTTTCTCACTTTCACTTTCTTAACACCATACAGGAGGGCTTATGCAGCTCACCCCAAGAGAAGTTGAAAAACTCATGATCTACACGCTGTCTGATGTGGCGTTCAAACGCAAAGCGCGTGGCTTGAAACTCAATTATCCCGAAGCCGTTTCTATCATCACCGTGACTGCAATGGAAGGGGCCAGAGATGGCAAATCGGTAGAAGATGTCATGAAAGAAGCCAGCAAAGTTCTCACTAAAGATGATGTGATGGACGGGGTAGCTGATCTGATTCCGAATGTTCAGGTTGAGGCAATTTTTACTGACGGTAGCCGGTTGGTCACGGTGCACGATCCTATTAAATAACACTGATGGCAGCATGCGAGTAAAACCTGAACTGATTATTGCAGAGGATTAAAGCATGAGCGCAAAGAAAAGCACTAAAGATAATGCAGAACAGAATACCCCTCTCGGTGGCTGTATTTTAGCTGATACACCGATCACCTTTAATGAAAATAAGCCAGTAACCAAAGTTAAAGTTCGCAATACCGGTGACCGACCCATTCAAGTGGGGTCGCATTTCCACTTCTTCGAAGTTAACCGTGCACTGGAGTTCGACCGTGCTGCGGCTTATGGCAAGAGACTCAATATCTCCTCAACCACCGCAATTCGTTTTGAACCCGGTGATGAAACCGAAGTTCCGCTGATCCCTTTCGGTGGCAAGCAAACACTGTATGGCTTTAACAATCTGGTGGATGGTTGGACCGGCGAAGGCGTGGTGCCTAATAGCGAACGCCCAGATAAGCTAGAGGCTATCCGTCGTGCGGCTGAGCGTGGTTTCAAATCGTCTAAATGACACCTTATCTTAATCAAAATCATCGAAATTCGCATACGTGTAATTAGCTATAACCAATAGATTTCAAGTTTCTGGAAGGCGGCAAACGAGAGAGTCCCGATGAGCTTACACAGGTAAGTGATTCGGGTGAGCGAGAGCAGCTAACACACCTGTAACTTGAAAGATGAAGGTTACACGCACCGAAAAAAAGAAAGGAGCGACAGATGCCTCAAATTTCTCGGCAAGAATACGCGGGTCTATTTGGCCCAACGACTGGCGATAAAATCCGTTTGGGTGACACCAATCTGTTTATCGAAATCGAAAAAGACCTGCGTGGATATGGTGAAGAGTCCGTTTACGGTGGTGGCAAGTCATTGCGTGACGGGATGGGGGCGAATAACCATCTTACCCGCGATAATGGTGTGCTGGATTTAGTGATAACCAACGTCACAATTGTTGATGCCCGCTTAGGGGTAATTAAGGCTGACGTCGGTATTCGCGACGGCAAAATTGCCGGTATCGGTAAAAGTGGTAACCCAGGTGTGATGGATGGGGTGACACCAGGAATGGTGGTCGGTGTCAGTACTGATGCCATTTCAGGTGAGCATTTGATTCTGACCGCCGCCGGTATTGATAGTCATATTCATTTAATCTCCCCACAGCAGGCCTATCATGCGCTGTCCAACGGTGTGGCAACCTTCTTTGGTGGCGGGATTGGCCCAACCGATGGTACCAACGGGACAACGGTGACGCCGGGGCCATGGAATATTCGCCAGATGTTGCGTTCTATCGAAGGTCTGCCTGTCAACGTGGGTATTCTGGGTAAAGGTAACTCCTACGGACGTGGTCCACTGCTGGAACAAGCCATTGCGGGTGTGGTTGGCTATAAAGTCCATGAAGACTGGGGTGCGACCGCCAATGCCCTGCGCCACTCATTGCGCATGGCAGATGAGATGGATATTCAGGTTTCGGTACATACCGACAGTTTGAACGAATGTGGCTATGTGGAAGATACCATTGATGCATTCGAAGGCCGCACTATTCACACCTTCCATACTGAAGGTGCGGGTGGGGGGCATGCACCCGATATTATCCGCGTGGCCAGCCAACCTAACGTGTTGCCAAGCTCAACCAACCCAACGCTACCATACGGTGTCAACAGTCAGGCTGAGCTGTTCGACATGATCATGGTATGCCATAACCTCAATCCAAATGTGCCAGCTGACGTCTCGTTTGCTGAAAGCCGTGTGCGCCCGGAAACCATCGCGGCAGAAAACGTTCTGCACGATATGGGTGTTATCTCCATGTTCTCTAGTGACTCGCAAGCCATGGGGCGCGTCGGGGAAAACTGGCTACGTGTAATGCAAACCGCTAACGCGATGAAAGCATCACGCGGGAAATTACCAGAAGATGCGCCGAATAACGATAACTTCCGTGTACTACGTTATGTGGCAAAAATCACCATTAACCCCGCAATTGCACAGGGTGTCAGCCATGTTATCGGCTCAGTCGAAGTAGGTAAAATGGCCGACCTGGTACTGTGGGATCCGCGCTTCTTCGGGGCTAAACCTAAAATGGTTATCAAAGGTGGCATGATCAACTGGGCGGCGATGGGTGACCCGAACGCATCATTACCAACGCCACAACCGGTATTCTATCGCCCAATGTTTGGTGCGATGGGCAAAACCCTGCAAGACACTTGCGTCACCTTTGTTTCCCAAGCCGCTCTCGACGATGGCGTGAAAGAGAAAGCTGGGCTGGAACGTCAGGTTATGGCGGTTAAAAACTGCCGTACCATCTCTAAACATGATCTGGTGCGTAATGATCAAACCCCCAATATTGAAGTGGACCCTGAAACCTTTGCGGTGAAAGTGGATGGCGTACATGCCACCTGTGAACCTATCGAAACAGCATCAATGAACCAGCGCTATTTCTTTGGTTAATAGGACGTTTGGACGCTAATCCGTTATTTCAGAATTCAGCTTGCCCACAGTAAGTATTATTTAGTGCCAAGGAGGGGGCGCGTTTGGATGAATGATACAGAAAAGGATTTCATTACTGTGGGCAAGCTGACACAGGCAAGGAGTCAACAACATGATTTTGATAGAGCACATTCTTGGCAATGTGAAAAAGGATCCGGTTTGGCAGGCGAAACTTAAAAATGCCACTGTTGATCTGTTGGTTTTGGATCAACGGGAAGCGCAAAAAAGCCGCTGCCGTAAATCCACCATGCAGGGGTTGGATCTCGGTATTTCTCTCGACAGGAACGTGGTACTTGCTGATGGTGACGTGCTGACATGGGATGAAGAAAGCAACGTAGCAGTAGTGGTGCAGATCAATTTGCGCGATGTGATGGTGATTGATTTGAGTGAACTGAAAAACCGTTCAGCGGATGAGTTGATTAAAACCTGCTTCGAACTGGGCCACGCATTGGGTAATCAGCATTGGAAAGCGGTGACTAAAAATAATGAGGTGTACGTACCTCTCACGGTTGCTACCACCATGATGGACTCGGTCATGCGAACACATGGCTTCCAGCACTTACCTTTCCGTTTTGTTAAAGGGGCAGAAATTCTGCCATTGCTGACTAACTCTGAAGCACGGCTGTTGTTTGGTGGCGCTGAAGACACTGATACCCATGTTCATGTTGCCAGTCCTCTGGATGAACCCCATGGTTCTGGCTTACATATTCACAGTATTCACTCTCATGGTGAAGGTCATAGCCATAGCCATGACCATGACCACAGTCATGGTGATCATGATAGCGACCATAAACACTGATTGAGGCAGGGAGGCAGCGCAATGAATGCATCAGATCTGATTCGTATCATGCAATTTGGTGATTCCGTACTGCCGGTCGGGGCCTTTACGTTTTCCAATGGTGTGGAATCAGCCATTCAAACCGGCGTGGTTCATGACGTGCCCACATTAAAAGGCTTTGTCCTGACGGCGTTAAAGCAGGCTGCGAGCTGTGATGGTATGGGGGTTGTCGCGGCCCATCGGGCCGTAATGGCGGATGATAGTGATGGCATCATCCGTGCTGACTGGGCAGTAAATAATCGTAAGTTAAATGAAGAAAGCCGCTTGATGGCAACCCGAATGGGGAAAAAATTGGCGGAGATGTCTATCCATGTGGTGGAGCACCCGCTGATCAGTTGGTGGCTGGGGCAGATAAAAAGTGGCAATACCGCAGGCACCTATCCGGTGACTCAGGCGGTGGTTATGGCTGCACAAGGGATAAGGCAGCGGGAAGTGGTGGTTATGCATCAATACGGTGTAGCGATGACGATATTAAGTGCGGCTATGCGTTTGATGCGCGTGACCCATTTCGACACCCAGCGCATCTTGTTTGAGTTGAACCATGACATTGAGACGTTCTGTGATATTGCCGAGATAGGTGATATTGACCAGATGTCTTCTTATGTGCCGATTGTGGATGTATTGGCGGCGGTGCATGTGAAAGCACACGTCAGATTATTTAGTAACTAACTGATTAATAAATCGTATTCTGAGTGCTTGGTTTTGTATTAACCGAGTGCAGAGCTAAAGCCAGATCAAAATTAAGAGGATTACCCCGTGAATAGCCATTCAACCGATAAACGCAAAAAGATTACCCGCATTGGTATTGGTGGCCCGGTAGGTTCAGGTAAAACCGCCATCATCGAAGTGATCACCCCGATTCTGATTAAACGGGGGATTAAGCCACTGATTATTACCAATGACATTGTGACAACAGAAGATGCCAAGCAGGTGAAACGTACCCTGAAAGGCATTTTGGATGAAGAGAAAATCCTTGGGGTCGAAACTGGTGCCTGCCCACATACCGCGGTGCGTGAAGACCCAAGCATGAATATTGCCGCAGTAGAAGAGATGGAAGAGCGTTTCCCGGACAGTGATCTGATTATGATTGAAAGTGGTGGTGACAACCTGACACTGACTTTCAGCCCGGCACTGGCTGACTTCTATATCTATGTTATCGATGTGGCTGAAGGGGAAAAAATTCCGCGCAAAAATGGTCCTGGACTGGTTCAGGCAGACATTCTGGTCATCAATAAGATTGATCTTGCCCCCTATGTCGGCGCTAGTTTGGATGTGATGGAAAGTGATACCAAAGTGGTGCGTGGTACGCGCCCTTATATTTTGACTAACTGTAAAACCGGTCAGGGGATTGAAGAGCTGGTGGATATGATTATGCGTGATTTTCTGTTTACTCACGTACAGCCTGAAGGAGCAAATGCATGACATCGCAGAGCCAGAATATCGTGGAGACACCTTCACGGGTTCGCGCTCACGCATTAGGTGTTAACGCGCCGGAATTAGCGAAATATCAGGATGAACCGGTGCAGATGCGTAGCGGGGCCGTAGGGAAAAGTGGTTATCTCAAACTGAGATTTGCCAAACGTGAGCATCGCAGTATTTTGGCCGAAATGGAAAGACGGGTGCCATCGATGGTACAAAAAGCACTGTACTGGGATGAAGAAATGCCTGAATTACCTTGCGTCACCATGATTTCGACCTCGGGGTGTATTTTACAAGGGGACCGGCTGGCAACCGATATACATGTGGAGGCTGGAGCTTGCGCGCATGTTACCACACAGTCGGCCACCAAAGTTCATATGATGAATGCGAACTATGCCTCGCAGATACAGAATTTCACCGTGGAAGAGGGGGGCTATCTGGAGTTTATGCCGGACCCGCTGATCCCACACCGTAATTCACGTTTTATTACTGATACCACTATTAATATTCATCCGACGGCAACCGCAATTTATTCAGAAATACTGATGTCAGGGCGTAAATACCATCATGCCGAAGAACGGTTCGGCTTTGATGTGTATTCGTCGAAAGTGGCGGCCCATGATTTGGCAGGAAAAGAGCTGTTTGTTGAGAAATATGTTCTGGAGCCGAAGTCAGAGAGTCTTGATGCTGTTGGTGTGATGCAAACATTTGATGCTTTCGGCAACGTGATTTTATTAACCCCGAAAGAGCATCATGACCGCATTCTGGCTCGGGTGGCGGCCCATTTTGACATTAAAGCCGGTATCGCCAGTGGGGCAACACGCTTACCTAATGACTGTGGTTTAGTGTTTAAAGCACTGGGTATCGACAGCGGCGGAGTGAAGGCGGAGATTCGCCAGTTCTGGAAGATAGCTCGTGAGGAGATTCTTGGTATCACGCTGCCGGCGCAGTTTTTGTGGCGCTAATACTCAGGCTGGGTAATCAACATTATGGAGGCGAGGCCCAAGGATG
Source organism: Yersinia sp. 1652 StPb PI (assembly GCF_041538345.1). Classification (NCBI taxonomy): domain Bacteria; kingdom Pseudomonadati; phylum Pseudomonadota; class Gammaproteobacteria; order Enterobacterales; family Yersiniaceae; genus Yersinia; species Yersinia sp. 1652 StPb PI. Next base: position 3,476,482 of record NZ_JAULSM010000001.1, on the reverse strand, counting down.
GGCGAGTAACGAGAGCAGCTAACACCGCTGCAGCTTCAAGCTAGAAGGGTATTACCCAAATTAATTGGAGTTGCAGCAAGGCAGCAAACGAATGAATCCCGATGAGCTTACATCAGTAAGTGATTCGGGTGCGTGAGAGCAGCTAACACCGCTGCAGCTTCAAGTAAGAAGGGTAAAGATAATGAATGCAAAAACAGATAACCAATCTGGCTGGACACAACTGGCCGCTTCGAATGTTTTTATTGAATTTATTGATACAACTCTGCGTGGCTGTGCTCAGGTAATGTTCCAGAATAATCCACTCACCGGGCTATTCTTTTTTATCGCCATATTTGTCGGTGCTTATGGTGAAGGTAACCCGGCTGTTGCCTATGGCTGTGTGTTAGGTACGGTGGTTGCCACCCTTACCGGTTTAACCATGCGTGACCGTAAATCATGGCGGGCAGGGTTATATGGCTATAATGGGTGCTTGGTTGGCGCGGCTCTCCCGACATTTTTAATGGCAACTCCGGTGGTATGGGCTTGCATTGTGCTGGGCAGTATCGTGTCGGTAATCGCCACCGTGTGTATTGCCGATATTTTAAAAACCTGGAAAGTCGCGGCATTAACTGCTCCCTTCGTGTTCACCACTTGGATGATTCTGCTGGCAAGTTACGCCTTTAGCGGTTTGCACAGTAGCGCATTACCCACACCGGCTTTGCCACATCAATTTATATTGGAATCTGGGAGCATCTTTGGTGGCGGCAATACTTTTGTCAGCATGTTTAACGGTATTTCTCAGGTATTCTTATTCAGTAGTCTGGTCGGGGGGATTCTATTTGTTATCGGATTGGCGGTGGAATCTTTGTGGGCGGCTATTTTTGCCGTTTGTGGTGCGATATTAGCCATCCTCACCGCCGCTTTTCTGGATGCTAATCCCCATGATATTAACGCCGGGCTTTATGCTTTCAGTGCGGTATTGACCGCGATAGCACTGGGTTCGACCTTTAATAAACCCAGTTGGCGTGTTCTGGCTTACACCATTGTGGGGGTTATATTTACCGTATTGGTTCAGGGGGCGCTGAATACCTTATTGTTACCGATTGGTATTCCAACACTGACCATGCCGTTTGTTTTAGCTTCATGGCTGTTCTTAGTTCCGAATAAAGATGTGATGCCAGCACATCGACAATAACTATTCCGCTCTGGACGTTTTGCTCTGAACATTTGATCGCTATACGGCTGAAAATAATCTGGAGTGCGAACATGACGACAGTGACAGAAAAAAGAGTGGCGTTTGGTAATCAGCAAACCAAACGCCACGCCATCTATCTGCTTATCGGTTTGCTGGTAGTTAATGGGTTAGCTTGGGTTTGGGCTTTTACCGAATTTAATGATAATGCAGTACTGATGGGGATGGCTTTTCTGGCATACAGTTTTGGCCTGCGCCATGCTGTTGACGCGGATCATATTGCGGCTATCGATAATGTTACTCGCAAACTTATGCAACAAGGTAAAACGCCGATTGCTGTCGGGACTTTTTTCTCGCTCGGCCACTCTACTATTGTGATATTAGCCTCGCTGGCTATTGCCGCGACGGCGATGGCATTTAAAGATGATATGGCGTGGTTTCATGAAACCGGTGGGTTGATTGGTACGCTGGTGTCATCGGTATTTTTATTACTATTCGCTTTTCTCAATTTAACTATCTTGCTTTCAGTGTATAAAAAATTTAAACAAGTCAAAGCGGGCCATGTTTATCAAGAAGAAGAACTGGATCTTTTAGTCGTCAACAATGGGGGGCTGCTGGCCAGAGTTTTCAGACGCGTATTTAATATGGTCAATAAAAGTTGGCACATGTATCCGGTGGGGTTTTTATTTGGCTTGGGTTTTGATACGGCGACCGAGGTGGGGGTGTTAGGGATTTCTGCCGCCAGTGCTACTCATGGCATGAACTTGTGGTCCATTATGGTATTCCCAATTTTATTTGCAGCGGGTATGGCATTGATCGACTCACTCGATAATTTTGTCATGATTGGTGCCTATGGTTGGGCCTTCTCTAAACCGGTGCGAAAATTGTATTATAATATTACCATTACGGCAGCTTCGGTTATTATCGCTTTCTTTATCGGTGGGATTGAAGCGTTAGGATTGATTGCAGATAAAATGAATTTAACCGGAGGAGTCTGGACGCCGATTAATAATATTAGTGAGAATTTAGGCGAGATTGGTTACTGGATAATAGGCATGTTTATATTATGCTGGATAATTTCGGCTGTTAATTATTATGTGCGAGGTTATGATAAGTTGAGTGTTAGTCGTTAACTTTACATTTGTCACAAAAATAAGGCGCTAATTAAACATTTAAAGTTAATTAGCGCCTTATCTACTTCGTGACTCTGTGTTTAACGTTGCGCACCTACAAGTTACATATGTTTCTTAGCGAAACCTACAATATCCTGTCTAATTTCAGAAAGTTTACTTTCAGGTGCTTTCTTACATACTTCAACTACCTTCGGTGTCACGACAGTATCAGTTTCTTGCAGATCAACATAATCGCCTTTCTTATATTGAGTATCATCATTCAATACCCAATACACAACCGGAGTAAATGACTTAGGATTCAGATCGAGGAATTCTTTGCAGGTCATATCACTCGGGGTCGTGCCCGTTGCTTTAGTGGTTGTAGATGTTGCTGCAAAGGTTGTTGCGGCAGCGGAAAGCAGTAAACCAGTCAATGCAATATTACGAAGTGATTTGAAGGACATGCTTATTTCCTTATTTATTTGTCAAATATCATTGAATATTTACAAAGTTAAACTAAGGGTGATGTATATCACTCAACTATGGCGACTCAGGACAATGTTCTATTCCTGAGTGCGGCTGTATTATTATATATTAATAGCATTAATGCCAATAATTAAACGTATTATATGATTGGTCATTCAGTATGGATAACTTTACAATGTGTAAAGTGGGCTTTATATATTATGGATGTAATCTATCCAGGAATGGTAATGAATGTTATTTTACTACTTTGTTTTAATTACATCCCGTGAATATTAGGTGGCTACAAATGAGAGCAAATAACCCACGATTAAATACAACTATTATTTGATTTTCATCAAAAATAATTCTACTTAACCATGATTTTTCTCGTTTTTTATCTATACTTAATTCACCTATAACAATTTTAGTCACTCTATTGATGAAAATATTACAGGAAATTAAGTCTAAAGTTTCGATACCACTTTGCCTCGCTATTCTGGTGGCAATAAATGGATATCTGGTCTTAAGCCCAGTGCTGTTGCGGGCGATATCTCATTCAACCGATGCTGTAAACAATTTCAGTACATGGAAGGAGGCATTAAGTTTTCTTGAATTATTTGAAATTCCTCGATTTATGATCGGTCTGGTATTGATATTGATGGCAATCGCACTTTCGATGAGAACCCGCATTGCATGGTTTTTCACCGTGTTATTGCTGTTTACTATCGTTGCTATCAATCTCTTTATTCTTAAAGATCATAATACGCTGACGACTTATTCTCTTGTGATTATTGTTGCCTTGCTTTTTTATTGGCGCGATTTTGATTATCACAGCCTCGGCAGCGGTACTTTCTTTGCGGTCGTCAGTATTGCATCATTGATCGTCTATAGCATGCTCGGTACGCTCTATATGGGGGATGAGTTTGCTCCGGCCGTTACCGATTTACCTACAGCTTTCTATTTTGCGATCGTTTGTATGTCGACAGTGGGATTCGGGGATATTATTCCTCATTCTACGCTGGCACGGATGTTTACTCTTACGGTGATTATTTCCGGTATAACGGTCTTTGCTGCTTCAATTTCTTCCATTGCCGGACCGATGATCAGTAATAATATCAAACGTATAGTTAAAGGTAGGATTTCTCACGTGGAACGTAAAAATCATTTTATTATTGTCGGTACCAACTCCCTGGCACTGAATGTCTATAATGGTCTACGTGACCGGGGTGATGAGGTTACTGTGGTTTGCGCCGTCGGTAGCCAGCATGAATTTCCTTCCGATGCAGATATTATCGAGGGCGACCCATCATCGGTTGCGACATTGCAACTGGCGGGTGCGGCTAAAGCAAAATATATTATCGCCTTATGTAACAGTGATGCTGATAATACCTTTACCATTTTAGCGGCCAAAGAAATTGCGGGTGAGTCCACCAAGACGCTGGCATTAGTGAATGAAAGCCAGAATATGAAAAAAGTTAAACGGGTAAATCCTGATATGGTGTTCTCATTGCCGTTGCTTGGCAGTGAACTACTGGTTAGGACTCTGAATGGCGATACCATTAATAACGATCTTATTACGGAAATGTTCTTTGGTAACTGTCAGAAATTAGACTGATCTGGCGAGCTTAATCTGCAGTAGTACACAAAAACACCCTCAGCATTGAGGGTGTTTTATTGTTGGAGAGTATTTATTGGGTAGCTGCATGTGGGTCTTTTGGTTTTTCTTTAGGGCCAACCATCAAACCTAATTCAACCGCGATGAAGCCTATGATCAGGCTGGCGACCAAATAACAGATTGAGACTAAAATTCCGCCAGGGTTCTTCATCATTTCGACCGCACCAAAGACAAAACTGGAAAAGGTTGAAAGACCGCCCATGATCCCGGTTGCGACCATCAAATGCACATATTGGTTAATTTTATCTTTTTTAAATAAAGAGGTAGCCAGCCCTAATAAAAATGCTGCAATAATGTTGGCGACAAAAATATCCATTGGGAAGCCGTCGGCCAGTCGCGGCACGGATAACATAATAAACTCGCGACACATGGCACCAAAAGCACCACCAACAAAGACTAAAATAATAAGATTTAGCATAACATTTTCCTCTGATTAATAAGCCAACCAGGCACCCAATGCCGCTGCCGCCAGACCGACGATGACAGAAATAATTAAATATCCGGCAGCCATTGCTCTACCACGAGCAGTGGCCAGTTTTGCTGCATCCAATTGCATGCTACTAAAGGTGGTATAACCGCCAAGAATACCGGTCAGTACCGCTGCATTGATTAAATCACCATAGCGATCACGCCAGTCAACACTAAAGAGAATACTCAAATATCCAATAACAAATGCACCAGAAATATTAATCAAAAAAGTACCTAGGGGAAAATTACCTTGATATATTTTGCCAACCCTCAGCCCTATCCACCAACGTAAAAGTGATCCGATACCGCCACCAAATCCAACCCACATTACATCGATTGCCGTCATAACAACCCCCTCAATGGTAATTCGTCAGAATAAGAATAATTGTAGTATAAATAAATTACGGGATCGTTCGGATATGGCGAGTTATCGGCCTTAAGTATTATGTTTTATTCGAGTTTAATCAGCGGAACTAATATAAATAAAATGAAGATCGGCGAACAAGATAACCGGAAGTTAATATAGTTCATCCTCTGTATTGTTCTCTAGTGAAACTATATTGCTATTGCTGCCAACGATAGAACTTTATACCGATTGCGTGGGGGGTATCACTTGCAGGGACAAAGGATGGCGTTAAAATAGAAATGCCGTTTCAAAAATCCGATAAGCAGAGACAGGAGCCATCATGCCCTACCAAGCAGACCCTTCCCGATATAACCAAATGCAATATCGTTTTTGTGGAAAAAGTGGCTTGCAGCTTCCGGCGTTATCGCTTGGGCTGTGGCATAACTTCAGTTTTAACAATACATTAGAATCACAACGTACATTATTGCGCAAAGCCTTTGACCTGGGGATTACTCATTTTGATTTGGCCAACAACTATGGCCCACCTCCTGGCTCTGCCGAGCAAAATTTTGGTAAATTGCTGCACGACGATTTTAAGCCTTACCGTGATGAGCTGATAATCTCGACCAAAGCCGGTTATAACATGTGGCCTGGCCCGTATGGTGCGGGCAGCTCGCGCAAATATCTGCTTGCCAGCCTGGATCAAAGCTTACAGCGTATGGGGCTGGACTATGTTGATATCTTCTATTCGCACCGTGTAGATGAAAATACGCCAATGGAAGAAACCGCCTCGGCACTGGCTCAGGCGGTACAAAGTGGCAAGGCTCTCTATGTGGGGATTTCTTCATATTCTTCTGAGCGTACCGCCACAATGGTTGAGCTATTGCAACAATGGAAGGTTCCGCTGCTTATTCATCAACCCTCCTACAATATTTTGAATCGTTGGGTTGAGCAGACTCATTTGTTAGATACGCTGGAGCAACAGGGGGTGGGTTGTATTGCTTTTACCCCATTGGCTCAAGGGTTGTTGACCGGGAAATACCTCAATGGCATTCCCGATGATTCTCGAATGAAAAAAGAAGCGGGCGGCTCGTTGAAGGAAAATATGTTATCAGCCGCCAATTTGCGCAGTATCAAGGCACTGAATGCATTAGCTCAACAACGTGGGCAATCATTGGCACAAATGGCATTGAGCTGGTTATTGAAAGATAATCGTGTGACCTCGGTATTGATCGGTGCCAGCCGCCCAGAGCAGTTGGAGGAAAACTGTGCAGCCCTGACTAACCTGAGTTTCAGTGCAGAAGAGTTACGTGCGATTGATCAGCATGTGGCCGAGGGGCAGCTTAATTTATGGCAGGCCTCTTCGGACCGCTAACCGGTGATAACGTGAGAAGCCGGAGATGTTCTCCGGCTTTTTTAGGGGCAAAACCCTTATTTTGCTTTGGGTGATGAGTCCGCTGCCAGCCCTAGCTTCAGTAGTTTACCGTCACTCTCATCAGTTAGCAGATAGACATAACCATCTGGCCCGACCCGGACATCGCGGATACGCTCACCGCGATCACCCAGTAAACGCTCTTCTGCAATCACTTTGTCGCCATCCAACTGCAAGCGAATCAACTCTTTCTGTGCCAATGCCCCGATAAATAGTGAATGTTGCCAGGTGGGGAAGCGGGCAGCGTCATAGAAGGCCATGCCGCTGATACCGGGTGATTTCTCCCAGTAATATGCCGGTTGCTCGGTACCCTCGACATGGGTACCTTTCGCCTCTGGAATAGCTAAACCTGAGTAGTTAACACCATGAGTGGCTAATGGCCAGCCGTAGTTTTTCCCGGCCTGTGGGATATTGATTTCATCGCCGCCTTTAGGACCATGCTCATTAGCCCACATCACTTCAGTCCATGGGTTAAGCGCCAGACCCTGTGGATTGCGATGGCCATAGGACCAGATCTCTGGCTTTGCCGGAGACTTATTGGCAAATGGATTATCTTTTACTACCTTACCATCAAGTGTCAGACGTACGATTTTACCTTGATGTAGGCTTAAGTCTTGAGCCGTAGGGCGCTGATTGTTTTCGCCCAGAGTAATAAAGATATGGCCTTGTTTATCAAAGGCTAATTTGCCACCAAAATGGTTACCGGTAGATAATTTGGGTTGCTGGCGGAAGAATACCTTGAAGTTTTCAATGGCTGTCCCCTGAGGATTAAGATGGCCATAACCCACGGCGGTGCCCGCTTTACCCTCTTTACCCACTTCAGCAAAACTTAGGTATATACGGCGATCCTGAGAAAATGTCGGTGATAATGCCACTTCTAGCAGACCACCTTGCCCCTTGGCATAGACTTCTGGTACCCCCTTTAAAGGTTCTGATAGTGGCTTCCCTGCTTGCCATAAACGTAATTGCCCAGAACGCTCAGTGATTAAGATTCCCCCATTATCAGGCAGAAATGCCAGTGACCATGGATGATCCAATCCATCCTGTAATTCCGTTACGGTCACCGCCGGAGCGGCAAGGGCGGTCATCGAAACAAATACGCTAAATAACAGTGCACTCAAGCTATAGCCCAGTGTTCTATTTCCCAATATTGTCATCAGTTGCTCCTTTAAAATGCCAACAACTGTTAACTTTAGAGTATTAAGGGCAAGTCAGCGAATAACACCATTAAAATCAGCGACTATATTACTGTAGCCAGTCCCATGCTGAGGAGTGCATTCCGATTTCGTTTCACAAAAAAAGCTCACAAGCTGAGCAGACGAAAAAGTGGCAAAGGTTAAGTTCAGACAATTCTGCAAACCGATAAGGTGTCCTAATTAATGATGCTGCCAGCCACTCATGGCTATTGCGAGTACGAGAAATCCATCATTGATGAGTGAATAATCATTAACTTAATGATATATAACTACATTAAACTTAATTCGCCGAGAAAAAGAATCATAATTTTGCGATAAACATCACATTGCATTTGCTTAGAAATGTGAAGAGCATCAATGTGAAAAGTCAATTAGAGACGATTATATGAGTAGTTGAATTACTGTCTTAACTATCAACGCCATATACTGCCGACAACCAGAAACAATGGGGCTGGGCAAGGGGCACGATAAAGTACAGATAAAGGGAATTCACCATTGCACTGGCATACAGTTAACGTGTGTCTTTTGAACATCAAAAGGTGTTGGGTATGGAAAAGAAAAAAATTTATCTATTTTGCTCAGCCGGTATGTCTACCTCGCTACTGGTTTCCAAAATGAAAGTACAAGCAGAGAAGTATGAGGTGCCAGTGATTATCAATGCTTACCCCGAGGCCCTGGCCGCAGAACATGGTGCCCAAGCAGATGTCATTTTGTTAGGACCACAAATCGCTTACATGTTGCCTGAAGTTGCAAAAATGTTCCCCAATAAACCAGTTGAAGTGATCGACGCGCTCCTATACGGCAAAGTCGACGGTCTGGGGGTATTAAAAGCTGCCGTAGCCGCAATAAAAAAAGCAAAACAATAAGGGGTGCACTGTGAGCGCATTTATTAATTCTCTGGAAAGGGTCATCTTGCCTTTTGCTATTAAAATAGGCAGACAGCAACACATTAATGCTATCAAGAATGGGTTTATTCGGCTGATGCCGTTAACCCTGACGGGTGCCATGTTTGTACTGATCAACAACGTTTTCTTAAGTTTTGGCGAAGGGTCGTTCTTTTTCTCAATGGGCGTACGGTTAGATGCCGATACCATTACTATGCTCAATGGTTTTAAAGCGATAGGCGGCAACGTTTATAACGGTACTCTCGGTATTATGTCGTTAATGACGCCATTTTTTATCAGTATGGCGTTGGCTGAAGAGAAAAGGGTCGATCCTCTGGCTGCGGCTCTGCTGGCAATTGCTGCCTTTATGACCGTGACGCCATACAGTGTTGGCGAGGCCTATGCCGTCGGGGCTAATTGGTTGGGAGGGGCGAATATCATCTCCGGTATCATCATCGGTTTGGTGGTTGCAGAGCTCTTTACCTTTATCGTGCGACGTAACTGGGTTATCCGCCTGCCAGACAGTGTGCCGACATCAGTTTCCCGTTCTTTCTCTGCATTGATTCCCGGGTTTATCATTCTTTCCATCATGGGCGTGATTGCTTATGCCCTTGGATTGCATGGCACCAACTTCCACCAGATCATTATGGACACCATTTCAGCACCGTTGTCGAAAATGGGCAGTGTTGTGGGATGGGTGTATGTCATGTGCTCCTCGCTGTTGTGGTTCTTCGGGATACACGGTGCGATGGCCTTATCTGCACTGGAAAGTGGCATTATGATGCCATTTGCATTGGAGAACGTCGCAACCTATACCCAGTATGGTTCTGTTGCTGCGGCGCTGGCTGCCGGTAAAGAATTCCATATGTGGGCTAAGCCGTTTGTTGACTCCTATATCTTCTTGGGAGGCACTGGCGCAACACTTGGACTGGTTATTGCCATCTTTATTGCTTCTCGCCGTGAAGACTATCGTCAGGTAGCAAAATTGGGTGCACCGGCTAGTATTTTCCAGATTAATGAACCTATCCTATTTGGTTTGCCGGTCATAATGAACCCGCTGTTCTTTATTCCGTTCATCTTGGTTCAACCGGTATTAGCAATTATCACTTCAGTGGCGTATTACACCGGCCTTATTCCACCAATCACCAATATTGCGCCGTGGACCATGCCAGTCGGCTTAGGTGCCTTCTTCAATACCAACGGCAGCATTGCCGCGATGTTATTAAGTTTATTCAACTTAGGTATAGCGACATTGATGTATCTGCCATTCGTAATAATTGCCAATAAGGCGCAGAGCGAGATAGATCGTCAGGTTGAAAGTGAAGAAGAGATTGCTGATAGCTTGAAATTCTAAGCGTTAAATCTGTTTATCGTATAAGGCTGGAGGCCGGAATGAAGTATCAATTTCCCGATGATTTTTGGTGGGGCAGTGCCACCTCCGCAGCCCAATCCGAAGGGGCGTCACTGCGGGATGGTAAGAGCAAGAACATCTTCGATTATTGGTACGAAATTGCACCGGAACGTTTTCATGATCAGATTGGTCCTGAAAACACCTCCACCTTTTACGATAACTATCAGCAAGATATTTTGCTATTAAAGCAACTGGGCCATAACACGTTCAGGACATCGATTTCATGGTCGCGGTTGATTCCAAAGGGTGACGGTGAGCTTAACCCCAAAGCTGTCACGTTTTATAACGCGGTTATCGATAGCCTATTGGCGCAGGGAATTACCCCCTTTATCAATCTTTATCATTTTGATATGCCATTGTGTATGCAAGAGAAAGGCGGTTGGGAAAACCGTGCGGTTGTGGAAGCCTATGGCCGCTATGCCAAAAGCTGCTTTATGTTGTTTGGTGATCGGGTAAAGCATTGGTTTACTTTTAATGAGCCGATTGTGCCTGTTGAAGCCGGTTACCTGAACGACCTGCATTACCCTGGTGTGGTTGACTTTAAACGTGCGGTGACTGTCGCTTATCACAGCGTATTGGCCCATGCCAACGCGGTGCAAAACTACCGAGAGCTAAAGCAGGGGGGTGAAATTGGTATCATTTTGAACCTCACCCCGACCTATCCTCGCTCCGACAGTGCGCCAGACCTGATTGCAGCTAATCATGCCGATTTATTGCTTAACCGTAGCTTCCTCGATCCCGTCACCAAGGGTGTTTACCCTGATGAACTGATCACGTTGCTGCGAGAGCACGACTTATTGCCACAAATTGAAAGCGGTGATTGCCAGTGCATTGCGGCGGGCGTCGTTGATCTGTTAGGGGTTAACTATTATCAGCCAAGACGGGTTCAGGCGAAAGATATCCCAACCCCTCAAGGGCTGGTGAAAACGCCGGAGGATTTGTTCAGTTTTTATGCGATGCCCGGGCGCAAAATCAACCCGCATCGTGGTTGGGAAATCTACGAAAAAGGGCTGTATGACATCCTGAAAAATCTAAGAGAGAATTATAACAATATTGCGTGTTATATCTCTGAGAATGGCATGGGTGTTGAGGGCGAAGAGCAGTTTATCACGCCATCAGGTAGGGTTGATGACCAGTATCGCATCGAATTTATCCGTGCACATTTGCAGTGGCTACATCAAGCATTACAAGAGGGCAGTAACTGTAAAGGGTATCATCTGTGGACCTTTATTGATTGCTGGTCTTGGCTCAATGCATACAAAAACCGCTATGGTTTAGTTCGGTTGAATATCGTCGACCAGACGCGAGTATTGAAACAAAGTGGCTACTGGTTTGCTGATGTCGCCAGGCAGAATGGTTTTAATTAATGGCTTTAATTTACGGAGTAACAATAGCATGTTTGATTTAGATAAAATCGTGGGTGAGGTGCAGCCTACCGATGAGATGGAAGATGTGGTTATGGGGCTGATTATCAACGCCGGGCAAGCCAGAAGTTTGGCTTACAAGGCTCTGAAACAAGCCAAGGCGGGTGACTTTTCCCAAGCGGATGAGCTGATGGTGCAATCTCGCCTGGCGCTGAATGAAGCACATTTAGTTCAGACCAGGCTGATTGAAGCTGATCAAGGTGAGGGGAAAACCAAAGTAACATTGGTGCTGGTACATGCTCAGGATCATTTGATGACGGCCATGTTAGCCAGAGAGTTAATTGATGAGTTGATCGAATTGCATCGAAAGTTACAGTGAATTTTGTCTAACACATTGGCTATTTTGAACGAGAATGAAGGTAAATAAGATGGAAGTCAGGTTAGTACGTCAAAAAGACTTTTTTAACGGAAAAGAATTCCATCTGTTTATTTATAACAAAACGGAAAGTGCCACCGGCTTACATCAGCATGATTATTATGAATATACGTTGATATTAACCGGTATGTGTTATCAGGAAATAAACGGTAAGCGAGTCTTTTTAGAGCGCGGCGATTTTGTTTTTATTCCTATGGGATCCCATCATAAAAGTTTCTATGAGTTTGGTGCCACTCGTATTCTGAATGTGGGAATAAGTAAAACCTTCTTTGAAGAGCACTATTCTCATCTATTATCGCGGCCTATTGTGGCCTCTCAGGCTTATCGCCTAAAGGGTGATTTTCTCTCTTATATTGAATCGGCAATTTCTGCGCCACACTTTAGGGACGATGAGCTTACTGAACTGGTAGAACTGCTGACTTTTTATGTCACTAACCGCATCAGCCATCATAAAGAAAGTGACACTAACGACGATATTCCGCTGTGGCTGAAGACCAGTATCGACAAAATGCATGATAAGTCGATGTTTGGTGAAAAAGCGCTGGTGAATATGATCGAACTGTCTGGCAAAACCCAAGAGTATTTGACCCGCGCTACCCGCCGTTATTACCAAAAAACGCCGATGCAGATTATCAATGAAATCAGAGTTAACTTTGCTAAAACTCAACTTGAAATGACCAATTATCTGGTCTCTGACATTGCTTTTGAAGCAGGTTACAGCGATACCACGTTATTTATTAAAAACTTCAAAAAACTCACCTCTTTTACGCCGGGGAACTATCGCAAAAAATTCAACTGCGTCAGAGAGGGGTTATCCGATTAGCTTCCGGCCAGATAACTGCTACTGGAATGGCCTGACAAGGTACCCTCAATGGAAAAGTTACTTATTGTTAATGCTGATGATTTTGGTCTATGCAAAGGTCAAAGTTACGGAATCATTGAAGCATTCCGGCATGGTGTTGTCTCATCGACTACAGCGATGATGAATTGTGCGGATATCTATCATGCAGCGGAACTGAGTAAGCAAAATCCAACGTTGCCTGTGGGGATGCATTTTGTTCTCACTTACGGGCGGCCGTTAACGTCAATGCCATCATTAGTTGATGCCAACGGTGCTCTGGGCAAATGGTTGTGGCAACGCGCCGAAGCGGGTGAGCTGAATCCTGGCGAGATAGCTCGGGAGTTGGCGGCTCAGTTTGATAAGTTTGTTGCCGTCTTCGGCCGTGCACCCACTCACATCGACAGCCATCATCATGTACATATGTTACCGCAAATTTATCCGCTGGTTGTTGCTTTTGCCCACGAGAAATCTCTTCCACTGCGTATTGATCGCAAGGAAATACAGCGGCATGAGATTGTGCTTGATAACCCGCGAAGCAGTGAGTGGTTCGATGCCGGTTTTTATGGTGAGGCTTTATCTGAGCAGACATTTTTGCGGTTGTTGGAAAATGCCAGTCAAAAAGCAATTAACTCACTTGAGATTATGTGCCATCCGGCGTTTGTTGATAACACCCTCATGACCAGCGGCTATTGTTATCCACGCTTGACCGAATTGGAGGTGCTGACGTCGCCGGCATTAAAGCAAGCCATTGAGCAGCGTGGCTATAGATTGGGGTCATATTTGGATTGCTGAAATTATTAACATAAAGTCGCCCTTTGCCGATAATCATTATACTGACTTAGTGAGTGATAAGGATATGTCCGATGGGTATAAATGCGAGCTTACCAATAGCAGCAACGACGGGAAATGGCAGCAAGAATACTGCAAGTGCAGGAAATGATTTGGCATCTCAGATAAAGAATGTAATAGCAAAAATCGCTGAGGTTACGCAAAAACTCAAAGATGGCATTGATATGTCAGAAGATCAGCGAAAAAGTATTCAAGCTCAATTAACGATGTTACAGCAGCAACTGGCTGAGTTGTTACGTCGTCAGGCACAACAAGCGCAGCAAAAGCATGATGGGAAAAGTAGTGCTATTGAGAACGTAGACCAGATAAAAGCACAAGATGGCAATATAGATATCTATATTTGATTTATTAAATTTTAATAAACTACAGTATTAGCTATAATTTTTCAGGCCTCGATTTTGAGGCCTTTTAACTAATAAAAAGAGTTCGTTATTATGTTTTTGGGAGTTTGAATATATTGTATTTTTTGATAAAAATTGAGTTAAGATCCGTGTCGCATACCTAAACGTATACCCATGTAGGAAAGTGATGTGGGGATAAACGCCCAGCGGCTGTTGAGGTAATTGGTAAAGCATTAAAAAAAGTCGAGGCCGAGGTATAAATGACCGCAAAAGTTAAGGCTAGCTTGGCTGGTGGTATTTGTTCCGTGGCGGCAATTATTTCTATCCAACATCCCTTGTAGTGACTCATTTTATCCTTTTTACATCGGGGTGTTTTTCACTCGCGGCTTCATGGTAGATATCAGCTAACCACCCAGCTATTTCTTCCTCAGTCAAAAATGAAGGAATAATGACGTCATATATTCGAGATGATTTCCCCTCATTGCAATCTACTCGGAATAGCTGCCATTCATTGGCAACACTTTTAACACCCAAACGGCGACCAAAAACATCATAAATGAGCATAACAGGGTCCTCTATCTCAATATGTGCGTTCAGTTAACTCTTATAGCAAATAAACATCAATATGGAAATCATGAGGATATTCCTCATGCCTGAATAATTGTCTCACCAAAAGGTGGGGGATCAAAATATGGTGCGACGTCTATTAGTTATCTTGCTAATGGTGGTGTTCTTAGGTTTAGTATTTAACAGCTACCGCTCATTGTATGAAATAAGACCATTCTATATGGCTTATATAGATAGGATTAGCTAGATTTAATCTATATATAGCGACTAGCAAAGGTAATAGAAAATGTTTAAGCACCGTTTGTCTGTGATCGCATTAGCGCTGATTGCTTCTCTAGCGTTATCTTCAACCCCTTCCATAGCTAATCCCGGTAATGGGAATGGCGGTGGACACGGAAACAGTGGCGGAAACCACGGTAATAGTGGGGGCAATGGGCCCGCTAATAAGGGGAATAAAGCCAAAAATGGTAGTGATAATTTAGTTTCAGTGAATCTAACCTATGACCGTGTGCGCCCATTAGCTGTTAATTACGGATTGACTGGTTATCAGTCATTACCTCCCGGTATCGCTAAAAATCTGGCACGGGGTAAGCCGCTCCCACCAGGCATCGCTAAGAAAGCAGTCCCTGCATCTTTACTGGGGCAGCTACCTTCTTACCCAGGATATGAGTGGCGTATAGTTGGCAATGACTTAGTACTTATTGCATTAAGTACAGCGATTGTTGCATCAGTAATAAATGGCGTATTCGATTAAGTATCCAAAGAAGGATACTCATCAGCGATTTTAACCACCTACGAGTTTAAGCCACTGGCCTTATAAGCCGGTGGCTTTTCATTTGAAATATTTATCTAGTGGATCCGAAGTATCGGTACTTTCTGTAGAAAGCTAACATTCTGGCGGGACTTAGACTATACCGGATCATACAACTTATGACTGCGGGATGTTCCACCACACACCGGTAAAACTTTCAATGACAGCAAGTCGTTTGTCTGCTGGAACCGGACAGGCAATATCAGCACAAGCTCAAATAACGATAATTCAATGACTGGGACGGAGATCTATGGTAGATCTCTGCTGTTATGGAACGGTATATCACAGCAAAACAGACTTTAATTCTGAGTTAATTCAATATTAAATCCACCTTAAATATTCAGAGTGGTAAAAAGATTAAAGCCAAATAATAGTGAATGGAGTCTAAATGAAAGAACTATTAATACTAATAGCAACACTAGTAATCTGGGTGATTATTGCTAAATTTTTAGCAAAATATTTCATTCATAAAGGTCATCGATATTGGGTAAGTAAAACAAGTGGGGTTATTGTTGGTACAGTTGTTGCCTTTACCTTTTTGATTATTGTGGTAATCCCGATACCGGAAGAGACAATATTGACATCAGCCAACTCTCGCTCATCCGTCACAACGACTATACCAGAAAAAACAATTGATAAGCATGAAGAAAAGACCAAATCAATCGCGCCTCAAGTGCTTATAGAGGAACCTCGCAACCCTGATAATAAAAGTATAAAGACGTTGGGTATTAGCCCGGACATTTTTGAAAAAAGAATGAATGCCAACTTAGAAACGTCTAATAGTTCGCTTAGACTAAAAATTAATTTTAAAAAAAATGGCGTTAACAATACGTTCAATTATGCCTTTAATGATCATTTGGTTATTGTGGGAACGATCGACAAACCCAGTCAAAAATTATCAGAGATAACCCTGATAACAAGCGGCGATGGGACTGCTAAATCTGGTATAGATATTGGCGCTGTGGTTGTTTCTGCTTTCTCCGCCACGCTGGGAGAAAATACGATGAAAACGGGTGAGCCAGGAATAATAATGATGAAACTGATGGCAATGAATAAGAGCAGCACAAAAGATAATGAACCAAGCTCAACCATTTTTAATGGCATAAAATTTAGTTTTTTCAGCAGTGATACTACCGGTTATCGGTTTACAGCAGAACCAGCCTGATTCCATATTATCAGCGATATAGGAAATGCTATCGTTATCAAAATGGCGGGGTAATGCTAGGTGATTTCTACAGCCAGGGCATCGCTCAATTAGGATTATTTGATGATAATCAGCCAAAAATTAACAGTGCAGCGCTGACGATATTAATAGGTAAGGCAAAGGAAAGGTGTGGTTTGCCGGACAAGGCATACAGAAAGCATGGCAGATGAAACGTGAGATGCTATCGCCAGTTTACACGACTCGCTGGTCTGAGCTACCTATTGTCAGGTGAATGATGAAAGAGAGCGTCCAACGGCTCGATAAGTTCAGGGCCATTATTACGAATGTTGCCTACTTTCTTTATCACTGGATGCCAGTCGAACTCTTCTGCTGACGTCAGCGCTTCCAAAGCAATCTCCTTTGCTCTTTCTGGTGAAGTATCCGGATTCATCCATTCACGAGCGGCATCTGGTGGTAAGACGACAGGGCGCCGATCATGAATGTCCACCAATCCCGAATTACTGTCCGCAGTTACTATCACAAAACCATCATCCTCTGGCGATTCGGTTTCATCAGGATGGAACCGGCTTATCGCGGCAAAGAAGATAGGCGTTTGGTTCTCATGGTAGATAAACCACGGCTGCTTTATTTTCGGATCTTCCGGCGATTTCTTCCATTCGTACCAGCCATCAGCCATCACCAGGCTACGACCGTGGTGCCATAATGGTTTAAACATCCGACTTTCCGCAGCTGTTTCTACTCGAGCATTGATGACCGGCGCACGACCCATTTGCCGCCACCATTCAGGGCCATAGCCCCACATTAGCGGATCGAGATGCAGTTCATCCTCACGCTGATTGAGAATCAGAACGCGGGTACCTGCTGCAACGTTGTATCTGCCAATAGGAACGGGATCGAGAGCACCGTTGAATTCTAATTCAGATGCAAGAAATTCAAGGTAATCATAACGGGTTTTAATTTGAGTGAAACGACCACACATGGCACAACCTCAGAAGTAGGATGTGGGGTAATTATAGTCGTTAAATGGATCGGCGATTATGCAAAATAAATGACGGAGTTTTTCCCTTGGCTTTCCCCTAAATTTCCCTGCCACAAATTTAAGACATAAAAAAACCAGCCCTAAAGGATTGGTTTTCTTTGGGATATTTGGTCGGCATGAGAGGATTTTAACCTCCGACACCCCATGACGGCGATCTATAGGCGAAAAAAAACCTCTGGGTTAGCAGAGGCTTTTTAATCTTCAAAGGAGCCGCGTATCTTTTGCGTATCCTTTTTGGTCCAAACTAGGTCAGTGCTTCGTCCGATCATTTATCATAAGTCACTGGTTTATATGATACTGTCCGGTCACTGTCCTGTCAAAAGTGGTGGAGCTGGGGGGATTTGAACCCCCGTCCGAAATTACTACGCCGTCGGCACTACATGCTTAGTCCAGTCATTACATTCGCCGGTTAGCTGCGGACGGACACGCCACTAACAAACTATCCTGATTAGTTTTAATGCTTCAACCCCAGGCAAGGTTTCCACACGAGCTCTTTTGGGTTTGACCTCTCTTGATCCCCGTCCTAAGAGCGGAGGCTAGGGAGAGAGGGAACCTTCAGTTTCTTAGGCTGATTAAGCTGCTAAAGCAGCAGGTTCGAATTGCGAGTCGTTTGCAATTATTTTTTTTGCGGTTTTTTACGAGGCCTCCGCACCTCGGCATGCACCTTGGGTTTCGCGAATCCCGTCGAATCCAGAATCAGCCCCAAAGAACTTCTATAGTATACCAGAACTATACGCTGATAAGCCAGAGACTTAACGGTTAGCGTGTTTCATTATTCTGGCTTTATCGACCTGCCATTCACGATCTTTGATGTCATCACGTTTATCGTGATCTTTCTTACCTTTTGCGACACCGATTTTAACTTTAACCCAGGCATTTTTCCAATATACGGAAAGGGCAACTACGGTAAAACCGTCGCGATTAACTTTACCGAGCAGCGAATCCAGCTCGCGTTTGTTTAGCAGCAGTTTACGGGTACGCATTGGCTCGCAGACAACATGAGTCGACGCAACGTTCAACGGCGTAATGGTGGCGCCAAACAAGAAGGCTTCGCCATTTCTAAAGGTTACGTAGCTATCACTAATGTTGGCTTTGCCAGCACGCAGAGATTTTACTTCCCAACCTTGCAGCGCAAGACCCGCTTCGAACTCTTCTTCAATGAAGTATTCATGGCGGGCTCGTTTATTTTGCGCAATGGTTGCGGAACCGGGTTTGTATGCTTTTTTCTTTGTCATAGTATTGATCATTATACTGTATGCGGAGGCGAATGAAATCCTTTCCCGCAGGATGCCTGTGCATTTTGTCTCATTTGTTGCGTAGAATGCCTAGCAGATTTTTTGTCTGGCGGTAGATAAATGGTATTATCAGCGCGTTTTATGTCTCACAGGAAATGTTATGCCACAGATTAGCCGCTCTGCGTTGGTTCCGTTTAGCGTAGAACAGATGTATCAACTGGTTAATGATGTTCGCTCTTATCCAGAATTTTTGCCTGGTTGCACCGGCAGCCGGGTGCTTGATGTTACTGAGAATGAAATGACGGCCGCAGTTGATGTCGCCAAGGCTGGTATCAGTAAAACGTTTACTACACGCAATACATTGACTGATAACCAGAGCATTAATATGCAATTGGTAGATGGGCCATTTCGGAAATTAATGGGCGGATGGCATTTTACCCCATTAAGTGCAGATGCTTGTAAAGTTGAACTGCACCTGGATTTTGAATTTACCAATAAGCTGATTGAGTTGGCTTTTGGTAAAATATTCAAGGAATTAGCTGGCAATATGGTGCAGGCGTTCACTCAACGTGCTAAAGAGGTATACAGTGTCTGAGATTCGCGTTGAGGTGGTTTATGCCTTGCCTGAACGCCAATATTTGCGCACTGTTTCACTTGAGGCTGGCAGTACTGTTGAGGATGCTATCAAAGCATCAGGTTTACTTGAGTTACGATCAGATATTGATCTGACAAAAAATAAAGTGGGTGTTTACAGCCGCCCGGTAAAGCTGGGAGATAAGCTTAACACGGGTGATCGTGTTGAGATTTATCGCCCTCTGAGCGCAGACCCTAAAGAGTTACGCCGACAACGCGCCGAACAGGCAAAAAAATAAGGCACCGTCTGTGCCTTATTTTTATTGTAGCCCTGAACTGCTATCGAAGAAAAAGCGTACGCCATCCTATGGTTGCATAAGTATTAGGCGGCTTGTTGCCTAAAACCATAATCAGTATTCGTTCCCTTCATCTGCTCTGCAATCTTCGGATAAATTAATTTCCTGCTAATGTTGGTTCGTTTTTGATATCAGTCAGCACGCCGCTGCTATCAAAGGTCAACGTCAACGTCTGTTGTGTTACTTTCTGGTGGCCAGGTTGTTGGCGGAACACATAGAACCAGGTTTTGGTGCCAAATGGGTCCTGTAGCATTGGTGTGCCTAAGGTATATGCCACTTGTTGCTGGGTCATACCTTTATGAATTTTGGACGCGTCATTAGGTGATAAATAGTTACCCTGATTAATATCAGGCCGGTAGACCACCTTCTCCAGCGTTGAACAACCCGCAGTAAGCATTGCAAGCATCACAGCGGCGGCAGTCAGCATTTTACAGCGCATAGTAATCACATTCCTTTAGGGCGTAGGATGACGATGATAATAGACCTTGCAGCAGTTGGAAACCTTTACAGGGCACCTGTATGACCTCTGGAAAGGAAAAAAGTTAATCTTTTCTATGCTGCGAGCAATTCTTTTGCATTTGCCAAGGTGTTTTTCGTCACTTCACTGCCGCCCAGAAGGCGCGCCAACTCTTGCAAGCGGGCTTTTTTATCTAGCCGATGCATATGGGTTTCGGTTTCAGTGCCATCGGTTTGTTTACTCACAAAGAAATGTTGATGGCCACAACCCGCAACTTGTGGAAGGTGGGTCACACACATAACCTGAGTCGATTCACCAAGCTGACGCAACAGGTGGCCCACTATGGCTGCCGTTGGCCCACTGATACCAACATCAACTTCATCGAAGATAAGCGCAGGAGTGTCCATTTTACGCGCTGTAATCACCTGAATCGCCAATGCGATGCGAGACAGTTCACCACCGGAGGCGACTTTGGCCAGTGCTTGTAGCGGTTGACCTGGGTTGGTAGTGACGCAGAACTCAATGCGGGTCGCCCCTTCAGCACTGAGGTGCTCTGGCTCAAAATGGGTGTCAATCGTGAATTGGCCATGTGGCATTGATAATTCATGCATGCTTTCGGTAATTAGCGCGGCCAATTCATCAGCATAATGCTGGCGTTCTTGGTGCAACCGGTTAGCTATCTCTAACGCGTGTTGATAGTGAGTATTTACCGCGTGGCTGAGTTGCTCATGGTCGTTTTCTTGCCGTGACAGCTGTTCTTGCTCATCCAGCAATTGCTGATGAAACAAGGGTAACTCTTCTGGTGCTACATGGTGTTTACGGGCCAGATTTAATTGACGAGATAACCGTTGTTCCAATTCATACAAACGGTTAGGGTCCATATCAAATTGCTCCGCATAGTGGCGTAGCTCATCACTGGCTTCACTGATTTGGATAGAAGCCTCTTCTAGCATATTTAATAAATTATTAAATTGTTCATCCATGCCAGCCAGTTCGGTTAACTGGTGTTTGGCTGAGAAGAGCTGGCTAAGAATGTTATTCTGTTCATCATCCGACAGCAATTGTAAGGCTTGTTGGCTGAGTGACAACAACTGCCCACTGTTTGCCAAACGCTTATATTCGATATCAATTTGTTCATATTCCCCCGCTTGTGGGACAAATGAATTTAGTTCTTTCAACTGATATTGCAATAATTCCTTTCGGGCGTTACGTTCCAGAGATTGCTGTTGATGGAGTGCCAGTGCCCGGCAGCTTTGGTGCCAGATTTGATAGGCTGCTTTCATTTCGCTCAGCAAAGCAGACTGGTCTGCGTAGGCATCTAATAGCTGTTTTTGATGATCTGGTCTTAATAGCAACTGATGGGCATGTTGGCCGTGAATCTGGATGAGATGTTGGCCTAACTCTCGCAGTTGTGACAGGGGGACTGCCGTACCATTAATAAAGCCTCTTGAGCGGCCATCGGTTCCAATAGCCCGCCGCAATAGGCATTCATTGCTGTCATCAAGATGGTTGTTTTCCAACCACTGTCGGGCCGATGGGGTGTCTGTCAGTGAAAAGCGTGCACAAATATCAGCACGCGTTGCACCTAAACGCACCATGCTGCCATCTGAGCGGCTACCAAGGCATAACCCCAATGCATCTATGGCGATAGATTTACCTGCCCCTGTTTCGCCAGTAATTGCTGTCATCCCGGGTTGAAAATCGATTTCTAACTCACGCACAATTGCAAAATTACTGATGGTTAATTGGGCCAGCATGGTAAATCTCCTGTACATAAACACATGGCTGTATTTGAATACAGTATAAACTGGTTTTATATACAGTAAAGTCCTTGCGGCACTTTTTAGAATAATTTTTTCGACCAGCCTAATTTTGTACTTAACGTATTGAAATAACTGTAGTCCTTTGGATGAATAAGATTAAGGTGAAAATCACTACGGCGAATTAATACTTCTTCACCCTCCTGAATCGGTAGTGCTATCTGGCTATCACAGCTTATTTCCAGGTCGCTGGTGATTTGCGAAAACTTCAATCGGATGGTGCTGCTACTATTAATGACCAGAGGTCTGGCGGTTAGAGTGTGTGGAAACATCGGGACCAATACGATGGCGTCCAGGGTGGGGGTGAGGATTGGGCCACCTGCCGAGAGCGAATAAGCCGTCGAGCCGGTAGGGGTGGCAATGATCAGGCCGTCTGAACGTTGAGAAAAAGCGAAGCGGTTATCGATATACACTTCGAATTCAATCATATGTGCCACTTTACCCGGATGCAAAACCACTTCATTGATTGCTGTGCTGATGCGGCTTTGCTGATTGGTACGAGTCACTTGTACTTCTAGTAAGAAGCGTTGTTCGCTTAGATATTCGCCTTCCAGTACATCTGAAAGTTGTTGTTGGGCATTATCCGGGTCCAAATCAGTCAGAAAGCCCAGATTGCCTCGGTTGACACCGATGACTTTGATATCATAGCGAGCGAGTACTCGCGCGGCACCGAGCATATTGCCATCGCCCCCGACCACCACGGCTAAATCGGCTTTTTGGCCAATGTCAGCCAAGCTGCCGGTAATGGCATCGGTTAAATTTAGATCTTTGGCGATCTGCTGTTCAACCATCACGTCATAACCTTTGGCGTTTAACCAGTGGTAGAGCATCTCATGGGTGGCAAGTGCAGCCGGATGCCGTGGGTGACCGACAATACCAATACAATTGAATCTTTTATTATTCATTGCCGTGATTTTCCTTACTGGGGCGTCTTTTACCCCACATTATGACCGGTTCCCTTGAATCCCCGGTTTTGATCCCCATAATAAGCCAAGTAGCGAGATTAATGCTAAAACGCGGAGATATCCATGAGTAGTAAAGAACAGAAAACACCAAACGAGCAAGTCTCGGAAGAAATGGAAAATGCAGCAGAGCAGCAAGTGGAAGCGACACAAGAGACGGGTGAAGGTGTAGATCCGCGTGTTGCCGAGCTTGAAGCGCAGTTGGCTGCAGCCGTACAGCGTGAGCGCGAAAGCTTGCTACGCGCTAAGGCTGAAGTTGAGAATATCCGTCGTCGTACTGAATTGGATGTTGAAAAAGCGCATAAGTTTGCACTGGAAAGATTTTCATCTGAATTATTGCCAGTGATCGATAATCTGGAACGTGCACTGGATACTGCTGATAAAAGCAATACCGAACTGACTTCGATGATTGAAGGTGTCGAGTTGACGCTGAAATCACTGCTCGATGCAGTAGGTAAATTCGGCATTGAGGTTGTCGCTGATACCCATGTGCCGTTTAATCCTGATGTTCATCAGGCAATGACGATGCTTGAATCTGCTGATCATGAACCAAATCATGTGATGATGGTGATGCAAAAAGGCTATACGCTAAATGGCCGTTTGCTACGCCCGGCAATGGTTGCGGTATCTAAAGCGAAAGCTTAAGGTGTCCTGACGTGAAAAAGGCACCTTCGGGTGCCTTTTTTTATTTAACTATCTTGGTATTTTATTCTGCTGTTGGTAGTTTGGGTTGCCAATCAATAGCTTGTTGATTGTGCTGTTGCAGTAGCTGATTTGCTTGTGAAAAGTGCTTACAACCAAGAAAACCACGATGGGCAGACAGCGGCGATGGGTGCGGCGCTTTTAAAATAAAGTGGCGTTGGGTATCAATGATCCGGCCCTTCTTCTGGGCATGTGCTCCCCACAGCATAAAAATCACCCCATCACGATGTTCATTCAGGGCTGCAATGACTTTATCAGTGAAGGTTTCCCAACCAAGGTTAGCATGAGAGTGCGCATTACCTGCTTCAACGGTTAGCACGGTATTGAGTAGCAAGACCCCTTGTTCGGCCCAGCTTTGCAAGAAGCCATGATTGGGGCGCTCAAAGCCTGGGATATCGGTAGCCAACTCTTTGTACATGTTCACCAAAGAGGGAGGCGCTGGCACACCAGGTAACACAGAAAATGATAATCCATGTGCTTGATTGGGGCCGTGGTAGGGGTCTTGCCCTAAAATAACCACTTTAACCTGATCCAATTCAGTCAGGCGGAATGCGTTAAATACATCTTTTTGCGCAGGATAGATAGTCTTGCCAGCACTGCGTTCTGCTGCCACATAGGCCAGCGTATCTCTAAAGTAAGGCTGTTCTTTTTCCAGGCCGATCACATCGTGCCAGGTAAGGGAGGCAGACATAAACACTCTCCTTGGTTTCTGCAAAGTATTGATGTGCGTTAGCTTACCGGTTCAAACCGGTGAGTGAAACCGTTAAACCTGACTCTGTGACGTAATGATGATTTCTTGACCTTTTTATGCAAAAAATGTTGAAAATTTACAAAAATATTTGCTGTCAGTTGTTTTGATAAAATTGATATAAAACATAAATTTGGCGATGGAGTTATTACTGATGTGGTCGAAAGATTGATTTAAGTCAAAGAATTGCGGCGGTCTGACTGGTATATAGAACAATAAGACAACAATGGTTTTACCAAATAACCAAGATAGTTTCTCCCCCTTGGAATTTATATCCGCATTATGGAGGCACCAAATGATTACTGGTATTCAAATTACTAAAGCTAACAATGAAGCCTTAGTGAACTCTTTTTGGCTGTTAGATGATGAAAAATCTGAACTGCGCTGCGTTTGCGCTAAAGCGGGTTATGCCGAAGATCAGATAGTTCCTGCCAGTGAGTTAGGCCAGATTGAATATCGCGAAGTTCCACTGGAAGTGCAGCCTACTGTGCGTGTTGAAGGTGGTCAGCATTTGAACGTTAACGTTCTGCGCCGCGAAACACTGGAAGATGCAGTGAAAAATCCAGAAAAATATCCTCAGTTGACGATTCGTGTTTCTGGCTATGCAGTGCGTTTTAACTCCCTGACACCAGAACAACAACGTGATGTAATTACTCGTACTTTCACTGAAAGTCTGTAATTTTTGTCATAACGTTTAAGTCATTCAAAAATTCTAAGGGAGCTTCGGCTCCCTTTTTCATCTCTGCTATTTAGTGGTCGATAAATTTGATAACGATCACACTTCTCTATATTTATAAGTAAATCTTATCATTTCCATTTAAGAACATCATCCGATGTGTCGATAGATAAACCCATAACGCCGAACTAATTATCTGGATTATCTTTCGACAAGGAGTTGGCATGAGTGGACCTGTCAGTTTGATTAGGCCTACTGCATTAGTAGGTTTAATGAGTCAAGTGAACCCATCGGAACTGCCAAAGAGGGATGTCACCACCGCAGACAAGCCTTCAGTGGGACAACCGACTCATCTTACAGCAGCAACACTGGCAGGTAATGAGCTTTGTTATAGTATGCAAGCTAACGTTAGCCTGACACGAAGTAACGGAGCTGCGACGGGGAGTGAGTATGTTGCGATATCAAATGGACAAGGATCACAGCAAGGGGACTATTCATTAGCATTACTCGCTAAAGATGTTTACGCTCCTGCTGCTGGTAGCATCGGCGGGTTTACACGTTTGAGTGATGGTGAGTTACTGGCTGCGGGAATAGATCCGGCGAGTTTATTTAATAGTGCTTCAGGATTTCAGGCTGGGATTTATCATGATAATCAGCAGTATGTTTTATCCTTTGCCGGTACCAATGATGTAAATGATTGGTTAAGTAACATCCGGCAAGCCACTGGCTACGATGATGTACAGTATAATCAAGCCGTTGCTGTAGGGAAAACCGCAAAAATGGCATTTGGTGATGCGCTGGTGATTACCGGGCACTCATTGGGGGGCGGTTTGGCGGCGACCGCAGCATTAGCGAGTGGAACATTTGCGGTGACATTTAATTCCGCGGGTGTTTCAGACCACACCATAAATCGCCTTGGTATGGACCCCACTCAAGCACGGATTTCAGCAG
Organism: Yersinia sp. 1652 StPb PI; assembly: GCF_041538345.1. Lineage (NCBI taxonomy): Bacteria > Pseudomonadati > Pseudomonadota > Gammaproteobacteria > Enterobacterales > Yersiniaceae > Yersinia > Yersinia sp. 1652 StPb PI. Next base: position 3,450,429 of record NZ_JAULSM010000001.1, on the reverse strand, counting down.
GAAACGGTGGTGTGCGCTGCTATAGCGAACAATATGATTTGCTGACAGATGCACAGGAATCTACGTGGTTAATTCCTGATGCGGTAGGCCATAAAATCACTCTGACAAATAGTGACAAACTCACTGGGATAGATGATTGGCTGCCACATAAGCACCTTGAACGCCGCTTATCGGCACACAGTATTGATAAAGTGATCAGCTCAATGAGTGAACAACAACCTTGGGAGCGGCAGTATGCCTGAATCGACACTGGCAATGAGGGTGAGGCGCCATTTGCGTTATGCCATCTACGGTGTTTTGATGCCATTAATAAGTTTTGAGGGGCAGGCGATGACAGATATTAATACAGCTTTTACTGATCCGATTGTAATACCGATCGCTGATGCGATTGTCCACGGAGATGTAAAACAGATCCATCAGTTAGCAAATGAAAAGTTGTTGCAGCAGCAAGGTGATCGGTCGGTAACCCTGATGCAGTGGGCTATTCTCAACCAACAGCCAGAAAGTTTAGCGGCGTTGCTGCAAGAGCATGCTGATCCATTTCAGTCGGGCATGCAGGGTGATACCGCCTGGCATACGGCGGCTAGTGTGCAAGATGCGCATTACCTGCAAATTTTACTTGAAGGCCGTATGAAACCTAATGCGCGCAATAGTGTAACACTGGCGACGCCATTGGCTGCGGCTGTTATGGCTGGGCGCGGAGTTCAGGTTATCCTGCTGTTAGTTGCTGGGGTCGATCCGAATATGGCTGATCGGATGGGGGATACACCACTGCATTTAGCGGGCAAAACCAATGCGCCAGATCTGGCATTGCGGCTATTAAAAGCCGGTGCTGATCCTGAATTACGCAACAAGCAGGGGGCAACCTTTCAACAATATTTTGCCATGACGCCTTTGAATATTCAAAGTGCTGAAATGCAACAAAAACACCAGCAATTGAATACCTGGCTGCGCGGGAAGAAACTCGCTGAGGTTTATCAGCAGTAGCAGAATATTAGCCGGATAGGCTAAAACGCAACTTGAGTGCGGAATACAGTAAGGTTGTCGCCATCGTGCTGATAATAAAAAAGCCGCTGTTATAAGCGGCTTTTTCGCAAGAATGCTAAATCAATCAGCACTCTTGGTATCAGGTTTTTCCTTTGGCTTACGCCGCTTACCAACATTTTTGGCATCGCGGTGACGTACCTTAACCTTTACCTTCTCTTTGCTGGCTTCTTTTAGCTCTTTACGCTTTGCTAAAACCTTTTTAGAAGGTTTACCGGTGGTTTTTTCGCTTGGTGCCTTGCTGGTCGGGCGTAATTCATCAATAACCCGTGGCTTCAATGGTTCGTTCAGATAACGGCCAATTTTACCCAGCAATAGATGGTCATGCGCTTCAACTAATGAGATAGCAACACCTTTGCGCCCGGCGCGGCCAGTACGGCCAATACGGTGCAGATAGACATCAGATGTCAGCGGCAGATCAAAGTTGAATACATGACTGATATCGTCGATGTCGAGACCGCGTGAAGCCACATCAGTGGCAACCAGAACGTTAACCCGGCCATCGCCTAAACGAATAACGGCTTCGGTGCGCTTCGCCTGAACCATTTCACCTTCGAGGAACCAGGCGTTAATTCCGGCCTCACGTAGCCAACTAACCAGTTGGTGTACCTTTTCACGGGTTCTGACGAAAATGATGGATTTCTGCACTTCCGGTTGCTTGAGCAGATGCACTAGCAGCGCGGTTTTGTGTTCGATATTGTCAGCACGATAGTACCATTGCTGAATTTTTTTACGTTCGCGACGAGATGGATCGGCTTCCAACTCTACCGGCTCATTCAGGATGCGTTCCGCAAACTCACGGATAGCTTCACCTTCAAGCGTGGCGGAGAACAGTAAGGTTTGTTTACGCCAGCGAGTCTCTGCGGCGATGGTTTCAATATCCTGCGCAAAGCCCATATCCAGCATACGGTCGGCTTCATCCAGAATCAGGGTTTCTACTGCCCGACAGTCAAAGTTCTCTTCTTTGATGTATTGCAACAAGCGGCCAGTGGTCGCAACAACGATATCCTGATTTTCACTAAACACTTCCGCGTGGTTCATATAAGCCACACCGCCGGTGATCGTGGCGATATCCAGTTGTGTATGCTTGGCCAATTCACGGGCTTGATCCGCAACTTGCATGGCTAATTCACGGGTTGGCGTCAGGATCAGTATCCGTGGCGGGCCAGATTTTTTGCGTGGGAAATCGAGCAAATGCTGCAAGGCAGGCAGCAAAAAGGCGGCAGTTTTGCCAGTACCTGTTGGAGCCGAACCCAATACATCGCGCCCATCCATAGCTGGCGGAATAGCCGCAGCTTGAATGGCGGTAGGGCGCTCATAGCCTTTGTCGCGCAGTGCGTCAATCAGGCGTTCATCGAGATCGAGTTCGGAAAAATTGGTTACAGTCATGGTCTTCCTCTACTTGGGGCGCCGATTATAGACGGGTTAGCCGAATTCTTCACCTGTTTAAGCGGTAATGATGTCTTTTCCCTTCAATCATATTGTCCTATGCTACGCCGGTTATGGATTCTGGTGACTAATGTGGGCGAACAATTGAAAAAAAAACCGGTGTTACGTGGTGGTGGTTTCACTTTTAAACAATTCTTTGTGGCACATGACTGCTGTGCGATGAAGGTAGGCACTGATGGTGTTCTACTTGGGGCTTGGGTGCCGGTGGAAAAAGCCCGTAAAGTGTTGGATATCGGTTGTGGCAGTGGACTTATTGCTCTAATGATTGCTCAACGTTCAACATCTGAGGTATTGATTGATGGCGTTGAACTGGAGCCAGAAGCCGCACGGCAGGCAAGCAGCAATGCGGCGTCATCTCCCTGGGCTGAGCGGGTTCGTATTTATCAGCAGGACGTGCACCAGTTTGCTGAAAACCACCCTCATCAGTATGATCTGATTGTCAGCAATCCACCTTATTTTGCTCCGGCGGTCGCCTGCCGGGATGAGGCCCGCGATACTGCGCGTTACACCGGCTCCTTAACGCATGATGCTTTACTAAACTGTGCTGAGAAGCTTATCACACCGAGCGGTGCGTTTTGTGTGGTTTTACCTCATGACTTGGGAATTGAACTTTCCCGCCTTGCTATTCAACAAAACTGGTTCGTTCACTGCCAAGTAGACATCAGGGATCGTCCTGGTAAGCCGCTAAATAGAATGTTATTGACGTTATCGCGCCAGACGGGAGAGACGGAGTATCAGCATTTAGCTTTGCGTCAATCTGAAGGGGTCTACTCCCCTGAGTTTTGTCAGTTGATCAGCGAGTTTTATCTCAACTATTAGTTATCGTGATAAGTGGTTGTAGTGATAAGTCAAAAATCAGGATAAGCAGGGCGCGATAGTGAACCGCGCCCTGAAAAGCTATTATGGATGAAGAATGGTAGGCTGTGGATTCTCTATTTGATCAGGATAATCAAGCGTATAATGCAAACCACGGCTCTCTTTACGTTCCATGGCACAGCGCACGATTAACTCAGCGACCTGTACGAGGTTACGTAATTCCAGCAGATTATTGGAGATACGGAAGTTGGCATAATATTCATCAATCTCCTGCTGTAATGTATTGATACGGCGTAAAGCGCGCTCTAAGCGTTTGGTGGTGCGCACAATACCGACGTAATCCCACATGAATAAACGCAGTTCATGCCAGTTATGCTGAATGACGACACGTTCATCAGAGTTATCAACACGGCTTTCATCCCAGTCTGGCAAATGTTTCGCCAATTTGGCATGTGGCAAGCGCATAAGAATATCTTCAGCGGCAGACCAGCCATACACCAGGCACTCGAGCAGAGAGTTAGAAGCCATGCGGTTAGCGCCATGCAAGCCGGTATAGCTGACTTCGCCAATCGCATATAAACCATCCAGGTCAGTACGCCCATGTTGGTCTACCATTACACCGCCACAGGTATAGTGAGCAGCAGGTACGATAGGAATGGCTTCTTTGGTCAGATCGATACCGAGCGACAGTAGTTTTTCGTAGATCATCGGGAAGTGCTGCATCACGAAATCAGTCGGTTTATGACTGATATCCAGATACATACAATCAGCACCGAGGCGCTTCATCTCATGGTCTATGGCACGGGCGACGATATCACGCGGGGCCAATTCCCCTCGGGGGTCAAAATCAAGCATAAAGCGGCTGCCGTCAGGGCGCTTAAGGTAAGCACCTTCGCCACGTAATGCTTCGGTCAGTAAGAAGTTACGCGCTTGCGGATGGAACAAGCAGGTAGGATGAAATTGGTTAAATTCTAAATTAGCGACACGACACCCAGCACGCCATGCCATGGCGATACCATCGCCAGAAGAGATATCAGGGTTAGTGGTATATTGGTAAACTTTGGCGGCACCACCGGTAGCTAAAACGACCGCTTTAGCCCGAAAAGTTTCAACTTTCTCAAGCTCCCGGTTCCAGATATAAGCGCCGACCACACGTTTAGTGCCCGTCAGACCAATTTTATTGGACGTGATGAGATCGACAGCATTACAGCGTTCTTTCACTAAAATGTTAGGGTGGGTCCTTGCTTTACCTACCAGGGTGGTTTCTACTTCTTTACCTGTAGCATCAGCAGTATGCAGTATACGGCGATGGCTATGGCCGCCTTCACGGGTAAGGTGATAACGTTCTTCGCCGCTGGCATTGGTTTCGGTATCAAACAGGACGCCTTGATCAATAAGCCATTGCACGCAAGAGCGGGCGTTACTGGCAATAAACTCTACGGCGTCTTTATCACAAAGCCCGGCCCCAGCAATCAGGGTGTCATCGACATGTGAACTAATGCTGTCAGTTTCATCAAAAACGGCAGCAATACCTCCCTGAGCATAAAAAGTGGCACCTTCATTAAGTGGCCCTTTGCTCAGAACAGTTACTTTACAATGTGGCGCCAGGCGTAAAGCCAATGACAAACCGGCAGCGCCACTCCCGATGATCAATACATCGCTAACGTGTTCAGATGATGATTGCATATCGTATGATGTGTGCAGAAGAAGAGTGAAATTCATGTTAGCCTATCTGCCAGAGCAAAAGCTATGGCTATAAGATGTCTAAAGAATATTCAGACAAATAATCTGGCAACATGGAACTTTGCAATTTTTATAAACTCCAAGCGTGTGCTTGCTCAGGAAAATAAAGATATGGCTGGCAGTACTACTTTTAGCGTGAGGATAGATTTCGGGAGAGTTCACCTCGGATGAGCGAGCAGTTAACGGATCAGATGCTGGTTGAACGGGTCCAGAAAGGTGATCAGCAATCGTTCAATTTACTGGTAATTCGATACCAGCATAAGGTTGCGAGCCTTGTATCCCGCTATGTGCCTCAGGGTGATGTCCCTGATGTAGTTCAGGAATCTTTTATCAAAGCTTATCGTGCATTGGAGTCATTTCGTGGCGATAGCGCTTTCTATACGTGGCTTTACCGTATTGCTGTGAATACAGCAAAAAATTACTTAGTTGCTCAGGGGCGGCGCCCGCCATCCAGTGATGTGGATGCAAATGATGCTGAAAATTACGAAAATGCGGGTGCATTGAAAGAAATATCGAACCCTGAGAACTTAATGTTGTCTGAAGAATTGAGGCAGATAGTTTTTAAAACCATAGAGTCACTTCCTGAAGATCTGCGGATGGCGATTACACTCAGGGAGTTAGATGGTCTAAGCTATGAAGAGATAGCTGTGATTATGGACTGTCCGGTCGGTACTGTTCGTTCCCGTATCTTCCGTGCCAGAGAGGCTATCGATAATAAAGTTCAGCCGCTAATTCAGCGATAAGCGGACACATAAAGGGTATTTGGCATGCAGAAAGAAAAGCTTTCCGCTCTGATGGACGGAGAAACTCTCGATAGTGAGCTGCTTGGTTCTTTATCGAAAGATAAAGCATTGCAGCAAAGCTGGCAGAGCTATCATTTAATCCGTGATACCCTGCGGGGGGATGTTGGTGAAGTCTTGCATCTGGATATCGCCAGCCGAGTCGCAGAGGCACTCAAAAACGAGCCTGCTCGTTTTGTACCTATTGCTGTGCCTGAATCTCAGCCACAACCTCATGTCTGGCAGAAAATGCCTTTCTGGCAAAAAGTTCGCCCATGGGCCAGCCAGATTACTCAGGTTGGGGTTGCCGCGTGTGTTTCTCTAGCGGTAATTGTTGGGGTCCAACAATACAACCAACCCGAATCAGGTAATTTGCAACCAGAATCACCTGCATTTAATACCTTACCGATGATGGGTAAAGCCTCGCCAGTAAGTTTTGGTGTGCCTGCTGATGGTTCTTTCGGAACGTCTCAACAGCATCAGGTTCAGGAGCAACGTCGGCGAGTCAATATGATGACTCAATTGCAAGATTTTGAATTGCAACGCCGCTTGCCACAAACTGACGTGTTGCAGCAGCCTTCAACATCGACACAAGCCGCTATTCAGGTTCCCGGAACTCAGTCCTTAGGAATGCAGCAGCAGTAATGAAGCAACTTTGGTTCTCCGTCTGTTTAATGACGGGCAGCCTGTTCATGCCAACAATTGCTTCGGCGGAAACGACGCCGATAGCAATGTTGCAGGAAATGAGCAGTGCCAGCCAGTCGCTCAACTATGAGCTATCCTACATTAATGTTAATAAGCAAGGGATTGATTCTCTTCGCTATCGACATGCTATTTTAGATAAAAAAACCTTTGCGCAATTGCTGCGTATGGATGGCCCACGCACTGAGATCTTACAGCGTGGTAATGAAATAAGTTATTTCGAGCCTGGTTTCGATGCTTTCACTCTGGCGGGTGAACATATAGTTGATGCATTGCCGTCTATCGTATTCCCCGATTTTGAAAAGCTGTCAAAATTCTATAACTATATTGCACTTGGCCGTGCCCGTATTGCAGACCGACCATGTCAGGTTATTCGGGTAGTCGCCCGTGACAGTACCCGATACAGCTATATTATTTGGATGGATGAAACGAGCAAACTCCCAATGCGGGTAGATTTGTTAGATCGTGATGGTGAAACACTTGAGCAATTTCGTGTGATTTCTTTTGCTATCGGTGAACCTATTCAGGATATTTTGCAAGGTATGGTAAAGCTCTCTTTACCGCCATTGCTTGCATTACCCGCTAAAACCAAGGTTGATTTTACCTGGGCCCCACGTTGGTTGCCGGAAGGTGTTTCCGAGGTTTCACGCAGTCGCCGTACATTACCGAATATGGATGCACCAACAGAATCACGGTTATATTCTGATGGGTTATTCAGTTTTTCAGTAAATATAAATCCGGCGGGTAAAGATGCGCCTTCAGAGCAATCCTTACGTCAAGGTCGTAGAACTGTGCATACTGAAGCTCGTAATAATGTTGAAATTACCATAGTTGGCGAGCTTCCGCCTACAACTGCAAAACGTATCGCTGACAGTATTGTTTTGGAATCAACAAAATGATGAAAGAATGGGCTACAGTTATTTCGTGGCAAAATGGTGTTGCTCTATTGCGTTGTGAACCACAGTCTGGTTGTGGGAGTTGCAATGCGCGCACTGGATGCGGTAGTCATTTATTAAATGAATTGGGGCCGGAGTCGGAGCACCAATTACAAATAGCTATCTCGCAACCGCTTGAACCTGGTCAAAAGGTTGAAGTTGGTATTAGTGAGGGGAGTTTATTACGTTCTGCTTCTTTGGTTTATCTAACGCCTTTAGCCGGATTGATTGCGGGTGGCGGTTTATTTCAGGCTTTATTTGTTACCGATGCTTTTACTGCTCTAGGCGCTATTTTAGGTGCTGGGCTAGGTTTTTTGCTCGCCAGAACATTAGCCAGCAGAATTGAAGGACAGAGTGACTATCAACCAATGATTCTACAGATTGGTTTACCCCCAACGACTATACGAATTCAGTAACAGAATAATTCCTTTCTCTTAGCCATGATAGGCCGGAATACGGTTTTGTATCATGTGTTCAACTAAAGCAATAAAAAGATCGGCACTGATAAGCGCTGAGTAATCTACTGAGAAAAGTATGTTACCTTTAGCATCAAATAAGCGTATTTTATCATGATCTTTCTCGCGTAACGTCTCGACACGCAGGATGTCTTCAATGCTGATAATACCGTCTGTTGTAATTAATGAGTGTGCACTAAGTGAAAGTGGAGTTGTATCCATCTGAACATTTTTCACCATGATTACATTTAAAAGACCATGGTATATGAGTGATTTTAGCCAGTTGTCATTCTTTTTAATTACATCAAATACAATTGCTTTCCCTCGGGATAAAGAGTTTAAACTTACTATCCCGACATGCATGACTTGTTGATGGATGATTGTGTTTATCAGCGGGTAAGCATTAGTTATATTATTAATTATAATATTCCATGGCTGAAGTTTAGAGGTGCGAAATGCCATTGTGTTAATTTTGCCATTAGGGTTTACTCCTGTATGGTATTTATGAATGTATTGTATTTTATTAAATGTAATAAAATAGACATTTCCACTGTGATGATTGAAGACCCGTACTCCTTTCTCATAAAGAAAGTAGGTAAACATTGGATTACAGTGTAAGCGCAAATACAGGAAGGTACTCAGCGAGATAGCTGCAATAGCGACACATAAGATCGAAAGAATTGATGGGGTTGAAAAAATAGATGTCGCCATTGATAAAGTAATTATTATAAAACTAAATACTAATATAAGTATTATTGCGACGATAGTGGCTCTGGAGTTATTTTTTCTAAACTCATGGCGGCTCAGTATTTTTCCTTCATCAATCATAATATTCTCCATATGGCCGCCAAGAGGATATTTCACTTGGTTGTTATAAAATCACATGAATACTTTAAATTATTATCCAACAGGGTAAATGAGCATTTTCCGAAAATGAATTAATCATCAGTTCGACAAAATAGAAATATGTGCACCACTAAATTAGGCGTGTAGGGTATCTATCGTGCTGATTATAATCAGTTAAATAATACACACTAGCGAGCTTTATAAGCTATAGGCACAATAAAGTTATTGGTATTAAACTATTTTTACCGGGATATCAGCACGGAACAGCGCTAAGAGTATGTACTATCAATAGCGATGTAAGGTAAGGCGTTGATACATTTTAACAGGATAAATCAGCTAACAAGCTAAGTGTGATGCCTTTCACGAGGCAGACTTACAGTGTAAGATGCGTGCATATTTATGTGGGTAGTTTTGGGTTTGAGTCCATCGCTGTGTCCACCAATAATTAATTAAAGACAACGACTAGAGAAAAATTCATATAAATGAAGCACATAAGAAACTTTTCTATTATTGCCCATATTGACCACGGTAAGTCGACGCTGTCGGACCGTATTATTCAGATTTGTGGCGGATTATCTGAGCGTGAAATGGCCGCTCAAGTACTGGATTCTATGGATCTGGAGCGTGAGCGTGGTATTACCATCAAGGCACAGAGCGTGACGCTTGATTACCATGCTAAAGATGGTCAAACCTATCAGCTCAACTTTATCGATACGCCTGGTCACGTTGACTTCTCTTATGAAGTTTCCCGCTCCTTAGCGGCTTGTGAAGGGGCATTGCTGGTTGTTGACGCCGGGCAAGGCGTTGAAGCACAAACGCTGGCGAACTGCTACACCGCGATGGAAATGAATCTGGAAGTGGTTCCTGTTTTAAATAAAATCGACCTGCCGGCTGCTGACCCTGAGCGTGTTGCGGAAGAAATTGAAGACATCGTGGGCATTGATGCGACTGATGCGGTACGTTGCTCAGCGAAAACTGGTGTAGGTGTACCCGATATCCTTGAGCGTTTGGTGCGTGATATTCCGCCGCCAGAGGGTGATCCTGATGGTCCATTACAAGCGCTAATTATCGATTCCTGGTTTGATAATTATCTGGGTGTTGTATCGTTAATTCGTATTAAAAATGGCTCATTGCGTAAAGGCGATAAGGTTAAAGTAATGAGTACCGGGCAGAGTTATAATGCTGAGCGCCTCGGTATTTTTACACCAAAACGTATAGATCGCGATATGTTGAACTGCGGTGAGGTTGGCTGGTTGGTGTGTGCGATAAAAGACATTTTAGGCGCACCGGTCGGCGATACATTGACTCTGACCCGTAACCCGGCGGAGAAGTCATTACCTGGCTTTAAGAAAGTAAAACCACAGGTTTATGCCGGTCTGTTCCCTATTAGTTCAGACGATTATGAAGCTTTCCGTGATGCTCTGGGCAAGTTGAGTCTTAATGACGCCTCTTTGTTCTACGAACCAGAAAGCTCCACCGCATTGGGCTTTGGTTTCCGCTGTGGCTTCCTCGGCTTACTGCATATGGAGATCATTCAGGAGCGTCTGGAGCGTGAGTACGATCTGGAGTTGATCACCACCGCACCGACGGTCGTATATGAAGTGATCACCACCAGTCAGGAAACCGTTTACGTTGATAGCCCATCTAAGCTGCCGGCGTTGAACAACATCGAAGAGCTACGCGAGCCAATTGCTGAGTGTCATATGCTGTTGCCGCAGGAATACCTGGGTAACGTCATCACGTTGTGTATTGAAAAACGTGGTATGCAGACCAACATGGTTTACCACGGTAACCAAGTGGCGCTGACGTATGAAATTCCGATGGCTGAAGTGGTGCTCGATTTCTTCGATCGCCTGAAGTCGACATCCCGTGGCTACGCCTCGCTGGATTACAATTTCAAACGTTTCCAGACCTCTGACATGGTGCGTGTTGATGTGTTAATCAACAACGAGCGTGTAGATGCGCTGGCGCTTATTACCCATCGTGATAATGCGCAATACCGTGGCCGTGATCTGGTTGAGAAAATGAAAGAATTGATCCCGCGCCAGCAATTTGATATTGCAATTCAGGCTGCTATCGGTAACCACATCATTGCCCGTTCTACTGTGAAACAGTTACGTAAAAACGTACTGGCGAAGTGTTATGGCGGTGACGTTAGCCGTAAGAAGAAACTTTTGCAGAAACAGAAAGACGGTAAAAAACGTATGAAACAGGTCGGTAACGTTGAATTACCGCAAGAGGCTTTCCTGGCTATTCTGCACGTTGGAAAAGACAGCAAATAAGGAGTTTTGATGGCTAACATGTTTGCCTTGATTTTAGCGATAGCAACACTGCTGACAGGGATTATCTGGTGCTTCGAGCGGTTTAAATGGGGACCGGCTCGCCAGGCAAAAATTGCGGCAGTTAATGCGCAAACTGCGGCGATCAAGGCACAAACGGGTTGTGCTGTAGATAATAAGACTTTAGCACAGGCGGCAAGGCAGCCTGGCTGGATAGAGACTTGTGCTTCAGTCTTCCCGGTGTTAGCTCTGGTATTTATCGTTCGTTCGTTTATTTACGAACCGTTCCAGATCCCTTCTGGTTCGATGATGCCAACGCTATTGATCGGTGACTTCATTCTGGTTGAGAAGTTTGCTTATGGTATTAAAGATCCCATCACGCAAACTACGCTGATCCCTACGGGACATCCAAAACGTGGTGATATCGCGGTATTTAAATATCCGCTCGATCCGCGTTTGGACTATATCAAGCGTGTAGTGGGCTTACCGGGTGACCGCGTTAGCTATAATCCAATCAGCAAGGAAGTGACGGTGCAGCCTGCATGTAATACCGGTACTTCTTGTGATAGTGCGTTGCCAATTACTTACAGTGCATCTGAGCCAAGCGATTTTGTGCAGACATTCCGCTATAGCGGCAATGGCGAGGCTTCTGCTGGCTTCTTCCAAATCCCGACAAATCAGGCAGTGCCTGATGGTGGGGTACGTTTGCGTGAGCGCACCGAAACTCTTGGGCCGGTGGCACACCATATTCTGACCGTCCCTGGGCGTCAGGAGCAGATAGGCGCTTATTATCAACAACCTAACCAGCCTTTAGGGGTTTGGGTGGTGCCGGAAGGTCACTATTTTATGATGGGCGACAACCGGGATAACAGTGCAGATAGCCGCTTCTGGGGGTTTGTGCCGGAACGTAATCTAGTTGGCAAGGCCACTGCTATTTGGATGAGTTTTGAAAAGCAAGAAGGTGAATGGCCAACGGGTGTTCGTTTAAGTCGAATTGGTGGAATCCATTAGTATCGGCTATACCCAGATGGTGGAGTTGCAGCCAGGTAGCAAACGAGCACATCCCGATGAACCGACAAAAGTCAGTAATTCGGGTGACAAATCTGCTGGGAGTAGATTTGAACGCCGCTAGCACTGCTGCAACTTCAAGTAAGCAGGGTATTTAAACGCAGCATTATATTTCCACTCGTTGTAGAATAACCCTTCGAGCGATAAAAGTTGGCTTCTTTATGGGAGCCACTGCAAACGAAACAGTTTTGTCCTGCAATATTGGCGGATCAGACCTGTTCCGTATGCTGTAGTTTTTGACGCATTCTTGATCTATTGGTAACTCATGAACCCCATCGTAATAAACAGGCTACAGCGGAAGCTGGGCTACACTTTTCAACAGCAGGAGCTCTTGCTGCAAGCACTGACTCATCGTAGCGCCAGTAGCAAACACAATGAGCGTTTGGAGTTCCTGGGTGACTCTATATTAAGTTTCGTTGTTGCCAATGAGCTGTATCGTCGCTTTCCCCGTGTCGATGAAGGGGACATGAGTCGGATGCGTGCCACATTGGTTAGAGGAAATACACTCGCTGAAATGGCCCGTGAATTTGACCTCGGTGAATGTTTACGCCTTGGGCCGGGTGAATTGAAAAGTGGTGGTTTCCGTCGCGAATCAATTTTGGCGGATACAGTAGAAGCCTTAATTGGCGGTATATTCTTAGATAGCGATATTCATATGATTGAACGGCTGATTCTCGACTGGTATCGCAGTCGGTTGGAAGAAATCAGCCCTGGTGATAAGCAGAAAGACCCGAAAACGCGCTTGCAAGAATATTTGCAAGGCCGTCATCTGCCATTGCCCTCTTATCTGGTTGTGCAGGTTCGCGGAGAAGCACATGACCAGGAATTTACTATCCACTGCCAGGTGAGTGGCTTGAATGAACCGGTAATAGGTACCGGCTCAAGTCGCCGTAAAGCTGAGCAGGCGGCAGCGGAACAAGCGCTGAAACAGTTGGAGCTTGAATGAGCGAAGTAGAAAAAACGTATTGTGGTTTTATTGCAATTGTAGGTCGCCCGAATGTGGGTAAATCTACTTTGCTAAATGAACTGTTGGGGCAAAAAGTCTCCATCACTTCACGTAAACCACAAACCACACGCCACCGTATTATGGGGATCCATACTGAAGGGCCTTATCAGGCCATTTATGTTGATACCCCGGGGCTGCATATTGAAGAAAAACGCGCGATTAACCGCTTAATGAATCGCGCGGCAAGCAGCTCTCTCGGTGATGTGGAATTAGTGATTTTTGTAGTCGAAGGCACCAATTGGACTGCCGACGATGAAATGGTCGTTAATAAGCTGCGCAGTTTACAATGCCCGGTATTATTGGCGATCAACAAAGTTGATAACGTAACAGACAAAACCAAGCTGTTGCCCCATATTCAGTTCTTAAGTAAGCAGATGAATTTCTTGGACGTCGTACCAATCTCTGCCGAGAAAGGGATGAACGTGGATACCATCGCTGGCATCGTGCGCAAGCTTATGCCGGAAGCGGGTCATCATTTCCCGGAAGATTATATCACTGACCGCTCTCAGCGTTTTATGGCGTCAGAAATCATTCGCGAAAAGTTGATGCGCTTCTTGGGTGAGGAATTACCTTACTCAGTAACAGTTGAAATTGAACAGTTTGTCCCAAATGAGCGCGGTGGTTATAACATCCATGGGCTGATTTTGGTTGAACGCGAAGGCCAGAAGAAAATGGTCATCGGTAATAAAGGTTCGAAAATCAAGACCATTGGTATTGAAGCCCGTCAGGACATGGAACAAATGTTCGAAGCAAAAGTGCATCTTGAGCTGTGGGTGAAAGTGAAATCAGGCTGGGCAGATGACGAACGTGCATTGCGCAGCTTAGGCTATACCGACGATCTGAAGTAAGACTCGCCAATGGACGGTTGGCAACGCGCATTTGTCCTGCATGGGCGACCCTATAGTGAAACCAGTTTGATGCTGGATTTATTTACTGAAGGGGAAGGTCGCATGCGGGTGCTGGCCAAAGGTGCGCGGGGTCGCCGCTCCAATCTAAAAGGCTGCTTGCAGCCTTTTACGCCATTATTGGTTCGCTGGACCGGGCGTGGTGAAGTTAAAACCTTACGCAGTGCTGAGCCAGTATCACTGGCTCTTCCATTGACTGGCTCTATGTTGTATAGCGGTTTATATGTCAATGAGCTGCTTTCCCGCGTGTTAGAACATCAAACCAATTACTCTGCTTTATTCTTCGATTATCTGCATTGCTTACAGGCTTTGGCAGGCAGTGATGGATCGCCCGAATATGCCCTGCGCCAGTTTGAATTGGCGATATTGGCTCATCTTGGCTATGGTGTGGATTTTCTCCACTGTGCGGGGAGTGGTCAGCCGGTGTCAGAGACCATGACCTACCGCTATCGGGAAGAAAAAGGATTTATCGCCAGCTTGGTGGTTGATCACTATAGCTTTACTGGCCGCCAATTATCGGCTTTGGCTAACCGTGAATTTCCTGATGCCGATACTTTACGTGCAGCCAAGCGCTTCACCCGCATCGCCCTCAAACCCTATTTGGGGGGTAAACCGTTAAAAAGTCGCGAACTGTTTCGTCAGTTTGTGATTAAGCCACCAGCGGATCCAGTGCCGTAGTAGCAATACCTTCATGTTTTAAACTGCCCATCATCAACTTTCCCGTACAGTTACCTATCCGCTGACAGTCTAGTCGGTGTAAACTGCAAGGCACTTATGCGTTTAAGGGCCGGTTTTTGCGTGCTCATTGACCTATTAAAGATGCATCCATATCTGGAGGGCTGTCATGGCTGATTTGTTGTTGGGCGTCAATATCGATCACATTGCGACATTACGAAATGCACGTGGGACCATTTACCCCGACCCTGTTCAGGCCGCGTTTATTGCCGAGCAAGCGGGTGCCGACGGTATTACCGTGCATTTACGTGAAGATCGCCGCCATATCACTGATCGAGATGTACGCATCTTGCGCCAAACTATCCAGACCCGCATGAATCTGGAGATGGCGGTTACCGATGAAATGGTTGATATTGCTTGTGAGTTACAACCGCACTTTTGCTGTCTGGTGCCGGAAAAACGCCAAGAAGTTACCACCGAAGGCGGGCTAGATGTTGCCGGTCAACTCGATAAAATGACCATTGCGGTGAGTCGATTATCTGAGGCCGGTATTCTGGTGTCACTGTTTATCGATCCCGATATGCGCCAGATTGATGCAGCCGTTACCGTGGGTGCCCCTTATATTGAAATCCACACCGGTGCGTACGCAGATGCCACCACCGATTTGGTGCGTCAAGCTGAATTAGTGCGTATCACCAAAGCTGCGACCTATGCCGCAGGCAAAGGGTTGAAAGTGAATGCCGGTCATGGCCTGACCTATCACAATGTGCAACCAATCGCAGCCTTACCAGAGATTCATGAGCTGAATATCGGCCATGCAATTATTGGTCAGGCCGTAATGACGGGCCTTGCAGCTGCCGTTACTGAGATGAAAGTATTAATGCGGGAAGCGCGTCGTTAATGGCGATTTTGGGGTTAGGCACTGATATTGTTGAAATTTCAAGGATTGAAGCGGTGGTGGAGCGCAGTGGCGAAAAACTGGCGCGGCGTATCCTTAGCCCATCGGAATGGCAGCACTATCAGCAGCATCAGCAGCCAATTCGTTTTCTGGCAAAACGCTTTGCCGTTAAAGAGGCCGCGGCCAAGGCATTTGGTACTGGTATTCGTAATGGCTTGGCATTTAATCAGTTTGAAGTTGTTAACGATGCACTGGGTAAGCCGACGCTGCGTTTACATCAGCGCGCGGCAGAATTGGCCGCTGAGCTGGGTGTTAAATCCTTACATGTAACGTTGGCCGATGAACGGCGTTATGCCTGCGCGACCGTAATTATTGAAAGCTAGGCCCGTTTTAGCCGCGAATAGTGGTGAAAGAGAGCAGGGGCGTGCATGCGAATGCCGCCCTTTTTGTTATGCGCGAGTATATTGTTGGTATTAAAAACGAGTCTTGCTGCGGGGATTACAAACGTTCGGCGTGATGCAGTTGGACAAACTTATCCCACAATTGTTCGTTACTCTCAACCCAGGCAGGATCGATAGCAATCGTATTATCGATAGGACAGACCAACTGGCAGGTTGGTGTTTCGTAATGACCGACACATTCCGTACAGCGCATCGGATCAATCTGATAGATCTCTGCACCCATGGAAATTGCCTCATTAGGGCATTCCGGCTCGCACATGTCGCAATTAATACATTTACGAGTGATCAACAGGGCCATGCTTTCTCTTACCTTAGGTCGGGTATTCTCAACTGCGGGGGATTATACCCCTCTGGTATCCTTAGACCAGTTTTTTTACCAGTGCCGCACTGTGCTTAATATGATCCTGCGCGCTTTCCAAGTCTTGTTGGATCATCGCCATAAATAATAGATCAGTCAGAGCATATTGCGCGGTACTTGAGGAGATCGCGGCACTGCGAATCGCGGGTTCTTCCGAAATGGTATATAAGCAATGATCGGCACGTTGCTGCAAACTGTTGGGGGAAAAACTGGTCAATGCCAGCACTTTGGCACCACAACGCTGTGCTTCTTCAGCCGCCAGATTTATCTCACGGCGTTCGCCGCTAAATGAGATAGCCAGCAGTAAATCCCGTGCATCCAATGCTTGTACTGCGGCCAGTTGTGCATGCATATCGGTTTCGGAGACCGCCATAATGCCTATTTTCAGTAACTTATAAGCCAGATCTTTTGCCACCAGCCCCGAAGCACCAATACCGGTTAGAATAATCCGTCGTGCCGACAATAACATCTCTAATGCTTGCGTAAGTCGTTCTTCACTATTGATATCCAAGGTGGCCCGTAGTGCTGCGGCTTTCTCGCTCAGGAGTTTTTCCCCAACGATTTTTAAACTGTCAGTGCTCAAGATCTGATTATGCAGTGTCACTGCCTGTGCCGGGGCCGCGACAATTTCACTCAGGGCCAGTTTTAGCGCCGGGAAGCCTTTATAGCCTAATTTTTGGGCAAACTTAACCACTGCAGATTGGCTAACCCCGGTTTGCAGCGCCAACTTTTGCGAACTAAGATGACGTGCCTGCTCAGGATTAGTGAGCAGAAAATCGGCTAACTTACGGTCATTTTGTGCCAGCGTTGGATAAAGCTGACGAATGCGAAGAAGACTACTCATAAATCAGTTCCTGAATGCGGGAGAGCTTAATAATACCCGGAAAGACTCAAGATAAAGGGCAAGTGATGGAGCATAGCACCCTTTTTTGCTGATCATTCGATGAATGGCGCAAGAAAATAGTCGCTTTATAGAATATAATATTCAATTATATATTATATTTTATGAATTAAATATTCAAAGAGGAACATGTCATGAATCTAGGAGCATTGATTTCAGAAAGTCGTAATCCGGCCACGATGGAGCTGGATAAGCTCTCTACGCTCGAAATGTTGACCTGCTTTAATGATGAAGATCGCAAAGTGCCGGAGGCCATTCGTTTGGTGTTACCGGCTATCGCTCAAGCGGTAGATTTAGCCGCGGAGTCCTTAAAGCAAGGTGGGCGGCTCATTTATCTGGGGGCCGGTACCAGTGGTCGGCTCGGCGTGCTGGATGCTTCCGAATGCCCACCGACCTTTGGTGTGCCTCATGGCAGGGTGATTGGTCTAATTGCCGGTGGCCCGGGTGCTTTATTCAAAGCGGTGGAAGGTGCTGAGGATGATATCGCGCTCGGTGTGCGGGATCTGCAAGATTTAAAGCTGACGGCAACTGATATGGTGGTCGGGCTGGCAGCTTCTGGTCGCACGCCTTATGTCATCGGTGCGCTACGTTATGCCCGCCAACTTGGGTGCCCAACGGCGGCTATTTCTTGTAACCCAGACTCTCCTATCGCGCAAGAAGCTCAGGTTGCGATTTCACCGGTAGTAGGGCCGGAAGCCCTCACTGGTTCTACGCGTATGAAGTCGGGCACCGCGCAGAAGTTGGTACTGAATATGCTATCCACTGGGGCGATGGTGAGACTGGGTAAGGTTTATCAAAATCTGATGGTAGATGTGAAAGCGACTAACGTGAAGTTGGTTGATCGCGCTTGTCGTATTGTGGTTGAAGCCACCGGGGCCAGCCGTGCAGAGGCTGAAAATGCCTTATCACAAACCGAGTTTAACGTAAAACCAGCCATTTTGATGATTCTGAAAGGCGTGAGTGCCGAGCAGGCTCGCCAGGATCTACAGCAACATAATGGCTATTTGCGTGCAGCATTGTAAGACGCACCCTCAGGGGATTAGCACTCGTTGGTAATTGGCCTCGATGCCGCAGGCAAAGTGATGTTGTATTTAGTCGCGATGATTGTCACCATACTTGCAGGTTTCATATTTAACTGGTTTATGGGATTCAATGATCCTGAGGAGTAACGTTTGAGCGCAGAGCAGGCCACATCGACCTTTGAGCAAACTGACAGTAACCGCGAGGGGACGGCCGAGGCATTATCAGAAAACGCCAAACGCATTGTCTTCTTTGATCTGGATGGCACGTTGCATCAACAGGACATGTTTGGCAGTTTTTTGCGTTTTTTGTTGCGACATTTACCGCTAAATCTGTTGCTGGTGGTCCCATTATTGCCGGTGATTGGGCTGGGATTGCTGCAGGGCGGTCGTTGCGCTCGTTGGCCAATGAGCCTGTTACTGTGGGCGATAACCTTCGGTCGGCGCGAAGCGCATTTGAAAGATTTGGAATTACGTTTTGTGAATGATTTTCGCCAAAAAGTTACCGAATTTCCCGTGGTCGTGATGCGTTTGCGCCAATATCTGGAGAGCCATGACGCACAGGTATGGTTGATAACTGGCTCGCCGCAACGGCTGGTGGAACAGGTTTATCATGATTCGGCGTTTATTCACCGTTTGCGGTTGGTCGGTAGCCGCATGGCGCGGCGTAATGGCGGCTGGGTGCTACCTCTGCGCTGTTTGGGGCCAGAGAAAGTGGTGCAACTGGAACAGCGTTTGGGATCGCCGCTGAAACTTTATAGCGGATACTCGGACAGTAAGCAGGATAACCCGCTATTGTATTTTTGCGAGCATCGCTGGCGGGTCAGTAAAAGCGGCGAATTACAGCAATTAGAATAAACGCCCATTGCAGTCATTCGCCATTTTAAGTGGTTGTGGCTCTAGTGTGTGACGTCATTATCATGGTGGCCGAGCCGCCATATTCGTTCGGCATGCCGACCCAGTAACCACAAGCTAATGCCGAGCAGCAGGAAGAAGATAGTTTTCGGCATCGCATCCCAGAAGAACTCAAAGAAACGGGTATACAAGTTGATGGCCAAAAATGTCAGGCCGAAGCCGCGCAACATGGCATCATCTCGTTTTAGTCCCAGCCAAATAGCGACGCTGGCGGCAATGGCAAACAATAGACTCCAATGCAGCAACTCTATCTGGCGCACCTGATACCAATAGTCCAGGTCACCGTAATTGCCAAAAATAGACAATAACCACAGGGCAATAAACAGATAAAGCAGCCCCATCGCCTGTGACACCCGATCTAGCCGACGTTGTGCCAACTGCGGTTGCAACACCAGTGCCGCTGCACAAAGTAGCAGGCCAAAAGCAATAAAGCGTATCGGGTAGCTCATTCCCAGCCAGTAGGCGCCCCAACCGGACAAATAGCCAGTTTCTGCCCCAAACGCATTACCCAGTGACAGCAAGGCAAATAGCCATACTAATGGCGCACGACCAAACCAGCCCACCACACCATAGATGACGGTACCCAACAGCAGTAATACTGAGATGCGACCACTACCATTATCCAGCCACTCACCGAGTTGGCCGATGGCGGCTGCGGTAAATATTACGCCGAGAAAGAGTACGGCTTCATTACTGTAAATCTTACTGGGATCTCGCCGGCGGCGGTTAAAGCCCCAGCCGTAAAATGCGGCGGCCAATATCGCCGTGACCACCACCCGCACCGGGGGATCAAAGCGGAAAAACTGGCTTATCCAGTTGAGTAAGAAAGTATCAGCCATCAGGCTGCCAATGGCGATAACCAGCGAAGCCAGTGCGGCAAGAAAGGCGTAACCGGCTAATCTGCGCCAGTCAAACGGTTGAACATCAATATTCTGTAACAGACGTTGATGCTCTTCCTCAGGGATAACGCCTTCACTGGCCCATCCATTCAGGGTTTTACGTACTACCGCGGCATTTTTCTTGCTGAGCTTCATGTAGCTGGCTTCCATATGCTGATAATTTATATCAGGAATGATTTATATCCTGCCGGAACATTAACCGATCATTATGGACTGAGCTACTTTATATTGGAGATAGCGGGTATAGCGGTTGTCGCTGGCTGTGTATAATGCACGCCGCCAAAGTACCAGAGAGGTTAATGTGTCTGCTGATAAAAGTTTGTTTTCTGAATTTGATTTACCTGCTGAATACAGTGATGAGTACTGGATGCTACGGGCGTTGACGCTGGCTCTGCGGGCACAAGAAGAGGGAGAAGTCCCGGTTGGCGCGGTGTTAGTGCTGGGCAACCAGGTGATTGGCGAAGGGTGGAATAAGTCTATTCGCGATAACGACCCTACCGCTCATGCAGAAATCATGGCGCTACGGCAAGGCGGGCAGGTGGTGCAGAACTATCGTCTGCTGGAAGCCACGCTATATGTGACGCTGGAGCCATGCGTAATGTGTGCCGGAGCCATGATACACAGCCGGATCCGTCGCTTGGTCTATGGGGCCAATGATTTAAAAACCGGTGCTGCCGGTTCGCTGGTGGATATCTTGCGCCATCCGGGGATGAATCATCAAATAGAGGTCAGTGCCGGGGTACTGGCACAGACGTGTTCCCACCAATTAAGTGCTTTTTTCCGCCTACGACGTGAGCAGCAAAAGGCGTTGAAACTCGCGCGGCAGCCATGATTCGGCCCATCCGTGGGCCTTGCGTCTAGGATGCGGTGGTTGGCAGCATCTTGAAATCTATTAGGTAGTTACGTGTTTTCGCATCATGTTAGTTATTGATTGACCAGCCTGGGCCGACAACCGGATAAGCTTTACCCAGTTCAGCTTCGATAGCGGCATGTTGGGCTGCTTTTTTCTCTCTTTCCTGCAAATATCCCACCAGACTGACCTGATAACGACGGATGTTTTCGACATAGTTATAAGCCTCATGGCCACGGGCGTAGCCATAAGTGGTACTTGGGTAGTAGCGCTTTTGACTCAACATCGGTAGGCGCATTTTTACATCAACCCAACTGTCTGGATTACCATTCTGATTTTTAGTCAGGCGACGAGCATCCAGCATATGACCATAACCCAGATTATAGGCGGCCAGCGCGAACCAGATGCGCTCATCTTCTGGAATACTCTCCGGCACTTTTTGCATTAACCGCTGCAAGTAAATGGAGCCACCTTTAATACTCTCCTCAGGATCAACCCGGTCTTTAACCCCTAAACCATTTGCTGTGGCGCGGGTTAGCATCATTAACCCCCGCACGCCAGTCGGTGAGGTGGCTTGTGGGTTCCAATGGGATTCCTGATAAGCAATTGCCGCCAGCAGTTTCCAGTCAATTTCCCCGGCATGTTTTTCAAACAAGGATTGGAAAGAGGGCAACACACTGTCGATGGCTGACAGGAATGTTTTGGTATCGACATAATCAAAGCTACCGACATGGCCGAGATATTTTTCCTCCAGCCGCGCCAGACTACCGTCTTCAACCATCTCGCTGTAGAAATCGAGCATGGCGGCATACAGGCTATCATCGTCCCCCTTCTGGAAATACCAGGTTACTGGCTCTTCATCCGTAACATCAAAGGCAACCGCTAATTGCGGATGGATGCGTTGCAGTAGGGCAATGGTCACCGAATCACCCAGGGTATAGTCAAGTTTGCCGTCCGCGACCTGTTCCAGTAACTCTTTGCCAGAACGATCAACGGATGATCCCCAGTTAAGATCGGGATATTTGCTCTGCTTAAGTTGTTTGAGGGTGGTCATATGGGCTGATCCAGAGGCGACAATCAATTGGCCCTTCAGATCACTGAATGATTTTGGCCGTGGTTTACCCAATCGGTATACTAACTGTTGCGAGACTGAATAATAGGCAGGGCCGGTACGCGCCCGATTAAGACGCTCACGGTTATAAATTAGCCCGGCAGCCAGCATGTCTGCATCATCGTTATCAAGTGCATCAAACAAGTCATCAATATTATGATGAGGGGTAATGACGAGCTTAACCCCCAGATAGTCCGCAAAACGGTTGGCTAGCTCATAGTCAAGACCGGAAGGGCCATCCTTTCCGGTAAAGTAGATAAGTGGTGAGCTAATCGTGCTAACACGTAGCTCGCCACGGGCTTTTATACGGTCTAGTTGTCCTTCTTGACTACTGCGCCAGGGAATATTGGGCCACAGCGCGAGGGCCAGAAGTAAGGCAACTACACCGATAACAAAGTAATTTAATTTTATGCGCGTCAAATAGTTATCTCTCGGCAGCGCTCTTTATCTGTGTGTTGTGAAGTAAGAATCGACATGGTTAAAACCCCAGTGGAGTGGCATTTTGCGCAACAAATCGTCAGTGTGCAACTTTATTGCGAGCTTATTTATTCAGTATTGGTGTTCTATAGATAACGACAATTTCTGACTCAATTATTAATAATAGCTACGCAAACGGTTTCGTCGGAGGCGTAGATTCACTATAATGCCCGCGTTTTCCCCTGTTTTGCGCCAATAAATGCTGCGCCCAATGAAGTGCTGTTCCAGTCGCTTCGAAGAGAGAGAAACTTAGATTATGGAAATACTGCGTGGTTCGCCCGCTTTGTCGGCTTTTCGTATTACCAAACTGCTGTCCCGTTGCCTGGATGCTCACCTTTTGGTGAGTGATATCTACGCCGAATATGTTCACTTTGCCGATGTTAGCGCTCCGTTAAGTGCTGATGAACACGCCAGGCTCCAACGGCTGCTTAAGTATGGACCCTCTCTCCCTGAACACGCGCCAGAAGGGCGTTTGTTACTGGTTACGCCAAGGCCGGGGACCATTTCTCCGTGGTCTTCCAAAGCGACGGATATTGCACACAACTGTGCGTTGCCACAGGTTCTGCGTCTGGAACGTGGCCTGGCTTTCTATATTCAAGGCCCAGACCTGAATGAAAACCAATGGCAACAATTGTCGGCGCTGCTGCATGACCGCATGATGGAAACGGTATTCACCGATTTGCAGCAAGCAGAGCAGTTATTCTCTCATCATCAACCCGCCCCAGTACAACGGGTGGATATCTTGGCGCAGGGCCGCAGTGCACTGGAGCTGGCTAATATTAAGCTGGGCCTGGCTCTTGCTCCAGATGAAATTGACTATTTGCTGGCCGCCTTTACCGGTCTGGGGCGTAACCCGACCGATATTGAGCTGTATATGTTTGCTCAGGCAAACTCTGAGCATTGTCGGCATAAAATCTTTAATGCAGATTGGATAATTGACGGTGTTTCTCAGCCTAAAACACTGTTTAAAATGATCAAAAATACCTTTGAACACACACCGGATTACGTATTGTCAGCCTATAAAGACAATGCGGCGGTGATGGAAGGTTCTCAGGTCGGGCGCTTCTTTGCTGCACCTGATAATGGCGTTTATGATTACCATCAGGAAGCGGCGCATATCCTGATGAAAGTAGAAACTCATAACCACCCGACGGCAATTTCACCCTGGCCGGGTGCTGCTACCGGGTCTGGTGGCGAAATCCGTGATGAAGGTGCTACCGGGCGTGGTGCTAAACCTAAAGCCGGTTTGGTGGGTTTCTCTGTTTCTAACCTGCGTATTCCCGGTTTTGAACAACCGTGGGAAGAGAATTTCGGTAAGCCGGATCGTATTGTGACTGCGCTGGATATCATGACCGAAGGTCCACTGGGCGGCGCGGCCTTTAACAACGAATTTGGCCGTCCGGCGCTGCTGGGCTACTTCCGTACTTATGAAGAGCGCGTCAACAGTCATAACGGCACTGAGTTACGTGGCTACCACAAGCCGATCATGTTGGCTGGTGGCATCGGTAATATTCGGGCCGACCATGTACAAAAAGGCGAGATAACGGTCGGTGCCAAGCTGGTGGTGCTCGGCGGCCCGTCGATGAATATCGGTCTGGGTGGCGGCGCGGCCTCTTCCATGGCATCGGGTCAGTCAGATGCGGATCTGGATTTTGCTTCGGTACAACGTGATAACCCGGAAATGGAACGCCGCTGTCAGGAAGTGATTGACCGTTGCTGGCAGTTAGGTGACCACAACCCGATTCTATTTATTCATGACGTCGGTGCAGGCGGTTTGTCTAATGCCATGCCAGAACTGGTCAGTGATGGTGGTCGTGGCGGCCGTTTTGAGCTGCGTGACATCCTCAATGATGAGCCGGGCATGAGCCCGCTGGAAGTGTGGTGTAACGAGTCTCAGGAGCGTTATGTTCTGGCTGTTGCCCCCGCGCAGATGGCTCAGTTTGATGAAATTTGTCGCCGTGAACGTGCGCCCTATGCCGTTATAGGTGAAGCCACTGAAGAAAAACATCTGACACTGAATGACCGCCACTTCGATAATCAACCAATTGACATGCCTTTGGATGTCTTGCTGGGTAAAACGCCGAAGATGCTGCGTGATGTCACCCGCCTTCAGGCACTGGGTGATGCATTGCAACGTGCTGAGATAAGCATCGCTGATGCGGTCAAACGGGTGATGCATTTACCGGCAGTGGCAGAGAAAACCTTCTTGATTACCATCGGTGACCGTAGTGTGACCGGCATGGTGACACGTGATCAAATGGTTGGCCCGTGGCAGATTCCGGTGGCCGACTGTGCGGTTACCAGTGCCAGTCTGGACAGCTACTATGGTGAAGCGATGTCATTGGGTGAACGTGCGCCAGTGGCATTGCTGGACTTTGCCGCCTCAGCCCGCCTGGCGGTAGGCGAAGCACTGACCAATATCGCGGCCACTCAGATTGGTGAGCTAAAGCGCATTAAACTGTCAGCTAACTGGATGTCAGCAGCCGGTCATCCGGGTGAAGATGCCGGTTTGTACGAGGCGGTGCGTGCGGTGGGCGAAGAGCTATGTCCTGCGCTGGAGATTACCATCCCGGTGGGCAAAGACTCCATGTCGATGAAAACTCGCTGGCAGGAAGGTGATGAGCAGCGCGAAATGACCTCGCCGCTCTCTCTGGTCATTACTGCTTTCGCCCGTATCGAAGATGTTCGCCATACGGTGACACCACAGCTACGCACTGATAAAGGCGATAACGCGCTGTTACTGATTGATTTAGGTGCCGGCCACAATGCTCTGGGTGCAACTGCCCTGACGCAAGTCTACCGCCAGTTAGGTGATAAACCTGCTGATGTGCGCGATGTACAGCAACTGGCTGGTTTCTTTAATGCGATGCAGCACTTAGTGGCCTCTCAGGCATTACTGGCCTATCACGATCGCTCTGACGGCGGCTTACTGGTGACACTGGCTGAAATGGCCTTTGCCGGTCACTGTGGGGTGCAGGTTGATATTCACACCTTGGGTGATGACGCGCTGGCGGCGCTGTTTAATGAAGAGCTGGGAGCAGTGATTCAGGTACGTGCTGAACAGCGTGCTGAGGTGGAAAAAGTTCTGGCAGACCACGGTCTGGCAAACTGTATTCACTATCTGGGCCGTGCTGTTGAGGGTGATAGCTTCGATATTCGCAGTGGTACTGAGGTGGTATACCGCGAGAAACGCAGTACTCTGCGCTTGTGGTGGGCAGAAACTACCTGGCAAATGCAGCGCCTGCGTGATAACCCTGATTGTGCTGATCAAGAGCATCAAGCTAAACAGGTTGAAACTGATCCGGGCCTGAATGCCCAACTGACCTTTGATCCCGCAGAAGATATTGCCGCACCTTATATCATCAAACAGGTACGGCCAAGAGTGGCAGTCTTGCGTGAGCAGGGGGTTAACTCCCACGTTGAAATGGC
Source organism: Yersinia sp. 1652 StPb PI (assembly GCF_041538345.1). Classification (NCBI taxonomy): domain Bacteria; kingdom Pseudomonadati; phylum Pseudomonadota; class Gammaproteobacteria; order Enterobacterales; family Yersiniaceae; genus Yersinia; species Yersinia sp. 1652 StPb PI. The sequence goes on along the minus strand of NZ_JAULSM010000001.1, from coordinate 3,424,409 downwards.
AGCTGCCTTCCATCGTGCTGGTTTTGATGCAATCGACGTGCACATGAGTGACCTGCTGGCTGGCCGAACTGATTTGCAATCGTTCCAGACCTTAGTGGCCTGTGGTGGTTTCTCTTACGGTGATGTGCTGGGCGCGGGTGAAGGTTGGGCAAAATCGATACTGTTTAACAACCGGGTTCGTGATGAGTTTGAAGCTTTCTTCCATCGCCCAGAAACATTGGCATTGGGGGTCTGCAACGGTTGTCAGATGATGTCTAATCTGCGTGAACTTATTCCGGGAGCCGAACATTGGCCACGCTTTGTCCGCAACCTGTCTGATCGCTTTGAAGCGCGCTTCAGTTTGGTTGAAGTGGCCAATAGTCCATCACTGTTTATGCAAGAGATGGCCGGATCTCGCCTGCCAATTGCTGTTTCTCACGGTGAAGGGCGAGTCGAAGTGCGTGATGCGGCCCATCTGGCGCTGCTTGAGCAGAACAATCTGGTGGCATTGCGCTTTGTGAATAATCAGGGTGAGGTGACCGAGGTTTATCCGGCTAACCCAAATGGTTCTGCTAACGGTATCACTGCGGTGACGAGTGCCAGTGGACGGGCAACGGTGATGATGCCACACCCAGAGCGGGTCTTCCGCACCGTCAGTAACTCCTGGCATCCAGAAGAGTGGGGCGAAGATAGCCCGTGGATGCGTATGTTCCGTAATGCGCGTAAGCAATTGGGTTAAGTGAATCGGCTTTGATTGTGATAACAGGGGCATCAGTTGATGCCCCTTTTTTACGCATGCTGATAAGGGTTTAAGATATATTCATTTATCTTTTATAACTTGAGTCATACCCAGTGGTCTGATTCGCTAGTGTCATATGAAAGGTTTTGCTAGAAATCTGGTGGTTGGTCGCCAATCCTGTAACAACCAATCGATAGTTTCCAGGTGGTAAGTTCACTAAAAACAAGGTCATATTCTTAGAGCGATTATCGATAAGTGTCGCGGTCTGTGTTTTCTCATCATCATATTGATCATAGAGATAGGTCGTAATTAGTAGGTGATCAAGCGTTGTTACCGTCATCGGTATCTCAGCCAAACTGTTTTCGAGCCAATAATGTGTTTGCACGCCATGTACGGAAAAATTATCAGTGAGAATATGACTATTATTTATCAGTATTGGTTTTACCCGTAAATCTTCAAGGGTTATGGGTTGTGCCATTGCAGATAAATTGATCAACATAATGTTGGCGAGAATCATAAGACTGATTTTCATATGAGTACCTTCCTAATGATAAGTTGTGAAACTCCAAGGCAGATACCTGTAAATCACCTTATGGGCATAAACAATTGCCAGTGTTTTCTTTTGCTGCATTTTGGCGGTTTCTTGTCGGTACCTGAGCCAGGTAATCAACGTGACTCATTCTTGTAAATTATTAAACATCATAATTTATAAAGTAATAATGATTTAAACAGCATGCTTCCAAAGGGAAGAGTAACCGGCAGCCAAAAGATGCACGGATAATTAAATGCCATTATGTTTTTTAATTTACTGATTTTAAATGGTTTTATTATTTTGTCGGTAAATTGCGACAATAGCCTTGTAACCTGTCTCAAATAGGAGACATATAAGCAGTTGATTTACATCATTTTTATTTAATAAGAGGATTGCTGTCGGGGATTGGCGACAAAACAGCAGTAATTGATGCAAGTTGGCGGGCATTACGTGGATAATAATCGGTATGATAAGTTTATTTTTCTTTTAAATCATGGTTTTAATTTATTTTTAATAAACTTGGCACGCAAGCTGCATTATTACTTACAGTTGCTCATTCAACTTATTATGATAGTCCCGCAGTTAAGCGGAATATGCGCTTCATAAATCATCGAATGATGCCTAAGACTGGTACCTATCGTCCACCAAACCGATATCGTGTGAATTCACTTTATCAAACATCGGACGACACGTTGAGTGAGGTACCGCCTATGTCCTGCTGTGATGAATGGTTCATCAATTTTGGACATGTTTGGATGCTATTCGTCTCATCCTCCCGATGATTGCTTCGGCTTCATCAAACTGGAGACGATGCTTAAGGGCATCCACATATTCTGCGACGGGGCAATTTATTGCCCCGTTGTCACATCTATACCCGCCATACTTCAAGCTGCATGTGCGCTGGCCGCCTCCCGCAACTCGAATTATTTAGGGTATATTATGGTCAAAGATAAGCTACGCTCTCCGTTTTTACTGCAAATAACAATAAAAGCAGGTCTGATGATGATTCTGACGATAATGGATAAGCCGCATTAATTAAAAGCACTTAGCTCAAAGCCAGGTGCTTTTTTTTTATCTCAATCAAGAGACGTTGTTCCTGGTACATACCCAATAGATTTCAAGTTGCGGGCAGGCGGAAAACGAGATACAAATCGGTCGGGAACCGATTTGAACAGCATTTATGCTCGCCCGCAGGGTGAGGCTCATTAATCCCGATGAGCTGACATAAGTCAGTGATTCGGGTTATTGAGTGCAACCAACACACCTGCAACTTAAAAAATGACGGGTAATTGTGCCACAAGCATTGTAATCCTCACGCAGTCAGTTAGCATCACCACAGCATGATAGGTAATGAGATGATTTCGTTGAAAAGATGGCGTTTATTTCCCCGTTCTTTACGTCAATTGGTACTCATGGCATTTCTGTTGGTGCTGCTACCTTTATTGGTGCTGGCATACCAGGCTTATCAAAGCCTTGACCACCTTAGCACGCAGGCGGCTGACATTAATCGTACTACGCTGGCAGATGCGCGGCGCAGTGAGGCGATGACCAGTGTGGCGCTCGAAATGGAGCGTAGTTATCGCCAGTACTGTGTATTAGATGATGCAACACTGGCAAAGTTATATCAGCATCAACGTAAACAGTACGCTCAAATGCTTGATACGCACGCCCCTATCCTGCCAGATGCCCGTTACTATCAGACTCTGAGCAGTTTACTGACACAACTTTCTGATATTAAATGTAAAAATAGTGGCCCGGAACAAAATGCGTCAACACTATTAGAGCAGTTTTCCCGCTCCAATGCCGAAATGGTACAGGCAACGCGCGATGTGATTTTCTCCCGCGGTCAGCAATTACAAAAAGATATTGCCGAACGTGGGCAATTCTTTGGTTGGCAATCCCTGTTGCTGTTTTTGGTCAGTGTGCTGTTAGTGGTGTTATTTACCCGGATGATAATTGGGCCGGTTAAAGGCATTGAGCGGATGATTAATCGCTTAGGTGAAGGGCGACCATTAGGTAATACGGCGCTATTTAAAGGGCCACGCGAGTTACGCTCACTGGCACAGCGTATTATTTGGCTCAGCGAGCGCTTAGCGTGGTTAGAGTCACAGCGCCACGAGTTTTTGCGCCACATCTCTCATGAATTGAAAACACCACTCGCCAGTATGCGCGAAGGGACCGAATTGTTAGCGGATGAGGTTGCCGGGCCATTGACGCAAGATCAAAAAGAAGTTGTGGCAATCCTTGATAACAGCAGCCGTCATTTGCAATTATTGATTGAGCAATTATTAGACTATAACCGTAAACTGGCAGATGGCCCCGGTGAACATGAGAATGTTGAACTGGCGGAAATGGTTGAGGATGTTATCTCAGCCCATAGTTTACCCGCACGGGCCAAGACTCTACATACTGAGACGGATCTGCAAGCGGACATTTGTTGGGCAGATCCGACATTATTAATGCGGGTATTGGATAATCTCTACTCCAATGCGGTGCACTATGGCGAGGAATCCGGTACCATTTGGATTCGCAGCCGTCGGGTGGATAACCGCGTACAAATTGATATTGCCAATACCGGGGCGCCGATCCCTATGTCCGAAGAAACCATGATATTTGAACCTTTTTATCAGGGAAGCCATCAGCGAAAAGGGGCCGTCAAAGGTAGTGGGTTGGGGCTGAGTATTGCTCAGGACTGCATCAGACGTATGCAGGGCGACTTGCAACTGGTGGCTGTTGATTACGCTGCGGTTTGCTTTCGTGTTGAATTGCCATTAACCGCCGAGAATGAATGAATAATGTACAAATGGTCTATGAGCAGCATTATTAAAAAGACCGTCTTTTTATCATGTCCGACATCAACTGCGGCAGCTATGCCCGCGGGCAAATCTGGTACGGGTATTTTTTGGCGAGCATTGTTGCTGGCCCCACTCTTACTTACCGGATGTACTGATAATCCAGCCAGTAGCCGTTTTTCACAAGCAGTGCAGTTGGTCATACCGGAAACGAAAATCGTTGATTATCGGACCTTATCCTGCGATGTGCTGTGGGATCTTGATGATAAAGAGACACTGGAGAACTCCCTGTACTGGCTACGGGCAATGGACTGTGCAGAGCGTATGGGGTCTACTCAAGCGCGAGCATTAGCGAAGTCATTGCCGGTAGTGGCATGGCCTTCGGCCTTCAAGCAGGGCATTTTAGTCAGCAGTGCCGAGCCTACAATGGCGGAACGTCGTCAAGTGGTTGAGCGTTTGAACAGTTATAGCCAAAGCGTCCCTGGCGCGGTGCGCCCACTGATTCAGCTATGGCGTGAGCAACAGGTGCTGCGCATCTCTCTGGCAGAAGAGCGCATTCGCTACCAGCGCTTACAGGACGAATCGGACACCCAGATTGATCGCCTGCGAGAAAGCCAGGTCCGGTTGCAATATAACTTACTGGATACTACCCGTAAGCTGGAAAACCTGACTGATATCGAACGGCAGCTTTCATCACGCAAGCAGTTGCAGAATGAAATTCCAGAAACGGATGTGGATAGCAAACCAGCCGTCGTGCCGAAACCGCTAGAAGCTAAACCACAGCCCAAAGTTGAGCCAGCTAAACCGGTTGAAGCCAAACCAACTGAAGCTAAACCGGTTGAAGCTAAACCGACCGAAACTAAACCGGTTGAAGCCAAACCGACCGAAGCTAAACCGGTTGAAGCTAAACCGACCGAAGCTAAACCGGTTGAAGCTAAACCGGTTGAAGCTAAACCCGTTGAAACCAAACCGGCAGAAACCAAGCCGACAGCGCCTCAAGCTGATACTAAACCGGCCCCACAATCGGTAGAAAAACCGGCTGATACTTATACTCCGCCAGTGGTACCACCAACGGATGTACCACCTGCCACCAATAAGGAATCTCATGACGCCACGCAAACCGGCCAATCTACTGCTGGTTGATGACGACCCCAGCTTACTTAAGTTACTGGGGATGCGTTTAACCAGCGAAGGGTTTAATGTCACCACGGCTGAAAGCGGCCAGGAAGCATTGCGTTTGTTAATGCGTGAAAAGATAGACTTGGTTATCAGTGACTTGCGTATGGATGAAATGGACGGCATGGCGCTGTTCGTCGAAATTCAGAAACATCAGCCAGGTATGCCAGTGATTATCCTGACCGCCCACGGCTCTATCCCTGATGCGGTGGCTGCCACCCAGCAAGGGGTGTTCAGTTTCCTGACCAAACCGGTTGATCGCGATGCTTTGTATAAAGCCATTGATGCAGCTTTAGAGCTTTCTATTCCTGCCGGTGATGATACCTGGCGTGAAGAGATAGTGACCCGCAGCCCGGTTATGTTGCGCCTGCTGGAGCAGGCCAAAATGGTGGCGCAATCTGACGTCAGTGTGCTGATTATCGGGCAAAGTGGAACCGGTAAAGAGGTTCTGGCGCAAGCTATCCATGCTGCCAGCCCTCGAGCGAAAAAAGCCTTTATTGCCATTAACTGTGGCGCATTGCCGGAGCAGTTATTGGAGTCAGAACTGTTTGGTCATGCCAAAGGTGCATTTACCGGTGCGGTCAGCAGCCGTGAAGGGCTATTTCAGGCCGCAGAAGGCGGCACGCTGTTTTTAGACGAAATCGGCGATATGCCGCTGTCTTTACAGGTGAAATTACTGCGAGTGCTGCAAGAACGCAAAGTACGGCCGCTGGGCAGTAACCGTGATTTAAGTATCGATGTGCGGGTCATTTCAGCCACCCACCGTGATTTGCCTAAAGCCATGGCAAAAAATGAATTCCGCGAAGATCTCTACTATCGTTTGAATGTGGTGAATCTGAAGATCCCGGCACTGCATGAGCGCTCAGAAGATATCCCGCTGCTGGCTAATCATCTGTTACGTGAATCAGCTAAGCGGCATAAGCCCTTTGTCCGCAGTTTCTCAACTGATGCTATGAAGCGGTTAATGACCGCCAGTTGGCCGGGTAACGTGCGTCAATTGGTCAACGTGATTGAACAATGTGTGGCACTCACCTCAGCTCCGGTCATTAGTGAAGCATTGGTTGAGCAGGCACTGGAAGGGGAAAACACGGCATTACCAACCTTTGTTGAAGCTCGTAATCAGTTCGAATTGAATTATTTGCGTAAGCTGCTACAAATCACCACCGGTAATGTGACCCAGGCTGCCCGGATGGCGGGGCGTAACCGTACCGAGTTTTACAAGTTATTGTCGCGCCATGAGCTGGATGCCAATGATTTTAAAGAATAACTTATACCCGTCATACTTCAAGCTGCATGTGCGTTGGCTGCTTTCGTTACTCGGCCCATCCATCGGCCTCGCCTCTACGAGGCCGCTGCAAGCAGCGTTCAAATCTGCTCCCGGCAGATTTGTCACCCGAATCATTGACTGGCGTCAACTCATCGGGATTTACTCGATTGCCGCCTTCCTGCAACTCGAATTATTTAGGTTATATATTATTTATCAATAAAATGTTAGCTACAGGCACACTGATAACCGAGTTTAAATACCCATGAGCAGAAAACTTTCCATTGCATTAGCCCAGTTGAATTGGCTGGTTGGCGATATTGAAGGCAACACTGAACGTATGTTGCAAACCTTAAATGAGCAGCAGAAGGCGGGTGCCTCACTGGTTATGTTCTCCGAGCTGGCTTTGTCCGGTTATCCGCCAGAAGACCTGCTGTATCGTGATGATTTTTATCAACGTTGTGAAGCGCAACTGGATCGTTTGCAGGCGGCAACGCAGCATACGGCGATACTGGTGGGGCATCCGTGGCGCGAAGAGGGCAACTTGTATAACGCATTGTCCCTGTTTGCTGATGGCAAATTGCTAGGGCGCTATTTTAAACAACAATTGCCTAACTACGGTGTGTTCGACGAAAAACGTTACTTCTCTGCCGGTCATGAAAGTTGTGTTGTGGAGCTGAACGGTTATCGTTTGGGGCTGCTTATCTGTGAAGATTTATGGTTCGATGGCCCGGTAGACGCCACTAAAGCTGCCGGTGCAGAGGTGATATTGTCGATCAATGCCTCGCCATATAACCGTGAAAAACCGTATATTCGTAAAACTCTGATGGCAGCACATTGCCAGCGTACCGGGTTGCCATTGGTCTATCTCAACCAGATTGGTGGGCAGGATGAACTGATTTTTGATGGTTGCTCCAAGGTATTCGATGCGGCGGGTAATATGACGCATCGTTTGGCGGCTTTTGCGGAACAGACCACCTTATTGCAATTGAATGAGTGCAATGTGGTCCCTATGACGGCCCCTGTCGCAGAGTTACCGCCATTAGCGCAAGTGTATGAAGCGCTGGTGTTGGCGGTGCGTGATTACGTGACCAAAAATGGGTTTAATGGCGCGGTGCTGGGCTTGTCCGGTGGGATTGACTCGGCGCTGACACTGGCGATTGCAGTTGATGCGCTGGGCAAAGATAAAGTCCAGGCATTGATGATGCCATTCCGCTACACCTTAGATATCAGTATTGCGGATGCTAAAGAAGAAGCTGAAATTCTCGGTATTGAATTTGATGTACTGTCCATCGAGCCGATGTTTGATGCTTTTATGGGCCAACTGGCACCGATGTTTGCCGGTACAGGGCGCGATACCACGGAAGAGAATCTACAGGCACGCTGCCGCGGTGTCGTATTGATGGCCTTGTCTAACAAGCGTCGCAGTATTGTATTAACTACCGGTAACAAAAGTGAAATGGCGGTGGGCTATGCCACGCTGTACGGTGATATGGCCGGTGGTTTTGATGTGTTGAAAGATGTGCCAAAGACCTTGGTGTTTAAACTGTCGGAATACCGTAATACCGTCTCTTATGTGATTCCACAGCGGGTGATTACTCGCCCGCCATCTGCTGAGCTGGCTCCTGATCAGAAAGATGAGGACAGTCTGCCACCTTATGATATTTTGGACGCTATTCTCGAAGGGTACGTCGAGCAGGATAAGTCGGTGGCTGATTTGGTCGCAGACGGTTTTGATGAAACTATCGTGCGTAAGGTCATTCGCCTGGTAGATATCAATGAATATAAGCGGCGTCAGTCGGCTGTCGGGCCACGTATTACTGCCCGCAATTTTGGTAAAGATAGACGCTATCCGATTACATCAGGCTTTGGCCGCAAGAATTGGTAAAACAGGGATTCACCATGAAAAAAATTGACGCGATTATTAAGCCATTCAAACTGGATGATGTCCGTGAGGCACTGGCTGAAGTCGGTATCACCGGGATGACAGTGACAGAAGTAAAAGGTTTTGGTCGCCAGAAAGGGCATACCGAACTGTACCGTGGCGCTGAGTATATGGTGGATTTCCTGCCAAAAGTAAAAATAGAAATTGTGGTTGCTGACGATATTGTCGATACCTGCGTTGAAGCGATTATGCAAACGGCCCAGACAGGTAAAATTGGCGACGGCAAAATCTTTGTCTTTGATGTCTCTCGTGTGGTGCGTATCCGCACCGGTGAGCAAGACGAAGAAGCGATTTAAATTCTGCATATTTAAGTCATCAATAAAAAGCCCGTTTCGTTTCCACGAACGGGCTTTTTTACTCTCTACGCAGCAACCCTGCAACGTCAAGTACCAAGGATTTATGCTGGAACAAATAACCCCAGCCAGTAGAACAGGTTCAACACGATACCGGCAAGAATCACCGCCACCACTGGTGCGGCAATCTTCATCACCGGGCGACCAATGGCTTCATTCAGGAAATATAAGGCGGTAGTGATAGTGAAACCGGTATAACCGGCCATCTTGATCGACGCAAAAATTGCCCCGATTAACAGCGCGTATTCCATCAGCAAGTTCATGGCGTTACGGATATTATCAGACGCATTACGTACTGACGGGAAGCGGCCTAACCATTTTCCGATGGAACGCAGCATTAGCACTTCCAGTGATATCACCACCGCGCCGATTATCCCTGCCAGTAAGGGGTTTGGAACCAGATAACCGACCACAAACACGAAAGTGAAACCTGCAACGGCATAAACACCGGTCGCCAGTGCCGTAGTAGCAATCAGCGGCACAAATCCGAGGCCACGCATAAACTCAGCCAGTGATGCCTGATGGATTAATGCCAATGACTCTTCCGGCGTGATACCCGGCGCGTAAGCTTTTGCCAGTGTATAAATTGATACTTCGCTACCACCAAAAATCTTCATACTGGCGACGGCTGAAATTAATCCACCCACTACCGCCAGCATCGGCAAGTTCTTAATAATTCGCTGGGTTCGTTCTTCAAATACCGAGTGTCCGCCACCACCTCCCAGGTGGGTTTTTGCCCGTAAGTCTTGGGCAATGGCAATGCCGATAAGCAGAATCATACCGACAAAAATTTCAATTGATTCAGGGAATAGCCCGGTGAAACGGGTAATCAGCAGACGGGTCAGCAGCACGATAAAGGCGGAAATAACCGCGGTCTTCCAGCCAAATTGGTAGAAAATAGCCACCAATGGGAATAGGGCAAAGGCGGATATCACCGGGCTACTCAATTCCCCCAGAGAACCGATAAAATTCACTGGTAATGAGGTGAGCGCAGTATTAACTGCCGGTAAGCTGGTAAGGGCCAAAATACCCCACGCAGCACCCAGAGCAAATGCCAGATAGCTATTGATTGCCAGCACACCAATGATGTCAGTCGGCAAAAACAGTAACCAGGAATTAAGTAAGCCGGTCGAGAGGGTAAATGAGATACCGACTGAGGCGATAAAACCTACACTCAGACCGAAAGCAATACTCCCCGCTTCACGGCGGCTCATATTCCCTTCAACCAACTGTGGCAAAATAGGGCGGATACCGTCATGAAACACGGCAACGGAACGGTGAGAAAGCAGCGCGGTCATCCCTGTCAGCAGAGCAACCACAACAATATGAATATAATCCACGGTGGTGTCCCCTTTAGCGCAACTGTGTAATCAGCAGTGGGATTGCATGTTCAATATGTTCGACGGATAAGCCAAATGCCACTTTGCCCTCAGTCACCAACTTCTCTATTTGCTCAGGTTTCGCCTTGATTCCAGGCTTGGCGATAGTGGCACTTTTGTTATAACCAATAATCGCGATAGCCATTGATAATGCCGCTCCGGCACCGGTGTTACAGGCACCGATATAATAGTCCAATTGGCCTTCTTTCACTTTGATAGCCGCATCCATGTCCGAGAGAATAAATGTCTCAAAGGTATTAGGTGCCGTCTGCTCAATCATTTCGCGTATTAACTCTCGTTGCAGCCCGGCAATGCCAATCTTCTTCATAATCACTTTCCTTGCGTGGCGAAAAATTTATTAGGATTGTGGCGCAACATCATTTCCACCTGAGCGTGGGAAATCCCTGCGGCCAGTAACATGGGAACAAACGAATCAACTAAGTAACTAAACCCGCTACCGCCATTGGCTTTTAAATGTGAGCGACGGGTGATATCCATCGACAACATGACTCTGTTCAGCAGCCCGCGTTCAGCCAACGCCACTAACATCGCGACCCTGCGTTGGTCCGGGAAATAACTATTTTTACCTATGGTGTCGAATTGAACATACACGCCCATCTCGATCATTTGCACAATAAGATCAGTTTGCTCTTTCAGGTCACAATGGCCGATAACGACGCGATCGAGCGGGACACCATGTTGTTTGAGTAGTGCAATTTGCTGCAATCCCATGGTACTGAAACTGGTATGGGTTGAGATGGGCAGGCCAGTTGCATGATGAGTCAGTGCTGCGGCATGAAACACTTTCTCCTCATCAGGGGTAATAACCCCTTCGCTGGTCCCTATCTCGGCAATGACGCCCGCTTTTAGTGCCGTGCCATCAATACCTGTCTCGATCTCATCAATCATGGTTTGTGCCAATTGCTGTGCGCTACTTTCACGCACCCTCGGCGGGTAAAAACTGTCAGTGTAATAACCGGTTGATGCGATGATATTTATGCCACTGTCACGCATCAGATTCAATAAAAACTGAGGGTTACGGCCCATGTATCGGTTGGTCACTTCGATGATGTTCAGCACCCCTTTACTCACCAGTTCACGCATTTCGTCACAGATCGGCTGATATTGATCGAGGCGACAGTCCAGATTATTTTTAAATCCAGACAAATCAATGTGGAGATGCTCGTGCGCGTAGGTGTATCCGTTAGGATTGATCATCGGGTAGGCTCCGAAGAAAGTCAGTGTGTAAGACTATCATGGGTATACATTAAATAAACTAACGTATTGGTCTGATGGCTTTTTTTATTGATTAACCCAGCCTATTACCCTGGCTGTCATAGCAGCCAAGAATGCGGGGAGTGCCACTTTGAATGCCATCTATCAAGACGACATCACTGCGAGTTACAAATATCTGGGAGCGGAAACACATAATAACCGGACTACCAACTGGGAACTGGCCCGCCAGACGCAGACAATAATCGATACTGTCATTATCAATCGGTAATACTGAGGATTGGCTAAATTGGTTATCGTGCCAAATTAACGCATTTTGCAAATGGCCACGGCGATAATAACCGCCGCCAAATACATAGCTATTATCAGCAAAATGATGGGAAATCTCGGACAGATATAGCATAGATATCTGTTCTGGCTGGTCGCCATGCTGATTGGTGGGCATGGTTCCGGTGAGCGCATGGCCGGGTTCGCTGTGTGTTATCCCTAATTGGGCCAACTCGGGGAGGGTGGTACAACTAGTTGCTGAGGGGGCATTTAGCTGTTCAATGGTGACACCTTCTGCTTGCAGGGTATTCCGTGCGGTCAATAAAGTTCGCATGTTGGCTGTTGGCAAAGTTTGCCGCAACTGGGGGTCATACACCATGCAAGGGAAATGCGTTATTCCAACCAATCGTACGCCCGGCATCTCTCGTAGAGCCGCAATGACAGCCGGTAAATGATGTAACTCGAATCCCGCTTCTTGCCCTGAATAGAGCAAATCTCCTGATTGGCAAACCTTCAACATTATGGGTTGGATAATATGTTGGCGATGCGCCGCCTGTGATATCTCCACTGCCTTCTCCAACGAGAAAACAGTAATGACCTCTGGCCGCTGGCGCACTATCTCCTCGACCATTGCTGAGGGCGGCTGCACTAAATGACCTACATGGGCGACAGGAATAGCATGGCGGTAGAGCTGCCGCGCCTCCTTAAAATCAACCGCGACCATTCCCTGAAAACCACATGCCAGCAGACGGCGGCATAGTTCAGGGTTACGCCCGAACTGTTTACTCATCAGATACAGTTTTATCTGGTACCGACTGGCGGTTTCAACCAGTAGACGGGCATTAGCCTCAGTTTGTTCGACGTCAATAACATAGCTGTCTGGATAAATTTCCCCCTGTTGCCAATATGATATAGCGGCATCGATTAATTTAGTATTTTGTTTTAAAAGGGTTTTTAAAAACATTTGATGTCCTAAGGGCGCCCGAGGCAGAATTATTTTGCTAAATTATTATTATTTTGAATATTTAGTGAAAAAAGACCCTGATGTTGTTTATTTAACGATACTCCCGCGAAGCCCATTTCAGCGCAGCGGAGGGACGTCACTAGAAAGGTATAGACCGTAAAGGTTCGCGAGTAAATATCCTATTTCGTTTTCTGTCGGTTTTAGTGAAAAATAGGCCAATAAATCCTGATTGATCTCACGGATATAGTGAATTTCTTCACTTTGGGTAATTTCCGCTAATATCGCCGGATCCAGGGCATGGATCTCTTCGCCCCGGCGGGTGCGCATTAATGCATTCGCCATATGGGTAATGGCCATCATGCCCTGCTCACCCCTAACCGGTAGCTGCCAAAAATTCTCTAAACGGTTGATAACTTGGTCTAAACCTTGACCAATATCGGTATCGATAACCCCTGATTGACACAGAATATTAAGACGCGCATCAATACAAATTTCCAAAGAGTTGGCCTCCTGAAAATGGCTTAGTTTGCAGCCAGGCAAATAATATTAATAGCGAGGCTCTATCTCGCCATTCTGTACTGCCCGCTGATGGTTAAGCAACAATGTCTCATTGATGCCTTTTTCCAGTAATAATTTGATCGGATGGTTATCTGGCCGGATGAGGATAACCGCCTGCGAAGCCTGAATATATCGCTCATCACCTTGTAATTTGATCGCCTGCAAGTGTTCATGAGGAATATCTTCGGCCAGATTCCAGATAGCAGCATCAATATCACCACGGTTAATATGTGCGATACAGTCACTATAAGGTAATTCAACCCGCTCAATGGGTTGGCCAGCAAATTTAATGTCAGTCAGCAAACATTGGTCAGGTGAGCGCGGGTCCAATCCTACCCGCTGGATTTTGTGCTGCTCACCAGGGCGGCAAATAAGCTGGTGGCCATCCACGTAAGAGCCATTACCCAGATTTAATGCCAGTGACACTTTCCCTTCGTTCAGATAACTTTTCGCTGCCAGATGCGACACGACGGCCATATCGTAGACACCATCTATCAGGCATTCGATACGCACTTCGGCCCCACGCATATGGGCAAAATAGAGCGGAAGTAGGGTGAATTGTTCTCTTAAGCCGCTGGCCAGGCCTTCATAAAGCTTGGTATAGGGCAGTGGCATGGCGCATACCATATTACCTAAATCAGCCTGTTGCAGTAACTGCGGCATATTCAGGTCAATAAGCAAGGTACCATTACGGCCTCGACGCTCAACGATGATAGCCCCATCAGCTTCCAGTACTTTTAATGCGTGCTGAACTACACCGACTGAGATACCGAAATCTTCTGATAATTCATCGATGGTTTTAAGTCGATTACCGGGGCGCTCACCAATTAAATAGCGCGCCATGGATACCAATGCCAACCCTTCTTTTTTTATGAATTTCTTACTCATGGTAGGTCAATTCAGCCTTATTTCACTCAGCAATAAATTCTATTACCGGGTAATAAATAGTAAGGGGATAATTGTAGCCACACTATTAATTTTAGTTGTATGGATAGCTAGACATTCATCCGAATGTCTCATCGTGGCAATATTAAGGTAGGATATATGAGATCTATATCACGTTCTACCAAATTTAAACGTAATAACCAGATGGTTTTTTTAGAACAGAAATAGAGGAGAGGCTGAGTAGCCTCTCGATGATAAATTCAATAGTTAGATGACTTTATGTGGGCCGAAACACTCATAATGTATATGCGCGGATGCTACCCCTTGCGCCAATAACTGGCGGCCAGCATATTGCATAAATGCCAGCGGGCCACAGAAATAATAATGTCTATTGGGATCGGCCGCCAGCCACTGATGTGAACTGAGATCCATCAGCCCTTGGCTGTGATAATCATCACCGGCACGGTCCTGAGCGGTGGGTTCGCGGTACCACACGTGGCGGCTAAGATTCGGCATATTCTGTGCAATAGTCGCGACTTCATCGGCAAACGCGTGTACCCGGCCATTTTCAGCGGCATGTAGCCAATGTATCGGCGCTGCATGTTGGTTATCATGAAGGGTATTGAGCATACTTAACATTGGCGTCTGGCCGACACCGGCAGAAATCAATGCAACAGGCGTTTCTGCTGAGATATCGAGAAAGAAATCGCCACGAGGGGGAGCGATACGTACACTATCTCCTTCGTGCAGTTGCTGGTGTAAATAGTTAGAAACTGTGCCTTGCTCTTCGCGTTTCACCGCAATACGGTAAGTCTTGCCATTGGGTGCCGCAGTCAGGGAGTATTGGCGGATTTCCTGATATTCAAGTTGTTCATCTTCAATATAAATTCCCAGATATTGCCCCGGTTTGAAATCCAATACCCGGCCACCGTCTTCCGGCGCTAACACAAAGCTGCAAATCACCTCGCTCTGCATCTCTTTTTTAATGATACGAAAACGGCGCAAGGTCCGCCAGCCACCGGTGCTGGCCTCTCCCTGCTGATAAATCTGACTTTCTCGCTGAATAAAAACATCTGCCAACACACCATAGGCCTTACCCCAGGCATCTAACACTTCCTGGCCGGGGGAGAACATCTCATCCAGAGTGCTGATCAGATGATGGCCGATAATGGCATAGTGCTCAGGTTGAATATTCAGGCTGGTATGTTTCTGAGCAATACGCTCAACAGCGGGCAGTAGTGCCGCCAAATTATCGATATTGGCTGCATAGGCGCAAATCGCATTAAACAGAGCTTCACGCTGATCGCCATTAAACTGATTACTCATATTGAAAATGTGCTTCAGCTCAGGATTGTGCTCAAACATGCGATCGTAAAAATGTGCAGTGAGTTTGGGGCCGGTGGCGGCAAGTAACGGAATGGTGGCCTGAACGGTAGCGATGGTTTGGTTATCTAGCATGGTGTGCTCCTTATTCCCGTGGTACTTGGCGTCACAGCGGTTTTGTTACTCGGCCCATCTACGAGCCTCGCTGTCACGCTAATTACTTTGGGTATTATAGTGTGTAAATCAATACATGTATTTTAAATGCATCTTATAGATTGCACCCTAATTTGTAAATGCAGATTCCACTTATAAGGGATTACCTTGACGTGTCAGCTCACAGAATGTGAAAAAAACACATGATGAATATGAGGATAATTCCGTTGCACTGGATGAAGTCTGAACAGGTCAAAGCCTTACGCAGTCTGAAGCCAATCGTTTGCGTAAAAACCTCTGTCAAGACCTATCTTAACGGGGGGGAAACAGTTTACACTGTGGGCTAGAACCCAAACGGGTAGCCCACTATACCCTTCGTACTTGAAGCTGCAGCGGTGTTCGCTGCTCTCACTCACCCGAATCACTGACGTGAGTCAGCTCATCGGGATTAATGAGCCTCAAAGAGGCTCACCCTGAGGGCTAGCATAAATGCTGTTCAAATCGGTCTTCAACCGATTTGTCGCTCATTGGTTGCCTAGCTGCACCTCCAATGACTTTGGGTATAGGTATAACTTGTTAGCTAAGTCAGGAGAGCCGGATGTTAAAGCGTGAAATGAACATTGCCGATTATGATGCAGATTTATGGCGTGCAATGGAGCAAGAAGTGGTGCGCCAGGAAGAGCACATTGAGCTGATTGCCTCTGAGAACTACACCAGCCCGCGTGTTATGCAGGCGCAAGGTTCTCAGTTGACGAATAAATATGCTGAAGGTTATCCAGGCAAACGTTACTACGGTGGCTGTGAGTATGTTGACGTTGTTGAGCAACTGGCCATTGACCGTGCTAAAGCGTTGTTCGGTGCCGATTACGCTAACGTTCAGCCACATTCCGGTTCTCAGGCAAACGTCTCTGTTTACTCTGCATTGCTGCAACCCGGTGATACTGTATTGGGGATGAACCTGGCCCATGGCGGCCACCTGACCCACGGCTCACCGGTTAACTTCTCCGGTAAACTGTACAATATCGTACCTTACGGTATCGATGAATCTGGTCAGATTGATTATGAAGATCTGGCGCGTCAGGCCGAAATTCATAAACCAAAAATGATTATCGGTGGCTTCTCTGCTTATTCCGGTATCGTTGATTGGGCAAAAATGCGTGAAATCGCTGATAGCATCGACGCATGGTTCTTTGTGGATATGGCTCACGTAGCAGGTCTGGTTGCTGCTGGCGTTTATCCTAACCCGGTCCCACATGCACATGTCGTTACCACGACCACGCACAAAACATTGGCTGGCCCACGTGGCGGTCTGATCTTGGCGAAAGGCGGTGATGAAGATCTGTATAAGAAACTGAACTCTTCTGTTTTCCCTGGTAACCAGGGTGGCCCATTGATGCATGTTATTGCCGGTAAAGCGGTAGCATTGAAAGAAGCCATGGAGCCTGAGTTCAAAATTTATCAGCAACAAGTAGTTAACAATGCCAAAGCGATGGTGTCAGTGTTCCAAGAGCGCGGCTATAAAGTGGTTTCTGGCGGTACTGAGAACCACCTGTTCCTGTTGGATCTGGTGGATAAAGATATCACCGGTAAAGACGCCGATGCCGCTTTGGGCCGTGCGAATATTACCGTGAACAAAAACAGCGTACCTAACGATCCGAGAAGTCCGTTTGTGACTTCAGGCGTGCGTATCGGTAGCCCAGCGATTACCCGCCGTGGCTTCAAAGAAGCGGAATCTCGCGAACTGGCTGGCTGGATGTGTGATGTGTTAGATAACATCAACGATGAAGCAACCATTGAGCGCGTGAAACAGAAAGTACTGGCTATCTGCGCCCGCTTACCGGTTTACGCATAATATTGCTGGATATCGTTAAGCTGTAATGAAAACCCGCGAATGCGGGTTTTTTTATATCTGATATTGATATCTGTAGCGTGAATGTAACGATGCGATAGCGGCCGCGCAATCTGTTGTTACTTTG
The DNA here is from genome assembly GCF_041538345.1 of Yersinia sp. 1652 StPb PI. NCBI lineage: Bacteria > Pseudomonadati > Pseudomonadota > Gammaproteobacteria > Enterobacterales > Yersiniaceae > Yersinia > Yersinia sp. 1652 StPb PI. The sequence continues at coordinate 3,406,891 of NZ_JAULSM010000001.1, read as the reverse complement.
TAAATCACCCTATTTAAATGTGAAGCTCATCCCAAACTGTATGTTTGCATAATTACAACATTGCCAGCGGAAGAGGCCTCTGTCACAGTATCGGGCTGAGCCTGGAGGGATTCATGGTATTGCAATCAACACGTTGGCTGTCGCTCAGCTATTTCACCTATTTTTTTTCTTATGGCATTTTCCTGCCTTTTTGGGGCATCTGGTTACAAGGGGAAGGCATTCCACCGGAAACCATTGGTATCTTGTTGGGTGCAGGCTTAATCTCCCGTTTCCTTGGCAGTCTGATCATTGCCCCCAGCGTCAAAGATCCTTCTCATCTGGTTACAGCAATCCGAATTTTGGCACTACTGACATTGGCCTTTGCGGTGGGTTTTTGGTTTGGTAATGGTTGGGCCTGGTTGATGGTGGTTATTGCGGGTTTTAACCTGTTTTTTGGCCCACTAGTGCCACTGACCGATGCGTTGGCAGCCACCTGGCAGAAACAGATAACCATGGATTATGGCAAGGTCCGGCTGTGGGGGTCACTGGCTTTTGTTATCGGTTCGGCATTGACCGGTAAGCTGGTCTCTGTTTGGGGCCACACGGCTATTCTCTATAGCCTGACTTTCGGTATCGCCGCCATGTTACTCGGGGCGTTACTCAAACCCAGTATTATGCCGCAGGGTGAGATTAAACATCGTAATGTTGTCGCCACCCACTGGAAAGTATTACTGTCTGAGCCACAGGTCTGGCGTTTTTTACTCTGCGTGACGCTATTACAAGGTGCGCATGCCGGTTATTACAGTTTTAGCTCTATTTACTGGCAAGATGCTGGTTATTCCGCCGCCACCATTGGTTATTTATGGTCGTTGGGCGTGGTCGCTGAGATTCTGGTGTTCGCATTTAGCAATGTACTATTTCGCCGCTGGACTGCCCGCAGCTTATTACTGCTTTCGGCGATCACCGGGATAGTGCGCTGGAGCTTAATGGCATCAACCACCGAATTGCCGTGGTTGATCTTGATTCAGATTTTACATTGTGGCTCGTTTACTGTCTGCCACTTGGCAGCCATGCGTTTTATTGCCGCGCGACGTGGGCCGGATGTGATCCGTTTACAGTCAGTTTATTCTGCACTGGCGATGGGCGGGGGAATTGCGGTCATGACGGTGATCTCCGGTTTCCTGTTTGAGCATTATCAGGGAGGGGTGTTCTGGGTTATGGCATTGATTGTGATCCCGGCACTGTTTATTCGCCCTCGGGTAGTGCCGAGTCAGCCAGAGTCTGCCAGTTAAGGCAGCTCCAACACACTGCGTAACTGCTTGTTTTGTTGCTCAGTGAGCGGTAGTAGTACCTGAATCAGCGGGGGCGTTGATTCAGGTTGCCGTACGGCATACGGTGTGAGCACCACAGTAGTGCCGGGCGGGGCACCCGATTGCAGATAAACGTCGTGGGGCAAATATTTAATATGTAATGGCAGTAAGGTTAACTCACGTACCTGCTGTTCCACTTGCTCTTCCAATTCTGGATTATTCCGCGTCAGCAGTAAAATCTGCTTTTCCTGTAATGCATTTTCCTGCATCAGCCAGGCACCAAAGCTAATGGCAATCAGACCGACTTCGTCGACAGAGAATTGAATCTGATATTCCTGTTCAAAAGTAGCCAGCGCCTGTCGCGTGGTTCGTAACAGCCGCGGGTATTTTTGGATAACTTCTTCCAACAAAGAATTATCAATCCCGATATTGAAATAACAGCGCTCAATTGCGGGAGCGAGATGGGCAAAAAGTTGGCTGATCAGTGCTTCATTGCTACTAAGTGTCATCCCTGAAAGTTGCTGAAAATGCGTGATCAATTGGTGAATGGCGTTGATTAGACGGGCATCTTCCGCTGATTGAGTGCTGTGATAGCTGTGTGCTTTAATCATCGTTAGCATCAGAATCAGCATATCCCGTTCAACTCTATTCAGCGCATGACCTAATAATGGATTAAATGAATCAAACAAGCTGTCAGCCGCTGCCAGTGCGGGTTTGCATTCTAACCACTGCTGCTGGGTGGGTGATAATTCTGGCAACACCTGCTGTCGATTTTCCCAAGCACAATAAGCCAAATACAGTTGTAAAAACTGACGGTCTCTTTCATTTAACTGCCGACTGAGATGGGGTTCACATTGGCTGATTATCTGTGGCAGATACTGCGATAGTACCGTGTTATCCCATGACAAAGCCTGATACAGATGGGGAGCAAACTGGTTCTCAACGAAATGCGGGCAATAGCGTAACCCACGCCGTAGCCAATGAATTAGGCACAGTCTTTTATCAAGATGGCTACCGTGAATCAGACAACTATCGTCACTATCGGCGCTGAGCTGCAAATGGTAGAAACGCTGGATTTCATTAGCAACCTCGGTTATATCTTGCCGGGTAGTCGCTAGCCCGACGCCATTGAATTGGCTGATGGTGTCCAGTTGTACCTTGTGTGCAGGCATGAATAGCATCAGCACCATATGGCAGCGTCGTTGTTGACCGGATAGCGGTTGATCGGATAACTGGGGCACAGAGGGAGTGTCCAAGCTCATATAACCTTCCGTGATGAATGTGTTGTTGTTTATCAGGCTTAAGCATAGCAAAAGAGATTCTATTCGGTTTAGTGGGGCTGTGGGCTTTTACATCGACTTATAACTTACATCACAGTTTTCCCCGGAGTGCTTGAGCTATAGGGTCGTTAGCTGACTGCCTACCGGTAACACCAATGACTTTGGGCTCATCATAGAATATCTAAGGATTGATTAATGTGTGATATGTTATACCATAACAATGTGATGATGGTTAAACGGCTGATAGCTTTGCTGCTGGCGGGGGGGATTTTTGTTTATAGCCAGTTGGCGCAGGCCCATCCGCACAGTTTTATTGATATGGATACCACTTTTGTTAGCGATAAACAGATGCTGGTGGGGATGAAAATGGTATGGACTATGGATGAAATCACATCTGCCGATCTGTTATATGATGCAGAAAATGCCAAAAGTGACTCTGAAATCTGGAAAAAACTGGCGGCTGAAGTGATGGCTAATGTGCTGGGACAGCACTATTTCACCGATATTTATCGTGACGGTAAGCCGTTGAAATATAAAAACTTACCAACAGAGTATCACTTATCCCGCAAGGGGCATCAGGCAGTTTTAGCGTTTATTTTGCCACTGGCAGAACCCCAACCGCTGGCGGGGAAGCCTTTCATCATCTCCACTTACGACCCGACCTATTTTGTTGACATGACCTATGCGGGCAACAAGGCGGTAAGGTTATCAACTGACATGGAGAAAAGTTGCCAGTTAACCTTATTTACCCCAGATCCCAATGCTTCGTTACAAGCGTATGCATTATCGTTGGATAAAAGTGATTCGCCAGGAGAAGACATGGAACTAGGAAAACAGTTTGCACAGCGGGTTACCGTACAATGTCAGTAGGTATCACGGCAGTTTCACGGCCCCGGCACTGGCTGATAAATTTATGGCCGCTAATACTGTTTTTACTGATCTTAGCCGGTGCAGCCCAGGTGGCATGGCTCTATTGGCCTGAGTTGCTGTTCAAAACAGTCATTTGGCAGAAAAGCATGCATCAGCAGATGGCCCAATTACTGCAACAAGTTAAAGCTAATCCTCATCAGACTGGTTTTACATTGATGATGTTTAGCCTGATTTATGGCGTATTGCATGCAATGGGGCCGGGGCATGGCAAAGTGGTGATTGTCACTTATCTGGCGACCCATCCGGCACAATTAAAAGAGAGTCTGAAGCTAACTTTTGCCGCCTCACTATTGCAAGGTGGTGTGGCTATCTTGTTGGTAACGTTACTGCTGGGTGTTTTACAACTCTCATCACGGTATCTGCATCAAAGCAGTTTCTGGTTGGAGAAGGGCAGTTTCCTGCTGGTTATCGCACTGGGGGTTTTGCTGTGTTTACGGGCCTTAAAGCGTCTTTATCAGCAGATTAAACTACTCAAACCGCAAAAAATCAGCATCCAACGTATACAACCGTTGCCTGCCAACCATGTTCATAGTGACCATTGTGGTTGTGGGCATCGCCATCTCCCCAGTGCTCAAGAGCTACAAGCTGGGGATGACTGGCGCACTCGTCTGGCGATTGTTCTGGCCATGGGGATGCGGCCTTGTTCCGGCGCGATTATGGTGCTGTTATTTGCCAAAGTGATCGGCGTCTACGGGTGGGGGATTTTGTCAGCGATAGCGATGGCAATCGGAACATCCCTGACCATTTCGCTACTGGCGCTGTTTGTCCATTATGCGCGGCGTCTGGCGGTGTACTTAAGCCGTCATCGTGCACCGGTAGCCTGGGGAGCTATTGCGTGGTCTACGCTGGCATTAACCGGCGGGATTATTCTGCTGTTTGCCGGTGTGCTGCTCTATCTTTCTAGTCAGCCGGAGTTTATCGGCGGCATACGGCCCTTTGGCCGCTAAAGTTAACAATGAAAAAAGCCAGTCGGTTAACCCAGACTGGCTTTTTTCATATGGCTGGATGCGTATATACCCTATAGATTTCAAGGTGTAGGAAGGCGGCAAACAAGAGAACCCCGATGAGCTTACACGAGTAAGTGATTCGGGTGAACGAGAGCAGCCAACACACCTGCAATTTGAAAGATGACGGGTATATGATATTAACGTTTCAATGCATCACTAATCTCATCGCTCATCGCTTGAACGATAGATTTAACAATACGTGGATTACCGGCTACGATATTGCCAGAACTGAAATGGTTATGACCGCCAGCAAAGTCAGTCACGATACCGCCAGACTCACGTACCAACAGTTCGCCACCAGCAAAATCCCATGGCTTCAGACCAATCTCAAAGAAACCGTCAACACGGCCAGCGGCCACATAAGCCAGATCCAGTGCCGCTGAACCGGTGCGACGAAAATCTGCACACTGTTCAAACAGTTTACCCACAACGCGCAGATAAGCTGGCGCATGTTGTTTTACTTTGAATGGGAAGCCGGTCGCCAGAATGGTGCCGTCTAAATCTTTAGCATTGGTGCCGCGCAGACGATAGCCGTTTAATTGCGCGCCCTGACCACGGGTGGCTGTAAACAATTCGTTACGCATTGGGTCATAAACCACTGCCACTTCGGTACGGCCTTTGATGCGTACAGCGATAGAAACGGCGAAATGAGGGAGGCGTTTGATGAAGTTGGTAGTGCCATCCAGTGGATCAATAACCCATTGTACATCATCGTCTTCACCAACCAACTCACCGCACTCTTCACCAATAATGGTGTGTTTTGGGTAAGATTTACGGATGACCTCGACAATCAGGCGCTCTGCATCACGGTCTACATTAGTAACAAAGTCGTTAGTCCCTTTCTGGCTCGCTTCGACAGCGTCCGGGGTTTCATAATTTTTGGCAATCAGGTTACCGGCCTTACGCGCAGCGCGTATGGCGATAGTCAGCATCGGATGCATGGGTATCTTCCACTAGGATGTTAAAGAACGAGAAACGGGGCGCAGTATAGCAGGGGTTCTGATAAATGCCTATACCCGTCACCCTTCAAGATGCAGAGGTGTTGACTGCCTTTATTTGCCCTGGCTACTTAGTTATCTAAGTAACCAGGAACTAATGAGCCTCATCCTTGAGGCTCACCCTACGGGCGAGCATAAATGCTGTTCAAATCGGTTCCCGACTGATTTGTCACTCGGTTGCCGCCTGCCTGCAACTCGAAGTAGCTTGGGTATATGTCTGTGTTAAGATATGGCGATTCCCCGTTATCTTCAGAGTTTGTATGCTACACAATATTCGTATCGTTTTGGTCGAAACCTCGCACACCGGCAATATGGGTTCAACAGCCAGGGCCATGAAAACCATGGGATTAACCAACTTGTATCTGGTTAACCCTTTAGTCAAACCCGATTCGCAGGCGATTGCGCTATCTGCCGGTGCCAGTGATGTCATTGGTAATGCTACTATTGTCGATACTTTAGATGAAGCATTGGCTGGGTGTAGTCTGGTTGTCGGTACCAGTGCCCGTTCACGCACCTTGCCTTGGCCAATGTTAGAGCCGCGTGAATGTGGTGTGCGCAGCGCCCACGAAGCAGAACATGCTCCGGTTGCATTGGTATTTGGCCGCGAGCGGGTAGGGCTGACGAATGATGAACTACAGAAGTGCCATTATCATGTGGCGATCCCGGCAAACCCCGAATACAGTTCATTAAATTTGGCGATGGCGGTACAAATTTTAGCCTATGAAGTGCGGGTAGCATTCCTTGATCGCCAGCAGGCTGCGGCACCGGTAATAGAAGAAGAGGAAGCCCCTTATCCTTTGGTGGATGATCTGGAGCGCTTTTATCTGCATTTGGAGCAGGTGTTATCCCATACTGGTTTTATCCGACAGGCACATCCAGGCCAGATTATGAGTAAATTGCGCCGTCTGTTTACCCGTGCACGCCCAGAGGCTCAAGAGCTAAATATCTTGCGCGGTATGCTGACATCCATTGAAAAACAGGATAAACACCCACAGCATGATGCGGGTGAAAGTGCGTTAGATAACAAAAAATAAGGTTTTATATCAATTGGTTATTATTAAAATCCTGCCATATTATTCAAAATGGAATAGGTTAATAATACTTGAGTAAATTACTAGGTTAAATAGTTGACTAAAACAGTCAAGAATGTCAGAATTCTGGCTTGTTTTCACCAACAGGTAATTTTAGCTATGAGACTGACATCCAAAGGCCGTTATGCCGTGACCGCCATGCTTGATGTGGCATTACATTCCCAGGACGGGCCAGTTCCTCTGGCAGATATTTCTGAACGCCAAGGGATCTCATTATCCTATTTGGAACAACTGTTTTCACGGTTACGCAAAAATGGCTTAGTTGCCAGCGTCCGTGGTCCAGGTGGCGGTTACCTGCTGGGCAAAGATGCATCAGCAATCGCGGTAGGTGCAGTAATCACCGCCGTAGACGAATCTGTCGATGCTACCCGTTGTCAGGGTAAAGAAGGCTGTCAGGGCGGAGATCGTTGCCTGACTCACACCTTGTGGCGTGATCTGAGTGAGCGCATCAGCAGCTTCCTCAACAATATTACGCTGGCAGAACTGGTGAATAACCAAGATATCCTAGAGGTTGCGGATCGTCAGAATAACGATACGCGCCGTACGGCTAATGGCCGACCGCAAGAGACGATTAACGTCAATCTGCGCGCATAAGCAGAATCTGCGGAATTTTACGTTTTGGAAGTGATGTACGGAGCATAAGAGCAATGACCGAATCAAAAATAAAGACACCTATCTATCTGGATTATGCAGCAACCACCCCGGTAGACCCTCGTGTCGCTGAAAAAATGATGCAGTATCTGACTCTGGACGGTATTTTCGGTAACCCCGCCTCGCGTTCTCATAAGTTCGGTTGGCAGGCAGAAGAAGCCGTTGATATTGCACGTAATGATATTGCTGCTCTGGTAGGTGCTGACCCTCGTGAGATTGTCTTCACCTCCGGTGCAACTGAGTCTGATAACCTTGCAATAAAAGGTGCGGCTAATTTCTATCAAAAGAAAGGCAAGCACATCATCACCTGTAAAACCGAACATAAAGCGGTGCTGGATACCTGTCGTCAACTGGAGCGTGAAGGCTTCGACGTGACTTATCTGGCACCACAGTCTAACGGTATTATCGACCTGAAACAGCTTGAAGCGGCCATGCGTGAAGACACCATTTTGGTCTCTATCATGCACGTGAATAATGAAATCGGTGTGGTGCAGGATATCGCTGAAATCGGCGAAATGTGCCGCAGTCGCGGGATCATTTTCCACGTCGATGCAACGCAAAGTGTTGGTAAATTACCGATTGATCTGAGCAAACTGAAAGTTGATTTGATGTCCTTCTCAGCCCATAAAGTTTATGGTCCGATGGGCATTGGCGCGCTGTTTGTTCGCCGTAAACCACGCATTCGCATCGAAGCACAACAGCACGGTGGTGGTCATGAGCGTGGTATGCGTTCAGGCACCTTGCCAGTCCATCAGATAGCCGGTATGGGTGAAGCTTACCGTATCGCTAAAGAAGAGATGGAAAGCGAAGCTGCGCGTCTGCGCTCACTGCGCCTGCGTTTGTGGAATGGTTTGAAAGATATCGAAGAAGTTTACCTGAATGGCGATTTAGAGAATGGCGCACCTGGCATTCTGAACATTAGCTTCAACTATGTTGAAGGTGAGTCGCTGATCATGGCACTGAAAGATCTGGCTGTTTCATCAGGTTCAGCCTGTACCTCCGCGAGTCTGGAACCTTCTTATGTGTTGCGTGCGTTGGGGATGAACGACGAACTGGCTCACAGTTCAATCCGTTTCTCTCTGGGGCGTTTCACCACTCAAGAAGAGGTAGACTACGCCATTGTGCTGGTGCGTAAATCTATTGGCCGTCTGCGTGATTTGTCCCCGTTATGGGATATGTTCAAACAGGGCGTGGATATTAGCAGCATTGAATGGTCTCACCATTAATTCCAGACTTTAAGACTCAGGAGTAATCACATGGCTTACAGCGAAAAAGTAATCGATCATTACGAAAATCCACGCAACGTCGGTTCATTCGACAACGCAGACCCTACTATTGGTAGTGGCATGGTTGGCGCACCCGCTTGTGGTGATGTCATGAAATTGCAGATCAAAGTCAACGAAGCCGGTATTATTGAAGATGCTCGTTTCAAGACTTATGGTTGCGGTTCAGCCATTGCTTCCAGCTCTCTGGTAACTGAATGGATGAAGGGCAAATCTCTCGATCAGGCTGAAGCGATCAAAAATACTCAAATCGCGGAAGAACTGGAGTTACCGCCAGTCAAAATTCACTGCTCGATTCTGGCTGAAGATGCCATTAAAGCAGCTATCGCCGACTACAAAAGCAAACATACTGCCAAGTAGTTGTAACATAGGTTATCAATTGTTAGCAGAGTTGAGGAAGATGTATGTCGATATCAATCAGCGACAGTGCTGCACAACGGGTCAGTGCCTTTTTAAATCACCGTGGTAAAGGCTTGGGTCTGCGCTTGGGCGTAAGGACATCAGGCTGCTCTGGTATGGCATATGTACTCGAATTTGTTGATGAAATGAACGACGATGACGTCATTTTTGAAGACAAAGGTGTGAAAGTGATCATCGACGGCAAAAGCATGGTCTATCTTGATGGCACCGAATTAGATTTCGTCAAGGAAGGGCTGAACGAAGGCTTTAAGTTTAACAATCCGAATGTCTCAAGTGAGTGCGGATGTGGTGAAAGCTTTAACGTCTGACTCCTGTTTTTGTTTCTACCTCAGGCACTTGTGCTTCATACAGCTCTCTTGCATAACAAGAGGGCTGTATAATATTTGCTAAGCCATCACTATATTCCAGAGCATGCTATGGATTACTTCACATTGTTCGGGCTGCCGCCTCGCTATCTGGTTGACGGCAACCAACTCACTACCCGCTATCAGGAATTACAACGTCAATTCCACCCTGACCGTTTTGCTAACCAGCCTGAACGCGAGCGTTTAGCCTCGTTGCAACAAGCCGCAACCATCAATGACGCTTACCAAACCCTCAAACATCCGTTAAAACGTGCCGAGTATATGTTATCTTTGCAGGGTTTTGATTTAGGCAATGAACAGCACACCATGCGTGATACTGCATTTCTGATAGAGCAGTTGGAACTGCGTGAAGAGCTTGATGAGATTGAACGCAAACCCGATGCCGAAACGCAGCTTGCTGCATTCAGTAGCCGCTTAGCATTGATGACACAAACGCGCAGTCAGCAAATGGTGGAGCAACTGGATAAGCAACAGTGGGAACTGGCGGCTGATACTGTGCGTAAATTGCGTTTTTTGGATAAGTTACAACAGCAGGTTGAACAACTTGAAGAGCGTTTGTTTGATGATTTATCTTGATTTATACCCGTCATACTTCAAGCTGCATGTGTGTTGGCCGCTTTCGTTCACCCGAATCATTGACTGGCGTCAACTCATCGGGATTCACTCAATTGCCGCCTGCATGCAACTCGAATTATTTAGGGTATAACCGTGGTCTCTAATTGATAAAATAACTAAAACTCAATTTATTAATTGTCGTAATGTCTGATTAATTCAGAGCCTATCACCGGATAGATTTTGCTCTTTAGACTCATGATTGATGGAAGTTCAACATGGCCTTATTACAAATTAGTGAGCCTGGTTTAACTGCGCAGCCGCATCAACGTCGGCTGGCCGCAGGCATAGACTTAGGTACGACCAATTCATTGGTCGCCACCGTGCGTAGCGGTAAAGCACAAACGCTGGTTGATGAGCAACAGCGGGATCTTTTGCCCTCAGTGGTTCATTATCAAGCAAATAGTATTGATGTTGGTTGGAATGCCCGCAATCTGGCGGCATTGGACCCGGTCAATACCATCAGTTCAATTAAACGTATGATAGGTCGCTCTTTGGCAGATATCGTACAGCGCTATCCTAATCTGCCTTACCAATTCCAGCCCAGCGAAAATGGCTTGCCGATGATCCAGACTGCCAGCGGGTTGGTGAATCCGATCCAGGTGTCTGCTGATATTCTTAAAGTATTGTCTGCTCGAGCCCAAGCGGCACTGAGTGGTGATCTGGATGGTGTGGTGATCACTGTGCCGGCGTATTTTGATGACGCTCAGCGTCAGGGTACCAAAGATGCGGCACGTCTGGCGGGGCTACATGTATTACGTCTGCTTAATGAGCCGACCGCAGCGGCAATTGCCTATGGCCTGGATTCAGGTCAGGAAGGGGTGATTGCCGTTTATGATCTTGGCGGTGGCACCTTTGATATCTCTATTCTGCGTTTGAGCCGTGGTGTGTTCGAAGTGTTGGCAACCGGTGGTGATTCTGCCCTGGGGGGCGATGACTTTGACCATCTATTAGCCGATTGGCTGCGTGAACAAGCAGGTATTGACTCCCGTGATGATCATGGTATTCAGCGGCAATTACTTGATGCAGCGATCGCGGCTAAAATCGCGTTGAGTGACGCCGAGGTTGCAGATGTCTCTGTTGCTGGCTGGCAGGGGCAAATAACCCGTGGGCAGTTTGAATCGCTGATTGCAGCGTTAATCAAACGGACATTAATGTCTTGTCGCCGTGCGTTGAAAGATGCCGCAGTGACCCCTGATGAGGTGCTGGAAGTGGTGATGGTTGGTGGTTCAACCCGTGTGCCGCTGGTGCGTGAGCAAGTCGGGCAATTCTTTGGCCGCACGCCGCTAACCTCGATTGATCCCGATAAAGTTGTGGCAATCGGTGCCGCCATCCAGGCCGATATTTTAGTGGGTAATAAGCCCGATAGTGACATGCTGCTGCTTGATGTTATCCCGCTTTCATTGGGGTTGGAAACCATGGGCGGTCTGGTGGAGAAAGTTATTCCGCGCAATACCACTATTCCAGTAGCCCGCGCGCAGGAGTTCACCACCTTTAAAGATGGGCAGAGTGGGATGAACATCCATGTGCTGCAAGGCGAGCGTGAATTGGTGCAAGATTGTCGTTCATTAGCCCGTTTTACCTTGCGTGGCCTACCGCCACTGCCTGCAGGTGGTGCGCATATTCGTGTTACTTTCCAGGTAGATGCTGACGGTCTATTGAGTGTTACCGCGATGGAGAAGTCCACCGGTGTTGAGGCATCGATTCAGGTTAAGCCATCCTATGGGCTATCTGATGATGAAATTGCCAATATGATTAAAGATTCGATGGCGAATGCGCAAAGTGATGTCAGTGCGCGTAAGTTAGCGGAACAACAGGTCGAAGCATCCCGTGTGCTGGAGAGTTTACAAGGCGCATTGGCAGAAGATGCAGCATTACTCAGTGAGCAAGAAAGTACCGCTATCGTTCAGGCGATGGCCTTATTACAGCAGCAGATGCAGGGTAACGACCCACACGCAATCGAAGCTGCGATCAAAGCGTTAGATGCGCAAACGCAAGATTTTGCTGCGCGCCGGATGGATGCTTCCATTCGCCGTGCGTTGGCTGGTCATTCAGTGGATGAGGTTTAATCATGCCCAAAATAGTATTTCTGCCCCATAAAGATCTTTGCCCGGATGGTGCAGTACTGGAAGCAACCCAAGGTGAGACTATACTCGACGTTGCCTTGCGCAATGGGATCGATATTGAGCATGCCTGTGAGAAATCCTGCGCCTGCACCACCTGCCACTGCGTGGTGCGTGAAGGGTTCGATTCCTTACCAGAAAGCAGTGAGTTGGAAGATGATATGTTGGATAAAGCCTGGGGTCTGGAGCCGGAGAGCCGCCTGAGCTGCCAAGCCAGAGTGACCGACGAAGACTTGGTAGTTGAGATCCCGCGTTATACCATTAACCATGCGCGGGAGCATTGATATGAGCTTAACGTGGCAAGATACTCGGGAAATCGGTGAAGCACTCTACGACAGATTCCCGGATACCGATCCGAAAACCGTGCGTTTTACCGATATGCATCAATGGATTTGCTCTCTGGAAGATTTTGACGACGATCCGCAGAAATCGAATGAAAAAGTGCTAGAGGCCATTCTATTAGTGTGGTTGGATGAGTTTGAGTGAGTATTGTAGGGTCGCGAAAGCGGCCTTTTTTGTACCTGATCTGATATCCTATACCCAAAGTCATTGGCGTTGCAGGCAGGCAGGCAGCAAGTGAACGACAAATCGGTTGAAGACCGATTTGAACAGCATTGATGCTAGCCCGCAGGGTGAGCCTCTTTGAGGCTCATTAATCCCGACGAGCTTACTTAAGTAAGTGATTTGGGGGAGTGCGCGCAGCTAACACCCCTGTAGCGTCAAGGACGAAGGGTATACAGCAAAAAATAATAACGAGGTAATAATGACAACAGAATTGATGCAAGTATCCCTGTCGCATAATCCGGCAGATGCCCGTTGGGGCGAGAAAGCGCTGTTGAGTACCGATGCTGAAGGGATGACTATCCACCTGACGGACAACGGTAAATTAGGTGCGATTCAACGTGCTGCACGCAAAATAGATGGGCAGGGAATCAAGCACATAAAACTGGCTGGCGAGGGCTGGGGGTTGGAGCAAAGTTGGGCATTTTGGCAAGGGTTCCGTGGGCCAAAAGGTCAGCGCAGCGTGGAGTGGGCAGAACTGCCAGAGAACGAAAAAACTGAACTGAAACAACGCATAAAAATTATCGATTGGGTACGCGACACGATCAACGCACCGGCGGAAGACCTAGGTCCAGAGCAATTGGCTAAAAATGCCATTGATTTGATGTGTGCCGTCTCGTGCGATGCGGTCAGTTACCGTATTACCAAAGGCGAAGATCTGCGCGAGCAAGGCTATGCTGGGATCTATACCGTGGGTCGTGGATCTGATCGCGCACCGGTATTGCTGGCCTTGGATTATAACCCAACCGGTAATCCTGATGCGCCGGTAATGGCCTGTCTGGTAGGTAAAGGAATTACATTTGATTCCGGCGGTTACAGCCTGAAGCAGAGTGCGTTCATGGACTCGATGAAATCCGATATGGGCGGTGCAGCCACCGTGACGGGAGCCTTGGCCCTGGCGGCGGCGCGTGGCTTGAAACAGCGTGTGAAGTTGTATCTGTGTTGTGCCGACAATATGGTTAGCGGTAATGCCTTTAAACTGGGTGATATTATCCGTTACCGCAATGGTAAAACTGTAGAAATCATGAATACCGATGCTGAAGGGCGTCTGGTACTGGCTGATGGCCTGATTGATGCCGCCGAGCAAAACGCACCGCTGATTATTGATGCTGCCACTTTAACCGGTGCGGCCAAAACGGCATTGGGTAACGACTACCATGCTCTGTTCAGCTTTGATGATGAACTGGCACAAGCGCTGTTGAACAGCGCGCAAAGTGAACATGAACCTTTCTGGCGTTTACCTTTGGCGGAATTTCATCGCAGCCAGTTGCCATCTAATTTTGCTGAATTGAATAATGTGGCGGGCGCTGCCTACAGTGCGGGTGCCAGTACTGCCGCCGCATTCCTGTCACATTTTGTGAAAAACTACCAACAAGGTTGGCTCCATATTGACTGCTCTGCCACTTACCGTAAAAGTGCGGTTGAACAATGGTCTGCCGGTGCTACCGGTTTAGGTGTTCGTACTATTGCTAATTTGTTGTTGGCGAAAGCAAAACAGTAAGTTTGGTGAATGAAGGGGCAAGCACACCTACGGGCACTCCGGCGGCTCACGCCGCTACGACCCGAACGGTGCGCTTCCCCTTCGTTTGGCTTTGTAAGCTACTAATGGGGCGTATTTACGTCCCTTTGTTCGATCTGCTTGACGTTTTTCGGAGTACAAGATGAGTTTGCTACAACCACCTGCCGATGATAACCACGATCACCACCATGATGAGGACCAGAGTCTGGAGTCGTTGCTAAAACTGGCGGCAACTGAGTCAATTTATCGCACTGCTTTTTTCCGCACGTTACTGGACGCCACAGTGTTAGTGCTGGTGGCCGGCTCAGAACCGGGCGGTGAGGATAGTGAGATGACCTTCACTGCGGGCAATGGGGTCAATATTTTACATTGGGAAAAGCAGGATGGTGAATCAGTAATTCCTTTTTTCAGTTCGCCAGAAGTATTGCAACAGGCGCTGAGCCAGGCTGAGGATGAGCAAACTGACCTCGAAAAGCAGCCTTTTGTTGCTATGCCAGTACGGGTGTTATTTGAAATGACACAGGGTGCACATCTGTTCCTGAACCCGAAATCAGAACATGGCAAAGAGTTTTGGCCGCAAGAAGTGGCGATGCTATTGGAAAATGGCGGTTTAGCCCAACCGGCTGAAATGATGGTGGATAAAGAGAGCCAAATCTTGTTGGGCCAGCCGGAAGAGTATCCGGCGGCGATGGTTGATGCTTTGATCCAACTGTTTAGCCAGCGCAAACCGGTGCGGCGTGCTTTTCTGGCATTGATGCATGATAAAAGTGTGGATGAGCAACCTAACTTACTGATTGGGTTGGAAGTGGATGGTTCGCCCGAAGAGATAGATCAGCTAATTCAGGAAGCGGGCAATGTGGCCAGTGACCATGCACCGGATGAACACCCGGTCGATTTCTGTCTGGTTAATGAGAAAGAGCGTGGGGTAAGCCACTATCTGATGACCCATACGCAGGCGTTTTATCAGCGCCGCTGGGGCAGTTGGCT
This sequence comes from Yersinia sp. 1652 StPb PI, assembly GCF_041538345.1. Lineage (NCBI taxonomy): Bacteria > Pseudomonadati > Pseudomonadota > Gammaproteobacteria > Enterobacterales > Yersiniaceae > Yersinia > Yersinia sp. 1652 StPb PI. The sequence goes on along the minus strand of NZ_JAULSM010000001.1, from coordinate 3,391,775 downwards.
GAGAAATGTTATTCCCTCGACCAGCCATTAACTCGCTGTTGGCGGGCCAGATTAGCTAGCTATAGGAAAGGGAGCCGTAAGTGGCTCCCTTTTTTGACACACAATTCTCATTGCTACATGAAGAACTTAACGTGTTATTTAGAAGGTGTAAGCAACGCCCATATTAATGGTCATTGGGGTCGCAATGTTTTTACCTTTAGAGACTTTCACTTCAGAACCGATTGACAGGTTAGAGGTCAGGTTTACATTGACACCCACACCTGCGTTAGCTCGGGTCCCTTTCAGGCTGTTATCAAACATTTCGTTGTTAACCATCACCTTGTTACTTGCCATCAGGTCATGATCCACTGAGAAGATAGCGTAAGGCTTAATTTCAGTACCACCATTCAGCACAAAGCGATAACCGGTGTTCATCCCCAGAGTACCGGTGGTAGAACGTGCGCCTTGGCTTTGTGCTTCCATACCGTTAGACAGTTGGTACTGGCTCTTACCGGAGCTAAAGGTGTTCAGCGCGACATAAGGGGAGATATACATCTCATTGATATTGATATGTTTACCTGCCTTCATGGCCAGACCCAGACCGGAGAAGTTAGTATTGCCGGTGGCGCTGCCGTCTTTAGCGGTCACACTGAGGTTCTGTTTAAACTGGTTAGTTTTCAGCACACCATTAATGTAATAACCGCTGTTAGCCAAATATTGCGCGTAAGCACCCAATGAGTTGCTTTCCACACTGCCGCTGCTCTGGTAATCCGATTTGATATTTGAGCTGCTGTAGCTGGCGAAACTACCCACACTGAATACGGCATTACCTAAATCAATGGCTTTATCGCCACCTAAAGTCATGCCATTCAACTTCTGGTTGAAGTTGGCCGCTGTGCCTTTCACGTTATAGCTGTCGTTCAGGTAAGTGAGCCACACGCCGCTTTCGTTAGCTGACGAGCTTTGCTTATCCAAACGATTCTGAATCGAACTTAATTCAGCATTAAAGATAACCGGCATGGTATTGGCGACAGCCAGCACACCCGCAGTACTTGGTGTCAGGGCTGCTTTATCGGCTACCAGTTTGAAGCCGCCTTGACCATCACTGACCAGGTTGTGCTTATAGTTACCCAGATCTACCGGGCCATTAGCCAGTGCAAAGCGCGCGTTATTGGTACCCTGTACATCAACGACATTCAGGTTAGCCGGAGCAACACCGCTGGCATCGATCTGAACGTTGAAATCACCATCAGCATCACCCGTTACATTCAGTGGTGCCGTGGTATGGCTGTGCAGGGCTGAACCTAAGTTAAAGCTACCGTTACCTGCCAATGAGTTCATGGTCAGTTGCGCTTTCGTTTGGCTCATATCGATAGAACCTCCCGCCAGCGTGACATCTTTAAAGGCGAATTTAGCGGGTTTGCCATTCATGGCGCTAAAGGCCGCACGGGAAGTTGGGTGTAGCCTGACATAAGGTGCATCTTCGGCCACCAGTACCATGTTACCGGCTAAATTCAGGTCTGCATGCTGGGTTACTGCACCGTCATGGACGCTCAGGAAACTGCCTTGGTTGGCATTAATGATCCCTTCGACAGCGGCAGTTTGGGTGAAAATGGTGGTACCGCCATTTAACTCCGCGTCTTTCAGCGAACTGTAGATCAGCGCATAACCGTCTTCAACCAGTATCTTATTGGCTTGCATGCGCGACTTAAGCTTCAAGATACCGCCGTTTACCGTGGTGTTGTCAGCTTTCGCATCGCCACTAACGGTGAATTCTGCACCGTTATTAACCGTGGTATGATGGGCGTTTGCGCTACCAGCAAGCTCGAAATGACTGTTATTCAGTTCGGTATGCTCGGCCGTGGCACCATCGTTAACAACGAACTTGCCGCCATTAACCGTGGTATACTCTGCTGTGGCACCGCTCGCCAGAGTGAAGGTACCGTTCTCAAGTGTGGTTTTATAAGCACTGGCCTTGTCATTAACCGCGAATTCGCCGCCATTGATAGTCGTATCTGTCGCTCCTGCGCCAGCTTCAACGGTGAAAACACCGCCATTCAGCGTGGTATCCATGGCAATGGCTTTATTTTGCAGGGTTAAGCTCCCACCCTTGATGATAGCTTTAGAGATAATAGCGTTATCTTTGGCAGTAATATCACCTTCACTGACCAGATCACTGACAACAGAATAATCTCCCGCTGTAACCTGGCCGCCTTTGGCAACAATAGCCCCTTCTGATATGGCTCGTTCAGTGTCACTTATCCCTGTAAGGGTCAACTGACCTTCTGCACCAACATTGGTATTTTTATCCGTACCACCGTTATTTTCCATAATGCCTTTGGTGATAACAGTGCTATTTGCCAGTGCGCCAAGCGCCAACTTTACGGTGCCATCTTCGCTAACAATGCTGCCAATGATTTCGCCGTCTTTTTCCACATTTTGTGTGCCGCCCGATACCAGGGTATCGAGTGCAAAGGTTCCCGTATCGACGGTTTGTTGCTCAGCGCTGGCAATTTTTTGCTCAAATGCAGGTATATCAACAGTCGTAGTCGTTACTTTCTGTAAATTAGCTAATGCTGCTGTCGCATTTTGCATTTCTGTGGTGCTAGTAGCGAGTTTAGCCGCAGCGTCAATTTTAATCTGATTGGCAGCAGTAACCTTAAGCTCAATGTTTTTAAAATCATCATCGGCAGACTGATGTTTCTTGGTTGCGTCATCAGCTACCTGCTGTGCTGCCGCTGCATCCTTGATGGCCTTTTGCGCGTCTTCAGCCTCGGTTTTTTTGTCCACAGGCGTGCTTGGATCATCAATCAGTTTTTGTAGCTCGTTGTCAAGATCTGGTGTCTTATCATCCCAGGCTGCATTGACAGCTTTAATTGCCGTGGTTTTTTCAGTATCAAGTTGTTTTAAGTTATCTTCAGCTTGAGTTTTTTCTTTCTCAGCGTTTTCAACACTTGTCTTAAGAAGAACGGATTTAACATTCAAGACTGCAGCATCAGCTTTTGCCTCGATGTTTGCTTTTTTGGCTTCTTCCTCTGCCTGCTTAGCAACAGCCAGCTCGTTGAACTTAGCTTGTTTCTCAGCAAAATAAGCTGCCAGTTTTTCTTTTTGTTCCTGGCTAATCACACCTTGAGTCAGGTAATTTTGCACCTTAGTCAGGGTATTTTGGCTTGCTTGTTGCTGCTGTTGGACTGCCGTGGTTTTTTGCTCAAGTTCTGGCGAAATAGCTGAGTTGTCGTTGGTTAATGATGCATTAAACAGTGAGTTGGCTTCTTCAGCGGTGAACTGCCCCGGCGCTTTGTTATTGAGTGAGGCTGTAAAGGCATCTTTTGCTGCTGCATTGAGTTTGTTTTTGTTGTCTTCGGTCTTGTCTTTTGCATAAGCAATAACGGCTTCTAACTGCTTGATATTTTTTTCAAATACATCTTTAAATTTGTCTAGTTCTTTGTGTGCTTGTTTTTGTTGTGCAGGTGCTAATGTAGCAATGCTGCTTTCAATATCTTTAGTCTGCTGCTGGTGATTCTGTTGCATTGTCGCAATTTGCGACTCAGCCTGAGTGATCATCTCTGGTGTGATTGGTTGACCCGCAGGAGCAATGCTTTCCAGCAAGATATCTTCAGGGGCTTTGGTGTTAACCACGGTGTTAGTGGTTACGATGAAGCTGCCACCATTGCCCATACCGAGAGTTGCACCGGGTGTAAATGCAGATGTTGACGCAGCAATTGACCCACCAGATATCAATGATGAGACCAAAATAGATAACGGCAATAAACGTGTATTTAATGTGTTGCGATGACCCATGGTTTATACATTCCTATTTACAGATGAATTTAAAAGACGAAATACTCAAGAGGGGTAATAACGACAAAATGTTGGATGAAATATAAAGAAGTGTGTTGGGTATTCCTATTTATTAAAATATTAATACAGGTGGTTTATATTATTTTTATTTTTAATTTTATTTTTTTTGTGGCTATTTTACTTTTATTTATTGATTTTGTTGGTTTTTATTTTAAGTTTTGCCTTGTGGTTCATTGATGGGTTGAATTATTTAATTTTTATTAAAAAAATATTAAATAGGTTTTTGGTGTGTGTTGTTTAGAAAAATAGATATAAATGCGAGCCAATGCGCATTTTTTTATCAAGATAATCACTTGATTCTTCCCTCCCTATATTCCCTTTCATACCGATGCTATAATCTTGCTATCAGCCAGGGAGCAAGATATGAATCACAATGGTTTGCGTCGGTTAATGTCAGGAATTAAAGGGTATCGAACGACTATAGTGGTCGCTGCGGCGTTGTTATTAGCCGCCTGTGATGACAGCAATAATAAGGGTGTGGTCACACCACCTGCGACTCAAACCAGTACCTCGGCGGCCAAAACACCGGCGAGTAAACCCCAAGATACGGTGGCGCTGGCGGCACTGGCAAAACGCCATGCGGGTCAGCCGCTCACCTTGCTGGATGCCTCTGAACTGCAACTTGACGGGGCCAGTGCCATGGTATTGACCTTCTCGCAGCCACTGAATCCAAATCAGGATTTCGCCGCGCAGGTGCATCTGGTTGATACCGTCAGTGGCAACATCGACGGTGCCTGGGAGCTATCCGACAATCTAATGGAGCTGCGTTTACGCCACCTCAAACCGGAGCGTAAATTGCTGTTGACTGTCGACAGCACGCTGCAAGGGGTCGGTGGCGCGCAACTGGGTGCACAACAACAGCAACAAATCACCACGCGTGATATTAAACCGAGTGTCGGTTTTGCCAGTAAAGGCTCTTTGCTGCCGGGCAAACTGGCGCAGGGCTTGCCGGTGATGGCGCTCAATGTTGATAACGTCGATGTTAACTTTTTTCGCATTAAGCAAAGCAGCCTGGCTAACTTCCTCGCTAACTGGCAGAACCGCAGTGCGCTCTCTAACTGGGAGTCGGACGAACTGCTGAAAATGGCTGATTTAGTCTATACCGGCCGTTTTGATCTCAATCCTGCGGTTAATACCCGTGAAAAGCTGTTGTTGCCCTTAGCCGATATCAAGCCGTTACAAGAATCCGGCATCTATCTGGCCGTCATGCAGCAAGCCGGTCACTACAGCTATACCAATGCTGCCACCTTATTTACCCTGAGTGATATCGGTGTTTCGCTACATAGCTACCATAACCAGATGGATGTGTTCACTCAGGCATTAGCCGGTGGTGCGGCATTGCAAGGCGTGTCACTGCAACTGTTGGATGATAAAGGCCAGGTGTTGACTCAGGCCGAAACCGACGGCAAGGGCCATGCGCAGTTGGAAAAAAACGCTAACGCCAAACTGCTGCTCGCCGCGCAAAATGGGCAGACCAGTCTGATCGACCTTAATGCACCCGCGTTGGATCTGGCCGAGTTTGATATTGCCGGTCCTGAGGGCTTCCAGAAGCAGTTCTTTGTCTTTGGCCCGCGCGACTTGTATCGGCCAGGTGAAACCTTAATTGTTAATGGGTTACTGCGCGATGCCGACGGTAAACCCCTAACAACCCAACCCGTTAAAGTCGATATCCTCAAACCGGATAATCAAGTGGTGCGCAGCTTTACCTGGCAACCACAGGATGGCCTGTATCAATACCAATATGCCATACCTGAAGGTGGCCCAACTGGCGAGTGGTCACTGCGCCTGAATTTGGGTGATAACCAGCCACGATTGTACAAATTCAAGGTAGAGGATTTTCTACCAGAGCGTATGGCGCTCGATATTGCTACCAGTAAAGAACCGATCGCCACGGACAGTGAAGCCAGCTTTGCCGTCACTGGCCGTTACTTATATGGTGCCCCGGCCTCGGGCAACCGTCTGCAAGGCCAATTATTCCTGCGCCCACTGCGTGAAGCTGTTGCCACGCTGCCCGGTTTTGAATTTGGTTCGATTATCGAAGAGAACCTCTCCCGCACCTTAGATGAGTTTGATACCACCTTAGATAACGAGGGGCAGACGAATGTTGCGGTGGATAACAGTTGGCAGCATGCCCAATCGCCACTGAAATTGATATTACAGGCCAGCTTGTTGGAGTCGGGTGGGCGGCCAGTCACACGCCGTGCTGAGCAAGCGGTGTGGCCTGCTGATGCGCTGGCGGGTATTCGCCCGCTGTTCAATAAACAGCAGGTTTATGATTACCGCAGTGACAGCTATAAATCACAGGCGATGGTGGATCAAGATACGCAGGCTGATTTTGAAATTATCTATGCTAATGCCAGCGGCGAAAAGCTGGCCGCCAATGGCATTAAAGTTAAGTTGGTACGTGAGCGGCGTGATTACTACTGGCAGTGGTCAGAAAGTGATGGCTGGCAGTCGCTGTTTGATAAAAAAGATCTGACTCTGGCGGAACAAAGCGTGAATATCGCCGCCAATGGGAGTGCTAAAGTCAGTTTCCCAGTGGAGTGGGGCGCATATCGAATTGAGGTCAGTAATCAGGATAACTCGCTGGTGAGCAGTTCTCGCTTCTGGGCCGGTTACAGTTGGCAGGATAACACCGCTGGCAGTGGTGCGGTGCGTCCTGATCAGGTCAAATTAACGTTGGATAAACCCGCTTACCGCCCGGGCGAAAAAGTGAAGTTACATATTGAAGCGCCAACGGCGGGTAATGGTTATCTGCTGGTGGAATCCAGCGACGGCCCGCTGTGGTGGCAGGAAGTGACTATTCCTGCGGGTGGCGCGGAGGTCGACGTGCCGATTAACAAAGAGTGGAATCGGCATGACCTGTATCTCAGTGCCACAGTGATTCGCCCGGGTGATAAATCACAACAGGCGACGCCAAAACGGGCGATTGGTTTATTGCATCTGCCGTTGGTGGATGAAACCCGCAAGTTGGCAGTGCAATTGGATGCCCCCGAGCGTATCCGGCCCAATCAAACTTTAACGGTAAAAGTGAAGGCCAGCCGGAGCGGCGCGCCGTTGCCGGAAAAAGTGCAAGTTTTGCTGTCAGCCGTTGACAGCGGGATCTTGAATATTACGGATTACGTCACGCCAGATCCGTACGACGCCTTTTTTGGCCGTAAGCGCTACAGCGCCGATCGCTATGATGTTTATGGGCAATTGATAGAAGGGCAAGGGCGCTTAGCCAGCTTGCGTTTTGGTGGTGATGGCGATGAGGAAGATGCGCTGTCCCGCGGGGGCAAGAAACCCATTACCGAAGTGACTATTGTAGCGCAGCAAGCCCAACCGGTGACATTAAACGCGCAGGGTGAAGGCACCGTTGAGCTGGCGATTCCAGACTTTAACGGTGAGTTACGTTTAATGGCCCAAGCCTGGAGTGATGAAGACTTCGGCAAAGCAGAATCGAAAGTGGTGGTGGCCGCACCATTGATTGCGCAACTGGCAGCGCCACGTTTTCTCGCCGGTGGCGACAGTACCCAACTGGCTCTGGACTTAAGTAATTTATCCGGTCAGGCGCAAACCTTAGCGCTGAAATTGGCCGCCAGTGATTTACTGGCGCTAAATGGCACGCAAGCTCAGTCAGTTACGCTGGCGAATGGTGAGCGTAAAACGGTACTGATCCCGGTTCGGGCGCTGAACGGGTTTGGGCAAGGTGATCTTGGTCTGACGATCAGTGGCATGGTACTGCCAAATGAAGAACTGCCAGATTACCAGCATCATTGGAAAATCGGCGTGCGGCCAGCCTATCCGGCCCAAACGCGCCATTTCGCTAATGTGCTGCGCAGTGGTGAAAGCTGGAGCCTGCCCGCGCAGGCTACGGCGGGATTGAGTGCTGAAACATTACAAGGTCAACTGCTGATAACCAGCCGCCCACCTCTCAACTTGGCACGTTATATCAGCGAGTTATACGCCTATCCTTATGGCTGTCTGGAGCAGACAGTCAGTGGACTGTATCCCTCACTGTACAGCAACCATGCACAGTTGACTGCGCTGGGTATCAAGGCCGATAGCGATGAAAAACGGCGACAGACGATTGATGTCGGGATTGAGCATCTGCTCAGTATGCAGCGCTACAACGGCGGCTTTGGTTTGTGGAGCAACGACAGCCCGGAAGAGTTCTGGCTCACCGCCTATGCCACTGACTTCCTCTACCGTGCCAGCCAACAAGGCTACAGCGTGCCTGTGGCGGCACTGACGGCGGCGAATACCCGATTACAGCGTTATTTACAGGATCCTAATCAGGTTGAAATTCGCTACAGCGAGCAAACCAAGCATACCCGTTTTGCGGTGCAAGCCTATGCGGGGCTGGTATTGGCGCAGCAGCAGCAGGCTTCGCTCGGTGCATTACGGCAGTTATATAGCCGTAACAGTGAAGCGCGTTCTGGCTTACCACTGGTGCAGTTGGGTGTGGCATTGAAATTGATGGGCGACATGCCGCGTGCCAAAGAAGCCATTACTCAGGGGTTAAATACCACACGCAGTGACAAAGATTACTGGCTGGAAGATTACGGTAGCCCGATACGCGATGATGCTCTTATTCTGGCGCTGTTAACTGACAACAATCTACTGCCGCAAGCACGTGATAGTCGTCTGCTGGCCCTGTCTGATGCCTTGACCAGCCGCAACTATCTGTCAACGCAGGAGAGCAATGCTATATTCCTTGCGGGGCGTACCTTGATGAATGGCGCTGAAACACCGTGGCAGGTTGCTATTGCGCCACAAGCTGAGCCAATTGCGGATAGCGTGACGCTGACCCAAAGTACCGCGTTAAACCAAAACTGGTCAGCATCACAACTGGCCGCGGGGATGCAACTGCAAAATCGGGGTGATACGCCATTGTATAGCCGCGTTGCTGTGGTGGGATATCCGCAGCAAACCCCTGCACCATTCAGTAATAATTTGCATATCACTCGTAGCTACATTGGGCTAGATGGCAATCCGTTGCAGTTATCACAACTGAAAAGTGGTGAGTTAGTCTTGGTGCATCTGGATGTTTGGGCCGATAGGCGGGTACCGGATGCGCTGGTGGTTGATTTGCTGCCTGCTGGTCTGGAACTGGAAAACCAGAATCTGGGCGATAGCAGCGCCAGTTTGGGAGAGAGTGCCAGCAGCGTGACTGAGCTATTACAGGATATGCAGCAATCGGATATCAAACATCAGGAGTTTCGTGATGATCGTTATGTCGCTGCCGTCAATCTCGATGGTTACCGTCACACCACGTTGCTCTATCTGGCGCGGGCGGTCACACCAGGCCTCTACCAGGTGCCTGCACCACAAGTAGAATCGATGTATGTACCCGATTGGCGTGCGCTGGGGAGTACTCCAGTGCAGCTTGAAATCGTTAAGTGAATACTCACTTCCCCTGAGTGGCGAAACAGTTGTCAGGGGAAGTAATACGATTCATGCGCAAAAATATCTATTCCCGCTATCGGCGTATGGGCTGGGCGTTGGCGCTTATCCTGGTGTTGTTTCCGGCCACTCTTTGGCTGGCAGATAGACTTTGGCCATTGCCTCTGGCCGAGGTCCAGGTCGCGCGGGTAGTGGTAGGCGAAGATGGCACACCGTTATGGCGTTTTGCCGATGCTGACGGCGTATGGCGTTATCCGGTGACGTTGAGTCAGGTTTCGCCGTATTATCTGCAAGCACTGCTCACTTTTGAAGACCGCTGGTTTTACTCTCATCCCGGGGTAAACCCATTGGCGCTAGCTCGTGCCGCCTGGCAGGATCTGCGCGCTGGTAAGATACTTTCAGGTGGCAGCACGCTATCTATGCAGGTTGCCCGCTTGATCGACCCACATCCGCGCACGTTAGCTGGCAAATTGCGTCAAGTCTGGCGTACTTTTCAGTTGGAATGGCATTTTTCCAAAGTTCAAATTCTCGAGATCTACCTTAATCGCGCTCCATTTGGTGGCACCCTACAAGGGATTGGCGCTGCCAGTTGGACCTATTTAGCTAAGCCGCCCTCTCAATTAACCGCGGCAGAAGCCGCATTGCTGGCAGCATTACCGCAAGCCCCTAGTCGGCTACGTCCCGATCGCTATCCTCTACGGGCAAAGGCTGCTCGAGACAAAGTGTTAACCCGACTGGCGGATTATCAGGTTTGGACAGCAAAGGATGTGGCTGATATTAAACAAGAAGAGGTCTGGCTGGCACCGCGTCAGATGCCACAATTGGCTCCTTTGCTAGCTCGCCGTTTAACCAGTGGTAATCAGCGCGAAGTGATCCACACCACGCTTGATACCGGATTACAGCGTCAATTGGAAGATATGGCGGCGAGTTGGCGTCACCAATTACCTGAGAAAACCTCGCTAGGCTTGCTGGTGGTTGACCATACCACGATGAAGGTGCGCGCTTATCTTGGGTCGGTGGATTTTCAGGACAACAGCCGCTTTGGTCATGTGGATATGGTCAGTGCATGGCGCTCACCGGGGTCGACACTCAAACCTTTCCTGTATGCCATGGCACTGGATGACGGCCTGATCCATGCTGAATCTTTGCTTCAGGACGTGCCACGCCGCTTTGGTGATTACCGGCCTGGCAATTTTGATACCGGATTCCATGGGCCGGTCAGTGCCAGTGAAGCTCTGGTGCGTTCGCTGAATTTACCGGCGGTTCAATTACTGGAAGCCTATGGCCCAAAACGTTTTACCGCCAATTTACGCAATGGTGGTCTGAACTTACGTTTCCCCTCTCACAGTGAACCCAGTCTGGCGGTCATTTTAGGTGGAACCGGTTCACGGTTGGATCAATTGGTTGCCGCGTATAGCGCTTTCGCCCGTGGCGGAATGGCAGCAACATTGCGTTTTGAACCGCAGCAACAAATACAAGAACGGCGACTATTCTCACCGGGAGCGGCATGGATTATCCGGCGTATTATGGCCGGTGAAGCCAGACCGTTACCGGATGATATTCTGCCGGCCAGCGTACCACTGGCATGGAAGACGGGTACCAGCTACGGCTATCGTGATGCTTGGGCTATTGGCATCAATGCGCGTTATACAATAGGCGTGTGGGTGGGGCGTCCAGATGGCACTCCGGTTGCCGGGCAGTTTGGTTATGCCACCGCAATACCGATACTTAATCAGGTCAATAACTTGTTGATGGCAGGATTGCAGCAAAGCATCCGCAGCTTACCGTCAGATCCGAGGCCATCGTCAGTCAGTCGGGAAGAGATTTGTTGGCCGGGTGGGCAACCGCTAGCAGTTGGTGATAGCAACTGTCGACAGCGGCGTCAAAGCTGGGTGCTCGATGGCACGGTACCGCCCACACTGACCGCACCCGGCCAGGAAAATATGCAGGGTAGTCAACTCAGTATCTGGCTAAATCAGCAAGGCGAGCGGGTTGCCGCGGATTGCTTAGGAGCCAAGCCAACGCAAGTGGCCTTGTGGCCACTGCCACTGGAGCCATGGTTGCCACTGGCTGAACGGCGTAATCAACGGTTACCCGCCGCAAGCCAGCAATGTCCACCGCAAGGGGAAGGTAGTGCTGCGCCATTACTGATTTTAGGTATACGTGATGGTGCTGTCGTTAAGCGCTTACCTGGTCATAATAGCCTTGATCTGCGCCTGGTGGCGCAAGGCGGGAGAGGTCAACATTGGTGGTTCCTCAATGGTGAGCAAGTAGCGGTGACCGAGAATAATCAATCATGGGTACAAAACTTATCTGTGCCGGGAGGTTATCAGCTTAATGTATTGGATGAAAGTGGCCAGGTGGGTAATATAATTTTCCGTATGGAATAGTAATATTGATAAAACTAATTAATAACAATGGTTAATTGGTTTTTGTATTTGTCATTTAAATAACATTCCTGTGATAAATAAAATGATATCAATGCTTTTATTAGCTAGATAAAGTAATCACATCACGATTTTTGACACTGTCATTTATTACTGGGGATTATTAGATGAACCATAATTACTTGATAATATTTTTCACGCTAATATTAACTGCAAACGTTTCTGCTCAACAGACAAAAGTGTGTTTCTTTGCTGATGGTGGCTATCTGGGTAAATCAATTTGTGCCAGCCAAGGACAAGAAATTGGTGATCTTAAGGAGGAATGGAATGACAAGATATCATCTATTTTTGTTCCATCGGGTATGATTGTTACGGTTTATGAAAATAATAATTTCTCAGGCAAGGCATTAACATTTAGAGATGATGTCGATTTACTCTCCTCCCGCAGTTGGGCTGATTTAAATAATGAAATTAGTTCCTTTAGAGTTAGAAGTGCTGCCTGTTTCTATGAGAAAGATAACTTTTTAGGTGAATCAATTTGCCTATCTGGTAACGAATACATTGATCTTTTCAATAATACTGATCGCCGTAGGAAACAATCACATATTTTAAACCCACTTAATGATCAAATTAGTTCGATAAAACTACCACAAAATACCCAAGTGACAGTTTATAAAAATGATAATTATAGTGGCGATTACTTTATTCTGACTGATGATTACTCAGCTTTTGACTTGCAAAAAATAGGCATGGATTATGATATTAGTAGCATTCAGGTTTCTCAGCAAGAATATTTTATTTGCGACCAATATTGTGTTGTAAAAGATAAGATGATTATCCCGATACAATACACTTTCGGTGACTATTGGGGTGACGAACGAATAGGTTCAAAACAAACCTTGGTCAGTTTTCATTTGGATAGTAAAAATAATTATTCTGTAGGAATAGTCGATGGTGGTATATTTAAGATAATGGATCGTGAGCTTTTTTTCATTCATGAAAGCAGTAATAATAGCGCTATATTCAAATTGAGCGATGAAAGCGATACATTATCAATGTTATCGACATTTAATGGTGGTTATTTCGAAGTTCAATTTATGGAATCTATTGGCGAACAGGCAGTCGATTACTATCCATTGATCACCTATTTATTCGATGCGGATAAAACGGATGTTAAATTCTTCATTAATAATAACAGTAAAACTGAACCATTAATTATAAATAAAATAGTGCTGACGGCTGAAAAAAATCAAAGTCGGGCAGGGCGCAGTTTTCTTGGGAAAAGCGCTTGCTGGTTACTTCCCCTGCTTAATATTTATAATTATGTTGTCCAAGGGCGGTGTAATCAGGCAGATCAGTTTGTCACCAATATTTATGATTTTTTCAGTGGCGGTAACAATAAGATATTGCAAGTATCCGGCTCTTCGAAGCCCCTCCCTAAATTAATGACGAATGAAGCGTTGTCTGCTGACGTGTTCTTGGCACCGCTGCCAACTGAGGCGGTTGGCATATTGACTCAAATTAATTCTGATATGAACGGGAAATCATTGACGGTACCGGCCAGTGCGCTGGCCTGTAAAGTTTCAATGAAAGATGAAGTGCTGCCTCATCTACGTTTTCGCCGCCAGCTTATTCCCCCTTGTATTGATTGGACATTGAGTATTTTGACTGACTTTACCATGCTCTTTGGTGACAGTCTTGACAGTTGGAACGCCGAAAATTTTGGTCGGGTTATTGAGCGGATTATCAGCGCAGGCGATACCGGCTATGCGGCATCAGACACAGTGACCGATGCGCGGTTTATTGAAAGTGTCCAGCTCTATGTCGCTAATAATATTGATAATGCGATACTGTTAAAAACAGCATTTGATTTTTCACAGCTCAGCTATGCCGATTATTTATATCGTAATGTTCTGGATTCTAGCGCCGAAATACCACAAGTAGCACAAATACTACCTCAAGGACGCTATGAGTTGGCACTGCAAAATTTCCAGTTTGTCGAAACCATCCCCAGAAGACGGGAAAACAGTCAATGGCTAGAACAGCCTGAAATGCATTTTGATATTGAAATCATTAGCGGCGTTACCGAAAACTCGCTGTCTGCCAGGCACAATATCCTCCCGTATATCGAAGAATGGGAACGAGTTTACAGTCGGGCCTGGCACACCTTGAAAACTGAGACGGATATTGAAAGCATTGACAATCCCAATGTGTATAAAGGGATGGATGCGGTTATTTCCGCCTCGAGTCTGGTGAGTGACGTGGTGCAGAGTTGGCTAAGAACGGCCCGCGATGATTATATCTATGTGATTGTTCGTTTATCAGGGGTGGTCATTAGCATCACGCTGGCAGTGGATATTAATGAGTTTGATGTTGGTGTTGCCGGTTCATTGACTGACCCAGCTTACGTGCTTTATCCAATGGCTGAAGGCACTATCAGAGGCGCAGGTACCGCGGCTATCAGAGCATTAGCCGACTATTTGGCCAAAAAAGGGAAACGCGCACTGGTATCGGATGTGATCAGCCAACCTTCAGCCATTGTGAAAAAAAAGGTAGGCTTTCAATTTATCAATGAACTTTGATATTAATAACGTTTTGCCTACAAAACACTGCGAGTATGACAAACGGTTTTTTATGCAAAGTGTGAGTTGTGCGTAAAAATGAGTAATTAAGATAAATATTTTTTAATGAAATGTTGTGATTCCCGTATGCAAGCGTTAATCACGCACCTATAATCGGCGGCCACTGTACAGGGGTCGGCATAATTTTGTAGTAAAGGAACCGTTCGCCAGCCAAGTTTATATCCTTATTTAGGGTATTTAGCGGGGCAGGTTCCACGTCCGGTCAATATTAGAAATTCAATAGAGGTTATCATGGCTTTAGAACGTACTTTCTCCATCATCAAACCCAATGCTGTTGCCAATAACGACATTGGTGCCATTTATGCGCGTTTTGAAAGTGCTGGTTTCGAAATCATTGCTGCAAAAATGCTGCACCTGACCAAAGAACAAGCAGAAGGTTTTTACGCAGAACATAAAGGCCGCCCGTTCTTCGATGGTTTGGTTGAATTTATGACCTCTGGCCCAATTATGGTACAAGTTCTGGCAGGCGAAAATGCCGTTCAGCGCAACCGCGATATCATGGGGGCTACTAACCCAGATAACGCACTGGCGGGTACTTTGCGTGCTGACTTTGCCGACAGTTTTACCGCTAACGCAGTACACGGTTCTGATGCGGTTGAATCAGCTCAGCGTGAAATTGCCTATTTCTTCGCTGCGGATGAGATTTTCCCCCGTCGCTAATGAGTTGATTCTGCGTAGGAATGGCCGAGATTTAATCAACTGAAACAATAAAGTTGCCCGGACACCTTTCCAATCATGGAATCCATGCTCTAAAATTTGTACAATGCCGCGCCCCGGTGGAGACATCTCTCCCGGGGCGTTCTATTATTTATTTATCGCCGTTTCGAAAGCCTATCCGGTTTAAAGCGCAGCGCCGTAAAGTGTAACAACGAGGCCACGACAACTCATGTCTGAACAATTACTAACTTCATCAGCGCCAATTGCTGCTGCCCCTACGCCTGACAGCACGGTCGTCACCACCGCGCCCGTCACTGGCAAAATTAATCTGCTCGATTTAAATCGTCAACAAATGCGCCAATTTTTTGCCGAAATGGGCGAGAAGCCTTTCCGGGCAGATCAGGTCATGAAGTGGATATATCACTATTGCTTTGATGATTTCGAGCAAATGACCGACATTAATAAAGTGCTACGCGCCAAATTGCAGCGGGTAGCAGAAATCCGTGCACCGGAAGTGACTGAAGAGCAGCGATCAACGGATGGCACCATTAAATGGGCCATCAAAGTTGGTGATCAGCAAGTTGAAACCGTCTATATCCCGGAAGGCGACCGCGCAACACTGTGTGTGTCATCCCAGGTAGGCTGCGCACTGGAGTGTAAATTCTGCTCCACGGCACAACAGGGCTTTAACCGTAACCTGCGGGTATCGGAAATCATCGGTCAGGTATGGCGTGCGGCCAAAATTATCGGCGCAGTAAAAGCCACCGGTATCCGCCCAATCACCAATGTGGTGATGATGGGGATGGGTGAACCTTTGCTCAACCTGAATAACGTGGTGCCGGCCATGGATATCATGATGGACGACTTTGGTTTCGGCTTATCTAAACGCCGTGTGACCTTGTCTACTTCCGGCGTGGTTCCGGCGTTGGACAAGCTGGGTGATATGATTGATGTGGCGTTGGCTATCTCATTGCACGCGCCGACCGATGATATCCGCGATGAAATCGTGCCAATCAACCGTAAATATAATATTGAAACCTTCCTGGCTGCGGTACGGCGTTATTTGGATAAATCCAAAGCCAATGGCGGGCGGGTTACCGTCGAATACGTTATGCTGGATCACATCAATGACAGCGTGGAACAAGCTCATCAACTGGCGGAATGTCTGAAAGACACACCATGTAAGATTAACTTGATCCCATGGAACCCGTTCCCTGGCGCACCTTATGGCCGTAGTTCAAACAGCCGGGTGGATCGTTTTTCTAAGGTATTGATGGAATATGGTTTTACCACCATTGTTCGTAAAACGCGTGGTGACGATATAGATGCTGCATGTGGCCAGTTAGCGGGTGAGGTGATTGACCGCACCAAGCGTACTTTGAAAAAGAAAATGGCCGGTGAACCTATCGCTATTAAGACAGTCTGATTGAAAGTATTGATTTGTTCTATATAACTAATTGTTATTTAACTTATAATTTGTTAGATGCTCAATACTGAAAAAGCTATACCCTAAATAATTCAAGTCGTGAGTATCGCGAACGAGCATGACGCTGAGGTATGACGGGTATCTTCACATATAAGGACAATTGAGAAAGCATGAAGCTGACAAGACTGTGGAGAGTTTGCCTGATTGCGACCGTATTGGCTGGTTGTTCCGGTTCATCGCCGGAAAAGGTTAGCCAACCCGCCGCCGGGCAGACGCGTTTACAACTGGGTTTAGAGTATTTGGCGCAGGGTGATCTTAATGCCGCGCGGCAGAATCTTGAGAAGGCTGTAGAGGCTGATCCACAGGATTATCGCGCTCAATTGGGTATGGCGTTTTACGAACAACGTATCGGTGAAAACAGTGCCGCAGAGCAGCGTTATCAGCAAGCGATGAAACTGGCACCTGGAAATGGCACGGTACTGAATAATTACGGTGCGTTTCTGTGTGGTTTAGGGCAGTATGTACCGGCCCAACAACAGTTTAGCGCAGCAGCGCTGCTGCCCGATTACGGTCAGGTGGCAGATAGTCTGGAAAACGCTGGATATTGCTTTTTACGGGCCAATCAAAATGACCAGGCTCGGATACTGTTGAGTCGGGCATTGAAGTATGATCCTGATAAAGGTGAGCCGCTGCTTGCAGAAGCTCAAAGGCATTTTGGAGAAGGGAATCGCGCTCAGGCGCAACTATTACTGGATGTTTACCAACATACACTTCCGGCCAGTGCTGAAAGTTTATGGTTACAAATTCGTTTCGCCGCGCTAGCAGGCCGTCAAGATAGTGTTCAACGCTATGGCAAGCAGCTTGCGCGAAGTTTTCCACAATCCAAACAGTACCAGCATTTTCTAGCTAATGAATACTGAAGCCTCCCAAGATCAAACTGTTCCAGAGACGACAGGTGTGCGCCTGCGTCAAGCCCGCGAAGCTCTAGGGCTAACTCAGCAGACGGTTGCAGAACGTCTGTGTTTGAAGGTATCCACAATCCGTGATCTTGAGGAGGATAAAGCGCAAGCTAATCTCGCCTCAACATTCCACCGTGGTTACATTCGTTCCTACGCCAAACTGGTTCACCTTCCTGAAGATGAACTGTTACCTATGTTGGCAAAACAAGCACCAATCAGGGCAGCAAAAGTGGCCCCAATGCAAAGTTTTTCATTGGGGAAAAAGCATAAAAAACGTGATGGCTGGTTGATGAGTTTCACCTGGCTTATTGTGTTGGTTGTGCTGGGGTTGACAGGAGCATGGTGGTGGCAAAATCATCAGGCGCAGCAAGCAGAGATAGCCACTATGGCTGATCAATCCTCTGCCCAACTGTTGCAAAATGGCGGGCAATCTGTGCCGCTGTCTGATGAGAATAGCGATCCTAACGCGCCGACCGATACCCAGGCTCCGATTGCGAATAGTCAGCCTGCCTCTACACCAACGGCAAGTGGTACTGCACCGGTAACAAACAGTACAGCACCTGTGGATACGGTAAATAACCGTGTCGAGACAGCAACTAATCAGGGAGCGACTCCGGCGGAGTCTGTGGTTGTTTCCCCGAGTCAGGCAGTTGTGCCTGATGCTTCTACCGCGCAATCACCACTACCTACAGCAGACGCTGGGGTAAATGGTGCGGCATCATCTGTGGGTTCATTGGTAATGAACTTCAAAGCTGATTGCTGGTTACAGGTTGTTGATGCGAGTGGAAAAACATTGTTTAGCGGTATCCAAAAAGGAGGCGCGACCCTCAACCTATCGGGGAAATCCCCTTATAAACTGACTATCGGTGCACCTGGTGCGCTGACAATCACATATCAGGGTAATCCGGTTGATTTGAGTAAGTTTATTAAGGCTAATCGCGTAGCGCGCCTGACTGTCGGTGTAGAGTAATATTGTGGTTTTGACAAACTATGTTGTGGTTCAGCTAAACCGCCACTGTAGTTTTGAAAAACTGCTTTGTTGTATAAACTACACGACTGTAAAGGAGAGTGTGTAATGCATAACGAAACCCCAATTATCCGACGTAAATCTACCCGGATTTACGTCGGTAAAGTGCCAATTGGTGATGGTGCGCCGATTGCAGTGCAATCGATGACCAATACTAAAACCACGGATGTTGCTGCGACTGTTGCCCAAATCGTAGCATTGCAACGTGTTGGTGTGGATATCGTGCGAGTCTCAGTACCTACCATGGAAGCGGCTGAGGCGTTTAAATTAATCAAGCAGCATAAAGACGTCATTGTGCCGCTGGTTGCTGATATTCATTTTGACTACCGTATCGCCCTGAAAGTGGCTGAGTACGGTGTTGATTGCTTGCGCATTAACCCCGGTAATATTGGCAACGAAGCCCGTATCCGAGACGTGGTTGCTAGCGCTCGCCACTACAACATCCCTATCCGTATCGGTATCAATGGTGGATCGCTGGAGAAAGATATTCAGGAGAAATACGGTGAACCTACGCCGGAAGCCCTGCTTGAATCCGCGATGCGTCATGTTGACATTCTTGACCGCCTCAATTTTGATCAGTTTAAAGTCAGTGTTAAAGCCTCAGATGTTTTCCTGGCGGTAAACTCCTATCGTTTGTTAGCCAAAAAAATCGACCAACCTTTGCATTTGGGTATCACCGAAGCGGGTGGTGCGCGCAGTGGTTCAGTTAAATCTGCCATTGGATTAGGTTTGTTGCTGTCTGAAGGTATTGGCGATACGTTGCGTATCTCGCTGGCGGCTGATCCGGTTGAAGAAGTCAAAGTCGGTTTCGATATTCTTAAATCTTTGCGCATCCGTGCCCGTGGGATTAACTTTATCGCTTGCCCAACATGCTCGCGCCAAGAGTTTGACGTTATCGGTACTGTGAATGCTTTAGAACAGCGGTTAGAAGATCTGATTACACCTATGGATGTCTCTATCATCGGTTGTGTGGTCAATGGCCCGGGTGAGGCCTTAGTGTCGACTATCGGTGTGACCGGTGCTCATAACAAAAGCGGTTTCTACGAAGACGGTGTTCGTCAAAAAGAACGCTTTGATAACAAAAATATGATTGACCAGTTGGAAGCCAAAATTCGGGCTAAAGCATCAATGCTTGATGCTAATAATCGGATTGTTATCAATCAATTGGATGATGAATAAACATCGTTGGTCATGGGTTGTCGGTCAGCACAAAAGCGGGTTTTAGCCCGCTTTACATTGCGCCAGTAGGGGTAACAAGTTGTCATCATTGAATATATGGGTGGCAAGCCTCTATAATCGGCTTTATTTTTTGCACCATGCCCAAAGTAATTAGAGTGGCTGCGAACGGCGCTGCTGCTTCAAGTAAACAGGGTATAAAACTACAGAGAACAGACGTGGCAAAGAACATTCAAGCCATCCGTGGTATGAACGACTACCTGCCAGCCGATACGGCAGTATGGCAGCGCATTGAAAGTATCTTGAAGCAAGTGCTTGCAGGCTACGGTTATAGCGAAATTCGCATGCCGATTGTAGAGCAGACCCCGTTATTCAAGCGCGCGATCGGTGAAGTCACCGACGTGGTTGAAAAAGAGATGTATACCTTTGATGATCGCAATGGCGAAAGTCTGACACTGCGTCCTGAGGGAACCGCAGGGTGTGTACGTGCAGGTATTGAACATGGTCTGCTGTACAATCAGGAACAGCGTCTGTGGTACATCGGTCCGATGTTCCGCTATGAGCGCCCACAGAAAGGCCGCTATCGTCAATTCCATCAGTTGGGTGCGGAAGTTTTCGGTCTGCAAGGGCCGGATATTGATGCTGAATTAATTTTGCTGACGGCCCGCTGGTGGCGTGCTTTAGGTATCTCAGAGCATGTGCAACTTGAACTGAACTCCATTGGATCATTGGATGCGCGTGCTGATTACCGTGAAGCGCTGGTGACTTTCCTCGAGCAACACGTTGAGGTACTGGACGAAGATTGTAAGCGCCGGATGTACAGTAATCCGCTGAGGGTGTTGGACTCCAAAAATCCCGATGTTCAATTGCTGCTAAATGATGCGCCTAA
This sequence comes from Yersinia sp. 1652 StPb PI, assembly GCF_041538345.1. Lineage (NCBI taxonomy): Bacteria > Pseudomonadati > Pseudomonadota > Gammaproteobacteria > Enterobacterales > Yersiniaceae > Yersinia > Yersinia sp. 1652 StPb PI. Next base: position 3,371,384 of record NZ_JAULSM010000001.1, on the reverse strand, counting down.
GCTATCTGAATATCTGGATGAAGAGTCAAAACAACATTTTGCAGGTCTGTGTGAACTTTTAGACCAGGCCAGCATCCCATATACCGTCAATGAGCGTTTAGTTCGTGGTTTAGATTATTATAACCGTACGGTATTTGAGTGGGTCACCAATAGCTTGGGCGCACAGGGCACTGTGTGTGCCGGTGGGCGTTACGACGGTTTGGTTGAACAACTCGGTGGGCGTGCAACGCCTGCGGTTGGTTTTGCCATGGGCCTTGAGCGTTTGGTTCTGTTAGTGCAGGCCGTAAATGCTGACTTCCAGGTACCAGCGACAGTAGATGTTTATGTCATTTCGTCTGGTCAGGGTACGCAAAGTGCCGCAATGCTACTTGCTGAAAACCTGCGTGATGCCATGCCAACGCTGAAATTAATGACCAATTACGGCGGTGGTAATGTCAAAAAGCAATTTACCCGCGCTGATAAGTGGGGTGCCCGTGTGGCATTAATGCTTGGCGAAAGCGAAGTAGCAGCACAGCAAGTGGTCGTAAAAGATTTGCGAAATGGTGAACAAGAAACGCTGGCGCAAGCGGATGTTGCTGCGCGTCTGGCTTTGATGTTGGGTTAAGGAGAGAGACACCGTGGAAGTCTATACCACTGAAAATGACCAGGTTGATGCAGTGCGCCGTTTCTTTAGTGAGAATGGTAAAGCGCTGGCCGTGGGTGTGGTGCTCGGGATTGGTGCATTAGTGGGTTGGCGTTACTGGCAGAGTCATCAGAACACTGTCTTGACGGAAGCCTCCTCTGCCTATCAGCAAGCCAGTGATGCTTTGTCAGCTAACAGTGCTGATGGTGTTGCTGTTGCTGAAAAATTTGTTCAGGGCAATAGCAATAACTACGGCGTACTGGCCGGGTTAGAGCTGGCTCATCACTTTGTTGAGCTAAATGAGTTTGATAAAGCGGCGCAACAACTCACTCAGGCGCTGGGTCAGACCAAAGATGAAAATCTGTTGTCACTGATTAATTTGCGTCTTGCACGTCTGCAATTGCAATTGAAGAAACCAGACGACGCATTGAAAACGCTGGATGCGGTGCAGGGTGATGGTTGGACTGCGATGGCTCAGGATGTCCGTGGCGATGCGCTATTGAGTAAAGGTGATACCGCAGGTGCGCGAGCTGCTTACAGCAAAGGCGTCGAATCAAATGCTTCTCAGGCGCTGCAAGCTTTGCTGCGCATGAAATTGAATAATTTGTCCAGCTAAGGGGTATTCCCATGCAATTGCGTAAAACACTCTTAGTAGGACTGGTATCTGTTGCCCTATTGAGCGGTTGTTCACTGTTTAACAGTGAAGAAGATGTGGTTACCATGTCACCACTGCCAAAAATTGAGAATCAATTCACACCAACTAAAGTGTGGAGTACCTCAGTAGGTGGTGGTGTCGGTGATTATTACTCCCATTTGCGCCCAGCCTGGCAGGGGACGACTGTCTTTGCCGCCGACCGTAAAGGTTTGGTGAAAGCCATGGACGCCGACAGCGGTAAGCAAATCTGGCAAACCGATTTGTCTGAAAAAACCAACTTCCTTTCCAGCAACCGTTCTGCAATGTTATCTGGTGGCGTCACTGCATCAGGTGCCCATGTGTATGTCGGCAGCGAGAAAGCGGTAGTTTATGCGCTTAATTCCGATGATGGTCAGGTTGCATGGCAGACCGTGGTGGCGGGTGAAGCATTATCTCGTCCGGTTGTCAGCGATGGGGTGGTACTGATCCATACATCAAATGGCATGCTGCAAGCACTGAATGAATCAGACGGTGCGATTAAGTGGACATTAAACCTCGATACACCAGCGCTCTCTCTGCGCGGTGAATCTGCGCCAGCAGTCGCATTCGGTGCAGCGATTGTCGGTGGTGACAATGGCCGCGTCAGTGCGGTAATGATGGAACAAGGCCAGTTGATCTGGCAACAGCGTATTTCCCAAGTGACAGGTACCACTGAAATTGACCGCCTGAACGACGTTGATACCACGCCTGTGGTTGTTGATGGTGTGGTTTATGCTTTGGCATACAATGGTAACTTGACTGCATTAGATCTGCGTTCCGGCCAGATCCTGTGGAAGCGTGAAATGGGATCAGTGAATGACATCATTGTCGACGCGGGTCGCATTTATCTGGTCGATCAAAATGACCGAATTGTTGCGCTGAAAACAGATGGCGGTATAACCCTTTGGAGTCAAAGCGATTTATTACATCGTAACTTGACAGCTCCTGTGATGTATAATGGGTATCTGGTTGTAGGTGATGCCGAAGGTTATCTGCACTGGGTGAATACCGATGATGGCCGTTTTGTCGCTCAGCAGAGCGTAGACAGCTCCGGCTTCCTGAGTGCGCCAGTGGTTGCCAGCGATAAGTTGTTGGTTCAGGCGAGAGGCGGCACGGTATACGCGTTCACCCGTTAATCCTGATTTAGTGCCTGTTTAACAGGCCAATAATAGGTCAATACCCAAAGTTATTGGTGTTGCAGCAAGGCAGCAAACGAATGAACCCTAATGAACTGATACCGTCAGTTATTCGGGTTAGTGAATGCCGCTAATATCGCAGCAACGTTCAAAACGCAGGGTTTTAAGCGGCTCCTGAGATTCAGGGGCCGTTTGTCTTCTAAAAACTGCGCTGTTGCAGGTTTGGTACAGCGCTGTAATGATTTGAAAATTAAGTAATGAGGCTTCAACAATGATACCTGTCATCGCGCTGGTCGGGCGCCCGAATGTGGGTAAATCCACTCTATTTAACCGTTTAACGCACACCCGTGATGCGTTAGTTGCGGACTTTCCCGGGCTAACGCGTGACCGTAAATATGGTCGTGCCGAGGTCGAGGGTCATGAGTTTATTGTTATCGATACCGGAGGTATTGATGGCACAGAAGATGGCGTAGAAACCAAGATGGCAGGTCAATCGTTATTGGCGATTGAAGAGGCCGATATTGTCCTGTTTATGGTTGATGCCCGTGCGGGCTTGATGCCTGCGGATCAGGGGATTGCCCAGCATCTGCGCAGTCGTGAAAAAGCGACTTTCCTGGTTGCCAACAAAACTGATGGTATTGATCCAGATACTGCTACAGCAGATTTCTATTCATTGGGCTTAGGTGAAGTTCATGCTATCGCGGCGTCCCATGGCCGTGGTGTGACTCAGTTGATTGAAGATGTTATGGCACCTTATATGGATGCTGTAGAACCTGAAATTGAATTGACCGATGAAGAAGCGAATGCGGCTTATTGGGCCGCACAGGAAGCTGAGGACGACGCTGTTCCTGAAGATGACGCAGAAGATGATTTTGACCCACGGACTCTGCCAATCAAACTGGCAATTGTCGGGCGTCCTAATGTAGGTAAGTCCACACTAACCAACCGCATTCTCGGTGAAGATCGGGTGGTGGTCTATGATATGCCGGGCACCACGCGTGACAGCATTTATATTCCTATGACCCGCGATGAGCGTGAATATATCCTGATTGATACTGCGGGGGTGCGTAAACGCGGCAAAATCACCGAAACGGTTGAAAAATTCTCAGTAATTAAAACCTTGCAGGCCATCGAAGATTCCAATGTTGTACTGTTGGTTATTGATGCTCGTGATGGTATTTCGGATCAGGACCTGTCGCTGTTGGGCTTTATTCTCAATAGTGGGCGCTCACTTGTTATTGCGGTCAACAAATGGGATGGCATGACAGAAGAAGCGCGTGCGCAGGTTAAAGATATGCTGGATCTGCGTCTTGGTTTTGTCGATTTTGCGCGGATTCACTTTATCTCAGCCTTACATGGCAGTGGCGTGGGTAATCTGTTTGAATCTATTCAAGAAGCTTATGACTGCTCAACCAAACGTGTGGGCACTTCCTTACTGACCCGCATTATGCAGATGGCCGAAGAAGACCATCAGCCTCCTTTGGTGCGTGGCCGTCGCGTCAAATTGAAGTATGCCCATGCTGGGGGTTACAACCCGCCGATTGTCGTAATCCACGGCAACCAGGTTACTGACCTGTCGGATTCGTATAAACGCTACCTGATGAATTACTTCCGTCGTTCATTGAAAGTAATGGGGACGCCAATTCGCATCCAGTTTAAAGAGGGCGAGAACCCATTCGCGGGTAAGCGCAATCCATTAACACCAAATCAGATGCGTAAACGTAAGCGTTTGATGTCGCACTTGAAAAAAGGTAAATAATCTACCCTTCATCTGTCAAGTTGCAGGTGTGTTGGCTGCTATCAATAACCCGAATCACTTGACTGCGTAAGCTCATCGGGATTAATGAGCCTCATCCTTGAGGCTCACCCTGCGGGCTAGCATAAATGCTGTACAAATCGGTTCCCGACCGATTTGTATCTCGCTTGCCGCTTTCCTGTATCTTGACATCTATTGGGTATACTAAAAAGCGCGGGCATTCCGCGCTTTTTGCACATTTAACGACCGCGGTCAGTAAAACGCAGCTTTGGCCGCTTAACCGTAAACAAAGGGAGTTGAAAGTCAGTCATGTCTTGGGAAACCTGGAGTTTTGCATTTAGTGTCACGATGCCTAACTTGCTGATGATGTTACTCGGTGTGCTGTTACGGCGCTTTGGCTTGATGGATGATCGCTTCTGCGATGGTGCCACCAAGCTGGTCTTCAATCTCGCCCTCCCTTGTCTACTGTTTTTTAGTGTCGCGACCAATCATGTCAGCTTATTGGATAACCTACCCTTGGTTGTTTATGGCGCTATTGGTACGTTGGTGACCTTCTTGCTGTTGGAAGTCGCCGCCAAGTGGTTGGTAAAAGACCCAAAAGAGCGTGGTGTATTCGTGCAGGGAGGGTTCAGAGCCAATACTGCTATCGTGGGGTTGGCTTTTGCCATGACGGCATATGGTGCCGAAGGGGTGGCACTCGGCTCGATGTATCTGACGGTGACAGTAATTTTATTTAATATGCTGTCGGTGATCACCCTGACTCGCAGTCTGCAAGCTGGGCAGGGCGGCAAAATCAGTAAATTGGCACTGTTACGCAGTATTGTGACTAATCCGCTGATAATTGGGCTACTGTGCGGTTTACTCTACGCACAAACGCAATTACCCCTTCCTCAGGTGATTGTCCAGACGGGGAGTTATATCTCTGCTTTGGCATTACCATTGGCTCTGTTGTGCACCGGAGCGAGCCTCGACTGGCACGCGATGTTCCGTTCTTCCAATGTGGCAGCGTTATCTTCAACAGCTAAATTATTCGTGGTGCCAATATTGATGACCGTTGGTGGCTTGTTGATGGGCTTTCGTGGGGCGACATTAGGGATTATATTTCTGTTCTCTGCCACTCCAACGGCGGCTGGCAGTTATGTTATGACCCGCGCCATGGGAGGCAATGCCACCCTGGCGGCGAATATCATTGCCATCACCACGGTCGGTTCATTCTTTACCACCGCGCTGGGGATTTACTTCCTACGATCGCTCGGGGTGATGTAGTTTTTAAGGAGAAGTCGATGGATGCATTATGCCCGGTTTGCCAAAAACTGATGACCGAAGTAAGTGGCCACTTTCATTGCTCTAATTGCCATGGCAACTATCAGCAACAGGCGGAGTGCCCTGATTGCGCCAAACCGTTGCAGGTGCTGAAGGCGTGTGGCGCGATTGATTATTTCTGCCAGCACGGTCACGGACTCATTTCGAAAAGCCGCGTTCACTTTAGTTACTTGCCGACGATATGACTGGCAGCAATTGAGCCAGGCGGCGTTACTCTTTTGCCGCTTTCCGTTGACGAACCTTCTTCGCCACATTGATTTGGGTGATTTCACTTTCTACCCAACCGTCCTGCAATCGGGTGGTCAGCTTATCACCTGTCTGCACCTGCTTAGTGGTTTTCAGCACTACCCCAGCCGGAGTCTGCGTGACACTGTAGCCACGGGCCAAGGTTGCTAATGGGCTGACGGCCTCTAACTGCGAGCAGGCGATACCAAAACGCTGCCGATAACCATTAAGCTGGCGCTCTAATGCCTGACGCAAACGGTATTCCTGCTGCTGCACTTGCTGGCTGTAACGGTGAATTTGCCCTTGCGGTTGCACTTGCGCGAGGCGCTGCTGGAGCCGTTCGGTGCGCCGGCTTAACCAGCGGATTTGGTTTTGCGCGCTCTCTTCCAGGCGGCGTTGCAGCTTTAATAACAGGGTCTGCTGACGTGCCAGTCGCAAATGTGGATGTTGTTGCTGTAAACGGTGTTCAAGGCGGGTGAATTGCTGGCCGCGCTGCGCCAGATAATAATCCATCGCCATTTCCATCCGCTGCTGCTGCCCTTGAATTTGCCTGACCAGCTCAATCTGGTTACGGCTTACTAATTCTGCGGCAGCAGACGGTGTTGGCGCCCGCAAGTCAGCGACAAAATCAGCAATAGTGATGTCGGTTTCATGGCCGACCGCACTGACTATCGGGATGTGGCTATTGAAAATAGCGCGGGCGACCCGTTCGTCGTTAAAACTCCACAGGTCTTCCAGCGATCCGCCGCCGCGCCCGACGATTAATATATCGCACTCGGCACGTAGGTTAGCTAACTGAATGGCACGGACTATCTGCAATGGAGCATCAACTCCTTGCACTGCTGTTGGGTAAATAATTACCGGCAATGATGGGTCACGGCGTTGCAAAACCTGTAGAACATCATGCAGCGCCGCACCACTGGCAGAGGTGATGACGCCAACTTGCCTGGCAGGACTTGGCAACGGTTGTTTATGATGTTGATCAAATAGCCCTTCCGCCGCCAGTTGTTGCTTGAGTTGATCAAACTGTTGTTGCAGCAATCCGTCACCGGCAGGCTGCATGCTTTCCGCAATTAACTGATAATCGCCACGCGGCTCGTACAGGGTAATCGATGCCCTGACCAACACTTGCTGACCATTTTGTGGACGAAACGTGGTGCGGCGGTTAGTGTTGCGAAACATCGCGCAACGCACCTGCGCTTGAGCGTCTTTTAGGGTGAAATACCAGTGACCGGATGACGGTTGGGAGAAATTGGATATCTCGGCCGTGAGCCAAATCTGGCCCATTTCCATTTCCAGCAGTTGTCGCACCGTCTGATTAAGACGGCTAACAGTAAAAATTGTTGATGCGGAAGATTGTGACATGTGACCTGGATCAAATTTTAAAACAAGCACTTAATTGATCGATATTACCTACCTCAGACCGGTTGGCAAGAAAAATTATGAGAAAGTGCTGGAGGCAACCGATTACGCTCTGTATAATGCCACGGCAATATTTTATCTTTTCACATCCACCTTGGTGAGATATTGCCCATGCTACGTATCAAGAAAGAAGCTCTGACATTTGACGACGTTCTCCTGGTTCCAGCCCACTCCACAGTTTTGCCTAATACGGCCGAACTTGGCACTCAACTGACCGCAACTATCCGCCTAAATATCCCTATGCTGTCCGCAGCCATGGATACCGTTACCGAAGCTCGTCTGGCCATTGCGCTGGCACAAGAGGGCGGTTTAGGTTTCATTCACAAAAATATGTCCATTGAGCGCCAGGCTGAAGAAGTCAGCCGCGTGAAAAAACACGAAAGTGGCGTTGTTACCGAGCCGCAGACTGTTACCCCAACCACCACACTGCGCCAAGTGAAAGAATTGACTGCCCGTAACGGTTTTGCTGGTTACCCGGTGGTAACCGAAGATTATGAGCTGGTTGGCATTATCACTGGCCGTGATGTGCGCTTTGTGACTGACTTAGACCAACCCGTGACGGCGGTGATGACACCGAAAGAGCGTCTGGTTACCGTCAAGGAAGGCGAAGCTCGCGAAATTGTCTTGCAAAAAATGCATGAAAAACGTGTCGAGAAAGCATTGGTTGTTGATGATAGCTTCCATCTGCGCGGCATGATTACTGTAAAAGACTTCCAGAAGGCAGAGCGCAAACCTAACGCCTGTAAGGACGAACATGGCCGTCTACGTGTTGGGGCTGCTGTGGGTGCCGGTGCCGGCAATGAAGAGCGTATCGACGCGCTGGTCACCGCAGGTGTTGATGTTTTACTGATTGACTCATCCCATGGTCACTCTGAAGGTGTTCTGCAACGAATCCGTGAAACCCGTGCCAAATATCCTAACCTGCAAATCGTTGGCGGTAACGTTGCGACGGGCGCGGGTGCAAAAGCCTTGGCTGATGCCGGTGTGAGTGCCGTAAAAGTAGGGATTGGTCCAGGTTCAATTTGCACCACCCGTATTGTGACTGGTGTAGGTGTGCCACAGATCACGGCGATTGCTGATGCGGTCGAAGCACTGGAAGGTACCGGTATTCCGGTGATTGCTGATGGCGGTATCCGTTTCTCTGGCGATATTTCTAAAGCCATTGCCGCGGGTGCTTCCTGTGTCATGGTGGGGTCTATGCTGGCAGGGACTGAAGAGTCTCCGGGCGAAATCGAACTCTATCAGGGTCGTTCATTCAAATCTTACCGTGGTATGGGCTCACTGGGCGCGATGTCCAAAGGCTCTTCTGACCGTTACTTCCAAACTGACAATGCTGCCGATAAACTGGTACCGGAAGGTATTGAAGGTCGTGTCGCATACAAAGGTTTGTTGAAAGAGATTGTACATCAGCAAATGGGGGGCTTGCGCTCCTGCATGGGGCTTACCGGTTGTGCCACTATCAATGAATTGCGTACCAAAGCTGAGTTTGTGCGCATCAGTGGTGCAGGGATTCAAGAAAGCCATGTGCATGATGTGACTATCACTAAAGAATCCCCTAACTATCGCATGGGCTAATTCCAGGGGCTTAAACCGGCGAATTTGGTCATCGTTCGCGGCTCGCATTGCTCATTGACTTAGTGTCAACTGCGTATGCTGTGCTGCGGGCGTTAACTAACTTCTTAGCTTCGCCGACTGGAATGATTCATAAATAATTATGGTAACTATTTAATTTTATTATTTCTCTGTGGAATACGCCGCACATGACAAAAAATATCCATAAGCATCGCATCCTTATTCTTGATTTCGGCTCGCAATACACCCAACTGGTGGCGCGACGCGTTCGTGAAATCGGTGTCTATTGTGAACTATGGGCGTGGGACGTAACCGAAGCTCAGATCCGCGAATTTAATCCAAGCGGCATCATTCTTTCTGGCGGTCCTGAAAGCACGACTGAGCACGACAGCCCACGCGCACCTGATTACGTGTTCACTGCGGGTGTCCCGGTATTAGGTGTGTGCTACGGTATGCAGACTATGGCGATGCAACTGGGGGGGAAAGTTGAAGGTTCAAATCAGCGCGAGTTCGGTTATGCGCAGGTGGAAATCAAAACTGACAGCGCACTGATCCGCGATATCAAAGATGCTATCAATCCAGCCAATGAAGCAATATTGGATGTATGGATGAGCCATGGTGACAAAGTCACTGCCATCCCAGCTGATTTTGTGACGGTTGCCAGCACCGATACCTGCCCGTTTGCCATTATGGCCAACGAAGAAAAGCGTTTTTATGGCGTGCAGTTCCATCCAGAAGTCACACATACCAAACAAGGCCAACGCCTGTTAGAGCGCTTTGTGTTGGATATCTGCGGCTGTGAAGCCTTATGGACCCCGGCCACCATTATCGAAGACGCCATTGTTCGTCTGCGTGAGCAAATTGGTGAAGACCATGTGATTCTTGGCCTGTCCGGTGGTGTTGACTCCTCTGTGACGGCAATGCTGCTGCATCGTGCTATTGGTGACCGCCTGACTTGTGTGTTTGTCGATAACGGGCTGCTACGGTTGAACGAAGCCGACCAAGTGCTGGAAATGTTCGGTGATAAATTCGGCCTGAATATTGTTCATGTTGCCGCCGAAAATCGTTTCCTTGCAGCGCTGGCTGGTGTCGATGAACCTGAAGCGAAGCGTAAAATCATTGGTCGCGTGTTTGTCGAACTGTTTGATGAAGAAGCGTGTAAGCAAGATCAAGTGAAGTGGTTGGCACAAGGCACCATCTACCCTGATGTGATTGAATCAGCCGCGTCTGCTACTGGTAAAGCACACGTAATTAAATCTCACCACAATGTGGGCGGTTTGCCGAAAGAGATGAAATTGGGGCTGGTTGAGCCGCTGAAAGAGCTGTTTAAAGATGAAGTACGCAAAATTGGCCTGGAATTAGGTCTGCCGTACGACATGCTATATCGCCATCCATTCCCAGGTCCAGGTTTGGGTGTACGTGTTCTGGGCGAAGTAAAAAAAGAGTATTGTGACTTGCTGCGCCGCGCTGATGCCATCTTTATCGAAGAGCTGCATAAAGCTGATCTGTACAATAAAGTGAGCCAAGCCTTTACTGTATTCCTGCCAGTGCGTTCTGTTGGTGTGATGGGCGATGGGCGTAAATACGATTGGGTGGTTTCACTGCGCGCAGTAGAAACCATCGATTTTATGACCGCACATTGGGCGCATCTGCCATACGACTTCCTGGGCCGCGTTTCAAACCGCATTATCAATGAAGTGAATGGTATTTCCCGTGTAGTTTACGATATCAGTGGCAAGCCACCCGCTACCATTGAGTGGGAATAGTATACGGCCGTTTGAATACTATTTAACACGATAGAAAAACCCTTAAGCCCTCTGCATTCATAGAGGGCTTTCTCTTTTCTACGATTGATAAAGATTGACGGAAGACTCAAATTTCTGACGGTATATTAAATGATGCTCAGTTCATTCCTACCGGCCTGGCCGATGCCGCAATGAATCGCGTTGCTACTGCGCGTGACGTGTCACTCGCTCCGGTTATTCGCATATTTCGGTTCTGATGATTTCGTTATCTAGCTGCGGCAAGGACTGAACAGTAAGTGCATTGACACTTATCCTCGCACAACAGATGATTTGATATTCAGCCAAGCGTATTACTGATTTTGAGGGCAAATACGGGGTCTGACGCGGTGTTTATCGATTTTGGCTAAGGCAGCAGCATTAAATCAGTGAGTAATAGCTGGAAAAAAGAATAGATCGCTCATCAGGCAAGGGGGATGCTCTCGTACTGACCTTTGTATTCCCAGTTACCACGCGACAGCAACATTTGCCCGGAGCCCAGCGGCAAGGCCGGTGTATTACTGATCACGACCCGTATGCGTGATTGTTATTTTGTAATAAAATTATCATTTCTTTTGATTTGGTATTATTGTCTTCCCTTTTAGAGTTCGATTTACGCGAACAATTGAAGAATCTGTACTGTCTGCTTTAAGGGGATTAGATCGATTATTTGTTCTTAATTTATTACGAGCCTCATCAAGCTGTAATGTTAATTCGAGCATGTCTTGAGATAGTTTATTATTGGTTTCTAGCATGACTTCTTTCTCTGAAATCAATTCATCCCTCTCGACAATTAGACTTTTTTTCTCAGAAATTAGTGCTTTTTTCTCAGCAATCAATTCATTTTTCTCTTTGGTTATTTCTCCTGTTTTTTCCTTGGAAATTTCAATATCTTCCTTCATTTTCTGGATTTCCTCTTGACCGCCTGTTATTTCTCTTTCATAAGCGATATCTGCGCGGGCACGTTTTTGCTCGGTGATTTTTTTTCTATCTAAGGTCGCGTCATTTCTATCCGCATATCCCTCCATGGATGCCATGGTTGGCTTGTTTTGTATCGATATAACTTTCGCCGAGATAATTGGTAATAATATAGTTATTAATACGGTTGAAATGATAGGAAATATCATCGCTGTTAGCATCGTCGAATTGTCTTTTATCATGACAATTTTATCTTCGATGGTGGCTGCGCTGAATAGCATCACAAGAATGTTATCCCAATTAAAAATTAGCCAAGAAAAGCACAGAGCACCAATTACCGGACTTTTTATACGCTCAACAGCAGTCGCACGCATAGCAGTAAAGAGTTCTTTAAAAAAATCGAGCATGACTTCACTTTGTAAGTGTTTGTGTGTGAATGTGATTATAGGCAGAAAGCACAGGGGATATAAGGGTTTTAGAGAAAAAAAGCCCCTCTGCGTAGAGGGCAAGACACAGCACTCACCGGTTAACTGGGTGTTGATGCGGTGGCTGGACTTGAACCTGCGGCCTTCTTCCCGTGTTGCTAGCTACAATTCTGTAAGCCGCTCTTTCTACTGAGTTGCCCCACAACGCTAAGAGTACTCAGGTAAAGCATTGCAGATGTACACCAGCACGATCTTATCCGCCGGATCACGCTCTATGAATGAATCGCAAGAGCCTCAGTAATCGGAATTTACCATAGTGAGGTTGTCATAATGGCTGTTAGCTTAATTCAACCCCCCATTCTTAGGGGCTTTTTATTTTGGCTGCGATTAAATAAAAATTTATATTTTACCTTCACGGATAAATAAAAAATGAACGATGCTTTTGTGAGTATCGCTTTTAAGTAAGGTTACTGTATGTGAATATAAAATTTGTGACGCTTACCTTCCCATTTGATGTGAAAAATTATATTTGGTTTCTTTATAATTAACAGGTGAAATATGAATGCTAAAATTAGTATTTTGATTGTTCCTTGTGTCTTTATATCAATATCCACAATGGCAGAGCATAATAATGAAGATAATGTCTGTTTTTATTCAAAAGATAATTATTCTGAAAAGGAGGACGGCACAAAATTTTGCGTGCCTTATTATACCGAGGATGAATGGCTATTTAGTCAATGGAATAATAATATTGCATCAATAAAAATCCCGCTAAATTTACGGGTTGAGGTTTTTAGTGATTATTCATTTTTGGGGAAGTCTGCTACGCTTTATAAAAACACCAATGCGGCTGAGTTGGCGCAGTATGGATTAACAGCAGACATCAGTTCTTATCGTGTATTACCAAAGAATTTATATCCTGAGAATAAGAGGGTGACATTCAATTACCATTCAGACATTTTCGCTGAAAAATATTTCAGCTATGATTATTATGTTAACAATGGTCATAGCATCTTTTTAACCAAGCAAAGTCAGCCTATTGGTGCTGATGGACAAAGTTCTTACTTCTTTTATAGTCATGCAGGGCAGATAATGACGGCCTTTATCGGGCAAGGGTTTGATCGCAACCTTTACTGTTTGTCACCGGTGGTTCGGCGTAGTTCCCAGCTTGATGCTGATGTGGCATTTACCTATTGTGATTTTAATAATTCTGGCCAGTATTGGTTCCCTCAGGTGGTAGAAAATGAAATAAGATTAGTCAATCAAGGGACGGGTACCGCGTTATCATTAGATCAAATCGGTTTCTATGTGAGCTTACATACTAGCCCGATTAATATTCTACATGGCAGGGAACAACATTTTCAGCAGGGAACCGTGGATAAATACACTCTATGGTTTGATGCGTCTACTATTGAAACGTGGCAGGAAAAGGCAGTCAGACCATTATTACAATATAAGGAAACGCTTGAATCAAGGGGGGTAAATGACCAACGTGAGGTAATAACCCATCGGTTGGACCAACCAGATGATACCTATATCTATTTGGGAAATAAGGAAGGTAGGAATCATATTTATTATGATGCGGAAACTCAATCACTGATGGCTTATAATAAATTAAGTAAAGGTAAAGCGTTAATAGAGTCCTCGTGCCTTTCATTATTGAATGATGGCACTGACCAACCTTCGGCGATTAGCTTTACCTACCATCGCAGTAACTACAGTGATAATAGTTTAGAGTACCGTTGTGATAATGGAGTAGCTTATAATATATACAGCAAAAAATGGTACTTTATGGCTGACTGGGAATATCATTATCTGGTTAATGGATATAAAAATAAAGTTTTGCATTTTTATATGAATGAAAAACCACCATATATTAACTTCAAAGGTGTGATGACCGGGCCAAAATTAGGTGAATACATTGGTGCAGCAGTGAACTTTAATGAGCGAACCCCCCATGATGCAGTATTCATTAATAGTCCGGCCTTAGGCTATGTGCTTGATGTAGAAAAGGCTATTTGTGCATTGCACGGATTTACCGATGATCAAGGCACACATTGTGATTATCTAAGTGCCACATGGTCTGCAACAGATGCTGATACTTGGGATGTAAGCCTCAGTCGCGACTATATGCCCTGGCTGCTGGCGCAAATTTCTCACAAGTTGCATACAAGTGAATGGACTGCTGCGTTGGATGCTTACCTGCAAAAAGTTGAAACACTGGAAACCTTCTTTGAGACCAATAAAGAGCATCCGGTCGATGATGCAATATGGCAACAAACCAAAACACTGCTGGTGGAATTTTTACGTACCTATAACTCAACCGAATATCAGCAAGTTTGGCATCAAGTGGCATATGTCCTTAATCGTATTGAAGTAATGATTGAGGTGAAGGCATGATCCGGCTCTATAGTTACAAAATGTGATATGAATCACGTTTTGCTTTACCCCTTCACTGAGGAGGTATAATCTTGACGAATCTTTACAACTCAACTAAATATTTAACATCTGCATCTCATAACTTACATCGTCAATAAGACGAGAAGTCCATTCATTATTAGTCAAGATTGCCACTGCCGCTGTGTAACACGCAGGGTAGTTTAGCTCGCAGTAGCCCGCATCTGTTAGCACATGCCGATTAGCAGCATGTTCCTAAATACAACGGATGAATACTGCGTGCGTGCTGTTTTGTGGAGAAAAAACATGTCGGTAAATCTCTCTCCGATACCTCAGGTGCGGGGTATTTCACGCCGCCGTCTGCTGGGATATATCGGCGTCGGGCTAGTCAGTAGCCTGATGAGTCCCCTTTCATTAGATGCTTTCGCGGCATCGACCCAAACCTCGCCGCAGAATTTAGAAAGATTCATGTTGGTATCACGCGCATTGACCGGTAAGCGCCAGCTTAATGTGCAGATTGGTCAACGAATCTATCAGGTTTTGCTCGGGAAAATAGGCGGTTTTGACCAAAAACTCTCCTTGTTACAACCGTTGCCTGCGGGTGAACCTCAGCAATGGCCACCTCTGCAACAGCAAATCGCTCGGCAAATATTGCAAGGCTGGTATGTCGGCGTGATCGGTGAGGGAATCGATGCGGCGGTAATCAGCTATGAGAATGCGTTGATGTTCGATGCGGTATCCGATGTGTTGGTTATTCGCTCTTATTGCCCGAATAAACCCGGATACTGGGCTGTAAAGCCTGATGTCGCCTTATAATTTTGGAGAATACATTTATGGCTGACACACTAAAGGCGGATATCGTCGTTATTGGCTCGGGTGTTGCAGGAGGGCTGGTTGCCCATCAACTGGCCATGGCTGGCAAGTCAGTACTGGTTTTAGAGGCAGGTCCGCGCCTCTCTCGCTGGGAAATTGTAGAAAACTTCCGTAATCAGCCGGATAAATCAGACAACATGGCGCCATATCCTTCCACCGCGTATGCGCCTCATCCTGAATCTAACCCAAATAATAACTATCTGATTCAAAAGGGTGAACATCCGTATGATGTGCAATATATCCGCGCAGTGGGTGGCACAACCTGGCACTGGGCGGCTTCTGCCTGGCGCTTTTTGCCTAACGATTTCAAACTGAAAACCGTGTATGGCGTCGGGCGAGATTGGCCAATTGAGTATGCGGTGTTGGAAAAGTGGTATCTGCGCGCTGAACAGGAATTAGGTGTTTGGGGGCCAAGTGATGAAGATCTAGGATCACCCCGCAGCGAACCCTATCCGATGGCACCATTGCCATTATCGTGGAATGAACAGCGCATCAAGACGGTGTTAAATAGCCATGTTTTTAACGGTGGCAGCTTTAACGGCGGAAGTTTCAATGTGGTCACTGAACCGGTCGCCCGTAACAGTCGCCCTTATGATGGCCGGCCAACCTGTTGTGGTAATAACAACTGCATGCCTATTTGCCCGATTGGCGCCATGTATAACGGTATCACTCATGTCGAAAAAGCCGAGCAGGCGGGGGCAGTCGTGCGCCCCAAAGCGGTGGTTTATAAGTTAGAAGTTAATGATAAACAGCAGATTATTGCGGCACTGTTTAAAGATGAACAAGGCAATGAGCATCGGGCTGAGGGTAAATACTTCGTACTGGCCGCCAATGGCATTGAAATTCCGAAACTGATGCTGATGTCCACCGATGAGAAAAATCCACGGGGAGTGGGTAATAGTTCCGATATGGTGGGGCGCAATCTAATGGATCACCCCGGAACTGGGGTGACTTTTATGGCCAGTGAACCCTTGTGGCCAGGGCGTGGGCCGCAGGAAATGACGTCGATGATCGGCTTCCGTGATGGTGCATTCCGCGCTGATTTTGCAGCGAAAAAAATTCATTTATCCAATTTGTCACGTACCGATCAAGTCACGATTGAATTACTCAAACAGGGGGATTTGCAACTCGGGCCACAGCTTGAGGCCAAAATCCGTGACAGGGCCGCGCGTTTTGTACAATTCGACAGCTTCCACGAGATTTTGCCTCATGTCGAAAATCGTATTATCCCCAGCGCTAGCGAGAAAGACGCCATCGGCATTGCGAAACCCGAGTTTTACTATGCAATGGATGATTATGTGCGAAAAAGTGCGGTACACACTCAGCAGGTCTATGCCGAGGCGGCAAAGCTGATGGGGGGAACCGAGGTTAAATTCAACAATAACTTCGCCAATAACAATCATATTACGGGTACCACCATTATGGGCAGTGACCCGAAAGACTCGGTAGTGGACAGCGATTGTCGTACCCATGACCATAAAAACCTGTTTATCGCCAGTAGTAGTGTAATGCCAACTGTCGGTTCAGTTAATTGTACTTTGACGATTGCCGCACTCTCGCTGCGTATCGCTGAAACATTAAAGGCCGAGGTGTAAGATGAGAAAACAAACCTTGGGCTGTTCAGTGAATCTCCTGTTTATCGCATTAGGTTTAGCCGTAACTGGGTATGCCAGTGCTGATGCTGACCTGATTGCACGTGGTGAGTACCTGACTAAGGCCGCTGACTGTGTGGCCTGCCATACCACCAAAGACGGCAAGCCTTTTGCCGGTGGACTTGCCTTCAAGACGCCGATGGGCACGCTATATTCGCCCAACATCACGCCCGATAAAGAGACCGGAATTGGCAATTGGACGGATGAAGAGTTCTTGCGCGCATTACATGAAGGGAAAGGGAAAAATGGTGAGAATCTCTACCCGGCATTCCCTTACACCTCATATACGTTGTTGACGGATGCTGACGTCAAAGCCATTAAAGCCTATCTGTTTAGTCTGCCAGCAGTGCATCAAGCTAACCGCGAAAATGACATGCCTTTCCCATTCAACCAGCGTTGGGGATTGTGGTTCTGGAATTTGGTCAATTTCGAGGGGGAGCGCTTTCAGCCGGACAACACTAAAGATGCACAATGGAATCAGGGGGCTTACTTTGTTGAAGCATTGGGGCACTGTGGTGAGTGCCATACCCCGCGTAATATCACCATGGGGATGAAAGAGAGCAAAGCCTATGGGGGGGCAGAGATTAATGGTTGGACGGCGTTTAATATTACCGCTGATCCACATGCCGGTATTGGCGGCTGGAGTCAGCAACAGGTGGTGCAATATTTGCGCACCGGCCATGTTGACGGTAAAGCACAAGCTGCCGGGCCGATGGCTGAAGTTATTGAGAACAGCACTCGCCACCTGAGCGAGAGTGATCTCAATGCCATGGCGGTGTATCTGCGTACCCTGGAGCCATTAAATCCAGATGACGAAACCAAGAGTCGTTCGGATTGGGGGCAAGCGGCGAGTAGTGTTAATTCCTTACGCGGTATGCCTTTCACGGCAGATAACAACACTGACGGCGCGCGCCTGTATTTGGGGAACTGTGCCAGTTGCCACAGTTTCACCGGTGAGGGCGTAAAAGACGGTTATTACCCTTCATTGATGAAAAACTCGGTGGTCGGGGCATCCGTGCCCAATAACCTGATTAATGTGATTCTCCACGGTGTGTCACGCAAAACCAATGACGGTGAAGTCTTTATGCCCGGGTTTGCCAACACCTTGACCGATGAGCAGGTTGTTAGTTTGAGTCATTATCTGCTACAGCAATTCGGACAACCGGCACTGAATATAAAAGCCGATGATGTGAAGGCGCTGCGCGGGGAATAGAAAATAAGCACCAGGAAACCCGGTTCCCTTGTGCTTATTTAACCTTCTCATTATGCCAATGCATTAATGTATATTCGCCATCATTACTGATGCCGGTGGCTATAGCTACCCACCCCTGTTTTTGATAAAACGCCAGCGCCTGCTGGTTTTTTGCCAGACATTTGAGTGAGCCGTGGCTGGTAAATAGCTGTTGTGCTGCCTGCAATAAGGCTTTTCCCGTACCGGACTGTTGTAGCGCAGGGTCAATAAACAGATGATGCAGGAAACTCTCTTCCATAAAAATTGAGGCAAAACCTAAGTGTTGATCGCCATCAACGGCGACCAGCACAGTTTCACCGATGGTTGAGCGATCAAAATCTTCCAGCCTAAAGTGTTCAACGTCCAGCCAGGTAAAGGCTGCTTTACGTGATGCCAGATACAAGGTGCGCAGGAATGGCCGGTCACTTTCCTGATACTGACGAATCTTGATACTCATCCTACGGTTATACCTCCAAAACAGGGTGCTTTCGCGAAATTGATCATTGGTTGAGCCAATACATGATTGATCTTCTACCACCTGCCCATGATAATAACAATTCTGACTCGGGGTGCCTGCCACAAACAGTGGCATGGCTGAGATATTACCCGTATTACCTGATCTGGATTATGCCAGCGTAGGGAAGTCTCGGCACCTTATGGTTCCGCCTTCTTGACCGCCGGTTAGGAGGAATATGTTCGTTCAACCTGCCGTTTTCTCTTTAGCTATTCTCGCTGTTGCTGCCATTCGAACTCCCATTGATATGAGTGTGGAGAGATATTCATGAAGCGAATTAATTCACTCACGATTGCCGGAACTGACCCTAGCGGTGGGGCCGGTATTCAGGCTGATTTGAAAACTTTCTCTGCTTTGCAAGCTTACGGCACCAGTGTGATCACCGCCTTGGTGGCACAAAATACCTGTGGTGTGCAGTCAGTTTATCCCATCGAACCGGCGTTTGTTGCAGCTCAACTCGATTCTGTTCTCAGTGATGTGCGCATCGATAGCGCGAAAATCGGTATGTTGGCTAATGCTGACATTGTCGAGATTGTTGCCATACAACTGCAACGTTATCCCATCCCATTTGTGGTGCTAGATACCGTTATGGTCGCCAAAAGCGGTGATCCTTTATTGGCGCCAGAGGCCGTAGACGCAGTACGTCAACTGCTGTTACCGCGGGTGGCTTTGATTACCCCGAATCTGCCAGAAGCAGCCGCGCTACTCAATTGCCAGCCTGCCCGCGATGAGCAACAAATGTGTGAACAGGGGCGAGCACTGTTGGCTCTGGGCTGTCAGGGAGTATTGATGAAAGGAGGGCATCTGAGCGGTGAGGATAGCCCCGATTGGCTGTTTACGGCACAAGGCGAACAGCGTTTTGTTACCCGCAGAGTAAATACTCGCCATACCCACGGCACCGGCTGCACCTTATCGGCCGCATTGGCGGCCTTACGGCCACGGCACCACGATTGGGCAGATACGGTGAATGCCGCCAAACACTATCTGCAAGGTGCATTAGAACAAGCCGATTCCCTTGAAGTCGGGCAGGGGATCGGGCCGGTGCATCATTTTCACCAGTGGTGGTAATCCCCTTCGTCCTTGAAGTCGCAGGGGTGTTAGCTGCGCTCACCCCCCCGAATCACTGACTTGAGTCAGCTCATCGGGATGTGTTCACTTGCCGCCTACCTGCAACTCCAATGACTTTGGGGATCCTTCGTCCTTGAAGCCGCAGGGGTGTTAGCTGCGCTCACCCCCCCGAATCACTGACTTGAGTCAGCTCATCGGGATGTGTTCACTTGCCGCCTACCTGCAACTCCAATGACTTTGGGGATCCTTCGTCCTTGAAGTCGCAGGGGTGTTAGCTGCGCGCTCCCCCCCGAATCACTGACTTGAGTCAGCTCATCGGGATATGTTCACTTGCCGCCTACCTGTAGCCCCAATGACGAAGTGCATGCCTTATCTATTGAAATAGCAGGAATTTTCATGCTAATAAATAGCGCTGAGTCATCACAAACATCGCGATGGCACGTTGTAAGTGATGGGCATCAAAACGGTTAAGCAGATAGCTGTCCGCGCCTTTGCGCGGGCGAATACACAGTGAGAGTTTTGGCTCGCCTGTTTCATCGTTAATCAGATCAAATTGATAACTGCCGATATCTTTTTCATCTTCACGCCAGGAGATTTGTACCGCAGGTAATGGGTTGCCTGCGCTAGGCTGGCGAACGGCAAAAAAGTACTCTCCGGCCCAGAACCCGGCGTAATCCCCATCAGCCTGTAGATGTTTGGTGCGAAAAATAGGCGCATCGACTAACTGACGGATAGCCTCGGGCGTTATCTGTTGTCGGGTTTGTTGCCACAGCGGGGTGTCATTTTCAAGTTGCCAGCAGGCTGCACCAAGATAATCATTCAATTCGCGCCAATCGGCATCGAGTTGCTGTAGCAACTCTTCATCGAGGATATTACGGTACTGCTGCATACCGCTGGGTTGCTCGCCCAATGTTTCGTAGGTGATTAACTCCATGGTGCGGGGTTTACGGCGAAAGCTCATCCACAACACGGCCTTAGGAATGCGAAATTCAATGGATTGAATGCTCAGACGATAGCGATCGCCTTTATTCACCACAAAACCATTGGCTGTACCGCGCTTATTTTGGTAATTACGTACCACCACCACGCTATTTAGTCCCATCCAGCCAGTGACATAATGTTCGCTGTCGGAATTGGCAACATCCAGATCGATAACCATCTGGATAATTTTATCCGTTTCAAGCTTAGCCAGCGGGTGGGCATCCCCGGCAGAGTAATACAGCTTCTCGGGTTCTTCGGGTAACTTAATGGTTAACATGGCATGGCCTTTTATCGGGTGGGATCGGCTGATAGCTATCTGGTTCATAGCTTAACTCAAGCTGTCATACAGATTGTGGTATAACTGGAATTAGGATGAAAATTCGTGCTATGGATCAACTTTTTCGCTGGTTGATGGTCATAGACAGGCAAACTAATACCACGCCCGCTAAGCCGTTGCACAGAGCCTGGCTCACTGTCCGGCGAGTAGATTAATCAGATAATAAGGATTTCGATAATGAAAGGTAACAAAACCCGCCATTGTCTTGTGGCTGCGGTGATGCTCAGTGTCAGCTCCTGGGCTTTCGCGCAGCCAGCCACCACAACTGTCACAACCACGTCAGTTGCCCAGACTTCTTCTGTCAAAAGCCGCCCGACTACGGCGGATCTGCTGCAACAGCCGGTTTATAAAAATAGTTGGCAAAAAATGGTGAAAAGCCAAAAGAATCTCCCCGCCTGGGCACGCAAAGGGGTGGGGACGTCAGCACCTTATGAGGTGATAAATTGGCAAGGGCAGCAATATAAGGTGGGGCGAATTTGTAAACCTCATGATTGCAGCAATAACTTTATGTGGGTGGCGTTTAGTCAGGATAAAAAACAAGTATGGCAGGCATGGGGAATGCGTATTTCCGTGGCGGACAAGCCACAAGCACTTGATAAACCGAGTGAGTTCGCGACCTATCAATGGCTCGGTCGCCCCAATGACAGTATCCAGGCCATGCTCAAAAAGCAGTTACAGCAAGATCCTAATTGGCACTGATTGCAGGCAGGCCGCTAATAAGTAAATTTATCTAGATTAATTGATTATATTGATGAAGATGTCACTGGCGGATTTGAATGCTGGTTGCAGCGGCCTCGCAGCAGCGAGGCCTGAATCGTGAATGCAACCAACACAGCTACAACTTGAACAATGACGGGGATATCAACCAACGCCAGCTTGATGCAGGTCGTGCAGATTAATGGCTCCGACCAGTTTCCCATCCAGATTCACCACCGGTGCGGCACTGAGATGGTGCTGATGCAGTGCCTCCAGCGCTTCTCCTGCGCGCCATTGCTCAGGTAATCGGTAGCCTGGCCGTGTGATGGCATTTTCTAAGGGGTGCTGTAAGGTGCCACCTTTTACCAGCCAGCGGCGTAAATCACCGTCGGTGAATACCCCCACAACCCGTTGCTCCGGGTCACATACAGCCACCAGCCCTAGTCCTGTACGGCTCAGTTCTAACATGGCTTCCATTACGCTGTCGGATTCATTCACCATCGGCAAGCGATCACCGGTTCTCATTAAGTGATGGACTCGATTAAGTAGCCTTGCGCCCAAGCTGCCGCCAGGATGTGAGCGGGCAAAATCTTCTGCACCGAAACCGCGATGGCGCATTAATGCCATTGCCAGAGCGTCCCCCATCATCAGGGTATTAACCGCGCTGGAGGTAGGAGCCAACCCCATCGGGCAAGCTTCGTGCTCGACACTGATATCCAAGACACAGGCAGCACCCAGCGCCAGCGGGGACTCTTTGCCGCCAGTGATGGCAATCACGGGGATCTGGCTATCCGCCAACAAGGGTAGAATCAGGTCCAGTTCTTTGGCGCGCCCTGAGTAGGAGATAAAAATCACCACATCCTGAGGGCCAATCATGCCCAAATCGCCGTGCAATGCTTCAGCCGGATGTACAAAGAAGGAGGGGGTGCCAGTGCTGGCCAGTGATGCAGCAATCTTTTTACCAATATGGCCAGATTTGCCAATCCCTGAAACTACAGCCTTACCGGTGCAGGCTAATAATAGCTCACAGGCGCGAATAAAATTATCATCTAAACGTGACAGCAGCTTATGCGCTTCTGTCAGTTCAATTTCCAGTGTTTCACGGGCATAGGTAATCAACGGATTAGTCATTTTTATCAACCAGAATGATGTTAATGCCCATGTCCTGTAGCGCTTGCAAATATTCTGGGCTAATACCTTTATCTGTAATCAGGATATCAACGGCACTTAACGGGCACACTACATTTGGGCTTTTACGGCCAAATTTGGAGGAATCAACCAGCAAAATAATGCGGCTAGCGGCACGGCACATCGCCGTACTAACATGATAAACTTCGTTAAACGTGGTGACACCTGCTTTCAGATCGACACCATCTGCACCGATAAACAGTTGATCGAAACTAAAATTATCAAATGCAGATTCTGCCAGACTACCATGAAAAGAGGCTGAACCTTTACGGTAAGTGCCACCCGGCATCAAGATAGTTTGATCGTTATCCAGCTCAACCAGTTCATTGACGATATGCAGGCTGTTGGTCATCACCGTGATATTGTTGAATTTTGTCAGGTGGGGAACCATTTGCAACACGGTACTACCGGCATCAAAAACCAGGCTATCACCGTCTTTAATCAGTTTGCTGGCAGCTTGAGCAATTTGTTTTTTCTTATCGGTATTAATGTGAGTTTTACGGTCAATGGGTTGTTCTATATCATCACGATTTAATACGACCCCACCGTAGGTACGGATAACCGCCCCTTCATTTTCAAGACTGGTTAAATCCTTACGAATAGTGGTACCGGTGGTTGAAAAATGTGCGGCGAGTTGATCGACGGCCGTCTTTCCGTGTTGTTGGAGATATTCCAGTATTGCAACCTGTCGCTGCTTTGGCTTCATAACGATCCCCGCTCAAGTATTTCCATTGCCTCTTTTTCAGGCATAACTTTCACATGAAAAAGAATAGCTTTCATTGTGAAAATATCATGATTTCGGTTTAATCGCTAATAATAGTGCAGTTTGACATGCTTTATCCGTAGGGAAGATCACATCCGGGATTAAATCCTGCTGATGTAAGCCATGAAGCTGAGGTAATGGGCGTGGGCGGGCGAAAACGCTAATGCCACGCATGATCATGCTGTCACTGACCCGCATATTTTCATCGAAAGCCAGCGCCATTACCACGCGGGGCTTAAAGCGCCCGCCAGATCGGCCAACACCAACTGATTTACTGTGCTGACACAGGCGGTCAAAAGCACGGTTAAACCGATTGATCTGCCACCAGCCAAGCATGATTTGCAGCACCCAGGCGATGATAACAATAGTGATCAGTGCTGATGTTGGAGACATATTTTTATCCTTCTTACTTGACGTTGCAGCAGTGTTAGCTGCGTTCGTTGCTTGGCCCATCCTTGGGCCTCGCCTCTGTGAGACCGCTAGAAACAGTCCCCTTCGCTTGCTGGGATGACAAACTGTTTTTTCAGACAACATCACACTTAAAACATCACCTGACCACCGGTAATATTAATTGATTGTCCGGTGCAATAGGCGGCTTTATCGCTAGCGTAGAACAACAGCATGTTAAGCACATCCTGATAATCACAACCCCGTTTTAGTGGCACTTTATCGGTGTAATATTTTTCAACTTCTTCTGGTTGAATGCCCAACTTTGCAGCGTACTGCGGTAAAAGTGATTGGAACATCGGTGATTTCAACAGATTGCCTAACATCAGGGAATGCACCGTGATACCGTAGTCAGCCAAGTCCAGAGCCAATGATTGGGTCAAACCAACGCCACCAAACTTGGCAGCACTGTAACCCGAGTTGTGTTTACTGCCCACTTTACCTGATTTGGAGTTGATCTGGATAATTCGCCCGGCAACGCCATCACGGATCATCAGGCGAGAGAATTCACGAGCACATAAGAAGTAACCGACCAGATTGACCTGTAGTGAGCGGTCAAAATCATCCAGTGGGAAATCAGTAATCGGTGCTGCCTTGGCAATGCCTGCGCTGTAAACGAGCAGGTTAGTTTGATGGAAACTTTGATCTACTGCTTTTGCCAGCATTTGCACGCTGCTTTCATTGGTGGCATCAACCTGAAAACCACGGGCGCTATCTGCGCCGTATTCGGCATTAATCTGATCAGCGACTAACTGTGCGTTAGCTGAATTTAAATCAGCAACTGCAACTTTATACCCTGCTTCGGCAAGACCATGACACAAGAATGCGCCTAATGTTTGTCCACCGCCAATAACTACTGCTACTTGTGACATAACTACCTCCAAAATTATCCTTGGTACTTGAAGCTGCAGCGGTGTTAGTCGAACTCACTCACCCGAATCACTGACGAGTGTCAGCTCATCGGGATTTGTTCGTCTACTTCCTTTGCAATTCCAATTACTTCGGCTAATACCCTTAGTACTTGAAGCTGTCGCAGGGTTAACTGCGATGCTAATGACATCGGGTATAAATGAATAAATTAACGAATAAATTTCAGTGAGCTACCGATAGGAATATCATCGGGTGTTGGCCCTATTACATGGATAGAACCGGGGAACTCAGGCTGCTTATCACCATTAAAACGAATGGTGACATGACCCAATTCACGCAGGTTCTGAGTTGCCACCTCGCCAACTGCGGTGATGACATAGCGCAGATCAGCCAGTTCCATAATGTTGCCAGCCTGTAGCTCTCCATCGGTATCGCTGTGCTGATGGATAAAACAGAACTCTTCAATATCTTTGGGTGCCCCTTCGCGGAAGGTGATAAGCATGTCATCAAGCAGCGCCTCGCGGGCGCTGTCGCCGATATTGGTAATAGTTGTCTGATAAATAGTATTCATACGTACATCCTTAACCGTTGAATGTATTACAGATAATTTTGTATTTAGTGCTTACTGATAGATAAAGGCTGATGCTGCCCAGGCAATCAATACTGTTGGCGCTCCGGTAAGGAAACGGCCAACCAGAACCGAAGGGACACCGACACGAACGGTATCTTGTTTCGCTTCGGCCAAAGACAGACCTACTGGGATAAAGTCACATGCTGCTTGGGCATTAATTGCAAATAACGCTGGCAGGGCTAATTGCGGTGGAATATTCCCCAAACCAATTTGTACCCCAACCAATACGCCGATAACTTGTGCGATAACGGCCCCTGGGCCTAAGAACGGTGACAACAGTGGGAAGGAGCAGATCAGTGCCAAGAGCACTAAGCCTATCGGGCTGCTGGCCAGCGGTGTTAAGCCGTGGGCGATAAAGTCGCCCAAACCGGATGCCATAATGATGCCGATTAACGCCGAAACGAAGGCCATAAACGGCAGGATAGTTTTCAGTACGGTATCGATGGTGTCGCGGCCTGACTGGAAGAATACCGCCACAACAGACCCCATCCCCATCCCGACTTTCGCCAGTAACCCGTCACTTTGTTCGGTAATTTTCTTGCTGGTATCGTAATCACGACCAGCTTTGCTTGCGGTTGCTGTCGCCGGTTCTGCTGGTGCAGCCGTTGCGGTGGCGTGATCGGTTCCACTGACTTTATGGATATTTTTTTCACGCACACCGGAAACATAAATATCTTCCAGTATATATTGCGCCATCGGCCCGGATTGACCGGTTGAATGGATATTAACGGTTGGAATACGGCGTTTCGGATACAGGCCACAGCGCAGGGTGCCACCACAGTCAATAATCGCCACGGCGATCTCTTCGGCTGGTGGCTCACCTTCTTTGAACCCATCCACCGCTTCCCAGCCAGTCAGTTCACTGATACGGTCAATAATGGCCGGGCGGGTACCCGCGGTGATATAGACAATTTTCTTACCCGGTACGATTGGCAACACTAATGGGCCACCCCAGCCGCCTTCGCCTTTTTCAATCCTGATGAATTCACTCATGCTCTGCTCCACACAGTATGTATTTAATTTACATATTAAAGTTGTACGTTACGGTCCAGACGGATGCCCATTTTGCGTTCAAAGATGGAGGTCGTCAGATCGGTAACCCAGCCACGGAAGAAGTTGGTGAACAACCCAACCAGGAAGTAGCTAACAGCCAGCGGGCCGAGGGGTAAGCCCAGTGTGGTTAAACCACTGGCAATACCTAAGAACACGAACAACTCACCTGGGTTAATGTGTGGGAACAAACCATTCATTGAGTGGCAACTGTAAGAGGCGGCCGCGTAATAACTTGGTTTATATTTTTCTGGCATAAAACGCCCGAGACTTAAGGTCATCGGGTTACAAAATACAAAGGTACCGATCAGTGGCAGCAACAGGTAACGGGAAACAGGGTTACCGGCACAGCGTTGAGCCAATCGTTCAATCCTATCCTGACCAACAAACTTGATCAGTGCATTCATGATTACTAACAAACTGATTAATAAAGGTAAGATCCCGGTGACCATGCCAACAAAAACTTCGCCCCCTTTTTGGAAGAGTCCGATAAACCACTCGGCTCCATGGGTTATGAGTTCAATCATTTTTTTCTCCTGTAATCGAGGTTATGGCTGTTTTTATAAACTTTTGTTTTGAAAAGAAACTTCAGGAACCGCGTAATAAAGCGGTATTCAAAATACTGAGGTTCCAGCATGGACTTCAGCATCTTGTCTGTCGCCATGTGAACTACCATAATCATTTTTTAGATCTATTTATTGCATATGGATCACACTTTGAAAGTAAAACCTTTCAAAGTGAAAATTAAATGTAAAAGAAAAGAAGTTTGAAATGAAAGGTTTTTGCGTAAAAAAATGCGTTAACTCGAGCTAAAGCCAGGTCAACGTTGAGTTAGGCAGAGCGATAAGGGTAATAAAATCGAGAGGGATCATGGGCTAACTGAAGATAGCCCACGGATAGATATTTAGCCCAGCAGTTCACAATTTGGCGGCAGACGGCAGCCAATCGCATTGGGGATTATTTCGATACGGAAATGCTTGCCTGCCAGTGGTTCGCCATCCAGATTAAAAGTGATGTCATGGGGGGCTGTGATTTCCAGCCAAGGCAAGGTAGCCTCCACTACATTTTTATTTTTCTCACCACTGAACACGCTGGTCAGTAGGGCAGGAAGCAATTCCTCTGCGGTCAGCAACCGCAATTGCAGCAAGCCATCATTAACTAGCGCATCGGGGCAGAGAGGCTGTCCACCACCGGCTTGCCGACCGTTGCCGATACCTATTACCAGTGCATCACCCGCCCATTCGAAACCCGGCCCATGTATTTCACAACTGTCTGCTTTAATCGCATCCATACGCATCAGGCCATGAATAAAGTATGAAGCCCCACCCAGTACGGCTTTGAGTTTTTCCGGTGTCTCAGTGGTAATGCGGGTGCCAAAGCCACCGGTCGCCATATTGATAAAGTAGTGTTCGCTATTTACTCGCGCGATATCAATGGTGACCGCCCGGCCTTTGACTGCCAATTGAAATGCATTTTCTATGTGCAGGGGAATGTTACAACTGGTGGCAAAATCGTTGGCTGTACCTAAGGGCACAATACCTAAATTGGGGCGGTTGTAGGAGGGCAGGGCCATCAGCGCGCTGGCGACTTCATTAATAGTGCCATCTCCCCCGCCCGCAATTACCGTATCGACCCCCAGACCGGCAGCTTCGCCAACATAACGCTTCGCATCCCCGTGTTCCCAAGTGACTCGAACATGAAGCATAATGCCTTCATCACGCAAGTTCTTGACGGCATTGCGAACTTCAAGATTACCCGATTCCTTACCGTTCAAGATGAAAAGGGTACGTGGCATTGAGGTCATAACGTGCTCCAATCGTTTCTGCGATAGGAGTAACAGTAACCCATAGCTGTTTAATTTACCTATCCCCTTCTTACTTGAACTTGCAGGGGTGTTAGCGGCGTTCACTTACCCGAATCACTTACTTGAGTAAGTTCATCGGGATTAGTGAGGGGCTAGCATAAATGCAGCTCGAATCACTTGCTGGTAGTGGGTTTGGCTTCTTTAGCTATATGAGATTATTCCGACAATATTGCAAATATCAATTATCTTTAAGTTTAATAAAAAGAGGTTTTATTTTTGTTGGGATATTTATTTAACGGAGATAATTATTATTTGATGGTGAGGTTATTCATAAAACAGGCTTTCTTATTATTAGTTAATAGCTTAACAAGAATCATTAATAATAAAATTTAGGAAAAATTAATTGTAATCAGATGGATAGAGCCGTAAAAAGAAAAGGCCAGCCCAAGGGAGATTGGGCTAGCCAAGGAGGTGGTTCCTAGTCTTGCTGTAAAACTTTTTTAGTTCTTGATTGTACTCGAGCTATGCTACCCCAGCGTAATTATAATTGATGTGATCCATTTCTAATATTTGCTAAAAATGCCATCTTGGCGATGGCATTATTTTTTTATCGCTTTACGTTACGCTTTTTCATGGGGGTTTCGGCTATTTGTCCCATTTAGATTACGTACCAGTAAGCCATATTCCACGTTAATGTCCGCGGGGATGGGCAAATACATGATATGACCATTACCCGGTGCAATATCTGCCGGCTGACCTTTTTTATCTTGCATGCTGTCGAGAATAAACTGGATATTGCCGTTTGGTGTCATCAGCTCAACACTATCACCAACCGAGAATTTGTTTTTGACCACCACTTCAGCCAAGCCGTCACGACGCACTCCGGTAAACTCACCGACAAATTGCTGGCGCTCAGAAACTGAATAGCCGTAATCGTAAGTTTGTTGCTCTTCATGCACATGACGGCGCAGGAAGCCTTCGGTATAACCCCGGTGAGCCAAGCCTTCCAGTGTGGTCAACAAGGTTGGATCAAAAGGTTTACCCGCAACCGCATCATCGATAGCACGGCGGTAAACCTGTGCGGTACGGGCGCAATAGTAGAAGGATTTAGTCCGACCCTCAATTTTCAGTGAATGCACACCTAATTGCGTCAGGCGTTCCACATGTTGAATAGCGCGTAGGTCTTTTGAGTTCATGATGTAAGTGCCGTGCTCATCTTCGGTGGCGGTCATGTACTCACCAGGGCGCTGTGCTTCCTCAATCATAAACACTTTATCGGTCGGTGCACCGATACCCAGTGTTGGCTCGATATTCTTTACCGCAATCGGTTGGTGAATATGCACGATGTTGCCGATTTCATCTTCTTTGCCTTCCTGAACATTATATTCCCAGCGGCAGGCATTGGTGCAGGTTCCCTGATTCGGGTCGCGTTTATTGATATAACCAGATAGCAGGCAACGGCCGGAATAGGCCATGCACAGTGCGCCGTGGACAAAAATCTCCAGCTCCATATCAGGAACTTGTGCGCGTATTTCTGCAATTTCTTCCAGTGATAACTCGCGGGAGAGAATAACGCGGGTCAAACCCATCTGTTGCCAAAATTTGACGGTAGCCCAGTTGACGGCGTTAGCTTG
Source organism: Yersinia sp. 1652 StPb PI (assembly GCF_041538345.1). Classification (NCBI taxonomy): domain Bacteria; kingdom Pseudomonadati; phylum Pseudomonadota; class Gammaproteobacteria; order Enterobacterales; family Yersiniaceae; genus Yersinia; species Yersinia sp. 1652 StPb PI. Next base: position 3,341,395 of record NZ_JAULSM010000001.1, on the reverse strand, counting down.
TACTGACAGATGAATATCCATCTGCGGGAATGCCTCACGTACCATCATGATCAAGCCGGGATCCGACATAATCAGTGCATCCGGCCCCATATCGATCACCGGTTTTAAATCACGCAGAAAGGTTTTCAGTTTGGAGTTGTGGGGGGCAATATTCACGACCACATAGAAGCGCTTACCGAGGGCATGCGCTTCCTGAATACCTAATGCCAGGTTCTCGTGATTAAATTCATTATTACGCACCCGCAGGCTATAACGCGGTTGGCCGGCGTAAACCGCATCCGCCCCATAAGCAAAGGCATAACGCATGTTTTTAAGGGTACCGGCAGGCGATAATAATTCCGGGGTAAAAGGAATAGATGAAGACATATAAGTGGCTCTCAGTCTGAGTTCAAGTCAGAACCACGCCCGAAGGGGTGGTTAAAAGCCGGGGATTGTAACCTCGCCAATCATGAAAATCAGCCATTGCACAATTTTTGTAGGGTTTAAATGATCTGGATCAGTTTAAGCGGATTTTAATGTCTTAGAGCCTAAGGAAATAATCCGTTAATTGAGCAGTTTTTTGCACATAAATGCTGATTTATTCTTTTTATGAGCAGTTTTTTGCTCAAGAGGTGTTGGTGGCTAAACTAACGATACAGATCTTCAATCACGGTCTTTGGCATGATGCCGCAATACTGCATTAATTAAACGGCCTGAGGGGATCTGGCTCTCGCCTATCTATAATTTTGCCCCGATGAAAGCAGATCCTAAAGGTATTCCCAGAGTGACTCAATGGGACTCGCCCTATGAAGAGGGAGGGAATTTTGACTGGAAGGGCATTATTACTGAGTTATCTGATCTTGCTGACCCTGACCCTGACCCTGACCGTGTCTTTTTGGCATTCCAGCAAATGGCTGAAAATCTAATAGGTTTGAAGGCTCGTCTTAAAATGCGAGGAGTACCGGACAGCATTCTTAATATGCCGGGAATGGCTTTTGATTATTTGGATGAAAAATTACAACGCTGGGCACATTTATGAAAGTGAAACTTTCACCGCAAGAGCGTGAGAACTTGTTGCTGCTGTTACTAAGCCAGCTATTTAGTGAACAGATATCTACAGGGGAATTACTGCGCAAACTTAGAAAAGAGATGCTAACCATGTCTCAGGACGAGTTTTCATCTTTGGTTAATATCAGCCGACGTACTTTGTCTGATATTGAAACGGATAAAGGGGGCCAGACGTTATCTGTGCTTGGGCGTGTTTTTCGGCCTTTTGGTTTGAAAATAGGTTTATTACCACGTAACCAGCAGGTATTGAAAAAAATGCTGGAGAAAGAGTTTGCAGCGGTAACCGAAGATCAGAAACGTTTGAAGTGAGATGCGCGGTCACTCGCCCCGCGCAGGTACGTTTAAGCAACGAATGTAGGTAAAATAGCGCTATCAGATAAATAAAAATTACAGCGTCAAATCTTTAATTATGGTGGTCGGGCCATTTTTTATTACGGAGGCAATGCCTTTTTTGGCAGCAGCGTCAGAACTGTAGGATTCACTGACGCCAATAACCTGATGGTTTTTCGCTTTCAAAACGAAATAAGGTTCATTTTTGACGTTGTGCTTCAGCTCATATTGGCTTTCCAGTGGGGAGTTACTTTGCACTGATGATATGCCGTTTTCAGCCGAAGCCTTACTGGCGTACATCTCACTGGAGAGAATAGTTTCGCCATTGCTGGCTTTTAGATTGAAATAGTGCTGCCCATTCTTTGCCTTATTAAGCTCATAGTAACCCATGGTCATAGTGGTTCTCCTGTTGGTTGTGATACCTCTAATGAGTGTAGTCAACGTTGACCGGATGTCAGGTCAATGCGCCATGCACCACCAACATAACGCACCTTTGGCAAAGACGGCATTACAGTAAACGACAGATCTCTGCTTCCCAGCGATACCCCATACCGTACACTGCACGGATAAATGGCTTCTTGCCATCGAGTGATTCCAGCTTGCGCCGGAGATTTTTGATATGGCTATCGATAGTGCGATCCGTCACCACGCGGTAATCGTCATACAGATTATTCAGCAGTTGCTCACGGCTAAACACATGGCCTGGTTGGGTTGCCAGTATTTTCAGCAGACGAAATTCTGCCGGGGTCAATTCCAACTGATGGCCCAGATAACTGGCCTGAAAGCGGGATTCATCAATCAGCAGTGGCACCGTATCACTTGGCTGCTGCGGTAGCGGTCGGCAGCGGCGCAGAATGGTTTTGACCCGCGCCACCACTTCCCGCGGGCTATAGGGTTTGCAGATATAGTCGTCAGCACCGATCTCCAGCCCCAGTAATCGATCAATCTCTTCGGTTTTTGCCGTCACCATCATAATCGGCACATCAGAGAAACGGCGAATTTCTCGGCAAATGGTAATGCCATCGCTACCGGGTAACATTAAATCCAGCAAAATAATGGCCGGTGGCGACTGACGGACTGCCGCCACTACCTCGTCACCCCTGGTGAGCCATTGGGTCTGATAACCCGCAGCTTGCAGGTAATCGACCAATAACTGGCCGAGCTTCGGTTCATCTTCAACAATCAATACGGAGCCAGATTGGCTGGCAGACTGAAGCGGCTCGTGCATTACAATGAACTACCCTATGGAATGGAATAGCGGAAATACTACCGTAATCCGCAGGCCACCCAAAGGTGAATGTTCGGCGCTGATTTTGCCACCGTGGGCCTCGACAATATTGTGGCATATCGCCAGCCCTAGTCCTGAGCCACCGCTTGCGCGGTTACGTGAGCTTTCGGTGCGATAAAAACGCTCAAAAATACGTTGTAGCTGTTCATCACTAAGGCCCGGTTTACTGTCCTGCCAGTGTAGGGTTAATGCTTCTTCTTCTGGCAGTGCGATAATCTCAAGCTGCCCGCCTTCATTGGTATAACGCAGACTGTTTTCCAGTAAATTATGAAATAGCTGATTCAATCGGTCGGGGTCGCCGAACATTATTGCCTGTTCAGGCAGATGGGCGGTAATGGTGATATTTTTACTTTGGAAACGACCATGAAAGCTGGCGATAGCGATTTGTAACAGACGCACGGCATCCAGTTGGGTTTTACGGTAGGCCAGTGCACCACGATCTGAGAGCGATAACTGATGCAGGTCGTTGACCAGTTTGGTCAGAATTCCTACCTCGGCTTGCAGTGAGATCAAGGATTCAGGTGTTGGTTGGCGCACACCATCCTGTAGCGCCTCCAACTCGCCGCGCAATACCGCCAGTGGCGTGCGTAATTCATGCGAGACATCGGCCATAAAGTCGCGCCGCATTTGCTCGTTTTTCTCCAACGAACTGGCAAGTTGGTTAAAATCTTGTGCCAAACGGCCCAGTTCGTCACGGCTACTGACCGCCACTCGAGTGCTGAAATCACCGGCAGCTAAGCGGTGAGTACCTTCCACTAACCGTTTTACCGGTGCCAACATCCCGCGCGATAAAACCCAGGTCACCGCTGCCGCCAGCAGGGTTGATAAGCCGACAATAATCCAACTGGTGCGGCGCTGTTGCTGGTCAAAGTTAATATCTGCATTACGCGTCAGTTTTTCGGGGGGAGTGGACATCACCCAGCCCACCACGTTTTTATTCACCTTGATGGCGCGACGGCTAGCTTCTTTCGGCACCTGACCGGTGTGCCCGACCAGTAGATTATTGTGATTATCGACCACCCAGAACTGAGCGCGCCAGCCTCGTGGCGGCAGATTGCGGCTGTTATCACCGCTCTGCTCGAAAGAGCGCATGATCTGATAAATCACCTGATCATTATTACGCAGGAAATCCCAGTTACCGTAACGCTGATATTGCACCTCAAGCGCGTCTCCCAACATGGCGATACGTTGTTCATTGCTCTGTTTGATGTAATCAATGAATCCGCGCTCGAAGCTGGCTCTAACCCCCCAGTGCATGGTGATCAACACCAGCATGCAGGTAGCAAATATTGCCATAAACAGTTTTCCGGTAATGCCGATTCTCATTATGTTTTCACCTGTTCTATCGGTTGGCCGGTTTAATGGGTTGGCGGGCCAGATTACGATTGGTGCCGGTATCCGGCGGCACGCGATTAAATATCAGGGCGGGCAGAGCAATAATAATGGCCATACACATATAGCTGTACAAGAACGCGCTGTGGGTTGCCGGGGTATTGGTTACCACCTGATTATGTGCAAACACGCCCAACAATATCCCGGCGGTACTGACCCCCAGACTCATGGAGAGTTGCATCACCATCGACAGCAAGCTATTGCCGCTACTGGCAAGGCGGTTTGGTAAATCTTTCAGGGTTAAGGTATTCATGGTGGAGAAGCGCAGTGCGTTAACCATTCCCTGGAAAAATAGCACCACTGGCAGTAGCCATAGCCAGCCCATCAGTGCCACCAGCGGGAAGCTCAGACTAACCACCGCCAGCAGCAATGTCGCGCTGACCAACACTTGCCGGTAGCCGAAGCGGTTAACCACCTGCACGATAATTCGCTTCATGCCCATACTGCCGATAATCATCGGGATCATCATTAAACCTGCATGGAACGGCGTGAATCCCAGCCCGATTTGCAGGAAAACCGGGGTCATAAAGGGCAGCATGCCACTGCCAATGCGCGCAGTCATACTTGCAGTCAGGCCAAGGGCATAGGATTTGTTTTTGAACAATCTCAGTGAAAATAGCGCAGCGTTATTACCTCGGGCATGCCACCAATATCCGGCCAGAGCCAACATCCCAGACAAGACTAAACCCGCAATTGCCAGCGGTGGCAAACCCAGCCCTTTATGGCCATCTAACGCCAGTGTTAGGGTTGCCATGCCGATAGCCAGCATGATAAAGCCGCTGATATCAAAGCGACGGGTACGCATGGTGTAGTTAGGCATCAGCAGCAGAGTAGCTAACGCGCCAATCACCCCCACCGGTAGGTTGATCAAGAAGATCCAGTGCCAACTGGCGTATTCCACCAGAAATCCCCCCAGCGCCGGGCCAACCAATGGCCCAATCTGGCCGGGTAGGGTGACAAAGGCCATCGCCGACATATATTGTTCGCGTGGCACGATCTTCATCACCGTCAGGCGGCCCACGGGTACCATCATTGCGCCACCGACCCCTTGAATCACGCGAGAGGCGATAAGCTCATTCAGGGTTTCAGATTGCGCGCACATCAGTGAACCAAGGGTAAACAGAATGATTGCTGAGAAAAATACCCACTTAACCCCGACACGATCAGCCAACCACCCGCTAGCGGGCAGCATCACCGCCACCGTCAACACATACGACACAATGACCGATTGCATACGCAATGGGTTCTCACCCAAACTGGCCGCAATCGAGGGCAGGGCGGTATTGACGATGGTGGTATCCAGCGTCTGCATAAAGAAACCGAAGGCAACGATCCACAGTTGCCAGCGTATACTCGTCATCTTTCAACCTGCTGCTGTGTTGACTGCATTCGCTTACCCGAATCACTTACGGGTTTTGACCTTAAAATATAAGTCAGCTCATCGGGACTCTCTCGCTTGCCGCCTGGATATATCGCCATAGGCTATTCCAGCTTCATTAGCGGCTGCTTACTAAAGCGGCTACGTAATCGGTCAAAATAGAGGTAAACCACCGGTGTGGTATACAGTGTTAGCAATTGGCTCATTACCAGCCCACCGACAATGGTTATCCCCAGTGGTTGACGTAACTCTGCCCCATCACCACTGCTTAGCACTAGTGGCAGCGCCCCGAACAAGGCGGCCAATGTGGTCATTAGAATCGGCCGAAAGCGCAATAAACTGGCCTGAAAAATAGCATCGCGGGCGCTGAGATTGCCATTACGTTGCGCGTCGAGGGCAAAGTCCACCATCATAATGGCGTTCTTTTTCACGATACCAATCAATAGCATAATGCCAATAAGTGCGATCAGGCTAAAGGGGGCGTCGAACAGTTCTAGCGCCAGTAGCGCGCCCACCCCAGCAGAGGGCAGTGTGGACAGAATGGTCAGTGGATGAACATAGCTCTCATACAACATCCCGAGCACGATATACACCGTAGCGATAGCGGCCATAATCAGCCACAACTGCGATTTCAGTGTTTCCTGGAATACCTGTGCGGTACCAGTAAAGGTGCCGCGCACGGTGGCAGGCACCCCAAGTTCCGTCATTACCCGCTCAACGGCAGCGGTTGCTTCAGATAAACTGCCGCCTTCCGGTAAGTTAAATGAGATGGTCGAGGCGGCGGATAAGCCTTGATGATTAACCGACAGTGGCGCATTGGCCGGTTGCCACTTGGCGAAATAAGACAATGGAATTGACTGACCGCTGCTATTAATCACAAACATCTTATCGAGCGAACTGACATCCTGAGTGTATTGGGGGGCGACTTCCATTACCACTTTGTATTGGTTCAACGGTTGATAAATGGTGGAGATCTGCCGTTGACCAAAGGCGTTGTTTAACAGGGCATTGGCTGTGGACACATCAATCCCCAAGCGCGCCATGGTCTCGCGATCGTAAGTCAGTGCCATCTCCGAGCCTTTATCCTGCTGGTCAGAGTTAACATCTGCCAGCTCCGGCAATTTAGCCAGCGCGGCGCGGACTTTGGGTTCCCATTCACGTAGTGCGGCTAAATCGTCAGCTAACAGCGTAAATTGATAACTGGCGTTGGCTTGACGGCCACCGACGCGAATGTCCTGCACTGGTGCAAGGAACAGGCTCGCCCCCGGTTCTTTGGCTAGTTTGGCACGCAGACGAGTGATAATTTGCTGAGCGCTCTCACTGCGCTCACTCAAGGGTTTGAGCGAGATAAACATCGACCCGCTATTCGTGCGTGAGCCACCGGTGAAGCCGGTGACATTGTCGACCGCCGGATCATCGTTGACTATCTTCATGAAATCCTTCAGCTTCTGCTGCATCGACTGAAACGAAATACTTTGATCAGCTTGGATAAAGCCCATCATCCGGCCAGTATCCTGCTCGGGGAAAAAGGTTTTCGGGATACTGATATAGAGCCAAACATTGAGCGCGATAGTGGAAAGCAGCACCACCATCACCCAACGTGTATGACCCAGTACCCAATTGAGTGAGCGACCATAACCTTGCTGAATAGACAGCAGCATTTTACCAAACCCGCGAATCCGGGGTTGCTGACCAACCGGGTGTGATCGTAGCAAATGGGCGCACATCATTGGCGTCAACGTGAGGGAAATGACCAGTGAGATGCCGATAGCCACCGACAGTGTTATGGCAAACTCGCGGAATAAACGGCCCGGTAACCCTTCCATCAGCAGCAGTGGAATAAACACGGCCACCAGCGAAATACTCATCGACAACACGGTAAAGCCCACTTCGCGCACCCCGCGCAGGGCGGCGGCCATTGGTTTTACCCCCGCTTCCAGATGGCGGGAAATATTCTCCAGCACCACAATGGCATCATCAACTACGAAGCCGGTGGCGATGGTCAATGCCATCAATGACAAGTTATTCAGGCTAAAACCGCACAGATACATAGCGGTAAATGTTCCGATCAACGAAACCGGCACGGCAACCGCGGGAATAAGCGTGGCACGGCCGGAGCGCAGAAACAGGAATACCACCAGAATCACCAAAGCTACGGCTATCATCAATGAGCGCTCCACTTCATCTAACGAAGCACGAATGGTCGGCGAGCGATCTTGTGCAATAGTCAACTGAATTGAGGCGGGGATCGAGGCACGCAGGGCCGGAAGTTCTGCTCGGATCCGGTCGACGGTGGCGATAATATTTGCCCCCGGCTCGCGGCTGATTACTAACAGCACCGCCGGTTTGCCATCGGACATCCCGGCGTTACGCACATCTTGCACTGAGTCCACCACCGTGGCGACATCCTGTAGCCGTACCGCTGAACCATTGTTGTAATGAATTACCAGCGGGCGATAACCCTCTGCGGTTTTGATCTCATCATTGGCCTGCACCTGCCAGTGCTGTTGGCTGGAATCGATAGCGCCTTGTGGGCGGCGGACGTTGGCGGCGCTGATTGCTTGTCGCACTGCATCCAGCGAAACGCCTTGGTTAAACAGCGCACCAGGGTTCAATTCAACCCGCACCGCAGGCAGGGAACTGCCTCCCACCGAGACATCACTGACCCCCTCGGTTTGAGCAATTTTCTGCGCCAATTTGGTAGAGGCAAAATCATACAACTGACCTTGAGTAAAGGTATCCGAGGTCAGCGTCATTATCATGATGGGTGCATCCGACGGGTTCATCTTGCGATAGGTCGGGCGGTTTGGCATGCCGGTAGGTAGCAAGCTTTGCGCGGCATTAAGCGCTGCCTGCACATCACGGGCCGCACCGTTGATATCTCGATTAAGATCAAATTGCAGAATGATCCGCGTGCTGCCCAATGAACTGGTAGAGGTCATTTCATTGACGCCCGCAATTCTGCCCAGAGCGCGTTCCAGCGGTGTGGCAATTGAGGACGCCATGGTCTCAGGATCGGCCCCTGGCATCGATGCACTCACCGAAATCACCGGATAATCCACCTGCGGCAGCGGTGATACCGGCAATAAGCTAAAACCGATAATTCCGCTGAGGGTGATAGCCAGTGTCAGCAGGGTGGTAGCCACCGGGCGATGGATGAACAGAGCGAAGAATTTCACGGCTGCTCCTGCCCATGGGGTAATTCAGGTGTGTCAGTATCCTGATGGTGATAGCGATTTTTGCCATGGGAGTTGCGTGCCAGTTTATCGAACAACAGATAGATAACCGGGGTGGTAAACAGGGTTAGTACCTGACTGACAATCAGCCCGCCGACCATACACACACCCAGCGGTTGGCGTAGCTCGGCCCCGGCCCCGGTACTGAGCATTAATGGCAATGCACCAAACAGCGCTGCCAATGTGGTCATCAGAATGGGGCGGAAACGTAACAAGCACGCCTGATAGATAGCATCATACGGGGTCATCCCCTGATCCCGTTCTGCGGCCAGTGCAAAGTCGATCATCATGATGGCATTCTTCTTCACAATCCCGATCAGCAGAATAATGCCGATAATGGCAATCACATCCAGCTCATTGCCGGTCAGCATCAGCGCCAGCAAGGCACCGACACCGGCGGTGGGCAGAGTTGACAAGATAGTGACCGGATGAATAAAGCTTTCATATAACACGCCGAGCACGATATACATCGCCACAATCGCGGCGATAATCAGCCACAGCGTGCTACCGAGTGCGGCCTGAAATGCCAGCGTAGAGCCTTGGAAGCGGGTGGTGATATCCGCCGGTAGCTGAATTGCCTGCTCAGCTTGTGTCACCGCGTTTACCCCCTCACCCAAGGAATATCCCGGCGCCAGATTGAAGGAGATAGTGGCTGACGGGAATTGATTCAAATGGTTAATCGATAATGGCCCGAAGCGCTCCTCAATGGTGGCAATACTGCTCAGCGGCACCCCTTTACCGTCGCTGCCGGTCAGGCGGATATCGTTAAACGCCGCCAACCCCGGCGTGGCCTGCACGTCATGTTCCAGCACCACGCGGTATTGGTTGGCTTGGGTATAAATGGTGGAAATCAGGCGTTGACCGAAGGCGTTATATAGCGCGCTGTCGATAGCCGCCATCGTGATACCTAAACGGCTGGCGCTATCACGATCGACATTAACAAACGCCACCAATCCTCGATCCTGCCAATCACTGGTGACATCCTGGAAGGGAGCTTGTTGCTGCAACTGACTAACCAGCTTCGGTACCCAAGTGCTCAACTCCTCAAGTGTCGTGGCTTGCAGGGTGAACTGATATTGTGTCCGGCTCAGTTGCGTATCAATGGTCAGATCCTGTACCGGCTGTAAGTAAAGTTTAATCCCCGGGACGCCGGTAACGCTTTCCTGTAAGCGGGTAATGATCTGTGGAATGCGATCGTCACGGCTGTTAAGTGGTTTAAGGTTAATCTGCAACCGGCCATTGTTCAGCGTGGCATTGGTACCGTCAACGCCGACAAATGAGGTCAAGCTTTCTACCGCTGGATCTTTAAGGATAATGGCGGCCACTTGTTGCTGGCGTTCCGCCATATTACTGAATGAAACGGATTGCGGTGCTTCCAGGGTTCCTTGAATCAGACCATTGTCTTGCAACGGGAAGAAACCTTTCGGCATCAGCAGGTAAAGCAGCACCGTCAGGACCAGTGTGCTCACCGCTACGCCCAATGTTATCCATTGATGATTAAGCACTTTTTTTAGTGCCACGGCGTAATGGGCGATCACCCAGTTAAAGAACTTCTCACTGGCGCGTGACAGGCGGTTTTGCTTACGCAGTGACTCATAACTGAGCATCCGCGCGCACATCATTGGGGTCAGGGTCAGCGAAACTACCGCTGAAATCAAGATCGCCACCGCCAGTGTTACGGCAAATTCGCGGAACAGCCGGCCCACGATATCGCCCATAAACAGCAACGGAATCAACACTGCAATTAATGAGAAGGTGAGTGAAATAATGGTAAAGCCAATCTCACCGGCCCCTTTTAGTGCCGCATCCAGCGGTCTCTCGCCTTTTTCGATATAACGGGAGATATTCTCTATCACCACGATGGCGTCATCGACCACAAAGCCGGTGGCAATGGTCAGCGCCATTAACGTCAGGTTATTGATTGAAAACCCGAGAAAATACATCGCCGCAAAGGTCCCAATCAGTGATAGCGGTACTGCGACACTGGGGATAATGGTGGCGGCGGCATTGCGCAGAAACAGATAAATCACCATCACCACCAGCACAATGGCGAGCAATAACTCAAACTGCACATCACTGACGGAGGCGCGGATGGTGGTGGTACGATCGGTGAGTACCTTGACATCAACCGACTTGGGCAAGCTTTTGATCAACTCCGGCAGCATCTCGCGAATACTGTCTGCGGTGGCAATGACGTTGACCCCCGGCTGGCGCTGGATATTCAACACAATCGCCTGCTGGGTATTGGCCCACGCAGCCAGTTTGTTATTTTCCGCGCCCTGCTCAATGGTGGCGACATCCTGCAAGCGGATCGGCGCTCCATTTTGGTATGCAATGATCAGATCACGGTAATCCTCGGCAGATTTCATCTGGTCATTAGCCGACAATGTCACCGAACGGGTGGGGCCATCGAGGCTACCCTTGGCGGAATTGACGTTAGCATTGCTGATGGCAGTACGAATGGTTTCGCTGTCCAGCCCCAATGCGGCGACCGCTGGGGCATTCAGTTTCACCCGCACGGCGGGGCGCTGTCCGCCGGAAATAGTGACCAGACCGACCCCGGTGACTTGCGATATTTTCTGCGCAATCCGGGTTTCGACCATATCTTCTACTTGCGTCATCGGGATGGCAGTGGAGGTCACAGCCAAGGTCATAATCGGCGGATCAGCCGGATTCACTTTGCTGTAAATCGGGGGATAAGGTAGGTCATTGGGCAGTAGATTGGTGGCGGAGTTAATGGCAGCCTGCACCTCTTGCTCTGCTACATCCAGTGGCAAGGTAAGCTGGAATTGCAGCGTAATCACTGACGCACCACCCGAACTTTGTGATGCCATCTGCTTGAGGCCGGACATTTGGCCAAACTGGCGCTCCAGTGGCGCGGTAATGGATGATGTCACCACATCCGGGCTGGCCCCAGGATAGAGTGTCACGACCTGAATCGTCGGGTAATCAACCTCCGGCAGGGCAGAAACCGGCAGTGCGCGGTAGCCGAGAATCCCGGCCAGCAGAATGGCAATCATAAATAATGTGGTGGCAACCGGGCGTAGGATAAACAGCCGTGACGGCCCGCCACCAGGTGTTGGAGGCATCACTTGCATCAGGATTTCTCCGCAGGAACAGTGTTACTCGCCGCTCTTGTGCCCCGATGTGTGGCTTTCTCCCCCGTGGCTGCTTTCTCTGCGACACCCGTTTGGTTTGCTGCTGCGGCCCGTGGTGTTACTACTTCGACCTGTAAGCCTTCGGTCAGGCGATCAATACCGTCAGTGACCACGCGTTGACCTGCATTGAGGCCGGCGCTAATAACCACTTGTTTGCTGTCTTGAATACCGGTAGTGACCAGATGCTTACTGACTTTATTCTCATCATTTAGGGTCCAGACAAAGCTCCCTTCGTTGCCCATTTGTACGGCGGCGGTTGGCACCACCACGGCATTTTGCAGTAAATCTACTTTGATACGGGCGTTAACAAACTGGTTGGGGAACAGGATGTCATCGTCATTGGCAAAGCGTGCTTTCAGCTTAATGGTGCCGGTGGTGGTATCAATTTGGTTATCAATACTGAGCAAATAGCCCTGTGCCAGTCGCTGTTTATTGGTGCGATCCCAAGCTTCTACTGGCACGGTAGTGTTATTTTTGGCCGCATTTTTCTGCGCTTGCATGATGGCGGGGATATCGCTTTCTGGCAGCGTAAAGACCACATCAACCGGATGTGTCTGAGTGATCACCACTATGGGGGCTGTGGTACCGCTGGTAATGTAATTACCGACATCGACCTGTTTTAGCCCCACTTTGCCAGATATGGGGGCGGTAATTCGGCTATAAGCCAGTTGCAGTTTGGCACTGTCGATAGCGCCTTGATCGGCTTTAACACTGCCTTCACTTTGGCGCACTAATGAGGCTTGAGTATCGAGCTCTTGTTGTGAAATGACCCCGGTTTTCACCAGTTTTTGGTAGCGGGCCAAATCACGGCGGGCATTGTCCAGCGTGGCCTGATCCTTTGCCAGTTGGCCCTGTGCTTGGGTCAGTTGTACCTGATAAGGGCGCGGGTCGATCTCCACCAGTAAGTCACCGGCGTTGACCTGTTGCCCTTCAGTAAAGTGGATTGCCATTAATTGGCCATCGACCCGGCTGGTCACGGTGACGGTATTGGCGGCAATCACGGTACCTAGGCCGGTAAGATAACGGGGTACGGCTTGTTCGGTGGCTGTGGCCGCCTGTACCGGCGACATGGGCATATTACGTCGGCCACCGGTGCGGGCTGTTGTCGTCCCGCCAGCGGTGTGCTGCGCACCTGGCGCGGTGTTGGTGGCGGCCGCGCTAAAATAGCGCCAGGCAAATATAGCAACAGTAATCGCCACCACCGCCCCGAGTAACATCAGTACCCTGGAAGTGCGTTTGGATTGAGCTTTCATGATGGCGGGAGTCCTTTTTGTTTATTTTGTTATGCGCACATAGATGCAATCAATTGGGTATTGATATGTTACTAGTTTAGCGGGGATTTACCGGATAAAAATGGAGGAAATATGGAAGTAGTGTCAGGGTATGTGGGATTTTGGTTTTTATAATTTTAGGATTCAAAACTGATAGGGTTTGGTTGCGGTTGATATTCGATTAAGTGATGTGATCTGTTTCTTGATTACCCACTGCGCAGTGGGTAATCAAAATAGCATTAACGATACAGGGTCTGCGCCCAACGGGCCAAACCGGCGGTCACTGAGCCGAAGTCATTGCCACCCACTAGCGGGATACCCGGTAGTTGCTGTTGCAGAGCGGCTCGCAATAACGGGGAGCGAGCACTGCCGCCTGTCAGATAGATGACATCTGGAGTGATATGGCTGGTGGATAATGCCAAACTGACTTGTTCCTGAATCCGTTGTAGTGGCTGAGATATGGCTTCAGCAAGCTGTTGCTGGTTGATAGTCTGGCCTAACTCAGGCTCGACAAAATTCAGTGCAGTCGCCACTTGTGCTTGTTCGGATAGCGCGATTTTGCTCTCTTCCGCCGCCCGAACTAAACGATAACTCAGGCGCTGTTGATACACTTTCAGCAGGCGCTCTACTTGCTGTGGATTTGCCGCGTCACGAATCAAATCACGCAGGAAGCGGCCGTTAACCGTGCTGTAGAAATCGCTCTGTGCCGGAACATCGTTAGTCGCAACGGCATTCCAATAGGGCAGTGACGGCAGAGCAATCCCTTTTTCGGTTTCGCCCCCCATACCAAACAGCGGCATCAGTTGTTTAAACGCGAGCATAATATCCAGATCGTTACCACCAACGCGACAACCACTGTGACCCAGCAGGCTTTGTTGACGGTCTGCCAGCCCCTGCCATTTAGGCCCCATCAATAGCACCGAGCAGTCAGTGGTACCACCACCGATATCCACCACGAGTACGGTTTTTTCTTCTGTCAGCGTCGCTTCAAAATCCAGCCCTGCCGCGACCGGCTCAAACTGGAAAGCAATATCGCGAAAACCGGCGCGTTGGGCGGCGCGCAGTAAAATCCCTTCCGCCTGGCGGTTAGCATCCTCACCGCCAGAGCCTTGGAAGTTGACTGGACGACCAATTACGGTCTGACTGATTTCTGATGCCAGTACGGATTCTGCCTGACGTTTGATATGGAACATCATGGCGCAGACCAAATCCTCAAACAGCGCCAATTGCTGAGGTTTCAGCCCATTGGCACCCAGGAAGGATTTAGGTGATTTTACAAAGTATACGTCTTCAGGGTCTTCGATATAGTGGGCGAGGGCAGACAGGCCAAATGTCAGACTGTCGGCGGCAACCGGAATATCCTCTTCGCGATTGAATGCCATGGCCCGGCGTAATAGCTGCTGATTTTCGTCGCTACCGGTGGGTACCTGCCAGTGGCGGTGCAGGCATTCACTGACCGCTTCCCGTGTTGGCGCGCACAACATGGAGGGCAGATAGACGTCATTATTTTCCAGTGCCAGTAAGTTGGGAGCATCATCCCGCATCACGGCAACTGAGCAGTTTGCTGTGCCGTAGTCAAAACCAATGAACATAATTGCCCCCCAGGCCAAATAAAGGGGTGCGACTTTACCCGAGAGTGGGCAGCGGGGCAATCGTCATGTTAGTGATTTTTTAATCATGGTTGAGGATGCAACATGATGAGCCGGTTATTTAATCGCAAAATAGCCACTGTTGAGTAAATCAGACAACGGCTGCGGCGGGCTAATGGTTTCACCGTCAGCTAAATCGACACCGATGGTTATCAGTTTATTGAGCGTCAGAGGGAGTTCTGCTGGCCCAGCCAGAGTGGCGATATTGGCTCGCTGAGCGGTACCATTAATGATAGAGACCAGCACTTCATCCATCTGATTAATATGGATATGGGAAATTAAGTCGCTGTTAAACTTAAGATAATCGATAGTGTGATCCGCCAGTAACTCGAAATCATTCAGGTTATGACCAAACTCTTTAACGATGAGTTTGCAGCCCAGTTGTTGCAATTTGGCGAGAAAATTGCCAATCGCGAAGGGGTATTGCAGTAAGGTGGATTCATCGACCATCCAATAGAGACTTTGTGTTGGCAGTACGGTTTGCCGCACCAAGGTCAGCAATGATTGGCGGAACTCTTCTTTGAGCAGCGCCGCCTCTGACAGCGGGATAGCCAGCGCCAGCCCTTTATGTTTGATAGCTTGGGCATGTGTCATTAACAGTTGCTCACAGACCCAATTATCAATCTGCGGCAGCAAGCTATAGAGCAGCGCGGCTTCCTGAAACTCGGCCTGGCTGATGTTAAGGCTATGTGGCCGATTAACCTCGAAACTGATTTGATAGAAACAGACAGACAACGGCGTTCTGGGGGGCGCGGTTGGGGTGAGTTGCAATACCAGTTGGTTATCATTGAGAATATTCTCAACATCTTCCCTGCTCAACAGCTCGTGTTGGCGTGCTAATAGCTGCTTTTGCCGTGGCTGATAGAGATAAACCTGACCGCGCCCACTGTGTTTAGCGGTGTAACAGGCGATATCTGCCTGTGCCATAATTTCACTGCGCTGATTGTTATTGCTACTTATTTGCGTCACACCGGCGCTGGCCCCAACACGATAGAGCTTATCTTCCCAGTAGAAATGATAGCCATTAATCAGTGATACCAGACTTTGGGTAATGGCTTTAGCATGGGGTAGGGTGCAGTTGAGCATCAGTAAGCCAAACTCATCACCGCCGAGGCGTGCAACACAATCACTGTTACGTAAGTGCTGGCGCATCAACTGGCTCAACTCTTTCAATAATGCATCTCCTGCTGGGTGCCCGGCAGTGTCATTAATGGCTTTGAAATAGTCCAAATCAAGGAAAGCCAATGCATGTTGTTGGTTAAGTTCGACGCTAATTTGGATTGCCGCTTTCAATTTATTCTCAAAATTGGCGCGGTTTGGCAGACCCGTGAGATTATCGTGAGAGGCGCTGTGGCTGAGTTTGCGCATCATTGCGCGCGATTCGCCGACATCCTGGAACACCAGTACCGCCCCGACAATGTCCCCTTCCAACGTTTTCAGCGGCGCGACCGACTCCTGAATATCATAATACTGGCCATCACGATGGTGTAATACCATTGACTCATTGAACGAAGAGTATGGGCGATGATTAAGACAATGCTCTATCGGGTTATCAATCTCCGCGCCGTCTACGCCGTTAGTCAACTTGATGATATGGTTGACCGGTTGGCCCAATGCGATGGTATTTGCCCAGCCGGTCATTTTCTCGGCCACCGGGTTCATAAAGGTAATCTTCATCTCCTGATCGGTACAGACCACAGCTTCACCGATGGAGTCCAGCGTGATATGCAGTCGCTCTTTCTCTTCGTGCAGCGCTTCCGTCAGATTTCTGATTTCCGTCATATCCAGCGTGGTGCCAATCAGACGCAGAATATTGCCATTTTTATCACATATCATATTGGCTTGATTACGCAGATGGACAATTTCACCATCCGGTAATAACAGCCGGAATTCCAGACGGTATGGCTGGCGCTGCTTGAGGGCGGCGCTATATTCGCGATTAACCCGATTGATATCTTCCTGATGAATGTATTTCTGCCAAACACGCTCATCAACCTGGGTATTAAAAGGAATATGATAGAGTTCATACATCCGCTTATCCCAACTGATAACCTGCGTTTTGATATCCAATTCCCAGATACCGATCCCCCCAGCCTCGTTAGCCAGCGTAATACGCTCCATTAGGCGGCGGTTAATAATCTCGGTTTTTTTCAGCTCATTGATATCTTCAGCCTGCGAGATGAAATAGAGCGGTTGCTGTTGGTGATCCCGCACCACACTGACCACCAGTAGTGCCCACACAATTTCACCATCGCTGCGGATATAGCGCTTTTCCATCGAATAGCTGGGGATACGGCCATGATACAGGTCGTCGAGTAATTTCAGGTCCGCAGAGAGATCGTCTGGATGAGTAATTTGCTGGAAAGTCAGGGTCAGTAATGTCTCTTGGGAATAGCCTAATAACTTGCATAAGGCCTGATTGACCTGCATCCATTGGCCTTGCGGTGAGACCAAGGCCATACCGATGGCTGAATATTCCATCGCGTTACGAAAGCGATTTTCGCTTTCAATAATATGCTCTTTCTCCATGCGAAAAGAGTGCATTACCATTGCCATGGCATGGGGCGGAATTAACACCATTAATAAAGGAATAAAGGAGAACGCTTGAATTGACAGGTTAGTATCGGAATTAATGGTATACAGCTTGAAATTAAGCATCAATGCAATCAGCAATGTTGCCATAAAGCAGATGGAAAATGTCTCAAAACGCGGTAAGCGGATTGAGGTCCAGATCAACGTCATGATGACAAAAGTAAAGGGGAAAGGCAGATAAATCAGTCCGATATAACAAGCTGATAGTGATATTATCATCATAAAAATCATATCAAACAGCGCTTTGGATTTGGTCGCGATATCGAAGTAACCTCGACGGTAAAGTAACCCGACCGGCCCTAAGGCCAACATTCCTACCGCCTCGGACATAAACCACACCGTGAGCACTTGGGTAAAGCCCCCGTTTTGTGGGGATAAATACCAAGCCGCTGCCAGCCCACTGGCCAGAGGGACCACAATCACAGTGCAAACCGAGAATTTAAGCCAACTGAGCAGGTTATTGAGCGGGTCTTTGGTTTGCAGGAATTTACGCAGTAACCAGGCCCCGGCGGATGCCTCTGCCAGGTTGATAAATGTTAGGGGTAACGGGAACCAACTGAGGCCATATAAAATAAAATTAGCGGCAACAATACATATCCCTGCGGCCAATAATTGCCATAACCAGTAGCGCATAGGATGGTGGAACAGCGCCACCATTAATACTGCCGTCGGGAACCATAATGGGGCAAGGTTTTCTGACTGTTCAGAAAGCTGGATACAAAAGAGTGCGAGCAAAAATACGACTATGCTGATGATAGTAATGTGGAGAATGGTTCTATTGTCAGGTGCCGGTTTTTCGGACGCACTGAGATCCATATAACGCCTTATTTTGCTCACACAGATTTAGATTATGATAGGAAAAGCCCATCACATAAAGAATATACCGCCGTTAAAATACGGTCATATTCAAAAGTTTAGTATAGATAAACACTGTCGAGTGTTATTCCTCTTCTCAGTGCTTAATTAATGATTTGTTTATTAGCATAATAGTCAGACCAAGAATATAGTTGCCAGTCCCAGAAAGATGAAAAACCCACCGGTATCTGTGATGGCGGTGATCATAACACTCGATCCGATAGCCGGATCACGCCCCATCCGAGCCATGGTCATCGGGATAATAACCCCCATGAGTGCTGCCATCAGCAAGTTAAGGATCATGGCTAATGTCATCACCCCCCCCATTGCCGGATCGCCATAGAGCAGATAGGTGACTACCCCCATAATCCCGCCCCACACCAAACCATTAATCAACGCCACGCCCAATTCTCTGAACATCAGGAAGGTCACGTTACCTTGTTGAATATGGTGTAATGCCAACGCTCGGACAATCATGGTAATGGTTTGATTACCGGTATTGCCGCCAATACCGGCCACAATCGGCATTAATGCTGCCAGAGCCACTAATTGTGAGATGGTGTCCTCAAATAAGCCGATCACGCGTGAGGCAACAAATGCCGTACAGAGGTTGATTGCCAGCCATGACCAGCGGGTGCGAACCGCGCGGCCTACCGGGGAGAACACATCTTCTTCCGGGCTTAAGCCCCCCATGCGTCTTAGGGTGGTGTCGCTCTCTTCGTTGACCACATCAACAATCTCTTCGATGGTCAAACGACCCATCAGTTTGCCTTTGGCATCAATTACCGCGGCACTGATTAAGTCATAACGTTCAAAAGCACCGGCAGCATCTTCTGCTTTCTGTTCGGGTTGGAACGTGGTCGGGTTGCTATCCATCACCTCAAATACTTTAGCATCGGGCGCATTGAGCAGGATAGAGGTCAATGGTAACTCGCCAAGTAAGGTATTTTTGCGGTCAACCACAAAGATTTTATCCGTGGCATCGGGAATATTTTTCCGATAACGCAAATAGCGTTGCACGGCTGCCAGCGTAATATCGGCACGTACCGTCACCAGCTCGAAATCCATCATCTGACCGACAGTGTCACGGGCATATTGGATAACTTCCCGCACTCGGGCGCGTTGATCCGGGTCCAATGAGGTGAGCAGGCGGCCCATCAAATTACGTGGCAGGTATTCAGCCAAATAAGCCTGTTCATCGACATGCAAAGTGCGCATGGCCCTCAACAGGTCTTTATCACTCATCTCTTTAATCAGCGAATCCCACACTGTTTCAGAGACTTCAACCAGCGTTTGGCCGCGTTTCTCATTTTTGACCAACCGCCACAATGCCAAACGTTCGTCATGAGGCAACGCCTCCAGTAAGTCAGCAAGGTCGGCAGCATGCAGATCATCAAGTAGACTTCTGATTTCTAACGTTTGCTCGGACAGTTGTTCATCACTGAGCTTTTCTTTCTCTTCCTGACGGCCAAGAATGCCATCAACCAAAGCCTTATTATTCAATAATAGAGAAAGTATCCGGTTGCGTATTTCAGCCAGTTTTTTCGTATTATTTTTAGTTTTATTCTTTATAACGGCAGAAATTGGCACAGGAATAATCGGCACTGGCATAATGTGTCCTTAATTCGAAAACGACCCTTTGCCCCTGAAGTCGTAGGGATAGGCACTAAAACATTAACGACAAAACATCTAGGGGCTGAGATCGCTCTCATGGGGGCCAGGTGGTTCGCCTTCTACAGTCAGTTCAAGTTGCTGTGACTGCCTGCGCTCCTGATGATGGGAAATAGAAGCGACCGCCGCATACAATAAACGGCCAAACAGAATGAGAAAGCTCACCAGTAGGATTATTTTTGTTAGCTGTGTCGATGGCCGTCTTCTCATCATTTACCTTCCTACCCTTCGCTCTTGGCGTTGCAGCTGTGTTAGCTGCTCTCACTCACCCGAATCACTGACGAGAGTCAGCTCATCGGGATTATGAGCCTTATTGAGGCTCACCCTACGGGCCAGCGCAAGCGCTGTTCAAAATGGTTTATAACCAATTTGTCTCTCGTTTGCTGCCTTGCTGCAACACCAATATCTTTGGGTAATACACTGTATTACTTGGCGTTGCAGCGGTGTTTGTCACAATTAATGTTAGCTGCTCTCACTACTCGTCCCATCCATGGGCCTCGCCTCGTTGAGGCCGCTGCAAGCAGCGTTCAAATCAGCGCCCGGCAGATTTGTCACCCGCATCACTGACTACAGTCAGTGATGCGGGATTGATTCTGATTACTCTTTGACGGTAACCACATCCGCTGCTTCTGGCTCTTCTTCTTCTTCAATGATCAGCTTCCAGCCTACTACATCATCCCAGTATGCCTGCTCACGCTCAAAATCCAGTTGTACCAGATTATTTTGTGTCAGATAACCGACGGGGAAACGTAATGTCCAATGGCTATCGTCAGTTATCAAACGCAGACTCTCTGGCGTGGTAGTCGACTGACGCTGATTATTCAGTAACGTACTCAAACGTAATAACTGAATTAACGGTAAATAATACTTTTTCTTGAATAAATTTAAACGCGGTAATTCATCCAGCTTGATGCCTTTACGATGCATCCGTACCAACGTTGCCAGCAGCAGTTGTTGCTCCTGATTAAAGCCCGGTAAGTTGGTGTTTTGCAGGATATAGGCAGAATGGCGGTGCATCCCACTGTGATTAATACTCAGACCCACTTCGTGCAACATTGCCGCCCATTTCAACAATGCTTCAAGCTGCGGCTGCACCAACTTGGTGTTCTGCGCTAACCACTGGGTATAAAGTTGTTCGGTTGTTTCCAGCACTCGGCGGGCTTGTTCGCGGTCAATATTATAGTGTTCCGCCAGGCTTTTTGCCGTGCGTTGACGAATATCCTGATGGCGGAAACGGCCTTCCATCTCATACAGCACACCTTCGCGCAGCGCGCCGTCGGATAAGCGTAACTCTTTGACTGCTAACGCATCAAATACCCCACACAAGATAGCCAGGCCCGGTACAAATACCGACTGGCGATCTTCTGACAATCCCGGCAGGCTCAGGGCTGAGAAGTGTTTGAATTGTAACACTTGCTCAACCAGCATTTCGAGGCGCTCTGGTGTTATCAAACCGTCTTTTTCGCCCATTTCCACCAACACTTCATAGGTGGCCTTAATGGTACCGGATGCCCCCAGCGCATATTGCCAACCCTGAATGCGGTATTGCCATGCCAGGTTTTCCAGTTTCTGTGCTGCCGCAAGACGGGCACGTTTGAAATTGGCCTTACTTATCTCACCGTGTGGGAAGAACTGCTGGGCAAAACTCACGCACCCCATACGGCGGCTCTCTACCAACAGAGGCTCAAAATCTTCACCAATAACTAACTCTGTTGAACCCCCACCAATATCGATGACCAGCTTGCGGCCTTTTTCCGGCTGAGTGTGTTCGACGCCCATAAAAATCAAACGGGCCTCTTCTTGGCCGGAAATGATTTCGATCGGATACGGAATAACCGCCGCCGCCCGCTTGAGGAATGCCTCCGCGTTAGCGGCTTGGCGCAGCGAATGGGTGCCAACAATACACACATTATCAGGTGAGAAACCCTGCAAGCGTTCTGCAAACAGCGCCAAACAGGCTAAACCCCGTTCGATGGCTTCTTCGCTAAGCATGTTATTGTGGTCCAAACCATCAGCCAGATGTACGCGCTGCTTTAGGCGACCTAAAACCTGTAGCGCGCCGTTGACGACCCGGGCAATGACCATATGAAAACTGTTAGAACCCAAATCGATAGCTGCAATTTCCTGCGGCTTGGTGGTCGATGAACTGTTGGATAGCGGCATAGTTTTAGCTCGATGCGTCTGGTTGTTCCAGCGCTTTTAAATAATCATAGATGGCAATCTGTGCACGTACTTTGCGCCTATTACCACGCGGTACATAACGATTACTCAGTTCTTTATCAATATAACGGGCTTTTACCGTGTCGTTGAATAACAGCTCTAAAATATCTAGCACCCGTTGTTTTAATTTCGGATCCAGCAATGAGACCGCGACTTCAATACGGTAATCGATGTTACGGGTCATCCAGTCAGCTGAAGAGAGATACACCAGTTTGTCGCCTTTATTCTCGAACACATAGACCCGGTCATGTTCCAAGAAACGGTCAACGATACTGGTGACCTGAATATTATCGCTGATCCCCGGCATATTGGGGATTAACGAGCACATGCCACGTACCAATAATCGGATTTTTACCCCAGCACTGGAGGCGCTATATAACCTATCTACCAGACCTTTATCTACTAAATTATTTATCTTCAGGGTAATACCGGCGCTTTCTCCGGCCTGAGCATGAATAATTTCCTGATCAATCAATTGATACAACATTAAACGCGAGTTCTGCGGTGACACCATCAGATTATCGAATTTGACCGGGCGATAAGGATTTTCGATAAAGTTAAATACCCGCCGTACTTCATTGGTAATACGGGCATCTGCGGTCAGTAATGAGTAGTCGGTATAGATTCGGGCGGTTTTCTCATTGAAGTTGCCGGTACCGATATGGGCATAGCGCACGATCTCCTCGCCTTCAAGGCGGGAAATCAGGAATAATTTGGCGTGGATCTTCAGACCAGGTGCTGAGAAAATAACGTGTACACCAGCGGCCGTCAGGCTTTTGGCCCAGTGGATATTGGCTTCTTCATCGAAGCGCGCCTGTAACTCTACCACTACCGTGACTTTCTTGCCGTTATGGGCGGCATGGATCATCGATTCGATGATGCGTGAATCCTTGGCGACCCGATAAATATTGATTTTAATCGCTAATACGCTGGGATCGAAAGAGGCTTGACGCAGTAATTCCAATACGTGTTCAAAGGTGTGATAAGGGTAATACAGCAGGACATCTTGTTCACGGATAGCATCAAAGCCATTGCGGAATTTATCAAACCAAATATGGCGCAGGCGCGGCATTGGCCGGTTAACCAGATTGCTTTTGCCCACATTCGGGAAGCTGATAAAGTCTTTGAAGTTATGGTAACGGCCACCTGCAATAACCGAGTCATCATTAGAGATACCCAATTTATTGCGCAGTAATTCCACCATCTCATCGGGCATATCACGTTGGTAAACAAAGCGCACCGGCTCTGCCGTCAGGCGCTGTTTAAGGCTCGACGACATCAGCTCCAGCAGGCTGGATTCCATTTCAGTGACCAAATCATATTCGGCATCACGGGTCATCTTCATGGAGTAGGCGTTTAGCGCATCGTAATCAAAGAAGCCTTTAAAAATCTCATCGAGGCAAAATCTCAATATATTATCAAGTAATATCATTGGCTTGCGGCGGCGAGGTGCTTCTGGTGGCAAATTGACAAAACGCGGGACTTTATCTGAAGGAATCTCCAGCAGGGCATAGGCAATTTCCTGCCCGCGGATAATCTCCACCGCCAGATAGGTGTAATCGTCTTTTAAGAACTGCACCAGGTTGGTGTCATGGTTAATCAAGATCGGCGTAATGTGTTGGCGCAGATGCTGTTTAAAATAGATTTTTAGCCAGGCTTGCTGATTTTCGGAAATCTGCCGTTCATTAATCAGGAAAATCTGATTACGCGCCATTTCCAGTAAAAGATCATTATATAACCCATCAAATTCTTGATCGGCTTTCACCACTTTGCTCTGAATTTTTTTCAGCAAATGGCGAGAGGTCACGGCAGAGCCTTGCTCTTCGCTGATCAAAATGCGCCGTTTCAGATCGGCAAATCGGACTTTATAGAATTCGTCCAGATTATTGGAGTAAATGCCAAGAAATCGCATCCGCTCGATGAGTGGATTGCTCTTATCTGCTGCTTCCTGCAATACCCGCTCATTAAAAGATAACCAGCTAAGTTCTTTTTCGATGTAGAGCTTTTCCTGACCCATTGCAACTCCAGTAAGATTATTGTGGGAGTATTTAGTGTCCTCAATCATTATTGCGAAAGTTTGACAAGAAAGTCCAACAGATATCATTAGTTAACTTTGTCCGTTAAACCTTATACCCAATCGATCTTAAGTTGCAGGAAAGCTGTAAGCAACAGGCAGATTGGTCAAAGACGGGTTTGAGCAACACACCTGCATTTTGAAAGATGATGGGTATAAAACATTGTCATGCAAACGCCACAAAAGTGACATAAGATGCTCGGTCATCTGGCGGTATAGATATACGCTTGGATTGATAATAGTAGACGGGGCATGGGGCAATCGAAGAGTATGCAGCGAACAGGCAAAGCAACACCATCAGGGAGAGATAAGCGCCGGGCTGCCATTGATCGTTTAGTGCACATGGCGGTGACGAGTAGTGGCTTGTTAGTGCTGCTGACACTGATGTTGATTTTCGTTTACCTATTGTATGCCGTATTACCGTTGTTTAAACCGGCCTCTATCAGTTTGCATAATCAGTTCGCTGTCACTCGCAGTGCGCCGACGGCCGCGCTGGGTATTGATATTCAAGGGCAGGTCGGATATCGCATTGATAATCAAGGCTATGGCTACTTTATTCGGCTCAATGCACTGGGGGCATCCCCGGCAGGTAGTCTGATAAGCGAACAGCGGTTATCGCCGCCACCGGTATCAATCAGCCGTGCAGCCAATGGGCAACCTTTGTATGGCGTTGGCCTGAGCAATGGCCGTCTTACTCTACTGCAACCCGATTTCTCAGCCACACCGCCACGCTGGCAATTTCCGCTGGGTGAACAGCCGCGGTTTATGGATTTGAAAGGCCAACGCTTGCAGCATTTGGTGCTGGCTGAACCGCAACCACAGCAATTTACCCTTGCCGCGGTTACCGATGATGGCCGCTTGCTGGCAGGGACGTTTACTGCCCAGGGGCAGCAGGTCACTGAACTGACGGATGTGCCGAAAACGGTCAGTCAACTGTTATTGGCACCTGACGGGCGTTTGCTCTATCTGTTATCCGGCCAGCAGTTATCTATCTATCAATTTGGTCCGGAACTGAAATTGCGTGAAACTGTGTCGTTACTGGATGACCAGCATGCGTCTGATGGGCCATTGACCCTCTCTCTGCTGCCAGGTGGCAAGTCGTTGCTGGTGCAAGCGCCGGGCGGCGTAATCAGCCAATGGTTTGATGTGCAGAAAGGGCCGGATAATCAATTTCACTTGACGCGCATACGCAGTTTCACTCCGACAGGTAAGGGCTTATTGACCACGGAGAGCGCGCGTCGGGTTTTTGCCTCATTATCGCCACAAGGCGAGCTATCACTCTTCTCCAGTATCCAGTCAACGCCTTTGCTGCAACATAAATTAGCTGACGGCGTTACCGACGCTGCGTTCTCCCCTTGGGGTGATAGTTTGCTGCTTGAGAATGCTGCCGGTTGGTCTACCTATCAATTGGACAATCGCTATCCAGACATTAGCTGGCGTAGCTTGTGGCAACGGGTGTGGTATGAGAATTACCCTGAGCCAGCCTATGTTTGGCAATCAAGCTCGGCCGAAGAGAGCTATCAGGCTAAATTCAGCCTGGTACCGATTATTTTCGGCACATTAAAGGCTGCCGCCTATGCCATGTTATTCGCCGTTCCATTGGCATTGGCGGGGGCAATTTATACGGCCTATTTTATGTCGCCAGGTTTGCGGCGAGTGGTTAAACCGGCCATTGAGATGATGGGGGCATTCCCAACCGTGGTTATAGGTTTGATTGCCGGTATTTGGTTGGCTCCGGTAATTGAACATTATCTGACGGGCATTCTGCTACTTCCGCCGCTGTTGGCGCTGGCTATTTTATTGTGTGGCTGGGGGAGTAGTTGTCTGGCGGAAAAGACACAATGGCGGTTACCTGCGGGCTGGGACGTGATTGTGCTGTTGCCGGTTATCCTGCTGACCGGCTGGTTCGCATTATGGTTGGGACCACAACTGGCGCAGTGGGTGCTAGGAGGGCCATTACATGAGTGGTTGGGTGACAACTACTCTCAACGTAATGCGCTGGTGGTCGGTGTCGCCATGGGGTTTGCGCTGATCCCGGTCATCTTTTCGCTGGCAGAGGATGCACTATTCAGTGTGCCGCCGTCACTCAGCCAAGGCTCATTGGCACTAGGGGCGACCCCGTGGCAGACGTTAACCCGGGTCATTCTGCCCTCAGCCTACGCTGGTATCTTCTCTGCACTGATGATTGGTTTTGGCCGTGCGGTGGGGGAAACCATGATTGTGCTCATGGCGACAGGCAATACACCCATTATTGATGGCAGCATTTTTCAGGGGTTACGGGCGATGGCAGCCAATATCGCTATCGAGATGCCGGAAGCGGTCGTCGGTAGCGGCCACTATCGGGTGCTATTCCTGACCGCACTGGTGCTGTTTTGCTTCACATTTTTAGTCAATACACTGGCCGAGGCTATTCGTCTGCGGTTGCGTGAACGCTATCAGATGGAGCGGACGGCGTGATGAACATTAAGCCTAACGTGTCTGGCGTGACCAAAAAGTGGTTTGCATCGGGTTCCCCGTGGATCTGGCTAACCGCCAGTGCTGTCAGTATCAGCCTGCTGGCGTTGCTTGGGATCATATTATTGTTGGCAGGCCAAGGGATGCGATATTTCTGGCCCGCCCCGGTCTATCTGTTTGAGCTTAAACAAACGGCGGCAGGCCCGGTCAAAATGATTGGCGAAATTTATCAACAGCAGACGCTGTCACGTCAGCAATTAGAACAAGCCGGCGTGATGTTACCGTCGCAGGCCGGTGAGACCGTAACCCGCTATTTGATTAAAACCGGTAACCGCGAGATTCAGGGTCAGGATTTCCATCGCCTGCTGGACAGTGATATCCAGCAACGCACTTTGCCTAAAGATCTGCTGGTGCTGGATCGCCAAAACAATGGTACGGCATACGGTTTCCTCGCTGGCATGTTGGATAACGGCCAACCGTTAGTGGGCAATGATTTGGCTCAGGAACTGCAAAAACGTATTCCTGTGATACAAGGTCTGGTCAAGCGCGCGAATGATATTCAGTTCCGTCAAATGAATATGCTCAATCAGCAGTTTGAGGCGTTGCGGCTAGAGAAAAAACGGCTACAAATGAATGGCGACCTTGACAGTAAATCGCAGGACCGTATCGAGGCGGAGTGGGGGGCGCTGCAACGTAGCCATCAAGCCATGATGGAAACATTACGCGGGCTACAAACCGAGCAAAGTCGCTACACACTGTTATTGCGCGACATGAATGGGCAAATCCACCCACTGTCACTTAGCCAGATTAACCGCGCCTGGTATCCCAATGACATGACTTTCGGGCAAAAACTACATCATTGGGCAGCACAAACTCAGAAATTCCTGACCGATAATCCGCGCAATGCCAATACCGAGGGCGGTGTGTTCCCAGCGATTTTTGGCACGGTACTGATGGTGATACTGATGTCTATCGTGGTCATGCCATTAGGGGTGATTGCAGCGGTGTATTTACATGAATATGCCGGCAAAAACTGGCTGACCCGCATGATCCGTATTTCTGTGGTGAATCTGGCTGGGGTGCCCTCTATTGTTTATGGCGTATTTGGCCTCGGTTTCTTTGTCTATCTGATTGGTGGGTCACTGGATAAACTGTTTTACCCAGAGGCGCTCCCCAACCCGACATTCGGTACCCCTGGCGTTTTATGGGCGGCGTTAACGCTAGCACTGCTGACGTTGCCAGTGGTGATTGTTGCCACCGAAGAGGGGCTGTCACGCATTCCGGCCAGCTTGCGGCAAGGCTCGCAAGCGCTGGGAGCCACTAAGGCTGAAACACTGTGGCATATTGTGTTACCGATGGCGGCACCGGCGATGATTACCGGGCTTATTTTGGCGGTGGCACGGGCTGCGGGGGAAACCGCGCCGCTGATGCTGGTAGGGGTGGTGAAATCAGCGCCGCTCTTGCCAGTCGATGGTATCTTCCCGTTCCTACATTTAGAACGTAAGTTCATGCATTTGAGCTTCCAGATATACGATATGGCATTTCAAAGCCCCAATGTGGAAGCGGCTCGCCCATTAGTCTTTGCCACAGCTCTGCTGCTGGTGATCATTGTGGTCGGCCTTAATTTAGCGGCTATTGGTATTCGCCATCATTTGCGTGAAAAATATCGAGGTTTATTGTTGTGACTGAACTTTTTAACCCGCAGGACGAAATATGGGACTTTTGACGCCGGATTCGCTGCCGCTGCTTGATGTACAGCAATTGACCGACGAGCAAACGGCGCTGGCGGTCGAAAAGCTCAATTTATTTTATGGTGACAAACAGGTGTTGCACGATATTTCATTTAATGTGCCTAAGCACCGTGTTACTGCGCTGATTGGCCCGTCTGGTTGTGGTAAATCTACCTTATTGCGCTGCTTTAACCGCATGAATGATTTGCTGGATAACTGTCATCTTGAGGGTGAAATCCGGCTAGGTAGTGAAATTATCACCGATAAAACCACTGACGTTGCCGCATTGCGTCGGCGGGTTGGCATGGTGTTTCAGCGGCCCAACCCATTCCCTAAGTCAATTTATGAGAATGTGGTATATGGCCTGCGCTTGCAGGGGATTCGTGACCGTCGGGTGCTTGATGATGCTGTTGAGCGCTCATTGCGGGCCGCAGCATTGTGGCATGAAGTGAAGGACCGATTGCGGGAAAATGCCTTTCGTCTCTCCAGCGGCCAGCAGCAGCGCCTGGTCATCGCCAGAGCCATTGCTATTGAACCTGAGGTGTTATTGCTCGATGAGCCGACATCCGCTCTGGACCCAATATCCACCCTAACCATCGAAGAGTTGATAACCACACTCAAGCAGCAGTACACCGTGGTACTGGTCACCCATAATATGCAGCAGGCGGCGCGGGTCTCGGATTACACCGCCTTCATTCATCAAGGGAGCCTGGTGGAATATAACGATACCGATGCGTTGTTCACTTCACCGCGTCAGCGCCGGACGGAAGATTATATCACCGGGCGTTACGGTTGAACATTTAGCGCCAGTACAGCAGTTTCTAAGGTGTTTGCTTTATTTATCAATTGCGATTTAAGTTTACACTTTCATGTGCCGCTCGTTATTTAGGTGACTACTGAATGGAAGCGTTAAGTGAAAGAGCTATTGATAACTCAGCCTGATTTTATGGAGACATTTAGTTGTGTCGGCACAGCATGTCGCGAACACTGCTGCAAAGGCCAAAATGTCACGCTTGATAGAAATCGTTATCAAAAATACATTAAAAGCCCTTACGCAGAAATTAAACGTATTGCCATTAACCAGATTTCTGTTACTCAAGCCAGCCTTGCCTCTTGGGCTAATATTCACCCAGATAGTCAGGGGAATTGCCCCTTTCTTGATGAACAACGGTTATGTCAAATTCACAAACATGCCGGCGCTCATGCACTGAGTCACAGTTGCGCAACTTTCCCCCGCGTTGAACATGTTTATAAAAATCAGAAAATCAAAAGCATGTCACTCTCTTGCCCTGAGGTAACCCGACAGGCGTTATTTTCCGATGACGCGCTAACGTTGCGTTTTTCTACTATCAACCAATATGACTATTACAAAGCACCGGATATTGTTATTGAAGAGCGGTTGGTTAATCGCGCTTGTGCGGCAATTGCAGCCAGCCAGCAACCGAATATTGAAGAAAATCTTTGGGCGATAAATTGTTTTTTACATAATTATCAAGCCTGGGATGACGTGAATAAAATTAAAATGGTTGAGATAGACAACCTGCGCACTGAACTTATCGCCACTATGACGGCAGGGCAAGCAGCCCATGAACTGGCAGCGATGAAGATAGCTCCGGCTATCAGTGATGAACTATTAAATTATTTGGCTGATTTTATTGCACAACTGGCTGATATTCGGGGGCGAAATACGCTGGCGGCTTATGCCCAACCGTTGCTGAGCTACGCCACTAATGATTTGGTTGGGCAAAATAATAATAAGCAACAATTAAACAATGCATGGCAACAATATGCCTTGCCCTTTTTTACCAAATACCCGTCGGTATGGCGCAATTATTTTCTGTTACGCATTCATCATGACCAATTGGCGATGGGGGATGATCAAGCGGCGGTTACGGTATTTAATCTACAAGCCATAGATTTCTTCTATTTGAAAGCACTCATTTCAGCCTATGCCAGCCAGCATGGGGAGCTAACCGAAGATGACGTGATTGGTATTATCTATTCTTATCATGCGTGTCGGGAATCCACGGATAGCTCAAGCCAGAAATTTAAACAAGACGTTATGGCTTGGGCGCTAAAAGAAGATTTTTCATTATTATCGTTGTTGGCGTGAAATAGTATTTAACTTAGTGGCGGGTTGTATCGTTTGTTATCTGTTCTTAATAGGGTGCTATCCAGTGATGAATATGTTGAATTGATATTGGGGCCAACTGAACTGGCCCCAGTGGATTAAGCACTCTTTATCGATGGTGTTTTATATTTAGCCAAATATTGTGGCTGGAAAATACACATACGAATTACAGTACGGTATTCACCATTGATAAAGAACTCTTGCTTTAATTCACCCTCTATTTCAAAGCCTAATTTTGTATAGATATGGATGGCTTTTTGATTTTCTTTATCAACAATCAGATAAAGTTTGTACAAATTCAGTACCGAAAAACCATATTCCATCGCCAGTCTTGCGGCAGCCCCGGCATGGCCTTGACCCTGATGAGCCGGATCGATAATTATCTGAAACTCAGCACGGCGGTGAATATGGTTAATTTCAACTAACTCCACCAGACCGACTTTTGTCCCCTGGCTTTCAATAATAAAGCGGCGCTCACTCTGGTCATGGATATGTTTATCATACAGATCAGACAGTTCAACAAAGGCCTCGTAAGGCTCTTCAAACCAATAGCGCATTACGCTGGCATTGTTATCTAACTGGTGAACAAACGGCAAGTCATCCCGTTCCAGTGGGCGTAACCTGACGCTGTTAGTGGTAGACATACATATTCCTCATTGGCGACAGCGGTTGCTGCCCTAAAAATTATACTATTAGCACAAGAGGTAAGCACAGGGAATTAAAAAAGGCGCTAACCATTAATGGCCGCGCCTTTAATCAATATTTATTAACTTGTTTTATTCAGCCGCGTAGCCTTGCGCAGGTAGGCGTTCACCATCCAGCCAGGCGGCATTATCACGCATAGCAAGACGGCCATCGGTAAACCAACTGACTACCAGCGGATAAATGCTGTGTTCCTGAGTTTGTACTCTTTCGACCACATCCTCTTCGCTATCCTCACTGAAAACCGGTACTTTGGCTTGCAGAATAACCGGGCCGCCGTCCAGCTCTTCAGTAACGAAATGCACCGAGGTGCCATGCTCCTGATCACCGTTTTCCAGTGCCTGACGATGAGTGTGCAGACCGGGGTATTTCGGCAACAGTGACGGATGGATATTTAACATTCGTCCAGCATAGTGCTGAACAAACTCTGCACTGAGAATGCGCATATAACCGGCTAACACCAGTAAGTCAGGCTGATAGTAGTCAATGGCTTGCGCCAATGCCAAATCAAAACTGGCGCGATCCGCATAGGACTTGGCATCCACAGCATGGTGGGGAATACCCGCCAATTCAGCTCGTTCCAACCCATAAGCATCGGGGTTATTACTGAACACGGCACTGATGGTGCCTGAAATACGCCCTTGTTGTTGGGCGTCGATCAACGCTTGTAGATTACTGCCCTGGCCGGAGACCAAAACCACTATCTTTTTCATATACCCTTCGTACTTGAAGCTGCGGGGTGTTGGCTGCGCGCATTACTCGGCCCATCCGTGGGCCTCGCCTCGTTGAGGCCGCTGCAAGCAGCGTTGAAATCTGCTCCCGGCAGATTTGTCACCCGAATCACGGACTTGAGTCAGCTCATCGGGATTTTGAAGCTGCGGGCTGAATCAGCAATGTTATGGATTGATGATGACTTGATCTGCACCATCAGTCGCCGCCGCAATCACACCGATTTTCCAGGCTTTCTCACCGGATGCGGTCAGTAACTCAACGGCGATATCAGCCAGTTCTGCCGGGAGCGCAACAACCATGCCGACACCACAGTTAAAGGTGCGATACATTTCGTGGCGGCTGACATTGCCGGCTTGCTGCAACCAACTAAATACCGCAGGCCACTGCCAGCTAGCTTCATCGATAACCGCTTGAGTCCCTGCGGGTAATACCCGTGGGATGTTTTCCCAGAAGCCGCCACCAGTCAGATGAGCAATAGCATGAATATCAAGCTGCTCAATCAGGCTGAGAATGGATTTAACGTAGATTTTGGTCGGTTCCAGCAAATGGTCAGCCAGCGATTTACCATCCAACTGAGTTTGCTCAGGATTGGTGTTGCTGACTTCCAGAATTTTGCGTACCAGGGAATAACCATTGGAATGCGGGCCGCTGGCACCTAAGGCAACCAACGCATCACCCGGTGTCACTTTGCTGCCATCAATGATTTCAGACTTTTCAACTACACCAACGCAGAAACCGGCAACGTCATAATCTTCACCGTGGTACATCCCCGGCATTTCTGCGGTTTCGCCGCCAACCAGTGCACAACCTGATTGTTTACACCCTTCGGCGATACCGGTAATCACACTGGCGGCAGTATCCACATCCAGTTTACCGGTGGCAAAGTAGTCAAGGAAGAACAGCGGTTCAGCACCCTGAACCACCAGGTCATTGACACACATGGCCACTAAATCGATACCAATGGTATCGTGGCGTTTCAGGTCCATCGCCAGGCGCAGCTTAGTGCCTACGCCGTCGGTGCCTGAGACTAAAATAGGTTCACGGTATTTTTGTGGCAAAGCACACAGGGCACCGAACCCGCCCAATCCACCCATCACTTCTGGGCGACGAGTTTGTTTAACCACACCTTTTATGCGATCAACAAGGTCATTACCGGCATCGATATCTACGCCTGCGTCTTTATAGCTGAGAGAGGTTTTGTTGGTCACAGCGAGGTCCCCACGGCGGTTGGCTGTTTGAGCTTATATCCTTCATACTTGAAGCCGCAAGAGGGCTCGCTGCACGAACTCATCCAAATCACTGACTTGAGTCAGCTCATCGGGGTTCGCTTGCTGGCAGCCTACCTGCAACGCCAATTACTTTGGCTATAGGAAGAAAACGCGACAATTCTAACAGCGCAGGCAAACGTTTGCGAGTAGCTTGTGATATCACGCTGATTTTTAGCTTTCTTGACTTAAGATTGATTTTCTATTGATCTGAATCAGGCTATTCATTGTGGTGTTCAAAAAAAAAGGCGGTATAATCTCGCGATTTTTTTGGCCGTCAACCGCCTAACCAGGAGAAAAATAATGAAGATCGTTGAGGTGAAACACCCGCTAGTAAAACATAAACTTGGTTTGATGCGTGAGAATGATATCAGCACGAAGCGTTTTCGCGAGTTAGCGTCTGAAGTAGGGAGTTTGCTGACTTACGTGGCAACCGCCGATCTGGAAACTGAGAAAGTCACCATCGAGGGTTGGAACGGGCCGGTAGAGATTGAACAGATTAAAGGTAAGAAAATTACGGTGGTGCCGATCCTACGTGCTGGTTTAGGCATGATGGAAGGGGTGTTGGAAAATATACCGAGTGCCCGCATCAGCGTGGTGGGTGTCTATCGTGATGAAGAGACACTAAAACCGGTACCGTATTTCCAGAAACTGGTTGCTGATATCAACGAACGTATGGCGTTGGTTGTTGACCCTATGCTGGCAACCGGTGGTTCGATGATTGCGACTATCGATTTGCTGAAGAAAGCCGGCTGCCAGAGCATTAAAGTGTTGGTATTGGTTGCCGCACCGGAGGGTATCAAAGCGCTGGAAGAGGCGCATCCAGACGTAGAGCTGTATACCGCCGCCATCGATCAGTGCCTGAACGAACACGGTTATATCATTCCAGGTTTGGGTGATGCCGGGGATAAGATTTTCGGAACAAAATAAAAGGTCACACCATTATGCTATTCGCTTGCCATTTTGAACCTGAGCAGTGCTCGGAATCCTCACGTACTTATGATTTACAAGGTCATGGTGTACGCTCCCGGTTTCTATGCGCTGTCCGTGTCCAAACTGCCTGTGCTCATTACCGCATACTGGAATAACCTTTAGATAGCCGACTCGATAGTCGGCTTTTTTTTGAATAACTTTTAGCATAATCATTTTTAAACACACCATTAAGAGGATAGAGAAATGAGCCGTCGCACCATCGGTGTCAGCGAGCGTCCACCGCTGCTCCAGACGATCCCCCTGAGTTTTCAACATTTGTTCGCCATGTTTGGTGCCACCGTTTTAGTTCCTATTCTATTTAAAATTAACCCGGCCACGGTGCTGCTGTTCAACGGTATCGGAACCTTGCTCTATCTGTTTATTTGTAAGGGAAAAATCCCGGCTTACCTCGGCTCAAGTTTTGCGTTTATCTCACCGGTACTGCTGCTATTACCCTTGGGATACGAAGTTGCCTTGGGTGGTTTTATCATGTGCGGCGTGCTGTTTTGTCTGGTGGCGCTGATTGTGAAAAAAGCCGGAACGGGTTGGCTGAATGTGCTGTTCCCGCCCGCGGCGATGGGGGCGATTGTTGCCGTTATCGGCCTTGAGTTAGCTGGCGTTGCTGCGGGTATGGCCGGATTATTGCCCGCCCAAGGTGTGACAGTAGATTCAACCACTATCATCATTTCAATGGTGACGTTAGGGGTAACCATTCTGGGATCGGTGCTGTTCCGTGGCTTCTTCGCCATTATCCCTATCTTGATCGGTGTGTTGGTCGGTTATGCTTTGTCATTTGTGCTGGGGGTGGTTGATTTAACCCCGATTAGTCAGGCCCATTGGTTTGCCTTACCGACGTTTTATACCCCACGTTTTGAATGGTTCGCTATTTTAACCATCTTGCCTGCGGCGCTGGTGGTTATTGCTGAACATATCGGTCACTTGGTGGTGACTGCTAATATCGTGAAAAAAGATTTGATTCGCTCACCCGGTCTGCATCGCTCGATGTTTGCCAACGGTATTTCGACGGTGATTTCCGGCTTCTTTGGCTCAACCCCCAATACCACGTATGGTGAGAATATCGGTGTTATGGCGATCACCCGTGTTTACAGTACTTGGGTGATCGGTGGCGCTGCGATTCTGGCGATCATGCTGTCTTGTATCGGTAAATTGGCTGCTGCCATTCAAGCGGTGCCGGTACCGGTGATGGGCGGTGTTTCACTACTGCTGTACGGTGTTATTGCCGCATCAGGTATCCGCGTGCTGATCGAGTCAAAAGTTGACTATAACAAAGCACAAAACCTGATCTTAACCTCCGTTATCCTGATCATCGGGGTGAGTGGCGCGAAAGTGAACATCGGCGCAACCGAACTGAAAGGCATGGCTTTGGCAACGGTTGTGGGGATTGGCTTGAGCCTGCTGTTTAAAGTGATCAGTCTGATTCGCCCTGAAGAAGAGATTATTGACGCCCAGGAGGACGAGTCCACACGTTAATATCGGTGCAATAAAAAGTGATATCTGGCCGGGCGGTTATTGTGGGTTCGGCCAGTTTTTCGCTTCAGATCAGGTTTTTATGCTGTTGTTAATTTTTGTGGTAAGCTTGCCACGTTTTCCCGCCCGTTTTGTTGGTTGAGGTGCTTCTGAATACGCCGGCACAGCTTTCACTGCCACTCTATCTTCCCGATGATGAAACTTTTGCCAGTTTTTATCCGGGGGAGAACCCGTCCCTGTTAGCGGCGATCCAGTCTACTGTTCATCAGTCCCACGGCAGTTATATCTATTTTTGGTCGCGCGAAGGCGGTGGTCGGAGTCATCTATTACATGCAGCTTGTGCGGAGTTATCGCAAAAAGGCGAGGCGGTAGGCTATGTCCCGCTCGATAAACGCGCTTATTTTGTGCCCGAAGTATTAGATGGTATGGAGCAGTTGGCGCTGGTGTGTATTGATAACATTGAGTGTATCGCGGGCGATGAGCAGTGGGAAATGGCGATATTTAATCTCTATAACCGCATTGTTGAAACCGGCCGCACCCGTTTATTGATTACCGGTGATCGCCCACCACGGCAATTAAATCTCGGTTTGCCTGATTTAGCTTCACGTCTGGATTGGGGGCAGATCTATAAATTGCAGCCGTTGTCGGATGATGAAAAATTGCAGGCTTTACAGTTACGTGCCAAATTGCGTGGTTTTGAATTACCCGAAGACGTTGGCCGTTTCTTGCTAAAACGGTTGGATCGGGAAATGCGCACACTGTTTATGACCCTGGATCAACTTGATCGGGCCTCTATCACCGCCCAGCGTAAGCTCACCATTCCTTTTGTAAAAGAAACTCTTAGCCTTTAATACCCTTCCTTTGGCAAGTGGTAGGGGGCGCTGCGTTGGTGACTCGGCCCTTCCATCGGCCTCGCTTCGATACGCAGCGTTCAATCATGGGTTGCAATCAAGTTACGGTAAAATCTCAAGCACCTGCTCTGGCGGGCGGCCGATACGTGCCTGGCCGTTATAAACCACAATCGGGCGCTCGATAAGTTTTGGATTATCGCTCATCGCTTGCAGTAACTGATCCTGCGTCAATGTCTCATCTGCCAAATTCAGTGTTTGGTAGAGATCTTCTTTGGTGCGCATAAGCTGCCGCGCGTCATGAAAGCCGAGTTGTTGCAGTAACGCTTTTAACCCCGCCACAGACGGTGGATTGTCTAAATATAATATGACCTGTGGCTGAATCCCCTGCTGTTCAACCAGTGCGAGTGTTTCCCGGCTTTTAGAGCAGCGTGGATTATGATAAAACGTGACATCTTTCATGATAAATTTCCTTAAGACTTCTGGTATTTCTGGAATCGCTTATCTAGCTGGCGTAACTGGTCAATGCGCGCATCATAACGCGCCTGTTCCAGACTCCCCAATTTCACCCGAGCACTGGCATCGCTGAGCAGGCCGATGGCCTGTGGCAATTTGCCGCTCAAAGCCAGGCTCTCTGCCCGAGCAGCCAGTTCCTGATCACGTAAACCCAGTGCAGCAGCTGCCTGGGCTAACAGATCCCAGCCATTAGGGTCGTTTGGATTAGCAAAGGTGTAGCGATTTAGTATCTTGACTGCCGCTGCCGGTTGGCCACCTTGGACATAAGCGTTGGCCAGGTTCAATTGCAACACCGGCTCATCATTTTGTTTAGCGGTTGCCGCTTGCAGGCGGGCAATGGCGGCGGCGGCTTTGTTTTGCCCCAGATCAATATCAGTCATCAAATCAAGGAACCAAATATTGCCCGGTTGTTGCGCTAACAGGGGCTGTAACAGATTGCGGGCTTCATCGTACTTTTTGGCCTGATACCACAAAATGGCCTGACCGTATTTGGCCGCCAATTGCTCGCGCACCGTGCCTTTACTCAATGTTTCCAGTAGGTCTGGCGTGAGGCTGTTCTCAGTTGAGCCATACATGCCCAGAATACGAACTTTGGCGAATAAATAATCTTGTGATGACGCGATAGGGTGCGGTTTCATCTGATTAGCACGGTTACGCGCATCAGATAAACGGCTATCTGGTAAGGGGTGAGTCAGCAGCATTTCCGGTGGTTTTGATGTATATCGTGACTGATCGGCTAACTTTTGCAGGAAGTTAGGCATGGCCTGCGGATCAAACCCCGAACGCTGTAATACCTGAATACCTATACGGTCAGCTTCCTGTTCGTTGCCTTGAGTAAAGCTGATGACGCCTTGTTGAGCGCCTGCTAACGTACCGCTCAAACCCGCCATCCCTGCTTGTGGGCTGGCCATGGTTAACAGAATAGAACCTAGTACCCCGACCCACGTCAGCGGCGCCATTCTTTGCTGTTCTTCCATCGCGCGCGCCAGATGGCGTTGAGTCACATGAGATATTTCATGTGCTAATACAGATGCTAGTTCACTTTCGTTTTCGGTATAGCGGAACAGGGCAGAGTGGAGTACCACATTGCCACCGAAGAAAGCAAAAGCGTTAATTTGATCGTTATTCACTAAATAGAAATGAAACGGCGTACGTACTGAGTAGGCATTGGCGACCAGCCGATTACCCAGCGTATTGATATATTGAGTCAATAGCGGGTCATAAATCAGCGGGGTGCTGGCGCGCATTTGGCGGACATAAAAATCCCCCATTGCCTTTTCCTGATCGATACTCAAAGTGGCACCCGCAGAGGTACCAATATCGGGCAGCAGGTCTTGTGTCTCAGCGCTGGCAGGTATTGTGCCAGTGAGCAGCAAGCTACTGAGTAGTGTGGCGATCATTGTCTTACTTAACCGACCTGTTTTAGTTAACCGATAAGTCATAAACGAGGCTGCCCTTGCTAATGTAATGACAATTAGACTCCGAGATGTGTAAGAGTTCTTCTTCCTTACTCTACTCTCCAGTACAATTGGGTATAGATCACATAAATAGCATCAAATACGTCAAAGGTTAAGCTCAACCTC
Organism: Yersinia sp. 1652 StPb PI; assembly: GCF_041538345.1. Taxonomy (NCBI): domain Bacteria; kingdom Pseudomonadati; phylum Pseudomonadota; class Gammaproteobacteria; order Enterobacterales; family Yersiniaceae; genus Yersinia; species Yersinia sp. 1652 StPb PI. Next base: position 3,302,813 of record NZ_JAULSM010000001.1, on the reverse strand, counting down.
CGTGCTGAGGCCCGCAACTATCTTAGCCAGCATGTGGAGATAAGGGAACGTCTGACGAAAACAATTTACCTTCGTTATGTCCCTGCATGTCGGGGCGGTTAAAGGGATCGACTAATTTGTCGATCTCTCATGGCACTTAAGGAGCAATTACGGATGCTAGAGCTGTTGTTACAGTGGTATCGTCGGCGTTTTACCGACCCGCAGGTTATCGCTTTATTGGTTATTCTGTTGGCTGGATTCTGCATTCTCTACTTCTTCAGTGGCATTTTGGCTCCTCTGCTGGCGGCGATCGTGTTGGCGTATTTGTTAGAATGGCCAACCGCCCGATTACAACGTATTGGTTGTTCTCGCCCATGGGCGGCCAGTATCGTACTGGTGATTTTCGGTGGTATCACACTACTGGCGGTATTTGTTGTGGCGCCAACGGTGTGGCAACAGGGCAATAATCTGATATCAGACATGCCGAAAATGCTAAATAAATTCAATGCGTTTGCTCAGACGTTACCTGCGCGTTATCCCGCGCTGGTGGATGCCGGCATTGTCGATATGATGGCAGAAAATCTGCGAAGCAAGCTGTCGGGGATGGGGGAGTCCGTGGTTAAAATCTCTCTCGCTTCATTGATAGGTTTACTGACATTGGCAATTTATTTGATTCTGGTGCCACTGATGCTGTTTTTCCTGCTCAAAGATAAAGAGCAGATGCTGAATGCAGTACGGCGTATTTTACCGCGTAATCGCGGTCTGGCTGGGCAAGTCTGGCTGGAAATGAACCAGCAGATAACCAATTATATTCGTGGCAAAGTATTGGAGATGGTGATTGTTGGCATCGCCACTTATTTAGTGTTCTTTGTTATGGGCATGAATTACGCGCTGTTATTGGCAGTGTTAGTCGGCTTCTCGGTACTGATCCCTTATATTGGCGCAGTGATTGTCACTATTCCAGTGGTGTTGGTGGCGTTATTCCAGTGGGGGGTTGGGGCCGATTTCTGGACACTTTTTATCGCCTATCTGGTAGTACAAGGGCTGGATGGTAACTTGCTGGTGCCGGTACTGTTCTCTGAGGCCGTAAACCTGCATCCTTTGGTGATTATTCTGTCAGTGATCATTTTTGGCGGCATGTGGGGCTTTTGGGGGGTATTTTTTGCTATCCCGTTAGCTACGCTGGTGAAAGCGGTTATTCATGCCTGGCCGGAGGAGTTTATCCCCGACGCAGATTAACTATCCCCTGTGCCCTTGATACCGCAGCGGTGTTAGCTGGCTGCGTTGCTGCAACAGCAATGGCTTTGGGGAACATTCGATCTATTGCCAATAAAAAGAGCGCTTGAGCGCTCTTTTTTTGCAACTTATCGGCCAGGACCAGGGTGTGATGACTCAGGCACTTTGGCGCAAGTAATCCATTACGATATCGTGGTGGTTGGTGGTTTTGAAATTATCAAACACATGCTCCACCTTACCGTCGGCATCAATTAAGAAACTGATACGGTGGATACCGTCGTAGGTTTTACCCATAAAGCTTTTTTCGCCCCAGACACCAAACTGCTCTGCGACCTGATGATCTTCATCAGACAGCAATGTGAAGTTCAGTAGCTCTTTTTCAGCGAAACGTGACAGCTTTTCAGGTTTATCGGTGCTAATACCGAGCACTTCGACACCCGCTTTCTTCAATTCATCCATGTTGTCGCGCAGACCGCAGGCCTGAACAGTACAGCCTGGTGTCATGGCTTTAGGGTAGAAGTAGACCAAGACACGTTGTCCCTGGAAGTCGGCCAAACTAATCTGCTCGCCATCTTGGTCGGGCAAACTAAACTTCGGCGCTATATCACCGGCTTTCAATGGGCTCATTACTAACTCTCCATTCGTGAGTCATGCTGTGGATAGTTCACAACGCTAATACTGCCTTGCGCGTTGAGTTCTGTACATAGCTGATAAAAAGCGTGTTCAATTATCGAACTGTTTTGGCTGGCGGGACTGTGCGCACTAATCTGGATATGCAACCGAGGAGGGTTGCCACCTTCAGCCGGCTGAGTTTTGGAAACCAACTCGGCGATATTCATATTGTGACAATGAAACAAGTTGGTAAACCGTTCAATAATATGGGGGGAGTCATTGACTTCAACTTTTACCCATACTGTAGCAGGCATCGCTTTTTGGTCCTGGGCATTGGTTCGCTTCATCACAATCAGCAAATCAAGCTCTGCCCCTTTTTGCGGTAAGGTGGATTCCAGTAGGGTAATCGCATTCCAACTGCCTGAAAGCAGCATAATAAATGTGAACTCCTCACCGAACATGGCTAGCCGGCTATCTTCAATATTACAACCGCAGCTACTGACATGGCGGGTGATGGTATTCACGATTCCTGGGCGGTCAGCACCCAGTGCGGTAATGACCAGATAATGTTCATCAAGCTGCGGCAAAATCGCTCTTCCTGTCATGCTCTTTGGGGTTACCATGGTAAACATAAAAAAAACCTGCTGCCAAGCGCTTACAACACAGTTGTTTGCTTGCTTTTGGATAGAGGTCAAAAGTACCATGAGGAACTTGTTTAAGGAGGGGGTGGGCAATGTTTACGGGAAGTCCAATGTTTACAGGAAGCATAGTTGCACTGGTAACGCCGATGGACGACAAAGGTGCGGTCGATCGTGCAAGCCTGAAGAAACTGATTGATTACCATGTAACCAGTGGTACTGCGGCGATTGTCTCCGTGGGCACAACTGGTGAGTCTGCAACACTGAACCATGACGAACATGTCGATGTGGTCATGCAGACGCTCGAACTGGCCGACGGCCGAATCCCAGTCATTGCCGGAACCGGCGCTAATGCCACCTCCGAAGCAATTTCTCTCACCCAACGGTTTAATAATACCGGTGTGGTGGGATGTTTGACTGTCACGCCATATTATAATCGGCCAATGCAGGAAGGGTTATATCAACACTTCAAAGCGATTGCTGAAAGTACCGATTTGCCACAAATTCTCTATAATGTGCCTTCGCGTACCGGTTGCGATATGTTACCGCCGACCATTGCTCGCTTAGCCAAAATTAAAAATATTGTTGCTGTTAAAGAAGCAACAGGGAACTTAAGTCGGGTTAGTCAGATCCAAGTGCTGGTTGATGATGAAGATTTCATCCTGCTCAGTGGTGACGATGCGAGCGGACTGGACTTTATGCAACTGGGCGGCAAAGGGGTTATTTCGGTGACAGCGAACATTGCTGCGCGTGAAATGGCTGAACTTTGTGACTTGGCTGCACAGGGTAACTTTGCAGAAGCACGCCGTTTGAATCAGCGCTTGATGCCGTTGCATCAGCATTTATTTGTAGAAGCAAACCCAATTCCGGTGAAATGGGCCGCGAAGAAGCTGGGATTAATGGCGAATGACACTCTTCGTCTGCCAATGACCCCACTGACTGACCCGGCTAAACGGATTGTGGAAGATGCGCTGAAAAGCGCAGGTTTGCTGTAACTCTTAGGGAAATTTGATGGCAATAACATTGCAAAAGTCGACGGTGGTAACGGTAGTGGGTGTTTCGCTGGCAATGCTGCTGGCAGGTTGCTCCACTGACCAACGCTACAAACGCCAGGTTGGCGGTGACGAGTCTTATCTTGAAGCTCCGGGGCTAAAGCCGCTTAACTCACCAGCAGGGATGATTCTGCCGATACAAAATGGTGAGTTTGATATCCGTTCCGTCAACTCTCAAGGTGCTGTGGGCAAACAGTTGGACATCCGTCCTCCGGTACAACCACTGGCATTGCTTAGCGGTTCTCGCGCTGAAAATGCTAACGATACCAGCAAGCTATTGTTAGAAAATAGCCCGCAAAACCGTAATCTTTGGGCGCAAGTTACCCGCGTTCTACAGGATAAAAACTGGGCGATAGCCAGCCGTCAGGATGCCAGCCAAACGTTGACAACTGACTGGGTCAAATGGAATCGTGCAGATGAAGACGTGCAGTTTGAAGGCCGTTATCAGATAAGCGTGCAGGAGCAAGGTTATCAGTTGGTGTTAGTGGTGAAATCTCTTGCTTTACAGCAAGGTGGGCAACCGGTCACCAGCTATACCGAAATCCAGCGCTACAACGGTGCAATGCTGAATGCCATTATCGAAGGTCTGGATAAGGTGCGTTCTGATAGCGAAAGCAGTCAGGCTTCCCGTAAAGTCGGCACGCTAGATGTTCAAAGCGGCAGCGATGATACTGGTTTACCGCAACTGATTGTACGTGCCCCTTATGCTGTATTGTGGGAACGTCTGCCAGCCGCCCTTGAGAAGATTGGCATGAAGGTTACTGATCGTAGCCGTCCACAAGGTTCGATTAACGTTACCAATAAATCCATGAGTAGCGGCAGTTGGGATGCGTTGGGTGCCAAAGACCCTGAATTGCCAGAAGGCGATTATAAGTTACAGGTCGGTGATCTCGATAACCGCAGTAGCTTACAGTTCATCGGTCCGAAAGGGCATACTCTGACTCAGTCTCAGAACGATGCTCTGGTCGCGGTGTTCCAGGCAGCATTTAGCCAAACTGGTGCTACAAGTACCAAATAAAACCAAAGGGGCTTCGGCCCCTTTAAACCCGTCATACTTCAAGCTGCATGTGCGTTGGCGACGTTCAATCACCCGAGTCACTTACAACACAGTAAGCTCATCGGGATTATGAGCCTCTAATGAGGCTCACCCTGCGGGCCAGCGCAGGCGCTGTTCAAAATGGTTTACAACCAATTTGTCACTCGCTTGCCGCCTTCCTGCAACTCGAATTATTTAGGGTTTAGTCATTTTATAGCGAGTTATATTTTCACATTACTGGAGTAATTAAGATGCAAAAGCTAGCTGAGTTGTATCGTGGGAAGGCGAAGACCGTCTATACCACCGAAAATCCTGACCTGTTGGTATTGGAGTTCCGTAACGATACGTCAGCACTGGATGGTCAGCGCATTGAACAATTCGATCGTAAGGGAATGGTAAATAACAAATTTAACTATTTCATTATGACTAAATTGGAAGAAGCCGGTATTCCAACGCAAATGGAACGCTTGCTGTCAGATACCGAAGTGTTGGTCAAAAAACTGGAAATGATCCCAGTTGAGTGTGTTATCCGTAATCGTGCCGCAGGCTCGTTGGTAAAACGCTTAGGAATAGAAGAAGGTTTGCAACTGAACCCACCACTGTTCGACCTGTTTTTGAAAAACGATGCCATGCATGACCCAATGGTCAATGAGTCTTATTGCAAGACCTTTGGCTGGGCGACAGAAGCACAATTGGCCCGCATGAAAGAGCTGAGCTATCTGGCGAATGATGTGTTGAGTAAACTGTTTGATGATGCCGGTTTAATCCTGGTGGACTTCAAGTTGGAGTTCGGTTTGTTCGGTGATGAAGTGGTATTGGGTGATGAGTTCTCACCTGATGGCAGCCGTTTATGGGATAAGGAAACCCTGAACAAGATGGACAAAGACCGTTACCGTCAAAGCCTGGGTGGTTTGATTGAAGCCTACGAAGAAGTTGCACACCGTATCGGCGTAAAATTAGACTAACCGCGCAATCGATTCCGTTTTGTCTGGCGCAGGGGAGATAGTCGCTATCTCCCCCATGCTTTTCTTTCTTAACGCTACAGCATTATTAGCGATGTTCACCACTCAGCCCCTCTCTGGGCCAGCCGTAGCAAGCAGCGTTTAGTTCAGCTCCAGACAGATTTGTCTCTCACTTGCCGCCTTCGCTAAGTACTTTGAGCATGTATTTGAATGCCCAACTCCGCTAATAACACCAATCATTTAAGCTTTTAATGGTATTAGCTCAACAGATTTCCTACGATAATATGTAAGGAAAATATCTGGGAGTATTGCTATGCGTTGGCAAGGTCGTCGTGAAAGTGACAATGTAGAAGATAGGCGCGGGGATGCATCCGGGGGCGGTGGTGGGTTCCGGCCTCCGATTGGCGGCAAGGGCGGTATTGTTATTCTCATTGTGGTGTTGGTTGCGGGCTACTACGGGGTTGACTTGACCCCGCTGTTAAATGGCAGTGATCCGATGTCACAAACTCAAACTCAAACACAGCCACGTTCTCCAAGTTCAGTCAGCACTAAAGATGACCAATATGCCAAATTTACCTCGGTCGTTCTGGCGGATACAGAAGACGCCTGGAAACCTATTTTCCAAAAGATGGGGCGTACCTATCAGGAGCCTAAACTGGTGATGTATCGTGGTGCAACGCGCACCGGTTGCGGTACCGGTCAGTCCGTTATGGGACCGTTTTATTGCCCAGCAGATAGCACGGTTTATATCGACTTATCTTTCTATGAAGATATGAAGAATAAACTGGGTGCGGGGGGCGACTTTGCTCAGGCCTATGTGATTGCTCATGAAGTTGGCCACCATGTGCAGCATTTGATGGGTATTGATACTAAAGTGCGTCAGCAGCAGCAGGGTGCATCTCAGGCTGAAGCTAATCGCCTCTCGGTCAAAATGGAATTGCAGGCGGACTGTTTTGCCGGCGTGTGGGGCAAAGCCATGGAAGACCAGCAGGTGTTGGAAGTGGGTGATTTACAAGCGGCACTAAATGCGGCACAGGCAATTGGGGATGATCGCTTACAGCAGCAAAGGCAAGGGCGTGTCGTTCCTGATAGCTTCACTCATGGCACATCACAACAGCGCTATACCTGGTTTAAACGTGGTTTCGATAGCGGTGATCCTAATAGCTGCAACACGTTCTCCACCCGTTAAACTGATCAGCTAAAATCATTGGCGTTACAGCGAACAGCGCTGTAGCGTCAGGTACGAAAAGTATAAATAGATTATCATAAGACCACTTTCCTCTTACCGGCACGCTAGCTGCCGGCATTTATTGCAAGGCAGGGATAACCATGGCCGCTCTTGATCCAACTTTATTGATTCTATTGGCGTTGGCTGCGCTTGGCATCATTAGCCACAATATGACCGTCACATTAGCTATTCTGACACTACTCGCCATTCGTATTACTCCGTTAAATCAGTTTTTCCCATGGATAGAAAAGTATGGCTTAACCATCGGTATTTTGATTCTGACCATTGGCGTGATGACGCCGATTGCCAGTGGTAAAATTAGCGCCAGCGAGGTGCTGCACTCCTTTGTGCAGTGGAAATCGATATTAGCCATTGTGGTCGGGGTTGCGGTCTCTTGGTTAGGTGGCCGTGGCGTGTCGTTGATGACTCACCAACCGTCCGTGGTGGCAGGGCTATTGGTCGGAACGGTACTGGGGGTTGCGTTATTTAGAGGCGTTCCGGTTGGGCCGTTGATCGCCGCGGGCTTGCTTTCACTGGTGATCGGTAAATCGTAACGTGATCGATCAAATAGTGCTCAGCCAACCACTAATGGCACGGCAGGGGATACGGCGTTTACTGGTCCTCAGCGGTTGCGCGGATTGGTCGCGCCAGCAGGCATTAAATCTGCGTCAGCAATTGCCGGGTGATTGGTTATGGATAGCAGAACAGGCCGCTGACACTGGCAATGCAATTCACCCGACAGCGGCAAAAACCTTACTCGGGCAGGAAGGGTTACATGGCGTATTTGATGCCACCGATGGTTTGAATACCGAAGCACTGGCGGTGCTGGCCGGCGCATTGCAAGCTGGTAGCTGGCTGGTGCTGCTAGTGCCGCAGTGGGATAGGTGGCCGTGCTTACCAGACGCTGATAGTTTGCGCTGGAGTGAACAACTCACCCCCATCACTACACCGAATTTTATTCACCATCTGCAACGTCAACTTCAGGCTGATCCTGATGTTATTTTGTGGCAACAGAACCAGCCGCTATCCATGACTATGCTGAACTCTCGCCCAGACTGGCAGCAGCCCGACGGTTCCCCTACCACGGAACAGCAAACTATCCTTCAACGCCTGATGCAGGCAGAACGCGGCACTTGGGTGCTGACGGCAGCCCGTGGGCGCGGTAAATCGACGCTGGCCGGTATGTTGGTAGCGCAGTGGCCCGGTCGCTGCTGGGTCACCGGGCCGGGTAAAGCAGCCACACAAGTGCTGAATCAGTGCGCGGGAGAACGAGCGCACTTCTGGGCGCCAGATGCACTATTAGACTACTGTCGGTTAAACGATGTCAGCGGAATTGACTGGTTATTGATTGATGAGGCTGCGGCTATCCCTGCCACACTCCTATCGGCGTTATTGGTGTACTTCCCACGGGCATTATTAACCACCACCGTGCAGGGTTACGAAGGCACCGGGCGTGGTTTCTTGTTGAAGTTCTGTACAACACTACACGATTGGCACCCTTTGGCGCTAACAGACCCTATTCGTTGGGCCAGCGGTGATCCGCTAGAGCGTGTCGTGGATGAAGTTATGCTATTTGACGATGAGCTACCGCGCCGCGAATCTCTCTCAGCGTCAGTCGATATTATGCCCTGTAAGCAGCGCGATTGGCTGCACTACCCCGAATTGCTGCGACGTTTTTATGGTTTGCTTGCCAGTGCGCATTATCGCACCACCCCCCTTGATTTGCGGCGTTTGATGGATGCGCCAGGGATGCATTTTTCTGCGGCCAGGGTGGCTGATTCAGTCATTGGTGCACTGTGGCTGGTGGATGAGGGGGGGCTTAGCAGTGCATTAGCCCATGCCGTTTGGGCAGGGAAACGGCGGCCAAAGGGGAGTTTGGTGGCTCAGTCACTGGCGGCTCATAGTGGGCAATGGCATGCACCCACCTTACGGTCGCGGCGAATCAGTCGAGTCGCGGTAGCACCGTCATGGCGGCGGCAGGGGATAGCACTACAGATGATTGCCGCCGAGCTTGCGCGTGGGCAGCGCGAGAGGCTTGATTATATTTCAGTCAGTTTTGGTTATACCCCCGAATTAGAACGCTTCTGGCGTGCCTGCGGCTTTCATCTGGTGCGTATTGGTAGCCATAAGGAAGCCAGCAGCGGCTGTTATGCGGCAATGGCGATATTACCCCTGAGTTTAGCGGGACAATCGCTCTGTGAGGCAGCACGGCAGCAATTAGAGCGTGATTGGTATTGGTTGCAGCAATGGGTCGACATTCCAACGCCCTTATCGCTATCCCAGCCTCAACAACCTGACATTGCCTTAAATGACGACGACTGGCGTGAACTGGCTGGTTTTGCCTTTGCTTTTCGGCCGTTAGAGGCGAGTTTACCCGCACTACAGCGTTTGTTATTACGCAGTCAATTACCCCTTCCCGCATTACGGTATTATTTACAGCAGGGTATTTCGCCCGCGCAGATTGTTAACAATCTAGCCCTAACAGGGCGAAAAGCATTAGTGGCGCGGTGGCGGCAAGAGGCAGCCGAGGGGATGGCAGAGGATTGATGACAGTTATCTTTTATTGTCTTAACACTCAATTTCTCATGATGTGGCGAAGAGGCTCTTAGGGTAAGGTATTCGCCATATTCAGGATGAGTATAGCGAGGATATCCACCGAGTCAGATCCCGCATCCGCCGTTACCTTCAATAATTCCCACCAACTCCATCAATAAAACCCAATATCTCTGCGAAACCAGCAGCGTATAGTAACGTTATTGTTATTTAATGATTAAAGGCCGCTTGATGAATCAGACTTTTATCGTAGTGCAGCAACCCGCAACGCCAGAACAATTAATACTATTGTTTCATGGTGTTGGTGATAGCGCCGCTGGAATGGCACCGGTCGGTAGCCATTTTGCACAAGCCTTTCCTCAGGCGCTGGTCGTCAGTGTTGATGGTATATTCGCCAGCAACATGGGGAGTGGGCGTCAGTGGTTCTCAGTGCAAGGTGTTACTGAAGATAATCGTCAGGAGCGAGTTGATGCAGTGATGTCGCAATTCATTGATATTATACGTTATTGGCAACAGAAGAGTGGCCTTGGGGCACAGCAGACCACCCTGGTCGGTTTTTCGCAGGGCACGATTATGTCATTGGAGGGGGTGAAAGCTCAGCCGCAGTTAGCCGGGCAAGTTATGGCGTTTAGTGGCCGTTTTGCAACATTACCACAGCAACCCATCGCTGACGTGGTGATCCATTTTATTCATGGTGAGCAGGATGGGGTGATTCGTGTGGAACATGCCAAGGCTGCAACCAGTAGCTTAATGGCTTTGGGCAGCCGCGTAACACTGAGTCTGGATGCCAATACCGGGCATGGTATTAATCAACCGATGCTCAAACTGGCTATCGACCATTTACGTGACGACCATTTGCGTGACGACATTGTTGCGAGGTAATTCACCTTGACGAAGGGGCTGACCCCTTCGTTTGATGTGACTCGAGCTTCACTTATTTTTTCTTGTTCTTATCCGGCCAGTCGTCATCGTCGTCCCATTGCGCATTGTTATCGCGATGAGGCGGTAATTCTGGTTTGTTTTTTAAAAAGCTTTTATGATCAAGACGGCGTAACTCTTTGATACCGTTTAAGATAATACCTGCAAGCAGGATAAGTATGATCCACCAATAATCTGCTAACCAGTGCATGGTTAAGTTCCTTCCGTTGATATACCTGTCATCTTTCAAACTGCCAGTGTGGCTGCATTCAAGAACCTGAATCACCTGACTGCGTAAGCACGTCGGGATTAATCAACCTTATTCTCGCTTGCCGACTTCCTGCATCTTGAAATCTATAGGGTATGAATAAATCGCGAAAAAATCATGGGTAAATGGCTTGTCAGCCACTCACTGCCTGCCACATCCTGTGATTGCCAAGCTTCTAGTAGAATGTTGGGTGTCAGTAAATGTTCCGCCGCCGCAGCTAACGGGCGATAACTTAGGTGCCAAGGTTCTGCTGCAATACCGCCGTTGTCCTCGCTAAATGGCCGGTAAAAACCAAATTCAGCCATATGAACATCCAGCCACTGGGCCAACGGATAAAAATAGCCACTCGCTTGGTATTCCCATGGCTCCAGCTGTAATTTGGTCTCTGCGGGCAACAGGGAGGGATCGTAAATATCCAGATCACTGCCCCAGTGATGGCGGCTGGCTCCCGGCAGGGCAGACCAGCGTAAAATAGCCTCACAGCGAGCCTGAGCATCAAGTTGGCAAATCTCTATCGGCTGGCTGTCTTTATCTAATACTGGTCGCTCACCGCGAAATTTACCATTCCAGATCGCTAATTGGCGGTCAAAATCGCGAAAAGTGCTGGCAGGTTGTAAATCAAACCCCGCTCGTTTAGCGGCTTGTTGCATAGCCTGAAAGGCCGCAACAGCTTGTGGTTGCAGGCGATGGTTGCCGCTTAACACCGTCAGATGATCGGTTGAACGGCCGGTAAGCATCTCTGGTGTTAATGTATTAGCTGTCATGCGATGAGCTGCTCCATAATTCGCTGATACATCCGGCTCAGTAGCTGCAAGTCAGCGGCGTGAACACATTCATTCACTTTATGGATAGTGGCATTAACCGGCCCTAACTCCACCACTTGAGCGCCCATTAACGCGATAAAACGGCCATCAGAGGTGCCCCCGGTGGTTAACAGTTGCGGCGTGATTTCAGTGTAGTGCTCAACAGCATTAATTACTGCATCGACCAGCGCACCCCTTGCGGTAAGGAAGGGTTGACCAGACAACACCCACTCGAGGGTGTAATTTAGTTGATGGCGTTCCAACAGCGCCTCTACTCGCTGCTTAATCATGCTGTCAGTCAGTTCTGTACTGAAACGGAAGTTGAACTGCACATAGAACTCACCGGGAATCACATTATTGCTGCCAGTTCCGGCATGCAAATTGGCGATCTGCATACTGGTGGCAGGGAAGAACTCATTGCCTTCATCCCATTGTGTAGCAACCAGCTCATTCAGCGCTGGTATTGCCCGGTGAACCGGATTATCTGCTAAATGAGGATAGGCCACGTGTCCTTGAATTCCATGGATACGCAAGTTGGCAGTAATAGAACCCCGGCGGCCATTTTTCACCACATCGCCGACTCGGTCAGTACTGGAGGGTTCGCCAACCAGACAGTAATCCAGCCGCTCGTTACGCGCCATCAACGCATTCACGACTTTGACCGTACCGTTAATGGCCTTGGCTTCTTCATCGGAGGTAATCATAAATGCCAACCGGCCTTTATGCTCTGGATGAGCCGCGACAAAACGTTCGGCGGCGACCACCATTGCAGCCAGTGAACCTTTCATATCAGCAGCACCACGGCCATACAGCATGCCATCACGGATGGTCGGCTCAAACGGTGGGCTGCTCCAATGGCTTTCATCACCGGTGGGGACCACATCGGTATGACCGGCAAATGCCAAGGTTTCACCTTCGCCGCGCCAGGCCCAGAAGTTAAGGGTATCGCCAAAATTCATAGGTTCTACCGTAAAACCGATAGCCTCTAAGCGCTTAATCATGATCGCCTGGCAGCCCGCATCAGAAGGGCTGAGCGACGGGCGTCTAATTAATTGTTGGGCCAGTTCGATTACCGGACAGATCATGTTATTGCACCTCGATAACGTGTTGTTTAATATTATGTTGTTGAATAAAGAGTTGATAACTTTCAATTTTGAAGCCCAGCAGCATTTCGCCATTGGTGGCTTCCAGTAGCGGGCGTTTAATTATGGCTGGCTGTTCTAGCATCAGCGCTTTGGCGGCCAGAGCATCGGTTATTGCATCACGTTGGGCTTGTGGCAATTTACGCCAGGTGGTACCGCGCGTATTGAGCAATGGTTCCCAACCCAGTTGATCGATAAAACCTTGCAGGTGTTCGTCACTCAATCCGTCTGCACGATAATCGTGAAACTGATAGGCAATACCTTGCTCTTCCAGCCAGCGGCGGGCCTTTTTTATGGTATCGCAATTTTTAATGCCATAAAGGCGCAATGATGGAGTGGCTAGGCTATCTGACATGGAAAAATAATACCTCGGCTAGAATGGCAAATCAGGTCAGCCGTATAGACGACTGCCCGGCTCAAGGGGAGCAATTTGCCCATAATGCGGGAAAATGTGATTTGAATCCAGACGGCTATGCGTTGTTGAGCGCGGCGGTAATCAGAACTGACCTGTTGATTTAGCCGATACGGTCAAGGTTAGCGGCATATTGGCGAATCGCTTTTTGGTAGAGGCTGATGTCCTGATGGCTTGAGGTTTCAGCCAGCAATATCAATAACGTAGCGACTGCCTCTTTGGTTTCACCGAGGTTATACAGTGTCATGGCACGGAATAAGGTAATCTCTTTCGCTTGTGGGAAATGGGCTAACGCGCGGTCAAATGTATCCAGTGACTCTTGATATAGCCCCAGAGCGCGATAAGTGCTGCCCAGCCCCAGATAAGCCTCCTGCAACTCTTTACCTACCAGATTGTGCTCAATAGCGGCCCGATAGAATGGGATTGCCTGCAACTCCAACCCCTGCACATCATACAGTGAGGCAATCTTATACAGCAGACTGGCGTTATCTGGTGAACGACGCAGTAAGTCCAGCGCCATTGCCACCGCATCATCATAACGGCCCAGCTCTTTTAATGAGTCGATGGAGTGTTTCATGGTTGTGCTCTGTATTTTGCCAATAACGGGTTTTGTCAAAAACGGCGTTTACCCCTATATATCTGAGCACGCTACTCTCGAATGATAAAACAGGCAAGTGATGTAATGCTGGCTGAGGAAACTCAGTGACAGGGCAAAATTCAAGATCTCTGCGACAGATCTCATTTCAACCGTTAGGTAGCTTACTTTCGATTTTGACTGTTCAAAAAATAGGCGTATAATTGGCCGCGATAATTAGAGAGGATGTTATGGTTGAATTTGAGTTAAGCACGTGGAAAGAGTTTATCGATGCTATGCTGCGTAAGGCATAAGCGAATAAACCGGCAGTAAGAGTAACTATCTTTTTGTTGTTTTAACGATTGACTTATTACACACCCAGGGGCGAAAAATCGCTCGCCAGAAAGGCAGAGACCATATTGGCTCTGCCTTTTTTATGCCCGTCATCTTTCAAACCGTAGGTGTGTTGGCGGCTCTCGTTCACCCGAATCACTGACTTGATGTCAGCTCATCGGGGTTCTCTTGCTTGCCGTCTGCCTACAGCTTGAAATCTATTGGGCATAATCAGGAGTCATCTTTCAAACCGTAGGTGTGTTGGCGGCTCTCGTTACCCGAATCACTGACTTGATGTCAGCTCATCGGGGTTCTCTTGCTTGCCGTCTACCTACAGCTTGAAATCTATTGGGCATAATCAGGAGTCATCTTTCAAACCGTAGGTGTGTTGGCGGCTCTCGTTACCCGGCCCATCCTTGGGGGTTAGCGGCTCTCGTTACTCTTTCGCGCGCGGTGGCCTGCCTGGGAAGCGACGACGCACCAGAACAAAGAACAGCGGTACAAAGAAAATCGCCAGCACGGTAGCTGAAATCATCCCCCCCATCACACCAGTACCTACGGCATGTTGGCTACCTGAGCCTGCACCCTGGCTGATAGCCATGGGTAACACACCAAAGATAAATGCCAGCGAGGTCATCAAAATAGGCCGCAACCGCTGGCGGGAAGCCTCAAGAGTGGCTTCGACTAAATCTTTACCTTTATTGTTTAATTCGCTGGCAAACTCGACGATTAAAATGGCGTTTTTGGCCGATAAGCCAATAATGGTCAGCAACCCGACCTGGAAATAAACGTCATTCTCCAACCCGCGCATCCAGGTGGCCGCCACCGCACCTATAACCCCGAGAGGCACCACCAACATCACAGAGAACGGTATTGACCAGCTCTCATACAATGCCGCCAAACACAAAAACACCACCAGTAACGAGATGGCATAGAGGGCCGGGGCCTGTGAACCCGATAGCCGCTCCTGATAGGACATACCTGTCCACTCCAGACCAAAACCATTCGGTAGCTGTTTGACCAGATTCTCCATTACATCCATTGCAGTACCGGTACTGATACCTGGTGCCGCCTCACCGACAATTTCCAGTGCAGAATAACCGTTATAGCGCTCCAATCGTGGTGAGCCATATTCCCAGCGGGTAGTAGAGAACGCCGAGAAGGGCACCATGCTGCCGCTTTTATTACGGACATACCATTTGTTAACGTCTTCCGGCAGCATACGGGCGGTGGCCTCAGACTGCACATAGACTTTCTTCACCCGCCCACGATCAACAAAGTCGTTAACATAAGTCGAACCCCAGGCCGTTTTCAGGGTGTTGTTAATATCATCCAGTGCTACGCCCAACGCTTGTGCTTTGCGTTGATCGATATCTATCTGCAACTGCGGACTATCGTCCAATCCGTTATGTCGCACCCGGGTCAGGGCTGGCTCTTTAGCAGCCATCTGTAATAACTGATCGCGAGCAGCCATCAATTTGTCATGGCCCAAACCGCCGTGATCTTGTAATTCCATATCAAAACCTGATGAGCCACCCAAGCCTGAAATGGCCGGCGGGCTACTGACCGACACTCTGGCCTCGGCAATTTTATTAAATACTTTGGTGGCGCGTTCAATAATGGCAAAAGAAGAGTTATTACTCTCTTTACGCTGATCCCAATCAGACAACCGGATGAAGAGGCGTGCCACATTTTGGCCGTTACCACCTGGGCCGGACCCCACCGTTGAGAATACCGACAATACATTATTCTTTTCTTCCGTCAGGAAGTAGTTCTCTACTTTTTCAACCACTTTCAGTGTCTGTTGTTGGGTTGAACCCACCGGGAGCTGGACTTGGGCCATAAACACACCACGGTCTTCCAATGGTAAGAACGACGTCGGTAACTTGATGAACAACAGCGCCAGCCCGCCCAACAGCAGAAAATAGAGCAACATATAGCGCAGACTATGATGTAACACCTGAGCCACACCTTTCTCGTAACGGCGAGTGTTACTATCGAACATACGGTTAAACCAACCGAAAAAGCCGCGCTTGGCGTGATGATGGCCCTGCTGAATGGGTTTGAGCATGGTGGCGCAAAGTGCTGGGGTTAGAATCAAGGCGACCAGCACCGAAAGCACCATGGCAGAAACGATGGTAATGGAGAATTGGCGGTAGATGGCCCCGGTGGTGCCACCGAAGAATGCCATTGGGATAAACACGGCAGACAGCACCAGCGCAATACCCACCAATGCGCCCTGAATTTGCCCCATAGACTTACGAGTGGCTTCGCGCGGCCCTAGTCCTTCTTCGCTCATCACTCGTTCGACGTTTTCCACCACCACGATGGCATCGTCAACTAACAGTCCGATCGCCAATACAATGGCAAACATGGTTAGGGTATTAATACTGAATCCGAACGCCGACAGTACTGCGAACGTGCCCAATAGCACCACTGGGACGGCAATTGTTGGGATAAGGGTGGCGCGGAAATTCTGCAAAAAGAGATACATCACCAGGAAAACCAACAAAATGGCTTCCAACAATGTTTTTACCACATCCTTGATTGAGGCTTTAACGAACGGTGTGGTTTCATAAGCGATTTTGGCTTCAAGACCGTGCGGGAAAAACGGGGCCAGTTCTGCTATCCGGGCCTTAACCAACTCATCGGTTTGCAATTCATTGGCACCGGAGGCGAGCTTGATACTCATCCCTGATGCAGCCTGACCATTAAAGCGACTCAGATAATCATATCTTTCAGCACCCATCTCAATTTTAGCCACATCACCCAATGTGACCAGCGACCCGTCCTGGTTGACCCGCAGCGTGATCTCCCTAAATTGCTCTGGTGTCTGTAATTGAGATTGAGCATTAATGGTGGCATTTAATGCCTGATTATCGACGGCAGGGGTTCCACCTAATTGGCCCACCGCAATCTGACTATTTTGCGATTGGATAGCGCTGACAATATCTTGGGTGGTCAGTTGATAATTATTGAGTTTATTGGGGTCGAGCCAGATACGCATAGCATATTGGGAACCGAAGGCATCAATGCTGCCGACCCCTTCGATACGGCTAAGTGGGTCTTGTAGATTACTGGCGACATAGTCGGCAATATCTTGTTTATCCATACTGCCATCGGTGGAGACAAAGGCCACCATCATCAAGGTGTTATCACCGGATTTTGAAACTGAAACCCCTTGCTGTTGTACGTCTTGTGGCAGTTTTTTAATGGCAGACTGCAACTGATTCTGTACCTGCTGCATCGCTTCGTTAGGATCAGTACCCGCTTGGAATGTCAGGGTTATTGATGCGCTGCCAGAGTTGCTGCTTTGCGATGACATATACAACAGCTTATCAAGGCCGGTCATGCTTTGCTCGATAACCTGCGTGACGGTATTTTCCAGTGTTTGTGCCGAGGCTCCTGGATATGAGGCACTGATGCGGACGTTAGGTGGTGCCAGATTCGGGTATTGCTCAACCGGCAGCGTTGAGATTGCTAAAGCCCCGGTAAGACACAAAATTATCGCCAATACCCAAGCAAAGATCGGGCGGTCGATGAAAAAATTAGCCATGCAGTGCCAGCCTCTATAAATAAAAAATCATATCCAGCAGAATCTACTGTGCACTTTACGCGGGAATGCGGGTGGAAACGTGAAGAAAATATGGAGAACCTGTAAAAAACCTCGATAAAACTGAGTTAATCCATCTCAATGTAGAAAATAATGATAAACAGGTGTTTTTTCTGGCATCAGGTAAACTGATTATATCCCAAGAATTTAGCGTGGCAGCCAGGTTGCAATGTTAAATAAGCAGGGAATAGCAGTCACTCAAAATAGGAATTTTTATGGAGCTAAATCCAGTGTTTGCCCGCCGTCTCTATCTCTGCTGGTTAATCAGCAGTGGTGACTCGCTTAATGTACCGCGCTTGATGGAATTGACCGGCTGGCCACGGCGCACTTTGCAAGATGTCTTGAAGGCGCTACCCGGTTTGGGTATCACTCTGACTTTTGTGCAGCATGGCGTGCGCAATAACGCGGGTTATTACCAGTTAGATAGTTGGGGGCCACTGAACAAAAAATGGATATACGATAACCATGATTTTATTTTAGCGGCCATTGAGTAGCCTGACAGCCAGCGAATAGTTTGGTGGCTATTAAATAATTGGGTGGTGGTTAGTACTTTTTATTTTCCAAAAACAAAATGGTTGCTGCCACTCGCGAACGCACATTTAACTTACGCAATAAATTGCGAATATGTACTTTTACGGTTTCTTCTGAAATGTGTAATTCAAATGCGACTTGCTTATTGGACATACCGCGCGCCACTTCTTGCAGCACATCTAATTCACGCTCGGTTAACTCGGAGAAAGGATTAATCTCTTCATGGCGGGAGGATAAGTACTGTGCAACTTCATTGCTGAATACATTCTCGCCACGCGCTGCCTGACGGATATTTTCCAGTAATACTTCCGGTTCGCTATCTTTGAGCAGATAACCATCAGCACCGGCATCAATCATGGCATATACATCGCTGCGCGCATCAGAAACTGTCAGCACGATAATTCGCGCATCAATCCCGTCATGTCGTAATGCTTTTAGGGTATCTAGCCCAGACATCCCTTTCATATTCAGGTCGAGCAGAATGACATCCGGCTGACATTTGGCCGCTGCGGTAATAGCCTCACTGCCGCAGTTAGCTTCGGCAACGACATCAAAACTGTGGTCCATCTCAAGTAATTGCCGAATACCACGGCGCATAAGGGGATGGTCATCAACGATCATAATGGTGTGACTTTTGGTCATATAAGTAATGTCCCTGTAACCGATATATGCCCATTATCTTGCAAATTGCATGGGGGGATTGACGGTTGATGTTACTCGGCCCCTGTGAGCGGTGAGCACATCTGTTCCTGACCGCCTTCCTGCACTTTGTAATCTATTGGGTATAGACGTTAAATATTTTGGCTGTTGAATACAGATTATTTTTGATAGCCAATTTAGCAGGCTACGTTATCCATTATTGTTAGTAAAACTGCGATCTAAGTGTACCTCAAAACTGAGGCCAAATTCATTTAACCGCAACAGTTTACCCGAAGAAATAATTACCAAAGTATCATCTTGTTTGATAGCTATTCTCATTAAACAAATCGTTATATAAAAAAGGTAATAACGCAAATAGATTTAACAGTGACAAACTGCGTAAATAACCACTAAATTAATTGATCTTGCTCAATATCTACCACCGATTAACCCTAAAGAGTAATTATTTTATTACTCATTATTCTGTATCTAATACCTAAACACTGGGGAAATCTTTTAATAAAAATAAGAATTATTATCACTAGCTAATGTAAACCTCCGGGCTTTGAATGAACTCTCTCTATCGCACATGCGGGCGCGCCAGTAGATGTTAAGGATATCAGTATGACTGATTTATCACGGCGTAAATTGCTGACTGGCCTTTGGCAAGCAGATAAACGAGAACTTTCAGTGCATAGGCCCCCCTGGTCGGTGATGGAAGCCGATTTTATTGCTGGCTGTACCCGCTGTGATGCCTGTGTGACTGCCTGTGAAACCGGCGTATTGGTGGTTGGCAGTGGCGGATTCCCCGAAATAGATTTCCAACGTGCTGAATGTAGTTTTTGCCAGGCCTGTGCACAAGTGTGTGAGGCCGGTGTTTTTACCGCAACAGCTCTGACGCCCTGGCGACTTAAAATCAACATTTCAGAGCGCTGTTTACCTTTCCACAATATTGAATGCCGTAGCTGTCAGGATAGCTGTGAGAGTAGGGCAATTCGATTTCGTCCGCGCGTAAACGGCATTGCTCAGCCCGAATTAGACCTTCCTGCTTGTAACGGATGTGGTGCCTGTGTGCCCAGTTGTCCGGTTCAGGCAGTAACCCTTACCCGGAGTGAAGATGGACGATAAAGAATGGCATGTCTGTGGATTGGTGCTGCAAGCCAAACCGGCGCGAATTGCACAACTGATCGACGACCTGTTGGCTATCCCGGGAACAGAAATACCCACCAGTGATGCCACTCTGGGCAAGTTGGTGGTGGTTATGCAGGCGGCGCGCTCAGACGTGCTCCTGAATCATATTGAGTCAGCACGTAATCTGGATGGTGTGCTGGCTGTATCGCTGGTTTATCACCAGCAGGAAAGCCAAGGTGAGGAAATGCCATGAAACTCAGCCGCCGGGATTTTATGAAGGCCAATGCTGCGGTAGCCGCAGCCGCCGCCGCCGGATTGACCATACCTACTGTCGCTAAAGCCGTGGTGGGTGAAACAACAAATGCAATAAAATGGGACAAAGCACCTTGCCGATTCTGTGGCACTGGCTGCGGTGTATTGGTCGGAACACAAAATGGCCGTATCGTGGCGTCGCAAGGGGATCCCGACTCTCCGGTTAACCGTGGGCTAAACTGCGTCAAAGGCTATTTCCTGCCGAAAATCCTGTATGGCAAAGACCGACTGACTCAACCGCTGCTGCGCATGAAAGACGGTCAGTATGATAAAGAAGGTGATTTTACCCCGATAAGTTGGGAGAAAGCCTTTGATATCATGGAGCTGAAATTCAAAAACGCGCTAAAAGAAAAAGGCCCAACCTCGGTGGGTATGTTCGGCTCTGGCCAATGGACGGTATGGGAGGGCTATGCGGCTTCCAAGTTGCTGAAAGCAGGCTTCCGCTCCAACAATCTGGACCCGAATGCTCGTCATTGTATGGCCTCTTCGGTGGTGGGTTTTATGCGTACCTTTGGTATGGATGAACCTATGGGTTGCTTCGATGATATTGAAGAAGCAGATGCATTCGTGCTCTGGGGATCCAATATGGCAGAAATGCACCCGATTTTGTGGTCGCGCATGACCAGCCGCCGCCTGACCGATGACAATGTCAGGATCGCCGTCCTTTCTACCTTTGAGCACCGTAGTTTTGAGCTGGCAGATAACCCGATCGTCTTCACGCCACAGACCGATCTAGTCATCATGAATTACATCGCCAATTACATTATCCAGAATAATGCTGTTGATCAGGGTTTCCTCGACCGCCATGTGAATTTCCGCCGTGGTGCCACCGATATCGGTTATGGTCTGCGCCCAACCCATCCGTTGGAAAAAGCCGCCAAGAATCCGGGTAGTGATGCCTCCGAGCCGATGAGTTTTGATGATTTCAAAGCCTTTGTCGCGCAATATACCCTAGAGAAAACCGCTAAAATGAGCGGCGTGCCGGAGGATCAACTGGTGTCATTGGCGCAGTTGTATGCTGATCCGAAAGTAAAATTAGTCTCCTACTGGACCATGGGTTTTAACCAACACACCCGCGGGGTTTGGGCCAACAACATGTGCTACAACCTGCACCTGTTAACCGGCAAAATCTCTAAACCGGGGTCTGGCCCATTCTCTCTGACCGGCCAGCCTTCGGCTTGTGGCACAGCCCGTGAAGTGGGGACCTTCTCCCATCGTCTACCGGCAGATATGGTGGTGACCAACGAAAAACATCGCCAGATTGCTGAAACCAAGTGGCAACTGCCTGCCGGCACTATCCCTGAGAAGGTGGGGCTGCATGCGGTGGCGCAAGATCGCGCGCTAAAAGACGGCACCCTTAATGCTTACTGGGTGATGTGTAATAACAACATGCAAGCGGGTCCGAATATCAATGAAGAGCGCATGCCGGGTTGGCGTGATCCGCGCAACTTTATTGTGGTTTCTGACCCTTATCCCACTATCAGTGCACTGGCTGCTGATCTTATTTTACCGACTGCGATGTGGGTGGAAAAAGAGGGTGCTTATGGCAATGCAGAGCGACGCACCCAATTCTGGCGTCAGCAAGTCCCTGCACCAGGCGAGGCGAAATCTGACTTATGGCAGATTGTCGAGTTCGCCAAACGCTTCAAAGTTGAAGAGGTTTGGCCTGCTGAGTTGGTCGATAAAAAACCGGAGTATCGCGGTAAGACGCTGTATGACGTGCTGTTTGCCAACGATGTGGTCAGCAAATATCCACTGAGTGAAATCCCCGCCGATCAACTGAACGACGAAGCACGCGATTTCGGCTTCTACATTCAGAAAGGGCTGTTTGAAGAGTATGCCGATTTTGGTCGCGGACACGGCCATGACTTAGCACCGTTTGACCGTTATCACCAAGAGCGCGGCCTGCGCTGGCCGGTGGTGAATGGTAAAGAAACCCTCTGGCGTTACCGTGAGGGGTTCGATCCCTTCGTGCCGAAAGGCGAAGAGGTGCGTTTCTACGGTAAACCTGACGGCAAGGCGGTAATTTTTGCGCTACCCTACGAGCCTGCGGCTGAAAGCCCGGATCAGGAATATGACCTGTGGCTCTCTACCGGCCGTGTGCTGGAGCATTGGCATACCGGTTCCATGACCCGTCGCGTTCCTGAGTTACACCGTGCTTTCCCTGAAGCGGTGCTATTCATTCACCCACTGGATGCCAAAGCCCGTGATTTGCGGCGTGGTGACAAAGTGAAAGTAATTTCACGCCGTGGCGAAGTGACTTCATTGGTAGAAACCCGTGGTCGTAACCGCCCACCACAAGGACTGGTGTATATGCCGTTCTTCGATGCCGCGCAGTTGGTCAATAACCTGACGCTGGATGCCACCGATCCGTTATCCAAAGAAACTGACTTCAAAAAATGTGCAGTGAAGTTGGCACGGGTAGTGGCGTAATTGAGATTGCCTGCCCTGCGGGGCAGGCATGAGCAGCCAGTTATAACCCTCATCCAGGGATGCTCAGGATAAAGACGGTGTACTCAGGAGAAAATAATGAATAACACGATTTTTAAATCATTCAACCGCCGGTTTTTGTCAGTTATATCGCTGCTGGCGGTGTTGGTGATCGCCGGTGCAGCCACTGCTGCCAGCAATGTCGAAATGGACTTGACTCAATCACCAGAAGTTTCTGGCACGGCTGAAGGCAAAGTGAAAATGCCGAAACAGCAACAGCGCATGGCACTGAACTATGTTAACCAACCCCCGCTGATCCCGCATAGCGTGGATGGCTATCAAATCAGTAAAAATACCAATCGTTGCCTGCAATGCCACGGTGTGGAGCACTATCGCACCACCGGAGCACCGCGTGTCAGCCCAACCCACTTTATTGACCGTGATGGCAAAGTATCGAGTGAAGTCTCACCACGTCGCTATTTCTGCCTGCAATGCCATGTGCCACAAACCGATGCCGCACCGATTGTCGGTAACAGCTTCCAGCCAGCCCCTGGCTTTGGCCAATAACCGAAATGAGCGATAAGCGAGATAAGTTATGAGCGAAACTAAAAAGCCCGGTGTTATCAGACGTATATGGCAGTGGTGGCGCAGGCCAAGCCGGCTGGCGCTCGGGACTTTACTGCTGATTGGCTTTGTCAGTGGCATCATTTTCTGGGGGGGATTTAACACTGGCATGGAGATGGCGAATACCGAGAAATTCTGTATTAGCTGCCATGAGATGAAAGATAACGTTTATCAGGAATATATGGGGACCATCCACTACAGCAACCGCAGTGGTGTGAAGGCGACCTGCCCGGATTGTCACGTTCCCCATGAGTGGGGGCCAAAGATGCTGCGTAAAATCAAGGCGAGTAAAGAGCTGTATGCCAAGGCTTTCGGCCTGATTGATACCCCGCAAAAGTTTGAGGCTCACCGCCTAACCATGGCCGAAAATGAGTGGGCGCGAATGAAAGCCAATGGCTCGCAAGAGTGCCGTAACTGCCATAATTTCGACAATATGGACTTCACCGCACAAAAAACGGTCGCGGCGAAAATGCACAGTAAGGCGATAACCGAAGGGAAAACCTGTATCGACTGCCACAAAGGGATAGCCCATAAGTTACCGGATATGAAGGATATTCCTACCGGCTTCTAACATCGCCTTTCTCCTTGGCGTTGCCGCAGTGTTAGCTGTTGAGTGACCTTGAGATGCCCTGTGGACGTCGTGTCGACAGGGCATTTTTTATTATGCGGGTTCCTATTGCAAAAAAGCAGGCACTAGCGTTAGCTAAGTAAATAAAATTTTATGATGTTGTTCGGAGTAGAGAAGGGTTTATGTCAGTCAAAATTGAAAATATTCAGAGTGAATTATTATCCAAAAACTGGTTCAAACTACACAAATACACCTTTGATTTAATAACTGATAACGGGACTCCGGTACAACAGATTCGTGAAGTGTATGACCGGGGTAACGGCGCAACCATTCTGCTGTATAACCGCCAGAAGGGTACCGTGGTACTGATTGAACAATTCCGCATGCCAACCTATGTGAATGGCAATCCTGGTGGCATGTTGCTGGAAGCCTGTGCCGGTTTGCTGGATAACGACTCACCGGAAGAGTGTATTCGCCGTGAAGCGATGGAAGAGACGGGTTATCAGGTTGATAAAGTGCAGAAGCTGTTTGAAGCTTATATGTCGCCGGGGGGCGTGACTGAAATTATCTATTTCTTTGCGGCGGAATATCATCCAGATCAGAAAATTACTGATGATGTCGGCGTGGAAGACGAGGTAATCGACGTGGTTGAACTGCCGTTTAGCGAAGCCATTGCCATGATTGCTGATGGCCGCATTAAAGATGGTAAGACGATTATGTTATTGCAATACGCCCAAATTCATAATTGGTTCAAATAAATACCTTTCTTACCGATATTGCCGTGATGTTAGCGGCATTCACTCCCCCGATTGTTGACCATCCTCTCTGATTGATAAGTAAATTCTTCAATTGAAGCAAAAATGTTATGCAGAGTATGGCCTGCTTCATAGATTGTGATAAATCACTCACTATACTGGTTCTGTTATTGGTCATATATACCCTTCGACCTTGAAACCACCGTGGTGTTAGCTACGTTCACTCACCCGAATCACTTATCATCGTGCGCTTATCGGGATTGGTTCACTTGCTGCCTGCCTGCAATTTCAAGTTTATTGGGTATAACCTCGAAGAATAAAATCAAAGGGAACCTACAATGGACGAACAGTTGAAACAGAGTGCGCTTGATTTTCACCAATATCCAACCCCAGGGAAAATTCAGGTGTCGCCAACCAAACCGCTAGCAACCCAACGGGATTTGGCGCTGGCTTACTCGCCCGGTGTGGCGGCTCCGTGTTTAGAAATTGCTGCTGATCCTTTGGCTGCTTACAAATACACGGCGCGCGGCAATCTGGTTGCTGTGATTTCCAATGGTACTGCGGTGCTGGGACTGGGCAATATTGGCGCATTGGCCGGTAAACCGGTAATGGAAGGTAAGGGCGTTCTGTTTAAGAAATTTTCAGGTATTGATGTATTTGATATTGAAGTGGATGAACTCGATCCAGACAAATTGATTGATATTATCGCGTCGCTGGAACCGACATTCGGTGGCATTAATCTGGAAGATATCAAAGCACCGGAATGTTTCTATATTGAGCAAAAATTGCGTGAACGCATGAAGATCCCGGTATTCCACGATGATCAGCATGGCACGGCGATTATCTGCACCGCTGCGGTACTCAATGGCCTGCGGGTGGTGAAGAAAGACATCAGCGATGTGAAACTGGTGGTATCAGGGGCAGGGGCGGCATCGATTGCCTGTTTAAACCTGCTGGTGGCGCTGGGATTAAAACATCACAATATCACTGCATGCGACTCCAAAGGTGTGATTTATAAAGGCCGTGAAGCCAATATGGCACAAACCAAAGCGGCGTATGCGATTGAAGATAACGGTCAACGCACGCTGGGTGATGCGATGCCAGGTGCGGACATCTTCCTCGGCTGTTCTGGCCCGGGGGTTTTAACTCAGGACATGGTGAAAACCATGGCACCGAACCCATTGATTTTGGCACTGGCGAACCCGGAACCAGAGATCCTGCCGCCGTTGGCGAAAGCGGTGCGCCCTGATGCGATTATTTGCACTGGCCGCTCGGATTATCCCAATCAGGTTAACAACGTACTGTGCTTCCCGTTCATCTTCCGTGGCGCGCTGGATGTCGGTGCCACCACCATTAATGAAGAGATGAAACTGGCTTGTGTGCATGCCATTGCGGACCTGGCGCTGGCTGAGCAGAGTGATGTGGTGGCATCCGCTTACGGTGAGCAAGACCTCTCCTTTGGCCCTGAGTACATAATTCCTAAACCATTCGACCCGCGTCTGATTGTAAAAATTGCACCGGCAGTGGCCAAAGCGGCGATGGACTCTGGTGTGGCAACCCGGCCAATTGCCGATTTTAGTGCTTACATCGAAAAGCTGTCTGAGTTTGTCTACAAAACTAACCTGTTTATGAAACCTATTTTCTCGCAGGCGAAGAAAGAGATGAAACGGGTGGTATTGGCGGAAGGGGAAGAAGAGCGGGTGCTGCATGCTACTCAGGAGTTGATCTCGCAGGAACTGGCTTATCCTATTCTGATTGGCCGCCCGAGTGTGATTGAGACCCGACTGAAGAAGTTGGGCCTGCAAATTACAGCAGGTAAAGACTTTGAGGTGGTTAACAATGAATCCGATTCGCGTTTTAACGAGTACTGGCAAGAGTATTATCAAATCATGAAACGTCGTGGCGTCTCGCAAGAGCAAGCCCGTCGTGCAGTGATTGGTAATCCCACACTGATTGGTTCGATCATGGTGCATCGTGGTGAAGCTGATGCAATGATTTGTGGCACTATCGGTACCTATCATGAACATTACGATGTGGTAGAGAAAGTATTCGGTTTCCGTGAAGGTGCTCATGTGGCGGGTGCGATGAATGCACTGTTGCTACCTACCGGTAACACTTTTATTGCGGATACTTATGTCAATGATGATCCGACACCAGAGCAGTTGGCTGAGATTACCTTAATGGCCGCTGAAACTGTGCGTCGCTTCGGGATTGAACCGAAAGTGGCACTGTTATCTCACTCCAGCTTTGGCACCTCAGACTGCCCAGCCGCGCGTAAAATGCGCCGCACGTTGGAATTGGTTAATCAGATGGCACCAGAGCTGGAAATTGACGGTGAGATGCATGGTGATGCCGCGCTGGTGGAAAGTATTCGCCATAACCTGATGCCAGACAGCCCATTGAAAGGTGCTGCCAACGTGTTGATTATGCCGAATATGGAAGCGGCACGTATCAGTTACAACCTGCTGCGGGTGACATCATCGGAAGGAGTAACGGTTGGGCCAGTGCTGATGGGGGTGGCGAAACCGGTGCATATCTTGACGCCAATTGCTTCAGTGCGTCGGATCGTGAATATGGTGGCGTTAGCGGTGGTTGAAGCGCAAACCGAACCTTTATAAGTTACTTGCGTTATAACACAATGAGCCAAGGGGCGACCGCACCTACGGGCGCTCCGGCGACTTACGTCGCTACGACCCGAACGGGGCGTTTCCCCTTGGTTTAGCATCGTCAGTTTGCTGAAACCCATCTTCTGAAGTGGATCCTATTTATATTGAATACGTTATTTGGCGGTTTTTTGTTTATCAGGATCTAACCGCAGTTTTTGCAGGCTTGCTGTAACCACTTATCCAGTTCGTTGGCAAATTGCTGGCGGTCACGCTGATTTAAGGTGTTAGGTCCACCGGTTTGAATGCCGCTGGCACGCATGGTATCCATAAAGTCACGCATATTCAGCCGTTCACGGATGGTGTCTGGCGTATAGCGCTCACCGCGTGGATTCAGGGCGATACCGCCTTTGTCTATCACTTCGGCGGCCAGGGGAATATCTGCCGTGATAACCAGATCATTTTTCTCCACCCGTTGCACGATTTCATTATCAGCAACATCAAAACCGGAGGCGACTTGTAAGGTACGGATAAATTTTGATGGTGGGGTTTTCAATGGCTGATTAGCCACCAGCGTGACCATCATGCCGGTACGATCTGCGGCGCGAAATAACACCTCTTTAATCACATTCGGACAGGCGTCCGCATCAACCCAAATTTGCATCAGTGCTGTTCTCCGGTCGCTAGCCACTCTTTTACGGGCAGAAAATCGCGATATAGCGCCGCTTCAGCGCTATCTTCTGCCGGCTGATAGTTATATTCCCAGCGCACCAGGGGTGGCAGCGACATCAAAATAGATTCGGTACGACCACCGGTTTGCAAACCGAACAAGGTGCCACGGTCCCACACCAGATTAAATTCCACATAACGGCCACGGCGATAAAGTTGGAACTGACGCTCACGCTCCCCCCAACTCAATGCTTTGCGCCGTGCAACAATAGGCATATAAGCATCAAGGAAACCATCACCTACCGCCTGAGTAAAGCGGAAACAGGTATCAAAATCAGGGCTATTCAAGTCATCGTAAAACAGGCCACCAATGCCTCGCGCTTCATTGCGATGCTTGATATAGAAGTAATCGTCACACCATTTTTTATAGCGTGGGTAGATTTCTTTACCAAAAGGTTGGCACAACTGATGGGCGGTCTGATGCCAGTGAATAGCATCTTCTTCAAAGCCGTAGTAAGGGGTTAAATCGAAACCGCCACCAAACCACCACACCGGATCTTCGCCAGGTTTCTCAGCAATAAAGAAACGCACATTGGCATGGCTGGTGGGCAGATAAGGGCTTAGTGGATGAATCACCAGCGACACCCCAAGTGCCTGAAAACTACGACCGGCCAATTCGGGGCGATGCGCAGTAGCGGATGCGGGTAATGCTGCACCAGACACATGAGAGAAATTAACCCCCGCCTGTTCAAATACCACCCCATTAACCAATACCCGACTGCGCCCACCGCCGCCTTCTTCGCGGGTCCAGCTCTCTTCTGTGAAGGTTGCTCCGCCATCGGCATGTGTCAGTGCGGCACAGATTTTATCCTGCAAAGCTAGCAGGTAGGTTTTGATTTGGGCGGTATCGGGTGAATTCATCAGCGAGGGTTCTATTAGCTTGCAAATATTTAGGGGCCAAGTATACCCCGATTCGCCGCCATTATTGTACTTTCTGTGTGGATTTGCGGCTATTAAACTACAAGATCGGCAAGATTTATCTGCTTCTTCTCAAATATCATTACTCACTATCACGGTGGGAAATATCACTTTAATATTGCGTGATATAATATTGCCACGATAATCAGAATATCCATATTACTCAAGGGTGCAAACATCCATGGAAATCCGCGTATTTCAGCAAGACGATTTTGAAGAAGTGATTCTGCTGTGGGAGCATTGCGACTTGCTGCGGCCTTGGAATGATCCAGAAATGGATATTGAGCGTAAGTTGAATCACTCGCCCGAACTGTTTTTAGTAGCGGAAGTGAGTGGGGCGATTGTGGGGTCAATCATGGGCGGTTACGATGGCCACCGTGGCTCGGCTTATTATCTGGGGGTCCATCCTGACTTCCGTGGCCGTGGCTTTGCCAATGCGCTGATCAGTCGCCTTGAGAAGAAACTCATTGCCCGTGGCTGTCCGAAGCTGAATATCATGGTGCGCGAAGACAATGATGCGGTAATTGGCATGTATGAAAAGCTTGATTACGAAACCCAAGACAGCATCATGTTGGGCAAGCGGCTGATTGTCGATCAGGAGTATTGAGGGTTTAGTTAGTTGAATTTAAAGGATATTAATTTTAAATTCACTTTTAATTCGATAGCGCCACTGGCTGAAATTACCGAGCAACAGATAAGGTGATTTTGGCCTTTGTCTCAAAAGTTTTAACCGCCAATTTTTCTGTTTTCTGCTGTTTCTCTTTCCTAAAATCGATCTTATTTGCCATAACTTATCCATGCGCATAGATAAATAAAATCTTTTTTGCCACACTCTTGCCACAGTTAGAAATAAAAGAGTGCAGAATGGCGACGATCCGCAAGCGTGGTGCCTATCAATGGGAAACTCAAATCCGTAAACGTGGCTTCCCGTCACAAACTAAAACGTTTAATACCAAAGCCGAGGCTGATGCCTGGGCAAAAATGGTTGAGTCGGAAATGGCTCGCGGCGTGTGGCTTAGCCGTAGCGAATCGGAATCGACAACGCTATATGACTCGTTAGTGCGTTATGAGAATGAAATTGTCACCAACAAAAAGGGAGCGGTGCAAGATAGGTCTATTATCCGCATCTTTAAGCGGCAACCATTAGCCAAATGTTATATGGCCAGTATTCGTAGTGCCGATGTTGCCAAATTAAGAGACGAATGGTTAAAAGACTATGCGCCGGCCACGGTGCTACGCCGGCTATCTCTGCTTTCTCACTTATTTAATATTTCCCGCAAAGAGTGGGGAATGGAAAGCCTGATTAATCCTGTTGACCTGATCCGCAAACCCCAACCCGATAATGCACGTACACGGCGTATAGCGGTTGAGGGTGTGCCAGCCATAGACGAATCAAATAATGAGCTTAAAACGCTAAGAAACAGCACTCAGAACGAAATCGAGCGGATTATTACCAATACTCAATCTCCGATATTGCCATCAGCAGTTTGCCTAGCGTTGGAAACGGCTATGCGACGTGGTGAAATTGTTGGGTTACGCTGGAAATATGTCGATTTAAAGCTGCGTGTCGCTCATCTGCCCAAGACGAAAAATGGCGATTCGCGTGATGTGCCGCTTTCCTCAAAAGCGGTAGCAGTATTAGAAAAGTTAAAGATTATCGCGGAGGCCAGGGAAGAGGACGAGAATTCAACTGATGATCGGGTATTTAAAGCCCGAGTTGACGCAATAAGCTGTGCATTCGATAGAGCCAGAAAGCGCGCTCGTAAGTTGTATGAGCAAGAATGTGCTTCTTTAGGAAAGAAAGCCAACTCAGATTATTTACTGGATTTGCGATTCCACGATTTACGCCATGAAGCCACCTCACGCCTGGCTGAAATCTTTCCCATGCACGAACTCACAAAAATAACTGGCCACAAAGACCCTAGAATGCTGATGAGATACTATCATCCTAGGGCAGAGGATTTGGCTAAGAAATTAAATTAACAAATATTAAAAACTAAAAAAAACAGTAAAACAATATTATATATTCATATGCATATTATCCGATGTAAAATATTTACATTTATAATGTATTTCGTTAGTTTTTAATTGAAACAATTTGTAAAATTAATTAGAGGTTTTTCAAATGGCAAGTCGTAATTTTGCAACAAGAATGTCGTGCTTTTCACTTATTTCCTCAATTGAAACAGACCTTAGAACTATTATAATTAACGAACTACAAGATGGAGATAATGATTATAATGAATATCTTCCTATAGACATAATTAAAGTAGCTAAGGAAAGATTTTATGAGCATAAAAAAGAAGTATTTTCTAAGGAATTGGATTTATTAGAACTTCTTGATTTTATTGATTTTTATGATTTAAGTAAGATTTTACATAAGATTAGTAATGTACAGAAAATTTTTAAAAAAGATGATGTTACTAAAATAGCAAATGATTTAGAAAAACTAACTAAATGTAGAAATAGAGTTTGCCATTCAAGACCCTTAGAGCCTAATGATTTTATGAGTTTATTAGATTTTTCTTATGAATTAATTACGATGGGAAAAATTAGTGATTGGAAAAGTATAAATAAGGCTATAAAGAATTTAGATAATCCAGGGTTCGCTCTGTCTCTTGAAATACCAAGTTTTTGGAAAGTACATACAAAAACAATTAGCAATAACTTACCACTCCCTGAATTTGATGATACAGGCTTTATGGGACGAGATAAAGATAGAAAGTCAATTAATAAACTCATAATGTCAAATACAAAGGTTATATCGATAGTTGGTGAAGGGGGGGTTGGAAAAACAGCATTAGCACAGAGGTGTTTATATGATATATTAGAAGTTTGTGAGTCAGATACATTAAGTGAATCTATATTTGATATAATTGTATGGGTATCACTGAAAACTAATCGGTTAACAGTAAATGGAACCAGCCAAATTAAGAATGCCATTAACTCTAGTTCTGGCTTGTTTCAAGAGATCTCATTCAATTTGATGGGTGATGTTAGCAATAATATAGATGTAGATCTAAATGAAATATTAGAGTACATGTCAGAGTTTAAAATATTATTATGCATTGATAATCTAGAAACTATTTCAAGCTCTGAAGTAAGGGATTTCCTAGCTGACATACCAAATAATTCAAAAGTTATTATAACTACAAGGATTGGATTAGGGGAAATAGAATATAGATACAAACTTGACAAGTTGGATGATAAACCATCAGTTGAATTGATGAAAAATATGTCTAGATTGTTAAACGTAGAGAAGTTGTATAAAAAGAAGAATGATGCATTATCTCAATTATGTAAGCTCCTTTATAATAACCCACTTTTAATTAAATGGTATGTCTTGGCCGTTGCAGCAGGAAATACAAATTCAGAGCTAATAAATAAACAAAGTAAAAACTTCCAAGAAGCACTGTGCTTCTGTTTCGAAAGCTTATACGATAAATTAGGTGAGATAGAAAAACAATTAATATCAGTAATAGCATGTATCAGAAAGCCTGTATCAGCAGTAGAGTTGAGATTTTTTCTGAGTGGCACTCCAGACCTTCAAATTGAAGAAGCATTACATCAGTTACATAACTCAAGTATGTTAATTTCCACTGGGGATAAAATAACACAGGCTGGGCAGGTTTATAATTTGACTAGTGTAGCTGAGGAATATATTAACACAGTAAGACCAGTGCCAAATGAAATATATCAAGATATTAAAATAAAGCGAAAAGAGCTTCAAAGTATTGTATCAGACACTTCGGTTAAGAAAAATCATTATAATTATGATCTAAATATTATATCTTGGTCAACGAGAGACGAAAAGATATGTTCCATTTATTTAAAGAAAGCGCTTTTTGAAGCTAAGACAGGCAGTTTTCTTCTAGCTGAAGAGCATATAAAGAAAGCGAAATCCTTAATGCCAGGCTTTTCTGAGTGTTATAGAATACATAGTTTTATTTTAAAAGATTCATCACCATTTAAAGCTGAAGTTGAAATGGAAAAAGCAATTGAAATTAATCCAGATTCCGTCGTTTCGCGGTATGCATACGCACAATTTCTAATTAGCGAAGAGGAGTTTGAAAGGGCAAATGAGCAAATAGATGAAGCCTTAAGAGTAGATAGTGAAGATATAGCACTTAAAACATGTAAGGCATGGATCCTTACTCTTAATGGGGATTATAAATCAGGGTCAAAACTTTATGAAGAGTTAATCCCAAACCAATCATCTCGTCATCGTAAATTTAGAATTAGTACTTATGATCAGGCTGCTAGTTGTTACAGAAGAATGGCAGAGCAGTATATTAAAGACTCCGATTATTCTAAAGCAAAAGTTAGTTTAGAAAGATGTGTTGAATTAATTGAGACTGCAGTAAATACTGAGGATTATGATCATGGAACTATAAAACGACTTTTCGATATATTTAATGTTACAGAAGTTTATTATACTAAGACATCTGATTTCAGTATTATTAAAAATATATTTAATTTCATTGATGCTAACCTTAATAGCATTTCTGTTAATTCATTGCAAGCAATAAAGCTAGGGTTAGAACAGCTTAATAAAAATAACATCTCACAATATAGTTATAAAATAGAAGAACTACTTGAAAAATTTAAACCTGTAACTGAGAGTTATAATTCAGGTAGAGTTATTGGAACTATAGATAAAGTTATGTCAACCGATAGGGGAGTATCCTATGGGTTTATTAATGCTTTAGACCAAAATAGGTATTTTTTCCATAGAAGTGAATTATATCCTGCTACTCTTTTAGATGATGATGATTCTATTAAAAATGTATCCTTTATAGTTGGGAACAATGATAAAGGTATGTGTGCATTAGATATTAGGAAGAGATAATATTATTTAAGCCAAGGAAGGCTTATCTAACAAGAAATCAAATGTAATATCACTAATGTTTTGGAGATAAATAATACTTCACTCCTGTGGATAGAGACTTTTATTTTTTACCCCCTAATAATTTTCCCTTGCATGGAAATAATATCTTCTTCCAATAAATCATTATATTGTGTGCGGTCGGTTGTCTTGTCTTCTGTGATAAATAACCATATAGATGCATGATTTTTGGGCTGAAAAATCCCAGTATTGATTGTCGCATCTGTAATATTAAAAAGCTTTTTGAGATCATTTCTTGTATAGAGCTGGCCAACAACCAAGCTATCTGATGTTTGAATATTATTCATTTCTTTATTTTTTTAATCCCAATAAGTAGATAGAGTCCAGCCGATTTTTATATTTTCTGTATGCTTCCATCTGGATATTTTTTAACCCATACCCCATTAACCTTCACTGGTTCCGGCAATCCAAGATCTCTATTCTCTTGGGCTGCCTTGGCCACTGCTGCTGCCATCAGCCTGTTGGCTTCTTCTCTGCCAATTAGGTCGATAATAGACTTTGCCATATTGTTCTCCCCTGAAGGTTAATAGATACTAACCTAGCACTGTTTAGTATAAATACAAGCCGATAGGAGCGATATGGATACTATTTCACGAGAGCCTACAACTGTAGCTGTCATGCTGGTTGAGGAGTTTATGAACCCAATCAGCCTATACTTGCTGAAGGGCTTGGACTTTCTATTGAGCGGGTTAGGGCGATCTGTGAAGGAACTGATCGGATAAATTGTATTAGCTCAAACTCGACCTGACACTATTACATCACAGAGCTATACCTAATCTGACAGGCTGCTCTGTGCCAGAAGCAGACATTGTTAACTTCCATACTAATAACCGGGGAGCAGATCACTGCAAATTTGATGTTTTGAGATGGGTAATTAGCCCCTATTTCCCTTCTGTTTTTTTTCGAATTTTGTCACAACGTTACTCAACTATTTGGGTTCTTCTTTGAGATCTGAGTAATAGCAATTCTCTGGAACTGCTTTCCAGAATTCAGTTATTGTGTCAGCAAACTCTACAAATTGCTCTTCTGATACATGTAAATCATCATGGTTAGGTACGTTCTGTGTACCTCGAACATCGGTAGGGTGTGGATAGTACTCAGGATGATTGAATGATAGTGTTTGATGCGCAGGGCCGTCCCCATGCTTGTATACGTTTACTACCAAGTTACAAGTTTTGATCCTTTCTCCGTATCCGGTTCCATTGATTTTGAGGCCAATCCATTCGAGCAAATCAATAAGCTGATGGAAAGTTAAATTCCAGATCATGGGAGTAATTAATTCTCTTTTGCACCAGTTGCTTAGTTCTTTGATGGTGTGTTCTCTTAGTTTTTTATCAAACTGGTGGTACATTCCTGCTGTTACTGCCAACAACACGGTATTTTGCATCTCCAGAAGCGACCATGCATAATTAATTCCCTCGTGGTAGGCTTGCTCGTAGGCAGCCATTGGATCATCGTTATCAGGATCGAAATATTTTGCGGTAGCCTCCAAATACTGTTGTTCTCTCCTTTCTGCTTCTTGTTCTAAATCGCCAAACTGCGATAGAAGTCTACGCTTGGCCTCCGAAACGTAAAATTCATGAGGTTCAAGAAAGTATGGAAGGTCGGCTCTAGCGAGCCAGAAGGTGACAAAATTTTCTGATGACATACTTTTCCTCAATGGAATGATAGACAGTTGGCGATATGTTGACTCTGAAGATGATACATGACCTGTTTTAATCAACTAAATCTTCTAGAGGGCACTAGAAATCCACTCAGCCGCACTAGCAGATGCGGAAGCATGCCGGTAGATAACCACTCTAAATCTTTGACAGCTGAGTTTTAAGAAAAGTGCCTTTTCTGGGTTTTATCTATGTAAAGTAATTAGATGTGACCATAATTACTACTCTTTAAAATTTAACGATTGTAAAAAACGCAATAAAAGAAAATCATCTGGCGCTATAAAATTAACGTATCCATCTGGCTCAACATAACCTTGCGCTATTCTAGGATGACTTAGTGTCTCTTTAGGCAGTGGATGCTTGGAAAATGGGTTGTGTAAAATATATAACCCATCCGCTAGGTGTTCTACATAGTCACTTTTTGGGGTTTGATGAACTTCAGGATATAATGAGTTTTCCTTTGGAGTAAATGATGTATAAATCGTTAGAGCTGAAGGGTTGTCCGCAAGGGCTCTTACTTTTCCCCAAGTAGCTAAACTACTATAAATCACAGCACTTACATCCGAATATTCAGGTGTGCAGAATAACCCCATATCTATATTAACATTTTCTTTTTTTACTGCAGCGTCGACGTTATAAGAAATTATACTCTTTGACCCTGATTCAATGGTTGCTTCTTCATCATGGTATAGGCCATATAATGTTGCAAGTATGGGCCTAGATGCTGCAAAGTGCGCAAAAGGTCTGTCGAATGAAGCTATGGCGATTACAAAAGGTTTTTCTTTACATTGAGGAAGTAGAGAATATCTCGATCTTAATTTTTTAACCTTTGATATAAAGCTATTACTAAGTCGAATAGATGCTTCAGAATTAAATTTATTAAAATCTCTCGGCATATCTTCCTTACTGAAACCATGCGCTCCAAGGTCTCCTTGTGCTGGAAGTGCAATGGTTGCCTCAATGCAAAATTCTGGATCATGGACGACGAAGTCAGGAGCGTCGTATGAAAAGTCGTTCCTTAAGCCCAATTCTTTCAGATAAGCAAAAAGATATAACTCCCATAGGCAAGGTTCAAAACTTGTTTGAAATTCTTTAGCAAATTTATTGTCTCGGTTTTGAAATCCTTTTGCCCATTGGTTAATTACTTCTCTCTCCGGTTTGTAGCGTTCTTCTTTCATCATTATATATATTGGATGTTGTTTTTCTAAATGCACTACATCATCGAATAAATTAATATTGGACATTTTTTCCTCAGTAAAATGCTTTATTATAAGAGATATATGATAATGCATTAGAAAATATGTAAAATAAACTTACCTCACATTTTAAAAATTACGGTGTACTCAAAGGGGGGCTTTGAACTCTTAGATTGCATTGCACTGAGATGACAGATAATATTTTTTTACTTAACCCTTTGAATAACGGTGCATTAAGTAAATATCGAGTCATAGGTCGTTCATGATTGTCTTCAACTGCCGCTTTTCGCTCATAGCAGTCCCTCAGCACCACGTCCCGCCAAAAGCTGAAGTTGCTAAATTGGTTTATTTCTTCAATATGCAACATCACAACCATCCGACGCTCTCTCGCCACTTATGATTAGTAATTTTATCATTTTCGATTATTTTTTTAGAAATAGAGCGAGGTTCCCTTCCAAGGTAATCAGATATTTCTGTTGGGGACATGTCAAAATCTACTAGCATGACTCTTAGTTTTTCCATTTCCTTTAAAGTCCAAGGTTTACCATGATTTTCATAAAGAGAAATCTTATGGTTCCTAATTTCTCGCTTTCTCAGAGTTTCTTTTTCTCTCTGAAAAACTTCACTTTCAAATTGTGAATGGAATTCTTTGCTAAAGTTTTCATCAATTTCTTTAGAAAATAAATTGTTAAAAATAATTTTGGACGCCGCGTCTACATCAGGAGAATCAATAATAAAATATTTAATCTTTTCTAAATAAGGTTTTTCAATTTTACCCAAAATACTTAAGTCTTTAGCATTAAAAAAACCCCTTAAATCAAAAGATTTAATGAGCTTTGATTGGATTACACTTTCAATTTTAGTTGCATTTGAATAAGAGTAATTGGCCATTGGAAGGGCCCACACTACCAGTTGAGGGATATACTTTTCAAATCCAATGCTCTCCCATGTAGCATCAAAAGTCTGGTTTTTTGCTAATATATTTTTAGGTGAATCAAAATATAGTGTAGTTGAACCCCATATTTCATAATTCTTTGCCAAGGACTGATAGTATTTTATATGGTTTCGAATTTTGTAAGTTGACATAAGACAATAGACGTCATCATTGTGACCTGCATTGTAAATTGTTCGATTTCCTCTCAGATAGCCTTCATAATGTTCATTTATCCTTCTACCTACATTACAACTCACTCCAACATACACAACACGATTAAAAATCCCTTGATGAACGATAAGATAAACTCCACTACAGCCAGACTTTCTGGCATCTGATATAGAACCTAAAAATCTCCATTCCATTTTAAAATTCCATCTTTGCATTAAAGTTATTTACTTATCATTATTTAATAATGATATCAACCAGTTAAATTAAACCCTGATGAATTTTTTAGTCATGTACAGTTTTATTCACTATTACCAGTGATTGTACAGTGCTGTGATATACGAAATTTTGTCATCTGACTAGAGGCGATCATGTAGTGGTCAACAAAAACTGGCCACGGCTTTAGAGTTTTTCCAGAACAATCGTTCTGATTCATTCGGCGTCAAACCACCATTATATTGATGAGGTCTGAGCTGACTGTAATATCCCGTAATGTAATTCGTTATCGCTATGCTGGCTTCGCTAAAATTCACGTAGCCATTATCCGGTATCCACTCTGTTTTCAGGCTTCTGAAGAACCGTTCCATTGGGCTGTTATCCCAGCAATTCCCCCGGCGACTCAAGCTTTGCTTTATCTGATACCTCCACAGTAACTGCCTGAAATTCCTGCTGGTATAGTGACTGCCTTGATCCGAGTGATACAGTAAATTAGCCGGCTTTCCTCGCGCTTCCCAGGCCATGGACAGCGCTTTAGCTGTCAATGCAGAATCCGGGAAAAATGACATCGCCCAGCCAACCGGTTTACGGGAAAACAAATCGAGTACAACAGCCAGATAAGCCCAGCGTTTTCCCGTCCAGATATAAGTCACATCACCGCACCAGGCCTGATTAGGCTCGGTAACAGCAAACTGGCGATCCAGATAATTAGGGATCTCAATGTGTTCCTTAGACGCCTTCTTATAACGATGGCCAGGTTGCTAACAGCTGATAATATTGAGCGCTTTCATCAGCTTTGTTGCCCGCCAGCGGCTCAGTTTTATACCTTTGGTGGTGACCATCGCGGCAATGCTTCGCGCTCCTGCTGAGCCGTTACTTTCGCGATAAACTTCACGCACAAGGCTCAGTAATGCCACTCTCGTGGCG
This sequence comes from Yersinia sp. 1652 StPb PI, assembly GCF_041538345.1. Taxonomy (NCBI): domain Bacteria; kingdom Pseudomonadati; phylum Pseudomonadota; class Gammaproteobacteria; order Enterobacterales; family Yersiniaceae; genus Yersinia; species Yersinia sp. 1652 StPb PI. The sequence goes on along the minus strand of NZ_JAULSM010000001.1, from coordinate 3,264,206 downwards.
TCAGGCTTCCTGGGCTGCCGCCAGTATTTATAACTGCTGCGATGAACCCCAAACACGTTGCACACAACGGCAACAGGAAACCGCGCCCTGAGTTTCTCAACTAATGAGAATTGTTCAGGGAGTCCGACATCAAGAGCTCGGTAGCCTTTTTTAATATATCCCTTTCTATTTCAACGCGTTGAAGTCTTTTCTTCAACTCACGTATCTCAATCTGCTCAGGTGTCATGGGTGAAGCTATGGGTGATTTTCCCCCTCGCTCTTCTTTCAGTTGTCGAACCCATTTGTCCATCGTGGATTTGCCGACATTCATCGCAGTGGCAGCGGCAGCAACGGTGTAGTGCTGATCGAGTACAAGCTGGGCAGCTTCGAGGCGAAACTCGGGGCTAAAATTGCGTCTGTTACGTCCGGTCATAATGTCACCTGTTTTGACTATGAGGTGATGATATCACCTCTATTCAGGTGGCCAAATTCACTATGCCACTACAAAGTGCCTGATACACCTCAACCGACAATCACCGTAAGCACCCCCCTGGGATTGGCGAAAAGCGATGACATACCGACCCAACTCTCCATTGACGACTTTATCGAGGGATCAGAGATGAACTTAACTGATTCACTAGCCATTGAGTTAAGCAGTAGCGATAGTGACGTTGATACCGCCTATAAAGAAGCGTTAGTGCTATTTGAGCGGTCAATGTTGGGGGAGGTCAGCGATTCGGAAGTCTATTCAGGGGCGATGATAGCTGCTGATGGCGGTAGTCCCAATGGGATGTTGTTGGTTGGTATCTGCCATGCGGACGGTATTGCTGTTAGTGTTGATTATGATCTTGCTCATTACTGGTATTCAGTCGCCGGTGATGCGGGAAGTACTGAAGCCGCTTATCGAATGGGCGAAGTATATGAATTCGGTTGGGAGGGGGTCGCTACTGATCTGCCAACTGCTGCGGAATGGTATAAAAAAGCTGATGGCTTCATTCTTGCAACTGATGCCTTAAGACGAATAGATCGCCGTTTACTGATGGAGATTGATGTGACACAGCTGGCGTCACAACCCTTAGCCAAACTTTCCGCTTCATTGGACGTTCCGGAGATGGAAAGTATAGATAGTGATGAAGTCCTTAAGCTTCATGGCAAATTAAATGAGTTGCATGTCAGAGAGTGTTTTCTTCAGGCTAATTTGCAAGATTGGCTGGCAGAGCAAAACCACCCGCGTCGGGATACCGATAGTATTGCGTTACCATCTGGCCAGGTACTTGATATACAGCGTTCAGATAATTTGGTGCTACTTAATAGCCATTTGATCAGTTGTATCAGCAAAGCTGTCACCTCGCGTAAGCAATCTGGTACTGGAGAACTATTTGTTGGTGATTATCGGGGGATGGCCATTGAGGTATGCTCATCTGAAGATGCTTTACAGTTTAAACTTAAGGGGGTCAATGAACATTGTCCTGGCTCGTTGCGTTATGAAAAAGGGGTGAGAGAGAAATTTAAGCTACCAGAATTTATAATCAGTATCGGTGATTTTATTAAGAGTATTGACCAAAATTGCCAGCAAATAAAACAGCAATTGGTTGAGGTTCGTAACAATATTGATACGGTTAAGCTGGCTATAGAACAGGTTCAGGGGAATGTGAGTCCTGTAGTACAAAGCTCGCCAGTTCATCAGAATACTGATTCTAATAGTGGGGAGCGCCTGTCACGGCCCTCAAATCACTAATTAATTTGTAACCGTGAAAGACCATCATTTGAGGCTCAATTCAACTTGATGGTCTTTTGTCTGATGTTTTTTGTATAGTAGAAGTGTTAAGGTAATGAAGTGGAAATATATTAACTTTATGATTTAACATGAATTTAGCGAAGGCTAAGTTGTAACTACCTCCGCTTGTTATACCACAAACAGGAATAAGAGCTAATTTGAACCAAAAACTGTATAGTGTCGGTCAGTTAATCGTATAATAGTTTGAGCATTTCTGTGATTAGAGCTTAAATGAATTTAAACAGCAAGATTACGTACTTACTCGTTTGAGATAAAAAAACTTTCAATTTCTTCGGCAAGGCTGATTAATTTTATATCATTATCTATTGCCCCATTTAACTCAAAACCAACGTAATAATTATCATGAGTTTTGCCTGCTGGAATAGTAATGGCTGGTAGACCAGCATTACTTGCGGGTAATGTATTTCTTAAATAGGCATAATTCGATGAAACTTCCTTTCTATTTAAGATGGCAATGTCTTCATTGCTTGTAATTTCGGTTGCAAGAGCAATTGTAGTTGGAAAAGCAATTGCATCAATATCGTTATCAATAAATAGATTTGAAAATTTATCAATAAGTTTAATTCTTTCGTTATTCATTACACTATTATAATAATCGTAGTCTATCTTAAAAGTTGCATCTGGTGACATAAAACCAACAAGTAACTGTTTTATGCTATTAGATGATATTAATTTTACAAGTTTTGTCATGTCAGTTTCTGGATGATTATTTTTTAAGTAATTTGACATGGCAGGCCAAAATTCATAAAACCCAATAACTGTACCAACGATGTCATTTAGTTCATTTAACTCAGGGAAGTCTAGTTCAATAAAATCAAAGCCATTTGCCTTGAGAAGATCAATTCGCTTTTCCACAATGGCTAATATTTTATCATCTACACCATTGAAAAAGAAATCTCTCACTATTCCTATTCTCTTACTATGTGAGGGGGAAGGAGTAGTACAAAATTTTTCATCACAGAGTAAGGCATCAACAATTTTAATATCCTTAACTGAAGCTGCTATGATTCCTGGTACATCCCGACTGGGAGTTACAGGGGTAACTCCCAGTGTCGAATAACGATTTAAAGATGGGCGAAAACCAACAACTCCATTAAGTGCAGCAGGGATTCTGACAGAACCGGCAGTATCTGTACCAATAGCTATGGGAGATAAACCCATAGCTACAGCCACCGCACTTCCACCACTTGAACCACCTGCTATAAGAGATGGATTATGCGCATTTTTAACATGTCCAAATAAACAATTATGGGAGGTGGCTCCAAGAGAAAGTTCATGCATATTGGATTTACCAACGATAATCGCTCCATGAGATTTTAATTTCTCGATAATAATTGCATCTTTATTCGGAAAAAAATTTGAGAGTGCTAATGTTCCTGCTGTATTAGAAAAATCTTTTACATGGATGTTATCTTTAACGACGACGGGTATACCGTAAAGGGTGTGTCCCTTATGTTGTAGTTTGTACTCACTATCCTTGCTTTTTATAAGGCAATATATCTCATTATACTTTTCTGATATCATGACATTATTGTTTATTGCTATTTTGTAATTGTAATGACAGCGTTCAACAATGCTTTCTGGTGTGGCTATACCACTAGATATATCCTCTAACAATGTATCTAGCGTCATGTGCTTATTTTCCTTCACTATTATTTCCTTTAATTTATCAATTGATTTTTGAAGCCGAAATTTGTAATTCTACTTTTTGAATGAAATCGTTAATCCGTGGTGATGTTAACAAACAGACTGTTGGTAATTTTATTCCAAATTTTTTATTTATATTCATTACTAAATTTATTGCACTCAGAGAATGACCCCCAGAAAGGAAAAAGTGACTGTTTTCATTAGGTTTCACAAACAGTATACTCTCCCATTGGGCATGGATAAAACTTGCCACTTCACTTTCCTTTTCTGGACATGTATCTGAATTTTCATCTAAATTAATAGGGTGTGAGGATGGATGTATATTATTCTGGCTAAGATTTTCCTTTAAGTTTAGAATGAATTTTTTTCTGTCTAACTTTCCATTAGGCAATGATGGGAATTCTATTTCTTTAACGAAAGAAACCGGGATCATATATTCTGGAAGATGTTTGATAAGATATTTTTTTAATTTTGAAAAATCCAGATCATCATTGTTTAAGTTAACATGTGCGACAAGTTGTTCATTGCCGTTAATTAAAACAATAGACGAAGTTACTTCATTGCTAAATGTATTGATTACTTCTTCTATTTCTGTAAGGTCTATGCGAAGACCCCGTAACTTAACTTGGTTATCAACTCTTTCTATGAAATGATAGTTTCCTGCCTTGTCTCTTCTTACTAAGTCACCGCTTTTGTATCTGCGGTGACCACTGCTATCATTCAATGAGAATTTATCTGCAGATTTTGATTCTAACTTATAGTAACCATCACTGACACATGGTCCTTCAATAATTAATTCACTTATTTCATTATCAGATAGTTCAAATTTTACTTTAGGTATTGGTTTTCCTATTGGAAGAAATTTGCTTATAAGTACATCACCTGGCATGTAAATAAAGTAAGAACACTGGATAGTAGCTTCTGTAGGGCCATAAAGATTTATAACTGGTATGGATAACCGATTATGTATAATGTTGGCTAATCTTACTGATAGGGATTCTCCACCACAAAAAACCTTTTTTAGAGTAACCAACTCACTGATGTCGAAATTTTTTGTGATAAATTCTAGAACAGTAGGAACTAATTGTATCACCGTCACATTGTGTTTTTTTATATTTGTGACTATATCATATGGCGATGATTCGGAAATTACCATTTTGCAACCAAGCATTAAAGGGGCGAGATATTCCCAAATAGAAGCATCGAATGATGATGACGTTTTCTGTAGGAAAATATCATCGCGTAAAAAGTTAAAGGAACTTATAAACCATTTCATATGATGGGTTAAAGCAGTGAGAGGCACAACGACCCCTTTTGGCTGTCCGGTTGAACCTGAGGTATAAATCATATAAGCAGGAGAGCTGACATCCCTGCCTCTAGATATAAAGTGACCATTGAATTCTTGAAGGGATTGTATTGAAATAGCATCCCTTATATTGCTCGTGCTTACATTTTCATCAATAATAACAGCTTTTGCTTCAGAGTTGTCAAGACAGAAGTCGATTCTACTTTTAGGATAATTAGGATCCAAGGGCACATAGGCTGCACCTGATTTTAAAATCCCTAACATTGAAATAATCCATTTTGTAGATCTTTCCATATAAATCGCAACATAGTCTCCAACACCTATACCTCTAGAGTTCAAATTGTGAGCAATATTGTTGGATTGAGTTGATATATATTCAAAGTTGTAACTACCATATTTGTCAATAACGGCAGTTTTTTGAGATGATTTTTGGGCTACTTCATCAATAAATGAAAGTAAATATTCATCATTCATAAATATGTTTCCTTGGTTTTAAAAGCTAAATTTATATATGTGTATTGGATAAAACGTCTATTGGAGTGAGATATTTCTTGCTCGAATTCAGGTGGAATATGACGGAACATACATGGTGATAATAAAGTTGTCCATAGCACTGATAGTGAAATTGAGGGTTTAGTGTGGATTGTTATACTGATTTTTTTGATAAAGCAAGTATTTTATTTTGCTTGTCTTGCGGTAGTGCAGTAGTTTTATTTATTTGTTTCTTTAATGTTAATATTAAATTTCATTTATAATATTTATGCACTTTAGTTAATTATTTCTAATGTAATTTAATTTTCCTTCACTGAATACTTCAGATTAAATGGTTATTAATCAGTGGCATGAGCTTCTTAGAGGAAAGATAGCATATGCATATCTAACGTTAAGCATTAAAAAACACTTGCAATATTGTATACATATCGATAACAATTTAGGCCATAAAATGGAATTGTAGTGCGAAGAAAAGGAATAGTTATATGATGTTATTAATTGGATTGGCTGTCCTGATTTTTGGCTTTGCGCTAAGGTTTAATCCGTTATTAGTTATTACCGCCGCAGGGATCACTCCAGGCATATTTTACGGTGTTGATATAAGTGAACTCATTAGTGAGATAGGAAAATCATTCTCAAATAGTAGATATATGGGTTTAGTTTGGCTTTCATTGCCATTGGTAGCCATGTTGGAGAAACAAGGATTAAGAATAGAAGTACGAAACCTCGTTAAGAGAATAAAATCTGCTAGTGTTGGACGTGTCCTTTTTCTCTACCTATTTATTAGACAATTAACAACAGCAATTGGTTTAGCATCATTGGGGGGGCAGGCTCAGATAGTGAGACCAATACTTGTGCCAATGCTTGAGTTTTTATCTAGCCGGAGTGGAAAAGAACTTGATGACGACATTAAGGATACCTTAAGAGCTAAAGCTGCCTCGGTAGATAATGTTGGTGCTTTTTTCGGCGAATGTTTATTCATAGGTATGCCGGCTATATTACTTATAAAAAGTTTTTTAGCTAATTATGCTGTATATTTAGATCCTTTTAATATTATAATTTGGGCTATACCAACTGGTATTGTTTCATTATTTATACATGGGTATCGGATGCTATTAATTGATAAAAATTCCGTTTCCTTGATATAGATAAAGAGAATAAGAATGTATGATAACAATTGAGTTTGTATATATTATTATAGGCATCTTGTTTTTTATTTATGCGTTAACAAGTCTTTCAAATAAAAAATTAAGTGAGAGGAAAAGGGTTTGTCAGTTTCTTTTCTGGGGGGGGTATTCTGCAACATATTTTCTTCCGGGAAAAATATCAGATATGTATATTGGTGTTTTAGTTATATTTTTAGTCTTACTTTCATTAACTGATGTTTTTAAGGCGGAAAGTCAGGGTTGCGTTAACAATGAAATATCTAAAGTTGGAAAGGATACAAAACTAGGTAAATTAATATTTATTCCAGCGTTATCTGTTCCATTGATGACTATAACGGGTATTTTTATTTCAGATCATATATCCTTGATAGAAAAAGGAAGTGAAACCTTAGTGATGTTGTCTATTTCCACATGCTTAATATTCATAATTTGTATTTTTATATTTAGAGAGAAGCCTATACCAATATTTACTGCATCAGAACGTATCATGGGCACAATTGGTATAAATGTTCTTTTACCTCAAATGTTGGCTATGCTAGGAGGTGTTATTTTAGCTCTTGGCGTGGGTGGTTCCATAGCGGAGCACTTTGATAAATACCAAGAAATAATTGGAAAAAATGCATTAATTGTAGTTTACGCGATTGGGATGTTTCTTCTATCAGTAATTATGGGTAACGCATTTGCGGCTTTCCCTATTATGACTGCTGGTATTGGCATGCCTATTATTGTAGATGTTTATGGAGGGAATCCAGCATTGCTTTCTGTATTAGGAATGTTATGTGGCTTTTGTGGGACAATGTTAACACCGATGGCTGCTAACTTTAATATAATTCCGGAAAAACTTTTGGGAATTAAGAAAAAAGGATTAGTTATTAAAGAACAAGCTATGACCGCGATCGTTGTTCTTTTCTTTAATATTATTTTTATGATTTTTTATGTGTATAAATGAGAGCGCAATGAAAAAAGTATTAATTGTATGTTTCGAACCATTTGGTGGCGAACTTAGGAATCCTGCCTGGGATGTTTTGTCCACATTTAAATATAACAGTCGCGATGATGTTATATTAAGCAATATCGTATTACCCTGCACTTTCTCTGACAGCAAGAGTATTATTTTAGGCAGACTTAATAAAGAAGATTATGATGCTATTATTATTTTTGCGCAAGCAGGAGGACGATGGGATATTAATCTTGAAAGACTATCAATAAATTTCATTGACTCACCTATTCCTGATAACAATGGTATAAAAATTGTCGATGATGAAGTTGAGACAGAGGGTCCAAGCGCGTATTTCTCCACACTTCCTATAAAGAAAATTGTTAAGCAGTTACGAGATAATAACATTCCGGCAAGTGTATCTAATAACGCAGGGACTTTTTTGTGTAACTATATATTTTATACATTGCTTCACCATGCCGCAGAAAGTAAAAGAAAAACAAGTATTGGTGTAGTGCATATTCCATACACTCCCGAACAAGTTGTCTATAGACCTGGTGTACCATACATGTCAGAAGAGGTCATTGTAAAAGCATTGGTGCATATTATTACTAACTGTATATCTTAACTATTTGGATAGTATGATGTCTTATATTAATTGGTGTGATATGGATTTAGAGTGTCAAGATAAATATGAATCAGAGTTGATCGTCGATATAAAAAAAATGCTTAATGATCAAACTAAACCAGAAAACAATCTAGGTACATATACTACAACATTAATGGATGCAGACGTAAGTGAACTTTTTGAATCACTATTACCTTATAATAAGGTAAATCAACATGAGTATCCTAAAATAAAACAGATGGAGAACTATTGTCTGTCTTTTATGTTAGATATGATTCATGCTCAGTCTGGCGAAAAATCATTTGGTGTAAGTACAAATGGATCCAGCGAAGCCATTTTACTTGCTTGTATGTCTTGGAAGCACAATAACAACGTAAAGGATGTAAGTAATATAATTATAAGTAAGAACGCTCATTCTTCATGGATAAAGATAGCCAGTATACTTGGCTTAGAAATTAAAGAAGTTACTTTTGATGCCAGTTCCTTTGAAGATGATATGTTATCTGCAATAGATAATAAAACAATTGGCATTGGTGTAACTCTGGGAACAACGAGCACAGGTTTATTTGAACCTATTGAATTAATAAATGATTTTTTAGAAAGTTATAATGATAAATTTAATAGATTTATTCCAATACATGTAGATGCTGCAAGTGGAGGATTTATAGCCCCATTTAAGTATCCGGATTTTATTTGGGATTTTCGCCTTACCCACGTTGAGTCGATAAATATTTCAGGTCATAAATATGGAATGGTTTATCCGAGTGTAGGGTGGTTGTTTTGGAAGGATAAAGATAAAATCCCAAGAAATATGATAATTCCAGTTGAATATCTTAAAAATGACTTTACTCATATTGGTGTCAATTTTAGTGCTCCTGCCGCATACATAGTTGCTCAATATTACAATTTAAAAAGATATGGTTTTTTGGGGTATCAAAATAAAGTTTCTAATTTATATAGAATAAAATTGGAACTTGAACGTGAGCTGAAAAACATATCATTAGTTGTTGTTATTTCTGATGATGATAGATATAGACTTCCAGTTGTATGTTGGTCATATAAGAATCCAGATTTATATGAAGTAATTAGTAAAAGGTTTGATGAGCTTGGATGGGTTGTTCCACACTGTAAGATCTCAAGAGGAGATAATGAGCGTTGCTTCAGAATTGTTATTAGACATAATTTTGACAACATTCATTTTCAAAAGCTAATAGATGATTTGAAATTTATTCATACATTATAAATGAGGGATGATATGGCTGGTGATGTTTATGACTTGATTGGTATTGGTTTTAATGTTTCTAATGTAGGTCTTGCCATTTCTTTAAAGGAAAAGAAGGTGGATATATCGACTTTATTTATAGAGTCGGGTGTTAATTCTATGTGGCAACCAAATATGTTAATTCCTGGTACGGACATCCAGAATTCACCACATCGGGATTTAATAACACCAATTAATCCACGAAGTAAGTATACATTCATTAATTATCTATTTGAACATGATCGTCTATTTGAATATTTTAATCTAGGATTAAGTCATCCTTTTAGAACAGAATATTCGCGATATATTAAATGGTGCGCTGATGATTTTAGCCATAATGTCATTTACAATGAAACAGTTGACTCTATTACCATTGATGATGAGACAATAAATGGAATCAGATTGTATAAGTTGACTACGATTTCAGGTAGAGAATTTTTTGCTAAAAATATAGCCATTGGCACTGGGCGGGAAATAAATATTCCTAATGAGTTCAAAAATATTAATAATAAAAGGGTATTTCATTTAACTAGTTATGTTTCATCTTTAAAAAATCTATCTGCCTTAGATAAATTTAATGTTGCTGTTATTGGAACTAGTCAAAGTGCAATAGAAATAGTTTTGGATATAAAAAAATGTTATCCAAACTCTCATGTTACAAACATATCACGTGGTTTTGGTTACAAACTGAAAGATACCAGTCCATTTAGTTATGAAGTTTACTATCCAGAGTTTATTGATTTCTTTTATAATCTGGATAAAAGTCAGAAAAAAGAAGTTTCTCATCAGTTAAGGTCTACGAACTATTCAGCAGTAGATAGTGATGTACTTCATGAATTATATAATGGAATGTATGAAGATCGGATTGTTAATAATGAAAGAGTTTGTTTGTTAAGAAATAAAGTTATTGACTCGGTTGTTGATTATGGCTCAAGAATTGATTTGAGCATTTCAGATAAATATAAAGATGAAACCAAGTTATTAAGTTTTGATTTTGTTATTTTAGCTACTGGATTCAAAGATTATGAATTTAGCAATGATACTTGTGTAACTATACCATTACTAAACAATCTAGATTATATGTTTAAGAATGATGACGGGAACTATAATATTAGTAGAGACTACAAATTAAATCCAGTATACCGAAATGATGCAATTAAAGTTGGAAATATTTATTTAAATGGCTTATGTGAATCCACTCATGGGCTTGGTGATGCAGGCTCAATTAGTTCTGTTTCTATCCGGGCTAATGCTATTGCTTTGAGCATTGTTTCTAGCATACGAGAATTAGTGTGATTATGAAAAATATTATCTTTATAGATGCATCTCATGTTAGTGCAAAAGCATCGTATGACGCATGCCTAAACTTGGGCTTTAATCCTATTTTTATTGTTAATCCTGATTCTTATAAAGGGGATACTCTAAATGGTATACCGACGGATTGTTTGAAATATGCGGATACATCAGATTACAATAATATATTGATGATTATAGAAAATGAAGAGATTAATGATGTTGTGGCTGTGTTTTCTCTGACTGATCGCGCAATGAGGAATGCAATACTTGTAGGTTCTCATTTAAAAGCTGCCACTTTAGATAAAACGTTACTTTTCTTATTACAAAAAGAAACCGTTGGAAATATTATTCCAGACCATTCCCCGAAGACTATTTCATTTACAGTTGGAAATATAAAAAAGGAAAGGTTGTATGAAATGGTGAAATATAATGGCGTGATTGTTATTAAACCATCAGAAACCAGTGCAAGTATTGGTTCTTTTTTTATAAATTCAGATGATGATGTTGATAAGTTAAGCACATACATAAATGATAATTTTTCTGAAAAACTAGCGAAAGGAACATGGTTAGCACAGCAATGCATTGAAGGTGAATTTTTTAGTGTTGAGGGTTATGTCTGTAATGGTCATGTTGTTTTTTTAGGTATTACATATCGTAAACGGATAGAAAATACTTTAACTGCAGCGTATTTCCCTGGCGAGAAACATCTTAGTGAAAGTATTATTTCTAACGCTCAGTGTGCAGTGCGCAGTTTGGTTGTTAGGTCTGGATATAAAAATGGATATTTTCACTCAGAATTCATATCTAATAGTGATAAACCTTACCTTATTGATGCTAATTTTGGAAGAATTGCAGGTGGCTCAATATCTCAATTAATTGCGGATTCTTATTCAATTCCACTTGAAAAACTGATGCGGCATGTAATAAGTCTAAGTTTATTTTCTGTATCAGAAAGCGAATTCATTTACCCTGTTAAGCAAAGAGAACCGTGTCTCGGGATTACGTATGGTGTAAGTGAAAATTGTACTTTTGAGGAAGTTGTTATTCCTAACTCATTACAAAGTAGACATATTACTCTTTCTAGAAAGGGGGACAAACTTTATAAAACAGGAATTGATGGTGCTGGATGGGTTGGTATCCTTGCAGGAAAAGAGAGAGATGTGTTATTAGAAATTGAAGAAATAAAAATCAAAAACGATTCTGGTTTATTATTATACCCAGCTTGGTAGGAGTTTTTTATGTGCGGTTTTATATGTGAATATAAATTTTCAGGGAAAGTTCAGGTTTCTAAAGTTATTACAGCACTTAAAAGTTTGCAGCATAGAGGACCAGATGAGAGTAATGTATGGGTTTCAACGAGTAATAATGTTTCATTTGGCCACTCGAGGCTAAGTATTATTGGATTAAAATCAGGTCTTCAACCATTACTTAATAATGATGATACTCTAGTTACAGTAGTAAATGGTGAGTTTTACGACTATAAGGAAATAGCTCGAGAGTTTCCTCTTCACAAATTCAAGACTGAGTCTGACAGCGAACTTATTTTACCTATCTATGAACAGCTTGGTATCAGTGGTTTCCGTAAGTTACGTGGGGAATTTGCTTTTGTCATTTGGGATGAAAAAAACAAAAAAATAGTATCAGGCAGAGATAGGTTTGGAGTTAAACCACTTTATTATACGATAACTGATGATTCAGTTATCTTAGCTTCTGAGATCAAGGCTATTATTGCGTTGGGAGTAAAGCCTATTTGGAACCCATCTGCTATTCATGGTTCTGAAAGAATGCTTTATCCAAACAAAAAATCTTGTTTTAAAAATATATATCAGGTACCACCAGGCCATGTGTTGACAGTAAGTGAAAATGAAGGTGTTTCTATTACTCCTTACTGGGAAAAAAGTGCTAGCAGCATAAGTGAAAATTTAGATGATTCTCAGCTAATTTCTACTTTCCGGGATAAATTTGATAATGCAGTAGAAACTAGATTGAAAGCTGATGTTAAAATCGCTTGTTACTTAAGTGGTGGGATTGATTCCTGTGCGGTTTTAGGGACATCGCAGTATATAACTGGAACCGCTCCAGAATCGTTTACTATAGCTTTCGATGATGATAATTATAGTGAGTTAGAACGAGCAAAACTTCAAGCAAACTATGTAAATTCTCATTTAAATGTTTTAGAAGTGTCTGAACAAGACATTGTCAATAATTATGAAAGAGCAATTCATTCATTTGAAGTTCCTTTCGGAAATACGCATGGAATTGCAAAAGTTTTGCTTAGCGAAGAAGTGCGCAAGCATGGTGTTAAGGTTGTACTTACAGGTGAGGGCGCGGATGAAGTTCTTGCTGGTTACCCTCATATTCGCGAAGATATGTTTAGATTTGAGCGAGGGTCGCTTTCTGAGCATGAAGGGTTGAGATATCTAAAGGAAATGTATAATGACTATTCAAAATTTCCAGGTTTTCTTATCCAAGGTAATGTTGAGAAAGACTTAGATGCATTTGGTGCTATATGGGGATATGTTCCTGGTATGTTGCGCACTGGCTCTCAAAGAGGGAGCATATTCTCTACCCTATATCGGAATAAGTATCTATCTTATCATCACATGGCTAAGCCATATAGTGACATATTGACTCATGTTGAGTGGCTGAAGAATCGTGATTATGATATTGTTCATCGCTCTCTTGACCTGTGGCAAAATACTGTACTCCCATCTTATATATTAACCGTTCTTGGTGATAGGGCAGAAATGGCTAATTCTGTCGAGGGTAGGGTCCCTTTCTTAGATCATCATCTTTTTGAATATTTAATGAATGTTCCTACTAGGTTAAAAATATCAGGAAAAATCGAAAAATTTATACTCAGAGAGGCTATGCGAGAACGTGTACACCCTGATATTCTTAGCCAAACTAAAATGCCTTTTATGTCACCGCCAGCTAAAATCACCAAAAACTCCTCTCCACTAAGAGAGTATATGGGTGATATATTTAATACTAAATACTTAGATGAACAGCCTTTTTATAGCCCTATGAAAACGCGAAAATTATTTGATAGTGTTAACTCAATGCCTGTCTCCCAACGCTTGGAAACTGATAGAATATTGACCTTTATTCTTTCTGTTTGTGTGATGCAAAAAGTTTTCGGATTCAGTACTGATGGAGAGTTCTAATGTCATCTTGTGTTGTTTGTTCAATTTCTAGTAGAAAATTAGATGCTTGTATCATTTTTGAGAATGACAATCTAATTTGTTTTTTAGATCATGTCCCTATAAATGAAGGGCATGTTCTAATATGCCCCAAGAAACATTACCCCAATATTACTGACTTGCCTGATAATCTTCTTTTTGAAATATTCTTAATGGCTAAAAAAGTTTCTTTTTTTTTAGAGGAAAGATTTGGCTGTGATGGTGTTTCCTTATTGCAAAATAATGGTCATTTTAATGATCTAGGTCACTTCCATCTTCATGTATTCCCTCGTTTTATAAATGATGGTTTTTCATGGAATTCGTTGAATAATGAGGCGAAAAATGTCACAGAACTTTTTAATTCAATGAATAAGTTCTCTGATTTTTAATTTTTTCCTATGTGGAGTATGGTGTTATTATCCTTACTCCTCTTTTATGTTCCGACTGTTAATTTAATTTCTGGTATATTAGTTATTGTCAGCGACCGATTCATCTATTATCAATCGTAGCCTTCAGTATTTCCTATGGTGTAGTGGCATAGTTAATTTGGCCACCTGAATAGAGGTGATATCATCGCCTCATAGTCAAAACAGGTGACATTATGACCGGACGTAACAAACGCAATTTTAGCCCCGAGTTTCGCCTCGAAGCTGCCCAGCTTGTACTCGATCAGCATTACACCGTTGCCGCCGCTGCCACGGCAATGAATGCCGGTAAATCCACGATGGATAAGTGGGTTCGGCAGTTGAAAGAAGAACGAGGAGGGAAATCACCCGTAGCGTCACCCATGACACCTGAGCAGATTGAAATACGCGAGCTGAAGAAAAGACTTCAACGCGTTGAAATGGAAAGAGATATATTAAAAAAGGCTACCGCGCTCTTGATGTCAGACTCCCTGAACAGTTCTCGTTAGTTGAGAAACTCAGGGCGCGGTTTCCTGTTGCCGTTGTGTGCAACGTGTTTGGGGTTCATCGCAGCAGCTATAAATACTGGCGGCAGCCAAAGAAGCCTGATGCCGCACGCGTGGCATTACTCAGTCTTGTTCGTGAAAGCTATCGCGAAAGTAATGGCTCCGCAGGTGCACGTAATATTGCCGCGATGGTCACTACCAAAGGCGTAAAACTGAGCCGCTGGCGGGCAACAAAGCTAATGAAAGAACTTAATCTCATCAGCTGTCAGCAGCCTGGTCATCGATATAAAAAGGCGTCTAAGGAACACGTAGAGATCCCCAATTATCTGGAACGCCAGTTTGCAGTAACAGAGCCTAATCAGGTCTGGTGCGGTGATGTGACTTATATCTGGGCGGGTAAACGCTGGGCTTATTTAGCCGTTGTGCTTGATTTGTTTTCCCGTAAACCAGTTGGCTGGGCGATGTCATTTTTCCCGGACTCTGCACTGACAGGTAAAGCGTTGTCGATGGCTTGGGAAGCGCGAGGAAAACCCGCTAATTTGCTGTATCACTCGGATCAAGGCAGCCACTATACCAGCAGGAATTTCAGACAGTTATTGTGGCGATATCAGATAAAGCAAAGCCTGAGTCGCAGAGGGAATTGCTGGGATAACAGCCCCATGGAACGTTTTTTTAGAAGTCTGAAAACGGAGTGGGTACCGGATAATGGATACGCTAATTTTAGCGAAGTCAGGACAGCGATAACGAATTACATAACTGGATATTACAGCCAGCTCAGACCTCATCAATATAATGGTGGTTTGACGCCAAATGAATCAGAGCGATTGTTCTGGAAAAACTCTAAAGCCGTGGCCAGTTTTGCTTGACCACTACACGTGTGGCATCGCTGCGGATACTGGCCACGGTTTTATGGATGATTTTAGAAAGTTGTTCGGCAGTCATTAAGTCTTGCATAAGCACTCCATCTTGCGACCATGTTTCTTGCGTTAGATCGCATCGGGTTTCACATGAGTGCAATACTTGCAGAGTGATTAAAAGACATCGCGGTAGAGGAACAGGAAAAATCTTACACTAAATCTTGATGTTACTACGCCACAATCTTGCCACACTTATAACGCACAATACTGCTATTCAACCTCGTGTTCTGCAATTCTTTGTTTGTATAATATTTTGATTTTTATTGAAAATATAGTATCAACCCCAGTTCGTACCAGAGTTTAAATTGGCTTTGCCAATGCGCTGATCAGCCGCCTGGAAAAGAAACTCATCGCCCGTGGCTGCCCGAAGCTGAATATCATGGTGCGCGAAGACAATGACGCGGTAATTGGCATGTATGAAAAGCTCGATTACGAGACGCAAGACACGATTATGCTAGGCAAGCGGCTGATTGTTGATCAGGAATATTAAGGTCGCCCTTTTGGCCTCACCCTTAATATGGTAATAACCCTATCCCCAAAAGCTGATAAAGCCGCAGAGGATAGGGTAAAGATTAATTACTTAATCTTGGTAATACTTTTCACATCAACTTCTACCGAGTTCCAGTCTTTATCAACTTCGCCTTCGATTTGGACTTTATCTTGTGGCGAGATGGTTTGACCGTTCCAGCGCTTGTTATCAATATCAACGGTAATGGTACCGGTGCTGTCGCGGAAGGTGTAAGTATCGTGGCCAAGGCGCTCGACAATATTCCCTTGCAGAGTGACATGGGTGTCATCACGCATGGTTTTGACTTTATCTACCGTGGTATTGGCCGCACTCGGACCCGCAAATCCGCCCTGAGCCGTCGGTTGTGTCTGTGTTGCTGCCGGGCCATCGAAGCCCCCTTGTGCTGTGGCACTCTGTGCCAGCAATGGCGTGCTGCATAACATAACCAAGGTTGCCGCTAAGGTTAATTTCTTCATTTTATTGCTCCTTCAATGCATGAATCATTACGTTTGAAAACAAAAACTACACAAGCCTTTGTGGTACCCAATAGTAGACCAAATTTGCGTTAAGGCGTGCTGAAGTATTGCAATACGATGGCCGCGAGTCTATCCGATTAGACCTATTTATTGGTTATAACAATTAAAGCCGGTAGTGTTATGGCACTTTTTTAGCTGTGTGGACTCAAACCACTGGTTATCATTTTTAAACTGCGCATGTAGATGCCCTCTGTAACTTGTACAATGCAGAACAGCTTACCGGATGCGGTGGTTTTATAAGGAGCTTTAGATGAATATTCGCCCACGGTTATCTGGGGTGAGATTGTTATTACTGGGTGCCCCTTTGTTGTTAGCCGGGTGCTCAACCACGTCAGGTTTTTCCTGGTCCAGTCTGTCACCACTGAATTGGTTTGGCAGCAGCAGTATGCAGGTGACTGATCAGGGGGTTGGTGGAATTACCGCCACTACTGCGTTGACTGAGAGTGATATCAAAGAGGGGTTAAAAGGCGATTTCCGGCTGCGTAGCGGTATGGCGACCAACGACGGTAAATTGATTTCCTTCTATCAGGCGATGAAAGAGAACCAAATCAAACTGGTTATCTCAGGGCAACCGAAAGGCACGGTAGAGCGCATTGATGTTATGGATAAGTCTATTCCCAGCCAATGGGGTGTTACGATTGGTACACCATTCAGTGAACTATATAAAAAAGCCTTTGGTGTTTGCCGCAAAGGCAGCGGTGATGATAGTGCGCAAATAGAGTGTGCGGCACCGGACAGCAAGCACGTCAGCTATTTATTTGATGGCGACTGGCATGGTCCTGAAGGTTTAATGCCATCCGATGATACATTGCAAAGTTGGAAAGTGAGCAAGATTATCTGGCGAGCTAAAGGCGAATAACCATCCCTTGGTTCCTGACGTTATAGCAGTGTTAGCGGCACTCATTACTCGGCCCATTATTTGGGCATCTGAAGGTGAGGCCGCTGCAAACCGCGTCCAAATTGGCTTCTGGCAGATTTATCATTACTAGCTAATAATATTCCCACCTTTGGTCTCACTTCCTCTGCCTAAATTTATTTTGCGTTGCCGCAAGGTAATCCTAATCGGTTCAGCTATTATATTCGCCATAATTAATACCGATATTTTGTGAGGAACCAAACATGACTCAAGTTCAGAGTGGCATTCTGATGGAACATTGTCGTTTTGCCATTTTTATGGAAGCAAAAGTACAGGGCGAGCTAGATGCTATTCGTCAGGGGTGCAAACAATTCTGTCAGTCATTGCAGGAGTTACAGCAAAAATTTCCTAACGAGTATTTAGGTGCTGTGATTGCTTTTGGTTCTGATATTTGGCATGACCTATCCGGTGGTAAAGGGGCTAATGAGTTAAAACCTTTTGTGCCATTAGGCAAAGCACCAATGGTTGCCCCCGCAACACAACGCGATTTATTGATTCATATTCAGTCATTGCGTCAGGATATCAACTTTACTTTAGCCCAGGCCGCGATGGCTGCTTTTGGCGATGCCATCACCGTTGAAGAAGAGACACATGGTTTTCGCTGGGTAGAAGAACGTGATTTTACTGGTTTTATTGATGGCACCGAAAACCCACAAGGGGAAAGCCGCTCGGAAGTGGCGGTGATTGCGGATGGTGAAGAAGATGCCGGTGGCAGCTATGTGTTAGTACAGCGTTATGAGCACGACCTGAAAAAATGGCAGCGTATTCCTGAACATAAGCAAGAGCAAATTGTTGGGCGTACCAAGCATGCTAGCGAAGAATTGCCATCAGATAAGCGCCCGGAGACCTCCCATGTTAGCCGGGTCGATTTAAAAGAAAATGGCAAAGGATTGAAAATTCTGCGTCAAAGCTTGCCTTACGGTACCGCCAGTGGCAAACACGGTTTGTACTTTATTGCTTATTGCGCACGCTTACATAATATCGAACAACAATTATTAAGTATGTTTGGCGCGATAGACGGTAAGCACGATCTGTTATTAGGTTTCAGTAAGCCAGTAACCGGTAGTTATTACTTCGCACCGTCGCTGACTCAATTATTATCGCTGTAATGACGAAAGGCTGAAGGGCCGGTTTTTCGCAACCGACAATTTTTACTCAATAAGTCTTTGCTATCACCCGGTGCCGGTTGGCCGGGTTTTTTAATGGGCAAAAGGGAGTGGCTTGCGACCAGCGTTGTTGCTGGCTTAGAGCATTTGATACTTGAACATCACTAAACGGTATATAAAAGCATTATAGGTATGCACCTAGTTATAAATACACTGAAGATATTAAAGGCACTGTTCACATTTAATGACATGCCTGTCGGATGAACTCAGTGAATAAGGTGCAGCATGAAACAGACTTCAGTGAAGAACGGTACGCGTAAAGGATGGCACCGTGTTGCCTTATTAAGCGCGTTAATTTTCGCCAGTGCAACTGCCTCTGCCACTGAGTTGCTTAACAGCTCTTATGATGTTTCCCGCGAGTTATTCACGGCCCTCAATCCCGGCTTCCAGCAACAGTGGGAGCAGCAAAATCCCGGCGACAAGCTGACCATCAAACAATCTCATGCTGGGTCGTCTAAACAGGCACTGGCTATCTTACAGGGCTTGAAAGCAGATGTGGTGACTTATAACCAAGTCACCGATGTGCAGATCCTACATGACCGGGGCAATCTGATCCCGGCCGACTGGCAGGCGCGGTTACCTAATAACAGCTCACCGTTTTATTCCACCATGGCATTCCTGGTACGTAAGGGTAATCCAAAGAATATCCACAATTGGGATGATCTGGTGCGTGAAGACGTCAAACTGGTGTTCCCGAATCCAAAAACTTCCGGTAATGGCCGTTACACCTATCTGGCGGCATGGGGTGCTACCCAACAAGCGAATGGTAAGGATGAGGCTAAAACCCGCGACTGGATGAAGCGTTTCCTGACCAATGTAGTGGTGTTTGATACTGGTGGCCGTGGTGCTACCACTACCTTCGTTGAACGCGGGTTGGGTGATGTGCTGATCAGTTTTGAATCGGAAGTTAACAATATCCGTAAAGAGTACGGCAGTGATAAATACGAAGTAATTGTCCCGCCGGTAGATATTTTGGCTGAATTCCCGGTTGCCTGGGTGGATAAAAATGTCGAGAAGAATGGCACTGAGAAAGCGGCTAAAGCTTATCTCAACTATCTCTACAGTCCGCCAGCACAGCAAGTGATCACCAGCTTTAATTATCGGGTTTACGACAAAGCGGCAATGGAAGCGGCCAAGTCCCAATTCCCACAAACCAAACTATTCCGTGTTGAAGATCAATTCGGTAGCTGGCCGCAGGTGATGAGTACCCATTTCGTGACTGGCGGCGTGCTGGATAAATTGTTAGCGCAAGGGCATCAGTAATGTTGTCGGCATCCAGTAAACGGGTTCTGCCCGGATTTACCCTCAGTCTCGGGAGCAGCCTGCTTTACACCTGCCTGATCTTATTATTACCGCTCAGCGCGTTAGTCATGCAGGTTGCACAGATGAGTTGGGCACAGTACTGGGAGGTGATTACTAACCCCCAAGTGGTTGCTGCTTATAAAGTGACCTTACTGGCCGCAGGCGTCGCCAGCGTATTTAATGCGGTTTTCGGTATGTTGATGGCGTGGATTCTGACCCGCTATCAGTTCCCCGGCCGTAGTTTGTTGGATGGTTTGATGGATTTGCCGTTCGCCTTACCCACGGCGGTGGCGGGTCTGACATTAGCAACGCTATTTTCGACCACCGGTTGGTACGGTGCCTGGTTGAACGAACTGGGGATTAAAGTCTCCTTTACCTGGTTGGGGATTGCCGTGGCGATGGCGTTTACCAGCTTGCCGTTTGTGGTGCGCACAGTACAACCGGTGTTGGAAGAATTGGGTCCCGAATATGAAGAAGCCGCGGAAACTCTCGGCGCCAGCCGTTGGCAGAGCTTCCGGCTGGTGGTGATGCCAGAACTGGCTCCGGCATTACTGGCAGGCACTGCTTTATCCTTTACCCGCAGTCTGGGGGAGTTTGGCGCAGTTATCTTTATCGCCGGTAACATTGCCTGGAAGACCGAAGTGACCTCGCTGATGATCTTCATCCGACTACAAGAATTTGATTACCCGGCTGCCAGTGCCATTGCCTCCGTTATTCTGGCCGTTTCATTGGTATTGCTGTTTGGTATTAACACGTTACAAAGCCGCTTTGGTCGGCGGATAGGCGGGCACTGATGGCTGATATCACTGAATTTAACGGCGTAGCCCGCCCACCAATCAATTGGGGCAAATGGACCCTGATCGCCATCGGTGCGGTGTTCTCATTTTTACTGTTAGTGATCCCGATGGTGTGGATCTTTATCACTGCTTTTTCCAAAGGGATAGCGGTGGTCGGGCAGAATTTATTAGACCCGGACATGTTGCATGCCATTTGGCTGACTGTGCTGGTGGCACTGATTACGGTGCCGGTTAATTTGGTGTTTGGTGTGGTACTGGCATGGTTGGTGACGCGGTTTGTATTTCCCGGTCGCCAGCTATTGATGACCCTAATTGATATTCCGTTTGCGGTCTCACCGGTAGTCGCCGGCCTGATGTACCTGCTGTTTTACGGTTCAAATGGTGTGGTGGGGGGCTGGTTAGATTCTCACGACATTCAATTGATGTTCTCGTGGCCCGGTATGGTGTTGGTCACCATTTTCGTCACCTGCCCATTTGTGGTGCGTGAACTGGTGCCGGTGATGATGAGTCAGGGCAGCCAGGAAGATGAAGCCGCAGTATTACTGGGTGCATCCGGCTGGCAGATGTTCCGCCGGATAACGTTACCGAACATTCGCTGGGCATTGTTGTATGGCGTGGTGTTGACCAATGCCCGCGCCATTGGCGAGTTCGGGGCAGTCTCTGTGGTATCCGGTTCTATTCGTGGCGAAACCTATACCTTGCCACTGCAAGTTGAGTTGTTGCATCAGGATTACAATACTGCCGGGGCATTTACCGCCGCCGCGTTACTGACCCTGATGGCAATATTGACCCTTTTTCTGAAAAGCGGCCTGCAATGGCGCTTAGCGCGTCAGGTTGTTCGTCTCGAACAGGAGCAAAAGCATGAGCATTGAGATTGATAATATCAGCAAGTATTTTGGTCGCACCAAGGTACTAAATGACATCCGGCTTGATATTCCTTCTGGCCAGATGGTGGCTTTGCTTGGTCCTTCTGGTTCGGGGAAAACGACCCTTCTGCGCATTATTGCCGGGCTGGAGAACCAGAACGCCGGACGTTTAAGTTTCCATGGCACTGACGTTAGCCGCCTGCATGCCCGTGATCGACGTGTCGGGTTCGTTTTTCAGCATTACGCCTTGTTCCGCCATATGACAGTATTCGATAACATTGCATTTGGTTTGACGGTGTTACCGCGCCGTGAGCGGCCGAATGCGGCAGCTATCAAACAGAAGGTGGAGCAACTGTTGGAGATGGTGCAATTAGGTCATCTTGCCAGCCGTTACCCATCACAACTTTCTGGTGGACAGAAACAGCGTGTGGCCCTGGCGCGGGCGTTGGCCGTTGAGCCGCAAATTCTGTTGCTGGATGAGCCATTCGGTGCGCTGGATGCACAGGTGCGTAAAGAGCTACGTCGCTGGTTGCGCCAGTTACATGAAGAGTTGAAATTTACCAGCGTCTTCGTCACTCATGATCAGGAAGAAGCCATGGAAGTTGCTGATCGGGTGGTGGTGATGAGCCAGGGTAATATCGAGCAGGTCGGGACGCCAGATGAAGTGTGGCGCTACCCTGCGACCCGCTTTGTGCTGGAATTCCTGGGCGAAGTTAATCGCTTGAGTGGAGAGATTCGAGGCTCACAACTCTATATTGGCGCGCACCACTGGCCGCTGGATTTGGCCCCAATGCATCAGGGCAGTGTTGATTTATTCCTGCGTCCGTGGGAGATGGAGGTCAATACACACGCCAGTGATCGTTGCCCACTGCCGGTCCAAGTGCTTGAAGTTAGCCCGCGTGGTCACTTCTGGCAACTGACGGTGCAACCTATTGGTTGGCATCAGGATCCTATCAGTGTGGTACTGCCGGAAGGCGAAATTGACGCTCCGGTGCGCGGTAACCGTTATTATGTGGGCGGGTTAAATGCACGCTTATATTCTGGCGACCAATTATTACAACCCATTGCTTTAGCCCAAAGCGCCTGATAAGTTTTTCTTCTTTTGGTAAACATAGAATTATACCCAACGTCATTGGAGTGGCAGCAAGGCAGCTAACGAGCGAATCCCGATGAGCTTACATAAGTAAGTGATTCGGGTTCGTGAGAGCAGTGAACATAGCTGCCGCTTCAAGGAAGAAGGGTATTTAATAGGTATTTACAGTGACAACCCTCGAACAATGCATCGGCAACACCCCACTCGTCAAACTGCAACGTTTAAGCCAAGGGCTGGATGCGCAGATTTGGGTCAAATTGGAAGGCAATAATCCGGCAGGCTCGGTCAAAGACCGTGCGGCACTGACCATGATCCGGCAGGCAGAATTACGTGGAGAAATAGCTCCGGGTGATGTGTTGATCGAGGCGACCAGTGGTAATACTGGTATTGCGCTGGCGATGATCGCGGCGATGAAGGGCTATAAGCTAAAGCTACTGATGCCGGAAAATATGAGTCAAGAGCGGCAGGCCGCAATGCGTGCCTACGGTGCGGAGTTAATTCTGGTGAGTCGTGAGCAAGGAATGGAAGGGGCGCGCGATGAAGCGCTAAGGATGCAGGCTGAAGGGCAGGGTAAGGTGTTGGATCAGTTCAATAACAGCGATAACCCCTACGCACATTTCAGCGGTACCGGGCCAGAAATATGGCAACAAACCGCGGGTAAAGTGAGCCATTTTGTGTCCAGCATGGGAACTACCGGGACGATTACCGGCGTTAGCCAATATCTGAAAAGCCAAAACCCGCAAGTTACCATTATCGGCCTGCAACCCGCTGAAGGAAGTAGTATTCCCGGTATCCGCCGTTGGTCACCGGGATACATGCCGGGGATTTTCCGCCCGGAGTTGGTTGATCAGGTACTGGATATCTCCCAGTACGAAGCAGAGGAAACGACACGAAGGCTGGCCACGGAAGAGGGCATTTTTTGTGGTGTCAGTTCTGGCGGTGCGGTTGCCGGCGCGCTGCGGGTGGCGGCACAGAACCCCGCAGCGGTGATCGTGGCGATTATTTGTGACCGTGGTGACCGATACTTGTCGACAGGTGTTTTTGATTAAGTAGGCCGAGCGTTACGTATCAACCCTATCTGATCGCGCTATCAGATGGGGTTGATATGATATTTTGCCTTCCTCTCAATACTTCACTTTTATAGTTTTGCACCTATAAATTATAAAACTGAGCGGATTTTTGGTGCCAGAGATTTTGATTTATAATTAATCATATTTAAAAGCCTCAGAACCCCGTAGCTGTCCTTTCCCTGTAAGCAAATTGTCTGCTAGATGCTATCTAGTGGTAAATGAAATTTATGCAATCAACTGTGGCTATTAGTACAAGCCTGCTTTGCTAATAGAGTTAATTCACGTCACATTGTTAGAATAAATATTGTAGGAATATTCGTACAATTAGCTTCATTGATTCCGTGGTGAATTTGAATGTGAGTTTTTTACAGGCATGAGTTATAAGGGTATTTTAATTTAATTTTGAGAAATTTCTTATAAATCAACTGACTATATCTAATTTATTTGGCTATCAATGGTTACATTCTGTAACATTTAACCAATTGGTGT
Source organism: Yersinia sp. 1652 StPb PI (assembly GCF_041538345.1). Lineage (NCBI taxonomy): Bacteria > Pseudomonadati > Pseudomonadota > Gammaproteobacteria > Enterobacterales > Yersiniaceae > Yersinia > Yersinia sp. 1652 StPb PI. The sequence continues at coordinate 3,239,944 of NZ_JAULSM010000001.1, read as the reverse complement.
TAGCTGTCTATTCTTCCTATACTGCTGCTGTTCGTATTTTTCTTATATTTTCTATTGGAATTACATATAGATTTTATTTGATTTTTAGTTATGTGAGTATTTATTTCACTGATTTTAGCAAGTTAACGGGTTGTAATATTTATTAAAACTCGTTAAATGTAAATTATAATTATCAACAGTGTTGTAGCCGCAATTTTTATTGATTTACCCCTTCATTTAGAGTTTTGCTGGCAAAACGTCTGTATTTTAGCCCAATGTGGGCTTATTCCTCTGGGCTAGTCGTATGTTGCGACATGTGTTGATTGAACATGATACGGACGATCGACGAATTTAATTTACCTGAGCTGGGTAATGATCATTTTATTACTCGAATTTTCTGTTGATGATTGCATTAGACGTGATGGGGAAATGCCCGCGCAAATAACAAATGATGAAACCCATGTTTATTGAAAAAATAAAGTCGGCTTGGCCAGGTGATATGTTGAAGCGCGTGCGCATGTCACACTTAACTCTGTCTAAGCTACAGCGCCATTTAGGTAAGGTTATGATTCTGATACCGATGTTGCTGCTGATTCTCTACTTGTTAATTTTTAGCCAATCACGCTATCTCAGTGAATCTAAAGTCGCCATCAAACATTCCAACGATATCAATGGCAGTAATCTGAATGTCGCTTTGCTGATGGGGGCTGGCAACCCTAGTTCTGCGGAAGATGCCTTATATCTGAAGGAATATATTAATTCTCCTGATATGTTGGCGGTCTTGGATAAACAGCTCGATTTTCGTCAGGCATTCGGCCATAGCGGTTGGGATTTTTTCTATCATTTGTCAGATAGTGCCACTCGCGAGCAATTCCTTAATTATTACCGTAACCGTATCTCCGTTTCTTACGATGACAAAACCGGTTTGCTCACCATTGGTACTCAAGGATTCTCGCCTGAATTTGCTCAACGGTTCAATCAGGCTGTTTTGAAAGAATCCGAAAGATTTATCAATGAGATCTCACACCGCATTGCCCGCGAGCAGTTGCTGTTTGCCGAAAACGAAATGCAGGAAGCACGCGTTCGTTTGAATAGCAGCAAAACCGAACTACTCACTTACCAGAACAGCAATAATATTCTTGACCCTGAAGCTCAGGCTTTGGCTGCCACTACGTTGATTAATACCTTGGTTAGCCAACGTATTCAGATGGAAGCGGAATTGCGTAACCTACTGACTTTTCTCCGTGAAGATGCACCTCAGGTCATCAGTGCGAAGAACGCACTCAAGTCGCTCTCCAGCCAGATTGATAATGAAAAAAGCAAAATTACTGCGCCCGATGGTCACAAATTGAACCGTATGGCGGTAGATTTTGAAGAGATTAAAGCCAAGGTACAGTTCGATACTGATATCTACAAATTGACCCTGACATCGATTGAAAAAACCCGTGTTGATGCGGCAAGAAAACTGAAAATGTTGTCAGTGATCAGCTCTCCTCAGCTACCGCAGGAGTCAAAGTTCCCCAACAGTTTGTATCTGCTTATCAGTTGGTTACTGGTATGTTGCTTACTTTTTGGTACTGTCAAATTATTGCTGGCGGTGGTTGACGATCATAAAGATTGACGCCGTTTTAACGCTATTTCTAGCTTGTCGGAATGACACCGCAGGCAGTAACTCAGAGCATGCTATGAAATTATTGAAATCTGTTCTTCTGATTATTGCCATACAGGCAACACCCGCTCAGGCCGTTGATCTGAATGCCGATCCAAATATGACCGGGGCCGCACCGTTACCGTCGATTATTTCAGGTCAAAGCCAGAGACCTTATAGCGATAGCCAGTTTGACGATACCCCCCCTCCGGTGATCCCGGTGGTGATGAGTCGGATGTTTGGCGCGCAACTCTTTACCTCGGTCTCGGCGGCAGATAGTGGTTCCAGTATCGGTTTCAATCCAAACTACGTAGTGAGTTTGGGGGATCAGATTCAGGTACGGTTATGGGGCGCATTTAACTTTGAAGGTGCGCTGAGTGTGGACCCGAAAGGCAATATCTTCTTGCCAAACGTTGGCCCGCTGAAAGTAGTTGGCATCCCGAATAGCCAGATCAACAGTGTGGTGACTGCCAAAGTCAAACAGGTCTATCAGTCGAATGTGAATGTCTACGCCTCTTTATTACAGGCCCAGCCGGTCAAAGTGTTTGTCACCGGTTACGTTAATAACCCCGGATTGTACGGCGGGGTGGCATCTGACTCGTTACTCTCCTATCTCAGTAAAGCCGGTGGTGTCGATACTCAGAGAGGCAGCTATGTGGATATCAGCATCAAACGCGGTAACCGCGTGCGCTCACAGGTTAATTTGTACGACTTTCTCCTCAACGGCAATTTGGGGCTATCACAGTTTGCTGACGGCGATACCATCGTAGTCGGCCCACGCCAGCACACTTTCAGTGTCGAAGGCGAAGTGTTCAACAGCTATGACTTTGAATTCCGCAACAGCACGATTCCAGTGAGTGAAGCGCTGAGTTGGGCGCGCCCTAAACCAGGGGCCACACATATGACCATTATCCGCCAGCAGGGTACGATTAAGCGCAGTGAATACTATCCACTTAGCTCTGCACCGGGGCGTTCATTACAAGATGGCGATAAGCTGATTATCAGCACTGATCGCTACTCAGGAACCATTCAGGTTCGGATCGAAGGGGCACATTCCGGCGAGCATGCCATGGTACTGCCTTATGGTGCGACTATGCGTCAGGTTCTGGCAAAAATCCGCCCTAATAGCATGTCGCAAATGGACTCGATCCAACTGTATCGCCGCTCGGTCGCGCTGCGTCAGAAAGAGATGCTTGACCTGTCACTGCAAAAACTCGAAGAAGCCTCTTTATCAGCACAGTCTTCCACTTCAGAAGAGGCTCGTCTGCGAATGCAAGAAGCGCAGCTTATCAGTCGCTTTGTTACCAAAGCCCGCAACGTGGTACCTAAGGGTGAAGTAGTGCTCAACGAAAGTAATCTTGATCAGGTGATTCTGGAAGACGGTGACATGATTAAGATCCCTGAAAAGACCTCGCTGGTCATGATCCATGGCGAAGTGATGTTCCCGAATGCGGTGAGTTGGCAGAAAGGTCTTAGCCCGGATGATTACATTACCAAGGTTGGCGGTTACACGCAAAAAGCCAGTAACACCAAAGTCATTCTGATTAAACAGAATGGTGAAGCACTGAATGCTGAAGACGTCAAAACGCTACAACCGGGTGACGAACTGATGGTATTACCGAAGTTTGAATCGAAGAACATTGAAGTGACGCGGGGAATTTCGACCATTCTTTACCAGTTGGCAGTTGCAGCTAAAGTGGTGCTAACACTCTGATGATAGGCATCTTTTCGGCAGGGATTTATCGTATCGAGCATCTGGAAAACTTTCTGGCTGAACCCTGCTGCAAGCTTTCATCGTTGCGCTCAATTCCACCGCAGATAAGTGCGGTGGCGGTGTGGGGCCATCGTCCAAGTGGTGATAAAGCGGTTGCGTTGGCGCGAGCTTCCAGCTTGCCTGTTGTTCGTCTTGAAGACGGTTTTATCCGCTCGTTGGGGTTGGGCGTGTCAGGTTGCCCGCCACTGTCGATGGTGGTGGATACTCAGGGTATCTATTACGACGCCAGCCGGCCAAGCTCGCTGGAAAGGCTGATTCTTGACCGGGCCGGCAACCAGCCACTTTATGCTGATGCGCATGAGGCAATGCAGTTGATTGTTGATGCTGACCTGTCGAAATATAACCTGGCTCCGGCATTCAGCGGCGCGCCTGCGCAGGGTGACGCGGTATTGGTCGTGGACCAGACTTTTGGTGACATGGCGGTTAAATACGGCAATGCCGATGCGGCAGACTTTGAGGCAATGTTGGATGCCGCGCTGAATGAAAATCCACAGGCTGAGGTTTGGCTGAAAATTCATCCCGATGTTTTACAGGGCAAGAAAGCCGGCTACTTCAGAGCAATACCAAAAAATCCACGCATTAAGTTGCTGGCAGAAAATGTCAGCCCGCAGTCGTTATTGCGCCAGGTCAGTCGTGTGTATGTGGTGACCTCGCAATATGGTTTTGAAGCACTGCTGGCGGGTAAATCCGTCACTGTATTTGGTCAACCCTGGTATGCCGGTTGGGGATTGACTGACGATCGCCACCCGCAAGCTGATGGGTTATCGGCACGACGTGGGCAGGCCAGTTTGTTGGATTTATTCAGCGCCGCCTATTTGCGCTACAGCCGTTATATCGATCCCTGTAGTGGCCAGCCGGCGACATTATTTGCTGTGTTAGACGGCCTGTTGATGCAAAAAAACCATCAACTACAACGCCAGGGGCAGTTATGGGCACCAGGGTTAACACTTTGGAAACGCAGCATTTTTTTACTTTTTTTAAAAACCACACTGAACAACGTCTCTTTCAGAGAAGGTAAAACATCGAATACAGCCTGTGTGGTGTGGGGCAATAAAGGCGAACAGCGCTGGCAAGCAAAGGCTCAGTCGCAAAAAGTACCGGTATGGCGTATGGAGGATGGGTTTATACGTTCATCTGGGCTGGGTTCTGACTTGCATCCGCCGCTGTCGCTGGTGTTGGATAAAAGCGGTATTTACTACGATGCCACCCGGCCAAGTGATCTTGAGTCGTTACTCAACAGCAGCCAGTTAACCGACCTACAGCGAGTGCGGGCCGCAAAGCTTCGCCAGCGATTGGTCAGTGACAAAATCAGTAAATACAACATTGGTGCGCCATTCAGTGTGCCGCCGCAAGCCAGTGGCAAACGTATTCTGCTGGTGTCAGGTCAAGTGGAGGATGATGCATCCATTTTGACCGGAACTATCAGTATTCGTACCAATAGTGAACTGCTGAAAACGGTGCGCCAGCGTAACCCGGACGCTTTCATTATTTATAAGCCGCACCCGGACGTGTTGGTTGGCAACCGGCAAGGGCATATTCCTGCGGCTGATATTGCGCGTTGGGCTAACACTCAGGCGCAGGATGCCGACATCATCCAGTGCATTCAGGCAGCGGATGAGTTGCATACCTTGACGTCGCTTTCCGGTTTTGAAGCGCTGCTGCATGGGAAGCAGGTATTTTGCTACGGCATACCCTTTTATGCCGGTTGGGGGCTGACACAGGATGAACATCGTTCACCGCGCCGGTACCGCACATTGAAGCTCGATGACTTGGTATATCAGGCGTTGATCGCTTATCCGACCTATGTTGACCCCCTCCGGCGCGAAGCAATAACCGCAGAACGGGCGTTAGACATTTTGGCGGCTCAGCCACGTGCTGAAATGCAATTTAGCAAAAAAAAATCGGGCAGGATTATGCGTAATTATAGAAAACTGCTCATGTTAACTAAAGTGACAATGAATTTATAAATCAGTCTGTTAAATAATAATGGTGACGTGTTTATGCTTACAGATTGCCGTGCACTGACAACACTTCTTGCTGGGAAGAAGTACCTACTGTTACAAGGCCCGATGGGACCTTATTTCAGTGATACCGCTGAGTGGCTTGAATCTCAGGGGTGCGAAGCGGTGAACGTGGTATTCAACGGCGGTGACAAGTTTTATTGCCGTAAGCGTGACTATTTGGTGTTCAGGCAGACGCCGAAAGAGTTCCCCACCTGGTTGAAAGATACCTGGCAAGATTACCACTTCGACACTATTTTGTGTTTTGGTGATTGCCGCCCGCTACACCAAGTTGCCAGGCTCTGGGCGCAAACCAAAGGGGTGCGTTTTCTGGCGTTTGAGGAGGGATATCTTCGCCCGCATTTTATTACCCTCGAAGAGGGCGGGGTGAATGCGTTTTCCGCCTTGCCACGTAATCCTGATTTTTACCGTAAGTTGCCAGAAATTAAAGCTCCGGTCGCCAAAAAACTGACATCGTGCTTTAGTCTGCGGGTGCGCCGCTGTATAGGTTATTATCTGGCTGGCTGGTTTTACCGCCATCAATTCCCGCAATATCGTCACCATAAATCCTTCTCGCCGTGGTACGAAGCACGTTGCTGGATACGTGCTGCCGCGCGTAAACAATGGTATCGATTCTTGCAACGAAAAGTATTGAACCAACTACAAGGCGAGCTTGACCAGCGCTACCATCTGGTGGTTTTACAGGTCTACAATGATAGCCAGATTCGCAACCACAGCCCGTACAATGACGTGCGTGATTACATCAATGACGTGATGTATTCATTCTCAAAAAAAGCTTGTAGCGACCAGTGGTTAGTTATCAAACATCACCCTATGGACCGGGGGCATCGCCTGTACGGGCCATTAATCCGTAAACTGGGTAAGCAGTACAACATCAGTGAGCGCATCAAATATGTGCATGACTTGCCAATGCCGGAATTACTGACTCACGCCAAGGCGGTGGTAACGATTAATAGCACTGCCGGGTTATCAGCACTGATCCATAATAAACCGTTGATCGTGATGGGAAACGCCCTGTATGACATGAAAGGGTTAACGTTTCAGGGACACCTTAATCAGTTTTGGCAGTCTGATTTTAAGCCCGATATGAAGTTATTCAAAAAATTCCGGTTGTATATACTGAGAAACACCCAGATTAACGCGGTTTATTATGGTGATAATCAGCTTGAACTGATACCTATGGTAAAGACCGAATATAAAGACGAATATTACCGGATCCCGGTTTAGTGAGTTTTGGGGATACTTTTCAGGATGGGGCGGAGAAATGATTATTGCTAATGCCGATAAATAATACAGATAACACTGCTGTAACCATTTCCCGATTGTTGTTGCGTTGTCGCCTCGGGTTAATATTAACCTTAGCCATCTCATTCACTTTATCTTCACAAGCTGCTCAACTGCCATGCTATTTGCCTGATGCTACCGAGTTACAAGGGAATATCGGTTTGCAGCCGCACTGTATTTATCGTCAATCCCTACTGATATCGCACAGTAATACTCATCTCGACTGTCAAGGGGCTACGCTGGAAGGGGATAATCATCTGCCCTTTGGCATAATGGTCAATAGCAAAGGCAGCCCACTGAAAAATATCAGCATCAAAAATTGCCATATCCGCAACTTTAGTCGCAGTGGTATCCGCATTACCTCTAATATTCCGGCTAATCAACTTAGCACCGATCACCAGATTAATTATCACCGAACGCCGACGGCTATTCTTATCGACGCGGTGGTAGTGACCGGCAGTGGGCGAGTGGGCATCTATTTTGATGACTACGTGACAGACTCCACACTCAGTAATTCTACTGTTCAGCAGTCTTATATGTCGGGAATATATCTGGAACACTCATCACGTTACAACCGGATTATTAATAACCGTATAGTGAATAATGGTCACGAGAGTTTTGGACGGGGCAAGCGAGAAGGATTAGCGGTGGATTCATCTGCCAATAATCTGATCGAGGGAAATCTATTTGAAGGCAATGGTGCGGGTGGTGTGTTTTTGTATAAGAACTGCGGCGAGCATTACAGTAGTGGAAAGTCGGTTATCCGCTGGCAACACAGCGACAACAATATTATCCGCAATAACACTTTTACCGACGAGCAGGTCGGCATTTGGCTAGCTTCCCGCCAAAGCAGAGATCTCTCTGGTTTTGATTGTGGTGATAAAGCCAAAGATAACTCTGGTCAGTACTTTGCGGATTATGCCAATAACAATGTGCTGGAAGGGAATAAATTTATTGGTACTCAGGTAGATATTAAAGATGAGGGGGTGGGGAATAGGGTGAGTGAGTGAGGTTATGGTCTCTTATAGCCACATGGCTATATTGCTAGCATTATGGCAATAAAAGTAAGGAAATTCTGTGTTGTTCATTAATCACACAAGGAAAGATCTGGACTAGTAAATATATATCTAATGTACTAATCATTAGGACAATACAGTACCTATCGATAATTTCACATTTCACATTTCACATTTCACATTTCACATTTCACATTTCACATTTCACATGTAGGATGCTTTTGTAACCACTCAGCTAAGTATTTCCAAAAATTGAATATCTTTCTAGCAGGGAGTATAGATCAGAACAACAGTTAAGATCAGAAAGAGCATATTGTAGTAATAGTGATATTTCTCTCAGTACTGGCATTAGTAATAGCTTATTAGAAATGTTAATTATTAACCTATACTATAAATTGATATAAAACAGTAACTCAATATAAAAAATTCACTTAAAACGATACGTCCGCCCTAGATCAAGTGTTTTGGTTGAAATGATATATTTTATTATAATTACTCATTAGATATAAGTTTTATTTCTTCTTGTTTTCTTTTTATATCTTCGGTTATAAATCTTTTTAGAGAATCTTTAAATGATTTATTTCCAGGGTTTATTTTTGTGGCTGTTCTGAAATTTATCTCAGCCATTGGATAGTTTTTTTTATCTTGAAAGAGAAGACCTAAAGTATGATAAGTATGAGCACCAAAAGGGTTTATTGATATGGCTTTTGTTAGATTATGATATGCATCATCCAATTTCCCTTTTAGTCTTTGAATTGCACCTAGCTTAGCGTGCGCTTCAAATTGATAATCACATATTTTAATACATTGTTTCCAAGCACTGATGGCACCAGTATCATCATTATTTTTTAATCTTGCTTCTCCCAACTTTGATAGGACTATTGCAGTTTTAGGGAACTCTTTATTAATTTCCTCTAATGATGATAGCCATGCATTATAATTGTTTTCTTTTTTAAGTTTTACGGAGTCGTATAATTTGGGAATTAACTTTGAATTAGGGGTGATTGAGCTTTCTCTTGGAATAGGAAGGTGTATTTCTAAAGTATCTGCAAAATCCTTGATTAGCTTACCAATTGTATTATCCATGTGAAAAATCTGTACTGAAGGATGATCCATACCACATAAAATAATATTCCTTATGTTAGGAATATTATTTGTTGCCATCCTATAGGCACTCATTAAATCTATTTCATCCATCTCTGAAGAAAATAGAATTAATTTTGAAGTGTTATTTGTTAATATAGGACTTAAATTAGGGTGGGTTTTTTTTATGTTTTTTAAAATATATTGCTTGCTTCTACTTGCAGGTAACCCCAATTCTGGTTCAACTCCAAATGCCAGACAGCCATCAGCACCACCAAGACTACAATACAATAATGCACCATATGCCCCCATAGAAGTACCGAAAGTTATAACTTTACCATTTCCGATTTTTCTTCCTATTTTGACCAGTTCTATTGCTGTAGTTTCTGGAGATTCCGATAACCCTTTTATTCCATTTTGGTACCACCTATTTCCAAAGTCATTAACAAAAATAATATTAATCTCTGATGCTAATAATATGCTATAGGGTTTAAATTTACCTGCTTCAGTATTTACTGAGGAAAATGCAATGACAGTAGGAAGTGACTTGTTAACTGAAATTATTTTTATGTATTGGCTTTCCATTTTTTTTCCAAAAATATTTTGAGATTATATATACTCTTCTTATTTATAAAATAGATAACATTTATCACATCATCAAAAAAATAATTATTTTTTCTTATAATTACTAATGCAATAGTACAATAATCTACCAAAGAGCCAAAGCTATGTGGAATACTTAAGGATTAGATTGTTTATAACATTATTTAAAAGTACTTGAGAGTTCTTCCTAGGTAAATATCTTATCAAGAGTAGTTCTCCCACCGATTAGATGATAATATAATTTAAAGGTCAGGTCAGGTCAGGTCAGGTCAGGTCGAAAGAATACTGAGATATAAGTTATTAGTTACATATAATAAGACATTTATCAATGTTATTTACCTAACAAAAAGGAGTGGTCGTAACCACTCCAACCGTATCTATATTTTATTCCCAAATACTTTCCAGTATATTACTAATGGAATACGTTTGGAGTCAGAAAAAAACATTTTTCTATTCTCAATATACTTTTCTCTTTTACGTGATTTTTTCATTAGTAATTTAAATAAAGATGATTCAATCTTAAATAGGAGTCCATTCTTCTTTGGGATAATATTATCTTTATGGTGAGATGAATAGGATGTCTTTATGGTTTTTTTATTTCTAATTTCTTTAGAAAACAAGTCTGGTCTCCTTGCAAATACTGCCGTTCCTTCTTTCCAAACAACATCGGAGATTTTATACTTTCCTATAGTTATTAGCTTTCTTGGAGGCACAATGTATCTATTCTTACTTCCTGAGAAATTATCATCGAAAATACATCCTTCAAAAATTTCGGCATCTCGACCACTAGGATTCATTATAAAGTCTGATAGTAATCTCGAGGCTGTTGTTGCGTTGATATGAAATTCATGTAGATTTCTTAGAAAGTGCTCTCTAAGGTCTTTCGCAAAAACAACCGCAGCGTCATGGGCTCTTTCAACAATAGTTTGTCTAATATTATCTGATGGGGATGTATTAAATTGCGAAACTATATTACCATTAGAGTTTTTCTTAAAACAAACAAATGTCGAGTCGGAACTACAGAATAATGTCTCAAATAAAAAACCATTTCTGCAAATTAAATCATGATGAATCGTTCGTTTAACAAAATCCCCAGCATAACCTCTCATGGCCCCTGTTTTATTTATCGATTCTAATGCTGTATCAAACGTTATGTAGTAATATCCATTAATATTTTTTGCTTTGGTTATTCTCTCCATTGCGACTTGCATCGTACCAGCGTAACCAATATCTACCACCCCTATTTTAGACGTAGAATTAACCCCAAGTTCTAGATAATGAGCTGCTAGCAGATCACGTTCTAAGGAAGCATTGTCAAGGATCTCAGCAGACAAATGATATGCAAGTTCCCGTAAACTCGCTCTTTCATTTTGAGTGACTCTTGCATCATATGCAGAAAAACCAAATTTAGTATAATCATCGCTAGGATCAAGACTAATACCAAACTTACCAAAGAAAAATGAATCAAGGGTGGTTGTTGCAATGGATGAATCAACCAGTTTAGATATATCATTTATATTATAAATAGATGCAACCCTTGCAGCTCTTCGAGAGCTCATTGCATAATCTATTTCTGGCCAGCCCTCGGAGGAGGGAAATAGAATTTTCGCCATACGCCAAAGAACTTTTCCATCTCTCGACAAGAATAGTAACTTGTGGATGCCATCCATTTTAGCCTGTGTCATCGTCCACTGTAAAAAACCAAATAGTACAGGAGCTAATCCCATATATCCCAAGGCTAAAGAGTTTCCACCGAAGTGAGTGTCTGCTGGGAATACATTATAGGGATTATCAAAATATTTACGCTGTATTAATCCATAAATAGCTGATTCTGCGTTACTTCTGGCCCTACGATCTTCTTTCAATATAGGAAATAGCTTTTTATTACTCTCAACTATACGAAATGCACTTTTAATTTGGTAAGTATTAATTCCAAATTCACGGGGTTTAGATATATCTCCATGTGGATTATCACCTACATGCAACCACTGTTCATAAGCTATATTTTCATTTTCGAAAACATAGCGGAAAAGATCTCCTTCATGTTTTCTGAGGCCAATAGTCGAAGACAGATAAAGTGTGATATTTTGTTCATAGCCTGCCTTTTTGAGCATTTTTAAAATAACGTATTCAGGTAAATACATATCACTAATTAAAATTACCTTTGCACCTGATTGTTTTGCAATATTAAATAACTTCCAACCAGATTCTCTTCTCTTCAAAACACTAACTTCATTTTCAATCTCACATTTTTTTATTTCCTCACATTGCTCTAAAGACAAGTTACAAACACTAGATATTTCAATGTAAATTTCGTTTAGTGTTATTTCCTGTTTTTGTTCAGCTACTATTTTTTCACGTAACCTTCTTTCTGCACTCTGACGTACAATTTGGAAATTTGATAATGAACCATTGGTTATTTTATCAACAGTATCTTCCATCATTTTAAATAGATGTGATGGCTGTTCTATAACGCGATCTATTAAAGTGTCAAATATATCAAATGATATCAATTTGGGTTTTTTTTCAATTATTTCATTTTTAAATGAATCTGATAATTTTGAATTATTTTTCGATGGGAAGCTACGACGTAAAATACTCTCTGAAAGATCTTTTTTGCTTAAGGAAATAAACTCATCTTCGTAATTATTAACTAATTCAAATAAATTAGGGAGCTTATTGTTATTTTCTTTTATTGATAATAACCAATTATTTAAAAATGATGGTGAATTTAACACTAATGAAGCCAAAGGTTGGTGATACGTTAGGCACCATGAAAGGATTTTATCATTTAAAATATCATTTACGGAGTTATTTGACGCTACATAATCTTTAATGTTTTTATAACTTGCGATTTTTGATAAATAGTTGTCTCTCAATGAGATTAATGGTTTTTTCCACAAAAGAGCTTGCATTCCAATCGATGAAGAGACGGTTGCGACTGCATCGACACTAGCCAATAGATATTGACTAATGTTATCTAACTTACTAAATCTCGCATCCCAAATTAAATTTGGGTATAATTCTTTTAACCTTTTAAAGTTAGATGGATTAATTACAGTGTCAGAGGTTGATGCTGTAGTATATTGCGTCACAACAACACCTATATTTAAAGGTGTTTGCATTAAAACATCAATTAATAAAGCCATCTGAGATTGGTAACCACTCTCAGATAAAAATGCATATTGGTCAGTGACCTGTAACGGAAGTAATATTAGTTTGTCAAATTTGAACAAAGGGTCAAGTTCTGACTTATCGAAAGGATTATTATCAGAAATGAATGTTAACAGCTCATTTCTGATGTAGTTAATTAAATTATGCCCCCTTTCATCCTGATTATTATAATAGCTTACATCCTGATTTAGACAGGACTCATTAAATAAACCATTTACATCTAAAATAAATAATTCTGGATAAGGTACTCGGCTTAAAAAACCTGGCATCTCATGAATAAGTGTTGCTCTAGGATAAATCTTTCGTAAAAAGTTCCCGGGTGTTTCCCAACATATTATTGTATCAATATCATCTGGTAATACCTTAGACATTAAATCTATTAAATTAACCTCCTTATTTTTATTTTTTTTATAGAGGTCAATTTCGATGTTATTTAATGTACCAGTATAAGTATAAATTTGCTGCTGCGTTATTGTATAGACTGTTGCCTCAGGAAGATTTTCTTTTAAAGATGCACTATCAATTTCGTTAACTAAAAAACTGACATCATTACCATTAGTTATTAAATTTCTCGCTTGTTTTATTAGTTTTTTTTGAATTGCACCTTCATAAAAAGATGGATTACCTCTAACGATAAATGGGTTTATGTAAAACAGTATGTTCATATTATTTTCCACTTTAATTTAAATAATATTAATTTGCCTTGAGGTTAACTGGATGCTTTCATTTGTTATTATATAATTCTAACTTTATAGATAATAATACCAGTGTGCTAACTACTTGATAAATAATCCCCATTCCTTAACTTACATAACTAACAGGATAGACTCTCTGTTAGATTAAATAATATGAACGATAGAGTTCTATAGTAAGTAATTCCAATCTTATTTTAGTTTAGTATATTGTGAACAGATGCACTTCGTATGACATTAAGTATAATAGTTAGATGGAGATTACTAACGCTTTTATTCAGAAATGAGTAATGACAATTTTTTCATCTACTTCCAGTTTCAAAATAATTATCTGTATCAGGATGTTTATTGTTCTGTGACGTATGGTTTCCTCAATGACATATCTATTTATACTAAATTAATAAATATATAAATTATCTTTGTTATTTAGTGGTTTTATAATAACTTTAATTTGTATTTTTTAACAAGAAAACTATATCCCTTCATCCACTTTATAAACCGCAATCGCTTCATCCACTGACTCGAAATATTTCACCTGATTATCTCGGCCAATAAATAGCGCGGCATCGCAGAACTCTTTCAGTGAACCGAGGCTATGGGAAACCATAAGAAAGCTTGATTCCTGGTGGCGGGATTTGAACAGGTCTGCACATTTTTGTTTAAAGCGCGCATCACCTACAGCGGTGACTTCGTCCACCAGATAGTAATCAAACTTAAATGCCATACTCAGGCCAAAACCCAGGCGGGATTTCATGCCAGAAGAGTAGGTTTTGATTGGCATATCAAAGTATTTGCCGAGTTCGGCGAACTCTTCAACAAAGGCCACTTTCTCTCGTAATTCACGCTCTGCTGCATACAGGCGGGCGACAAACTTAACATTTTCACGCCCGGTCAAACTCCCCTGAAATCCACCTGCCAGTCCTACCGGCCAGGAGATCGTTTTATCGGTAATAACTTTGCCGCTATCAGGCCGGTCGATACCACCGATAACCCGTAATAACGTTGATTTACCTGAACCATTGCGACCAATTAGGGCCACACTTTTATTGGCAGGGAACTCGACATGCAGATTTTTAAAAACATAATGGCGCCCAGCAGGGGTACGATAAGATTTGGTTAGATTTTCAATTCTGATCATGAGGTTAGCATCGCCTCTTCACCGTTACGGTACAACACAAGCCCAACAAATAGACTGACCAACGTACAGAAGGCCAGATAGTATAAGTTGGCACCTTCGCTGACATAACCCGGAACGACGGCTTCACGACATAGCTCAACGACATGAACTAACGGATTCCACAGTAAGTACGGCCAGTAATCCTTTGGAATTGAATGGAGCGGAAACATAATGCAGGAAATAAAGTAGAGCGGCTTTAACAGAATGGGTAGAAACTTCTCGGTTTCGGGGAAGGTTTTTCCTATCACCATAAAACTTAGACCGACGCCGCAGGAGAAAATGATTAGCATTAACCAGACCAGAACCAGCGAAATAAGGTTAATGACTTCAAACTCCTCGCCAAGCAGGCCGACGATCGCCATCAGTAAGATGTAAACTACCGCATAAATTAATGATTCTAAAACAGCGCGGGCAATGATGGTGTCTATCGGCCTTACCGGGCGATAGTTAAATAAGCCTTGGTTGGCTTCTATAGCACCAATCGACCGGTTACTGATATTAATGAATACGAAGTAGGGAACAATCCCATTAATCAGAAAAACCGGGAAGGAAATATCTGGCATGGTACGCTGCATAATGTAGCCGAAAATGCCTAGTAGCATGAGCATGTGAGCCATAGGCTCTAGCGCCGCCCAAAGATAACCCAGCCGATACTTGCCAAATCTGGTTTTAATTTCCCTTAGAAACAAAGCGTTAACGGCAGCTTTTTGTACTTCGAAACCACTACGAGCCATCTGTTGTTGTCCAAAAATTTAATCTGGTTTGTCCACGCTACCGCCCCTGATTTACAGCACCCAGTATGCTGAAAACAAAAATAGATTGTGGAATACCAATATGACGAAAATAACTACGCCAAAAGGATAGAGATATTTATACGTGTATTATAAAAAATAGATAATACTATGCCAGGCATGGTCTGGAATTTAAATATGTATAGCCACACATTACCGTAGGTAATTAGAGGTGTAAAGGTTCTTCAGGCTATTAGCTTAAATTTAATAAAGTTAATTTGCTATTATTGAGAATAATCTTGTTTTGTGGGAATTGTCTTATAATAATATGGCGGTTATGATTGAGTTATATCTGATGCTCTGGTTGGTCATGACTTACTTTGTTGTTGATATAGGCTGCTGTTATTTTTATGTTTCTCTATTTTATCGATAAATAATATCGAGATTGTATTGATTGTTAGTCTATTGAAGGGGATATAGATGATGATCCTAATATCCCCAATCATCTTCACTCCCGCTCTAAAGCTCTGATAGGGTCCATCTCGGCTGCCCGTTTGGCAGGGAAAAAACCAAAAATAATCCCAATCAAACTAGAACATATAAAGGCCATCATGATGGATGTTGTTGAATAAACCATTGAAAAGTTACTACTGAACTGACTGAATATCAGGCCGATTGCTAGCGATAATATTACGCCAAGGCCGCCGCCCAATAAGCACACTAATACCGCTTCTATCAAAAACTGCTGCATAATATCGCTGGCACGGGCACCAACCGCCATCCGCACGCCTATTTCTTTAGTACGTTCGGTGACCGATACCAACATAATATTCATCACTCCAATACCACCAACGACCAAGGAAATAACCGCAATCATTGATACCAGCAATGTCATGGTTGAGGTGGTCTTCTTAATGGTTTGACGGATACTGTCGGTATTCATCACGAAGAAATCCTGTGTCCCGTGACGTTGAGTGAGCAATTTTGTTACACCCTGCTCAGCATTAGCCAGATCAATATCATCGTTCACCCGCACGGTAATACTCTTGAGATAAGGCTGGCCGAGCATACGTTTCATCGCCGTCGTATAGGGGATCCACACATTGAGGTTCTCGTCGCTACCAAAACCACTTTGTTTCTTGGCCGCCACACCAATCACGCGGCAGGGCAGAGCGCCAAGTAAGATAACTTTTCCGATGGGGTTTTCGCCCTGGGCAAACAGCTTATCGCGGGTGTTTTCATCAATGACTGCCTCTTGTATCAGGCCATCGACGCTAGCACGGTTAAAGGCCATTCCCTGGTTGATATTGTAGCCACGCACCAGAAAATATTGCTCACCGACCCCATTGACGGTGCCACTGACCGATTTATTACCATAACGTAGCGTGGTGCTGGTCGAAACCGTTGGTGTCACGCTGTGAATATAACCTTGTTGTGCCAGGGCATCCGCGTCGGTCGCCCGTAGAGTATGGATCGCCGCTGAGCGCATATCACCAAAATCCTTGCCGGGGAAAATCTCCAGCGTGCTGGTCCCCATCGCATTGATATTAGCCAGAACCTGTTGTTGCGAACCTTTTCCTAGTGCCACCACCGATACCACCGAGGCAATGCCAATAATAATCCCCAGCATGGTCAGTACGGTGCGCAAACGCTGTGCGGCCATCGCCAGTATTGCCATTTTAAACGCCTCTTGTAGGCGGTCGCGCTGCGCTTTCCACGAGGTGAGTAGTGGTTTATTGGCAATGTCTGGTTCTTGTGCGACGGTTGCTATACTTACTGATGTTGTCGACTGCATTTGTCGGTCAGCAATGACCTCGCCATCTCTCAATTCAATAATTCGCTGCGCATGTTCTGCAATCGACATATCGTGGGTGACAATTACCACGGTGTGGCCTTGCTGGTGTAAGTCTTTAAGGATATTTAAGACTTCATGACCACTGTGAGTATCAAGTGCTCCGGTGGGCTCGTCGGCCAGAATAACTTCCCCGCCGTTCATTAGTGCCCTGGCAATACTGACCCGCTGCTGCTGCCCACCGGAAAGCTGGCTTGGGCGATAATCCAGCCGCTCGGCCAGACCGAGGCGAGACAACAGGCTGGCGGCTCGCTTTTTACGTTCCTCGCGATTGATACCGGCGTAAATTGCCGGAATTTCCACATTCTCCCGCGCACTCAAATCATTTAGCAGATGGTAGCGCTGAAAGATAAAGCCAAAATGTTCACGGCGCAGTTCGGCGAGCGCATCACGGTCCAAATGTTGCGGGATCCGGCCAGCGACCAGATATTCGCCTGCGCTGGGTTTATCCAGACAACCGAGAATATTCATTAGCGTTGATTTACCGGAGCCTGATGCGCCAACAATCGCCACCATTTCTCCGCTGTAAATAGTTAGATTGATATTTTTCAGCACTTGAACCGTCTGTTCGCCATTAATAAATTCACGGCTGACATTATCAAGCTGAAGTAAGATCTTACTGTGGTTGAGCTCTGGCATCAGTTACATCCCCATCGGCGGCCCCATACGTTGGGCCTTATTGTTGGCGGTGGTACTGCTGCCTTGGCTGACGATCACCTGTTCTCCGGCTTGCAGGCCTGAGAGGATCTGTGCATCAACATTGTTATTTAGCCCAACGGTCACTTCACGCCAACCGATGTTGCCGTTGTTGCTCACCACTTGAACCTGATACTTTCCTTTTACGTTGTTTAATGCGGTCGCGGGGATAACGATGGCGTTCTCGGCTTTGTTGAGCACGATGTAGACCTGCGCGGTCATTGAAATTCGTAACGCGCCATTTGGGTTAGCAACATCAAACAGGCCGTTATAATAAATGGCAGTGCTACTGGAACTGGAGCTGCTACTGGAGCTGGATGAGGTGGTGGTGGTTTCATCGTTGATCGAATCAGGCGCCGGTTCTATTGCTCGCAGCGTGGCACTGAATCGTTCTTCCGGCTCACCTAAAATAGTGAAGTAAACCGGCATACCGGCTTTAACTTTCACCACGTCAGCCTCAGAAATTTGTGCTTCTATCGTCATGGTGTCGAGCTGAGCGACTTTGATAATCGTTGGCGCACTTTGTACTGCGTTGACGGTTTGCCCCTCTTCAACCGGGATAGCCACCACGGTACCTGTGATGGGTGAGCTGATTTTAGTGTACCCAAGATTGAGTTTGGCGGTACTGACGGCAATTTCCGCCTGTGCAATCTGGGCATCGAGCGCAGTAATTTCCGCCTGAGTGCTTTCTAATGTGGCTTTGGCGCTATCAAAATCAGCGCGTACACCGAGACCTTTGGCCAAAATTTGCTGCTGCCGCTGGTAGGTCAATAGGTTGTTTTTCTGTGTTGCCACTTTCGCCGCTCGTTGGGCGAGCACATTTTTCAGCGCTTCTTCGGCATCTTTCAGGGTATTTTGCTGAGTCAGATCATCAATTTCAGCCACTAACTGGCCTTTCTCAACCTGCTGTCCTAGGGTGACATGGAGCGCTTTGATTTGCCCTGAAACCTGAGCCCCAACAGTGACTTGTTTTTGTGCCTTGATGGTGCCATCAGCCAAGACAGTTTGTTCCAGAGTGCGAGTTTCGGCGGCGGCGGTGATGTAAGCGGGTTTATCCGCCGGTGAAATCAATCTGAATAGCAGCACGCCGCCCGCTATCAGCAGCAGTACAGCCAGCCCGATAAAGCGTCGTTTCGACCTTGTAACCTGTTGCATAATCAATCAAAGATCCTTGAACCACAATGAAGAAAACGGTGAAACCAAATGCAGGGGGATAATTTACCGCCAACACCGATGAGTGTGAGTTAAGTGAGATTCAAGAATATGTAAGGATTGAGTAAAACCGGCTGCGCGCGAGTCAAATAGGCATGAAAATAGCCGAAATCAGGCAGGAGAGTTAAAAATGAAGATTTTGTTAGTCGATGATGATGTGGAACTGGGCACTATGCTGAGAGAATACCTGAGCGGTGAGGGCTTTAATGCCGAATTGGTATTGACCGGTAAAGCGGGTATTGCCGCTGCCTTATCTGGAGACTATACCGCCTTGATCCTCGATATTATGTTGCCTGATATGAGTGGTATTGATGTTTTGCGGCAAGTGCGTAAAAAAAGTCGCTTACCGATCATTATGTTAACCGCCAAAGGGGATAATATTGACCGGGTTATCGGGCTGGAAATGGGGGCAGATGACTATATGCCTAAACCCTGTTATCCCCGTGAGCTAGTCGCACGCTTGCGCGCAGTATTGCGCCGCTTTGATGAACATCCTGAAATGCCGTCAGCCGATGACAGTATCATCAGCCATGGCGACCTCACACTCAACCCGTCAACGCGCAGCAGTGAATGGCAGGGTAAACCGTTTGATCTGACTGCATCGGAATTTAACTTGTTGGAACTGCTGTTGCGTTCACCAGAGCGGGTGGTTACCAAAGATGAGTTATCCGATAAAGGATTAGGCCGACCACGGGAAGCCTATGACCGCAGTGTTGATGTGCATATCAGCAATATACGTCAAAAACTTGCAGCCCTGCCGGGGAACAATCTGAATATTGAAACGGTACGTAGTATTGGTTATCGCATCAGATAATAGCCTTGGGTGGAGTGAGATTGCTTATGCGCGGACGGTTGTTTTGGAAAATTCTGCTGGGTTTTTGGTTTACCTTTATTTTAATGACCCAGATGATGTGGCTGGTGTTCTCCTTTTACGGCAATCGCCATGAACCCCCTGAGCGTGAAATGGTGCGGCAAATTGCCAAATTACAGGTTGCCTCGGCGGCGTCGGTATTACATTCCGGTGGTTTGCCTGCGCTAAGTACCATGACAGCTAACTGGTCGGAGGCAGCTAAAGCCCATTTTTCTGTATTACCGGTGGCGGCGCTGCCACCGTTGACTGAAGAGGCGCTTACCGGGAAATCGATTCCCCAAGGCGGTGAACCTGAGTTTTATCGTCGTGAGGTTACCACTTGGGCCCAAGGCCCTGATGGACAAAACTATCGCGTCAGTTACGACATCGATGGCTTGCGCCCCGTTAATCAGCAGGATGGCCCCGATGAAAAGCGCCATGAAATACTGAATATTCCTATCCCTATGATTTGGATGGGCGTATTAGGCGGTTTGTTCTTCAGTGCGTTATTAGCCTGGAATCTAACGCGGCCGATGCGCCAGTTACGTGCCGGTTTTGAACGGGTGGCACAGGGGGATTTGTCGGTACGATTGCTGCCGGTAATGCGGCGGCGTCATGATGAGCTGACCGAAGTTGCACGTGACTTTGACTCAATGGCCGAACGGCTCGAAGCTCTGGTCAGTGCGCGGGAACAACTACTGCATGATGTGTCCCATGAGTTGCGTTCTCCGCTGGCGCGTT
Source organism: Yersinia sp. 1652 StPb PI (assembly GCF_041538345.1). Taxonomy (NCBI): domain Bacteria; kingdom Pseudomonadati; phylum Pseudomonadota; class Gammaproteobacteria; order Enterobacterales; family Yersiniaceae; genus Yersinia; species Yersinia sp. 1652 StPb PI. Next base: position 3,219,411 of record NZ_JAULSM010000001.1, on the reverse strand, counting down.
TGCAACTGGCGATTGGCTTAGCGCACCAGAATCCCGGCAATGTTGAAAGCTCATTACAGCGTATTGAGCATGAATCGGAACGGTTGGATAAGATGATTGGTGAGTTGCTGGCACTTTCACGAGCTGAAAACCACCTTCTGGCTGACGATGACGAGTATTTCGATTTGCATGAGTTGGTCAAAGTGGTGGTAAATGATGCGCGCTTTGAGGCACAGGTGCCGGGCGTTGAGATCTTGCTACAGGTGTTGCCCCCTATCGAGTATACCGTCAGAGGTAATGCTGAATTGATGCGACGGGCTATTGATAACATTGTCCGCAATGCGCTGCGTTTCTCCGTTCATGGGCAACAGGTAAAAGTGACACTTTCGCTGGTGGATAAGAGTTATCAGATTCAGGTTGCTGACCAAGGACCAGGCGTTGAAGAGAGCAAGTTATCCAGTATTTTTGACCCCTTTGTGCGCGTTAAGTCGGCGATGTCTGGCAAAGGTTATGGCTTGGGATTGGCCATTACGCGTAAGGTGATTCAGGCCCATGGCGGACAGGTTGAAGCACGCAATGGTGAGCAGGGGGGATTAGTGATTACACTACGGATTCCACGTTGGCTTGCAGTAGAGTAGTTTGACAGTAACGGTAATAGCAGAAAACAAAAACGGCACCCTTAGGCGCCGTTTTTTTATTCGTATGAGATTACTTCTTGATACGAATAATTGGTGTTTCACCAACGGTGACACTACCGGACAGCTTAATCAGTTCTTTGATCTCGTCCATGTTGGAGATAACAACCGGCGTCAATGTAGACTTGGCTTTCTCTTCCAGCAGGGCCAGATTGAACTCAATAACCACATCACCTTTCTTGACGCGCTGGCCTTCTTCAGCGATGCGTTTGAAGCCTTCGCCTTTCAGTTCAACAGTGTCAATACCGAAGTGGACGAACAGCTCAATGCCGCTGTCTGATTCGATAGAAAAAGCATGGTTAGTCTCGAAAATTTTACCGATGGTGCCATCAACAGGAGCAACCATTTTATTGCCTGAAGGCTTGATAGCAATACCATCACCAACGATTTTCTCTGCAAAAACAACATCAGGAACATCTTCAATGTTGACGATTTCACCAGACAATGGCGCAACGATTTCAATAGTACCACTGTCTTTTTTATCATCTGAAACCAATGATTTCAGTTTATCGAACAAACCCATGATCTTCTCCTAAGTATTTATACTCGTCATACTTCAAGCTGCATGTGCGTTGGCTACGTTCAATCACCCGAATCACTTACAACACAGTAAGCTCATCGGGACTCTCTCACTTGCCGCCTTCCCGCAACTCGAATTATTTAGAGTTTATATTGGGCAGCGTTCCAGTATCGTGGAATTAGCAGAGTGTTTTTTCTTCGATGAATGTGGTAATCAAATCCATCAATTCTTTCGCTGTTGGTTGAGCTAATGCCTGCTCTGCCAACACCTTCACATCTTCGAAATTTGTATTACGGATAATTTTCTTGATGCGTGGGATCGAAATCGCACTCATGCTGAACTCATCCAGCCCCATGCCCAATAGCAACAGTGTAGCACGTTCATCACCAGCAAGTTCACCGCACATACCGGTCCACTTACCTTCAGCGTGAGATGCATCAATAACCTGTTTGATCAGGCCCAATACCGATGGCGACATTGGATTATAGAGATGAGAAATCAGCTCATTGCCACGATCTACTGCCAGAGTATACTGAGTTAGATCGTTTGTCCCAATACTAAAGAAGTCAACTTCCTTAGCTAAATGGCGAGCGATAACCGCCGCCGCAGGTGTTTCAACCATTACACCGACCTCGATAGTTTCATCGAAGGCCTTGTTTTCTTCACGTAATTGGCCTTTCAGCAGCTCAAGTTCTGCTTTCAGTTCACGTACTTCTTCAACCGAAATAATCATCGGGAACATAATACGTAATTTGCCAAATGCTGAGGCTCGCAAGATTGCGCGCAGCTGTGCGTGCAGAATTTCTTTGCGATCCATAGCAATACGGATAGCACGCCAGCCCAGGAATGGGTTCTCTTCTTTCGGCAGGTTCATGTACGGCAAATCTTTATCGCCGCCGATATCCATGGTACGGACGATAACAGCCTGAGAGCCCATCGCTTCAGCAACGGCTTTATATGCCTGGAACTGCTCTTCTTCTGTTGGCAAAGAATCGCGGTCCATAAACAGGAATTCGGTACGATACAGACCAACACCTTCAGCGCCATTACGTTCAGCACCGGCGATATCACGCACAGTACCGATGTTGGCAACCACTTCAACCTGATGGCCATCAAGGGTGATAGCAGGCAGATCTTTTAATTTGGCCAGATCATTTTTCTCGGTGATGTATTGAGTATTCACCGCTTTCAACTGCTCAATAATATCGGCAGTCGGGTTTAAATAGACTTTGTTGTTTACTGCATCAAGGATCAAATAGTCGCCATTCTGGACTTGTTTGGTCACATCGGAGGTGCCGACGATAGCAGGGAGTTCCAACGAACGAGCCATAATCGAGGTGTGAGAGGTACGGCCACCTAAATCGGTGATAAACCCTAACACTTTATCCAGATTAAGCTGTGCGGTTTCTGATGGCGTCAAATCGGTGGCAACCAGAATAACTTCATCCTGAATGGCACTCAGATCAACAATGGTCAGACCGAGAATGTTCTTCAGCAGGCGTTTACCAATATCACGCACGTCAGCCGCGCGTTCTTTCAGGTATTCGTCATCCAGTTCTTCCAGGGCTTTTGCCTGCCCTTCAATCACTGAATAAGCGGCTGCATCAGCAGAGGCATGCTCATCTTTGATGAGGGCTATGATTTCCTGCTCAAGCTCTTCGTCTTCCAACAGCATGATATGCCCTTCGAAGATGGCAGCTTTCTCTTCGCCGAGGCTTGCTTCAGCTTTGGTCTTAATCGCTTCTAACTGCTCAGACGCTTTGGCCCGCCCAGATTTGAAACGTTCGACTTCCTGCTCCACTTGGTCAGCAGAGATCTTTTTCCGGTTGATGACAATCTCATCTTCTTTCAGCAAAAGTGCTTTACCAAAAGCGATACCCGGTGATACTAAAATGCCTGAAATCATAACCCTACCTTACTCTTGACTGGTGTTAACTAAAAAAGCGTGCGTGATTACTCAAGCTCAGCCATCAGTTTTACCAGATGCTCAACAGCTTTCTTCTCATCTTCACCAACAGCCGAGATCGTAACAACAGTACCTTGGGTCAGGCCCAGAGTTTGTAGTTTAAACAGGCTCTTGGCGCTGGCGCTTTTACCGTTAGAGATCACAGTAATTTCAGACGCAAAGCCTTTTGCTTCTTTTACGAACTGGGCAGCCGGGCGGGTATGCAGACCATTTGGTGCAGTAATAGTAACTTCTTGCTGGAACATTGTATTTCCCCAACTTATTGGATTTATGTTGTGGAGCTAAAGTTTAGTGTAGAACCCAAACTTTAGCCTGTATTGGTGCGCGTATAACAAGACCATCTGACTTGCGCATGACTATGCCTCAACCACCGGCAAGTCACAAAGACAGTTTCTGATGCAACCTGAATTCAGGTCTAAAATCGACACTGTCGTATCTAAGAATAATGCTCTCTTTGCGTTATGTCTTCAATCCACGTTCGGTGATGACATTTTTTGTCGCATTGCATAATTGTTAAATCGATTCAGCCAGAGATTCACTCAAGATACGATTAATTTCGCGTATCAAAATAATTGACCGGTTAAATACTAAACCCAGAGGGTAAAATCAATCTTTATGTAGTAAAAACTTTGAAGTGCGCCACAAAAAAAGCACCCATGAGGGTGCTTTTTTAGCATTTAGTGCGACAGCCTGACTACTGTTGCAGCTCTTGCTCAGTGAACAAATCTGCAAACAAAGCTGTGCTTAAATAACGCTCACCCGAGGAGGGAAGAATAACCACAATTGTTTTGTCAGTAAAGCCATCTTCTTCGGAAAGTTTGACTGCTGCCGCAACTGCTGCACCGGAAGAAATACCGGCCAAAATACCTTCTTCGTCCATCAAACGGCGAGCCATTGAGATAGCTTCATCATTGGTTACCAACGCTACGCGGTCAACCAAACTCAGATCGAGGTTGCCGGGAATAAAGCCAGCACCGATACCTTGGATTTTATGTGGGCCGGGTTTGATTTCCTGTCCAGCCAAAGCTTGCGTGATAACCGGGGAGTCAGTCGGTTCAACCGCCACAGTGATAATCGCTTTGCCTTTGGTATTTTTAATGTAGCGGCTAACACCGGTCAGGGTACCACCGGTACCGACACCTGCGATAAAGACGTCCACTTCACCATCGGTATCTTCCCAAATTTCCGGGCCGGTGGTTTGTTCATGAATTTCCGGATTCGCTGGATTACTGAATTGCTGCAAAATCAGGTAACGGTCAGGGTCAGTTGCTTGAATCTCTTCCGCTTTAGCAATGGCTCCTTTCATCCCTTTGGCCCCTTCGGTCAGGACCAGATTAGCGCCGAGCGCTTTTAGTAGCTTACGGCGCTCAATGCTCATGGTTTCTGGCATGGTAAGGGTTAATTTATAACCGCGAGCGGCGGCAACAAATGCCAAAGCAATGCCGGTATTACCGCTGGTAGGTTCTACCAGCTCTTTGCCTGCGGTCAGAATGCCGCGCTTTTCGGCATCCCAAATCATATTGGAACCGATACGGCATTTAACGCTGAAACTTGGATTGCGTGATTCAACCTTCGCCAAAATGCGCCCGTTACCGATACGGTTCAGACGAACCAGCGGCGTATGGCCGATTGTTAAAGAGTTGTCTTCATATATCTTGCTCATAGCCCGTCCTTTAACTCTATGAAAATGTAGGAAACGTTCAAAGCATACGCTAACAGTATGGCTATGGAAGTAAGTAATTAGTATATCGATATGTTATTAGGAAATAAGTTTTAATCCCAATAGCTTTTGATCTTAACAATGAGGGCGTGGCTGGCACGCCCAGAGGAAATTAACGAGGTGGTTGAGTAAACTGGTCGCGGTAACGATCTACCCACATTGCGGTGGCTCCGCAAACGGCAACCGGCAAAATCACCAGATTAAGGAATGGGATCATAGTAAACAAACTCACCAGTGCACCAAATTGCAAGTTATCGACTTTATTCTGTCGCAATGCACTGCGCATCTGCTGGAAACTCACTTTATGGTTATCAAAGGGATAATCGCAATATTGAATTGATAGCATCCAGGCACTGAATAAGAACCACAATACCGGCGCAACGGTCTGACCAATGCCAGGGATAAAGTAGAGCAGCAGTAGCCCTAATGCCCGGGGCAGGTAGTAAGCCAGTTTTTGCCACTCGCGCGCCATGATGCGGGGCAAATCTTTAACTATTCCCCATATACCGGTGTCTGGCAGTGGTTTACCCGTCAGACTGGCCTCCAGTTGCTCAGCCAGCAAGCCGCTAAAGGGGGCTGCGATAATATTGGCCAGGGTACTGAACAGGTAACTGAATACCAGTAGCACCGAGATAACCATTACTGGCCACAACAAATAACTCAGCCACTGTAACCAGTCGGGAACATGGCTCATCAATTGTGGAACCCAATCACCTATACGGTTGAATAACCACCAGAAAGCGCCCCCCATCAGCAGAATATTTACCAGTAAGGGCAAAATAACAAATCGCCGGATACCCGGACGGGAAATTAATTGCCATCCTTGGGCAAAATAATGGACACCACTCACCTTTTTTACCGCTTTTTGCGTATACGCCATGCCATTCAGTTCTCTGTAAGTCTATTGACCCACGTATCATATCGGTATGATTTCCCACTGCATAGTCACATATTGTGCAAAAAACGAGCGAAACATCTAGCATAATCATCTTTCTTCGAAGAAAATTGAGCACGGACTTGCACTTGTGTTCGTTGGCAAATAGAGTTAAAGGGTGAATGTTTGCCGCGGTGGCAATGTATTGGAACAACAGAGATAGTAATGATGCAGGATTTGCGTCTGATATTAATCGTTGTTGGCGCGATCGCCATAATAGCGTTGTTATTGCATGGTTTATGGACCAGCCGTAAAGAACGCTCTTCACTTTTTCGCGATCGCCCAGTTAAACGTCCGAAACAAGAACGTGTTGAAACCCCGATCGAGAGTCTCGATGAAGGGGTAGGAGAAGTGCGCGTCCGCACTGCTCATCCACAGGAGAAGCCTTCGTTTAGTCATATTGATGACGACGACGAAGACATGCCGGTTATTCAGCATACTGATACCAAACCGGCTCAGTTCAAGACGGAACCTCGTCACAAGCCTTTTGCTTCAGTGCCAACAGACTATGACGACCCTCTTTTGGGTGGGCTATCGGCTGAGCAACCACCGCATGCATCACCGCGTGATCCTTTGCTTGGATCGGTTGAAGAGTCGTATTCGCAACCGCGACACGCAGAGCCACAGCATGTGGCAGAACCTGCACCTCGTGTGGCACCACAACATGTGGAATCACAACCAGAGCCTGTCGCTCCGGCAGCAGAGGTGAAACCACAGAAACTGAAAGAGACCGTTTTGGTGCTGCATGTTGCTGCGCATCATGGTGGCGCTCTTGGCGGCGAGTTGCTGCTACAGAGTGTTCTTCAGTCTGGTTTCCAGTTTGGTGAGATGGGTATTTTCCATCGTCATCTTAGCCCGGCAGGCAGTGGCCCAGTATTATTCAGTTTGGCGAATATGGTAAAACCGGGTTCTTTCGATCCTGATACCATGTCTGATTTTTCAACGCCGGGTGTCTCAATGTTTATGATGGTGCCGTCTTATGGCGATGCCAATCAGAACTTTAAATTAATGCTGCAATCAGCCCAACGCATTGCTGATGATGTCGGTGGTGTAGTGTTGGATGATGATCGCCGCATGATGACCCCGCAGAAGCTGGAAACGTATAAGGCGCGTATCCGTGAAGTGCTGGATGCAAACGCTAGCGCCTGATAACGTTACCTCGCAATGAATCGAATTAACCCGAACCCCCGCATGCCGGGGGTTTTTTATCTTTGATGGTGAGCCATGGAATCGATAATTCAGCAAATTAATCAACTAAGAACCTCATTGCGCCATCACGAACATCTTTATCATGTGTTGGATGCCCCTGAGATCCCTGATGCTGAATATGACCGTTTGATGCAACAATTACGTTCCCTGGAAGCACAACATCCTGAACTGATTACTCATGATTCACCGACACAGCGGGTTGGTGCCGCGCCGCTTGATGCATTTGAACAGGTTAGACACGAAGTGCCGATGTTATCTCTTGATAACGTTTTCGATGAAGAGAGTTACCTGGCTTTTGACAAACGGGTGCATGACCGGCTGAAAACCGCTGAACCGTTGACCTTCTGCTGTGAGCTGAAGCTCGATGGCCTGGCGGTCAGCCTATTGTATGAGAATGGTGAGTTAGTTAGAGCAGCTACCCGTGGTGACGGTACCACGGGTGAAAATATTACCGCGAATGTGCGTACCATCCGTGCCATTCCACTGCGCCTGCATGGGGAGAATATCCCGCATCGGGTGGAAGTTCGCGGTGAAGTCTTTATGCCACAAGCCGGTTTTGAGCAACTTAACGAAGAGGCGCGTCGCAAAGGCGGTAAAATTTTTGCCAATCCACGCAATGCTGCTGCCGGATCGTTACGTCAGCTCGACCCCCGCATCACAGCCAAACGGCCATTAATGTTCTTCTGTTATGGTGTGGGTTTACTCGATGGCGGTGAGCTTGCGCGCAGTCATATTCAGCGCCTGATGCAATTTAAAGCCTGGGGTCTGCCGGTCAGTAATCGAGTGAAGTTATGCACCGGTAGTGATGAGGTAATTGCCTTCTATCGTCAGGTAGAGCAGGACCGTGCCAGTTTGGGGTTTGATATTGATGGCGTGGTTATCAAGGTTGATTCGCTCGACTTGCAAGAAAGATTGGGATTTGTAGCACGCGCTCCCCGTTGGGCTACGGCGTTTAAATTTCAAGCGCAGGAACAGATAACCCAAGTTCGCGACGTGGAGTTTCAGGTGGGGCGCACTGGTGCTATCACCCCGGTCGCACGTCTGGAACCGGTGCAGGTGGCGGGTGTGGTTGTCAGTAATGCGACACTGCATAACGCCGATGAAATTGAGCGTCTTGGTATACGCATTGGTGATACCGTTATTATTCGCCGCGCTGGAGATGTGATCCCGCAAGTGGTTGGTGTGGTGATGGAACAACGCCCGCAGGATGCCAAAGAGATAGTTTTCCCGGAGCACTGCCCGGTATGTGGTTCTGATATCGAGCGGGTAGAAGGTGAGGCGGTTGCCCGCTGCACCGGTGGTCTGTTCTGCGCAGCGCAGCGTAAAGAGGCGTTGAAGCACTTTGTCTCGCGCCGGGCGTTGGATGTGGACGGGATGGGTGACAAGATTATCGAACAACTGGTAGAGAAACAGTATGTCGAGAACCCAGCGGATCTATTTGAGCTGACCGCAGGCAAACTGACCGGTTTAGATCGGATGGGGCCAAAATCGGCACAAAATCTGATTGCGGCGCTAGAAAAGGCGAAGCAAACGACGTTTGCCCGCTTCCTGTATGCTTTGGGTATTCGTGAAGTTGGGGAGGCGACAGCGGCTAATTTAGCAGCTCATTTTCGCAATCTGACTAATTTGCGCGCGGCAGATATCGATGCATTAAAAAGTGTGCCAGATGTCGGGGAAGTGGTAGCCAGGCACGTGCGGAATTTCCTCGGTGAAGAACACAATCAGAAAGTGATCGAGGCGCTAGAGCAAGTGATTAGTTGGCCTGAGCCACAGCAAATTATTGCTGCAGAGATTGATAGCCCCTTTGCTGGGAAAACCGTGGTGTTGACGGGGTCACTGACCATTCTCTCACGGGACGAAGCGAAAGATCGTCTGGCTGCTTTAGGTGCCAAAGTGAGTGGCAGTGTTTCCAAAAAAACGGATCTGGTTATTGCTGGTGAGGCGGCTGGCTCAAAACTGGCGAAAGCGCAGGAGCTTGGGATTACAGTCATTGATGAAGCGGAAATGATTCGTCTGCTGGGTGAATAGTGGTAACGCCAGAGGGCTGTATGGAAAAAGAGAATTTGATTGAGATTGCCAATACCCGGATGCCGTTTGGTAAATACCAAGGGCGGGTATTAATCGACTTACCTGAAGAGTACCTGCTCTGGTTCGCCCGCAAAGGGGAATTCCCACCAGGCAAGTTAGGTATGTTGATGGAGCTGACGCTGACCATTAAAATCGAGGGATTGGATAGTTTGGTAAAACCCCTCAAGCGTGGTTGATTTTACTTTCTAAAACAGGGCGATAGCCGTTATGTTGCCATCGCCCTATCACTGTTTAACCGAACATCAATGTTATTAAATATAAACGTCAATCTGGTTCTGTGCGGAAGGGCGGTTTACTCCATCACCGGCGGGCGCAGTTGCCGCATTGTTGTCACCTTCTTTGGTTTTATCCGCTTCCTTGGCCTGAATACGGGCAAGCTCAGCTTGCAGCGCTGCAATTTGACTCTGAATCTGTTGCTGCTGCTTTTGCAATTCATCCGCAGTCAAACCAGAATCTTTTAAGGTACTTAATTTTTCGGTCAGTTTTTGGATCTGCTGATTAATGGATTTAATTTGTGCCGCCGCACTGTTATCAGAAGAGCTACTGCTGCTCACTGACACGGATGCTGCAGAGATAGTATTCGACATCATTATTCCTTAGTAAAACCTGGATGGAGTAATGCTTATCGACGGGAGGATATTAACCTTTAACTTTTGAGGGCTACTTTACACAATCTTATCACTTGCTTATCACTTGGTTGTTTTTTAAACGCCGCCATACGGTTCTGAAACGTTAAATTACCAAACGCAGTTCAGGCCAATGTTGCAGCCAACCTTTGCTATTTACCCGTTGGTAGTAGGTATCGACCTCACCGTTTTTCGGGTTCAAGGTGATCGTGCGGGTAAACAGTGCGTCCAAACCCAGTGGAGCCACCAGCTCAATATCGCCGCTCGCATTGAGCCTGGCACCGATTGCTGTTTCTACTTCAACCCAGTAGCTAATGGCATCGTCGGTACTGGTATAAGGTTGGCGACCCCTATGCAGGTGCATTCTGGCTTGATTTTTTACTGACCAGGGGAAGGAGAGATGCTGAGCCGTACTTTTTTGCTGTAGCTGCGCTTCGTGCTGTAAGTCATGCTGCTCGTGGGCATGTTGCTTATCGAAATAGACTAAATCGATGTCATTGAGTGCGGTCGCTAACGGGTACCCGTGCAATTGATCCCACACCAGATTACGCACAAATCCTGCCGCCAGACACCACTGCTTTAACCCGAGCTGTCGGGCAATCGACAAAGCCTGCATACGATGAGGGTCAGCCTGTAGCCATTGAATGATTTGTTGCTGCTGATTCATGCCTATTTCCACCGTAATCAATACCTTTGATTAGTTCGCAGGATAACAGAGATAAATGACAAAGAGTGAGGGAGGCTTACGCGAGAAAGCAAAAAACCGGCCATAAGCCGGTTTTTTAAAGAGTGGTGGAGCTAGACGGGATCGAACCGTCGACCTCTTGCATGCCATGCAAGCGCTCTCCCAGCTGAGCTATAGCCCCACAAATGTGGTTGTTCGTACTGACTTATCTATGATGCCACCCTTTTCCGGCCTGATGATGCAATCAAACAAGAAATTTGGTGGAGCTAGACGGGATCGAACCGTCGACCTCTTGCATGCCATGCAAGCGCTCTCCCAGCTGAGCTATAGCCCCAATGCGCACATAATAAATCGTGTGAACGGGGCGCATGATATGAAACCACTGAAACAGTGTCAACGGCTAATTCGATTTCTCGCGTTAAGCGCTGAAAAAGCCGCCAAATCAGCGGGTAATTAGCATTAAATATTATATGTCGCTCACAACTATCTAACGAACAATAATAAAAAGGCGGCCTGAGTAGCCGCCTGATTGAATGAGCAATAACCGTATTATTGTTGTGTTTCGCGCTCGCTGATAAAGGCTAATGCTTTATCAATACGTGCCAGTGAGCGTGCCTGACCGATAGCATGGACAGTGACATCCATCCCTGGCGATTGACCCGCACCAGTGACTGCGACACGCAGCGGCATCCCCACTTTACCCATACCTACACCTAACTCATCAGCCGTGCCCTGAATCGCGTTGTGAACGTTTTCAGTGGTCCAGGCGGTGATGGCAGCGAGTTTGGCTTTAACTGCTTCAAGTGGCTGGCGGGCCACTGGGCGCAAATGTTTTTTAGCCGCATCAGCATCGAACTCGTCAAACTCTTCGTAAAAGTAACGGCAGGACTCGGCCATCTCTTTCAGCGTTTTGCAGCGCTCACCTAGCAGTTTTACGATTTCAACTAACTCAGGGCCATTACGGGTATCAAGCCCCAGTTGTTCAACATGCCATGACAGGTGAACAGCAACATGCTCTGGTGGCAGGCTATTGATATAGTGATGATTCAACCACTGTAATTTTTCAGTATTGAATGCACTGGCTGACTTACTGACCGCATCGAGGGTAAACAGCTCGGTCATCTCGGCCACAGAGAAAATCTCCTGATCACCATGAGACCAACCCAAACGCACCAAATAGTTCAGTAGTGCCTCTGGCAGATAGCCGTCATCGCGGTATTGCATAACACCAACAGCCCCGTGGCGTTTAGACAGTTTTTTACCGTCATCACCCAGAATCATTGATACATGAGCATACTCAGGCACTGGCGCGCCTAATGCTTTCAGAATATTAATCTGGCGCGGTGTATTGTTGATATGGTCTTCACCACGGATAACATGGGTGATTTCCATATCCCAGTCATCGATGACGACACAGAAGTTATAGGTTGGTGAACCATCGGTACGGCGGATGATTAAGTCATCCAGTTCCTGATTGCTGAATTCAATAGGGCCACGGATTTTGTCGTCGAAAATGACCGAGCCTTCCTGCGGGTTGCGAAAACGCACCACTGATGGCTCATCAGCGCCATGAGTGCACTGGCTATCGCGGCAACGACCATCGTAGCGAGGTTTCTCGCCATTGGCCATTTGGGTTTCACGCAACTCTTCCAGGCGCTCTTTAGAACAATAGCAGCGATAAGCGGTGCCCTTTTCCAACATTTGGTCAATCACCGCATTGTAGCGATCGAACCGTTTGGTTTGGAAATACGGGCCTTCATCCCAATCCAGATTCAACCAGTTCATACCGTCCATAATAGCGTCGATGGCTTCCTGAGTTGAGCGCTCAAGATCGGTATCTTCAATGCGCAGAACAAATTCACCACCTAAATGACGGGTGAACAGCCAGGAGTACAATGCGGTGCGTGCGCCACCTACATGGAGATAGCCGGTAGGACTGGGTGCAAAACGGGTTTTGATCTTCATTGGAATCGATGCCTTATTACGCTACGCCGGTCAGCAAAAGCTGACAGTTGCTCGAAATTTGAAAAAGTAGGCGACATTCTACCACCCTGTAGTAATTCCTCAACGATGTTACCGGTATGCAATTGATGATATTCCCATCATCTTTCAAATTGCAGGTGTGTTGGCCGCACTCACTCACCCGAATCACATACTTGGGTAAGCTCATCGGGTTCATTTGTTTGCCGCCGTCCTACACCTTGAAATATTTTGGGGATCATTTAATAAAGGTTCATAGCGGCGATAAATATCGCATCCTGTTTAAATTTGCGGCGAACGATTGTTTTCGTTTTAAAAACCGTTGACTCACTTCGAACTATCCCTATAATGCGACTCCAACAACACGGCGGGGCGATTAGCTCAGTTGGTAGAGCATCTCCTTTACACGGAGGGGGTCATCAGTTCGAATCTGGTATCGCCCACCACTCATCACTCATTGTTAAAAGTATTAAGATTCAAGGTAGTAGAAGTGGGCGATTAGCTCAGTTGGTAGAGCATCTCCTTTACACGGAGGGGGTCATCAGTTCGAATCTGGTATCGCCCACCACTTCTTTTACTTCGTATTATCATATAATGGGTCGTTAGCTCAGTTGGCAGAATAGTTACTTTTAATCAATTGGTTAAAGGTTCGAGCCGAGCGAAGCGAGACAGCAACGCGTAAGCGTTGACCCGAAGGGCGAATCCGCAGGATGAGTAATCCCGTATGACTCGTGTTAAAAATGTCGAATAAATCTATATAATGGGTCGTTAGCTCAGTTGGTAGAGCAGTTGACTTTTAATCAATTGGTCGCAGGTTCGAATCCCGCACGACCCACCATTATATTTACTACCTCACTACCTCACTACCTCACTACCTCACTACCTCACTACCTCACTACCTCACTTAGAACGCCTTCTATTGCTTATTAACGTGCATATCACATCAGTCGCGGCATTAAACTTACCCACTAAAGTTCTCCAGCCTTTGATTACTCAAAGAGTCATCATCCGTGTAAATAGTCCGGGTATGGATCGCAGGTATAAAAAAAGGCGCCGTAGCGCCTCTTTAGAGATTTTTTTCTGATACTTAGAGTACCAGGCCCGCAATAGAGGCGGACAGCACACTGACCAGCGTAGAGCCGTATAACAGCTTCAAGCCAAAGCGTGAAACTACATTCCCTTGGTGCTCATTCAAACCTTTAATCGCACCGGCTACGATACCAATAGAGGAGAAGTTAGCGAATGAAACCAGGAACACTGACAGAATACCCACGCTGCGTGGTGACAGTTCTGATGCCACTTTCTGCAAGTCCATCATTGCCACGAATTCGTTAGATACCAGTTTGGTTGCCATGATGCCACCAACTTGTAAGGCTTCATGAGTCGGTACGCCCATCACCCAGGCAAACGGGAAGAAGACATAGCCCAAGATACCCTGGAAGCTGATACCGAACAGCAAACTAAATAAGGCATTCATCGCAGAAATTAACGCGATAAAACCAATCAGCATGGCTGCAACGATGATAGCAACTTTGAAACCGGCCAGAATGTACTCACCCAGCATTTCAAAGAAGCTTTGGCCTTCGTGCAAGTTGCTCAGTTGCAACTCTTCCTCGTCCTCTGCTTTATACGGGTTGATCAATGACAACACGATAAAGGTACTGAACATGTTAAGTACCAGCGCCGCAACCACAAACTTCGCGTCCAGCATTGACATATATGCACCCACGATTGACATAGAAACTGTCGACATCGCGGTTGCTGCCATGGTGTACATGCGTTTTTCAGACATTTTGCCCAAAATGTCTTTATAGGCGATGAAGTTTTCAGATTGACCCAGAATCAGTGAGCTGACGGCGTTGAATGATTCCAGCTTACCCATGCCGTTAACTTTAGACAGCAAAGTACCAATGATACGAATAACGACGGGGAGAACTTTGATATATTGCAGAATACCAATCAGAGCAGAAATAAAGACGATAGGGCACAGCACTCTCAGGAAGAAGAACGCCAAACCTTTATCACCCATATTACCAAAGACAAAGTCGGTACCGTTGGCGGCAAATCCAAGCAACTTGTCGAATAAACCGGCGAATCCTTTCACAAAACCCAATCCAGCTTCCGAATGGAGGAAGAAGTACGCCAACAACACTTCAATTACCAGCAATTGAATAACAAACCGAATGCGGATGCTTTTACGATCCTTACAGATCGCCAGAGCTAATATGGCCACCACGACTAAGGCCAACGCAAACTGCAGAATATGGGACATGTGTGCTCCAAATTTGAGGCAGGCTAGATTTCGGTGGACATTTTATGTAACGGCTACATTAAAAACGAGATGTAGGCAGCAAATATAGAAATTCACTTGCACTAATGCAAACGAATTAGTGGAGTGGATCACAAAAAATAGGATGTTAATAATTTGCTACGGAAGTAGTTTAAATATGCTAGGTTGATCAATTGTAGTCATTCGTTACGAAAAGGGCGATGGAACATTTAACCCAACTTTTCAGAAAGCTACCACGGGTGATTGCTACACGGCTGATTATACGGTGTTAGCTATCAGAGAGATAAGTTCTACCACGCCAAGTGCGCTTGATAATTATTATCATTTAGATATTATTATTGATAAGAAAGTAGACGTAAGTTTTCAAGGGTAATACTGAATGCTGAATAGCCGTGCTGTCGATACATCCCGCCGTACATCAAGGAGGATAAAACTCTCCCTGATGGGGCCTGCTTTTATCGCGGCCATCGGTTATATCGACCCCGGTAACTTCGCAACCAATATTCAGGCGGGGGCCTCTTTCGGTTATACCTTATTGTGGGTGGTGGTTTGGGCCAACATCATGGCTATGTTGATCCAATTACTGTCCGCTAAACTCGGTATTGCCACGGGTAAAAATCTGGCTGAGCATATCCGTGACCGGTTTCCACGGCCTGCGGTATGGGCCTACTGGGTACAAGCCGAAATCATCGCTATGGCCACGGATCTGGCCGAGTTTATTGGGGCGGCAATCGGGTTTAAATTACTGCTAGGTGTGACCCTGCTTGAAGGTGCTGTCCTGACCGGCATTGCCACTTTCCTGATTCTTATGCTGCAAAAGCGTGGGCAAAAACCTCTCGAACTGGTTATCGGTGGGCTGCTGTTATTTGTAGCGGCGGCTTATATTGTCGAACTTATTTTCTCCCGGCCAGAACTGGCGGCGTTGGGCCGCGGTATGTTGGTTCCTGACTTGCCTAACCGTGACGCGGTGTTTCTAGCGGCCGGGGTACTAGGTGCCACTATTATGCCGCATGTTATTTATCTGCATTCATCCTTGACGCAAACGGCGGGAGAAAACTCCAAGGCTTCTCGTTATGCTGCGACTAAATTGGATGTGGCGATTGCCATGACAATTGCCGGTTTTGTGAATCTGGCGATGATGGCAACGGCGGCGGCGGCTTTCCATTTCAATGGCTATGGCAGTATTGCTGAAATCGAGCAAGCGTACCTCACACTACAACCCCTGTTAGGTAATGCCGCAGCCACTATTTTTGGTTTGAGTCTGGTTGCCGCTGGGTTGTCATCGACAGTGGTGGGGACCTTGGCAGGGCAGGTCGTGATGCAAGGCTTTGTCCGGTTTTATATCCCTATCTGGGTGCGCCGCACGGTCACGATGTTGCCTTCCTTTATTGTCATTCTGGCGGGTATGGATGCAACACGGATCTTGGTGATGAGCCAGGTACTGCTGAGTTTTGGTATTGCGTTGGCGTTAGTTCCATTGCTGGCCTTTACTGGCAATAAAGAATTGATGGGAGAGATGGTTAACTCAAAATTGATTCAGATTTTGGGGAAGATGATTGTGTTAGTGGTGGTTGGATTAAATGCTTATCTGTTGATTAGCTTGCTCTAACTTCTTCATACTGGCGGATCGATAGCCAATCATCCGCCAGAAGCTTTTTTAATTAGTCATCATCATGATGGCGGTCATGCCCTTTCCCGCGATGATGTTTCTTGCCGTGGTTGTCATAATGTTTATCGTGTTTCTGATAGCGCCCTTCACGGTAATAATAGTTCTTTTGCCACCAGTCTCTGTTTTGCCAGCGGTGCCCATCCCAGTAATGTCCATGGCGGTTTCGTTCGCCTAAATCCCGCCCCTGATGATCCTGCCACCATCGTTGATCGCGCCAGTCATAACCATCCCAATAATTGCCACGGCGATCTTGCTCACCAATCTGCAATGAAACACTGGGGAGTAGCTCAATACTTTCGGCATTTGCCATAGGAACGAGAGGAAACCAGGCTAATATCGTTACTAATAACAGTGGTCTTAACGAAATAGGTCTAAATATCGTTGGTTTCAAAATATCCACTTTTGACATGATTTATCCTTGCGCAGCTTTATTGGCTATGGCCTATCTTAAACTGCGGTTCGGCCACTGTGATTCAGATAAAACTGTAAAATAAAAAATTGAGATTTATCTGTAACAATGGTGGATTAGGGGCACCGGAGTGCCCCTGTTGGGGGACTTTGGCGAGAGCGTTTACACCAGAATATCTTCAATACGTTTGATTTCTTCGGTGCTGAAATCAGTGTTGGCTAGCATACCAACCGCGTCGTCAATCTGGCTGATTTTGCTGGCACCAATCAGTGCTGAAGTCACCCGCCCGCCACGTAATACCCAGGCTAAAGACATCTGTGACAACTTCTGGCCGCGCTCGTGGGCCAATGCGTTCAACTGGCGCACCTTGGCCAGTTTTTCTGCGGTAAGCTGCTCGGGATTAAGGAATTTACTGCCACTGGCAGCCCTTGAGTCCTGCGGAATACCCGCCAAATAGCGATCCGTCAATACGCCGCCTGCCAACGGAGAAAAGGCAATAGATCCTACGCCATACTCATCCAAAGTATCTTGCAGCCCGGCTTCAATCCAGCGTTCGAACATAGAGTATTTAGGCTGATGAATCAGGCAAGGCGTACCAAGATTTGCCAGAATTTCACAGGCCTGACGGGCTTGCGCCGCTGGATAGTTGGACAACCCGATATACAACGCTTTACCTTGGCGCACCAGCAGGTCCAATGCGGCCATGGTTTCTTCCAATGGTGTATTAGGATCCGGGCGATGGTGGTAGAAAATATCTACATAATCTAGCCCCATACGTTGTAGGCTTTGGTTGATACTGGCTACCAGATATTTCTTCGAACCCCAGTCACCATAAGGGCCGGGCCACATGGTGTATCCCGCTTTGGAAGAGATAATCAGTTCATCACGATAGGGGCGCAGGTCTTGTTGCAGGATGCGGCCAAAGTTCAGCTCGGCTGAACCGGGTGGCGGGCCATAGTTATTGGCTAAATCAAAATGGGTGATGCCACTATCGAAAGCGCGATGCACTAAATTGCGGCTATTTTCGTACAGCGTGCTGTCACCAAAGTTATGCCACAAGCCAAGAGAAATTGCCGGAAGCATTAATCCACTACGACCACAACGATGATACTTCATCTCTTGATAACGGGAGGAAGCTGCCTGATAGACCATGATGACCCTTATTAACGAGAGTAAACGACAGTTTAGTGTATGCGTTTTCACCGACGACGTAAGCTAACGGGATCACAAGATAAGGCGGAGAAAGGGATGTCAGAAAATAATTACAGTGGTAGCTAATTAATAATTTCAAAACATTAGATCTATTGATTAATTGCTTAATACTTAATGCAATATAATAAGTATTAAGGTTGGTGTCATGATGGCAAGCAGTTACAACGTGGCTGATTATCTCTTGGATCGTCTGGCGCAAGTGGGAATCCGGCATCTATTTGGTGTTCCTGGCGATTTTAATCTGCTTTTTTTAGACCGTGTCATCAGCCATCCCGTCATTAAATGGATGGGATGTGCCAATGAACTTAATGCAGCTTATGCCGCAGATGGCTATGCCCGGGTGATGCCAGCGGCAGCACTGCTGACCACGGTTGGCGTCGGTGAATTAAGTGCTATTAATGGTATTGCAGGCAGCTTTGCTGAATACCTTCCGGTGATTCATATCGTTGGTACCCCGGCATTGCGTTCGCAAAAAGCCGCAGAGTTGTTACATCACTCACTGGGGGATGGCGACTTCAGCCATTTTTCCCGTATGGCGAAAGAGGTCACCTGTGCGCAGGCCAATCTAACCGCTGAAAATGCAGTTGCTGAAATTGACAGGCTACTGGTGGCGGCGCTAAGTCAGCGGCGTCCGGTCTATTTGCAATTACCCTGCGATGTTTCACAGGCGTCAGTCACCAGTCAGCCTGGCGCTTTGGCCCTCTATCAACCCCTGTTATCGCCATCATCATTACAAGCCTTTATTGACGCCGCACGTGAAAAGCTACAGTCAGCACACCGGGTCGCATTGTTAGCTGATTTTCTGGCGGATAGATTTGGTGGCCGGGAGTCATTGAACCACTGGGTGTCGGAGGTTAACCTGCCATATTCGACATTATTGATGGGAAAAGGATTACTGGACGAATCACATCCGAGGTTTATCGGTACTTACGCCGGGGCGGCCAGTGATGCCAGTATAAGAGAATATATCGAAGGGGCTGATGTTCTTATCACCGTTGGCGTTTGGTTTATCGATACAATTACTGCCGGATTCAGCCAGCATATCACTCAGGAAAATTGTATTGATATCCAGCCGGAACAGGCACGGATAGGGAAACAGATTTTCAGTCAGATTCCCATGCTGGCTGCGATTGGTGCCCTGCATGAGCTGTGTAAATCGTTACAAGGCGAATGGCAGCAGCCGACGATAACTCATTCAATAGCGCCGGCTACACAGCATAATTTACTGAACCAACAAACGTTTTGGTATCACATCCAACACTTTCTACGCCCAAACGACATTGTGGTTACCGATCAGGGCACCTCTTGCTTTGGTGCTGCCACATTGACCTTACCTTCCGGTTGTACTCTTATTGCTCAGTCACTGTGGGGCTCGATTGGTTTCAGTTTGCCTGCCGCTTATGGTTCGCAAGTGGCGCACCCCGCACGACGGGTTATCTTGCTCGTCGGTGATGGTTCTGCCCAACTGACCATCCAGGAACTGGGTTCCATGCTGCGAGATGGGTTAAAACCAATAATTTTCTTACTAAATAATCAAGGGTATACCGTTGAACGAGCTATTCACGGGCCACTGCAACCTTATAACGATATCGCTGCGTGGGATTGGAGCCAATTGCCACACGCATTCAGCAGGAATAAAGCCCTTTTTACCCGCACTGTCACTGAGGTTGAACAATTACAACAACTCATGGCACAACTAGAACACTGCGATCAACTGGCTTTTATCGAGGTGGTGCTGCCGCAAATGGATATTCCTGAATTATTGAACAATGTGGCGAAATCTATTCAGGCGCGTAATGCGGCAATCTGATTTAGCTGACACTATTTTTTAGCTGACACTGTTTTTTAGCTAACACTATTTTTTAGCTAACATTGTTATTACGACCAGTTAATTGGTCTAACAACCAATAGCCCGCTGGCCCCGGTGGGCTTTTTTTCGACCAAACCGCATCAATAGAGATCATTTTCGGCCAACCAATGGTGGGCAACGCGACCAGTTTTTGACGGCTGTATTGCTCCACCAGCCAGCGTGGCAAAATCGCCCAGCCGAAGCCTTGCTCCGCCATTTCTAACAACATTAAGTAGCTGGGGGCAGACCACATTAGCCCTTGCGACTGGTTGCGCTCAGTACGATTGTAAGTATTGAGGCAAAGTTGCCGGGCGGTAGCCAGTTGTTCGGGGTGAACCTGAGGGAGCTTTGCCAGCGCATGACCCTGCTGCACGAATATCGCCATTTCAGTCTGTGCAGCTAATCGGCTGGCCGCAATATCCGGTGGATAGTACGACTGAACTTCTACTACACCGATATGCGCTCGCCGTAGTTGCAGCAGGTCAATGACGTCGCCCTCTTCGGCAATCAGGCACTCAAATTCGATATCAGGGTAACGCTGCTCAAAGCGACGCAGTAAGTCCTCATGATGTGTTGGTTGATAAGTATCAGAAAGGACAAAAGTCAGTCGGGTTTCAACCTGACCTGCCAGACGTATTGATAGATTATCCAGCCGTTCGCTGGCCGCCAGAATTTCCTGCACATGGGATAGCACACGGCGACCATGGTCAGTTAATACCGGCTGGCGCGCCTGACGGTCAAATAAGGTCAAACCCAGATCGGCTTCCAGATTGGCGATGGCGGTGCTGATAGTTGATTGGCTTTTGCGTAGCTTACGGGCCGCCGCGGAGAAGGACCCAAGGGCTGCGGCTTCAACAAATGCAATTAAGGCTTCGGGAGAATAATGCATAAACTATCTATTTTATCGATGGGTTCTATTTTTAATCTATCTTAAAAAACGATGATAATCACCTCTAACAATCTGTCATCAGTTAATTTAAGTAGGTGTTTTATGCAAGTTCATCACCGATCTCTCTTGGAGCGGATTATTCATGCCGTTGGGTTTGAAGTGATTGCCGTCGCCATTTGTGCGCCCGTCGGCGCATGGTTACTGGATCGCTCCATACTGCAAATGGGAACATTGGCCTTGATCCTCTCCTCAGTGGCAATGCTGTGGAATATTGTTTACAACAGTCTGTTCGACCACTTCTGGCCAGTCAGTCGGGTAGCAAAGACTCTGCTCGTGCGAGTACTCCATGCGCTGGGTTTCGAGGGTGGTTTTATCCTGATAGGCTTACCTATTGCGGCTTTCACGTTGGGTGTTTCGCTATTACAGGCATTTATGTTGGAGATCGGTTTCTTCTTGTTCTTCCTGCCTTACACCGTATGTTACAACTGGGCCTATGACAGCCTGCGGATGCGGGTTATCCGCTCGCGCCAGCTTGCGACATTGCAGCCGGTTTCTGAGGAAGGGCGCAATTCACGCTAAATATTTACGTCATTTTTCACCTTCAGCAGCGGTATTTTGCTGTTGCTGAAACGTTTTTATGTGATCTTTATCGCAAAGCGAAAGGGTTTAGCGCATTGATATTGTTGTTTCTCCAGCCTGATTTTACAGTGGACATAGTTGAAGTTAAGCATCCCTGTAACGGAGAAGTTTCTGATGACAAGCTATGCCCTGGTGGGTGACGTTGGCGGCACTAATGCCCGTTTGGCGCTTTGCGCTGTGGCGACGGGCGAAATATCACAAGCAAAAACATATTCAGGGTTGGAATTCGACAGTCTGGAAGATGTCATTAAGCAATATCTGTCAGACCATACCGTCACCGTAAAGGATGCCTGTATTGCTATTGCTTGCCCGATTACCGGGGATTGGGTGGCGATGACCAATCATACTTGGGCATTTTCTATTGCAGCTATGCAGCAAAGCCTGGGGTTGGATCATCTGGAGGTGATCAACGATTTTACGGCAGTATCGATGGCGATTCCGGTGTTGTCCGAACAGGATGTGTTGCAATTTGGTGGCACAACGCCTCAAGCGGGTAAACCAGTGGCAGTTTATGGTGCAGGTACTGGGCTGGGGGTGGCCCATTTAGTTAATGTGGACCGCCGTTGGATTAGCTTACCGGGAGAGGGCGGTCATGTGGACTTTGCCCCGAACAGCGAAGAAGAAGACTCTATTTTGGCGGTATTGCGTCAGGAACTGGGCCATGTCTCTGCCGAGCGAGTACTTTCCGGGCCAGGGCTGGTTAATTTATACCGAGCTATTGTGATTTCTGATGCACGCCTACCGGAACATCTGGCACCGAAAGATATTACTGAACGCGCTCTGGCGGATAGCTGTACTGACTGTCGCCGCTCCTTATCACTGTTTTGTGTGATTATGGGCCGTTTTGGCGGCAATCTGGCATTGAATCTCAGCACTTTTGGCGGCGTTTATATTGCCGGCGGTATCGTGCCACGCTTTATGGAATTCTTTACAGCTTCGGGCTTTCGCAGTGCTTTTGAAGATAAAGGCCGTTTCAAAGATTTCCTGCAAGATATTCCTGTTTATATGATTACCCATCAGCAACCGGGTTTGCTGGGGGCCGGCGCTTACTTGCGTCAGACATTAGGGCATGAATTATAAGGTTTTTGTTCGCCATCGCTGAAACATGAAAGCAGAGCCAAGGCTCTGCTTTTTTACATCATTGCTTTAAACCAGCCCCCATACTTTACAAACTCTGGCTGAGTTGTATTAGTTATGGTGGTCTCCGTCACCCTCTATTAGGCATGGCTACGGGCAGTTACGCCCGCTGTTGCGGTTGGTGTACTTTCAGTCTCGGTTGCCGCACCTTTTGGCGGTTTGATTATCAACGTCAGCAGCAAGGAAAGTACTGACAGCACTGCGATAACCATAAAGGTCGCCTGATATCCACCCAGTTGTGCGGCAATAAACGAACCTGCCAGAGCACCCAAACCAAACCCTTGATAGATGACACCGTAGTTTTTACTGTGATTTTTCAGACCGAAGAAGTCGCCCACAATCGCTGGGAACACCGTAATATTGCCGCCGAAGCAGAAGGCTATCGCCCCGACACACAAGAAGAACAGCGCATGAGTCAGTGGAACAAAACTCAACACGGATACCGCTAATGTGGTGACCAGCAAGGTGAAGCTGATTACGCGCAAACGGCCCACTTTGTCTGATAGTGCGCCAAGGATAATGCGCCCGGCGGTATTAAAGATGGCAATGGCTGAAACGGTGTTGGCAGCCGTCACCAAGTCCATTCCTGCCAGTTGTACGCCTAAATCTTTCACGATACCAATCAGATATAAGCCACTCATACATGCGGTGAAGAAGATGATAAATAAGAAGTAAGACTCTTTAACCGCCAGCATCTCTTTGACACTAAAATCACGCCCGGCACGGGCGGTTTGCAGGCTGTTATTGACCTGTGGTGCCACCGCTTTTTCTTGTAGCAGGAAAGAGCCAGCCCCTACTAATACCATCACGATGAGGCCCCAGTAGAAGAATGCCAGCGACACTCCTTGGTTGGCAATCAGACTGGCATTTACATATTTGAACAATAAGCTGCCGGTACCAAATGCCCCCACTGAAATGCCGGAAATCAGCCCTTTACGTTCCGGGAACCATTTGATCAGATTCGACAGGGTGGTGATGTAGGCGGTACCATCGGCGAAACCGACCACGATACCAGCCAATAGATAAATCATTCCCAATGATGTGGCAAAAGAGCTGGCAATCAGGCCCAAACCAAGAATGATACCGGAAAGTAACGTCAGTTTACGGATACCGATGCGCTCTTGCAGGCGGCCAGCAAACAGAGTGGCAATAGCGAGAGAAAAACTGGTAATGGAAAATGTGGTTGCAACTGCCCCTAACGACCAACTGAACTTCTCTCCCAGTGGCTGATTAAATAAGCTCCAGGTATAGATAGTTCCCAACCCCATTTGAACGATGATGGTACCCGCAACAATTAGCCAACGATTTACCGGTTTACTGCTCATGCCGGACTCCTTAAACATCAATGCAATGTGGCCCGAATATGGCTATTGCGAACATAACAATGATTTGCAATAGCGTCGGAAGCCAAAGATTACGCGCTGATGGGGCACCGGAAATCTTGTCTTGAGGTGTTATCAGCCCGCCGAATGAAACCAGTATACGGGCGGGCTAATCACTATAGATCGAAAGGGGAATGAGCTGCATTCCACGCGGAATGAAATGCATTTAAAGGCGCATCAGTTGCCTGAATTCTTTTATCTTGCTGCGGCTGACTGGGACTTCAAAGTCCAAATCACTGAGCCGCAGAATATAGGTATTATTAAACCACGGCACAATTTCACGGATTTTGGCTAAATTGACACAATAGGAGCGATGGCAGCGGAAGAAGTACTCCTCCGGTAGGCGGCTGAAAAATTCAGTAATATTCATCGGCATAATGAATTCTTCGCGCCGCGTATAGACCAACGTGACCTTTTCCTGTGCTGCGGCATAATAGATATCATTGATGTCAGTGACGATAATGCGCTCATCTTTCATCAAATTGATGGTATGCGCCGCAGAACGGTGGTTGGTACTGCTGGTCTGTTCTCTATTTTGGTGCTCACGCTTATGCAGCGCTTCGAGTTTTTGCAGCATAGTGACAATACGAGACTCATGATAAGGCTTTAAAATATAGTCAAATGCTTCAATTTCAAAGGCTTCAACTGCATGCTCTTTATAGGCTGTGATAAAGATAATATAAGGCTTATGGGCAAATTTACTGATGTTCTGTGCCAATAACACGCCATCCAATGATGGAATATTGATATCGAGAAAAATAGCATCGACCTGATGGTTCTGCAGGTATTTAAGCACATCCAGCCCATCTTCAAAGGTTGCCTCAATGGTGATGTTGCTATGCTGGCGAATCAGGTAACTCAACTCTTCTTGAGCCAGAAACTCATCTTCAACAATGATTGCTTTCACGGATTAGACTCCGGCTGGAATACGGGGGTCAGCATGGATTTTGCCGCCATTTTTGCTGATATAAAAAGAGATCTCGGTGCCCGGTTCCATGCGGCGTATCTGTAAACCTTCCCCATACAGTAATTTCACTCGATGATGCACATTGAGTAAACCAATTTTATTGCCCGGCATTTCATTATTCGCCACGCGCTCAATTGTCTCTGGGTTAATACCATTACCGGTGTCTTTTACGGAAATTTTTATTTGGTCGCCACTGTCTTTAACCGCAATGACTACCACACCTTTACCACGACACGGCTGAATGCCATGCACAATGGCATTTTCAACCAAGGGTTGAATTAACAAACTGGGTATTTTCAGCGCAATATCGTCGTCAATATCATAAATCACAGTTAACTTGCTGCCGAAGCGGGCCTGCTCGATGGCGATATAATCCTGAATTTGATGTAGTTCTTTGCGAATATCAATCTGTTCGTCATTCAGCTCAAGGTTATAACGCAGATAACGGGATAAATTGATGATCAATTGGCGCGCGGTATCTGGATTAATACGAATTGAGGACGAGATAGCATTCAAGGCATTAAATAAGAAGTGCGGGTTAATTTTACTTTGTAGTGCGCGCATTTCCGCTTTATTTGCCATTTCGCGCAGTTGTTCTATACGGGAAACTTCAATCTGGGTTGAGATGATTTGTGACAAGCCGACCGCCATCACTTTCAGTGAATAGGTAATTTTATGTGCATGGCAATAGTAGATCTTCAGTGAGCCAGTGACTTCACCTTTTTCCCATAACGGAATAATGATGAGGGAGTGAATTTGTGGCGTGCGATGGACTTCATCATTATTGCGGATGGTAATCTTCCCACGCTGAATGCTCTCTTTGGTAATATCACTGATGATCTCATGACCGATATTATAGGCTTCAACGCCCACCCCCACATAAGCCAAAATATGTTGGGTGTCGGTAATGGCGACAGCATCTGCCTTAATATCGGTGCGAATAATCTCACACACACTGCGCAGTGATTCGCCATTGATATTGCGAAAATAGGGCAGGGTTTTATTGGCGATATCCAGTGCCAGTTTTGCTTGCCGCGCGGCAATAACCTCTTTTTCATCTTCGACACTCTGTACCAGCAGGACAATTAACCCGATACAAACCGCCCCTAAGATCATCGGAATTGCGATTTTAGACACAATATCAATACCTAATGCGGTCGGCCTGGCCCAAATAATCACCAATAGCATGGTGAGTGACTCACAAATCATGCCTGCCAGAATACCGATACTCCATTGCCGCTCTTTCTTTACTTTCAGATTTATATAGCCGGACATCAGGCCGGCTATAATGCTGGTAATCAGACAGGGGATTGATGTAATTCCATCAATATCAATTAAATATCGGTGAGAACCGGCGATAAGCCCGGTAATGATACCTACCCACGGGCCAAATAAAATACCGCCAGACATGACGGCAATAACCCGAACATTCACTAATGAACCTTCGACGTTAATACCGGAATAAGTACCAAAAATAGCGAACAACGAGAAGATAGCGGTTACCGCTGCCAGTTCCAGTGGTGTGTGCTTCTCTTTTTGCAATAACTGACGAAACAGGTGGGTGCGAGTCAGAAAGAATAAACAAATCAACATTAATGCGGCACGATCAAACACCGCCAGTAGCATTTCAAATATCTGGTGCACACTATTTTCTCTTGGCGACAGCCTTGAATCTTAGTTTGGGACCATCAGATTCGGCGGCGAATAAGCGGCTAACTATAAGGAAAATGAGCGGCAACTGCTACTTTATCCGCGTTATCCGGTGAATCGACGCGGCGGATTGCAGGGGAGTCTGCTGGCGGGTCGCGCCAGCAGAGATAACGTTGAGGAGATTATTTATATCGTTATTATTGGCAGAGAAACACGGGATTGATAGGAATGTTATTCAGCCATACCCAACTGTTGTTTGCCAAGGGTGGTTAGGTTATCGGCGGTGGCTCTGCCACTGAAATCCACCTCGAAATCATCGGCGGCAAAGTCTGGTGGTGAGCGGCCATCAATAAAACTGGCTAACTGGCGTGGCAGGTATGCGGCGTTCTTGTCGCACCATGGCGCCGCCGCGATATACATGACGTTGCTGTCAAACTCACCATTATGTTCATTTTCCACTGAGTGAATCACGTCGCAATGCCAGAATACCGTATCACCTGCTTCCAAATCTGGAATAGGGGAAATGGCTTCGATTAAAAGAGGATGCCACTGCTCAGAGGCGGATAAAGCGCGCCCTGGTGCTGCACCGCACAGATCATCGTCAGCAACATCATCTTGTAATGCGCGCAGCAGGATATAGGCCATGGCATTAGCGATCGGGATAACATTCAGCGTCCCCGCATGGGTTCGCTGTGGTGTCAGTGCTGTCCAGCCTTGGAAGGTGCGGAACATCGAGCACACTGCCGGTGAGGGGAACTCACGCACTTGTGGGCGGCCTTCAGCGGCGAATGGGTCATACTTCTGCCAGTCACCCGAGAACACGTGGCGGTACACATGACGGAAGTTCTCATCCAACCAGCGCTCTATGGAGCCACCATCAACGTGGGGTGATAAGCCCAGTGACGATGATTTTGGCGGGCGGCGACGGGTCCGGTCGGCATAAGTCACCACCCGGTTAGCATCAAAATGTTGCTTGCCGTTACTCTCGGTTTGCCACAGATTATTTAAGAATACCTGCACCGCATTCATGCGCTGATCCTGGCGAGCCTCAACCTGCGGTGTTGACCAGTAAATTCCGTAAATTTGCGGTTTGCTGGCAGCCAGCGTACCGAAATAGTTATCTTCCGCCGCATTTTTCAGGCGTTCGACGAAATTATTACGTTCGAGATAGTTACCGATTTCACGGTTCCACGCTGCTGCTTTTTCCGTTGGGAAGACACCGAGAATGGCGCAGCATCCTCGTTGTTTTATTTGTGCTTTTTGTTCTTCAGTGACGTTACCATTGATAATATCATCGGCATGAATTTGGGGAACAGGGTTCTCACCCTGCGCCAAACTACGGCGGATTTCGGTGACTTGCTGGCGAATATTCTCTTCCACGGCTTGGAAGACCTGCTGATAATCAGGCAGCGCCTGACGTAATTGCTGCTTCACCGCTTTGATTGCTGCGGGAATATCGTTTATTTGTAATGAAGCCATAATACTGATTCTCCGATAGCTGTAGGGGAGGGCCGTGGTAATGGCGCGCGCGATGCTGACCATTTGTTTGTTTTTTGTTATCTTGAAGTGAACATTATTTAAGTAAAATGGAGAAGAATAAAGGGATGAGGTTATGGAAAAATTTCCTCTTTAATATTCTGCGTTCTGTTTATGGCTAACATCTTCAATTCGAGGGAAAAATGTCACCAGTGATCCCGATGTTCAGTAGCTCGCCGATTTCTCTGAGAACACCACGGTTGGTGCTCGAGAGCCTCAAAGAGCAGGATTGGCCGCTGTTTTTAGGCTTATACCAGGATCCTGTGGTTCAGCGTTATATGGCAGATCCGATGGATATGGCCGAGATTCGCGCGCGGTTTGAATCACGTTTAACCCCTTGGGAAAAGACCTCCAGTCATTGGCTATGTCTGGTGGTTCGTGAACGCGCCAGCGGGCAGAGCATGGGGCTTACCGGCTTTTTGGCTGATTGGTTGCCGTTACAGCAAGCTGAAGTGGGTTATGCCATGTTACCGTCCTGCCAGGGCAAAGGTTTTGCCAAAGAATCCTTGTTGGCTGTATTGGCGTTTGGTTTCCAGCAATGTCAGTTTCATAAAATGAAAGCCACGGTTACTGTGGGTAACCATGCTTCACGCGGGTTACTGGAACGCTGTGGTTTTCAGTTGGAAGGGACGTTGCGTGATAATTATCAACTTGGCGGGCAATGGTGTGATGACTGGGTGTTAGGGATGCTGGCTAGTGAGTTTGATTCTCAGTAACTTCTCCGATGAGTTAGATATTTGTTACCAGCCACTCGACAGCCCTTTAGCGCTGGGATATGTTCATAAACAGACCATCTGATGGTCAGCGTCGCTCGGACGGTCCGGGCGCTAACGTATCCTCGAGGAAATTATGGCTGAACTCCCTGCTAAGCGTCGTTTTACCCGTATTGATCGCCTACCCCCTTATGTTTTCAATATTACCGCTGAGTTGAAAATGGCGGCCCGCCGTCGCGGTGAAGATATTATTGATTTCAGTATGGGGAATCCCGATGGTCCGACACCACCACATATCGTTGAGAAAATGTGCAGTGTCGCGCAACGTGAAGACACCCACGGCTACTCAACCTCTCGGGGTATACCGCGGCTGCGTAGGGCCATTTCTAACTGGTACGCCGAGCGTTACCAGGTGGATATTGATCCTGAAACTGAAGCTATTGTCACTATCGGTTCGAAAGAGGGGCTGGCTCATCTGATGCTGGCGACACTGGACCACGGTGATACAGTGTTGGTGCCGAATCCTAGCTACCCGATTCATATTTATGGTGCGGTGATTGCAGGGGCGCAAGTTCGCTCGGTCCCATTGACCGAAGGCATTGATTTCTTTTGTGAATTGGAACGTGCGATTCGTGAAACCATTCCTAAACCGAAAATGATGATCCTCGGCTTCCCGTCTAACCCTACAGCACAATGTGTGGAGCTGGAATTTTTTGAACGGGTGGTGGCGTTAGCGAAGCAATACGACGTGCTGGTGGTGCATGACTTGGCCTATGCCGACATTGTATATGATGGTTGGAAAGCGCCGTCAATCATGCAAGTGCCTGGGGCAAAAGACATTGCGGTTGAGTTTTTCACCTTATCCAAAAGCTACAATATGGCCGGTTGGCGTATTGGTTTTATGGTGGGTAACCCGGAATTGGTTAATGCGCTGGCTCGCATCAAAAGCTATCACGACTATGGCACTTTTACCCCGTTGCAGGTGGCGGCAATTGCTGCCTTGGAAGGGGACCAACAGTGTGTTCGTGATATCGCTGAAAAATATCGCCAGCGGCGTAACGTGTTGGTGCGTGGGTTGCATGAGGCTGGTTGGATGGTTGAAAACCCCAAAGCGTCGATGTATGTCTGGGCGAAAATCCCAGAGCCTTACGCCCATTTAGGCTCACTCGAGTTTGCCAAGCGCCTGTTGTCTGAGGCAAAAGTCTGCGTTTCGCCGGGGATAGGATTCGGTGATTACGGTGATACTCATGTCCGTTTCGCCTTGATTGAGAATCAGGACCGGACTCGTCAGGCGGTGCGCGGAATTAAGAGTATGTTCCGTACTGATGGTTTGCTGAAACCGAGTAAAGCGGTTTCAGGTGACGGTATCTAACCCCGCGCTTACCATCAACTAAATAGCTAACTCTCTATTCTGACCGGCGACCCACGCTGTCCGGTCAGAATAAAGTACCTTGTGTTCAAAACGTTATCCGCCCTCCTTAATGTTTTCTTCATCTATTTTGCACCATACTGATTATTAACTTGATGAAGTCAGTGGAGCACCACAATGAGAAATCGCTATTCACTACCCCAAATAACCCTGCACTGGCTGACGCTAGTGATGATCATTCTGACTTATGCCGCCATGTTACTCAGTGACAGGGTACCGGATGAAGATCGTACATTAGTGAAAAATCTGCATTTCAATTTTGGTATTTCTGTCTGGCTACTGATGTTGGTGCGGCTGTGGTTGCGCCAGCGCAATACAACACCAGCGATCACCCCAAGGTTACCTAACTGGCAGTTGTTAGGGGCGCAGATTATGCATTGGGGTCTGTATTTAATGTTCTTATCATTACCGGTGCTGGGCGTGTTGGCTCAGGCTTATGGTGGGAAAACCTGGTTCTTGCTGGGGTGGCAGGTACCGCAGTGGGTAACACCGGATGATGTCGCGCGTGGTTATCTTAAGCAGACTCACGAGCTAATTGCCAATTTAGGCTATTTTGTGATTGGCGCTCACGCACTGGCCGCGCTTTATCATCACTATATTCGCCGGGATGATACGTTACGCCGAATGATGCCAGGAAAATGATAAAGGGCGCGAATGCGCCCTCTATACGATGTCAGATTGTGGATGGTTCGAGTTAATATTACTCGACCATCATCATGAAGGTGCCAACCCAAACCACCAACATAATAGAGATACCCATAAAGAAATATTTCACTGAACAACTCCCCTTGGAGCTACCTCGCCAGTAACGATCCAAATTGCTGTGCTACGTTTACCGTTGTTACTTAAAATTACAGTGGTGTTCGCTACGCTCACTCACCCGAGTCACTGACTGATGTCAACTTGTCGGTATCAACTCACGTTCTGCCTGACTGTAATGCCAAGTTCTTTGGGTATTAAATGTGGACGAATCACGCTTTTAATCAATGGTAGCCATTTCATCACAACTGGCCAGCTATCAATCTGAGATACATCCGAATTGTCGTGCCAGCCTGAGCTAACTCAGTGGCATACGACAGGATCGGGCTAATGTAATCCCAACAGGGAGAAACTTTCAATACTGTAATTTTATGCATTAGATCACGTTTTCGTATATAAACCGCAAATATTGTGAGCCAATGCATTGAAGTGTGAAGCTATTAACGTTTTTTTAAATTATCGCTAAATAACAATTTGTTACTCTCTTGGTTATAATCTAAGCCAATCTGGCCGACGTTAAGACAATCAGCTTATTTTTTTCACCGCGATATTGGCCTCAAAGCCCAGTAAATACAGGGCTTGCTCCAGTGCTTCAACCTTGGAAGCGTGGTACACATCCAGCAGGCGATCCATCTGTGCGGCATTCAAACCGAGCTTGCGCGCCATATCTGCTTTGCGGGTATTGGTGGTTAACATGGCATTGTGTAATTCAGCTTTCAGTCGCACCAGAATGGGCACATGAACTGCAATATCACCCGGTTGCAGCGCTGAGGGGGCGGGGACGGGGCGGCGCTCTTCCATTTCTGCTGCAATACCATTCTTAATACCGTCCTGTGCTTCCAGTTCAATATCTTCCTGAGAGTAGGTCACTGATTCCAATTCAGGGAAGTCGCGATACTGGATGTGGTACTCGCCGCTGGCTTCATCAAGGGTATAATGGGCTGGGTAATGGAACACGGTGTCACTCCTGTGGGGTACAAGCTACTAAAGGTAGTGGCATTGTACTGACATCAGCAGGTCGGGGTTACTTATTTAACGTAGTAGCACTTTGATTCAATCGGCCATTTTGGGTGATGTCAGCCGCATTTCCAGCGCCCTTGCCGGGCATCTGAATGCACACTCACCGCAGCCATCGCACTGCGCTAAAGCCAGTATCGGCGGCTGGTGGGGCTGCCACGCCAAAGCCTGTTTATCACAGTAATCGGCGCAACTGTCGCAGTAGATATAGGTATTTTGACAGATGTTTTCTACGTGAGGGTGCGCCGTAATATAGTGGGTAGAGGGGGATAAAGCACCGGTTTGGCAAGCAGTGGTACAGGCCAGACAACGGCTGCAATATTGGGTAGAGAAATCCAACTCAGGCCGTTGACTGACCATGACTATCAGATGCTCGTCGCAGACGTGCATGCAGGCTTCACACCCCGTACACGTTTGCGTGAAAGCACTTTCAATAATGGCTCCCGGTGGTCTGATTGCGCTCCCCGATGGGAGAGTAAGTGGTTGTTGGCGGGCGCTTTTTAGCAAGCCACGAAATAGCCCACGGCGACTGATGGTGCGGTTTTCCAGATACGCCTTGTAGTAGCGCTCGTCTTTTATCACCGAAATAGCTCACGGGGCTGAGGAAATAGGCCCAGTTCAGTTTGTAAGGTTTTCAGGTAGCACTCGGCGATTTTTGCCAGCAACGGATATACCTGATGCTCGGTTTGGCTGTTGGTTACCAGCTCAAGATAGCGATAGGCCCATGGCAGTAAATGCTCAGTGAGCAGTGCTAGCGCGGCTTTATCCGATGGGGGCTTAGTTGTCGGCTGCTGTTCAATTAAATGAACCCATGCCAGTAACATGAGGCCAAATTGATCTTCCGGTTCACGTATCGCACTTTGATTCACCAACCCGAATGTTGACAGGAATTGGCGATATTGCAGGGTGCTCGCCCCCATCAAGATATTTTCTTTATCCAGATAAACTGACCCCCAAGGTGGGGCGGGCATTTCACCTTGTCCCTCAAACAAAATCGAGAAATCATATTCCAGTTGCTCGGGTTGGATACTCGGCATCTGTTGGCAATATCGTGCAATTTTAGCCGGATTGGGCCACGGAAAAATCTCAGCAATCTGTGGCAGTAGTGGCCAAAGGCGCTGTACGGTATTGGACTGTGGTGGATAGTAAAAACAGGCACCTAAAATCCTCGGCAGAGTGGTGTTCAGTAACATCAAAATTTTCTCTCTTCAGGTCCAGCTATCTCAATACGGCTTAGCCGCAGGTATCACGGCTAAACAGTTATTTGTCAGTAGGCCAATAGAATCAATATGTTAATTTACATTGGCACTTGCCAGAGATTGTAGAAAGCGATACGCCCAGCCAACTCACCGATCACCAGCGCCGAGGCACTGACCGCGAGCGTAACCCGAGGGATCCTGTCTTTCAGTAATGCTGCGGCAGCAACAAAGATACCGAGCGTTAGCAGCAGAATTTGAATTCCCCAAAACAGCGCCTGCTGGCTACTCAGTTGTGCTGAACTTTGACCCAGAAAGCTGAGGTAACCCGGTTTATTCACCAAAGTCACAATGGCACCGACCAACACGGCTGATGCGCCAAGCTGACGAGCGCCGGTCAGAATAGCGCAAGCGCCGCCCCCGACCAGTACCGTCATCCACAGTTGTAGGGAGGTGTACGAGGTATCCCAATTAGGCACGGTTGTCAGTTGATAAACTTGGGTGATTGACCAGGCGAAGGCCAGGCCGAAGATAACCGTTGCCACATTGCACAGCATTGGCAGTAATGTATTTTTGGCTATGGTTGAGAAAAATACGGTGCCACAGGCCATGGCGACAAACAATCCACTGAGCACTATCTCATTACTCATCGGTGAGCGACCAACACCCAAGAGCATGGTGGCGGCGCGCAATGGTTGCCCAACATGCAGTGTGCCAACGATCAGGCCTACCATCATCAGTATCAGGCCGATGATATTGGCTTGTTTGAGTTGCAGTGGCGTGGTCATACCGAGTTTGTGGCTCAGTAGCACCAGTGCAAACAACCCGACAGCGGTTTGCCCCAGTACGGTAAAAAACACCAAGGGTAATTCATGCATTTTATACCTCCGCCGGATTTTGGATGCGGCCTGATGTATCACCGGATGGCTTGGCATCACGGTGGCTTCTGATAACCAGATTGGGGTGTGTCAGATGCGCGTGCGGCAATGGCGCAATGGCATTCTCTTCACCGTATTTATCCCTCAATAGCGTGATTTCATCAAAATCTAACGCCCGCTGCGGGCAGGATTCGACACAAACTGGCTTATCACCTGCGGCGACCCGCTGATAGCAGCCATCGCACTTGGTCATCAGTTTCTTCTTGGCATCAAATTGTGGCGCACCATACGGGCAGCGCATCTCGCAATAGCGGCAGCCGACACAGAGATCCTGATTAACCACCACCAAACCATCTTCTTCGCGTTTATGCATGGCACCGGTTGGGCAACCCGTTACGCAGGTAGGTGATGAGCAGTGGTTACAGGCGATAGAGAGGTAGTAGTTAAAGACATTTTGTACCCAGATATTGTTCTGCTGAGTCCAACTGCCGCCGCCATATTCGTAAACCCGACGCAGCTTCGGCCCGAGATCCAACTTCTTCTCATCCTTGCAACTGATTTGGCAGGTCTTACATCCGGTGCACTTGGTGGAGTCGACAAAAAAACCATATTGCTTCATTATTCAACTCCTTATATACGTTTTACTTCAACGAGGTTGGTGTGTTGTGGGTTACCTTTTGCCAGTGGCGACGGTCGCAGTGTTGTTAACGTATTGATACACCCTCCCACATCAATGCCGTCCTTATTGGTATTTCGCCATGCACCCTGCGGCACGGTAATAACCCCCGGCAACACCCGTTCGGTAACCTTTGCTGCAATACGCATGCGGCCTCGGCTGTTAAAAATTTCGACCATATCCCCTTGTTGGATACCGCGAGGCTGGGCATCAATAGGGTTAATCCAAAACTGATGTGGTACCGCTTCCCGCAGCATGGCTACGTTGTAGTAGGAGGAGTGGGTATGGCCTTTGATATGGAAGCCTGTCATCTGCAAAGGGTAGGTTTTCATGGTTTCTACATCGCTAACACCTTCAAAGGTTGGGCAATATTCTGCGACAGCGGTAATGCGATCACCGGGTGCCAGTTGCCACTCTTTTTCCAATGTTGCCAGCGCTTGCGAGTAGATCTCAATTTTGCCAGACGGGGTTTTCAACGGGTGGTTCACAGGGTCATCACGGAAATCTTTTAACGCGATATATTGACTGCTGTCGGCATAAATACGATCGATGATGCCTTGGTCGTTGGTCTGTTCAAAAGGTGGCAAGGCAGGGTTTTTCTCACGCATTTTGTTATAACTGATTTCAATCCATTCTTGCTGGGTATGGCCTTCGGTAAAGGCATCGCCAATTCCTAACTTGGTGGCAATTTCGGCTAACACATCATAAGACGGGCGGCACTCCCACAGCGGCTCGATCGCATTTTGCAACCGTGTGACGTAGTGATAAGCCCCACTGGCGTAGGAGTTATCAATTAAATCATTTGATTCAACTGAGGTGACATCGGGCAGTAATAAATCAGCATATTTGGCAGAGTTGGTCATGTGGTTTTCCCACACCAAAATAAACTCGCACAGTGATTCATCTTGTAAAATACGGTGGGTTTTATTCAGATCAGAATGCTGATTGCCGATAACATTACTGGCGTAGTTCCACATAAACTTAATATTGGTATCAAGTTTATCTTTATTCTTCACATGCGCATTTTTCGCTGTCATTTCAGTGCCACGAAAAATAGCATCGGTCCACATAAAGCAGGGAATAGCAGTCTTCACTGGGTTCGGAATACTGAATCCCGGCACCGGATATTTCACATTCCCGCCCCAGGCTCCAGTATTGGTTCCGGCGCGGCCAATATTACCAGTCATCAATGGCAACATCATAATAGCGCGCGCCGCCTGTTCGCCATTAGCACTGCGCTGAATCCCCCAACCTTGTGATATCCATGCTGCACGGGCATTTCCCAACTCGCGGGCTAATTGAATAATCCGCGTTGGCGCAATACCGGTTATCTCACTGGCCCATTGCGGTGTTTTTTCTACCCCGTCGAGGCCGTTACCTAAAATATAGTCTTTGTAAGAACCATTGGCGGGGGCTGAGGCGGGTAATGTTGTGGCATCCCAGCCGACACAATATTGTGCCAGGAAATCTTCATCAGTCAGATTTTCTTTAATTAATACATGTCCTAATGCCGCCACCAGCGCGGCATCGGTACCTGGGAAGATGGGGACCCATTCTGCATTGAGGGTCGTTACGCTGTCGGTCATCCGTGGGTCGATAATAATGACTTTGGCTTTGCTTTGCCCCAGAGCATGAACGGTTTCGATATATTGCCCGCCGCCCGACATCCGAGTCTCTGCCAGATTATGGCCAAACATAACCACCAGGTCTGAGTTTTTAATTTCATCCAGCAAAGTTTCGTCTGCATTGCCATAGATATACGGCATTACCGTATTTATTTGGGCGGTGGAATAAGTACCGTGTTGATCGAGAAAACCACCTAGCAAGCTCAGCATTCTTTTACAGGCATTGCGGCCTTGTAAATTAGCGCCGGTCGAACCAGAACCATATTGATAATAAATTGCTTCGTTGCCGTATTGTGCAATGGTTCTTTTTAGATTATCAGCCACAATAGTGGTAGCTTCATCCCAACTGATACGTTTAAATTTACCTTCGCCGCGTTTGCCAACACGCAGCATGGGATATTTTACTCGATCCGGATTATATGTTTTCCATCTTACCGATCTGCCACGTAAACAGGGGCGAATTTGATGCTCACCAAAGGTGGAGTCATCATAAATTGCTTCATTAGCAATCTTAATAATTTCGCCATTTATCACATGTACTTTTAGTGGGCAGCGGCTACCGCAGTTGACCAGACAAGCACTGTATTTAATGGTTTCTTCTGTTGTTGCTGCGTGCTCTTCTGGCGCGGCATGTACTGAAAAAGGAAGGGTGATAGAACCGGCAATAGCCGCAGCCCCGGTGACTGCGGCGGATGTTTGAATAAATTCACGGCGGCTTAGTGAGCCGGTGATAGGTCTTTTATTGTTATTCATCGACATTACCTTTGCGGAGGACACTTTTTTAATGAAAAATAAGAAAATTAGGGTTGAGCGGCAATGTCTCACCTTAGGAAATAACTTGTTACTTTTATATGATGTAAATCAATTAAGACGATATAACGGAAATATCGCGCTGTTTTTTGTGAGTGAGGCGAAGGTTATTAATAATTTACCGTAAGATATTAACCATTTCCTATACATAAAATTAATGTATTTATATAAAGTTAGTGGTTGTAATAAAGAATCAATCTCAAATGACCGGGTGCTGTTATTATTTCCATTATTTTATGGGTTAATTTAATTTATCTTTATGATCTTAAGAAAAGTCTTAATAAAGCAACGGCTGTTTTTACCGCTATTCTTTATCACCATAACGCCAATGGTTGGTGATATTAACCCTAACTAAATAATGGCTAAAATGACATGCTGATCTATTTATCCAGATAAGAGGAGATCTACATCACGATTCTTATCTCTTCCAGCTTGCAGTCGTGCATTAACATGGTAGTTTACCGAATAGTTGGATTGTTACCGTCAATGGCGGGCAAAACCTGATTTAGTAGCGTGATGAATGCTGCTGAGTCGGGTTTTTTTGTTTTCAGGGCTAAAGCATGCAAATCGCTAAAATACTTAACAATAATGTAGTTATTGTTCTCGATCAGCATGGTCAGGAACAAGTCATTATGGGGCGTGGTCTTGGCTTTCAAAAACACCCAGGTGAATCGCTAGATAACACATTGATCGAAAAAGTGTTTGCTCTAAAAGACAATGAATTGGTTTCGCGGCTGAGTGAGTTACTGAGCTGTATTCCATTAGAAGTAATGATTGCTTGTGACTGTATCATCACGCAGGCAACGGCAAAACTGGGTAAGTTGCAGGATAACCTCTACATTTCGCTGACTGACCACTGTTTCTATGCGATTGAGCGGCATAAACAAGGTTTGGATATAACGAATGGATTGCAGTGGGAGATTCGTCGGTTGTATCCCAAAGAGTTTGCCTTGGGTCGTGAAGCCTTGCTGATTATTAAACAACGCCTTGGGGTGCAATTGCGTGAAGATGAAGCTGGATTTATCGCGCTCCATCTGGTGAATGCTCAGTTGAAGGGTGAAATGCCTGAAGTAATGCAAGTGACGAAGGTAATGCAGGAGATACTGCATATCGTGAAGTACCAATTTAAGCTGGAATATGATGAGGACGGGCTGAGTTATCACCGTTTTGTTACCCATCTGAAATTTTTCTCACAGCGAATGTTGGGCCGTAATGGGGTCACCAGTGATGATGATTCCTTACACGATGCAGTGAAAGATAATTATGCTGAGGCTTACCGCTGTGCGGGTAAGATTCAGCAGCATATGAAATTGCAGTATCAACAAGATTTGAGCAAAGAAGAGCGGATGTTTTTGACTATCCATATTGAACGCGTTCGCCGGGAAAGTTTTAATCTACCAGATTAAATGATTTAAAAGGGAAGGGTTCTAAGTAGTAAGAGAATTTCGCCAAACTGGATTGTTACTGCTTCGGCAGGCAAAACCTGAATGTACTTGTGTCGCTGGGTCGCGGTGCGGAGTGCGTTTAGGTTTTTTTTTGCCCGAATCTTTACCTGTATAAACAAGAGTGTTACCGAAGGAAAACACGATGCAATACACAACGGTCGCCAGCGAGATCCTCGCCGGAGTAGGGGGTCAGAGTAATATTAATAGCGTAGTACATTGCGCTACCCGTTTGCGCTTTAAACTCAAGGATATGGCGCGGGCTGATGCCCAAGCGCTGAAAGATAATCCTGGCGTTATTATGGTAGTGGAAAGTGGTGGCCAGTTTCAGGTGGTTATCGGAAACCATGTTAGTGAGGTCTACCAGGCGTTAGTGAACCAAGCGGGGTTGGCTGATGCTGAAGAACATGACAACAAGTCAGGTAATCAAAAAGAGAGTTTGTTCAGTCACTGTATCGATATCATTTCGGGTATTTTCACCCCCTTGCTCGGTGTATTGGCCGCCTCCGGTATTCTTAAAGGTTTTCTGGCTCTGAGTCTTGTTTGCGGCTGGTTACAACCCGACAGCGGCAGCTATACAATTTTATTTGCTGCCAGTGACTCACTGTTTTATTTCTTCCCACTGGTATTGGGTTATACCGCCGGTAAGAAGTTTGGTGGCAGCCCATTTATTACCATGGCGATTGGTGGTGCATTAGTGCACCCCTTGATGCTCGCTGCATTTAACGCAGCCGGGCAACCCGGTGCTTCTGAGACCTATTTCCTTGGTATTCCGGTCACATTTATCAATTACAGCTCGTCGGTTATCCCTATCATATTAGCGGCTTGGGTTAGTAGTCGGTTAGAAAAAGGGTTTAACCGGGTGTTACACAGCAATATTAAGAACTTTTTCACGCCATTACTGTGTCTGGTAATAACCGTTCCAGCCACCTTCTTACTGATTGGCCCGCTGGCAACCTGGCTTAGCCATTTATTGGCGTCGGGGTTCCAAATTATCTATTCGGCTGCTCCTCCTGTTGCCGGTGGTGTATTGGCAGGGCTATGGCAGATTTGCGTTATCTTTGGGCTGCACTGGGGTTTGGTCCCTTTGATGATAAACAACCTGAGTGTACTGGGCTATGACGCCATGTTGCCGCTGTTATTACCCGCAGTTATGGGGCAAGTGGGGGCCACGCTCGGTGTCTTTTTACGTACTCGCGATGCAAAAATGAAGGTGCTGGCTGGTTCGGCATTTACTGCGGGGATATTCGGTATTACTGAACCCGCTGTTTATGGGGTGACGTTACCGTCGAAAAAACCGTTTGTTTTTGGCTGCGTGGGCGGGGCGATAGGGGGTGTCATCGTCGGTTTCTGCCAGACCCATGTTTATTCATTCGGCCTTGCCAGTATCTTCTCTTTTGCCCAAATAATTCCCGCTACAGGTGTCGATGCCAGCGTATGGGGCGCCATTATTGGCACCCTGATTGCGTTGATCTTTGCTGCCATCAGCACCTTCTTTTTTGGCCTGCCAGCGCCTGTTGCTAGCGCAGAAACAGAGGATTTGTCTCACACCTCATCCATCACCGATAACCACAGTGGTATCGGCGAAGTGATATTCAGCCCGATCAGTGGCGAATTGTTAGCGCTAGCGGATGTCAGTGACAGTATTTTCGCCAGTGGTTTATTGGGGGCGGGAATTGCGATTATTCCACAACAAGGGCGGGTCGTGTCACCGGTTAATGGCGTTGTAGCGTCACTGTTTAAAACCCACCATGCGATTGGCATTGAATCTGATTCTGGTGCTGAGGTCCTTATCCACGTTGGTATTGATACCGTCAAACTCGATGGCAAATATTTTACCGCTCATGTTAAAGCCGGTGACCGGGTCAACGCAGGTGATTTACTGCTGGAGTTTGATTGTGCGGCGATTACCGGAGCAGGTTATGACCTGACGACGCCGATAATTATCAGCAACAGTGAAAATTATCAGGATGTCCTGTGTGCTAAAGGCACCTCTATTACTGAGCAAGCCCCGTTATTAACCGTAATTCGTTAATACTGATTTAGGAGAAAACCGATGAAACATGCATTTCCAGATAATTTCCTTTGGGGCGGTGCGATTGCCGCTAATCAGGTAGAAGGGGCTTATCTTACTGAGGGGAAAGGGCTATCTACCTCTGATTTACAACCCCATGGAATTTTTGGCGATATCATTCCCAGGGTGAGTGGTGACAGTTATGTCAAAGATGTCGCTATCGATTTTTATCATCGCTACCCAGAGGATATCGCGCTATTTGCTGAGATGGGGTTTAAATGTTTGCGGATATCCATTGCCTGGACACGTATTTTCCCACAGGGCGATGAGCAGCAGCCTAATGAGGCAGGCCTGGCATTCTATGATCGTGTATTTGATGAAATGGCGAAATATAACATTACGCCATTGGTGACATTATCCCACTATGAGATGCCTTACGGGCTGGTTAAGAATTATGGTGGTTGGGGTAATCGTAAAACAATTGGTTTCTTTGAACATTATGCCCGCACCGTGTTTCAGCGTTATCAGCATAAGGTTAAATTGTGGCTGACATTTAATGAGATCAATATGTCGCTGCATGCGCCATTCACCGGAGTAGGATTAGAGCAAGCAAGCAGTAAGAGTGCCGTGTATCAGGCTATCCATCACCAGTTGGTTGCCAGTGCCAAAGCGGTTGCTGCATTGCATGAAATTATCCCTGATGGCCGAATCGGGAATATG
This sequence comes from Yersinia sp. 1652 StPb PI, assembly GCF_041538345.1. Classification (NCBI taxonomy): domain Bacteria; kingdom Pseudomonadati; phylum Pseudomonadota; class Gammaproteobacteria; order Enterobacterales; family Yersiniaceae; genus Yersinia; species Yersinia sp. 1652 StPb PI. The sequence goes on along the minus strand of NZ_JAULSM010000001.1, from coordinate 3,178,101 downwards.
CTGTTGGGTGGGCTGATGTATCCACTAACTTGCAAGCCTGCCGATGTATTGGAAACATTACAGCAGAATCGTGAATGGCTATTCTTTGGCGATGTGCAGGTTCGCGGTTATTACCCCTCTTATATGGCTCGTTATTTTAAACAGCACGGCATTAGTGTTGAAATCACTGCTGAAGATAAACTGGCATTAAAACAGACTGTCGATTTTATCTCCTTTAGTTATTACATGAGCGGCTGCGTGACCGCCGATGAAGAGTTAAACCGTAAAGCCCGAGGTAATATTCTTAGCATGGTGCAGAACCCGCATTTGGCCAGCTCGGAATGGGGGTGGCAGATCGATCCTGACGGGCTGCGTATCCTGCTCAATGAATTATGGGATCGTTATCAAAAACCCCTGTTTATTGTTGAGAATGGGCTGGGAGCGAAAGATAAGCCGGATGTTAATGGTCATATTGAAGATGACTATCGCATTGAATATCTCAATGACCATCTGGTCCAGGTCGGTGAGGCTATCGAAGATGGCGTTGAGGTTATGGGATATACCAGTTGGGGGCCGATTGATTTGGTTAGCGCCTCAAAAGCTGAATTATCCAAACGTTATGGTTTTATTTATGTCGATCGCGATGACAGTGGTAATGGCACATTGGAACGCCGTCGTAAGAAGAGCTTCTATTGGTATCGCGATGTGATTCAGAGTAATGGCGAGGCATTGAAACGCTAATAGCGACGTTTGTATGTTGCAGTGATATAAGCAGCTCTCAACTGTTTTGCCTCACTGCAACACGACTTATTTTTGGGGAAGTACTGAGTATTTATTATTAGATGTGCGGGTTATTCTAAAAAGGGAAAATAATGAAACCAACTTTATATCTGACTCGTCAGATAAATTCTGCTGCATTTTATTTACTGACCTCTACTATTTTATTTTCATCATCGGCATTAAGTGAAGGTTTAACGGGCAGTGGTGAATATGTGGAACAATCAACGCCGGAGTGGCAGGGGATCGCATTAGGTTTTGAGCCACAGCAAACAGGGCTGCTAGGCGATATGTTAGGTATTCGCCCTATTTTATCGGAGCACGGTTTTAATTATTCACTCGGTTACTTGAGTCAATTATCATATAACGCGGGTGGTGGCTATAATCATGATAAACAAGCGTCTTATATTGATCAGTTTTCACTGACTTTTCAGCAGGATCTTGCGTTATATACGGGGATTCCCGATGCAGTAATCGAAGGGAATATTGTTAACCGCAATCATGATAACAACCTCACGCGGGATCGGTTACAAGATCCTCGGGCGAATATAACCGATTTGTCGCAGGAAAGTTTTGGTGGTCAGTCGATTACTCGCTTGGGCTGGTTAACCTTTGCGCGCAGTTTTGCGAGTCAGAAACTGCACTGGCGAATTGGTTTGATGAATAAAGTACAGGATTTTGACCAAATTATTCCCTGCGATTTTCAAACTCTTGGATTATGTGGCGGTAAATCAGCAAACTCGCTGACCTGGTTTAACTGGAACGTTCATTATTGGGGAACCACGCTGCAATATAAGCTTACCGATGGCTTAACATTAAAAACCGGGGTGATGGAGCAAAACCCTGATGCACCGAGCCGTGGTAGGGCGTGGAGTTGGTCAACCAAGGGCAGCAAAGGCATATTACTGCCGCTGGAATTGGAATTAAAAACCAATGCGTTCCAGGATTTACCCGGTATTTATAACCTTGGTGTTCTTTATACCAATGCTGAACAACGGGATCTTTATAACGGGGTCTCTGGTGCTCCCGGAGCGACTGACCCAGGTGGCTATCGTTACCATAATAATACTTGGTTCTTTTACAGTGGATTCAATCAGCAGGTAACAAAACATCAGGATGACGCCAACCGTGGTTTAAGTGTGTTTTACAGCATGTCGTTGGCGGATCAACGGACCAATTACATGCATTACGCTACCTCTGCGGGCATCCGTTATCGCGGCTTATTTGATAGCCGCCCACAAGATTGGTTGGGATTCGGCGTATCAATGGTTAAACTGAGTGATTATTATAAAGATAATCAACGCTATCTGAATCAAATCAATAATGTTTCTGATTATAATAATCCACGTTACTCTCCAATACCTGGGCATTCGGTTACTGCCGAACTGTATTATCGTTTCCGTGTCACTTCATGGCTGGAATTACAACCTGATCTACAATATTGGCACTCACCAGCAGGGGTAAGCCAAACGCAAGATGCATGGGTCACTGGATTAAAAACAGTTATTACATTCTAAGGCACCTGTATTGCAGATAATACGGTTATGACGTGGTGCTTTAACTGGCACCACGTAAACTGTTACGCTATTCTCCATCGAGTATTATATTGTAGAGAATCAGCGTGATGTTGAATATGAAAAACAGATTCGATGGTAACAACATCTTAGGTGAAAGGAATATTCACGCAGTTTTTGAACTGAGCTTATTACTGAAAGCAATCTTAGCCGTGATGGAGATTATCAGCGGTATTTTAACCTATTTTGTGACGCCGCAGTTTTTGCTAAATATTCTGCATCGCATCACGCAAGTTGAATTTATTGAAGACCGTGGCGATGTAGTAGCCCATTATTTACTGCATGCGGCACAAAACCTCTCTATCAGCAGTCTGCATTTTGCCGCATTTTATCTGCTCATCCACGGCGTGGTTAAGTTGTGGATCATTATTGGATTATGGCGCAAAAAACTGGGTTATTATCCGGCGGCAATAGTCATATTCAGCTTATTCATTATCTATCAACTCTATCGTTATACCTTCACTCACTCGGTGTTATTGATCGTAATAACTGCGCTGGATGTGGTGGTTATTGTGTTGACGTTGCTGGAGTATCGAAGATTACGCCAGCAGCATAAAGCCCCTTAGCCGGATAAAGGCCATACTGAGCAATGCGAGCCAAAAACCAAGGTTGCAATGCCCAGTGAGGTTACTCAGTTAGCAAAAATATGCGCTTGGCCAATAATTGTCAGGTCAACCATTAAACCGATACTTATACCTTCGCGGCTGATGGTTTTAACCTCTACCGTTTCATTACTTTCAACCAGATATAGGGTGAGTGTTGAGATAAAACCCGCAAAATCAATATTGATAACCTTGGCCAGACAATGAGTGGTGTAGTGATGATCTGCGGGCAAAGGGGTGATAGTAATCTGTTCTGGCCGTAACATAATCCGGCTCAATCCATGGTGTTGCTCATCATCAACCCTGACGCTGCCCAGTGCGCAATCAGCCCATCCGGTATCAATATTGGCGGAAAGAATCAATGTTTCGCCAAGGAAAGTCGCTGTCGGTTCATCAATCGGTCGCAAATAGAGTTCTTGCGGCGGGCCAACATGCGCCAGTTTACCCGCCCGCATTACCGCGACTTGCGAGGCAAATGATAATGCTTCGGTTTGATCATGCGTCACTAAAATGGAGGCAATATTTGCCTGTGCCAACAGTTCAGCCACCGCTTTGCGCGTTGAGGCGCGTAAGGCGGTATCCAGAGCTGAAAAAGGTTCATCCAACAGCATCAGTACCGGCCGCTGTGCTAACGCTCTGGCGAGAGCGACCCGCTGCTGTTGCCCACCCGAAATCTCATGGGGCCAAAGTTGTGATAACCGCCGATCCAGTGCGACCATCTCCATCAGTTCATCAATTCGGCGGGCTTTGTCCTGCTTGCTCCCTTTTAGTCCATAACCAATATTGCCCGCGACGGTAAAGTGGGGGAACAGCGCACCATCTTGCGGTACAAAACCAATCCTTCTTTTGTGCGCTGGCACGTGGGTTGAATTGTCGAATACCGGATGACCTTGCAGAATAACTTTACCGTGATCGGGGGTTTCGAACCCGGCAATAATCCGCAACAACGTGGTTTTGCCTGAGCCGGATGGCCCAACAATTGCGGTGCGACTGCCGGCGGAAACCTGCAAGTCAATTCGGTCTAATACGGTAACAGACTGGAAAGACTTACCGATTTGCTGAAGTTCAAGCGTGCTCATAATCCTGCCGTACGTTGCGATTGAGAATAAAGAAGCCAGGTTAACGGCAGAGATAGTGCCACCATCAGCAGTGCATAGGGTGATGCCGCGACATAATCAATTTCACTGGTCAACGCCCAAAAGCCAGTCGCCAGTGTTCGGGTGCCGTTCGGGGCCAGTAATAGTGTGGCGGTCAGCTCATTGGAGATAGCGAGGAACACCAGTGCCGCCCCGGCAGCGGCGCCAGGTGCAGCAAGGCGCATGGTGGTGCTCCATACGGCTTGAGTGGGTGTTTTGCCCAAGCTGCGGGCCACGTTTTCCAATTCGACCGGGGCGGTCGCAATGCCGGCCCGTAAACTGATTAAAGCGCGTGGGGTAAACATCAATAAATAAGCCAGCAAAATAGTGAATTCTGTTTGATACAGCGGGCGAGCAACACGGATAGTGATGGTCACCAGCGCCAGCGCGACCACGATACCGGGCAGCGAGCTGGTGACATAATTACAGCCTTCCATCACACGGTGCAAGCGCCCCGGATAGCGCACCGATAGCCATGCCATGGGGACGGCACACAATGTGATAATAACCGCACCGCTCAGTGCTAATGCCAGTGTTTGCTTCAAGGCTGGTAGCAGTTCAGGATTCAGCCACACATCAATTCCACCAATATAGAGCCAGCGGGCCAGCGTGATAAAGGGCACGCCGAGCGAGAGTGCAGTGAGTAGCAATGGCAATAACAGACACAGTAGTGTGATGGTTGTACCCATTGAATATGCAGTTTGGCGCCTGGCGCTACCGGAGCCGACCCGGGCATAGCGGTTGTAGCCACGGCTGGTGGCTTCGATTAATAATAGCCCCAGGCAACATAACGCCAAAACCCCTGCCAACATATTGGCCGCCGGACCGTTAAACGTGGATTGAAATTGGTCAAAAATAGCGGTGGTAAAAGTATCGAAACGGATCATGGCATACAAGCCATATTCCGCTAATAGATGCAGCGCGATCAGTATCGAGCCGCCCCATACGGCTAATTTTAGTTGCGGCAGAACCACGCGAAAGAAGACCACTGTTGGGGGACTACCCAATGATGATGCTGAGTCTTCAAGGCCGGGATCAAGGCGGCGTAATACAGCGGATGCGGGCAGATAAATAAAGGGGAAATAGGCAATTACTGAGATAAACACGCCAGCGGCAAGGCCATGCATTGATGGCACCAGACTAATCCATGCATAACTTTGTACAAAAGCCGGTACGGCTAGCGGTGCAATAGCCAATAGTGACCAAATCCGCCTGCCGGGCAGGGCCGTACGCTCGGTCAGCCATGCCAGTGCAACGCCAATAATGGCGCAAAGCGGTAAGGTAAAGAGCACCAGGAGTGCGGTGTTAATCAGTAATTCGCCCACGCGGGGGCGAAAAACCAGGGCTTTGACTGTTGGCCAACCGGTATCAATAGCGATACCAATAACAAACCCTAATGGCAGCAGGGATAGCAGTGACAGCAGAACCGCAATAGCCACAATCCCAAACCCCGGGCGATGGTTATACTGCCGTTGGGCTGCCTTATGCAGTGGAACCGATACAATATCGGTGCTTATATTAGCCATAATAGTCAAGGCGCTCGGCTTGTTAAATGCCCGTCGCCATAGTGATGTGACGGGCTAAAAATGCATTCTATCAGTCGGTTGTCCTTATTACAGCAGACCGGCTTCAGTCATTAACTCAACCACTTTTTTACTGTTGAGTTTAGACGGCTCAACGTTCGGTGCTTGCAGGTCTTTCAGTGGCACCAATTTAGGGTTTGAAGCGGCATCGACACCAACGGCATACTCAAATGCGGTGTTGGTACGCAAGATATCCTGGCCTGATTTGCTGGTGATCCATTTGACGAATTCCTGCGCTTGTTTCTGGTGCTTACTGGATGCCAGAACACCGCCGCCGGAGATACTCACAAATGCGCCAGGGTCTTGATGTTTGAAATAATGCAGTTTGGTTTTACCGCTGTTCTCACCTGTTTTGGCCTGATCGACAAAACGGTAATAGTGATAGATAACTCCGCCATCGATTTGGCCCGCATTCACCGCTTTCATCACGGTGCTATTACCTTTGTAGGCAGTGAAGTTGGTTTTCATGGCTTTTAGCCATTCCAACGTCGCTTTTTCGCCTTTCAACTCCAGCATGGCACTGACAATGGCCTGGAAGTCGGCACCCGATGGTGAGGCAGCCCAACGGCCTTTCCATTCAGGTTTTGCCAAATCCATAATGGATTTAGGTAATTCGGCTTCGCTGATTTTTTCCGGGTTATAGACAAACACGGTGCTACGAGCCGCAATACCGGTCCAGCGACCATGTTCAGGGCGATACTCTTTCGCAACCTGTGCCTGTGTGGCTGCATCCAGTGGTGCGAACAATTTGGCGTTATCGACCAGCACCATTGCCGGCGAGTTTTCAGTCAGGAAAACGTCGGCGGGGGATGAGTTGCCTTCCTGAACCAGTTGATTACCTAACTCGCTGTCGCCGCCATTACGCAGAGTCACTTTGATGCCGGTATCTTTGGTAAAACCGTCAACCCAGGATTTCACCAGATTTTCGTGTTGAGCATTATAAATCACGATACCTTCATCATTTGATGCGGCATTGACGGAGAACGCCAGCATCATTGAGGAAGCCAGTAGGGCGACAGGGCCGAAAGAGGGGAAACGTAACTTCATAAACTGAGATCCTTTTAAAAGCTCAAAGAAGAAAACGAGATTGTCAGGCAACCGCAAAACAGAGCAATTGTATAGAAAGAAATTAACAATGATAGTGAAAATCATTCGCGTTATTTGCTACCAAATGTTTCATTTTCAGCACTATTTTTTGTATGGGTAATTTGGTTCAGAATAAAATCAGTGGACTGCTGCTTACGGTTCGGTAACTTACAGGTTTTGCGCAGTGTCTGTATAATCTCCTCCTCTGGTAGTGTGGGCAGCCAACATCTATATGGATGAGGTGCATCCAGGCAAGAAAATCGCTGATTTGTCCGAACCTGATAAGAGAATTATTAGTGCGATTAGTACCTTAACTGCCGGTATCCTGGGTGGCTTAAGTACTGATAGCAGCACCGGCCTTCTCATCGGCGCGCAGGCTGGGAAGAATGCGGTGGAGAATAATGTGCTGAGCTTCGGTTCTGGCATGGACAGTATCGGTGCGGCTTATGCATCGTGGAATCAGTACGCCGTGGACCACAATCTGACGCCAGAGGAAAAGCAGGTTGGACTGGATAAGATCGCGAAAGGTGATTTGCCGGAAGGGGCGAACATAACCAAAGCGATAGTAGAAGGTTATCAGAATGGGGTTACGATAGCGGGGGCGTGGTATTTGGGGCCTGCGGCATCGTTAGGTAAAGTCATAGGTGGTGGAGTTATTGCGGAAATTGCCAACGGAAGTTATCAGTGGTTTGATCTGAGCCAGCCGGATAATGGAAACAAAGCCTGGGATTACAAGAGCAGCGTCAGTTCCGGGATCTCGGGAATGCTTGCACCGGGGAGAACTGTCTGGCAGAACGTCGGAATAGCTGCGGGTAGTGCATTCTTTACTGATGGACCGAATACTGGTTCTATTGGCGGGGCTGCTATAGGCACTTGGGCTGGAGGAATGTTCGGGGAATATGCTCCTGGTATTGTAAATTCATTAACAGGTAAAGAAATCCCAGGATTTATTTATGATTATTGGGGAAGTGTTGCCTCAGAGTTTTCATCTGGATTTATTAAAGACCTTAATAAGCCAAAAGATGCTTCTGAGGAGAAAAAATAATGAAACAGCTATATGCTTATGCAGTATTATTTCTTTATAGTTGTTTATCTTCTACGCTTATGCTGTTGCTTTTAGGCGGAGTGATTGCGACTTTTTACTATTTGAAAGGTGATGGTTTTTATTTTCCACTAAATCAAGTAAGAAGGGCTATAATTTTCGGTTGTATAGCTGGCTCTGCAATCACACTGGCTACAACAGTCTTTAATTTAATAGATAAATTTAACTCCCGTAAAAAGCCTCCTTCAGATCCTGAGTGAGATTTACAATAATCTCAGCCCATGCGGTTGGGGTTGTCGTGGAGAATAACTATCTGAGTGCAGATAAAGGACTCGCTTTCGATAAAGAATTGTCGGGTTGCCGTAAGTCGGGCGGTGACTGTCAATCGATTATCGCTAAATGGAGGCAGGTTAGTGATAAACAAAGTGCGGAAACTGACCAGAAGCTGAAAGACAACTCACTGGAAGCCCAAGTGATAGATAAGGAAATCACTCAGGGCGGTTCCGATATGTCTGAACGTCCAGGCTGGACGAAGTTTGTGGTATTTGTGTCTGACCCAGAAAATCAGACCATGCTTGCTTCTGGTGGACTATTGGTTAAAGATTTGGCCAAAGCTGCAATTTCATTTATGAGCTGCAATACGTCGACCGCGACAGTAAAAGCTTCTGAAGTGGGTATGCAATGGGGACAGGGCAACATGAAGCAGGGAATGCCATAGGAGGATTATGTAGGCAAATCATTACCAGCCGATGCCCGTTTACCGCAGAACTTTAAAACCTTTGATTACTATGATGGTGCAACTAAAACAGCGGCAATTGAAGATGTTATTCTTTATGTAGACAATTCCCCGACTGAAATCGGTGCCGGATTACGGTTCGTACTCGGTCGTTGTAAATTTTCACCTAGGCCAATAATCATCCGAAGATGATTTATAAATGCATCGGACCTAACTTTATTGTTCGAATTTTCCTGTTTGTTCGTGGCAGACAATGACTTAACATAGCTATCACTTTTTTGTATGGTTTATGGGTATTCGATGCGCTACCTGGCTATTATTGTTCCCTTACTTACGTTGCTCTCTGCCTGTAGTAGCAAACCGACACCTCCTGTTGCTGCCGAGCCCTCGGCGGGCCTGATACAAAGCGGTTTCTTGCTTGAGCCGCAACATGTGGGGCATTTGCAAAACGGTGATTTTGCTTATAACGCCGACACTGCCCGATTTGTTGACAAAATGGTGCGTGAACACGGTTTTGAGCCTCAACAACTGCATGATGTATTGGCCCAAACTAAAAAACTGGATTTTGTTATCCGCCTGATGGATAAACAAGCACCATCGGCAGGCCGCCCTTCCGGCCCTAATGGTGCGTGGAACCGCTATCGCAAACAGTTTATTACCCCTGATAATGTGCAAAACGGTGTTAACTTCTGGAATCAGCATCAAGAGGCGTTGCAACGTGCCTATGAGGTTTACGGCGTGCCACCGGAGATTATCGTCGGAATCATTGGGGTTGAGACTCGCTGGGGCCGGGTGATGGGGAAAACGCGCATCATTGATGCCCTGGCAACACTCTCCTTTGCCTATCCACGCCGTGCTGAGTACTTTTCTGGCGAGCTGGAAACCTTCCTGTTGATGGCGCGTGCGGAGGGTAATGATCCGCTCAGCTTGCGGGGGTCTTATGCGGGCGCGATGGGGTACGGCCAATTTATGCCATCGTCATTCAAAAGCTATGCTGTTGATTTTAATGGTAACGGCCACATCAATTTATGGGACCCGGAGGATGCCATCGGCAGTGTCGCTAACTACTTCAAATCCCATGGCTGGACCAAAGGTGCGATGGTCGCGGTGCCCGCTAATGGGCAAGCGCCGTACCTTGATAATGGCTTTAAGACGAAATACCCTATCTCGACGTTATCTGCCGCAGGGCTAAGCCCGTCTGGTTCGCTAGAGGGTTATCAAGAGGCCAGCTTACTGCGTCTGGATGTTGGCACCGGTTATCAATATTGGTATGGGTTACCCAATTTCTACACGATTACCCGCTACAACCACAGCACCCATTACGCGATGGCGGTATGGCAGTTAGGTGAGGCAGTAGGCAGGGCACGATCAATACAGTAAATGATGAGTGATAAGCGTTGCTGACGGTTCGTGCCGTGATGGCAAGCAGTAAAAGGGCCACATGTCACGATGTGGCCCTTTTCTATTAGTGGTTGGTGCTGCTTACAACAGGTGTGAAATATCATCTGGATTAACGGATGGCGGCGATTTACGCCAGCCGCGAGTCAGCCACAGCAAGTAGATAAAGCCTGCCAGCAACCACAATAAGCCGACTTCAAGCGCCCGTTGTTCAAGGTGAACCCACAGCCACACCGACATGACGAATCCCATCATGGGTAATAACCCGTACTTAAACATGGCCGCAGTACCGCGACGTTTCTCATTGATAATAAAATGCTTTATCACACTCAAATTAACAAAGGTGAAGGCGCCGAGGGCACCAAAGCTTATCATCGATACCACTAAGTTCAGGTCAAGGAATAGGGCCAGCAGCGAGATGGTGGCAACGAACAAAATGGCCCGCCACGGTGTGTGGAATTTGCGATGCAGATGGAAGAACACTTTGCGTGGCAGTACACCTTCACGCCCCATGGCATAGAAAATACGCGACACACTGGTCTGCGCGGTCATTGCGGAGGCATAAACGCCGGTCAAATAAGTGGCCATAAAGAAGTTATACATCCACTTCCCACCGACATGCTCGGAGATAATCAGGCTGGCGGTATCCTGATGTGGAATCAACGATTTCCAGTCGGGATAGGCCAAATGGGCAGCATAGGAAACGGCGATAAAAATAGCACCGGCGCTGATCACCGTAAAGAGAATGGCCCGTGGCAGAGTGCGTTTGGCGTCGTGCGCCTCTTCGGCCATGGTCGCGATGGCATCAAAACCGAGGAAGGCCAAACAGAGCACTGCCGCACCAGAGAGTAACCCGGATAGGTCACCGGCATTCACCAGAAGTGGCTTCATTAACGCTTCCGGGCTTAAATCGGCCTGACTGAAAGAGAGCGCAATAAATAATATGATAAAGACCATCTGTGCTGCGATCAGCGAGAAATTAACTGAGGTGAGTAAACGCACGCCCAGAATATTAAGCAGACTGACACTGATGATAGACGCAATAATAAATACCGGAGCAGGGATAGCCGGAAATGCCTCATGCAAGAAAATGCCTAAAACTAAATAATTAAGGATTGGCAGGAACAGATAATCCAAAATTTGCGCCCAACCCACCAGAAAACCGGTTTTCCCGCCAAAACTACGCTGAACATAGGAATAGGCGGAGCCAGACAGCGGCATGGCGCTGGTCATCCGGCAATAACTGAGGGCGGTAAACAGAATGGTGGCAACAGTCACCAGATAGGCAACGGGCAAATGCCCCTGACTTAATACGGTCACCTGTCCATAGGTAGTGAATACGCCTAAAGGCACCATATAGGCAAGCCCGAAAGCGACCAGCGCGGGGGTTTTAAGCACTCTGCGCAACTGAATATTTTGTGGCATTACCGTATCATCTCCTGGTGAGAAAAAGCACCGTTACGCTGCATTTTTATGCAGCTATAGAACATAAAGGAGCGGATTTTGACATAAGGGTCGCTGTAACGCCAATGACTTCCTTCTTAGCCTATGTTGTCGTGCTCAACTCTGCTCCTGACAGAGTTGTCCCCCACATCACCGACGTGCATCAATGATGCGGGGCATTTACTAGGCTTGATAAACCACATTACCGCCGATCAGCGTAGATTCCACCTGTGTCTGGTAAATAGCGTTTGGCGACTGCTCAAACAGGTTATTTTTCAGAATGATAATATCGGCGAACTTCCCTGCTTCCAGTGAACCGATATATTGCTCTTTGGCAATCATATAAGCGGCATCAATAGTGGCAGAACGTAATGTTTCAATCAGCGTCAGGTCACGATCATTATCCAGCCGTGGGCCAGCCGGATGACCGTCGAGATCCCATGCACGACGGGTCATACCCACTTGCAGGTTGTACCATTCATCTAGCCGGTCAATGGGCCAGTCACTGCCATACGCAATACGTGCGCCAGCATCAAGGAAGCGTGCTGCGGGCTCCATATGCTGGAAACGGGCCTCGCCCAACATCTCACGCTCTTCATCAATTAGCACCCCCGGCAAGCCAGCCCACTGGAAGGAAAGCACTGCTGTTGCTCCCAGTTTGGCAAAACGATCATATTGATGGGGGGCAACCAGCTCGTTATGTGCTAATCCTGGGCGGATATCTTTGCCCGGCAAGGCGGCGCGCATCTGTTCCACTGCATCCAGCACCATCTCGATGGCCCCATCACCCACGGTATGAGTGTGTGGATGAAGACCTGCGCGGGCGCACTCCAGAATCACGGCATTGACTACTGGCGCGCTAAAATAGAGGTCGCCATAGCGCTCGGTATCTTGCCAGTCAGGTTGTTGTGCTGAACCCTGGTTGGCACGATACGGCTCCAGTAATGCAGCGGTCATGGTTGGGGGTTGCAATACCCCGTCGATAAACAATTTCAGGTGATCGACGGCGAAACCCGGTGCGGGTGTCCATGCGTGGCTTCCCCATTGACGGGCGAACTCTACCACCTCTTGTACCACGCGAGCGGCGTCCTGTGGGCCTTGCAGGCTATCTGGAGTCACTTCTTTAGCGCCCAGAACCCGTAAGGTTAAGGCATCACGTTCATGCAAACGGTGGAAAGCCAACAACTGTTCGGCAAAAACACGAGTATCCATCACGGTAGTGACACCCTGCGCATTAAGTACTTGCTGCACATGGGCCGCAATTTGCACATTCTTTTCCGCTGTGGCGGAGGGGATACTGTCAAAGGCGCGCATGGCGGGCGCATCTTCCAAAATACCGGTCAATTTACCGTGGGTATCGCGGGCAATTTTGCCATCTGGCGGTACTGGAGTGTATTCATCGATACCCAGCAATTCCAGCGCGCGGCTGTTGGCCGCCAGCGTGTGGCAATCATTGGAAAACAATGCGATTGGACGGCTGGTATTGAGCGAATCCAAGGCCTTTCGGCTCATATCAGCGCCGACGGGTGTCATCGCCTGACGCTGCCAGGCGCGCACGGTCAGCCAGTCATTTTCACCGTTAAAAGGATCGCTATCGAGGTGTTTCTGGATAATATCCAGTGTCTGCTCAACACTTAGCGCAGCATAATTGAGGTTACAACCAATCAGTTGTTTCCCCCCCCAAAACGGGTGCATATGGCTGTCAATCAGGCCGGGCATCATAAACTTACCTGCCAGATCGATAAGTTGAGTTTGCGCGCTAGTGAATTGCTGTTTGATCTCATCACCGCCCGTGGCCAGAATATAACCTTGGCCGATGGCGATGGCACTGCAAACCGTGTTATCAGCATCTGCCGTATAAATTGTGCCATTGTAATAAATACAGTCGGCGACAGGAGTCTGTTTAGTCATATTATGTACTTTATAAAATGCCCTTTCCTCCTTGACGTTAGCTGCTCCCGGCATGTTTATCACCTGAATTGCTAACCTCTGTCAGCTCATCGGGATTGGTTGCTGTGCTGCCACGCCAATGACGTTGGGGATTTGAGGAATCAGATAATCATTATAGCCTGTCCTATCAGGGAAAACTCTCCGAGTTAAGTACCGGCCAAGGTGAGAATCTATTAATGGTTTTTCAATAACTCGCTTCTCATCATTGCAGCCAGATGGCGCAAGATTTCTGCTTCTGAAAAACCTAACTCGGTAAACTGGGTTAGACCATCCAGACCGCACACCAGCCCGATCAGCCGCCAGGCAACATCACTGGCATTTATGTCTGAGCGAAATTCATCGTTGGTAATGCCGGTATGGATCACCGCCACGGTAGCCGCATGCCAGTCTGACATCGACGCCGCATAGGCTTCCTTAATAAGTTCATCGCGCTCGGCTAGCATTGAAATTTCATTCCACAACCGGGTTTCTCTTCGGCCGGCTTCATCTTGTGGATAGCCCAACACTTGCTGTATCCGTTCAACGGCAGGTAAGTTTTGACTGTTTAGCGCAAAAGCAGATAACGACTGTTTAACTAAGAGTAGAAAAGCATCTGCTCGTAGTCGTGAGACTGATGTGAAATGGTGATGAACTTGCCCAACAGCCACGCCCGCTTCGCTGGCAACACGACGTACAGTGGTTGCCGCCATCCCTTCACTTATCGCGACACGCATCGCAGCCTGCAAAAGGGTGTCGTGGCGTTCCTCACGGTTCAAATAGGCCAAAGAGACTCCTTATCTGACTTATTAGTGTTTCAGCCATTATGTGATGAATTGGACGCTAGTTCAACTTTCCGCTATTATTGACATATTGAACAGGTGTTCAACATTAATCTATGCCTTATTTGAGCGTTTTGTATGTCTAAAAAGTGGATGATTTTCTACGTTATTATTCTGATGTATCTCCCAGTTTCTATTGATGCAACTGTATTACATGTGGCCGCCCCACGACTGGGTATTGCGCTGTCAGCCACGGGCAGTGAATTGCTGTGGATTATTGATATTTACTCACTGGTTATGGCCTGTTTGCTGCTGCCAATGGGGGCGCTGGGGGATCGCATCGGTTTCAAACGCTTGGCGTTGTTGGGGTCGGTACTGTTCGGGCTTGCCTCACTGGCGGCGGCTCTTGCACCATCGGTTGCCGCGCTCATTGCGGCACGCGCTTTTTTGGCGATAGGTGCGGCGATGATCCTGCCGGCAACCTTATCGGCGGTGCGCCATATCTTTACCGATGAACGAGAAAGGGCATTGGCGCTGGGGATATGGGTTGCCATCGGAACGACGGGTGCCGCGATGGGGCCACTAGTTGGTGGATTATTGATGGAATATTTCTACTGGGGTTCAGTCTTCCTGATCAATATCCCTATTATTATTGCAGTGGTTATTGCCACGCTGCTGGTTATACCGAGCCTGCCAGTGCGGGTGGAACAGTCATGGAAATTGGCTCCGGCACTGGTATTGATTACTGCGATCCTATTGCTGGTCTATGCGGCCAAAACCGGGCTGCGCGGCGGGGGAGATATGAGGGTAACTTTCCTAACCGCGTTTATCGGGGGCGCGATGCTGTTTGCTTTTGTTCGTCACCAGTTATCAACGACAGCTCCAATGATTGATTTTCGCCTGATAAGCCAGCGGGTGATCGCTGTTGGTATGGCAATGGCCATGACGGCAATGATAACGCTGGTTGGTTTTGAACTGCTGCTGACACAGGAATTGCAGTTTGTGTTAGGTAAAAGCCCACTCGAAGCGGGTATTTTTCTAATGCCATTGATGATTGCCAGTGGTGTTAGCGGGCCGATATCCGGTTGGCTGGTGGCTAAATTGGGGTTACGTACCGTTGCAAGCGCGGGTATTGCATTTAGCTCATTGAGTTTTCTCGGCCTGGCCTGGACCGATTTTGCCACGCAAGTTTATCTGGCATGGGGATGGATGATAGTGCTGGGGTTCAGTATTGAAGCCTCGTTATTAGCTTCTACCGCGGCGATTATGAGTGCGGCTCCCCCGGAAAAAGCCGGTGCGGCAGGGGCGGTTGAGGGTATGGCTTATGAGCTGGGGGCGGGATTTGGGGTGGCAATATTTGGTTTGATGTTATCGCGGGCCTATACCGCGTCTATTGAATTACCAGCAGATTTACCCGCTGATCTGGTTGAGCAGGCAAGTGCTTCTATCAGTGAAACTATTCAGGTGGTCAATAGCCTTGGTGGGAACGAGCATCTACTGACCAGCGCCAAACTTGCCTTTTCTGCCTCGCATAGTTTGGTATTAGGTACTGCCAGCGCACTGTTAATTCTGCTGGCGGTGGTGGTGTGGTTTACCCTGCCGGGGAAGAAAATACGGCAATTGGGCAAACAGAGTGCCACACCTCACTGATTAGCGGGTGGTTAACACTTCATTAATTAAACAGTCATTACTCTTACTTAACTGTGTGATATACCTATTTAGGGTTTGAAACATTAGGGTTTGAAATAGGTAAGGTCTGAGCAATGACTGAGCAAACGTCCTCCGTACAACTTGATCTCGATAGCGCGGCTCAGCCTCCCATAGTGTATATCAGGGGGGATTGGGTACTGGCGCATTACCGCTTTTTGGAACCCCAAGTGGCGCAGTTGCGCGTTAATATGCCCAGTGGCGTGGTATTTGACCTCAACCAACTCGGGGCGTTAGATACCGCCGGTGCAACGTTGCTAGCTCTGCTTCTGGGTGAGGATCGTGTGGCAAATTTACGCGAACTTGCGCCTAAATTGCCAGAAGAACGGCGAACCTTACTTGAAACGGTAAGCCATGTATTGCCTGACTTAGCCCCTGAGCCGTCAGAAAAACCCGCACGATTTTGGCTGGAGATGCTGGCTAACACCGGCCGTTCGGTCGATAACTTATGGCAAGATATTAAGTCACTATTGGGCTTTATTGGTCTGACGCTGGAAACCTTGCTGGGGACACTCTTTCGCCCCTCACGCTGGCGCATTACCTCATTAATTGCCAATATTCAACAGATTGGCCTCAATGCTGTACCGATCATTATGTTGCTCACCTTTTTGGTGGGGGCAGTTATCGCTTTTCTCGGTGCCACCGTACTCACTACCTTCGGCGCGGGCATTTTTACCGTCGATTTGGTGGTATTTTCTTTTCTGCGTGAATTTGCGGTACTGCTTACCGCGATCCTGATGGCAGGGCGGACAGCCAGTGCTTTTACCGCTGAAATTGGCTTGATGAAAGCTAATGAAGAGATTGATGCTATCCAGACGCTGGGCTTGAATCCGGTCGAATTGCTGGTGTTACCGCGCGTCTTGGCACTATTGATTTCTCTGCCGATGCTGACATTTATTGGTATGGTTTGTGGTATTTTTGGTGGCATGGTGGTGTGCGCCTTAACACTGGATATCTCTCCAACCATGTTTTTGTCGATTATGCAAAACAGTAATGGGTTGCAGCATTTTCTGGTGGGTATAAGCAAAGCCCCTATTTTTGCTTTCCTGATTGCCATTATTGGCTGTCTGGAGGGGTTCAAAGTGACGGGTAGCGCTGAATCTGTCGGGGTCCATACCACCACCAGTGTGGTGCATTCGATCTTTGTGGTGATTTTGCTTGATGCCGTGGCAGCACTATTTTTCATGGAAATGGGGTGGTGAGCCAAATGACGCAAGATGCAATTATTCAAATTCGCTCTCTGGTTAACTGCTTTGGCGCACAGTGCGTGCATCAAGGGTTAAATCTTGATGTTAAGCGCGGCGAGGTTTTGGGCGTGGTTGGCGGCTCGGGTACCGGTAAATCGGTTCTGTTACGCAGTATTGTTGGGCTACGTCGTCCGACTGACGGGCAAATTCATGTTTTTGGTGAAGATTTAATGACTCTGTCAGGTCAATCCCGCTCCATGGTCGAGCGCCGATTTGGCGTATTATTTCAACGAGGCGCACTGTTCAGCTCTCTAACCGTGACCGAGAACGTGGCGTTGCCATTAATAGAAAACGCCGGGTTACCCCGGGCTGAGGCTGAGCGTCTGGCTCAGGTTAAACTGGCACTGGCCGGGTTACCGCCGGGCACTGGCAGCAAGTATCCGGCATCACTGTCGGGTGGTATGGTCAAACGTGTTGCGTTAGCCCGTGCCTTGGCGCTGGACCCAGATATTCTGTTTCTTGATGAACCGACAGCGGGCCTTGATCCCATCGGTGCGGCGGCGTTCGACAGCTTGATCCGCACTCTGCGGGATGCCCTCAATCTGACGGTATTTTTGGTAACTCACGATCTGGATACGCTGTATACGTTGTGTGATCGTGTGGCGGTGCTTTCGCAGAAAAAAGTGCTGGTGGTTGATACTCTGGATAAAGTTGCGGCGACTGATGATGCCTGGATTCAGGCGTATTTTCATGGCCCACGAGGCCGGGCTGCTTATCAGGCAGCGGCAATTAACAGTGGAGAGAGGTGGTAATATGGAAACCCGTGCTCATCATGTTGTTATTGGATTGTTCACTCTTATTGTGGTGAGTGCCGCGCTGCTGTTTTGCCTATGGCTGACAAATTCCGGTTCTGACCGCCAGTTCAGATTGTACGATATCGTTTTCAATGAACCGGTGAGTGGCCTGTCACAGGGCAGCACCGTTCAGTACAGCGGGATTCGAGTCGGTGAGGTGACACAATTGCGGTTGGACCGAGAGAATCCTAATAAGGTTTGGGCACGTATCCGCGTCTCTGCATCTACTCCGATACGCGAGGATACTCAAGCCCGGCTGACAGTTGCGGGTATTACCGGCACTTCAAATATTCAATTCAGCAGTGGCAGCCAAGACAGCCCGCTGTTGGAAGGCAAAGATGGCGATGTTCCTATCATTATTGCCACCCCTTCGCCGATGAGTCAGCTACTGGCTAACGGTGAGAATTTCATGACCAATGCTAATGAAGTGTTGGTGCGCTTGAACCAGTTGCTGGCACCGGATAACCAGCAGCGCCTGATAACGACACTGGATAATCTCGCGCTGGTCACTCAAACCGTGGCTGATCAACGTGGTGATCTTCGTACCCTGTTGCAGCAGTTGGCGCAGGCCAGTAAACAGGCTAATGAGACACTGGCCCAAACTAATCGCCTGCTGCGTAATGCTAACGGCTTAATGGATGGGCAGGGGAAACAACTGGTCAGTGATGCCGCCAAGACCATGGCATCGTTGCAAAATACCAGTACCATCCTCAATAAATTGGTGAGTGAAAATAAAACCTCACTCAATAACGGGATGCAAGGGATGAATGAGCTGGGGCCGGCTGTGGATGAGCTGCGCAGAACATTAGCGACATTACGTGCCGCCGTTTCTCGTTTGGAAGAAAACCCAGCGGCCTTGTTGCGCGGCCGTGAAAGAACACAGGAGTTTACGCCTTAATGCTCTCTCTTAATCTAATGCGCTATGCAGGCCGCCGTGTGTGGCTATTGATGATATCCGGCGGGGCGATACTGCTCTCTGCCTGTACCATTTTACCCTCGGCCCCCGTATCACAAGTTTATCTTCTGCCGGTGCCACCAGCAGTGAGTGCGCCGCGCACGCAGACAGTAAACTGGTCATTACGGGTTTCACAACCGGCGACGAACCAGTTTCTTAATAGCTCACGCATAGCGGTGCAGCCTCAGGGCCAGGAGATTGCAGTTTATAAAAACTCTCGTTGGAGTGATTCAGCACCGATTCTGGTGCGCAATCGTCTTATTCAGGCGTTCCGTAGTGATGGCCGAATCCGCGCAGTCAGTAGCGATGATGACAGCCTACAGGCTGATGTGGAGTTGAGTGGTGATTTGTCTGCGTTCCAAGGGGTATATCATGTTGGTAGCAGCGAAGTGCTGATCCGCTTTGATGCCCGGCTGGTAAGAATTTCGGACCGTAGGATTATTGCGACCCGCCAGTTTGAAATTCGCCAACCGATAACAGGTAGCGAGATGAATGAGGTGATTCAGGCCTTTGGCCTGGCCAGTGACCAGTTAGCCACCCAAGTGCTCAACTGGACCATGCAGCAGTCTTCTCAGTAGCACGGGTTATCAAACCAGGACAGGCTGAAGCGAGTATATCGCGATAGCTTAGATTTTATTTCAGGCGAGTTGGCAGTAGCTAACTCGCCTTTTTTAATCGGCAGTTTACGGGTTCAGAGAAAGAATCTCGCCCAAGGGGGAAAATATTCTCTTTATTGTTTTGTGACTAGTATCTCATTGGGTGTAGTGCTTATGGTAAATAAATTATTTAACTTGTTGTATTGTATAAGTTTTTAATTAAATTGATCTGTGTTTTAATTTTTCATTAAAGAGAATAATATTCTCCAGCTATTAAAAACAACAGGAAAATATGAAAAGTATTTCTCCCGTTAAAACCATAAGATAAAAATAAATAAAATTACTGATTAATTATTTCAAATGCAAAAAATTACGCATCAACAGTTGCTCGATTGGTTGAAAAAAGAAGTAAAACTTTCATTAGGTTGTACTGAACCTATTGCTATTGCGTATGCTGCTGCGGTGGCTGCCAAATATCTCAACGCACCGATATTAAAAATAACGGGGGAGATATCGGAGAATCTGTATAAAAATGCGATGGGGGTCACTATCCCAGGAACAACCTATTGCGGAGTGACTCTTGCTGCGGCGATAGGGGCTATTGGCGGTAACGCGGATGCCGATTTAGAAGTATTGAAAGACATTACTGCGGCACAAATTACCCAAGCTTATATGTTCAATGAATCAGGTAAAGTGTGTTTAAACGCAGTAGATGCTGCGGACTTTATTTTTATTGATATTACGTTATATAGCCTTGATGATCACTGCCGGGTTGTGATTCAAGGTGGCCATACCAATGTCACGCAAGTATATATTAATAATATAAAACGAATATTAGCCCGAGACTTAATCACCGACAATGAAAATGGCGCACTACCCGAATTTTCACTTAACGACGCATTTAAATTTGTGACCGATGTTGGCGCTAAAGATATTATGTTTATGCTGAAAAGTGCTGAGATTAATACTGCGCTTTCTGATGAGGGGCAAAGGAAGAGCTATGGTTTGAACGTGAGTGGGGCGTTGTCGCAGGCCAGGAAAAACGGCTTTATCAGCACTGACTTACTGAGCCAAATGTTGATCAACACCACTGCGGCGTCAGATGCCCGTATGGGAGGCGCACCCTTACCCGCGATGTCAAATTATGGCTCAGGTAATCAAGGGATTACCGTGACAATGCCGGTAGTGACACTTGCCAGACATCTAAAGACCGATGATGAAACCCTGGCCAGGGCATTAGCATTGGCTCATTTGGCTGCAATTTCAATTCATATGCGTTATACCCGATTGTCTGCATTGTGTGCGGCTTCAACGGCAGCAATGGGCGCAGCGGCAGGTATGAGTTGGTTATTGACCCAGGATTTTCAGACTATCTCCTACGCGGTCAGTAATATGATCAGTGATATCAGTGGGATTATTTGTGATGGTGCATCAAATAGTTGTGCGATGAAAGTGTCTACTGCCACCGCCTGCGCATTTAAGTCGGTGTTGATGGCGCAACAAAATAGCGTTGCAGGGGAGCGTGATGGCATTGTTTCTTGTAATGTTGAAGGTTCTATCAACAATTTATGTAAATTAGTGTTATCGCCGATGAGGCAAACAGATAAAGAAATTATCAGTATAATGACACGTAAATAAATATTACGGTTTAACTGCGTGGCCTAACGTCATTATTAATAATGATCGGCGGGTTATCGTAAAAATTTAAAGGGACAAATAATGAATAAGTCAAAATCGATCGCGACTCTGGTTATCCATGCCGGAGATCAAGTTGACCGGGGCAATAATGCTATTTTTCCACCAATTACGACTGCCAGTTCTTTCATTCAACCCAATTTAGGCGAAGAAGGGGAGTTTTGTTATTCCCGTTGCAGTAACCCGACAAGATATGCGTATGAAACCGCCTTGGCTGAGTTAGAAGGTGGTATCTATGCTACGGCGACCGCTTCCGGTATGGCAGCAACTGCACTTATATTGGAGTTGCTACCTAAAGATTCCCATGTATTAGTAATGAAAGGGGTCTATGGCGGTACTTATCGGTTGTTTGAACGTCTGCGTAAACACACTTCAGGTACCACATTCAGTTATGTCGATCTTAACGATCTGGCGTCAGTAAATAGCCATATTCAGGAGAATACAGCTTTAATCTGGATTGAAACGCCCACTAACCCACTGTTGGAATTAGTTGATATTGAAGCGGTATGCCAGGTTGCCAAAAGCAGGGGCATAATGAGCTGCGTGGATAATACCTTTGCCAGTGCCTGGAACCAACGGCCGCTCACTTTAGGTGCTGATATCGTTATGCTCTCTACCAGTAAATATATTGGTGGGCATTCAGATTTAATTGGCGGTGCAGTTATTACCAATGTGCAGAATATTGCCGACCAACTGGATTTTTGTAAAACCACCGTTGGGGCTATTGCTTCGCCGTTTGATGCCTATTTGGCATTGCGCGGCATGAAAACACTTGATGTTCGTATGGAACGTCAATGCAGTAATGCTTTAAAAATCGCGCAGTTTTTAGCACAACATTCTAAGGTACTAGATGTCCATTACCCTGGTCTGGAATCACATCCTCAATATCAATTGTGTAAAAAACAGATGCGTTCTGGCGGGGCGGTAGTCAGTATCCGATTAAAAGGCGATATAACAGCGGTGAAAACCTTTATTGCCAAGCTAAATTATTTTGTTTTAGCCGAATCACTGGGGGGCGTTGAAAGTATGGTTAACCATTCTGCTTCAATGTCGCATGGTTCTATGTCTCAAAACGAGAGGGAAAATATAGGCATATACGATACAACACTACGGCTTTCAATCGGTATCGAAGATATTAATGATTTAATAGCAGACGCAGAGCAAGCCCTTTCCTTTATACAATAATTAATAGGGTAGTCATATGCATGATTATGGCGTGTGGACAATTATAACTCCACTAGTAACTATTTGTTTGGCGATTTTTACTCGGCAGGTAATATTGTCGTTATTAATGGGGATAGTTGTTGGATTTACGGTTATTAACGATCACAATCTACTTCAGGGGATCAGTGGCACTTTAAATGGAATTATTGATACATTCTCTTCTCCAGGTAATACTCGTACCGTTATTTTTATGGTGATGATTGGCGGGATCATGCGCTTAATTGTCGTGACCGGGGGCGTTCGAAGTTTAGTTCGCGCCTTAACAGAAAAAACTCAGTTTGTTACTAATAAAAAAGCAGTGCAGTTGTTGGCGATGGTGATTACGTCAATTATTTTCATTGAAAGTTCGATCAACCAACTTATTGCCGGTGCATCGACCAAAGATCTGGCAAAAAGATACGGTCTATCACCAGAGAAAATGTCTTATATTGTCCAAACCTCCTGTGTATCAGTCTGTTCTTCAGCAATGATAAATGGCTGGGGTGCGGCAATGATGGGGGTCATCGGTGTTCAGATCGCCAAAGGGTACATCGATGGACAGCCTTTTGAGATTCTGGCCAGATCGATGGTGTGGAATCTGATGGCATGGTTCTCGTTGGCGTCCGTACTGTTCTATATTTTCTCTGGGGCATCCTGGGGGCCGATGAAGAAGGCTGAAGCGAATTACATCAGCAAACAGGATCTGCACGTTGAGAAAGAAAAAGATGAAGTCATTGATCATCCGGCGTGTAATTCATTACTAAACTTCCTTATCCCTATTCTGTCGACTGTTATTGCTGTGCCGGTTGCACTTTATGTCACTGGCGATGGCGATTTCACTAAAGGTAGCGGCTCTATGTCGGTATATAGCGCCGTGATGTTTGGGACAACGGTTTCTTTTGTTTGGTTCTGTGGGCGACGGATCCTGAATATAGAATCCTTCTTTAAAGAGTTGTATATCGGTTACGCCAGTATGGTGAAAATTAGCTCAATTATGGTATTGGCATTTTTGATGGGGAATGTCTCTGCTGATCTCAATACCGGGCAATATATTGCTACTATCACCTCCGGTGTTATTTCTCCTGGATTCTCAATTGGCTTTATTTTTATTATCAGTGCAATTATGTCGCTAGCGACGGGGACGTCATGGGGCACGTTTGCCATTATGATCCCCATCGGTGTTCAGCTTGGGGTCTCTTTGGGGATGCCCGTGGAATATATGATTGGTGCGGCCATTGCAGGTTCTATTTTTGGTGACATGACATCGCCTATCTCTGGTGATGCCATTGTGGCGTCTATGGCGACGGATTGTGACCATATTGAGCATATTCGAACACAAATGCCCTATGCCATTGCAACTGCAAGTATTGTGTTGGCAATCTATCTCTATCTCGGTTTTACGGTATAACCTGATGGCCTTCTATCTTACTGTTAGATAAGAATGGTCAATGGATACCCCTCCAAATAATGCCATTATAAATATTTGTAATGGCATTATTTCTGCTTTTAACTCCTGCTATTTCCCGCTGGAAATGCTTAATTTAATGAATTCATCGCTTTTATTTCTGCTGTATTTACCTGCTTGCTTACTGTGCTTATGTCAGGTTAAGTAAAGTCCAACAATTAAACTGACCGAGTAATTATCGACTCCCGCAAAATAACTGACGGCGGTTGGAAAAATATATCTTATATAAAATAAGTGTTGATTTTATGTTTCGAAATGTTTGACTATTGCTCTGTAAATTGAGCAAAAGGGAATCATTATGCTTTGGAAAAATACCAGGGAGCAGTTCGGGCGCATGACTATTGCTATCCACTGGTTAGTGGCATTTACGGTGTATGCGTTGTTTGCCCTGGGTTTATGGATGGTAACTCTGGGCTACTACGATGGCTGGTATCACCAGGCACCTGAAATACATAAAAGCATCGGATGCATATTGTTTGCGGTGATGTTATTTCGGGTGATTTGGCGCTTTATTTCGCCGCCACCTAAACCCTTATCGAGTTATAGCCGCTTAACTCGGGTAAGCGCGATATTGGCGCATTTGATTTTATATATTGTCCTATTTTGTATCATGTTCAGCGGTTATTTGATCTCAACAGCAGATGGGCAACCAATCAATGTATTTGGTTGGTTCAATGTCCCTGCAACACTGACCAATCTACCTGACCAGGCAGATACTGCCGGAACTGTACATCTCTATTTGGCTTGGGCAGTCGTCGTGCTTTCACTCTTGCATGGACTGGCCGCGATTAAGCACCACTTTATTGATGGTGATGTAACCCTTAAGCGGATGCTGGGACGTAGCACCGATTAACCAACTGTATTATGGAGAATTAAATATGTTTAATAAGACCCTGTTGGGCCTGGCTGTAGGTGCACTGATGTTTACCGCAGGCAGTGCCGTAGCCGCCGAATATAAAATCGATAAAGAAGGGCAGCATGCCTTTATCGAATTCAGGATTAAACATTTAGGATATAGCTGGTTATACGGCAGTTTTAATGATTTTGACGGTTCTTTCACTTTTGATGAGAAAAATCCGGCCGCTGATAAAGTTAATGTGGTGATCAATACCAATAGTGTTGATACCAACCATGCAGAGCGTGACAAACATCTGCGTAGTAAAGATTTCCTGAATGTCGGTAAATTCCCACAGGCAACGTTTGAGTCGACCGACGTTAAGAAAAATGCAGAAGGTTATTCGGTCGTGGGTAACCTGACATTAAATGGTGTCACTAAGCCGGTGACATTGGAAAGCAAGTTGACTGGCCAAGGTAGTGATCCTTGGGGCGGTTATCGTGCTGGTTTTGAAGCCAATGGCACTATCAAGCTGAAAGACTTTAATATCACCACTGATTTAGGCCCGGCATCACAGGAAGTCGAACTGATTTTGTCAGTCGAAGGTGTTCGCGCCAAATAGTCAGAGCGATACCAATACCGTCGTTGTTTGACCTAAAGGAGCCTTGTGCTCCTTTTCTTTGGGGGCTACTCCGCACTGACTTCTGGCGTTAAATGCTAAACTAATTAATCAGATATCTTTCCAATGACTATACTTAAAAAACGAGCCGTAGCGTGCAAGCATCATTAAAAGATTGATCTGACTCACTAGTCGTATTTAATTGTTTGTGGGGTATATATGGCCAATGTTCCCAAAAAAACGCGCACTATCAAGCCTCCTTCCTATTTAGATGCCATTATCCCGATGTTGTCGTTGGTGTTACTCGTCGGCGCATCTGTCGCTCTGTTTGGCCTCAATGCCGTCAATGGACCATTACAGGTCGCGCTTATTCTTTGCACCATGATTACCGCTGTAATCATTATGAAGAATGGTCATGTATGGGAGGATATTGCCCAATCCACGCGTAAGGGAATATCAACAGTGGTTGGCGCGATATTTATCTTACTTGCTGTTGGTGCATTAATTGGGACCTGGAACATGTCGGGGACGATACCGACTTTAGTTTATTACGGCATTATTCTGATTACACCAAATTGGTTTTTCCCCATTACCTTTCTTGTTTGTGTCGGGGTTTCTCTAAGTATTGGCAGCTCCTGGACAACGGCGGGAACCATTGGGGTAGGCTTGGTTGGGTTATCCAATATGATTGGTGTCTCACCAGAGATAACTGCAGGTGCCGTGATTTCTGGTGCCTATGTGGGTGACAAAATCTCGCCATTATCCGAAAGTACTGTGTTGGCCGCACAGTTGAATGGTGTTGAATTGTATCGCCATATACAGGCACAACTTTGGACCACAATTCCTGCCGCATTGGTTGCTTTGGTGGCATTCATCATATTGGGTATCAATCAACAAGCCAGCTTTGATGCCACAATTACGCACGCCGAATTAGCCCGATTTGATGAGTTATTCAACATTACGCCTTGGAATTTACTGCCACTGGTATTCTTGCTTGGATTATCTGTCGGTAAAGTCCCGGCACCGTTGGCCATTATTAGCGCGGCGTTATTGGCTGGTGTGATGGCAGCATTTATTCAGCCGCAGGCCATTGCGCGTTTTATTGCTGAACCTGATACCGCGTTACCCATTGCTGCGGTGAAGGGCGTTTGGCTGGCGATGGCTAATGGTTTTCAGGAGAACTCCGGTATTCCACAGATGGATGCGTTGTTGTCGCGTGGGGGAATGGACAGCATGCTGCTGACTATCTGGTTGATTATCGGTGCAGTGACGTTCGGTATTATGGTGGATGACTTTGGCCTGCTTAATAAACTGGTAACCCCTATTTTGTTGCGGGCTAAAACCGTTGGGCAACTTTTTGCTTCAGCGGTTGCTACGGCCATTGGGCTTAATATCGTCGCGGGTGATCAATATATTGCTTTATTGCTGCCAACACGGTTATTCCACGGTGAATTTGCCAAACGCGGGTTAGCACCTGAAAATCTCTCACGCCTGGTGGGGGATGCCGGTATCGTCACCTCTCCGTTGATTCCCTGGAATTCTTGCGGTGCTTATATGGCGGCGGTATTGGGTGTATCCACCATGGGCTATCTGCCATTTGCGGTATTTAATATTGCCGCACCGATAGTCACGCTAATACTGGGTATCACCGGCTATAAGGTCCGCCGTATTGTGGTTGAGAGAGCATCATCGGTGCCACCAATAGCCAGTGATCGCCGGGAGGATGGGCTATAAACACCAGTTGGCCCTTGCTATGCCCAATATACGCCCAGTGAACTGGGCGCTTTATTGATGGTTGAGCGCTGATTGGCTTAAATATGGCCCGTCACTGATTGAATCCCTGATAATCAGTTCAGACTGAAATATATTTTCAGTTGATAAATATCCTCCGTCCAGCATTGAAATTAGCCGATTAATGACGTCATTTATCATACCGCTGACCGGGTCTTTAATACTGGATAACGATGGACTTAGAAAAGGTGCTATGGGGATATTGTCGAAGCCAATAAGAGAGACCGCTTCAGGTACTCTGATCCCTGCCTGATTTAATCTTTTCATGGCACCAATTGCCATATCATCATTGCTGGCGATAATCGCACTAAATGGTTGTTGGCTGGTTAATAACGATTCTACCGCAGTTGCACCACTGAGCGGGGTCCATTTCCCTTGAATAATAAGGTTATCGCGCAGCGGAAGAGAAAATGCATTTAATGCTTCTTTATATCCAGAAAGGCGCTCAATCGCTGTCGGTGAATCCAGTGAGCCGGTGATAAATGCAATATCCTGATGGCCCCGCTCAATGAGATATTTTGTCGCATTATAACTGGACCCTTTATGATCGCAGAAAGTACAGTGGCTGTGGTTTTTTCTTAATTTTCTGTTGACCACCATAATGGGCTGCTTATATTTATCAATAATAAGATCCATATCATCCACAGTTAAAAATCGGGGATAAATTATTATTGCGTCGCAACGTAAATCGAGCAGGAATTGGATTGCTTCTTGTTCCTCTTCCGCACTGTGTTTCCCGTCAACCAGCACCAGCTGACGGCCATTATTCTCTAATTTTTTGGCCGCTTGAGACAGTATCTCATTAAAGTAGTTACCATTATAAAGAGTATTGGTCACCACCAAACCAATGCATTGTGATTTATTGGTCGCCAGATTTCTTGCCAGCAAGTTTGGCCGATATCCGCTCTCTTCAATCGCTTTATATACCTGCGCTTTAGTCACTTCACTGACATAGCCTTTGCCTGACAGAACACGCGAAACAGTGGCTTTCGAGACACCTGCTTTTTTTGCCACTTCTAGCATTGTAGACATAGGTCTTTCCTACCCGTTGAAAATTATTGTCATTCTATACCTTTCGCCCTCGAAACTGCACGGCTGTTAGCAATATTCACTTACCCTATGGGCGGGCAGACATGCTGTTCCAATTGGGTTCTGGACCATGCGCTATAGACTGGCGGCTGACTGGCAATACTCCGTTCTTTAGGCCCACAGCTACTGTCGTGCACAATAACACGCCTAATCAATGCTGATCGTTATCACAAAATAAGAATTTAATTGCTCCATCTATTGAATTGCAGTCAGTAATTTAAGATTCTCGTGTGGAACCGGTTACCTAGTTGCCTGATAATAACTAAAAGCAAGGGTGTATCGGCAGGTAATATTTAAATAACACTATGAATATAATAGCTAATTACCATTTATGCTGGTGAGGATAGTCCCTCTTCGATTACAAATGGTTTGCTTAGCTCGGCGTGCGTCATTACGGGGAGTTGCTACTCATGTCAAAGAATTATGCCGCAGTATCTGCATCGATAGTCGATGCCATTGGTGGGGCGAATAACATCGCAGCGGTGACCCACTGTATGACGCGTTTACGCTTTGTGCTTAACGATGATAGTGCGGTTGATCTGGCGAAGTTGAAGTCCATCACCGGTGTGCTGGGTGTGGTGCGCAATGAAAACCAGTGTCAGGTTATTATTGGTAATAACGTTTCATATGCCTATGCTGAAGTGCTAAAACTGCTGCCGGAAGGCCTGGTAGCTGAAAATACGCTGCCGCAAAAAAATAAAATAACCTTGAAACGCATCGGCGCGGGGATCCTTGATGCGCTGATTGGCACCATGTCACCTCTGATTCCTGCCATTATCGGTGGTTCGATGGTCAAACTGTTGGCCATGATTCTGGATATGACCGGTGTTTTTGGCAAAGGCTCATCGACACTGATTATTCTCAATGTCATTGGTGACGGAGCGTTCTTCTTCCTTCCGGTTATGGTTGCTGCTTCTGCCGCACTCAAATTTAAAACCAATATGTCGCTGGCTATCGCCATTGCCGGGGTGTTGGTTCATCCCGCCTTTATTGATTTAATGGCTAAAGCTGCACAAGGTCAACAAGTTGAGTTTATGGGCGTTTCGGTCACGGCGGTGAAGTATACCTATACCGTAATTCCGGCATTATGTATGACCTGGCTGCTGTCTTATATTGAAAGATGGGTGGATCGCATTACACCGGCGGTGACCAAAAACTTCCTTAAACCAATGTTAATTGTGCTGATTTCCGCGCCTATTGCCATCATGTTTATTGGCCCTCTGGGAATTTGGATTGGTAGCGGTATTTCTTCGTTAGTGTACACCGTTCATGACTATCTGGGCTGGCTCTCGGTAGCGATTATGGGGGCACTCTGGCCTTTATTGGTTATGACCGGCATGCACCGTGTCTTTACCCCAACCATTATTCAGACCATTGCGGAGACCGGCAAAGAGGGCATGGTTATGCCATCAGAGATTGGCGCTAATCTTTCACTGGGTGGCTCATCGTTGGCTGTCGCATGGCGAACCAAAAACCCGGAATTACGCCAAACGGCGCTGGCTGCGGCCGCATCAGCGATTGTCGCAGGTATCTCTGAACCGGCACTTTATGGGGTGGCATTGCGCCTTAAACGCCCGCTGATCGCCAGTCTTATTAGTGGTTTTATTTGTGGTGCAGTCGCCGGAATCGGTGGGCTGGCAAGTCATTCGATGGCGTCCCCTGGATTATTTACCAGTGTCCAGTTCTTCGATCCGGCCAATCCAATGAGTATTGTATGGGTGTTTGGTGTGATGATTCTGGCCATCGTGATTTCGTTTATTACCACGCTGTTGCTGGGTTTTGAAGATATCCCGGTTGAAAATAGCGAAAGCGATACCGCCCATTCTGCTGTTGCGCCAAGCGCAGTAAAAATTAACTAAATACGAGGTATGTAATGCCAGTATCAACATTTCCCGACGGTTTCTTATGGGGCGGCGCATTAGCCGCAAACCAGGCCGAAGGTGCTTGCTTTGAAGGTGGAAAAGGGCTGACGACGGTTGATATGATCCCTCATGGACCACACCGTTTGGCAGTAAAGCTGGGGCAGGAGAAGCGTTTTACCCTAAGAGATGATGAGTTTTATCCCAGTCATCAAGCGATCGATTTCTATCATCGTTATAAAGATGATATCGCGTTAATGGCTGAAATGGGGTTCACCGTATTTCGTACCTCAATCGCATGGAGTCGGATTTTCCCTAACGGTGATGAGTTAACCCCGAATGCGCAGGGCATCGCATTTTACCGTGACCTTTTTGCCGAGTGTAAAAAGTACAATATTGAGCCGCTGGTGACGCTGTGCCACTTTGATGTTCCCATGCATCTGGTCACAGAATACGGCTCGTGGCGTAACCGGAAGATGGTTGATTTCTTCGCCCGTTATGCGCGCACATGTTTTACGGCGTTTGATGGATTAGTTAAATACTGGCTCACGTTTAACGAAATTAATATCCTATTGCATAGTCCGTTCTCTGGTGCCGGGCTGGTGTTTGAGCAACAGGAAAATCAGGAGCAAGTAAAGTATCAGGCGGCTCATCATGAGTTGCTTGCCAGTGCCTTGGCGACAAAAATTGCCCATGAGGTTAATCCGAATAATCAGGTGGGGTGCATGCTGGCGGGGGGGAACTTTTATCCGCGCACGTGTAAACCCGAGGATGTGTGGGCCGCGCTGGAGAAAGACCGTGAAAATCTGTTTTTCATTGATGTACAGGCCCGAGGTGCTTATCCGGCTTATACCAAACGGCTTTTCAGGGAGAAAGGGATTTCAATTGTTACTGAAACGGGTGACGACGAGATACTCAAGCATACAGTGGATTTTGTCTCCTTTAGTTATTATGCCTCCCGCTGTGCGTCGGCCGATATGAACGACCATAACAGCAGTGCGGCGAATATCGTAAAATCGCTGAAAAATCCTCACATTGAGGCCAGTGAATGGGGGTGGGGTATTGATCCTTTAGGTTTACGCATCACCATGAATATGATGTACGACCGCTATCAGAAACCGCTATTTTTGGTTGAGAATGGGTTAGGTGCCAAGGATGAAATTAACCCGCAAGGCGAGATTGAAGATGATTATCGCATCAGTTATTTGCGCGAGCATATCAAAGCTATGGGGGAGGCCATTGCTGATGGCATTCCGGTAATGGGTTATACCTCATGGGGTTGTATTGATCTGGTTTCTGCTTCTACCGGTGAAATGAGCAAGCGCTATGGTTTTGTTTATGTTGACCGTGATGATCAGGGCAAGGGTTCTTTAGCCCGTAAGAGAAAGAAATCCTTTTATTGGTACAAAAAAGTTATTGCCAGTAACGGTGCCGATTTGGATTAAGTCATCTGCCGGGATATCGTCTATAGCCGATATCCCCAGTGGATAAATATAGTCGGGAGCGGGTCCATTTTCTCCTTATGACGTATTACCCGGCACTATCATTACTATCGTGCGGGCCTTTCTTCAGATGAATCATGAAATCGGTAAATGCGGTGCGCAGCGGCGCAAACAGTGGGTGTTTACGGTTCTCCAGCATCGTTTCTGAAAACAGTTTCAGCCCGAGAGCAAATGCTGCGGTTTTCTCTTTGCCGAAGTCTATATCTTCTCGCATTTGTAACCGTTCGATGATGCCGAGGATCTCGTCATGATTCTCGGCTTCGAACGTTAGCGGGGCTTTCTCAATAGCGTCACCTTTGCGGTCGGTCAGCGGCTCAATGGTGATGCGATAACGATATCCCGGCATCAGCTTTTCTCCTGATCTTTTTCATCAGTTGTAGCCGAAGGCGGTGCTAACTCTTTTTCAATCACTTCTACCGCCGCCAGTAGTGCCGCGTTAATGCGCACGACTTGCTCTGGTGCGACATCAGAACGCATCATACTGCTACGTAGAATGTGGCGTAAGCGATGCATAGCATCAGCAATACCTTCTGCCAGATTCCCTTCTGGCCGGCGATTTACCTGTGCCAAGCGGGAGAAAATCACATCCACCATCTGTTGATTTTGTTGTAATTCAACTTTACCGGCATCAGTGATTTGGTAGCTTTTACGGCCATTACCGGTTGCCACTGGTGTGACAAAATCTTGCTCTTCTAGCAGGGTTAGCGTTGGGTAGATAACCCCAGGGCTTGGAACATAGAGCCCGGAGGACGCCTCTTCAATTGCCTTAATCAGCTCGTAACCGTGGCTCGGTTTTTTATCAACCAGCGCCAAGAGGACGATGCGCAAATCCCCATGTTCGAACAAGCGATGCATTTTATCACCGCGACCACGCCTGCCGCCCCTTACTGCTTCAGCGCCTTCAGCGGTTATATGATGACGACCTCCGCGATGCATCCTTTCGCTACAGTGGCGCTGCCCTTCATGGTGTTCGCCGCCCTGATGATGACCACGTTTTGAAAAACCAAACATAATGTCTCTCCTTTAGATATATCTAAACAATTTAGATATATCTAATTTAGATCGATATATCTAAATTGACAAGCAGAGAGTGATAAATAGTGGATTTTCTGGGTAAAAATAGAGAGGATTTGTACTCTATTCATTGATATTTATGATAAATATTTATTATGTGCCAACGAGGAATGGAGTGAAGATAAAGTCCATATAGTGAGGGGAATGGGTTGGCTGATGATGTTTTATCTGGAGTAAATGAGCTAAAAACTCTGTGCGTTTCCACTGCTGGTCGTCGTTAGGCAACTTTTGTTTTAGTGTTTCAACCTTGATTATTAATTCTTTGTACTGAGCTTCAAAGTAGGGAGCGTAAGTAGTCTACCCAGTCGATTCTCTGGAAAATCCATATTGTTTAGTTTTTGTCGATATCGTTGTTTTCAATTGATTTTATGGACTTATTGGGATGTGCTGAGAAGTGATAATGGTGTCCCCGACTGGAATCGAACCAGTAACTAGCCCTTAGGAGGGGCTTGTTATATCCGTTTAACTACGGGGACCCGGACATTGGCAGAGTGACTGCCGCTGAAGTGTACTGCCGAGCATTATACGCATTTTTATCCAGATAATAAGCGGTTAGCTGGCTGTTTGGTCACTCTGTCACCAACTTAGAGTGATTAAGTGATAGTAATAACCGAAAAACGATGTTTTCTCGACACAGCTACAGTTACCCAATGTGATTAAGAGCCATCATCTAAGATGAGTGTGGCTATCGAATTGCGTCAGACGCGAGAGATGATTAAATTACACAATTAAACAAGACAGCTTAAGGCTCTAAGGATAGAATTTTTTGTATTGCATCCAGCGCGCTAATTTTTTTTAAATCTTTTCGCCAAGAGAGATAAATATTAATACCGAATTTATCTTCGTAATAAGGTGTCATACGTTTATAGGCAATTCCCGCTCTGCTAACCATGCACATAGAATAAGGAATAAAGGCCATTCCACGTCCTAATGCAATTTCTGATAACATCCGTAATGGATCACCAGGCTCAGGTTTTCGGGTTAGATTAAAAGGTAACGCATTGAAAATCTTCTCACATTTATCAAAGTAATCAATATTAGCCAGCCGGCTAAACCAATATAACGGGAGATCACTGACATCTTTTAAATCAATAAACTCTTTTTGACTGGCAGGATGACTACTTGGAATAGTTATCAAGTTTATCTCTTTATAGATGAATTTAAATTCCAATAATTCATTTTGGTATGGTTTTTCTGCAACAATCGAAAAGTCCAGATGTCCGTTAAGCATTTCCATTAAGAGTTGTTTAGATGTATAGGTGTCTTTGTAGATTTTATTTGTATGCGCTAAACCATCAAGCGTGTCCTGAATTTTAGGCATTAAATTAAAGTCTAACGTTTTAGTCGTACCTGCACGAAACCCTTGATCATAAGTGCTGTGTTTTTTTATTTCTGCCAAATCAGCAACCATGGTGTTCAAGAGTTTTCTACTCTGTAATTCAAACAGTTTACCGGCTTCTGTTAGAGATACCTGATGTGTATTGCGTAGGAATAGGGCTGTTCCCAGATTTTCTTCAAGATTACGAATTTGCGTCGATAGCGGAGGTTGTGAAACCCCTAGTCGCTCGGCTGCCCGTCTGAAACTCATATCGTCACACACAGCAAGGAAAAACTGTAACTGCCT
The DNA here is from genome assembly GCF_041538345.1 of Yersinia sp. 1652 StPb PI. Lineage (NCBI taxonomy): Bacteria > Pseudomonadati > Pseudomonadota > Gammaproteobacteria > Enterobacterales > Yersiniaceae > Yersinia > Yersinia sp. 1652 StPb PI. Next base: position 3,143,982 of record NZ_JAULSM010000001.1, on the reverse strand, counting down.
GATAGTAGGAAGTCTTTTACTAAATATCTGCATCACTTTCTCCAACATCCGTGTTCACGTTTAAGCGACATTTCAGTAAGGTCTATCTCAAGTTTTAAACCTGCTGATATCTTTATACTATCACAAAATGAATATTTCAAAACATTGTTTTAAAAACGTAAGCTCCTTTCATCGAAATAACGATTAACCCACAATTGATTGAAAAGGAAATATACAATGTCATCTAACTACCTAATGATTTCTCGCTACCCTTTAAAGAAAGGGATGGAATCCAAACTCGCAGGGTTATTGCAGTCATCCGCAATGAAAAACTATTATCTTTCGATGCAAGATGAAGATAAGGAATTGCTGGAATTCAATAGCTACACTGAGATAAGTGAAATTCAGTATGACGAGAATCATCTGAACGATATTCTTGCTGACCTTACGGCACTATTGTCTGGTGATGTAAAACGTGAACTGGTTAAGTATGTTGAAAGCCCGATTGTGTCAGAGAAATCTGTTCCTGACTCTGAATATGTCCAGTTACGACATGTAGAAGTTGTTCCAGAATTTCACTCGCAATATCGTAACTGGCGGGAAAATACAATTTTTAACGTTGTTCGTAGCAATAAGGACAAGATCGAATCTTTTGAAGCTTATCACTCAGTATTTAGTACTCAACCTGGTGTTATGTTTGTTTCATCTTTTTCGGTAGAACCTGAAGAATACATAAAATCATTCACCGATGAAAATTACCAGAGAATAATTCAACAAGCAGGTGATAGATATATCACTGGCGGCAATGACGGTTTGTATACAAAAATTTATCAAAAAATTTCATTTAATTAATGAAAAATGAGGCAGATGAACATGCTAACAAAACAAAAAACAGACCTATTGGTGGTCGGAGATAAGTTCCACGATTTCGCTATGGGTAATGATATTGTTACATTGAGTCAGTTAGACTTAATGACAAAGATTCCATCTAAAGTTTTAGCTAAAAATAATACTTTAGTTGTTGGGCAAGGTGTAAGAAAAGATACTATTAGTAATATATTAGAAAATTATCATCACTATAATAAACAGGTCAGCAATATTGACTTACATATGTTATTACAAGAGAGATATCCACAAGGTAGTAATAGTTATACCCATAAGAAAGAAGAGCATAATATCCTGATCGGCAAAGCCCAAAAGGTCGATAAAGATATTTATAACTTACCACTTATGATTGATGAGCGCTGTGAGTTAATGGGTGATCATCAATCAGGTAAACACTTGCAAGGTATGTTATTAGTTGAGGCATTTAGGCAAACATTTATTGCCGTTACTGAGGAGTTTTATCCGTTCCTCGGTGATATCAAAAAATACTTTGTTATTAATTCACTCAATATTAATTTTTATAATTTTGTTTTCCCAATCGCAGCTAATATTACCTATAAGGTTAATGATATTGATGTTAATGAGCGACGTGAGAAAATAAATTCCACGATAGAAGCATGGCAAAATGATGTTTTATGTGCCTCTATGGAAGCAAGTTTTACAGTCTACCCACTCGATATTATCAGTAAGAAAGAGGCTGAACTTGCAGAGAAAGCTATTGGCGACCATTTTATTAAAATAAACTCAAGCAAGGTGATTTCAGAGTAAATATGATGGATAGTAATAAAAAATATATTTACGAATTATCAATTACTACACAAGGGCCACTTTATCCGCCAAGTGAAGTCATCGATAAAAATGGGGATTTTGTGGTTATTGGTACTTTGCCACAAAAGGATAAAAACCTTTGGGGAATGGCGATTGTTGATAAAGAAACACTTGTCCCCCCATTTGGTAATATAGAACCTTATTTAATTAAGAAAGATTTATCTAGTGCCTCAATAGATGAATTAAGTGATATAGAGCTTTTTACATTGCCGTTACCGTTGCCTTTAAATAATTACCCAATGGTATTTGCACCGGAACAATGCCCGAAGGCTAACGGAGTGGTTCGAGATAGCTTCTCTCTTAATCAGGCATATATTTCTGATTATCGTGAAAGTGATGGACGAAGGAAAATAGACAAAATAACTTTAGCGGACTGGGTAAAAGCGGAAGGGAGACTAACTGTTACTGTTTTGGATGACAGTAGGTCGGTACGGTTTGATTTCGATTTTAGTCATCTTATTCCTAATAGTTTATATACAGTAATGAGCCTTAGAGAAGATGATTTAAATCCAGATATGCTAACCAGACCTGGACCCCTTGGTATTCCAAATGTATTTATTACTGATGCACATGGATGTGCATCTTATTGGGCTATTTTAGATAATCCATTTCCAGCGAAAGTAAATAAAGAGGCTAATCGTATTATCAATATAGTCGTGCTTTTTATGAGTTCACAGCAAAGCTATGGCGGAGCAATAGGGCTATATGGATTAGGCGGCGACATTCATGCTCATCTGAAGTTAAAACAGTCAGACTTTCACAATATTACGACACTAGGGTAGATAATTATGCCAATTATTAAGATAACGGCTTGGCCATTTGCTAATGAAAAATCGGCTAGTTTACTTATTGCAGACATCACACGAGTAGTTCATACCCAGCTAGGTTGCCAATTAGATAAAATTACAGTTTATATTGAAGAGGTCTCACCTGCTCGGTGGGGGGATGCCGGTATTGCAGGAAATGACCCTGATTTTAAGGAAAAAAGTCGAAGAATGCGCTATGAGGATGGGGAATAAATATGTGCCGGACTGCGTTTTATGATGTGGATGATACGCTAATAAATATAAAAAGCATGTTTGATTTCTTCCATTTTTGGGCAAGTGAAAATAAATTAGACAGTCAGAAAGAAAAATTTGATTCACAGTTTTCTGTTCTGGCTAGAAAAACGAATAGCCGCGAGGAATTAAATAGAGCTTATTATCGTTTTTTTAAAGACGTCCCTTTATTAAAAATTGAAGAGTGTGCAGTTAGCTGGTTCAAAAAAACATTTTCAACTACTGATATATTCATAACTTACACATTAAAAAGTATTCTAGCGCATAGAGTTTTAGGTCATAATATAGTGTTAGTGTCTGGCTCAATGGCTCCGTTATTAAAACCTATCGCTAGATTATTAGGTGTTACAGATATTCTCTGCACAGAATTAGTCATTGACAATTCAGGAGTAGTAACTGGGGAAATTTTAGGAACGCAAACAATTGGTGATGGTAAAGCTTTTGTTATTAGGCAATATGCCGAAAAAAATAACATTAAGCTATCGACGTGTTTTGCCTATGGGGATGATGTTTCTGATATACCTATGCTTTCCTGTGTTGGCCATCCAGTATGTATTGGTGAGGGAACGAAACTCAGTAATTATGCAGCAGATAATAAATGGCTTACTGTGAGTATTTAATTAACATTACCAGAATGCACATTGTGATAAATGCAATGTTATATTTTAATGATATTTTTTAGAATAATTTAAAAGGAACTCTCCGTGGAAGACATTGTTATTGTAGGTGCCAAGAGAACAGCCATAGGTTCATTTCAGGGCGGACTGTCTACTGTCCCGGCTACTGAATTAGGTACTACCGTTATAAAAGACTTACTATGTACCTATAAGATTAAAGCTGAAGATATTGACCAAGTTATTATGGGGCAAGTATTAACCGCGGGTTGTGGTCAAAACCCTGCACGTCAGGCTGCATTAAATGCTGGTCTGCCAAATGATGTTTGTGCGCTAACTATTAATAAAGTCTGTGGGTCAGGACTTATTGCAATACAATTGGCTGCTCAGGCTATCCGCAATGGAGATGCTGAAATAATTATTGCCGGAGGGCAAGAGAATATGTCTCTGTCACCACATATTTTATTGTCCTCACGTCAAGGAACTCGTGTTGGTAATAGTAATATCGTTGATTCAATGGTTAATGACGGATTAACGGATGCCTATAAGGGCTATCATATGGGGATCACCGCTGAAAATGTTGCTAGTCAATATAATATTTCGCGTGAGGACCAAGATACATACTCAATACTGTCTCATCGCAAGGCACTGACAGCAATTGAAGAAGGGAAATTCAAAGCTGAGATATCACCTGTTATCGTAATGCATAAAAAAGGCTCACAGGTTATTGATACTGATGAAGGGCCAAGAGTAACTGAGCCTGGCAGGCTAGCAAAGTTAAAACCCGCATTTGATTCTCAAGGAACAGTAACGGCTGGCAATGCATCTTCATTAAATGATGGTGCCGCTGCAGTCATTGTTTGTAGTGCCAGTAAAGCCAAAGAGCTGGGGTTGATACCTTTGGTGAAAATTTCTGCTTTCGCTAATACAGGTATTTGTCCCTCAATCATGGGTGTTGCACCCATTGCAGCAATTACTCAGTGTTTGGATAAGATCAATAAAGATATTTCTCAGATAGATCTCTTTGAATGTAATGAAGCTTTTGCTGCACAGTCGTTAGCCATTAAAAGGGCATTAGCTATCCCGAAAGAGAAGATCAATATTAATGGTGGTGCGATTGCCTTAGGACATCCGATTGGTGCTTCAGGTTGCCGCATTTTGGTTTCACTTATCTATCAACTGAGTGCTCGTAATCTAAAAAATGGAATCGCGGCGTTGTGTGTCGGTGGTGGTGAAGGTTTAGCAATGGCAGTGACACGATTATAGCTACATATATTAAATATCTTTCTGCCTTGATTTTATATTAGAGACTCTTATCTAAGTGAATCGCTGAATCTAAATCTGACTATTGTAGTGAGTTATTATACAGCGGTGCCAAGGAAACTTTGGCATAACTGATAATACCTATCTCTAGCTAAATAGCGAAAGATATTTAATTATTATAAATGAAAGTAATAGGTGTAATTATGCATTCAAATAACATACTCGGAAATAGTAATTCAGACGGCGAGTTTTCTAGCCTGATCATATCGGTTATCGGGGTTATTTTATCGGTAGGTGCAGTTTATATCACACAGCTAATTTTTCAGGAAATATCAGAAAGTTTTCATGTGGCGGTACTAGATGCACGCTATTCATTTAGTGTGTCATGCTTTATTTATGCTATTTCATTTTTTATATTTGGTCCTCTATCTGACAGAGCGTCAGCTAAGTATTTGAGCTTGTTTGGATGCGCAGGTGTTATTTTCTGTTTGATTATTTGCCTTTATATTACAAACTATAATGTTTTTCTTCTCGTTATGGCATTACTTGGATTTTTTGCTGCTGCGGTTCCTGCTGCTTTATTTGCTTATACTGCTAAAAATACTGCAGCGGATAGACTCCCACAAGCAATGGGATTAATGATATCGGCATCAATTGTCGGTATCATTTTTAGTCGTAGCATCATTGGTATTTTATCCGATCACTTTTCCTGGCGTACTGCGTTCTCTATGTATGCAGTGCTAGTTCTGATTTCAGCACTGCTGATAATTATTGGGCTAAAAGAAAACTCTACTGTCGAGCGTAATCATAAAAAATTGAGTCATGTTTATATAAATGCAGCAAAAATGCTCACTGATAGAAATATTATTCTGTTTTTATCTTTAGGTTTTCTCCTTTTCTTTAGTTATTTAGGATTGTCTTCATTTCTAACTTACTACCTTAGAGGAATGCCTTTTACTCTATCATCGACAGCTTTGGGTTGGTTGAACTTCGTTGGAATAAGTGCAGTTGGTGGGGCATTTATAAGTGCAAAACTTGCAATGGCTATTGATAAGAAAAAAATTATAATCACATTCTTATGTGGGGTATCTGCGTCTATATTAGTTATTGCCTTTAGCAATAATATTTATATTGTTGCGTTGGGGATTTTTGCTTTATTTATATTCGTTTTTGGTATACAGCCTATTGTTATGTCTATCCTTAACCAATTTGTAGATAGTTCATCTAAAGGAACAGTTTCATCATTATATCTTTTGTCCTGTCTAGCTGGAGGGAGTTTTGGCACATTTGTTCTTGGTTTAGTATGGCATTCGATGAATTGGTTGGGTGTGGTGATAGTCTGTGTTTCTGTATCAGTGATTAATATTATTCTGGCGATTAATTATATTGGGAAGTCTAAAGCCAGCAGTTTTTTAACCCTATTGAGAGTTCAAAATAAAATCATGTTAAATAAATTAGCTATAGTGACGGGGGCAACGGGTTCCATTGGTAAGGAAATAGTCCGGGGGTTGGTGGAAAACAATTATAAAGTAGTATTGGTCGGGCGCAACGATAACAAATTGGAACGAGTAAAGCAGGAGATAATTAACCAGACGAATAAGCAATCTTATGTTGTTACGCAAAAGATAGATATATCTAGTCAGATCTCTGTGGATCAAGGGGTGGCCTATATTGATGAATATTATGGTCCAATTGATGTACTGATAAATGCAGCAGGGAATGGTGAGCCGACAGATTTTTTCTCTACTACAGAGGATGACTGGCAGGTGACGATGCAGGCAAAGCTTATGGGAACAATCCGAATGACCCAAGCGGTGTCCAGGATGATGTCAAAGTATCAACGCGGGAAAATAATTATTATTAATGGCACTTTCTGCTATGATCCTGATCCACTTTTTATTATTAATAGCACTGTTAATTCAGCATTAGCTGGGTTCACCAAAGCATGTTCAAAGTATTTAGCCGCTGAGAATATCAATTTAAATGCAATTAATCCCTGGATCACTGAGACTGAGTCTTGGAGTCAGACATGCGATAAATTAGCTAAGTTTAAAGCGATTGAAAAAGATGTGTTAGATGCAAATCTACAATCTATGAATCCATATAAGAGATACGCCCGTACTGAAGATATCAATAATGCAATATTATTTTTATTAAGCGAGAAGTCATCATTTATTAATGGTGCCTCATTGAATATCGATGGTGGCGCAACTATTGGTTATTAAAGAATGCTAATAAGGAATTTTTTATGAAAAAATTAAGTGTTTTTTTATTTATACTGTCTGCTGTTTTTTTAATGAGGGACTTATGGCTGATTCATCAATTATTTATACGGGATTTAATGCACCTACAGGGATTGCTGTCAACCAACAAGGCGTTGTGTATGTAACTAATTGGTCCGCTGGCTCGATCACTAAAATAAATACTAATGGTAAAAAGGAAGTTTTCGCAGATAATATATCATCTCCTGCGGGCATTACCATTAATCAGAATGGCGATGTCTATGTGTCCTCATATTCTGACAATTACATTCTAAAAATTAGTCCCGAGGGCGTTCAGCAGAAGATATCGACAGGTTACCGAACCCCAACAGGGATTGCATTTTCTAAGTCGGGTAATTTATTGATTACGAATCGGTCATCCGGTGATATATCTTCACTTAATCTAGATACAGGCAGTGTAATAACTCTTGTTACAGGGTTAAATCTTCCTGTGGGGGTTGTTGAACTCAACGATGGAAGTTTAGTCGTGACCCAATATAGCGGTCGGTTAACTCATATCAATAAAGCGGGCGATAAGCGGGAGTTAGGTCATGACTTTATTCGCCCCGGTGTGGGTATTGTTGCTGAGTCGGATGACGTTATTGTCGCTATCGATAATGGTGCGGATGCTGTTAAACGTGTCAATGTCATTTCGGGAAAAACCGAACTATTGGATGATAATTTTAGTGGCGCAGTTGCATTAGCGAAACACGGGAATAGTTATCTCGTAGGTACTTGGAATGACGGAAATATTCATTTAGTGAGATAATTAAGAAAAGGGTTCAAGTGTAAAAATTGGATATAGATAGCGAGATTTGATCATTTAAATATAAGGAAATAAAATGAATAATAACGAATTGCCACAGCGAACTTTAGGTTCTCACTTACAGGTATCTGCGATTGGATATGGTGCTATGGGGCTGAGTGAATTCTATGGGCCTAGTGATGAGATTGATTCACTGAAAGTATTGCATACAGCGATAAATGAAGGGGTGACTTTTTTTGATACGGCAGATATGTATGGTCGTGGTCATAATGAATCATTGATTGGGCGCTGTTTGTCTGGTTTGACGGCTAATGATCGTGCAAACTTAACTATCGCCACCAAGTGTGGTATTGATCGCGGAAATAGCGCTGGTTATGAACGAAAAATCAATAATTCTCCTGATTATATAAAGCAAAGTTGTGAATCATCATTAGAACGATTGGGGTTGTAAAAAATCGACCTTTATTACATGCATAGGCTTGATGCTGAAACACCTATCGAAGAGACTATGTATACTTTGGCGAACTTAGTCAAAGAGGGCAAAATATTGCATATTGGCCTATGTGAAGTTTTTGTTGATATTCTTCAGCGGGCGCTGTCGGTATTTCCTGTCGACGCTTTGCAAACGGAGTATTCTCTTTGGACTCGGGATATTGAAGATGAAATATTACCATTTCTGAAAAATAATAATATTGGATTGGTACCTTATTCACCACTTGGCCGAGGCTTTTTAACTGGAAAATATACTTCAGTAAACGACTTTTCAGTCGATGACTTCCGGCGTTTCAATCCTCGTTTCTCTGAAGAGAATATGGCCAAGAACCTTGCTATTTTAGAGGCTATTACACCATTAAGTCATAAATATAATTGTAGTCTTGGTCAGATAGCACTTGCCTGGTTATTGGCTCAAAGTGTTAATATCGTACCTATTCCTGGCACGAAAAAAGAACGATATTTAAGAGAGAACGTCGCCTCGTGTCATATTAAATTAGAAGATGCGGATATAAAAATTTTAAATGATATTAAGAATAAACTAGATATATATGGGGAACGGTACACCAGCGAAGGAATGAAAGGAATATCATACTAATTTTACCTTGTGTACTATCATTAGATGTTTGAGAAGGGCATTATTAATAAATACTCTTCTCATTTTTTATCTCTAGCCTAGCCTCCATCTTATTTACCGATAATTTCATATTTCTCCACATGACTAATAAAAGCACGTAAGCGAGCGGGAACATAATTTCTATCTCTAAACATAAGATAAGTTGGTCTAAGCCCACCATGCCACTCCGGTAAGATATGTACCAATTCCCCACGTTCGATAAGTGATGTGACAAATTGAAAAGGAGCCAGACAAATCCCTAAGCTTTTCTTTGCCGCACGGATAACTAACTCGGTATCATCAACCACCATATAGGGAGTGGCTGAAATAAGATACTCACTACCTGATGATTTATTTATTATCTGCCATTCTGTATCTGATTTCGGCATGATCAACTTATGTTGATTAACCAAGTCTTCAGGAATTAACGGGACGGTATTTTTAGAAAGGTATTCTATTGAGGCACAAAAAACATAATGTGAATTCATGATTTTTTTTGCTATCCAGTTGCTGTCCTTCAATTTACCGACTCTAATCGCTGCATCAATATTGAGAGATTCGAGATCAATAACTCGGTTGGTCACCATTAAATCAATGCTGATATCTGGGTACTTCTGCATAAAATCAAAAATACAATTGCCGACCCACTGGTGGGTAAGATTTATTGGCGCGGTTATCACCAATTTTCCCGTTAAGCTATGGTGGTAGTCATCAAGTAATGTTGTTGCTGACAAACATTCAGATAGCGGGCCAACACAGCTATCGTAATACATACGGCCTAAAGGGGTGAGAGTGATCGTTCGGGTTGAGCGATTAAGTAGCCGGCCACCAATGCATTGTTCAAGCTTTGTTATTCGGCGACTTAAGGTAGGCAGGGGGATGTCAGTTATTTCAGATACCTTTGTCAGACTGCCAGCATCGACGACACTTATAAACAGGTTAAGGTCGTCCAGAGAAATTTTATCTTTCATTTTTGAAATTCACCTATTCAATTTCAGCTCTTATCCTCAATAGATGAATATTATAGTATTTAACCCGAGATATAAACATCGCATCAGATTTTTAGTGTAAATAAAGGAAAATAACATGAATATATTTATCACTGGTTGTGAAAGTGGAATTGGACAAAGCTTAACAAAACGGATTCTAAAAGATGGACATTCTGTTTTTGCCTGCCATTTTAAAGATATTCCAGAGAAAGAAACTACATTATTAAAAAATAAATACCAAGATAAAATACACTTTATTCAGTTGGATGTTACTCAGCGGGGAGCAGTAGAACAGGCTGTTTTAAATGCTTTAGAGGTTATGAGTTCTATTGATGTACTTATAAATGTTGCAGGTATTGCCTATTTCAGTAGTCCACTAACCACTACGGATTTAGAATGGAAAAATACATTTGATGTTAATGTGAATGGTTATTTTTATCTGACTCGCTCGCTGTTGCCGGTACTGATTAATAGCCCTTCAGCACAAATAATAAATATGTCATCAGTATGGGGTACCAGAGGAAACAAAGATATGTATGCATATTCTGTTTCTAAATATGCAGTTCAAGGTATGACTGATGGGTTACGAGAATATTGCAAACCATTAGGGATTAAAGTAACAAGTATTATATTGGATAAAGTTGATACGTCATTTAGAGAGCTAATGGATGACCATATTAATATTTCAAGGGAACAAAAGAAGAGAATGCTTGCGGCCTCTGATGTTGCTGACACGGTCAGTTATTTATTGAAAACATCCAAAAATGCACTTGCATCTTCTATTGTTCTTGACGCAGTACTTTGGAGATAGTCAGATGAATAAATATCTTGTTTTGCTTTGTGTTGTCCTCTCCACTTTTTTCTGGGGATCGAATTTTAATGTCGCAGCATTAATTGTCAACCACGTTTCTCCTCTGTTAGCTGCAACTGAGAGGTTTGTTATTGCTAGTGTCACTATATTAGCGGTACTTTTGTTACGAGAAAGAAATAGCTGGATTGTCCTGAAAAAGAATTATCTGGCATTTGTCTTACTGGGTCTTTGCGGTATTACAGGTTTTAATTTGGCTTTCTTTATTGGATTACAAACCACTACGCCGATAAATGGCGCGCTTATTATGGCCACCTCGCCAATTACAACTGCGCTTCTTTTCACTCTTTGTGAAAGGCAGAAAATATCACGGGTACAATGTGTCGGCATGCTGATCAGTTTATTAGGTGTTTTATTGGTTATCAGTAAAGGTTCTATTAGTAACCTACTTAATATGGAGTTTAATCAAGGGGATATGATTATCTTACTTGGGAATATTGCATGGGCTGCTTATACTGTTGGCTGCCGTAAATACACTGTAGGTGCTACCCCCTTGCAAATAACCAGTTTTACGATGCTGTTTGGTACGTTAGGTATCGTTATGTTTGCTTATTACACTGAAGGTACATTCAGTGGATTGTATAATATTTCCGCATTTAATCATGGCGCATTAATTTACATGGGAATTGCAGGGTCGGTATTGGCCTATTTATTCTGGAATGTGGGTATTAAGAATTTAGGCGCGGCTAACACGGCTGTTTTCTTCAACCTCGTACCGGTATTTACCATGATATTAGCTATTTTTAATCATATTTTACCTACGGGATTGCAGTTATCAGGTGCTGTTTTGGTCATCGCGGGTGTTATTTGTGCAACCCAGTCTTATAAAATGTTTATTCGCCGCAAGCCATTAACAACACCGAATGTTGGCTCCGCGTGAGAAGTGAATAGTTTAATTAAGGACACGAGGCAGTCGCCACTCGTGTCCGGGAAACTCCGCAACCAGCGGTAACCCCCAGAGTCAGAATCGCTATTTGGGGGTAACTCATTGATTAAAATATCAACTCTTCTTAACGAACTCTGATTTCAACTTCATTGGACCAAACCCATCAATTTTACAATCGATATTGTGATCCCCTTCAACCAGGCGGATGCCTTTCACTTTGGTGCCAATTTTCAGCGTTGAAGAACTGCCTTTTACTTTCAGGTCTTTAACAACAGTTACTGAGTCACCGTCAGCCAACAAATTACCGTTGGCATCGCGCACCACCAGGTCGTCCTGGCCGGTGGCTGAAGGGCTATTTTCCGACCACTCATGACCACACTCCGGGCAATTCAGTTGTTCACCTTCTTGCCATGTAAATTCAGAACTACATTTTGGACAGTTTGGTAAATCCTGCACGTTAACCTCTTGAAATTTAATTGAATAAATATAAAAAAGTGACAAATAACAGTCTGCTATATTGATGTTCACATATTTTACACTTTTTATCGCATTAAAGAATAGCCAAGTGGCCAGTAACCCAGGTAAATAATTACGGGTGTATCGGTGTAGCCATCTTTGAATCCTGCCACGTGATGGCATTTTTTATGGTTTAGATGATATAAGGATGATTGGCTGAACTAAGGGGATTTTATTAAAAATTGTCGGTATACCCTGTTACCACCTGTTAGTGGAACAGTGATAACTGAATCCCGCTTACTTTTGCCCTAAGCGCCGATGTTGTTCAAGTTCATAGTCGATAAAAGCATGGATCATCGTCCGGTAAACTTTCTCTATGATCTCTTCTGCTAATCCCGCTTTGCTGGCTTCTGCTGTGACACGATCTATTACCATCTGCACCCGATCTGGCGCCCGTACTGCGTTCTGATCCTGCTTAAATGCGGCGGCCGCTTTTACACATTGGCTCCGTTGCGCGATTAACGCGACAATTTGCGAATCTATGCCATCAATAGCCGCTCTGATATCCTCGATCGAAGAGAAATGCATTAGTTGTACCTCTTTGCTAGTACGAAATTATCACGTTAACACAGTGGTTAAGTTGGTGCTATTCAGAGGGGGGCGGAGTGTCTTTGGCTGCCTTATCACCATTTTTCGGTTGATGGGTCATATCACTGCGGATCTGCGCATGGCTTATCAGGGCAAAAATAAAAGTACCGCCGATAATGTTGCCTGCCAATGTTGGAATAGCGAACGGATAAATAAATTGCTGCCAGGGTAATGAGCCATTAAATACCAGATAGAAGATTTCGACCGAACCAACCACAATATGGGTAAGGTCGCACAGCGCCACTAAATAGGTCATCAGGAAAATGACCCAGATCTTAGCGCTTCCTGCTGATGGCATCATCCATACCATAGTGGCAATGATCCAACCGGAAAATATGCCGTTAGCAAACATCTCAGATGGCGAATTCTCCATCACCCCTTGTGCCAGAGTGACAAATGATGCGCGTGTCGACTCATCAAACACCGGCATATGGATAAAGGAATAGGCCGCAATTCCTGTACCGATAAGGTTGCCCAGTAGCACCAACCCCCATAGGCGAAATAACAGAAGAAAGTTTTGCCCACTCGGTTTTTGCATGATGGGCAGTACCGCGGTCACGGTATTTTCGGTAAATAGCTGTTGGCGGGCCATAATGACAATAATAAAACCAAAGGTATAACCGACATTCTCCAGCAGGAAACTTGCCGGTGAGTCAGGTAGTTTTGCGTGAAAAATGCCTTTGGCAATAAGCGATGCCCCCATTGAAAGGCCGGCAGCAATGGCGGACCACAGCAGTGCAAAGCTGTCGCGCTCTAACTCTTTTTGCCCCTCGAGGCGGATCAATTCATGGATTGCGGCTGCTTTTGAGGGAAGTTCCTTCTCATTTATTTCTATCTCTTTTCCCTGCTTTTGTTCCTCACTTTCCACTTTCAATTCACCCTTATTCTGCGACAGTTTTTCATCATTCATAGGGATTTCCCGGTTGGTAGATAAATAATTGTGGTGGTTGGAACACAAAAAATAAGGGAAGGCCGACATAATAAGCGTAGTCGCTATTTATTATTCTTGGGCTAATGGTGAGTTGTTAGTGGGTCTTTGTTGGGGGGAGTAAAATAGCCATCAGAAGAGGGGGAAAAGTAACCAAACGTTAATCTTGTTGGTTTTTTCTACAGAAATTTGATCTTATACCGAATAATACCTCTATAAGGGTAGGGTCAGGGTTAGACCCACGCTACGTAAGGATTAAGCCTTATGTTATCATTCGGTTTTCCTGAAACAACAATCCTACGATGGAAACCAATCCTTCATGTTGGAAGCTAAAAACCTGACCTGCATCCGAGATGAGCGAAGCTTGTTCCAACAGTTAAGCTTTTGTGTGGCTGCTGGGGAGATAGTGCAGGTTGAGGGGCAAAATGGTGCAGGTAAAACCAGTCTGTTGCGGATTTTAGCCGGACTGGCCGATGCAGATGAAGGGCAGGTGAGCTGGTTGGGGGCGAATATTCGCCGAGATCGCGCTAAATATCATCAGGATTTATTGTTTTTAGGCCATCAACCGGGAGTTAAGTCGGTACTGACGCCTTTTGAAAATCTGGCGTTTTATCAGTCGGTGTTACAAAAGGTCGATAGCGCCGCAATCTGGCAGGCTTTGTCTCAGGTCGGGTTGGTGGGTTATGAAGATTTACCGGTATCTCAATTATCGGCTGGGCAGCAACGGCGCGTGGCCTTGGCCCGTTTGTGGTTGAGCAAGGCTCCACTATGGATTCTGGATGAACCGTTGACCGCGATTGATAAGCAGGGGGTTGCTACCCTGTTAGATCTGTTTGTTGAGCATGCAGCTAACGGTGGCATGGTACTGCTTACCACACATCAGGATCTGAACGGTGTTGGTCAGAGTGTGCGTAAAATCCGTTTAACCAACACGCAGGAGAATTAATGTTTATCAGCGTGTTGCGTCGTGAATTAAAAATAGCCTTTAGAAAAGGGGCAGAGATAGTTAACCCGCTCTGGTTTTTTCTGATTGTCATCACACTGTTTCCGTTAGGGATAGGCCCAGAACCGCAATTATTGGCGCGTATTGCACCGGGGATTGTCTGGGTGGCGGCATTGCTTGCATCGTTACTCTCTTTGGAGCGGCTATTTCGCGATGATTTCTACGATGGCTCCCTTGAACAGTTGTTGTTATTACCCGCGCCACTGGCACTCACGGTGTTAGGCAAAGTGTGTGCTCACTGGGTCGTTACCGGATTACCTTTGCTTATTTTATCTCCGCTGGTCGCTCTGTTGCTGTCTCTTGATAGTAATACCGCGATTGCCATGGCGCTCACGCTGCTGTTGGGGACGCCAACCTTAAGTTTTATCGGGGCTATTGGTGTGGCACTGACGGTGGGGTTACGCAAGGGAGGGGTGCTGCTGAGTTTATTGGTGTTGCCGCTGTATATCCCGGTGCTGATATTTGCTACTGCGGCCATTGATGCGGCTTCTATGTCACTGCCGATTGATGGGTATCTGGCGATTTTGGGGGCAATGCTCGCGGGGAGTGTAACACTTGCGCCTTTTGCCACCGCCGCTGCATTGAGAGTGAGTGTGCACTAGCAGTTGAATGCCACTCAGAAGGAAACAATTTCTTAAAAGAAGCCTGTAGTTAAAATATAAGAATTTTCAGAAGCTTAAGCGCGGTAGCCAACGCAGTCAGAGCAGATTGTGCGCCGTACCCTGCGCCGGCATTGCCACTGAGTGATGCCTGTCCAATTTTACTGTGAGCAATGAAAAATGTGGAAATGGTTTCATCAATTCGCTAAACCCGAGCGGCTCTATACGCTGTGTGGTCGGTTTGTCCCGTGGCTGGGTATTGCTGCTGTGGTCTGTTTGATGGTGGGCTGGGTGTGGGGATTTGGTTTCGCCCCCTCTGATTATCAGCAAGGCAACAGTTTCCGTATCATTTACTTGCATGTCCCGGCGGCGATCTGGTCGATGGGGATCTATATGTCGATGGCGATTGCGGCACTTGTTGGCCTGGTCTGGCAAATGAAAATGTCTGATAACGTCGTAGCCGCCATGGCGCCGGTCGGCGCGGTGTTTACCTTTATTGCCTTGGTCACCGGTTCTACCTGGGGTAAACCGATGTGGGGAACCTGGTGGATTTGGGATGCGCGATTGACCTCTGAGTTAGTGTTGCTATTCCTCTATCTTGGCGTGATTGCGCTGTATAACGCATTTGACGACCGCAAGTTGGCCGGGCGGGCTGCGGGTATTTTGGTGCTGGTCGGTGTGGTCAATATTCCAATCATTCATTTCTCCGTGGTGTGGTGGAACACCTTGCATCAAGGTTCCACTAACATGCAACAAAGCATTGATCCAAGTATGCGTTCGCCGTTACGTTGGGCGATTTTTGGCTATTTGTTGTGCTTTATTACTCTGACATTAATGCGCCTGCGCAACTTGATTTTGCAGCAAGAGCGCCATCGCCCTTGGGTAAGCGCCCTATTGCGTAAGGAGCCACGTCTATGAATCCGGCCTTTAACTCTTGGGCGGCATTTTTCGCCATGGGCGGCTATGCCTTTTATGTCTGGCTGGCGGTGGCGGTTACTTTGCTGTCTCTGCTTAGTTTGTGGGGACATACGCTGTGGCAGCACAAACAATTATTAGCGGATATTCAGCGTCGTCAGGCGCGGGAACTGCGCATTCGGCAGGCAAATCAGACTCAGCATTCCGTCCGTTCGCAGGAGAAACAGCAGTGAACCCACGTAGAAAAAGTCGGCTCTATCTGGCGATGGTGGTTTTGATCGGTATCGGTCTGACCACCACTCTGGTGTTGTACGCACTGCGTGCCAATATCGATCTGTTCTATACCCCTGGCGAAATCTTGCAGGGTAAAGGGGAGCGCCACGAGAAGCCGGAAATAGGTCAGCGTTTACGTATCGGCGGCATGGTGATGCCGGGGTCGGTGAAACGTGATGATAAGACGCTGGAAATGAGTTTCAAGGTTTATGATGCGCGCGGCGCAATCACCGTCACTTATACCGGCATTTTACCGGACCTGTTCCGCGAGGGGCAGGGGGTGGTAGCGCAAGGTGTATTCGCTGAGGGCAATACGGTAAATGCGAAAGAAGTGCTGGCAAAGCATGATGAAAAATACACACCACCAGAAGTAAAAGAGGCGATGAAAGAAAACCACACCCGTCCCGCAGAGGCTTACAGTAGCACTAAGCGTGAGGATAATGCCTCATGATGCCTGAAATGGGGAGTTTTCTGTTATGCCTGGCACTGGCTATCTCGCTATTGCTGAGTTTGTATCCGCAATGGGGCGCTGCGCGTCAAGATGCCCGTATGATGGCGGTTGGCAGACCCTTGACGTACGGTATGTTCGCTACCATCGCACTGTCATTTATATGTCTGGTGTATGCGTTTGTGGTGAATGATTTCACTGTCTCCTATGTGGCGGCGAACTCAAATTCACACCTGCCGGTTTATTATCGTATTGCGGCGACCTGGGGCGCACATGAGGGATCGCTGCTGCTGTGGGTGTTGCTGCTAAGTTGCTGGTCGCTGGCCGTTGCGCTCTTTAGCCGTTCAATGCCGGATGATGCGGTAGCCCGAGTACTGTCGGTGCTGGGGATGATTACCGGCGGTTTCCTGTTGTTTATTATTCTGACGTCAAATCCGTTTACCCGCACCTTGCCGGACTTCCCAATTGACGGTAATGATTTAAATCCGTTGTTGCAGGATGTCGGGTTGATTTTCCATCCGCCACTGCTTTATATGGGGTATGTGGGGTTCTCGGTAGCTTTTGCTTTCGCGATAGCTTCCTTAATGGCTGGCCGACTTGATAGTGCCTGGGCGCGCTGGTCACGGCCGTGGACTCAAGCGGCATGGGTGTTCCTGACCATGGGGATCGTGCTCGGTTCGGCGTGGGCCTATTATGAATTAGGCTGGGGCGGCTGGTGGTTCTGGGATCCGGTTGAGAATGCCTCGTTTATGCCTTGGCTGGCAGGTACGGCGTTAATTCACTCACTGGCGGTGACCGAAAAACGTGGCACATTCAAAGCGTGGACGGTATTGCTGGCGATTACGGCATTCTCTCTATGCCTAATGGGCACCTTCCTGGTGCGTTCCGGCGTATTGGTTTCGGTGCACTCTTTTGCCTCTGATCCGGCTCGTGGCATGTTTATTCTGGCTTATCTGGTGATTGTTATCGGTGGCTCATTGCTACTGTATGCAGTTAAAGGCGCACAAGTGCGCAGCCGTACTCAGCATGAGGTGTTCTCACGCGAGACTTTCCTGCTCGGTAATAATGTGCTGCTGATCGCCGCAATGTTGGTGGTGCTTCTGGGGACTTTGTTGCCATTGGTGCACAAGCAACTGGGACTGGGCAGTATTTCAATCGGCGAACCGTTCTTTAATACCATGTTTACCTGGTTGATGGCCCCAATGGCACTGTTGATGGGGATCGGGCCGTTAGTGCGTTGGCGTCGTGATGAGCCGAGCAAACTCTGGAAACGCCTCAGTGTGGCTCTGGTCATCACTTTGTTGTTGTCGATATTGGTACCCTGGCTGCTGCAAGACACTATTGCCGGTATGACCGTGGTCGGTTTGATGATGTCTATCTGGGTTATTATCCTGACATTGATGGAGTTGCATGAGCGAGCAACTCACCGCCATGGTTTTTGGCGTGGTTTAACGCACTTATCTCGCAGTCATTGGGGCATGGTGTTGGGGCATTTGGGTGTGGCGGTGACGGTGATCGGTATTGCCTTTAGCCAAAATTACAGTGTTGAGCGTGATGTACGCATGAAGGCTGGTGATAGCATCGATATTCACGATTATCACTTCGTGTTCCGCGATGTTCACGATATCAAAGGATCGAACTATACCGGCGGTGTTGGCATTATTGATGTCACCCGTCATGGTAAACCTGAAGCCACCTTACATGCGGAGAAACGTTATTACAGTGTGGCCCGTTCTATGATGACTGAAGCTGCTATTGATGGTGGCTTCAGCCGTGATCTCTACGCCGCACTGGGTGAAGAACTGGATGACGGGTCATGGGCGGTGCGCTTGTATTACAAACCTTTTGTCCGCTGGATCTGGTTCGGTGGGGTATTTATGGCTATCGGCGGCATCTTCTGCATGCTTGATCCGCGCTATCGGATGAGCAAAAAGTTAAAGCGCAGTGCTGCATCGGAGGCTGAATAATGAAATCTCACTTTTCATTCAATAAGCTGATGTTTATTCCGCTGGTACTGTTTTTACTGCTGGTTGTGGCCTTTTTAGTGCAATTGACTCGCAATGCTAATGGCGAGGATCCGACGATGTTGGAGTCCGCGCTGATTGGTAAACCGGTGCCAACGTTCAAGCTTGAATCGCTTGAGCAACCGGGGAAAACCTTTGATCAGGCAGTATTACATGATGGTAAGCCGATGTTACTTAATGTCTGGGCAACCTGGTGTCCGACGTGCCGCGCTGAGCATCAATATCTGAATAAGCTGGCGGCCCAAGGCATCCGTGTGGTGGGCTTGAACTATAAAGATGATCGTGTCAAAGCGGTGCAATGGCTCAATGCACTGGGTAATCCTTACGCGCTGAGTTTGTATGATGGTGATGGCATGTTAGGGCTGGATCTGGGGGTTTATGGTGCGCCGGAAACTTTTCTGATCGACGGGCAGGGTATTATCCGTTATCGCCATGCCGGTGATCTGAACGATCGCGTCTGGCTGCAAGAAATTCTGCCGTTGTATAAGAAGTATCAGGGGGGCGCATGAGATTACTAAGCCTGATCTTCGGCCTTATGCTGAGTTGGAGTTTGTTTGCCGCCATCGATACCTACACCTTTAAATCGGAGGCACAAGAGCAGCAGTATCGGGAACTGACCGAACAACTGCGCTGCCCTAAATGTCAGAACAACAGCATTGCCGACTCCAACGCGATTATTGCTGCTGATATGCGTGCCAAAGTGTATGAACTGATGCAGCAGGGTAATTCCAAACAGCAAGTCATTGACTATATGGTGGCCCGCTACGGCAACTTCGTCACTTACGAGCCGCCGGTGACGGCTGCAACGCTGATTCTGTGGGTAGGGCCGGCTCTGTTTGTGCTATTTGGGGCCGTAGTGGTGATATTACGTGCACGGCGACGAGTGGAGAAAGAGACCCCACTGTCGGCGCAGGAACAGCAACGGTTACACCATCTGCTCGCCGAACATGCTCGCGGTGTGGAAAAATCGACGGTGGTGCAACACAGCATCGCGACTAAACACGCGAAGACAAACAGGAAACAACCATAATGGCTTTTTGGCTGATAGTGATCATTTTGCTGGCGGTCGCGGGTGCCTTGTTGGTTATACCTGCCATGCGGCAAGACACGGATTCACCGACGACCACCCGGGATGAATTGAACAAGGCTATTTATCAGGATCGGTTATCTGAACTGGCAGAAGATGAAGCGCAAGGCGTGGTAGAACAGCGACCTGAACTGATTCAGGAACTGCAACAAAACCTGCTGACAGATATCCCCCAACAACCGGACGAGGAGATAAGCCCGATTAACCGCTGGGTGTTACTGCCCGGGGTGGTGATACTGGTGGTGGTCGCCGTGGGGTTATACCTAAAAACCGGTGGTTTGGCTCAGGTGCAGGCATGGCATCAGGTTGTTGCACAAATGCTCGAATTACGTGCCAGAGTTGCCAATGAGCGGGCGGAGCCTTTGAGTATGGAAGAGGTCGCACGTTTAGGGCTGGGCTTGCGTACTTCTTTGCAGCAAGATATTGCTAACGTCAATGATTGGATGATGCTTGGCCGGGTGGGGATGGCACTGAATAATGCCACTACGGCGACGCAAGCTTTTGCTAAAGCTTATCAGCTTGCGCCCGATAATGAAGATGTCAGACTCGGTTATGCTGAGGTGCTGACACGTTCCAACGATCCACAAGATAATCAGCTGGCAACTCAGATGTTGCGAACGATGGTTGGACAGGATCATACCAATCTGCGCGCCATGAGTTTATTAGCTTTTAATGCTTTTGAGCAGGGTGACTTTAAACAAGCCATTGGTGCATGGGAAGTTATGCTAAAATTGCTGCCTGCTGGCGATTCCCGCATAGAAGTGATAAAACGCAGTATCCAGCAAGCCAAATCACAGGCTGGGCAGGAAACAGCTACACTGGGAATAGAGGTTTCACTCTCCTCTGATGCAGCTCAGAAATTACCTCAGCAGGGAACCCTGATTATATCGGTAACCGATGGAGCAAACCCGGTACCGGTTGCCGTCAAACAACTGCCTGTGAGCCGATTCCCGTTATCAGTAACGTTGGATGACAGTAATGCAATGATGCCAGAGCGTTTGCTCTCTTCGTTGTCTCAGGTGAAAGTGCGGGCACGTCTCTCGCAAGATGGTACGGCCAATCCGCAATCAGGTGACTGGTTTGGTGAGAGCAGCGTGCAGAGTTTCGGTGGGACAGCAAAGCCACAAACAATTAATGTACAGATAAACAAACAGATCCCTTAAGCGTAAGGGGCTGGACAGAATTTCATGGAGAAAATTATGAACTACCGCCTGACTGGGCTGGCTTTTGCCACCGTGCTATTAGTAGGGTGTGCCAGTAGCTCGCCGGATCATATGGAGCAGGGCCGCTCAGATCCGCTGGAAGGTTTTAACCGGGCAATGTTCAATTTTAACTATGAGGTTCTTGATCCTTACGTGGTGCGCCCGGTAGCCGTAGTTTGGCGTGATTACGTGCCACAACCCGCACGTAATGGCACAAGTAACTTCCTGAGTAACCTTGAAGAGCCAGCCAGTATGGTCAACAGCTTCTTGGTGGGTGACCCGTATAATGGCATGAAGCACTTTAACCGCTTCTTCCTGAATACTATTTTGGGCATGGGTGGCTTGATAGATGTGGCGAGTATGGCTAACCCTAAGCTGGCTAAACAAGTCCCTCACCGCTTTGGCAGCACACTGGGCCATTATAATGTTGGTTACGGCCCGTATGTAGTGTTACCGGGCTATGGCAGCTTCACCATTCGTGAGGATGGGGGGAATGCGGCTGATTACGTTTATCCGGTGTTGAGCTATCTCACGTTCTGGATGTCGGCAGGTAAATGGATGGTTGAAGGGATTGAAACCCGTGCTCAGCTATTGGATTCCGATGGGTTGCTGCGTAACTCGTCAGATCCTTATCTGATGGTGCGCGATGCCTACTTCCAACGTCATGATTTCCTGGCGAACGGCGGGCAGTTAAAACCGGAAGTCAATTCGAATGCACAAGCCATTCAGGGTGATTTGGACAGTATCGATTCAGCCAACTGATTCTGATACCTGATTCGAATAATAAAAAAGCGCCGAAAGGCGCTTTTTTATGGGCAAAGGAATTGCCAGTATCCGCTAATTAGAACGCGTAGTTAAAGTTCACGCCGTACAGCAGTGCCGTACCTTTGGAGTCGAACTGATAAGTAGTGCCGCCCACTGCCGCTGGTGTTTTTTCAGTAATATGCACGCTTTGGCCATGCATATAGGAAATACCAACATCCACTGAGGCATCTTTGTTGAAGGCGTAGGTAGTACCAGCACTGATCCAGAAACGGTCCTGGTCTGGAATTGAGATAGTGCGGTTATCTGCCGGAACCGGGCTGTCATCGAAGGCAATACCGGTACGGAAGGTCCAATTATCATCGTGATAATAAGTGGTACCCAGCGCGATGCGGTAAGCATCATGGAAGCCTTCATGTTTTTCAAACAGTGTCTGGCCATTAGTGCCGGTTGCTTTCAGTTCCTGGAACTGGCTCCAACTGGTGTAGGCCATGCTGTAGTGAATCGCCCACTGTGGTGCCACTTTGTTATAGCCAGACACTTCCCAGACTTCTGGTAGGTTCAGAGTTAAAGCACCCGGGATCGTATTACCGCCAGTGCCTCTTGGTGGTGGCAGTTGGTTGCTAAAATCACCATCAAAGTCGATTTTCACTTTTGAACGGTAAGTGAAGCTATAACGGTTTTCTTTATCAACTTCATACAGCACGCCCGCATTCCAACCATACCCCCACTCTTTACCTTCCATACGGGTAACTTCGGTATTAGCAGGGCGACCCGATAACGGACCAACTTCACCGAGATGGCGTACAATCTTCGCATCGGCGTACACTGCATTAAAGCCCAGGCCGAAACTGAAGTTTTCATTCAGGCGATACGCGGTGCTCAGGTTCAGGTTGGCGGTTTTCAGATCAGTCTGACCGCCAAGAGAACCCGCAGGATAGTCGTCATTGAATTCAGTAGCCAAACCGTAGTTTGAGGTACCAGAGGCACCAATTGCCCATTGCTCATTCAGTGGCATAATAAAGTGGATATTTGGGATCCACTCTGAAGGCGCGATGTTATTGGCATCGGTACTTCTGCCTGAAATGGGTGATGTCCCACTAATGTTGACGTCAGGATCAACATAAACAAAACCGCCAGAGAAAGAAGGGCGGTCGAACAAAGTCATTGCTGCGGGGTTACGGCTACCAACTGATGCGTTGTCGGCAACGGCGCCTTCACCAGAGAAAGAACGCCCCAATGCAGCGGCTGAATATTCATTCAACTGGAAGCCAGCCGCAGAAACGTTCGACGATATGATTGCCACTGCAGCTGCCAGAGCTGATCGGGTAAACAGGTTTTTCTGGTTCATGACCAAAACCTCATTGTTTTAATTAATGTTACACACCGTAACAAGAGAATGCGGGATTGTAGGGTCCGTTATCGGTCAGACAAAGCAGACCAGTGGCTGAAGTATAGGTCCGACCTGTGTCAGTGTTGCAAGTATGTTTTGGGATTTGTTCAGTTTTGATTGCAAAAAATAGACACAGTTAACAAAAAACTCACAATTTAGTATCAATTATTACATTATCAATGAATGAGCATACAATTTGACTGTGACCTTTATCACTTAATAAGCCTATAAACAGTAAGTCCTAGTGCCAAGTGACCGACGGTAGTAAAATAGTGACAGAGAAAATATTTTTTTTGCGCCATGCCTTTTTGTGCTATTTGCACTAACGAATTGGCAATTTGCACCTATTTTGAAATGTCCGTTGAGGAGAATTGAAGATGTCAGATGCAAGTATTCGATCAACAAGTAATCGCTGTAGTGCGGAAGAAACTGCTGCCTGCTGCTGTATAGATGTTGGTACTATAATGGATAATACTGATTGCACGGCCTCTTACAGTTGTGTGTTTGACAACCGTACTGAAGCTGAAGCGATGCTGAAATCGCTGACCGAAAAAGCGCGTGCTATTGAGTCAGAACCTTGCTTGATTGAGCATAAATTGGAAGAGAAGGACGGCGGTGTTTGTTTAACCATCGACTTTACTTTTGCCTGCCAGGCAGAAACCATGATTTTCCAGCTGGGTCTGCGTTAATTCATGCCGGTAGTCACCGCAACTCAGGTAAGTTGAACCGATCTCTAACGCGAAGCCTTTTGCTTCGCGTTTATTTTTGTCTAATTTCCTCTGTAAATTTATCGCGTTAGATTCATCATTCTTCCCCATCCCCAATTCATCTTTCCCACGATTTTGTCGCTAAAAGTTGCTCCTGCTCTCACTTTCCTGTTCTGTAGGTTTACCAAATGTAAATTTTTGGTTAAAAATAATTAGATCAGGTCAGACCTGTTATTTGTTATGCTTAACTAAAAGCCACTCTATTTATCAGGAGCGTTTATGAGTAAGCCATTACCGCTAGTGACGCGCCAGGGCGATCGCATTGCAATCGTCAGCGGTCTGCGGACCCCTTTTGCCAAGCAAGCAACTGCTTATCATGGCGTACCGGCCGTCGACTTAGGCAAAATTGTGGTCAGTGAGTTGCTGGCCAGAAGTGGCGTTGCTCCTGAGTTAATTGATCAACTCGTATTCGGTCAAGTGGTGCAGATGCCTGAAGCGCCAAATATTGCCCGTGAAATCGTGTTGGGTACCGGCATGAGTGTGCATACCGATGCTTACAGTGTCTCACGCGCGTGTGCCACCAGTTTTCAGGCGGTAGCCAATGTGGCAGAAAGTATTATTGCAGGCTCAGTCACGGTAGCGATAGCCGGTGGTGCCGATTCCTCTTCCGTGCTGCCAATTGGTGTCAGTAAAGCACTGGCGCGAACCTTGGTTGATGTTAATAAAGCGCGAACCCTCTCCCAGCGGCTGAAGTTGTTCAGCCGCTTAAAGTTACGCGATTTGCTTCCTGTTGCCCCGGCAGTGGCTGAATACTCTACCGGCTTGCGCATGGGGGATACCGCAGAGCAGATGGCAAAAACCTATGGTATCAGCCGTGAAGATCAGGATGCTCTGGCGCTACGATCGCACCAAATGGCCGCGATTGCCTGGCAGCAAGGGTTATTACACGATGAGGTGATGACGGCTTATATCCCGCCTTACCGTGATGCTATTACCGAAGATAACAATATCCGCAAAGACTCCACTATGGCGCAATATGCCAAGTTACGCCCCGCATTCGATCGCCAACACGGCAGTGTCACGGCGGCCAACAGCACCCCTTTGACGGACGGTGCCGCAGCCGTGATGATGATGAGTGAAGCGAAAGCAAAAGAGTTAGGTTTGCAACCGTTGGGTTATCTGCGCAGTTTCGCCTTTTCCGCCATCGATGTTTGGCAAGATATGCTGCTAGGCCCATCTTATGCCACGCCACTGGCGCTGGACCGTGCCGGCATCACGCTGGCTGATTTGACCCTTATCGATATGCATGAAGCATTTGCGGCACAAACACTGGCTAACCTGAAAATGTTTGCCAGTGATACTTTCGCGCGTGAAAAATTGGGTCGTAGCCAGGCTATTGGTGAAGTTGATATGAGCAAATTCAACGTATTGGGTGGTTCGATTGCCTACGGTCACCCCTTTGCGGCCACTGGCGCCCGGATGATTACCCAAACATTAAATGAATTGCGTCGCCGTGGCGGAGGATTAGGGCTAACGACGGCATGTGCTGCCGGCGGGTTGGGTGCCGCGATGATTTTGGAGGTGGAGTAATGCGTCAGGAAAATTTACTTAACAGCGGTAGTGAAACAGCCTCAGGGGATAGCCGTACCCCAACCGATTCGGTCTTTACCCTCAATGTGCGGCCAGACAATATCGGTGTGATCACCATTGATGTTATTGGTGACAAAGTGAATACCTTAAAGGCTGAATTTGCAGAGCAAATTGCCGAGATACTGCAACAAGCGCAGGCTTTATCACAATTGCAGGGGCTGGTTATTATTTCTGGTAAGCCAGACTCTTTTATTGCTGGTGCTGATATCACCATGATTGCCGCTTGTCGTACCGCGCACGATGCGCGTGTATTGGCACAGAAAGGGCAATCTGTTCTGGCGCAGATCGCTGCATTCCCCATACCGGTGGTGGCTGCTATCCATGGTGCTTGCCTGGGCGGTGGTTTGGAGCTGGCGCTAGCGTGCCATAGCCGCATCTGTTCGCTAGATGACAAAACGGTACTCGGTTTGCCAGAGGTTCAACTCGGTCTGTTGCCCGGATCGGGTGGCACACAACGCTTGCCGCGCTTGGTTGGTGTCAGCAAAGCACTGGATATGATTCTCACCGGCAGACAAGTCCGTGCGCGCCAGGCGCTTAAGATGGGGCTGGTGGACGATGCGGTGCCCCACGATATCTTGTTAGATGTGGCGGTCAAACGGGCCAAAGCGGGTTGGCTCGACAGGCCAGTTTTACCTTGGCAGGAACGTCTGCTTAGCGGCCCATTGGGTAAAGCATTACTGTTTAAGATTGTGCGTAAAAAAACGCTGGCGCAGACCAAGGGCCATTATCCGGCGGCGGAGCGCATTATTGATGTGGTGCGTAAAGGATTGGACTACGGTGGCCCCAGTGGTTATGAAGCAGAAGCCAGAGCCTTTGGTGATCTGGCCATGTCCCCCCAGTCAGCTGCTTTGCGTAGCTTGTTCTTTGCCACAACATCACTGAAAAAGGAGACCGGTGGTACAGCGCAGCCTCGTGCTATTCATCGTGTTGGGGTCTTGGGTGGCGGTCTGATGGGTGGCGGAATTGCCAATGTAACGGCCACTCGTGCAGGCTTACCGGTACGTATCAAAGATATTAATCCGCAAGGGATTAATCAGGCGCTAAAATACACTTGGGATGCCTTAGGCAAGCGGGTTCGCAGTAAGCGTATGCGCCCGGCTGAACGGCAGCGCCAGATGATGCTGATTTCCGGCAGCACAGATTATTGTGGTTTTGACTCGGTTGATATCGTAGTTGAAGCTGTATTTGAAGATTTATCATTGAAGCAGCAAATGGTTGCTGATATCGAACGTTTCGGCGCAGCACATACCATTTTTGCCTCCAATACCTCCTCATTGCCGATAAGCCAAATTGCTGCGCAGGCACAGCGACCAGAACAGGTGATCGGCCTGCACTACTTTAGTCCGGTCGATAAAATGCCGCTGGTTGAAGTGATTCCTCATGCAAAAACCAGCGAAGAAACTATCGCAACCACAGTAGCTTTGGCGCGTAAACAAGGTAAAACAGCTATTGTCGTGGCTGATTGCGCTGGGTTTTATGTAAACCGAATTCTGGCTCCGTATATTAACGAAGCTGCTCGTTGTGTACTGGACGGTGAACCTATCGATTCTGTTGACAAAGCGTTGGTGAATTTCGGCTTCCCGGTTGGACCGATCACGCTGTTGGATGAAGTTGGCATTGATGTGGGTACCAAAATCATGCCGATTTTGGTTGAGCAACTAGGGCCGCGTTTTGCTGCACCTCCATCATTTGATGTCATCTTGAAGGATGGACGGAAAGGGCGTAAAAATGGCCGTGGCTTTTATCTCTATCCGGCAGCAACCAAAGGTATTAACTGGAAGAAAAAGCAGGATAAACAAGTCGATACCAGTGTTTATGTCTTGCTGGGTGTGACGCCGAAAGCCCATCTCGAGTCCTCGGTGGTAGCACAGCGTTGTACCATGATGATGTTGAATGAAGCGGCACGCTGTCTGGATGAATCGATAATTCGTAACCCACGCGATGGTGATATTGGTGCTGTGTTTGGCATCGGCTTCCCGCCATTCCTGGGGGGGCCTTTCCGCTATCTGGATAGTCTGGGGGCGGAGAAGGTCGTGAAAACACTCAGATTGTTAGCACAACAATACGGCGAACGTTTTGAACCTTGCCAACTGTTGGTGAGCATGGCCGAACAGCAACAGACGTTTTACCCGCAGGAACGTAATCCAGATGAGGTGCCTGGCGAAGAGCGCTGAGTCTGCAAAAGGGTATTGCTCACGGGGCTTGGCCGCATTTTTCCACTAAACAGGCGGCCGACTAACACCTATTCTTAAGAGTGTGAGCAGGATCACCACCTGCAATTCTAAGGGATTAGGTGGCTGTACACTGGGGGCAACCCGCGCTACCTTAACCAGAATCACGTTAAGTGACTATTCGTGCCAAAATGTATTAATAGGTACTTATTGCGCAGGTGATAAAGTTTAGATTAAGCTGTTGATATGGTTATTATGTAACCATTCAAGGTTGGCTGCCGGTATGCTCGGTGTAAAAAACAGCCATTTTCTTTACCTTAAGTTTCAGGCAAAATGCCCGGCCGCCATAGAGAGACGGCGCGTTATCGTTATGAAGTTTCTTTGCCCATGGCAAAGGTTTCGGCGGTACAGCACGCAAAGCGTTTCTGTATAGCGTTATTTTGTTAACAAAAACGGTGCAATATGCAAGTTTTCATTATGCGTCACGGTGACGCGGCCCTTGATGCAGCAAGTGATGCACAACGGCCTCTTACTCTGTGTGGTCAGGATGAGTCACGTCAGATAGCAAGCTGGCTAAGCGAGCAGTCTGTTGATATCGATCAGATTTTGGTTAGCCCTTATCTACGCGCAGCGCAAACATTAGATGTCGCGCGTGAGGTGATGACGCTACCGGCAGAGCAGGAAGTGATGCCAGAATTAACGCCGGGTGGGGATGCCGCTTTTGTCTGCTGCTATTTGCAGGCATTGGCAAAAGAAGATTGTGCCGCAGTGCTGGTCATTTCGCACTTGCCGCTGGTCGGGTATCTGGTTTCTGAGCTTTGTCCAGGGCAATGCCCACCAATGTTTGCCACCTCGGCAATCGCCTGTGTTGATCTTAATGGTGATACCGGGAAGGGGACATTTGATTGGCAGGTCAGCCCGTCACAACTGTTGGCAAAGGCTTGCCACGGTTAAAACAGTGTTAGTGAATATTCAATCGGCGCGGCATCTCTGTCGCGCCGTTGTTTTTCTGTCAAACCGCATTTCGCGTCTATTCTTCTAACTCAATTAAGACCAGTAATGCCGCAGTCCCACCCCAATCTTTAGGGGCTTGATGGAATGCCAGCACATCAGGGTGTTGCGCCAGCCACAAAGGGGTTTGCTGCTTCAGAACATGTTTGCCGTGACCATGCATCACGCAGGCACAATGCACATGCTCCCGCTTACAGGCAGCAATCAGTGCGCCCAACTCCTGTTTGGCCTGTTTCTGGGTTAATCCGTGTAAATCCAAAAACATATCGGGCGAGTAATCACCGCGCCGCAGCTTTTTAACTTCAAAATGATCAACGCCAGGCCGCACATAGCGGGTGGGACCGTCGTAATCCAACTGCGGTTGGAATTCATCGGAAAAATAATAACTGGCATCAACCTGCTCTTGCAGTAATTTTTCCGGTGCGATTCTTTTGCCCAACTTGGGCGGTGTATGCAGAACAATCGTATCTTGTTTCAGCTTCTTCGCCCCAACTATTGACTCCTTAAATAGCTGTAAATCATCAGTCGTGAGGTGATATTTATTTTTCATCATCAGTTCGTTGTACTTATTTGATTACCTCCAGTTTACCTGTTGAGCGTCATCTGTCTAAATAAATGTCTATACCCGTCATATTTCAAGGTGTAGGTGTGTTGGCTGTTCTCGCAATCAAGCGGTTATCCATACAATTTTCAATGTTAATGTGCTTTTCATTATTCGGTTATCATTCAACTGATGTATTGCTGCTGATTTGTCGCGGGCTTCATGGCAAACTAGGGGGATAGATAATGATTTTTCGCACCGTTGTTGGAGAATACCTTGGACAAGATTTTCGTCGATGAAGCAGTAAATGAGCTGCACACCATTCAGGATATGCTGCGCTGGGCAGTTAGCCGGTTTAATGCGGCCAATATTTTTTATGGTCACGGTACTGATAATCCGTGGGACGAAGCAGTACAACTGGTTTTCCCAAGCCTGTTTTTACCGATAGATATTCCTGAGGATATGCGCAGTGCGCGCCTGACGTCGAGCGAGCGGCACCGTATTGTCGAACGGGTGATCCGCCGGGTTAACGAGCGAATTCCGGTTGCTTATCTGACCAATAAAGCTTGGTTCTGCGGCATGGAATATTATGTTGATGAGCGTGTATTGGTGCCACGTTCACCGATAGCTGAATTGATTAATAACAGCTTTGATGGTCTGATCAGACACCAGCCTAAGCATATTCTGGATATGTGTACCGGCAGTGGTTGTATTGCTATTGCTTGTGCCTATGCCTTCCCAGACGCTGAAGTGGATGCTGTCGATATCTCTAATGATGTTCTGGCAGTAACTGAGCATAATATTCAACAGCATGAGATGGAACATCAGGTCACACCGATTCGCTCTGACCTGTTCCGTGATTTACCACCAATCAAATATGACTTGATTGTCACTAATCCACCGTATGTCGATGCCGAAGATATGGCCGACTTACCGCAGGAGTTCCGCTTCGAGCCTGAACTTGGGTTGGCTGCTGGCACCGATGGCTTGAAACTGGCTCGCCGTATTCTGGCTTGCGCCCCGGACTTCTTGCAAGATGATGGCGTGTTGATTTGCGAAGTGGGCAACAGCATGGTGCATTTGATGGACATGTATCCTGATGTGCCGTTTACCTGGCTGGAGTTCGACAACGGCGGTGATGGCGTATTTATGCTGACCAAACAGCAACTGATTGACTGCGCTCCGCATTTTAGTATGTACCGCGACTAATCGATCTCTGCTTATAAAGTCTGTCAGTGTGATAAATATCATGCTGGCAGATTGTTTATGACTAAATGGTAAGGAGCCGTGATGGCTGGCAACAGTATTGGGCAGTTTTTCCGCGTCACCACTTTTGGTGAATCTCACGGCATCGCCTTGGGGTGTATTATTGATGGCGTCCCTCCGGGCATTCCAATCACCGAAGCTGACATTCAGTTGGATCTCGACCGGCGTCGCCCGGGTACCTCACGCTATACCACTCAACGCCGCGAGCCGGATCAGGTGCGTATTTTATCTGGCGTGTTTGAGGGGGTAACCACCGGTACCAGCATCGGGTTGATGATTGAGAATACTGACCAGCGGTCACAGGATTACAGCACGATTAAAGATGTCTTCCGCCCAGGCCATGCTGACTATACCTACGAACAAAAATACGGTGTGCGTGACTATCGGGGAGGAGGCCGCTCTTCAGCCCGTGAAACCGCGATGCGTGTTGCCGCCGGTGCCATTGCTAAAAAGTATCTGGCGCAGAAATTCGGGGTGCAGGTGCGTGGCTATCTGGCACAAATTGGTGATATTAGTTGTGATTTGATTGATTGGGATTTGGTTGAACAAAATCCGTTCTTCTGTCCAGACGCCAGTAAATTGGAGCCGCTGGATGCGCTGATGCGTGAACTGAAAAAAGCCGGTGACTCTATTGGAGCCAAAATTACCGTGGTCGCTGAACACGTGCCAGTTGGTTTGGGTGAGCCAGTATTTGACCGTTTAGATGCAGATTTGGCCCATGCGCTGATGAGTATCAATGCGGTGAAAGGGGTGGAAATCGGTGATGGCTTTGCTGTTGTTACTAAGCGTGGTAGTGAAAACCGTGATGAGATTACCCCACAAGGTTTCCAGAGCAATCATGCCGGGGGCATTTTAGGCGGCATCAGCAGCGGGCAACCGGTTGTGGCCCATATCGCTTTGAAACCGACATCCAGCATTATGGTACCAGGGCAAACCATTAACCGGCAGGGTGAGGCGGTTGAGATGGTTACCCGTGGTCGCCATGACCCTTGTGTCGGTATTCGCGCCGTCCCTATTGCTGAGGCCATGATGGCTATTGTGTTAATGGATCACTTGCTGCGCCAGCGTGCACAGTGCGGTGATGTGGTTTCCGACGTTCCGCGCTGGTAGGCACAATGAACAAATGGATTGTGGCTGCAGTGGCACTTGCCGCTACCGTAGCACTCACCGCTATAGCCCCGGTCATGGCGGCGACGCCATGGCAACAGATAGCCAACCCGGTTGCAGGTTCTCCACAGTCGATTGGTGGTTTTGCCAACGGCTGCGTTATCGGTGCAATGCCTTTGCCGCTCCAATCGGCAGATTATCAGGTGATGCGCCCGGATCAGCGCCGTTATTTCGGTCATCCTGATTTACTGAACTTTATCCACCGTCTGAGTGCGCAGGCTGAGCAACATCGCTTGGGGACGGTATTGATTGGCGATATGGCAATGCCCGCCGGTGGGCGCTTTAGTAGCGGGCATGCCAGTCACCAGTCTGGTTTGGATGTGGATATCTGGCTACAACTGCCAGTACAGCGCTGGAGCCAACAGCAATTGCTGAAACCGCAACCTGTTGATTTGGTGGCAGCCGACGGCAAACGGGTCGTCCCCGCACTCTGGCAACCTCAGGTCGAGAGTCTTATCAAGTTGGCGGCGAACGATAACGAAGTGACGCGTATTTTCGTCAATCCGGCGATTAAAAAGCAACTGTGTCTGGATGCCGGAACGGATCGTAATTGGTTGCATAAAGTGCGCCCGTGGTTCGGCCATCGTGCACATATGCATGTAAGATTGCGCTGCCCGGCAGATAGCCTGGAGTGTTTGGATCAAGACACGCCTCCTGCGGGGGATGGTTGTGGTGCAGAACTGGAAAGCTGGTTCCAGCCCCATCAACCGAGTGCTAAACCGGGTAAAACCTTACCCCCACCATTGCCGCCTTCATGTCAGGCTTTGTTGGATAACCATTTTGCTGCGGAATAAATCATGGATTGGTTTACGCTGGGCCCTGAGGTTTTAGGGATACTGTTTGTCGTCGCCTTATTGGCGGGTTTTATTGATTCCATTGCGGGTGGCGGAGGCTTGCTCACCGTGCCGGCATTACTGGCGGTTGGATTACCACCGGCACAGGCGTTGGCGACCAATAAATTGCAATCGGTCGGCGGGTCATTATCCGCCAGCCTCTATTTTATCCGCCGTGGGGCGGTGAATTTAAAAGAGCAAAAGCTAACCATTGCTCTAACGCTGGTCGGCTCAATGCTGGGTGCTATTTTGGTTCAGCATATGCGGGCCGATATTTTGCGGCAAATTCTGCCATTGCTGGTGATAGGGATTGGTGTTTATTTTCTGCTCACCCCCAAACTGGGTGAGGTTGATCGGCAACGCCGTCTATCCGCACTACCCTTTGCCTTGATTGCTGGCGGTGGTGTCGGTTTTTATGATGGTTTCTTTGGCCCCGGAGCCGGTTCTTTCTATGCGCTGGCCTTTGTGACGCTGTGCGGATTTAATCTGGCGAAATCCACCGCTCATGCCAAAGTGCTTAATTTTACCTCCAACTTGGGTGGCCTGACCTTCTTCATCGTCGGCGGCAAAGTAGTGTGGAGTATCGGGTTGGTGATGCTAGTAGGGCAGGTGTTGGGCGCACGCCTTGGTGCACATATGGTGTTGACCAAAGGCCAAAAATTAATCCGCCCAATGATTGTCGTGGTGTCATTCGTAATGAGCTGCAAGCTGCTGTATGACAGCCACGGTTCTGAGATCTCCTCCTGGTTAGGGTTACACGTTTTCGCATAACTTAAGGTATCAAAATAGCAGTGAGCCTGACTGTCGCTGACGATACCGCTCTTACGGACCCAAGTATGACCCATGATTATCAGCAATTAATCGATGTTTTTAATGCCTGTTTTAGCGACCAATATAATACCCGGCTGGTAAAAGGTGACGATGAGCCTATTTATCTGCCTGCCGATGACGAATTTCCCTATCATCGGGTGATTTTTGCCCATGGTTATTATGCCAGCGGGATGCATGAGATCTCCCATTGGTGTATTGCCGGTGAAGAGCGGCGCAAGTTGGTCGATTTTGGTTATTGGTACTGCCCGGATGGGCGTGATGCATTAACCCAGAGCCAGTTTGAAGTGGTTGAGATCAAGCCACAGGCACTGGAATGGATGTTCTGTGTAGCGGCGGGTTTCCCTTTCAACGTCAGTTGCGACAACCTGGAGGGTGATTGTGAGCCGGATCGCATCACATTCCAGCGCAAAGTACGCGAACAAGTGCTATGGAATTTAGAAAACGGTATATCCCCACGACCTGCAGGCTTTATTCAGGCACTACAATCGTTTTACAATACGCCGCCGTTGGTAGCCGCGCTTTTCCCTTACCCGGAAGATCTCGTGTAGCTTGCAGCCTGGCTGCAACGCCATTATTTTTGGATAGAGAGGAAAATTGATGATCGCAGAGTTCGAAACGCACATATTAGCGCAGATTGATGACATGGTAGAGCACGCCAGTGATGATGATTTATTTGCCGGCGGTTATCTGCGCGGCCATCTGACTCTAGCCGTGGCAGAATCTGAAGAGTTTGGTGAACATACGGCTGAGCAGTTACATGCCCGCGTGCAGACCAGCCTGGAAAAAGCGATCAAAGCCGGGGAGCTTTCCCCACCGGATCAGGTTTTGGTATTGGGCTTGTGGGATCGTTTACTTGAGCAAGCTATTAAATAGCGTTCATTGCTGGAGTCGCGGGGAGGTTAGCGATGTTCGTGATTTGGCCTCACCTCAGCGACTCCAATGACTTTGACGTCGCTGCAAGTCACCCCGCGAGCTGCCCGCTAAGATAACCTCGCAACGCGCTGTTGTACCGGCCTGCCTTTCAGCAATTTTCGAATCCAAAATCGATTGGGATTGAGTGCCGCCAGCGTCGGCGCATCTAATGGCTGCGGTTCCCCGAACATTTGTGCGGCCAAAATTTCTGCCACCAATGGCGCACTGCACAACCCCCGTGACCCCAATGCCCCCACCATGAATAATTCCGGCCATACCGGCGCTGGCGCTATCTCATCACCACGCTGAATTTTGCGTGGCAGATCCTGATATTGTGCCAGTGTTGCAGCATAATCCGGTACCGCGCCCACCATCGGTAAGTGATCACGAATAGCGCACCGCACCCCGCAGCGCGCTTGATTATCACTGATATCAACCTGATGCGGCCAATTTACTTGTGGCAGACAGCGTAACAGGCGGTCCCGGTTCTCTTGCTGTTCATCGGCACGAAAATCAGTGGCAATATCGCCGCGCTGATAACTGGCACCAATACAGTGATGCTGGTTAGCCGGGTTCACTGGCGTCAGATAGCCGTCATAGCACAGCACTTGCTGCAACTGACTGAGTACTGAGGTCGTGGGAATGTGCGAGACCTGCCCGCGCACGGCTGACAGCGGCAGATGCTGGGTTTGTTGCCACTCAGCTAAGCGGTGGCCGGTGGCCAGCACCACTGTAGCATGTTGTTTCGCCGCCAGTGGTTGTTGGCTATCGTGTTGTTGGCTATCGGTGGGGTGGGCACTGAGTTGCTGGAAGCTGAGCTGCCATTGCCCGTCAACATGCTCTAACTGGCTCAGTTCATGCTGATAGTGGCAAGCCATGCCTTTTTGTTGGGCCAGCAGCAGCAGCGCTGTGGTGAGGTCTGATGGGCATAACCAGCCTCCGGCGGGATAATGTATACCATCGTGGGCGCAATCCAGCCCAGCGAGCGCACTGAGCTGTTCACGGCTCATGGCTTCGGCGAATGATACCGGCCAGCTTATTTGCAGCATTTTATCAATCTTGCCACGGCTTTTTTCATCAAATGCCAATTGGCTGACACCGCACCATTGATGATCAAAATGAATGCCTTGTGCTAACAATTGGTCATATTGGCGGCGGGCAAAGGTAAATGCGCTGGTGAAAAAGTTTTCCAGTGCATCATCTTTGCCGTTTAGCAGGGGATAGAGCGCACCTTGCCGGTTACCTGATGCACCTTGCGCCGGTTGTGCATCGGCGCAATAGAGCGTGACCTTGGCCCCACGGCGCAATAAGGCTAATGCTGTCAATGCACTGACGATACCGCCGCCAATGATCGCGATATCATCACAACGGACCGCCGCTGGCCGATGGTACCAAGGCGCTGAGGCTGACCCGATGCTTTGTGGCAATCTGCCCGTGAGCATTTCACGTTTTTGCCCAAAACCTTTCACTTTAGCTACGTCAAAACCTGCTTGTTGCAAACCACGGCGAACAAATCCGGCGGCAGTAAATGTGGCAAAAGTGCCCCCCGGCCTTGCCATCCGCGCCATGGCATTGAACAGCATATCATTCCACATATCGGGGTTTTTCGCCGGGGCAAAGCCATCAAGAAACCAGGCATCTACTTGATTATTCAGGCTGGCATCCAACTGGGGCAGCAAGGTATTGACATCACCAAACCACAGATCCAGAGTGATACTCCCCTGCGCTAGCAGAATACGATGGCAGCCAGCAAGAGGTAACGGCCATTGCGCGCGCAATTGTTCGGCAAAAAATGCCAGTTCTGGCCAGTGGTCATGGGCGGCAGCTAAATCTGCCACCTGTAGTGGGTATTTTTCGAAGCTGATATAGTGTAATCGCTGGAGTTTTGCACTGGCGTGTTGCTGTTTGAACTGAGCAAAATCGCGCCATAATGTCAGAAAATTTAAGCCAGTTCCGAAGCCCGTTTCGGCAAAAATGCAGTTATCCCGCGGGTGTTGAATGAAACGCTCAGGGAAGCCATTCCCCTTAAGAAAAACGTAGTGAGTCTCTTCCAGGCCATCTTCATTGGAAAAATAGATGTCATCAAACTGTTCCGATACAGGTGTACCCTGTTCATTCCAGCTTAATGTCGCGGTTTGGATTGGGGGGTGGCTCACGTTGAAAGACTCGTATCTCAAGGGGTAGGGCGATTCTAACTATGTGACCGGCCGCGTGCAAATCGTAAAATTATCTGGGTATATTACGCTGATCGGACTTGTTCGGCGTACAACTGTACGCTAAAGTGCGTTGCAAAATCCCGAATGTAAAATAAGTGGAAGAGGTATTGAATGAAGCGTGCAGTAATTACTGGCTTGGGTATTGTCTCCAGCATTGGTAATAACCAGCAGGAAGTTCTGGCATCTTTGCAGGAAGGCCGCTCTGGCATTACTTTCGCTCAGGAATTTAAAGACGCAGGTATGCGCAGCCACGTATGGGGCGATGTAAAGCTGGCATCTGAGCCTAAAGACCTCATTGATCGCAAAGTGCTGCGTTTTATGAGCGACGCCTCAATTTATGCTTTTCTTGCGATGGAAGAAGCGATAGCAGACTCTGGCCTGTCAGACGATCAGGTATCTAATTTCCGCAGTGGACTGGTGGTGGGTTCCGGTGGTGGTTCACCCCGTAATCAGGTTGCCGGTTCTGATGCAATGCGTACCCCGCGCGGTTTGAAAGGTGTTGGTCCTTATATGGTGACCAAAGCCATGGCATCTGGTGTGTCCGCGTGCCTGGCAACCCCCTTTAAAATCAAAGGTGTTAACTACTCAATCAGCTCTGCCTGTGCGACGTCTGCGCACTGTATTGGCCATGCTTTGGAGTTAATCCAACTGGGCAAGCAGGATGTCGTGTTTGCGGGTGGTGGTGAAGAACTGTGCTGGGAAATGGCCTGCGAGTTCGATGCCATGGGTGCGTTGTCGACCAAATACAATGAAACCCCGGCTAAAGCCTCTCGTACTTATGATCAAGACCGTGATGGCTTCGTAATCGCCGGTGGTGGCGGTATGGTGGTGGTTGAAGAACTTGAGCATGCTCTGGCGCGTGGTGCTCACATCTACGCTGAGATTGTTGGCTACGGCGCAACCTCTGATGGTGCAGATATGGTTGCACCATCAGGTGAAGGTGCTGTGCGTTGCATGCAGATGGCAATGGCAGGTGTTGATACACCAATTGACTACATGAACGTACATGGCACTTCTACACCGGTCGGTGATGTGAAAGAGCTGGGCGCGATTCGTGAGGTGTTTGGTGATAACACGCCAGCTATTTCCTCAACAAAAGCCATGACCGGTCACTCTCTGGGTGCGGCGGGTGTGCATGAAGCTATCTTCAGCCTGTTGATGGTAGAGCACGGCTTTATCGCACCAAGCATCAATATTGAAAATCTGGATGAGAAAGCAGCAGGGATGAATATCATCACTGAGCCAACTCAACGCGAACTGACTACTGTTATGTCTAACAGCTTTGGTTTTGGTGGTACTAACGCCACTCTGGTCATGCGTAAATACCAGAAATAAGGTCAATCGCAGATATTTCTGCTCATTGATACTGAGTCATTAAGGCCCGCGAGCAATCGCGGGCCTTTTTATTCGCTATAAATAAACACTTCTACGGAAAAATACTATAATCATCAGGTGATTAACCTTTTTTAGTAATTTCATCTTTTTGTATCAAAGAAGACTAGTTGATCACTGACTATTCATAAAAATATCTTATACTCAATAACCAAGGTGAATAACATTGTAAAATGTAGGTGATTGAATATTAATGCGTTAGCCCTAATTTTAGCTATTTTTAATGTTTTTTATTCCTTTAAAGCCAAATTTGAAGTTAAAAAATCCTTGCCTGCTCAAAAACGTTAATTACAATATTAGAACAATAATTAAACAATTTTATTTTTTGTCTTTTAATTTACCAACACAGCAGGGTAGTTCAATGAGCCATAATCCAAGTGATCAGAAGGTTAAGATTGCCGATTTAAACGAGCGCGTTGTTCATGAAATTCTGGAAGTGATAAGTGATGGTATCTGGGATTGGAATGCCAACAATGGATTTGTTTATCGTAATACTGGCTGGTATGAAATGCTGGGCTATCCCGCCGATGCATTTGAAAATACAGTCCATACTTGGGAGAAAATCATCCATCCAGATGATTTTGACCGAGTGATGTTTCAGTTTGATGCCTATATTAATAATCAGGCCGAGAGATACCAGATTGAATACCGTTGCCGGACTCATGATGGCGACTATGTGTGGATTGAAGATCGCGGCAAGGTGATTGAGCGTAATAGTGATGGTTCAGTATCGAGGATGATCGGCGCTCACCGTAATATCCATGACAAAAAGCATCGTCTGGAAAAGTTAGAGTTAAAGAATAAATCTCTGGAAGCGTTAGTCGAAGAGCGAACCGTTGAATTACGCGAAACTAATTTCCGCTTACAACAGCAACTCGATATCAAAAAAAGTCTATCTGAAACAGATGTATTAACCTCTGCGGCCAACCGTTATTTGCTGGAAAAAGTACTCAAGCACGAATATAACCGCGCAAAACGATTTTGCCAGCCGTTGTCATTGCTTTCGTTGGATTTAGACAATTTTAAATCTATTAATGATAAGTATGGCCATTCTGTTGGGGACCTAACCTTGACGCATATTGTTGATGTAATTAGGAATAATATTAGGGAAATTGATGTTTTAGGCCGTTGGGGCGGCGATGAGTTTATGATTGTGTTACCTAACACGCAATTAAATGAGGCTAAATGTATCGCCGAGAAAATCAGGCAACGTATCGAAACCATGCCCGTGGAAGGGAGTATCAATGTGACAATGAGTTTAGGTGTGGTGGAGCTGGGGCAAAATGAAGCACAGGAACAACTATTAATTCGCGCAGATAAAATGCTCTATAACTCAAAAGCGGCGGGCCGGAATATTATTAGCGGTTGATATTCTTCGAACGTAATGGCGCATTGATGTAGCAGCCTTTATTACCCGGCCTATTGCTGAGCCTTGCAAGGGAGGCCGGAGTAAGCGGTGTTAAGCTCTGCTGCCATTGGGACATGGGGCATAATCACTATTAGTATTTCAGTGCATATTCTGCGGCCGCACAGGCATGTATTGCGGTGGTATCAAATACCGGCACGCTCGCGTCTTGTGCGTTAACCAACAATGTTATTTCAGTGCAACCAAAGATAATCCCTTGCACGCCTTGCTGCTCTAATTTGCCCATAATGCGGCGATATTCCTGACGGGAAGTTTCACTGATAACGCCCAGACACAGCTCTTCATAAATAATACGGTTAACAATCTCGCGATCGATACTATCGGGGGTAATCACCTCAATACCGTGTTTTTGCGTCAATCGTCCCCGATAAAAATCTTGTTCCATGGTGTAGCGGGTACCCAATAAGCCAATTTTATTGATCCCTTGCTGCTTAATTTGTGCGGCAGTGGCATCGGCGATATGCAATAACGGTAATCCGCTGGCCGCTTCAATGTCATCAGCCACTTTGTGCATAGTATTGGTGCATACCACGATGACGTCAGC
The DNA here is from genome assembly GCF_041538345.1 of Yersinia sp. 1652 StPb PI. NCBI lineage: Bacteria > Pseudomonadati > Pseudomonadota > Gammaproteobacteria > Enterobacterales > Yersiniaceae > Yersinia > Yersinia sp. 1652 StPb PI. Next base: position 3,104,072 of record NZ_JAULSM010000001.1, on the reverse strand, counting down.
CCCGGCCTTTTTTAATGAAACGGCGGCATCAGACAGCAACTGTGCTGCGGTTTCCCAGTCACCCTTGGCCTGAAGTTGTTCAATCTCATGGAAGTCGACACTGTAGAGAATGATTTTGGCACTGTGTAAACCGCCAAGTTGTTCTTTAACCTGCTGGTTAATCATCCGGTAATAAGGGATGGTTGACTCCCAACTCATTCCGCCAATAAGACCCAAAATTTTCATTAGTTTATTCCTATGCAAACATCAGCACTGAGTATGGATAAGAGTTTAACGATGCGGAAACACCCGGATACGTTGTAACGAAGCAATTAGCGGAACTGTGACAAGACTCCGGCTATAGCTGTTATCTCTGTCTATCATGTTTGTTGTAACAAATCTGTAGCAATAGAAAAATCTATTTATTCTTCTATCTATTTTTACACTATTACCATCAACAGGATGACGGAGATTAGGATGATAAAAATAAAGACGGCATATACCCTGACACTATTAGCGCTACTCTTGCCAGCGTCAACCCATGTTGTAGCACAGGATAAAAGTGACAACTATAAACTTGAACAAGTGTTGGTGATGAGCCGGCATGGTATACGCGCACCTTTAGTTAATTATGGCGATATGCTTTCCAGTGCGACACCCGATAAATGGCCACAATGGACCACCCCAGGGGGGTATCTGACACCGAAAGGGGCAGAGCTTGAGGCGATGATGGGGGGGTATTTCCGCGAGTGGCTGGTTAATGCCAAATTACTGAAAGCGGCAGGATGCCCGGCAGATACCACCGTATTTACTTATGCTAACAGCTTGCCAAGGACCATTGGTACCGCGCAGCATTTCTTATTCGGCGCTTTCCCTGGTTGTAATGTGCCAGTGGCGCACCAAAAAGATATCGGCAAAATGGATCCGGTTTTTAATCCGATCATCACGCTAGATGTCACACCAGAATTTAAAGAAAAAGCCTTGGCATCGATTAATCAACACGCCGGGCCGGGTGGGGTCGAAGGGCTGAATAAACGTTTACAGCCTAATTACGACTTACTTTCCCGCGTATTGGATTATAAAAAATCACCCGCCTGTTTAACGGATAAGAAATGTGACTGGAGTACCCAGCCAACCAATATTGTATTGGTACAAAATAAAGAGCCAGGCATTACCGGCCCGTTAAAGTTAGGTACTGGTGCATCAGATGCGTTTATGCTGCAATATTACGAGGGTTTTCCGATTAAAGATGTGGCCTGGGGACGGATTCAGTCAGCGGAAGAGTGGCGTAAATTAATCGATATCAAAAATCTCTACCATGAGACGTTATTTGGTTCTCCTGCCATTGCGGATAATGCGGCTGAGAAGTTAGTCGGTTTTATCAGTGCTGCTCTTGATCCCATCGGTGAGAAAACGCCTAATGAATTAGCGGCGCAGAAAGCTAAATTGGCGGTATTGGTTGGGCATGACTCCAATATTGCATCATTGTTGGCAGCCCTTAAGACTAAAGAGTACCAATTGCCAGACCAATATGAGAAAACGCCAATCAGCGGCAAAGTGGTATTTGAGCGTTGGAAAGATACGAAACAGAATAAAGATATGATGAAGATCGAATATATCTATCTGTCGACTGAGCAAATTCGTAATAAGACGCCGCTGACCCTTCAGGCACCACCAAAACGTGTCACGCTGGAAATTAAGGGCTGTCCGATTGATGCCAACGGGTTCTGTTCAATGGATGATTTCAGAAAAGCGATAAAACACAACACGCAAAGTTAAGTGCACACTACCTCGCCGCAGGGTGCGGCAGCCAGTAGATAATAGGGGCTGGCATAAAATGATAGGCTACGCTAACGTAATCTCTCTTTGTCAGCCCCAGGCCATTTGTAGATTTTCTGATGACATTATTTGCCACGACTCAGCGAGCAGTAAAAACACTATTCAGACCTTTTCTGGAAGATCGTCTATTACATATTCTATTGATTTTGGGGATAGGGTTAACCGTCTTAATGCCGGCCCAAATTGTCGCCTTTCCACAGTTTATTGACTGGACCACCATTGTTACTTTATTGGGATTAATGCTACTGACTAAAGGGGTTGAGGTCAGCGGTTACTTCGATTTTATTGGTCGGAAGATTATTAATACACTTCACACCGAGCGGCATTTGGCGCTGTTTTTAGTCTTAGCCGCGGCGCTGTTGTCATCCTTTCTAACCAATGATGTGGCGCTATTTATCATCATTCCACTGATTTTGACGTTGAAAAAAATATCGTCTCTGCCGGTTTCTCGTCTGATCATTTTCTCGGCGCTGGCAGTCAATGCCGGGTCGCTATTAACACCGATCGGCAATCCACAAAATATTCTGTTATGGAGCCGTTCCGAACTCTCCTTTATCGGTTTTACCCGCCAAATGGCACCTTTAGCAGCCATTATTCTGCTGACATTATTAGCGGTAACATGGTGGCGTTTTCCGGCGCGTAAAATAAAGAAACAGGCCTCAAGCCCGATTTATCCTTACCAGTTCCGCCTGTTGCTGAGTTGTTTGGCGCTGTATGTGATTTTTATTATCTGCGTGGATTTGGGCTGGGCAGGCTATGGGCTACTTATCGTTTTTGCCGGTTTATTGCTATTGGCGCGGCGGGTGTTACTGGCCATTGACTGGAGCTTGATTGTGGTCTTTATGGCGATGTTTATTGACGTGCGCCTACTGACGGAATTACCTGCTTTACAATCGCTGTTCGGTGAAATCAAAACATTGTCTACGGCTGCCGCCTATATTTTGGCTATTGGCCTATCGCAATTGATCAGTAATGTCCCCGCCACAATATTGCTGCTTAATTATCTGCCTTCCAGCGCGCTGGTGGCTTATGCGGTCAATATTGGTGGTTTTGGTTTTGCGTTGGGTTCTATGGCTAATTTAATTGCGCTGAGAATGGCGGCAGAGCCGGCCATTTGGTTAAAATTCCATGCTTACTCACTGCCATTTTTGTTGTGGAGTGCTCTGGTTGGCTGGTGGTTATTATGGTAGTCACAGGCGCGGCTCAGCGGGAAATAACCTGAGCCGACATCTGTCATTAGAAGAAGATAGCCAACAAAAAGACCATCACTATAATCAGCGCTACAAATGCCAGTGACGGTTTTTGCAACAATGGCTGTAATGATTGGGGTAAGGCGGCAATTAGCGGGTTAATCACTGGTTGCAGAATTTTTTGGTCTTCTGCTAAACGTTGGGCTGCATTGGCCCGATCCAATCTGGCGGTAAACAGGACATTGATAATGTCGTTCAACTGCGCTTGCGTCAGAGGCGTGGTGGGACTTGCCTGGAAGCGACTCTGGCTGTAATCAATTAATAATTGTTGTTCCTGCGCATCAGCGGGCTGTTTCAACGCGGTTTGCAAGTTAACCAATGTAGGTGCTGTTTGCTGGCTGAGTGCCACTTTGGTCTGTAAAAACTGGCTGAGTATCTGGAAATGGCGCGCAGGTAACGGATCATTACTTTTCACCCCCACCATATCAAACAATGCCTGCCATATTTTGGCCGGTTGCTCGCCGGTTGCGGCACTAAGTTTTGCTACTAGCGATTGAATATTCTGATGCTCCGCAGGCAGTAACGGCCGATCAGTTATTGTTGCCAGTTGTGGCTGTGGAATATTCAGTGTACCAGATTGCAGCAGCACCAGAACTTGTTGTAACTCCGAATGGCTTAACTGACTTAATACAGTATGACCAAAGTGCTGGCGGATAAAATCACTGACAGCCTGCCGGTTATTGCCTTGAGGCAGCAGTTCGGTCAGTTGTTGGCGCAACTGGTGATTGGCATGATTTTCCTGTGCCTGCGCCAGACGGATTTGCAGCAATTGCTCAGCGGGCTGGAAGTGGCGTGCCAGTAAGTCGCTAGTGCTACCCAAGGATAAATCATGACGCAGACCGGCCCAGATCTCGGCAGATTTGATTGGGCTAAGGGCCATGATCCGCACAATTAACTTCTCCAGCGTAGTGCGTTGCGCAGGGGTAAGTGCCTGATCTTCCACTTGGCCCTGATGAGGTATTTTGGTCGGTGCGACATTGCGATCATTGGCAATCGGCACACTTGGGCCGTTCAAAGGTTGCATATAACCGGTCCTTCGCTGTGGAGGCGATACTGTGGAAATTCATAAAGTACCCGGCAATAGATGCAGGCTACCAATATGATACGCGCAAATGTGGGCGACCCATACCGTCAGATTATGTTTTTTTGTTAACTACGTTTGTAATTAAATGTCACTTTGAGTGATTGTTTAAGTTCAGACATTGATAATCTTGATTATGCCGCTAAGATGGGCGCTCGGTCTTGAATGAGACTAATTTATCAATTTTACTGATGAATTATACGGGTCAGGATTAAATACGGATAATGGTTAAACACCAATAATGGTTAAACAACAGCGCGCGGCAAAGTGGTTCCTCTGCCTGGCTTGCCTGGTCATATTAGTTTGTATGACACAACGCATCGCCAGCCTGCACGCGTTGGAAAAAAACCTCCTTCAGACATCATCATCACAGGTTGCTGCCGATGCTGATGAGGCTCCCACCCCTTGTGAGCTAAGTGCCAAATCCCTGTTGGCATCCCCGCCTGTTCTGTTCGAATTAGCGATTTTTTCTCTGGGTTTATTACTCTTGCTATTGGGGCCGGTGATCCCGACCCGCATGAGGTTTCCGCCACCCCGAGTGATATCACCCAGCCGTTTGAGGGTGCATCTGCGATTGTGCATTTTCCGGGAATAGAGATGCTTTTGGCATAACTACGGCACCCCTTTGGGTTGCTGTGATTAATCTATTTCTGGAGAAGAATCATGTTCAATTTAAGCAAGACAGCGTTGTTCTGTCTGTTACTGCTATGGATGCCCACCCTTTGGGCGGCAGACAGCGGCTGGTTGGTCAGCCCACAAAACTCACATGCTAAGGTGCGGATTCGTGCCGAACCTTCAACGAGCGGTGAAACCCGCCTGTTACTTTCCGTTCAACTGGAGAAAGGCTGGAAAACCTATTGGCGCTCACCGGGTGAAGGGGGCATTGCACCGACCATTGCCTGGAGCACAGCTCTTGACGCGGTAAAATGGTACTGGCCTGTACCACAACGGTTTGATGTTTCTGGTATCTCTACTCAGGGCTATCACGAGCAGGCCATGCTGCCGATCGTCATTTCCGCTAAGGCACCCAAAACGCTAAGTGGCATCTTGACCCTATCGACCTGTAGCAATGTCTGCATTTTGACTGACTACCCGTTTAGCATCGATCTTTCCTCGCCGTTAAGTGGCGAAAACCAACAGCAATTCCAACATGATTTTGCCCAGGCGATGGGGCAGGTACCCATTGCCAATGCCCTGACCCAACAGATCCAAGCTGGTTTTGGCCATGGCGAGGTGCAAATTCTGGCGGTGCGTGACGAAGGTTGGCAACAGCCCGAGTTGTTCTTCGATACCTTGGCGGACGTGGATCTCGGTAAACCGCTGGTCAGTGTGCAGGGTAATCAGTTATCGGTACGGGTTCCTGCGACTGATGGTTGGGGGGAGGGCGTGGGGGATCTACGTGGTAAACCCCTGACGATGGTGATTACTGATGCGGGTCTGGCGCAAGAGGCCACGGTGACCATTGGGCAAGCGCTCACTTTACCGCAATCCTCCACTCGTTTTTGGTCTTGGATAGTGATGGCGCTGGCGGGCGGATTTATTCTTAATCTGATGCCTTGTGTGCTTCCGGTCCTTGCCATGAAACTGGGGTCGATTTTGCAGACTGGGCAGCAAACCCGCCGTCAGGTCCGTTGGCAGTTTCTGGCATCGTCTGCTGGGATTGTGACTTCGTTTTGGTTGTTGGCATTACTGATGACCGCCTTGCGCTTAGGTAATCATGCCCTTGGTTGGGGAATTCAGTTCCAAAGCCCTTGGTTTATCGGCTTTATGGTGTTGGTTACCGCACTCTTTACGGCCAACCTGTTCGGCTTGTTCGAAATTAACCTCTCCTCATCGCTCAATAGCCGTATTGCTGCGCCTCGTGTGGAGCAAGCGGGGGCTCGCGGTTTGGCCGGCCACTTTGGACAGGGCGCATTGGCGACGCTACTGGCAACCCCGTGTTCCGCGCCATTTCTGGGGACGGCGGTAGCCTTTGCACTGGCCGCCCCTTTACCGGCGCTGTGGGGCATATTTACCGCCCTGGGGGTTGGCATGAGCCTGCCGTGGTTGGCGGTGGCGCTATGGCCTAGATTGGTGCTGTTGTTGCCCCGTCCAGGTCGTTGGATGAACCGTCTGCGTATCGGAATGGGGGTGCTGATGCTGGCATCAAGTCTGTGGTTACTGAGCCTGATGGTGAGCCATATTGGCTCACCACTGGTGATGGTGATTAGCGGAGTGTTGCTGTTAGCGCTATTACTGGCAATTGGCTGGCGCTATGGCGTGCGTGTTGCCGCAATCGTCAGCTTAATCGGGGTGTTGATTATCGGCGGATTACTGTTGGCGGGTTCGCTGACGGCTAATCTGTGGCGCAAACCGCTACATGACACCATCCCGTGGCAGCCATTAACTGAATCAGCCATTAAGAAAGCCTTGATGGAGCATAAGCGGGTGTTTGTCGATGTCACTGCCGATTGGTGTGTGACCTGTAAAGTTAACAAAATACACGTCCTGATGCGTGACGATGTACAGCAGGCGTTGCAAGCGCCTGACGTGGTGGCGTTACGCGGTGACTGGACGCGACCTTCTGCTGATATTACTGAGTTTTTGCGCCAGCGCGGCAGTGTCGCAATCCCATTTAATCAAATTTATGGGCCACAGCAACCGCAGGGTGTGGTGCTCTCGCCACTGTTGGACCGTGACGTGTTATTAAAAATTTTGGCCGATGCTAAAGGAAATAAAGAATGAAAATTATCATGGTTGTGTTGTTAGCGCTGATCTCGACGTCACTGTGGGCGGCTGCACCCTTTACGCCGGAGCAGGAAGTGCGGATTAAAGCGTTAATCCGTGAAACGCTGGTCGCCAATCCAGACATTCTTGAACAATCTATCAATGCCTTGCAGCAGCAAGCTAATGAAGCGCAAGGGCAGCAAATGGATCAATTTATCGCCGCCAATAAGCAGGCGCTGTTCCAAGACCCTGGCAGCCCACGTTTTGGGGCTGCAACTCCAGCCCTGACATTGGTTTCATTTACCGATTACAACTGCCCATTTTGTAAAACTTTTGATCCGTTGCTGGAAAAGGTAGTGAAGGAGTACCCGCAAGTGGCGGTGGTGATAAAACCGCTACCGTTTAAAGGGGAAAGCTCGGTGACCAGTGCACGGTTGGCGTTGACACTGTGGCAACAACATCCGAATCAATTTCTGCCATTTCATCAGCGCTTGATGGCGAAAAAAGGTTTCCACGATGCTGACAGTATTGCCGCGGCGCAGAAAAAAACCGGTGTTACGCCGGTAGCACCAAGCGAGCAGAGCTTGAATGTGTTGCGTACCAACCTGAAATTAGCGGATCAACTGGGTATCCAAGGCACACCTGCCACCTTGATTGGTAATCAGATAATCCCAGGAGCTATTTCCTATGAGCAACTGGAGGAGATAGTGAAGCAGCAACTGGCTAAGGCGGGTAAATGAGTCGCTTGAAGCGGTGGGGTAAAGAGCTGGTTATTCTGCTGGTATTGGTCACGGTGGTCTCTTTGGGGATGGATTGGTTGCGTAGCCCGCAGGTACCTGCTGATTGGGGCGATGTGTCATTACAAACCCTGGAGGGCCAGACTGTCTCGCTAAAGGCGATGAGCCAGGACAAACCGTTGCTCATCTATTTTTGGGCAACATGGTGCGGCGTGTGTAAATTCACCAGTCCCAGTGTCAATCAATTGGTGCAGGAGGGCGAGAATGTGATGACAGTGGCGCTACGCTCTGGTGAAGCACCACAGCTTGAGCGCTGGCTGACCAAAAAAGGCTACCGGTTACCGGTGATAAATGACCCACGCGGCGAGTTGTCAGCGCAGTGGCAAGTCAGTGTTACACCGACGTTAGTGATCCTTTATCAAGGCAAGATGGTACAAAATACCAGCGGATGGAGCAGCTATTGGGGGATGAAACTGCGTTTATGGCTGGCCTCGTTCTGAGGTAACGCTGTTTAGCCAACGCCACAGTGAAACGCACGCCAAACGTTGGACTCAGTCTGACTTTTGGTGGTGCGTTTTTTTGATTAATATTATGCCTGGCACTGACCAATCGCCGCACTTAATCTGGCTATTCCTTGGCTAATCAGCTCGGGCGAATTAGCGGCAAAATTCAAACGTAGGGTGAACTCTCCATCTGACTCTTCGCGGTAAAACCCGCCACCTTTAGCGAAAGTGACCCCCGCCTGCCACGCCAGCGGCATTAATTGAGTCATTGGCACGTTTGCTGGCAATTGTAGCCAGATAAATAATCCCCCATCAGGAACTTCAAACTGGCAGCCGAGCGGCAGTGTCTGCTGGAGGGCATCGACCATGGCATCACGGTGCTGGCGGTACAAACGGCAAGCCCGACGAAGTTGTTTGTCATAGCGCCCGACTGTGACAAATGCATCCAACGCCCGTTGGATCAGGTTCGAGCTGGTAAAACTGTCAACATGCTTTAAGCGCGCCAGTTGGATGTAATGGGGCGCGTCTGCCACCAGATAACCAATGCGCATGCTGGGCAGTAACATTTTGGAAAAAGTACTGACATAGATAACTTCACCCGCGGCTGCCAGTGAGCGCAGCGAAGGCAGCTTTTTGCCGCTGTAACGCAAGTCACCCACATAATCATCTTCAAGTATCGGCACCCCAGCAGTTCTGGCTATTTGCACTAACTGATGGCGGCGCTCTTCACTCATACAGCGTCCGGTGGGGTTATTAAAGTTGGGAATGCAATAGATAAGTTTCGGTTGATGCCTGGCTAACAGCGCAGGCAGGGTCGCCAGATTCATGCCTTGTTGGTCGCTGGGCAGAGCAATAATATTCACTTTATGCAGGCGGAACAGGGCTAATGCTTCGGCATAAGTGGGTTCTTCTACCAGCACACTATCACCTGGGGCCAGCAGTGATTGACTGATCAGACTGATGGCGTGTTGCGAACCATTGGTTATCAACAGTTGCTCTGGCCGTGTTGGGATACCTTGTGCGGATAGAATGCGGCTGAGTGTATCGCGCAATGGATAATAGCCACAGTAATCGCCGTAACTGAATGCTTCTTCAGCATGGCGGCGCAGAATTGAATGCAAGATTTGGCGGAATTCATCCAATGGGAAAATTTTGGGGCTACCGATGCCAGCAGCAAAATTGATGGTATCTGGCGGTAAGGGGATATCGGCATACCCGTCCAGCCTTGAGGTGACAGTGGTAAAACGATCCAGTGGGAACTCACCATGTAGCCGTGGATGCGGATGGCTTGGCGGCGGCGAGAGGTGACAGACATAGGCACCGCTGCCGCGACGTTGTTGTAATAACCCCTTCGCCGCCAGCTCGGCATAAGCATTATCCACTGTGAGGCGGCTCACTGATAATTCTGCTGCCAAGGTGCGGGTTGAGGGCAGTTTGTCGCCATCAGCAAACACCCCACTGAGAATAGCACGGCGCAATGCCTCTTCGATTTGTAGATACAGTGGAATGTCTTGCTGGCGATCTAACGGAATATGCATGTCTCACCGACCAAAAGTGGCTCACTGTGGATAATATATTGTCACTATACTCAAGGTTAACAAGGCTTCAAGAGGAAAAAAGTGGCCTGTATCAATCAGTGGGAAAGTGGCTCTGGTGGCCGAGAACATGGGGGGTACAATCGCTATCTGATTAATATCCTGAAAGTAGTTATGAGGTTGTTATGGCGATTCCGGCAGATTTATTCCCATCAGCATTTGGCTCTATCGGGGCGGGCAACGGCGGGTTTAGTGGCAAACGACAAGGCTATCTGCTGGCGATCATTAGTGCCATGTTGTTGGGTTTTACCGGCATCATAATTCGCATCCTCACGGCGCATTATCATCTACCCACTTCGGTATTGGCTTTCTGGCGGGCAGCACTGGTCGCCATGGTGTTATTACCTATTTTACTTCTGACCAAACCGGAATGGGCCAAATTACGCGGGTGCCAGCTAAAGTTCTATACGGCGTATGGCTTATTGCTGGCGGTCTTTAATGGGCTGTGGACTGAATCTGTCGCTTTAAACGGTGCGTCGATCTCCACCATTCTGGTCTATTGCTCAATCGGTTTTACCGTGTTTCTCGGCTGGGTTTTCTATAACGAATATATGGGCTGGCGTGAATTACTGGTTATTATTATCAGCCTGTTGGGTTGTTTCTTAGTCAGCGATGGCCTGAATATTACTGCATCAGACTTTAATTTTGTTGGCTTATTTATCGGATTGGCCTCCGGTATTGGTTACAGCTTTTATACTCTGGCTGGGCGCATTGCGACTGAACGCCGTTATCCGGTCTGGAACACTATTCTTTACGTCTTTGGTTTCTCCGCCATCTACCAACTGATATTTAATCAGTTATTGCTGTGGTTTCCATTGCCTGGGTTACAGCCAATGGTGGGTGATCTATTTTTCTTATCCCATGGAGCTAATGGCATTCAATGGTCTGGTTGGGGGCTATTGTTAATTTTAGCCGCCGGTCCAACGTTACTAGGGTTTGGCCTGTTTAATCTCAGTTTGAAAACACTCTCTTTGGCGGTGGCCAGCCTACTATTAACGCTGGAACTGGTCTTCACTGCGGTGATTGCATATTTCTTGTTGGGTGAAACACTCTCTCCCTCCCAATTGTTGGGCAGCGCGCTGGTATTACTGGGGGTGTTGATGTTGCATCGTAAAGATAAAGCTCAAGCAGCAATGGTGGCGGTTAGCGCGGAATAAAAAAAGGGCAGGGGGTAGCCGCGCAGAATATACGCCGCTACCTTATTTTTACTGCGCCGCCGCTCTTCGCAATGGGGTGCGCAGGCGCTGAGCTAATATCACCCCAGCCAGCGTGATACCCCCGCCAATCAGGTGATAGCTGTGTAATTGCTCATGAAGGAAGGCCACGGCAATAATGGCGGTAAATACCGGTGTCAGATTCATAAATATCGACGCAGTATTTGCCCCTAACCGCATCACACCGTGGATCCACAAATAAGGCGCAATAATTGAGGCTGGGATCCCAGCAAATAGCACCAATGGAATATTCTGCGCCGTCAATTGCACATCTGAGGCCATCAGGAAATTAGGCAATAACAGCACCACGCCGAAAACGATCTGCATATAAAGGGACTGCCAGTTGGGTAATTGAATCGCCCAGCGTTTGGTTAATACGCCATACAGCGCATAGGATGCCGATGCGCCGAACATCATCAATTCGCCTTTGCCGATACCATGTTGCAACAGTTGTGCCGGGTTACCTGCACTAACCAACCACACTAGCCCCCCTAATGACAGCACGCTACCTAATGCAATGCCTACCGTGGGGGCGACACGTAACACCACAATGCTAATAAGCACAGTCAGTAAGGGAATTAACGAACTGAGAATCCCCATAAACAGGGCGCTAACACTGTGAGCCGCGTAGTACGCCAGGCTTTGGTACAGCACCATACCCAGCATCCCCAATATCATCAATTTCCACCAATAAACGCGGATTGCCCGCCAATTGCGGATAACACCCAGCAGCAAGAATGGGGTTAACGTTAGCAACGCCAGCACCCAGCGATAAAACGAGATGGCGGCGGGATCAATTGCGGTGGCAGAGACCTTACTGACCACGGCATTGATGGACCAGATGATCACCGCGAACAGGGGGAATAACATATTCATGATAATAATTCTCATCTAAATAACATGTGACGTAGTCTACAGTTGTCTGATTTATTCTATATACTGAAAATCAGACAATAACTGCTGCGATTAGGACAATCTCGGCAGGAATCATTTTTTACAGGAGACAGTTCACGATGGCAGAACCCTCTTTCCCGGTGGTTGCCACGACCGTGCCACTGAGCCTTTCCTTTCGCTGTGAGGCCTTTAATGCCAATACTGAGTTTTTGCCGCATACCCATCCTTACGGGCAGTTGATCTGCGTAAAGTCAGGTGTGGTAGCGATGAGTATCGGCGGGCAGCGTTTTCTGGCCCCCCCTGAATTCAGTGTCTGGATACCGGCCGGCATGGAGCACTCCAGCCATAACCGTAAGCCGATGCAATTTCGTGCCATTGATATTGCACCTACGCTGTGTGATGAGTTACCGCTATCAGCTTGCCTGATTAATGTCAGTCCAATCTTTAATACCATTGTGGAAGATTGCTTCTCCCGTGGTTTATTGATGCCGGAAAGCGAGCAAGATATGCGCTTAGCCCACGTATTGATTGATCAGCTCAGGTTGTCACCGGTACAGCGCACCTATCTGCCCACCTCACAGGATAAATTACTGTCACCTATTCTGGCGGCGCTAGAGCGCTGCCCGGCGGACAATACCTCGCTGGCGCAGTGGGCTAAGCGGGTCTATACCACCGAGCGGACGTTATCGCGCCGCTGCCAACAAGAACTGGGTATGGCTTTTAGCGAATGGCGGCAGCGGTTGCGTTTTTTACATGCGATCTCATTGTTAGAAAAGGGTAAAACCGTGCAAAGTGTCGCACTGGATGTAGGGTATAGCTCCGCATCAGCTTTTATCGCCATGTTCCAGCAAATTGCAGGGACTACGCCGGAGCGTTTTCGTCGCAGTAATCCCCTTCATCCTTGACGCCGCAGGGGTGTTGGCTACGCTCACGCACCCGAATCACTGACTTGAGTCAGCTCATCGGGATTTATTCGCTTGCCGCCTACCTGCAACGCCAATGATTTTGGGGATCGTCTTCATCCTGAAGCTGTAGGGGGTTGGCTGCAACTCCAACTTCTTTGGGTATATACTAAGTCCCTGCTTTTCATCTATAGGGCAGTAAGCTGCCGGAGAATAAAGTGAAAATCCTGGTTGATGAGAATATGCCGTACGCAGATGTGCTATTTCGGCGTTTAGGTGAGGTACAGGCAGTGCCGGGGCGGCCAATCCCCCGTGACGCACTGGTTGGTGCAGATGCGCTGATGGTGCGCTCGGTCACCAAAGTGAATGAGGCGTTGCTGCAAGGCACGTCAATTGGCTTTGTGGGAACGGCAACCGCCGGTACCGATCATGTCGACGATAACTGGCTACAGCAACAGGGAATCGGTTTCTCCGCAGCTCCCGGTTGTAATGCCATTGCGGTTGTGGAATATGTTTTTTCCGCACTGATGATGATGGCCGAACGTGATGGTTTCCAATTGCGTGACAAAACCGTCGGTATTATTGGGGTGGGGAATGTCGGGGCCAGATTGAATACCAGGCTACAAGCCCTTGGTGTGCGGACTTTGCTGTGCGATCCACCACGAGCAGACAGAGGTGATAACGACACTTTCTGGCCGCTGGAAAAACTGGTGCGAGAGGCAGATGTTCTCACTTTCCATACGCCGTTGAATAAAACCGGCCCTTATCAAAGCCTGCACATGGCGGATGATGAATTACTGGCAGCCTTGCCGGATGGCCGTATTCTGATTAATGCCTGCCGCGGAGCCGTGGTGGATAATGCCGCGCTGCTTGGTGCGTTGGAAAAAGGTAAAAAACTCAGCGTGGTTCTGGATGTATGGGAACCGGAACCGGAATTATCTTTGCCGCTGTTAGGGCGGATTGATATCGGGACACCACATATCGCCGGCTATACGCTGGAGGGTAAAGCTCGTGGTACCACACAAGTGTTTGAAGCTTTTAGTCAACATCTGGGGCAGCCGCAGTCGGTAGAGCTAGCTTCTTTGTTGCCTCAACCGGAGTTTAGCCACTTGAGACTTAACGGTGCGTTGGATGAAGGCAAATTAAAACGATTGATGCACTTGGTGTATGATGTGCGCCGCGATGATGCGCCACTGCGCCATGTGGCCGGTATCCCCGGTGAGTTTGATCGGCTGCGTAAGCACTATCAGGAACGCCGTGAGTGGTCATCACTCTGCGTGCAGTGCGATGATGCTGCCAGTGCTGAACTGTTGCAGAAATTAGGCTTTAGTACACAGTTATTATAAACGCGGTATAAACGTTAATTTATTGATTGTCAGGCGGTTTTTTACCGCCTTTCTCTTTCAATCGATCTTAGTATCTGAATGAACCCTTGTAATTTAATGAACGTTAGTGGAGAAAACCAACATGTCTGACGGCTGGAATATTGCTCTGTTAGGAGCAACGGGCGCAGTAGGTGAAGCTTTGCTGGAGCTGTTAAATGAGCGCCAGTTCCCGGTTGGTGAATTGTATCCGCTGGCCAGCGAACGCAGCGCCGGTGCTTCTGTGCGCTTTAATGGTAAAAGTTTACTGGTTGAAAATGTTGCTGAATTTGACTGGTCTCAGGCGCAGTTAGCTTTCTTTGTTGCCGGGCGCGAAGCCTCACAACTCTATGCGGAAGAAGCAGCGAATGCCGGTTGCCTGGTTATCGACAGCAGTGGCCTGTTCGCGATGGAACTGGATGTACCGCTGGTGGTGCCAAGTGTGAATCCTCAGGTGCTGGCAGAATATCGCAATCGCAATATTGTGGCGGTAGCCGATAGCCTGACCAGCCAGTTGCTGACTGCGATTAAACCACTGACGGAACAGGCTGGCTTGTCCCGCGTGCATGTCACTGCATTGATTTCAGCCTCCGCCCATGGCAAGGCCGCTGTGGACGATCTGGCCGGTCAAAGCGCCAAGCTGTTAAATGGTATTCCTGCTGAGCCAGGTGTTTTCGCTAAGCAATTGGCATTTAACGTGTTGCCGCTGCTGGCGGATGAAGAGGGCAGTGTGCGCGAAGAGCGCCGTCTGGTTGATCAGGTGCGCAAAGTATTGCAAGACGATGGCTTGCCTATCTCGGTGAGTTGCATTCAATCACCGGTATTTTACGGTCAGGCACAAGTGGTTCATCTGGAAGCCTTGCGCCCGATCTCCGCGGAGGACGCTCGCAGTGAGCTGGAAAATTGCGACGATATCCAGTTATCAGAAGAAGATGATTACCCAACACAAGTCACTGATGCCTCTGGCAGTGATGTTTTGAGTATTGGTTGTATCCGCAATGATTATGGCATTCCCGAAGTGTTGCAGTTCTGGTCAGTGGCCGACAACATTCGTTTCGGCGGTGCGTTGATGGCAATTGAAACGGCGGAGCGCCTGTTGCAGGAGCAACTGTACTGATGTCCGAACTTGAGTTGACTCAGCCACAAGAGATAGTGGCTGAAACGGCCGGTATAAAAATTGCGCTGGGTATTGAATATAACGGCAGCCGCTATTTCGGCTGGCAACGGCAGTTGGAGGTTGCCAGTGTGCAGGCTTGTCTGGAGGCTGCCTTGTCAAAAGTTGCCGATGAATCCATTGGCGTATTTTGTGCTGGGCGCACTGATGCTGGCGTACATGCCACCGGGCAGGTGGTGCATTTTGTCACCTCGGCGGTGCGTAAAGATGCCGCCTGGACGATGGGGGTCAATAGCCATTTACCGCCTGATATCGCCGTGCGCTGGATAAAAACAGTGGATGACGATTTTCACGCCCGTTTCAGCGCTACTGCCCGCCGTTATCGCTATATCATCTTTAACCATCGCTATCGTCCAGCGGTGTTGGCGCAAGGGGTAACTCATTGCTACCTGCCGCTGGATGCTGAAAAAATGGAACGAGCGGCGCAATGTTTACTCGGCGAGAATGATTTTACCTCGTTTCGTGCGATACAGTGCCAGTCGCGTACCCCATGGCGAAATGTAAAACATGTCAAAGTTACCCGACATGGCGCGTATATCGTGGTAGATATCAAGGCCAACGCTTTTGTTCATCATATGGTACGTAATATTGTTGGTAGCTTGATTGAGATTGGCGCTGGTAATCAGGATGTCAACTGGATGGCCCAGTTGCTGGCACTGAAAGACCGATCACGTGCTGCGGCAACAGCGAAAGCCGAAGGGTTGTATTTAGTCGCGGTTGATTACCCCGAACGCTTTGCGCTACCAACAGCGCCAATGGGACCCCTTTTTTTGGCAGACGACTGATTTCTCTACATTGATGAGTGAGGTCGCCTTGGGCTAAGGAATACCTAAGGAAGTTCAGCTAATCTCACTCACTCAAAGCACAAGTATGTTTACCATTTGAGAGTATTTATGGAATTTATACGTTTCGTTATTGATTTTATTTTGCATATTGATGTCCATCTGGCGGAGCTAGTGGCGCAGTATGGGGTTTGGGTTTACGCCATTTTATTCCTGATCTTATTCTGTGAAACCGGTCTGGTGGTGACGCCGTTCCTGCCAGGGGATTCTTTGCTGTTTGTGGCCGGTGCGTTGGCAGCATTACCGTCCAATGATATCAATGTGCACATTATGGTGGCACTGATGGTTACCGCCGCTATTTTGGGCGATGCTATTAACTACACCATTGGGCGGGTGTTCGGAGAGAAACTATTCAGTAACCCGGACTCCAAAATTTTCCGCCGCAGTTATCTGGAAAAAACCCATCAGTTCTACGAAAAACATGGCGGTAAAGCGATTGTTTTGGCACGTTTTGTCCCGATTATCC
Organism: Yersinia sp. 1652 StPb PI; assembly: GCF_041538345.1. Classification (NCBI taxonomy): domain Bacteria; kingdom Pseudomonadati; phylum Pseudomonadota; class Gammaproteobacteria; order Enterobacterales; family Yersiniaceae; genus Yersinia; species Yersinia sp. 1652 StPb PI. The sequence continues at coordinate 3,087,529 of NZ_JAULSM010000001.1, read as the reverse complement.
GCACTTTTGCGCCGTTTGTCGCCGGAATGGGTAAAATGTCTTATCGCCACTTTGCGGCTTATAACGTGATTGGGGCGTTGGTATGGGTGCTGTTATTCACCTATGCTGGTTATCTGTTTGGTAACGTACCTATCGTGCAGAACAATCTGAAATTGCTAATCGTTGCCATTATTGTGGTGTCAATTTTGCCGGGTGTATTTGAGGTATGGCGGCATCGGCGCGCGCAATCACGGCAAAAAAATCAGTAAAAACGTTACCTAAGCCGTGGGTTCGACCAGTTTTTTATCTACACTGTCGAGCCAATATGGTTTAATGAGTGACATTTATGGTCTGTTCCTGCGGACAACCCGAGTTCCTGTGCCTTAGCCACGTTGTAATGGCGTGTATCTCAGGCATTTTTTGTTGGGATGTTTTCAGGGAGATGGTTAAAGCATGAACAGCGGACTGGCAACAGCCAGGTTCAAACAGAAAGGTCATCGATGAGCTGGATTGAACGAATTCTTAACAAAAGCAATATTACACAAACCCGTAAAGCGAGTATTCCTGAAGGGGTGTGGACGAAATGTGACAGTTGCGGTCAGGTGCTTTACCGTGCCGAGTTAGAGCGTAATCTGGAAGTTTGTCCTAAGTGTGATCACCACATGCGTATGACAGCCCGTGCACGGTTACATATGCTACTGGATGCAGGCAGTGAAGTTGAATTGGGTAGCGAACTGGAGCCGAAGGATATCCTGAAATTTAAGGATTCCAAAAAGTATAAAGATCGCATTTCTGCCGCACAAAAAGATACCGGCGAAAAAGACGCTTTGGTTGCCATGAAAGGGACCTTACAAGGGATGCCGATCGTTGCCGCTTCATTTGAATTTGCCTTTATGGGTGGATCAATGGCGTCAGTAGTGGGTGCCCGTTTTGTGCGTGCAGTTGAGCAGGCGCTGGAAGATAATTGCCCGTTGGTGTGCTTCTCCTCCAGTGGTGGTGCTCGTATGCAGGAAGCATTGATGTCACTGATGCAGATGGCAAAAACCAGTGCTGCTCTGGCTAAAATGCAAGAGCGTGGCTTGCCGTACATTTCTGTGCTGACGGACCCTACCATGGGTGGCGTCTCCGCCAGTCTGGCAATGTTGGGTGATATCAATATCGCAGAACCAAAAGCCTTAATCGGTTTTGCTGGTCCACGGGTTATTGAGCAAACCGTTCGGGAAAAACTGCCGCCGGGCTTCCAGCGCAGTGAGTTCTTGATTGAAAAAGGCGCTATCGACATGATCGTTCGCCGCCCGGTGATGCGTCAGACAATTGCCAGCATCTTGTCTAAATTAACGCATCAGCCACAACCTGATGTGGCTGAGAGCAAAGCTGATACAGTCCAGGCGGATAATCAGGCTGAAGCCTGATTATCCCCACGGGCATCACCCTGATAAGGTGATGCCCGGTGGTTGTGCATGGTCGCAACTTAAGCTTTGCTGCTTTCAATAAGAAAAGATATACCCAAAGTAATTGGAGCCGCAGGTAGGCAGCAAGCGAATAAATCCCGAATCACTGACTTAAGTCAGTGATTCGGGTGAATGAACGCAGCTAACAACCCTGCGGCTTCAAGTACGAAGGATATAAAGGCCAGTGACGGGACTTATGAAAAACCATCAAACTCCCCAAGCCACGTCGCCTTTGGCCGCGTGGCTTTACTATCTTGAACGTTTGCACTCTCAACCCATCGAGTTGGGTCTGGAACGTGTTAAACAGGTTGCTGAGCGTTTGGATCTGCTTAACCCTGCCCCAAAAGTCTTCACCGTTGCCGGTACTAATGGCAAAGGCACCACCTGTTGTACCCTGGAATCAATTTTACTTGCAGCGGGTCTGCGGGTCGGGGTTTACAGCTCACCTCACCTTTTGCGTTACACCGAGCGAGTCCGTATTCAGGGGCAAGAACTGTCTGAGGCTGAACACAGCCACTCTTTTGCTCAAATTGAAGCCGGGCGTGCGGGTATCTCACTGACTTACTTCGAATTTGGCACCTTATCTGCGCTGCAATTATTTAAGCAGGCTAAGCTTGATGTAGTGATTCTGGAAGTGGGGCTGGGTGGACGTTTGGATGCGACCAATATAGTCGATTCTGATGTTGCGGCTATCACCAGTATTGCCATAGACCATACTGACTGGTTGGGCTTCGATCGAGAAAGCATTGGCCGCGAGAAGGCCGGTGTTTTCCGTGCGGGGAAACCTGCCGTGGTTGGCGAACCGGATATGCCGCAGTCGATTGCCGATGTTGCGGCGCAATTGGGGGCGCCGCTGTATCGCCGTGATGACGCATGGCGGTTTAGCCAACAACAGCCAGGTGAACAACAAGAAAATAGCTGGGATTGGCAGTGTGGCAACCATCATTGGACCCATCTACCCTTACCCAATGTACCCTTGGCGAATGCGGCGACAGCTCTGGCAGTATTGCACTATTCCGGCCTGCCTTTAAGCGATGAGGTTATTCGCCAGGGTTTGTTGGCTGCCAGTTTGCCGGGGCGTTTTCAGGTTGTCAGTGAGCAACCACTGCTGATTTTGGATGTAGCCCATAACCCGCATGCAGCACGTTATCTCACCGACAGGCTGGCTCGATTGCCGAAACACGGTAAAGTACGGGCTGTGGTAGGTATGCTATCAGATAAAGATATCGGCGGGACGCTGGCCTGTTTATCTGAACAAGTCGATGAATGGTACTGCGCGCCGCTTGAAGGGCCGCGTGGGGCGACGGCGGAGCAATTAGCCGAGCATTTGGTGTTATCACGCCAGTTTAGCGATGTAGAAACGGCCTGGCGTCAGGCTATGTTGGATGCAAAACCACAGGATGTGGTTATTGTCTGTGGCTCTTTCCATACTGTCGCTCATGTGATGGCTGTATTGGATTTGTGACAGCCTGAATTTGTGAAAACTTGAGTTTATCAAGGCATTGAATTGGGAGTGCGAGTGGCAAGTAAGTTCCAGAACCGTTTAGTCGGGACCATAATTCTGGTGGCGTTAGGCGTGATTGTGCTGCCGGGGCTACTGGATGGTAAAAAGAAGCATTATGAGGATGAGTTCGCCGCTATCCCATTAGTGCCAAAACCAGGTGATAGTCAGGAGATCGATGCGGTTGGTCCGGTCAGCCAACCTCTGCCTATTGCTCCACCGGAAGGTGCGGCGCAAGCCGTGGATGTCCCCAAAGATGATTCCGCCTCTCAGGCTGCTAATGATGCTGGTAACCCTCCGTCTGAACCGACTATCGTGGCACCGCCAGTGATACAGAGTAAGCCGGTTGAGGTGAAACCTGTTGAGAAGAAACCGGTTGAGGTCAAACCGCTACCGGTAGAGAAAAAACCGCAGGAAGTGAAACCTAAACCTGAGGTTAAACCGGACGTTCAGCCGGAAACTAAACCGGTCACAGAAGAAAAAGCACCGGTAGGGCAGGCTTATGTCGTCCAACTGGGCGCGTTGAAAAACGCAGCTAAAGTGAATGAAATCGTGGCGACGCTGCGCTTGTCAGGTCATCGGGCGTTTACGGTGCCAGCAACACCGGTTCAAGGCCAAATAACCCGTGTGTATGTCGGGCCAGATGCGTCAAAACAAAAATTGCAATCTGCGCTGCCAGAGCTTAATTCATTAAGCGGCCTGAATGGGCAAGTTAAGCCCTATGGCACGGCGCGTTAAGGTTTATGCCGAGAGTTAAGATATCAGGGTGTACGGGGTTTTTGAGCTAAGTTTGTGCGGCGATTGTTGTTTTTAAAATCGCCGCACTTTAATTTGTCGCGGGTAAGAATTCCCCTACGCAAACGTTTTCTTTTTCTGTTAGAATTCGCCGCGAACAGGATGCAGCGGCGATTTCGTCATTGGAATAGTCATGGTCTGGATTGATTACGTCATTATAGGGATTATCGGATTTTCTGCATTGGTCAGCTTAATCCGAGGTTTTGTCCGTGAAGCATTGTCACTTGTAACATGGGGATGTGCGTTTTTTGTTGCCAGCCATTTTTACACTTACCTTGCTGTCTATTTCACGCGTTTTGAAGATGAAGTAGTTCGCAACGGAATTGCCATCGGCATTTTGTTCATCGCGACATTGATCGTCGGGGCTATTGTTAACTATGTGATTAGTTCGTTGGTTGAACGTACTGGTTTATCAGGAACTGACAGGGTGCTGGGTGTCTGTTTTGGCGCGCTGCGAGGTGTTCTGATAGTCTCTGCCATGCTGTTCTTTCTGGATACGTTTACCGGCTTCTCACAGAGTGTTGACTGGAAACAGTCACAATTAATCCCGCAGTTCAGTTATATAATCAGGTGGTTCTTTGACTACCTGCAGAGCACGTCGAGTTTCTTACCGAATCAATTACCGATTCGGAGCGGCTTATGAGGAAAAGACAACATGTGCGGTATTGTCGGTATCGCCGGTTTTGCACCGGTAAACCAGTCGATTTATGATGCGCTGACGGTGCTTCAGCACCGAGGCCAGGATGCTGCGGGCATCGTTACCATTGATGCCCATAATGGGTTCCGGCTGCGTAAAGCAAACGGCTTGGTGAAGGATGTATTTGAAACCCGGCATATGCTGCGCTTACAGGGGAATATGGGTATTGGCCATGTTCGTTACCCGACGGCTGGCAGTTCCAGTGCTTCCGAGGCTCAGCCTTTCTACGTTAACTCACCGTTTGGCATCACTCTCGCTCATAACGGTAATCTGACTAACGCTCACCAACTGAGAAAGAAATTATTCGAAGTTTCTCGCCGTCATGTGAACACCACTTCTGACTCGGAAATTTTGCTGAATATTTTTGCCAGTGAATTGGACCGTTTCCAACATTATCCGTTGGAATCAGACAATATTTTTGCTGCTGTTGCCGCAACACATCAGTTGATCCGTGGGGCATACGCTTGTGTTGCGATGATTATCGGCCACGGGATGGTCGCGTTCCGTGACCCTAACGGTATTCGCCCGCTGGTTATTGGTAAACGCACGTTAGTTGATGGCCGCAATGAATATATGGTCGCTTCTGAAAGTGTGGCACTGGATACCCTTGGCTTTGAATTCCTGCGGGATGTTGCGCCGGGCGAAGCTGTGTATATCACGGAAAAAGGCCAGTTGTTTACCCGCCAGTGTGCTGAAAATCCGAAATACAATCCGTGCTTGTTTGAGTATGTGTATTTTGCTCGCCCAGACTCCTTTATGGATAAAATTTCTGTCTACAGTGCGCGCGTGCGCATGGGCCAGAAGTTGGGTGCCAAAATTGCCAAGCAGTGGGAAGATCTGGATATTGATGTTGTCATTCCTATCCCGGAAACATCTTGCGATATCGCGCTGGAAATCGCCCGTATTCTGGATAAACCGTACCGCCAGGGGTTTGTGAAAAACCGTTATGTTGGCCGTACCTTTATCATGCCGGGTCAGCAGGAACGTCGTAAATCTGTGCGCCGTAAACTGAATGCCAACCGCGCAGAGTTCCGTGATAAGAACGTCTTATTAGTGGATGACTCTATCGTGCGTGGCACCACATCAGAACAGATTGTCGAGATGGCGCGTGAGGCTGGGGCGAAGAAGGTCTATTTCGCCTCTGCGGCACCGGAAATTCGTTTCCCGAATGTGTATGGCATTGATATGCCAAGTGCGAACGAATTGATTGCCCATGGTCGTGAAGTGGATGAAATCCGCCAGTTGATTGGTGCCGATGCGCTGATTTTCCAGGACCTTAGCGATCTTATCGAGGCAGTACGCGAAGATAACCCAGACATCACCCAGTTTGAGTGCTCGGTCTTTAACGGCGTTTACGTGACTAAAGATGTCGATCAGAGCTATCTGGAATATCTTGAGTCGTTACGTAACGATGATGCGCAGGCATTACGTAATCATAACGAAGCCGAGAATCTGGAGATGCATAACGAAGGGTAATATACCCTTCATACGTCAAACTGCATGTACGTTGGCTGCCATCACTAACCCAAGTCATTGAGTTATCTCAACTCCTTGGGTTCATTTCGTTGCCGCCTTCCTGCAATTTGAATTATTTTGGGTATACCTGGGTATATTTAGCGAAAAGCAGATCATGAATCAAAAAGGTGCAACCAGCGTTCCGGCGCGGTGCACCTTTTTTGTTATCTAGCCGAGGGCCATGGGTATTGTGGAAAAACGGGGCCAATAACTTGCTAATCCGTACTTGATACGGCAAAGTCGGGCGATATTTCTTTATGTTATGCTCACTCTATAAGGCATAACGTCAGTGCGAGGCTATACCCCATGAAACGACTTATTATCGGCATTAGCGGTGCCAGCGGTGCCATTTATGGCGTACGGCTGTTACAGGTGCTGCAACATGTCGAGGGTGTGGAAACTCATCTTATTCTCAGTAATGCGGCGCGCCAGACGCTGGCGCTGGAAACGGAATTCAGCGTGAAGGATGTGCAGGCACTGGCCGATGTTGTACATGACTCACGTGACATTGCTGCTTGTATCTCATCCGGATCATTCAAAACGCAAGGTATGGTTATTTTACCCTGTTCAATCAAAACGTTATCTGGAATTGTCCATAGCTATACCGAGGGTTTGCTCACCCGCGCCGCGGATGTGATCTTAAAAGAGCGCCGCCCGCTAGTGTTATGTGTGCGTGAAACCCCGTTGCATTTAGGGCATTTACGCCTGCTGGTACAAGCCGCTGAGCTGGGCGCTACCATTATGCCGCCAATGCCTGCGTTTTATCATCGACCACAAACCATTCAAGATATTGTTGATCAGACCGTTAATCGGGTTATCGATCAATTTGACATCGAACTGCCTGAAGACCTGTTTACACGATGGCAAGGCAATAATTAACATTTTTCCCTTAATTGATACATTTGTGCAACATCGCACTGAAATGGGGCGGATTATGCACCACAATGATGCTGTTTTAGAACGCGTATCATGGCATGAGTGTGGTATTCGATTTTTGTATACGACTTGATGCCTGTATTTCGTGGTGATCGTGCTAATTAAGCGGTGGTGGAATTAGCTTTCCTACCAGATGATTACTGGCACGATTACTGCAAATTGATTTATGAACGCTCTGGGTTGTACAGAACATTAACGCGCTTTCTGGCATCGAAAATCAATTTGAGGGTTATGTATGAATAAGAAGATGTTGGTTCTTCCGCTAGTCTTAGCATTAGCTGCTGCCAGCAGTGCTTTTGCTGCCATTCCGAAAGATGTCAAAATTGGTACTGATCCAACTTATGCTCCTTTTGAATCCAAAAATGCCAGTGGTGAATTGGTAGGTTTTGATATCGATATAGCAAAAGAGTTATGCAAACGTATCGATACTAAATGTACTTTTGTTGAAAGTGACTTCGATGCATTAATCCCATCACTCAAAGCCAAAAAAATCGATGCCATTATCTCCTCACTCTCCATCACTGAAAAACGCCAGAAAGAGATTGCTTTCACCGACAAACTTTACGCTGCCAATGCCCGTTTAATCGCGACCAAAGACAGTAAAATCGAGCCAACATTAGTCGCCTTGAAAGGCAAACGTGTTGGGGTGTTGCAAGGCTCTACGCAGGAAGCATTCGCCAATGCTGAGTGGCAGCCAAAAGGTATCGATGTGGTTGCCTATCAAAATCAGGACTTGATCTACGCTGACTTGGCTTCAGGGCGCATTGATGCGGCTTTCCAGGATGAAGTTGCAGGCAGTGAAGGTTTCCTGAAACAAGAAGCGGGTAAAGGCTATGCTTTCGCCGGCCCATCAGTAAAAAATGATCAGTTCTTTGGCGTAGGTACCGGTATGGGCTTGCGTAAAGATGATGCGGAACTGAAAGCGGCGCTGGATAAAGCCTTTGCAGAAATGCGCAAAGATGGCACCTACGACAAGCTCGCGAAAAAATATTTCGATTTTGATGTTTACGGCGGTTAAGCACCTTTGCCGTTAGAGCCTCTGCCGAGAGTGGCAGGGGCCTCTACATGCAATTAAACATAGCAATTAACCAGACTCCTTACTCAGTAAAACAGGATAACCCAGATGCTGGATGGATATTCGAAACTGATATTTGAAGGTGCGCTGGTGACGCTGGAGTTGGCACTGTGTTCAGTGCTGCTGTCAGTGATTATCGGCTTGATTGGTGCCGGTGGAAAGTTATCATCAAACCGGCTGTTATCTGGCTTGTTTGAGTGTTACACCACGCTGATCCGTGGTGTACCCGATTTAGTCTTAATGCTGCTTATCTTCTATGGTTTGCAGATAACCCTAAATAGCATTACTGAATCAATTGGTTTTGAACAAATCAATATTGATCCTCTCTCCGCTGGGATTATTACCCTTGGCTTTATCTATGGTGCTTATTTCACTGAAACCTTCCGTGGCGCATATATGGCCGTACCCAGCGGCCAAATTGAGGCGGCGACGGCATTTGGTTTCACCCCTAGCCAGATTTTCCGCAGAATAATGTTTCCTGCCATGATGCGCTACGCACTGCCGGGTATTGGCAATAACTGGCAAGTCATTCTAAAGGCAACGGCATTGGTCTCTATTCTGGGATTAAATGATGTGGTTAAGGCCACACAGTTGGCAGGCAAAGGGACTTACCAGCCGTTTTTCTTCGCTTTAGTGGCCGGTGTGGTCTATCTCATCTTCACCACGGTATCGAATGGCGTATTACTGTGGCTAGAACGGCGCTATTCCCATGGGGTGAAGAGGGCTGAGCTATGATAGAAATCCTGCAACAATATTGGCAAGCGTTGCTCTGGAGCGATGGCTACCGCTTTACCGGGATGGCTGTCACCTTATGGTTACTTATTTCCTCGGTAGTGATGGGCGGGTTGCTGGCAATTCCTTTGGCCGTCGCAAGGGTAGCCGAACGGCGTTGGATTCGTTTGCCGGTCTGGGTTTTTACTTATATCTTTCGTGGCACGCCTTTATATGTACAATTATTGGTATTCTATTCCGGTATGTACAGTTTAGAGATTGTCCGAGGCAATGACCTGTTAAATGCCTTTTTCCGCAGTGGCTTGAATTGCACTATTTTGGCGCTGACACTGAATACCTGTGCTTATACCACTGAGATTTTCGCCGGTGCCATTCGTTCGGTGCCACACGGTGAAATCGAAGCCGCCAGAGCCTATGGTTTTTCACGTTTTAAATTGTATCGCTGTATTATTTTACCTTCTGCACTGCGTATTGCCTTACCGGCCTACAGTAATGAGGTCATCTTAATGCTGCACTCTACCGCTCTGGCATTTACTGCCACAGTGCCAGATATTCTGAAAATAGCGCGAGATATTAACGCCGCAACTTATCAGCCGTTTTATGCTTTTGGTATTGCTGCCGTACTTTATCTGATTATCTCCTTTACGCTAATTAGCCTGTTCCGCCAGGCAGAGAAACGTTGGCTGGCTCATATAAAACCTCAGGCATCGCATTAAGTACGGAGACCTTATGACTGACACATTAGAAACTAAAATAGCTGAAACCAAACTGTCTGTGACGGAATTGCATAAGCATTACGGTGAACACGAAGTACTCAAGGGCGTTTCACTTTCAGCTAAAGCAGGTGATGTTATCTCCATTATTGGTTCTTCCGGTTCAGGGAAAAGCACCTTTTTACGCTGTATCAACTTTTTGGAAAAACCCAGTGAAGGCTCGATTAGTGTAAATAATCGTGATATCCGTTTGGTACGAGATAAAGATGGGCAGTTGAAAGTTTTTGATAAAAAAGAGCTGCAACTGTTACGAACTCGCCTGACGATGGTATTCCAACATTTTAATTTGTGGAGCCATATGACGGTGTTGGAGAATGTGATGGAGGCGCCGGTTCAAGTCTTGGGGCTGAGTAAGTCAGTAGCCAAAGAGCGGGCTATCCGTTATCTGGATAAAGTCGGAATTGATGAGCGCGCACGCGCCAAATATCCGGTGCACCTATCTGGTGGGCAACAGCAACGTGTCTCCATTGCCCGGGCATTGGCGATGGAACCGGATGTATTACTGTTTGATGAACCCACCTCCGCACTGGATCCTGAATTAGTCGGTGAAGTATTGCGTATTATGCAAAAGCTGGCAGAGGAGGGGAAAACTATGGTGGTGGTAACCCATGAAATGGAGTTTGCCCGTCATGTCTCCAGCCATGTTATCTTTTTACACAAAGGCGTAATTGAAGAGGAAGGCCCGCCGGCTGAACTTTTTGGTAACCCAAAGAGTACCCGCTTGCAGCAGTTCCTTTCTGGTGCACTGAAGTAACATCGCTGCGGGATAGCGATTTTATCTATCCCGCAGCAGTTTGATTAAGCTGAGGGTTTGTGCAGCACATTGCGCAGTGCTTCTTCCAGTTCAAAATAACGAAAACCAAAACCGGCTTCTTCCAATCGTTTCGGCACTGCCCGTTGCCCGCCCAACACTAACGCTGCGGATTCACCCAGTAATAAACGAATCGCGGCGGCAGGTGTGCGGATAACCGCTGGTCTGTCTAACACGTCGGCCAGCGTGGCAATAAATTGCTCGTTATGTACCGGATAAGGCGAAACCATATTAAATGGACCCTTGAGGCCATCGGTGGTCAGCAAATAATGGATACCATGTACCATATCATCGATATGGATCCAGGGTAGATATTGGCGACCATCCCCTATCGGGCCACCCAATCCAAGACGTAATAGCGGGACCATTTTGGCTAGTGCACCGCCGTGTGGCGCTAATACAATACCGGTGCGTAACAGGCAAACACGGGTATGACTACTTTCAGCCGCCCGCGCCAGATTTTCCCAGCGCTCGCACAACTGATGGGTAAATTCATCATGTGGCGTCTCTTCTTCGGTAACCAGAGCTTGCCCCTGATCACCATAAAAGCCAACGGCGGACCCTGAAATAAATACTGCTGGCGGTGTAGTGCTGGCCTGTATTAGCGTGGTCAGGCGCTCGGTTATCTGCCAGCGGCTTTGGCATAGAATTTCTTTTTGCTGCGAGGTCCAGCGTTTTTCCGCAATAGGCTCACCGGCCAGGTTGATTACTGCATCAAAATCATTGAGATCATGTTTATCATCCAGCGTTGACCAGCAGGTGACTTGTGCGCCGAGTACCTGATTTGCCCGCTGAATGTCACGGGTCAGTGCGGTTACTTGATGGGCTTGCGATAAAAGGAAGGCAGTCAGACTGCGCCCTATTAGGCCTGTAGCTCCGGTTATTAATATACGCATAGCCAACCTCCATTTATTCCCTTCTTATTTGAAGCCGCAGAGGTGTTATCTGCGTTCACTTACCCAAATCACTTACTTGATGCCTGAATAGTGGCAGTCTGGTGTCTCTTTCAGCATAGGCTAACCTACGCTCTTCTCCTACGATACTGAGCATATCTTGAGATTAAAATTTTTATCTCATCAGAGCGTCTGGTGAGTCACATCATTTGGAAAAATAAAATTTTTTAACTAAATAAATGCACCAATCTGTCCGATTAATACGGTATTGAGTGCTTAAGTAATACCACTTCGACGGTAGAAAACGGCCGGGATGGTTATTTTTTCTGAGCAACAAGAACGACTATAAGCCATACCCTGATTATTTTTAAAACACTGATTTTGCGAATTTCTGCTAGAGTAAACAGACTAACCTGAATGGACGAGAGGGCAGTTGGCCTTCTCCCTTGTGAAGTTTGGATGTTTTATAAATAAATATTGGGTGTTTTATAAAAACTCACGGTGGCTTATAAATCCTCCGGCTGAGATCTGGTTGTGATCTCATTGTTGTCCATACACTTTTTCAGGTGCGCATGAAGCTAAATATCGAAGTTAATTGTTCTTATGTATGCGAACCCATACATAGACAAGATGGTAGCTTACTGGCAGTAGAGCTATTAAGCCGATTTTCAGCTAAATCGGTTGATTTGCCCATCGATGTTGAAAAGTTTATTAAAGAATTAGATGTCGACGGAAAGACTAATTTATTCCAGGATCAATTGCGTGCAGTAAAAGCCTATAGCGCTTGGTTTATCACGCACCATGTTTTGCTCTCAATCAATATTGATTTTGATTTGGCGGGAGTGATTGTGACTGATGCCGCAACGCGCCAGTTGTTAGATGAGATGCCCTTCCTACGGTTGGAGATCATGGAGACTTTTTCTAATTTATCCGATGGTATGAATAACCCATTGTTACGGGAATTGGCGCAGCGGTATCCGTTATGGCTGGATGATTTGGGCAGCGGCGGCTCCACCTTGAATGCGGTCACAGCCAATATTTTTGAATATGTAAAAATCGATAAGCATTTTTTCTGGCAGCACAATAAGCATACCTTCCCGATCTTAATCAATAACATTAAGAAATATTGCCTCGGTGTCATTGTGGTGGGCGTGGAAAATGAAGATGAGTCAGCGCAACTTAAGGGTAGCAATATTGATGCAATGCAGGGATATTTATTCAATCCTGTGACATTGGATGAATTGGTATCTCAACCCTCATTATAACGGTTTCCTCGTATTGTCGTTCACCTTGCGCTGATATTTTTTTTCATGTCGGCGCTGCTTTTTGCGATAAAATTTTTGCATAACAGATATCGATTTTTATCGGATTAATCCGATCAATTGGATGATAGAATAGGCTTCTTTTATCTCTCATTAAGTGCCATGGCGTTTACGTCGCCTGATTTGCTGAGAGTAGACCTAAGAGAAGACGATATCATGAAGTTAATGTTTGCTTCTGACCTGCATGGTTCGTTGCCCGCAACGGAAAAGGTGTTGGCTACCTTCGAGCGCAGTGGTGCGCAATGGCTGGTGCTATTGGGTGATTTTCTTAACCACGGGCCACGCAATGCGTTGCCCGCAGGTTATCAGCCAGCAGAGGTGGCACAGCGCCTTAATGCCTATAAAGAAAGGGTCATTGCGGTTCGTGGCAACTGCGACAGTGAAGTGGATCAGATGCTATTGCAGTTCCCGATGATGGCGGGTTGGCAGCAGATTATTATGCCAGAAACCCGTCTATTTTTGACGCATGGTCACCTTTATCACCCTGGCGCACTTCCTCCGTTGCGTAATGGTGATGTCTTAGTCTATGGTCATACTCATCTGCCTGAAGCTCGGTGGCAGGGAGAGGTTATTTGCTTTAATCCAGGTTCAGTCAGTATCCCCAAAGGTGGGTACCCGGCAAGTTATGGCATGTTAGAAGAGGGGGTTTTACAGGTTCTGACCCTACATAATGATGAATCTGTCACCCAATTGAATTTAAAAAAACTATTATAAATAGTTAGTTACCCAAAGTGATTGACGTTATGTCAGAGGGTAAACATATAATTAACAATTGCGCGAGTCTCACCGCGCCCAGATAGAAGGTTTCAGAGGATGGTGGAGCAAAATCCAGCAGCAGTCATCGAGTGGGTTGATATTGTTGATGAGCAAAATGACGTTATTGCTCAATCCAGCCGTCAACAAATGAGAGCTCAACGACTACGCCACCGTGCTACCTATATTGTGGTGCACGATGGAATGGGGAAAATTCTGGTACAACGTCGTACCGAGAGTAAAGATTTCTATCCCGGTAAACTGGATGCCACTGCGGGGGGGGTGGTGCAGAGTGGTGAAAACTACCTGGAATCTGCGCGGCGTGAGGCAGAGGAAGAGTTAGGGATAGCCGGTGTCCCGTTTGCCGAACATGGCCTGTTTTATTTTGAAGAAGAGTGCTGTCGGGTATGGGGCGGATTATTCAGTTGCGTGTCCCATGGGCCGTTTGCACTACAGGCTGAGGAAATTGAAGAAGTATGCTGGATGGTACCGGAAGATATCACTGCCCGTTGTGACGAATTTACCCCTGACTCTCTGAAAGCGCTGTCACTGTGGCTGACGCGCAACAATGAGCAGGATTACGGTAAAATTACCCCACGCGAAGATTGATTCCCGCTTAGCCATATAAAAAGCCCCTTCTCAGGGGCTTTTGTGTATCTCACCGTCATCCCACTGATTATCTTACAATAATACCCAGCAAGATACCCAGCGCACCAAAGTCGGCATCACTGAATGTGGTATTGGCAAAGCCGATATCACCCAGCACTGGCAGTAGGAAGACTGGCAGGAAGGTAATCAACAAGCCCTGTGCGAAGGCACCTAAAATAGCGCCACGGCGGCCACCGGTTGCATTACCAAATACACCCGCTGCCGCACCAACGAAGAAGTGAGGAACGACGCCTGGGATAATCACGGTCATGTTCATCAAATAGAGCGCGAACATACCGATAAGACCTGCGGCAAAGCTGCTCAGGAAGCCAACCAGAACCGCATTAGGTGCATAAGGGAACACCACCGGGCAATCCAATGCAGGTTTTGCATTAGGAACTAACTTATCTGAAATCCCTTTAAATGCTGGCACTATCTCAGCAATAACCATACGTACACCTTGCAGGATGATGTACACACCTGCGGCGAAAGTGATGGATTGCATCAGCGAGAACATGAACCAGTTCTTACCGCCACTCAGGCTTTTCACTACTTCCGGCCCGGCGAACAGGCAAGTCACGATGAAAATGATACACATGGTGAATGAGATAGCCACTGGTGTATCACGCAGAAACAGCAAGCTTTTCGGCACATTCATATCTTCAGTCGAATGTTCTTTATTACCGAATTTGCTACCAATAAAGCCAGCCAGCACATAAGACAAGGTAGAGAAGTGGCCAATTGCCACATCATCAGAACCGGTCACTTTTTTCATGTAAGGGTGGGCAATGGCTGGGAAGAACACCATCGCAACCCCAACCACCAACGAACCGATCACAATCAGTGTCACGCCACTGATACCTGCGGTGGCCAGAATTACTGCCACCATCATCGACATAAACAGGGTGTGGTGACCGGTCAGGAAGATAAATTTCCATGGCGTAAAGCGGGCAATCAGAATATTGATCACCATAGCGAAGAACATAATCATCGCCATCTCTTTACCAAAACTCTTTTGTGCCACAGAAACGATCGCTTCGTTATTTGGCACCACGCCCTGAATACCGAAAGCGTGTTGGAAGATATTGGCAAAATCACCCAGAGATGAAACCACCAGGCCAGCACCCGCACCTAAAATCACAAAGCCCATGATGGTCTTTACGGTGCCTTTAATACACTCAGTCACCGGTTTTTTCTGGGCAATCAGGCCGATTAACGCGATCAAACCGACCAGAACAGCCGGCTCAGAAAGCACATCACTCATTAAGAAACGAAAGAAATCCATACCAGCCTCCGCTTACAGCGCGCCTAATTCAGTTAATGCCACAGACAAACGTTCTTTCATGGCTTTTTTATCAATCATGTTATCAAGAGCAACGATTTTGCCACCAACGGCCTGAGCAATGAGCTGTTCGGCAATATCTTTGGTACCGATGAAGATGTCGCTTGGTGTCCCTTTGGCAGAGCCAAGATCCACATGATCCACTTCGGCTGTGACTGCCAGCTCTTTCAGAATACTTTTGATGCTGATTTCCATCATCAGGCTGGTACCTAAGCCGTTACCGCAAACCACTGTAATTTTCATTTTTTTTCCCCTTAAAATTATTATCCGTACAGAATGCTGTGATTAATAACGCGCAATGACAGATTGGATCTCTTGCGGCGTTTGCGCATTAAGTAGGGTTTGTACATCGTTATCGTTATCGAACAACTGAGCGAGTTGAGAAATAGCCTCGATGTGGCTGTTGCTGTCTGTCGCGGCTAACACTATGAGCAGTTTGACCGGGTCATTACCTTCAGCATTAAAAGTGACACCCTCGGTAATGACGGTTAATGCCAAAGCGAGTTTATTCACACCTTCTTCCGGGCGGGCATGTGGCATCGCAATGCCGGGGCCGACGACGTAATAAGGGCCAATCGCCTCATGGGAGCGATAAATAGCCTCGACATAACGCGCTTCAATAGAGCCATTATCAATCAGTGGCTTACATGAAATGGCGATGGCATCACGCCAGTCTTTTGCCTGGCTAACCACCTGAATGACGTCTGACGTTAACAGTGTTTTTAACATGATATTGATGACTCCCGATGACTGTTAACCTGAGAGTAGATAGTTATCGTTGCTATTAATGTGACGAATATCTCAATTGGTAGCGCTACCTGATAGCGCTACCAAATTTTGTGATAGCGCTATCATTTGTCGCGTCAGGGCCTTTGGCTATCTCGGAATAAGCCATATACAATGCAATGTATTGTCGAGACCCCGCGGACTGGCTTGTTTTATCCAGACAGAAAATTTTAATCGACAAGAAATTTTAATTAGGCAGGAACTCAGCATGGAAAAAACGCGCAAGCGCCGTAATACCGGGCGGGTCACTCTATCGGATGTGGCGAATTACGCTGGGGTAGGGTCGATGACTGTTTCCCGAGCGCTGCGAACGCCGGAGCAGGTTTCAGATAAGTTACGTGAGAAGATAGAGCAAGCGGTTGAAACATTGGGATATATTCCCAATCGCACGGCAGGGGCTTTGGCTTCGGGGCATAGTGATACTGTGGCGGTTTTGATTCCGTCGCTGACCGATAAAGCCAGCTCCCGATTTATGCAGGCGCTGCAACAGATTCTGAACAAAAATGAATTTCAGTTATTGCTGGGTTGCCATGAATATAGTCAGCGGAAAGAAGCTGAAATACTGATGACGTTACTGCAAAGCAATCCGGCAGCCGTGGTGATATTTGGCTCACAACTGGCAGATAAAACCTATCAACTGCTCGAGCGGGCCAATATTCCTACCGTTAATGTGGTGGGGTCCTATTTTAAAGGGGCGAAAATTACCCTTGAGGCGGCATTTTTTGAATCCGCTTATGCACTAAGCCGTCATTTACTGGAGCGCGGCTATCACAATATTGGTTTTATTGGCGCTCATATGGATAACCGCTTACAACGTCAGCAACTGAATGGCTGGCATAAAGCGATGCTGGAACATTATAAAAATGCTGATCAAACCGTCACCACACCAGAAACAGCCAGCTTACAGTTTGGTCGCTATGCCTTGACGGAAATTCTGCAACGCCAACCTGAGCTGGATGCTGTTATTTGCAGCCACGAAGATATCGCTTTGGGAGTACTGTTTGAATGCCAACGTCGCTTGCTGAAAATTCCCGGCGGGATCGCAGTTGCCTGCCTGGATGGTTCTGATAACTGCGATCAGACTCACCCGACGCTGACTTCGATGCGTATCGATTACCGGAAGATGGGTAAAGATGCTGGCAAGATGTTGATCGAACTGCTCGAGAGCGATGAAGATGACGAATGGAGTGAACCCGTTAGCCAGAGTTTCAACTATAAATTTGAGCCACGGCAAAGTACCTGAAGCTCGCGCCAAGCAATAAAGGAAAACCGCCCCGCAGGGCGGCCTACCGGGCTTACTTGCCTGACGTGTTGATTATTACCGTGATTGAGTTGTTGAAAATACGCCAACCCCCATTCCCGGATGTTAACAACGCACCAAATACAACGAGCACAATACAAAAGTATCGTTTCATTGTGCGGTCCATGCTTAAACCGCTTCACGCCAGCACCACCGGTGATACTACCGTGAATACAAGCGCTGGGGTGCGCCTGCGTTTACGGCCATTGGATATCCTTCCCTTAAACCGATGCCCGCTTGCTTAAGGCGGCGAAAAGGCCCAACGCGATTGTACACTAATGCATCCGCAGCAGATACTTGACAGTGAATAGCAACTGGCCCAAACTGTTCTGGCTGGGGTGCACTTGCGATACGTTGGTAGCTGTTGTTTTGATACCAACAACCCCGCTGGAATGGCCGCTTACCGGACCAGCACAGAGAAACCGCCTATATGGCGGTTTTTTTGTTGGCGTATTTTACCGATGCGGTCTTTTGGCGAGTGTGGTTGCGAGGTGAAAGCGTTCTAACCAATCGCTTTGCCAACAAACAAAAACGCCAGCACAAGGCTGGCGTTTCTTAGACAACGTAATCTTAGAATTAAGATGCGCTGGCGTCAGCCTGAGCGGATTGAATCGCCGTTAGTGCCACGGTATAGACGATATCGTCAACCAATGCACCACGGGACAAATCGTTAACTGGCTTACGCATACCTTGCAGCATCGGCCCGATGGAGATCAGGTCAGCAGAGCGTTGCACCGCTTTATAGGTAGTGTTACCGGTGTTCAAGTCTGGGAAGATGAACACGGTGGCTTTACCTGCAACCGGTGAGTTAGGCGCTTTGGATTTAGCCACATCCGCCATGATTGCCGCGTCATATTGCAACGGACCATCGATGATCAAATCTGGGCGTTTTTCCTGTGCCAGACGGGTCGCTTCACGTACTTTTTCGACATCGCTACCCGCACCGGAATTACCGGTAGAGTAAGAGATCATCGCCACACGTGGTTCAATGCCGAATGCCGCAGCAGAATCCGCAGATTGGATAGCAATCTCAGACAGTTGTTCAGCCGTTGGATCTGGGTTGATTGCACAGTCACCATAAACCAGAACCTGGTCAGGCAGCAGCATAAAGAACACCGAAGAAACCAGTGAACTGCCCGGCGCGGTTTTGATCAACTGCAATGGTGGGCGGATGGTGTTTGCGGTGGTATGTACTGCACCGGAAACCAGACCATCAACTTCACCTTTTTCCAGCATCAGGGTGCCGAGAACGACGTTGTCTTCCAACTGTTCACGCGCGACCACTTCGGTCATGCCTTTGCTCTTACGCAGCTCAACCAGACGCGGAACATATTGCTCACGTACAGCAACAGGATCGATGATTTCAACGCCTTTGCCCAGCTCAACACCTTGCGCGGCAGCAACGCGTTGGATCTCTTCTGGGTTACCCAGCAGCACACAAGTTGCGATACCGCGTTCAGCACAGATAGAAGCGGCTTTAACGGTACGTGGCTCATCGCCTTCTGGCAGCACGATGCGTTTACCCGCTTTACGGGCCAATTCGGTCAGCTCGTAGCGGAATGCTGGTGGTGACAAGCGACGTGAACGCTCAGACGTTGCACTCAGAGAGTCAATCCAATCACTGCTGATATGGCTGGCAACATAGTTTTGCAGCTTTTCAACACGCTCATGGTCATCTGCAGGGACTTCCAGATTGAAGCTTTGCAGGCTCAAAGAGGTCTGCCAAGTATTGGTATCAACCATAAATACTGGCAAGCCAGTTTGGAAGGCACGTTCACACAGGCTGTTGATACGCTCATCAATAGCGTAACCGCCAGTCAACAGGATGGCACCAATTTCAACGCCATTCATGGCTGCCAAACAAGCAGAAACCAACACATCAGGACGGTCGGCTGAGGTAACCAGCAGAGAACCCGGGCGGAAGTGTTCCAGCATATGCGGAATGCTACGAGCACAGAAAGTCACAGATTTAACGCGGCGAGTGTTGATATCACCTTGGTTAATGATGGTGGCTTTCAGGTGCTTGGCCATATCAATGGCGCGAGTTGCAATCAACTCGAAGCTCCACGGCACACAGCCCAGAACTGGCAGTGGGCTGTTGGCAAACAGTTGGCTTGGATCGATGTTCGCGACGCTGGCCTTGGTGGAATCATCAAAGATTTCAGACAGGTCAGGGCGGGTACGACCTTGTTCATCAACCGGCGCATTCAATTTGTTAATGATAACGCCAGTGATGTTTTTGTTTTTACTGCCACCGAAACTGGAACGAGCCAGTTCGATACGCTCTTTCAACTGATCTGGTGAGTCATTACCCAGAGCAATAACAAAGACGATTTCAGCATTCAGGGTTTTAGCAATTTCATAGTTCAATGCATTGGCAAACTGATGTTTGCGTGTTGGCACCAAGCCTTCGACCAGAACCACTTCTGCGTCTTTGGTATTTTCGTGATAACGGGCAACAATCTCTTCCATTAACACGTCTTGCTGGTTAGAACTCAGCAAGGTTTCCACATAACCCATATTCAGCGGCTCAGCAGCAGTGATGCTGGAGTTCGCACGAATGATGGTGGTGGTTTGGTCAGGTGCATCATCACCGGCACGAGGCTGGGCGATTGGCTTGAATACGCTCAGGCGTACACCTTTTTGTTCCATGGAACGGATGACACCCAAGCTTACGCTGGTTAAACCAACGCTGGTGCCGGTAGGAATCAACATTATTGTACGGGACACGGCTAAACCTCTTTACGGTTATGCCCTTCGTCCTTGAAGCCGCAGGGTTGTTGGCTACGCTCATGCACCCGAATTACTGACCTGAGTCAGCTCATCGGGATTTATTCGCTTGCCGCCTACCTGCAACTCCAATGACTTTGGGGACATCCTTCGCCCTTGAAGCCGCAGGGTTGTTGGCTACGCTCATGCACCCGAATCACTGACTAGTCGTTGACCTTAAAGTAAATAAGCTCATCGGGATTTATTCATTTGCCGCCTACCTGCAACTCCAATGACTTTGGGTATATGTCAAAAACTCTTACGCAGTCAGACGGGCTGCGTCTTGTGCGATGACCAGCTCTTCATTGGTTGGGATAACCAGAGCCAGGCGGCTGCCCTCTTTGGTGATGGTGCCTGATTTACCAAAGCGTGCTGCCAGGTTGCGTTCGTGGTCAATTTCAAAGCCCAACAGGCCCAGTTTGTTCAAAGTCAGCTCACGTACCATTGCGGCGTTCTCACCAATACCGCCGGTGAAGACCACGGCATCCAGACGACCATCCATCAGCGCAGTATATGCACCGATGTATTTCGCCAGGCGATGACAGAACACATCCATTGCGCGGCGTGCATCTGCTTTAGTTGCATAGTTGTCTTCAACATAACGGCAGTCACTGGTGACTTCAGTCAGGCCCAGCAGGCCAGATTCTTTGGTCAACAGCTTGCTGATCTGTTCCATGCTCATGCCCATGGCATCATACAAATGGAAAATGATCGCCGGGTCGATATCACCACTACGGGTGCCCATGACCAAACCTTCCAGTGGTGTCAGGCCCATAGAGGTATCAACACATTTACCGTTACGAACCGCAGTGACAGAACCACCGTTGCCCAAATGGCAAGTGATGACGTTCAGTTCTTCCAGCGGTTTGTTCAGGGTTTTAGCGGCTTCCTGACTGACGTAGAAGTGGCTGGTGCCGTGTGCGCCATAGCGACGGATACCGTTTTCTTTGTATAAACGGTACGGCAGGGCGTAGAGATAAGACTCTTCCGGCATGGTCTGATGGAAAGCGGTGTCAAAGACAGCGACATTTTTATCAGCCAGATTTGGGAATGATTTCAACGCTTCAGCGATACCAATCAAGTGAGCTGGGTTATGCAGTGGTGCAAATGGGATGGAATCTTTGATACCCTGAATAACTTCTTCGGTAACGATAGCTGATGCTGTAAATTTCTCGCCACCATGAACAATGCGGTGACCGATAGCTGTCAACTGAGCGGAAAGCTCTGGTTTTTGTGCCAGAATAGTATTAACAATGAAATTCAGTGCTTCGCTGTGTGCTGCACCAGCACCCAATGCTGCTTCCTGTTTGCCACCATCAAGTTTCCATTTGATGCGGGCTTCAGGCAGATGGAAGCATTCGGCTAAACCAGAGAGGTGTTCTTCACCGTTGGTCGCGTCGATGATAGCAAATTTTAGGGAAGAGCTACCGCAGTTAAGAACCAGTACTAGCTTACTCGACATGGAAGTACCTATTTTATAGTCGTGTTCAACATTTGTTTTGCAAAAACAGCGCGCATGCGACATTTTTGATGCAAAAACAGCGAAAAACATATGGTTAATAAAACGTCAATCATTCCAAAAGCGTAGCGCATATTGGCGTCGACATTAATGATTAACATCATGCGATAGAGAAAAAGGCATGATGATGGAAAAATCGCGGATTAAACGTTAAGTGCAAACGTTAAAACCTGGTGGTGAAAATCGGTGCGATTTAACAAAAATGATTTAAAAGCTGCAAAAAGTTGACATATTTAGTGTCATCTTCTAGCGGCCAAAAGGCCGAGTTAGGATACCGATAGCGGAGCCTAAAAACAAAATATATTTAACAGACTAATTTTTAGTTTGTGGATTACAAAAAAAATTTTAATTTTTGCTTGTGAAGTTGAGGTGAGCCATGACAACAAAACCCTCTGATTCTGTAAGTTGGTTTCAGGTACTCCAGCGCGGCCAGCTTTATATGAAGACCTGGCCTGCCGATAAGCGCCTGGCGCCGATGTTTCCCGAAAATCGCGTGGTTACGGCGACACGCTTTGGTATCCGCTTTATGCCACCACTGGCCATTTTTACCCTGACCTGGCAGATAGCCCTCGGTGGCCAGTTGGGACCAGCCATCGCTACGGCGCTGTTCGCCTGTGGTTTACCATTGCAAGGGTTATGGTGGTTAGGCAAGCGCGCGATAACCCCGTTACCGCCAACCTTACTCCAGTGGTTCCATGAGGTACGTAACAAGCTAACAGAAGCGGGGCAGGCTGTTGCGCCTATCGAGCAGACGCCGACTTATCAATCCCTGGCCGATGTGCTGAAACGAGCCTTCAAACAGTTGGATAAAACGTTTCTTGATGACCTCTAGTGGCGGTTTCATGCCAGCGGGCTTTTATGCCTCACAGGATTAGTGGTGCAAAATCCCCTGTCAAATCAAAGTATGGCCCAAGCCTGTGTGCGATGATTTCCTCATTATTTATGTCTTAGGAGTTAGTGATGGATATGACCAACGCCCAACGACTGATTCTGTCGAATCAGTACAAAATGATGACCATGCTGGATCCGGAAAATGCTGAGCGTTATCGTCGCCAGCAAACCATTGTCGAGCGCGGCTTTGGTTTGCAGATGCGTGAATTGGACCGTGATTTTGGTGAGATGAGCGAAGATACTTGCCGTACTATCATTAATATCATGGAGATGCACCACGCCCTGCAAGTCTCCTGTGGTAACCTGAAAGACAAGCAAGACTTGGATGAACGCCGTATCGCGTTCCTCGGTTTTGATGCTGCTACCGAATCCCGTTACCTGAGTTATGTGCGCTTTATGGTCAATACCGAAGGGCGCTACACCCATTTTGACTCAGGGACTCATGGTTTCAACTCTCAAACCCCAATGTGGGATAAATACCAACGTATGCTGGCTATCTGGCAATCATGTCCACGCCAATACCATTTGAGTGCTGTTGAAATTTCGCAAATTATCAATGCCTGATAGCACGTAACTTGTTTGCTATCAGTAAGTTGAAAAATAGTTTTACTGATGAGGATGTGCTTGTGGAGTGTAAAGGTTTTCTTTTTGATTTGGACGGGACTTTGGTTGATTCTTTACCTGCTGTCGAACGAGCCTGGATTGGCTGGGCGCAAGGCCGAGGCATCAACCCAGCAGAAGTTCTTGATTTTATCCATGGCAAACAAGCAATTACCTCTTTACGTCATTTTATGTCGGGTGCAAGTGAGGCTGAAATTCAGGCTGAGTTTCTGGCATTAGAGCAGGTTGAAGCTAATGATACCGATGGTGTGAGCGCATTGCCGGGGGCGGTGGCGCTGTTGGAGCGACTAAACAGCCTGTCTATTCCGTGGGCTATTGTCACTTCAGGCTCAGTACCGGTCGCTTCTGCGCGCCGTGCCGCCGGCCATCTGCCGGTACCTGAAGTGTTTATCACCAGCGAACAAGTTAAGCACGGCAAACCGCAACCAGATGCTTATCTGCTGGGGGCCGAGCGCTTAGGGCTGGCACCGGCTGATTGTATCGTAGTGGAAGATGCCCCTGCGGGGATTTTGTCAGGCTTGGCGGCGGGCTGTCAGGTGATTGCGGTCAATGCTCCGGCTGATACTCCCAAACTTGATCAGGTTGATTTAGTGCTCAGTTCGCTGGAGCAGATTAGCGTTGAGGTTACCGCTAACGGCGCGCGGGTTGTGCGAGTAGGTTAATTTTTCGCCAGATACCTTAATGTCACCACTGAGAGCGCCTGATGGCGCTCTTTTACTGTCTGGCACCTCACAAATTGATAAACTTTTTTCAGGAAAAAAACACAATAAAACCCTTTGTGGGATGGTAAGCACATAAATTTGCAGTCATTATTGATCTCAGACAGCGGCCGCTGCTGATTTTAATGTTTTACTGCCAGAGCCGGATATTCCCTTTCACTTTTTGCCAACGAGGCCATTTTGAACCGCGAACTATTGTGGGTGTTGACGCTACTTCTAATAGCTATTGTGCTGTTTACTACCAATAAACTGCGCATGGACGTGGTAGCTCTGTTGGTCATTATTGCCTTTGTGATGAGTGGTACGTTGTCATTAGGTGAGGCGACCAGCGGATTCAGTGATCCTAACGTGATATTGATTGCGGCGCTGTTTGTTATTGGTGAAGGGTTGGTCAGAACCGGTGTTGCTTATCAGGTGGGTGATTGGCTGGTCAAGGTCGCCGGTCACAGTGAAACCAAAATGCTGGCGTTATTAATGGTAACGGTTGCCGGATTAGGCGCTTTTATGAGCTCTACCGGAGTGGTGGCAATCTTTATCCCAGTGGTATTGAGTGTTGCCAGCCGGATGAAAATTTCGCCGGGGCGGTTAATGATGCCGCTAAGTTTTGCCGGCTTGATAAGTGGCATGATGACGCTGGTGGCAACGCCACCAAATATGGTAGTTAACAGTGAATTACTGCGCGAAGGTATCAAAGGGTTTGGCTTCTTTGGCGTTACCCCTATCGGCATTATCATTTTGCTGATGGGTGTCGCTTATATGTTAGTGGCTCGGCGCTGGTTGGGCGGGAAGCAGGAAAGCTCAGAGAAAGAACAGCAATGGAAACGCCGCACTTTCCGTGACCTTATCCGCGATTATAAACTGACTGGCCGTGCGCGCCGTTTGGCTATCCGCCATGATTCTCCTTTGATTGGCCGTTCTCTTGACGAACTGCATCTGCGCGCCCGCTATGGGGCGAATGTGGTGGGGATTGAACGCTGGAAGCGTTTCCGGCGTGTGATGGTGAGTGCCACCGGTTCATCTGAATTACACGAGAACGATGTCTTACTGATCGATATGTCAGATTGCGACATAGATTTACGTGAATTTTGCACTGAACAGATGCTGGAACCGATGGTGCTGCGCGGTGAATACTTCTCAGAGCAGGCGCGCAACGTCGGGATGGCCGAGGTTTCGCTCATTCCTGATTCCGCACTCTTGGGAAAGAGTCTACGTGAAGTCACTTTCCGTACCCGCTATGGTTTGAATGTGGTGGGTATTCGTCGTAATGGTAAGACTTTGGAAGGCAAACTGGTTGATGACAAATTACAGTTTGGCGATATCTTACTGGTGATCGGTGATTGGAAACTGATTCGCCAGTTGCAGTTAAAGACCCGTGATTTCATCGTACTGAACCTGCCGGCGGAAGTGGATGAAGTGGCACCGGCCATTTCGCAAGCCCCACATGCATTATTCTGTCTGGCGTTGATGGTTGCCATGATGATGACCGACGAGGTGCCAAATGTGATTGCGGCATTGGTAGCCTGTTTGCTGATGGGTCAGTTCCGATGTATTGATATGGAAAGTGCTTATCGTTCAATTCATTGGCCGAGCTTGATTTTAATCATCGGGATGATGCCCTTTGCACAAGCATTGCAAAAAACCGGTGGGGTAGATTTGATTGTCCGTGGTTTGATGGATGTGGCCGGTGGGATGGGGCCGCGCGTCATGCTGCTATGTTTGTTTGTGTTGTGTGCCACGATTGGGCTGTTTATCTCTAATACTGCCACGGCAGTTCTAATGGCACCGATTGCGATTGCTGCTGCGCGGGAGATGTCGGTCTCGCCGTATCCCTTTGCGATGATTATTGGTATTGCAGCTTCAGCGGCCTTTATGACGCCGGTTTCGTCACCGGTGAATACCTTAGTATTGGGGCCAGGTGGTTATAAATTCGGTGATTTTGTCCGCATGGGGGTGCCATTTACGATATTAGTCATGATTGTTAGTGTGATGGTGGTGCCGTTGTTATTTCCCTTCTGATTATCCTGCGTCGGGAAAGTAGTGTTAGGTTCGGTTGCCAAGCTTCTGTGCTCACTTAGATTCAGGAACCTCAACCGGTTAAGGGTGTGTTGGCGCACACCCTTAACAATCCCGCGCCTACGCACGTATCGCCTGCCCACTGCGTGGGTTTCCTCACTCATCATTTTGCTGGCGGGACGGCTATTATAGCCTCTTCGAGGCTACCCTCCGGGCCAACGCAAGCGTTGTTCAAAACTGCTTCGCAGTGTTGTCGCGTCCCTGCTCATGACGCCTAAATCCGCCGTCCATGGCGGATTTCCCTGGCTACATTCTTCACTCGGCGGCTCAAATGTGCTTTTAAACGTCAAGGGCTGGAATATTCGTTGCTGGTTAATCCAGCGAATCGAGGCTGATTTCATCCAGTGATAGGCTAAAGCTGGGCACAAACACCTCCATAAAGTAATCCATTTCTGGGCTTTGGCGCATCGCGAGGGTTTTCTCCAACCGCGCTTTGGCTTGAATAAACTCGTTATTACCCGCCGATAACTCTTCCAGACATTTTAGATAAGCACACAGGGCATCAGCTTGTTTAACCAGCGCTTTCTCTTCTTCGCTGTAATAGTGCTCATCCAGCAGACAGCGGAAATCATGTTGTAACTCTTGCGGCAGCATTTCGATCAGTTTCTGTTGGGCAACTTTTTCGATCTTTTTGTATTCGTGGGCGATTTGTGGATTGTAATACTTGATAGGTGTAGGTAAATCCCCGGTAATCACCTCGCTGGCATCGTGGTACATCGCCAGCAGCGCAATACGATCGCCATTGAGATTGCCGTTAAACTTACGGTTCTTAATGATAGCTAGCGCATGAGCGACAAATGCTACCTGCAAACTGTGTTCAGAGACATTCTCAGTGCGAACATTGCGCATCAGCGGCCAGCGGTTGATCAGTTTCAGACGAGATAGATGGGCGAAGAAGTGACTCATTATTTACTCTCTTTGTACTTTTTAAGTGCAGGCATGGGGGGAGTTTATCAGATCGGGTTTCAGTTGATGCGCGATTAGTTCGGATCAGGTTTCGGTTGTTAGAGCTTCATAGCTCATCTAACCTCTGTAGTGGATTTGATCGGATCCTATTTCGGTTGTTATTCGTTCAGTGATTACTTTATCTCTGCGGCCTCAACCGAGCAGGAGGGCAAGCCGGCCCTCCTGCACCTGCGGCTTGCGCGAAATATTACTGCTATTTGCAGTCCCCTCCGGCAGCCGTTGGCCTTGTCGAGCCAGCGCGATGGGCATCCCTGCCCAAGCGCGCTTTTCGCGGGCGTCCATGCCCGCTTACTCGGGCCATCGCCTTTGTCGGTAATATTCCTGATTGCGCTTAAGGTCAAAATCCAATTCGAAACGCGGGTTTTGACCTTGATGTTTAAAAGCACATTTGAGCCGCCGAGTGAAGAATGTAGCCAGGGAAATCCGCCATGGACGGCGGATTTAGGCGTCCCGCCAGCGGAATGATGAGTGAGGGCACCCACGAAGTGGGCAAGCGATACGTGCGTAAGCGCAGGGGTTCCAAGGGGGTTACGCGCTTGTAACCCCTTTGGCGGTTGAGGCTAGGGGAACACTGAAGCCCTAACAACCGAACCAATCACCCCAATAAAATCAAATAGTTACTGATGATATGTCTCCAGGAACCGCCCTAACTTCTTCACTGCCATCTCCAGCTCATCCACGCGCGGTAACGTTACAATCCGCACATGATCAGGATAGGGCCAGTTAAAGGCGCTGCCTTGAACCAACAGCACTTTTTCCTGCAATAGCAGATCCAATACCAGTTTCTGATCATCTTTCAGGTTAAAACGCTTCTGATCAATACGTGGGAACATATACAACGCGCCTTGAGGTTTCACGCAGGAAACCCCCGGTATTTGGTTGATCAGTTCCCAGGCACGGTCACGCTGTTCGTACAAGCGCCCGCCTGGCTGAATAAACTCGCTAATGCTCTGATAACCACCTAATGCCGTTTGAATGGCATGCTGCATAGGCACGTTGGCGCACAGACGCATTGATGCCAGCATCTCTAAACCTTCAATATAACCTTTAGCGTGTTTTTTAGGACCATTCAGCACCATCCAGCCCTGACGGAAACCGGCAACACGGTAAGTCTTGGATAAACCATTGAAGGTCACAGTTAACAAATCAGGTGCCAGAGCCGCAATAGAATGATGCTGAGCCTCGTCATATAAAATCTTATCGTAGATCTCATCGGCGAAAATAATCAGGTCATTTTGACGGGCGATTTCAACAATCTCCAGTAACAGCTCTTTGCTGTATACCGCGCCGGTCGGGTTATTCGGGTTGATAATCACAATCCCACGGGTACGCGGCGTGATTTTACTACGGATATCATCTAAATCAGGGAACCAGCCCGACTCTTCATCACACATATAATGTACGGCGGTACCACTTGAAAGCGAAACTGCCGCCGTCCATAACGGATAATCTGGTGCAGGTACCAGCATTTCATCGCCCAGATTCAGCAATGCTTGCATGGATTGCACGATCAGCTCAGAGACCCCGTTTCCAATGTAGATATCCTCGACTGTCAGGTCACGCATATCCCGTGCCTGATAGTGCTGCATAATAGCTTTGCGCGCCGAAAACAGGCCTTTGGAATCGCAATAGCCCTGTGCAGTTGGCAAATTACGGATCACATCCACCAGAATTTCATCGGGTGCATCGAAACCAAACGGGGCAGGGTTGCCGATGTTCAGTTTCAGAACTTTATTACCTTCTTCTTCAAGACGCTTAGCTTCTTTTAGCACTGGTCCACGAATGTCGTAACAGACGTTGTCCAGTTTGCTGGATTTCTCAATGGGGGACATAAAAAATTGAGCCTTTTGCTGGTAAAAGCGTGTCCTCAGCGTGGAACACTGCAAGGTATCCAATGTACTCCGACGCTGCTGCTTTTTGAAGTTCTATGCACATCTTTAGTGCCAATGGCTGCTCTTATTTTAAATGACTACCAGTTTCATTGGTATGGAATATAATCGATGTTTTTGTCTTTAAATCTACTTTTTTATGCCTTATTTATTGGATTACCTGGGTTTTTATCCTGGATAATTGCGTGACATACAGCAGTTACCAACAAAATATATCTATAAGATGAGGTTCACTTTCGCTGCCAAAATCGCGGGTTGATACCGGTGATAATGAGACGCGATTATGCTGCATCCTATTAACCGGGATCTCAATCCAACAATTTATATCATCATACATATTATTAAGATGTGAAAAGAAACAAAACTGTAGATAGGAAAACTATTAAGAATAATTAATGTTAACTAGGCTGAATCTTAGAGAATATCTATGTTATTAGTTGAATTTGCTCAATTAGATAAAAAATACACATAGAGATATATTGATATTTTTTGATATTTCGAAAAGGGTCAGTGCGGATTTGTTTAATTAAAATAGCATTTCAGCACTTAAAAATGCCTGAGGAAAAGCAAGATCCTAAAGGGAAAAAATCTTCATTAATCGAAGATTTAGTGATTTTTTATGACCGTATTCACAAATGAATACATAACTTACTCAATAGATTTTTATAAAAAGAGATAACGGTAACGAAATATAAGTAAATTTTTTGCCCTACTCTAGTGAGTGGGGTACTGTCATACTTAGCGTTGTCCCTTATTGATGGCGCGATACTTATACACCAGGGTAGTTTGTAATTAGAATTCAAAAAAGTGAAGAATACACTATGACAAATGCAAATCGTCCGATAATTAATCTCGACCTCGATCTGCTTAGAACCTTTGTAGCTGTTGCTGACTTGAATACTTTTGCCTCTGCTGCCGCAGCGGTTTGTCGCACTCAGTCAGCAGTTAGCCAACAAATGCAACGGTTAGAACAGTTAGTCGGTAAGGAGTTATTTGCCCGCCATGGGCGTAACAAATTATTGACTGAACATGGTCTCCAGTTACTTGGCTATGCCAGAAAAATTTTGCGTTTCAACGATGAAGCTTGTACGTCACTTATGTACAGCAATATAGAAGGGTCACTCATTATCGGCGCATCTGATGATACTGCCGATACGTTGTTGCCTTTCTTGCTGAACCGAGTGGCGACGCTATATCCTCGGCTAGCGATAGATGTGCGGGTAAAACGCAGTCCATTTATCGCTGATATGCTGAGTAATGGCGAAGTGGACCTGGCTATTACTACAGCCAAGGTCGACACTCATCCTCATGTGATCTTAAGGACATCACCTACGCTTTGGTACTGTTCCGCCGACTATCAGTTCCAGTCCGGTGAATCGGTACCGTTAGTGGTGATGGATGAGCCAAGCCCATTTCGCGATATGGCAATAGAAAATCTGACCAGAGCCGGTATTGCATGGCGAATCGCCTATGTAGCCTCTTCACTTTCTGCCATTCGTGCGGCAGTCAGGGCTGGGCTGGGTGTGACCGCCAGGCCAATAGAGATGATGAGTCCTGATTTACGCGTACTGGGTGAAACAGAAGGGCTACCTCGGTTGCCTGAAACACATTATGCATTATGTAAAGACAATCAGTGTGGCAACGAATTGGCTTTAGCCATTTTCGATGCCATGCAGACGGGCCACCAACATGGCTTGCAGTCTGGATCGGATTTAGTGCTGGATTCTGATTATTTAATAGACGAGAGCAGTTGATCGTCTAACGTGATTAAAAAATCGTAAGCCCCTTATTTTAGGGGCTTTTTTATTTATACCTTTTATAAAAAACAGTTTTCTACTACTCCAGTTTAATTTCATGCTTCAAACGTCGTTTTATTTCATTTAGCGGTATATCTGCGTACTGGATCAGAGGGAATAAACCAGATAAAGACAGTGGTTAATATTTCTGCTCATTTTCTGTTATTTGTTTTTTATTAAAACAGCGTTCCATTATTTATTTTTTTAAAAAAACAACTTTTCATGCCGAATATTTATGAAATAACACTCAAAACGTGTTCTGGATCAAAAAAATACCCCTAGCTAGTGAGTGGAAGAACCGGTTATTCCTGAGACAATGGTATAGTTAAAGCGAACTTTCCACGTTGGGTTATATGTGTATGTTCTGACTTAACAAATTACTGACTCGATTTAGCTTTATACTTCGCACCAAATGTTAAGTAAGATCGTGCGTTTGTAAATTAATCTGTAGTTACTTTTGTCAAAGTTGACAAAAGGTTACTGAAAGGAGTAAAAAGCCCACAGTAAAACACTGGCTAAACAGTTGTAAAGACAGTGTGTTTCGTGTGGTTTTTATCCTTCCCTTTGAATCGATGTGGTGCACTAACTGCCAACATAAGAGCAGGATGTCCGACGCCACTTTTGATGAGTAAGCAATGAGTATGTCAACAACCACTGAAGTTATCGCTCATCATTGGGCGTTCGCTGTATTTCTGATCGGCGCTATCGGGTTATGCGGCTTGATGCTATTGGGTGCGTTCTTTCTGGGTGGGAGAGCTCGGGCCCGCGCCAAAAATGTCCCCTATGAGTCCGGTATTGACTCGGTTGGCTCGGCGCGTATGCGTTTGTCCGCCAAGTTTTATCTGGTCGCCATGTTCTTCGTTATTTTCGATGTTGAAGCCCTGTACTTGTATGCGTGGTCAATCTCTATTCGTGAGAGTGGCTGGGTAGGCTTTATCGAAGCAACCATTTTCATTTTGGTGCTCTTGGCTGGTTTGGTTTATCTGGTGCGTATCGGCGCGCTGGATTGGACTCCTACGCGTTCTAATCGCCGAGTGAGCAAACCGAGCATAGTCAAATACGCCAGCAGTCCTCCACAAGATATACCTAACGATCTTGGCGTTGCAGGTCGGCAGCAAGCGGGCGATAAATCGGTCACGATTTGAACCGCATGTATGCTAGCCCGTAGGGTGAGTCTCAACCATGAGGCTCATTAATCCCGATGAACTGACTCAAGTCAGTGATTCGGGTGAGTGAAAGTAGCTAACAACCCTGCAGCTCTAAGTACAAAGGGTATAGTGGTCAATAAATACAGCGAGGCATTAACATGGACTATACGCTCACCCGCATAGACCCTAACGGTGAGAATGACCGTTACCCCCTGCAAACTCAGGAAACCGTCAGCGGCGATCCTCTCGAGCAACATGTCCACCGTAGTGTTTACATGGGTAAACTTGAGAACGCCATGCACGACATGGTGAACTGGGGGCGTAAGAACTCTCTTTGGCCGTATAACTTCGGTCTTTCCTGCTGTTATGTGGAGATGGTGACCTCGTTCACTGCCGTACATGATGTGGCACGTTTCGGTGCGGAAGTGCTGCGTGCTTCTCCGCGTCAGGCTGACTTCATGGTCGTGGCGGGCACTTGTTTTACCAAAATGGCCCCGGTTATTCAGCGCTTGTATGAACAAATGCTGGAACCCAAGTGGGTTATCTCCATGGGTGCCTGTGCCAACTCCGGCGGCATGTACGATATCTATTCCGTAGTACAAGGCGTGGATAAATTCCTACCGGTCGATGTGTATATTCCTGGCTGCCCACCGCGCCCTGAAGCTTATATGCAAGCACTGTTACTGCTACAGGAATCTATCGGTAAAGAGCGCCGTCCTCTCTCTTGGGTTGTAGGTGACCAAGGCGTTTACCGCGCCAATATGCAACCAGAAAGAGAACGTAAGCATGCTGAACGAATTGCAGTAACTAACCTGCGTACACCTGACGAGATCTAAGCTTGTTATTTTGGAAAAAATAACGGCTCAGGATCGCGGTGCGTAAGTGATTTGTTTTGGGAATGAATGATTTTCTTCCAGAACATGTGTGCGGCAAATGACCACAAAATGACACATTCAGTGTGGTGAAAAAACAGTGTGGTGAATAAATAATGACCGATTTAACGACGTCCGATAGCACTCAGCCTGCATGGCAGACCCGTGACCATCTCGATGATCCGGTGATTAGCGAGCTGTCGAACCGTTTTGGGCCTGAGGCCTTTGTTGTTCAAGCGACCCGTACCGGTATGCCCGTGGTATGGGTAAAGCGTGAGCAATTGCTGGAAGTAATGACGTTCCTGAGAAAACAACCGAAGCCGTATGTCATGCTGTTCGACTTGCATGGTGTCGATGAGCGTCTTCGTACTCACCGCCAGGGCCTCCCTGAAGCGGATTTTTCTGTTTTCTATCATCTGCTTTCCATCGAGCGTAACCGCGACATTATGCTGAAAGTGGCACTGTCTGAAAAAGACTTGCACGTGTCCACAGCGACTAAGATTTTCCCCAATGCTAATTGGTATGAGCGGGAAACTTGGGAAATGTTCGGTATTACCTTCGATGGTCACCCACATCTGACGCGCATCATGATGCCGCAGACTTGGGAAGGGCACCCGCTGCGTAAAGATTACCCGGCGCGTGCTACCGAATTCGATCCCTTTGTGCTGACCAAGCAGAAAGAGGATCTGGAGATGGAATCTCTGACCTTCAAACCCGAAGATTGGGGGATGAAGCGCGGCACCGAAAACGAGGACTTTATGTTCCTTAACCTCGGTCCGAACCATCCTTCTTCACATGGTGCGTTCCGTATCGTGTTACAGCTTGATGGTGAAGAGATTGTCGACTGCGTACCGGATGTGGGTTACCACCACCGTGGTGCGGAGAAGATGGGCGAGCGCCAGTCCTGGCACAGCTACATCCCCTACACCGACCGTATCGAATATCTGGGTGGTTGTGTTAACGAAATGCCTTATGTACTGGCAGTTGAAAAGCTGGCGGGTATTGAGGTTCCTGATCGCGTTAAAACCATCCGGGTAATGTTGTCTGAATTATTCCGTATCAACAGTCACTTACTGTATATCAGTACCTTTATTCAGGACGTAGGTGCAATGACGCCAGTGTTCTTCGCCTTTACCGATCGTCAGAAAGTGTATGACTTGGTTGAAGCGATTACCGGTTTCCGTATGCATCCGGCCTGGTTCCGTATTGGTGGTGTGGCGCATGATTTACCACGCGGCTGGGAACGTTTGCTGCGTGACTTCCTTGACTGGATGCCAAAACGGCTCGATTCCTACGTCAAAGCGGCGTTGCAGAACAGTATCCTGAAAGGGCGTTCTATCGGCGTTGCTGCTTACAATTCCAAAGAAGCACTGGAATGGGGTGTGACCGGGGCTGGCCTGCGTGCCACCGGGGTTGAGTTTGACGTGCGTAAATGGCGTCCGTATTCCGGCTATGAAAACTTTGATTTTGAAGTTCCGGTCGGGAATAACGGCGACTGTTATGACCGCGTGATGCTGAAAGTGGAAGAGTTACGTCAAAGCCTGCGCATTCTGGAGCAATGTTATAAAAACATGCCAGAAGGGCCATTTAAGGCTGACCATCCACTGACGACGCCGCCGCCGAAAGAACGTACGCTGCAACATATCGAAACGCTGATTACCCACTTCCTGCAAGTTTCATGGGGTCCGGTAATGCCAGCCAACGAATCATTCCAAATGGTTGAAGCGACCAAAGGGATCAACAGCTACTATCTGACCAGTGACGGCAGCACTATGAGCTATCGCACCCGGATACGTACGCCAAGCTATGCCCATTTGCAGCAGATCCCCTCGGTTATCCGTGGCAGCCTGGTATCTGACCTGATCGTCTATCTGGGCAGTATCGATTTTGTAATGTCTGATGTGGACCGCTAATTATGAGCTACCAAAAAGAGACTCAGAATCATAACGAAAGCCAAAATGTGGTGGATCTGGCAGTCAATGCGGCTGAACCGGCGACCACAACTGAAGTTTTTGAGTTGAGTGCTGAAGAACGTGATGCTATCGAGCATGAAAAACACCATTACGAAGATGCCCGCGCCGCGTCGATCGAAGCACTGAAAATTGTGCAGAAACAACGTGGTTGGGTGCCGGATGGGGCGATTTACGCCATTGCTGAAGTGCTGGGTATCCCGGCCAGCGATGTCGAAGGTGTGGCCACATTCTACAGTCAGATCTTCCGTCAACCGGTTGGGCGTCATGTGATCCGTTATTGTGACAGCGTGGTGTGTCACATCACCGGTTATCAAGGGATTCAGGCCGCGATTTCGAAGAAACTCAGTATTGAGCCTGGCCAGACCACGTTTGATGGCCGCTTTACGTTGCTGCCAACCTGCTGCTTGGGCAACTGTGATCGCGGTCCGACCATGATGATCGACGACGATACCCACAGCTATCTGAAACCTGAAGATATTGAGAAGTTACTGGAGCAATATCCATGACAACTAATTCGGGTTTTACCAAAGAGGTTATTCGCACGCCAGAAATGCATCCGCTGACCTGGCGTTTGCGCGATGACAAACAACCGGTATGGCTGGATGAATATCGCAGCAAAAACGGCTACTTGGGTGCTGAAAAAGCGTTAAAAGGCATGGCAGCTCCTGATGTTGTCAATTTGGTAAAAGACGCTGGCCTGAAAGGGCGCGGCGGCGCAGGCTTTTCCACCGGTTTAAAGTGGAGCCTGATGCCAAAAGACGAAAGCATGAACATCCGCTATCTGCTGTGTAACGCCGATGAAATGGAGCCGGGTACCTATAAAGACCGTCTGCTAATGGAGCAATTGCCTCATCTGCTGGTGGAAGGGATGCTGATCAGTGCGTTTGCGCTGAAAGCTTACCGCGGCTACATCTTCCTGCGTGGCGAATATATCGAAGCTGCCGTGCATTTGCGCCGTGCGATAAGCGAAGCAACCGAAGCCGGCTTGCTGGGCAAAAACATCATGGGCAGCGGTTTTGATTTTGAACTGATTGTTCATACCGGTGCTGGCCGTTATATCTGTGGTGAAGAAACCGCCCTGATTAACTCGCTGGAAGGCCGCCGCGCCAATCCACGTTCCAAGCCGCCTTTCCCGGCATCGTCCGGGGTATGGGGCAAACCGACTTGCGTCAATAACGTTGAAACCCTGTGTAACGTTCCGGCCATTCTTGAGCACGGCGTTGACTGGTATCAGGGGATCACGGCGGGTAAGAGTAACGATGCCGGTA
Organism: Yersinia sp. 1652 StPb PI; assembly: GCF_041538345.1. Lineage (NCBI taxonomy): Bacteria > Pseudomonadati > Pseudomonadota > Gammaproteobacteria > Enterobacterales > Yersiniaceae > Yersinia > Yersinia sp. 1652 StPb PI. Next base: position 3,051,716 of record NZ_JAULSM010000001.1, on the reverse strand, counting down.
CCAAACTGATGGGCTTCTCTGGCCGGGTGAAAAACCCAGGTCTGTGGGAACTGCCCTTTGGTATTTCGGCGCGTGAAATTCTGGAAGATTACGCCGGTGGCATGCGCGATGGCTTAAAATTCAAAGCCTGGCAGCCGGGTGGGGCAGGGACCGACTTCCTGACTGCTGATCATCTGGATTTACCGATGGACTTCGAGAATATTGCCAAAGCAGGTAGCCGGTTAGGCACCGCACTGGCGATGGCGGTAGACCATGAGATCGGTATGGTACCGCTGGTGCGCAATCTGGAAGAGTTCTTTTCCCGTGAATCCTGTGGCTGGTGTACTCCTTGCCGCGATGGGTTGCCGTGGAGCGTGAAGATCCTGCGCGCACTGGAGCGCGGCGAAGGTCAGCCGGGCGACATTGAGACACTGGAACAACTTTGCCGCTTCTTGGGGCCGGGCAAAACCTTCTGTGCTCACGCGCCGGGCGCGGTTGAACCACTACAAAGTGCTATCAAATATTTCCGCGAAGAATTCGAAGCCGGGATCGCGAACAAGGACTATGGCAACACCCGAGCCATAGCCGGTATTCAACCAAACCTGTTAAAAGCGCGCTGGTAGCATAGATACCCTTACGGTTTTGCCGTGGGGTCAGAATTTTGGATTAACGCCTGCCGTAAGGTAGGTCATTTGGAAGCATGCATATGGCTACGATTCATGTAGACGGCAAAGAATACGACGTAAACGGGGCCGACAACCTGTTACAAGCTTGTCTCTCCCTGGGACTCGATATTCCTTACTTTTGCTGGCATCCGGCGCTGGGAAGCGTCGGCGCTTGCCGCCAATGTGCGGTAAAGCAATACCAAAACGCCGATGATACCCGTGGGCGTTTGGTGATGTCCTGTATGACCCCGGCCACCGATGGAACCTTTATTTCCATTGATGACGGCGAAGCCAAAGCGTTCCGTGAGAGTGTGGTTGAATGGTTGATGACTAACCACCCACACGATTGCCCGGTCTGTGAAGAAGGGGGTAACTGTCATCTGCAAGATATGACAGTGATGACCGGACACAGTTTCCGCCGCTATCGCTTCAGTAAACGTACTCATCAGAATCAGGATCTCGGTCCGTTCATCTCACACGAAATGAACCGCTGTATCGCCTGTTATCGTTGTGTGCGTTACTACAAAGATTACGCTGATGGCACCGATCTGGGTGTTTATGGCGCGCACGACAACGTCTACTTTGGTCGTACTGAGAGTGGCACGCTGGAAAGCGAGTTCTCTGGCAACCTGGTAGAAGTGTGCCCGACCGGAGTATTCACCGATAAAACCCATTCCGAACGTTATAACCGTAAATGGGATATGCAGTTTGCGCCAAGTATCTGCCAGCAGTGCAGCGTGGGTTGTAACACCAGCCCTGGCGAACGCTACGGTGAATTGCGCCGCATCGAGAACCGCTATAACGGCAGCGTCAACCACTACTTTTTGTGTGACCGTGGCCGCTTTGGCTATGGCTATGTCAACCTGAAAGACCGCCCACGTCAGCCACAACAATTGCGTGGTAATGACTGGATCCACCTGAATGCCGAACAGGCAATGCAGGGGGCGGCGGATATTTTACGTCAGGCGAAGAAAACCATCGGTATCGGTTCACCGCGTGCCAGCCTGGAAAGTAACTTCGCGTTACGCGAGCTGGTCGGTGCGGAAAACTTTTATACCGGTATTGCCGCGAGTGAACAACAACGCCTGCAACTGATGCTGAAAGTGCTGCAAGAAGGTGGGGTTTACACACCATCGCTGCGCGAGATTGAAAGCTACGATGCGGTGCTGATTCTGGGTGAGGATTTGACCCAGACTGGCGCACGTATCGCACTGTCTGTCCGTCAGGCGGTGAAAGGCAAAGCCCGTGAAATGGCCGCAGCACAGAAAGTGGCTGACTGGCAAATCGCGGCGATTATGAATATCGGTCAGCACGCTAAACATCCGCTGTTTATCACTAACGTTGATAACACCCGTATGGATGATATCGCGGCGTGGAACTACCGCGCACCGGTGGATGATCAGGCACGTTTAGGCTTTGCTATCGCTAACGCGCTGGATGCATCGTCACCGGCTGTCACGGATTTGGACCCTGCGCTGAAAGGCAAAGTGGATATCATCGTGCAGGCCCTGGCGGGCGCGAAGAAACCACTGATCGTGACCGGCAGCAATGCAGGCAGCGAAGCCATCATTGCTGCGGCAGCTAACGTGGCAACCGCGCTGAAAGGCCGTGGCTCTGATGTGGGTATCACCTTTGTTGCCAGTGCAGCGAACAGCATCGGCTTGACCATGATTGGCGGTGGTTCACTGGAGAGTGCGCTGGAATTGTTGACCCGTGGTGATGCTGACAGCGTTATCGTGATGGAGAACGACCTCTATCGCCATGCGGCGCAAGACAAAGTTGACGCCGCGCTGGAGCAAGCAGCCAACGTGATCGTGGTTGATCATCAACGCACCGCGATCATGGCAAAAGCAGACTTGATTCTGTCTGCCGCCAGCTTTGCTGAAAGCGACGGTACGCTGGTCAATCAGGAAGGCCGCGCTCAGCGTTTCTTCCAGGTTTACGATCCAACCTATTACGACGACCCGAAAAAACCGGAAAACAACAGCATCATGCTGGAAAGCTGGCGCTGGCTGCACTCGCTGCATTCAACCTATACCAATCGCCATGTGGACTGGACGCAACTGGATCACGTGATTGCGGCTTGTGTTCGTGCATTACCACAGTTGGAAGGTATTGTTGAAGCGGCACCGGATGCGACCTTCCGTATTCGTGGTCAGAAACTGGCGCGTTCACCTATCCGTTACAGCGGCCGCACGGCTATGCGCGCGGATATCAGTGTGCATGAACCGCGTCAGCCACAGGATATCGACACGCCGTTCGCTTTCTCAATGGAAGGGAACAACAGCCCATTGGCCGATCGTCAGCAGATCCCATTTGCCTGGGCACCGGGCTGGAACTCACCGCAGGCATGGAACAAATTCCAGGCTGAAGTGGGGGGGAGCTTGCGCTTTGGTGATCCGGGTGTGCGCCTGATTGAAGCAGGTGAGGGGACGCTCGGTTACTTTGATTCAGTACCGGCAGCCTTTACCGCGCAGGCTGATGGCTGGCAGATTGCCCCTTACTACCATTTATTTGGTAGTGAAGAGATGTCGCAGCGCTCAGATGTCATCCAGCAGCGCATGCCAGCACCTTATGTGATGGTCAATCCAGCCGATGCTGCAACGCTCGGGGTTAACCTCGGTACGCTGGTGGAGTTCAACTGTGCCGGTCAGACATTGCGTCTGCCAGTGCGTCTGAGTGAAACCTTGGCTCGGGGTCAGGTCGGCTTGCCGCTTGGCTTACCGGGCATTCCGCCGATGATGGTGGGCGCGCTGGTTGAGAATCTGCGGGAGGCAGTATTATGAGCTGGTTTACCCCTGAATTGATTGAGATTTTAATCTCTGTCCTGAAAGCGGTAGTGATTTTGTTGGTGGTGGTGACCTGCGGCGCATTTATGAGCTTCGGCGAGCGTCGCCTGCTGGGCTTGTTCCAGAACCGTTACGGGCCAAACCGTGTCGGTTGGGGCGGGTCATTGCAGTTGGTTGCTGACATGATCAAAATGTTCTTCAAAGAGGACTGGGTTCCGCGCTTCTCCGACAAGGCTATCTTTACATTGGCCCCGGTGATTGCCTTTACCTCACTACTGCTCTCTTTCGCCATCGTCCCGGTCAGCCCGACCTGGGCGGTTGCTGATCTTAATATCGGTATTCTGTTCTTTCTGATGATGGCCGGGCTGACGGTATATGCCGTGCTGTTCGCTGGTTGGTCCAGTAATAACAAATATTCTCTGTTAGGGGCGATGCGTGCATCTGCGCAAACCCTGAGCTACGAAGTGTTCCTCGGCTTATCATTGATGGGCGTAGTCGCACAGGCGGGTTCGTTCAATATGCAGGATATTGTTAACTCTCAGGAACACGTCTGGAATGTTATTCCGCAATTCTTTGGTTTTCTGACCTTTGCCATTGCGGGTGTTGCAGTATGTCACCGTCATCCCTTTGACCAGCCAGAAGCTGAACAAGAGCTGGCCGATGGTTACCACATTGAATATTCCGGTATGAAATTCGGTCTGTTCTTCGTCGGTGAATATATCGGTATCGTGACCGTCTCTGCTCTGATAGTCACTCTGTTCTTCGGTGGTTGGCAAGGTCCGTTCCTGCCGCCATTTATCTGGTTTGCGCTGAAAACGGCTTTCTTCATGGTGATGTTCATTCTGATCCGTGCATCCTTGCCGCGCCCACGTTATGACCAAGTGATGTCATTCGGCTGGAAAGTTTGTCTGCCGTTGACCCTGCTGAATCTGCTGGCGACTGCCGCGGTCATTTTGTACAACGCTCAATAAGGGGTGAATGAACCATGACGTTGAAAGAGTTAGTGGTTGGTTTCGGCACCCAAGTGCGCAGCCTGTGGATGATTGGCCTTCATGCCTTCCACAAGCGTGAAACCCAAATGTATCCTGAAGAGCCGGTTTACCTGCCGCCGCGCTACCGTGGTCGTATCGTGTTAACGCGTGACCCTGACGGTGAAGAGCGCTGCGTTGCTTGTAATCTGTGCGCTGTTGCTTGTCCGGTTGGCTGTATCTCATTACAGAAAGCTGAGCACCAAGATGGCCGCTGGTATCCTGAGTTCTTCCGTATCAACTTCTCCCGCTGCATTTTCTGTGGTTTGTGTGAAGAGGCTTGCCCAACAACTGCTATCCAGCTAACGCCGGATTTCGAAATGGGTGAATTTAAGCGTCAGGATCTGGTGTATGAGAAAGAAGACTTGTTGATCTCCGGCCCGGGTAAATATCCTGAATATAACTTCTACCGGATGTCCGGTATGGCAGTAGACGGCAAGCAGAAAGGCGAAGCCGAAAACGAAGCCAAACCGATTGACGTTAAAGGTCTGATGCCTTAGGAGCCGCTTTCCATGGAATTTGCATTTTATATTGCAGCATTGGTGGCAGTGGTGGCGACTATTCGCGTCATCACTCACGCCAACCCGGTACATGCGCTGCTGTACCTGATTATCTCTTTACTGGCTATTTCGGCGGTGTTTTTCTCGCTGGGTGCTTATTTCGCCGGTGCGTTGGAAATCATCGTCTACGCCGGGGCCATTATGGTGCTGTTCGTGTTCGTGGTGATGATGCTGAACTTGGGCAACGTCGAACAACAAGAGCGTGACTGGCTGAAACCGAGTCTGTGGATTGGCCCTGGCTTGCTAGCACTGGTGCTGCTGTCGGTACTGATTTATGCCATCAGTTCAGTGACTGATTCCGGTATTAGCGGTGAAATGGTCGATGCCAAAGCTGTGGGTATCAGCCTGTTTGGTCCTTATGTGCTGGCAGTTGAACTGGCGTCAATGTTGTTGCTGGCCGGCCTGGTGGTTGCCTTCCATATCGGGCGCGAACATAAGCCGGGTGACGTGATGGGCGCGAGCGACAGCGCGAAAAGAAAAACGGAGGAACAAGCATGATCCCTCTACAACATGGCCTGATTCTGGCGGCCATACTGTTTGTGCTAGGGCTGACGGGGTTGCTGATTCGTCGCAATCTGTTGTTTATGCTGATAAGCCTTGAAGTGATGATCAACGCAGCGGCGCTCGCCTTTGTTGTGGCGGGCAGTTATTGGGGTCAGGCTGACGGTCAGGTGATGTATATCCTGGCGATCACGCTGGCAGCAGCGGAGGCCAGTATTGGCTTGGCATTGCTGTTACAGCTATATCGTCGCCGTCATACTCTGAATATCGATACAGTCAGTGAGATGCGCGGATGAACCTATTATATTTAACAATTCTGCTGCCACTGCTGGGCTTCTTGCTGTTGGCATTCTCCCGTGGGCGCTGGTCTGAAAATACCTCAGCCACGGTCGGGGTGGGATCGATTGGCCTGACGGCGTTGGTCACACTGTATGTTGCTGTGGATTTTCTCAGCCAAAAGGCCACCGGTGTCCAAGTCTTTAACCAGACGTTGTGGAACTGGATGTCGGTTGGCACCTTCAACATTCCGTTGACCCTGACACTGGATGGCCTGTCGCTGACCATGTTGTCTGTGGTCACCGGCGTGGGTTTCCTGATTCACATGTATGCCTCTTGGTATATGCGTGGGGAGGAGGGTTACTCTCGCTTCTTCGCCTACACCAACCTGTTTATCGCCAGCATGGTGATTTTGGTGTTGGCAGATAACCTGATGCTGATGTATCTGGGTTGGGAAGGGGTGGGTCTGTGCAGTTACCTGCTGATCGGTTTCTACTACACCAATCCGGCCAACGGCGCGGCGGCGATGAAAGCCTTTATCGTGACCCGCGTTGGTGACGTATTCCTTGCCATTGCCCTGTTCATCCTTTACCAAGAACTGGGTACGCTGAATATTCGCGAGCTGATGGTATTGGCACCGCAGAAACTGGAAATGGGCTCTACCGCTATTACCTGGGCGACGCTGATGTTGCTCGGTGGTGCGGTGGGTAAATCGGCACAGTTGCCGTTACAAACCTGGTTGGCCGATGCAATGGCAGGCCCAACCCCGGTCTCCGCGCTTATCCATGCAGCAACCATGGTGACTGCGGGCGTCTACCTGATTGCGCGTACCCACGGCTTGTTCCTGATGGCGCCTGAAGTGCTGCATTTAGTGGGCATTATCGGTGCGGTAACCCTGGTGCTGGCAGGCTTTGCCGCGCTGGTGCAAACCGACATCAAGCGGGTGCTGGCTTATTCCACCATGAGCCAGATTGGCTACATGTTCCTGGCGCTGGGCGTTCAGGCGTGGGATGCCGCCATTTTCCACCTGATGACCCATGCCTTCTTTAAAGCGTTACTGTTCCTCTCTTCGGGTTCAGTGATTCTGGCCTGTCACCACGAGCAGAATATTTTCAAAATGGGCGGTCTGCGCAAGACGATCCCATTGGTTTATATCTGCTTCCTGGTGGGTGGTGCGGCATTGGCTGCACTGCCAGTGGTTACCGCAGGCTTCTACAGTAAAGACGAAATTCTGTGGGGCGCATTGGCCAGTGGTCATATCAATCTGATGGTCGCCGGGCTGGTTGGGGCATTCCTCACCGCGCTGTATACCTTCCGTATGATTTTCATTGTGTTCCACGGCGAGCCAAAAACCAAAGCGCATCCGGTTAAAGGGATCACTCACAGCCTGCCGCTGATGGTGCTGCTGGTGCTGTCGACTTTCGTCGGCGCGCTGATAACACCACCGCTGGCGGGTGTGTTGCCAGAGCTTCACTTCGGTGAAGAGGGTAAAATGCCACTGGAAATCTTCTCCGGCGTGTTAGTGGTTATCGGGATTGCACTGGCTGCGGCACTCTATCTGGGCAAGCGTCAGTTGGTCAACAGCATCGCGCAAAGTGCGCCGGGCCGCTTCTTTACGGTCTGGTGGTTCCATGCGTGGGGCTTCGACTGGCTGTACCACAATGTGTTTGTCCGCCCGTATTTGTGGATTGCAAGGCTATTGCAGCGTGATCCGCTGAACTCACTGATGAATACCCCGGCGATACTTTCGCGCTGGAGTAATCGCGGTTTGACGCTCAGTGAAAATGGACAGGTGCGTTGGTATGTCGCGTCTATGGGTTTGGGTGCAGTCGTCGTACTGGCTCTGTTGCTTTTCGTTTAATTAGGGACACAAAACGCCATGCTATTACCTTGGCTAATTCTTCTCCCCTTTATCGGCGGCCTGCTGTCTTGGCAGTGTGAGCGCTTCGGTACTAAGGTACCGCGTTGGATAGCGCTATTCGCGATGGGGCTGACATTGGTGCTCTCCTTGCTGTTGTGGGGGCAGGGCAACTATTCACTGGTTAACCCAGCGGGTATCCCGCAGTGGCAATCAGAGTTCATCTTGCCGTGGATCCCACGGTTTGGTATTGAATTCCATCTGGCGCTGGATGGGTTATCACTGCTGATGGTGGTGCTAACCGGCCTGCTAGGTGTGCTGGCTATCCTCTGTTCGTGGCGTGAAATTCAGCGCAATCAGGGCTTCTTCTACCTGAATCTATTGTGGATTCTGGGTGGGGTTATCGGCGTGTTCCTCGCCATCGACATGTTCCTGTTCTTCTTCTTCTGGGAAATGATGTTGGTGCCGATGTACTTCCTGATTGCCTTGTGGGGTCACAAAGCATCAGACGGTAAAACCCGTATCGCGGCGGCAACCAAGTTCTTCATCTATACCCAGGCCAGCGGTCTTATCATGCTGATTGCCATTTTGGGGTTGGTGTTTGTGCACTACAACGCCACCGGTATTTGGACCTTCAACTACGAAGATCTGTTGAAGACGCCGATGTCCCACAATGTGGAATATCTACTGATGCTGGGCTTCTTTATCGCCTTTGCGGTAAAAATGCCGGTTGTGCCACTGCACGGTTGGTTGCCAGATGCACACAGTCAGGCACCAACCGCAGGTTCTGTTGACCTGGCGGGGATTTTGCTGAAAACCGCAGCTTATGGTTTGCTGCGCTTTAGTCTGCCGCTGTTCCCGAACGCCTCTCATGAGTTTGCACCTATCGCCATGTGGTTAGGTGTCATCGGTATCTTCTACGGTGCGTGGATGGCCTTCTGTCAGACTGATATCAAACGCCTGATTGCTTATACCAGCGTGTCGCACATGGGCTTTGTATTGATTGCCATCTATACCGGCAGCCAACTGGCTTATCAAGGTGCGGTTATCCAGATGATTGCCCACGGCTTGTCTGCCGCCGGTATGTTCATCATCTGTGGCCAGTTGTATGAGCGCCTGCATACCCGTGACATGCGTCAGATGGGCGGCCTGTGGGGCCGAATCAAATACTTGCCTGCACTATCGCTGTTCTTCGCGGTAGCTACATTGGGGATGCCGGGCACCGGTAACTTCGTCGGCGAGTTTATGATCCTGTTTGGCAGCTTCCAGGTGGTTCCGGTGATTACCGTGATCTCTACCTTTGGTCTGGTCTTTGCTTCGGTTTATTCGCTTATCATGATGCAGCGTGCTTATTACGGTGCGCCAAAATCACAAGAAGCGTTACCGGGCATGAGCGCAAGGGAACTGTCCATCATCCTGCTGTTAGTGGTGTTATTAGTGTTGCTGGGGGTTTACCCGCAGCCGATTCTTGACACCTCCCATGCTGCGATGAGTAATGTACAGCAGTGGTTCAATGCTTCATCTATTACAACTACAAGGCCGTAATTCGCCATGACAATAACTCCTCAACAACTGATCGCAATGCTACCGCTGTTGATCGTCGGATTGACGGTGGTGGTTGTGATGCTCTCCATTGCGTGGCGACGCGATCACTTTATTAACGCCACCCTGACGGTCATCGGGCTTAACCTGGCGCTGCTGTCACTCTATTTTGTCGGCCAGGTCGGGCCGATGGATGTCACGCCGCTGATGCGGGTTGACGGCTATGCGATGTTCTATACCGGGCTGGTGATTGTTGCCAGTCTGGCAACCAGCACTTTTGCTTATCCTTGGCTAAATGGCTATCCAGATAACCGCGAGGAGTTCTACCTGTTGGTGCTGATTGCTACCATGGGCGGCATTCTGTTAGCCAGTGCCAACCATCTGGCGTCGCTGTTCCTGGGTATTGAGCTTATCTCCCTGCCGCTGTTTGGCCTGATTGGTTATGCCTATCGCCAGAAGCGTTCATTGGAAGCCAGTATCAAATACATGCTGCTGTCTGCGGCGGCATCGTCATTCCTGCTGTTCGGGATGGCGCTGCTGTATGCGGAGTCTGGCAGTTTGTCTTTCGCCGGTCTGGGTAAAAGCCTAAGTGACTCCGCTATCCACCAGCCGCTGATTCTGGCGGGCCTCGGGATGATGATTGTTGGTCTTGGCTTTAAGTTGTCGCTGGTGCCGTTCCAACTGTGGACGCCTGATGTGTATCAGGGGGCTCCCGCTCCGGTATCTACCTTCCTGGCGACCGCCAGTAAGATTGCCATCTTTGCGGTAGTCATGCGCTTGTTCCTGTACGCGCCGGCTGCCGACAGTGAAGCGGTGCGTTTGGTGCTCTCCTTGATTGCGGTGGCATCAATACTGTTCGGTAACTTAATGGCTATCAGCCAGACCAACATCAAGCGTCTGCTGGGTTACTCTTCTATCGCGCACCTTGGCTACTTGCTGATTGCGCTGGTGGCGGTGCAGACCCATCAGTTGGCACTGGAAACCGTCGGTGTTTATCTGGCCGGTTACCTGTTCAGCAGCTTGGGTGCGTTCGGTGTGGTTAGCTTGATGTCCAGCCCGTACAAAGGCCCGGATGCAGAGTCACTGTTCTCTTACCGTGGTCTGTTCTGGCATAAACCGATTCTGTCGGCGGTGATGACTGTAATGATGCTATCACTGGCCGGTATCCCAATGACGTTGGGCTTTATTGGTAAGTTCTTTGTGGTCGCAATGGGTGTGAGTGCCAACCTGTGGTGGTTGACTGGTGCGGTGGTCTTAGGCAGTGCCATCGGCCTGTACTACTATCTGCGTGTGACGGTGAGCCTGTTCCTCAGCGCGCCGGAAACACTGGTGCGTGACACACCAAGCAACTGGGCATTGACTGCCGGTGGTGTGGTAGTGCTGATTTCCGCGATTCTGGTACTGTTCCTGGGTATTTACCCGCAACCGCTGATTTCGCTGGTTCAGATGGCTCAGCCACTGATGTAATACTGCGTTAAGTTTGTCATGCCAACCCCCTGTAAGCTGAAACTTGCAGGGGGTTTTGTTTTTTTACTCTGCGCTGAAATTAAGGTTATTTAAGGTGGGGGTGGGGTAAATAGTGGATATGGCCGCTATTTAAGCCAGCATAAAATACAGACTTTATAGGCAACACCATTAATGAACGTATTCATTATGGGAAATGTTTTTTAAGGTGGTATTTATGGGTTTAGTGGGTATTGTTTCTCAAACTTTTTGCACTATCAAAGAATTAGTTAATCATGATCCTAACGATAAGTCTTATTTAAAGGCTAAGCCGGAGGAATTCAGCCGACAAGAAGAAATACTGTTTAATATTTTAATAGAAAGGTTAAATATAAGGCTCAACGATACGTCTATAAACGAGCGACGCTCCACTCAAAGTGAAATAGATAAAATGTTAAATAAGAGCGAAAAACACCTTGGTCATTTTCTTTTAAAAGCACAAAAATATGAAAAATCATGTGGTCATCTTATTGAACGGGCATGTTTTAATCAGTATAAAATTGAATTTAAAAACGAGCATGAAGCGAAAGAACATTTGTCTTATTATGCAATAAAAACAATTACTAATGATATTTTGGAAAAAATAAACCCTGAAATTTATTCACCTGATGGCGTATTAGATACAAAAGGAGACGTTAGCCATAAAGCTAAAGAGTATTTACCACCACACATGTGTAAAGGTCTAGTAATAAGATTGATTAATGCTGAGATGAATAATTTGACAAATGTAAAAAATAAATTATGTGCTGATATCTCTGATAAACCCTATGATAGTATGGCACTTATCTTGGCTGACTATATAAATAACCATGCCAGCTACACTGTTGGGCCTGAGAAGTTTAGTGATCTATTAATGGCATATTATGATTACAACGCGGGGAAGTTTGATTTTCCTTCGGCAGCACAGTTAAAAACAATCGTCGAGAAGACCGTAAAAAAATTTGAATTTGTAAAAAAATCTGATCTAAATATGTTAGAAAATTTGCTGAAGTGCTCTGACAACAAACGTAATGCTATATATGTGCCAGAAAGATATAATAAAGATTAAATGTGATTTTCATCACAAAATAAATGTATGTCATGTTGGTTAGTGGCTATTTTTGTGATCATTGTGCATGAAAAGGTATTGAACTCAGGTAAACTGCGTAACTTTCACTCAATAGATATTCTATTTAACGTTTTTTACGCAGGTAACACTGATGAACATTATTCTGATGATTGCCATTACCACCGGCATTCTCTCGGGTGTCTGGGGCTGGGTAGCGGTCAGTTTAGGGCTAATCAGTTGGGCTGGTTTCCTTGGCTGTACCGCCTATTTCGCTTGCCCACAAGGTGGTTTAAAAGGATTACTGATTACGCTGTTAACCTGCCTGAGCGGGGTGTTCTGGGCGATGATGATTATCCAGGGCAGTGCCTTGCAACCGGAATGGACCATCCTTGGGTATGTTTTAACAGGGCTTGTGGCGTTTTTGATGTGCATCCAGGCCTGCCAGCAGTGGTTATCATTTGTTCCAGGTACTTTTATCGGCGCTTGCGCTACTTTTGCCGGTAATGGTAATTGGAAGCTGGTGGTTGCTTCATTGTTAGTCGGGGTGGTGTTTGGCTACGCCATGAAGAACAGCGGGTTGTGGTTGGCGGCGCGGCGGGGTCAAGGGAGGCGTTCCTTGCAACCCTCGATTGGGCAGGATTGAATTTGATTGGGTTAGATGATCCGATTCGGTTGACATGAGATCGGTGTTCACTTGACCTCCTGCGCCTCAACCGCCAAAGGGGTTACAAGCGCGTAACCCCCTTGGAACCCCTGCGCTAGCGCACGTATCGCTTGCCCACTTCGCGGGTCCCCTCACTCATCATTTCGCTGGCGGGACGGCTTTACGCGGGTCCCTCCGCGTGACGCCTAAATCCGCCGTCCATGGCGGATTTCCCTTGCTACACTCTTCACTCGGCAGCTCAAATGTGCTTTAAACGTCAAAACCTAAAAGCAAGGTTTTTATTTTGACCTTGAGCGCAATTAGGAATATTACCGACAAAGACGATGGCCCGAGTGAGCCGCCATGGACGGCGGCGAAAAGCGCGCTTGAGCAGGAGCGAATCGCGCTGGCTCGATAAGGCCAACGACTGCCGGAGGGCACTGCGAATAGCAGTAATATTTCGCGCAAGCCGCAGGTGCAGGAGGGCCGGCTAGCCCTCCTGCTCGGTTGAGGCGACAGAGGTAAGGTGATAACTGAACGACTATCAACCGAAACCTGATCCGGTATCTATCAACCGAAATAATACCGAATCACAAAAGATGATTCGCCACTTTAACCACGATCTTACGAATCGGCGCGACGTCACCTAATGTTCCCATCGGGCGATGTAACTCGCCGGGGAACAGCAGGGCAATATCACCCGGCGCCAGTGTTAACAAGGTTTCGGTAGTTATACCTTCAAACAATCCATAATCCCGCTCGCTATCAAAATCCATCGTCGGGCGCTGGCCCTGTGTGGATGGCGACGTACCAATCACTTCACTACCTTCCAGCAAAATATGAATATCAATATAGTAACGGTGTAATTCAGGGGCTTGTTCATATAGTGGCTTGGTCGCGGCGATAATATGATTTAAGTAAATCTCACGCCCTTCGATTTCTTGCTCGCCTGCTGGCAGGTTAACCAAATCCATTTTGCTGATAGCCGCTAGGGTGCGGCGGATAACATCTGGATAGATTGGATTATTCGCCGCGCTTTTCAGTTCATCAAGTATCATAACTCTTCCTATATGCTTATGTGGCCCGCGCGTTTAGGCGCAATGACTCACGCTATTTTCATGCTCCAGCGCGGCAATACAGTGCTTAACCACACCGGCGACGTCGGGCGAAATATCTATCTGGATAACATCCGGTTCACTGATACCCGGTACTTCCAGGGTTGCGAATTGGCTTTGCAACAGGCTTTCAGGCATAAAATGCCCAGCGCGCTGCTGCATTCTGTGTAGCACCAAATCGTAATCACCGCTCAGCCACAGAAAACGTATCCCTTGATTGCCGGCACGCAAACGATCGCGATACTGCTTTTTCAGCGCCGAACAGACTAAAAAACCGACTTCATTTTTCTGTTGCAGGCTATAGGCCACATCACTTAACCGTTCTAACCAAGGGGCACGATCAATATCATTTAGCGGCTGACCTGAGGCCATTTTTTGGATGTTGGCGCGCGGGTGTAGGTCATCACCATCAATAAACTTGGCGTTAAGCGCTTGTGCCAGCGCTTGTCCAACACAGGATTTACCCGTGCCGGATACGCCCATAACAATAATGCATTTACCAGACATAATGTTCCTCTGTTCCCAGTTAATTGAAGCATTAACCAACGTTATTGATGGGACGAATAACGAAGGTCGCTAATCCCCCAATCACTTCAAGCGAAGGTTAAACTGCAACTAACATCCCACCATCAACAAACAACAGATGACCATTCACGAAATCAGAGGCTTTGGAGGAGAGATAAACCGCAGCACCAATCAACTCTTCCGGGTCGCCCCAACGGGCGGCCGGTGTCCGTTTGCATAACCAATCAGTAAAGGCTTTATCGTCTACCAGCGCTTTTGTCATTTCAGTTTTGAAATAGCCTGGTGCGATACCATTGACCTGAATATTATAGCGAGCCAGCTCAACACACATACCGCGAGTTAGCATTTTTACCGCACCTTTAGAGGCGGCATAGGGGGTAATAGTGTCGCGGCCTAATTCACTTTGCATCGAGCAGATATTGATAATTTTGCCGCGTTGACGTTTAACCATATAGCGGGATACGGCCTGTGAAACCAAGAATACGGACTTCTGGTTGACCGCAATCACGTCATCCCAATCTTTTTCTGGGAATTCAGTAAAGGCATGGCGGCGCTGAATGCCGGCATTATTAATTAAAATATCGATAGCACCGATGCTACTTTCTATTTGTTCAATGGCTTCATTAACCGCATCGTGATTAGTTACATTAAAGGCGGCAGCATGAGCAATAAAACCGCTAGCACGTAATTCCGCCACGGCTTTTTCCGCTCGTTCTGCGGTAATATCATTAATAACTATCTCTGCACCAAATTCGGCCAGGCCTTTCGCTAATAAAAAACCAATGCCTTGAGCAGATCCCGTAATTAATACTTTGCGGTTTTCTAACGAAAATAAATTCTTCATAGTCATTCCTGATGGCGTTAATTTGGTCGTTATTTAAAATATACTCTAAATAATTCGAGTTGCAGGAAGGCGGCAAGAGAGAGAACCCCGATGAGCTTACGTCGTAAGTGATTCGGGTGATTGAACGTAGCCAACGCACATGCAGCTTGAAGTATGACGAGTATAAATATTATTGAATAATGACGGTGTGAAAACATGTGCATATCAAACCGTTTTCCGCCTGGGTAAACTGTGATGCAGATCACTTTAAATCATGTTACAACAAGCTGTTACCACATACGTGAGCGATATCCCCTTGATGAAGGGGAAATACTGCGGTTAGCCGGTTTTTTTGCTGTTTTATTGCAGAGTTGCAGATTAACTTATTGATAATAAATTAGATTAATAATATGCCACATGACTGTTATTGTATTTTAAAGCAGTAACATGCTTTTCATTACACAAGCTAACAGTGCATAATCACCTTACCCATTGCGCACTC
Organism: Yersinia sp. 1652 StPb PI; assembly: GCF_041538345.1. Taxonomy (NCBI): domain Bacteria; kingdom Pseudomonadati; phylum Pseudomonadota; class Gammaproteobacteria; order Enterobacterales; family Yersiniaceae; genus Yersinia; species Yersinia sp. 1652 StPb PI. Next base: position 3,036,359 of record NZ_JAULSM010000001.1, on the reverse strand, counting down.
TTGTTCCAGGTATTTGCCATGAAAAACCAGCGTGTTACGTTACAGGATATCGCGTTACTTGCGGGAGTGACCAAAATGACTGTCAGCCGCTACTTACGCACGCCGGAAAAAGTGGCTCCAGAGACGGCTGAGCGTATTGCTCAAGTGATGGCGGAGGTTAACTATGCTACTGATTCTGAAGGGGAAAGTGGTCTTAATCAAAAGATCCCGCGTATTGGTATCTTAATACCTTCCTTTAATAACCAGATTTTCTCTGACTTGCTGGCGGGTATTGAATCGGTAACCGCTGCCAGCGGCTATCAAACGCTGGTGGTTAACTATAACTATGATAAAGAACGTGAGGAGCAGCAGATCGTTAATCTGTTGTCCTGTCAGATCTCAGGTCTGATACTCACCGATTCAGAACATACCTTACGTGCTGATAAGTATTTGAATGCAGCCGAAATTCCGGTTGCACAAGTGATGGATTTAGAGCCACAGTTCAACCGTATTACCGTTGGTTTTAATAATTATCAGGCTGCCTACGATATGACAGCGACACTATTGGCCAGTGGTAAGCAGAATATTGTCTATTTTGGCTCGATGTCAGATGTACGAGATCGCAAGCGTTATCAGGGATATAGTCAGGCGATGGTAGATACAGGTTTTACGCCATTGCATATCACTCCTAATAAGGTCTCTTCTGTCTCGATCGGGGCTGGGATGCTAGCTCTGGCACGACAAATGTATCCGCAGGTTGATGCTATTTTCTGTACTAATGATGATATGGCCGTCGGCGTGTTACAAGAATGTCTGAAAATAGGCATGGCGATACCGGCTGAAATGGCAATTTCGGGTTTCCATGGCTTAGATATCGGCCAGGCAACCACCCCGGTGCTGGCCAGTGTTACCACCCCACGGTTTGAAATGGGTAAAGTTGCAGCGGAAATTCTGATTAAGAAAATAAATAAAATCCCTACAATTGAACAGGTTGACTTGCATTATCGCATTTCACTCGGTGGGACTATCTGATCTTCTTATCACCGCTAGCAGCCATGGCTCTGGATGATGGCTGCGAATCACTGTGGTCAATGGCCGCTAAATTATCCCTCCGTCAATCAATAACAAATAACGCCAACCGATAACATTTTACTGAGTTAATTCTATAAGTTTTTAACCGGTATTTGCCTGGCTGAAACAATTCAGCACTAGCAATGATAGGTCGATCACGTTACCGGTAACATGTTTTCTTAACATGATTTACAGTGACCTGCATCACAAAATAAAACATTGAAAACAGGTCTTATAACGACATTCGCTGAATGGCTAAATCATCCGATGATTACCTGTCGCCATTCTGGTTTTTTATGATTTATTGACATGATCAGGTACCCGTAATGAAAAACAGCAAACAAGCCGTATTAATCATCGCTCCGGTAATGGACTATTTAACTGAAAAATTGGAGCAAACCTTTACTGTTCATAAACTCTTCCAGGTTACCGATCATGCTGAGTTTTTTGCAGAACAGGGTCAGAATATTAAAGGCATCGTGACCCGTGGTGATATTGGTGTCAGCAATGAGGTGTTGGCACTGTTGCCTGAAGTGCAGATAATCTCAATCTTTGGCGTCGGTACCGATGCGGTGGATTTAGCAACCACCCACGAGCGCAATATTATTGTGACTACCACTCCCGGTGTACTGACTGACGATGTTGCTGATACCGCGCTGGGGCTAATCATTGCCACGTCTCGCCGCCTGTGTCTGGCTGATAAATTCCTGCGTGCCGGACAGTGGCCGCACAGTACTTTGCCATTATCATCTAAGGTTACCGGCAAGCGTTTGGGGGTCTTCGGTATGGGGCAGATTGGCCAAGCCATTGCTCGCCGAGCCGCGGGGTTTGATATGCAAATTGCTTATACCGACAAAGCACACAACGAAACTCTGCCCTACCAATATGTGCCTGATCTTATGAGCCTTGCCAGTCAAAGCGATATTCTGGTGGTCGCAATCTCGGGAGGGAAAGACAGTGCCGGTTTGGTTAATAACACCGTTTTTGCTGCGATGCCTAATCACGCCATTCTGATCAATATTGCCCGTGGCAGTATGGTGAATCAGGATGATTTAATCCTTGCGTTGCAGCAGCAAAATATTGGTGGTGCGGGCTTAGATGTTTTTGCCGATGAGCCTAATGTGCCACTAGCATTGATCGAGATGGATAATGTGGTCTTGCTGCCACACATTGCCAGTGCAACGACTGAAACTCGAATTCAAATGAGCGATATTGTCTTCTCAAATATATTAGCCCATTTTTCTGGTGAAAAAGCCCCTACGGCGATCACCTATAAATAATAGATAATTACTTTTAATTAAATATTAAAAATGGCCAGTGAATTTTAATTAACACCAGAGAATAAACTTCTGTTTATTTGCTTGCGGCATTCCCTACACCATTATTCATGGTGCGGGTAATACTCTGCTATTATCATGAGGCGTGTTTATATGGACAGTAAGATCCCTAATGCCCGTTGGTTTCGCGTTATTGTTCCAATAATGATTGCTTGTATTATTTCTTTTATGGACCGGGTAAATATTAGTTTTGCATTACCTGGTGGTATGGAAAGTGATCTGGCAATTACCAGTCAAATGGCTGGTTTAGCGGGCGGTATTTTCTTTATTGGTTATTTATTTCTACAAGTACCGGGTGGCCGTATTGCGGTTCATGGCAGCGGCAGAAAATTTATTGCTTACTCTCTTTGTGTTTGGGCCGTCGTCTCGATTCTGACCGGTTTTGTCACTAATCATTATCAACTGCTATTCCTGCGCTTTGTGCTCGGGGTGTCAGAAGGCGGCATGCTGCCAGTGGTGCTGACTATGGTCAGTAACTGGTTCCCGGAACGCGAAATCGGCCGGGCCAATGCTTTTGTCATGATGTTTGCCCCAATTGGCGGCATGTTCACCGCACCGCTATCGGGTTTCATTATTAATGCTCTGGACTGGCGTTGGCTGTTTTTCCTCGAAGGTTCACTGTCAGCCGTGGTGCTGGTGATGTGGTGGTTTGTTATCAGTGACCGACCAGAGGAAGCCAAATGGTTGTCGGCAAGGGAGCGCGATTATCTGGTGACTGAGTTGGCGCGGGAACGGGCTGAACGGATGCTCGATGCTCCGGTGACCAATGCGCCATTAAAGGCGGTATTCCTGAATAAAGGCTTGATGAAACTGGTCGCACTGAACTTCTTTTATCAGACCGGCGATTATGGTTATACCTTATGGCTGCCGACCATCTTGAAAAACCTAACCGGCGGTAATATGGCTTCTGTCGGTATTCTGGCGATTTTACCCTTTATTGCCACCACTGCCGGTATCTACCTCATTTCTGCCTTGTCGGACAGAACCGGTAAGCGCCGGCTGCTGATTATGGTTTCCCTGTTCTGCTTCGCCGCCGGTCTGGTGACGTCGGTGATTTTCCGCCACAACGTACTGGTCTCTTACTTGGCACTGGTGGTGTGCGGTTTCTTCCTCAAAGCCGCAACCAGTCCATTTTGGTCAATTCCGGGCCGTATCGCGGTGCCAGAAGTGGCGGGTGGCGCACGCGGGGTGATCAATGGCTTAGGCAATCTGGGCGGTTTCTGCGGCCCGTATCTGGTAGGTGTGATGATTTTCTTCTATGGACAGAGTGCGGCAGTTTGCATGCTGGCAGGCTCCCTGATTATTGCGGGATTGATAACCTTAACCCTGCCGAAAGAGTGTGATGTTGAAGTTAGCACGGCGGGGAAGGGCATCGCTGACAAAGGTTTGGCTAAAGCTAAACGCGCTTAAGCCGTGGTGGGGTTTTGGTGGATAACCACTATGCCCCGCCATTTATCACCGGAGAATTTCATGAATCTACAACAGCAATTAGCTCGCTGTCAGCAGCATCAACAACTACTGCAATTGCCTCATTTTAATCATGAAACGGCCTGGCGGTTGGGTGAGAAAATAAAGTGTCAGGCTGAGCGGCAAGGCGTGGCTCTGGCCATCGATATCACGGTAAATCGTCAGACACTGTTTAGTTATGCCATGTTGGGGACTAGCGCTGAAAACCATGACTGGCTGCGACGTAAACGCAATGTGGTAGAGCTACTTAATACCAGCTCTTATGCCGCTGGCTTGATGTTACAGCAGCGTCAAACTTCACTGGAAGCACGCTATGGTGTCAGCTTGCGGGATTATGCCGCCTTGGGCGGTGGCTTTCCGTTACAGGTTCAACAGGCTGGTGTGATTGGTAGTGTGAATGTGTCCGGCGCCCCCCATCTGGATGATCACAATCTGTTGTTACAGGTATTGGCAGATTTTATCGGCCTGCCTCTGGGCAGCATTGAACTTTTAACACCCTTGAGTGAATAAGGAATGGCGATGAACGCGACCCTCACCCGAGTCACGCAACGTATTACTGCGCGATCGGTAGCCACCCGTACTGCCTATTTGCAACGTATCAGCGCGGCTAAGGAAAATACAGTTCGCCGTTCGCAACTGGCCTGTGGCAATTTGGCGCACGGTTTTGCGGCCTGTCAGCCGGACGACAAAATTGCGCTGAAGAACATGGTGCGCAGCGATATTGCGATTATTACCTCCTATAACGACATGCTATCGGCACATCAGCCGTATGAACATTATCCGCAACAACTAAAAGACGCCTTGCATACGGTGGGGGCGGTCGGCCAGGTGGCGGGCGGTGTTCCGGCGATGTGTGACGGGGTGACGCAAGGGCAGGATGGCATGGAACTGTCGCTGATGAGCCGCGATGTAATTGCGATGTCTGCGGCGATTGGCTTGTCACACAATATGTTTGATGGAGCACTCTATCTTGGGGTGTGCGACAAAATTGTCCCCGGTTTGTTAATGGCGGCGTTGTCATTCGGTCATTTACCGGCGGTTTTTGTTCCTGCCGGGCCGATGGCCAGCGGCCTGTCTAATAAAGAAAAAGTGCGGGTGCGCCAGTTGTTTGCGGAGGGCAAAGTCGATAGACAGGCTTTATTGGACGCGGAAGCTGCCTCCTACCACAGCGCCGGTACCTGTACTTTTTACGGTACCGCCAACTCCAACCAGATGGTGATGGAAGTGATGGGGTTACACTTGCCCGGCTCTTCCTTTATCCAGCCCAATACGCCGCTACGTGATGCGCTCACCGCCGCCGCCGCCCGTCAGGTCACGCGCCTGACAGAAACCAGCGGTAGCTATTTACCCATTGGTCAGTTGGTGGATGAAAAGGTGGTGGTCAATGGCATTGTGGCACTACTGGCGACCGGCGGTTCGACTAACCACACCATGCATTTAGTGGCGATGGCGCGTGCGGCGGGGATCATCATCGATTGGGATGATTTTTCTGAGTTATCGGAAGTGATACCACAGTTATGCCGCATTTATCCCAATGGCCCAGCAGATATCAACTACTTTCAGGCGGCCGGTGGTGTAGCGCTGCTGGTAAAAGAGCTGTTGCAGGGCGGTTTACTCCATGAGGATGTCCATACCGTGGCCGGATTTGGCTTGCAGCGCTATACCCAAGAGCCTTATCTGGAGCAGGGGCAATTATGTTGGCGTGACGGGGCGCAGCAATCGCTGGATGAAACTGTTATCGCCAGTATCGCGATGCCTTTCTCACCACATGGCGGCACCAAAGTCTTAAGTGGCAACCTGGGGCGGGCAGTGATGAAAACCTCGGCAGTACCGCGTGATCATCAGATCATTGAAGGCCCGGCCGTGGTGTTTGAAAGCCAGCACGACGTCGGTCCGGCATTTGACGCCGGCGCACTGGACCGCGATTGCGTGGTGGTGGTGCGTTATCAGGGGCCGCGTGCTATTGGTATGCCGGAGTTGCATAAACTGATGCCACCCTTAGGTGTATTACTGGACCGTGGATTTAAGGTGGCACTGGTCACCGATGGCCGCTTGTCTGGCGCGTCAGGTAAAGTGCCCTCAGCCATCCATGTGACACCCGAAGCGTATTGTGGTGGTTTGCTGGCGAAAATCCGTAATGGCGATCGGGTGCGTGTTGATGGTGTCACTGGCGAGCTTTCACTGTTAGTGGATCAAGCTGAATTGGCTGCCCGCCATACCGACTTGCCAGATATTGCTGCCTTCCACGTAGGATGTGGCCGTGAATTGTTTGGTGCATTGCGCGAACAACTTTCCGGTGCTGAGCAAGGGGCTTGTTGTATCCGTTTTTAGTCATAAAACAGGGGGAAGGGGCATCAGTAACCCTTTTTCCCCTCATATTACTTGCCATACAGATTAATCCTGAAAACTCCATTTCCACCTTGAATCAATATTACGCCGGCTATTTTCGACTATCCTTATGAGATGTCCTTTTTTCACTCATGGAGAACGCAGATGAACCGAGATAAAGAACAGCAAACCTCGCTGGATGACGATCTGACTATGCTGACCGATACGCTGGAAGAAGTGCTGCGCGCCTCGGGTGATGCAGCTGATGAAAGCTATCAAGAGATTAAAGCCCGGGCGGAAAAAGCATTAAAGGAGGTTCAGAACCGTTTGAATGGCCGCAGTGAATGCTATATCAAACGGGCGAAAGCACTGGCGTGTTGCACCGATGATTATGTGCGTGAAAAACCTTGGTGCAGCGTAGGGATAGGGGCGACTGCTGGCTTGATCGTGGGGCTATTGATCGCCCGTCGCTGAAGGATTGACGGCTGATCACTGGATCCATTACCCGGGGCTGCGGCCCCTTTATTTTTCAATTGCCACTTTGCTGCAACGCGACATAATTGGAGGCTAGCCAGTAGACACCTGTGCTGAGTGTCAGATAACACTTATTGAGTATACAAAACCATCAATATCAAATATTAGTGTGATAACTAACAATAACTTTTGAATCTGACTTTTCTTATTATTCACGCCCCGTATAATCCCACTCTTTCTGTTGATTTGCCGAGGTGGTCGTGAAACAACTTTCTGGTTTGCTGGGTGAATTACGGCAGAAATTACGTGCCGGTTTCCCTGACCAGGCAGGTATCCGGCAAATTATCGTGCCCGCACCGGGTCGAATCGGTAGCCAACTATTAGAGTGGCTGGCCGCCCAATGCCATTTCCCACAATTTTACTGGCTCCATCGCGAAGGCCATGAAGAGGCTGCGGTCTGCGGTCAAACTCGGCTCTTCAATGATATGCAAGCGGCTGACCATTTTATTCAGCAGCATCGGGATGCGAGCGGATTACGTATTTGGGGCTTGAATGCCTTTGAACCGGTGATCGTTAACCAGCATGCCGATGGCGCGCCACAGGCGCAGGCCAGTTTCCTGTTTCTGCCCCGCATTGAAATATTACGTCGGGGTGAGCAGACCTATTTAACGCTCAATTTGACCAGCGACTTCTCCCTACAGCAAGATGCTCTGCACGCAATTAGCTTTATCGACCAACTGGTGGCTGCCAGGCCGTTGCCTGCACTTGATACTCAGGTGCAACATGCCCACCATATGCCGGAATATCCGCAGTGGCGCCATCTTATTCAGCACGCGTTGGCTGAGATTGAGCAGCAGAAGATGGAGAAAGTGGTACTGGCGCGTGCCACCCAACTGACGCTGGATAAGCCTCTCTCCAGTGGGGCATTTATGGCCGCCAGCCGGCAGGTCAATCATCACTGTTTCCACTTTATGCTGCGTTTTGATGCGCGGCGCGCATTTCTCGGCTCCAGCCCTGAGCGCCTCTATCTACGCCAGCAGTTGCATCTGGAGACTGAGGCTCTGGCGGGCACGGTATCCAGCGCAGAAAACCCGCAGCAGGCGGCAGAACTGGCCGATTGGCTGATGCATGATGAAAAGAATCAACGCGAGAACTTGTTGGTGGTAGATGATATCTGCCAGCGATTGCAGGGCGGGGTGGCAGCAGTCGATGTAATGCCACCGGAAATCATCCGTTTGCGTAAAGTGCAGCACTTGCGTCGCTGCATTCATGCCCAACTCACCCGCGCCAGTGATACCGATTGCCTGCAGCGTTTGCAACCGACGGCGGCCGTCGCCGGTTTGCCTCGCAACGTCGCGCGGCAGTTTATTGCGCAACATGAACCTTTTTCCCGCGGCTGGTATGCCGGTTCTGCCGGTTATCTTTCGGCAAAACAGACTGAATTCAGTGTCGCCCTGCGTTCTGCCAGGGTAGAAGAACAGCAGGTCCATCTGTATGCCGGAGCCGGCATTGTGGCAGGCTCTGACCCGGAACAGGAATGGCAAGAAATTAACAATAAATCAGCCGGGCTACGCACCTTGCTGGAAAGTCAGCCGTAGGATAATAAAATGCTGTAATTAACCGCACTCATTATGTGGGCGGATTGTGACACCTAAGCGGCAGGTGTAAACTGTGAGCACTTTCCTTACTTATAACCATTAATCAGTCACTCCGGGCTTTTTTAACAGGATGAAGCACTATCCTCATGTTGATTATCGGGGTCGCAGTGTCTGTTAACTGACTGTTGAGCGAACCATGTCGACAAGTGTTTTTAACCGTCGTTGGGCGGCGTTGCTACTGGAAGCCTTGACCCGCCACGGTGTGCGTCATATCTGTATTGCTCCCGGCTCCCGCTCGACTCCGTTAACACTGGCGGCAGCGGCCAATCCCGCGCTGGTTTGTCATACCCATTTTGATGAGCGCGGTTTGGGCCATTTGGCCTTAGGTCTGGCAAAAGCTTCCACCGAGCCTGTGGCCGTTATTGTCACTTCCGGTACTGCTGCCGCCAATCTTTATCCTGCTCTGATTGAAGCCGGGCTGACCGGTGAACGGCTGGTGTTATTGACCGCAGATCGTCCGCCAGAATTGATTGATTGCGGTGCCAATCAGGCTATTCGCCAACAAGGGCTATTTGCCAGCCACCCCGCGGTAAGCCTCAACTTACCCCGCCCGACGCCCGATATTTCTGCCAATTGGCTGGTTTCTACACTTGATAATGCGATGGCGCAATCACAGCACGGTGGCTTACACATCAACTGCCCGTTTGCCGAACCCTTGTATGGCGGTGATGAGCGCGCCTATGCTGAATGGTCTGCCACCTTAGGCGACTGGTGGCAGGGGAGCCATCCGTGGTTGCGTCAATCTTTATCGGTACCACAAGGCCAGCAAGCGGACTGGTTTTTCTGGCGACAAAAGCGCGGAGTGGTGATTGCCGGGCGGATGACGGCACAAGAGGGGCAGTTACTGGCTGAATGGGCTGATCTGCTCGGTTGGCCACTGATAGGTGATGTGTTGTCACAAACCGGACAGCCGCTACCTTGTGCTGACTTATGGCTTGGGCATCCCACCGCTAAAACTATTCTCTCGCAGGCGCAGATTGTGCTGCAATTGGGTAGCAGTCTAACCGGTAAGCGGCTGTTGCAATGGCAGGCTGGGTGTCAGCCGCAAGAGTACTGGTTGGTCGATAACCTGCCCGGTCGCCTCGATCCGGCGAATCATCGTGGCCGCAGAATTATTTCACCGGTGAATGCATGGCTGGAGGAACATCCAGCACAGCGCCGCACGCCGTGGGCCGCTGAGCTGACCGTCTGCTCGGAGAATGCTCAAGCCCATGTGGCTGAAGCCTTGAATGAGCAATTTAGCGAAGCCGCGGTCGCGCATCAACTGGCAGAATTATTGCCAGATAATGGTCAGTTGTTTGTCGGTAACAGTTTAATTGTGCGTTTGATTGATGCGTTGGGCCAACTGCCTGCTGGCTATCCGGTTTACAGTAACCGTGGTGCCAGTGGCATCGACGGTTTATTGTCAACGGCAGCCGGTGTTCAGCGCGCAACCGCTAAGCCGACGTTGGTTATCGTGGGTGATTTATCGGCCTTATATGACCTTAATGCTCTCGCCTTATTGCGCCAAAGCTCGGCCCCTACGGTGCTGCTGGTGGTGAACAATAATGGTGGGCAGATTTTTTCGTTGTTGCCTACCCCAGAAGCAGACCGCCAGCGCTTTTATTGTATGCCGCAAGATGTGAGTTTTGAGCACGCCGCAGCTATGTTCAGTCTGCATTATGCCCGACCGGATAGCTGGCTCCAGCTCCAACAACAGGTGGCGCAATGTTGGTTGCAAGGTGGCGTTACATTGATTGAAATCGTGGTGCCGCCAAGTCAGGGGGCAGAAACACTACAACAACTGGTGCAACAGGTGGCCCAATTATGACGCTGGCTTGCCGTAAACTCGATCCCCACCCGCAGTCTCCCGCCCGGCATCATAGTGGGCCATGGTTGGTGTGGTTACATGGTTTGTTAGGCAGTGGTCTGGATTGGTTGCCGGTTGCTGAGTTATGTGGCGATTATCCCTCGCTGCTGATAGACCTGCCCGGCCACGGTAAATCGGCCGCCGAGACTACCTGTGGTTTTGCGGATATCAGCCGTCAGTTAGTACAAACGTTACAGGCTAACGGTATTCGCGAATATTGGCTGGCAGGCTACTCTTTAGGGGGGCGAATTGCGATGTATCACGCCTGCTATGGTAGCCATCATGGTTTGCAGGGCTTATTGGTCGAAGGGGGTAACCTCGGGCTGGAAAGCGCTGAATTGCGTGAAAAACGCTTGCAGCAAGACCGCCTGTGGGGGCAGCGTTTCCGCCAAGAGCCGTTGCCGCAGGTGCTGGCTGACTGGTATCAACAGGATGTATTTGCTGATTTAGACCCACAACAGCGCGAGAAATTGGTGTTACTGCGGGCGGACAATCATGGCCCATCTGTCGCTGATATGCTCGAAGCAACGTCACTCGGTCATCAGCCTTGGCTGCTACCGGCATTACAACGGCTCACGGTCCCTTACACTTATCTGTGTGGCGATCGCGACCATAAATTCCAGCAATTGGCTGTTCAATACCAGTTGCCATTACGCACACTGGCACGTGCCGGACACAATGCCCATCGGGCGAATCCCGGTGCTTTTGCCGCGCAGGTACTTTCATTTTTATCACAGTCTTCATTTTTGTCACTCTCCCGTTAAAGGAATGCTTACTATGCTTTATCCGAGCGAAGAACAGTTGTACGCCGCTATCGACTGGCAGGATTGCTCTACTGGATTTGAAGATATTCGTTATCACAAATCCAGCGATGGTATCGCCAAGATAACCATCAACCGCCCCCATGTGCGTAACGCATTCCGCCCGTTAACGGTTAAAGAGATGATTCAGGCGCTGGCTGATGCCCGCTATGACGACAATATCGGGGTGATCATTTTGACCGGTGAAGGTGATAAAGCGTTCTGTTCCGGCGGTGATCAGAAAGTCCGTGGCGACTACGGCGGCTATAAAGACACCAGTGGCGTCCATCATCTGAATGTGTTGGATTTCCAGCGCCAGATCCGCACCTGCCCGAAACCGGTTGTGGCAATGGTTGCAGGTTATTCCATTGGTGGCGGTCATGTATTACACATGATGTGTGACTTAACCGTCGCCGCCGATAACGCTATTTTCGGCCAGACCGGGCCAAAAGTCGGTTCATTCGACGGCGGCTGGGGTGCGGCTTATATGGCGCGCATTGTCGGCCAGAAAAAAGCGCGTGAAATCTGGTTCCTGTGCCGCCAATATGATGCTAAACAAGCCTTGGATATGGGGCTGGTGAATACCGTAGTGCCCATCGCTGAACTGGAACGTGAGACGGTGCGTTGGTGTCGTGAAATGCTGCAAAACAGCCCCATGGCGCTGCGCTGCCTGAAAGCTGCCCTGAATGCTGATTGTGATGGTCAGGCGGGTCTGCAAGAGTTGGCCGGTAACGCCACGATGCTGTTCTATATGACCGACGAAGGTCAGGAAGGGCGTAACGCATTCAATGAGAAACGCCAGCCGGACTTCAGCAAATTCAAGCGTAATCCGTAATGCGCGCGGCCACGCTTTACCACTATAGCCTTCCGATGGAAGCGGGAGTGATACTGCGCCACCAGCGGCTGAAAAGCCGCGATGGGCTACTGGTTAAATTACAGCAGGGCGACCAGATTGGCTGGGGGGAAATTGCCCCCTTACCGGAGTTCAGCCAGGAAACCCTGCCTGAAGCTCAGGTTGTGACACAGCATTGGCTGCAAAACTGGGTGAATGGGGCAGAACCTGAATTTGATGCTTTGCCATCAGTTGCTTTTGGCCTTAGTTGTGCGCTGGCGGAGCTGAATCAAACGCTGCCATTAGCGGCAAATTACCGCAAAGCACCACTGTGCACCGGTGATCCAGATGAGCTATTTGCAGTGTTACAAGCACTGCCTGGGGAAAAAGTCGCCAAGGTGAAAGTCGGGCTGTATGAAGCGGTGCGCGATGGCATGATTGTTAATGTGCTGCTGGAAGCTTTGCCGGATTTGACACTACGGCTGGATGCCAATCGTAGTTGGACGCGGGCGAAAGCTGATGGGTTTGCGAAATATGTCAATCCTGAACTGCGTGCCCGCATTGCATTTTTGGAAGAACCTTGTAAAACCCGCGCCGAGTCTCGAGAGTTTGCCCGTGACTCGGGGATTGCTATCGCTTGGGATGAGAGCGTGCGCGAGGCTGATTTTAAGGTTGAAGCCGAACCCGGCGTGGTGGCGATTGTTATCAAACCGACGCTGGTGGGCAGCATCAGCCGCTGTCAGCAACTGGTGCAGCAAGCGCATCAGGCGGGATTAGTGGTGGTGATCAGTTCCAGCATTGAATCCAGTCTTGGCTTAACCCAACTGGCCCGGCTGGCTGATTGGCTGACACCGGATACCGTGCCGGGGTTGGATACACTGAACCTGATGCAGGCACAGTTAGTCCGTCCGTGGCCGGAGAGTCCCTTGCCTATGGTAACAACCGAACAGTTGGACGTGCTATGGCACAGTTGAATGATTGGCCCTGGCAATATTCTTCTCCCTGGACTTACTCTTCTCCTTGGAAATACTGGGCCAATCTGCGACCTCAGGCGATCGCCATCCGCTCGGGGTCACAACTGATCAGTTGGCAACAATTGGCGGCTGATATCGATAGCCTGGCGGCGGGTTTTCAACTGCAAGGTGTCGTCCCCGGTAGTGGTGTGGTACTGCGTGGTAAGAATAGTCACACATTGTTGATGGCTTATCTGGCGGCATTGCAGTGTGGCGCGCGCGTTTTACCGCTCAATCCACAGTTACCTGATGCGTTGCTGGTACCGCTTCTGCCCCAGTTGGATATTGATTTTGTGCTGAACCTGGCAGCCCCGTTGTCAGCGGCTCTCTGCTTCACGCCCCTGGTACTTGATACCGATAACGCCGTTATGACACCGGTTGTCTGGGATAGTCTACGGCTGGCGACGATGACATTAACGTCGGGCTCTTCCGGTTTACCCAAAGCCGCAGTGCATTCGCTGGCGGCGCATCTGGTTAGCGCCGATGGCATATTAAAGCTGATGAGTTTCACCTCGACGGATAGCTGGTTGCTGTCGTTACCGCTGTTTCATGTCTCGGGGCAGGGGATTGTCTGGCGCTGGCTGAGTGCCGGGGCCACCTTGGTGGTGCAGGAGGGGATGGCATTGCATGATGCACTGGCCGGATGTAGCCACGCTTCTTTAGTTCCCACTCAGCTATGGCGGTTACTGGCAACAGATGACTTGGTGTTAACACTGAAAGAGGTGTTACTGGGGGGAGCAACCATCCCGACCACCCTGACACAACATGCCGAAGCCCGTGGCATCCGCTGTTGGTGCGGTTATGGACTGACGGAGTCGGCCTCAACGGTTTGTGCCAAACGTGCCGATGGCTTGCCCGGTGTGGGGGTAGCGCTGGCGGGGCGCGAGGTAAAACTGGTAGCAGATGAAGTATGGATAAAAGCAGATTGCCTTGCGGCGGGTTACTGGCAGCAGGGAAAGTTGCGGCCAATAACTGACAGTGAAGGGTGGTTTCATACCCGCGATCGCGGTCTGTGGCAGCAAGGTGAACTGCATATTCTCGGGCGGCTGGATAATCTGTTTTTCAGTGGTGGCGAGGGCATTCAGCCGGAGGATATTGAGCGGGTTTTGTCACAGTATCCGGGGATACAACAAGCTTTCGTCGTGCCGATGGTTGATGCTGAATTCGGCCACCGACCGGTCGCGGTGATAGATGCTGCCGATGAGGTGGATGAGGTGAGTTTATCAGATTGGCTGATACCACAGTTGGCGGTATTCCAGCGACCAATTGCGTTTTACCGTTTACCGGCGGCGCTTAAGCAGGGGGGGATTAAGCAGGGGGGGATTAAGGTATCCAGACAGGCGGTTATTGATTTTGTGGCTAAGTTGATTTGATTTGATTTGGTGATCGGGTTCGGTTGTTAAAGCACCGGGTAAACAGCCATCGTCTTTATCGGTAATATTCCTGATTGCGCCTCAACGTCAAAAGAGAAAATCAAAACCCTGTCTTTAGGGTCTTGACCTTAAAAAGCACATTTGAGCTGCCGAGTGAAGAATGTAGCAAGGGAAATCCGGCATGGACGCCGGATTTAGGCGTTACGCGGAGGGACCCACGACAACACTGCGAAGCAGTTTTGAACAACGCTTGCGTTGGCCCGGAGGGTAGCCTCGAAGAGGCTATAATAGCCGTCCCGTCAGCGAAATGATGAGCCGAGGGTACCTGTGAAGCAGGCAGGCGATACGTGCGCAAGCGCGGGATTCCACAAGGGGGCCGCTGCCCCCTTTAGCGGTTGGTTCATCGTAGGTTAAGTTAACTCGGTGCTTTAACAACCGGACCTGATCACCGAAGCAATTAGCAACCTAACATGATCACTTAATCGATTAACAACCGAACTAATCACGAATAATGATAGATAAGCCCTAATTTAACCCTAGCGCCTTTTTAACCCCATCACCATAATCCGGGTGAACCTGAGTAAACAACGCCACCTGACGGCGCTGAATATCTTCCGGTACTTGTGACAACTCACCGGCAATGCGGGTAAACATCCGCTGATGCTCCTCTTCACTCAGCAGGTTAAACAACGCCCGTGGCTGGGAGAAGTAATCATCATCCTCACGGTGATTCCAGTGATCTGCTGCGCCTTCCAGTGTTAATGGCGGTTCGCTGAAATCAGGTTGTTCCTGGAACAGGCCAAAACTGTTTGGCTCATAAGTTGCACCATTACCACTGTTACCATCAACACGCATTGCGCCATCGCGATGGTAGTTATGGAACGGGCATTTAGCACTGTTGACAGGGATCTGATGATGGTTCACACCTAAGCGATAGCGTGCAGCGTCGCCGTAAGAGAACAGCCGGCCTTGTAACATCCGATCAGGGGAGAAACTCACCCCCGGCACCACGTTAGCCGGATTAAATGCCGCTTGCTCAACTTCGGCAAAGTAGTTTTCCGGGTTACGGTTCAGTTCGAAGAAACCAACATCAATCAGTTGGTAATCGCCGTGTGGCCACACTTTGGTCAGATCAAACGGGTTGTAAGGTGTTTGTGAGGCTTCATGTTCCGGCATCACCTGAATTTGTAGATTCCAGCGCGGGAAGTCTTTACGCTCAATAGCGTCATACAGGTCACGTTGGGAGCTTTCCCGATCAGTTCCAACCAGTTTTTCAGCCTCATCATCCATAAGGTTTTCAATGCCTTGTTGGCAGCGGAAATGGAATTTAACCCAGAAACGCTCATTGTTGGCATTGATAAAACTGAAGGTATGGCTGCTGAACCCATGCATATGACGATAAGATTTTGGCAGGCCACGGTCACTGAAATCGATCGTTAACTGATGCAGAGACTCAGGGAGTTGGGAGAAGAAATCCCACTTATAAATAGGGTTGCGCAGGTTAGTGCGAGGGTCACGTTTAACCACGTGGTTCAGGTCAGGGAATTTCAGCGGGTCACGTAGATAGAACACCGGCGTATCGTTACCCACTAAATCCCAGTTCCCTTCCTCGGTATAATATTTCATGGCGAAGCCACGAATATCACGTTCGGCATCGGCAGCACCACGTTCACCAGCCACCGTTGAGAAGCGGACAAACATTTCGGTTTGTTTGCCTATTTCTGCGAAAATTTTTGCGCGGGTATATCGGGTAATATCGTGGGTAACAGTAAAGGTACCGTAGGCACCGGAGCCTTTAGCATGCATGCGGCGTTCTGGGATCACTTCACGATCGAAATGGGCCAGTTTTTCCAAAAACCACACATCTTGTAATAGCATTGGGCCACGTCGGCCCGCAGTAACAACATTATTATTATCAACAACGGGTGCGCCCGCAGCAGTAGTTAATCCTTTCTTTTTGCTCATCATTTTCTCCAGTATGGCTGTTGAATTGATTGCTTTCTCGGGTGTTTTACAGCATTACATCGCGTCAAAAGCCTGATTGACAAAATAATAATTTAAACAACAACAAGGGGTTATTCTTTGATCTCCACACTAGTTGTAGCCTTATTGGTTGTATTCAGCAAATAGGCATACCTTATCGTTGTTATTGTTAGCATAATACGGATCTATAGCTTCGATATTTACAATCATTTGAATTACTGTGGTATTTAATCGGTTTTTGGTATGTTTATGCTGTTTTTTTCGGTTAAACTCGGACAGGAAAAACCTGTCGGCCAGAATTTGCTCGCGGGTGACATCACGAATAACGAGAGAAAAATATGAAAAAGCATTTAATCGCGTGTGCAGCCAGCCTGCTGTTTGTGGCGGGTTCCGCCAGTGCCGTGAGTTTTAATGGTGAAGTCGGCAGTGATTACACCAATTTAGGTTTTGGCATGGGCACCAACACTGGCGGTTTGGCTATCAATGGTAACTGGGCACGTAGTGATCACGATGGTGATGTCTACGGACTGGGGCTGGGCTTCAACCTCCCCCTCGGCCCAATGATGGCAACGGTCGGTGGCAAGGGTATCTATATGGCACCGGAAGACGGTAGCAGCGGTGGTGCAATTGCGATTGGCGGTGGGTTAACCTATCCTATCAACAAATCGTTCACTCTGTACGGTGAAGGTTATTTCGCCCCGGAAGAGCTGACCAGTGGCATGAAATCCTATAGCGAAGCTAACGGTGGCTTGCGCTGGAGTGTATTCCGCCCGTTAACCGTGGATGTCGGTTACCGCTATATCAATATGAAAGGTAAAGACGGACATCGGGATAACCGTGTGGCGGATGGCGTGTATATCGGCGCAGGTTTAGCATTTTGATTATCCTTCGTCCTTGATGTTGCAGCGTTGTGGGCCGCGCTCGCTCACCCGAATCACTGACGTGAGTCAGCTCATCGGGATTTTCTCGTTTGCCGCCTAGCTGCAACGCCAATGGCTTTGGATAATAAATTGATTTTAATGATAAATCGGTAATTTTTGATTAAAAAAGGGCGCATTCCTGACAGGATATGCGCCCTTTTAATTGGGGAGGGCATTAGCCGACAGCCGGTAATGCGCCAGTCACTATCCCCACTTGAATGGCAATGACCATCACACCACAGGCAAATACCGCAGCCAGTGCTGGTTTCCCACCCCAGACCCGATAGTGCCCCTGATGGACCTTACGGGCTTTCCACGCCAGCATTGCAGGCAGCAGTAATGCCAGAACTGACAGCGCCACCGCAGCAAAGCCCAATGCCATAATAAAGCCACGCGGGTAAAACAGCGCAAACAGCAACGGGGGGGTGAAGGTGATAACCCCCGTTTGCAAGCGGCCTCGCACTGAATTACGACGTTTAAATAAGTCGGCCAGATAATCGAACAACCCTAAGGCCACACCAAGGAATGAGGTAGCCAGTGCCAGGTCTGCAAACAGGTGTACTGCCAGCTCAACGTGAGGTGAGGCCACGACATCGCGTACCGCTTGTAATAAGCCGTTCAAACCTGCCTGTTGCGCCAAAATACCGACAAAGGTATGAGAGGAAATAGCCCCAAGCGTGGTCAACTGCCAGAAGATATAGGCAACCAGCGGAATGGCGCTGCCGATAATAAATACCCAGCGCAACTTGCGAATATTGCCACCCATGTAATTGACGATACTCGGCACACTGCCGTGGAAGCCAAATGAGGTGAATATCACCGGAATAGCGGACAGTGCCAACCCTTGTTCCAGCGGCAGTGTCAGTAGGTTGGTTTTTTCGATATGCGGCATCATCAGTGCCAGCATCACAATCAGAAAAATGATTTTGGCGCTAAATAAGATGCGATTGAATAAGTCGACTGAGTGGGTGCCGATACAGACCACACCGCCCGCGACCAGTGTAAACAGCAATACGCCGAGTGAGGTTGGAAACGATTGTTGCGTCCATTGGCTGATACTGGTTGCCAGTAATTCACCGGCGCCGCTGATATAGGCAGCAGTCAGGGCATACATCAGAAACATCATACTGAAACCAGTCAACCATTGGCCCCGGTTGCCAAGATAGCGTTTGGCCAAAGTACCAAGCCCGGTATCTGCCGCTTCATGCTGATAAACTTCAACCAGCAGTAAAGCGGTGTAACACATTAATATCCAAAGAGAAATAAGCAATACAAGTGTGACACCAAAGCCCACGCCTGCGGCTGCCAATGGCATCGCCAACATACCTGCACCAATGGTGGTGCCGGCAACGATAAATATACTGCCCAGAGTGCGATTCTTCACGCTTTCCTCTACTACATGACAATTTATTGGAATTATTGAGTGCAGCAGGGTAGTGGATTGCCCTGTTTGTGTCAAATGGACGTTACGCAAGGTGTAAACTTATCGTTACTATGATGAATGCACTGAAAAATAGATTGTTCGCGGGGTTGTTTATTTCGATGATGGATAACCATTGTGTTTATACGGTGAGATTTATAAAGTGAATGTATTCCCGTCATACTTCAAGCCGCATGTGCGTTGGCTGCGTTCATTACTCGGCCCGTCCATGGGCCTGGCCTCTGTGAGGCCGCTGCCTGCCGCCTTCCTGCAACTCGAATTATTTAGGGTATATAAGTAACCACGGAGAAAAAAATGATCAGAGTTGAGATGTTGAGTACCGGAGATGAAGTGCTGCATGGGCAGATTATCGATACCAACGCGGCATGGCTGGCTGACTATTTATTTAATCAAGGCTTGCCAATCAGCAGTAGGGAAACGGTCGGTGACTCACTTTCGGCACTGATAGAAGTGCTGACCGAACGCAGTCAGGTTGCTGATGTGTTGATTGTCAACGGCGGGCTGGGGCCAACCAGTGATGATCTGAGCGCATTGGCTGCCGCCCGCGCCGCCGGAACGGAGCTGGTTGAACACCCGGAATGGATCGCACGTATGGAGGCTTTCTTCCATGAGCGCGGCAGGGTGATGTCGGCGACTAACCGTAAACAGGCACATATTCCGGCTAATGCTGAAATGCTGGATAACCCAGTAGGCACGGCGTGCGGTTTCGCGTTACGGCTAAATAAGTGCCTGATGTTCTTCACACCCGGCGTGCCATCAGAGTTTAAAGTAATGGTTGAACAGCAAATCATGCCACGTTTACGCCAACATTTTGATGTGGCCGAACCCCCATTATGCTTACGTATGACCACTTTTGGCCGCTCGGAAAGTGATTTGGCACAGGAACTGGACCCACTGCGACTCCCTGAGGGGGCGGTGTTAGGCTACCGTTCATCTGCACCGATTATTGAATTGAAGCTGACCGGTCCTGCCTCGCAACATCAGGCGATGGAACAGGTATGGCAGCAGGTGAGGGAAGTGGCGGGAGACAGCACCCTATTTGAAGGTACGCGAGGGTTGCCGGCATTGTTAGCTGAGCAATTGAACCAACGCGGCTTGCTACTGGCGGTGAGCGAACAATTTACCGGCGGGTTGATGAACTGGCAGTTGCAGAGTGCTGGTGTGCCATTGGCGGGCGGTGAACTGCTACCGGCGCATTGTCAGGAGACATTAGACGAGATTGCCTGCCGTGCACAATCGTTATCTATGTTGTGTGGTGCGCAAGTGGTGCTGGCGGTCGGCGCTATGCAAAATGATCACCTGAGTGTGGCTCTGTATACCCCTGAAGGAACATTTGCTCAAACAGTACGTTATCAGGCCAGCCGTCATGGTCTGCGTATTCGCCAGGAAAGCAGTGCGATGCTGGCGCTGGATATGGTGCGCCGTTGGTTGAATGGTCGCCCGGTGTGTGGTCAGCATGGCTGGTTAGATGTAGTTAAGATTTTGTAGTTAATCAATAACTCTCGATAATAAAAAGGCGCGTATTTAAATTGCGCCTTTTTATTATATTCATATTATTTATTATCCTGATTTTATATTTATTACTGCTCTGTTGTTTTATTTGTTGTTTTGTTTTTACACTTGCGTTATTTTTACTTTATCTATTTAACTGCTTAGGTGCTGACTTATATCTATTTTTTAATTACTTGAATCGGGTGGTTTTATTATGATTCGTAATTATTTATATTTTAGTTATGTTAAGTACCAATAATTATAAAATGCCATCACATGCTAAAAATGAGATATTATTCTGACTGCTGGCTTGTGTTTGCTTTACCAGAGATACAATCGGCGGTTAATGTTCCTTTTCATAAAAATAAACTACCACAATGGAAGGGAATTTCCATATCGACTAAAAGGTTTCTTTTATCGCATATTAAACGTTAAGGAAGAACATTATGTATCCTAAGATAAATATAAGCAGGCTGTTATGTGATAAAACGTGGGTGAGATATTTAATAACATTGTTGATAATGTTTTTACTAATGATGCCACCATTTTCTTTTGCCGAAAATCACCCCGATTTTGTTTGTGGTAAATTTAATGGTCATGTAATGGAAGTGCCGAATAGCTATGTTTTTTACTGGACAGAATATAGCGGTACCAGCGCCTGGGGCTACAGTTTTACTGAAAATACAAAAGGGTGTGATACCGATTTCGTAGCATTACCGATGATAATAAATTGGCCGGATATGCAACCTGGTGATAAATCACTATGGTATAAGAAAAAAGAAAATTTTGGTGGAATAAGAGTAAGTATTCACCCGTTAAAACGACCTGACACCGATATGAATTATAAGCGTGATGTTTATCTTGAAAAACAAAATGATAAAGTATTTGAACCTGTGGTTGATCTTGATGAATTAGAATTGTTTTCTGTCAAAGTAACCAAAAAAATAATTAGAAAAAACACAAGGGACAAAAAAAATCATTATTGGCTAGATAAGGATGTCATTACTTATTACTGGTCAGAGGTTGATGGGCGAGTACCGGTAGTATTTGACTGTAAGTGGTTGCCGATGAAGAAAATATATTATCTTTGTGAAGCTTGGTTTATCATGCCGGAAATAGGCTCACTGGTTAGGGTTATTTTCACCATAGATAAACTTCCTCAGTGGCAAGCTATTGTGAATAATACTCAGCAATTTATTTTATCGCATATTAAATATTAAGGAGAATAATGATGCCTCCTGATATAAACACCAATTGGTTATTAAATAATAAAACTCAAATGAGAAGGTTAATACTGTTACTTTTAATAATGTCACCACTCGGATTTGCCGAAAATCGCCCCGGTTTTGTTTGTGGTAAATTTAATGGTCATGTAATGGAAGTGCCGGATAGCTATATTATTTACTGGGCGGAATATGAAGGGGCCAGTGCCTGGGATC
This sequence comes from Yersinia sp. 1652 StPb PI, assembly GCF_041538345.1. Classification (NCBI taxonomy): domain Bacteria; kingdom Pseudomonadati; phylum Pseudomonadota; class Gammaproteobacteria; order Enterobacterales; family Yersiniaceae; genus Yersinia; species Yersinia sp. 1652 StPb PI. Next base: position 3,014,904 of record NZ_JAULSM010000001.1, on the reverse strand, counting down.
CGGACTTTATTAATAATAAAAAAGGTTGTGATGCCAATTTTGTGGTGCTGCCAATGATCGCCAGTTGGCCGGATATGCAGCCGGGGGATCAGGAGCTGTGGTATAAACAGGGGCTGGAGTATGAAGGGCTAAGAATGCGTGTTGAGCCATATAGACGCACAGATACTGATGTTGCTTTTATGCGCGATGCCTATCTTAGACTTAGAAAATACGAGAATAAAACTTTTGATCCGGTTGTTTATATTAATGAATTAGGGCTTTTTTTTGTTAAAGCTACCAGTAAATTATTCCGGGCAGAACCACAGGATAGGAATAGCCCTTATTGGTTTGATGAGGATGTTAATGGTTATTACTGGGCAGAAGTTAACGGGCGGGTGCCGGTGGTATTTGACTGTCAGTGGTTGCCGTTAGAGAAAAGATATTATATCTGTGAGGCCATTTTTGTGATGCCAGAAATAGGCTCACTGGTTGAAGTGACTTTTACAGTAGAAAAATTACCGCAATGGAGAGCCATTGTGAGTAATACCCAACAATTTCTTTTATCGCATATTAAACGTTAAGGAAGAACATTATGTTCCCTAAGATAAATATAAGCAGGTTGTTATGTGATAAAACGCGGGTGAGATATTTTGTCATATTATTTCTAATGGCTTTTCTGCTAATGTCATCACTCAGTTTCGCCGAAAATCGCCCCGGTTTTGTTTGTGGTAAATTTAATGGTCATGTAATGGAAGTGCCCAAGGCCTATATTATCTACTGGGCGGAATATGAAGGGAAAAGCTCCTGGACACCTGGTTTTACTAAAAATAAAAAAGGCTGCGATGCCAATTTTACCTCTTTACCCATGATAACCAGTTGGCCGGATATGCAGCCGGGGGATAAATCGAAATGGTATAAACAGGGGTTGGAGTATGAAGGGCTAAGAATGCGTGTTGAGCCATTTAAACGCACAGATACTGATATCACCTTTAAACGTGACTTTTTTCTAAGAAAACAAAATGATAGAACCTTTGATCCAGTTATTTATATCGATAAATTAGGGCTATTTTTCGTTAAAGCCACCAGAAAATTATTCCGGGCAGAACCACAGGATAGGAATAGTCCTTATTGGTTTGATGAGGATGTTAATGGTTATTACTGGGCAGAAGCTAACGGGAGGATACCCGTGATATTTGACTGTCAGTGGTTGCCGTTAGAGAAAAGATATTATATCTGTGAGGCCATTTTTGTGATGCCGGAAATAGGTTCACTTGTTCGCATCTTTTTTACAGTAGAAAAATTACCGCAATGGAGATCCATTGTTAGCAGTACTCAGCAGTTTCTTTTATCGCATATTAAACGTTAAGGAAGGTTATTATGCTACAACAAAATAGCAATGCAGGTAAGTTACAACTTAATGCCGCCGATCTGGCTTATGCCCGGCAATTATTGGAATCTCACAGGGAGAGTAAAGACCCCGGCCCGATGTATGATTTTTTAGCCAGCAAAGGCGATCGCTATGCCATATTAGCCAATGGTGTAGCCAGGGGGGATTCTATCGCTGGTGCCATGGCTATTCACAATATGGAAAGTGTGGGGGTCCGTCATAATAAACACCTCACTGAAACGGATATTAAGCATATTCGTTATGATATGGCGCACGGCTATCTTGATACCCAGCAAAACAGGCTGGACGAAAGCCTGACAGGCATTATCTATGGTGATATCGGCCATGAGCAAGCTGCACAGTTTCACAATAGTGTTTTTAAGAAGCATGGATTACCCGCAGAGGCCTGGACGTTAACCGAGGTTTTCAACGCGATGACTGAAGATAGTCAGCCAATTTATTGGGAACAAACGTTGAGCACCTGCGGCAGGCCATTTGAAGAACTAAAGCACTCGTTTAAAACCTATCAATTGATGGCTTACAGCTCGTCGTTTGGTCCTGATGATACCCAAAAAAGCTCCCGCCAATGGTTGGACAGAATGGATTCTCTCCCAGGTTACTGGGCGCTAGGGAAAAGTGCCACCAGCCAGCTCTTTAGCTCCGACGAAGAAGTCGCACCAGTCTCAACCGAGATGTGCAATATCGACATCACCATCAATCCAACCCCACAAGCGGTTCAGCGCATTGCCGATGAAGATCAGGCGCGGCGTGATGTCACCAACGGCTATCTGGTGAATAAGCCTACTCACAGTTTCTCCTTTACTGACGGTAGCTTGGATAACACCGATTTTGCCTCGGTGCAGATGGGCGCTATGGCATCGGGCGGAGTTCGCCCGGGTGAAGTTCAGCTTGATCCCAATATCCAGCCCAGCCGCTATTTATCTGATTACTATCTGGAACGACCCAGTTATATGCTGCCGGAAACCGGGCTGTTTGATGCCGCCACCCTCAATGGTTTATCAGCACAAACCACGGTTAACACTTATGTTGACCCGCTGCTGCTGGATTTAAGTGGCAAGGGGGTCTCCATGACCGGCATTGAAGATGGGGTGCTGTTTGATACCGATAACAGCGGCACGCTGAAACGCACCGGCTGGGCAGGGCCGGATACCGGTATGCTGGTTATCGATAATGGCAGCGGGAAAATAGATAATATCAGCCAGATGTATTCGGAATATTACGGTGGCACGGCCGGTGTGAAGGGGCAGCCGGGGGAAAAACGCTATCAGGACGGTTTTGCTGCACTGGCCAGTGAAGATGACGATAGCAGTGGTGTCATTGACCGGCGTGATCCAATCTGGCACAAATTGCGTATTTGGCAGGATAGCTCCCATAACGGCAGGGTCGATCCCGGTGAGTTGAAAACGCTGGATGACTGGGGGATTACGCAAATCAAAGTTAATGCTAACGCGGTTGAGGATAATCGTCAGGGCAATAGGGTGCTGGCGCGTAGCAAGTTTACTATCGAGGGACAGCTACGGGAAGTGCTGGCGGTGAATTTTGTCAGTTCCCCCGTCAGTAACACCGTCACTAAGCGTGGTAAGGAGGGGGCAATTATTCGTTCTGTCACCGCTGAAACGACCACCACCGCTTATGTGCATCTTGCTGATAAAGGCGCCGCGTTATCGGCCAATATTCTGAAAACAAATAATATCTATGGCGGCAGCAGGGATGACATCTTAACCGCCAGCCCTAAAGGGAGCTGGTTAGCCGGGCGTGGTGGCAGTAATAGTTATATTGGTAAGAGCGGCAACGATGTATTTGTTATCAGCGCCAGTGATGATCCAACTCGAATTCGTGGCAATGGCGGGCGCGATACGGTGTTGATTGTCGGCGATAAAGGGGTGGCGCTGAATATGGCGCGCAGTGGTATCACTATTGCGCAGGGCGGCGATGGTGACGACATTATTGTCAGTGGCGGCAATAACAGTGTGTTTATTAAAGGTGGTAACGGCAATGCCACACTGGTCGGCGGTGGCGGTAATGACGTACTGGCCGGTGGCAGTGGCAAGAACCGTATTGTCGGCGGTAGCGGTAAAGCGGTTATTTATGCCGGATCACAGGGCGATACCATCTATGCCGCTGAACAAGGCAGTATTATCCACGCTGGCGGTGGGGCAGATCGCATTTATGGCAATAAGGGCCATGATGTGATTGAAGCCGGTCAGGGCAATGCGCTCATTGATGGTGGCGGTGGTATCAATCTGGTCACCCTGCATGGCAGCTATGCAGATTACGCCATTACCCGCACTGACAGTGGCTACCAGATAAGGGATAGCGTGGCTGGTCGTGATGGCACCCTGACACTGAAAAATATTCAAAAACTGAATTTTGCTGATATCTCTGCGGTGGCGTTGGATTCGAATAATGTGATCCCGGTGGATGATCAGTTACGAATCACTAAATTTGGCAAACCAATTAATCGTAACTGGCCGCAATACATTCCTTCTGCTGATTTGTTGGGGAATGATATGCGTTTTAATGCTGGCGCACCCTTACAAATTGCTGCGCTAAGTGATGCCATCGGTTGTCGGGTTTGGCTCGTTCCGAATGGAGACGTGAAGTTTATACCTGACAACAAATACAGCGGCGTGATGAGTTTTAAATATCAAGTAAAGAGTGCCACCGGCGATCCGGCTATTTCTGTGGTTGATTTATCCAGCGGAGAATCCGCGCTGATGCAGGCAACGGTAACGCTATTAACGCCGGATATCCCTCAAGATCCCTTGGTCGCCAAACAAACTTATTTGAATAAAGTCAATGTGATACCTGTCTGGTCTGATTATACCGGTAAAGGTGTGCGCATTGGTCAGTTTGAACCGGGCGGGCAGTTCGCCACCGGCCCAGAGATTTTCGATATTCAGCATCCTGATTTAAGCGCCAATGTTGATTCCGCCTGGCTGGAAACACAAAAGAGCACCGGAACACTGCCCGCCGATGTTTCCAACCATGCCACGATGGTGGCCGGTGTGATTGTGGCGGCAAAAAATAATCTCGGTGGGGTGGGAGTGGCCTATGATGCCACTTTAGGCGGGCACTATCTTAGCAACGAAGGGGCGGATTTTACCACCCTGGGTAAGATGTCCAGTTATGATGTGGTTAATCACAGTTGGGGCTTCGCCCATGATTTTGCTCTGAGTAACTTACCGGGCAACAGTGTTAATTTACCGAATATCCTAAACATGACACTGCAATATGCAGCGGAAAATGGCCGTGGCGGATTAGGCACCATTATTGTTAGTGCGGGAGGTAATCAGCGTGAACAGGGGGGCAGCGCGCAAGGTTCACTCATCAATAACAGCCGCTTTGGTATTCAGGTCGGGGCGGTCAATGCGCTGGCTGATCTTTCCACCCTTCAGCCGCGGTCAGTGCCTTTCTCTAACCCTGGCGCCAGTTTGCTCGTGTCGGCTCCGGGGAGTCAGGTTATTTCCAGCAGCAACCAGCTTGAAACCGAGCGTGGTGCCGTGTTTGGTGCCAGATACAGCACTGAACAAGGAACCAGTTTTGCCGCCCCCATTGTTTCAGGGATTGCCGCATTGATGTTGCAAGCCAATCGCAATCTGGGTTACCGCGATGTGCAACAGATCCTCGCCTTGTCGGCTCGTCGGGTGGATGATTCAGGCACCCAATGGCGCAGCAATAATGCCAAAAATTGGAATGGTGGCGGTATGCATGTGAGCCATGATTACGGTTTTGGTGCAGTGGATGCGCGGGCGGCAGTGCGTTTGGCTGAAACATGGATCCCCCAACAGACCGGTGCTAATCAACAGGTATTGGAGAACAGCTATGATTACCCGGCAGGGGGCAGGCTATCTGCTGGGGAAGCAAACGATTCATATCTCACTTTGGCCGATGGTCTCAATGTTGAGCAGGTCGAAGTTGATTTTAGCGCCAATGTAGGTCGTTTGGGGGATTTGACCGTGAGATTAGTCTCGCCGGGTGGCAGTGAAAGTATTTTGGTTGATGGTGTTGGCAGAAAAAAAAGCGCAGATAGCCCCCATGCTACGGATACCGGTAGTACTCTTGCAGGCGATTTTAACTATACCTTTATGTCTACACATCATCGGGGTGAGAACTCGGGTGGGATATGGCGATTAGCGGTTAAAGATGCCAGTAATGGTTTACCCATCAGGTTGAATAGTTGGTCATTACGGCTGTTTGGTAACAATCTGAGTGCAGATGATACCTACTTTTATACCGACGAGTTTGCCGACCAGGCTGCGCGGCAACCCGCCCGCATGCTGCTTGATGATGCCGTTAATGGGACGGTTGGTGGGCGTAATACGCTGAATATGGCGGCGATATCAGGCGATATTAAGGCTAACTTAGCCGGTGGGAATGTGGCACTCGGCGGGGCCAATTTGATCATTCGCTCACCGGAGACTATCCATAATTTGATCAGTGGTGATGGTGACGATCATCTCACTGCGGCTGGGGGCAATAGCTTGCTTGACGGGGGGCGCGGCAGAAATGTGCTGACCGGGGGGGCAGGTAAAGATGCTTTTGTGGTTCGTCAGCGCGCCAATGGCCGGGATGAGATAATCAATTTTGATGCCAACAAAGGAGAAGCTATCCACCTGGTGGGCTTTTCTGGTTTAAAATTTAGTGAGTTAGAGTTGATGCAATTGCGGACCGACACCAGAATCTCACTGCCAGATAAGCAAAGTATTATTATCAAAAATCGACAAGTTAATACGTTCGGGCCACAAAATTTTGTCTTTCAGAATACCTTTAGCGCCCCTGTCGGCTATGTAAACAGCACGGTATTGATAAATGACTCAGCGCCAGCAGAACCCGAGCAAATGGGGATTATGCTCAACGGAGGGGCCAGTGGCATCAGTTTAACTGTTGGGGAAAATGGTAAAATGATTGCCTCACTCGCGGGAACGGTCTATCAGCGTAAGGATGCAGAGCCTGGTGTGTTTGTGGTGTTACAGCAAGAGGGTACATCGGGCTTTGGTAATGCTGTTCGGGGGTTCCGACATGGTATTGATAAAATTGATTTGAGTGCCGTGGGGATTCGGAGTTTTAGTCAATTAACGGTGACGAAAAGAAACGCGGTGATTATTAATGGGCTTGCACTTATCCAGGGAATAAATGTTGACTCTTCAGTACTCAACGCTGAAGGGGAGAGTATCAACCTGATGTATTTGGATGGGTTGGATGTTGAACAACTCGATGCGAACGATTTTATTTTTTCAGCCACTGATGCCATGCAGGCGGATGCCCCCGTTATTGATAACGATGTGGCACAACTGATAACTATAATGCCTGATTTTGTTGATTCTAACCCTGAATTTGCTGGCGTTTATCCACAGCCTAAACTGCCTCAGTTCCTTGCTCATACCCTGGCTGCAAGCAGCTATGTGTCATGAGCACGCGATTGGCTACCGCATTTAGATACCCACTCAGTTGAATGGGTATTTTTAATGTGGGTTTTTAATAATTTTGCTTATGTTTTATTTTACCTGCGCGTTTCTTACATCTTTGCCTGCTTCCCAAATGCGGTATTTCACATCAACTCCTTTTGGTACATAAACCACGATCGGTAGGCGACTGTTATAGTGCTGCATAGCGGCGTCCCCCAGATTGGCGGCGACAAATTGTGGATGGCGGCTGTTATCAGGGCATGCCATCATCGTCGAAGCGGGTGGTGAGATCTTATCCATTACCAGATAGTCAAAGCCCCAGCCAGATAAGGTTCTGGTTTCCAGCGTGCCGCCGAGCATATGGCGGTTGCAATCAACTTCCAGCGTCTTGCCAATCAGTAACTCTACTTTAAAGCGGGTTTCATCTTGCTGTGGTTCAAGGAAAATCACCTGACGGCTCATGCCTTTTTCAGGCTGCGGGTATGGTGCAATTTTATCTAACGGCTGCTGAGGATCGAGTGGCTGAGGTGTCGCCGCCATGGTACTGGCCGATACTGCCATTAGCAGACTGGTTATTGCGATTGGAAGTTTTTTCATGTTTGTCCCTATGATTTATCAGGTAATACCGGCTGCAAAATACCACACAACAAGATGGTAGATTACAGGTGAAATCTGACGTGTTCCCGATGAGGAATAAGCTAAGCTTATGTTTTGGCGGCGTAACAGGCAAGTAATGTGGTGACGAATTGGGCGATAAAATATCTTATGCGGTATATAACCAAGGCCCATCCAGACCTTGGCATCAAAGCTCTATTTCAATATCACCCACCGCCTGGCAGCAACAGGGCAGAATTTCACCGCTCTGAATAAACGCCAGTGGTTGCTGATGATAGCTAACTTCGCCTTTTAGTAACCGCAGGCGGCAAGAGCCGCAATAGCCAGAGCGGCATTGGTATTCGATCTGTACCTGATGGTGCTCGAGGGTTTCCAGCAGATTGCGGCTATCAGCAGGGCGATTAAGTTGAACACCACTGGTGCTCAACGTCACAGTATCCCCGTCATCTTTCAAGCTGCAGGGGTGTTGGCTGCCATCACTTACCCAAGTCATTGAGTTATCTCAACTCCGTGGGTTCATTCTGTTGCCGCCTACCTGCAACTCGAAAGCTATTGGGGATGGATTTCATGGATTACAGCTCGAAATCACTCAGGTCGTCAGCACTGACTTCTGAATCAATTTGACCGACCAGATAAGAGCTGACTTCAACTTCTTGCGGTGCCACCTGTACGTTATCGGAGACTAACCAGGAGTTGATCCATGGAATCGGGTTGGTTCGAGTAGCAAACGGCACACCCAGACCTACCGCCTGCATGCGGATATTGGTGATGTATTCCACGTACTGGCACAGAATCTCTTTGTTCAGACCAATCATTGAACCGTCACGGAACAGGTATTCAGCCCACTCTTTCTCTTGTTGCGCAGCCAGAACGAACAGGTCATAACACTGTTGTTGACACTCTTCGGCAATTTCGGCCATCTCCGGGTCATCTTCGCCAGAACGCATCAAATTAAGAATATGCTGGGTACCGGTTAAATGCAGGGCTTCATCGCGGGCAATCATTTTGATGATTTTGGCATTGCCTTCCATCAATTCGCGCTCCGCAAAAGCAAAGGAGCAGGCGAAACTGACATAAAAACGGATGGCTTCCAGCGCATTGACGCTCATCAGACACAGATAAAGCTGTTTTTTCAGCTCATGCAAATTGACGACGACAGTTTTACCATTAACTTGATGGGTGCCTTCCCCCAGCAGGTGGTAGTAGCTGGTCATTTCGATCAAATCATCATAATAGGCTGAGATATCTTTTGCGCGTTTGAGGATCTCTTCGTTGGTCACGATATCATCGAAAACTATCGACGGATCATTCACGATATTACGGATGATATGGGTGTACGAGCGTGAGTGGATGGTTTCTGAGAATGACCAGGTTTCCACCCAGGTTTCCAGTTCTGGAATTGAGATAAGCGGCAGTAAGGCAACGTTAGGGCTGCGGCCCTGAATTGAGTCCAGCAAGGTCTGGTATTTCAGGTTGCTGATAAAAATGTGTTTTTCATGATCTGGCAGTGCGTTGTAATCGATACGATCACGGGAGACATCTATCTCTTCTGGACGCCAGAAAAATGACAATTGCTTCTCAATCAGTTTTTCGAAAATAGCGTGTTTTTGCTGGTCGAAACGCGCCACGTTAACGGATTGACCAAAGAACATCGGTTCGAGCAACTGGTTATTTTTATTTTGCGAAAAAGTGGTATAGGCCATGATTTCCTCAGGGGACAACAATGCAAGGGCAAATGAAGAATGGCCCGGCGATAACCGTATTTGCGATTATCGCGTAGGGCCAGAACTATAAATCAGATCTTACATGCGCCGCCTTCACAGTCATCATCACCCGGCTGACTTTGAATATCTTCCTGCACATCATCAGCACCGTCGCGGGTGTTTTGATAGTAAAGGGTCTTCACACCAAATTTGTAGGTGGTCAGCAAATCTTTCAGCAACTGCTTCATCGGCACTTTGCCAGATGGGAAGCGGGTTGGGTCATAATTGGTGTTAGCTGAAATCGCCTGATCGACGAATTTCTGCATTAAGCCGACCAGTTGCAGGTAACCATCATTATTTGGCATATCCCACAGCAGTTCGTAAGCATCTTTCAAACGCTCATATTCAGGCACAACCTGGCGTAAAATGCCATCTTTCGAGGCTTTGATACTGACGTAACCACGCGGTGGCTCGATACCATTAGTGGCATTCGAGATCTGCGAAGACGTTTCTGATGGCATCAGCGCAGACAGTGTGGAGTTACGCAGGCCGTGAGTCTTAATATCGTTACGCAGCGTTTCCCAATCGTAGTGCAGTGGCTCGTTGCTGATGGCATCCAAATCTTTCTTATAGGTATCGATCGGCAGAATGCCCTGCGAATAGGTGGTTTCATTGAACCACTGGCAGGCACCTTGCTCACGAGCCAACGCGTTAGAGGCTTTCAGCAAGTAGTACTGAATCGCTTCGAAGGTGCGGTGAGTCAGGTTATTAGCGCTGCCATCGGAATAACGCACGCCATTCTTCGCTAAGTAATAAGCAAAGTTAATCACCCCAATACCTAAGGTGCGACGGCCCATCGCGCCACGCTGTGCGGCGGCAATAGGGTAATCCTGGTAATCGAGCAAGGCATCCAGCGCACGTACAGCCAGTACCGCCAACTCTTCTAAATCGTCAAGGCTATCAATGGCACCTAAGTTGAAGGCAGACAGGGTGCAGAGCGCAATTTCGCCATTCTCGTCATTGATGTCATTGAGTGGTTTGGTTGGTAATGCAATTTCCAAACACAGGTTTGACTGCCGCACGGGGGCAATTTTCGGGTCAAACGGGCTGTGGGTGTTGCAGTGGTCAACGTTCTGAATATAGATACGGCCAGTCGAAGCACGTTCTTGCATCATCAGAGAGAATAACTCAACCGCTTTTACCCGTTGCTTACGGATACTGCTGTCTTGTTCGTATTGGGTATAAAGGCGTTCAAACTCATCCTGATCAGCGAAGAACGCGTCATATAGCCCCGGTACATCCGATGGGCTAAACAGGGTGATATCTTCACCTTTTAGCAGGCGTTGATACATCAGTTTGTTGATTTGGACGCCGTAATCCATATGGCGCACGCGGTTGCCTTCAACACCACGGTTGTTCTTCAACACCAGTAGGCTTTCAACTTCCAAATGCCACATCGGGTAGAATAACGTGGCAGCACCTCCACGCACGCCACCCTGCGAACAGGATTTCACCGCAGTCTGGAAGTGTTTATAGAACGGGATACAACCGGTATGGAAAGCTTCACCACCACGGATTGGGCTACCTAACGCACGGATACGACCCGCATTGATACCGATACCGGCACGCTGTGACACATATTTAACAATGGCACTGGAGGTGGCATTGATAGAATCCAGGCTGTCACCACACTCGATTAACACACAAGAGCTGAACTGACGAGTTGGGGTACGCACCCCTGACATAATCGGTGTCGGCAGCGAAATCTTAAAGGTTGAAACCGCATCATAGAAGCGTTTCACGTAATCGAGACGAGTTTCGCGCGGGTAGTTAGAGAACAGGCAGGCGGAAACCAGAATGTACAGGAATTGGGCACTTTCATAGATCTCACCGCTGACGCGGTTCTGCACCAGATATTTACCCTCCAACTGCTTAACCGCAGCGTAGGAGAAGTTCATATCGCGCCAATGGTCGATGAAAGTGTCCATCTGTTCGAATTCTTCTGCAGTATAATCTTCCAGCAGATGCTTGTCGTATTTACCCATTTCCACCATTTTCGCGACATGATCGACGAGTTTTGGCGGTTCAAACTGGCCATAAGCTTTTTTGCGCAGATGGAAAATAGCCAGACGCGCAGCCAGATACTGATAGTCAGGCGCATCGCGCGAGATAAGATCGGCCGCTGCTTTGATGATAGTTTCATGGATATCGGCAGTCTTAATGCCATCATAAAACTGAATGTGTGAACGCAATTCTACTTGAGAGACCGAGACGTTATGTAAACCTTCTGCGGCCCAGTCGATGACCCGGTGGATTTTATCCAGATTGATGCGTTCTTTGCTGCCATCGCGTTTAGTAACAAGTAGGCTTTGGTTCATGTGTTCTTGACCTTTTATCCCCGTTCTTCATGTACAAACAGCACAAATTTACACTCTCGATGATTACGAAAATCATTGAGGCTGTAGTGTATTGTTTAGTATGTAAACACTATATGTAGGGGGTGGGTAGTGGATAGATAACAAGATAGTGAGTATTGCGGCTTTTGGCAAGTGAACAAGATCGCTTAATTGTGTGGATAACTTGGGGGTGAATTGTTACGAAACGCTCTCAGACTGCGCCATCACTGGATCTTACCTACTGTCGCTTTGGGGGATAAGATTTTACTGAAAACCTTAAAAAGTGGATCGTTTGCCGGTTTATTAAACATTAGGAAAATCCCCTTCATCTTTCGCGCCGTAGCGGTGTTGGCTATCCTCACTCACCCCAGTCACTTAGTGGACTAAGCTCCTGGGAATTAATGAACCTCATCCTTGAGGCTCACCCTACGGACTAGCATAAATGCTGTTCAAATCGGTTCCCGACCAATTTGTTGTTCAGTTGCCGCCTTGCTACAACGCGAAATCTATCGGGTATTGTTTGATTTTTACACTACCCACGCGATGAATTTATTCGCTATCTCGTTGAGTATGCACCATATAATTCACATCAACATTACCGCCAAGCTTAAAACGATCTGTTATCGGATTGTAATGTAGCCCGATAATGTGGCGCTCACGCAACAGGGTTTGATCAACCCAGCCGATAAGTTCTGATGGGCGAATAAATTTTTTCGAATCATGGGTGCCTTTCGGAACCATTTTCAATATATATTCTGCACCGACCACGGCCATCAGCCAGGATTTGGTATTGCGGTTAATAGTTGAGAAGAATACGTGGCCACCGGGTTTGACCAATTGAGCGCAGGCGCGGATAACCGAGGCGGGATCTGGCACGTGTTCGAGCATCTCCATGCAGGTCACCACATCGTAGTGTTGTGGATGCGCTTGCGCGTGGCTTTCAACTGTTTCTTGCACATAATCCAGTTTGGTACCGGTTTCCAGCGCATGTAGGCGAGCCACTTGCAACGGCTCATAGCCCATGTCCAGACCGGTGACGTGTGCCCCTTCCCGAGCCATGCTTTCGGCCAAAATTCCACCACCGCAACCGACATCCAGCACTTTCTTATCAAAAATACCGCCAGAGCGCTGTAAAATGTAATCAAGACGCAGCGGGTTAATGCGATGAAGAGGTTTGAATTCACCTTCTAAATCCCACCAGCGAGAGGCAACCGCCTCAAATTTAGCGATTTCTTGCTCGTCGACATTCTGATGGCTAGCTGTGTTATCTACACGCATGGAGAGTTCTCACTGTTCTGTTTCTTTGCGCAGATTATACATGTTCCCTTTCAATTGACGCAGAATAATACCGTTAAGTTAGGCGGATAAGCCCGACATAAAGTCGTTTCGACAAACATCACGTAGTTTCGCCAAAATCTGGGTTTTGTGATATAGTTTCGTACCTTTAAATCCGGTAATTAGTAGAGGGATAGCGGCTCAATGAGCGACCTTGCCAGAGAAATAACACCGGTCAACATCGAGGAAGAGCTGAAAAGCTCCTATCTGGATTATGCGATGTCCGTTATTGTCGGACGTGCTTTACCAGATGTCCGGGATGGACTGAAACCGGTGCACCGTCGCGTACTGTATGCGATGAATGTACTGGGTAATGACTGGAATAAACCATACAAAAAATCGGCCCGTGTAGTCGGGGACGTTATCGGTAAATATCACCCGCATGGTGACAGCGCGGTCTACGACACAATAGTGCGTATGGCCCAGCCGTTCTCACTGCGCTATATGCTGGTGGATGGGCAGGGCAACTTCGGTTCCGTCGATGGCGATTCTGCTGCGGCGATGCGTTATACCGAAATCCGTATGTCTAAAATTGCTCACGAATTGTTAGCGGATTTAGAAAAAGATACCGTTGACTTCGTGCCTAACTATGATGGTACGGAACAGATCCCCGCAGTCATGCCAACCCGAATCCCTAACCTGTTGGTTAACGGTTCGTCAGGTATTGCCGTAGGGATGGCAACCAATATTCCGCCACATAACCTGTCTGAGGTTATTGATGGCTGTCTGGCCCTGATCGAAGATGAAAACATCACCATTGAAGGGTTGATGGAGTTCATTCCGGGTCCAGACTTCCCAACAGCCGCCATTATTAATGGTCGCCGTGGTATTGAAGAGGCTTATCGTACTGGCCGTGGCAAGGTCTATATCCGTGCCCGTGCTGAAGTTGAAGCTGACGCGAAAACCGGCCGTGAAACCATTATTGTTCACGAGATCCCGTATCAGGTGAACAAAGCGCGGTTGATTGAGAAAATCGCTGAGCTGGTCAAAGAGAAACGCGTAGAAGGCATCAGCGCGTTACGTGATGAGTCTGATAAAGACGGCATGCGTATCGTGATTGAGATTAAACGTGACGCCGTCGGGGAAGTGGTTCTAAATAACCTCTATTCACTGACGCAACTTCAGGTGACTTTCGGTATCAATATGGTGGCTCTGTCCCAAGGGCAGCCTAAATTGCTTAACCTGAAAGACATTCTGGTTGCATTTGTGCGCCACCGCCGTGAAGTGGTGACGCGTCGTACCATTTTTGAACTGCGTAAAGCACGTGACCGCGCGCACATCCTTGAAGCATTGGCAATTGCACTGGCTAATATCGATCCGATTATCGAATTGATCCGCCGTGCCGCCACTCCTGCTGAAGCAAAAGCGGGCTTGATTGCCAATTCATGGGAATTAGGCAACGTGGCGTCAATGTTGGAACGTGCCGGTGATGACGCTGCCCGCCCTGAGTGGCTGGAAGCTGAATACGGTATCCGTGACGGCAGATATTTCCTCACCGAGCAACAAGCTCAGGCAATCTTGGATCTGCGTTTGCAGAAACTGACGGGCCTGGAGCATGAAAAACTGCTGGATGAGTATAAAGAGCTGTTGACCTTAATTGGTGAGTTGATCTTTATTCTGGAAAACCCGGATCGCCTGATGGAGGTTATCCGCGAAGAATTGGTTGCTATCAAAGAGCAATATAACGACGCACGTCGTACTGAGATAACGGCTAATACTTCCGACATCAACATCGAAGATCTGATTAATCAGGAAGATGTGGTTGTGACGCTGTCCCATCAGGGCTACGTCAAATATCAACCGCTGACGGATTACGAAGCTCAGCGCCGTGGTGGTAAAGGTAAGTCGGCTGCCCGCATCAAAGAAGAAGACTTCATTGATCGTCTGTTGGTTGCCAATACCCATGATACTATTTTGTGCTTCTCCAGCCGTGGCCGTCTCTATTGGATGAAGGTCTATCAGTTGCCGGAAGCCAGCCGTGGTGCACGTGGTCGTCCGATCGTCAACTTATTGCCGCTTGAGCCAAATGAGCGTATTACCGCCATTCTGCCAGTGCGGGAATATGAAGAAGGCCGTCACATCTTTATGGCGACCGCCAGCGGCACCGTGAAGAAAACCGCTTTGACCGAGTTCAGTCGTCCACGCAGCGCCGGTATTATTGCCGTCAATCTGAATGAAGGCGATGAGCTGATTGGTGTGGATCTGACCGATGGCAGCAATGAAGTCATGCTGTTCTCTGCATTGGGTAAAGTGGTTCGCTTCCCTGAGTCACAGGTCCGTTCGATGGGCCGTACTGCGACCGGTGTACGTGGTATCAACCTCAATGGTGATGATCGGGTTATTTCTCTGATTATCCCACGTGGTGATGGCGAAATCTTGACTGTGACTGAAAACGGTTATGGTAAGCGTACCGCAGTGGAAGAGTACCCAACCAAGTCCCGTGCGACTCAGGGTGTTATCTCCATTAAAGTCAGTGAGCGTAATGGTAAGGTTGTGGGGGCTGTTCAGGTGGCTCCGACTGACCAGATCATGATGATCACCGATGCGGGTACTCTGGTACGTACTCGCGTATCTGAGGTGAGTGTCGTGGGGCGTAATACCCAAGGTGTGACGCTGATCCGTACCGCAGAAGATGAGCATGTCGTTGGTCTGCAACGTGTTGCTGAGCCAGAAGAGGATGATGAAATCCTTGATGGCGAATCATTAGAAGGTGAAGAGGGCGGCGAAGACGATGCTGCACTGAATACACCAGAAGATGAAGATGCTGCTGATGAAGCAGAAGAAGGCGATGCTGAAGATGAGGACGACAACGTATAATGCGTTGTTGAAAACAAGAGCCAGCTTACGAGCTGGCTTTTTTATGGGCTATTGGTAGTGTATTCTGTTGCTCATGCAGCCTGTCTGGCCCTACTTTCCACCCTGGAATCAGATTGAAATATCTCTCTTCATTTCGCACGACACTGAAAATATCCCGTTACTTGTTTCGGGTATTGGCCATTATGTTATGGTCACTTGGTGCACTGTTGACCACTTTTTATATCCTGAACATCCTCAACGAGAAAAAATCTGACATCCGTCAGGAATATAATACTAACTTTGAGCAGGCTCAGAGCT
Source organism: Yersinia sp. 1652 StPb PI (assembly GCF_041538345.1). NCBI lineage: Bacteria > Pseudomonadati > Pseudomonadota > Gammaproteobacteria > Enterobacterales > Yersiniaceae > Yersinia > Yersinia sp. 1652 StPb PI. The sequence goes on along the minus strand of NZ_JAULSM010000001.1, from coordinate 2,998,946 downwards.
ACATCAGGCACTCTGCCGATATCATCCGCGATATCAAATATATGGCGGAAAACAGATTAAATCAGGATTCGGCGAGCAGTGATATCGCTGCTGGCGCTTTTATCAAAAACAAAACGACACCACAATATCATCCGCTTAATACCGGTGCGGATTGTGCTGCACTTAATTCGTCGCGCCACTCTTCATTAAGTTCTCTTAGTAACCTGATTCTGTACTGGAAAGAGAACTTTGCCGCAGCTTATGACCTTAACCGGATATTCTTTATTGGCAGCGACACGCTGTGCATGGTGGATTTCGATATTCGCAATACCCCGATGGAGCAGGAGAGTCTGCTTAAGTCATTGAATGAAAATATTTTAAAATATCGAGATGCAAAAAATCAGGATAAAGACAGCACGTTGTATTGGATAGTACCGGGTGTGCGGCCTGAAATTGGTACCTTATATGTCCTGACCCCCCTCTATGTGGGTAACAAGTTAGAGGCAATGGTGGGTACTGAGCAAACTATCCGCCTGGAGGATTTTATCTCTTCCGGGACATTGCCTGTCGGCGTGACATTACTTGATCAGGATAATGAGCCGGTATTACGGTTAGCAACAGGGGAACGGTATGCTTCGATGTTAGACGATTACCCTGATTCTCCGTCTTATTTTGGCTACGTTGATGACTACAACTCGCTTATTCTAAAAAAGAATTTACTGCCATCAACCCTCAGTATCGCTTATTCCTTGCCGGTTAGAACGATAATAGATACGTTCAAGTTATTAATTTTTAATGCATTTCTTCTGAACGCGCTTTCTGGTGTCGTGATCTTTACTCTGGCGTGGCTATTTGAGCGAAAAATGTTCCATCCAGCAGAAGATAACGCCTTGAGGCTGGAGGAACATGAACAGTTCAACCGCAAAATTGTCGCTTCGGCTCCAGTGGGCATTTCCATTCTGCGCATTAGTGACGGGACCAATATCCTCAGCAATGAATTGGCACATAACTATATTAATTTGCTGACGAACGAGGATCGCGAACGTATTACACGCATTATTTGTGAGCAGCAGGCGAACTTTGTCGATGTCATGACCAGCAATAACAATAATCTACAAATTAGCTTTGTTCACTCCCGTTATCGTAATGAAGATGTGGCTATCTGTGTGCTGGTTGACGTCAGCTCGCGAGTCAAAATGGAAGAGTCACTGCAAGAGATGGCGGCGGCGGCGGAGCAGGCCAGCCAATCAAAATCGATGTTTTTAGCCACGGTCAGCCATGAGTTGCGCACGCCGCTATATGGGATTATCGGTAACCTCGATTTGTTGCAAACCAAAGAGTTACCTCAGGGTGTTGAGCGGCTGGTGACGGCGATGAATAATTCGTCAGGCTTATTACTCAAAATTATCAGCGACATCCTCGATTTTTCTAAAATAGAATCTGAACAACTGAAAATTGAGCCGAGTGAGTTTTCTACCGTGGAGGTGATAACCCATATTACGGCTAACTATTTACCGCTGGTGGTCAAAAAACGCTTAGGTCTCTACTGCTTTATTGAGCCTGATGTGCCACGACAGATGCTCGGCGATCCTGTCCGTTTGCAACAGGTGATTTCTAACCTGTTGAATAATGCTATAAAATTTACAGATACTGGCTGTATTATCTTGGAAGTACGGGTGCGCGGTGATTATCTGGAATTCCGAGTGCGAGATACCGGCGTGGGGATTAATTCACGTGAGATTAACCAGTTATTTGATCCATTCTTTCAGGTCGGAACTGGGGTGCAGCGCCATTTTCAAGGGACTGGGCTAGGTCTGGCTATCTGTGAGAAGTTGGTCAACCTGATGGATGGCGATGTTGAAGTGGTTTCAGAGCTGGGAATGGGCAGTATTTTTGCTATCCGCATTCCATTATATTTTGCCGAAAATGGCAATCGGGCCAAAAATGCCGTGTTACCGCAAAGCGACCGTTGGCAAGGGAAAACCTTGTGGTTGGATATCCGCAATGCGCGGTTGGAAAGCTATTTACTTGATTTATTGCGTCATTTTGGAGCCACGATCCGGCGTTACAGTAATGAACAGACCTTGCAGGAGCAAGTGCTGATTTGTGATTACTTACCGCAAATAAACGCACCTCTATCGACGTGGATTCAAATCTCCATTGAGCACATTGGTCTGCCACAAGAGACGCGTCCAGGCTATTGGTTACTGAGCACATCGACCCTGCTAGAGATTATCCCGCTATTGGACCAGATATTGCTGGAACAACAATTAGTTGAGTGCGCGCCATTACAGTTGCCAGCACCGAAAGCAAATCAGGATGAGAATGCAGACTTGCAAATTCTGGTTGTGGACGATCATCCCATTAATCGCCGCTTGTTAGCCGATCAGCTCACCACCCTGGGCTACCAAGTGATTACCGCGAATGATGGGTTGGATGCTCTGGCAGTATTGAATGCCAATAATGTCGATATTGTACTGACTGACGTGAACATGCCAAATATGGATGGTTATCGTCTGACTCAGCGCCTGCGGCAGTTAAACCATCATTTCCCGATCATTGGCGTAACCGCCAATGCATTAGCTGAAGGCAAACAACGCTGTATTGAAGCAGGGATGGATAACTGTTTGTCCAAGCCCGTGACACTGGATACATTGCGCCAGATGTTGGTTTACTATAGCGATAAAGTCCGCCGTTCACGTTAAAGCCTTCGTACTTGAAGCCGCAGGGGTGTTAGCTGCACTCACGCACCCGAATCACTTACTTATGTAAGCTCATCGGGATTTATTCGTTTGCTGCCTACCTGCAACTCCAATTACTTTGGCTTATATCTTGGTCTTGAAGCCGCAGGGGTGTTAGCTGTTTAGGTCGTTTGGTTGTTATAACGAGAGTTAATGCATTAATAACTTGAATGGAAAAATGGATAAAAATAAGCCCGATGTCACTGAGCAAATTTTGCTGAGCAAGACCGGGCTTGAGAGTATATCGGTAGATAAAAATTATTGTTCTTTATCAACCTGACTAATGGTTACAGATGAAAGATAGTTTAACAGCGCGATATCATTATCTACGCCCAGCTTCAGCATCGCCGATTTCTTCTGGCTACTGATGGTTTTAATGCTGCGATTGAGTTTTCTGGCGATTTCAGTCACTAAGAAACCTTCAGCAAATAACCGTAAAACTTCACTCTCTTTCGGTGATAAACGTTTATCACCGTAACCATTAGCACTGATTTTCTCTAGCAGTTTAGCCACGCTCTCTGGGGTGAATTTCTTCCCTTTTTGTAGTGCGGCCAATGCCTTAGGCAAGTCGGCTGGTGCGCCTTGCTTTAATACTATCCCATCAATATCCAAGTCCAAAACTGAACTAAGAATAGCGGGGTTATTATTCATGGTCAGAACAATTATGGCTAAATCTGGGTAATGCCTTTTTATATATTTTATCAGAGTGATGCCATCACCGTACTTATCCCCAGGCATGGAGAGGTCGGTAATTAGCACATTGGCATCAAGTTTAGACAAACTGTTAATAAGCGCTGTAGAGTCTTCAAACTCCCCGACAACGTTTACCCATTCAATTTGCTCAAGCGACTTTCGGATGCCAAACAACACAATTGGATGGTCATCAGCAATAATTACATTAAGGTTGTTCATGGTTATGGGTTACCTTGCTGCAACAGTCTGGTGACGAAAGAATCAATTTGACTGATGCTATTTTCGATCTTCAACCGATCGCCATCTGCGATATGCTGTTCTAATGTTTCACATAGCTGTTTGCCAAGTATCAGGTTCAACATAGCAAATACGCCTTTCAATCGATGTGCTGTCTGCGAAAGCGATATGAAATCACGTTGCTGAACTTCAGTATACAGTTTCTTCAGATCTACCGGTACTGTCTCAACAAATAAGGAATAATAGTCACTGGACTTTAGTTGTTGCTCGTAGGTATTTATATCATCAGCAGCAATGGATTCAGACTCTTCAGGTGACTCATCTGATAAGATTCGTTGCTCGATTAATAATAATATTGCATCAATGACAGCGCTGCCCAAATTATAATTTACCCGAATATAATTATCCTGCAACTGCTGTAAACCCACCTCGTCGGAGACTAGCAATAAGGTAAAGTTATCATACTGTTGTGGGTTATCCGTTAAGGTTACATCGTAATCCCGCCCTGGCAAACGATCATCCGCGACAATGCAATTGGCACCGAATGAATTCAATAACGTGGTGATGATTGAACGTACTTCTTCTGAAGTTATATCTAATAGCGCTGTAACTCCGTCCAATAATTTTTCTTGCTCCTCCACTTGTTCATTTTGGATAGCCATGGTTACACGGATAGTATAGCGAGTACCTATATCTACTTTACTGCGAATCTCAAGTTGGCCGTTTAATTTCTTACATAATTGGTTACATAAAAAGAATGTTAACCCCGAGCCATGGTTGTATCGGTCAACCAATGTTTGACTGAGGAAAGGATAATTAAGATTACTGATCTCTTCATCAGAAATACCGACACCAGTATCGGTTATCTGGATAATCAGTTGTTCTGGATGCCCGGGTTCGTGGCCAACATTGAGCGTGATTTTCCCATAAGCTGTGGTGATAACAGAATAATGCAGTAGCAGCGACAGTATTTTACGTAAGATTTTTTCATCGCCGATGTAATCCTGATCGATATTGACATGATAGTGATTAAACAGCGTTAAACCTTTCTGATTTATCGCAGGCAGTACCTCTAGCAGTAGCGCATCGATTAATGCTGATAGAGAGAAGGCTCCCTGTTCAGGCTGCCAGTCCTGAGTCTCCAGCCGCGTTAGGAGGGTAATGTTATCGATCAACTCGGCGATAGTGTCAGTTTGCGCGACCAATTTGGCCTTCAGCGCATGCTGTTGCTGTAAGTCGGTGGTGTTCTGGAGCTCATGGGCTATCTGATTGAGGTTGTTGATAGGTTGATTCAGCTCAATCCCCAGGTTGTGCAACATCAATTTGCGAGCTTGCAGGTTTTTGTCGTATTCACGCCTTGCTTGTTGCAGCTTTTTATTTACCAGTACCTCTTTATCCTGATCATGAAGCAGGAACAGATAGGTTTCTGGTGAAATCTGGCTGCGGAACATCCGAATCTCATAAACTTCATTATTTACCGTGCCCTGAATCACCCCGTGGTGCTGTTCCGCCATATGAGCAATTTTTTGCAGATTTAGATGGGGCATCAGATTATCGGCAATCTGGTTACTGGCGACTACAGTGCTGTTGCTGAAGTTATAGACCAATAACCCTTGTGGCAGGCTGGTAATAATCTCCTGACTCAGTGATTTCTGTGTTTCTAACTGTTCGACCATATCTGCACTTGGGCGCACATATTGGCGGCGCACAAAATAGATGCCTAAAACAGCCAGTACTAGCAACAATATATTGGACAAAAGGAGCCAAAAGTTATTTCTCAGCAAATCAATGGCTAACCCTCCGACCGGGACACGATAGACAATTTTCAGCGCGGCATTTGCCAGAGGGGCTGAAAATTCTAGCCAGGAACCATTCAATGCCACGCTGGTTGCTACAATGTCCTCGGGCGCCATACCTTCATTAATGGGGGTCTTATCTTGTTGCAGCAAAAAGTTAGAACGCGCCATATTGGAAGGTATTAAGTCATTAATTGGTAAGTCAAAAGCGATAACGGTAGCCAAATGCCCAGGATGGTTAAATGTGGTTCTCAGCGTAAAATAGTAGGCGTTCTGAAAGCGAAATTTACGTAACGGTGAGAAACTTTCACGTTCGTCTAAGGTATTGGCCTGTTGCAACATTTCCGCGCGCCGAGATTCAGCAGCAACGGTCAGGTAACTTTCTTTAAAACGCGAAGTGACTTCTTTTAATGCCTGGGTGGTGATAAGTGTCAGACTATTATCTTGGCCGTTAAGATAATACATCGAGTAGGTATCATTTTGTGACCCCCAATGGCTATCAAGATAGTCAGATATCTGCAAGATCATCGGCAGTGTTGCTGGCTCGTGATTGCCAAAAATGACCGAGTCAGTTTTTCTGCGCGGCTTTTCGATATAGTAAATATCAGGGCGTAGCCGGACCTCTTGTGCGGAGAGGATACTTTTCTCAGACATATTGGGGTTATTGGCTAAATCGTATATCTGATAGGTATGATAGCGGTAATCATCGATACGTTGTTGCAGGCCCGCGGCGATAGTCGTTAGCGCGTATTTTTTTTCTGCCAGATAGGCATTGGTATAGTTGTAGCTATACAGGCCCATCGTGACGAGCAGCAGGACGATAAACAGCCAGAAACAGCGAGTGATATTCGCAGAACTGGTAGATAACGAGTTATTTTGCATAACGATAATGCATATTCCTTGATTAGCGCGTGACGGCTCTGGCGCTGGCAGTGACGGTCAGTAATAGTAACGCCACACAGCCAAAAGCCACCGATAAATTGCTTAATTGTGCGACAAACCCAATTGCCGCAGGCCCGGCTAAAATCCCGGCGTATCCGATGGTGGTAATCGATGCTACCGCCAAATTGGCTGGCATCACGGTTTGGTTACCGGCGGCGGTAAATAAGATAGGCACGACATTGGATGCCCCAAGCCCTACGAGCATAAAGCCCAAAAGAGCGGCAATTGAGCTATCAACGCTTATCGCAATGATAATCCCAAGCGCAGCACACAGACTCCCACCTAATAATACCTTGTATCGGCCCAATCCGTTGACAATCCGATCGCCATTCAAACGCCCGAGTGTCATGGCGATGGCAAATACCGCATACCCCATTCCTGCTTGTGAGGGGTCCATACCGCGCAGTGTAGTCAGGAAAACCGCACTCCAGTCAAGCATCGAGCCTTCGGCCAGAAACATAACAAAGCACAGGAAGCCAATAAACATCACCCAACCGCGCGGCAAAACAAACAGTGGCCCGTCATGGGCTTCTCCGCTACCTCGTAGCAAATTCTTATTGGCAGTGAGCAGGAGAACAATCATTAGCACCACGGTAGCGATAATCGCCGCCAATGGGCTTAGCCCCAACCATAATAAAGCACTCACGCCACCGGCACCGGCAATCCCTCCGACACTAAATAGACCGTGGAAACCGGACATCATGGCCCGGCCACTGGCTTTTTCAACAATAACCGCCTGAATATTCATGGCGACATCTATTATGCCCATAGCAGCACCGAATACGAGCAGAGCGAGAGCCATCGTCACCGGGGTATTCATCAGGACTAACAAGGGAAGAGCGAGGCACAGCACTGCCCCTGCCAGTAAAATCACTGGGCGGCAACCCCATTTTGCCGTTAGTACCCCGGTCAGGGGCATTGCCAGCATCGAACCGATACCAATACACAATAGCAGTAAGCCCAACGACGCATCGTTAAGACCGATACGCGCTTTGGCAAAAGGCACCAGAGGGGCCCAAGCGGCCATACCCAATCCGGCAATAAAGAATGCCAGTCGGGTCGAGACTTGCTGTGCAACACCTGGCTGCAATGTTTGTTGGAGTACTTTGGTGGTCATGAGGTATCAGATCTGCGATTGAAACGAACAAGTGATATTGACAGACGTTTCTATCACAAAGAGAAATGCGGGTCGAAGGGATTTGTCTGGATTAGTAGAATAGTTGCTTTTTATATACGGTTGCTGCGGGTACCCCATGACTCTAAGCCCCATATATGCATGGCATAGCTGGCTTCTCTTTAGCTACTCATTAGGCCAAAATGTGGTTTTTATCATCCTAAATACACCTCAGGATAGCCGTATCACTCAATAAGATTGTGGCTTAAAATCAAAAATGATTAGCCGAGGGTTATTTCTAGTAGAGGGTGAACCGTTCAATTATCGATTGTTGATGAATAATTGAACGGTCATCCATAGGGCATTATAATCACTGTTCGGATATTTTTAAGCTATTTGTGCTTAAATAAAATCATGAAACTATATTATTCGGCTACTATTTCATCTTGTTAATACGCGCTCACTATAAATATACTTAACTATATATTATTGGCAATAAAAAAGCCGGTCAAAGACCGGCCGTAACACTAACTAATTATCTGGCCACATAAGCCATAATGTGAATAAAAGTAAAAATAATGATGATAGCGGATGTATTATAGTCCTCGGTTATTGTATTTTACTTATCAATTTGTGCTGCTGATATATTTTTTCAACTTGTTGTTTTATATGTAAATTGTATTTGTTCTTGATTATAAGTGCTATATTTTTGGTGTTTTTAATATTTGTTAAAGTTCGCCAGTATTTACATTCTGAAATACTTTATTGGACATATGAAACATTATCCGTCACTTAGTAGCATTTTCTGTATAGATTAATCCTAATCTTATTCCCACAATAGAGAAACCCCATTGGGATTAATTGCTCGAAAGAGCAGTGGCATAATCAAATCTAATAATAGAGGATAATAACGATGAAACTTCGAGTTCTTTCTCTGCTGGTTCCGGCTTTATTAGTCGCAGGTAGTGCAGGTGCAGCTGAAATTTACAACAAAGACGGCAACAAACTGGACTTGTTCGGTAAAATTGATGGTCTGCATTATTTCTCTGACAATAAAAGCAACGATGGCGATCAGTCCTACATGCGTTTCGGCCTAAAAGGCGAAACACAAATTAATGACCAACTGACCGGTTATGGCGAGTGGGAATATCAGGCAAACCTGAATAAAGCTGAAAGTCAGGATCAAGGCAACTTCACCCGTGTTGGCTTTGCGGGGCTGAAATTTGCGGATTACGGTTCTCTGGATTACGGCCGTAACTACGGTGTGCTGTACGACGTAACTTCATGGACTGACGTGCTGCCAGAGTTTGGTGGCGATACATATGGTGCGGATAACTTCCTGTCTCAACGTGGTAACGGCATGGCGACTTACCGTAACACCAACTTCTTTGGTCTGGTGGACGGCCTGAACTTTGCGCTGCAATATCAGGGCAAAAATGGTAACGGTACTGAAACCAATAATGGCCGTGATGTACAAGGGCAGAATGGTGATGGTTACGGTATGTCCGTATCTTACGATTTGGGCTGGGGGGTGAGCGCTTCTGCGGCGATGGCCAGTTCTCTGCGTACTACTGATCAAAATAACCTGAAATTTGGTCACGGTGACCGTGCAGATGCATACACCGGTGGTTTGAAATACGATGCCAACAATGTCTATCTGGCGGCTAACTATACTCAGACTTATAACCTGACCCGCTTCGGTGATTTCGGCAATAACAATGCCGATGCAGGTTATGCTAACAAAGCGCAAAACATTGAGTTAGTGGCTCAATATCAATTTGATTTCGGCCTGCGTCCATCCGTGGCTTACCTGCAATCCAAAGGTAAAGACCTTGGCAACGGCTATGGTGACCAGGATCTGTTGAAATACGTTGATGTCGGCGCAACTTATGCCTTCAACAAAAACATGTCCACCTACGTTGATTACAAAATCAACCTGTTGGATGAAAATACCTTTACCAAAAACGCCGGTATCAACACTGATGATATCGTAGCTGTTGGTGTGGTTTACCAGTTCTAATTCTGATTACAGGATAAGTTCTGAGGCAGAACGCGGTCACCTGGCCGCGTTTTTTTTTGTGTCGGTCATCAGGCTGGTATTGTTAGGGCAGGATGTTTATCCGCCGAAGGCAGCTCTTACGTGCATTGAAAACAGCCGATGGTTTATCAAAAGTCGCACTATTTTTAGCCGCACAGACTTTTTTTGACCAATTTTGGTGTGAAGTTTAACCAAACGAATCGAATTTCAATTTTTTCTGAATGAAACACTAGACATATCATCGCGCTATAGATGATAATGCTGCCCATTGGAAGGATGGCCGAGTGGTTTAAGGCAACGGTCTTGAAAACCGTCGACTGTAACAGGTCCTAGAGTTCGAATCTCTATCCTTCCGCCAAATTTAAAGCCCAAGCTTATCGCAAGCTTGGGCTTTTTTGTTTGTGTTTTTTTCGGGTATGTCATATCGCCCCTGTTGCCCGGGATCGTTTTTTATCTGTTTTTGTGTATGTAATTCATCCCTGATGACAGCCCCCCATCGGGAGTAACCCCGTTTTTTTCGTGATTTACTTCACCATGTAGTTTTATATGCCACCATTTTCCCATTAAATCCGAGGAAAATATTGGTGCTTTTATTGGGTAAATTCAGATATTTATTGTAGGACATGATTTATTATCGTGTAGGACGAAGGCCTCGCTGTCTGTCGATTTATGCCATATAAAATGGGTGGTTAAAAATAAATACCTTATATAACAAGGTTCTTATGATTATTTAATAATTATCGATTAATCGATATCTGAGGATATTCCTATGTGTGGTTTTCTTTTGTGAACTTTTTAAAGGAAATAGGTAATAACGTTAATGCCTAGCTTTAAATATTGTTAAATTATATTTTGTGATCTATTGGTCTGTCTGACTCATGGTAAGTAGTGTTTTATTTTGTTAATTGCTACATCATATCAACATAATGGTTTTTTATTTTATGCAATGGGATGTGACGATCAATTATTTTGTTATAAATGAGTTTGCTTGTAGTATCTGTTGTATGCGACATGTGTGGTGAGACGATTATCAAGTGAATATTTTCCTCCGTATTAATGACCACTCTTCTTTATTCTGCGAGTGTATAAGCTCTATATTTTAGGGCGATATTTTCCTATGGCGGGGGTTGTTATTCTCTGGATACAGAGTGTATGAGATGGAATTAATTCATTAGATAATTACATTTAACCTGGCATGTTCATTTTCTACCGCCAGGATAATTTTATTCCAGGGGGAGGGGATGTTTAATTGCGTTATTGATGTGAAAGATAATTACTTTCGGCACGGTCTGTTTATTCTGCTCAGCGAAACACTGGCGGAATATCATACTGAGCAAGGAATAAGTAATGAGGTGAACAACGGTCAAATTACCTTCAGCGGTACCCCGAATACCCAGACGCGGCTGGTATTTATTGATGCAGACAACACCTATTTTTGTCAGGCATTCGAACAGACGATCAGGCTTAATCAACGTTGGTCCCCGAGTGTTTTCATCATTCTCAAGTCAAGACATGTTCGCCAGCCTCGCGAGATGGTGTTGGATGAGGTGGTGCGCATTCTCTATAAAAATGACGAGGCCACTGACATTAAACAAAAAATCAGGGAGGCGCTCATCTCATGGGCCTTGACGAAAAAGCCTGCGACTGCCCTGCCGATTTCGGGGGAACTTGGTGATGGGAATGATGTGCGCCTGGTGAGTCTGACGAGATGCGAGCGTGTTGTTATTTACTTGTTTGGCGAGGGTTTTACCGGAAAAAGTATCTCCCAGATTTTGAGTAAAAGTGAAAAGACCATCAGCGGACAGAAGCGGTCAGCGATGAGGAAGCTGGATGTATGCAGTGATGTGGAGTTGTTCTGTAAAGTCCATCAAGGCCAGGGGGGGTTATTGCATTAAGGGTTGCGTGTTATGCCATTGCATTCGCAGCTGATATTAATTTTATTATCCAGGGTTCGACTCAAATATTGATATTAAATTGTTAAAAATGCCAAACATTATTGTAATGGCATAACTAACTATTACATCAATAAAAATAATTAAATATTATAATAAGGGAAGTGCTAGTTATGCCAATTTTATACCATTTAAAAAATAACTCCTTTATGAATATTGTTAATATAATCAGTGGAGTTAAGCTTACTAAAGTCGCTGTAGGCGTCATTATTGCCTGCAGTGGCGCATTGTATTTTTCAAATGCCGCCAACGCCTCGAGTTGCCAAACGGTAGACGGGACTCAAGGTGGAGTCAGTGTCAGTAATAATGGCAGTTGCACCATTACCAACAAATATTCCCCCACGACAAACGACAATGAGTTTGGTGCAGTTTATGTCAATAATGGTGACAGGATCACACTGACAGGCGATGCATCTACGATTATTCAAGGTGAGTCTGGCTATACCGGCAAACTGTTTGGTGACCTTTATCCAGACGCGAATGGTCAAGAGCATTTAATGTTGGGTGATAAAACCCAGGGCGTGACAACATGGGATGATATTACCGGCTCAAATATCGTGGTTGCAACCTATGATAGTAGTAAAATCACTTCGTCAGACTGGGGAGCCTCTAATTATTGGTTTACGGCCATTCCCCATGATGTTAATGGGCAACAATATATTAACACGCGTTTCGGCACCGTCGAAAATGGCACGCTAGCTATTAATCTGGGTAATTCTGCGTTGCCATCAACCGCGGCTGAAAACAAAATAAGAATTGCTGCGAAACAAAGTTTTTTAACGGTAGCTAAAGGGAATAACAGCACTGTTGAATGGACATCAAAAAATATGGTGGTATTCGAAGCCTGGAGCCCAGAACAGGCTGGAGTAGGGACCACTAATTTCGAATATAGTATACCAAACTATCAGGGCACTTTTATCGGCTTTGATAACAACAGTTATACTGTCAATAATGACGTTGAGTTAAAAGCCTATAATGATGTTCTGATCCAGGCATTAAAACAGGGTCAATTAAAATCCCAGCAAGCCTATGATAATGCCTTAGCACAGGGCGTAACTTTTACAAATAAAACAGGTAGCTTCAACTATACAGTCACCCCTGGAGATGAAGTTACCATGTCTATTGGTGATAACGCGGTGATTGTTGCCGATGGTTATGGTGCAAAAGGGGTTATTAAAGATGGTGGGCAGTTAGATGCCCGAATCAATAATTTAGGCGCTATGCTAGCTAAAAATGGTGCCCACATTGAAGTAGAACAGGGGGGGCAACTTTCCGGTCAGTATTATTTGATGAGAATAATGGAAGATAGTACTGGTTCAAATAACGGTATTATTTCGAGTGGCTACCTCGTAGGTGATAATTGGGATACCACATCACCTAACCCCTATCCTCAAGATTTAGCTTATGTTCAGGGCTTTGCTGTCACCGCTGAGGGGGCAAATGCGCGCTTTATTAATAACGGAATTATGAATCTGGCCGGATGGAGCTATGTGGAGAATGCCAGTTCTGTTCTCGACACCAATTATCTGATTAAGACTGCGGCAGGTGCGATAGCAAGTAATACCGGAATAATGAATATTGGCGTTAATAATAATTTTCTTGATGCCGATCTTGCTGGGGCGATTATTGATGGTACGGGTTCTTCGTTTACCAATGAAGCTGGCGGCCATATCTATATTGGCAGAGCTGCGCAATATGATATTGCTAATCCAGAAAATGTGAGTGATACAGCCAACAAACGCTTACAACAGGGCATCCGCCTGATTGAAGGTAATGCAACCAATAATGGCCGCATTACCATTGGTAGCAAAACCGAAAATGCCATTGGAATGATTGCGACCGGAGACAATGCCGGCACCTCTCTGACGAATAATGGTCAAATCATCATTAATGGTGATGCATCAACTCATCCATTACAAAATGTCGCCATGTGGGCTGAAAACACCGGTGATACTGATATTCATCATAATGGTCTTATCGAACTCAATGGTGTTAATGCCGTTGCTTTAAAGGTGTTATCTACCAATAAAAATGCCTCAGCAACTACCAGCTCGAATAGCAGTATTAATATTGAAGGTGGTGCCAATATTTCTAACGGCACGCGAAACTTTGGTATATGGGTTGAAGGTAGTGATGCTTCCGCAGAGATCGAGGGGCAAGTTAATCTGAAAGGTGAAGGTGCCATCGGTGTACATGCCCGTAATGGTGCCAAGATTGATGTCAAAGGTAACGCCCAAGTTAATTTCGTTGATGGCGATAACCAGATTGGCTACTTCGTTCACGGTCTGGGATCCCAGATTCTCAATAGCACATCTCAGGCGCAAACATTAACCACCAAGGGTTCAACACTATACCGTCTGGATGGCGGGGCTAGTTTTATCGGCTCTGATGTTATTGATTTATCTTCGCAACTAACCGCCCAATCAAAAGATACCACTCTATTTTTAGTGACAGGAATGGATAATGCTACCGGCACTGCCAGTAACTTTACTTCGGGTAAACTAAAAATCGACGTTAACGGTGAAGGTTCTACCGGTATTCGCGTGGAAGGTGGCGCAAGCGGCACAATTACTGAAACAGCCGATATTATCCGGGTAGCAGGTAATGGTGCGACAGCAGGCATTGTTGACGGTAAATATTATGGCATTGATGGCCTGGAAGTACCGGAGAGTTTCAGCACTAACTCTATTTTAACCAGTTATGCCCAATTAGGTTCAGCACATTCTGTTGATGGTGCTTTTGGCTATATTGCCCGTAACAGCGGGACTCTGCTTCATAAAGGTAGCCTTGATTTTTCAACTAGTGGAACAGGTAAAACTGGGGTGCTGGTTGATAATGGAATATTGGATAATCAGGGAGCCATAAAAGTTAAAGGCACTGCCGTTCATATTAAAGGTGAGAACGCCCGAGTAAATAACACCAGCACGATTGAAGCGACGGATGAAACCGCAGCTTATTTAATCGATAACGGTGCTTCACTGACACTGGATGGAACGGGCCAAACAAAAGCCGGAGGCACAGCTCATGGTGTGTTATTACAAGCTGGCGCAAAAGGTTTGGCTATCGAACGTGCAATTATTGATATGCTTGGAAGTGGTAATGGTATAGAGAATACGGCTGAAATTAGTAATATCAAATTGAGCGATGCAGTCATTAATGTCGGTACTGGGGCGGGTATACGCACAGCAACAGCTCTGGCACAGACTGATAATGTGACGATTAATGTTGATGGAACTAACGGCACTGGCTTCTTATTTGAGAAAAATATAGCCGGAAATAAAATAACGGATGTTGAGCTCAACCTGGCGGGAACTGAGGGGCTAACGATTAACGTTAATTCAGCCAGTGGGCAAGGTTTGATAACTAATTCATCTGCCAGTGTTACCAGCGGTGCAAATATTAATGTTAATCAGGCAACCGGTGGTTCAGCCTTAGTCGTTGGTGGTATCAGTAATACAGTGAATCAGCACGGGAAACTTGAATCGAAGTCCACAGTGAGTGGTGTTTCGGTTGTTGATATCAATAATGGTCAAGTAAATACCTTTACTAACTATGGCCAAATCTTAGCGGCAAATGTCACGCAATTAGCCCTGCAAACGCTTTCTGGCCCTGCGGTAGCATTTACCAATGCGGCTAATGCCATTATCAGCGGTCAGGTCAATCTACTCAACGACCAGGATAATAGTATTACGCTGGTCAGTGGTAGCGAAGGCACCGACTTTAAAACCAGTGCTGGTGATGACCGCTTTTTCTTAAAAGATATCACCGCTAGTGAGCAAGATACTTTATTCTATACACTAAACGGTGGTGTTGGCCACGACACCCTGCAACTGGATAATTCTGTTTATCGTGTTCTGAATGAAACTACTATTTTGAACATGGAAGATATTGAACTAAAAAATAACTCGACGCTGACATTAGACAACGCCTTACTCACACTAGGTGATGCTAAAGATGATGCCGCTGATACTGGCTATAGCATTGATGCGACCAGTGAACTTGCCATTGTTAATAATAATGCTGTGGCTTTTAATAGCCATTTATCGGGCACTGGGTTACTGAGCGTCAATACTTCTGGTCAGAGTTTTGATTTCACAACGAATAACTATGCTGACAGTTTTGCCGGTACGGTTGCCTTGGGGCACAGTACTTTCCAATTGAAAGAGGGCAATACGCAAGCGCTAACCGATGCCACATTGAAATTAGGCCAAAATAGTGTGACTTACGTTGGTGATAGCCTACAGAGTATCGGCGGGCTAATTTTTGACGGCGGCACAGTTAATTTCAATACCGGAACACCGGGTCAGCCGGAAAAAAGTCAAATCCAGACCAGTAATGTATTAGACCTGACAGGTACCGGCAAAGTCGGTATTAATATTGAAAGCGTTCAAAACTATCTGCCACCATCAACGCCATCGACCGATGTTACCCCGTTAATGGAGCAAGATGATGCCAATCTATTACTCAAACTGGCGGACTCCCTTGGCGTTGTCACCGGAAGCGGTGGCGCATTACAGCTAATTGATAATCGGACTAATACAGTAATAACCAATAAAACAATGGCGGACATCGAGCAAAATGGTGCGCACGTTGCTAATGGTTCTTACGATTATCGATTAACCACGGGCGCCAATAATAATGATGGTTTGTTTGTGAACTATGGCTTAACCCAAGTGGAGTTATTGAGCGATGGTGCAAATGCTTTAACACTGAGTTCTGGTGGGAAAACAGGTGCGGCCGCCGATCTTAGTGCAAAATTAGTGGGTGGCGGAGATTTATCAATCGATACCGGTGCAGGAAATACTGTTTCGTTATCAAATACACTCAACAGCTATACCGGTGTTACTGATATTCGCTCCGGCACCTTATCGATGGGCGCGAATAACGTTCTGGGTAATACCGAAAAATTGCAGTTAAACAATCAAAGCATATTTGAAATGGCCTCTTTTAGTCAGACCATTGGTCAGCTTGAAAGCGCGTTAGGAACATGGGTTAATTTGAGTGGTGGTCATCTGACTATCAATCAAGGTGGTGTTTCTAATGGTCATTTGACCGGGGCAGGAACGTTGACCGTTGCGGATAATACGCTAACGGTAAATGGTGCCAATGATCAACTTTCTGCCAAAACTGAGATTGCTAATACTGCTCAAGTTAGTCTGAACCATATCAGCGGCTTAGGTACGGGTGATATTGATAATGGCGGTAAACTTAATCTGACGGGTGCTACAGGGCATTTCGTTAATAATCTGAGCAACAGTGGTGATGTTAAACTGAACAACAGTCAGGCGGTATTACAAGGAGATAATGCATCATTCTCCGGACGCTATCAGATTGATAATACATCTGTATTGACCGCATCTCAGGCTCAACATCTAGGCAGTGCTGATGTGGAAGATGATGGAGCGTTGGTATTGAATACCAGTTCTAACTGGACGCTGTTAAATAATGTCAGTGGCGTTGGTGACCTGACTAAATTAGGTCAGGCAGTGCTGACCTTAATGGGCAATGTGACTTACACCGGCCTGACCGATATTAATCAGGGTGGGATTACCTTAGGCAATAGCAATACATCTGTGACTTTAGCCAGTCAGCAAGTCAATATTGCCGATAATAGCTTTATGTCAGGCTATGGTGGTGTTGCCGGTAATATCGATAATCTGGGGTCGTTATATGTAGGCGATAGAGCGCTCACCCGTTCATTATCACCTGCCACGACCTTTAGAGTGGGCGGCAATCTCATTAACAGCGGTTCAACCTATATTGGTTCGGCATCAACTTCCGTCGGTAATCAACTGCATGTCAGTGGCGATTATCTGGGAAATAATGGCAATCTGTATCTTAATACTGTTCTGGGTGATGACAACTCACTGACAGATAAACTCATTGTTGACGGTAACACTCAAGGTAATACTTTAGTGACGGTTGCGAATGTGGGTGGTCAGGGTGCTGAAACGCTCAATGGTATTGAGGTTGTGCATGTTGGCGGTGACTCTGCCGGTACATTTACACAAGATGGCCGTATCGTTGCCGGGGCTTATGAATATAGTTTAGGTCGTGGCAATGGGGTGAATACAGGCAACTGGTATTTGACCAGCCAATTGACCAGTGGCCCGACCGATCCGACCACGCCAACAGATCTGTCAAAACCATCGGTTTTACGGCCTGAGATAAGCAGCTATGCAGCGAATATTGCTGGGGCCAATACCTTATTTATGACCCGACTGCATGATCGTTTAGGTGAAACCCAATATATCGATGCCTTAACGGGCGAAGAGAAAGTGACCAGTATGTGGATGCGCCAGGTTGGTAGCCATAACCGCTCCCGTGATACCTCTGGTCAATTGAAAACCCAGAGTAATAGTTACGTGTTGCAGTTAGGCGGGGATATTGCTCAATGGAGTGATGATAATCTCAATCGCTGGCATTTAGGCGCGATGGCGGGTTATGCCAATCAGCAAAGTAACACGAACTCTGGTGTTACCAGCATCGGGTCCAAAGGTAAGGTTGATGGCTATAGCGCCGGCTTATATGGCACTTGGTATGATAATGATGCTGATAAGAACGGCACTTATGTTGATACCTGGGTTCTGTATAACTGGTTTAACAATACTGTCAGCGGTGAAAGCCTTGCCAGTGAAAGCTATAAGTCCAACGGCTTCACGGCCTCAGCCGAGCTGGGCTATACCTTCAAAATGAGCGAATCGCCGGAAAATAACAGAATATTTTACCTGCAACCGAAAGCTCAGATTGTCTGGATGGGCGTCAAAGCTGATAGTTTCAGCGATGCACGTGGCACCCAGATCAGTAGTGAAGGTGAGGGTAATATCCTGACCCGCTTAGGTCTTCGTTCTTATATCAATGGTTATAGTGATATTGATAAAGGTAAACAGCGAGTATTTGAACCCTTCGTTGAGGCTAACTGGATCCATAACAGTAAGAGCTTTGGCGGCAATATGGGTGGCACGTTAGTTGAGCAAGATGGCACTAGAAATATTGGTGAGCTAAAAGTTGGTGTTGAGGCCCAGTGGAATCCTAAGTTAAATCTCTGGATGAACGTTGGTCAGCAAGTGGGGGGTAAAGGCTACAGTGATACCTCTGCCGTAGTAGGCGTTAAATATAACTTCTAGTTTAGTCATTGTTTACGGGCCACCATCAGAGTGGCCCGTTTCTCAAACTCATCGTAAATCAGATTGTTACTGCTATTCATCCCGCCAGCGGCGCGCTATTCTGACAATCAACGCACCATTTATCTGTAAGTAACACCCAGTGCTATCGTGATATTGCTGCCTGGTTTCGCATTCGCATTCTTTTTAGCAGACCATCCTTGCGCCAAATTTAAAGCCCAAGCTTATTGCAAGCTTGGGCTTTTTGCTTTTTCAGCGGGAACAAACAGAGAGCGGCTATTACTTGGCCTGCGCCTCGAGAGTAAATGTCTCTTGAATCACCGCCATCTCTTTAACCATGATAGTTTCCGTGCGCGCTTTTGCCACGCCACGGCAGCCTTCACCATAGTGTTCACCTTCCCAACGCCCAACCAATGCCGCACCAACTGCGTTACTCATCACATTAGTGGCAGAACGGCCCATATCGAGGAAGGGATCAACCCCCATCAGTAGAATCAACCCTGCTTCCGGGATATTGAACTGGCTCAACGTTGCGGCAATAACCACTAATGAAGCACGTGGAACACCCGCCATGCCCTTAGAAGTCAGCATTAGAATCAATAACATGGTGACTTGCTCACCCATGCTCAAATGGATATTACATGCCTGAGCAATAAATATGACCGCGAACGAGCAATATGCCATGGAGCCTACAAGGTTAAAGGAATAACCAATCGGCAACACAAAACTGGCAATTTTGTTGGATACGCCAAACTCTTCTAATTTCTCTAACGTACCAGGGAAGGCCGCTTCAGAACTTGAGGTGGTAAAAGCTAACAGCGCAGGTTCGCTGATGCCTTTAATTAAGCGCAGCGTGCAGCGGCCAATCAGAAGGATTGAACAACCAATCAAAATAAGCCACAGCAGGCCGAGGGTGAGATAGAACTCGCCCATAAAGATACCGGCACTGACTAATACACTTAAGCCACGCTCAGAAATCATGGCTGAAATGGCAGCGAATACGGTCAGAGGGGCAAACAACATGACGTAACCTGTGAGTTTTAGCATCAGGTGTGCCAACGAATCTAATACCGAAACGATAGGGGTAGCTTTTTCACCGATGGCGGACAGGCTAATCCCCATAAATATAGAGAACACAACAATTTGCAGGATTTCATTACGTGCCATCGCATCCACAATACTGGTTGGGATAGCGTGTGAGATAAACACCTTAGCCGAGAATGGTACCGGTGCGATACCGTCAACAGCGCTGGCAGTTTCCGCCACGAAGTTAATCCCATCCCCGGGTCTTAACAGGTTAACAATCACCAACCCGAGCAGAATGGAAATGAATGCGGCGCAAATGAACAAGAACAGCGTTTTTGAGAAAACGCGCCCTAAGGTTTTGGCATCCCCCATTTTGGCAATCCCAACCACTAATGTTGAGATGATTAATGGCGCAATGATCATTTTGATCAATCGCAGGAAAATATCGGTGAAAATAGATATTTCAGATGAGTATGATTTAGCGAACTCAGGGCTGCTAAAGGAATTAATTAAAAATCCGACAATAATACCTATTATCAGACCCAATATGATCATTGTGGTCAAATTTTTTGATTTCATAAGGATTCCATTTATAAGTAGGGTGGTATCGTTGCTCTAAACTTAATTAATAACAGTGCTGATGTTGTATTTGCCTCTATATTAATCACGGTGCAGGGCGAAGCGAATGACGCAGCACAGTGCACCGGATTATTAGAGTGTTTTTTCTATTGCTACAGTTAATGAAATACTAAATGCTAAACTCGAGTTTCAATAATGGTGCATGTTGCTGAGCACCATAGACGTCAGTATCGCCTACTGCACCCGATACCAGGCTGCGCGGCATGACCACCTTGACAGCATTGGCGGGATCGAACCAAACAATGCGGTGTACAAATTTGGCGTCAATTATATAGAGCTGTGCAATCAGTTCTTTTTTAAATTGCCCTGACGCTTTAATGCTTGAATATATCTCCTTATCCTTAAATAAAATATCCAGCACTAATTCATAAGGACCGGCATTTTTCGATCTGACAACGTGTGCCAAATCTAAAATTGATTTTTTCATGCTACCACTCCTTCGGTTGTTACATTTTCCAGGCGGAATTTAAATGCAACTTCTGGTGTGTATTCCATCAAATGATAAATGGAGAATTCATAAACCAGTCCCGCTCGAATATCTGACGGAGAGAATGGGAAGGCCAAATTACCCGCAGTAGCTATTCGCCCGGCATAACCATAATGAAGCAGAGTAGAGCGGGCGAGTGAACATATGCTATCAGCCATGGCTTGAGTCGGGGCGACAACATCCAGCAAAATACCCAATTCATAAGAAGTGGTATCCGGCTCTGGCTCCATTTTGCCCATGACACCGTTCTTGCCGTACAGATGAAAATTGAGCTTCACCGCATCAGGATCGATTTTGAGGTTTTTTTCGACACTGTTGCGCACTTCGACCAAAATATTATCAATACCGGCAATCATAATGGAATCACGGGTGCCGGCAATACTCAGGGTACGATAGCCCACCGGACGTGCGCCTTCCAACTTCACGGTGTATGGCGTGTTTTCATGCACTGATCCGCTGACACGAACCTGGCCGTTGCCGACATTTTCAAAGCGACAGGCTTTCAGGTTCAACACCCCGCCGGGGCCGGGCAAGAAGTATGGGTCAGATTTTTCATACAAGGTATGTGCCGCGGCCGAGGTTTCGGTAAATTGACGTTTCTCGTTGAAGGTTTTTAAGGTAAAGCCAGTTTCGTCCAGAATACCCATTGCGCAGTCGGAGCCTGATCCCGGTGTTGCTGCAATAGCAGCACATTCCAAAATCTTGCCACAATGCAACGCCAGACCTTCATCGAATCCCCTCATAATCGGTAACGCCGCAAAGCAGGCGGGATCATAAGCACGGCCACCTAACACCACTTGTGCACCCGCTTGCAATGCTTCCTGAAAAGGCTCGATCCCCATTTGAGCAACGATATAGGTTGTGGCATCAATGGCTTCATGAGTCAGTTCAGGGACAAAATCCAGCGACTGAATCTTGCCGGCATCAAGGGCGGCGTGCACCACTTCTTTACTGACGTCGGCAGGGATAACAGCCAGCGTAAAGTTGAGCGATTCTTCTTTGGCAATCTCTAAAATTATCTGGCGACACCACTCCAGGTGCGGTGCAGCCCCTGAACCACCCGCAGTACCGATAACCACAGGAATACCATTTTTCACCCCTGCGGTTATCATATAGCGCAGATCGCGTTTTACTCCAGCGCGGTCAGTAAAAGGTTTACCGGCACCCAAATAGTGAGGGCCGGGATCAGAGGAACCCGCATCTACAGCGATTAAATCAGGTGACTCCTCCATCGCTTTCATAAAGCTCTCTTCCGGGAATCCGTACCCCAAGATGGCCGTTGGTGAGAGAATTTTAAAGGTCTTAGACATATCAGTTAGCCTTTGCATTAAGTTGCGCGATGGTGCGAGACATCTCGTTGAACACCATGTTCATCCCTTCATCAAAACCCATCCCCGGTTTGATTAGCATCCGCATCGGACGGGAGGCGATAGCGACATGCACACAGGTGCGGGCGCTGATATCGGTTTCGTTACAAGTCCCCCCCTGGTACGCTTCCATCCCTTTTTTATTGCAGTAAAGAACCGCGTCCACAATGTTGTGAATACTGCCCAAATCAGGGGTTTTGATCTGCACCATGTGGCAACTACCCGCATCAGTAAAATCGATGATGTCTTGATAGGTGTTACACCATTCATCGGCCACAATTTTGACTTTCGAACCGAGTTTTGCCAGATTGCGGGTAATTTCAGTTAACAGGCGGATTTGGTCTGGTTTATTGCCTGCATCAACCGGCCCTTCGATATACAGACTCAGATCGCCGGCTTGTTCTTGCAGACTGGCGATGTACTCGGCGCACCGCATTGGGTCCATGTCAAAAATCAGGCCAATGGTGCCGTAAACATCAATATGCAGATTCGGTTTGTAGTTAGGATCAACGCGCAGTTCAGCCACGCGTTTGGCTAACCAACTCACATAGTCACGCAGTTTTTCGCCATTGCGCCCCAGTTTTTCATCAACGTTGTTGATAAGACCATGTGGCAGAACATCGACGCCTTTAACGATCATTTTATCCACGGCGATATAACGGTCATCGCCACTTTGACCAAACAGCGGAATAGGTTTGGCAACCAGCGGCAGATGCCATTCGTCACACACTACCTCGGCTTTTAAACGCCCAGTGGCTAACGCAGTGGCATCCAACAATGCCTGAGAAAGGCCGTAACGAATGGCAGTATGTAGCTGTTTGCCATTAATGGTCACGTCGTCAAAGAAACGAGCATTCAGGCGAAACTCACTGATATCGCGCCCTTCCAGTAGGGGTTTGATATGTTTTTCTAAGAAAGGAACAAAATTTGCTGCGATAAACAAAGGATCACGACCACCAGCGCCTGAGTATTGCACTGCGGCACAGTCACCCACTGCTACGGCCCCATTTTCTAAAATTAATTGGATGTTGACGCATTCACCTGCCTGCCGAATGGACGTGAATCCCTCAGTCACCGGCTTGCCTTGATAGATAAACCCATCCAATTTCGCGCCATTTTTGATTGCTTGTTGGTCATCGAAGTAGAAAGATGAGTAACCTGCGGTGAACAGAGCGTGTTTGATTTTCATTATGGTCTTCCTATTAATTTACTGTGGGATACAGCGTTAATGTCATCAATAATCATTTGGAATGAAGGTACACGGCCTTCTTCTTTAGCGCGTTCAGCAACAAAATCATGGTGGAGTGCCAGTACATCTTCAGGCAGGGGTACTGAACCCGGATCGAAGACGCGAATTGCGCCGTGGTTATCGCGGATGGGCATCATCTTGCCAGAGTTACAGGTGGCGGGGGCAAATGGCACATCAAGGACTCCCGCTTCAAAGGCACGTACGGTACCTATCGCAATATCGCCCTGACCCAGCTCCAGCACTTTGTTCATAACGGCGCGAACTTCGCGTTTAATCAGATCAACCTCGCGGTCAACCTCCAGACAAGGTGGGAATTTTTGGTCACGAACCATGTTCAGCATTTGGTTCGAGGCTCTTAATCCTTGACCATTTGCCTCGGCAGTTGGGATCCCGTAGGCCTCATGTGGGCTTTTGGTAATTACCTTGGTAGCACCGGCCATCCCCGCTACTGCGGCCCCCCAAGAGATAACCGCGAATGCACGGGACTCATCTTCCGGGAATCCCCCCATCCATTGATGGAACACGGTACTCAACTCGTAATTGTCGTAGCCATTAGCGTGGAAATACTCATGAGCCAGCTCGCGTAATGATTGGATAGCCGCGATATCTTGCACAATATTACCCACCTGGCCGTAGCCCACGGTGATAGACCGGACACCTTGTTCCAGCGCGAGTAAACCTTCAATAATCGCGACCGCATGGGACACAAACGGCGGGATTAAGGTGCCGGTCAATGGGCCAAATGGCTCGCGGTTAATACGAATACCATGCTCTTCATATACCCCAATCAAGCGATCGCAGTACTGCCAGTCACGAATGGATTTCTCCAGCGTTACGCGTTTTGCATAAGGAATGTTGTAGGAGATCCCGCCGCCTTCGTAGCTGGTAAACCCACTGGCCATTGCTATCTCGGCCAGCAGCCGTGCATCAGGTGTTCCGTGACGGATCTGCAACGGTTTAGACAAACTTTCAGTAATGCTGCGACAAGCTGTTACACCGTGGTTGACGACCGGTAAACCATTGAGTTTTGATGTCCCTGCTTCGATAGATTTTTGGATGCCGATGGCCGCATCTTCGTAACGATTAAGGCGGGTATAGGCATCAATCGTGGTAGGCAGGAGGTCGCAATCTTTTTGCAACGCGGTCAGCAGCGCGATATGTTCTTCGATTAATGCGACCCCGGCACGAGGTTGGCTTAAGGTAATACCTTGGCGGTCAGCTTCAAACAGCGCTTTGGCAAAATTTTTCGACTCAGGAATTGTTTGCTGATACTTGACGCCATCCTCAAATTTCTCAACGTCTTTGCCGGTGTGCCACGTTTGTAAGACGTGAAAACGTTCGGACATAAAGTGATCTAAAGAAATCTTTTTGTTGCGAAGTTCCATCATGACTCCAGTTTTTACTTGTTCAGAATTCGAACGCCAGTTTGGGCGGCAGCTTTAGGAAAGCGACGGGCGACATTGGCGAGCAGGGGAAGTAAACCTTGTGTATCTCTGTAATATTCAAACTTGCCGGGGAGCAGAACCTGCTTGCCCTCATCATCTAAATTGCGATATTTCAGCCAGTTATGAATATCGAATGATTCTGCTCGGGATAGCCACCCGCCAGTGCCAATCACCTTTTTAACCAGGCTTAAGTCGCGACCGACCTGTAGGTCAATATTGCCTGCGCAGGTACAAACCTGTGTTTTTTTGCCCGCATGACGTTCAGTGGCATATCCGACACAAATCCCAGCCAACAATTGGTCAAAAACAACTTCTTCGTCGCTACGGGGTAAATAGCCCGGATGTGCAGTGATATGGGTTAAATATCGATAAAAAGCATCAATTTGGCTTTGTTGGTGTGAGAAGTAATGAGCAATCATTGGCATACCGGTTTCGCCGGCATTCATCGCTGAAACGCGCATCCCCAGGTCACCTTCGACGGTTCGTTTAATCAGCGGTTCTGGGATCCCGTGTATCACGGTGTCGGGCAGCATATGACTGTTATAGGAGGAGTAAACATCGGTGGTGGCGCCCCCCATATCTATCAACATGAATGTTTCCCAATCGGGCACGTATTGGCGAATTTGTTGCACCAGTTCGAAGACTGAATAGGGCGTAGGCAGTGGGTCTTCACCCGTTTGATCAACGATGACGTCTAAACCTTTCCCTCTAATAATCTTCTTAAGGAAAATGTTGCAAATAGCTTTACGCGCATCAAACGGATTAGGGCTGTCGAGATTGGGCAGCACGTTATTAACAATGGTTAAATCTTTATCACCGAGGATCTCCAATACGTCATCTTGCAAGTCGCGATTTCCGGCATAAATAATGGAGCACTTCAATTTAGATTGAGCCAATAGTTTTGCGTTCGACAGGCCATGAGCGTAGTCACCGCCGTCAGTACCACCGGTAAATAACAGGATATCCGGCGGTGATGCTTCTAAAGCCCGTACATCTGATTTATTCAGGTTATAGGCGAAGTGTTGTGACACTTTAGCCCCCGCAGAGTGCGCGGTGACCTTGGCGGATTCGAGGGTAATATTGGGCACCAGCCCAATAGCAGCAACCGCTAATCCGCCTTTGGCCGATGAGGAGTAATCAATATTGACCTGCCCTGACGCTAATAAAGGGCGTGCATCGGCAACATTTAGGATCTTATTCAATACCGAAAAAAATCCTTCAGCCAAATGGTGTGGCGTAGTAGGAGATAATGCATAATTCTTCACATTAATATGGTCATCATCTCCCACCTCGAACACTGCCCCTTTTGTCCAGGTGGAGCCGATATCGATAGAAACGGTGATCATTGCACGCCCCCAGCCGCTGCTTCTGGTTGCATGGCATGTTCAATATCGCCCTTCATTAAAGAACAGACTAATTCCAAATCAGTGTCGGGTGCGAAGACGCGGTTGAATCCCATCTCTTTGAATTTTGACTCAATTTCTGAGAACGCATGTTTACCAATAACCAAATTTCCGCCGACATACAGCAAGATTTCGCCAATTCCGCGTTCAATGCAGTTCTCACGCATACCAATACAATCCACTTCACCGTGCCCATAGATAGAGGAGATGACAATGGCGTGAGCACCGGTTTCAATGGCAGCATCAATATATTCATCCTGACTCACCATCACTCCGAGATTGATGACGTTGAAGTTGTGCACTGTAAACACTCGGTCTAGCACCTTATTACCAACAGCATGGCAATCAGCACCAATGACGCCAATAACAATTGTTGGATTTTGCATGTTAAGTCCTCTATGTAGATTACGATCCGTATATTGGTTTTGTGAGTAGAGAGCTAAATTTATGTTTTTAGCTCTCCACGCGTAAATCAAGATTATTTATTTTATTCTTCAGGTATCGATGGCAATTCACTGGGAATTGGCTGGCTTACAATGTGCTTTTCTAACAAATTAAATACAATTGATTTATTGTCAGGACATCTTGAAAAAAATAAAAAAGTAAAATAAATTATTTTAAACAGGCGGTGAAAATTAAATAAACACTTTAAAATCAATTTGTTGTTTGTGTGATTTGTTTTTTGTTAATGCATGGTTATAAATATAATTAAAAATGAATGTGATTATTTAGAGTGAAAGTGTGATCCATATAAAAGTTATGGGTTAATTCTGTTTGTGTGATGTTTGTCATATTTATATTTCTAGGGTTGAGTTTTGTTTTCTGTTAATTGGCTATATTTAATGGATTAATATGAGATATTTTATAGATGTGAGAGTTATAATGTTAAAAATAATGGTGAGTTATTATCACATTAGCTGAATATTAAAAACAAATGATGTTTGCGAAAATAATATGTTCATCAACGCACGCCACCTGCCACCATTTTGACGATATGAATATGCGGATAGTGCTTAATTATCTGTGGTTGATGTAGTGTGCTGATAAGTCGGTCTAGATCGTGTCGTTGATGATTGAACAGCAAACCAATAACGCTGCCACTGTGGGCGACGTTCAAACCATAAATTCCGCTGCGCTCAACGATATTCAGTAACTGATGAAATTCAGGCTTAGGCAGTATTGACTGACTGGCGATGGCACTTAGCGTGGCGGCTTCGCCCAAACGATAGTGGCACTGGGTATCGTTAGCCTGTTGAAACAGTTGCATAGCATTGGCTAAGTTGGCTGCCTGTTTAAGTAACAAGGGTTGGCGATTTCGTTTATGGAACTCTTCGGTTAACAGCGTTTGTGTACTTTCAAGTAGCAGAATGTCGATGTCGGGTCGCCAGGTAAAGGGATGATGACTTTGCGCGGTCTGGTGATCAAAAAGGGTGAGATCTTTAAATATCGTGCTGTCGGTGGGTTCAACTGCTACGCAGAGTTTGGCCAGTGACTCGTCACTCAGTGATTTGCCCAGTAAGCGGCTGGTCGCGATAGCTGTTGCGGCAATATCGGCAGTGCTACTGGCTAATCCTTTAGCCACGGGAATAGTGGATTCAAACGCAATGCATATATTCTCGCTATATTGGGCAGGCTCGCCAAAATGCGCCAACACTTGCCTGACCATGTGACGCATACGTGGTCGTTCACGCCAGCCCGGTTCCCCTTCGGTAACTGAAACGGTGCTAAACCAGTTAATTGGGCAAGAGATAAGTTTTTCTCCGCCCAAAATCCACCCTTGGATCAGTTCACCACAAGAGGCAGGGCAACGGGCTTCAGCCATGAGAAACAGCCTGTGGCCAAATGTGGTCTGGATGCCTGATATAACTGACGGGTTGAATGCCGCTCTTATGCACGACTGACCCCCTGGAACAAATAACTATTGCTGACAACATACTCAGATTGCCTGCAATAGTGGTTCATGACTGATATCAATTTGGTGGGCAGTAAAAGCCAGAACATCACTAAGATTGACGACATGACCAATCACTAACAGTGCGGGGGCATGTAATTTTTTACGTACAATTTCATCTTTTAGCGTGGTCAGTGTCCCTTTTGCTATCTCTTGCCGTTGCTGACTGGCATACATCACGGCGGCGGCGGGGGTGTCGGGTGATTTACCTCCGTCGATTAGGCGTTGGCAGATCTCCTCTTGTCGCGTCATTCCCATTAATACGATTAACGTCCCATCCAGTTGGGCCAAAATATCCCAGTTTTGTGGTTCATTTCCCTGACACATATGCCCGGTGACCACATGAAAGCTGGAAGCGTAGTGCCGATGGGTCACGGGGATACCGGCATAGGCTAAACCGCCAATAGCTGAGCTGATACCTGGAATTATCTCAAAAGGGATCTCTTCATGGGCAAGTGCCTCGGCTTCTTCTCCACCTCGGCCAAATACATAAGGGTCGCCTCCTTTAAGACGAACAACATTTTTACCCGCCAGGGCATGCTCGACCAAGATTTGATTGATCTGTTCTTGTGGGACTGGATGATGATTTGAGGTTTTCCCCACATTAATAATCTGGCAATGGGGTGGTGCTTGAGAAATTAACTCAAGATTAACCAGACGGTCATGCACAATAACTTGAGCTTCACGAATGGCTAGCAATCCTTTTACAGTGATTAGAGATGCATCCCCCGGTCCCGCCCCAACTAACAATACTTTTCCTTTACTCATTCGAGCAACCTTTATGGCCGATAAGATTTATAATTTTATTAAAAATTAATCACCAGAAATGCGTTATATAAAAACGGCATATGATTATTAAACTCCGCATCATTATTCATAAATATGGGATTATATATTTGACCTTGCTCCCAATATTTAATCATTTTATGGAATGATCTCTTTCAAATATTTCTCATTTGATGTTTTATTTCATAACTATATGATTTTTATATTAAATTATGATTTTATTTTATTTATGTTAACGCTAAAACATCAATATTTAAATGT
The DNA here is from genome assembly GCF_041538345.1 of Yersinia sp. 1652 StPb PI. NCBI lineage: Bacteria > Pseudomonadati > Pseudomonadota > Gammaproteobacteria > Enterobacterales > Yersiniaceae > Yersinia > Yersinia sp. 1652 StPb PI. Next base: position 2,969,716 of record NZ_JAULSM010000001.1, on the reverse strand, counting down.
GCAATGTCCTTAGTTATAGTTTTGGTTTATTCGCTTATTTTTTATCTTTAATATGATATTGCTATTGATAATTATGAAGGCTATCACAAAAATGATGGAGACCCATGTCTATCTAAATAGAAATGTGTATTTTAAAAATCAAAAAAAGAAGCGTCGCTATCAATATTTGAATATTAGTTGTGCCCAGGTGCACACAACTATTTAATCGGTGTTTTATGAAATAATGGGTGAGCTATAATGCGGTGTAAAATTCCTAAAACTGATTTATTAGTGACATTTGAAGCTGTTGCTCAATATGAAAGCTACACGCGAGCGGCAGAAAAGTTAGCGTTAACCCAAAGTGCTGTTTTCCGTCAAATTACAGCATTGGAGGAGCTACTTAATGTGTCATTATTCCACCATGTCCGTAAGCGAATTTTCCTCAATGATGCGGGTCGTTATTATCTTGGTTTAGTCAGAGATACATTGGAGCAACTGGAAAGAGATACGCAAAGCATTATGTCTTACCAGTCAACTCAGCAAGTGTTGGAGCTGGCGGTTACACCAACATTTAGCACACATTGGCTCATTCCAAATCTCAGTGACTTTCATGAGAAGCATCCTGAGATTGTCCTCAATTTAGTGGCGCTGACTACGCCTGCTGATTTTCTAAATTTGAAATACGATGCGGCAATTATGCGTGAGGATTTCTGTAGCCCGTGGGCTGAAAATGAGCACTTGTTTGAAGAAGAGCTAGTGCCTGTCTGCAGCCGGATGTTGTGGCAGGATGATAAAAAAGTGATGCTTGCAGAGCAGTTGATGGATGAACTTACGTTGCTTCATCAAACAACTCGTTTAGATTCGTGGCATGACTGGTTTACATTATCAGGCGTTAATAGCCCTAAAGTACGAATGGGGCCGCGTTTTGATCTTTTATCGATGTTGATTTCTGCTGTGCGCTCCAATCTTGGCATGGCGTTATTGCCCCGATTTGCTATTCACAAGGATTTGGAAAATGGTGATATGGTCATTCCATGTGATTTACCCATGAGTACGGGAAACCATTTTGTACTGACCTACAAAGAAGGTAAAAGAGGGTTGAGAAGCTTGCAAAAATTAAGTCGTTGGCTCCATGATAAATCTAAAGAGGAAGAGCTAAAAAGAGCATGGGTTAATTAATTTTTTAAAGCGACAGATAAAGAATTATTTTTTAAAATAAAATATATGTTTTGAGCGTGGCATTAAATTAATATCGTGTTCTAAATTTACGATGATAATTGAGTTGTCGTATTTTTATGGCATATTACCATAGCGCAGCCATTTTTGGTGTGTGCCTATTTCCAATGGTTTATTATCTTGTTTTTTTTCTTTATTTTTTCGGTTGTAAATATTGTGCTGGAGTTATTCACCAATACGCATTATGTGTTGCAGATAGAACAATTGCTTTTTATTTTACTCTATTAATAATAGCACGATGATACCAGCGACTTACTGAGGTTTTTTTATTCTTTGATTTTTTAAATACAAAGAGTCAGCGATATTTTCTTACTATTTCCCATTCAGCTAATCGAGTGAAAATAATGTATAAAAATGATTTTTTCTACCAAGATCTCTTCCCTCTGTCTGAGGACCACACAGAATATTACTTGTTAACGGATAAGTATGTTTCCACTATTGAGGTTGATGGCAACGAAGTATTAAAAGTTGAACCTGAAGCGCTGACATTAGTCTCCCAGCAAGCGTTCCATGATGCCTCATTCTTCCTGCGCCCAGCACATCAGCAGCAAGTTGCCGCCATTTTGCATGATCCGCAAGCGAGCGAAAATGACAAATATGTCGCATTGCAATTATTGAGAAACTCGGAGATTTCAGCCAAAGGTATTTTGCCGAACTGCCAGGATACGGGCACATCCACCATTGTGGCGAAAAAAGGCCAACGGGTTTGGACTGATACTGATGATGCCGAAGCATTATCACGCGGCATCTATAACACCTTCCGCCAAGATAATCTGCGCTATTCACAAAATGCGGCGTTAGATATGTATAACGAAGTGAATACCGGCACCAATCTTCCTGGGCAAATTGATATTTTTGCTACCTCGGGTATGCAATATTCGTTCTTATTTGTGAATAAGGGCGGCGGTTCCGCCAATAAAGCAGCGCTTTATCAGGAAACAAAAGCGGTGTTGGAACCGGCAAAACTCAAAGCCTTTTTAATTGAGAAAATGAAGAGCCTGGGAACGGCTGCTTGTCCTCCTTATCATATTGCTTTTGTTATAGGAGGTACCTCCGCTGAATTAACCTTGAAGACCGCCAAACTCGCCTCGACAAAATATTACGATAACTTACCTGGCGCGGGTAATGCGTTCGGTCAGGCTTTCCGTGATAAGGCGCTGGAAGAGGATCTGTTACAAGCTTCACGTGAATTTGGCTTGGGTGCTCAGTTTGGTGGCAAATATTTTGCACATGATATTCGGGTTATTCGCTTGCCGCGTCATGGTGGCTCTTGCCCGATAGGGATGGCAATTTCATGTTCTTCTGATCGGAACATTAAAGCCAAAATTAATAAAGAGGGCATATGGCTGGAGAAATTAGAACGCCACCCTGAGCGATATATTCCTGAAGATTTGCGGATTAATAACGAAGGGGCGGTAGTTAACATTGATCTTAACCGCCCGATGGATGAAATTCGTCAACAGCTTTCACTCTACCCGGTATCCACCCGCGTATCACTCAATGGCCCGTTAATTGTCGCCCGCGATATTGTGCATGCCAAGCTGCAACAGCGTTTGGAACAGAACCAGCCATTACCTCAATACATGAAAGATCATCCCGTCTATTATGCTGGACCTGCAAAAAAACCGGATGAATTGGTATCCGGCTCGATGGGGCCAACCACCGGAGGGCGCATGGATCCTTATGTCGATCTGTTTCAATCCCAGGGGGGCAGCTTAATCATGTTGGCAAAAGGCAATCGTAGCCAGCAAGTCACCGAATCATGCCATAAACACGGTGGCTTCTATTTGGGCAGTATCGGCGGTTCTGCGGCCATTCTGGCACAGGAGTATATCGAAAGTCTGGAATGTCTTGAGTATCCCGAGTTGGGAATGGAAGCGGTGTGGAAGATGGAAGTCAGGAATTTTCCGGCGTTCATACTCGTTGATGACAAAGGCAATTCATTCTTTGATCAAATTCAAATCAAGGCCTGTGCCGGTTGTCAGAAATAACGTTGTGCTGAGGAAACCACCATGTACGAAGAACGCTATCAGCAGCGGCAGCAACATCTTAAGCAACAGGTTGAGGAGCGGGTTGCTGCCGCGACAAAAAACGGCGGGATCATTATTGTATTTACCGGTAATGGCAAAGGGAAAAGCACCGCCGCATTTGGAACCGCAGCCAGAGCCGTTGGCCATGATATGCGGGTAGGTGTGCTTCAATTTATCAAGGGGGACTGGGAGTGTGGTGAACGTAACCTGCTGGAGCGTAACGGGGTCGAGTTTCATATCATGGCAACCGGTTTTACCTGGGATACCCAAGATAAAGCGGCGGATATCCAAGCGGCTAGGCTAGTGTGGCAGCAGGGCGTGCGGATGTTATCTGACCCTGGTTACCATCTTGTGGTTTTGGATGAGCTCACTTATATGCTCACTTACGGTTATTTGAGCTTGGATGAGGTGTTGGCGGCGTTAAAAAATCGGCCTGTACATCAAAGTGTGGTCATCACCGGGCGAGCCTGCCACCGGGAAATTATCGCACTGGCAGATACCGTTAGTGAGTTACGACCAGTGAAGCATGCATTTGATCATGGAATTAAGGCGCAGAAAGGTATCGATTGGTGATGGAAATCCGATTATGATCACTGCCACGCTTATTTATTCATCAATCTGTTGTTTTATGAAGCGGGATACAAATAATTTGTTGATAACGCTTGATTGTTTGTTCTGAGTTATACTATATTGCGCGCCAAGGAAACGTACTAACGTTCCAAAAAAATTCGCCGGCATAGCTCAGTTGGTAGAGCAACTGACTTGTAATCAGTAGGTCCCGAGTTCGACTCTTGGTGCCGGCACCAATTAAAAACCCGTTATCTGAATAAGATAGCGGGTTTTTGCCTTTGTACTGCTGCCACTGCTGATTTTCTGCTGTCCCCCTCCTGGGTTATTTCTTTTTGTGATCCCATTCTCTTTTTGTCTGTTCTCTGCTTGTTATCTATATTCAATTATTGTTGGCTGATCACACCACGGGCGTTGAACGCCGAGCAGCAACCCAATGACTAAAAGCTATCAAGGGAGTTGGCGGTATGGAGAATCGGCTAAACGTGCTATATCAGGCAGGGGTTATTGATAAGGACATCTGCGATGGCATGAAAAAGGTTGTCGCACAGTTGGAAACGGTATGGGCACTGCCGGTGCGCACGGAGCAGGGGGAAATGGCGCTCACGCATATGGCAAATGCATTAATGCGTAGTCGCCGTGGTGAGGAAGTTGGGCCGCTTGATGATGAATTGTTGGCTGAAATCAGAGCCTCTAACGCGTTTCCACAAATTTTACAGATCCATTTGGCGCTGCTGTCACGGTTTAATTTGGCCCTGCACCCGAATGAAGAGGGGTATTTATTAGCTAATCTGTTCAGCTTGTGGATGGCGCATAAAGGTTAATGCCAGTGAGTTTTGCCTTCATGTTAAATATTCAAAAAAATGATTATTAGGCTTTTAATCTGATGGAGTCTAGCGGCAAGCTATGTCTCCCGGCTTTGCACCTAAGTCATTCGGTGCAGGTAAGTCAGTTTCCGTACTCAGATTGTCGTCACGCGTAGCGATGTGGCACTGGTTTTCGCTATTGTGTCTGGTCACCCAGTACTCGAAGCGCTGTATGACAGACTCGGCAATGTTATTCAGGGGGCAAGGTGAGTAAATTCGTGGTGGTAGTCATAGACAGCTTTGGTGTAGGAAGCATGGCCGATGTGCCTCAGGTCAGGCCGCAGGACCTCGGTGCGAATACCTGTGGGCATATTCTGGAGCGTTTTCCGCAATTGAGTCTACCGACACTTGAACAATTGGGGCTCATCAACGCTCTGGGGTTCGCGCCGAACGTGATGAAACCTTCGCTAACGGCGGTATACGGCAGGGCAGCGCTGCAACACGAAGGCGGTGACACCTTTATGGGGCATCAGGAAATACTGGGTACCCGCCCGCAGTCACCGCTGCGCATGCCGTTTTCCGAGGTGATCGATAAGGTCGAGCAAAAACTGGTCGCGGCGGGTTGGCGTGTCGAACGTCAGGGAAGCCGCTTGCAGTATCTGTTGGTGAATCAGGCAGCGGCGGTCGGCGATAACCTGGAAGCGGATCTCGGACAGGTGTTTAACATCAGCGCTAACCTGAGTGCGATTTCGTTTGCTGATGTCCGTGCCATTGGTGAGATAGTGCGTAGCTGTGTGAAGGTGGGTCGGGTGATTGCTTTTGGTGGCTTGCTAGCGAGCAGTGAGCAGCTACTCGCTGCCGCAGAGGAGAAACAGGGTCGTTATATCGGGATTAATGCACCACGCTCCGGGGTTTATCAACAAGGATTTCAGGTCGTACATCTGGGCTATGGCGTAGATGCCAGCGTTCAAGTTCCACAGCAGCTCTATGATATTGGTATTCCAACGGTGCTGGTGGGCAAAGTGGCCGATATCGCACTTAATCCGCACGGTACCAACTATCAAAATCTGGTCGATACCCAGACCATCATGGATATCACCTTGGCGGAATTGCAAAAACCAGGAGATGGATTTATCTGCACTAACATTCAGGAAACCGATCTGGCGGGTCACGCACAGGATGTGGCGCGCTACGCCGAAAGGTTGCAGGTAGTGGATCAGAATCTGGCGATCTTGATGGGGCGAATGCAGCAGGATGATTGCCTGGTGGTGATGGCAGATCACGGTAATGACCCGACAATTGGGCATAGTAATCACACTCGCGAGAATGTGCCCTTACTGGTGTGGCGACCAGGAATTGCCGGAGGGGAGATTGGTTACCGCACAACGCTGTCTGATGTAGGGGCCACTGTTTGTGATTTCTTTAACGCGGCCCCGCCACAGAACGGCACGTCCTTTATGGCGCAACTGTGCGCCTTATCTTCCTCACGGCCCGAGAGTTAGCATCATTGAGCGGCAGCATATTGATGCGACGGGCTACATCTATGCGCAGGTATGTTTGCCCATCGCCGATCCGGTGCTACCTACCAGCACCGCGGGTTGTGCTGTGTTGGGGCGGTTTGCGGCAAACTGACATCGAATGCCCGCATATGTCACCTAACAATCTGATACCGAAGGAATACTCACCGAGCTGTGATTCGGTCGATATATCGAAAAATGCTGGGAACTAAAACGGGCCTATGTTCACCGCAATTGAGCTGATGCTAACTATTCTTCGCCAATTGAGCGACTAATCGATTAACGCCATCACTCATATTAGTAAATTTAGTCAGTTGGGTACGGGTCACCACGACGAAAACCCCAATGTTCTTTTCTGGAATCATCGCCATATAGGTAATAAACCCACCGCCACCACCGGTTTTTTGCATAATTCCTGGTAGTTCGGCATTAGGCGCCATGTAGACCCAGCCTAACCCCAGTGCGTCTGCCTGACCGGCAACATCCATACCTTTTAATGACACCAAATCACGACGTTGGAAATAGAGCGCCTGTTCACGTTTGGCTGAGCTTTTGCGCGCGCTGTTATCAGAAGCTAAGAATTGCTGCATCCAACGCTGCATATCTTCCGGTGTTGAGTAAATCCCACCACTTCCCGCCGCCGCCAGGGTGTTTTCACAACGACTACTGCCTACTCCGACCATCAGACGGTTACATTGTTCTGCCGTTGGGGTCAGGGTGGTGTTTTTCATCCCCAACGGAGCGGTGATTTTATCACGCAGCAAACTGCTATAAGGCTTGCCTGATGCCCGTGACAGCGCATCGGCCAGCAAGTCGTAGGCCAAATTGGAGTAGGCGGCTTTAACCCCAGGCGGCACGGTGACCGTGGCCTGCTTCATCCATTGCCAGCGGTTATCTTTAGTCGGCCAGGTAAACACCGGTCTTTTTTGTGGGCCACCGGGTTGCTCGCGCGGCAGGCCACTGGTGTGGCTGGCCAGATTCAGCAAGGTAATCGGCTGTTTTGCGTTATAAGCAGGGACTCGCGCGCCCTTAGGTGCGTATTTTCGCAGGGGATCGGTCAATTTTACCGTGCCGTCATCGGCCAGTTTTACCATCACTTCACTGGTCATTAGCTTGGTAATTGATGCAATGCGAATCAGTGAGTCTGGCCGTGGACGCAGGTTGTTACCGGGTTTGGTTTCCCCAAAACTACGGTTTACCACTTGATTGTTATCAATAACCACCAGAGCCATTCCCATGGCACCACTGTTATAGAAAATATGTTCGGCATATTGATCAACAACTTGTGAGGTCAAAAGCTCTGTCTTGGCATCGCTGTGCAATGGAATAGTGAATAGAGCAGCGGCCAGTAGCGGGGCAGTGAAATGTTTCAACAATCTTTTATCCATGTTCAAAAACAAAGTAAGTGGTCGTGTGCTTATAGTAATCGGATATTGGCATAAAACATGCTGAAATTTTCAGACAGACGAATAATTTACATTACCGGGAAGTACTTGCCGGGTGTTACGCCAAAAACGCGCTGAAATTGATCAATAAAAGCGCTGAGGTTTTCGTAGCCGACATCCAACGCGACATGGGTCACGGGTATTTTCTCTGCCAGCATTTCTAGCGCGCGCATGAAACGTGCGCGTTGCCGCCAGTGGCTAAAACTATAGCCCGTCTCTGCGATGAAACGACGGCCTAGTGTTCGGGGTGACATTCCTGCCCAGTGTGCCCATTGATCCATTCTCTGTTTGTTAGCCAGGTCGCTCAGTAACCCATGTGCGACTTTTATCAGCCGTGGATCTTGTGGCATTGGTAATTCAAATGGTTCGGCAGGTAATGATGCAATTTCGTCTAGCATCACCGCCATAATCCGCTGCTGGTTCTCAAGTAATTCCCCTCGGGGCCATTGCGCTGCGCGATTTACGGTTTCTCGTAATAAGCCACTTAATTGCATCGTTCGCGGCTGTAGCGGTAAAGATGCACAGACATCTTCGCGCAAATATACACTCCAGCCGTGAAAAGGGCCGTGCGAGCGGAAACCGTGCTGTTGATGAGGGGGAAGCCAGACCACATGTGTTACCGGTACCACCCATTGACCCTCGGGTATGACGATAGTTAGCAAGCCATTTATTGCTGCTAATAATTGGCCCGCACTGTGGCGATGCGGCGGCGTCATTCGCGCCAGCTTGTCGTGACGCTGTACCACGGTCAATACTGGCATCGTTGTCAGCATCAGTTGTGAAGGATCAATTAAATGAGCTTGCATGGCGTAAAAACCGTATTGAATGACTCAGGTACGTTATCAAGGCCACAAGGATATTGCTAGTCTGGCATTCTCAGCATTGGCGCTGGATAACCGGAGTCACCATGATGAATTCGCAACAGGCAAAACAATTTCTTCAACAGGTATTTACTGCTTTGGCTGACTCGAGCTATAGCACTCAAGATGTTGCTGCATTTTTTTCGACCGATTATCAACAGCAAGCTGATGGTAATCAATTAGATTATGAGGCGTTTATTCGCCATGTGCAGGTGTTGAAAAGCACACTTGCGAGTGGAACCATCACGCTGGAAAAAGTGATTGCGGATGGTGATCAGATTGCCAGTGTGCACTTGGTTGATGTGGTCAAAAAGAGCGGGCAAAGGGTCTTGATGAAAGTTATCGCTTTTTACCGCATCGAACATGGGCTGATTCAATGTGTTGAAGAACTGACACATCTGATCCACGGCGAAACCCAGGATCGTGATTTAGGCTCGCGAGTTGCTCACTAGCGGGATATCGTCAAACGAATGAAATTCTGCAGTTAATTTAGTAGAATCATAAGGTTATTCCACATAATAAAAAACGCACCGGTGTTGGCCGATGCGTTTTGTGGTTAAAACCGAAAATCAATTAGCTTTCAGTCACAGGCTTTGGAGCCACATTGGATGATTCTTTCATGCCAAGGTGGTTGTTGCCCCAGCACTGTTCATATTTCCAGCCGGTCAGTTCTTCAGCAACCGCTCTGGCATGGGCCGGAATATCTGCCATGGCACCGCCACCTTTAATCCGCTCAATCTCTTCTAGCAGGATTTTGTGATTATTACGGTCCAGTTTCATTTGGGTGGTGTAGTAGATAGCCACCAGTGCCAGAGCGATAACGCCGATGGCAAATACCCCTACAATGGCTTGCACGGCAACTTCCGGTTGGCTCGATTGCCCAGAGACAAAACCAAAGCGACTTAATGTCCAGCCCATGGCGAAAACAATAATCGAACGTACCATTTTACCTGCAAAGGTCATGGCTCCGGCGTAGATCCCTTCACGGCGACGGCCGGTCAATACTTCGTCCACATCCGCCAGGAAGGTATAAACCGTCCACGGAATATAATAAATACCCCCGGTGCTTAAACCGAAAACTGCGGTAATACAGAACAGTACAATCACCGTTGTTGTTTGCGACCAGCCAGTGAAATAGAGCGCGGCATAGGCAATCACACTGACAATAACCACTTGCAGAGCGATGCGGAACGGGCGAGCAAAGCCCATTTTGACGCAGATACCGATAAAGACGGCGGTGGAAATCAACTGCATTATTGAACTGAAACTATTGAGCTGAGAAACCAGTGCGGCATCTTGACCTAAACCAAAAATAATAAAGTAGGTAAATGCCGATGCGAATAACCACTCCGCGCCAAAGCCGAACAGATACATACCCAGATGCTTGCGGAAAATGCGCAGATGGAAAGTAGACGCCATATCAACACACAGCTTTTTCAGCGCCTGGCCGAAACTGCTAGTGGTTTCACGGACCACTTCGCTCGCAGGGCGTTCCCATGATGAGCTATAAAGCCAGATCATCGCGCAGCACATAATCAGACCGTAGGCGATACCGGTATAAAGGAAGGGGGTTGCAGAATCTTTACCGTAAATGGCAATAAACTGACCGGGAATGAAAGCGGCCAAAAAGTTTGCTACTTTACCGAAAATGGCTTTAGAACCAGTTAATTTGGAGCGTTTGGCAAAATCGGTGGTCATCTCGGTCGCCAATGTTTCATATGGCACCATGATGGAGGTATAAATCAGTTCAAACAGCGCGTAGGTCAGTAGGTAATACCAAAAGCCAAAACCGCTCATCCATAACATTGGATAGACAAGTACCAGCGGGATCCCCAGTAAGATAAAGAAGCGACGACGACCAAAGATGCGGCCCAGTCTGGTGTTATAGAAGTTATCGGTGATATAACCCATTACTGGATTACTAATCGCATCAAGAATACTGGCGATTGAGAAAATAGTCGCAGCCTCTACGACTGATAGCCCGCAAAAGGTGGTGTAGAAATACATCAGCCAGGCTCCGCTGATTGCCAGTGCCCCACTTCCCAGTAAGTTGGCACTCCCGTACGCCAGCGTATGCCTTGTTGAAATCTGTTTACTCATTTTTACTGCCACCTCAAATTAAAACAATGTTTCATTAATAATGGATAATCGTTTTCTTTATAAAGGTATGGCGTTTATAAAAATGAGTGTTCGATCACGAAAAAGGGTTTTTCGGCCAGAAAAGGCGCCTATTACAGTAAAAATTGATATGAATCAAATTAGTAGCCAGGGTGGTATTCAGCAAAAAACAGAATATCCATGATAATGCGAATAATTGATAATGCCATTTTGTGACAATAATGACCGTGACACGTGTGGCAAGATTTTAACCAGCAAAATGAAAGACTATTACTAGAATTAGCGCTATTGCTTACAGTGTGAAAATATCACTTTTGTGAAAGGGCGAATTATTACGGGCATAGCCCATGAATAAATGTTGGTTGCAATCGCGGCTGACAGTGAAGGACGTAGAATGGCAAAGAAAAACCCCTATTATGATGCCAGTAAGCCACACCACACTGAGTTTGGATTTCAGAACCTGGAGCCGGTTGTTCATCATCCACAAGATTTGAAGCGCTGGCGTGAAGAGCGAAAACGCCAGTCGCTACCAAAACCGCCGCAGCAAGGATATGCGCAGTTTGTCACTGACTGGTGGCAAGCGGCTGATTTTAGCGGGCAGCAGGATGCGTTGTGGTGGCTAGGCCATGCGTCGCTGTTATTGCGGGTCAGTGGGAAAACGGTTTTGTTTGATCCGGTACTCTCCGGGCGTGCCTCGCCGCTCAATTTTTACGGGCCAGCACGGAGAACACCGGTACCTGCCAGTGTAAAAGAGTTACCCCATATAGATGTGGTAGTGATTTCTCACAACCATTACGACCATTTGGATGTGACAACGATTAGCCAATTATTGCGCCGCTTCCCCAAGCTGATTTTTCTGGCACCGTTAGGGTTAAAAAGTTGGTTACTACAGCAGGGTGCTCGCCATGTTCATGAACTGGATTGGTGGGATAAACACCTTGCAGCTGAATTTGAGTTTCATTGTGTACCGGCACGGCATTGGAGCATGCGTACACCCTGGGATCGTAACCAAAGTTTGTGGTCTGGTTGGGTGGTCAAGCGTGATGATATTAACTTTTACTTTACCGGTGATACAGGTTATTGCCAGCAACTGTTAACCATTGGCGAAAGGTTAGGGCCATTCAATTATGCCGCCTTGCCCATTGGTGCTTATGCTCCGCGGTGGTTTATGCAGGCCCAACATATGGATCCACAGCAGTCGGTGCAGTTATTTAAACAATTACAGCAGCCGATGACAGTACCGATTCATTGGGGGGTGTTTGAACTGGCTGACGAACCACTGGATGAACCACCACAACAACTCAAGCAGGCATTAACTGAAGCGGGTATGAAACACGAAAATTTTGCACCGATTAAAATTGGTGCACGAATATTGCTGGGGTAGGGGGTTTCAGTGGGTGATTTTCAACCCACTGAAACCAATCGGTATTTTATCTATGTATACCGATGCTGAACTAGATCCTAAATTGATTCACTGCACTGGTTAAATCAGCAGCCTGAGCTTGTAACGCCGCAGATGCTGCGGTGGATTCCTGCACCAATGCGGCATTTTGTTGCACCATGGTATCCAATTGCGCGACCGCACTATTTATTTCGTGAATGCCGCGCATTTGTTCATCGGCTGCGTTGGTTATTTCAGACATAATGGTGGTGACATCCGACACGCTGCTGACGATTTCGGTCATGGTATTACTGGCTTGACGTACCTGGCCGGAGCCAGATGCCACACTGCTGACGGTCGATTCGATCAGCGTTTTAATCTCTTTCGCAGCCTGTGCACTGCGCTGTGCCAATGTACGAACTTCCCCTGCGACCACAGCAAAACCGCGTCCTTGCTCACCCGCGCGTGCCGCTTCTACCGCCGCGTTAAGTGCCAGAATATTGGTTTGGAAAGCGATACCGTCGATCACACTGGTGATATCGCCGATCTTGCCAGATGCCGCTTCAATCGATTCCATTGTGGTGATGACTTTAGCTATCACCTCGCCACCACGTGAAGCATCGTTAGCCGCCGAAAGTACCGCAGTATTGGCCTGCCGCGCTGCGCTGGCGGAGTGGGCCACGGTTGCCGAGATTTGTTCCAACGCCGCCGAGGTTTGCTGCAAACTGGCGGCGGCAGACTCTGTGCGGCCCGACAGATCCTGATTGCCTGCCGCTATCTCATTGGCTGCAATCCGTACTGATTCGCTGGTATCACGGATTTGCGCCATGACTACACTCAGTTTGTCGGCAAAATTGTTGAACGAAAGGGCTATTTTTGCCACTTCATCACGGCCTTCTACCGGCAATCGCTGAGTTAAGTCTTCTGAGCCGGAGCTGATAGCATCCATGGCTTTATGCACATGGGTCAGCGGTGCCAGAGCACGTTTGGTAATGAGGCTAATAATGACAACAGCGATTAAAATAATAATCACCAGTGTCACCAGTGATGTGGTCAGTAACGACCGCATGCCGGTGGTAGCTTGAGCTTTGTCCAGGGCGACAACAGTAAACCATTGAGTCCCTGGTACTGCTTGGGCCAACAGCAATTTACTGTTATCGCCAATATTGGCAGCGACAGGCTCAGTTGCTGTTAACAGTGTTTTAAGGTCCAGCGTCGGCGCAATATCGCTCAGTGGCTTAAGGGCTAGTTTCGCATCTTGATGAGCGATAATGGTGCCATCGGCATCGATTAACATACCAAAACTGTCTTCAGTCGGGTGTATGGATTTCACGTTTGCAATCACGCTGTCCATGGTGACATCAGCGGCCAATACCCCTTTAACGCTGCCGTCCTGAATAATCGGCAATGCGAACGTTACCACTAACTGATTGGTTCCAGCATCAACATAGGGTGGGGTGACCACGGGTTTGCCCGCTTTTACCGCTTGTAGATACCATGGCCGCCCAGTGGGGTCGTAGCCGGCTGGAATACCATCGGGATTAGAAAAAATCGCGGTTTTGTTCGCGTAACCGATATACACGTTGATGAAGTTACCTGCGGCTGCAACTTGTCGCAGTGCCGCTGTCGGGTCTGCCGTCAGTGCGCTGTCTTTTAGTGACACAATCATTTGTGTTTTGGAGGCAACCCAATCGGCGATCCCGACACCATGACTGGCGGTAACGGCGGTCAGGGTATTATCTATGGCGCTATTGTTATATTTACTGGCAACCGAGTAGTTAAAATAGGTGTTAATGGCCAGAGAGCCTGCCACGATGATGATACAGGCAGCCAAGATACGTGAACGAATGGAATCAAGCATAGAGCGTCCTAAATAAGAGGGAAGGCATGATTCAAGTAACGGCTTGGCAGAGATAAACTTGAGCTGTGTCACAGTAACAAACTGTAATTAATACGCCATTGTTAATACTTCTTTATGTAACGGTGACAAAGTAGGTGGATTTTATTGACATCTATATTCAATAAAAACATAAGCTTGATTATTCCTTTCTGCTTCATTTGAAGGTAAAAATTCAAATAAAGTTGAAAAAAATAGTGACATCAAAAGGGTAAAATTAGCATCAATGCAGCTAAAACAGTGGTTTTCAGGTTGCATTGATGCTGAGGGATGGCAGTAATAAGAGGGGGGTTAGATTAAAATTTATACTGCAAACCTATAGTGATAGTTTGATTTTGTTGAGCAATGCCGGCGCTATTAGCTACATTTGCAGAAACACCTGCACCAGTGTCGATGATTTGTGTATCTCCTTTTCCTTCGGCATGCCTGTTCCAGGACGCTTCAACAAATAATTTAGTGTTATCGGTGACGTAGTAGCCCGCATCAATCACGACTGCGTAATAGCGAGAGCCTTTGCTGCTGTCTTTAAATGAAAGTTGACGTAAATAGTGTTCATCATCACCATAGGCATTTACCCAACTGCTGTATTTCAGCAAGGTATTAAACTCAAATTTTTGATAATGATAGCTCCCGGCTAAGCCAAGATAGGGCATTTCAAACTTTTGCTTATAACCAATGTTGGTAACACTATCGGAACCTGTAAATAGGTTATTACCACTATTGTAATTATAGTTTCCACCATAAGATGTCCAGCTATTATTATTGCGCTGATAACCGGCCATCATACCAATACGGTAATTTTCTTGCTTTAAAAGCCAAAATTTTGCATTAAGATCGATTTCATTCGCATAATTTAAATTGGTTTTTTCGTGATGAGACCAATCAGTCCACTTAGATTGCCCTAATGTTTTCCAATCATAATCATCCATGACCCCCTTAGCGGGTGATAATGTGGACCATCCGCGCGCGGTTAATGTTAACCGTGATAACAGATCCCATGATATATCCATTTTTACAATAGGCGTGTTTTCCGCTTTCCAATCTATCTGGCTTAGCTTGCGACCATTATATTGGGGCTGATAAACAAACTCTTGTGATTCTGCATTCAATAATCCCAATGAGGAGCTAATCGTTAGACCATCGTTTATATCTGAGTGATAGCTGGCTACTGCTGTATGGCAGGTGATAATCAGCGGTAATACAGCAACACCTCTCTTTACCCATCTATTCTTTTCCATCATTAACCTTTAATCCCTTTAAAAATCGAAGGCAAAAGTTAACATTGACGGGAGATTAATTTTTTAAAATAAAGATTAAAAGAAAATTAAAAGTATTAAACTATTAATTAATAATAGAGCAACATAATGCATTAATATGAGCCGGGCCTGATTACCCGGCTAAATGGTTTTCAAAACTCATTAACCAGCCATTCGTCGGCTTCATCAAACATTTCTTCAACCAACCGGTTCAGTACTGATTTTTCTTGTTTATTAGCATCAGTATTGATGCCATTGGCTTGCATTGGTTTAACCTTAACTTCAGCATCAGGAAACACCCGATGCACCCGCTTGGTTAACTCTGCCTTAATCATTTCAGCGGCGTTGGGTAGGCCGGCGACATTCCGTTTGTCATAAATCAATTCAACACGCATGGCTTTTTCCTGAATGAGTAAATACTGTATTAATATACAGCACTGGCGAGTGGCAGACAACGCTGTTTTACACGGATTGAAGCGAGAAAACGACTATTACTGATTTTTTAACGTCAATAAAATAACCGCAGGTGATTAAGGTTGGGAATCACTGGCGGTTATTTTATGTGTGGTGCTTATCTGATTGTTTATACAAGTGATTTATTTTTTCCAACTACAACTGAGCATCGGTGTTTATCGAGATGGGGGCTAGTTTATTTCCAGCCAGCGGGCATCAACCACCACACCCAGTATCTTACAGTTGCCATTGAGTTCGATTAATCGATAGGAGGGGTTCAATGGTTTCAAATACTTAACACCAGCATCAACAATGAGTTTCTTAAATGTTGCTTCGTTATCATCAGTCAGTTTGGCAATAACAAAATTACCGGGTAGCGGCTCTTTTTCCGGGTCAACCAGAATAATCATTCCTTCAGGAAAACTGATCCCCGAAGGCGATGTCATGGAGTCTCCTTTAACGCTGAGCCAAAAAGCGTTGTCATGGGCATTTTTGGTCGATTCAGGCCAGATTTCAATATCACGCAGCGTATAAGGCTCTATTGCCTCATACCAGTTACCTGCACTTATCCAACTGATTAACGGATAGCTGTTAGCAACTGATCCGGCCGGTTTATCATTTAGCCCATTACGCGCCGAGATCGATAAACTTTCGGCCATTTTGGCCAATTCTTTCGCCAGAGAAGGGCTAAAGCTACTGATTGGTTCATTGAGTATTTTGGCAAAAGCGGCGGCGTTGGTCACATTGAGCGGATTTATGCCGTTAAGGAATTGGTTTACGGCACTTTGCCCAACCCCTAATTCGTGCGCGACAGACTCTTGGGATATACCCAGCTCTTTTTTCTTGGCATTAAACAGCTCTTTCAGCCGCTTAGCGTCGTCTAACTGTTCTGGCGTCAATGGCTTCTTTTTCATCAGTCAATTTTATTACCGTTAGCAATAATATCCAATCATCTGCGGTGTTGACTATAAAATCACTTGCGGTAATAATCAATCAAAATATATAAGGGAAACGTATGAAATCGTACTGGCATGCATCACTGCTATCCAGATATGTAGCATGGGTTGTTCCTGTTTATCACAAGAAGACGGCGGCCAGACTTACGGTGGTTTCCGTTGTTGAGCAATCGATAGGCTGAGGTGTCACCACGGTGCCCTGCCTTTTGTGGAGTAATTATTTATGAGTTCAATAAACGGTACACAAACCGGAAGCCACAGTCAGCAGAACCAAAACATGAGAGATATTCAATTAGTCCTGGCGCGCTGGGGAGTATGGGCAAGATACAGTTCCGGGCTGGATTATTCATCTATCGCTGCGGGCTTTAAGGGGTTATTGCCTGATACGTCTAAGAGTAAAGCCTCCTGTTGTGATGATGACGGCCTGGTTGTCGATGGCTGCGTTGCTCGATTAAAACAATACCGGCCAGATGAATATGAATTGATCATCCGTCACTATGTGCTTAATCAATCCAAGCGAGCAATTGCTCGTCAGCAGAAAAGAGATGAAAGACTAGTGCGAATTAATATGCAAATGGCGGAAGGCTTTGTTGATGGCTGCCTGGCAATGTTGAATGTGAAATTAACTATGGATCCTTTAATAGAGAATTTACATATTTATGAAAAAACACTAACGCGGTCCGCAAAAAGTGTATTAGTCTGACATTACTGGTTAGTTTGTTACGCAATTATCATAATTTAAAATCTCGCTTTGGTGAGATTTTTTGTTTTTTAGTTGATATGTATTTAATTAAAAATAAATCTATTTTTTATAAAAAAACACTAACGCGGTCCGCAAAAAGTATATTAGTCTGATATCACTGGTTCGTTACATACTGATTAAGAAAGAGGAAAGCCCCGCATGGTTGGGGCTTTCCTCTTTCTGTTAGTCATACGCGCAAGTGTATCGGCTTGGGAGGTATTAAATGAGTGAACAAAATCCACTGCCGTATTGGTGGGCAGGATCGCTTGCTCTATTTTCAGCGCTTAGTTTACAGGATTACATCTTTATTCTGGGTACTATTATTAGCGTAATATTTACCATCAAAACTTATTACGTCAATTTACGGGAAAAGGACGCAATAATTAAAGAAGAGCAGAGACGAACAGAAATTCTACGAGATTTTTTGCGTAATAAAACAGTGGCCGATATTCCAGCCGCAATTGCGGTATGTAATGACGCGCTACACAAAATGGAGAGCTGACATGACGCCTTCACTGCGTAAGAAAGTTTTGGGTGCCGCAGCCGGTGGAGCAGTTGCCATTGCCGGAACATTGCTGGGTGGGCACGATGGTTTTGAAGGACGTAAATACATCGCCTACAACGACGTAGTGGGCGTCATGACGCTGTGTGATGGTCACACTGGTAACGACATTATCCAGGGAAAACTGTATAGCGATCAACAGTGTGATGCGTTATTACAGCAGGATTTACGGGTGGTGAAAAAGTCAGTCGATGATGCGATACAAGTACCTGTGGGAGATTACACCCGCGCAGCGCTCTATTCATTTACCTATAACGTCGGTAAAACCGCATTTATCCACTCAACCTTATTAAAAAAACTCAATAGCGGAAATATAACCGGTGCATGCGGGGAGTTGCGCCGCTGGATTATGGCGGGTGGCAAGCGCTGGCAAGGTTTGGTTAATCGGCGTGAGATTGAACATGAACTTTGTCTGACACCGAACCTGACGGCAATGAAAGCCAGGGAGGGCAAATGAACAGGCGTGCCATCACCACGGTGTTGCTCGCGATATTACTCATGGGGCTGATGGCCAATACCTATCGCTTGAGTGCCAAACAGGTGCAGGAGCATGCGGAGTTACAGGCTGAACGAGTTGTTAATCAAACATTGGATAACACCATCGCTGCCTATCAGTTAAACGATGCGGCTAATCGGGCTGCCGTCGCACGGCAGTTGGAAAATGAAAGGGTACTGCGACATGAAACTGAGGATCGTCTCAAGCGTTTTGTGGCGGCAACCGCAACTGACAACTGCGCTGTCAGCCGTATGCCTGAGCCTGGCATTAGTATCTTGCGTGAATAAGCCAGCCCTTCAGGTGGTGAAATCCCCCTTGTTACTGCCACCTGAATCGGCGATGACCCAGTGTGAAATCCCGGAGTTTGTTGGTTCCACATGGGGTGACAGTAGTTTATATGCGTTGGCACTCAAGCGAGAGTTACGCCTCTGTAAAGGACGGCTTGATGAGGTCATTCGTTGGCGTAATAACCAAATTGATAATCCACTCTCGCCGTGAGACGACAGGTTTATCCCCGAACGGGGCAACCATTTACCAGGAGAATAACTATGACCGGTAATAAGGTCGGATATCTCATTTTTTATCAGGTGAGCCTATGAATGCTGCACAAATCAGGCAACTGGCCGCTGCCGCATTATTGGGCAAAACAGATGCGGAAGGTCGTATCTATTCAACTGATGCATGGCCGGTAACCACTTATCCGGCCATTTTGTTACAGACACCACTTGAAATAAAAGAGTCTATTGGCCGCAATGTACCGCAGTTTAATACCATGACCACCTTACGCATTAGCGGGCATATCCAACTAAGTGAGGCGGTAAATCGAGTCACGGAAGCGGCAGAGGCACTTGAGCGTTTGTGTGAACAGATTCAACGGGCAGTGATTAACAGTTATGAACTGACTCGCCAGATTCAGCAATTTGCCAAAGTGCGTACCACGATGGGTATCGATACTAGCAGCGAGCAACATTTTGCTGAAGTGAAAGTAGAACTCGATCTCGAGTATTACCAAGGGCCGGAAGACTTCTTCCCAGTAGAGACCACGCCACTGACAGGTATCGACATTGCGATTGATATGCCTGATGGCACCACAGACCCGCTGATCGCCATCACCCTTTCGGAGTAACCCTATGTTTGTAAAACCGATGACTGGCCGCGCAGTGCGTGACCCGGTCAAGGGCACCTTTTTGCCTGAATCTGGCGCAGAGGTTCCTGATAACCCATTTTGGCACCGTCGTATTCAAGACGGTGATGTGGTGCAGGTTACGGTAAAAACAGCGAAACCTGCATTTTAAGTGTTAACAACGGAGAGTAAAAAATTATGACAATTCCTTTCACTAATATCCCGAGTAATCTGCGTACGCCACTGTTCTTTGCTGAGTTTGATAATTCCCAAGCTAACACAGCGAGCACCCCTCAACGGACTTTGATTATCGGGCAAACCCTGACGGAAAGCACTTTGCCCGTCAATGTGCCGCTGCTGGTTTCATCTGTCGCCACCGTTGCCGGTTTGTGTGGTGCAGGTTCAATGCTACATGGGCAAATGGCAGCGTATCTGGCCAATGACAGCGCTGGTGAAATCTATCTTCTACCATTGCGCGACTCTGAAGCTATGGTTGCTGCCATCGGTAAAATTACCGTGACGACTCCGGCATCAGCAACCGGTGTTATCTCACTGTATATCGCCGGTATTCGTGTACAAACCACGGTAGTGCCGACTGATGATGCCAATACCATCGCTCTGGCGCTGGCGGCGGCAATCGAGAGTAAACCTGAATTACCGGTAACTGTTGCCCATACTGGTGATGGTGTATCGGAAGGCGCTGTTGTAGTACTAACGGCCAAAAACAAAGGAGCACATGGTAACAATATCGATCTGCGTTTGAACTATCTGGGGAGTGCCGGTGGAGAGACCACACCGGAGAGTCTGGTGTTGTCGATCACTCCGATGGCTGGAGGTGCAGGCGCGCCTGAACTGGCAAGTGGCCTGGCAAACTTACAGGATCGTACCTTCGATTTCATTATCAACCCTTACACAGATACCGCGTCATTGGATGCCATCAAGGCATTCCTTTCTGATAGCACCGGGCGCTGGAGCTATAGTCAGCAACTGTATGGTCACAGCTTTGCGGCTCACTCCGGCACCTATGGTCAACTGACCGCGGCCGGTGAACTGCGTAATGACCAACATGCCTCATTGCTCGGGATCCATAACTCGCCGACACCGGCTTACCTGTGGTCAGCCGCGTATGTTGGTGCTATTGCGCAAAGCTTGCGTAATGATCCCGGCCGCCCACTGCAAACGTTGGCAGTAAGTGGTGTATTGGCAGCGCCCCTTTCTAGCCGTTTTACCCTGACTGAGCGGAATAACTTGCTGCATAGCGGTATTTCAACCGTGACGGTGGCGGACGACGGGACAGTTCAAATCGAAAATATCATTACGACTTATCAGACCAACAAATACGGTGCTGCGGATGATAGTTATTTGCAAATTGAGACCTTGTTCTTATTGATGTTTGTCACGCGCTACCTACGAACTCAGGTGACCTCGAAGTTTGCTCGCATGAAGTTGGCTGCCGATGGTACCCGTTTTGCACCAGGCTCGGCCATCATCACGCCAAATACCATCCGTGCCGAGCTGATTGCTCAGTATCAGACCCTGGAATTTAATGGCTATGTTCAGGATGCCAAAGGTTTCGCCCGTGGCCTGATAGTTGAGAAAAATGCCAGTAATCCAAATCGTGTTGATGTGTTGTGGACCGGCGTGCTGATTAATCAGTTGCGTATCTTTGCGGTTCTCAATCAATTCCGTCTGCAAGCGGCTGTTTAACCCTTAGCCATTTAATGCACTAACAAAAAAGGAAATAAATTATGAGTGATACTTCAAACCGCCTGGCAGGTACGGCTTATGTCACCGTTGATGGCATTACTATTATGGTGGCCGGTCAGTTCAAATACAGCCCTTCAAAGGTAAAACGTGAAACTGTCATGGGCATGGATGGGGTGCATGGCTATAAAGAAACCGTGGTGGCACCGTCCATTTCCTGCACTATCCGTGACAGTGGCGGGGTCTCTATCAGTGATTTTAACGACCAGACCAATGTCAATATTGTCTGTGAATTGGCGAACGGCAAAACCATTATTGGTAGTGGCATGTGGTCGGTGAGCACGTTGGTGGTTGACAGCACTGAAGGCACGGTTGATGTGAGCTGGGAAGGCGGTTCGGTGACGGAGAATTGATATGACTGTACTGGAGCGCAGTAAAACTATTTCACTGGTGAAAGCCATTCAACACGACGCAACCAAGACCACCTACGAGGTGGTCGAGCTGAGTGAACCGACACTGTTGCAAGTACAGCAATTCTACGATGAGCAAACCAAGTCAGGTTCGCTCAGCGGTATGGGATTGCTGATTGCCTTGGTCTCAGGGGTGCCGCGTGAGGCTATCAAGAAAATGGCTTTTACCGACTATAAGGCCTGTGAGGTTTATATGATGGGTTTTTTAGCCTACTCCCCAACAGGGGGCGATGGCGCGAAATAATCGCTGACGTCACTTACTATTATAGCTGGGGGCCGGGCGATGCCTGGTCCCTGACTTACAGTAGCTTAATGTGGTGGTGCCAGCAGGCCGGGCGGATTAATAAAATTAAGGCTGGCAAAAATGGCTAATAAATACAATATGAATACGGTTTCTCCATTATCTAAAGTACCGCCTCAAATATTCAGTAACTATAAATTAGCTGGTGGTGGAAACACAATTATTGCTGTTGGAACTGCGGGAGTGGAATGGCTTAATAACGGTGCTGATGAGGCCCGTAAAATAAATACAGCAGCGAGGAACGTTAACGCACCTATTGATCAATTTAGTCAAATAAGTGGCGCTATGCGTATTCGAGGTGTTGAACAAATGGCTGCGATAAAATCAACTGAGCAGCTCTACAGCAATTTGAATAATATGCTATGGGGCCATAATGATCAGGGGCTGGCGCAGCTACATGAGTATGGGTTTGACATTATCAGTAATGAAAATGGCACAGTGGATGCTACTGCAACAATAGCTAAAATTGCCGAGGATTTTCCACAAATGGCACCCCAAGTACAAAGTAAACTGACGGATGCTCTGAAAATAGACGGTAATACTATTGAGTTGCTGCGAGAGGGGGCGCAACTAAAAGATTTGCTGGCTAAATCTACTTTATTTGGCCTAACTATTGATCCTGAGCTTAATATACAATTGACAGAGTTAGACCAGAATACTGATGAGTTAAGTGCTGCTTGGGATGTTTTGAAAGATAAGCTATCTAACATCGGATACGAAATTCTTGTCTCTGATGGCTCTGTGGCTGATGGCATTGGTGGTGTAACTGACACGCTAACTTATGGTCCAGATAATTTTGCCATAATGCGTACTTTAGGGATAATCAGTGGTAATGACTCGGCGAAAATGCGATGGGCATATAATAATACAGATTTTAAAAAACAGCTTAATTGGTATGAAATAACCATGCTTAATAGCGGTCTTATGACTGATGGATTTCGTAAGAAATATCAGGATCATATTAAGCCCAATGATGCAGAGAAAATAAATTATCAGACTGAAAATGCGGGTGTTATTTCTGGGCTTCGGCCAATTAAAATTGAGTCTACTCCATTAACTGATCTTTTTAATCTGGGATCTGGGGCTGAAGTTGAAACTCAAACACAAACGCAGAACACCTGGAGCAACAACCGCATAACTGAATTCGGTGCTGAAGATCCCTATTCCCTTAGCCCCTCATCTTCTCTTGCGCCAGATAATAATATAGGCAGCATCCCTACAACTGAATCACCTATTTACACTGACTCAGCGGGGGGCTTTAACGCTAATGCTATTGCTGATGTTATCGCTACCGCGATGCAGAACAATCGGGTGCAGATTGAATTGACGTTAATCGACAGTCGAAGCGGTGAAAGCTTAGTGATCCCAACTCAGGGAGGCAGCAGAATAGCTCACGCCATGCAGATGTAATTCCCTATTAGTATCCGTAAAAATTAACCAATCAACATATCGATATAACCCGCTCCGGCGGGTTTTTTATTTCCTAACGTCTACTACTGGACAGGAGAACGAAATGTCACTTATCAATAACGCACTATCAGCGCTCTTGGGAGGAAGCGACGACAGTTGGCAATGGTCGGAACACCTCCATCAAGCCTCCTTTCGGGGAGTGCCCTTCGTGGTCCTGAATAGCAAGGGCAGTTTTGGTCGTCGTCAGGCAGTGCACACTTACCCTTATCGCGATACCAGCTATATCGAGGATTTGGGGCGCAGTACACGGAACATTGTTTTAACTGGATTTTTGGTACAAAACAGCCAGATCTACGCCGCACCTGATGTAATGACTCAGCGCGATTCATTGATCGCAGCTTGTGAAATGGCCGGGCCAGGGACATTGGTTCACCCAACGTTGGGTGAGATGACTGTCAGCATCGCTGACACGGGGTTGAAAATTGATGAAGGTGTTGGCAGCGAGCGGGTATTCGCGTTCAGCTTAACCGTTATCGAATCCGGCTTACGTGCCTTTGCCATCACCGGTATGGCTGAAATGAGTGCGTCTGTCCACTCCTCTTGGCTGGGATTGAGCGCCAAAGCAGTCGCTGGTTTTATCTCAACGGTAAAAGGAGAGATGCGCTCCGCCACTCAGGTAATAAAAACCTTGCAAAGTACGGCGGAATTTTGGAGCCGCATGGTAACGAATACTGCCAATGAGGCCAGTAATCTGGGTAACGCACTGCGCTCAACCTTTGGCCGAAACCGTTATGGCCGCTTTAACCACGGTACTGTCGGTGGCAGCAGTTCGGGCGTGACGGAAGCGGTGAACCAGCAAAGTGATACCACCAACTTACCCATGTTAGTGGCGCAACGGCTGGCGTTTATCGTCGAAGGGCGAGCGGCAATCAGTGCTGCCGTGAATGAGTTACTTGCGACTAACAGTGTTGAGGGGCATGCCGACAAGTTACTCACTCTGGTTAACACGCTACTAAATGGCGGTTTTAGCACACTGGATGTTATCCGCATGATGGAAAACCTGACAGCGGCTCACGACGACGCCTTCCGAGCCAATAGCAGTGATATCGCAATTGCTGACGCCAGCCATCATTTAATGATGACTTTATGCGCCGGAGGGATGGTCATCGCGGTGGCGCAGTATCAACCGGAAAGTTATGACGATGCTGTCGCTGTACTTGGCAGGGTCAGTGAGGTGATTGATAGCTCAACACTGGCCGCCGCCGATCGCGGTAATGATGAAACCTACCGTGCGCTGATGCAAATGCGCGAATCTATCGTGGCGCTATTGCAACAGTCCGGGGCGAATTTATCTCGCATCAACGAGGTTAGTTTTAACCGCTCACTACCCGCGCTGATGCTGGCGAATCGGTTATATCAGGATGCGCTACGTGGTGATGCACTGGTGAAAATGGCGAATCCGATTCATCCGGCATTTATGCCAATTCGGTTTAGGGCATTGAATCTATGAATAATAAAATGCCAAGTGATGACTTAACACTGGAGATAGACGGCAGAGCGATCACCGGTTGGAGCAAAGTTCAGGTCACGCGGAGTATTGAAAAATTACCCAGTAGCTTTGAGTTATCGCTGATGGATCGTTATCCCGCCAGTGGAGGGCAACAGTGGATTATCCCCGGAGCTCCCTGCGTGGTTAAGTTGGGTAATGATGCTGTGTTAAATGGCTATATTGACAGTTGGGATTGCGCTATTGCGGCCACAACACATCAAGTCAGTGCCTCGGGGCGCAGTAAGTGCCAGGATCTGGTGGATTGCTCCGCTGAGTGGACCAACAGCGTGATTAGCCAATCCACGGTGTTGCAGATTGCGCAAAAACTGGCCGAACCTTACGGCATCAAAGTGACCTCTGATATTACCGATATGACCATTGTGCCGAAATTCACTCTGAATTGGGGAGAAACGGCGCAAGCGGTGATTGATCACGTCACGCGCTCTGCTGCATTGCTCTATTACGACCAGCCGGATGGCAACTTATATCTGACCCGCGCTGGAACGCATAAAGCTGCCAGCGGTGTGGCACAGGGCATCAATATTCTTAGTGCCAATCTTCATACCGATATCAATCAACGCTTTGTTGATTACACCGGCGTGGTGCTCTCTTCCAATGCCGCAGCCAGGCATTCTGCCTCGGGTGGGGATAACACCTCGGTGCGAGCTACCACGCGAGACACACTATTGGCCGAACAATTTCCGGCCCGCCATCGTAACCGGGTCATTATCGTCGAAAGTACAGTGAACTCGCCACATTTGCTGAAAGATTGCATCGAATGGGAAATGAACCGCCGCTCTGGTCGCGCTAACGTCTTGACAGTGCAAGTTGACAGTTGGCGCGATCGCCATGGCCGGCTATGGGAAGTTAATACATTGATTCCCATTACTATTCCAGCATTTGGGCTTAATGATGAGCTGTGGCTACTCTCGGAAGTGGTTTATGCCAAAGATGAGAAAGGGACGACGAGCAAAATGACCCTGATGCCACCTGCTGCCTTCACATTCCAGCCTTACAACATTAAGTGACATAGGGGGGAACTATGAATGACCTAACCGGGCAAATTTCGACCCTGTACCGGCAGATAAAAATGCTGTTGGGACTTGGGCGAGTGAGTGCCGTTGACGACAGTGACGGGATACAAACCGTGCAGTATCAAACTCAACTGGAAGTCCACTCTGATACCCCAAGGCTGGCTGAGTTTGGTTTTTCATCGGGATTGCCAGTTGGCAGTGACGTGGTTATCGGTTTTCTGGGCGGGGACCGATCCAACGGCCTGATCATCGCCTCCAACCATCCGGCTTATCGCCATTCAGGACTAACAGCCGGAGAAACGGTGATTTATTCCCAGTGGGGGCAATTTATCAAACTGACGGAAAGTGGGGTAATCATTGAGGCTAACAATCAGCCGGTGACAATCAATAATGCTACCGCGGTGACGGTAAACGCATCGGTAAAAGTACGGCTGAATACGCCGTTACTCGAGGTTAGCGGCGATATTGTTGATAACGCAGACGGTAATAGCATCACGCTGAAAACCTTACGTGATGCCTATAACAGCCACAACCATCAACTCAAAAATGTACAGTCGGGCAGCTCGACCCTTACCAGTGAGACGCCCGCTAAGGTGGTGCGATGACAACAGATATTAAAACGGTTTGGGATGTCGATGCCTCATTGGGAGATTGGCAGACAGGTCGCGGGGGAGTGCTGGATGGCGATGATTTGCATACCGCTATTTTACTGAGTTTGTTTACTGACCGTCTGGCGCGAATTGATGATGCTATTGATGGCGATGATCGCCGCGGCTGGTGGGGGGACAGCGGGGCGCTATCAGCTATTGGTTCGCGGTTGTGGTTATTGCGACGGGAAAAACTTACCACTCAGGTTGCGATCAAAGCCGAGGACTACGCGGCAGAAGCATTGGCGTGGCTGACCGAGGATCGTGTTGTGGCGGCCATAAACACCCGGGCACAAATAATTTACCCCAATACATTGCTGTTGATTATTGCTTACCAACAACCGGGTAAAGCCCAATCTTCAGTGAAATTTTCATGGGTATGGGAGGAGTAATTCATGCCATTTAATCGACCCACGTTAAGTGAATTGCGACAACGCAATCAGTCTTATATTCAATCGGAACTGAAAACCGGCGGCAACTTACTGCGTTTCTCCAATATTGGCGTTATCAGTGACGCAGATGCGGGGATGGCACACCTGCACTATGGCTATCTGGATTATATCGCCCAGCAAGCCACGCCATACCATGCCACCGACGAGTACCTTGCGGCTTGGGCGGCACTGAAAGACGTGTTTCGTAAAGCAGCAAATCCGGCTACTGCGACTGACGTTCGCTTTAGTGGGATAGCTGGACGAATTATTCCTGCTGGCCGCTTGCTTAATCGGGCCGACGGCTATCAGTATCGGCTTGATAATGAAGTGAAGATTTCTCCCGATGGTCACGTTCTGGCAGCTATTACCGCCATTTTACCCCGTCCATTGGAGGATGCGACTGGCGGCGGTAGCCGGGGTAACAGTGCGGCTGGCACCCTGCTGACGCTAGATATTGCTATTGATGGTGTTCAGGCCACCGCCACAGCACTGAGTAAAATTTCCGGCGGTGCGGATATTGAATCTGAGGATGCATTTCGTTCCCGTATGCTATTGGCTTACCAGAATATCCCGCAAGGTGGTAATGATACCGACTATCAATCTTGGGCATTAAGGGTACCGGGAGTGACCCGTTGTTGGGTAAAACGGCGGCTGATGGGGGCAGGGACTGTCGGGGTTTATATTATGTGCGATGACAACGACCACGGCGGTTTTCCGCAAGGTAGCGACGGTATTTCATCGCTGGAATCATGGGGGGCGGTAAAAGCCACTGGTGATCAACAACGGGTAGCAGATAATATTTATCCACAGCAACCTATCATTGCGTTGGTTTATGTTTGTGCGCCAGTTGCACAACCCATTGATTTTGTTATTAGTGGGATTTCACATGCTGATAGTGCTACCACGACCGCCATCAATGCCGCTATCGACGAGGTGTTTTTCAGCGAAGGTGAACCTGGTGGCAAAATCTTGTGGTCATCACTATTACTGGCAATTGGTGAGGTCACGGGGACCGGGGGCTTTATTATGCAATCTCCGGCGGCCAATATTGAGTTACAAACTGGCAAACTCCCCATTAGGGGTACGGTGAGCTATCTATGAGTCGCTACTCTGTCAGTGAATATACTACCGCTTTGCAAGCATTAATGCCGATGGGTTTAGTCTGGCCACGGCGACCGGATGGCGTGCAGACTGAGGTACTGCGGGCGTTGGCAAATGCGTATCAGCGTAGCGATGAAGATGCGCAAGATTTGTTGTCTGCGGCATTCCCGGCAACGGCGACGGCTATGTTACCTGAGTGGGAAGCCACTGTGGGGCTACCGGATCTATGTGCCATTGGTGAAGTAGACAGCATGATCCAGCGCCAGCGGGCCGTGGTGTCGAAATTGTTTGGCATCGGCGGCCAGTCTGCATCCTATTTTATCCGTGTGGCCAAGGCATTGGGTTACTCCATTGCTATCACCCAATACCGGCAAGCCTGTGCAGGTATGTCGGTATGCCGTGATGCATTGAACGGTGACGAGTGGCCATTCACGTGGTTGATTACCGCACCCGAAACCACGCTTCATTATGCTCAATGTGGCCTAACTTATTGCAGTGATCCGTTGCGTTCATGGGGCAATAAACAACTTGAATGCCGGTTTGCGGTGTTAAATCCGTCTCATAGCATTCTGAAGTTTGGCTACGTTAGCTAACTAATCAATTTCTATTAATTTAAAACGCCTTAATTGGTGAGGTATTACTATGCAAAAAATTGGAGATATTCCTAATTCACGCGCCGACAGTAATGGCGAATTTACCGACGGCAATGTCGCCGGCGGCGTTCCCCCAACGATATTACCGGCGGAATGGTTTAACACCTTACAGCGGGAATTAATGAGTGTTCTTTCTGCCGCTAATATTGATGCTGACAGTGAGAAGTTTGATCAGGTGGCGACTGCTGTCTCTAAATTAATTACTGATGGTGGATTTTTAAAAACAGCCAATAACCTTGTGGAAATTAAAAATGCCGGCCCCGCCGCTGTCGCTGAGACTCTCGTAAACCTTGGTTTGGGCGATGCAGCTAAAAGGAACGTGGGAACGGGCGTTAATCAAATACCTGATATGGCAAGTTTTGCTGCTTCACCAACTCCAAACGGATATCAAAAATTGCCAGGCGGGATCATTATTCAGTTTGGTTCTGCATCAGGGAGTCAAGTCGTTAATTTACCTATTGTTTTTCCTAGCAATGCACTTGTTGCTTTTGCATCATCTGGCACACCATCAGCTTATGCGACGACAGGAATATTCACAAAAACAACATTGCAGGTAGTGTCAGCGACAGGCGGTGCTATTGCCTGGATTGCGATCGGATGTTAATAAATAAGGATACAAAATGAGTTCTTACTTTTATAGCCAAACAGATAATAGTTTTTATCCGGTTGATTTAATTGAAGCCTATCAGCAGGCAAGCTCTTGGCCGGAGGATGGAATAGAGGTGTCTGAGGATGTTTTTATTACCTATTCGGGCATGCCCCCAGAGGGGAAAATGAGGGGGACAGTAGAGGGGATGCCTGCATGGTTAAATATTCCACCGTCGCCAGCCCTTACAGCGGATGAACTGGCAGCAAAGGCTCGCAGTTATCGCGATGCTTTTATTATTGCGACTGACCCGATGATGGTCAGTGATTATTGTATCGACGATACCCCACTAACCCAAGCCCAACGTACCGAGCTAACAGCAATCCGCTCTGATTATCGTGCATGGCCAACAAGGGAAAACTGGCCGTTGATTGATTTACCAGAACTGCCACAATGGCTTTTAATTGAAGCTGTCAATCAAGGTTATCGAGTACCTGATTGGCCGGTCGTAAAATAGTGCCAGTGCTCGAAGCCGGGCTTAATAGCCCGGTCTATTCATATTGACTCTACTGAGTAACAGCTATGAGTTCAGTTCTCAGCCACAACTGGCTCGTTAGCGACCCCATTTCATGTTAAATTCGCTATCTTGGGCCATTGCGTTGCATAAGTGCCTTGATTACAGGCGAATCACGGGAATCTAGGTATCAGTATGTTTACATATAAAGAAATATCAGCGCTGAACGAACTGGAATTGATCGTTTATAATTACATCATAAAAAACACTGATAAAGTGATGTATATGACCATCAGAGAACTGGCTGACGCAGCGGGTGTTTCTACCACTACAGTTTTACGATTTTGTAAAAAAATGAATTGTGATGGTTATTCTGAATTCCGGGTGCGGTTTAAATTATATGTAGAGCATGATGAAAAACCACCAGTTAGCTTTGGTATTAGTGAAATAATTAGCTATTTTAAAAGTATTAATAATAGTGAGTTTGACGAGTTACTGGATACGGCCGCAGCACAAATAGCCGCCACGCGCCGAATTATTTTTGTGGGTATAGGAACCTCTGGGGCGTTAGGGAAATACAGCGCTCGTTTCTTCTCGAATATTGGCAAGTTTAGTACTTATATTGACGATCCCTATTATCCTATCAACAGCGATATGTATCAGGATGCTATTGCTATCATATTTTCCGTTTCGGGTGAAACCGAAGAGATTATCCGTATTGCCAATCAGTTCAGTTTACATAATTGTAAAATAATCAGCCTGACAAATAGTGATAACTCAACGCTGGCCAAAATGGCCGACCTTAATATCTCCTATCATATGCCACCTATTGTATTGGAAGGGCATTATAATATTACCACTCAAATCCCAGTATTATATATAATAGAAACTATTGGTAAAAAACTCCCGCAATTAATTAATAAAAAAGCACCATAAAACACCGTGTTTTTTGAGTGTGACATATTCCAATTCACGATTTTTGTTATATCGTGACTTCGCTTTTCTTTTTGCTAGAATCCAATCTCAATCGGCTACGAATATTAATAATAAGCCAATAACGCTCTGGTTATCTTACGCTCAGTACCCGCGACAGGAGATTAATAATGGCAATAGATTACGCACTGACCGCTCAGGAAATTATCCAATATATTGGCGGTGATAATAATGTGATTAATGTCACACATTGTGCGACCCGTTTACGGTTTATATTGAAAGATAATAAAATTGTCGACAAAGAACGTTTAAATCGTGTTAAAGGGGTTATCACCGTTATTGAAGCGGGTGGGCAAATGCAAGTGGTGATCGGTAATCATGTCGGCGATGCTTATAAACATGTCATCAGCTTGATTAATGTCGATGAAAGTGCCCCGGTTGCTGCACCCAAGGTCGGTATTGTTAGCCGTTTGATGGATATTATCTCCAGCATTTTCGCCCCATTCCTTTATCCGTTAGCCGCCTGCGGTATTTTACAGGGGATTATTTCATTTCTTGCCGCCATTGGCTGGATGGATGCGACGAGCGGCACCTACCGTATTCTGAATTTTGTTTCCTGGACCGGTTTTACCTTCCTGCCCGTGCTGGTTGCCTTTACCGCGGCCAAGAAATTTAATGTTAATCCTTTCACCGCAGTTATTACCGCTTGTGCCCTGATCAGCCCTGATTATATGAATATGCTGACGGCCAATAAAATTACTATGCTGAATTCGGCCGATCCAGCCGTTCAGCAACTGATGCAAGAAGCACTGAATAATCCGCAAGTTGCCCATATTTTAAACACTATTGCGGGTATTCCCTTATCATCGCCAACCTTGGATTTCTTCGGTATTCCCGTGCAATACCTGAGCTATACCGCCTCGGTTATTCCGATTATTTTGATGGTATGGGCCATGTCTTACGTGCAGCGCTTCTTTGAGCGGATCCTGCCAATGGTGGTGCGCAATCTATTCACCCCAATGTTCTGTATTGCCATCATGGTGCCACTAACGCTATTGGTGTTCGGCCCGGTGGGTAATCTGATCGGCGGTGCGATTGGTGGTGTTTATAACTCGCTTTATAACCTTAGCCCGGCAGCGGCTGGGTTTATGGTCGGCGCTTTCTGGCAGCCACTGGTCACACTGGGTGTGCATTGGGGGATCACGCCTGTTACCGTTGGTAACTACGCGACTCTGGGTTATGACACCTTTACTGGCCTGCAAGCTTCCGCTGTCTTTGCCATGGCGGGCACCATGTTTGGTGTTTACTTAAAAACCCGCAATAGTGAGATGAAGGGTATTTCACTGTCGGCCGGTATTACCGCGTTGTTCGGTATTACCGAACCGGCAATTTATGGTGTGGCACTACGCCTAAAAAAACCGTTCTTATGCAGTTGTGCTGCTGGCGGAATTGGTGGTGCTATCGCAGGGGCATTTAATGCGGTGTCATGGAGTTACTGCTTACCGGGTATTGCGGTATTACCGGTCTTTTTCAAAGAGGGCCATATGGCGCAGTTCCTTGGTTTCTTGCTGTCGATCACGGTAGCGTTCGTGTTGGGCGCACTTTTCACTTGGTTGGTTGGATTTACTGATGAGCCTGAAAGTGTGCAACAGCAAAACAGCGCTAAAGCATCTGGCGCGCCGATTACTCAGGCGCAAATGAATCGGGGCTAACTGTTTAAATATTCAGGCGGGCCATCCCGCCATTGATTTTCATTTCAAGGGCGTACAGTTGCCCACAGTATTAAGGGAGAAAATAATGAGCCACAAACAATTACCGAAAGATTTCTTATGGGGCGGCGCAGTTGCAGCACACCAGGTTGAAGGCGGCTGGAATAAAGGCGGCAAGGGTGTGAGTATCGCCGATGTACTGTCTGGTGGTGCGCATGGAGTTGACCGGGTGATGACTGATGGCGTACAGGACGGCTACCGTTATCCTAACCATGAAGCGGTTGATTTTTATGGCCATTACAAACAAGACATTGCGCTGTTTGCTGAGATGGGCTTCAAATGCTTCCGTACTTCTATTGCCTGGACGCGTATCTTCCCGAATGGCGATGAGCAGCAGCCCAATGAGGCCGGGTTACAATTTTACGACGATATGTTTGATGAGTTACTGAAATACGGTATCGAGCCGGTCATTACTTTATCTCACTTCGAAATGCCTTGGCATCTGGTGAAAGAATACGGTGGCTGGAAAAACCGTCAGGTGGTCGATTTCTTCGTGAAATTCAGTGAAGTGGTGATGGCGCGTTATAAAAGTAAAGTTAAATACTGGATGACCTTTAACGAGATCAATAACCAGCGCAACTGGAAGTATCCATTATTTGGTTATTGCTGTTCGGGGGTGGTATTTACTGAGCAAGAAAATCCAGAAGAGACGCTGTACCAAGTGCTGCATCATCAGTTTGTCGCCAGCGCCAAAGTCGTCAAGCTTGGTCATGCCATTAATCCTGAGTTCAAAATTGGTTGTATGGTGGCGATGGTGCCGTTGTATCCATTCTCCTGCCATCCTGATGACATGATGTATTCAGTAGAGGCTATGCGTGAGCGTTATCTGTTTGGTGACGTTCATATGCGCGGTTACTACCCTTCCTATATTCTGAACGAGTGGGAGCGTCGCGGATTCACCATCAAAATGGAAGAGGGTGATCTTGATACTCTGCGTGATGGCTGTGCTGATTATATGGGGTTGAGTTATTACATGAGTAATGCAGTTTCTGCCACTAACCCTGGCAGCGGTAATTCACTTTCTGGCTTTGAAGGCAGCGTGCCAAATCCACATGTTAAAGCGTCAGACTGGGGATGGCAGATTGACCCTGTTGGCTTACGTTATTCACTGAGCGTATTGTACGAACGCTATCAAAAGCCGCTGTTTATTGTTGAAAATGGTTTTGGCGCTATCGACAAAGTGGCTGCCGACGGTATGGTTCACGATGATTACCGCATTGCTTACCTCAAAGCTCACATTGAGCAAATGAAAAAAGCGGTATTTGAAGATGGTGTTGATTTAATGGGTTATACCCCATGGGGCTGTATTGATTGTGTATCATTCACTACAGGTGAATATAGCAAACGTTACGGTTTTATTTATGTGGATAAAAACGACGACGGTACCGGTACCATGGCACGTTCACGCAAATTAAGTTTTGACTGGTATAAGCAGGTTATTACCAGCAATGGTGAAGTGCTCTAAGTCCCCAATAAATAAGTGATTTTGGAAAGGCTGATTATGGTTTCGGCCTTTCCATTAATTTCCCCTCGCCCCATTTTACCCATCACTTCAGGTGAACAAACGCAGTTTGTTACATTTCTGGCTGATTAAAAAATATATTTAAATTCAATTAATTAGAACTTATTCCTCCTGTCTGTAGGATGTGGCTGACATATCCTTAAAAAAAGCTGGGTTATTCTCTTACCCTAAGCGATAACATCATGCTTTGCATGGGATATTCGTCAGGGTTAATTCAGTTTTTTTGTGTAAAAAGGATTAGAAATGAAAGGGCAGTTATTAATTGCAGCGCTGTTGGCCGCCAGTTTTTCAGTCTGTGCGGCGGAACATGCTCATTGGGGATATGAAGGTCAGGAAGATCCTGCCCATTGGGGAAAACTCTCACCGGATTTTTCACTGTGCGAAACAGGTAAAAATCAGTCGCCGGTTAATATTCACGGCGCATTGAAAACCCATCACAGTCAACTCGAGTTGGCTTTCCAACCAGGTAAACAGCAAATCGTGAATAACGGCCATACGATTCAGGTGAATGTCAGCACTGGCAATACCCTGAAACTGGACGGCGATACTTTCACATTGCAGCAATTCCATTTCCATACCCCAAGTGAAAATGAGATTGATGGCAAACAGTTCCCGTTAGAAGCTCATTTTGTTTATAAAGATAAAGATGGGGCACTGGCAGTGCTCGCACTCATGTTCCAGCAGGGGGATGCAAATCCACAACTGGCACAGGCTTGGCAGCAAATGCCAACGGCGATTGACCAAATGGCGATATTAAATAAGCCTCTTGATATCAAAGCATTGCTACCCAAAAAGTTTGATTTTTATCGCTTTAGTGGCTCACTAACCACACCACCTTGCTCTGAAGGTGTCAGTTGGATGGTGCTTGAGCAGCCTGCGAGCGCTTCTGCTGAACAAATTAATCAATTCCGCTCTGTGGTTCATCATACGAATAATCGCCCTGTACAGCCACTGAATGGCCGAGTCATTATCGATTAAAACTACGTATGAGTCGCACTATCCTGTCTTCTGGCAGGTAGTGCGCGTGGCTTTTTGCCGCCTGGCCATTTTACACCATAGCCACATCAGTCAAATCCCACAAACAAAAAAACCAACCCTAACGGATTGGTTTTCTTAAGGTATTTTGGTCGGCATGAGAGGATTTGAACCTCCGACCCCCGACACCCCATGACGGTGCGCTACCAAGCTGCGCTACATGCCGATGCTATGACGGTTATACTACATTTTACCGTTATTAATGCAAGACTTGGCAAAACGTTCGCTTGTTTTTTGAGCGCACCAATGCCTGTTTTTAGAGCTAGTTCGCAATAAAACGTTTTATATCCGTCAACACTTGCAGCAGTAATGGAAGTTGAGGCTTTTCATTTTTGATTTCATTGCCTTGCTCATCATAGGTGCGGTATTCACCGTTATTATCTAATACAACGGTTTGTGTTGGCGTAGTAATAACTAACATGCCATTGTCACCGGTTGCCACCCAGTTATTATTGCGCTGTGCGGCGAACAAATCTTCCCCTTGCGAATAATCCTCAGGCGCTGTTTTGACGTGTAACAAACGTTGCATTAGCGTTGTCATGATATCTTCATGATTGGTCAGTTTATTCACGGCCTGCGCTGGCGTGCCTGGCCAATGAACCACTAATGGCACTTGCAGTTGTTGGCGATTAAAGCTGCTGCCTGCACCCCAGGTATCATTGCCGCTGTCATTAAATTCAACACCATGGGCCGCAGTAATAATAACTACGGTTTTATCGAGCTGACCGCGCTGTTTCAGTGTATCCAGAATAGTCGCAATCTGTTGATCTACATCTTTTGCGCCTGCCTGGTAGTGACGGATAAAGTCAGTCGGTAACGCAACCTTCTGCCCGATTACCGGGTCTTGTGCTTCAACTGCCCCGTTGAGGTTAATGTATGAGAACCATGGTGCATTATTGTTGAGCGTGGACAGCCATTGCTGCCACTGTGCCGTGGTTTCGCTATCCGGTTGCACTGCAGGAGTTGGTAATGTGAAATCAGCTAACAGTGCCTGGCGGTAGAGTGGTGACTCAAAACCATCGGATGAGAACAGACCAAACTGATAACCCTGCGCGCTTAATGCTGTAACAAACGCTGAGGGTTCGCGCGCGGAGAGAATACCGTCTAAATAAGTAGGCGAAATGCCATAAAACAGGCCAAATAAGCCCGTATCCTGACGGTTGCCTGAACTGTAGTGGCTGTCAAACTGAATGTTTGAACGGCCAAATTCGGCTAGGGCAGGCATGTCTTTTTGCAGGCTACTGGCACGAATACCATCAACCACAATGAGCAACAAATTATAACCACTGCCTTTATCGCTGAAGGTAATCGGGTTGAGTGGATATTCAACCGCCAGTGCATCTGGATTACCTTGTTCCACCAGGCGACGCTGATATTCCTGCTGATCGAGCAGGCCGTGTTTCTCAAGGAACTTACGGGCGGTCATCGGGTAAGAGAGTGGCAGGTTTGCGCGTTGCATACTGATTGGGCGATAAAAATTGGCATCGGCCCAAATATAAATCAGATGAGAGGCAAAGAACGCAGAAATAAACACCGCCACCAACGGCTTAACAAAGCGTTGCCGGTTAAGGCTGCGTAGTTTTTGCCAGGCCCAAGTGCCGAAAAGCATCTCGACCAGGAAAATGACTGGCACGGCAATAAACATTAATTGCCAATCACGCGCCAGCTCGGTCTGGTCTGGGTTAACCACCAATTCCCATACCACCGAGTTAAGGTGTAAATGGAAACGGGTGAAAACTTCGGTATCAACCAACAGCAGAGTCAGGCCCGCAGTGGCAAAGGCGGCGGAAAGGAAACGGAGTAGTCGCTGCGACATCACCACAAAGGTGAGTGGGAAGATCACCAACAAATAAGCAGCAAAAACGATAAAACTAAAGTGCCCGAGCCAACTGACGAGGGCATAGATACGGCCAACCAGCGATGAGGGCCAATCGGAGACAAACAGATAGCGGCTACCCAGCACCAGGCTAAACAGAATATTAAACAGGGCGAACCAGTGCCCCCAGCTGATCATCTGGGAGACTTTTTCACGATAGCGCTGACGATTTGTCACCATATTGAGATTGCAGTCTTGGCCGATAAATTAATGAGCTTTATCTTCACTTATCGAAGCTTGAAGAGCTTCAGCGAAAGAACGTGCCAATACTTTGCGCTGCGCTGGGGCCACGCTGGTATTGATCAAATTTGTTACCATATTCCCCAACACCATCAAAGAAAGATTGGTGGGAGTACGGTTTTTTTCCATTACGCTGACCAATTCTGACAGCAGTTTTTCGACTTGTTCGTCGCTATAACGGGATGATTGTGCCATAAAAAGTGTGCTCAATACCTGACAAAGTCCCACATCTTACCGTATAGAGACACGCTTTTCCGCTATTTTATAGCATTAAGAATCATTAGCCATTAATTGAGGGGCGCGAATGCTTTAGGGTTGCAGCTCTCAGGCATCAGTGATTGAATACGCCCCTAGCCAAAAGGAGTATTTATCATGAGTCTGGATATTGACCAGATAGCCTTACATCAGCTTATCAAGCGTGATGAACAAACGCTTGATGTGGTGTTGCGCGATTCTCTGTTACCTGCCAATGCTGTAGTTGAAGAAATGATGGCCGAACTGCATCGTGTTTACAGCGCCAAAAGCAAAGCTTACGGGCTGTTTAATGAGCAAAGCGAGCTGGCTGAAGCGCTGAAACGAAGCCGTAAGGGTGATGAAGACTTCCTCAGTTTTAGCCGTGCTGCCACCGGGCGTTTACGTGATGAGTTAGCCAAATATCCGTTTGCCGAAGGCGGTGTGGTGCTGTTTTGCCAATATCGTTATCTGGCGGTGGAGTATCTGCTTATCTCGGTGCTGAGCAGTTGTAATAGTATGCGAGTGAATGAGCAACTTGATCTCAGTACCACCCATTATCTCGATATTAACCGTGCTGATATTGTCGCCCGTATCGATTTAACTGAATGGGAAAATAATCCAGAATCCACGCGTTACCTTACGTTCTTGAAAGGGCGGGTAGGGCGCAAAGTATCCGACTTCTTTATGGATTTCCTCTCTGCAGCAGAGGGGCTGGATACCAAAGCACAAAATCGGGGCTTATTACAGGCGGTTGATGATTACTGCGCGGATGCTGAACTTGGCAAAAATGAGCGTCAGGCATACCGTCAGCAGGTTTATAGCTATTGTAATGAGCAGTTACAAGCCGGTGAAGAGATTGCGTTGCAGGCGCTTTCTCAAGAGCTGCCAACGCTGGGTGAGAAAGATTTTCAGCAATTCTCGACTGAACAGGGTTATGCGTTAGAAGAGAGTTTCCCGGCAGATCGCGGTACCTTGCGTCAGTTAACCAAATTTGCTGGCAGTGGGGGTGGGTTGAGTATCAATTTTGATGCATTGTTGCTGGGTGAGCGTATTTTCTGGGATGCCGCGACAGATACGTTGACTATTAAAGGCACGCCACCCAATCTGCGTGATCAGTTACAGCGTAATTCAGGCAAAAAGTAACGGTTACCACCGTGACGATAGCCAATAAAAAACGCCGCATAAGCGGCGTTTTTTATTTCGGCGTCCCGAATATCGAAAGCGACGCGATTAAACGCGAACGAAGTCGATATGAGTCAGTTTTGGCTTGAAAGCGTGACGCTGAACAGCCTGTACTTTAACTTTGGTTTCTTTACCGTCAACAACCAGAGTCAGTACGGAATCATAAAAGCCCGGTTTCAATTCAAGGTTCTTGGTGGTGTCATGGTCAAGAGCAATAGAGATAGCTGCTTCAGAACCACCGTAAATGATTGCCGGAAATTTATTTGCTGCACGCAGGCGGCGGCTCGCACCCTTACCCTGGTCGTTACGTACTTCTACATTGATAGTGGTCATTTTGTTTTCTCTTAAAGAAAATTTACCCTGCTACAGGCGACCCAGCAACAGGTTCGATACTCGGCTTTGATTGGGTAAACCCAGAGCAAAGCGGGCGGCATTCTAGCGAAATATCGGCCAGACAGCAAATAAAACTGCGAAAATCTCAGGCTAAATGCGGCTCAGGCAAGGGAGTCAGCCCGCCGGAAACGGCCCTGATAATCAAATATCTTTTCTCTAATTTGCCACCATTGCCCACGACGGCGGGCCACGACAAAATCGGGATAACGTAACAGGGCTTGTTGCGCGATGATATCGGCCGCCGTTTGCCATTTCAGTGCCACACCGGGTGCCCGTTGGTGTGGGCGCAGGAAAATTTGTTCAAATGCCATACGTTGCGCGGCGGTGGTTAAGCGAAAACGTTCGCTGGTATCAGTGCCGTCTTCGTCGTAGTAGGTGATTTTCAGCCACTCACCCTTTGCGTCATGGCCCGTCTCCAGACTCATACCGCCACAACGCAGCACCAGGGCATCTTTTAATTTTAACGCGGCTTTCAGCATATCATCGGGATCGACCAGAACTTCCTGGCACTGGTGACAACGGCGGGCGGCAATGTCATTTTCCGCCCCACAATGCGGGCAGCACTTAAAGCGAAAGCGATAATCACATTGCGCCCGCACGCCTTGTTGGTCCTCAAACCACCCCTGACAGCGGCGACCATAGTGTTCAATAATGTCACCCGACTCGGTACATTTTCCCCAGAAGATATTGGCAAAGCCGCAATCTGGGCAAAATACCTGAACCGGCTGACTGCCACTATGCGGTTTGCTGGTACCCACTTCAGGGGTAAAAAGGTCATGGGGATTGCCAGCGTAATCCAGAATCAGGCAATCTTCTTTACCCGGTGATAACCGCAAGCCTCGGCCGACTATCTGTTGATACAAACTGACCGATTCCGTGGGGCGAAGAATGGCAATCAGATCAACATGGGGGGCATCAAAGCCAGTGGTTAACACCGCCACATTAACCAAATAGCGCAGTTGCTGCTGCTTAAAGGCAGTGATTAACGCATCGCGCTCATTAGGCGGAGTAGTGGCGCTCACCAGTGCAGCCTCGTCTTTTGGCAGCAAGCCATACACCTCTTTGGCGTGTTCAACGGTCGCGGCAAAAATCATTACCCCGCGACGTTGAGCGGCATATTCAATTATCTGGTTAACAATATGCGGAGTAATTCGTTGCTGCTGCTTAAGTTCACGGTCTAAATCCGCCTCTCGGAACAGGCCGCTACTGTTGCTGGTCAGGCGACTGAAATCATACTGCACCACGGGCATATCCAACCGCTCTGGGGGGACCAGAAAACCGTGCTTGATCATGTAGCGCAAGGGTAATTCATAAATACAGTCGCGAAAAAGGGACTTTTCATCACCACGGGTAATACCGTGATAATGGAATTGATAAATCCAGCCTTTTCCCAATCGGTAAGGTGTGGCGGTCAATCCCAGCAAGCGCAGGCGGGGGTTGGTGGTACGTAAATGCTGAATAATTTGCTGATACTGGCTGTCATCGTCATCACTGATACGATGGCATTCATCAATAATCAGTAGTGAAAAGGCACTATCAAATAGGGGCAGGTTTCGTGCCACTGACTGCACACTGCCAAACACCACTTTTCCTGCGCTTTGGCGTTGCTGCAAGCCAGCGGCGAAAATATCAGCCTCTAAGTCGTAGGCGCAATATTTGGCGTGATTCTGTGCTACCAACTCTTTGACATGAGCCAGCACCAGAACGCGCCCGCGAGCCAGTTTCGCCAATTCGGCGATCACCAGACTTTTGCCTGCCCCGGTGGGTAGAACAATCAAAGCAGGCTCACTGTGGCGGCGAAAATGGGCAAGAGTGGCATCGACAGCCTCTTGCTGATAGGGGCGCAGTGTAAATGCCATTAGTGCACCTGCCCGATGGCTTTCAACCCATTCTCCCCGCAACCCTTTTCCGCGCGTATGCGTGACATTTCTCTCTCTTTATAATGAAAAACTTTTGACTATTATGCCTGTCGGAGGCGGTTGGCGCGAGGCCCCAAGTTAGCACTGATGGGGTGGCGTGATAGACGCGGCGCACTCTGGGGGTAAGTTGTTTCTCAATAACAACTTTTTACGTAACTGTTTCTAGGATGATATGGCAACCGCCGCTATACTGATGAGTCTGGTAGGCAGCAAATGATTTTCTCCCAACTGCTTCATTCATTTCACACCGTATCATGAGCATCCTGCTGTCGTTGGCGGGTGTGATTGCGGGTATCGTGCCCGTCAGCGGTACGACAAGACAACAGGCAAAGTAGATTCAATGCGATTGGACAAGTTTTTATCTCAGCAATTAGGTGTCAGCCGGGCGTTAGTCGCGCGCGAGCTGCGGGCAAAACGAGTCACTATTGATGGCGAAGTGGTCAAAAGTGGTGCGATTAAGCTGACACCGGAACAAGACGTGAGATTTGATGGCAACCCATTACAACAAACCGTTGGCCCACGTTATTTCATGCTGAACAAACCGCAGGGTTATGTGTGTTCGACAGAAGACCCAGATCACCCGACCGTGCTGTATTTCCTTGATGAGCCAGTGGCATACAAACTCCATGCCGCCGGGCGTTTGGACATCGATACCACCGGATTGGTACTGATGACCGACGATGGTCAGTGGTCGCATCGGATCACCTCACCGCGTCATCATTGTGAAAAGACCTATCTGGTGACGCTGGAACACCCATTGGCCGATGATACCGCGCAACAGTTTACTGATGGCGTACAGTTGCATAATGAAAAGTCTCTCACCAAACCGGCTCAACTTGAGGTTATAGAGCCTCAGTTGGTGCGTTTAACCCTCAGTGAAGGGCGTTATCATCAGGTAAAACGGATGTTTGCGGCGGTGGGAAATCGGGTTATAGAGCTGCATCGTGAGCGAATTGGCGACATTAAACTTGATGACGATTTGGCACCAGGCGAGTACCGCCCGTTAACCGCAGAAGAGATTGCCAGTGTCGGCGCGCCTCATCTGTAATTGATTTTCTATTACAGCGCGGGCTGTCTTGCCGTTGATATTACACTAAATAATTCGAGTTGCAGGAAGGCGGCAAGCGATAGAGTCCCAATGAGTTGACGGGAGTCAATGATTTGGGTGAAAGAGCGTAGCCAACGCACATGCGGCTTGAAGTATGACGGGTATAACCCACGGTAGGTTATTGAAGGAGTTGTTGAACGTGCATGCCAGTACCCAAAATGAAGAGAAGAACCGGACATCCCACGTTGGCTTGATCTTTATCCTCGGTTTGCTATCGATGCTGATGCCTTTGGCAATTGATATGTATCTGCCGAGTATGCCGATTATTGCACAGGAGTTTGGCGTAGAGAGTGGTGCGGTGCAGATGACTCTAAGCGCCTATGTGCTGGGGTTTGCCATCGGACAAATGTTCTATGGGCCAATGGCTGATAGCCTCGGGCGCAAGCCGGTTATCTTTTGGGGTACGCTAATATTTGCGCTCGCGGGTATGGCTTGTGCCATGGCGCAATCAATCGAACAATTGATTAACTTGCGTTTCCTGCATGGTTTGTCTGCCGCTGCCGCGAGTGTGGTGATTAATGCATTGATGCGCGATATGTTCACTAAAGATGACTTCTCTCGCATGATGTCTTTTGTGGTGTTGGTGATGACCATCGCACCCTTGCTGGCACCGATTATCGGTGGTGCATTGTTAGTATGGTTTAGCTGGCACGCCATCTTCTGGACCATGGCGGGTGCTGCATTGGTCGGCGCGATTTTGGTTGCACTGTTTATTAAAGAAAGCTTGCCACGAGAGAAACGGCAACGATTCCATTTGCGCACCACTATTGGCAATTTTGCCACGTTATTCCGCCATAAGCGGGTACTGAGCTATATGTTAGCGAGCGGCTTCTCTTTTGCTGGGATGTTCTCATTCCTCAGTGCCGGTCCCTTTGTTTATATCGATTTAAACGGCGTCTCTCCACAAAACTTTGGCTATTACTTTGCGCTGAATATCGTCTTCTTGTTCTTGATGACATTGATTAATAGCCGCAATGTACGCCGCTTCGGAGCGCTTAAAATGTTCCGATTTGGCATGCTAGTGCAATTTGTTATGGGGATCTGGTTGCTGGTGGTTTGCGCCACCGGGATGGGGTTCTGGGCGTTGGTATTGGGTGTCGCGGCTTATGTCGGTTGCATCGCCATGATCACCTCGAATGCGATGGCGGTTATTTTGGATGATTTCCCACATATGGCCGGTACTGCGTCTTCTCTGGCAGGGACCCTACGCTTTGGTATTGGTGCGGTGGTAGGAACGCTGTTGTCGATGGCGCCATCCCGCAGTGCCTGGCCAATGGTAAGCTCAATGGCATTTTGTATTATTGTGGCCATGTTGTTGTATCTTTATGCCAGTCGCCCACATAAGGATGCGGTGAAATAACTATCGTCGTAATAACTATCGTCGTAATAACTATCGTCGTAATAACTATCGTCGTAATAACTATCGCCGCAATCATTATCAAGGCTAAGTTGCTGGGGCTTATCAGTTAATGGTTATTGCAAGAAGGTGAGGGGCGTCTTAGGGCGTTCCCTTCATTCACATTATTTATCGTCAATGTACTCATTATTTATTCAATTATTTTCCTCGTCGACTCATTTACTCCCGTCAATATCGCCCGAATTGCCACTTAAAAATGCGTGGTTCTTGCGTTCAATCAATATAGTAAGCATGCATATCATTATTTATTGCATAGTTATGATTGGCACCATATTGTTAACTTTTTGAGCGAACATATAAAAAATCGCAAATTGTTATTGAAGCGTTTTTATCAGATATTTCTGTCAGTTGAATAGTTACGTATGTTAGTAAATTTATATATTTATCAATTAATTAATTTAATTTTGAGCTATAGAGATAACATGTGATTGTTCATTAAATGTAAAAATTTAGCGGGCAATAAGTAATGGGTTTGCAAGAAAAATGGTTGAGATGGTCGCCATAAAGGTATAAATATAACGAAA
Source organism: Yersinia sp. 1652 StPb PI (assembly GCF_041538345.1). Lineage (NCBI taxonomy): Bacteria > Pseudomonadati > Pseudomonadota > Gammaproteobacteria > Enterobacterales > Yersiniaceae > Yersinia > Yersinia sp. 1652 StPb PI. Next base: position 2,925,740 of record NZ_JAULSM010000001.1, on the reverse strand, counting down.
AATGGGATCTAAATCTCAAACCGGTAGTTTCAGTCTGGATATGCAGGGCTGACACACGATTAAAAAAACAACACAAAAATGGCTTTGTTGGTTTTAAGTTTCTAAATTGTTATCAATGTTGTGTTTTGATGAGGGGTGAATCAGGCACAATGCCAAGTTAGCGGCTATAACTTTAGTGAGTGTGAGTCATTGTGGTGCTTTTGTAATTTTTGAATTTTTATTTTTACTAGGAAAAACACGTGAATAATATCCAACTTTCGGTAGTACATCGTCTGCCGCAAAGTTACCGTTGGTTATCAGGCTTTATCGGGGTCAAAGTTGAACCGATACCACTGACGGCGATAGACGATAGCAATAATGATCTTATGGGGCTGAAGTTACTCAGCCACGATGGCAGCCATGCGCAGATTATCATGCAGCGGCTCCACCTCTCTCTACAAGAGATACAAGTGGATTCCGCGATAGTCGAATGGGAAGGCGAGCCTTGTCTATTTGTTCACACTCAGGATGAGAGTGCCACTATGTGTCGCCTGAAAGATGTCGGTGTCGCCATTGCCGAAACCCTGACCGCCTTGTACCCCTTCTAATTCGCTATTGCGCGTTGGTCGGTGTCATGGCGCTTGGGTATGCCCCGCACCAGACCTCAATCTGACGTATCCGCAAATTGTAACAACTGCTGTGTATACTGCTGTTGGGGCGCGGCAAATATGGCCTGACAGTCACCTTGTTCTACTACCTCGCCTTGTCTTAATACAATCACCTGATGGCAGAGTGATCGCACTACCTGCAAGTCATGACTGATAAACAGATAGCTGAGCTGATAACGCTGCTGAAGGGATTTCAGCAAAGCCAGAATTTGGGCCTGTACCGACTTATCCAATGAAGAGGTCGGTTCATCAAGAATCAGTAACTGCGGTTGCAAGATCAACGCACGGGCAATGGCAATGCGTTGGCGCTGGCCACCAGAAAACTCGGTTGGATAACGATAACGGGTGACCGGATCTAATCCCACTTCTTCCATCGCTTTAATCACCCGTTGTTCACGATGTACCGCACTGAGTCTTTGATGAACTTCCAGCCCTTCGGCGATTATCTGCTGCACATTCAGGCGTGGGTTTAGCGCTGAGTAGGGATCCTGGAATACCACCTGAATTCGGCTGCGATAGGGCAGCATCTGTTTAGGGGTAAACTTGTGTAATGGCTGCCCGCTAAACCAAATCTCACCTTTTGAGGGTAACAAGCGCAGCAACGCCAGCCCTGAGGTGCTTTTCCCTGAGCCTGATTCGCCCACCAAACCAAGGCTCTCACCGGGATTCAGGGTGAAATTAAGATCGTGCAAAGCATAATGGTAATCAACGGTGCGTCGTAATAAACCACGTTTAATAGGAAACGCCACCTGTAGACCTTTTACTTCAAGCAGGGGTTTTAGACCCGGCGTGAGGGGCAGTGGGTCACCTTGTGGTTCGGCGTCTAATAATTGGCGGGTGTAGGGGTGCTGTGGGGTACTAAACAGCGCCTGACGGCTATTTTGCTCCACCTTGCGGCCTTCGCGCATCACTGCCACGTTATCTGCCAACCGGCGCACGATATTCAGGTTATGGGTGATAAATAGCAAGCTCATGCCCATCTCTTGCTTTAACTCTTTCAGCAAACTCAAAATCTGGGCTTGCACCGAAACATCCAGCGCTGTGGTAGGTTCATCGGCAATCAGTAATTTAGGTTGGGTCAATACCGCCATCGCAATCATCACCCGCTGGCGTTCTCCGCCGGAAAGTTGATGAGGGAAATCGCCCAAACGCCCTTTGGCATTACGAATACCCACCCGGTCGAGACATTGAATAATCTCAACTCTGGCCGCTTCCCGGCGCATACCGCGGTGCAGTGACAACACTTCTGCCAACTGTTTTTCAATGGTATGCAGTGGGTTTAGTGACACCATAGGTTCTTGGAAAATCATTGAAATCTGATTGCCGCGCACTTTTCGCAGCGTCGGTTCATCGGCATGCAGCAGAGATTGCCCGGCAAACAGAATATCACCGCCCGGGTAGACCACCGGTGGTGAAGGCAGTAAACGCAATATTGATAAAGCGGTGACACTCTTGCCCGAACCCGATTCCCCGACCAGTGCCAGTGTTTCACCGGCATTGATTTGCAATGACAGTTCGCTGACCACCTCGCGATCAATATTCGCCTGGCGAAATGCAACACTGAGATTTTGAATATCCAGAAGTGGTGAAGTCGCCATATCAGTACACCTTACTTGGGTCAAAGGCGTCACGTATTGCTTCGCCGATAAAGATCAACAGAGATAACAGCACTGCCAATACCAGGAATGCGGTGATGCCAAGCCAGGGAGCCTGAAGGTTATTTTTACCTTCTAATAACAGACCGCCTAATGACGGTGACCCCATCGGCAGGCCAAAACCGAGAAAATCCAGTGAAGTTAGCGTGGTTATCGAACCGCACAGGATAAAGGGCAGGAAGGTTAGTGTTGCCACCATGGCATTGGGCAACATATGGCGCGACATAATAACTCGATCACCCACTCCCATAGCTCGCGCTGCGCGGATGTAGTCATAATTTCGGGTACGTAGAAATTCTGCCCGCACCACACCCACTAATCCCATCCAGCCAAACAGCACGGTGATGGCTAACAGCCACCAGAAGTTGGGTTGGACGATGCTGGACAGTAGAATCACTAAAAATAGTGTTGGCATCCCCGACCACACCTCGATAAATCGTTGCCCCCACAAATCAATTTTGCCGCCGTAATAACCTTGTACCGCGCCAGCACAGATACCAATTACGCTGGAGAACAGGGTTAATGTCAGGCCGAATAACAGCGAGATACGGAAACCATAGATGACTTTGGCTAAGACATCGCCGCCAGTACTGTCGGTGCCCAGCAAGTTGGTCCGGCTAGGTGGCGAAGGGAAAGGGACATCAGTCGCAAAATTGATGGTGTTATTGCTAAAACGTATGGGTGCCCAGATGGCCCAGCCATTGTCATTAATCCGGCCAATCACATAAGGGTCTTGATAATCTGCCGCCGTGGTTAAAATCCCACCAAAAGTGGATTCGCTGTAATTAGTCATAAAAGGCATATAAATTCGGCCCTGATAGTTTACCAGCAGCGGTTTGTCATTGGCGATCAGTTCGGCAAACAGACTGATAATAAACAGTGTCAGGAAGATCCACAGTGACCAGTAGCCACGGCGATTATTGCGAAAACGCGCCCAGCGGGCCTGATTAATAGCACTTAGCCGTATCATTATTGGCGGCCCTCAAAATCAATCCGTGGATCAACCAGGGTGTAGGTGATATCACTGAGGATATTCAGCAGTAAACCAATCAGGGTGAAAATATAAAGAGTGCCAAACATCACAGGGTAATCACGCTGCAAAGTGGCGTCATAACCCAATAGCCCTAAACCATTGAGTGAAAACATCACTTCAATCAACAGCGACCCGGTGAAAAACATGCTGATAAAGGTGGCAGGGAAGCCAGCGATAACCAACAACATGGCGTTGCGAAAGACATGGCGATACAGAATTTTTTCTTCGGGTAACCCTTTGGCGCGCGCAGTCACCACATATTGCTTGCGGATTTCGTCAAGGAACGAGTTCTTGGTCAGCATCGTCAGTGTGGCGAAGCCGCCAATGACGGTAGCCAATACCGGTAAAGTGATATGCCACAAATAGTCGGTTATTTTGCCGTACCACGGCAGGGTATCAAAGTTACTGGAAACCAGCCCCCGCAGTGGGAATAGATCGAAATAACTGCCGCCGGAAAACAACACCACCAGTAAAATCGCAAACAGAAACGAAGGAATGGCATACCCGATTATAATGAGAGTACTGCTCCAGGTATCAAAAGCTGAGCCATTGCGCACCGCCTTTTTAATGCCTAATGGAATAGAAACCAGATAAATAATCAGCGTGCTCCATAGCCCAAGTGAAATAGAGACCGGCAGGCTATGTTTCACTAACGACATTACCGATTCACCCCGGAACAGGCTGTCGCCAAAATCAAAGCGGACATAGCTCCATAGCATATCGAAATAGCGCTGGTGCAGCGGCTTGTCAAAACCAAAGCGTTGTTTGATTTCGGCAATAACTTCTGGGTCTAACCCGCGTGAACCGCGATAGTTGCTATCACCCACTTGTGCCGCATTGAGGCCGACTTTAGCCCCCCCCAGCCCGCCATCACCGCCACCGGCGGTAAATCCATTGGAGTGACCCAATTCAATATTGGCAATCGCCTGATCAACTGGCCCACCCGGTGCAATTTGCACAATAAAAAAGTTGATGGTAATGATTGCCCACAGCGTGGGAATAACCAGCAATAGTCGCCGTAATAGATATCCACCCACAGCAGCCCCCTAGTGACGTTCTGTTGGCAGACGAGCTGCCTTGTTGACATCAAACCACCAGCTATCAAACCCAAGCGAATAGGTGGGGCGGTCTGCCGGCATCGAGAATTTATCCCAATAGGCAAAGCGGGCATGGTTGGAGTACCACATCGGAATCATCAGATAGTTCCAGGTCAATACCCTATCAAGTGCCCGGCCAAGGGACTGTAATGCCTCTGGCTGGTCCTGATGTTTGATAATCTCTGCGATCAATTGGTCAATAGCCGGATCTTTAATCCCGGAGGAGTTATAACTGGAATCGACATAAGCCGAGCTCCACCAAATTTGCAGATTTGGGCTAGGGTAGGGGAAGGCACTGTAAACCGTCGGGATCATATCGTAATCCCGACTGCGCAGGCGGTTAACAAACTGAGAGCTGTCAACCTCGCGGATATTCATGGTAATGCCCAAACGTTGCAAATTATGTTTAAACGGTTGAACATATTGGAAGTTACTGCCACTGAGTAACAGTAATTCAAACACAAAAGGCTTACCGGTTTTACTGTTAACCAATTGCTGATTTTTCACTTCCCAGCCTGCTTCGCTGAGTAATTCCCGTGCTTTTAACAGATTATCCCGTGAATCGCCGCTGCCATCAGTTTGTGGTGGCTGATAAATCTGCGTGAACACCTCTGGTGGTACTTTGCCCTTCAACGGACCCAGCCAAGCCAGTTCGGCACTATCGGGATAACCTTTTGCGGCATATTCAGTATTTTGGAAGAAACTATTGGTGCGTTGATAACTATTGAAATAGAAGGCTTTATTCATCCAGTCAAAGTCAAAAGCTAACGTCAGTGCCTGGCGAACTCGCCGATCGCTAAAAATCGGGCGCTGAACGTTAAATGCCAACCATCGGGTATTTTGTGCCGAGTTGTCGACAATATCCTGCTTGGCGATATAGTTTTTCGCAAAATTGCCCCCGACATATTGTGTCGCCCAGCTCTTCGGTGAGGTTTCCTCACGGAAATCGAATGCACCGGCTTTAAAGGCTTCCAAGGCGACTTTATCATCCAGATAGTAGTCGTAGCGGATGGTATCAAAATTATATTGGCCGCGGTTAACCGGCAGATTGGCTGCCCAGTAATCTCTCACCCGTTCATAGGTAATAAACTGGCCCATCTTATATTTGCCGATGCGATAAGGGCCGCTGCCAACCGGGGGCTTGCTCAGCGGATCACTCAGTTTATGGTTTTGCCAGAAATGAGCAGGCATCACCGGTAAGCCAAACAAACCTAACATTTTATCTTTATTCGGTTCCGGGAATTCAAAACGCACTGTCAGCCGGGAAATGGCTTTTACCTGTACGCCTTTATAAATAATGCGAAATTGTGGCACACCTTCGGTCATAAATTTATTGAAGGTGAAGGCGACATCCTGTGCGGTAATAGGGGTATCATCATGAAAACGGGCACGTGGATTTATATCGACTTCAATCCAGTGTAAGTCAGGCGCAAAACGTGCGGACTCGGCAATTAATGGATAGTAGCTGCCAATCTCATCGTCAGAGGTACCAAATAGTGAGTCATACAGCCGTTCAGTGCGTATCGCCGGATTACCGCGCAATGCATAACGGTTAAAGTTATCAAAGGTACCAATGGCCGATAGCGTGATATCCCCACCCTTTGGGGCGGCTGGATTGACGTAATCAAAATGGCTGAAATCGGATGAATACTTAGGTTCACCCAGTATGGCAAAAGAGACGCCTTCTTTGATGGTTTCAGCCTGTAGGCCAAAACTCAGGGCTGAAAGTACCAAGGCAGCAAATAGGCGTGGCAACATATTGGCGGTAAGCTCCTGCGTTTCATTCTGATAATAATAATCTTAAACGAAATTACCAGTTTGCAGGGGATTAAAGCAAACATTAAGCCAAATAACTTACTCGAATCAGCTCATTCGAGCTGTGTATGCGCAGTCAGACCGCAACGTCAATTACTTTGAATATGGTTTTTTGTTACTATTTTTTATTATAAAATACGACGAGATCTTTAACAGATAATGGTTTGCTGAGTAAGTAACCTTGTAAGTAGTTTACGCCATGATGTGCCAAATACTGGAGCTGTTGCTCTGTTTCAACGCCTTCAGCGACGGTTTCAATATTGAGTTTATTTGCCAGCATCAGTACTGCGTCTAATACCGGTGCTGCTACGGTATTAATGCCGATGGTGCTGACAAAACCACGATCAATTTTAATATAATCTAAAGTAAAACGTTCTAAATAGATCAGGGCGCTATGACCGGTACCAAAATCATCGACAGCAATTTGTATCCCCTGAGAACGCAGCCAGGCAAATTGTTTAATAGCGAGCTCTTCTTCAACCATACCACGCTCGGTAATCTCGAATACTGGTGCCAAGATATCCGTATTTAATTGCTTTAACATCTGAGAAACATCTTTGCGGAAGTTATCATCAGCAAGATGGACAGGGGAAATATTAAAGGCCAGTTTAGTCCCAGCCGGAAGGTGGTCTGCCATTAATTCACTGTCTTTGATGATTAACTCAAATAGATGCCGGGTTAATGGCTGAATCAGATGTTGAGCTTCCGCATAGGGAATAAAAAGATCCGGGGATATGCGCCCTTCAATAGGATGGTGCCAACGAATAAGCGCTTCAAGGCCAGATAATGAACGATCATGTGAACGAAATACTGGTTGATATTCAACGAAGAATTCGCCGCGTCGAATACCGCGCAAAATTTCAGCTTCAGCACTCTGGCTGGCAATTAAAATATAATAAGCAAGGATTCCGACCAGACCGGCAAGTAATAGCCCTCCTAATAGGGTCATGCGAATGTCATCAGCTGTCAGGCTAGTATGATAAATCAATATTTTAATCGGGTAGCCCGGTAGCTGGATCTCACGCGAGGCGCGTGCCGGTAGCTGGCTGATAGGTAAGACTTTAGAGTCAAAAGTTGTTACCGCTAATTCATCAATAATAATGGCTAAGCCGTTGACTTGATTATCTGAATAATTCAGCAATAAATAAGGGTGTAAGGTTAATTCTAATGTCGCCAATACACCGGTATTGCCGCGCCCAGCTTCACGCAACCACACCCCGACCGCCGGTTTACTGGGCATCATGGGGGTGCCTTGCTGAATTTTAAAGTCCAACGGCTGATGTAAGTTTATTTTAGGATATAGCGCACTGACAGCGACTTGCATATCACCTGTTGCTGAAGAGCAATAAGCGATACTGTCTCTAACCAATAAAAATGCTCTGACACCATTAGTAAATGCAGCCCGATAGTGGAGTGCCGGGCTGGCTTGCTCACAACTTTTGTCACTTAGCGGGATAAGTTGAGACATAGTGGTAGTCAGTTCATTTAGAAACTGGGAGGCGTAGGAGATAATATGATCACTTTGTGTTGTTAATTTACGTTCACTACTGCGATAAAGTAATGACAAAGTAATAACGACAAAGCAAATAAAAAAACAGAGTGCGAGGATGACACTTTTTTTTACAAGATGGCGTCTGGATAAAATATTGCGGGAGAACGCACTGTTTGAACCCATGTTACGCCGCTCCTCAGCATGATCGATAAAGTGTTATGAGTATAAGTTAAGTTAGCAACGCAACGCTACCAGTTTGCCAATGCGCAGGGTTAACAGTAATTAGCCGATCCAATTGAATCTCGATTCAATATAAATAAAAGATGCGGTTTAAATGCATCAAATAACTGAAACAAGCAGCGTTCATTTATACCGATATATTTTTGGCAATATGCTTCGATAAAACAAATCCCCAGCTTATTAACACGACCTATATAATTTTATAAGGATAAATCGTTGGTAAAGATCTCTGATCGCCAGAAAAGTCTCAACTAAGCGGGAATTATCTTACACAGAAAATTCTTGGATTTCGCGCCCCCCAGCCAAAAAAGGAGGTTTCCTACAAATTGACCGGAAATTGGGCTGGTAGCGGAGGGATAAGGAGGTATGTTCAGACAATAAAAAACGCTGCCAATGGCAGCGTTTTACAGTTTCGTTTGGTATCTCGGACAACAGGAATAAAAATCAGCTAACTGCGCGAACCGCTACTTAGGACACGACGGCCATCGCGATAACGCTTATTCCAATAATCTTCATTTAGGCTCGATATCGTCACACCGACACTGGTCGATGCATGCACAAATTTATCGTTACCTAAGTAGATACCTACATGGCGGCCAGTCGAACCTGCACGGAACAGCACCAAATCACCGGGGCGCAATTTAGTTCGTTGGATTGTTTTGCCAAGATCCTGCTGCTCAGAGGTTGAGCGTGGCAAATCCATACCAAATTGTTCACGGAAAGTGGTTTGTACAAATGCGGAGCAATCAATACCGCGTTTGCTGCTACCGCCTAAACGATAACGAACCCCCTTCCACCCTGCATACTGTTCTAAAATCTTCGACTTGACGTCAACGTTGCGTACCATCGCTTCGAATTCATCCTGAGAGGCTTGCAGTAAAAGCCCATCTTTGTCATTAACTGCACGCATCTCAGTTTGCGCATTATGTAAGTTCGAAGTCTGTGATGAACTACACGCGGATAACATTACCGCTGCTGCAACCGCAGGAATTACCCGCAGAATATATCTCATAATAGGTTGAGACTTGACCATTGTTGTTGTTTTCCCTTGCTGTCCTTACGACGGATGTCGCTACCAAAAAAACCAAACGAATCGAGATTATTGATTGAGATCCGATTAGACAATCACTTAACTGAATAACTGTGCTAGAACGCACAATATTAATCATGCAAGAGGCGAATGACCCAAATCCGAACACAAACGTTTTCGAGATTACCGTAATGATTAATAAAAGGCGAGACCTTTTACATCCATTATTATAGCTAAAGGTTATGTAACATAATGTAAAATTTCAGATTAAAAGTGGATAGCTGGATTTGTAGCCGTTTGGTAACAATAAATGAAGGAAAAGGTTAAGGTAAGAGAAAGGCAAAAAATGGACTTTTTTGCCTTAATATAAAGCCAATAACGCTATTGGCTTTTTGCCCCTGGCAGATTCCGGTTAATTACATCAATTATCTTGTCACTTAATGGCGTCAGCAATACCCAGCTTATCCCAACCAGCACTATCGACAGTGAGCCGACCGCAATGTCAGTAAACCAATGCGCGCCAATCATCACCCGTGGCATTGAAAAAATAACGACGATCAGTAGGGCAATGGCAAAAGCACTGCGGGAAAAATAGCGCAGCATAAAGCAGGCAAAGATCATCAGCATCATGCCATGGTCGCCAGGGAAACTATCACTGGAGGCATCTTTGGTTGGAATACCGGTTAATTCACTGACGCGATTTATATTTTCAAACGTTAGTGTCGGGCTGGGATGCGAAACAGGCAGCAGATGGCCTAGTTGATTGAGGACCACCGCAGTTAATAGCATAACAAATCCGGTGACTATCAGGCGGCGACGACCCGCGGGGGTTTCCTTCATATAGAAGTACAAATAAAGCAGCCCCATAGATATAAGGGAAATAACATCGAAAATCCGGTTGTTGGTGATAGCCACCCAATGCAGAAATGACGTGCTGGACAGCAAGTGCTGGTTAAAATAGAAGAATATTGCCGAGTCTATTTTAAACCAAACGCCATGGTGCGCCGGGATATACCAAGATAAGAACAAAGCAATCCCAAGAAAATTGAGCAGTAGTATTGTCGGTAAATTACGCCGAGTCATGCGGGGCCTATAAATTATCAATGTATGAATTGTGTAACAAATAAAAATCGAGGTATATCATACCCCTTTATGTAGTCTGATAGTCAGTAATTGATGCTGTAGCATGTTCCAATCCGCTTCAGAGGCACTAATCAGTTCAATTCGGCTGTCCAGTGGTGCTATTTGACGTGTTTCTATTTGCAAGTCAGCACCTTGCCGGTTAACCACCAAAGTGCCTTCGGCAATACGCATAACACCTTTGACCCGCTCCACTGGATTTAACCGTATCCATTCCAACAATGGAACCGTATCAAACACTGTCTCAGCATTAAATACCCAACCACAGCTCTGATAACCTTGCCCCTGATTCAGCGCCCGCCGCCAAGGTTCGATCCCTTTTAAACGGAGCGCCGCCAAGCCTTTTGGTCGCCCTGAACCGTGGTGATGGGTACCGTCAGGCAATTCATTATTATTACTGTGTGGGATATCAAGCAGGGCCGCATCTACCTTTCCTTGTTCTGCATAATAGAGTGGACGTGGCATGGATTGGCGGTCATGCCATTGCTGCAATGCACTGTAGTCTTGTGAGGTGTAGGTATCCTGCTTATTTGCCACGATGATATCTGCGGCCGCCAGTTGGTCGCGGAAGTTCTCATTTTCGGTATAACGCGGTTCACTTAACTGGCGGGCATCGACCAGACAGAGGGTGGCACGCAGGTCAATCCAGGGTTGGTAAATATCGGAGGTTAATAAAGACAAGATCTGTTTTGGATGGCCCAACCCAGTCGGTTCGATTAATAACCGATCCGGTTTTGCCTGCTGTAGCAGCATATTCAAACCCACTTGCATCGGTAACCCATTAACACAACACATGCACCCGCCCGGTATTTCTTTTAATACCGCACCGCTGTCTGCTAATAGCGCACCATCAATACCAATCTCACCAAATTCATTAACCAGTACCGCCCATTTTTCATTTTGCGGTTTTTGTGACAATAAATGGCGAATGGTGGTGGTCTTACCGCACCCCAAAAAGCCAGTAATCAAGTTCGTTTTTGTCATCAGAGGTCTCCTACCGTAAATTTATTTTCAATAACCTCTCAAGAAAAGGCTCAAAGGTGTCGATGTTATCAGAAGAGGATATAACACCAGCCAAGCTTATTATTAAACGAAAAAGGCTAAAAGGCAGACAATTTCCTAGGTATGTTAGGAACCTCGCCTAATAGCGTTGCAAGACTAAGCAATATAATTCACTTCTACGAGGAATCTTAGTGAGTTATAAACGGAGTCGGGCAATAAAAAATGCTCGCTCATTCCCATCGCTCTGGCTGGAATCCTCTATCATTTAAAATGACAGATATGAGAGTCGAGGTGGTTATGATGAATTTTCGAGTGCTAATTATCGTAGCAATAATGTTTTCATGGATAGTCTCCTTTGCTGCAAGTAGTGCGCAATCTACCCGGTCTGCTACAGGAACAATTACATTTTTTGGTGCTATTGTAGATAGTCCATGTGATACCGCTTTCATCGAGAGTATCATTACAACACGCTGTTATCGTAATGGTGAGACATTGACTCAACGGCAAGTTGTTTCTGCTAATATGCCTCTCACTGCCCGTTTACCTGGTAATTTAGCTTCTTCTCATCTGGAATGGTTGAACCCGCAGCGTAGTCTGGGAATTTTCACCGTCACTTATCTCTAATATATTCAAACAATATGACGTATTCCTACAAGCACGGCTTATCACAGTGATAAGCCGTGTTAGATGGATGATGCGATTCAAATGAAATCATCTTGTTTGGCTACAATGATATTGTTCGACCACATGATATACTAACCCTCATTCAGACACCCTTTGGTCAGGCCAATTTGGTATTAGTCACGCCAATACCTGATGCAGGAAATAAGGTTATGCGGTTATATCAGGAAGTGGGCAGTCAATTGCGTGAGGCGATTGTCAGCGGGCAATACAACTTAGGCGATCGTTTACCGCCTGAACGTGACATCGCCGAAAATTTCAGTGTCAGTCGCAGTGTGGTTCGTGAAGCACTGATTATGCTGGAGCTGGAAAAATTGGTGGAGGTACGCAAAGGTTCTGGCGTCTATGTGGTTAACGTGCCCGATATGCCAGCAAACGGTGAATCCGCAGTGACCTCTGATAGTGGTTACGGCCCATTTGAATTACTGCAAGCCCGCCAATTACTGGAAAGCGAAGTCGCCGCTTTTGCTGCCATGCAGGCGACCAAAACCGATATCATCAAAATGCGTCACGCCATCGAGCAGGAAAAGACTGCACTGGCTGCGGGGGCAGTGGATGAAAGCGCTGATGAGTTGTTTCATTGCCTACTGGCACAATCGACGCAAAATAGCGTGCTAGCCAATATGGTTACAGAGGCCTGGCAAGCGCGCAAAACCAGCGCCATGTGGCAGGTTGCTCACCGTCACACCCTGGATTTCAGCTACCGTTGGCAGTGGTTAGAAGACCATCAGAAAATCTTGCAAGCTGTGTTACGCCGTGACAGCAAAGCGGCTAAGCAAGCCATGTGGCAGCACTTGGAAAATGTAAAACTAAAACTGCTCGAGCTTTCAGATGCCAACCATCCTGATTTTGATGGTTATTTGTTTGAGTCTGCGCCGTACCAGCTTGACGAATAATTTACCCTTCGGCCTTGAAGTTGCAGCGGTGTTGGCTGCGCTCACTTACCCGAATCACTTACTTGAGTAAGCTCATCGGGATGCATTTGCTTGCCGCCTACCTGCACCTCCAATGACTTTGGGTAAACCCTTCGGCCTTGAAGCTGCAGCGGTGTTGGCTGCGCTCACTAACTCGATTGGAATTAATGAGCCTCACTCTTGAGGCTCATCCTGTGAGTGCGCTAAATTAATCCTGCTGCGCCAAACGTTTTACACTCTCTTTCGCGCCAAATTGTTGCAAGCTGAGGTAAGCCTCGGTGACTGCATCAACAAATACCGGCTGCTGTGGTAAGGACTCACCAAACAGCGACTTCAGTGATAGCAAACTCTGTACCCGGGCAACGCCATCTTCACTGCTGGCGACACATTTTTTAAAACTGTCAGCCATCGGATCACGGATATCTATGGCCTGGCCGTTATCGTCGATCCCACCTACATAGCGCATCCAACCGGCGATACCTAATGCCAGACAGCGATAAGCGCCGCCATGTTGTAAATGCCAACGCACGGAATCGAGCATCCGTTGTGGTAATTTTTGGCTACCGTCCATGGCAATTTGCCAGGTGCGATGTTTTAACGCCGGGTTGCTGTAGCGCTCAATCAATTGATCAGCATAGGCATTAAGATCCACCCCGGTGACGCGCAAGGTTGGGGCTTGTTCATCCATCATCAGGCGACGGGCGGTGAGGCGATAGTTACTGTCGGCCATACAATCATTAATATGTTGATAACCGGCGAGATAACCCAGATAGGAGAGGTATGAGTGGCTGCCATTTAACATGCGCAGCTTCATTTCTTCGAATGGCAAGACATCATCGACCAATTGCACTCCAGCCACTTCCCAGTCCGGGCGGCCCGCGACAAATTTATCTTCAACTACCCACTGAATGAACGGCTCACAAGCAATACCACAAGGGTCTGCTACGCTCAGGGTATCGGCAATTTGTTGCAAGGTTTCAGCGGTGGCGGCTGGAACAATACGGTCGACCATAGTATTAGGGAAGGTGACATGTTGACTGATCCAACTAGCCAGTTCTGGGTCTCGGGCCATAGCCAGGCCGAGGACGGCATTTTTCACGACATGGCCATTTTCTGGAATATTATCGCAAGAAAGCACAGTAAAAGGGGGTAGGCCGCGTGAGCGACGTAAGCGCAGGGCTTCTACCAGAATACCGGGGGCGGAGGTTGGCGCATCGGGTATCGCCAGATCTGCGCGGATAAACTCATTTTGCAGATCCAATTGGCCGCTACCCGGTTCGATGCAGTAACCTTTCTCAGTAATCGTCAGTGAGACAATCGCCACTTGTGGTTCGGCCAATTTTTCCAATACTTGGATGATGCCATCTAATCGGGCATGGACTGACTCGCAAACCGAACCGACAATAATGGCCTGATTACCTTGCGCCCCTTTTTCCAGCACTGAGAAGAGATGATTCTGTTGGCGTAAATTTTGAATCAAAACGTCGCCACCAAACAAGCTGACTTCGCAAATACCCCAGTCGCCCCCTTGTTTATTTAACACCCGGTCAGTGAGCAGCGCTTGATGGGCGCGATGAAATGCACCAAAGCCAATGTGAACAATGCGGCTTTTCAGTGCTGTTCTATCATAAGTAGGCTGCTGTACGGTTGAGGGAAGGGGGCTGTTGGCAATGGTGTTCATACGTGGCTCCAAAATCATTCACCCCACGATTATTACAAAGGGGCTGACATAAAAGGTGGCAAATAAAAAGTTGTTAGACCAGTTTTAGTCGGCTGTTTGTAGGAAAGAAGCCACACCATACTGACCATTTTCTTTTGCTCGTTGCCATGAATATCGGCTTGCAGTGTAAAGCCATATGACAGAAAATAAAATTGGTAAGTCCAATATTGGTTATATTCGTGAGGTGGATCAACCAATGAGGTTTTGCTTTTTGACACCCGGCGGTTAAAAAGTAAGGATAAAGCTGAGTGATACCTCTTGGAAATCGGTATAACAACATTTTTAGCACCTGAACAGTTTACGCAGAGAAGGTAAAAATAAATGGAACAAACATGGCGTTGGTATGGCCCGCATGATCCGGTGTCGCTGGATGATATCCGTCAGGCGGGTGCAACTGGAGTAGTGACAGCATTACATCACATCCCGAATGGTGAAGTATGGCCGGTGAGTGAGATCAAGCAACGTCAGGCAGAGCTTGCCGCTAAAGGTTTGGTGTGGTCGGTAGTTGAAAGTGTCCCGATTCATGAAGAGATCAAAACGCACAGCGGCAACTATCAGCAACATATTGAAAATTATCAGCAAACGCTACGTAATCTGGCGGCCTGCGGTATTGATACCGTGTGCTATAACTTTATGCCAGTGCTCGACTGGACACGCACAGATCTGGAATATCAACTGCCAGATGGTTCCAAAGCATTACGTTTCGATCAGATAGCCTTTGCTACCTTCGAACTGCATATCCTTAAACGCCCTGGTGCGGTGAATGATTACACTGCGGAAGAACAGGCGCAGGCAGCAGATTACTTCGATGCGATGACTGAAGCGGATATCGCCAAGCTGACGGGCAATATTATTGCTGGTCTGCCGGGGGCTGAAGAAGGTTATACACTGGATCAATTCCGTGCACGTTTGGCGGAGTATAACGGCATCGATAAAGCGCAACTGCGTGAAAATATGGCTTACTTTCTGCAAGCCATTATACCGGTTGCCGAACAGGTTGGTCTGCGTATGGCGGTACATCCCGATGATCCACCGCGCCCAATCCTTGGCCTACCGCGGATTGTTTCCACCATTGAAGATATGCAGTGGCTGAAAGAGACAGTTGATAGTATTCATAACGGTTTTACTATGTGCACCGGCTCTTATGGGGTGCGGGCTGACAACGATCTGGTGAAGATGATCGAAACCTTTGGTGATCGTATTCATTTTACGCATTTACGCTCGACCTGCCGCGAAGGGAACCCAAAGACCTTCCATGAAGGCGGCCATCTGCAAGGCGATGTGGACATGTATTCCGTCGTCAAAGCCATCTTGACCGAAGAGCAACGCCGTCAGGCTGCCGGTGATATGCGTCCGATCCCGATGCGCCCAGACCACGGTCATCAGATGCTGGATGATTTGCATAAGAAAACCAATCCGGGCTATTCGGCGATTGGCCGTTTGAAAGGGTTAGCTGAGGTGCGTGGTGTGGAGTTGGCGCTGAAACGGGCGTTCTTCCCTGAACTAAAATAACCCGCCATCTTTCAAACTGCAGGTGTGTTGGCTGCACTCAATAACCCGAATCACTTACTTATGTAAGCTCATCGGGGTTATCTTGCTTGCCGCCTTCCTGCATCTTGAAATCTATAGGGTATAAAACAGTTAAGGGCCGGTTTCCCGGCTCTTAACATATTGAAAAATTAAGAGTATTGGGTATTATTCAGCGCGGCCCATATAACGGCGTTCCGCAATATGAATACGGATTTTCTCACCCGGGCTGATATATTCCGGCACCTGAATAGATAAGCCGGTGCTCATCACAGCAGGTTTGTTGCGAGCACTGGCCGATGCGCCTTTGATGCTTGGGGCGGTATCAACAATTTCCATATCAACAGTCTGCGGCAATTCCAGCGCCAATAATTGACCATCCATCGTCAGAACCTGCATGCCTGGCATGCCCCCTTCAGGAATAAATAACAGTTCTTCTTCGATCTGTTCTTTTTTGAAGTTATAAGGGGTGAAATCTTCATCATCCATAAAGACGTATTCGTCGCCATCGATGTAAGAGAAATTCACTGATCGGCGGGTCAGGGTGATGGTATCGAGGATCTCATCGCCTTTAAAACGCTCTTCAACTTTTAAACCGGTCCGCACATCAGAAAACCGCATTTTATACAGGGTACTTGCGCCACGGGCGCTTGGGCTTTGCACATCAATATCTTTCACCAGCAGTAACTTGCCGTTGAGGTTGACCGCCATACCACGTTTTATTTCGTTAGCTCTAGCCATTTATTAACCGCCAATCAGGATTGAAGATAAGTTGCGACAAGTTACTCGCGCCGCCAGTTTCAGGCAAGCAAATATCGCCTCCATATTTGAAGTCGCTGGGGCTATTCGCTTGCGGCCTGGCGGCAACAGTAAACGCTTTGGAGATAGCGCTAAAAAGAGGGTTATTCCCGTGTAAAAATGACCCTATTGATAGACCGGTAACCAGCCCAATAGTGCGGCAATATGGGTAATGGCATTGATCAAACCAAACAGGATGATAAAACCAATCATCAAACGCCCGCCGGGAGCACGATAAACAGCCTGTGGGAAGCGTTTACGGCTGGCCCGCGCCATCAGCGCTGGCACTATTACCGCCCAAATGGTAGCCGCTAAACCGGCAAATCCAATGGCATATAAGAAGCCATTCGGGAACAGCAGTGCACCGAGGGTCGGTGGCACAAAAGTGATCAGTGCTGATTTAGTCCGCCCGTTACGGGTATCACTAAATTTAAAGAAGTCGGCAATATAATCAAACAACCCCAGAGATACCCCAAGGAATGAGCTAGCCAGCGCCATATAAGAGAAAGCATTGAGTAACTGGCTGGTGGCCTGACTGGTCGAAATGGTGTCCATCTGTTTTAGCAGGCTACCGATGTTGCCACCGTCAGCAATCACCTGTTTGAAGGCGTCACGGGCGATATTACCTTGAATAGCATACTGCCATAGGACATAAATGATTAACGCGATCAGGGTGCCGTACAGCAGACTGCGCACCACTGCTTTGCTGTCTTTGTGGTAGTACTTCACCAGCCCCGGTACATTACCGTGATAACCAAATGAGGTCAGCAAGTAGGGCAGTGCGGCCAGTGCATAAGGTAAATAGCGGGCGCTGCTATCAGTTTGATTGAATAGAACGGCACTTTGTACATGGCTAAACATGTCACCAACCGACATGACAAATGTAATTACCATTCCGCCGATTAATATCGTACTTAAGCGATCCACTGCGCGGGTCGATAACCAAACGATAAATGCGACCAATAACACAAAGATAAAGCCAGCACCGGTCTGACCAATCCCCACGACATTTTGTAGGGTGTGAGAAATGATTGAGCCACCGGCGGAGATATAAGCGTAGGTCAGGATGTAGAGCACAAAGGTTATCGACAATCCATTGATGGAACTCCAGATCTTACCCAGCAGGTCTTGTACCATGGTGTGAAAGCTGGCCCCGGTGGGGTAGTTCAGGTTAGCTTCCAAAATCATCAAGCCAGAAATCAGCATACAAGCCCAGGTATAAATCAGCAGTATTACTGAGCCGCTGAACCATACCCCGGCTGTGACGATTGGGATTGAGAACATCCCCGCCCCTACAGCGGTTCCGGCGACTATCATCGCCCCGCCAAGGACGGAAGGGCGTGATAACGGTTGGGATACATCCATCGACATCGGTAACTCCAAATATCCTTCATCCTTGCCGCTACAGCAGAATTTGTTGTCTTGCTGTAACGTTAATGACGCGGGCTATAAATAATAGGTTAGTGGTTCTTTTGTACTAGCTTAATGGTACATGCTGGTGAGGGTTCTGTAAACAGACGAATATACTCATGCCGATCATATGATCAGTGATTAGTCTGGTGATGGGATTAACTTGTGATTGAATATCGTACAAATTGGGATTTTAACGGTTAAAAAGTGAACTGATGGTGCGGAGGTGAAAAGCACCGCCTATGGCATGGATCGGTTATTAAACCGCCGGGCAAGGATAGTGCTGGTAGTTAATGGGGGTGATTGCTATTGTCTGCTGTTATTCCACCAGCCTACAGGAGCCTGCTGATGGACTGTCGCTCAGATTGCGGTGCCTGCTGTATTGCTCCTTCTATTTCCAGCCCGATCCCCGGTATGCCATTCGGTAAGCCTGCCAATACCCGTTGTCTGCATTTGGATGAGACTATGCGTTGCGCCATTTTTCATTCCCCTTCACGCCCGGCAGTATGTGCCAGCTTACAAGCATTGCGGGAGATGTGTGCTGATACCCGAGAACAAGCGTTGGTCTATTTGATTAAGCTGGAAGCGGATACCGCCCCTTCGTGATAGAACGGGCGGCATTATCACGACAGGTCTGATAGGGGCGTTACTTCATATTAGTCATCGGTGTTGCTTCGATGACGAGTGTTTCCAGTGGTTTTAGCGTAACAATCACCGGCTTACTGTAATCGAGCGGCAGAGTTGCATTGGTGCCATATACCCTCTTAAGTGTGAAGCTCGTTGCTTCGCCGCTCGGAGTTTCGAAGTTTTTAGTTAGATCTAAATAGTAACTTTGTTCTTTGTCGGATGGATTACGCAATCCAAATACCGCTTTATCTTTATTCCATGAGGCCCAGCCATAAACTTCCAGTGCAGTAGGGTCACCGCCAATCCAATGGGTATCAACCAGCACATCGCTATTTTTCCGTGACCATTTAGCGGCGGTCGCCAGCGTATCCCATTTGTTGTTATTTAACATGGACGGCGTGATGTAAAGCTCTTGTAGCTGGGTTCCCGTTGCAAAGTAGCTCCAGACCTGATCAGCAAAGTCATGGTCGGTCTGCACTTTTTCCAACCCAAAATAGGCATTTTCCGCGCTAACAATGCCGTGGTACATCAGCGAGTTTATCGGGAATATCCTTGTTATTTGAGGTCCAGAAAGGTTATTTGCATTTTGAGTCGGTGCTTTGAGTCTGATAATGATTAGAATTCATGATGTTACCCGACGGTAGCCGGGCAACATTTTGATGACACAAGATTTATAGCGAGGTTTCAGTTTCGGGGATTAACTTATTAGCTGATCCACAGACGATGATTTTACTGCGCACGACGTCTTTCATGGCATCCATACCGACGCGCATGTAATAGCGCGGGTCGTTACCTTCCGGGTTATCGCCAAACCATTTTTTCACCGCCGCGGCGAAGGCGATTTTCAACTCAGTTGCTACGTTTACTTTGCAAACACCCAGTTCAATGGCTCGTCTGACATAGTCATCAGGGACATCGCTTGCACCATGTAGAACCAATGGAATATCGACGGTTTCATGGATTTCTGCCAGGCGCTGGAAATCAATTTTTGGCCGTTTGGCGTACAGGCCGTGGGCTGTTCCTATCGCAACCGCGAGGCTATCGACACCGGTAAGTTCCACAAAGCGACGCGCTTCTTGTGGGTCAGTGAGAAAAGCACTCTCCTCATCGACATCCATATCGTCTTCCACCCCCCCCAGACGGCCTAACTCAGCTTCAACGCTACAATCGTGGCGATGACAAAAATCGACGACACTCTTCACCAGACCCACATTCTCAGCGAATGGGAAGTGGCTACCGTCAATCATCGCACTGCGTACACCGGCGTTGACCTTGCGGCTGATATCGTCCAGTGACTCGTGATGGTCGAGATGCAGCGCGAGCGGCATGCCATAACTTTCAGAGTAGGCTTCGCACAGTGCGTAGATTTCTTCAAAAGCGATGTGCTTAAAGGTGCCGGGCGTACCTGCAAGGATCACCGGTGATTGCATCTCTTTGCAAACTTCTAGAATGGCCTGAATGGTTTCCGCGTTATGGATATTAAAAGCAGGTACGGCGTAGCGCCGAGCCTGCGCATCCTGCAAAAGATATTTGGTAGAAATAATGCTCATGTAGTGATCCTCTCAGCCTTTCCAGGGATGAATAACGACGCCTTTCACTACACGGTTTACCGTGCCGCTGGCGGAAGGCGTGTCGGGGGTGATACCTGCTTTGATAGATTCGCTGAGAGCGAAAATCTGTGTGTACATCAGGAAGCAGAACGCCTGTTCGACATCAATAAACTCTCGGGCTGCGGGTAACAAAATATGCGGGCCTGCGTCGATTTCTGGGCTGGATTCGGCACAAATCGCTACGACGCGCATCGCTTGTTGGTCGCGGCGCAACTCAGCCAGTAAGTCGAGGTCGTATTGACGGGTATAAGGGTGGCTTGAAACCAACACCACAACCAGCGTTTCAGCGTTAACCAGTGATTTTGGTCCGTGGCGAAAGCCGGTGGGGGACTCATAAAACGCCGCTAATTTACCTGCCGTTAGCTCCAGCACTTTCAGTGCAGATTCGCGCGCCACGCCTTGTAATCCGCCACTGCCGAGGTAAACAATCCGTTTAAAGGGCAGGTCACCAAATACGGCAGTGCTAAAGTCGCCCTGCGAAGTAACTATCTGCTTACAGCGCGTTGCGACATCCTGAAAACTGGTGCTGTTGATGACCTCGGGGGCGAAGACCGCCAAACAACTGGCCATCATGGTACTGATGCTACTGGTCATGGCGAAACCACGGTCATGGGTTTCGGTTGGCATTAACAGTGCCAGTGCGTTATCACTTTTCAACGCATTGTGATACAAGCTGCCGGCTTCATTGCAGGTGATGACCAGATGGTGGCACTGGCTGACAAGTTGGTTGGTTAAGTCTACTGCGGCGACGCTTTCAGGGCTGTTACCGGAGCGTGCAAAGGAGATGAGCAGTGTCGGGCGCTGGGGAGATAAATAGTCAGCAGGATTAGTAACGAGGTCCGTTGTGGGCACTGCGACAAAATTTCTCTCGCTATGGCGCGACAGCCACGGTGCAATAATATCGCCGATAAATGCTGAGGTACCGGCACCTGTCAGGACAATCTGTAGGTCAGATGTTTGCAGGAGCGGCGCAAGGAAAGTGTCGATATCGTTACGTTGACGTTCAATGTTTTTTAACGATCGGATCCAGCTTGCTGGTTGCTGGCGGATCTCTTTTTCAGTCCAGGTTGATGTGCCGCAAGTACCGGCAGATTGGGTTTCGCTCATAACTCAGTCCTTAGTAGTACATATTCAATGGGTCAGTACAAAGTAGAACATGACAATCTTTCGTTTCATTTCATTTCATCAATTTTATGTCTAAGTGAAAATCTATAGAAAAGAAAACGAAAGGTCAATATAAGAAAAGTAATAAAACGAAAAACGTGATCTGGAAGTGGGATTTATGTTTTTATTTTATTGATTTATATGGATATATTATATTTATTTAATACATGGCTTAGAGCATAAAGAAAGGAAAAGAAAGGTTTGTGGCGGAATCGGCCACAAACCAAAGTGATATATAATGAAAGGTCTACAGGGCGATTCGTTGTCCATCAATCCAAATGGTTTGTAGCATGAGCCGCGAATCAAGCGCGATAATGTTGGCTCGTTTGCCTGCCGACAGAGAACCATATGTGTGGTCAAGTCCCAACATTTTGGCAGGGTGCAGCGAGGCCATATGAATCGCATCCGCAGCAGGGACACCCACGTTATTGACCAGATTTCGCACCGCTGCATCCAACGAAAGTGTACTTCCGGCCAGCCCTCCAGAGGCAGTACGGACAATACCCTGTTGCATTGTTACTGGATGACCGCAAATCGTATAGTCGCCATCAGGCATTCCAGCCGCGCTCATCGCATCGGTTATCAGCAATACTCGAGGCTTGGCGCAGGTACAGCAAAGGCTCATTACTGCGGGGTGAACATGGTGACCATCTGCTATCAACTCAAGCCATGCTCGCTTATCGGTGAGCCCTGCGCCAACCATGCCGGGATTACGGTGATGAAGACCGGTCATACCGTTAAAGCAATGCACCAGTCCATCGGCTCCCACATCAAACGCACGAATAGTTTCTTCATAGTTCGCCGCGCTGTGGCCGAGCATGACCTTTATCCCCTGGCTTTTTAGATACTTAATCGCCGCCAGCGCACCCGATTTCTCAGGTGCCAATGCCACAACACGTAATGTGTGTTGTGACACGTCAATCAACCTGTTTAGCTCAGTAATATCCAGCTCACGGAACAGCTCCGGTGGATGTGCCCCTTTGTTCTGCGGGGTGAAGTAAGGGCCTTCAAGATAGCTACCCAACACCGTCGCACCTTGTCCACCTTGATGGTAGCGCTGCGCAATACGCCGCAGTGCACACTCTATTTCCCCAAGGGGAGCGGTGACGGTGGTCGGCAACCAGCCACCCACCCCTTCGCGTGCTTTATACAATGCCAACTGATCCAGTATCTCTGGCGAGTCATCCATGACATCGACACCATCACCGCCGTGGACATGAATATCGATATAGGCTGGGCACAGTAGTTCAAAGTCGCGCAGCGTAACCCCTGCGGGGATTGGCTCGATGGCAACGATGGTGTTGCCATCTATGCGTAACTGATGGTCGTCGAGCCAGCCATGCTCGGTCAGCACCCGTCTGGCTCGCAACAGTGCTGTCATATACCTTCCTCGACAGGGGCGGCTTCGCGATAACGGCCCATTTCGTCCACCAGACTGGTCAACCCTCGGTGACCACACTCTAGCGCCTGAAGGCGGAACTCTTTACTACTGAGGCCATCGCGCTCCAGCACCATCTCCAGCAAAAGCTGTAGATTTACTCCGGTGATCACTTCACGTTCTGCTTTCTGCATTGCCAGCGTCGAGGCCACGCGGAAGGGGGTACCTCCGAGCAAATCCGTCAAAAAAATCAGCCCTTCTTTTTCATCCAGATTAGCTAACGCCTCTTCAAACTGAGCGGTAAGCAGCGCGGTGGAGGAGCTTTCAGGAAAATCGATGGCTATCACTTGCTGTTGTTCGCCAAGTATTTGTTTCATCGCTTTTTCCAGTCCGGTGGCAAACCCACCGTGACCGCTAAGAATAATGCTTAACATGGAGTTTCCTCTTGCTTACAAAAAGTGGCCAAATTTTCCAACAACGCCTAATACCACGGTCAGCCCGATGAGTCGCAGAGGGCTCCAGCCACGGCGCACTAACCAGTACATCGTGAGGGTGTATACCAGTGGGAGGAAGGCTGGCATCAGTTTGTCGATAACATCGGTTTGCAGCTTAACCACAGCATCGCCTGCGGTGATTTCAAGCGTGGTGGACAAGCGAACGTAGGTGGCGACAAGTGCACCGATCACCGTCATCCCAACGATAGAAGCCGCTCGCCCCACTTTAAGTGTATTGGCTTTGATAAGCGGGATAGCCGCGACACCCATGCGATAGGCATAGTGAGCAAGCCCGAAACGAAGCCCAAGATGGACGACATTAAACATCACGAGAAATACGATTGCGCCGAGGATCGAACCTTGCAGGGCCAAACTGGCTCCAATACCGCCACAGATGGGGAGCAAGGTCAGCCAGAACATCGCATCACCAATTCCTCCCAGTGGCGCACCAACGGCGATTTTCGTACTTTGAATACTGTTCACATCCTGTTTTGAACGTTCCATCGCCAGTATGATGCCGATGACAAACGTCACCAGGAAAGGATGGGTGTTGAAGAACCCCATATGGCCTTTCATCGCCCGCGCCAGATCATTTTTATTGGTGTGGATCTTTTTCAGCGCGGGCAATATGCCATACAGCCAGCCGGAAGCCTGCATACGCTCATAGTTAAATGAGGCTTGCAGCAGCATGGAACGCCATGCCACGCGGTTGATATCTTTCTTTGTCAGCTCCGCACCGATACTTTGGTCTTCATAGATATTGTCGTTGCTATCAATGACCGGCTTTTCAGTGACGTTAGCGCTTGGCAGAACCTGAGTATTAGATACCATCTTCGAATTCCTCTTTCTGAGTGCTGGAAGTCTGCTGCGGAGTTGAGTCTTTACGCATGAAATCGATTAACGCCATTGCCAAGGCTGCGGCGGCAATCGCCAGTACCGGTAGTTTCAGCCAGGCCGCAGCAACAAAGCCAAGAATGAAGTAGGGGATATAAACGTTTTTCATCATTATTTTCAGCAATACGGCAAAGCCGATTGCAGGCATGATGCCACCAGCTACACCAAGGCCGTCTATCAGGCGGGCTGGCAAGACATCAATGACCGTCTTCGCATGCTCAGCACCAAAATAGATGGGCAAGAATGCGCACAGAAAATAGAACGTACCCAGAGCCAGCAAGGCCAGATAATTAACGCGTTCAATGCCGTCGGTATCCGCATTTGCCGCCATCCGGTCGCAGCGCGCCATCACACCAGACATGATAGAGAACAAGAAGGTGATGCCCATTTGCACCGCCACGGCGAACGGCACGGCAACCCCAACCGCGACCTCCGGTTTTACACCGGCAGTAATAGCAAAGGCCGTGCCGACAATAGTCCCGATAATCACATTCGGCGGTTGGGCACCGGCCAGTGGAGCAAGCCCCATCCAGACCAGTTCCAGAGTACCACCGGTGAGTATCCCCATATGAAGGTCGCCAAGGATCAGGCCAACCAACGGCCCAAGGACCACCGGGCGGTGCATATGTGTCAGGCCGTTGAACATATCCAAGCCAGCAATAAAGGCCAGAATCCCCAACGCGGATGCCTGTAATAAGCTAATTTCCATAGAAAATACCTCAGAGGAGTTTGTAGAGATCCTGAGCGGGCTCGGTCGGCACGCCCTGAATAAAACATTCCACCCCTGCTTTTCTCAGGCCATAGAAAGCGGCAATATCCTGATCATCGACAGAGACGGTTTTCGCTATTTGTTGTTTACCTTCGGCATAATGCATGTTGCCGACATTGATTCGGGCCACGGGTACGTCACCGTTGACCAGCGTTAGAAAGTCTTCGGGACTTTTGCAGACCAGTAAAATTTTCTGCCGATCGGTTGCACGATGAATATTGTCGATCACTTTTTGCAGTGGCCAGAAGCGCACGGCAATCCCTTCTGCCAAAACCATTTCCATCAGGTTTTGTTGAACCTGATCTTCGGCAACTTCATCATTGGCAACCAACACCAGATTTGCTCCGGCAAAACCAACCCATTGAACACCAACCTGGCCGTGAATCAGGCGCTCATCAATACGACTTAATACAATGTTTGGCATGTTTTATTCCTTATTATCATTGTGTTAATGGGATGACGATGTTCCCATGCAGGCTGCATGGTACTGGCGCAATACATCCTGAATATGGTCAATAATCAGTTCGTGCGGTGTTGCCGCGAGCCGGCCTTCACGGACCTTAACGTATTGAAGTGGCAGATACTGGCTGATCAACGGCAAGGGCAGTGGTTTGTCCGTTAAATTATTTACTAACCGAGCATAAGCCTGGTCAATGTGGTGATCGGGCCAGTAGTAACGAACGCGGTCAGAATAGCTGTAGCCGCGCGCCAGACGACGTTCATCGTTATTACCGTGATAATGCTGTTTCCAGTGCTCCGGGTGTTCCTGCATGACGCTTTCCAGCACATCTCGTAGCCCCGAACATTGGTATGCGGGGCGGAGTTCCTGCTCGATAGCGGCCAGTGAAAATAGCGCTTCACGTAACGCGAAAGTGAGTGCCGGACCCACTTTCAAAATGGCAAAGTGGTGCTGAACTAGCTGTTGTAGGGCGAGCGGAGTTTGGTAATCGGTGGAGTGAGCTTCAAAGACCATCGTGTCAAACTCTTCGATAGTCTGGCTCAGAGCAAGAGATTTCTCAGGTTGATAATCAATAACATGAGTATGATCGAATTCTACACCGGGTTGGACGACTAGCCCGATAATGCGTGGCCACAGGTGGTGCAAACCTTGTTGTTCAAAAGCATGACGATGAGCCTCGAGCGTTGCTTTTGCCGCTTGGGGAGAGGTGACCACCAGCGTTGACAGCGTTTCATGTGCTCCTCCTGGAACAGGGACTTCCGTTCCAATAACATAAACCAGATCAGACGAACCTTGTTTTTCCTTGCGGGTCTGTTCTGCAATTAAGGCAAGCCTTGCTGCTCTCCCGGCGACGATTTCATCTGTTAATGGCACTGGGTCATCTGCACAAGACATACTGCAATCAAGGTGAATTTTCTTAAAGCCAGCCGCGACATAATGGCGAATAAGTTCTTCTGCATGAGACATAGCCTCTGCGGCTGGGGCGTTTTGCCAGCGATTTGGCCCCAGATGATCGCCCCCTAACACCAACTGATTGCGAGGGAAGTGATGTTTATCCGCCAGTTGCTCAACAAAACCACGGAAGTCATCTGGGGTCATACCGGTATAGCCGCCATACTGATCCACCTGATTGGAGGTGGCTTCTATTAATAAGATGGATTGCGCGTCCCGGGCGTGGCGCATTGCTGCTTCCAGAACCAATGGGTGAGCAGAACAGACGGCAAAAATGCCACATCGCTTATCGTGCTTATGGTCGGCCACAAACTCGGTTAAATGTTTCACTTTCCTCTCCGTATGGGTTTTTGATTACTTGTGTCTTTCGGTTTGTTTCATTGATACTGCTTTATGGGTTTATAAAAACAAAACGAAAGATAACGGAAATGAGATCTGTTTCGCAAAAGAAACATAGTGAAAGGTTTTTTTATCGGGTGATAGCACGGTTTGGCCTAATGTAAAGACTTGCTTTCCGGCAAAAGAAAGGTGTTAATAGATGAAGTGAAATGAAACGAAAGGCTTTTGGGAAGGATCTGATATGAGCAATACCGATTCAGTAATGGACAAGCGTATAACGGGCACCAGTGAAAGGCGTGAGCAGATAATTCAGCGGCTTCGTCAGCAAGGAAGTGTTCAGGTTAATGATTTATCGTCATTCTTTGGTGTTTCTACGGTGACTATCCGCAACGATTTGGCCTTTCTGGAAAAGCAGGGGATTGCTGTACGTGCATACGGCGGTGCGCTGGTGTGTGATGCTGGCACACCTGGCGTTGAACCCACGGTAGAAGATAAAAGCTCCCTTAATATTTCTTTAAAGCGCGATATTGCTCGCGTTGCTGCAAATCTGATTAAACCTGGGCACCGCGTGATTCTGGACTCGGGCACGACCACTAATGAAATAGCGCGTCATATGCGTAATCATAAGGAGGTCATTGCTATGACAAACGGCATGAATGTGGCGAACGCGCTGCTTGAGGCTGAGGGGGTGGAATTGCTGATGACAGGAGGGCACTTACGCCGCCAGTCCCTTTCCTTCTATGGGGATCAGGCTGACCAGTCCTTGCAAAATTATCATTTCGATATACTTTTTCTTGGTGTAGACGCCATCAGTCTTGAGCGCGGTGTGAGCACGCATAATGAAGACGAAGCTCGCCTAAATCGCCGAATGTGTGAAGTCGCGGAACGCATCATTGTGGTCACTGATTCCAGTAAATTTAACCGTTCCAGCCTGCATAAAATAATTGATACCCAGCGCATACATATGGTTATCACCGATAAAGGTATTCCAGAGGAAAGTTTGAATGGATTACGAAAAGGTGGGATTGAAGTGCTCCTTGTTGGGGAATAAAAACCGTCTCTTGGCCGCCTTTTAGCCTACCGCTATAAAGTAAAGTCCCAGCCAAGAGGCCGGGACTTTGTCAGTAATTTAAGGGAAAGCGTGCTGTTCGGGCCGTAAGCGGCGCGAAACGCCGGTGTGCCTGTTGGTACGCTTAACCCTTGGTTCTTCTGGCGGCTAAGCCCCGGCAGGAACTGCATGCGCGGTGTTTTTCAGCACCGGCCCGGTATACTTCTCAATCTCAAGCTGCGCCATTTGCCCACAGTTACCCTGCGCCAGACTGGAAGAACCAATATCGAAAGTCAGGCAGTTGATATTGCCGTTCTTACAAAGAGAACCCGGTACCGCTGGATCCGCCGGGTCAAACCATGCCCCTTCGCTGATGCGCACCACCCCTGGACGTACATCTTCAGATACCACAGCACCTACCAATATCTGCCCACGGTCATTGAACGCACGGACTAAATCGCCATTAACAATGTTACGCCCCTTGGCATCCTGTGGGCTTATCAGTATCGCTTCCCGATCGGCCACGGCGTATTTTTCACGCAGTGGTGTGTTATCTAACTGTGAATGCAGCCGGTTGATTGGGTGTGCGGTGTTTAGCGACAGTGGATATTTCTTCGCTTCCACCCCGCGATACCATTCATGAGGTGGCATCCAGGTCGGGATCCCCTGACAATCAGCGTATTCCATTTTAGCGATAGTATCGGAGTAGATCTCAATCTTGCCAGACGGGGTACCCAGCGGGTTGAGCAATGGATTGTCACGATAATCAGCAAAGCGCACCCACTGCTGGTTCGCTTCGGGGATAGGGAAGCGAATGTAGTTGTTCGATTGCCAGAACATATCGAATGGCGGCAGAGCGACCCGTGCGGTACGGGCCTGAGACTTCATATCGTCGTACATCGCTTTCAGCCACTGAGTCTCATCTTTGCCCTCGGTAAAGGCATCAATCACTCCCAGCTTGGTGGCCATCGCCGCGAAGATATCAAAATCATTACGCGCTTCATGCTGTGGCGGCACGCATTGGTGCATCGGGAAGACATAAAGTTGCGAGTAATCGCCGCCCATCTCCAGATCGTTACGCTCATAGCTGGTGGTCGCCGGTAATACGATATCGGCGTGTTTAGCGGTGGCGGTCCAATAGGGTTCGTTAACCACAATGGTTTCAGGGTGCTGCCAGGCTTTCACCAGATTGTTGGTATCCTGATGCTGGTGGAAAGTATTGCCACCGGCAACGTAGACCATTTTCACATCTGGATAGGTGACTTTGGTGCCATTGAAATCAATGACTTTCCCCGGATTGGCCAGACATTCGGCAATCCGCGCCACTGGAATCGGCGATGGTGAGTTCTTCGGTGCACTCCCGGCAGAAATCCCCGGTAAAATGCCGCCCTTGGCCGTTGGGCTACCGCCAGAGGAGTAGTGATAGCTGAAGCCAAAGCCGCCACCCGGCAGGCCAATTTGGCCCAGCATTGCCGCGACGGTGACCAGTAACCAGTGTTGCTGCTCACCGTGATGCTGACGTTGAATCCCCCAACCGCCCATAATCATGGTGCGCTGTTTAGCCATATCTCGCGCCAGTTGGCGCAACACATCGGCATCCACACCACTGATATCCGCCGCCCATTCTGCGTTTTTCGGCTGACCGTCAGTTTCACCGAGCAGATAGGCCTGGAATTTATCAAAACCAATGGTGTAGGTTTTTATAAAGTCAGGATTATGCAGTTTTTCTGTTAATAGCGTATGGGCGATACCGATCAACATGGCGCTGTCGGTATATGGCCGTGGCGCAATCCATTGTGCATTGGTGAATTTAGCACTGTCGTTATGCACCGGATCAATACTGATAACTTTGGTACCTTTCTTCTTCAGCGCTTCAAAACCAGTTTGACCCACATGATCGGGGATATTCCAACTGTTTTTCAAGGTGATCATCGGGTTACAGCCCCAGAGGATCACCAGCTCGCTGTTATCTACCACGTTTGGCCAGGCCGTCTGCTGTTCGTAGACCTCCATTGACCCCATGACGTGGGTCATAATCACCTGTGCCGCACCGGTTGAATAGTCACCGGCATAGCCCAAAAAACCCCCACTCAGGTTCATTAAGCGTTGTAGTAGCGTGCGGCTGTTATGTAGCATCCCCACACTTTTCCAGCCATAAGATCCGGCGTACAGCGCTTGCGGGCCGTGGTCTTTCTGCACCCGCACAATTTCGCCGCATACCAGTTCAGTGGCTTTATCCCAACTGACACGTACCCACTCATCCCGGCCACGCAGTTCGGTATGGCTACCGGGGCCACCTTCCAACCAACTTTTACGCACCATCGGGTATTTGATGCGGTTATCCGCATGCACCTGATAGGGTGCCATAGTGATCAGGTCATTCGGCCATGGATCATCTTTGACAGGTTGCACACCGATCATCCGGCCATTCTCGACGATAGCTTCAAATGCGCCCCAATGAGCGCCGGTCAGAATACCTTTTTGCGCCTGACGCAGTGCCAGAAACTGAGGTAATGCCTGACTGATGGCTTGGGCTAATGCAGATTTGGGCCACAGGCCACCAACGATAGGCAATACAGCCAGTGCGCTGGTTCCGAGTAAGAAGCGACGGCGGCTCATTTCTAACGGTTGTTGTTCGTATTTAGTCATTTTCGCCTCTTATTTACAGCTTGGCCGGCATATCACTGGCATGTTTTTGTACATACTGTGTCATCACACGCAACTGTTCCTGAGTCAGGGAGGTGCGTGGTGCCATGCCTTTGATTACCCCAATCCATTGGTTAGCGTTGAAGCGATCCAGTGCGGTTAAACCGTGGCAGCCGGTACAGTTGGCCGACATCATATCAGCGGCATAGCGCCAAATTTTCTGTTTATCATCAACGAGTTGTTTCTTAGGTAACCACACCTGTAGTGCAACTTGATGCCAAACCAGATTGGTTTCTGCATCGGTCTGCGTGTTCAATGTTTTCAGCGCTTTTTGTGCGTCCTCGCCCAGTAATACACTCAGAATACGTTTCCCTTGTGCGGCATAGAACACTTCGGCCACCCCATCTTGCTGCCAGCCTTTAACATCAACCAACACCTGATCACCTTGCTGTTTTACCACTTCAACTTGTGTTGAGGGCATCAGGTTACCGGCGTTATGGCTGTCACCAGCACTCATAAAGAAAGGCTCGGTGGCGATGGTATATAAGGTGGTCGCCGTTGCGGGTGTTTGTGCCGCCGCCGTTGCCAACTCTGCCGCGCCAGCCTGGGTCACCTCACTCATATCCGGCAGGATATGGGCCACGCCTTTATGGCAATCGATACAGGTTTCACCTTGCTTAATAGCCACCGGATGCTGAATACGCGCTTCAGCACTTTGTCCGGTGATGTCCATCGCATCAAAGCTGTGACATGAGCGGCAAGTGGCCGAATCATTCTCTTTTAGCGTTTTCCATACCGACTGCGCCATGGCGAGCTTATGGGCTTCATATTTCTCAGGTGTATTAATAGTGCCGACCATTTCACCGTAGATATCTTTGACCGCGCGGATTTTGGTCCACAGATAATCAAGCGGTTCGTGTGGCACATGGCAGTCAGCACATTCAGCACGGATGCCTTTGGTGTTTTGGAAGTGGACACTGCCTTGATATTCAGCCAGTGGCTGTTGCATGGTGTGACAGGACACGCAGAACGCGGTATCACTGGTTTTATGAAAGACGGTGGCGGTACCTGCTAATAGTGCAGCACCAATAATGATGCCGATCAGCAGGAGCCATAACCATCCCCACCGGCGTCGCTTCACGAAGCCAGTTTGTTTCTTGCTCATAAATTGCCCCACTTAATATATCTAATAGTTATTGGTAAAACGAAGTTATCTAATGCCTCGATACTCAAAAGGCCAGATAATCTGCCAACAGACCCTTATCCACTAGCGATAAGTATTTCCCATAAAATAAGTGGGTCTATTGTAGGGGGATTTGGTGCTGATGACTAACTCGTTAGGGGTATTTAGCAATATTAGTTCAGATTTGCTGAATATAAATGCGAGGTATGAGTCAGTTTTAGCGCTATACCACAAATATCTCTCTAAATTAAAGGGTTATATACCTTGTTATATAATGGTATTTTTTAGTCGAAGGGGTAATAGAACTGCTTATTTAACCATAAATCGATGGCATGACGACTGGCTTCAAAATGAGGTTCGGGTAATTCCCGCGGATTGCACCATAGCCATTGCTGACACTTGTCAGGTTCTTTCAGCTCTGGCTGCCCACCGGCGTGTTGCGCCAACAAGCAAACGGAAACGGTATGTTTACCTTCTGCGCGCCAGGTGGCGATGTTATTGCATAATGCGATAACATTCATCTCTTTGATATTTAAGCCTGTTTCTTCGGCTACTTCACGTTTTGCGGCTTGTTCAAAAGACTCTCCGGCCTCCATGTGGCCACCGGGAATCGACCAATAAGGGGCGTGCTGACCGCAACGTTTACCCAGTAACACCTCACCTTGTTGATTGACGATAATGACACCCACACCGACTGCAACGGACATTGTACGGACTCCTGTTAAATGAAGGTCAGCAACCATCAGCTATTATGGTTTTTTTACTGCTGACGGAGTTAAATTCACCACGAAAATGTGCGGGCTGTCAAAAATCCATCAAGAATAGAAGCAGAAAACTTGCATATATTCTCAGTCGGAAACACACTACTTGAAACGTTTCAGCGTTATCTCGTCACCAAATGATAAAGGGTAACGCTCCTTTTTCTCATTAAAGCTGAAACGATTCAATTTCAGCAAGAGAGGAGATTTATGTTCCAGTTATCTACGCAAGATATCCATCTGGCTGCACAGGCAGACAGCAAAAACGCTGCTATTACTCAGGTTGCTGCAGCACTTACTCAGGCTGGCTGTGTTGCCGCCGCTTATGTCGATGGCATGCTGGCCCGCGAGCAGCAAACCTCTACTTACCTGGGTAATGGCATTGCCATTCCACATGGTACCACTGATACTCGCGACCTGGTGCTAAACACCGGTGTGCAAGTTTTCCAATTCCCGCAGGGTATTGCATGGGGCGAAGATCAAACCGCCTATATTGTTATCGGTATCGCCGCGCGTTCAGATGAACATCTGGCATTGTTACGCCAACTGACCCACGTATTAAGTGATGATGCTGTTGCTGCACGTCTGGCGAAAACCACCTCGGCTGAAGAGTTACGCAGTTTGCTGATGGGTGAGCAAAAAACCGCTGAATTCCATTTTGACACGTCACTGATCGCAATCGATGTGGCGGCTGACAATCTGATCACGCTGCAAGCACTGAATGCCGGTCGCTTGCAACAAATTGGCGCAGTAGATGCTCATTTTGTTAGCGATGTCATTACCCGTGAGCCACTCAATTTGGGACAGGGTATCTGGCTGAGCGACAGTACCGAAGGTAATTTGGTCAGTGCTGCCACAGTAAGCCGCCCGGTAGCTGCATTTGAGCACCATGGCGAAAAAGTGGCGCTGTTGCTGACGCTCTCCGTGGCCGATGACCAACCGCTGTCGGTATTGAACTATTTAAGTGATTTACTGTTGGCGAAAAAAGCTGACGTTTTGCTGAACGCTGATGCTGCCGCCTTGCTAGCCTTGCTCACCAGTGAGTATGTCGAGCAGAATGAAGTATTAAGCGCGGAGTTTGCTATCCGTAATGAACACGGGTTACATGCGCGCCCAGGGACGATTTTAGTCAATACAATCAAACAGTTTACCAGTGAAATCACCGTGACCAATCTGGACGGCACCGGTAAACCCGCTAATGGACGTAGTCTGATGAAAGTTGTGGCTTTAGGGGTTAAAAAAGGCAATCGCCTGCGCTTTACCGCCAGTGGTGAAGATGCACAAGCAGCATTGGATGCTATTGGTGAAGCTATCGCCGCCGGTTTGGGCGAGGGGGCAGCATGAGCAGAAGAGTTGCAACCATCACGCTGAACCCGGCTTATGATCTGGTGGGTTTTTGCCCTGAAATTGAACGCGGTGAAGTTAATTTGGTGAAAACTGCCGGCCTGCATGCCGCGGGTAAAGGGATTAATGTTGCCAAGGTGCTGAAAGACCTAGGGATTGATGTCACGGTTGGTGGCTTCCTGGGTAAAGATAACCAAGACGGTTTTCAACTGTTATTCAGCGAGCTGGGTATTGCTAACCGCTTTCAGGTGGTACCGGGCCGTACTCGCATTAACGTCAAACTGACAGAAAAAGATGGCGAAGTGACCGATTTCAACTTCTCCGGTTTTGAAGTCAATAAGCCGGATTGGGATCGTTTTGTCACTGACTCGCTGAGCTGGTTGGGGCAATTCGATATGGTCGCGGTCAGTGGTAGCTTGCCCGAGGGCGTAAACCCTGATGATTTTACCGATTGGATGAAACGCCTGCGTAGCCAATGCCCGTGCATTATTTTCGACAGCAGTCGTGAAGCATTGGTCGCAGGCCTGAAAGCCTCCCCTTGGTTGGTGAAACCCAATCGTCGTGAACTGGAGATCTGGGCGGGTCGTCCATTGCCTGAATTGGGTGATGTGGTAGAAGCCGCACATGCTCTGCGTGATCAAGGGATTGCTCATGTGGTGATTTCTCTCGGGGCTGAAGGGGCATTGTGGGTCAATGCGTCGGGTGCCTGGTTGGCAAAACCACCTGCCTGTGAAGTGGTCAGTACCGTCGGTGCCGGTGACTCCATGGTCGGTGGCCTGATTTATGGTTTGTTAATGCGCGAGTCCAGCGAGCACACGCTGCGTCTGGCAACAGCAGTTGCAGCTTTGGCGGTGAGCCAGAGCAATGTTGGTATTACGGATCGCCCGCAGTTGGCAGCCATGATGGCAAGAGTCGACCTGAAACCCTTTAATTAATCCCTGGAGGCGAAATGAAAACGCTACTAATAATAGACAGTTCGCTCGGGCAGGCCAGAGGCCACCTTGCGACACTGATGTTGGGTGCTGCGGCGGCAAAAGCAGGACTGAGCTGGGTTGAGAATGCCACTGATGCAGAACTGGTGATTGTCGCCGGGCAATCAGCCCCGGCTGACAGTGCGCTGAACGGTAAAAAGCTCTATATCGGTGATGTGGAAAAAGCGGTGCGCGATCCTGATAGTTTCCTGGCGCAAGCCATTGCGCAGGCTAAACCTTACCAGGCTGCGGTTGCTGTCGCACCCGTGACCACCGCGGTGGCTGGCCCGAAACGTATTGTGGCTATTACTGCTTGCCCGACAGGTGTAGCACACACTTTTATGGCTGCTGAAGCCATTGAAAGTGAAGCGAAAAAACGTGGCTGGTGGGTGAAGGTTGAAACGCGTGGCTCGGTTGGTGCCGGTAATGCGATTACACCAGAAGAAGTGGCTGCGGCTGATCTGGTGATTGTTGCTGCGGATATTGAAGTGGATTTGGATAAGTTTGCGGGCAAACCGATGTACCGTACCACGACAGGTTTGGCGCTGAAGAAAACCGTACAAGAACTGGATAAAGCACTGGTTGAAGCTGAAGTCTATCAGCCTAAAACCGGCAGCAGCACCGGTACCAAAAAAACAGAAACCGGTGGTCCTTATCGTCACCTGCTGACCGGTGTGTCTTACATGTTGCCAATGGTGGTTGCTGGCGGCTTGTGTATTGCCCTGTCATTTGTGTTCGGTATTAAAGCCTTTGAAGTGAAAGGCACATTGGCTGCCGCCTTGATGCAAATTGGTGGCGGTTCTGCTTTTGCGCTGATGGTACCTGTTCTGGCCGGTTTCATTGCATTCTCAATTGCTGATCGTCCGGGTCTGACCCCAGGTTTGATTGGCGGGATGTTGGCAGTGAGTACCGGGGCTGGTTTCCTCGGCGGTATTATCGCAGGTTTCCTGGCCGGCTATGTGGCGAAAGCCATCAGCACTAAGCTGCGTTTACCGCAAAGTATGGAAGCACTTAAACCGATACTGATTATTCCACTGGTAGCGAGTCTGATAGTGGGTTTGATTATGATTTATGTGGTCGGTACGCCGGTGGCAAAAATCATGGCAGGTCTGACTAACTGGCTGCAATCCATGGGTACCGCCAATGCCGTGTTGTTGGGGGCTATCCTCGGCGCCATGATGTGTACCGATATGGGGGGGCCGGTGAACAAAGCCGCCTACGCGTTTGGTGTGGCACTCCTGAGTTCTTCTGTTTACGCGCCGATGGCCGCTATCATGGCCGCAGGGATGGTTCCTCCGCTGGCGATGGGACTGGCCACACTGTTGGCACGTCACAAGTTTGACAAAGGTGAGCAGGAAGGGGGCAAGGCTGCGCTGGTTCTGGGGCTGTGCTTTATCTCTGAAGGGGCAATTCCGTTTGCCGCCCGTGACCCGATGCGTGTCTTGCCGTGCTGTATCGCCGGTGGTGCGCTGACAGGTGCATTGTCTATGGCATTCGGTGCGCAACTGATGGCCCCACACGGTGGTTTGTTCGTGTTATTGATCCCCGGGGCAATTCATCCGGTGCTGCTGTATCTGGTGGCAATCATTGCCGGTACCGTATTGGCAGGTGGTCTGTATGCGATGTTGAAACGCGCTGATGTTGTGGTCGCAAAAGCGGCATAAGCGCGGCATCATAAGCTTCACTCATAAAAAACCGGCCTTATGCGCCGGTTTTTTTATGTTTACTCACAGTGATTCGGCTAAACGCCATTCAGCTAGACTTTAGCTTGTGAGTTCAGCTTGTGACTTCAGCCAGGCTATCTCTTCAGCCCAAATATCAGGATTGACCGTTTCTAAAATCAGCGGGATATTATCAAAACGGGGATCACGCATAATATAGCTGAACACGGTTTTACCAATATTGCCCTCACCGAGACTGTGGTGTCGATCGACCCGGCTGTTAAATTCACTTTTCGCATCATTAAGATGCATACCGCGCAGATACTGAAACCCGACGATATCGCTAAGTTGCTTGAAGGTATGTTCGCAATCTTCTTCCGTGCGCAGATCATAACCGGCAGCAAAAGCATGGCAAGTATCAATGCAAACACCGACGCGGCTCTTATCTTCCACCCCATCAATGATGGCGGCCAGATGCTCAAACTTAAACCCCAGATTACTGCCCTGACCGGCGGTGTTTTCAATCACCGCTGTCACCCCTTCACTGACATCGAGCGCCATATTGATAGATTCGGCGATACGTGCCAGACACTTATCTTCATCAATTTGCAGTAAATGGCTGCCTGGGTGGAAATTCAGTAATGACAACCCCAGTTGTTGACAGCGGGCTATCTCGTCGATAAAGGCTTCGCGGGATTTCTCCAGCGCTTCAGTGACGGGATGGCCCAGATTAATCAGATAGCTGTCATGTGGCAGAATTTGAGCGGAGGTATAACCGTATAGCTCACAAGCTTGCTTGAACTTCTCTATCACATCTTCTGCCAGCGGTGCGGCACGCCACTGACGTTGATTCTTGGTAAACAGGGCAAAGGCGGTGGCCTCAAGTTCGTGCGCCCGAATCACAGCCTGGTCTACACCACCTGCTGCGCTGACATGTGCACCGACAAATTTCATTCCATTCTCCTTTGATAACTGGGCCATTATGGCACTGATAACGCCATGATTGAATGGGCGAAGCTGCAAGGAAAAGAAAAGGGCCGCGAGCGGCCCTGAAGTGACATGTTTTATGCCGCGATATGTTGCACCAGCAAATTGATGCCGGTCCCACCGACTATCAGCCAGACAAACAGCAGCAGTGCCAATAATAGCGGTTTTACCCCGGCCTGACGGATAGAGCCCACATGGGTGGTCAGTCCGAGAGCGGCCATCGCCATCGCCAGCAAAATGGTGTCCAGTGTAATCAGGTGATTCACCCATGCCGCAGGTAATAGATTCAGTGAGTTAAACCCGGCCATCAGAATAAATATCACTGCAAACCAAGGAATAGTGATGGCACTTTTTTCCCGTTTTTCACCACCGGTGTTGAGGTTGCAACGCGCCAAATAGGCTGAGAGTAACAACAGGAACGGAGCCAGCATCATCACCCGGATCATTTTAGTAATCACGGCGGCGTTTTCAGCCTGAAAACCGATGGCATGTCCGGCGGCAACCACCTGTGCGACCTCATGAATCGTTGAACCGGCAAAAATACCAAAGGTTTCCTGACTAAACGGCAACCATTGGTAATGCAGGTTTAGCTGATACAGCCATGGGTAGACAAAAATGGCGAGCGTGCCGAAAATCACCACAGTGGCGACAGCAACCGCCACTTTACTGGCATCAGCTTTTAGCACCGGCTCGGTGGCCATAATAGCTGCGGCGCCACAAATACTGCTACCGGCACCAATTAACATCACGGTTTGCTGGTCCAGACCAAATACCCGTTTACCCAGCCAGCATGCCAGCACAAAGGTTGAACTGAGGGTCAAAAGGTCAATAACCATACCGGTAGCCCCCACATCCGCCACTTGTTGAAAGGTCAGCCGGAAGCCGTATAAAATGATACCCAGTCGCAGTAAATGCTGTTTGGCGAAGACGACGCCATCAGAGCAGACGGGTTGTACCCACGGATACAAGGTATTGCCGACCACGATGCCAAACAAAATGGCCAGCGTCAGTGCCCCCAACCCCATATTGATAAACCACGGCATATCACCCACGTTGAGCGCCAACCCGGTAATCACGCCGGTTAACACCAAGCCCGCAATGTAGCGGCTTAGGGGGAACTGATGTGTTCGAGGGAGTTCTTTAGTATGAGAAGTCGCCATGTTTGTGTCCTGTGTTCTGTAAAGATTGCACACAGTTTAACGCCTTCAATCTTAATAGATAAATTCATTATATATTTATAATTAATCTATATAAGTGGTAAGGGCGGTGATGGCAGCGCCCAACACCTGATTTTGCCTATCTCTGTGGGGGAGCGTGAATGACCATGAAGTTTGGTATGATATACATAACGGAAATGTACACGGGCGGGGGTATCCCCATAACCGTCAAGGCAGCAGTTTTGATATGAAGAAAGCAAAACATGAAAAGTCGCTGTGGGTGATATTGGTGATTGCCTCACTTATTTATTTGTTGATCCCTCCTTATTTGATCGCTTATTTTTTCAAGTTATATAACTTGAATCCTTTTCATATTGTCCCGCTACCCCATTTTAATCCCTTCAAGAGTGAACGTGGGATTCCTTTATCTCAAACGTTTAGCTATTTATTATTTATCTGGTTGATTTTTAACGCATTCATCAGCACTATAGTGGCTATTATTTACCGCATATTCTTTTATTCAGATGATAATGAATAGTATTCTTACTGCTTAATTTCATCCGCCGATAACCTCCCGATTTTACTCAAAGGTGTTAGTCTTATACGGTAATAGAGGCTATATACCCGCCATCGTTCATGTTGCAGGTGTGTTGGCTGTGCTCGCTCACTCGAATCACTTACTGGTGTAAGCTCATCGAGGGTTCTGTTGCTTGCCGCCGGCCTGTATTTTGAAATCTATTGGGTACACTTTTGTCCGTCAGTTATTGTATTAACAACTAATTAGGCAGCTCGTTTCATCCAGTCACTGACGAACAGAGTGATGATAGCGTCCTCCATTTTTTACTACAGAGACCGTTATGCACATAACCTTACGTCAACTTGAAGTCTTTACTGAGGTGCTAAAAAGCGGCTCTACGACCCAAGCCTCGGTTGTGCTCGCGCTTTCACAATCGGCAGTCAGCGCTGCGTTGGCGGATTTGGAAGGGCAATTGAGGGTGCAACTGTTTGATAGGGTCGGTAAGCGTTTAGTCACCAATGAGCATGGGCGGTTGCTTTATCCCAAAGCATTGGCATTGCTGGATCAGGCAATTGAAATAGAACAACTTTTTTTGCAGGACTTAGGCGCGTTGCGGATTGCTGCCAGCAGCACTATTGGCAACTATATGTTACCGGGCATGATTGCCAAATACCGGCGTGACTTTCCCGACACACCGCTGGAATTGAATATCGGTAACAGTCAGGATGTGATTGAAGCAGTGGCAGATTTTCGCGGTGATCTGGGGCTGATTGAAGGGCCGTGCCATATGCCGGAACTGATGACCAAAGCCTGGCAACAGGATGAGTTGGTGGTGTTTGCGGCCCCAGATAATCCGTTATGCCATAAGATGCTGACACTGGAGGAGCTGGCCGATGCAGCTTGGATCCTACGTGAGCGCGGTTCTGGCACCCGCGAAGTGCTCGATCACTTACTGTTGGCAAAATTACCGCATTTCAAGTTGGTTATGGAGCTTGGGAATTCAGAAGCGATTAAGCGGGCGGTGCGTTATGGCATGGGAATCAGTTGTTTGTCGCGCCGGGTGATTGCCGATCAACTGGCCAACGGTGAACTGATCGTACTCAACATCCCTTTGCCACCACTGATACGAACCTTATATTTGATTCATCATCGGCAAAAACATATCTCTAACGCCTTGCAGCGCTTTCTCAGCTACTGTCAGGAAGAGGTCTGAACCGCAGAATTAGCCGAGAGCGAGTTACCCCTGTAGGGATAAGGTTTTTAAGCGTTTTACACCAATGATATTGGCTATTGCGGCAAGAATACCCGATAGAGAGAGGCTTTTACTGGCAAATGAGCTTTTGCTAATAATTGCACCGGGATCATGAAGGTATCTTATATCAGCGCATTGTTACTATCCGAGTCGGTGGGATTTGTTACAATCCCGCCTTATTTTTTAAGGGTGGATTAGGGTAAGAATGACTCAGCAAAATACTAAAATCCCAGTGCAGCAGGGTGCGCAGCGTTTACGTCGGGAGCTTAAATCACGGCACTTAGCCATGATTGCTATCGGTGGTTCTATTGGTACCGGTTTGTTTGTTGCCTCAGGGGCAACGGTATCGCAAGCAGGCCCGGGTGGAGCATTGCTCTCCTATGCATTGATTGGCCTGATGGTTTATTTCCTGATGACCAGTCTCGGTGAGCTGGCGGCGTTTATGCCGGTATCAGGCTCATTTTCAACTTATGGTTCCAAATACGTCGAGGAAGGCTTTGGTTTCGCCCTTGGCTGGAACTATTGGTACAACTGGGCCGTCACTATCGCTGTTGACTTGGTTGCGGCACAATTGGTGATGAATTACTGGTTCCCAGACGCACCAGGCTGGATTTGGAGTGCGCTGTTCCTCGCCCTGATGTTTTTACTGAACTACATCTCAGTAAAAGGCTTTGGTGAAGCGGAATACTGGTTCTCACTGATTAAAGTCACCACAGTCATTATCTTCATCATTATTGGTGTAATGATGATTAGCGGCATTATGAAAGGCGGTGAGAGCGCGGGTTGGCACAACTGGACCATTGGTGATGCACCCTTTGCCGGGGGCTTCTCGGCGATGATTGGTGTGGCAATGATTGTTGGTTTCTCTTTCCAAGGCACTGAACTGATTGGTATTGCGGCCGGTGAATCAAAAGACCCAGGTAAAAATATTCCACGCGCAGTGCGCAAGGTGTTCTGGCGTATTTTACTGTTCTATATCTTTGCCATTTTGATTATCAGCCTGATTATTCCGTATACCGATCCAAGTCTGTTACGTAATGATGTCAAAGATATCAGTGTTAGCCCATTCACGCTGGTATTCCAGAATGCAGGTTTGCTGTCAGCGGCTGCGGTGATGAATGCGGTTATCCTGACGGCAGTGTTGTCAGCGGGTAACTCGGGGATGTATGCCTCAACCCGTATGTTGTTTACCCTGGCCTCAGAAGGTAAAGCGCCACGTATCTTTGCCAAGCTGTCTGAGGGCGGGGTGCCACGTAATGCTCTGTATGCCACCACGGTAGTGGCCGGATTGTGCTTCCTAAGTTCAATGTTTGGCAACCAAACTGTGTATCTGTGGTTACTTAATACCTCAGGTATGACTGGCTTTATTGCTTGGTTGGGTATTGCTATCAGCCATTATCGTTTCCGCCGTGGCTATATGATGCAAGGCCGTGACTTGAACGACTTACCGTATCAGTCTGGTTTCTTCCCGATAGGGCCGATTTTCGCCTTCGTACTGTGTTTGGTTATTACTTTGGGGCAGAACTATCAGGCTTTCTTGCAAGACCGCATTGATTGGTATGGTGTGACTGCAACCTATATTGGTATTCCATTGTTCCTGGTGATTTGGTTTGGCTACAAATTGAGCCGTGGCACTAAGGTTATCAAATACCAAGAGATGGAATTCCCGAAATGGCGTGATGACAGTGAAGATAATCCTGAGCCGACAAAGCCGGTGATGACAGCTGACTAGTTTTTAGCGCTAATCAAAATTAAGCCACAGTGATGGCAGGGCGATAATCTTATCGCCCTTTTTTTGGGCTGTAAGCTGGTGATTATTTAAGCAAAGTTAAGCAAATAATTTCGCTAACTTCTCTTTATGGCCCTTTTGAATACGGGGATGAATCAGGCTTATTGATTAAATAATATTATAAAATAAGGATTTACAGCGTATTGCACTTAATTGTTTATCGCAATCTTATTGATAAGTATTATCGTTTGTTTTATTGTTAGCGCCATCTTGTAAGGAACGATAAGGGGGAGCGGTGCAACAGTCATCACGGAGCATGGCCAAAGGGGGGGTTAGCGATGCTGGTTCACCTGACTCACTTACTCGTCTAAGCGCATCGGGACGCAGTTCACCCGTGACTCTAATTACTTTGGGTATATTTTGGCAGTAACAGATTTCATAAAATAATAATTAGGCAGAAAGAGCCGGAAGCGATATTTCTGCTGTGGTGAGCTATTGCCGACATTAATAAAAAATAAATTTTCACCTGTCCGCCAGGCGGCATTGCTGCAAGTAAAAAACGCCTGCGGAAAAGGTTGTTGATAAATTTACACCTCATGGAGATCGTGTAATGGTTAAGGTTAACAAGGGTTTTAGAAAATCTCACTGTGCGGCATTAGTGATAGCTGCAATTATCTCATCTCAGGCATCCGCCGCTGAAACAAAAAATACCACGGCAACCGACACCATGGTTGTCACGGCATCCGGTTTCCAACAACGCATTCAAGATTCTGCGGCATCTATTTCTGTGGTTACCCGCGAGCAGATTGAAAATAAAGCCTACCGTGATATTACCGATGCGCTGAAAGATGTTCCCGGCGTTGTTGTCACCGGTGGTGGTAGCCACAGTGATATCAGTATTCGTGGCATGTCCGCTAAATACACCCTGATTCTGGTGGATGGTAAACGTGTTGATACCCGTGGCACCCGCCCTAACAGCGACGGTTCAGGGATTGAGCAAGGCTGGCTGCCACCACTTGCCGCCATTGAGCGTATTGAAGTTGTACGTGGCCCGATGTCCTCTTTATATGGTTCGGATGCCATGGGGGGGGTAATCAACGTCATTACCCGGAAGGTGGGTAAAGAGTGGCAAGGCACGGTGCGCGCAGATGCCACCTTGCAGGAGGATTCAGACTCCGGCGATATATATCAGACCAATGCTTACGCTTCTGGTCCATTAATTGATGGCTTGCTGGGATTGAAAGTTAGCGGGCTTCTCTCGCATCGTAGCGAAGATAAGATAATAGATGGCTACAATGAACAGCGCATGAGAAACGGTGCGGCAACATTTACCCTGACTCCTGATGATAAAAACGAATTTGATTTTGATATCGGCCATTATGTGCAGGACCGAAACTCAACCGCCGGGCGTTCAGTGGCATTAACCGGTAAAAGCAGTGACGTGCAATATGACCGTAATAATTATGCGATTACCCACCACGGTTATTATGATTTCGGTAATTCAACCAGCTATGTTCAAC
Organism: Yersinia sp. 1652 StPb PI; assembly: GCF_041538345.1. NCBI lineage: Bacteria > Pseudomonadati > Pseudomonadota > Gammaproteobacteria > Enterobacterales > Yersiniaceae > Yersinia > Yersinia sp. 1652 StPb PI. The sequence continues at coordinate 2,882,080 of NZ_JAULSM010000001.1, read as the reverse complement.
GAGATGAAACCCGTAATCCATCACGTGACATGAAGAGTGTTGATAATATCTTTAATAGCCAAACCTCATTCCTGTTCGATAGCCATACTTTAATTCTTGGCGGTCAATATCGTTATGAAGAGCTGAATGACAAGGGTAATCAATTAGCCTCCGCCAAAGATTTGACTAAATTGACCCGTTGGAGTTGGGCGTTATTTGCAGAAGATGAATGGCAGATGACCAATGATTTCGCGCTGACCGGCGGTGTCCGTATGGATCAGGACGAAAACTATGGTACTCACTGGACACCACGTCTGTACGGTGTCTGGCATCTGGCTGAACAATGGACATTAAAGGGCGGGGTATCCGGTGGCTATCGTTCACCTGATTTGCGTCAGGCCACGGAAAACTGGGGGCAAATCACCGGCGGTGGTCGGGGTGACCCTGCTATCATTGTCGGTAATGCCAACCTGAAACCAGAAAGAAGTCTCAGCCAGGAAATTGGTGTGCTGTGGGATGATCAGGAAGGTATGAATGCCGGTGTGACACTGTTTAATACTGATTTTAAAGATAAAATCACCGAGGTACGCCGTTGTACTGATACCACGGGCAATGCGTCCGGCCAATGTATGATCAATGGTACCAGCTATAAATTTATTAGTGATCGCACCAACGTGGATAAAGCCATGACCCGTGGTGTGGAAGCGACTTTCGGTTGGGAAATCAATAAAGCCTGGTCACTGACATCGAACTACACCTTTACTCAATCTGAGCAGAAAAGTGGGCAATTCTCGGGTCAACCGTTGAACCAGATGCCTAAGCACATGTTGAACGGTACGCTGAACTGGCAGGCAAATGAAGAATTAGCCACCTGGGTTCGGGCTAACTACCGGGGTAGAACATCAGAGTATCTTGATCGTACCAGTATGGGCAATAAAACGCCGTCTTACACTTTTGTCGATTTAGGGGCTAACTATCAACTGACCAAAGAGTTCCGTTTGATGGGCGGCGTGTATAACGTACTGGATAAACGAGTGGATATCGAAGTTAACGATAAAGTGCTGGATGGGCGCCGTTATATGGTTGGTGCCAGCTACGATTTCTAATTTCCCTTTGTCCTTGAAGCCACAGGGGTGTTAGCGGCGTTCACTCACCCGAATCACTTGACTGAGTAAGCTCATCGGGATTTGTTCGCTTGCTGCCTACCTGTGACTCCAATGACTTTGGGTACTCCCTTTGTCCTTGAAGCCACAGGGGCGTTAGCTCACCCGAATCACTTACTTGTGCAAGTGATTCGGGATTAAGGAGCCTTTTGAGGCTCCTTCTACATAATTAACTCAGGCCAATATCAATCACTTTTTTGAATGCAGCGCGTTGTGACACGCTGTGATACCACCGCTGTAAACTTGGCAGTGGTGGACGTTCGATCGACAGGTTAAACCAGGCATAGGCCAGGCACCCTAACGGGATATCCCCAATACCGAATTTATCGCCAGACAGATACGCTTGTTTCTCAAGTGCGTGATCGGCAATTGCCATCAGGGTATTGAGTTGTGTCATACCCTGAGCAATTTTCACTTTATCCTGCTGTTCTGGTGGGGTGCGTACCAACCCGATAAACACCGCTTTAAACGGCTCCACCATGCTGGAGGTGGCCCAATCCATCCACTTTTCTGCCCCTGCGCGTAACTGTGCATCAGGTAAATAAAGTGCACTATCGCCGTATTGTGCGGCCAGATAGCGGACAATCGTATTGGACTCCCACAGGATGAAGTCTCCATCTTGCAGGCAAGGGATCAGGCCATTTGGATTCATTGAGCGATACAGGGGGTCATTGAGTTTGCCATATTGGCCACCGACATCAATGCGCTGATAGCTGATACCCAGTTCTTCTAAACACCAAAGTACTTTTTTGACATTGGTCGAGTTATTCCTACCCCAAACAGTCAGCATATAATTCTCTCTATTTATTTGATTTTTATCTACCAACGCCCCTGAAACAGCGTTATTTAACGCCGTTGCCAATGGTGGATATCCCAGTCATGCAATATTGCCAAATCCACTAATTCATTACCGGGATTAATCACTGCCGCATGATCAACATATTCCAGCAGCGGCTTGTCATTAATCGAGTCGCTGTAACCGTAGGTATGCTGAAAATCTAACTGAGGCGACGCCATGAGCCACTGTTTTAACCGTTCTACTTTGCCTTCACGGTAAGTCAGGGTGCCATAGGTCTTGCCGGTGTAGCGGTTATCCTCCACCGCAACACCGATAGATAATGCTGCATTGGCAGAGAAATGCTGCGCAATAGGGGTAACCAAATGTTCGCCGGTAGCTGAAATAATCACGATGTAATCACCGCGATTACGGTGCCAGGCCAGTAGCTTCCTGGCTTGCGGATAGATTCGTGGCAGAATATCTCGCTCGATAAAACGCTCAACCCAGCCAGCAACTTCAGCCGTATGTTTGCCGATTAAGGGCGACAATGTTGATTCCATATAACAGGACATCGACATCTGCCCTTGATAGTACTGTTTCATCAAATACTGTTCTTGTTCTGCCAGCTCAGCAGGAGCCAGCCCTTTATCAACCAGCCAGCGTAACCAAAGGCCGGAGCTATCATCGCTGATCAGCGTTTCATCGAGATCAAACAGGGCCAAATCCATTAAGCCACCTCCCGGCTGACAGAAAGATTGAAGTGAAACTTAACAGTGCATGTGCTGGACATCTGAAATTCCCCGACGGAAAAAAGGGTATCAACCGTTAAGCTAATACTTTCTAGCAAAACATGGAAGCTTACTTAGCACGGCAGGGTTGCTAGCTCACCCCTATACAGTTATGGATGGCAGATTATCTGAATATTAAGACAACGTAATGACTCTGGTTTTCGATGTTGCAGGGCTGGTGATACGGCATTGTTATCAGTAATGAAAGAAATAACATAGAACGGATTGATATTGGTGAGTTACTCAGTTTCGGTGTTAATTGTTTATATCGTTTGGATATAGATTGTTAAGTATCTAGTCGAGAACGCTCTTAAAACTGCTTTTTATCCTTAAATGACAGGTTATTAACGCGGTTTGTCACTAAACGCCCGATGGCTAAAGAAAGAGTGTTGTCGTCTGTCTGCTTTCACCCCACAGCCCAGGAGCTGATTATGCTGATTATTCGTTTATATGGTTGTCCAGTTTTCATTGGTTCTGAGCAAAAAAAGCAACCGACTGAAAATCCTGGAGTGAAACATGAGTCATCAAACACTAAGCAACCCATTATTTGTTAACCCAACCGCGGTTAACCCATTATCTGCCAACACATTACCACTATTGGATCTTTCCCTGCTTAATGGCAGTGAAACTGAACGTCAGGCATTCTTAGTCGATTTACGCCATGCCGCACGAGATATCGGATTCTTTTATCTCACCGGACATGGCATTGACCCCGCGTTATTACAACAAATCCAAACCTTATCCCGTGAATTTTTTGCCTTGCCTGATGAGGACAAACTGGCGGTGGCCATGGTGCGCTCGCCACATTTTCGTGGCTATAACCGTGCGGCCTCTGAGTTAACACGAGGCCAGCCGGACTGGCGTGAACAGTTCGATATTGGTGCTGAAAGAGCCCCATTACCGCAAACGCCGGGCACGCCAAGTTGGGCACGGCTACAAGGGCCAAACCAGTGGCCCGAGGCTCTGCCGGAATTAAAACCAACAATACTGCAATGGCAGCGGGAAATGACCGGCATGGCGCTGCGTTTGCTGCGGGCTTTCGCTCTGGCATTGGAACTGGATGAACATGCATTTGATGAGTTGTATGGCGATAAACCCAATGAACATATCAAGCTAATTCGCTATCCGGGGCGTGAAACCACGCAAAGCGGGCAGGGGGTCGGTGCGCATAAAGACTCCGGTTTCCTCAGTTTCTTATTGCAAGACCAGCAACGTGGCTTGCAGGTGGAGGTGGAGGACGGGCGCTGGATTGATGCCACACCACGACCCGGCACCTTCGTGGTCAATATTGGAGAGCTGCTGGAGCTGGCCAGTAATGGTTATCTGCGTGCTACGGTACACCGGGTGGAAACACCTCCTGCCGGTACAGACCGGTTATCTATCGCTTTCTTCCTGGGGGCGCGTCTGGATGCGGTGGTTCCGTTGTATCAACTGCCAGCGCCGCTGGTGGCGCAAGCGCGTGGGCCTGCCAGTGATCCTCATAACCCGCTGTTTCGTGATGTTGGGCTTAATTATCTCAAGGGCCGTTTGCGCTCTCACCCCGATGTTGCCGAGCGTTACTACCCTGCGCAATTGAAGCTGTAGGGGCTGGATAAGTTCATCGCGGATCGTCTGCTGGCAATCTGCCTGGCGCGCGGATTTTTGGGTAGCTTGAATTAAAAACTTTATTTTTGGGATGATGATAATGACTAAAACACGTATTTCCGGCCTGATTAGTGCCACCTTACTGACTGCATGGGTGTCTTCTTTTAGTTTGTCAGCACAGGCAGCCGAAGCGCTGCGGGTAGCCGCCGATCCGGTTCCTCATGCAGAAATTCTGCAATTTGTGCAAAAACTCGATCCCTCTCTGAATCTGAAAGTCATCGAGATCCCCAATGGTGTGAACTCGAATGAGTTGCTGGCTCACGGTGATGTCGATGCCAACTACTTCCAGCATGTGCCTTATCTGCACTCCCAGGAGCAGGCGCTGGGGCAAAAATTTGCCGTGGCCGCAACGGTGCATATTGAGCCACTTGGCGTCTATTCCCACAAACATAAAACCTTTGCTGATGTCCCGCAAAATGGCACGGTAGCGGTGCCGAATAACGTGACTAACCTCAGCCGTGCGCTCTATTTACTGAAAGATCAGGGGCTGATTACCTTGAAGCCGGGCTTTACCGATCCGGCTAAAAATCAGGCGACGCCGAAGGATATCGCGGACAATCCAAAACACCTGAAAATTTTAGAGATTGAATCACCGCAAATCCCTCGTTCATTGGATGATGTTGATTTAGCAGTGATTAATGGAAATTATGCGTTAGAGGCAGGGCTTAATCCGGCGAAAGATGCATTAGGACTGGAGAAAGCTGCCGGTAACCCTTATGCCAATATTCTGGTTACCACCCCCGCGCTGGCCAGTGATCCACGAATCAAACAATTGGCGAAAGATTTGCAGTCACCCGAAGTGGCGAAGTTTATCACTGAAAAATATGCCGGTTCAGTTATCCCTGTGGCAGGCCTTAAATCATGATTAGCATCGAACGCCTGAGTAAAACCTATCCACAAGGAGGGCTGCCAATGGTGGCCCTGGAGGAGGTCTCGCTTGAGATCCCGACAGGCTCGGTGTTCGGTATTATTGGCCGTAGCGGGGCAGGTAAAAGTACCTTAATCCGTTGTCTAAACCTATTGGAACGGCCCACTTCGGGCCGTATTCAAGTGGATGGCCGGGAATTAACCACACTTTCTGACCGTGAATTGCGGCTGCAACGGCAAAATATCGGCATGATTTTTCAGAATTTCCATTTACTTCATTCACGTAATGTATGGGACAACATTGCTGTTGGTTTGGAAATTATTGGGATGCCCAAAGCGCAACGCCAGCAGCGCGTTGCTGAGTTATTGGATTTGGTTGGCTTGAGTGACAAGGCTTATGCTTTCCCCTCGCAGTTATCGGGCGGACAAAAACAGCGCGTGGGAATTGCCCGAGCGCTGGCCGCCAAACCGTCATATCTGTTATCTGATGAAGCGACTAGCGCGCTGGACCCTGAAACCACCGCATCGATCCTGGCATTGCTCAGTGATATCAATCGCCAACTTGGATTGACCATCGTGTTGATCACTCATGAATTGGAGGTGGTGAAATCCATCTGTGATAGCGCAGCATTGTTGGAGCGGGGGCGGGTGGTGGAAACCGGCGCTATTGCTGACTTATTGGCATCAACACATTCCCGTTTAGGGCGTTCATTGCTTCCCGCTCGGGGGCCGGCGTCATTGTCTGGTGCGCCAGTGGCGGAGCTAACCTTTTTCGATACCTTAGCGGCTTCCCCCGTGCTCAGTGAGTTGGCGCAGCAACATGCCGTGGGGGTAACCCTACTTGGCGGTGGGGTGGAATCGATAGGTGGCCAGCGGGTTGGGCGTTTGCAGGTTGATTTCAGCCACCCAGACGGCGGGTTGAGTTTAGCTGAGGTCTTACAATTTCTTAATGAGCGTGGCGTGAGGGCAGAACTGATATGAACAGCGGCATGAGTTGGCAAGATCTGCTGGCACTGGTCACCAATGCCACCGGCGAAACTATCTATATGGTGGTAATTGCCACCTTTTTCACTGTATTGATTGGCTTACCACTGGGGGTGTTGTTATTTATTTCGCGCCCCAATGGGGTTTTGCCTGCCGCGCGCTTGAATACATTGGTCGGTGCCATTGTTAATTTGGGGCGCTCAATGCCCTTTGTGGTGTTACTGATTGCGTTGATTCCGATTACCCGTTGGATTATCGGCACCACGTTAGGCAGTACCGCTGCCATCGTGCCAATTACTCTGGGGGCCATCCCATTTTTTGCCCGAGTGGTCGAAGCGGCTTTGGATGAAGTGGATAAAGGGCGGATTGAAGCAATTTTATCGATGGGCGGCTCGGCACGCCATGTGATTCAAAAAGTTCTGTTGCCAGAGGCACTTCCCGCTTTATTGGCCGGCATTACCTTAACTGTCGTGATGCTGGTGGGGTTCTCATCAATGGCGGGTGTTATTGGTGGCGGTGGATTAGGTGATTTGGCTATTCGTTATGGTTATCAACGTTTTAATAATGAAGTGATGGTAGCGACATTAATCATATTGGTCATTTTGGTTCAGGGCGTACAAAGCCTGGGCGATAGATGGGTCAGGTCGTTGGCTCACCGGCGCTAAAATTTATCACCACCTATATTTGATATAACAGCCGCGGTATTCATTGCTGTGGTTTCACTGCGCAATAATGGACGTTACCGCTATCAACGCGGCAACGTCCTGTCAGCAGGCGATTAACCGTTTAGTGCTTGTGCCAAGTCCGCAATCAGGTCCTCGGTATCCTCAATACCCACCGACAAACGCAGTAATTGTGGCGTAATACCGTGTTTCAGCCGGGTTTCTAAGGGGATGGAGGCATGAGTCATGCTGTATGGCTGGCTGATTAAACTTTCCACCCCGCCCAAACTTTCGGCCAGGGTAAACAGATGTGAGCGTTTGATTACCGCGCGAGCGTATTCATCATCCCCTTTCAATCGCACAGAAATCATACCGCCGAAACCCGCCATTTGCCGTGATGCCAGCTCATGTTGTGGGTGGCTTTTCAGCCCAGGGTAATAGACATTTTCAACTTGTGGTTGCCCTTCGAGCCACTCGGCTATCTGCTGGGCACTGTGATTATGTCGCGCCATGCGCAATGCCAAGGTACGCAGTCCGCGTAACGTCAGAAAGCTGCTGAAAGGATCTAAAATTCCGCCCACCGCATTGTGCAGAAAGCCTAACTGTGCTGCCAGTTCAGGGTTATTGCCCACCGCCGCGACGCCAGCGACCACATCAGAATGGCCATTAAGGTATTTGGTGGCGGAATGCACCACAATATCAAAGCCCAGTTCCAGCGGGCGCTGGATGTAAGGGGAGGCGAAGGTATTATCGGCCACACTGATAAGTTGATGCTTTTTGGCAATCGCCGCAATGGCCGCCAGGTCAGCCAGTTTCAGCAATGGATTGGTCGGTGTCTCCACCCAGATCATTTTGGTTTCTGGCAATATTGCTTGTTCTAATGCCTCGGTATCCGCAGGGGAGACATAGGTCACTCGCAAACCGGCCGTTCGGCTGCGAACTTTTTCCAGCAGGCGATAGGTTCCGCCATATAAATCATCCACGGCAATGATATGGCTACCCTGATCCAGCAGTTCAAGCACAGTTGAACAGGCTGCCAGACCAGAGGCGAAGGCGTAACCTCGAGTGCCCCCTTCCAGTTCCGCAATCGCCTTTTCCAGCGCGGTACGCGTTGGGTTGCCGCTACGCGAATATTCATACCCGGTATGCTCGCCAGGAGCGGGTTGTGCGAAGGTGGATGTCGCGTAAATTGCGGGCATCACCGCACCGGTGCTATCGGGGGTATAACCGGCATGAACGGTTAAGGTATCGAACTTTGCCATAATAAAAATCCTTAATATGAGAAGATTAAGCCAGCTTTTGACGCCAGGTATTCAAAACATCAGTGCGGGTAATCAAGCCAAGGAAACGCTCTCCATCCAATACTACTGCTACATGGCCATCATTGAATGTTGCCAGTAGAGAGCGGTAATCGGCCTCTTTTTGTAATGTATTCACTTGATGGGTCATGGCGGCACTGGCCGGTAATTTGAAATGGCTGGCATCTGCTTGTACGGTGTTCAGCAAGTCCCATTCGTCGATTAACCCGACCACTTTTTCGCCGTCTAATACTGGTAGCTGGGAGATGTCATACAGGCGCATTCGGGCGTGAGCCACGGCCAGCGTGTCCTGCGGTGAAACAGAAATTGTTGCGCCGTCCTCATGACGATAAGTGATGAAATCACGCAAATCGCCATACTGGGGCTTGCTCAGCAAACCTTGTTCCATGAGCCAGTAATCGTTGAACATTTTGGACAGGTACTTGTTGCCGCTGTCGCAAACGAAGGTGACCACTCGCTTTGGTGTGGTTTGCTCGCGGCAATAGCGTAATGCTGCGGCCAGTAGGGTGCCGGTAGATGAGCCTGCCAGTACCCCTTCTTCCCGCAATAACGCACGTGCGGTGCTGAAGGCTTCAGCATCATCGATGCGATAAGATTTTTTTACCTGAGAAAAGTTGCTCAGTGGCGGGATAAAATCCTCACCAATTCCTTCGACCAGCCAGCTACCCGCATCGCCAATCTGCGAGCTGTCGACGTAATCTGCCAAAATGGATCCCGCAGGATCGGCCAGTACGAACTCGGTGGCGGGTGAAACCTCGGCAAAGTATTGGCTCAGGCCGCTCAGGGTACCGCTGGAGCCAACACCCACCACGATGGCATCGACCTGCCCATCCATCTGTTGCCACAGCTCAGGGCCGGTCGATGTCCGGTGCGCCGCGGGGTTTGCCGGGTTATTGAATTGATCGATATAGAAAGCCCCCGGAGTTTCCTGCGCCAGACGCAGAGCATAGTCCTGATAATAAGCCGGATGCCCTTTGCCCACATCTGAGCGGGTCAATAGCACTTGTGCGCCCAATGCCCGCAGGTGGAAAATTTTCTCCTGGCTCATTTTATCCGGTACCACTAATAGCAGTTTGTAACCTTTTAGCGCCGCTACCAATGCCAACCCAAGGCCGGTATTGCCAGCGGTGGCTTCAATGATGGTTCCGCCGGGTTGCAGCAACCCTTCTTTTTCAGCTTGCTCAATCATCGAGAGCGCGACACGGTCTTTAATCGACCCACCGGGATTCTGATTTTCCAGCTTGACGAACAGTTGGCATGGGCCGGTATCAAAGTGGGTCAGTTCCAGTAGCGGGGTGTGGCCGATAAGATCAAGTACCGAGCGTGGGATAGCCATTGCATACTCCAGCATTATTTGTTTAACAGCATAAATTGTTTAACAGCATGAATTTGGATAACAACTGATGGGCTGGATAATAGCGCTAGCGGCTTAAGCATTAAAAAGAACAAATAACCTGCCTATATTACCTTTTGTTATATGTTTATGTTTTTTTAGACGTTTAGGTGCTTAGGTGTAAGGATGTTCAGACAGGAAGATGGTTAGCCGTATAGCCATCGATATTTATAAAAAACAGTCTCTTTACAAAACAAAACGTAAAACTACGCCCAATTGGGCCAGCAATGGGATAAATTTAGAAAAGGGACTGAAATATGACTAAGCTAATATTTCAGTCTAAGTGAAAAGACGTTATTTTTTCGCTAATTGGACAGTGGTTGGTTCTGGGAATACCACTTATTTCCAATTATTAGCAAGGATACTCTGGCGACCTCATGATGAAATTTATCCTCCCCTTTAAGATAAAGAAATTAACCTTCAGTGCTGGCTTATTGCTTTTGGTGCTGCCCGCCGCGCATGCGGCTGGAGACCCGGCTGCTCCCCCGGTAGATGCCAAAGCCTATGTGCTGATGGATTACAACAGTGGAAAGGTGTTGGTGGAAGGGAACAGTGACCAGCGCCTTGATCCGGCCAGTTTGACTAAGATTATGTCCAGTTATGTGATTGGACAGGCCATTAAAGCGGGGAAAGTGCACCCTGATGATTTAGTGACCGTGGGGAAAGATGCCTGGGCTACGGGTAATCCGGCATTACGTGGCTCCTCACTGATGTTTTTGAAACCGGGCGATCAGGTGAAATTGTCCGACTTGAATAAAGGTATTGTGATTCAGTCAGGCAATGACGCCAGTATTGCGTTGGCCGATTATGTGGCTGGTAGCCAAGACAGTTTTGTTGGTCTGATGAACAGCTACGCCAAAGCCTTGGGTCTGGCGAATACTCACTTTATGACCGTCCATGGTCTTGATGCGCCAGGGCAGTACAGCACTGCGCGGGATATGGCGGTATTAGGTCAGGCACTGATCCGCGACGTGCCGGAAGAGTATGCGCTGCACAAAGAGAAAGAATTCACTTTTAATAAGATTCGTCAGATTAACCGTAATCGTCTGCTATGGAGCACTAATCTCAATGTGGATGGCATGAAAACCGGTTTTACCTCCGGTGCGGGGCATAATCTGGTCGCATCTGCAACCGAAGGGCCAATGCGTTTGATCTCTGTGGTGTTAGGTGCACCCAGTGATCGGGTTCGCTTTAGTGAAAGTGAAAAACTGTTGACCTGGGGCTTTCGTTTCTATGAAACCGTGGTGCCGATTAAAGCCAGCAAACCTTTTGTGACGCAGAAAGTGTGGTTTGGTGATACCGGCGAGGCCGAGCTTGGGGTGGCAGAGGATGCCGCTATCACTATCCCGAAAGGGCAGATGAAGGATCTTAAAGCCAGTTATAAGTTGGATCAAACGGAGCTGCGTGCGCCGCTGGCCAAAAATCAAGTGGTCGGAACCATCGATTTTCAGCTTAATGGCAAGACGATTGACCAACGCCCGCTGGTGGTATTAAACGAAGTAAAAGAGGGCGGCTTCTTTAGTCGTATCTGGGACTTTGTGATGATGAAACTCAGTCAATGGTTTGGTAGCGTATTTGGTTAGTTTAAAGAAGATGATTGATTAATAAGAGAAAGGGCTACTGAAAAGTAGCCCTTTTAGCCTATTACGTGACCTATCACTGAGATAAATCAGTTACAGGCAACGATCTTGATTGCTAACCCCCCTCGGGAGGTTTCGCGGTATTTAGAATTCATATCTTTGCCGGTTTCATACATCGTTTCGATGACTTTATCCAGACAAACACTGGGTTCGCTAGTACGACGTAGCGCCATGCGCGCAGAGTTAACGGCTTGCACCGCAGAAATTGCATTACGCTCAATACACGGCACTTGAACTTGCCCTGCCACTGGGTCACAGGTCAGCCCCAGGTTATGCTCCATCGCGATTTCTGCTGCAATGCACACCTGAGCAGGGCTACCGCCCATCAACTCAGCCAGGCCTGCTGCGGCCATGGAACAGGCCACACCCACTTCGCCCTGACAACCCACTTCAGCGCCGGAAATAGACGCATTCATTTTATACAGCGCCCCAATCACACCAGAGACCAGGAAGTAGCGACTGTATGAGTTCTCATTTACCTGACGAATGAATTTGTCGTAGTAAGATAATACTGCCGGAATAATGCCACACGCGCCGTTAGTCGGGGCAGTCACAACCCGCCCGCCAGCGGCGTTCTCTTCATTGACGGCTAATGCATACATATTGATCCAATCGACAACCATCATCGGATCTGAGTTATTTTTATCGGTACTCACCAGCATTCGGCGCAAAGCTGCGGCGCGACGTGGTACTTTCATTGGACCAGGCAATAACCCTTCAGTATTGATGCCGCGATCAATACCGGCACGCATCACTTCCCAGATTGCGGCAAAGTGAGCACTTATTTCGGCTTTGCTGTGCAATGCCAGTTCATTTTGCATCACTAAACCGGACAGTGATAAACCGGTATCTTTACAGTGCTTTTGCAAGTCACGGGCAGAATTGAACGGATAAGGCACAGTAATCGCTTGGCTATCTTCCTGACCAAAGTGTGCTTCATCGACAATAAAACCACCGCCGATGGAGTAATACGTTTTACTGAAAATACAGTCATCACCCGCATGAGCGCTGATGGTCATACCATTTTCGTGCAATGGCAGGTTAGTGCTGTGGAAGTTCATCCCGCCATTGGCCGGGAAATCAACTTCGTGGCTGCCGTTTGCCAACAGCAGACGTTCCCGCAACTCTACATCGCGGATAAAACCAGAGATTGCATCAATATCAACGGTATCAGGCAGATTCCCCGCCAAACCCATAATAATCGCAATATCGGTATGGTGGCCTTTACCGGTAAGAGACAAAGAGCCGTAAACATCAACAGTGATTCGGGTGACGGCAGAAAGATGCCCCAGTTCGATTAGGTCATCGGTAAACAGCTTGCCAGCCTTCATTGGGCCGACGGTATGAGAGCTGGATGGACCAATACCAATCTTGAAAATGTCAAAAACGCTGACCATATATCGCCCCTTAAAGGTTCTAATTATTAAAGTGATGACATTGCCGTGGTAGGAAGCCGGAGCGGACGCTCCGGTTTTTGAAACAATTTACAACATCAGACCATGATAACTGGCTGGCCGTGGGACGTTGGCCAGCCTCAGAATCATTTACCGAACAGGCTGAACAAGATTGCAGAGATAGCAATCAGGCCCATGATAACCACGAATACGTTGCTGATATGGCCGCTGTACTTACGCATCGCTGGAACTTTATGGATTGCGTACATTGGCATCAGGAACAACAGCATCGCGATGATTGGGCCACCCAGGGTTTCAATCATACCCAAAATGCTTGGGTTCATGGTGGCGACGATCCAGGTTGTTACCAGCATGAACAGGGCAGTAATACGGTTCAGTTTGTCATGATTGATGGTTTTGCCTTTGCTACGCAGAGACTTAATCATCATGCCATTAAAGCCTTCACGTGCGCCCAGATAGTGACCCAGGAAAGACTTGGTGATAGCGATAAAGGCAATAACCGGCGCCATATAGGCAATTATTGGAGTATTAAAGTGGTTAGCCAGGTAAGACAGAATAGAAATGTTCTGGCTTTTCGCATCCGCCAGATCCGCAGGAGACAGGCTCAGTACGCAACTGAAGACGAAGAACATAACGGTGACAACCATCATGATGTGAGCAAAAGCCAAAATGCGTGAACATTTTTTCTCTGCATCTACGCCGTACTCTTCACGTTTTGATACTGCAAACGCCGAGATGATAGGGGAGTGGTTGAATGAGAACACCATGACCGGAATAACCAGCCACATGGTCATCCACAGACCGCTACCAGTACCGTTGCCGTCCATTGATACATGTTCAAATATTGCACCGGTCCAGTTAGGGATCAGGTACACAGCCAACAACATCAATGCCGCAACAAACGGGAATACCAGAATACTCATTGCTTTTACAATGGCATGCTCACCAAAACGCACGATAGTCATCAGGCCCACGATCAGAATCAGGGACAAAATAGCGCGCGGTGGTGATGGCAGATGCATCTGGTGGGTAATGAAGCTATCAACGGTGTTGGTGATTGCCACACTGTATACCAACAAAATCGGGTAGATAGCGAAGAAGTAAAGCAGGGTAATCAACTTACCTGCGCCGATACCAAAGTGCTCTTCAACCACTTCAGTAATGTCTTCACCTGGGTTTTTGCCTGACAGCACAAAACGGCAGAGACCACGGTGAGCAAAGAAGGTCATCGGGAAAGCAATGATGGCCATTACAATCAGCGGCAGAAGACCGCCGATACCGGCATTGATAGGCAGGAACAATACGCCTGCACCGATTGCAGTACCGTACAGGCCCAACATCCACATGGTGTCACTTTTACGCCATGTGCTTGATGAAACTTTTCCCGGGGAGGCAATAGTGCCTGCTTGAGTAGTGTCCATAAAGATCTCCACTGTGAACACGTTAATTTAAAATTAAGAGCCGAAAGTTAGATACCCGCTATGCATTATCGAGTTGCATAATCAGGCGAAAAATTCAGTCAAAACGATTCGTTTAAAATTGGTGCCCTGGTTATTACTTTGGTGCCGTAATCGTGCTTTATACCTAAATTGTCAAGTGCAAAATTTAACCGATATTAAGAAGATGAATTCGCGATATCGGATATTTTTGGTGTTCTTGGCAGAACAATAGTTTTTGCTGGCGGCAAGATAGCGATTTGCAGTGAAAACTACCGTGATCATGCTCCCAAATGCTTAATAAACTCGCCACTGATCATTTGTTGCGAATTTAAAACTGATTGTTATGTGAATGTTTATGATTTATCACTAGAAATAATGAAAAGTATACTTTCCCTTCTGGTCGATAAATAAACAGACTATTCTTTATTCCTTGCTTCTTGGCGTGCAATATATTTTAACCACGCTTATGGATCTAGCGGAAATCGATTTTTTCACTGATTTATTGATGAATATCATTAGTTTAAAACCTTAAAAATAATTTAACTTGTTGATTTTTAATGTTATTAAATAAATTATCAGGTGATGGTGGTTTATGGATTTGATGATAAATTCAACAGGAAAATAAGAGGAAAAAAGACAATAGGCATAGCCAGGGGGAATAAGTCAGCGCATGATTATTAGTATCGAACCATATATTTGTCATATAAATTTTTTCTGTCACTAATTTGTCTGACAATAAACTAACGTTATTCTTTTATTTAAATGTGTTAAATGAACACTAAATGTTAAATTAATTTACCTTAAATCTTTTTACTATTGCATGTTCATTTAATAATGGAATTGTGTTTTAGAAATTTGATAGGCAAAGAGTGATTTAACCACAAATATAATATGGTTATTTAGTGTTGTGCTATTCTGCTTAAATATAATCCAATTTTTACCTGATATATACGGATAGATTTATCTACCCGGTATTTACCGGGTTAAGATTTTTGCTATGTAATCAAGTCTAACAGTCGATTTTGATGCCATGTTGTAAAAAGAACTGGCTGAACTCGGCATCAGGCTGGCGGTCGGTGACTAACGCATCAAACAGGGTCAACGCTCCAATGCTGGCAGGTTTTATTTTACCGAACTTACTGTGGTCGGCCACCAGGATTTTCTGTTGTGATTTGGCTATAGCTCGGTGCTTTAACAGAATTTCATCGAAGTTGAAACAGGTGGCGCCATACTCAATTGAAACGCCGGCTGCGGAGATAAAAGCTTTGTTTGGGCAGGCATTGTCCAGCTCATTGTGCTGACTGATCGGTGTGAAAATATAGTTATTGGGTTTGAATTCACCACCGCACAGAATCACTTTACAGTTGGGTTTGTCTTGTAGGGAAAGAAAGGTGTTAAGGGAGTAACAAATAGCAGTAAATACCAGTTCTTCGTCTATCTCGTCGATAATCGAGGGAATTGTAGTGCCGCAGTCAAAAAAAACCGTATCGTTTTCGGCGATCAACCTTGCTGCCAACTGACCAATACGGCGCTTTTCTTCCACCTGTTTGGCTTGCTGGTCAGAAACAAAATAGTTATTGGCGTTATTGCTTTTAGGGTCCATCACCACATAACCACCCAACAAAATCACGGCGGTCGGCTCGGCGCTAAGATCACGGCGAATAGTCATTTCAGAGACTCGCAGCAAATTGGCCGCGTCTTTGAGGTGGATTTTGTCGGAACGCTTTAGGGCCTGAGTAAGTTTATTGATTCGTTCTGCACGGCGGGTTTCCATAAGCTATTCCTGACAAACAATTATTAATACCATACGTTGCACTATAGTTTCTTATAATACAACGTATTGCAATAAATAAGCCCGGCAGTAGCCGGGCTGACAATCGATTCGAATCTAAACAATCGATTAATAGACTTACACTGAGTTAGTAGCTTGATGCCACGGCCTGTTGGCCCGAAACGATGGTTACACCAGAGCTGGTACCAATGCGTGTCGCCCCTGCGTTGATCATGATTTCTGCTGTCTTTTGATCACGAACTGCACCAGAGGCTTTAACGCCTATTACCGGACCAACCGTAGCACGCATCAATTTAACATGTTCTTCTTTGGCACCACCGGTGCTGAAGCCTGTTGAGGTTTTCACAAAAGCTACGTCAAGCTCACGACACATTTCACAAACTTGTACGATTTGAGCATCACTTAGCAGGCAGGTTTCTAATATTACCTTCAACGGTGTAGTGGCGCAAATATCACGTACAGCCTTAATATCGGCTTTAACTTCGGCAATTTTGCCACTTTTCAGCCAGCCAACATTGATAACCATATCAATCTCTTGCGCCCCAGCGTTGATTGCTGCCTGAGCTTCAAAAGCTTTTGCTTCAGTCAGACCCGCACCCAGTGGAAAACCAATGACTGAGCACACCTTAACCGTACTACCGGCTAACTGTTGAGCGGCGACTGGCACGTATCCAGAATTAACACATACGGCATAGAAATGATGCTGTTTAGCTTCTTCACACAGCTTGATAATTTGGGCTTCCGTGGCATCCATTGCCAATAAAGTATGGTCAATGTAATTAGCATAATTGATCGTCATGATTTTTATCCTTTTGTTCATCTGTAAGTTATCACTACTGTTATAATAGTAACATTATTAGAAGAAAACAAAGGTAATTCTCACATATTTAACTGTTTTACATTTTATTTTGTTATTTTAATTACATTTTAGCGGCTTAAATGTACTGGTAATATAGATGACTTTCTTTTGTTAATTGATTTTAAAGGATTATTTTATAATGTGACTGGCGGCGGTGGGTATTGCCGATCTTTTAGAGCCATCGGCAATGTGAGATTTATAACCTAGCGTGACTAGCTTCTGACCCATCCTCTACTGATAGGCAGAGCAAAACTGATACGATAGAGGCGAGTCATACCACTCGCGATAGCGTCACCGAATAAATTCCATACTAACTGTGCGAACAGACAACCAATAATCCCTAATAAGAAGGCACCCACCATATCTAATGGCCAATGAACACCCAGGTAAATACGTGACCATGCAATGGCGGCTGCGACGACCATCATGCTGACTGCGGACCAGAGTTTGTGCCAAAAAACAAAGGCTAAGGCAAAGGTGAAAATAGCGGTGCCGTGATCACTTGGGAAAGAGCTGTCAGGTGCATGGCTCATAAAGTTATAGCCAAAACCGACAACAAAAGGGCGATCGTGTGGGATAAGCATCCCGATACAAGCCGCTGAAAGCATAGAGAAAGCAAGAGCGATTGCTGCCTTGGTTACCACTGCTCGCTGCATGTTAATGCTATCTTTTGGCCCCCATAGCCACAGTGCCACCAGTAACACGGGGATAATCATGATCAGGTCACGTGCGATGAAGGTCGCAAAAGAAATCATCCATGGCGGTGATGCAGGGGTCGCATTTATCATGGAAAAGAAAAAATAGTTCATTTGTTCCATTATTCAGTACCTTTATCGCGGCGGTAAAAACCGCTAATCATCCAAAACAGAGCCAACTGGCTCAGCCATACCCACCAACCCGCCCACAGGTTATGAGTAAGAAAATGTGCCCCGCGCATAATTTGACCAAACCCCATCAACATGCCAAGACCAATACCGAGCAACCAACACAGCGTAGCCAACCGAGGCCGCTCGGGGTAGAACAGGAAGAACAGTGCCATCACGGCAAAACCGCTGGATGCATGGCCACCGGGAAAACAGTGGCCGGGACCTGCACCTACAGGAGCGGTACCCATCAGCACATAACTGATAGCTTTACCACCGTACTCCACCAGATCCCAAGGGCAGGAGTGGGCGCTGACGGCCTTTAGCACACCAACCACCAACGGACCGATGCCAAACAACAACATGGTCGTCACCAAGCGCCCATTACGGCGATAAATCCCCCATAACAATGCCACCACGGCAGTACTGATAATGGTTATTTTCAATAATCGGTGGTTGAGTAAATCCAGCCAGTAATTGTTTTCCCATGGAAAATTTTGCCCGACGGGGTCAAACCAGTAATTGCTGATAAACCAATCTAGTTGCTCGTTGTTCGACAGCCATAGAAAGAGCAATCCACAGATCACTAACCCAAAAACCTGCCAAAAATAGAAGGATAACGGCAACGAGTAAAGGGAGTTTGTCTTAATTATCTGTGCTGTTGAGGCATTATTTAATGTCGCTGGAGTGACATTGGCTTGAGAGGTAGGTTTGCTGGTCTTCACGAAGTAACCTGAAGCGGAAATAGGGAATACTAAGACTGTAATAATATTGTCTTAAGAAAGCCTTAAGGGGCAGATGGCGCGATATGGACGAGAGTAGAAATAGGCAGAACTCAAATTTCAGGCAAGAAAAAACCCGATTAGTCTTGAACCTAAGAAGGCGGGACTATCGGGCTCCTCAATATGGGGACATCAAAGAAAAGCAGTGGCATTAAATCAGACCCCAGTCCAGTAAGAAAGTTCTGGGGAAATAAAAAAAGTATAAAATAATGTTTAGTTTTCTTCGAAATGGCTTTTTTAGCACACTAGCCTAATATCCCCGGCCAGATAATAACAATCAACGAACCTGCCAATGTTAATAGTACGTTGGCTATGGCATAAGTCCCGGCGTAACCCAGTGCCGGGATGTTACTGCGGGCAGTATCGCTGATGATGTCCATGGCCGGTGCGCAAGTGCGAGCACCCATAATGGCACCAAAAAGCAGAGCACGGTTCATGCGTAATACATAAGCGCCAAAGAGAAAGCAGATGACAACCGGGACCAGACTCACGATTAGGCCAGAGATAAGCATCTGCCCACCGACCGCGCCCAAGCTGCTATTAATACCGCCACCTGCACTTAATCCGACGCCAGCCATAAAGACCATTAACCCGAACTCTTTCACCATATTCAACGCACCTTGCGGGATATAGCCAAAAGTAGGGTGGTTAGCACGTAAAAATCCGAGCATGATGCCAGCCATTAACAGGCCGGCCGCATTACCAATGCCGAAACTGAAATTACTGAATTGGAAGGTAATTAAACCAATCATCAATCCGAGAATAAAGAAGGCACAGAAAGCCAGCAGGTCGGTGACCTGACTGTGAATAGAGATAAAGCCAATTTTTTCTGCCACGCTTTTAACGCGCCGTGCATCACCGCTGACTTGCAGTACGTCGCCTTTATTCAATACTACGTTGTCATCAATCGGCATTTCAATTTGGCTGCGGATCACCCGGTTTAGGAAACAGCCGTGGTCAGTCAATTTTAAGTGGCTGAGTCGCTTTCCAACAGCATTGCTATTTTTAACCACAATTTCTTCGGTAACAATGCGCATGTCCAGCAGGTCACGGTCGAAAACTTCTTTACCGTTACGAAAACTGGGATCAAGACGGGAGTGAGCGTCAGGGTAACCGACCAGTGAAATCTCGTCTCCCACTTGCAGCACCGCATCACCATCTGGGTTGGCTAAAATACCATTGCGGCGAATGCGCTCAATATAACAACCCGTTTGGCGGTAAATACCTAATTCACGTAGATTTTTACCATCTGCCCACGCCACCAGTTCCGGGCCAACCCGGTAGGCGCGAATGACAGGCAAATAGACCTTACGCTGGCTATCGGTATCCAGACCGCGCTCACGAGCAATCTGCTGAGCACTGGTCGGTAAGTCCTGGTGTTGGAGTTTGGGCAAATAACGTGCGCCCAAAATCAGGCTCACCAGCCCGATAAGATAGGTTAGGGCGTACCCGAGGCTCAGATTATCCTGCGCGTGTTGCAACGCCGGGTTATTGGCGATGGTATGGCGTAACGTATCACCTGCACCGACCAAAACCGGTGTGGAGGTCATGGAGCCTGCCAGCATCCCGGCAGTCAGGCCAATATCCCAGCCAAATAATTTACCCAGCCCCAACGCCAGAATCATTGCGCTACTTACCATGACCAGGGCGAGCATCAGGTAGTTTTTACCGTCGCGGAAAAATATAGAGAAAAAGTTTGGACCGGCTTCAACACCGACACAAAAAATAAATAGCATAAAGCCCAGATTCAGCGCTTCAGTATTGATGGTAAAGTGCTGTTGCCCAAGCAACAGTGATACCACCAACACACCAATAGCATTACCTAATTGAATAGGGCCGAGTCGCAGTTTACCCAGGCACAACCCCAAGGCTAAAACTACGAATAACAGCAAGATGTAATTGCCGTTTAACAGATTTGCGACGTTTATATTCACGAGTATGACTTTCTATTTAGCTCGAATGACCACGATGTATACGCTCTTGGTTTAAAGGTAGAAGGAGCATGTCTTTAAACTCAGAATATTTATCGCTAAACAGCACATAAAGGCAGGCGATAGTGGGAGTTATTCTAATCTGTCTGCTGCGAGACAGCCAGTAATAAGCAGGAAGTTTGGTCTCGCTAGAAGGATATGCTTTGTTACCAATTATAGATGGGTTTATATGTTGTTTGTAGGTCGCTTCGTCTGGTTTCCTGAGGCGGTTTTTACTGTGTGGTACTTGAGCCCCAGCAATAAAAAAAGGGCGCTAAGCACCCTTTTTCGGATAAAGCCAAATAATCTTGGCGAAGAAACGCTCTGTGCGGCTGACCAGATTACTGGAACAGGCTCAGATTTTCTTTAGCGTATGCTTCAAAATCTGTGCAACCGCCAATGTGTTTCTCATCAATGAAGATTTGCGGCACGGTTTCTACCGGTTTGCCGACGGTTTTTTCCAAATCAGCTTTGGTGATACCTTCCGCATGAATATCGATGTAACGGAATTTAAAATCGTCGCGTTCAGTTTCCAGTTTTTCTGCCAGTTCTTTAGCACGGACACAGTAAGGACATCCAGGACGCCCGAAAATCACAGCAAACATGTAAAACTCCTTAATTAAATTGAGCTATCCCCGCCATTTATCAAACAGGGGTAATCACTTCGCCAACAGCTCTTTATATCTTCAACTGTTAAATGACTTCTAGCGCATTACTCACTCTTACTGCGGTCTACTATGCCCTTTGACGCGGTGAAAAAAAAGCAGGATTTGCCTGTTAGTTTGATTAATCGTACCTATTTGCTTATCGGTACTGTTACAAGTTGTGGGGATTCAATACACTGTGTAAACGCTTATGCAGAGCCTATCGGAGGTAAAGATGCGCTCGTTAGGAGATATGCCCCGCATTGTGATTATTTCAGAAGTGCTGGGGATGCTGTTACTGGTTGTTGCCTACCTAAGTATTAATGGCTACTTGTCATTATCTGGTTCAATGGGAACACCGGCTGTCGCCATTATTATGATTTTTGTCGGGATTGGCCTGATGCTCCCTGCCGCTGCGTGTATTGTTTGGCGCGTAGCGAGTGGTTTTGGCCCACTATTAGGTAGCGCCGATAGAATATCAAGGCCGCCATCCAACAAAGAATCAGCGGCAGAACAGACCAAAAAGGATAATAAACCCGATCAGGATAATGACTGAGTCTTTATAAGGGCATTAAATTTGTCGGTATTGATCATAGCACTGTCGGTTAATATTCCGTAAGCTATGCCACTTTTCGTCTTATGAGAATCGTGAGGTAGGTAGTTATGGATTCACTCATCGTCCCGGATTTAGCCTTATTACGGCGTTGGCTGGATCAACTCGGTATCTCATTTTTTGAGTGCGACTCCTGTCAGGCGCTGCATTTGCCACATATGCAGAACTTTGAGGGCGTGTTTGATGCCAAAGTTGATTTGGTTGATAACATCATCTTGTTCTCGGCGCTGGCTGAAGTCAGGCCGACGGCCCTTATCCCGTTAGTCGCGGATCTGAGCCAAATAAATGCCAGCTCGCTGACGGTTAAAGCCTTTATCGATATTCAGGATGATAATTTGCCGAAATTGATTGTCTGCCAGTCACTGACGGTAGAAGTCGGTGTCACATTTGCTCAATTTGGCTATTTTATGCAGCAGTGTGAAGAGCAGATTTCGATGATCATTCTGGAAGCGCGTGCCAATGATTTACTGTTTATTGGCAACAGTGACGACGATGAATCGCTACAGACGGCGACGGCTTATCCGGTTATCCACTAATATCCCTTCATTAAATGTGCCGCTGATAGCGGTGGCACACTACTATTTCCCCTGTAAACCATAAGATATTCTGCTTTTTACCCTACTTTGCCAGATATTTATCGCCGTTTATGCCATTAGTGGCGCATTACATAGATAGAATGTGCATAAAAAATCGATAAAAGGCGTTTTTTACCCTAGAGTATGGTACGGATTGCTAAGTACGGTTATGCTGCTGTTTCTGCAAAGGGCATAATATTCCTCCGCCTAAACAGTGATTATTCTTACCAGGTGAATAATCACTCACCGTGCATAGTCATGCATCTGGTGCAGGTGGCAATAGCACTCGGCAGGGCAAAGGTGTTGTATCCTGGCGGATACAAATTTAGCGCACGACTTCACCCCCTATTCTGGAGGAGTTAACGGATGTTCACCCATCGTAAAAAGTGGTTATCGGGTGTTGCTGCTGGCTTGTTAATGGCCGCGTCCGTCTCAGCATCTGCTGAGGAAAAAACACTGCACGTTTACAACTGGTCCGATTATATCGCACCCGATACGCTGGCTAATTTCCAAAAGGAAACCGGCATTAAGGTTGTCTATGATGTGTTTGACTCCAACGAGGTGTTGGAAGGTAAGTTGATGGCCGGGAGTACCGGGTTTGATTTAGTGGTGCCATCAGCCAGTTTCCTTGAGCGCCAATTGTCTGCGGGTGTCTTTAAGCCGTTGGATAAAAGTAAGCTACCTAATTATAAAAATCTCGATCCTGAGTTGTTGGCGCTGGTCAGCAAACACGACCCAGAAAATAAATATGCTATTCCTTATTTGTGGGCGACAACAGGTATCGGCTATAACGTCGAGAAAGTGAAAGCTGCTCTGGGGAAAGATGCGCCAGTAAACAGTTGGGATCTGGTGCTGAAACCTGAAAATCTTGAGAAGTTGAAAAGTTGCGGTGTCTCTTTCCTGGATGCACCAAGTGAGATCTTTGCAACTGTACTCAATTACTTAGGTAAAGATCCAAACAGTATTCAGGCGACCGACTACACCGGTCCTGCTACTGAGTTGTTGCTGAAACTGCGGCCGAACATCCGTTACTTCCACTCTTCACAATATATTAATGATCTGGCAAATGGTGACATCTGCGTCGCTGTCGGTTGGGCCGGTGACATCATGCAGGCGTCTAATCGGGCCAAAGAAGCGAAAAATGGCGTGAATGTGGCCTACAGCATTCCGAAGGAAGGCGCATTAGCGTTCTTTGATGTGTTTGCGATGCCATCTGATGCTAAAAATCAGGATGAAGCCTATCAGTTCCTGAATTACCTGATGCGCCCTGATGTGATTGCTAATATCAGTAATCATGTGTTCTATGCCAATGCCAACAAAGCGGCAACGCCATTGGTAAATGCAGAAGTACGTGATAATCCTGGTATTTATCCGCCAGCGGATGTGCGTGCCAAAATGTTCACGCTGAAAGTACAAGACCCGAAAATTGATCGTGTGATCACCCGGGCTTGGACAAAAGTGAAAAGTGGTAAATAACCCATTGGGGTGAATCAGTAGCTTGTGCTCAACGCGTGACTGATATCACATTGATGGAAAGTGAAATGAACGAGGGTAGGGGCAGGGAGTTTATCTTCCTGTTCCTGTTTTTTATTGTGCCGCATCTTAAATGCGGCCTGTTCTGCTTTTACGGAGAGCACGCTGAGTGAATGATGTAATTCCCCGCCCGCAGCCAAAATCCCAGAAGGTGTTTACACCCTTGTTGGAGATCCGCAACTTAACCAAATCATTTGATGGTCAGGCCGCGGTAGATGACGTCAATCTGACTATCTACAAAGGTGAGATTTTTGCGCTGTTAGGGGCTTCAGGCTGTGGTAAATCCACCCTGTTGCGGATGCTGGCCGGCTTTGAGCAGCCCACTCAGGGGCAGATAGTGCTCGATGGGCAGGACTTGTCTCATGTGCCGCCGTATCAGCGCCCGATCAATATGATGTTCCAGTCTTATGCGTTATTTCCCCATATGACGGTTGAGCAAAATATCGCGTTTGGCTTGAAGCAAGACAAGTTACCTGCTGATGAGATCAAAAGCCGCGTTGCAGAGATGCTGACATTGGTGCACATGCAAGAGTTTGCTAAGCGTAAACCACATCAACTCTCTGGCGGGCAGCGTCAGCGCGTGGCTCTGGCCCGTAGCTTGGCCAAACGGCCAAAACTGCTGTTGCTGGATGAACCCATGGGGGCGTTGGATAAAAAGCTGCGTGATCGGATGCAACTGGAAGTGGTTGATATCCTGGAGCGGGTGGGGGCGACCTGTGTGATGGTTACCCATGACCAGGAAGAAGCGATGACGATGGCCGGGCGCATCGCCATTATGAACCGTGGCAAGTTTGTGCAAATTGGCGAACCGGAAGAGATTTATGAACATCCGAACAGTAGATTCAGCGCTGAATTTATCGGCTCGGTGAATGTATTTGAGGGGGTACTAAAAGAGCGGCTGGATGATGCATTGGTGATTGACAGCCCTGGTCTGCGCCATCCATTGAAAGTGGATTCTGATGCCTCGGTGGTAGACGGTGTCCCGGTATTTGTGGCTCTGCGCCCGGAAAAAGTGATGTTGTGTGAACAAGTGCCAGAAGATGGCTGCAACTTCGCGGTCGGTGAAGTGGTACACATTGCTTATCTGGGGGATTTATCCATTTATCATGTGAAGTTACACAGCGGGCAGATGCTGAGTGCACAGCTACAAAATGGTCATCGCTACCGTAAAGGGATGCCAACCTGGGGCGATGAAGTGCAATTATGTTGGGATGCTGACAGTTGCGTGGTTTTGGGTAATTAAGAGCCTTGGGGAGTTAATATCGTGATGTCTAAATCTACCCGTGGGGCAGCAGAACCACCGACCCGTACTGTCGGGCCGATTAAGGCTTTTGTCCAGCGTTACCAAATGGCGCATGGCCGTAAACTGGTTATTGCCATGCCTTATTTGTGGCTATTTCTGTTGTTTATGTTGCCGTTCCTGATTGTATTCAAAATCAGTCTGGCCGAGATGGCGCGCGCCGTACCCCCTTATACCGATCTGGTTACCTGGCTGGACGGCAAGTTGGATATCTCGCTCAATCTGGGTAACTATCTGCAACTGCTCGATGATCCGCTGTATATCGATGCTTACCTGCAATCATTGCAAGTGGCTGCGGTGTCGACGCTATGCTGCCTGATTATCGGCTATCCATTGGCTTGGGCGATTGCACACAGTAAATCATCCACTCGTAATATCTTATTGCTGTTGGTGATTTTACCGTCATGGACATCATTCCTCATTCGGGTTTATGCCTGGATGGGTATTCTGAAAAACAATGGAATCTTGAATAATTTCCTGATGTGGACCGGGATTATTGATCAACCGCTGATTATTCTGCACACCAATCTGGCGGTATACATTGGTGTGGTTTATTCCTATCTGCCATTCATGGTACTGCCAATCTATACTGCGCTGACCCGACTGGATTATTCGTTGGTGGAGGCGGCGCTGGATCTGGGGGCCAAGCCATTTAAGACCTTTATCAGTGTCATTGTGCCATTGACCAAAGGTGGCATTGTTGCCGGTTCCATGTTGGTGTTTATCCCTGCGGTGGGTGAGTTTGTTATCCCTGAACTGCTCGGTGGGCCGGACAGCATTATGATTGGTCGTATTTTGTGGCAAGAGTTCTTTAACAATCGCGATTGGCCGGTTGCCTCGGCGGTTGCGACGGTGATGTTAGTGCTGCTGATTGTGCCGATACTTTGGTTCCACAAGCATCAGAATAAAGAGATAGGAGGCCCGGTATGAATAACCTACCGGAAGTACGTTCGGTCTGGCGTCGGGTGATCCTTATTGTCGGTTATACCTTCTTGTATGCGCCGATGTTGATGCTGGTTATCTACTCATTTAACAGTTCTAAACTGGTAACCGTATGGGCGGGGTGGTCAACCCGTTGGTATACAGAGCTATTTAATGATTCAGCGATGATATCTGCCGTTGGCCTGAGTCTGACTATTGCCGCCGCCTCCGCCACGATGGCGGTGGTTCTGGGGACAATAGCCGCGGTGGTGATGGTGCGTTTTGGCCGTTTTCGCGGTTCAACCGGTTTTGCTTTCATGCTGACAGCGCCGTTGGTGATGCCCGATGTGATTACCGGTTTATCATTGCTACTGCTGTTTGTTGCTATGGGGCATGCTATCGGTTGGCCAGCAGAGCGTGGCATGTTCACCATCTGGCTGGCGCACGTCACCTTCTGTACTGCCTATGTGACGGTAGTGATAAGTTCTCGTCTGCGTGAGCTGGACCGTTCTATTGAAGAAGCCGCCATGGATTTGGGGGCCACACCGCTGAAAGTGTTCTTCGTGATTACCGTGCCGATGATTGCACCGGCATTAATCTCCGGCTGGTTATTGGCCTTTACTTTATCGCTGGACGATTTAGTGATTGCCAGCTTTGTTGCCGGCCCTGGGGCGACAACCTTGCCGATGCTGGTCTTTTCTAGTGTGCGGATGGGGGTCAATCCAGAGATTAATGCCCTTGCCACACTTATCTTGCTGGTGGTTGGGATAATCGGTTTAATCGCGTGGTGGTTTATGTCCCGTTCGGAAAAGCAGCGGTTGCGTGAATTACGAAAAGCTGCCCGTAGCTGATTGCCGTTAAAACTGTTAGGCTTCATTCTGCTTTAACGCCGCTGACCAGCGGCGTTATTGTCAGGAATAACATTAGGTTGCAGCAACCGGACTGAGGGCAGATAGGGCAACATGAGAAAACTATTTTCATCCTTAGCATTTTCATCCTCTGCAACGACGCCAGTACCGGTCCTCATCGCCGGTACAGCCATTATTGCTACCCGTATCCTCGGCGTATTATTATTGGTTGCGACTCTGGGGTGGGTGGGTACCGGCGAATTTATCAGTGAAAGTCTGCAAAGCTGGGATTTTGGCCTGATCTTCTTGGCCAGTGTGGTGCTATTGCTGTTAGACATTGTCTGCGGCGCTGCGGTGTGTTATCGCAAGAACTGGGCGCGTTGGTGCTATTTGGCGTGTCAGATTATCGCGAGTGTTTATTTGTTGATGGTGTCACTGGACTGGTTGTATTTAGATGTTTTTCGGGTTGAAGGTGATACCGGCAGCGAAATTTTACATAGCCTCCTGTTACAGAAGATCCCCGATGTGGTGATTATCGGTTTGCTGTTTTTCCCCTGGTACCGCTATTTCCCTCAGTCAAAATGAGTGTTTAGCGCGGCACAATGCTACAATTCGCCTCATCAACAGCCTCGGCTGCAAATTATTCAACTTCTCAGATTATAACGGTCAATATTAATGCATTGCGCACAGTATACGGCGGGTCGCTGTCGTTCCTGCCAGTGGCTGGATAAACCCTATCCACAACAACTGGCTGACAAACAACATCATTTGGAGAGCCTGCTAGCTGGTCACCCTGTGGCTCAGTGGTTAGCGCCGGTTTTCGGGCGTGAGAACGCTTTTCGTAATAAAGCGAAAATGGTGGTCAGTGGTAGTGTTGAACGGCCGCTATTGGGGATGTTGCATCGTGACGGTACCCCGGTCGATTTATCTGACTGTCCACTCTATCCGGCCAGTTTTGCCCCGGTCTTTACCGTGCTGAAAACGTTTATAGCCCGCGCTGGTCTCACACCCTATAACGTTGCACGTAAACGCGGCGAGCTTAAATTCCTGTTATTGACTGAAAGTATTTATAGCGGTGAGTTAATGCTGCGCTTTGTACTGCGTTCTGAAACCAAGCTGGCGCAATTACGCGCAGCACTGCCATGGTTACAGCAGCAATTGCCTCAACTGGCTGTTATCTCGGCTAATATTCAGCCAGTGCATATGGCAATCTTGGAAGGGGAGCAAGAAGTCCCGTTAACTGAACAGCAGGCGCTGCCCGAACTGTTTAATCAGGTGCCGCTGTTTATCCGGCCACAAAGTTTTTTCCAGACCAATCCTCAGGTTGCCGCCTCACTGTATGCCACGGCACGGCAATGGGTGCGGGAGCTGGAGATCAGCAGTATGTGGGATCTGTTTTGCGGAGTAGGTGGTTTTGGTTTGCATTGTGCCAGCGCCGAGACACAACTCACCGGTATTGAAATCAACGCGGAAGCCATCGCCTGCGCACGTCAATCGGCGCAGCAGCTAGGATTAAAGAATGTCAGTTTTGCCGCACTGGATTCCACCCGTTTCGCCACCGCAGAAACGCAAGTGCCGCAGTTGGTCTTGGTTAACCCCCCACGGCGTGGCATGGGTGCTGAACTGTGTGACTATCTTGCTCAGATGGCACCTGAATTCATACTCTATTCAAGCTGTAATGCGCAGACAATGGCGAAAGATATCAGCCTGTTAACCGATTACCATATTGAGCGGGCGCAGTTGTTTGATATGTTTCCGCATACTGCTCATTACGAAGTCCTCATATTGCTTACCCTGCGTCCTTGAAGCTGTAGGGTTGTTGGCTGCGTTCACTTACCCGAATCACTTACTTGAGTAAGCTCATCGGGATGCGTTCGCTTGCCGCCTACCTACAACTGCAATGACTTTGGGTATGTCCTGCGTCCTTGAAGCTGTAGGGTTGTTGGCTGTGTTCACTTACCCGAATCACTTACTTGAGTAAGCTCATCGGGATGCGTTCGCTTGCCGCCTACCTACAACTGCAATGACTTTGGGTATGTTCTGTGTCCTTGAAGCTGTAGGGTTGTTGGCTGTGTTCACTTGCCGCCTATCTACAACTGCAATGACTTTGGGGAAGTTATTAAATCAGTTTGGAAACCACTTATCATTGATGGCTTTATATGTCCCGTCAGCTTTAACGGCATCAATGGCTTTATTCAACTTCTCCAACAATGCGGTATTATCCGGGCGTACCGCAATGCCAAGGCCAGTGCCGAAGTATTGTGGGTCGGTCACATGTTCACCAACTGATGCCAGATTCGGATTGGTTTTCAGCCACTCATTCACTACAGCAGTATCACCAAACACCCCATCAATACGGCCATTTTTCAGGTCAATAATGGCATTCTGGTAGCTGTCATAAGCCACTGTCTGAATTTCAGGATGCAAATCCTGCAAATATTTCTGATGAGTGGTGCCATTTTCCATCCCGATTTTCTTGCCTTTCAGGTCGGCAAAAGAACTGAATTTACCTTTCGGCGCAATCACAATGGCGGAGTTTGCATAATAAGGCTGGGTGAACGCGACCTGTTTGCTACGCTCAGGGGTAATATCCATGCCAGAAATGACGGCATCATAACGTTTGAATTTCAGTGCTGGGATAAGACTATCAAAAGCCTGATTGGTGAAGGTACAGTTGGCCTCCATTTGTTTACACAACGCTTTTGCCAGATCCATATCGAAGCCGACGATTTCGTTATTGGCATCCATTGATTCAAATGGCGGATAGGTGGCTGAGGCAGCAAAACGAATAGTTTCTGCGGCAGTCGCGCTGAAAACCATACCACTGAGTAGGGTTGCCAATAGTAACTTTTTCATGCTTAAACTCCTGTCTGAATTTTTTTAATAGAATATGTTATTAGTTATTGATTTTATTATGCCTTGTGATGCTTCATCGCGATTTATTCGGATGGGTGATGAGGTTTACATTGCCATTTTATGAATTTATATGCAAGTAATGTGATTAAAAATTTGTTTTTTTATTTTAATTACAGGAAGGACAAACTAGAGGTTTGGGTTCGCGCGGGATTACATAAGGGGCCACGCTTATGGCCCCTTTGCCGGTTGGTTCATTGGAGGTCAGGTGAGCTGTGAAGCCCTAACAGCCGAATATGATCACTAAACAGCTAACAACCAAATTGGTCACAAAATCAAAAGAATAATCTTAATTCCGCCGCTCAAACGCCAGTGCTCTGCGTTCCACCAATCTCATCAGCAACGTTAGCAAACCATTCACGCACAGATAGACAATCCCGGCGGCACCAAACACCATCACGTCATAGGTACGGCCATACATCAGTTGGCTATAGCCCATAACTTCCATCAATGTGATGGTATAAGCCAATGAGGTACTTTTGAATACCAGGACCACTTCATTGGAATAGGATGATAATGCGCGCTTAAAGGCAAATGGCAGTAGGATGCGTAACGACTGGGCTTTTGACATCCCCAATGCTTCGCAAGATTGCCATTGACCCGATGGAATTGCCCTAACTGCACCGTAGAACAGTTGCGTAGTATAGGCCGCACTGTTCAATGCCAACGCAATCATTGCGCACAACCAAGGTTGCGACAATAAGCTCCATAACCACGGATATTCACGGATAGCAGGGAATTGACCTGGACCGTAATAGATCAAAAAGATCTGCACCAGCAGCGGGGTGCCGGTGAACAGTGTGATATAAATTTTAACCAGTGGCGTGATAATCGGTGTTTTTAGCGTTAACACAATGGTAAACAGCAGCGACAACACCAGTGCCACCAACAGTGATGCAATCGTCAACGTCAGGCTGGTATGCAGCCCTTTAAGGATCTCGGGTAAATATTCCAGCATCAGGATGGGCTCCGTTCAAAACGAGTGGTACGGAGTTCAATCCATTTGAGCACATACTGGCTCAGCAGAGTCACCACCAAGTAGATTGCCGCTGCAATTACATACCAAGTGAAAGGTTCCTGGGTCCGGGTTGCAATACTTTTGGTTTGTAGCATCAGGTCATTGACGCTGATAAGCGACACTAACGCTGTATCTTTCAGCAACACTAACCACTGATTGCCCAAGCCTGGCAATGCATGACGCCACATCTGCGGCATGATTAAACGGAAGAAGATGGCCGCCTGACTCAAACCCAATGCCTGACCTGACTCCCACTGCCCGATAGGCACTGCTTTCAGTGCGCCGCGTAAGGTTTGCGAGGCGTAAGCAGAATAGAGCAGGGCGAGTGCGATAACACCACACAAGAACGGACTCACCTCAAAATTATCGATATTGAGCTTAATGGGTAGCTCAAACAGATAAAGATTTAGGGTAAAACCGTCCGACAGCATCATCAACAACTGGGAGGAGCCGAAATAGATAAACAGGACCACCAGAATCTCCGGTAGCCCACGCAAAATGGTGACCCAGCCGGTAGTCAGGTAGCTGACCACTTTCACCCGTGATGATTCACAGACGGCAAACAGCATCGCCAGAACCAGACCGAGGGCCAGTGCACAAACGGCAAGGCCGACGGTCATACCGGCGGCGCTTGCTAAAGGTTGAAATTCATTCATGGGTGCTTAGATTACTGCTGGAACCATTTTTTATAAATTGTCTGATAGGTGCCATCTGCTTTAACTTTCGCCAGTGCAGCATCTAACTTACCCTGTAACTCGGTGTTGTTCTGACGCACTGCGATACCTAAACCGGTACCGAAATAGTCAGCGTCAGTCACTTTGTCACCCACCGCAGCGAGTTGGTTATTCTGCTTCAACCACTCGTTGACGACCGCGGTGTCGCCAAATACTGCGTCCAGACGGCCATTTTTCAAATCAAGAATAGCATTCTGATAGCTGTCATAAGGTACGGCGGTAATTTCAGGGTGTTTTTCCATCAGGTATTTCTGATGGGTAGAACCATTTTGCATCCCGACGCGTTTGCCTTTCAGGGCCGCCAAATCAGCCACTTTACCTTTCTCAGCGATAAACAGTGCGGAGTTATCGTAATAAGGTTTAGTAAAGGCAACTTGTTTTTGGCGCTCAGGGGTAATGTCCATACCTGAAATCACCGCATCAAAACGTTTGAATTTCAGGCTTGGAATCAAGCTGTCAAAGGCTTGGTTGGTAAAGGTACATTCGGCTTGCATCTCTTTACACAGCGCATTAGCCAGATCGATATCGAAGCCCTGCATTTTATTATTGGCATCAATAAATTCGAATGGCGGGTAAGTGGCTTCAGCCGCGAAACGGATAGTTTCCGCGGCAGAGGCGGACAGACTGATACTGGCAAGGACGGCCGCTATTATTAATTTTTTCATCGCAAATTCCCAAATAGATATCAATGTGACAGATAGCTGGCAAAAGCTTCGGTTGTTGGTTGTGTAAAGTGGCTGGCATCACCTTGTTCCACCACATGACCGTTTTCCATGTAAACCACACGGCTGGCCGTTTTGCGGGCCACTTCAACCTCATGGGTAACAATCACCTGAGTGATGCCGGTGCCGGCCAATTCACGGATGATACTGACGATTTGTGCGGTAATCTCCGGGTCAAGTGCCGCTGTGGGTTCGTCAAACAGCAAAACTTGCGGCTCCATCATCAACGCGCGGGCAATCGCCACTCGCTGTTGTTGGCCACCAGAAAGGTGCAGGGGGAAGCGGTCAGCAAAATCAGTCAAACGCAACCGTGACAGCAGCTTCTGCGCACGTGCCATGGCTTCATCTTTTGATAGACCCAGCACACGGCAAGGGGCTTCAATCAGGTTTTGTACCACTGACAGATGTGGCCAAAGATTATATTGCTGAAAGACCATACCCACATTCTGGCGCAATTCGCGAATCGCTTTTGCACCGGGAGCCTGAGTAAAGTCGAAGTGATTACCGGCGATCTGCAAAGTCCCTGAACGGGGCATTTCCAACAGATTCAGTACGCGCAGTAATGAGCTTTTACCTGCACCGCTTGGTCCTAATAGCACTAAGGTCTCGCCAGCCGGGCAGTCTAATGTAATGTCGAACAGCGCCTGATGTACGCCGTAATAACAGTTAATTCCGTTAAGTTGAATACTCATGCGCCAAATCTGAATAGCCAATGATGCGGTGAATGGTAACTTCCGCGGCATACTTATGCAATCTTTGTGCGTTAAAATTTATTAATAACCAGAATAAACCCAGCAAAATAGCATAACATTTGGATTTGACTGATATCCGAGGGAATTTGTCACGCGATGCATAAATCTGACAGAGCTATCCCCGTCATCTTTCACATTGCAGGGGTGTTGGCTGCTCTCGCTAACCCGAATCACTTACCAGTGTAAGCTCATCGGGATGCACTCTTTTGCCGCCTACCTGCAATTCGAAATCTATAGGGGATACTCATTTTCTTTCACATTGCAGGGGTGTTGGCTGCTCTCGCTAACCCGAATCACTTACCAGTGTAAGCTCATCGGGATGTACTCTTTTGCCGCCTACCTGCAATTCGAAATCTATAGGGGATACTCATTTTCTTTCAAATTACAGGGGGGTTGGCTGCTCTCGCTAACCCGAATCACTTGACTGTGTAAGCTCATCGGGATGCACTCTTTTGCCGCCTACCTGCAATTCGAAATCTATAGGGGATGCTCATTTTCTTTCAAATTACAGGGGTGTTGGCGGCATTTGGGGCTGGTTAGTGATCACCCAGTAGCTGCCGCAAGCTCCCTGCCGGTGCAGATACCCCCATAAAACGGATATCGTCGACAACCCAGCATGTCCCTTCACGTATCATCAGCACTTCGTCTTGCCACATCACCGATTGGCCACCCGCAGTTTGATGCGTCAAATTAACCCGCAGCGGAATATTTCTGGCATCGGTATTGGGAATGGTTGAGGCACTGGCAACGTCGGCACTGGTACTCCCTTCCCGCAGGCTGGTGAAAATATCGCCGTTTATGGTTTGAGTTTTATTCACCTGGGTCGTAGTGCGGTTGCCAATCTGTTTTCTGGCAATCTGAATTTGCTCGTACAACGCCTGACTCAAATAAGGGCGAAATTGGGCCGAGAGATTATCATCAGGTAAGCCACTTTGATGACCAATTTGTTGCACGCGGAGGTCATAGAATTTTTGCGCTACGGTATCCGGCCCACCTTCAACACAAGGTGTAGCACGGCTGCTGATATCCTTATAAGCGGGATCAACGGTGCTGGTACAGGCGCTAAGCAGAATGGCAAGAGGAAGAACAAGGGCAATATTTTTCTTTTTCATATGATGACCTTAGGTGAAAGAATCTGTTATGAAAGTTATTTCAGTATATACCCAAAGTCATCAGAGTTGCAGTTGGTCAGTAAATCAACCATTTCCACCAATTTTTACCTAGGGTGCTGTTTTACTTAGCGCATAACTTACCGTGCTCTTTCAGCCAGCGGGCGGTACGGATAATCCCTTCGTCCAGTGAGACAATGGGCCGATAGCCTAATTCTTCTTCAGCCCGGTGGGTATCCAACGTTAGATCAAAATTGAGCTTAGCGACGCCATAATGTGTCAGCACCGGCTCTTTTTCTGCTTTATTTCCCAGTTTCTCCATGGCTCTGGCCATGATATCCATCATCGGGTAGGGCACGGAGCGGATACGGCATGTCATATCCAACTCTTCCAGTAAATGTTGCACGATGGTGCGCAATGGGCGGGGCTGCTGATTGGTAATATTATAAGCGCGACCGGACAGCGTGTTCTCACGTTGAGTCGCCAGCCACATCGCATGCACCGCATTTTCCAGGTAAGTCATATCCACCAACGCATCACCGCCACGGGGTAACAGCAAAGTGCCATAATACTTAATCATCTGTAACAGGCGCGGCAGCATCACGGTGTCGTGAGGGCCAAATAACCCCTGCGGGCGTAAAATAGTGAAATGTGTTTGTGGATTGGAAAGTGCTAATTGTTTGATAACCTCTTCACCGGCAGCTTTACTGCGGGCGAACTCGTTAGCAAAACGTGCCGGGCGGAAGTCCTCCTGAATATTTCGATGGTGGTGATAATCGAAATAGATAGCCGGTGAGGAGATATGAATAAAATTCTCCACACCATAGGCTGCGGCCCATTCCCCCAAACGGCGTGTGGCGCGCACATTAGCCAGTTCGAACGCCTGTTCGGTGCCCCAAGGAGAGGTAAAACTAGAGCAATGCCATAGGGTATCGACGTCTGCCAGCATGGCTTTCGCCTGCGAGGAGACCAGGTTTGTCAAATCTGCATGAATAAATTCAGCACCTATTTTTGTCAACAATGCGCCCATCGCCGGATTGTTGCCGGTAGCGATGACTTTAATACCCTGACGACGGAGATATTCAACGGCATTTCGGCCTAACCCACAGGTTGCACCGGTGACCAATACCTTCATAGCGAATTCGGTTCCCACCAAAAATCAGAATGCTAGCGTTTGGAATCATTCGCCCAGCAAATAAGATGCCATTCTTTCGTGAAATGCGGTGCTATGCAATCAGAATCCCCTGCTTACTTGAATTTGCAGCGTTATTAGCTGCAACGCCCATTAAATAGGGGATGCATCACGCCGTTTGATTTAAGGCTCTGATTCGTTGTGCGCGGGTGCGGTAGGTTCACGATCATATTGCTCGGCCAGCGCCGCGATGCGTTTTGCCATTCCACGGAAAATAAACAGGTGTGCTGGCATCATGACAAACCAGTACAGTAAACCGCTAAAACCGGCCGGATGCCACCACGCCCGCACATCAATGCTTCGGCAGCCACCTAAATCCTTGATAGTAAAAGTGAGACGGCCCAGACCCGGCGCTTTCATGCCGAACATCATGGCTAACTGGCGTAATGGTTTGATTGTAATGACTTTCCAACCATCAATCAGGTCACCTAATGCCAGTGTTTCCCGCTCTGGGCGGCCATATACCACGCCACCACCGGCGATGTCATCCATCCAGGCGCGGATTTTCCATAACGGATTACCATAAAAATAACCTTCTTTACCGCCGATTTGTTGCACCACGTGCCACAGCGCCTCGCTGGAGGCGGTGGTCGATAGCTGGCAACCGGCCTGTTTAGGGTAAAATCCGTAGCCGGGCCGCCAGCGGGCGCGGGCCTCGGGGTCGTAGCCCCAATCGGCGGAGTCGACCACTTCATCTTCACGGCGCAGTGTCTCTTTGACCGCGTCGTCAAAACTTATCAGCTGTTGTGGGATAAGCGCCTGCAAAGCTTCACCATTGGCTGGTAAATCATGGTTCAATCCGGCAATCAATGCACTGGCAATCGGCGTGGGTACCGAGGTGACCAGATTGATGAAATAAACCGAAATAAACCGGGTAGGGAGTGGGATCGGTATCAGCCAACGCCGTTTACCACTGATCGCAATAAAGCGCTCAAACAGGGTCTGATAACTGATGTATTCCGGCCCGGCAACCTCGAAAATTCGGTTATCTTGTGCCGGATGGTTGAGTAATTCAGTCAAATACACCAGCAGGTTATCCAGTGCAACGGGCGACGATTTAGAACGAACCCAGCGTGGCGGGGTGAGGATGGGCAGGTTATAAACCATATCGCGCATCACTTCAAACGCGGCCGAACCGGGGCCGACGATAATACTGGCCCGTAGTTCGGTGACCGGAATGCCGCTTTGGCGCAGCAGCTCACCGGTTAACTTGCGCGCAATCAGATGAGGCGAGCTGTTATCCTCGGGTTGTAAGGCACCTAAATAAATAATCTGTTTCACCGTGGACGATGAGGTTGCGGCGCTGTGTTGTAGCGCCGTTTTCAGATTATTAGCAGCAATACGTTCCTGTTCAATCAAGTCCTGCCCGTCGCCCATACCATGAACCAGATAATAAACAACATCAATATCTTGCAACGCAGCACTGAGTGTGGCTGGCTGATAAAGATCAACAAAGTGACAATCGACTCCCGGCCACTGTTGTTCTTTTAACCACTCAATGCGGCGGGCGGCGGCAATGACATGGTGTCCTTGTTGGCTAAGCTTTGGAACCAGGTGCTGGCCGATATAGCCACTGGCACCTAATACCAATATCCGTTGCGGTGTCATGAGCACTGCTCGGTCAAAAATTCACGCCACAGTGCAACCACTTTCTCCAGATCATGGCGGCTGATATTAAGGTGAGTAATCATTCGAGTTACCGGGCCTGCACTGATCAATACACCGCGTTCACGCATCCAAGGGCCAAGCTTGGCGGCAGCCTCGGCGGATTGCTTAATATACAGTACGTTGGTCTGTGCTCCGGGTGCTGCAATTTCGATATCCAATGCGCGCAGTTGCTGCTCTAGCCATATTGCATTGTCATGGTCATCTTTTAACCGGCTGACATTGTGCTCTAAGGCATACAAGCCTGCCGCGGCCAGAATACCCGCTTGACGCATACCGCCACCGGTCATTTTACGCCAGCGGCGGGCGCGTTGAATATATTCAGCACTGCCGCACAACAGGGAACCCACCGGTGTGCCCAACCCTTTTGAGAGGCAAATCGTCAGGGTATCGCAATACTGGCTGATCTCGCTTAGTGGCACATTTAAGGCGACGGCCGCATTAAAAATACGTGCGCCATCGATATGCAGTGCCAGTTTCCTCTCTCGAGTCAGCGCCCAGGCTTGCTGTAAATAACGAAGAGGCAACACTTTGCCGCTATGGGTATTTTCCAAACTCAACAGCCGGGTCTGAGCAAAATGAATATCATCGGGTTTGATGGCTGCCAACACTTTATCCAGTGGCAGGGTACCGTCATCATTGGCTTCAATAGGTTGTGGCTGAATGCTACCAAGCACTGCCGCGCCACCGGCTTCATACAGATAGTTATGGGCTTTCTGACCGACAATATACTCTTCACCCCGCTGGCAGTGGGTTAATAGTGCCACCAAATTGGCCTGGGTGCCGGTTGGCAGGAACAGTGCCGCCTCCTTACCTGACAGGCTGGCGGCTTTAGCTTCCAAGGCATTAACCGTTGGGTCATCGCCATAGACATCATCACCCACTTCAGCGTTAGCCATCGCATTGCGCATTGCGGTGTCAGGTTGAGTTACTGTGTCACTACGTAAATCGATCAGCATAATTTTCTCGCGGTCAGAATAAGAAGATATTCTTCATCATAGCCAGATTGATAAAACAAGAAAGGAGTGAAAGGTATTATTTAGCTATTTGGTGAGTAATATTTATCGTGATAACTGATAATTAATTCGAATCGGCATTATTGGCTGATTTATTAGGATTTTTCTCGCTGAGCATAGACCAAACACGAAGATGTATTAATTTCCTCCAGGCATTTGCCTTGTTTATCGGTAAAAAAACGCGTTTCCAGTTCGTGGGCATCAGCCTTATCCAATAATATGAAACCGTATTGCTCCAGCAAGGTATCTATGCCGCGGGTAGTGATACCAAACGTCCACTCTTCGCCAATACTGCGCACACGTTCAACACTCTCTTTTGCGCCATATTCCGGGTTGTGCTGGGGTAAGCCTTCTTCGTCGGTTAATACCGAGAGTTCCGTCAACAGATGAGCATAAACAAAGTCGCAGATAATTTGGCTACCTTCATTGCAGTAGTCACTTATGGCACTAAACAGTGTTTTTACCTGTTCTGGCTCGAGATACATCAATAACCCCTCCAGCAGAAACAGGCATTTTTCACCCGCTTGTAACGGGATATCCGCCAGAATGTCCGCCAGACTTTGCAGATTAAAATCAAGGGGTAAAAAAGTTAGATTGGTAGGTGGGGTGATATCACACTCACGGAGTTTCTCTATTTTAGATTGTTGCATGGCTGGATGATCTATCTCATAAACCCGGCTATGTTGCAGTGCGTGATAGAAACGAATCGCTCTTGAATCAAAGCCCGCACCCAGAATAAATATTTTACTAAATCGACCTGCGGTTTTCTTAAATAGATCATCGATATACAAGGTTCTGGCGACAATATAAGGGTAAATTCCTGCCGGGGTAGCGATATGTAAACTATCATCGCCCAATAGAAAGGTTTTCTGCATCATAGAAAAGAATGAATGGAAGGTCTGGCTTAGAATAACCGCCACGTAATCATCACTTTTAAAATAAGGCCGTTTATCACCGTATGACTTTGCCCGCAGTAAACAGGTTAATTCAGCCGTAGCCGAAGTCCCTGATTTGGCTCTCTTTGACATAATGACACCACCATAAATAAAGTTAGCGTGCTGCTTATATAGCTACTAACAATTATCCTGATAAATAATGGCAACCACTGATTAAAAGACAGTACGCCTCTATTTGCTATTTTGCTGGGTGGCGAGTAAAAAATGTCGTTTATGACACATAAAATATAAGGATAATTTCTGTCTCAATCAGGAACTGAAGGGGGGGAACAATGAAAGTGATTAAATAACCACTTTCATTGCTAATTATTCTGTTACCAGATGGCTTTGGGAATCAGCGGAGCCAGTTGGTTTTTGCCAGCTCGACCACCTCATCGCCACGGCCATTAATGATAGCCCTTAGCATGTAAAGGCTGAATCCTTTGGCTTGCTCAAATTTGATTTGTGGTGGCATCGCTAGCTCTTGCTTGGCGGTGACCACATCGAGCAAAACCGGCCCCGGATGAGCGAAAGCACTCTCCAGTGCGGCATCTAATTCGCCGGCTTTCTCGACCCGAATCCCTTTGATACCGGCGGCATTGGCAATGGCGGCAAAGTCTGGATTATGCAAGTCAGTGCCATCGGTCAGATAGCCACCGGCTTTCATCTCCATGGCGACAAACCCCAGAACACTGTTGTTAAACACCACAATTTTCACCGGCAGTTTTAATTGTGCCAGAGTGAGAAAATCCCCCATCAGCATGGTGAAACCACCGTCACCGCATAAGGCAACCACTTGTCTGTCAGGGGCCGTTGCTTGCGCGCCAATGGCTTGCGGCATGGCATTGGCCATCGATCCATGGTTAAACGATCCCAGTAAACGCCGCTTACCGTTCATTTCCAGATAGCGGGCCGCCCATACCGTCGGTGTGCCGACATCACAGGTGAATATTGCGTCATCAGTGGCATGGCGGCTAATCTGTTGTGCCAGATATTGCGGGTGGATGGGTTGATTATCATTGGCGGTTGCCAAACCATCCAGATCTTTACGGGTGGTACGGTAGTGCTCTAACGCTTTTTGCAAAAATGTGCTGTCACTTTTGACTTCTAGTTGTGGCAACAGCGCGCTAAGCGTGGTTTTGATATCGCCGACCAGCGCCATATTGACCGGGCAATGTGCACCAATACTGCCGGGGTTGATATCAATTTGGATGATATTGGCGTTGGTTGGATAGAATGCACGGTAGGGGAATTGTGTTCCCAGCAGAATCAGGGTATCGGCATTGAGCATGGCATGATAGCCGGAGGCAAAACCAATCAGCCCTGTCATGCCAACGCTGTAAGGGTTATCCCACTCAATATGTTCTTTCCCGCGCAGGGCATGTACTACCGGGGCTTGCAGCATTTCAGCTAACTTCACCACTTCATCGTGGGCGTCAGCACAGCCGCTACCACACATTAGCGTGATATTTTTCGCCTGATTAAGCGTTTGCGCCAAAATGTTCAACTCACTCATCAGCGGCTGAACTAGCGGTAATTTGGGGGTTTGCCACACGATGGCGGCATCTTCTGGTGCAGGTTGTAACGCCACGTCACCTGGCAATACGATCACTGAAACGCCGCGATTGAGGATGGCTTGACGCATGGCGATTTCCAGCACCCGTGGCAGCTGTTCCGGGTTAGAAACCAGCTCACAATAGTGGCTGCATTCGCGAAACAGTTCTTGCGGATGGGTTTCCTGGAAATAACCACTGCCAATCTCACTGGAGGGAATATGTGCGGCAATAGCCAATACGGGGACATGATTACGATGACAGTCAAACAGGCCATTAATCAAATGCAAATTACCCGGGCCACAGGAGCCGGCACAGACTGCTAACTGCCCGGTGAGTTGTGCCTCCGCCCCGGCGGCAAAGGCGGCCACCTCTTCATGGCGAGTCCCCAGCCATTCGATAGTGCCCATCCGATGCAGACTATCACTCAGGCCATTGAGCGAGTCGCCGGTTACACCCCATATTCGCTTAACACCTGCTTGTTCCAACGTTTTTGCGACCAGTGTTGCCACAGTTTGCTTCATAGTTGTGTTCCCTCAAGGATTAATGGCGAGTCATTATTCTATGAGGTCAAAGTATGGCGCGTTTGGCAATAATTGCGCCATTAATGGGGGCTAATCGG
Organism: Yersinia sp. 1652 StPb PI; assembly: GCF_041538345.1. NCBI lineage: Bacteria > Pseudomonadati > Pseudomonadota > Gammaproteobacteria > Enterobacterales > Yersiniaceae > Yersinia > Yersinia sp. 1652 StPb PI. The sequence goes on along the minus strand of NZ_JAULSM010000001.1, from coordinate 2,841,078 downwards.
CATTCAGGCCAGTTGGACATCACCTTGTAACTGGCAGCTACAAGCTAACACATAACCTTGAGCAATCTCTTCTGCTGTCAGCGTCATGGTGCTGCTGGTGGTATATTTGCCATGCAGAATACGGGTTTTACAAGAACCACAAACACCCGCGCGGCAGGCGGCCATCACTGGTACTTTGTGTTGTTCCAAGGCGAATAGCAGGGACGTACCCACCGGGACTTTAACACTGCGCAAAGGATGGCTGATGGTCATCGTCAATTCATTACCGCTATCGACAGCGTCATCACGGGTGCGGAACTGCTCTTTCTGGAAATGGTCTGCTGGAACTGATTGTTCGCGGCAATACTGCTCAACCCAATCCATATAGGGCGCGGGTCCACAAGTCATCACCCGGCGGTGGGCAATGTCAGGTGCTACCTGTTGCATTATTTGTGCATTGATTCTGCCTGCAACGAACCCATCGCTGGCCTCTGATTCAGCCATCAATGTGAGCTGTAATTGTTGTGGATAGCGCTGTAACAAGGCTTGCCAGCTAGCGGCAAAAATGACATCTGCTGGTGAGCGCACATTAAATATCACCCGGATATCTGCTTGTGCACGCCGTGCCAGTAAGTCACGACACATCGACATCACGGGAGTGACACCACAGCCAGCAGCTAGCATCAGGTAGTGGTCATCATCAGCGTGAGCACAAGTAAAATCGCCCTGAGCATCGGAAAGCCACAGGTAATCCCCCACCTTGACTTGCTGGGTCAACCAGCGTGATCCTTCCCCATCCGCTAAACAGCGCACGGTGAGCTGGATAAACGGACTTAAACCGGGTGTCGAGGAAAGCGTATATGCCCGCAGAGTTTCATCACTATTGCGAATGCTTACCAAGGCATATTGGCCCGGTAAATAAGGATAAAAATCGTGATTAATTAACCGCAGGCTCCAGACATCGGGTGTTTCTTGCCAGATGGAATGAACTTGCATGCGGTTAGGGCACAGGGCGGTAGGACAGTCGGTTGGGATAAAATCAGCGGTTGGGATAAAATCAGTCATCAAAACCTCACAACGAATCAGGTCATTTTCGGGCAAAAAAGCCATTAATAGTGCCCGACCAGTGGCAATAAACCACTCTGGCCGGGCAACGTGCCATTACTTAATGAGCCAAAATATCGACTTAATTCCCCAAAATCGCACTCATATCTTGCTCTACGGTGGTAATAGGACGCATACCAAATTTCTCGTAGAGGATGGCCATCAGGTTGTCAGTCAGGAAACCTGGCGCGGTCGGGCCGGTATAAATATTTTTGACACCCAATGACAACAGGGTCAGGAGAATGACAATAGCTTTCTGTTCAAACCATGACAGTACCAGACTGAGTGGCAGGTCATTGACGGTACAACCCAGTTTTTCTGATAATTTAACCGCCAGCATGATGGCGGAGTAAGCATCATTACACTGGCCGACATCCAGCAGGCGTGGCAAGCCTTCCAAGGTACCAAAATCCAGTTTGTTGAAGCGATATTTGCCGCAAGCCAGTGTCATGATGATGCAATCTTGTGGCACACTGCGGGCAAAATCAGTGAAATAGCTACGTTCTGTACGGCTACCGTCACATCCCCCGACCAGGAATACATGACGCAGCTTTTTAGTGGCGACCAAATCAATAACGGTATCTGCCGCATTCAGCAAGGTCTGGCGGCCAAAACCGACAGTAATCAGGTGTTCCAGCTCATTATACGGGAAGCCAGCCATCCCCAATGCCTGTTCAATGACGCGGGTGAAATCCTCCCCATCCAGGTGATTAACACCCGGCCAGCCAACAATACTGCGAGTCCAAATACGATCACCGTAATTGCCGACGTTCGGGTCAATGATACAGTTAGATGTCATTAGGATCGGACCGGGGAATTTGGCGAATTCGGTCTGCTGATTCTGCCAGCCACTGCCGTAGTTACCCACCAGATGTGGATAGCGTTTTAACTCAGGGTAGCCGTGAGCAGGCAGCATTTCACCGTGGGTATAAATATTAACGCCGGTTCCCTGAGTTTGCTCCAACAGCATTTGTAAGTCTTTGAGATCATGACCGGAGATCAAGATAGCCTTACCGGCAACCGGGCGCACATTCACCGATGTTGGCTGCGGATCGCCATAGGCTTGGGTTTCGCCGTGGTCCAAAATGGCCATCACATTGAAGTTCATTTTGCCAATACCCATTGCATTATTCAGTAGCGTGTCGACATCACGCGGTTGGGTACCCAACCAGGCCATATAAGCATGATAATCAGCATAAATCTGCTCATCGAACTGCCCCAGGACATGGGCATGTTCCATATAGGCCGCCGCCCCCTTCAGTCCATACAAACACAGCATGCGCAAGCCGTGGATATCGTCACCAACGTCAGCTTTATCGTTGTTCAGCGCAAATTGCAGCGATTGTTGTTGCAGGGTAGGGATATCGTCGGACAGTAGTTGTAGCTCAGCCAGTGGGTGATCAACCGTGATAGTACTATCAAGCAAGCGGCAACGAATGGCCAATGATTGGCGCAATAAGATGGCTTCTTTCGCGTAACCGACGATTCTGTCTGAGTCGAAATTCACATTGGTCAGGGTCGAGAAAAAAGCTCTGGGTGCAAAGCTATCAATCTGATGATCGATAATACCAAGTTCGCGGGCGGTCAATGCCCATGCGGAAAGCCCTTGCAGTACAGCAACTAATAGGTCTTGTAAATCAGAGGTTTCGGCGGTTTTCCCGCACATCCCCTGCGCGTAAGAGCAGCCGTTACCCGCAGGTGTTCGGATAGTTTGTTCACATTGCACACAGAACATAATTATTTTTCCTTTTAAAGTTGCATTTGTAATGCGTGTTTAAAAGCATAGAGGTGCATCCGAGGTTTAAAAAGGCTTTTTTAATGCAACTTTCACTTGTTTTGATTTGGCGCAACTTTTGCTGCGAATGAGAATTTATTCACTATTAGGCAGGAAGAGCGCGCAGTGAATCGGCTGATCCACTGCGCTGGGTAATAAAGTGATTAAGAAAAGAAAGCGATCAATACCGGGGCCAGTAAGCTTAGCAAGAAACCGTGGACGATAGCGGCAGGGACCATCTCCAGCCCACCACTGCGCTGCAATACCGGCAAGGTGAAGTCCATAGAAGTGGCGCCACATAAGCCAAGCGCCGTGGAGCGGCTACTGCGGACTAAGGTTGGAATCAGCATGATGGCCACTAATTCACGCGCCAAATCGTTAAAGAATGCGGCACTACCAATTACTGGGCCGAACGCATCAGTCAGCAAAATACCAGACAGTGAATACCAACCAAAGCCAGAGGCCATCGCCAGCCCGGTTTTAACCGGCAAACCGATCAGTAGTGCAGCAAGCATACCACCGAGTAAGGCACTGATTGCTACCACCAATGCCACCATGGTGCCACGGCGGTTCAACACTATCTGGCGCAGTGTCATACCACTGTTACGCAATTGAATCCCCACTAAGAACAGCAGGAAAATCAGTGCCAACTCGCTGCCTTTGGCGGCAAACTGCAACCACTCCCATTGGCTTAGACCCAACAGGAAGCCAACAATGACCACGCCGCACAGTTTTAATGACTCTAGTGCCATATGCAGCCGTGAGGGTAATGCTTCCTGCCGATGAGTATTCTTCCACGGTATTTTGCGTTCGAGCAAAAACAGTGCGAGCAAATTGGCACAAAAAATACACAGAAAAAAGATGCCGGTGTACTGGAAAATGAGCAGCAGGTTAGCGCTGAGGTTTTCCAAAAAGGCCAGGCTGATCCCCATAAAAAATAAAATAACGTAAACCATCCAGCTTAATAGACGGTTGATTAATTGAATTAATGGTTTGCGACTAAGTGGGATCAGATAACCAATAATTAACGGCAAAAGTATGATCAACAATCCTGAATACACGAGTTATACCGTCCTATACCCTTCTTCATTGACGTTACTGTGGTGTTAGCTGCACTTGCCCACCCGAATCACTTATCGATGTAAGCTCATCGGAATGAATGAACCTCCTTGAGACTCACCCTGTGAACGAGCATGAATGTTGTGCAAATCGGTTCGAGACCGATTAATCATTCGTTTGTGGACTTGTTGTAACGCCAATGACTTTGGTTATCATGAGCAGATGAATAATGAGCTGTGGCGCAATAAGCTATCTAAAATCAGAGACAGAGTAAAGCAGTACGCACGGGCCGCGGCACTTGACCCGTAAGGTTTTTTTGCGTCTGGCGTCAAGACAATCGACTATGATTGCTGAGTTAACAGTGTTATCTGTAGTATCAGTATGAATAAATTCGCACCGGAGGCGTAGCATGTATCTTGAACGTGTTGATATTGTCGGTTTTCGCGGTATTAATCGTATTTCATTGAGCCTTGACGATAATACTGTGCTGATCGGTGAGAACGCCTGGGGTAAATCCAGCTTATTAGATGCGCTCACGCTGCTGTTGTCTCCCGAACCTCAACTCTATCATTTTACCGTGCAGGATTTTTATTATCCGGCAGGGGACGAGACGGCTAAAGAGCGCCATTTACAGGTTATTTTTACCTTTTGTGAGAAAGACATTGGTCATTGGCACTCCCCACGTTACCGCCATTTAGCCCCATTATGGATAAAAAATGATGATGGTCTGCATCGTATTTATTATCGGGTCGAGGGGGAACTGGCTGATGATGGCACGGTGTGTACCTGGCGTACGTTCCTTGATTTAGAAGGCCAGCCACTGTCTTTGCACGATATTGAGAAGTTGGCACGTGGCGTTATTCGTATCCACCCGGTATTGCGATTGCGTGATGCGCGCTTTATGCGCCGGCTCCGTAGCAGCACTGAAAACAGCCATGCACCTGATAAAGTGGCGTTGAACCAGCAATTGGATCAATTAAGCCGTGAGTTGGTCCGTAACCCACAGAAACTGACTAATTCAGAATTACGCCAGGGCTTGGAGGCGATGCGCCAACTGCTGGAACACTACTTTGCCGAGTCTGGATCGCAGTCCGCCGGTTTGCGTAATCACCGTTATCGGCCACAACCGGAACGTGAAGCCTGGCTGGCCCTCGACAATATAAACCGGATGGTGGCTGAGCCGAACAGCCGCAGTATGCGGTTGATACTTTTAGGGATGTTTTCAACGTTATTACAGGCTAAAGGGCCATTGAGTCTCGATCCCCATTCCCGGCCATTGCTACTGGTAGAAGACCCTGAAACCCGCTTGCATCCGATAATGCTGTCCGTCGCCTGGGGGTTGCTCAGCCAGCTCCCTCTGCAACGGATTACCACGACAAATTCCGGTGAGTTAGTGTCATTAGTGCCGATAGAGAGCATTTGCCGATTGGTGCGCGAATCGGCAAAAGTCGCGACTTATCGTATTGGCTCTCGTGGCATGAGCCCTGAAGATAGCCGCCGTATCGCTTTCCATATTCGTTTCAATCGGCCCTCAGCCCTGTTTGCCCGTTGCTGGCTGCTGGTGGAAGGTGAAACAGAGATCTGGTTACTCAATGAGTTTGCTCGCCAGTGTGGTTATCACTTTGAAGCTGAAGGGGTAAAAGTGATTGAGTTCGCTCAGAGTGGTTTGCGCCCGCTGCTTAAGTTTGCCAACCGGATGGGCATTCAATGGCATGTTCTGACTGATGGCGATGATGCCGGTAAAAAGTATGCCGCCACGGTGCGTAATATGGCGGACAACGGGCGCGATCATGAACGGGATCGCCTGACTATATTGCCAGCACCAGATATGGAACACTTTTTATATCGCGCTGGTTTTGATGATGTCTATCATCGGATCTCAGCAATTCCTGCCAATGCCAAAATGCAGCCGCGTAGAGTGATTGAAAAGGCGATTCACCGTACCTCCAAGCCGGATCTGGCTATTGAGGTTGCCAGTCAGGCCAAAGAGAGGGGGGTAGAATCTGTCCCCCTATTACTGAAAAAAATGTTCTCTCGCGTAGTTTGGCTGGCGCGTGGTCGAGCCGATTAGCACCAGATCACTTCAACACGGATCACGCCACGTCGTGAGTAAAATGCGCGGCTAACGCACCCTCCAGTTGTGCAAGTAACTCATAGCGGCGGCGATATTCTGCCCGTTTTTTGCTAGCAATATCTTCAATCGGTTTACGCGCGATTTTGGTTGGTAAATTGAAATGGCCTTCTGTGCACGCTTCTCCGCCAACAGACAACCAAAAACTGTCATAGTCAGCATGCAATTTCTCTTTTTTCTTGGCCCGATAGCGCCAGTTTTGATAAATGTGCGTTTCATTCCCCACGGCTTTAATTTGTGTTATTCCCATTAACTCTGCCAGACAGCATGCGGCTTCCAATACCAAACGTTTAGGGAATAAACCATGACAAGCTTTAGTGCTGGTGTGAATTGCGCTGTGTGGTGTTCCATTATCGGCACCTTGTAACCCACCAATAAACAATGTTTTTTGCTGTTGATAGTAAAACAGGCTGAAAGTCAGCACCGCCAGCGTTTGCTGTTGCTCATTTGCCAGCATCAGCGTAATTTCTCCCTCCTTATTGAGTTTTGGAATAACACCCAAATAAAGAGAATACTTTTCCTCATTCTTGCCAATTAATTCAGCCAGTTTATAGGGCGAAGTATGCAAGTAGTTGCGACGTAATGCCGCAGGCATACATTGGTTTACCAAGAGGAAATGATCCTGTAGCACCCCCAGTTTTTGACGATTATTGAGCGTGTTAGTCAGATAAGGACGATGCAACTTACAAGGCAAATCGGGTTGTGCGCGCAGTATACTGTTTAGTAACGGTTGTTTTACCAGTACACCCAATAAACGAAAGGTCAGTTTTGGGCTGATAAGGGTCCGGGCGATAAATTTAAGCCGAAACTGCAACTTTTGCCATGAGCCGCCCAGAGCCTGACTACCTTTGAATAGCAATGTAATTAACCCCCAACGGTTAATATTGTTGGGGATTGATGCTGTGTTATTGATGTTATGCATGATTAAATCCGTAATATCGCTGTGTTTCTGGCGCTATTCAAACAAACGGGAACTAAACAGAGGCTCAATGCATCTTAGATTTCGCCTATAGCACGGTTGTATTGATATTTGGTTTAGTTAAATGAGAATTTCTGATGCTATTTTCAGCAGATTGAAAAATTGACGAATAAGGAAGGTAATTGATTTGATGCAGTTCAGTCGCAGTCAGCGCCGATGGCTTACCATAATTGCCGTGTTAATTATCGGGGGTTTTTTCCTCATCAGACATCTGACGGCCCCAGCCCCGGTGCAATACCAAACAGTAAAAGTTGCCAATCGTGACTTGCAACAGAATGTTCTGGCAACCGGCAAACTCGATGCGGTGCGTAAAGTTGATGTGGGTGCACAGGTCAGCGGCCAGTTGGAAAAACTGTATGTGGAGATTGGCGATCAAGTTAAGCAAGGGCAATTGCTGGCGATGATCGACCCGCAACAGGCACAGAACCAAATTAAAGAAGTAGAGGCGACATTACAGGATTTGAATGCTCAGTTGGCACAGGCGAAGGCTGAAATGCAACTGGCCGCGGTCACCCTGCGCCGTCAACAGGATCTGGCAAAATTACAGGTGGTATCGCGCCAAGACTTGGATCAGGCCAGTACCACGCTGGCAGTGAAAAAAGCGCAGGTAGAGACGATTAATGCGCAAATTAATAAGACTAAAGCCAGTTTGGATACAGCCAATATTAATCTCGATTACACCAAAATTTCTGCGCCAATGGATGGCGATGTGGTGCAAATCACCACCTTGCAGGGGCAAACAGTGATCGCCGCGCAACAAGCGCCTAATATTCTGACGTTGGCGGATATGAGCACTATGTTGGTGAATGCGCAGGTATCCGAAGCGGATGTCATTCATCTTAAACCGGGGATGAAAGCCTCATTTACCGTGCTGGGTGATCCTGGGAAACACTTTGATGGGGTGTTAAAAGACATTCAACCAACACCAGAAAAAGTAAATGATGCCATTTTCTACTCGGCACGTTTTGAGGTGCCGAATCCAGATCGCTTATTGCGCCTGCAAATGACTGCGCAGGTTTCAATTCAACTTGCCAACGTAAAACAGGCAATGGTTATTCCGTTATCGGCCTTGGGTGATGAGTTAGGGACTAACCGTTATCAGGTCGCGGTGCTGAAAGACGGTAAAGAAGAGAAACGTGAAGTGACGATTGGTATCCGTAATAACGTTGATGCCCAGGTGATTTCTGGTTTGAATATCGGTGATGAGGTCATCGTTAGCCGCGGTGGCACGGAGGAGACGTAATGACGGCATTGCTTGAGTTAAAAGGCATCCGTCGTAGCTATCAGTCCGGTGAAGAGACCGTGGATGTATTGCAGGATGTCTCACTGACAATTAATGCCGGTGAGTTAGTGGCAATTATCGGCGCCTCCGGTTCGGGTAAATCGACGCTGATGAACATTCTGGGCTGTCTGGATAAGCCTAGTGCTGGTGTTTACCGCGTCGCAGGGCAGGATGTGGCGGTATTGGATAATGATGCACTCGCGGCTCTGCGCCGTGAGCACTTTGGCTTTATTTTCCAGCGTTATCATTTGCTGCCGCATCTCAGTGCTGCCCACAATGTGGAAGTCCCGGCGGTCTATGCCGGTTTGGGTAAAAATGAACGCCGCGAGCGGGCCAATATGTTACTCACCCGCCTGGGGCTGGGCGACCGTGTCGGGTACCAACCCAACCAGCTATCTGGTGGGCAGCAGCAGCGTGTCAGTATCGCCCGCGCCCTGATGAATGGTGGGCAGGTGATTTTGGCTGATGAGCCAACCGGTGCACTGGATAGTCATTCCAGCGTTGAAGTTATGGCTATTCTGAAACAGCTACAGCAGCAGGGGCACACGGTTATTATTGTGACTCATGACCCTACTGTTGCGGCTCAAGCTGAGCGGGTTATCGAAATAAAAGATGGCCGCATTATGGCGGATTCAGGCTCGAAAACGGTGCAAGCAGTGGCCGCTTCTGAGGCAATTAGTCTGACGCCACCCGCTCCATCATGGCAGCAACTGGCGGGTCGTTTCCGCGAGGCTTTATTAATGGCCTGGCGTGCGATGTCGGCCAATAAAATGCGCACGGCCTTGACCATGCTGGGCATCATTATCGGTATTGCCTCTGTTGTCTCTATCTTGGTAGTTGGGGATGCGGCCAAACAACTTGTTCTTGCTGATATCCGGGCTATTGGCACTAATACTATTGATGTTTATCCCGGCAAAGATTTCGGCGATGACGACCCCAGTACCCGGCAGGCATTGGTTTATGACGACATGGCAGCACTGAAAGCACAGTCCTACGTCAGTGCTGTATCCCCGACCATCGCAGGCAGTATGCGGCTCCGCTATGGCAATATTGATGTTGCCGCCAGCGTATCGGGGGTCAGTGAACAGTATTTCCGTGTATATGGTATGAAACTCGAACAGGGAACGGCCATTACCCGTGAGCAGGTTGAACGCCAGTCGCAAGTTGCTGTTATTGACCGTAATACCCAGCGCCGCTTGTTCCCGCATATGAAAGACGTCGTAGGGCAGGTCATCTTGGTGGGGAATATGCCTGCCACCGTGGTTGGGGTGGTAGAAGAAAAGCAATCTATGTTTGGTAGCAGTAAAGCGCTGCGAATATGGGTACCTTACAGCACCATGGCGAGCCGTCTGATGGGGCGTGCCTACTTTGATTCGATAACTATCCGCATTAAAGAGGGGTATAGCAGCAAAGAAGCTGAGCAGCAGCTAGTGCGGTTGTTGACGATGCGCCACGGCAAGAAAGACATATTCACCTATAACATGGATAGTTTGTTGCAAACGGCGGAAAAAACTACCCGTACCATGCAATTGTTCCTGACACTGGTGGCAGTAATTTCATTAGTGGTAGGGGGAATTGGGGTGATGAATATTATGCTGGTTTCGGTGACAGAACGCACTCGAGAGATCGGTATTCGCATGGCTGTAGGGGCGAGATCCAGTGATGTTATGCAGCAATTCCTAATTGAAGCGATTCTGGTTTGCCTGGTCGGTGGAGCTCTGGGTATCACGCTATCCTTTGCCATCGGTCTGGTTGTAGAGATGTTTCTGCCTAACTGGCAGATAGCTTTCCCGCCGGTTGCATTGTTCAGCGCATTTTTGTGCTCTACAGTGATAGGTGTGGTGTTTGGTTATCTACCGGCCCGCAGTGCTGCTCGACTAAATCCGATTGATGCATTAGCTCGAGAATAAATTAGCTGGTGAATAGATCAGTCAAAGGATTGAACTTGGTTCATATGGCCGCATATTAGAAGTATGAGAAATAAAAATGCCAGTCATCGTTGGCTGGCATTTTGAAACGTAATCGATGTTAGTAGCAACACGCCGCCCGGGAAATACCGTTGGCACCAGACTGTTTCGCTGATGGGCAGGTGCAGGCGAGTGAATGCGTGGTGTCAGGCCATTGCAGCGAGCTCCTGCGGTATGGCTTCTTGCAATAGGACATCTAACCCGAGTGGAACTATCAGGCTGGCATGGTTTCCTTTTGGTCCCTGATGGACATCAAAGTTAACCATCTGACCGGCTTTTAATGTGCGGTAGCCATCCATCTGAATAGTTGAATAGTGAGCGAAGATATCTTCGCCGCCGCCCTCAGGGCAAATAAAGCCAAAACCTTTGGCATTGTTGAACCATTTAACAGTACCCGTCTCCATACTTCTACGTTCCTCGCAAGGCTATTCTAGTTTGAGATGAGGTAATAACTGGTTAAAGTGAGCGCGAATTGGTTAAAACTCCAACAGCTCACGAAAATACACTCTAGTGGAAATGGCCTTAACGTCAAGGGGAGGGCTTTTGTCTGACCAAGGCAGTTATTCAAAGTTTGATGTAGCTAACGCTATTGTGTTTATCTGGTTACAATTTAATCACTTTTAACGCAAAAAAACCGACTTCTTTCTCTGGCGGCGTTATGGCATAAGTGATGTTAAAATAATAATAGATATCTGCATGAAATGGTCTTATAACCGGAGTGAGGTATTGCTCCTGTATGGTTCTGTGAAACGATGGGCAGGCAATGGGTAACAACAACGATTGGCTGAATTTTGAACATTTAGTCAAAGATAAACAGAAAGAGGCGCTCAAACCGCCGTCTATGTATAAAGTTATACTTAACAACGACGATTACACACCGATGGAATTTGTGATTGACGTTCTGCAAAAGTTCTTTTCTTATGATATTGAACGTGCAACACAACTGATGCTCAATGTGCATTATCAAGGAAAGGCGATTTGCGGTGTTTTTACTGCTGAAGTTGCAGAGACGAAAGTCGCACATGTAAATCAATACGCCAGGGAGAACGAGCATCCATTGCTTTGTACGCTGGAAAAAGCCTGATTAAGGCAATTATTGGGAGGTGCCTATGCTCAATCAAGAACTTGAACTCAGTCTCAATATGGCTTTCGCCAGAGCGCGTGAGCACAGACACGAGTTTATGACCGTGGAGCACCTATTGCTGGCATTGCTAAGCAATCCGGCTGCGCGGGAAGCGCTGGAGGCGTGTACGGTTGATCTGGTAGCGTTACGCCAGGAGCTGGAAGCGTTTATCGAACAAACCACACCAACATTACCTGTTAGCGAAGAAGAGCGTGACACCCAGCCTACGCTCAGTTTCCAGCGCGTGTTACAACGTGCAGTTTTCCACGTCCAGTCCTCTGGGCGCAATGAAGTCTCGGGTGCCAACGTGTTGGTCGCCATCTTCAGTGAACAAGAGTCTCAGGCGGCCTACCTGCTGCGTAAGCATGATGTCAGCCGTCTGGATGTAGTGAACTTTATTTCCCACGGCGCTCGTAAGGACGAACCGGGTCAAGCACCGAATGCAGAAAACCCGGTAAATGAAGAGCAGGCAGGAGGGGAAGACCGTATGGAAAACTTCACCACCAATCTGAATCAACTGGCTCGCGTGGGGGGCATTGACCCACTTATCGGTCGCGACAAAGAGCTGGAACGGACTATTCAGGTATTGTGCCGTCGGCGTAAAAACAACCCGCTGTTGGTCGGAGAATCCGGTGTCGGTAAAACGGCTATCGCGGAAGGCCTGGCCTGGCGTATCGTGCAGGGCGATGTTCCTGAAGTGATGTCGGAATGCACTCTGTACTCACTGGATATCGGTTCACTGCTGGCCGGAACCAAATACCGTGGTGACTTTGAAAAGCGTTTCAAAGCGCTGCTGAAACAGTTAGAAAATGACAAAGACAGCATCCTGTTTATCGATGAAATTCATACCATTATCGGCGCAGGTGCTGCCTCCGGTGGGCAAGTGGATGCAGCTAACCTGATTAAACCACTGCTTTCTAGTGGCAAGATCCGGGTCATTGGCTCTACCACTTATCAGGAATTCAGCAATATCTTTGAAAAGGATCGCGCACTGGCACGGCGTTTCCAGAAAATTGATATTACTGAGCCGACACCGGAAGAGACCGTTCAGATTATTAACGGCCTGAAACCGAAATATGAAGCACATCATGATGTGCGTTATACCGCGAAAGCGATACGCGCAGCGGTGGAGTTGTCGGTTAAGTATATTAATGACCGCCATTTACCGGATAAAGCCATTGATGTGATTGACGAGGCTGGTGCTCGTAGCCGCCTGATGCCACTTAACAAACGTAAGAAAACTGTCAATGTGTCGGACATTGAATCCGTGGTGGCTCGTATCGCCCGTATTCCTGAGAAGACCGTCTCTGCCAGTGATCGCGATGTGCTGAGAAATCTGAGTGATCGGCTGAATATGTTGGTATTCGGTCAGGATAAAGCTATTGATGCGCTATCCGAGGCGATCAAAATGAGCCGCGCAGGATTAGGGCATGAGCATAAGCCGGTCGGATCGTTCCTGTTTGCTGGCCCAACAGGGGTAGGTAAGACGGAAGTTACGGTGCAATTGGCCAAAGCACTGGATATCGAACTGCTGCGTTTTGATATGTCTGAATATATGGAGCGCCATACTGTTAGCCGCCTGATTGGTGCGCCTCCGGGTTATGTAGGTTACGATCAAGGTGGTCTGTTGACCGATGCGGTTATCAAACATCCTCATGCAGTTCTGCTGCTGGATGAAATTGAAAAAGCCCATCCAGATGTGTTTAACCTGTTACTACAGGTGATGGATAACGGCACTCTGACGGATAACAATGGGCGTAAAGCTGATTTCCGTAACGTCATTCTGGTGATGACCACCAATGCTGGTGTGCGTGAAACGCAACGGACCTCAATTGGTTTTAAACAGCAAGATAACAGCACTGACGCACTGGAAGAGATCAAAAAAGTGTTTACCCCGGAATTCCGTAACCGGTTGGATAACATTATTTGGTTCAACCACTTATCACCTACCGTTATTCAGCAGGTGGTCGATAAATTTATCGTTGAGTTGCAGGCGCAGTTAGATGCTAAAGGCGTGTCACTGGAAGTCAGTGAAGAAGCCCGTAATTGGTTATCTGATAAAGGCTATGACAAAGCGATGGGTGCACGACCAATGGCGCGGGTGATTCAGGAGAATCTGAAGAAACCGCTGGCAAACGAGCTGTTGTTTGGTTCTCTGGTTGATGGTGGCTCGGTCACTGTTGGGCTGGATAAAGAAAAACAACAACTGGCTTATGAGTTTCAGAGTGCGCAGAAACGCAAAACTGAAGGTGCCGTTCATTAAATGTAAGATGTCCGAAATAAGTGGCGTTGCAGTCGATGGCAAATGAAAGATTCCCGATGAGCGAGTATTGAGTGATTCGGGGGATATCGGTGTTACACGGCTACTGCGTCAAGTATACCGGGCAATAAAAAAGGGCGATAAGCTATAAACTTATCGCCCTTTTTGTTTTCCACGATTAGTGACTTTTGCATTTTGCTGTTGATTTCACGATGAATAAACCTACTCAATCGATAAAAAAAAGAAAACGCAAAACGCCCTTGCCATAAATGGGAAGGGCGCCGGAGGGGGACTACATCCTCAGAGCTCGCCAGTCTTAAACTGGCGACAGATTAGCCGATTAACGGCTACGGAAGACAATGCGGCCTTTGCTCAGGTCGTACGGGGTCAGCTCTACAGTGACTTTGTCACCCGTCAGGATGCGGATATAGTTTTTACGCATTTTACCGGAGATATGAGCGGTTACCACGTGCCCGTTTTCCAATTCAACGCGGAACATGGTGTTCGGCAGCGTATCAAGAACGGTGCCCTGCATTTCAATATTGTCTTCTTTGGCCATCGAATCCTCTAGGTGTTACTACCTTAGTTTTTAACCGGCAAGATAATGCCGAAAAACCCACATTATGTAAAGAAGTGTTGGCGGTCATCGCACCATTTCAGCAAAATTAGTCTGCCGGTAAGAGGGGATAAAGCCTAATGTGGGGTACTTTCTCAACGGTTGATCTTTACTGCATCGCGGATGAAAAATTCAACGATTGCGGTAACCAGCATTCAGCCGGTAGTGGACTAAACTGGAGTTGACTCAACTGCTGCATAAAAAAGTTTCGTGGGATCTCAATCGCACCCAGCGACGCAGTGTGAGCGTTGAGGACCTGACAGTCAATCAGTTCTCCACCTTGACGGGTAAAATGATGACAAAAAACCATTAATGCGCTTTTTGAAGCATTGTCAGCTCGGCTAAACATCGATTCTCCGCAAAACAGTTTACCCACTGCAATGCCATATAATCCGCCAACCAGTTCATTTTCCAACCAAACTTCAACTGAGTGCGCGTGCCCTAATGCATGTAATTGGCAATAAGCTTGCTGTACATCCTCGCCAATCCACGTCCCCTCATCACGTTGCGCAGCACAAGCGCTGACCACATCGGCAAAAGCATGGTTAAGTGTGAGGCGATAAGGACAACGGCGCAGAAAGCGGCGCATGCTGCGGCTAATATGCAAATCTTCCGGGAATAACACCGCGCGCGGGTCCGGCGACCACCATAGGATCATCTCTCCGGGGCTAAACCAAGGAAAAATTCCCTTCTGGTAAGCTGCCAGCAGGCGAGGAGCGGCTAAATCGCCCCCAAGAGCCAGCAAACCATTAGGTTCGCGCAGAGCCAGCTCAGGTGAGGGGAATGCAAATGACTGAGAAGATAGCTGTGTAATGCGCATAAATCCCCCTGATGATATCTTCAGGCTCATAGCCTTCGTACTTGAAGCCACAGCGTTGTTAGCTGCTACGCTAAGTTCGCTGGGTATAATAAATAACAATGAATACCACTTTTTCTTCAGTGGTTTTTATTCATATTAGCGCGAATTATGCTAATTACCTGCTCGCATCAGGTGACTCATTCACAATTCACGCAGCCCAGTGTTCAATGGCGTTGATGGAATTGGTAATAGCGCCCTTTGTGTTGCAATAAACTGTGGTGATTGCCTTGCTCGACTATTTTGCCACCATCCATCACGCAGATTCGATCCATATATTCCAGACCGTATAAACGATGAGTGACCATGATCAGGCTCTTGTGCTGACAGTGTTGGCGCAGCAGAGCCAGAATTTGTTGTTCTGTTTCAGCATCTAACCCTTCGGTAGGTTCATCAAGTAGCAAAAGAGGCGCAGGATGTAGCAAGGCACGGGCAATTCCTAAACGACGCTGTTCACCGCCAGAGAGTGGCCGGCCGCCATCCCCCATCCAGGCATTCAGTCCCTCACTGTTATCAAGTAAGTTGGCTAACCCGACGTGTTCCAAAACTGTTTTCAACTGTGCATCAGACGCCGTAGGGCAAGCCAGCAACAGATTTTCACGTAATGTACTGCTGAAGACATGTACCCGCTGGCTGACCACTGTCATCATCTGGCGCAAGGTATTTTCGTCATAATTGGCCAATGGTTCCCCATTAAGCGTGATACTGCCTTGGCTGGCATCCCAGGCCCGGGTTAATAATTGTAACAGTGTGGATTTTCCACAGCCTGTGCGCCCAAGTAGCGCAATATGCTCCCCTGCGGCCAGTGACAGCGATATATTCTGCAAAACGGGTAAGGGCTGCTGTGGGTAGGTAAAACTCAACCCTGTCACTTCTAGCGCCACCTGTGCGGCCAGCTCTGGACCATTGGTCGGGAATGTCACTTCAGGCTGTTGTTCCATCAATTGCGCAACGCGGGTCGCAGAAGCGATAACTTGTCCCAAGTGTTGGAATGCACCAGCCACCGGCAGCAAGGCTTCAAATGCGGCTAAAGAGGTAAAAACAAAGAGCGCCAGTAATGCGCCTGGTTGATTATTCGCGCCAATACCTCCAGCGGCGAGCCATAAAATTAGCGTGACCGTTAGGCCAGTAGCCAGAATCATTAGCGCCTGCGCTAAACCAGCCAAGGATGCTTGCTGTTGTTGGCGTCTCATCCAGCGTTGTTCAATATCCTGCAACGAGGCACGGAATTGCTGTAACGCACCGAATACCAATAACTCTGCCTGCCCCTGTAACCAAGAGGTCAGTTGCGAACGATAAAGACCACGCAGGTCCGTCAGGTCACGACCAATGGGCTTACCGGCACGATAGAAGATCAATGGGACGAGTAGTAATAACCCCAGCAGAATTGCACCGAGTGTCAGGGCCAGATTGACATCCAGATAGCTCAAACCAAACGTCACGGCAGCAATAATTGCGATGGCGGCCACCAGCGGTGAGATGACGCGCAGATAGAGATGATCGAGGGTATCAACATCGGCGACCAACCGGTTCAGCAGTTCACTTTGGCGAAAACGGGCAATACCGGCAGGGGAGAGTGGTAGGATCTTCTGGAAAGCGAAGACCCGCAGATGTGCCAGTACACGGAATGTCGCGTCATGGCTGACAACTCGCTCTGCGTAGCGGCCCGCCGTACGGGTAATTGCGGCCCCTCGGACACCGGCAGCCGGTAGCAAGTAGTTAAACGTATATAATCCAGCAGGGCCAGCGATGGCGGTACCCGCAAGGAACCAACCTGATAATGTCAGCAAGCCGATACTGGCCAGCAGCGTGACAATTGCCAGCACGATACCCAGACAAATCAGGAACCAATGGCGGCGATACAACGCCAAAAAAGGAAGAAGTACGCGCATAATTAAAGCTCCTCACTGCGATGGGACAGCAGATTGGCAAATGAACCGTCAGACTGGCTGAGGGTGGAGTAATCACCTTGCTGAATCAGAAGGCCACTATCCATTACCCAGATTTGATCATAACCCAGCGTATCTTCTAACTGATGGGTAACCAGTAGCGTCGTCTGCCTGCGAGAGGCTTCCTCTAGTGCTTTCATCACCAATTGTTCACTGTGAGCATCAAGGCTGGCGGTGGGTTCATCCAGCAGCAATAAGCGGCACGGATTCAGTAAGGCGCGGGCAACGGCAACACGTTGCGCCTGCCCAACGGAGAGACGTGCAGAATGGTCGCCGACTTCAGTATTCAGCCCTTGTGGCAAATCAGCCAGGAATTCATTGATATAAGCACGCTCTACCGCCTGTTGCAATTGGCTGTGTGACGCATCTGGCTGGCCCAGCAAAATGTTGGCCGCCAGCGTCTGTTCCGGCAAATGTGGGTTTTGGCCAACCCAGCTTAATTGCCTACGCCACGCTGGTGCTTCCAGTTCGCGTAATTCAACCCCGTTCACTTTCAGTGAGCCGCGATAGGGTAAAAAGCCCAGCAGCAGGTTGAGTAATGAACTTTTACCTGCGCCACTCAGACCAACAATGGCAACGCGTTTGCCTGCGGGTAATAAGAACGTCAACGGTCCGGCCAACCGGGTGCCATTAGGGGCCAGAATTTCCAGTTGGTCGGCTTCCAGGGTGATAGCTTGGTTACCCGGCAGCACTTGGTCACCTTGGCCAATCGCTTCGCCTTCACTACTCAAAAATGTGACCAGCGATTCTGCTGCGCCAACTGCCTGAGCTTTTGCGTGGTAAAACGTGCCTAAATCTCTCAGCGGTTGGAAGAATTCAGGGGCCAGGATCAATACCAGAAAACCCGCAAACAGGGTGACGCCAAAACCATAACTACCAAAATTCAGTTCACCCAAATAGGAAAAACCAAAGTAGACGGCAACCACGGCAATAGAGATGGCGGCGAAAAACTCTAATACGGCTGAAGATAAGAATGCCATACGCAGCACTTCCATGGTGCGGCGGCGGAAATCTTCTGAGGCATCACGAATTTGGTCGGTTTCTGCTTTAGCACGGTTAAATAACCGTAACGTGTCTAATCCGCGTAAGCGATCAAGGAAGTTGCCACTCAACCGTGCCAGTGCGACAAAGTTACGCCGATTGGCGTCGGCGGCACCCATCCCGACCAGTGCCATAAACAGCGGGATCAATGGCGCGGTGACAAACAAGATCAAACCTGCCGCCCAGTTGATAGGGAAGACGGCAATCAGGATAAGCAATGGAATGAATACGGCCAGATACATCTGTGGCAGATAGCGGGAGTAGTAGTCCTGCATATCTTCAATTTGTTCCAGAATGATGGTTGCCCAACTGCCCGCGGGCTTACCTTTCACCCACGCAGGGCCGAGCTGTTCTAATCGGTCTAAAACGACATTACGGATCTGCTGGCGAACTTTCATTCCGCAGATAAATCCCACCCGTTCGCGCAACCAACTGATCACGGCGCGCAATGCAAAGGTTCCGGCCAGTAGCCAAAAATCAGCAGTCAATGCCGATCGGGGGAGTTGGTCGATAATCAGAGATTGCAGCAGGGTGGCCAGTAACCATGCCTGAGCGATGATCAATAACCCGCTGAGGAGGCCAAGTAACATGGACAGGCGGAGCCAACGTTGCGCGGGGGCGCTTTGTTTTTTCAGCCAACGAATCAACTCATACTGTCTTGTTTTATTCATCAGGCAATTTATCTGCGCAGGGAGCTAGAAAATATCAAAAAGTGTTTGTCACCGTTGACGGTGGCAAACTCGCGAAAGGCAATATTACCTTGTCATGACGAGAGGTGAAACCATTAGGTTGTGATAGTCGCCGCATTCCACAACAGGAGTAATTTACTGTTTTTAATTGGGATGCGGGCGAGTGAAAATAAAAAACGGGTGGTTCACTTATCGTAAACCACCCGCCACATAGCGCTTGGATCCCCATGCGGAATCGTTACTTATCGTTTACTAGCCCATCCAGATAGCGTTCTGCATCCAGTGCCGCCATACAGCCGGTACCGGCGGAGGTAATTGCCTGGCGGTAAATATGGTCCATAACATCGCCTGCAGCGAACACACCCGGAATGGAGGTTTGTGTGGCATTGCCTTGCAGACCTGACTGAACTTTGATGTAGCCGTTTTCCAGTGCCAGTTGACCATCAAAGATGGCGGTATTTGGGCTGTGACCAATCGCAATGAAGACGCCAGCAACAGCAATCTCTTCTGTCTCACTGTTTTTGGTGGATTTAAGGCGGACACCGGTGACACCCATGTCATCACCCAAAACTTCGTCCAAGGTGCGATCAGTGTGCAATACGATGTTGCCGTTTTTTACTTTTTCCATCAGGCGATCAATCAGGATTTTCTCTGAGCGGAAGCTATCACGACGATGAATTAAATGCACTTCAGCTGCGATATTCGCCAGATACAACGCCTCTTCAACCGCAGTATTACCGCCACCGACTACCGCCACTTTCTGATTCCGATAGAAGAAACCATCACAAGTCGCGCAGGCAGAGACCCCTTTGCCTTTGAAGGCTTCTTCTGACGCCATTCCCAGATAGCGGGCAGAAGCCCCTGTAGCAATAATCAGCGCGTCACAGGTGTACTCAGCACCATCACCAAACAGGCGGAATGGGCGGTTTTGCAAATCCACGCTATTGATATGATCGAATAGAATCTCTGTTTGGAATTTTTCTGCATGCTCATGCATCCGCTCCATCAGAGCAGGGCCAGTCAATCCTTCAGGATCACCAGGCCAGTTCTCCACGTCGGTGGTGGTGGTTAACTGACCGCCTTTCTCCATTCCGGTAATCAATACAGGTTTCAGGTTGGCGCGTGCAGCATAAACCGCCGCAGTGTAACCCGCAGGGCCAGAACCCAGAATAATCAATTTGCTATGTTTAGCCGTGCTCATGAATACCTCTTTCCCACAATGGCGGACAATGTTAGCGATTGTAGGGAAAATTGGGCATTAAAAAAAGCAGACAAAAATGTTGTTAGCGATTTGTTTGATAGGTGATGCCTATTTAATGAACTAAATGTATTAAGAATCGGCAGTTAGCGGTGAAGCGACGTCAGGCTACGTCCAAATTGGACCCAAATTAATTTTTACGTTACGCGCCAACTCGCGCTGAAAAGCTTTGACCCTATAAAACATGTGGCTTGCAAGCCGATTGAGCAAAAAATAGCCATGACACTAAACCACCTTTTTGCACCATTTTATAGCAAATTTAGGGCGAAAAAATAGCTAAGGGAAACACTCTGGGATTTTAATTCTGGCACGTTCTACTGATTTAACTTCTTTTACTTTGACAATCGGCTGTGCATTTGCGAAAACATCAGTGGAAGAAGAAATTATCTGCGCGCCATAAATTTCAGATTTGGTATCAGTGATGCCAAGCGAAAACCCTGGAACGTTTTCGATTAATGCTGGATGGCGTGTGAAGTAAGTTCTCGAACAACTGTAGGGGGGAGTTTCTACGGCGGTTCGTGATGTGCTATCTCTTCCTCAACGCTAATAATCATCGAGTACCTCGCATACAGTTGGACAGACAGGGTGTGAGATAACAACGTGTTGATATATTTGCATAAAACAGGCTGCGGGTCGTTGTCTGTAGCAGGCTCGAAGTATAAGCACGATGAGAGCATGTCACAGACTCAAGGAAATTAAGAGAGACTATAAGATGATAGATAATAAAAAACGCCCGGGGAAAGAGCTTGATCGTATAGATCGTAACATCCTGAATGAATTACAAAAGGATGGGCGTATCTCTAACGTTGAGCTTTCAAAACGAGTAGGATTATCACCAACACCATGTTTGGAACGGGTTCGCCGCTTAGAGCGTCAGGGCTTCATCCATGGTTATACAGCACTGCTTAATCCACAGTATTTGGATGCGTCGCTGCTGGTTATCGTTGAGATTACTCTGAATCGTGGCGCTCCGGATGTGTTTGAGCAATTTAATGCCGCTGTTAAAAATCTTGAGGAAATTCAAGAGTGTCACCTGGTTTCCGGCGATTTCGACTATTTGTTGAAAACCCGCGTACCTGATATGTCTGCTTACCGTACATTACTCGGTGAGACCTTGCTTCGCCTGCCGGGCGTCAATGACACCCGTACCTATGTGGTCATGGAAGAAGTGAAGCAGAGTAACCGCCTAGTCATTAAAACGCGGTAAACAGGCAGGTGCAAAACCTGAGTAATTTGGTTACACTCCTGTTTATTCATACAGTTTCAACGCCGGGAGGGTTCTCGGCGTTGTCACTCATACCAGTTAACAGGAACCTGGAGAGCCTTTCTTGAGCCAGGAATATACAGAAGATAAAGAAGTTACCCTGAAAAAACTCAGCAGCGGGCGTCGTTTACTTGAGGCGGTTTTGATTGTGGTGACAATTTTGGCAGCCTACCTGATGGCGGCGCTGCTCAGTTTTAATCCTTCGGACCCAAGCTGGTCCCAGACTGCATGGCACGAGCCTATCCACAATCTTGGTGGGGGTATTGGTGCCTGGATGGCCGATACACTGTTCTTCACCTTTGGTGTTTTGGCTTACGCAATCCCTGTGATTATGGTGATGTTGTGCTGGGCGGCTTTCCGTCAGCGCGATGCCAATGAACACGTCGATTACTTTGCTCTTTCTTTACGCCTGATTGGTACATTAGCCCTGATTTTAACGTCATGTGGCCTGGCTGCATTGAATGTTGACGATCTTTATTACTTTGCCTCTGGTGGGGTAATTGGCAGCTTGTTCAGTAATGCCATGTTGCCGTGGTTCAATGGTGTCGGGGCAACACTGACATTGCTCTGTATCTGGGCTGTTGGCCTGACGCTGTTTACCGGCTGGTCATGGTTGGTCATTGCTGAGAAAATTGGCGGGGTGGTCTTAGGCTCACTGACATTTATGACTAATCGCTCACGTCGTGAAGAACGCTATGACGATGAAGATGACGATTATCAGGTTGAAGATTCCGACGTTGCTGAACAAGAGCAGGGGGCGGCTTCAAATAAAGCGCTAGCAGTAGGCGCGGCTAGCGCCGCACTTGCGGCATCTGCGGCTCATGCTGACGACGACGTGCTATTCTCCGCGCCATCAGCAACCGACGCCATCGCCAATGCGCCTGAGCCGGCCTTATCCCCAGTGCCTGGGTCCAATGGCGACTATGATCCTCTATTAAGCAGCCTGCGGGCAACAGATGATGACTATCAACCTGCTCCTCGGGCGATAGCCGAGTCTGTTAGCAGCCATAGCACGGCACCGATAACGGCTAACTCGACAGCGACACCGCCGTTATATTCGTTTGAAATTCCGCAAGAGACGCCATCACCGGTTCAGACTCGTGTTGCCACGCCTGTTGAGCGGCCAGAGCCACAAATGGGGGCATGGGATGTACCACCTGCACCTGTCAGCCATTCGCCGTTCGATTTCTCAACAGCACAGCGCCATAGTGATCAGGTCGATAGCGTTCCTAATACGAACACTGGTTTTGGCCGTGCCCTTGATGGTTTGGCCGCAGTAAGTTCGGCCAGTGATCCACTGATTAGTGACCCGTTTATCAATAGCAGTTTGTCAAATAACCCATTGTCTCATCACGGTTTGTCGGGAACAGCCATCGCCGCTGCGAGTGCAGCAGCGACGTTTATGCCAGCATTTACTGCTACTAGTGACACCGGTTCTCAGGTAAAACAGGGCATCGGTCCTGAGTTACCACGGCCTAACCCAGTGCGTATTCCAACGCGGCGTGAGTTGGCCTCTTACGGTATCAAGTTGCCTTCACAACGTATGGCGGAGCAGGAACAACGCGAACAAGAAGCGCAAAATCCTCAGGTTAATGCAGCGTCGTTCGACAGCGAGCCGCTATCAGAAGATGATGATGCGTTGCAGCAGGCTATATTGCGTAAAGCGTTTGCCGACCAGCAGTCCGAGCGTTACGAGCAATCATCAGACGCAGGGGGTAATACGTTCACCGCCCCTGAGCCAGAAGATGAGCAAGCTTTAGAAGAAGCCGCATTACGGCAGGCATTCGCAGTACAACAACAGCATCGTTATGGGGCGGTTCAGCACCAAGACGCTATTCATCACCAAGACGCTACTCATCACAAAAACAGTGCCGCAGAAGGAATGCAGCCTGTTGATATCCGCCGCGCCTATACATTCTCGCCGGTCGCAGATCTTGTTGATGATAGCCCTCGTGAGCCCTTGTTTACGCTTTCTCCCTATGTTGATGAAGGGGAATCCACCGCTTCTCCAGACGCTATTTCGCCTGAGCAACCAGCGCAATATCAGCAGCCATCAGTGCATCAAACGCATTCAGGGCAAGCCACATCGGTGCCAGCACCCTATACGCAGTCTGCGGCAACGCCTACTTATGCACCGACAACAGCACATGCTCCGGTAATAGCCCCGTCTGCTGTTGAGCCAACAATACCGGTACCACCTGTCGCCCCGGTGCAACCAACGCCAGCAATGGACAGCTTGATTCACCCGTTCCTGATGCGTAATGATCAGCCGTTGATTAAACCGACCACACCACTGCCTACGCTTGATTTACTTTCTTCTCCACCAGCGGAGGAAGAACCCGTTGATATGTTTGCTTTAGAGCAAACGGCTCGTCTGGTTGAAGCACGTTTAGGTGATTATCGGGTAAAAGCGGAAGTTGTGGGTATTTCTCCAGGGCCAGTCATTACTCGCTTTGAGTTGGATTTGGCTCCAGGTGTTAAAGCGTCGCGCATTTCCAATCTTTCCCGCGATTTGGCCCGTTCTCTATCAGCTATCGCTGTGCGTGTAGTGGAAGTTATTCCGGGCAAACCTTATGTCGGACTTGAATTGCCGAATAAGCATCGTCAAACGGTCTACCTGAGGGAAGTGCTCGACTGTGCCAAATTCCGTGATAACCCTTCTCCGCTTGCTATTGTGCTTGGTAAAGATATTGCCGGGCAGCCGGTGGTGGCAGACTTAGCCAAAATGCCACACTTGCTGGTGGCTGGTACTACCGGTTCTGGTAAGTCGGTTGGGGTGAACGCGATGATCCTCAGTATCTTGTATAAAGCTACACCGGATGAGGTGCGCTTTATCATGATTGACCCGAAAATGCTGGAGTTATCGGTGTATGAAGGCATTCCTCATCTGCTAACCGAAGTGGTTACCGATATGAAGGATGCCGCGAATGCATTGCGCTGGTGTGTCGGCGAGATGGAACGGCGCTATAAATTGATGTCGGCACTGGGCGTGCGTAATCTCGCAGGCTATAACGAGCGCGTAGCTCAGGCTGAAGCTATGGGGCGGCCAATCCCTGACCCATTCTGGAAGCCATCCGATAGCATGGACATCTCACCGCCGATGCTGGTGAAACTGCCTTATATCGTGGTGATGGTGGATGAGTTTGCCGATTTAATGATGACAGTGGGCAAAAAAGTTGAAGAACTGATAGCACGTCTGGCACAAAAAGCCCGTGCTGCCGGTATCCATCTGGTGCTGGCTACCCAGCGCCCATCGGTAGATGTCATCACCGGTTTGATAAAAGCTAACATTCCAACCCGTATCGCATTTACGGTTTCCAGTAAAATCGACTCACGGACTATCCTCGATCAGGGCGGCGCGGAATCACTGCTGGGGATGGGGGACATGCTGTATATGGCTCCAAACTCTTCGATTCCGGTACGTGTGCACGGTGCCTTTGTCCGTGACCAGGAAGTGCATGCCGTGGTTAATGATTGGAAAGCTCGAGGTCGCCCTCAATACATTGAGAGCATTCTTAGTGGTAGTGAAGAAGGGGAAGGCGGTAGTCTTGGATTGGACAGTGATGAAGAGCTGGACCCACTATTTGATCAGGCCGTGAACTTTGTGTTAGAGAAGCGCCGGGCGTCAATTTCAGGCGTGCAGCGCCAATTCCGTATTGGGTATAACCGTGCTGCACGTATTATCGAACAGATGGAAGCCCAGCAGATTGTGAGTACGCCGGGCCATAATGGTAATCGTGAAGTGTTGGCCCCGCCGCCACATGAGTAGTCATATTTTGCTCTGAGGAAGTTAACATATACCCAATAGATTTCGAGTTGCAGGTAGGCGGCAACGAAATGAACCCAAGGAGTTGAGATAACTCAATGAGTTGGGTGACAAATCTGTCAGGAGCAGATTTGAACGCTGCTTGCCGCGGCCTCGCAGAGGCGAGGTCCATGGACGGGCCGAGTAGTGATGGCAGCCAACACCCCTGCATCTTGAAAGATGACGAGTATAGACAGGGCCGCTTTGCGGCCCTTATGCAAAGAAGCATAACCCCGTATTTATCAGAGAATTTTATAAGGTATTTAGAATAATGAAAAAACTGCTTGTTGCTTGCTGTCTGTTATCGGGTTTAATTTCAGCTTCAGTTCTGGCGGATGTCAGTACCGATTTGCAAGGTCGTCTGAGTAAGGTGAACAGTTTCCATGCTAATTTCTCGCAAAAAGTGACCAGCGCTGATGGCGCGACGGTGCAGGAAGGTGAAGGGGAGCTGTGGGTGAAACGGCCAAATCTGTTTAACTGGCATATGACCTCACCGGATGAAAGCGTACTTATCTCAGACGGGGAAACCTTGTGGTTCTACAACCCTTTTGTTGAGCAGGCCACGGCAACCTGGTTGAAGAATGCAACCGGTAACACCCCGTTTATGCTGATTACCCGCAACAACCCGGATGACTGGAAACAGTACAATGTTAAGCAGAAAGGCGATGATTTTGAACTGACACCTAAAAGTGCCAGCGGTAATCTGAAGCAATTTGCCATTACAGTTACGCCAACGGGGACTATCAAGAGTTTTACTGCGGTTGAGCAAGATGGGCAGCGCAGTGCTTACACCCTGAAAGGCCAGCAAAATAGCTCGGCTGACGCCAGCAAATTTAAATTTACCCTACCAAAAGGGGTGACGCTGGACGACCAGCGGCAGTGAGGTTTGTGTGAGTAATATGTCCCTCGACTTTTCCCAAAATGAGTTTCAGCCACTGGCCGCGCGGATGCGGCCTTTGACGTTGGATCAATATATTGGTCAGCAACATTTGCTGGCACCGGGTAAACCGCTACCACGGGCAATCGTTGCGGGGCAGTTACACTCCATGATCCTCTGGGGGCCACCTGGAACGGGCAAAACCACATTGGCCGAAATTATTGGTCGTTACGGTCAAGCTGATGTGGAACGCATTTCTGCCGTGACCTCCGGTATTAAAGAGATTCGTGAGGCCATCGAACGCGCACGGCAAAACCGTGATGCTGGTCGGCGCACTATCTTGTTTGTTGACGAAGTCCATCGTTTCAATAAAAGCCAGCAGGATGCTTTTTTGCCGCATATTGAGGATGGCACTATTACCTTTATCGGTGCTACGACTGAAAACCCCTCGTTTGAACTGAATTCGGCATTGCTCTCCAGAGCGCGGGTTTATTTGCTTAAGGCATTAACCGCCGCAGATATCGAGAAAGTGATCGATCAAGCGATGTCAGACGGCAGCCGTGGCTACGGTGGGCAGAATATCAAACTGCCGGACGAGACCCGCCGCATGATGTCGGAGCTGGTTGGTGGTGATGCTCGTCGCGCGTTAAACAGCCTTGAGATGATGGCAGATATGGCAGAAATAGATGCCAACGGGGTGCGAGTATTAACCCCTGATTTGCTGAAAGAAGTGTCTGGCGAGCGGAGCGCCCGTTTTGATAACAAAGGTGATCGTTATTATGATCTGATCTCGGCGGTGCATAAATCCATTCGCGGCTCGGCCCCGGATGCGGCGCTATATTGGTTTGCGCGTATTATCACCGCAGGGGGGGATCCCCTTTATGTCGCCCGCCGTTTATTGGCTATTGCCTCGGAAGATGTCGGTAATGCGGATCCACGCGCCATGCAAGTGGCTATATCAGCGTGGGACTGTTTTACTCGAGTCGGTCCGGCAGAAGGTGAAAGGGCGATTGCTCAGGCCATTGTTTATCTGGCTTGTGCACCAAAAAGTAATGCGGTTTATTCCGCGTTTAAAGCAGCGATGCAGGACGCGCGTGATAAGCCTGACTTTGATGTGCCAGAACACCTACGTAACGCACCGACCAAACTGATGAAAGAGATGGGGCTTGGGGCGGAGTACCGATATGCCCATGATGAACAGCATGCTTATGCTGCGGGTGAGAACTATTTCCCGCCAGAAATGGCCGCGACTCGCTACTATTCACCCTCATCCCGTGGTCTGGAAGGTAAAATCGGTGAAAAGCTGGCATGGTTGGCTGAGCAGGATCAAAATAGCCCGATAAAACGCTACCGCTAGTCTTGCTGTTGCGGTAAGGTTAGCGCTATATGGTAAGTGGCTGTTTATACCGCTTATGTCATGAAATTCTCCTTTAATAACCATTATGCCCAAAATAGTTGAAGTGGCAGGTAGGCAGCAAGTAAGCGAGTCTCAATGAGTTTACTGAGGTAAGTGATTCGGGTGAGAGAACGCTGCTAATACCGCTGCAACTTCAAAGATGAAAGGCATTCTATAACTACAAGCACAGGACTAGCATGCTCGATCCCAATATGCTGCGCAATGAGCTAGACGCAGTCGCCGAAAAACTTGCTCGCAGAGGTTTTAAACTTGATGTTCAGATGTTGCGCCAACAAGAAGAGCGCCGCAAAGTTTTACAGGTTGAAACAGAAAGTCTGCAAGCAGAACGTAACTCCCGATCGAAATTGATTGGTGCGGCCAAGGCGCGTGGCGAAGATATCGAGCCATTACGTCTGGAAGTAAATGCGCTGGGTGAAAAGCTGGATGCGGCTAAGGCCGAGCTGGACAAACTGCAAAACGAAATCCGCTTACTGGCGTTGTCTATTCCTAACCTGCCGGATGATTCTGTCCCTGTGGGTAGAGATGAGAAAGACAATCTTGAAGTCAGCCGTTGGGGTGAGCCGCGTAAGTATGATTTTGAAGTGAGAGATCACGTCTCGCTGGGCGAAATGGCCGGTGGCCTCGATTTTGCTGCCGCAGTGAAGCTGACCGGTGCGCGTTTTGTGGTAATGAAAGGGCAAATAGCCCGTATGCACCGTGCGTTATCCCAGTTTATGCTGGACCTGCATACCGAAAAACACGGTTATCAAGAAGCTTATGTTCCTTATCTGGTTAACCATGCCACTTTGTACGGTACTGGCCAGTTACCTAAGTTTGGTGAAGATTTATTCCACACCAAACCGCTGGAAGAAGAGTCAGATAGCAGTAACTATGCACTGATTCCGACCGCTGAAGTGCCGCTGACCAATCTGGTACGCGATGAGATTCTGGAAGAAGACACTCTGCCATTGAAAATGACGGCCCATACCCCATGCTTCCGTTCTGAAGCGGGTTCCTATGGTCGTGATACCCGTGGCTTGATTCGTATGCATCAGTTCGACAAAGTTGAGATGGTGCAGATTACTCGCCCGGAAGATTCGATGGAGGCACTGGAAGAGTTGACCGGTCATGCAGAGAAAGTTCTGCAATTACTGGACTTGCCATACCGCAAAGTGCTGCTGTGTACTGGTGATATGGGCTTTGGTTCCAGCAAGACTTACGATTTGGAAGTATGGCTGCCAGCGCAGGATACTTACCGTGAAATCTCTTCCTGTTCTAACATGTGGGATTTCCAGGCGCGCCGTATGCAAGCTCGTTGCCGCAATAAAACCGATAGAAAAACCCGTTTAGTTCATACCCTGAATGGTTCTGGTTTGGCGGTTGGCCGCACCCTGGTTGCAGTGCTGGAAAACTACCAGCAGGCAGATGGCCGAATTGAGGTTCCAGAAGTATTACGCCCATATATGGGTGGCCTGGACTTTATCGGTTAATAACATACGGATTAATCACTAATCCAATATGCAGAAAGCGCCTCAGGGCGCTTTTTCTTTTTGGCGTATAGCCAGAGTAAAGGCTGAAGATTGTCAGTAGGTGCTTCCAACATATTGTGCTATCCCCTCCCGCGCAGTAATTGACTTTTATATCGCCGGTGGCATGATGCGCTCACTTTTATCGTCCCGACGGCTCCTGTCTTATTATGTCCGCATATTCTCGCCCGGTTCTGCTTCTGCTCTGTGGGCTTTTGCTGTTTACGATTTCTATCGCGGTGTTAAATACATTGGTTCCCTTATGGTTATCTCATCAACAATTGCCAACCTGGCAGGTGGGGATGGTTAGCTCGTCTTATTTTAGTGGGAATCTGGTTGGGACATTGATTGCGGGGCGCTTGATCCAGCAATTTGGATTTAATCGCAGCTACCATTACGCCTGTTTTTTATTTGCGTTGGCGACTTGCGGATTAATGCTATCAGTGGATTTCTGGAGTTGGCTGGGATGGCGCTTTTTGGCGGGCGTCGCCTGCGCTCTGATTTGGGTCATTGTTGAGAGTGCGTTACTGCGTAGTGGCACGTTAACCAATCGTGGGCAACTGCTGGCGGCTTATATGATGGTCTATTATCTGGGAACCGTCACCGGGCAATTATTATTAGGTGTCGTGTCAACGCAATTACTCAATGTTATCCCTTGGGTCAGTACATTGGTCATTACGGCCATGCTGCCGCTGTTGTTTGCCCACTTCTCGCATCAGGGTAGCAGTGAGTCCTCACACATTGCCATTTGGCCGATGCTTAAGCGCCGTAGCGCTCGCCTGGGTATTAATGGCTGCATTATCTCAGGGATACTGTTAGGTTCGCTCTATGGACTGTTGCCGCTCTATCTATCACATCAGGGCATGAGTGATGCCAGCGTTGGATGGTGGATGGCTTTACTGGTTAGCTCAGGCATTATCGGTCAATGGCCGATAGGCAAAATGGCGGACCGTTATGGTCGTTTACTGGTGCTGCGTATTCAGGTGTTTGTCGTCATCCTCGGCAGTGTAGCCATTTTAGGTAATTATGCCCTGGCTCCGGCATTATTTATTCTGGGATGTGCCGGTTTTACCCTTTATCCGGTCGCCATGGCCTGGGCGTGTGAAAAGGCCAGTGCTGATGAGTTAGTGGCGATGAATCAGGCATTACTGATGAGTTATACCCTCGGCAGCCTGACCGGCCCAACCATGACTTCCCTGCTGATGCAGCGCTATTCCGATAATTTACTGTTTATCATGATAGCCGCTGTCGCCTTAGTGTATTTGATGATGTTGCTGCGTAAGCCAGGTAAACAACAGACCCCTTACGCTGCCATATAACAACCAAAAAAATACCGCCAGTGGCATAACCCAATTTGGCGGTATCTATGGGGATGCGTTAATTAACTGACTACGCCCCCCTTCTTGTTTGAAGTTGCCGCACCATTAGCTGCTTGCAACTGTAATGACTTAATATATTACTTTGTGACCATAGCTTTCGAGAATGCCTTTCACCCGATCCATGATCTCTGCGGTAGGGGGCTTCACCCCATCCAGTTTGTATTCTTCACCCATGGCGACCCATTTGTGCTTACCCAACTCATGGTAAGGCAGTAATTCGATTTTCTCGATATTGGTCATGTTCTGGGTAAACTCGCCTAACATGTGCGCCGATTTATCATCATCTGACCAACCCGGCACCACCACATAGCGGATCCAGGTTTTCTGGTTACGTTTTGCCAAGTAACGGGCAAACTCCAGTGTTCGATGATTCGATACCCCCACCAGATTCTGATGCACACTGTCATCCATCTGTTTTAAATCCAGCATCACTAAATCTGTGGCATCAAGTAACTCATCGATGACCGGATCATAACGGCGTACAAAACCATTGGTATCCAGACACGTATGGATACCAACTTCATGACACGCACGAAACCAATCGCGCACAAACTCGGCCTGCAAAATAGCTTCGCCACCTGATGCAGTCACACCGCCGCCAGATGCATTCATAAAGTGGCGATAGGTGATGGCTTCTTTGACTAATTCTTCAACGGTAACTTCTTTACCGCCGTGGGTATCCCAAGTATCACGGTTATGGCAATACAGGCAACGCATCAAGCAGCCCTGGAAGAATACGATAAATCGGATACCCGGGCCGTCAACAGTGCCACAGGATTCGAATGAGTGAATACGACCAAGTACTGACATAGCAGGATTTCTCCAACGCTGGATGAATAAAGGCCCCACTAAAGTGGAGCCTTTAAGTTTATGCCATTTTACTGCGGCAGGGAATTATATCGACTGTGTAAAGGTACGAGTAATTACATCCTGCTGTTGTTCTTTGGTCAGCGAGTTGAAACGTACTGCGTAACCCGATACACGGATAGTCAACTGCGGATATTTTTCCGGGTTTTCCATCGCGTCTAACAGCATTTCACGGTTCATTACGTTCACGTTCAGGTGTTGACCACCTTCGATGGACGCTTCGTGATGGAAGTAACCATCCATCAGACCGGCCAGGTTAGCTTTACGTACTTCGTCATCTTTGCCTAATGCGTTTGGCACGATAGAGAAGGTGTAAGAGATACCATCTTTCGCGTAAGCAAACGGCAGTTTAGCAACCGAAGTCAGAGAGGCAACAGCACCTTTCTGGTCACGGCCATGCATTGGGTTAGCACCTGGACCGAATGGTGCACCAGCACGGCGACCATCTGGGGTGTTACCGGTTTTCTTACCATAAACCACGTTAGAGGTGATGGTCAGCACGGACTGAGTTGCCACTGCACCACGGTAAGTACGCAGCTTCTGAATTTTCTTCATGAAGCGCTCAACCAGGTCACAAGCGATATCATCAACGCGTGAATCGTTGTTACCAAACTGTGGATATTCGCCTTCGATGTTGAAGTCGATAGCCAGGCCGTCAGCATCACGGATGGTGCTTACTTTGGCATACTTGATAGCAGACAGGGAGTCAGCAGCAACAGACAGACCTGCAATACCACATGCCATAGTACGGTAAACATCACGGTCATGCAGTGCCATTAGCGCAGCTTCATAGCTGTACTTGTCATGCATGTAATGGATGATGTTCAGCGCGGTAACGTATTGTTTAGCCAGCCAATCCATAAAGTGGTCCATGCGTTCCATGACTTTGTCATAGTCCAGCACGTCATCCATCATTGGCGCTTCTTTCGGGCCAACCTGGATCTTCATTTTTTCATCAACGCCGCCGTTGATTGCGTACAACATGGTTTTCGCCAGGTTGGCACGGGCACCAAAGAACTGCATTTGTTTACCGACAATCATCGGGCTAACACAACAAGCGATAGCATAGTCATCGTTGTTGAAGTCAGGGCGCATCAGATCATCGTTTTCATATTGCACAGATGAAGTATCGATGGAGACTTTAGCCGCATACTTTTTAAAATTCAGTGGCAGCTTTTCAGACCACAGAATGGTCATGTTCGGCTCTGGAGACGGCCCCATGGTGTACAGGGTGTTCAGGAAGCGGAAGCTGGTTTTGGTCACCAGAGTACGGCCATCAACGCCCATACCGGCCAGAGACTCAGTTGCCCAGATTGGGTCACCAGAGAACAGTTCATCATACTCAGGGGTACGCAGGAAGCGAACCATACGCAGTTTCATAACCAAATGGTCAATCAATTCCTGCGCTTCAATTTCAGTCAGCTTACCTTCTTTCATGTCACGTTCGATGTACACGTCAAGGAAGGTAGATACACGACCGAAGGACATTGCCGCACCGTTTTGGGATTTAACCGCAGCTAAATAGCCGAAGTAGGTCCACTGTACTGCTTCACGGGCGTTAGTTGCCGGACCTGAGATATCACAGCCATATTTGGCCGCCATTTCTTTGATTTGAGCCAGAGCACGATGCTGTTCAGCAATTTCTTCGCGCAACTGGATAGTCATTTCCAGGTCTTTGCCGTTTTCCAAATCATCTTGCAATGAATTGAACTGAGCCAGTTTGTCTTTCATCAGGAAGTCGATACCGTAAACGGCTACACGACGATAGTCACCGATGATACGGCCACGGCCATAGGCATCTGGCAAACCAGTCAGTACACCAGATTTACGGCAGTTCAAGATGTCTTTGGTATAAACGTCGAACACACCTTGGTTGTGTGTTTTACGGTAATCGGTGAAGACTTTTTTCAGTTGTGGGTCAAGTTCACGACCATAAACTTTGCAAGAGCCTTCTACCATTTTAATGCCACCGAATGGGATCAGTGCACGTTTCAATGGCTTTTCAGTCTGCAAGCCAACGATGGTTTCCAGATCTTTATTAATATAGCCAGCATCATGAGATGTGATGGTTGCAGCTACGTCGGTATCGAAATCAACTGGCGCATGGGTGCGGTTTTCCAGTTTGATGCCTTCCATAACCTGCGCCCACAGTTTGTCGGTCGCATCGGTAGGGCCGGCAAGGAAGGACTCATCGCCTTCATAAGGGGTATAGTTCTTCTGGATGAAGTCACGAACGTTTACACCGTTCTGCCAGTCACCCTTGGTAAAACCTTGCCATGCTTTGGCCAATTTTTCATTAAGTTCGGTCATAATGCATCTACCTTTTAATGTTAATTTCTTCGAAAACCAGACGTAGCGGCCACATATTAATGTTGCTGGTCACCGCGCAGATAAATTACCCAATAAGTCAACCCAACCAATAATCCGCCACCAATGATGTTACCGATAGTGACTGGGATCAGGTTATCAATAATAAAGTTACTTACGGTTAAGTGAGCAAATTGCTCAGGTGTTGATCCTATGGATTGCCAAAATTCAGGCGAAGCGAAATTTTTAATCACAATGCCCATAGGAATCATAAACATATTTGCGATGCTATGCTCAAAGCCGCTGGCAACAAACATCCCCACCGGTAAGATCATCGCGAACATTTTATCCATTATGGTACGGCCGGAGTAACTCATCCATACCGCCAGACAGACCATCAGGTTAGCTAAAATACCCAAACACACTGCTTCAATAAAAGTATGGTGCAATTTATGGTCGGCTGTTTGCAAAACATTCAGACCCCATTGACCATTCGCCACAGTATGTTGGCCTGCGAACCAAATAAGACACACAAAGAACAGTGCACCGAACAGATTCCCAATATAGACATTAACCCAGTTACATGCCAATTGACGCCATGTGATACGGCCGCTGGCTTTAGCGACAGTTGTGAGTACGGTCGATGTGAAGAGATCACCCCCACACACCACCACTAACATTAGCCCCAGGGAGAAACAAATACCACCAACCAATTTGGCAAAGCCGAAAGGCACGCCAGCAGTACCGGTAGTCGCTGTAATATAAAAAACAAACGCAATTGAAATAAACACACCAGCAGTAATCGCTAAATAAAAGGTTTTTAGCGGATGCTTGGTGGCTTTATAGACACCGGCATCTTCGGCTACTTTAGCCATTGCCGCAGGTAATAATGCATCGAAGGGGTTGTCAGCTTTCACACTAACTCTCTCTTAAGGGTTAATAAAGCACAACGAGATACTAGCAAAGCAGTATAGCGTGAAAATTGATATGGATCATATTGCGCGAGTTTAGTTAGCTGTGAAACACCATGAAATATAGGGGTAATGCTATTAACTTATTGATTATTAATTGAAAAAAATATTTTAAGATTTACAAATAATTTTGATTGGACTGTTTTAAAGCCGTTGAGAAGGTTAACTAAAAGGAGTATTTGTAGTTATTTTTATTATTATCAGTCATTAAAAATTAACTATTCATTCACCTATTTATCTATTTTATCTGGTCGCTAAATAATGTTTGTCTAAAGGTGCTATTACGGCGTCAGAAAATAACGTTTTTTTATGACAAAAACAATTGTTGAGCGCGGCGATTTGTATTTATTTTCGTCAGGATTAATTGCAGTACTAAATTAAACGGCGCTGCCAAAAGACAACGCCGTGGGTCGTTTTCTGCTGATTAGCATTTAGCTATTTGCTGGCAGAAAATGTTTACTCGCTTTTAGCCCAATAGCGGCGTTTGGCAGTTTGCAACTTCTCATAAGCACCTAGTAGTGCCTGATGAGCTGGTAAGGCTTTTAGATCCTCATCAACACTGAACAGGCCATTGAAGCGCGCCTCACCCACCAAGGCCGCTGAGGCTGCATCTACCGCCTCCTGACCATACATTTTCACAAAGGCAGTGTAATATTGTGCCGCTTCACGATCCGGCTCCTGAGTCAGTAACAATAGGGTTTGCAGGCAACGGTAATAGTTCGCCTGTTTTGCCGTAAAGACTGAAGAGTTAAAATCTTGCGTCCATTCAACCCAAATCAGTGCTTGCTCCAAATCACCGCCAGCCAATGCCAGCATGGATTTCAGTTCACCGACACGCAGGGTATACCAGCCGTTATCTTTACCCGAGGCGATACCCAGCAATTCACGCACGCGGGCGAAATCATCCAACCCTTCATCATCCAACTGCTGAATGAGCGCCAGATATTCCTCAGGCTGCGAGTCACTGCCGGGCAGGGCCAGCAACCTGTCTCGCAGATGAACACCCATGGTGTTGTTCGCCATCAGCAAATCTTCGGCAGGATAGATATCAGACCAGCCTGGTACCAAAATCCGGCAGGCATAGACACTTAAATGCTCATAATCAGCGATATACACTTCGGCGTTTTCTTGCTTGAAGATAGCCATCAGGGTAGCGAATTCTTCTTCTGTGCTGCCTTTAAAGCTCCAGTCCACAAATGGATAGTCGGCCTCGTCTTTGAACATATCCCAGCTGATCAAGCCACTTGAATCGATAAAATGGGTTTCCAGATTGGTGTGCTCTGCCACCTCTTCGTCATCGAAGGTCGGCGCGGTAAAGACGTCCAGGTCTTTCAGGCTACGGCCCTGCAATAGCTCAGTCACGGTACGTTCCAGCGCGACACCAAAATCAGGATGTGCACCGAATGAGGCAAAACAGGTGCCATTCGACGGGTTAAACAGCACTACGCAAATAACCGGATAAGCGCCACCTAGAGAGGCATCGTAAGAGAGAATTGGGAAACCTTCTTCTTCCAGCTTGGCAATGGCTTCTACCACACCTGGATAGCGGTTTAACACCGCCGCAGGGATCTCCGGCAAGCTGATAGATTCTGCGATAATACGGTTTTTAACTTTACGTTCAAAGACTTCGGACAGAGCTTGTACCCGAGCTTCATTGGCAGTATTGCCCGCAGACATGCCATTTGAGACATACAGATTGCCGATAATATTCATTGGAATATAGACGGTTTCTAAATCTGACTGGCGGGTAAATGGCAATGAACAGATCCCGCGTTTGGCGTTACCTGATTGCAAATCCACCAGATCACTGGCGACCAATTCCTGCTCTGGATCGTAAAACGCCAGCAGGCGCTCATCGAGAATGCCTTCTGGCAGCAAGTTATCTGCTGGGATCGGGAACCATTTCTCGTTGGGATAATGAACGAAATCCCCTTCGGCAATGGCTTTACCCAGATAGAAGTCAGCAAAGAAATAGTTGGTGGATAAGCGTTCGAAATATTCACCTAAGGCCGAAGCCAGTGCCGCTTTCTTGCTGGCGCCTTTGCCGTTGGTAAAGCACAACGGGCAATCACGGTCGCGGATATGTACCGACCAAACGTGAGGAACCGGGTTAAGCCAAGAGGCTTCTTCAATATTAAAACCGAGGTCGCTCAGTTTTTGCTGAAAGCGAGATATTGAGTCTTCCAGCGCGGCGTCTTTGCCGGGAATAAAGGTTTGGGTCATTGTCGTCACTTTTTGGCGGTACTAAAAACGCGCAATCATACGGGGTTTTAGTTAATAGCTCCATGTATTCCTAAAGCGCAGCAAATGTCACAGTTTCAGTATGGATATTCCGCATAATTCACTAGCTTATAAATAACGGAGTCATAATGTGAAATCTATAAAGCTAACTGTCTTAGCCGGAATCTTAGCAGGGATCAGCGGTTCGGCCTTTGCTCTACCCAATATCACCCTATTGGCAACCGGGGGAACTATCGCCGGTGGCGGAGATTCAGCCACTAAATCTAACTATAAAGCCGGTAAATTGGGGGTTGATGCCCTGGTAAACGCGGTGCCGGAAATGAAAAAAATCGCCAATATTCAGGGCGAGCAAGTGGTTAATATCGGTTCTCAAGATATGAATGACGAGGTCTGGCTGAAGTTGGCGAAAAAAATTAATGCCGATTGTGCCAAAACAGACGGATTCGTGATTACACATGGCACTGACACTCTGGAAGAAACTGCCTATTTTCTTGATTTAACGGTGAATTGCGATAAACCGGTGGTGATGGTTGGGGCGATGCGCCCGGCAACTGCCCTGGGTGCAGATGGTCCGCTGAATCTCTATAATGCAGTGGTCGTCGCCAGTGATGCCAATTCAGCTAAACGTGGTGTGCTGGTAGCGATGAATGACCAAGTGCTAAGTGGCCGTGATGTGATGAAAACCAATACCACTTCGGTGCAGACATTCCAGTCACCGAATACCGGATCCTTGGGGTCTATTTATGACGGTAAAGTGAATTATCTGCACCAACCCGCGCCAAGACAACCCGCTTTCGATATCAGCAAACTGAGTGAATTACCAAAAGTGGGCATTATTTATAACTATGCCAATGCCTCTGATTTACCGGCTAAAGCGCTGATTGCTGATGGCTATAAAGGGATTGTCAGTGCCGGTGTTGGTAACGGTAACCTTTATCATTCTGTTTTTGATACGCTGGCAACGGCAGCACACAGTGGGGTTGCTGTTGTGCGTTCATCCCGTGTGCCTACTGGCTCTACCACGGAAGATGCAGAAGTTGATGACACCAAATATGGATTTGTTGCATCCGGCTCACTCAATCCACAAAAAGCACGTGTGTTGCTGCAATTGGCATTAACCCAAACGCAAAAACCGCAAGAGATCCAAAAGCTATTCCACGCATATTGATTCAATCAGTCTTTGACGGGGGCTTCGGCCTCCGTATCTGCTTTATTACCACTAATCTGAAATAAATCCGCCCATGCCGTCCGGCGACTATCTTTAATGAATCAAAAAGTTATTGGGCAACTATAAATGCAAACATTTGATCTCAAACGAATGGCACTGGATAAATTCCCCATCGAATTCTTGGCCGAAGTGGGCATGCGCTGTTTATTCACCTTTGTCTTGGTTTTTTTATTCCTCAAACTGAGTGGTCGCCGTGGCGTGCGGCAGATGTCGCTATTCGAAGTCGTGATCATTTTGACATTGGGATCCGCTGCGGGTGATGTCACTTTTTATGAAGATGTGCCGATGTTGCCAGTAGTAATGGTCTTTATCTGCATTATGATTTTGTACCGCCTCTCTACTTTCTTGATGTCACGCAGCGAAAAAATACAACAGTGGATGGAAGGGAAGCCGTTGATCATCATCAGTGATGGAATATTTGTTTGGGAAACCATGCAGCAGGAAAATATTACCCATGATGAGTTTTTTATGGAGTTGCGCCAACAAGGTGTCGAGCATCTTGGTCAGGTACGGCTGGCCATCCTGGAAGTCAATGGTGCAATCAGTGTGTTTTTCTTCGCGCAAGAACATGTCAAACCCGGTTTGCCGGTATTACCTAAATGCTGTGTTAACCCCTTGGTCACCATTGAAAAACCTGCGGAGTATGCCTGTAGCCAGTGCAGCCTGATAGTGGCGTTATCCAGCGGTGCAGAGAAAACCTGTCAACGTTGTGGTCACCACCACTGGGTTGAAGCTTTGGGCCATCAACGAGCAAAATGAGTCATCTATCGTGCGCTAACACCTTGGTTCGGTAGCTTTTGGTGAATAATTCCAAATTAATGACATGATAACGCACAGCCTGCTATCGCTGGGGTTGAGAGTTTCTCCCTTGCCAGTGAATAACCGTTGCAGCAGGCGGACTCGGATGATAAAACCGAGTAATGATAACGATGGCAATCTCAGTTGAGTGTGGTGAGGGGAAATGACACAAGTTTATAATTTTAGCGCAGGGCCTGCGATGTTACCGGTTGAAGTTTTACGTCGTGCGGAACAGGAATTACGTAACTGGCATGGCTTGGGGACATCGGTGATGGAGATCAGTCACCGGAGTAAGGAATTTATTCAGGTTGCTGAAGACGCAGAAGAAGATCTGCGTGATCTGTTACGAATTCCGGCCAATTATAAAGTGTTATTTTGCCATGGTGGCGCGCGCGCGCAGTTTGCCGCAGTGCCATTGAATTTACTCGGCGACAACAACAGTGCTGATTATATTGACGGTGGCTATTGGGCACACAGTGCAGTCAAAGAAGCACAAAAATACTGTGTCCCTAACGTTATCGATGTGACAACCCACGATAATGGTCTAACGGGTATTTTGCCGATGAAACAATGGCAGTTGAGTGATAATGCTGCTTATGTACATTATTGCCCAAATGAAACCATTGATGGGCTGGCTATCAAAGAAGATCCGGATTTTGGCGATAAAGTTGTCGTTGCCGATTACTCATCATCTATCCTTTCTCGCCCGATTGATGTCAGTCGCTATGGTGTCATTTATGCAGGAGCCCAGAAAAACATCGGTCCCGCTGGCCTGACAGTGGTTATCGTGCGCGACGACTTATTAGGTAAAGCTCGCACTGAATTGCCATCGATCCTTGATTATAAGGTGCTGGCCGATAACGATTCCATGTTCAACACGCCGCCAACTTTTGCCTGGTATCTCTCTGGCCTGGTGTTTAAATGGTTGAAGGAGCAGGGCGGTTTGGTTGAAATGGAAAAACGTAATCAGGCGAAAGCTGATCTATTGTATGGTGCGATCGATAAGACCGGTTTCTATCGCAACCAGGTGGCTCACGCCAACCGCTCTTTGATGAATGTGCCATTCCAAATGAAGGATGCCTCCTTGGATAAAGTGTTCCTTAGCGAGGCACAAGAGCAGGGTTTGCAAGCCTTAAAAGGCCATCGTGTTGCTGGTGGGATGCGGGCATCGATTTATAATGCGATGCCAATTGAAGGCGTTAAAGTCTTAACAGATTTTATGGCTGACTTTGAACGCCGCCATGGTTGATTCCTCCGGGCGGATGTTTGTCTACTCAGACTGAGTATCACCCTTATTTAAAATATATTTATTTGCACATAGAAGACTGGAGAGTGCTTTTCCCATGCTGGAATCCCTGACTTTACAACCCATTGCTCTGATCAATGGCACCGTTAACTTACCCGGTTCTAAAAGTGTTTCTAACCGTGCACTTCTTCTGGCAGCGCTGGCCGAAGGGACGACCCAGCTGAATAACTTGTTAGACAGTGACGACATTCGCCATATGCTCGATGCCTTGCAGGCATTGGGGGTGAATTTCCGCCTTTCGGCTGATCGCACTCAATGTGAAGTGGATGGTGTAGGTGGCAAATTGGTCGCAGACCAACCCTTGGAACTGTTCTTAGGCAATGCGGGTACGGCAATGCGCCCATTGGCTGCGGCACTTTGCTTGGGTAACAGCGACATCGTACTAACCGGCGAACCGCGGATGAAAGAGCGGCCAATTGGCCACTTGGTTGATGCCTTGCGTCAGGGCGGTGCGCAGATTGATTATCTGGAGCAAGAGAACTACCCGCCGGTGCGCTTACGTGGTGGTTTCCGTGGTGGAAAACTGACCGTCGATGGTAGTGTCTCCAGCCAATTTCTGACAGCATTGCTGATGACTGCCCCCTTGGCTGAGCAAGATACCGACATTCAGATTCAAGGCACTCTGGTCTCTAAGCCATACATCGATATTACCCTGCATCTGATGAAAGCCTTCGGTGTTGATGTGGTGCATGAGAACTATCAACTGTTCCATATAAAAAGCGGCCAGACATATCGCACTCCGGGCACTTATTTGGTTGAGGGCGATGCGTCTTCTGCGTCCTATTTCTTAGCCGCCGCGGCAATTAAAGGTGGCACCGTGCGTGTCACGGGTATCGGTAAAAAAAGCGTGCAGGGTGATACCAAATTTGCTGATGTGCTGGAAAAAATGGGCGCAAAAATTAGCTGGGGTGATGACTATATCGAATGTAGCCGTGGCGAATTACAGGGTATCGATATGGATATGAATCACATTCCTGATGCGGCCATGACCATTGCTACCACCGCACTGTTTGCCAATGGCCCGACGGTTATTCGTAATATCTATAACTGGCGGGTAAAAGAGACTGACCGCTTATCTGCGATGGCCACTGAGCTGAGAAAAGTGGGTGCGGAAGTTGAAGAAGGTGAAGACTATATTCGTGTGGTGCCACCCGTGCAATTAATTGCCGCTGAAATAGGGACTTACAATGACCACCGTATGGCGATGTGCTTCTCACTGGTGGCGTTATCTGATACACCGGTGACGATTCTTGACCCTCAATGCACCGCTAAAACCTTCCCTGACTACTTTGAACAATTGGCCAATCTGAGCCAGACAGCCTGACCTTTTTGCGCCGAATTTATTGACCTCTAATGGGTACCCGTCGGTACCCATTCCCTATTTTATAGACGGATAGCACTTTTCTTTGTTGGCAAATAAGAATAAATGTTTTTTCTGGCTATCTTTCACATCTCTTCTACACTCCAGCCACGGCTTATGGTTTTATTTTCAGCAACTGAACCACGCGAGGGTAACAGTTCACATCGATGCGGCGTATAATGCTGCTCCTGTGTTTGCCCTGCTGGGTAGACAAGAGGTTTTGCCTACCGAAAGGAGAGAGAAATGACGGCGATAGCCCCGGTGATAACCGTTGATGGACCAAGTGGTGCAGGTAAAGGTACGCTTTGCAAAGCTTTGGCTGAATCGTTGAACTGGCGCTTGCTGGATTCGGGGGCGATTTACCGGGTTTTGGCGTTAGCGGCCCTGCATCATCAGGTTGATATCAGCACCGAAGAGGCATTGGTTCCACTTGCCGCACATCTCGATGTTCGTTTTGTCTCACAGAATGGGCAGTTAAAAGTGATTTTAGAAGGTGAGGATGTCAGCAATGAAATCCGCACCGAAACTGTAGGGAATACTGCATCTCAGGCCGCGGCTTTCCCGCGAGTCCGTGAGGCATTACTACGCCGCCAGCGAGCATTTCGTGAAGCACCGGGCCTGATTGCCGATGGTCGCGATATGGGGACAGTGGTCTTCCCTGATGCGCCGGTGAAAATATTTCTTGATGCAAGTTCGCAAGAACGCGCACACCGACGTATGCTACAGTTGCAGGAAAAGGGGTTTAATGTTAACTTTGAACGTCTTTTGGCCGAGATACAGGAGCGAGACTCTCGTGATCGTAACCGGTCTATTGCACCTTTAGTCCCTGCGGCGGATGCGTTGGTACTGGATTCAACCAGTATGTCCATCGAGCAGGTGATCGAACAGGCGCTGGCTTATGCCCAACGAATTTTAGCGTTGCCGTTGAAAAAATAACGACAATGCGGTCAGTTCTGAGCTCTCAACGATTTATTTTTTAATTAAAATTATTTTTGATGAGCACTTTAACCTTGCTGCAAGGATCTGTGGCGAGGCATGTGAAACAACCCCATCCGGCGGGATGCTAGATGGACGTTAAACTTAAGAATCCTGAAGATTATTAACATGACAGAATCTTTTGCTCAACTCTTTGAAGAATCCCTGAAAACAATTGAAACACGTCCGGGCTCTATTGTCCGTGGTGTTGTTGTTTCTATCGATAAAGATATCGTACTGGTTGACGCCGGTCTGAAATCTGAGTCAGCAATTCCAGCAGAACAGTTCAAGAACGCGCAAGGCGAACTGGAAATTCAAGTTGGTGACGAAGTTGACGTTGCTCTGGACGCTGTTGAAGACGGCTTCGGTGAAACTCTGCTGTCCCGTGAAAAAGCTAAGCGTCACGAAGCATGGCTGATGCTGGAAAAAGCTTACGAAGAAGCTGCAACCGTTACTGGTGTGATCAACGGCAAAGTGAAGGGCGGCTTTACAGTCGAACTGAACGGTATCCGTGCGTTCCTGCCTGGTTCACTGGTTGATGTGCGCCCAGTTCGCGATACTCTGCATCTGGAAGGCAAAGAGCTTGAGTTCAAAGTCATCAAGCTTGATCAGAAACGCAACAACGTAGTTGTTTCTCGTCGTGCAGTTATCGAATCTGAGAACAGCGCTGAGCGTGATCAATTGCTGGAAAACCTGCAAGAAGGCATGGAAGTTAAGGGTATCGTTAAGAACCTGACTGACTACGGTGCATTCGTTGATCTGGGTGGCGTTGATGGCTTGCTGCACATTACTGACATGGCTTGGAAACGTGTTAAACACCCAAGCGAAATCGTCAATGTGGGCGACGAAATCACTGTTAAAGTTCTGAAATTCGACCGCGAACGTACTCGTGTATCCC
Source organism: Yersinia sp. 1652 StPb PI (assembly GCF_041538345.1). Lineage (NCBI taxonomy): Bacteria > Pseudomonadati > Pseudomonadota > Gammaproteobacteria > Enterobacterales > Yersiniaceae > Yersinia > Yersinia sp. 1652 StPb PI. The sequence goes on along the minus strand of NZ_JAULSM010000001.1, from coordinate 2,797,813 downwards.
TGGGCTTGAAACAGCTTGGCGAAGATCCATGGGTTGCTATCGCTAAACGTTACCCAGAAAGCACCAAGCTGACTGGTCGTGTAACTAACCTGACTGATTACGGCTGCTTCGTAGAAATCGAAGAAGGCGTTGAAGGTTTGGTACACGTTTCAGAAATGGATTGGACCAACAAAAACATTCACCCGTCTAAAGTTGTTAACGTTGGCGACGTAGTGGAAGTTATGGTTCTGGACATCGATGAAGAACGTCGTCGTATTTCTCTGGGCCTGAAACAGTGCAAATCTAACCCATGGCAGCTGTTTGCAGAAACTCACAACAAAAACGACCGCGTTGAAGGTAAAATCAAGTCTATCACTGACTTCGGTATCTTCATCGGCCTGGACGGCGGCATCGACGGCCTGGTTCACCTGTCTGACATCTCCTGGAACGTTGCAGGCGAAGAAGCAGTTCGTGAATATAAGAAAGGCGACGAAATCGCAGCTGTGGTTCTGCAAGTTGACGCAGAACGTGAGCGCATCTCCCTGGGCGTGAAACAACTGGCAGAAGACCCGTTCAATAACTACCTGTCTGTTAACAAGAAAGGTGCTATTGTTACTGGTAAAGTAACTGCAGTTGACGCTAAAGGTGCTACAGTTGAATTGGCAGGCGGCGTAGAAGGTTATCTGCGTGCTTCCGAAGCAACTCGCGACCGCGTTGAAGATGCGACGCTGGTTCTGAACGTCGGTGATGAAGTTGAAGCCAAATATACTGGCGTTGACCGTAAAAACCGCGTAATCAGCCTGTCTGTTCGTGCTAAAGACGAAGCTGATGAGAAAGATGCTATTGCTACAGTTAACAACAAGCCAGAAGAAGGTAACTTCTCTAGCGCAATGGCAGAAGCGTTCAAAGCTGCAAAAGGCGAGTAATAACGGGGGGCGGTTTTTCCGCCCCTATACGGTAGTTTAGCTGCAAAGCTTGGAGGTAATATGACCAAGTCTGAACTTATTGAAAGACTTGCTGGCCAGCAATCTCATGTACCGGCTAAAGCCGTTGAGGATGCAGTGAAAGAAATGCTTGAACATATGGCTGGAACACTAGCTGAAGGTGAGCGCATTGAGATCCGAGGATTTGGCAGTTTTTCTCTTCACTACCGTGCTCCGCGTGTTGGCCGTAATCCAAAGACTGGTGCTAAAGTTGAATTGGAAGGTAAGTACGTTCCACACTTTAAGCCAGGTAAAGAATTGCGTGATCGCGCTAATATCTACGGCTAAGTTGTTTACAACTTACCGCGTTATTATCTATACCTAAAATCATTGGTGTCATAGCTAATACTGCTGTGACACTGATTATAAAAGGTATAAACGCTGATAAGAAACGGTGCCTAATGGCACCGTTTTTCTTTCTTTCTAATGTCCCGCGCTAAAATTAGCTGAATATATATTAAAACCTTATAACGAATAGATTAAATATTGTTTATTCACTTATTCAAATACCCTCATCTATCTCTATCTCTATCTCTATCTCTATCTCCCTTTTACCTGTAATAAGCTCAGCTTTATTTTCGATACATCCCGCATAGGTGTTGTTAGCTATGTAACAAGATAAAACTATTCGCGAAGCCGCTCTGAACTTCCACTTTTTGTACTGGCTGCATCATCCATCAACAGAGAAAATCAGCATATTCACGATAAGGCAAGCGGATGGCAATGAGGCTATCTGGCAGTAATACAAGGGATGGCTTCTTATCACTTTATCAATCGATCATGCTGCGGCCGCTATTGCCACTGGCTTCTTACCCCTTATTTTTCTACCTCAGTTGCCAGGAACTCTCATCACTGTGGGGCTGCTAGGGTTGGGGGGACTGGTATGGTTAAGTGGGCGTATCTACTGGCAATGTGTGGCATTAGTCATCATCAGCTTTGCGTGGGGAAGTTGGCACGGAAATAGGGTATTAATGCAAATTGAGGCGTTAACTCAAGGTGAGCAGCAAGTTATCGCCACTATAAAGAATGCCTATCTGACATGGGGAGAAGGGAATAAGGTCCTGTTGGGCATTCAGCAAGTTAATGGGCAAAGAGTATTTCCACCGATTGCAGTATCAGTAAAGTGGCCGGAGAAGCTTGAGCGCTATTGTGCTGGGCAGCAATGGGCGTTGAAGCTACGAATGCGGGCGGTGCATAGCTTACTCAATGAAGGGGGTTTTGATAGCCAACGCTGGGCTATAGCCAACCAGCGTCCATTGCAAGGGCGAGTGATTAAGGCTGAATTGCGTGATGCCCATTGTAATCTCCGCCAACGGGCCATCAGTGTTATTGAACAACAGCTACAGCAGTATGACCAGCGGCAGATACTGCTAGCTTTAGCTTTTGGTGAAAGAGAACAGTTGAACACACACCAGTGGGCGCTTTTTCGTAATACCGGAACGGCGCACCTGATGGCGATATCGGGTTTGCACATCGGGCTAGCGGCGCTGTTTGGCGGGATACTGGCTCGTGGGATCCAGTTATTTCTACCTGTTAGTTGGGTCGGTCCCGTGTTCCCGCTGCTGATTGGCTGGTTTGTGGCAATGGTTTATGTTTGGTTGGCGGGCGCGAATCCACCCGCGATGAGGGCGGCTATAGCATTAACCCTATGGTTACTGCTGAGGTTGTTCGGTATTTTATGCAGCGCCTGGCAAGTGTGGCTCTGGGTGTTGGCGCTAATATTACTCAGTGAACCACTGGCGGTACTATCAGACAGTTTTTGGCTCTCCTGTCTGGCGGTATTCAGTCTGATATGTTGGTTCTATTGGGTGCCAATTACTCAGCGTTTTAGGGGCGGATGGCTTGGGCTGACTATCCGCTGGTTCCATTTGCAATTTGGTATGATGCTACTATTGATGCCACTACAGATAGGCCTATTTCATGGCGTCAGCTTGTTTTCTATCGCTGCAAATTTGTGGGCAGTGCCTATCATATCCCTGCTTACTGTGCCTTGCGTATTGTTGGCCTTGGCCTGCATACCATTGCCTACCGTAGCTGGCCTGTTTTGGTTCTTGGCCGATATATCGCTTTGCGCGGTACTCTGGCCACTCAATTACCTAAAAACCGGTTGGTTGCATACTGGGTTAGCATCCGTTGCCGTAGCTTATGTGGGGTGGCTGGCAATACTTATTTGGCGTTTTCAGTGGTGGCGAAGCTATCCAATTGGGGTGATAGTCCTGTGTGTCAATTTGGTGTTATTCACTCAGCGGCGTGATGATTATCGCTGGCGCGTTGATATGTTGGATATTGGGCACGGTCTGGCAATAGTGATAGAACGCGCAGGGAAAGCAATTATCTTTGATACGGGCAATCGTTGGCACACCAGTAGCATGGCAGCCGCGGTTATTCTCCCTTATTTACGTTGGCGGGGCATTGTGGTTGAGCAAATTATCCTTAGCCATGATCATCTTGATCACACCGGAGGGCTAGCTGAGTTAAAGGCGGCATTCCCGCAGGCGAAAGTCCGTGCACCTTTCTCCTTAGCTGGCCCGATAGCGGGTTTGCCCTGTCAGAAAGGCGTGAAATGGCAATGGCAAAATTTAAATTTTGACGTTTTATGGCCGAGAACTCAGGTGATTAACGCCCAAAATGATGACTCATGTGTTATTCGCATTGATGATGGCAAACACAGTCTGTTATTGACGGGCGACCTTGAAACACGGGGAGAGCGACAGTTAGTTAAAAATTATCGTACTAAGCTAGCCTCAACATTGCTGCAAGTTCCCCACCATGGCAGCAATACCTCTTCAACCGGCCCATTTTTGCGGGCAGTGAAGCCAGAATTGGCTTTTGCTTCCGCTGCACGCTATAACCAATGGCACCTGCCAGCTAAAAAAGTGATTAAACGCTATCAAAAAAATAGCATTATTTGGCGTGATACCTCGGTATCCGGGCAGCTAACTGTGTATTTTTACAGCGATAGTTGGCAAATTAGGGGCTATCGGGAACAAATAATGCCACGTTGGTATCACCAGCGGTTTGGCGTTGGAGGCCATAATGAGTAGAATGGGCCGCTATTTCTTCTGGTGCTGGTATTTGCATGATGAATGATAAAGATCTATCCACATGGCAGACGTTCCGTCGCCTCTGGCCAATGATCTCTCCTTATAAGACCGGTCTTGTTGTCGCGGCGATAGCATTAATCCTTAATGCCGCCAGTGACACGTTTATGCTGTCGTTACTGAAACCTTTGCTCGATGATGGTTTTGGTAAAGCGAATAGCTCAATTTTAAAATGGATGCCGTTGGCTGTTATCGGTTTGATGGTGGTTCGTGGAATAACCGGCTTTATTTCTAGCTATTGTATCTCATGGGTCTCTGGTCAAGTCGTGATGTTCATCCGCCGCCGCTTATTTAGCCATATGATGGGGATGCCGGTATCCTTCTTTGACCAGCAATCGACTGGCACGTTGTTGTCCCGTATTACCTATGATTCTGAGCAGGTAGCGGCATCGTCTTCTGGCGCATTGGTTACAGTGGTGCGTGAAGGGGCCTCTATTATCGGTTTGTTTATCATGATGTTTTATTACAGCTGGCAGTTGTCGCTGATTTTAATCGTCATTGCACCGATTGTTTCTGTTTCTATCCGGTTAGTCTCTAAGCGTTTTCGTAATATCAGTAAAAATATGCAAAGCACCATGGGAGAAGTGACCACCAGTGCAGAGCAAATGCTGAAAGGGCACAAAGAAGTGTTGATCTTTGGTGGCCAGAAAGTTGAAACCGAGCGTTTTGATACCGTCAGTAATCGCATGCGTCAGCAGGGGATGAAGCTGGTTTCTGCTTCTTCCATTTCTGATCCCATCATTCAGTTGATTGCTTCCTTTGCGTTGGCGTTTGTGCTGTATGCGGCAAGTTTCCCAAGTGTGATGGAAACCCTGACAGCGGGTACCATCACTGTGGTGTTCTCGGCAATGATTGCTCTGATGCGCCCGTTGAAGTCCCTTACCAATGTGAATGCACAGTTCCAGCGTGGGATGGCAGCTTGTCAGACGCTATTTGCTATTCTGGATATGGAACAGGAAAAAGACGAGGGGAAACTGGAAGTTGAGCGGGCTAAAGGTGAAATAGAATTCCGCCATGTCACTTTCTACTACCCAGGCAAAGACACCCCAGCACTGAATGATATCAATATGCACATTGAAGCGGGTAAGACCGTGGCATTGGTAGGGCGTTCAGGCTCAGGTAAGTCAACTATCGCCAATTTACTGACCCGGTTCTATGATGTCAGCGAAGGCAGTATCTTGATGGACGGGCACGATTTGCGAGATTATCGGCTTGGTGCCTTGCGAAACCAAGTCGCCTTGGTGTCGCAAAATGTTCATCTGTTCAATGATACGGTTGCCAATAATATCGCTTATGCCCGTGACGAGCACTATAGCCGCGCTGAAATCGAAGAAGCCGCCCGAATGGCATATGCCATGGACTTTATCAATAAAATGGAATTTGGCCTTGATACTGTTATTGGCGAGAACGGTGTGATGCTCTCAGGTGGGCAGCGTCAGCGTATCGCTATCGCTCGTGCGTTATTGCGCGATTGCCCGATACTGATTCTGGATGAAGCTACCTCAGCGCTGGATACTGAATCTGAACGGGCGATTCAGTCCGCATTGGATGAGTTGCAGAAAAACCGTACTTCACTGGTTATTGCCCATCGCTTATCTACGATTGAAAAAGCCGATGAAATTTTGGTCATTGAAGAGGGGCGCATTGTCGAGCGTGGTGTACATGCAGAGTTGTTGGCGCAACATGGTGCCTATGCCCAACTTAATCGTATGCAGTTTGGCCAATGATTGAGCGTATCTGGTCTGGGCGGTCTCGGCTGTATCTGTTACTGCTGCCACTATCTTGGTTATACGGTGCGGTCACAGCACTTATCCGGGCCAGTTACTCGCTTGGCTGGCGTTCTGCCTGGCGCTCACCGGTCCCGGTGGTTATTGTCGGCAACCTTACTGCTGGCGGAAATGGTAAGACACCGGTCGTTATCTGGTTGGTGGAACAGCTACAACTACGGGGTTACCGTGTTGGGGTGGTGTCTCGTGGCTACGGGGGCAAATCTACGGTGTATCCGCTACTGCTATCCAATGAGACATCCACGGTGCAGGCAGGTGATGAGCCGGTTCTGATATATCAACGTACTCAGGCACCGGTCGCTGTCTCACCAAAGCGCTCAGATGCCATCAAAGCGTTACTAAAAGCTCACACTTTGGACTTCATCATCACCGACGATGGATTGCAACATTATGCGCTACAGCGTGATTTTGAGCTGGTGGTGATCGATGGTGTGCGTCGTTTCGGTAATGGTTGGTGGTTACCGGCAGGCCCGATGCGTGAACGGGCGGGGCGTTTGCACTCAGTGGATGCGGTAATCACCAATGGTGGTATTGCCGCCAGCGGAGAAATACCGATGCAGTTGGTGGCGCGGCAGGCAGTCAATCTGGTTAGCGGTGAGCGGTTGCCCGCACAGCAACTCCAGCATGTCGTTGCAATGGCGGGTATTGGCCATCCTCCTCGGTTCTTTACCACCCTGAATTTACTGGGTATTGAGCCTAAGAGTAAGCATGCTTTTGCTGACCATCAGGATTATTCATTAGCACAACTTAGTCCGCTAACGAGTGGCCAGCAAATATTATTGATGACTGAAAAAGATGCAGTCAAGTGTCGGGCTTTTGCTCAGCCTAATTGGTGGTACCTGCCGGTAGATGCACAGTTACCGCCGGATCAGGCTGAACAATTACTGTTGAACATTCAGGCATTATCACGCCACGCCAGGTAGCCCACTTTATAGACTCAGCAGTGTTAGCTTGAGGGATGCCGCGCACGCCACAATTGAGCGCTGCTGGGTTTCTTCATATAGCTGTAGTTCATCAATTACCGTGGCTCCCAGCGCCCGCTGGAAATCCTGCTTGCTGGAGTGCCCCGCAAACTGGCTGTGACCACTATCCCCTAAATTTGATTGAAAAATACCTGCTGCGCTGACGGGGAGAAAATCCTCATAAACTAAAGGCTCATATTGGATAAATTCCCCGTCAATCAATTGGTCTAATGTCAGGTTTTGCATTGATTCAGTAAGGGTACTTAGCCCTCTCTCGGTAGGGAAATAGCGAAAGAAAGCGAGCTGTTCAGCGCGCATTGTCGGGTAGTCATCTGGGAACTGGCTAAATTTCTCTTTGAGAATCGCCATGTATTGCAGGGCATTTTTTTCATTCACGGGAACCTGTAGTTGATCTTGTGCCGCCTGTAGCAGGCAGTCATAGAGATTACGCCCCTTCGCTGTCAGCGCTGCCCCCCGTTGTTCTATTTCACCAAAACGGGCGGTGTGATGGCCTCGAATGAGTCGACCATCTGTTGCGACAAACGAAACCTGTTCCTCAAGGGCTTTAAAGCTGGTTTGCCGTAATAATATTGGGCAGCGGCGCGGAGGTGGCCCTTCGATCACCGCTTTAGGGGTAATCTGATGTTCTGGCATCGCAATTTGTACGGCATCGATATGCAACGTTCGTGGCGTTAGGTGGTTAATATGGGGTCCTTTGAAAGCCACCACATCGGCAATTAAACGATGCTGATCGTGCAGTTGTTGGTAAACATCAGCACTTACTGTCGCTTGATTATGCCAGCGGAATGTCTCTAATGACTGAGCAATAAAGTCATCGGCTTCATTGCTGGTCAGCCCGCCAGAAATTTCATGCTGAGTAATTAGTTCGATAGCCCGTGGGGTAAATATCACTCTTTTTGCCAGAATATCGGCAGCTTGTTGCCGCAGCTCTGGTTGTTCAATTAATTCAAGGCGCAATAATGAGGTGAAAATTCTAAATGGGCAGGTTTGCAGCGAAGCTTCATGGACAGCGCGGAATGCCGTCGAGTGAACCGGAACCCCAGCCGGGGCCAGGTCATAATAACCAACAGGCAGCATACCCATCACCGCAAACAGGCGGCGCAGGGTCGCAAGTTCAGCGGCGGTTCCCACTCGGATAGCACCGTGTCGCTCCATGTTCAGGCGCTCAATCTCTCCGGTCTGGCGTAAATGGCGGGTAAGTTCCGGTTGCTGACCCATAGTTTGGTTGTTGATATCAGCAACCAGTTGTAACAAGGCTCCGTATAGCGGTACTTCATCCTGATACATATCCGACATGGCACTGGAGAATCTGGCGCGAATCTCATCGGGGTGGACAAACGGTGGGTGAGTCATAATCGGATAGCTCCTTCATGCTTATTCAGTTTTTAGTCTAGATTGATATCGATAAATAATGGGGTAAGCAGTGGAGAATATTGGTTTTTTATGCGTGGCATCCCATTGATGCTACTTACTGACCGACCTTCCCAGATAAAATAGTTGCGCGGCATGGTATTTTATGAGTTAATAGCCGCTGGCCTGTGCTACAGACCTATTTATGTGTAAGAGTGTTCGAGACTAAAGTAAAGCAGTTCCTCCCAGACGTTATCTTGTTGATGCCGATCCAAAGACGAACCTTCCAGTATCTCTGATAGTAACTCCCATAAGTAATGTTTTGATGCAGGCCCGCTATTACTCATAGCGCGAGTGCCTTATGGCAGATTTAATGTTATTTGAAAGTAGAAGTTGAAGGTGAAGTTTATGTCTAAGAAGACAGGTCAGGTTAAGTGGTTCAACGAAAGCAAAGGTTTTGGTTTTATTGAACAGCATGATGGCGGTAAAGATGTGTTTGTTCATTTCTCCGCGATCGCAACTGATGGTTTCAAAACCTTGGCTGAAGGCCAGCGTGTTGAGTATACCATCCAAGACAGCCCGCGCGGGCCGGCTGCTACAAACGTTGTTGCTCTATAATTTAAGAGAAATAATGTTTAGATTATCTTAGAAAGTGATGATGCCGATGTGCTAATCATCGATCTGGATAGCAAAATTCTAAAGCCCGCACTTATGCGGGTTTTTTCATAAAATCAAGCTCATAGAGGTTTAATCAGAAAACTTTAGGATGGGCAACTGCATCTAAACAATAAATAAAAATGAGTTGTTAGGATGCCCAGTAAAAGGAAATTTATTATGACGTTAAAAATGGGTCGCGTGAAATGGTTCAACCAATCAGAAGGTTACGGTTTCATCTCGCCACACGATGGTAGTTTGGATGTGTATGTCAGCAAGACGGCTATCGCCAACACCAAAAATAAATCACTCAGTGAAGGGCAGGACGTTGAATTCTCTACTTATCGTAGTATTCACGGGCCGTCAGCAGCAGATGTGATCGCTTTCTAAGTATACGACGACGATCAACTCGTTTTCTAAGCAAACGGCTACCTTTTGGTAGCCGTTTGTATTTATACCCTTGGGTATTTTTGGCCTCTATTCGACAGGTTGTTTTGTCGCCGGGCAGCTTTTGCAGGTGCTTCTATTTGTTTTTATGCGGCTTAGTTGCTGAAGTTAGCAAACAGCGCAATAATTTTATGGAATACTTTCATCTCTTACTCGATATGCCTATTTATGTGATGTGAGTCACAAAATTCTACTCCTCGCTATTCAACATATCAATAACAAAACCAGCATTTATCCCACGAGATAGCTATCTATATTTACTTATGTAGTTGCTAATTAACATAACTCCTTGTTATTAATCGCTGATAGCGCAGGCAGCATCGGTACAGTTAACCTGCTTCAGCAGATATGGTATCCTCGAGCACTTTCCTGCTGGCTAAACTCCATTCTGGAGGATGTATGGACCACCGTTTACTCGAAATCGTTGCCTGTCCGGTTTGCAACGGCAAGTTGTATTTCAATAAAGAAAACCTTGAATTGGTATGTAAAGCCGACAATCTGGCTTACCCGGTGCGCGATGGCATTCCGGTATTGTTGGAGAATGAAGCCCGCCCACTGTCAATTGATGAGAAGCACGCATGAGTTTCATCGCTATAATTCCCGCTCGATATGCTTCAACCCGGTTACCCGGCAAGCCATTGGCTGATATTGCGGGCAAACCGATGGTAGTTCATGTGATGGAACGAGCAAAGGCATCGGGCGCGTCACGGGTGATTGTGGCAACAGATCATCCTGAGGTGGTGAGAGCCGTTGAGTCCGCCGGTGGTGAGGTATGTATGACCCGTGCCGATCATCAATCTGGCACCGAGCGCTTAGCCGAAGTCATTGAACTCTATGGTTTTGCCGATGATGATATTATCGTAAATGTCCAAGGGGATGAACCTCTGATACCCCCGATAATTATCCGTCAGGTGGCTGATAATCTGGCCGCTTGTCGTGCTGGCATGGCAACATTAGCGGTGCCGATTGAAAGTAGCGAAGAAGCATTTAACCCTAATGCGGTTAAAGTGGTGATGGATGAGCAAGGCTACGCGCTCTATTTCTCCCGCGCGGCGATCCCATGGGAAAGAGAGCGTTTTGCTCAGTCAAAAGAGACTATCGGTGATTGTTTCTTACGCCATATTGGTATTTATGCTTATCGTGCAGGTTTTATCCGCCGTTATGTTAATTGGGCACCGAGCAAACTCGAACAAATCGAGCTATTAGAGCAACTTCGAGTACTGTGGTATGGCGAAAAGATCCACGTCGCGGTAGCAAAAGCGATACCCACGGTTGGGGTTGATACTCAGGCTGATCTGGATCGGGTGCGCGCTATCATGCTTCATCAGTAACCATTACGGGCACCGAACTGTTTGCGCCAGGTCCAATTGGGCCTGGCGTTTTTACTTTGTATCCGATAGTTTGATTTTTATTATCAATAATAGTTGATCTGCATTCTGGAAATCTCCCGCCCGTCATCCCATTATGAACCATCAATTTCGCCAGATAATTGGACTGAGCATAATGGAACAACTGAAAGCTGAATTAAGTGTGGTGCTCGGGGAATCTATCACCCGCCTCGAACGTATCAGCGAGCAGCCCTATGCCCACCTGTACGCGATGTATAACCAGCAGGGGCAGGCAATCCCATTACTGGCGAAGAGCTATGTTTGTCAGGGGATAGCACAGCAAGAGGCGTATAAACTTTCCATGCTGGCTCGGGAAGGCGATATCCGGTTACCCACCGTGTACGGACTGGTGATGACCCACCAATCCCCGTATAAAGAAATTCTGTTGATGGAGCGTTTACGTGGTGTTTCGGTGGAGGCACCGACTCGGACGGGGGAACGCTGGGATGCTTTGATGGATCAGATAGTTGAAGGTGTACTGGCATGGCATCGCATTGATAGCCACGGTTGTGTGGGTAATGTTGATAGCACCCAGGAAAATGATTGGTTCAGTTGGTATCAGCAACGAGTTGAAGTGTTGTGGGCGACCTTGTCTAATATGAATTCACCGGTTATGACATTGGAAGACCGTGCGATACTTTACCGTGCGAAGGCGTCATTAACGGCACTTTTTGCCGGTTTTGATGACAGCTCAGTGCTGGTGCACGGCAATCTGACTCTCCGCAGTATGTTAAAAGATGCGCGCAGCGATCAGTTGCTAGCGATGCTTAATCCAGGCCCGATGTTGTGGGCTCCACGAGAGTATGACTTGTTCCGCCTCAGCGAAGAGGGCATGCCTAGTCAGCTATTCTATCGTTATCTCAATAAAGCACCGGTCTCTGAATCCTTTGTTGCCCGCCGATGGCTCTATACCCTTTGGGAACTGGTGGCTCGCTTTATCCATACCGGGAATCTGGATCGTGCTGTATTTGATAATGCCGCCCGGCAACTCATCCCTTGGTTAAACTAATTTATTCACCCTTGCTATCCCCGCTTAATTTTTGCCACAACAGCCCCAATGTTTCATACCAGGCACGTTCGGTGTGGCCTAAATAAGCCGCTGCTGGAATAGCACGCTCCCAGCTATGCAACGGTGTAGTGATGGCTAACTGATTTGCAGGCGCGGGGATTGGATGTAACCCAATGGCGGTAAAGAATTTAATCGCTCGGGGCAGATGATTTGCCGAGGTGACCAGTAGAAATGGTTTATCACCTACCAGAGTGGCCACCGCCGCGGCTTCTTCAACGGTATCTTTCGGTTGCTCTAACGCAATAATATTCGCCACCGGAACACCTAAGCTTTCTGCCACCTGAGCTGCTGTTGTTGCACTGCTTTGGTTGTTCGGACCCGCACTGCCAGTAAAAACCATTTTTGCGTTAGGATGTGCACGATACAACCTGACACCCTCAGTGACTCTTGGCAGGCTATTTGCGAATAAATTGGCGCTTGGTGCCCAATTCGGATTAAACGTGTAGCCGCCACCGAGCACAACAATGTAATCTACCGGGTCGTTTCCCTGATAAGTCGCGTATGACTTTTCCAGTGGCAATAGCAGGCGGTCAGCGACAGGTTGCAGGCTAATAAGCAATAATACCAGCCAACTCAACGCAAAAAGTGTTTTGCCACTTTTCTGCCAGCGGGTAAACCACAATAAAATGAGTGCCAGCCCCATGATGATGAGTAACAAGGGCAGGGGCATTAATAAGCCGCCAACAAACTTTTTTAAGGTGAAAAGCATAAAAATAGGGCCCTTTTGGCTGAAAAACCGGCATTTGGCGCTGATTACAGGCCAAGAGGATTTATTCTAAGTCAGGCTGTGCCAAAATAGCAGGTTGGTAGGCATTCTTTTTACTGTGGCTATTGATTTGCGAGGTTCTATCAAGCAAGGGCGGCAAATCAATAGTGATAGCGGAGCAGTTGTTCATGCAGGATCGCAATTTCGATGACATTGCTGAGAAGTTTTCCCGCAATATCTATGGTACGACGAAGGGAATGATTCGTCAGGCGGTGGTTTGGCAAGATATCAGCGGGCTGTTAGCGCAGCTGCCACCACGCCCGTTGCGGATTTTAGATGCGGGCGGTGGCGAAGGGCATATGGCTTGCCAACTGGCGGCATTAGGCCATCAGGTCCTATTATGTGACCTGTCAGCGGAGATGATCCAGCGCGCGAAAGCCGCTGCCTTGGAAAAAGGTGTGAGCCACAACATGCAATTTGTACAAAGTGCGGCTCAGGACATCACCCAACATTTAGAACAGCCGGTTGATCTGATATTGTTCCATGCGGTTTTAGAATGGATTGCAGAGCCTCAACACGTTCTGCAAATACTCTTTAATGCGTTGACTCCCGGCGGCGCGCTCTCATTGATGTTTTTCAATGCCAATGGATTGGTGATGCGTAATGCGGTATTGGGTAACTTTCAGTTGGCGTTACCGGGTGTAAAAAGGCGTAGGCAGCGTTCGCTATCGCCGCAATACCCTTTAGATCCACCAACGGTATATGGTTGGCTTGAGCAAATGGGTTTATCCATTAGCGGTAAGACGGGAGTACGGGTGTTTCACGATTACATGAAAAATAAACAGCAACAAGTTGATGAGTTTGCTGAATTATTGGCGTTGGAACAGCGCTATTGCCGGCAGGAGCCCTTTATCAGCCTGGGGCGCTACGTGCATGTCTCGGCGTTTAAGCCAAATCTGAAGGACCCATTATGAGTGACTTTTCCCAGACAGTACCCGAACTGGTCGCCTGGGCGCGGAAAAATGACTTTTCGATTACTCTGCCCACAGATCGTTTGGCCTTTCTTTTGGCTATTGCCACGTTAAACGGTGAGCGGCTGGATGGCGAAATGAGTGAAGGGGAGTTAGTTGATGCATTTCGCCACGTCTGTAAAGGTTTTGAGCAGACCCATGAAACCGTGGCCGTGCGCGCGAATAATGCTATCAATGACATGGTGCGCCAGCGGTTACTCAACCGTTTTACCAGTGAAATTGCCGATGGTAATGCCATTTACCGCCTGACGCCGTTAGGCATTGGTATCACTGACTACTATATCCGGCAGCGCGAATTCTCCACCCTGCGCCTGTCAATGCAGTTATCGATTGTCGCACAAGAGCTACAACGGGCGGCCGAAGCGGCCGAAGAGGGGGGCGATGAATTCCACTGGCATCGTAATGTTTTTGCCCCGCTAAAATATTCAGTTGCTGAAATTTTCGACAGCATTGATATGACGCAACGCTTGATGGACGAGCAGCAACATAGTGTGAAGGAAGATATCGCCGCGTTGCTGAATCAGGATTGGCGGGCGGCTATTGCCAGTTGTGAAATGCTGTTGTCAGAAACCTCCGGCACACTGCGTGAATTACAAGATACGCTGGAAGCGGCAGGTGATAAACTTCAGGCTAACCTGTTACGTATTCAAGAAGCCACTATCGGCAATGCGGGTCTGGATCTGGTGGATAAGTTGGTCTTTGATTTACAAAGTAAACTTGACCGCATTATCAGTTGGGGCCAACAAGCGATTGATCTGTGGATCGGCTATGACCGCCACGTGCATAAGTTTATCCGTACTGCGATTGATATGGATAAAAACCGTGTCTTTGCCCAACGCTTGCGCCAGTCAGTGCAGAATTATTTTGATAGCCCATGGACTCTCACCTATGCCAACGCTGATCGCTTGCTGGATATGCGCGATGAAGAACTGGCGTTGCGCAGTGAGGAAGTTACCGGGGAGCTGCCACCGGATCTGGAATTTGAAGAATTTAATGAGATCCGTGAGCAATTAGCCGCCCTGATTGAGCAGGCGTTGTTGGTATACCAGCAACAAAAGATGCCACTTAATCTGGGGGAAGTGATGCGCGACTACCTCGCGCAATATCCGCGTGCTCGTCATTTCGACGTGGCTCGTATCCTGGTCGACCAGGCAGTTCGCCTTGGTGTGGCCGAAGCCGATTTCTCAGGGTTACCAGCAGAATGGTTGGCAATCAATGATTACGGAGCCAAGGTGCAGGCACATGTCATCAACAAATATTGAAGTAGTAATGCCCGTTAAACTGGCTCAGGCATTGGCCAACTCACTGTTTCCAGCACTTGACAGCCAGTTACGTGCCGGTCGTCATATCGGGATTGATGAACTGGATAATCATGCTTTCCTGATGGATTTTCAGGAGCAACTGGAAGAGTTTTATACCCGTTATAACGTGGAGTTAATCCGTGCACCGGAAGGTTTCTTCTATCTGCGCCCCCGTTCTACCACGCTGATTCCACGCTCGGTGCTATCTGAGCTGGATATGATGGTTGGCAAGATCCTTTGTTATCTGTATCTCAGCCCTGAACGTTTGGCCCATGAAGGCATTTTCGCGCAGCACGAATTATACGAAGAGCTGCTAAGTCTGGCCGATGAGAGCAAATTGCTGAAGTTTGTTAACCAGCGCTCAACCGGGTCGGATTTGGATAAGCAGAAGTTGCAGGAAAAAGTAAGAACGTCACTTAACCGGCTGCGTCGGTTGGGTATGATCTACTTTATGGGCAATGACAGCAGCAAGTTTCGTATCACTGAAGCGGTATTCCGCTTTGGTGCTGATGTGCGTAGCGGCGATGACCCACGGGAAGCCCAGTTACGCATGATCCGTGATGGCGAGGCCATGGCGGTGGAAAACAGTCTGTCACTCCATGATGAAAGCGATGAAACTGACATCACCATGGGTAATGCAGCGGACAGTGCAGAGGATGAACAGGAATGATTGAACGCGGTAAATTTCGCTCGCTGACCTTGGTTAACTGGAATGGTTTTTTTGCCCGGACATTCGATCTTGATGAGCTGGTAACCACCTTATCTGGCGGCAATGGTGCGGGTAAATCCACCACTATGGCCGCTTTCGTTACAGCACTGATTCCTGACCTGACACTGCTGCACTTTCGTAACACCACCGAAGCCGGTGCTACCAGTGGTTCCCGTGATAAAGGTCTGCACGGCAAATTGCGGGCCGGGGTCTGTTATTCAACGCTGGATGTCGTCAACTCCCGCCACCAACGTGTGGTTGTCGGGGTGCGGTTGCAACAAGTGGCAGGGCGTGACCGCAAGGTTGATATTAAGCCTTTCACCATTCAGGGGCTGCCGACGGCTATCCAACCTACCCAGATTCTTACCGAGGTGGTGGGTGAGCGTCAGGCGCGCGTCCTGTCATTACAAGAGCTGAAAGAGCGCGTCGAAGCAATGGAAGGGGTGCAGTTCAAGCAATTTAACTCCATCACTGACTACCACTCGCTGATGTTTGATTTGGGTGTGATTCCAAAGCGTTTACGCTCTTCTGCCGATCGCAGCAAATTTTACCGTTTGATAGAAGCATCGTTGTACGGTGGTATTTCCAGTGCGATTACCCGCTCACTGCGTGATTACTTATTGCCAGAAAACAGCGGCGTGCGCAAAGCCTTCCAGGATATGGAAGCGGCATTGCGTGAAAACCGTATGACCCTTGAGGCTATTCGTGTCACTCAATCTGATCGTGATTTGTTTAAGCATCTGATTTCAGAGGCAACGTCCTACGTTGCTGCTGACTATATGCGTCATGCCAATGAGCGGCGGATCCATCTTGATGGCGCATTGGTATTGCGCCGTGACTTGCTGACCAGCCGCAAGCAATTGGTGACTGAGCAGTATCGTCATGTGGAAATGTCGCGAGAATTAGCCGAGCAAAGCAGTGCGGAATCGGATCTGGAAACAGATTATCAGGCGGCCAGTGACCACCTGAGTCTGGTGCAGACCGCCATGCGCCAGCAGGAAAAGATCGAGCGCTACCAGAGTGATTTGGAAGAGTTGACTTACCGGCTGGAAGAGCAAAATGAAGTTGTCGCCGAGGCCAGCGAGCAGCAGGCCGATAACGAAGCCCGCGCTGAAGCTGCTGAGTTGGAGGTGGACGAACTGAAAAGTCAGTTGGCCGATTACCAGCAAGCGCTGGACGTTCAACAGACCCGTGCTATCCAATATCAGCAAGCCTTACAGGCTTTGGAACGTGCGCGCGCACTGTGCCAGTTGCCAGAATTAACTGCCGATAATGCCGAAGAGTGGCTAGAAACCTTCCATGCCAAAGAGCAGGAAGCGACTGAATCTTTATTACAACTTGAGCAAAAACTGAGTGTTGCTGATGCTGCGCACAGCCAATTTGAGCAAGCTTATCAGTTAGTGGTGGCTATCGCCGGCGAGGTCAGTCGCAGTGAAGCCTGGCAAACTGCGCGGGAATTGTTGCGTGACTGGCCGTCGCAACAACATTTGGCTGAACGTGTGCAACCATTGCGGATGCGTTTGTCAGAGCTGGAACAGCGTTTACATGCTCAGCAAGACGCAGAGCGCTTGCTGCAAGAGTTCTGTAAACGCCAGGGGCAAGTATACCAGCCGGAGGAGTTGGAAGAGTTGCAGCGTGAACTGGAGTCACAAGTTGAAGAGCTCTCTCTCAACGTCAGTGATGCTGGTGAACGGCGCATGGAAATGCGTCAGGAACTTGAGCAAATTAAGCTCAAAATTCAGGAGCTAACGGCGCGTGCGCCAGTCTGGTTGGCGGCACAAGATGCGCTGAGTCAACTCAGCGAGCAGAGCGGTGAGGCGCTGGAGGATAGCCGTCAGGTTACCGAACACATGCAGCAACTGCTGGAGCGTGAACGCGAAACCACGGTGGAACGCGATGAAGTCGCCGCAAGCAAACGTGCTGTTGATGCGCAGATTGAGCGTTTAAGTCAGCCAAGTGGTGCTGAAGATGCGCGGATGATTGCTTTGGCCGAACGCTTCGGTGGTGTGTTGCTCTCCGAGATTTATGACGATGTCACCATCGATGATGCGCCATACTTCTCCGCGCTGTATGGTCCATCGCGCCACGGTATCGTGGTACCGGACTTGTCACTGGTGCGGGATCAACTACAAGGGTTAGAAGACTGCCCGGAAGACCTCTATCTTATCGAGGGTGACCCGCAATCATTTGATGACAGTGTATTTGCCGTTGAAGAGCATGAAAAAGCGGTAGTGGTTAAAATTGCGGATCGCCAGTGGCGTTACTCCCGTTATCCAGAACTGCCGCTGTTTGGCCGTGCTGCCCGTGAGAACCGGCTGGAAGCTCTGTATCAAGAGCGTGACAGCCTGGCTGAACGTTATGCCACGCTGTCATTTGATGTGCAAAAAACGCAACGCTTGCATCAAGCATTCAGCCGTTTTATCGGTTCTCATCTGGCCGTGGCATTTGATGCAGATCCTGAAGCTGAAATTCGTTTACTCAATACCCGTCGTGGTGAAATAGAGCGTGCGCTGAGTGCACACGAAGAAAGCAACCAGCAGCAGCGCCAGCAATTCGAACAGGCTAAAGAGGGGATTTCAGCCCTTAACCGCTTGATCCCACTGATTTCATTGCTACTTGATGATACGTTGACTGACCGTGTCGAAGAGATAACTGAAGAATCGGCGCAAGCGCAAGAGGCGGCTCGCCATATTCAGAAGCATGGCGCTTCCCTGACTAAACTTGAACCGCTGTTAGCGGTATTACAAAGTGACCCGCAACAACACGAACAGTTGCAGGAAAACTATGTATTGGCGCAAAACAGCCAGCGTCAGGCTAAACAGCAAGCTTTCGCACTGACTGAAGTGGTTCAACGTCGTGCGCACTTTAGCTATACCGATTCTGCGGGCATGTTGACGGAGAACTCTGATCTCAACGACAAACTGCGCCAGCGCTTGGAGCAGGCGGAAGCAGAACGCACTCGCGCTCGTGAGCAGTTACGTCAGTATCAAGCGCAATTTACCCAGTATAATCAGGTGCTAGCGTCGTTAAAAAGTTCTTATGACGCCAAGCGTGACATGCTGAAAGAGTTAAGTCAGGAACTGGTGGATATCGGTGTTCAGGCTGATGCTAATGCAGAAGCCCGTGCTCGTACCCGCCGTGACGAGTTGCATGCGGCATTAAGTACTAACCGTTCACGCCGTAATCAGTTGGAAAAACAGCTAACCTTCTGTGAAGCTGAGATGGATAGCCTCCAGAAGAAACTGCGCAAGCTGGAACGAGATTATCATCAGATCCGTGAACAAGTCGTCAATGCCAAAGCAGGTTGGTGTGCGGTGATGCGGATGGTGAAAGATAATGGCGTTGAGCGTCGTTTGCATCGCCGTGAACTGGCCTATATGGACGGTGACGAGCTGCGTTCTATGTCGGATAAAGCCTTGGGTGCTCTGCGTCTGGCGGTGGCTGATAATGAACATCTGCGCGATGTGCTGCGTTTGTCTGAAGATCCGAAACGGCCTGAGCGTAAGATTCAGTTCTATATCGCGGTCTACCAACATCTGCGTGAACGTATTCGTCAGGATATTATTCGCACTGATGATCCGGTTGAAGCCATTGAACAGATGGAGATTGAACTGGGCCGTTTGACCGAAGAATTAACCGCTCGCGAACAGAAGCTGGCAATCAGTTCCAAAAGTGTATCGAATATTATCCGTAAAACTATTCAGCGCGAACAGAACCGCATCCGTATGCTGAATCAGGGCTTGCAAGCGGTGTCATTTGGTCAGGTCAAGAGCGTGCGACTGAATGTGAATGTACGTGAAGCTCACGCGACGTTACTCGATGTGCTATCTGAGCAACAAGAGCAGCATCAGGATCTGTTTAATAGTAATCGTCTGACCTTCTCCGAAGCATTGGCGAAACTCTACCAGCGGTTGAACCCACAAATGGATATGGGGCAGCGCTTGCCGCAGACCATCGGTGAAGAACTGCTTGATTACCGTAACTATCTGGAACTGGAAGTCGAAGTTTATCGCGGTTCAGATGGCTGGCTGCGGGCAGAAAGCGGCGCATTGTCAACCGGTGAGGCTATTGGTACCGGTATGTCAATACTGGTCATGGTGGTACAGAGTTGGGAAGAAGAGTCGCGTCGTCTGCGCGGCAAAGATATTTCCCCTTGTCGTTTGTTGTTCCTTGATGAAGCGGCGCGTTTGGATGCCAAATCTATCGCGACATTATTTGAACTGTGCGAGCGGCTGGAAATGCAATTAATAATTGCAGCACCAGAAAATATCAGCCCGGAAAAAGGGACAACCTATAAGTTGGTACGAAAAGTCTTCCAAAATCATGAGCATGTACATGTGGTTGGCTTACGAGGTTTTGCCAATGAAATACCAACATTGCCGCCGATACCTGCCGAGATACAACCTGGCGGTTAATTATTGTTCAGAAAGAAGGCAGCAATAATTAATCCGATTAAATGGTCGCTAACTAGCGGCCATTTTTATTTCTTCCACACCTTAGGGTTATATTTTATAACCACCGGAAATCTGTTAGCGTAACGTGAATGGTTAAATTTATATCGTTAACCACGCAAGAGGCAGTTCTGTTTGTATAATAATGATGAAAACCCGAAACTATTGAAGTGGTAGCCAACGAACAAATCTCGTTGAACTGATCGACGCTCAGGGATTCGGGTGCCAGAGCAGCAACAATGCTGCGACTTCAAGGAAGAAGGGTAACGACAGACTATGACGTACTTAGATAAGCATACCGGGGGCATAGAATGTCGATAGGGAAACGAAATCCGCAACGCGCATTAGCATTATACTGCGCTTTAATTTATAGCCTGATGCCGATATTTACAGCATCAGCCACGGCACCTGTCATGCCGTTAGACTCATCCTCAGCGCTGCCTATGAGTGGTACGACAATGTCGGTCGCACAAAGCCGCTCACAGTTATTATCAGTGCTGCCTAAAACGGTGACACCTTTCTATGCTTCTGAGTTGGCATTGCTTTATGCCGCCAACCGTATGCAGCCGATGTGGCAGGATAGAACTGCGGTGCAGCATTTTCAGCAGCAATTAGCCGAAGTGGCACTCTCCGGTCTCCAGCCGCAATTTATGCAGTGGGTAAAATGGCTGAGTGACCCTGACATTACCGGCCAAGCTCGCGATGTTATTTTGTCAGATGCCATGCTGGGATACTTGCACTTTATCTCAGGTGTTGGCGCTAACGGTAGTGTCTGGTTATACAGCAATGTGCCATACAAAATGGCGATGCCGCCGGTTACTATTTTAAATCGTTGGCAGCAAGCGGTGCATGAAGGTACCACCGCACCCTATCTGGCGTCGCTGGCCCCCCAACATCCTCAATACGACAAAATGCATCAGGCATTGAAACTGATGCTGGCAGACCGCCAGCCATGGCCACAGATGTCTAATGGCCCCAGCCTGCGCCCAGGCCAGTTAAGTGACGATATTCCAGCGCTACGAGAAATCCTGGACAGAACGGGCATGCTACACCCCATTGCATCAGAACCGGCCAAAGCCCCAGAGGTTATCCCGGTGGATAATCCAGCAGTAGCCGTGGTCAATGATGATCTCTCGGTTGATGAAGAAAAGAGCCGTGCTCAGGCTCACAGTTTAGTGGTTAGCCCTTCAGCGGCACCCGTGGCCGACGTTCCTGTTACCGGTGGGGTTGTAGCGTCGCCATCAGCGCTGCTCACCACAACTATAACCGACAATGTTTATACGCCAGAGTTGGTGGCAGCCGTTAAACGTTTTCAACAGTGGCATGGGCTAAGTGATGATGGTGTTATTGGTGTCCGAACTCGTGAATGGTTGAATGTCTCACCACAAACGCGGGCAACATTATTGGCATTGAATATTCAGCGTTTGCGTATTTTACCGGGACACGTCGATAACGGCATTATGGTTAACATTCCAAACTATTCGCTTAATTATTATAAGAATGGTGCTGAGGTCCTCTCATCTCGGGTGATTGTTGGCCGTCCAAGCCGCAAGACACCGTTGATGAGCAGTGCGTTAAATAATGTGGTGGTCAATCCGCCGTGGAATGTACCAACGTCTCTGGTGCGCCAGGATATCGTACCCAAAGCACGCTATGATGCTGGCTATTTCCAGCGTCATGGTTATACCGTTTTGTCTGGTTGGAGTAATGAGGCTGAAGTTGTTGATCCATCGATGATCGATTGGAGCATGATTTCACCTAATAACTTCCCGTACCGTCTGCGTCAGGCACCAGGTGCCAGCAATTCATTAGGGCGCTTCAAATTCAATATGCCAAGCTCTGATGCTATCTACTTACATGACACGCCGAACCATGGTCTGTTCCAGAAAGATATCCGTGCATTAAGTTCCGGCTGTGTCCGCGTCAATAAAGCCTCGGATCTGGCAAATATGTTATTGCAAGATGCTGGCTGGAATGATGCGCGGGTTTCCTCAACGTTAAAACAAGGCGATACCACCTACGTGAATATTCGCCAACGTGTCCCGGTGCAATTGTATTACCTGACAGCATGGGTGGCGGATGACGGTAGGCCACAATTTAGAACAGATATTTACAATTATGATAAGACGGTGAGATCCGGTGCACAAATCTCACCTCAGGCTGAACTTTTAATGCAATAAATGCAGTAAAACTCAATAACTAATGGTCTTAATATCGGGTTGTCATAGGGGGCCCCAAATTGGGGTTCTCTATAACCGAACTTAAACGCACAGCGAGTGCGGGCCGAATGCGGGTTGACTGGTTTTCCGTAGGCGGTTATGGTTCGGGACGGCACATTTGGTTAGTGCTTTCTTTTGACATTCTTGCCGGGTATTAACAGAGATCATGGATAAAATTGATAATTATCGCCGTAAATGGCTAACGTTAGGCGGGGCAGCGCTGGGTATATCGCTGCTTCCAGGGCAGGCATTCGCCACCCTTTCTACTCCTCGCCCACGGATCTTGACCCTGAATAACCTCAATACAGGCGAGTCCATAAAAGCCGAATTTTTTGATGGTCGGGGCTATAACAAAGATGAACTTTCCCGCTTAAACCATCTCTTTCGCGATTATCGGGCCAATAAGGTAAAAACTATCGACCCACGCCTGTTTGATCAACTATACCGCCTGCAAGGGCTTCTTGGCACAACTAAACCGGTGCAGCTTATTTCCGGTTACCGCTCACTTGATACCAATAATGAACTGCGCGAACGCAGCCGTGGTGTGGCCAAACACAGTTTCCACACGCAAGGGCGGGCAATGGATTTTCATATTGAAGGTATTCAATTGAGTAATATCCGCAAAGCAGCATTAAAAATGCGTGCAGGTGGTGTAGGATATTACCCTCGCAGTAACTTTGTACATATTGATACTGGGCCGACAAGAACCTGGTAGCAGACATTTTTATGCCAATGCATTGAATCATACCTAACAGATTTCAAATTGTAGGGCGGTGGCAAGCAAGTGCCAAATCGGTCAGAGTGGGTTTGAACAGCACTTATGCCAGCCACAGGGCGAGCCTCAAGATTCAGGTTCGCTAATCTCGATAAACTGATGCTATCAGTGATTCGGGTAAACGACCGCAGCCCATACAGATGTATGGTTGAAAGATGATAGGTATATTGCCAGTTGCATTTGGGGTGGAGTTTTATGAAATATCAAATTATTCCGGTGACGGCCTTTAGCCAGAACTGCACCTTAATCTGGTGTGAAGCCACAAAGCAGGCCGCATTGGTGGACCCTGGTGGTGACGCAGCCAAGATCATTGCTGAAGTTGCACGTCAGGGGGTAACGGTCAGCCAGATTTTGTTGACTCACGGCCATCTGGATCATGTGGGTGCTGCTGCTGAGTTAGCCGCTCATTTTGATATCCCGATTTATGGCCCTGAAAAAGAAGATACGTTCTGGTTAGAAGGGCTACCGGCACAGAGCAGAATGTTTGGTTTGAGCGAATGTGAAGCTTTTACCCCAACCCGTTGGTTGACCGAGGGTGACAAAATCACTGTTGGTGAAGTGGAGTTATCGGTATTGCATTGCCCTGGGCATACGCCAGGTCACATTGTCTTCATTGACCAACAGGGGCGTCTGGCACTGGTCGGTGATGTTATCTTTAACGGTGGTGTTGGACGTAGTGATTTCCCACGCGGTGATCACCAACAACTGATTAACTCCATTCGGACTAAATTGTTGCCTTTAGGTGATGACATAACGTTTATTCCCGGTCATGGCCCAATGTCTACGTTAGGCCATGAACGGCAGACTAACCCGTTTATACGTGAAGAACCGGCTATTTGGTGATGTCGACATCATAAACAGCTAGAATTTCAAAGAAGGCACCGTCAGGTGTCTTTTTACGTTATATTGAATAAGTGATTTACATATTTTGTGAAGCAATAGTTATTTATCTATTGGTGCTGTGATCATAATGATGATAGCGGTCGGTGCTTATATTATCTTTGCGAGATGGATAAAGCCTGACCAACAAACAGTCGTCACGTTAATTGACCCGGCACTGTTTCTGCTGCCGTTTTGAGTTCGTAATATTACGAGCGCCTTTCAATGGAAGCCACTATGCCGTTTCGTCGTTTCAGACTGAATAAATTCCTGTCCCGGCTAAGTTTTTCTTGCATGGTATTATTCTTATTTCTGTTGTTAGGGGCGGCAGTGATTTATGCGCAAACCAAAGCCAATATGCATCAGGATGCTGAAGCTAAGTTATTACAAGGTAGGGCTCGATTCGAGCAGATATTTAATAATTTGCAGCATGCGGCGCTTCAGGTAGAAACCGGATTAGGTAAACCTTGCATGCAAGTTGTTCAAAACCTGCGGGATCAAGTTGTCATTATACCGGATGTGCGTTCAGTCTCTTTAGCTAAGGGGACGACTATCTATTGTTCCTCGATATATGGCCCACTTTCCACGCCGTTTGATCTAGATGTGTTCGTTGATGGTCAACTGGAGCTAATGCAGGGTAATGATGTCACTCCAGATCGTGCTTTGATGGTGTATCGGCTGGCGCGAGGTGATTACAGCATACTGGTTGCGGTCGATGGCTATTATCTGCGCAGCATCCTTAACTTATTAAGTGGTGATATACAATTGTATTTGAGGGTGGGTGATAAATGGATGGATGCGGTGGGTATGGTACATCCAGGCCACCCCCCCGAGGGAAGCGAACCGTTATATCTGGCCTCAGACAAGTTTGCTTATTCATTAAATACGGCGCTCTCTAACCAGCAATATTTGGCCTATGCCTGGCAATATAATCAAGGTAGCCTGATATTTTTCATCTTAATGAGCATCGGTTCAGCCGCGCTGGTTTTCTGGTTATCGGGTAGGGCGGCATCACCCACGCAGGTATTAAAACAGGCGTTAGAAAACAACGAGTTTGTTGCTTATATGCAGCCGATAGTATCAGGCAAAGAGCAATGCTGGGTGGGTTGTGAAGTTCTAATGCGTTGGCAGCATCCTGTTAATGGTTTAATTCAGCCAAATAAATTTATTCCGATGGCCGAGGACAGTGAACTTATTGTTCCGATGACTCGCGCTATCATGCAGCAAGTTAGTACCACTTTTGCACCTTACGTAAATCAGTTACCGGAAGGTTTTCACTTTGGTTTTAATATCAGTGCTAACCATTGCCGTGATCTGAGTCTGGTAGATGATTGCCGCCGTTTTATTCAGGCCTTTGGTGGTAATAAAATCAATATCACGTTGGAATTAACCGAACGGAAATTAATCGTTGCCGATGAGATTACCGACCGATTATTTGCCGAGTTGCATGCTTTGGGGGTATTTATTGCTATCGACGATTTTGGTACCGGACATTCAAGTCTGACTTATTTACAGAACTTTAAAGTGGATTTTTTGAAAATTGACCAAAGTTTTGTTGGCATGATTGGTTCCGATGCATTGTCGAGCCACATTGTCGGGAATGTTATCGATCTCGCTACCCGACTAGGGTTGCAGACCATTGCAGAGGGAGTCGAAAACGACACTCAAATGCGCTATTTACAGGCCCATAACGTCGACTATCTGCAAGGCTATATGTATGGGCGTCCTATGCCGATGAGCGAATTTGCCAAATATATGTTCCATTAAGACTCATATTCTGACATTTGAAACAAAATAAAAAGGGTGAATATGCACCCTTTTTACGGTAAGTCATTGATGCTTAATCACAGCACAGCAACGATAGCTTCACACAGCGGAGCCATGTTATCAGGTGTCATACCTGCAACGTTTACCCGGCCAGAGTTGACAGCATAAACAGCAAACTCACTGCGCAGGCGCAGAACCTGTTCTTTGGTCAGGCCACTGAATGAAAACATCCCATTCTGGTTAATGATAAAGCTGAAGTCCTGCTTCGCACCTTTTTCCTGCAATGTATTCACAAACAACTGACGCATACGATGAATGCGCTGGCGCATATCGGTCAGTTCTTGTTCCCAAATGGCGCGTAATGTCGCGTTGCTCAGGATGGTGGCAACCACTGACGCACCATGGGCTGGTGGGTTGGAATAGTTAGCACGGATAACGGCTTTAACCTGGCTGAAGACGATATCGGCCACGTCGCTGCTAGCGGCAACAATGGTGCAAGCCCCGACACGCTCATTATACAAACCAAAGTTTTTCGAATAAGAGCTACAAACGATCAGTTCCTGATGTTTGGCAGCGAAAATACGCAGCCCCTGAGCATCTTCCTCCAAACCTTTGGCAAAACCTTGGTAGGCGAAGTCAAACAGTGGCAGCCAACCTTTGGCGACTGACAGCTCAGCTAATTGGCTCCATTGGGCTTCGGTTGGGTCGATACCGGTAGGGTTATGGCAGCAGCCATGGAATAGCACTACGTCGCCAGCCTGAGCTTCTGAGAGGCTTTTTAATAGCCCATCGAAGTCCAGTGAATGGTTCGCAGCGTCATAATAGGCATACTCAACCACTTCAAGCCCTGCAGCGGCGAAGATATTTTTATGGTTCGGCCAGGTAGGGTTACTGACCCAGACACGTTTAGCGCTGGTCTGATGGGCGATAAAATCAGCAGCAATACGTAACCCGCCGGTACCACCTGGGGTTTGAGCGGTACGCGCACGCTTATCGGCAATAATAGCGCTGTCGGCACCGAACAACAGTTCTTGTGTACAACTGGCGAAAACCGGCAGGCCATCAATACCCAGATAGTTTTTAGTAACTTCGTTTTCCAGCAAATACTGCTCAGCTTTCTTCACGCTGGTCAGCACCGGTGTTTTACCGGTTTCGTCTTTGTAGACACCAATCCCCAGATTGATTTTATGAGGGCGGTCATCCGCGCGGAAAATATCGGTCAGGCCCAGAATCGGGTCAGCAGGTGCAGCAGTGATTTTTTCAAACATGTCAGAGGCTTCCATGGCTTAGCGTTAAGCAAACAGAACTATCAGGGTAGCGCCAGTTGCAGTCTTTGCCAACCGTTTGCGATAAAAAGAAATGAATGTTGTGAGGCGGGGGAATTCAGGGTGAAAAATCGGCAAAATAGCGTATTCGACAGCGTAATATCCCTCTATTGGCTAAGGATAAAAACAAAAAGACAGAGCCGAAGCCCTGTCTTTTTTAACTTATGTCAGCAGATAAACTGCGTGATTAAGTTTAACTTAGAACTGGTATACCAAGCCAACACCAACAACGTCATCAGTGTTCAGCTTGTTAGTACGAGTGAACTCGTTTTCGTCCAACAGGTTGATTTTGTAATCAACATAGGTAGACATGTTTTTGTTGAAGTAGTAGTAAGAACCTACAGAAACATATTTCAACAGATCTTGGTTATCGCCATTCGCGTTAAGATCTTTCCCTTTAGACTGAACGTAGCCTAAAGATGGACGCAGACCGAAGTCGAACTGGTATTGTGCAGTGATTTCAATATCACGAGTTTTGTTAGCAATAGTGTTGCTAAAATCACCGTATGGAGTCAGGTTCTGAGTTTCAGCATACATTACAGCCAAGTATACGTTGTTAGCGTCGTATTTAGCACCAACGTTCCATGCCTGAGCTTTATCGCCTTCAGCAGTACTGAATGCTTTTTGCTCGTTAGTGCGGTTTGCAGAAGAGAAACCAGCACCAAAGTTCACACCGTAACCGATATCATAAGTTGAAGAGATACCGAAACCGTCGCCATTCTGATCTTTCAGGTTAGCACCAGTGTAAACACCGGTAACTGGGTCAATAGAACCAGCACGGTCATTCTGGTTTTTGCCTTGATATTGCAGAGCAAAATTCAGGCCATCAACCAGACCGAAGAAGTTGGTGTTACGATAAGTAGCCAGACCAGTAGAACGACCAGTCATGTAGTTATCAGAGTTAGAGATAGAGTCGCCACCGAACACAGGCAGCATGTCAGTCCATGCGTTAACGTCATAGATTACGCCGTAGTTACGGCCGTAGTCCAATGAACCGAACTGATCAAATTTCAGACCAGCAAAGCCCAGACGGGTTTTGTTGCCTTTGTCGCCTTGAGATTCAGCGTGGTTAGCCTGAACGTTGTATTCCCACTGGCCGTAACCGGTCAGTTGGTTAGTAATTTGGGTTTCACCTTTGAAGCCGAAACGAACATAAGTTTCGTCGCCGTCTTGTCCAGCGTTGTCAGAGAACTGGTGACGCGCGTCAACTTTACCGTACAGATCAAGTTTGTTGCCGTCTTTGTTGTAGATTTCTGCTGCATTAGCTGCGCCAGCTACTAACAATGCTGGGATTACTACTGCAAGAATATTGCGCTTCATCATTATTATTACCCTCATTGGTGTTATTCGGACACCTGCCACTGCCGCCAATAATTTTTTTGGAACTATTGTTGAGAGTTTGGTGTCGTCTGTGTCTGAACGCAGTGTTCCATTCACAGACCTGATAATCCACACCGAAAATGCTACCAATTGCCTGAATGTGTTTCATTGAGATACTATGTGTTACTAAATGTAAATATCAGGGAACTTTGTGACTTAGATCGAACTTTAAAAAATGACAAAAGCCAGCAGAGCTGGCTTTTATTTATACAAATAAACATTTTTTTCGAAATGACGAACTTAGAAGCTGGCATTTCTCGGTGTGCGTGGGAATGGGATGACATCCCGAACGTTTTGGACCCCTGTTACATAGGAGATCAATCGCTCAAATCCAAGGCCAAATCCTGAATGCGGTACCGTACCGTAGCGACGCAGATCACGATACCACCAATAATCTTCTTTATTGAGGCCCATCTCTTCCAGACGTGCGTCCAACACATCTAAGCGCTCTTCACGTTGTGAACCCCCGATGATTTCACCAATTCCCGGCGCTAATACATCCATCGCTGCAACGGTTTTGCCATCTTCGTTCATCCGCATATAGAAAGCTTTAATGTCTTTCGGGTAGTTTTTAACCACTACCGGTGCCTTAAAGTGTTTCTCAGCCAAATAACGCTCATGTTCAGAAGACAAATCTATGCCCCATGACACGTCATTTTCAAATTTCTGGCCCGATGCCAGCAAAATCTCGATAGCGTCGGTGTAATCAACCTGAGCAAAATCAGAGGTGACAAAACGTTGTAGGCGATCTACCGCATCTTTATCTACCCGCTCAGCAAAGAACTTCATGTCATCAGCACGTTCATTGAGCACCGCCTGGAAAACATATTTCAGCATTTTCTCGGCCAATGCGGCGACGTCATCTAAAGAAGCAAATGCGACTTCAGGTTCAACCATCCAGAATTCCGCCAAATGACGGCTGGTGTTGGAGTTTTCTGCCCGGAAAGTGGGGCCGAAAGTGTAAACTTTGGACAATGCACTGGCGTAGGTTTCTCCATTCAACTGACCGGATACCGTCAGGAATGCTTCTTTACCGAAGAAATCCTCGCTGAAATCGACAGCTCCAGTATCAGTGCGTGGCAAGTTTTCCAGATCCAGCGTCGACACGCGGAACATTTCACCAGCACCTTCGGTATCTGAAGCGGTGATCAGTGGGGTAGAAACCCAGAAGTAACCATTTTCATCGAAGAAACGGTGAATTGCCTGCGCTAAGGTATGGCGGACACGGGCAACAGCACCAATCAGGTTTGTACGTGGGCGTAAGTGAGCCACTTCGCGCAAGTATTCGATGCTGTGACGTTTTGCCGCCATCGGATAGGTATCGGGATCATCAACCCAGCCGACCACTTTGATAGCAGTTGCCTGAATTTCAAAGCTCTGGCCTTCACCTGGTGATGCCACCACTGTTCCAGTGACTTCTACTGAGCAGCCGGTAGTCAGATGCAGTACTTCATCCTGATAATTAGGCAAAGCATTATTCACGACGGCCTGTAACGGGTCAAAGCAGGAACCGTCATAAACGGCAACGAAGGAGATACCCGCTTTAGAATCTCTCCGGGTACGCACCCAACCGCGTACGGTGACTTCACTGTCAACCGCAGCACGGCCTTGCAGTACGTCGACTACAGGCACTACGCTCATAGATTTCTCTCTTTAATAGTTTTGATATAGAAATAGTTAACAACCCAACCAAATGGGGATGTTGCTATGTTACTTGCGGCAGTGCAGGACACAAGTAGAAATCACCAGATCAGTGCAACATTTCTGTCGTTATCCTTAATAAAGGCGGCACAAATCAGAGCTGGGTTTAATTGGGAAGTGGTTGTGAGGGGAAAACGGCTAAGTGAAGTGGCTCGCCGGGTTATATTAACACCCCGACGAACCCTCATTATGCAGGCCGATACTAACTGGCCTTTTTGACTAACGGCAGGGCGAATGCTTCGCGTAACTCATCAACAAAAGCCGGGTCCTGACAGATAGTTTTACCCGGACTATCCGAGAGTTTTGCGACCGGCTTGTTGTTGCATTCAACCAGTTTAATGACAATATTGAGCGGTTTAACGCCGGGAATATCACAAGTTAAACGGGTACCGATACCGAATACTAATTTAATTCGTTGATAGAAATGGCGATAGAGTGACAACGCTTTTTCCAGATCTAAATTATCTGAAAACACCAATGTTTTACTCATTGGGTCAATACCCAGTTTTTCATAATGGGCGATAGCTTTTTCACCCCATTCTACCGGGTCACCTGAGTCATGGCGCAATCCTTGATAGCGATTGGCGAATGTCTCATCAAAATCGCGCAAGAAGGCATCCATGGTAATACAGTCAGTCAGTGCGACACCAAGTTGATTTGGGTACTCATCTAACCAGACTTGTAGTGCCACGCGCTGACTATTGGCCAGTATCGGACTTATCTGCTGATGAGCCTGGAACCATTCATGGGCTTGAGTACCGACCGGAGCTAATGCCAGGTTGCGGGCTAAATCATAGTTGCTGGTACCTACAATATAGGGGAACTCATCTTTTAAGCTGCTGACAATAGCATGCTGTATATCGCGTGAGAAACGGCGACGGGAGCCAAAATCCATTAGCTTGAAATGACTAATATCGATATCCGCGCTGAGAATCTTAAACTGCTGAAGTTTGTTGCGCAGTTGTGTGACGGCCTCGGCTGTTGTGACACCGACTGACCGGCGCCGATGAACGATTTCACTGATCACTGCCAGCAAAGGGACTTCCCATAAAATCGTTTCGCACCATAAACCGGCAATCCGAATATCTAATTTACCGTCATTATTGGATACGGTGACCTGCTCAGGATTAAAACGAAAATCCCGCAACCAATTGAGGTAATCATCTTGAAAGAAGGGTAACCCCGAGAGGTAGGTAAACTCATCATCGGTTAACGCTAATTGTTTCATTAGCGCTATCTGATGGCGGATTTCATCGGCATATTCGCCCAGCAACTCATCACCACGGCAGCGGAATTCAGCGGCAACGGTAATATGGCGATAGCGATGGAACACGGCTTGTTGCATATGGAGCTTATAAGCATCCGTATCAAGCAGTGAAGTCAAAATCGGTGAGGCGTCTTGGGTCATGGCGCTATACAGCATCCTCGTAGGAGCATTTTCCGCAGTCAGCATATACCCTTGGTACTTGAAGTTGTCAGGGCTGCTTCGTTCACTCACCCGAATTACCTACTTATGTAAGCTCATCGTGATGCGTTCACTGGCCGCCGACCGGCAACACCAATTACTTTGGACATAATCTATAAAGTCGCAGGAGTATACCGGTATTATCCTGTTATTGAAGCCTCATCACACCATAAATGCTAATCACAGGTCTAGGATTAAACGTGCCATTATCAGTGAAACGGCTATTTTCTTTAGTGGTGTTGGCCCTTAAGGTCAGATTTTTAGCTGTTTAAGCGAATAAAGGATAAATTAACTTATAAAATATAGGGTTATTAAATTGCACTACTGAGCAACAAAAGGTAAATCTTTGTTTCCTGTTGGTTATCAGAGGTCACCTTGGCGGCCTGGTGCGGGTATTTCCCCATCATTGAGATATCACAATCAACGCAGAGCAATGTGGGGAAATAGCAAACATCATATTATATGTTTAGACATCGACTTAGATAAGTGCGATCAGGGAAGATGGCCGTAGGGTAGCCCCGAACCCGCTTGATTGCGGATATGGTCGATGAATTCTTGGCTAAGCGCTACAACATCATAGGCATAGGGTGGGATCCTGCCGATATCAGCGTCAAACCCACAATTGTTGAGTTCAGCAAGGCTATGGTTAAAAGTCGAGCCGTCATCATTAACTTTATCGCCGCCATTAAACGCCTTCATTACCCGATATTCAGCCGTAAGGTCATTAACCAAAAATATATTTTTCTCTGATAAAATACTGGACTGATAACCCAAGCCATAGCTGTATTCGTAGGGATATATAGGATCTGATTTATCTTGCTCAAATAAATTATTATAGAGATGTATGCTGGCGAAACGAACTCGCGGAGTGCGCTGGATTATCCGCGTAAAGTAATTATTAAAGAATATAACGTGCATGGTTCCTGCATCTTGCTCAGCATGACTATCGCTATGACCAATCAAAATAGTTTTGTCATGTAATTCAAAACGGCAGTGAGAAACCGTGACATAGTCAGAGCCGCGTTTAATATCTAACGCGCCATCATGCTGAACAAACTTCCAGCCATCCTTCTCGGTGTATTGATCAATCGTAAAACGGCCATCACTAAACGTGACATGGTCTACCCAGACATGGTGTGAATTAATGATATTTAAACCATCCCATTCAGCATTCCACCCATCACCTTCTTCAAACTGGGGATCGACATCTACTGGGTTCTCAATAAAGGTCTGAATCTATGTTCAATCTTATTAATGTATGAAGACCAATGTGCATGATGTCGGGTTCCGTGCTGATGGTATTGGCATATTCTGCTGTCAGAAATGACGATACCGAGCAAATCAACGGGTATTTTGTTCACCAAATGCAAGCAGGAAAATGAGCTGCGAGGCGGCTCGAAAAAAGCACATTCAATGCGTTATTTGCCGTAATAGCACTCGCTCTCACCTAGGTTTTTTTTACAATTGTGATACATTGAAAAGCTATCTGAGTCTGAGGCCAATGGGCTGACAGCAATGTTCTGGTTGCCGTGATACTGGCCTTATACGACTATTAATACAGACCTGATAATCATATTCACTGATGACGTCAAAAGGGTTCCTATGACACAACAGCCGCAAGCTAAATACCGTCACGATTATAAATCGCCGGATTACACCATTACCGATATCGATTTGGACTTCGCACTGGATGCGCAAAAAACGACGGTAACGGCGGTCAGTAAAGTAAAACGTCAGGTAGCAGATGTGACGCCGTTGATTCTAAATGGTGAGGATCTCACGCTCGTCAGTATCAGTGTTGATGGGCAAGTTTGGCCTCATTATCAGCTACAGGATAACTCGCTGGTCATTGAGCAATTACCAGCACATTTCACACTGACAATCGTCAATGATATTCATCCTGCGACCAACAGTGCACTTGAGGGATTATATCTTTCCGGTGACGCGCTGTGCACCCAGTGTGAAGCCGAAGGTTTCCGCCATATTACTTACTATTTAGACCGTCCTGATGTTTTGGCCCGTTTTACGACCCGCATCGTGGCTGACAAATCTCGTTATCCTTATTTGCTTTCCAATGGTAACCCTGTGGGGCAGGGTACACTGGAAGATGGTCGTCATTGGGTAAAATGGCAAGATCCATTCCCTAAGCCTTGTTATCTGTTTGCTCTGGTTGCCGGTGATTTTGATGTTTTGCGCGATAAGTTCATTACCCGCTCCGGGCGTGAAGTCGCATTGGAGCTTTTTGTTGACCGCGGTAATTTAGATCGCGCCGACTGGGCGATGACGTCGTTGAAGAACTCCATGAAATGGGATGAGACTCGTTTTGGTCTGGAATACGATCTCGACATCTATATGATTGTCGCGGTTGATTTCTTCAATATGGGTGCGATGGAAAATAAAGGCCTGAATGTATTCAACTCTAAATATGTTCTGGCAAAAGCTGAAACAGCAACAGATAAAGATTATCTGAACATTGAAGCGGTTATCGGACATGAATATTTTCATAATTGGACAGGTAATCGAGTCACGTGCCGTGATTGGTTCCAGTTAAGCCTGAAAGAGGGCTTGACGGTATTCCGTGATCAAGAGTTCAGCTCTGATTTAGGTTCACGTTCAGTTAATCGAATTGAGAACGTACGCGTAATGCGTGCCGCACAGTTTGCCGAAGATGCCAGCCCAATGGCCCATGCCATTCGACCAGACAAAGTTATCGAGATGAACAACTTTTACACCCTTACCGTGTATGAGAAGGGTTCAGAAGTTATCCGCATGATGCATACCCTACTGGGTGAACAACAATTCCAGGCCGGTATGCAGCTCTATTTTGAACGCCATGATGGTAGTGCCGCAACGTGCGATGATTTTGTACAAGCAATGGAAGATGCATCGAATGTCGATCTCTCTTTATTCCGTCGCTGGTATAGCCA
Source organism: Yersinia sp. 1652 StPb PI (assembly GCF_041538345.1). NCBI lineage: Bacteria > Pseudomonadati > Pseudomonadota > Gammaproteobacteria > Enterobacterales > Yersiniaceae > Yersinia > Yersinia sp. 1652 StPb PI. Next base: position 2,763,436 of record NZ_JAULSM010000001.1, on the reverse strand, counting down.
GTCCGGCACTCCGATTCTGACCATCCGTGATGACTATGATGCTGAGAAGCAGCAGTACCATCTGCACGTCAGCCAGAAAACCTTACCAACCGCTGACCAGCCAGAAAAACTGCCACTGCATATTCCATTAGATATTGAACTATATGACAGTAACGGAAATGTGATTGCGCTACAGAAAAACGGCTTGCCGGTCCATCATGTCCTGAATGTGACCGAGTCTGAGCAGACATTTACCTTTGATAATGTTGAACATACGCCGATCCCCTCTTTGCTGCGCGAATTCTCCGCTCCAGTCAAACTGGATTATACCTACAGTGATCAGCAGCTCACTTTCCTGATGCAGCATGCGCGTAATGAATTCTCTCGTTGGGATGCTGCCCAGAGCTTGCTGGCAACCTATATCAAACTTAATGTTGCCAAGTATCAGCAGAAACAGCCGCTGAGTTTACCCACTCACGTTGCGGATGCTTTCCGGGCAGTATTACTCGATGAAAATCTTGATCCGGCTCTGGCAGCGCAGATCTTGACCTTACCGTCAGAAAATGAAATAGCAGAGCTGTTTACTACCATTGATCCGCTGGCGATCAGTGCGGTTCATGAGGCTATTACTCGTTGTTTGGCTCAGGCATTGTCTGATGAACTGTTAGCCGTATATGTTGCGAATATGACACCTGTGTATCGTATTGAACACAGTGATATTGCCAAGCGTGCATTGCGTAATACCTGCCTGAATTATCTGGCTTTTGCTGATGAAGACTTTGCTAACAAGTTGGTCTCGTCACAATACCACCAGGCGGATAATATGACTGATTCGCTGGCCGCATTGGCGGCGGCAGTCGCTGCACAATTACCTTGCCGTGATGAGTTGCTTACAGCCTTCGATATGCGTTGGAATCATGATGGTTTGGTTATGGATAAATGGTTTGCACTGCAAGCGACGAGTCCGGCGGCTGATGTTTTGACACAGGTACGGGCTTTGCTTAAGCATCCGGCATTCAGTTTGAGCAATCCAAATCGCACTCGTGCGTTAGTCGGTAGTTTTGCTTCGGGTAATCCGGCGGCATTCCATGCCAGCGATGGCAGTGGTTATCAATTCCTGGTCGAAATTCTCAGTGATTTGAATACCCGTAACCCGCAGGTGGCTGCACGGCTGATTGAGCCGTTGATTCGCTTGAAACGTTATGATGCTGGCCGTCAGGCTCTGATGCGCCAGGCGCTGGAGCAACTTAAAACGCTAGATAATCTGTCCGGTGATTTATACGAGAAGATAACTAAAGCACTGGCCGCATAATGGCTAAATCAGCCAATAGCGCTGCCCACTAACGTTACCTTCACAGCACAGAGGGCAGCAATGCCCTCTTTTTTATGGTTCTTGACCTACAAATAGTTAACATCTTGTTATCAATATAGTTAAACAAAGAGATTCTTTGCGTGGCTTTACTGAGCAATCGTTTACTTTCCTGATAGATAAATTTACCATTCCCGCGTCTATCCATAGGTTGAAAGCCGGTCAGGAGATCACATGTACTACCCACTCGTCAAAAAAGCACTATTTCAGCTTGATCCAGAACGTGCCCATGAATTCACTTTCCGGCAGTTAAAACGTGTTACTGGCACACCACTCGAATTCCTGGTTCGCCAGTCGGTACCAACCAAACCAGTGAGCTGTATGGGATTGTCATTCAAAAATCCATTAGGTTTGGCGGCGGGGCTGGATAAAGACGGTGAATGTATTGATGCTCTGGGCGCGATGGGGTTCGGTTTTATCGAAGTGGGTACGGTGACACCCCGGCCACAGTCAGGTAATGATAAGCCAAGGTTGTTTAGGATCGTTGAGGCTGAAGGCTTGATCAACCGGATGGGATTTAATAATCACGGAGTTGATAACTTAATTGAAAATGTCAAAAAATCACATTTTGGCGGAATATTAGGTATTAATATCGGGAAAAATAAAGACACCCCGGTAGAGCAAGGTAAAGAAGATTACTTGATTTGTATGGATAAAATTTATCCTTACGCGGGATATATTGCGATTAATATCTCCTCACCTAATACCCCAGGGTTACGATCTTTGCAGTATGGTGAAGCGTTAGATGATTTGTTGGCAGCAATTAAAAATAAACAAACTGAATTACATCAGCGCCATCATAAATATGTTCCTGTGGCAGTAAAGATCGCGCCGGATCTTACCGAGGAAGAGTTGATCCAAATAGCTGACAGTTTAGTTCGCCATAATATAGATGGCGTTATTGCCACTAATACAACGTTAGATCGCTCTCTCATTCAGGGATTAAATTATTGCGAACAAGCCGGTGGTTTAAGTGGCCGACCATTACAATTACGTAGCACGGAAGTCATTCGTCGCTTATCGCAAGAACTGCAAGGGCGTCTGCCAATTATCGGGGTAGGTGGAATTGATTCGGTTACTGCCGCTCGCGAAAAAATGGCGGCAGGTGCTTCATTGATTCAAATTTATTCCGGCTTTATCTTCCGTGGGCCTGGTTTGATTAAGAATATCATCACTCATATCTAATTATTTAACTTCATTACTGGCCGGGGGGTTTATTTCTTCCTCCGGCTCGTCTATATTTTACTCCGGTAGATTAAATATACAGCGAAAGCCCTATACCTAAATAATGTGAGTTGCAGGTAAGCGGTAATCGAATAACAAAGTGGTCGTGAACTGATTTGAACGCGGCTTATAGTGGTCTCGTAGCGGCGAACTTCATGGATGGGCTGAGTAACGAGAGCCGCCAACGCACATGCTGTTTGAAGTATGATGCGGTTATATGAAATTAATCCCATTTGATGGGCGAAGAACTCAGTTATTGAGTCAATGATGTTAGCAGCATGGCGGGAAGGAAAAATATGCGAATTAAACCAGATGATAAATGGCGTTGGTATTTTGATACCGAACACGACCGACTGATGTTGGATTTAGCTAATGGTATGATATTTCGCTCGCGTTTCCCGTCTAAAATGCTAACCCCAGATGCTTTCGATGAATCCGCATTCTGTGTCGACGATGCCGCACTCTATTTTGAATTCGAAGATCAATGTCGCCAAATTAAATTGAGCCATGAACAACGTTCAGAATTGGTGTTAAATGCATTGGTCGCATTTCGTTTCCTAAAACCACTAATGCCCAAAAGTTGGTATTTTGTACAATATCCTAAAGCGCTGATGCCAAAAAATGGTGAGTTGGCGTTAGTTAAAGTATTGGATAGTGGTGAAGATGTTCGCTTGTTAGTGGTTGAGTCGGGTGATTCGGCAAGTTTGTGTTTATTAGCACAATCACAAGTGGTATTAGCTGGACGGCAGATGGTATTAGGTGATGCCATTAAGATAATGAATGACCGTTTGTTGCCACTTATCATTGCAGAGGTTTATACCGCCCCAGCTTTCGACCGAGCGGTATAATTCCCCTTCATACCGCAGTAAAGTGGTTAGCTGCGTGCAGAGAGTAAGTTTATCGGGATTATCTTATTTACCGCTGAGGGTAATATCCCCTGTGGGAATACAGCTACAACAAAGAATAGTTCCGTCATTGCCAATGGCACTCTGTTTTAAAGGCGCAACATCGCCATTCACTAATGTAATTCTACAGCTACCACATATCCCAGCCCGGCATGAATAAGGAATGCGGATATTTTGTTGTTCCAATTGTTCCAGCAATACCTGCTGATTATTGCCATTAAAGCGAATGCCGTTATATTCAATCGATACCGCTTTGGATTGCTCAAGTGGTGCCGCCAGGCTTTCAACTATGGCACCTGCACTGTATGGCCGTGGTGGTTTGGTTGACAGAATTTCTACTTCATCGCCTATCCGAATAATACCGCTGTTCCTGGCCACCATATTCTGGCCAAAATCGATATCGCCATTTTCCGCAGTTCGGAATGTCTGTAGTGTTCGTAATGGCTCACCGGCGGGGTGTTTCCGCCCGCGTTCTACGCTGACGGTGGTTAATACACAACGGCTGCATGGCTTAACCAAATCAAAGGTGATATCTCCAACGCGAATCACCTGCCAACTGTCTTCGGCAAATGCACTGGCACCGGTTACGACTAAATTCGGGCGAAACTGTTCTAATTTAATACTGCCAGGGCAGCGTTGCTGTAGTTCTTTAAATGATGCTTCGTTAATGAGCAGATAAGGGAAGCCATCAGCAAAAGACAGTGGAATCTCTGGCATCGGTTTCACCCTGCGGGTTAACTGGGCACCGAGCCAGCGTAATTGCACTTCACGCTGAAAATAGCCACTGAGCCAGTTATTGATGGTCTCAGGGGCAATTAGCGCCGTAAAATGATTTCCCCAGACTTCCGTTGGTTCAGCATTGGCTAAAAAATCATTAAAGCGGATACTGGCACTCTCGCCATCGGGCGCCGTGAGATATAAACCGTCCGGCATTAATGCCGGGGTGAACAACACCATCTGCGGATTTTGGCGCGCAGTAATAAAAGTGCCATCCGGTTCGGTAATCATAAATACGCGGTCAAAGGCCAGCCCACTGCTGCTGACTTGAGCATGAGAAAGCTGCAAGCCGCGCATGGATTTCACCGGATGAACGTAGAGTCGGGAGAGGGTAATCACCATTGCCTCCGTGCGAGTATTAAATAAGAAGGAGCAACTTTATGACAAGCTGCTGGGATTAGCTATAATGCGCAACAATTTTCTTTTTGGTGATAGTGCGATATGAACTCTCTGTTTGCCAGCACGGCGCGTGGACTGGAAGAACTGTTAAAAAGCGAACTCGAAGCGCTGGGCGCTCACGACTGTAAAATAGTACAGGGTGGGGTACATTTTCAGGGTGACGATCGACTCATGTACCAAAGCCTGCTGTGGAGCCGCCTGGCTTCGCGCATCTTGTTACCGCTTAACGAATTTAAAGTTTACAGCGATTTGGACTTGTACCTCGGGGTGCAGGCGATCGACTGGCCGTCAATTTTTGGTGTGGATAAAACCTTTGCTGTGCACTTTAGCGGCGTGAATGATGAAATCCGCAACAGCCAGTACGGTGCATTGAAAGTAAAAGATGCCATTGTTGACAGCTTTACCCGTAAGTTGGAGCAGCGCCCAACGGTTGCCAAGCAGCAACCGGATATTCGGGTGAATGTTTTCCTACAACGGGATATGGCCAGTGTGGCATTGGATCTCAGTGGTGAAGGGCTGCATCAGCGCGGCTACCGTGATTTGACCGGTCAGGCTCCCCTGAAAGAAAACCTGGCAGCGGCAATTATCCAGCGTTCTGGCTGGCAGTCAGGTACACCGATGGTCGATCCGATGTGTGGTTCCGGTACATTGCTGATTGAAGCGGCAATGATAGCCTCTGATCGCGCCCCAGGTTTGCATCGCGCCCATTGGGGCTTTACCGCCTGGAGTGCCTTCAACGAAGTGCTATGGCGTGAATTGACCACCGAGGCGCAAGTGCGTGCCCGCAATGGTTTGCAGGAAACCACTTCTCGCTTCTTCGGTTCAGACATCGACAGACGAGTTATCGAAATGGCGCGTGCTAATGCCCGCCGTGCTGGGGTATCGGAGCTGATTAGCTTCAATGCCAATGATGTCAGTAAGTTAGTGAACCCATTGCCGGAAGGGCCGGTAGGCACGGTTATCAGTAACCCGCCTTACGGTGAGCGGTTGGAAAGCGAGCCGGCATTGATTGCATTGCATAATATGCTCGGTCGCATCATGAAATCGGCATTTGGTGGCTGGCGTTTATCGCTGTTCAGTGCATCACCGGAATTGCTGAGTTGCCTGCAACTGCGGGCGGAACGTGAATTTAAAGCGAAAAATGGCCCGCTGGATTGCGTGCAGAAAAATTATCAGTTAGCGGCGAATCCACAGGGTGCTGCGGGTGTTCAGGTGGCAGAAGATTATGCCAACCGTCTACGTAAAAACGTGAAAAAGCTGGATAAGTGGGCCAAACAGCAGGGTATCGAATGCTACCGTCTGTATGATGCTGATTTGCCTGATTATAATGTGGCCGTCGATCGTTACGGCAGCAAAGTGGTGGTACAGGAATATGCGCCGCCGAAAACGATTGATGCGCAAAAGGCCCGCCAGCGCTTATTTGATGTGATTAATGCCACCCTTGCGGTACTGGATCTCCCATCCAATCAATTGGTATTGAAAACCCGTGAGCGCCAGAAGGGCAAAAACCAATACGAAAAGCTGGCACAAAAAGGTGAATTCCTGCTGGTGAGTGAATATAACGCCAAGCTATGGGTTAACCTGACCGATTACCTCGATACCGGTCTGTTCCTTGATCACCGTATCGCTCGCCAGATGCTAGGTAAAATGAGCCAGGGTAAAGACTTCCTTAACCTGTTTGCCTATACCGGTACGGCCAGTGTTCATGCCGGCTTGGGTGGTGCGCGCAGTACCACGACGGTTGATATGTCGCGTACCTATCTGGAGTGGGCCGAGAAGAATTTGCGGGTGAATGGCTTAACTGGCCAACAACACCGCTTGATTCAGGCTGATTGCCTTTCATGGCTCAGTAACACTGATGAGCAGTTCGATGTGATCTTCATTGATCCACCGACTTTCTCCAACTCCAAGCGTATGGAGACCACCTTTGATGTTCAGCGCGATCACTTAGTGCTGATGAAAGAACTTAAACGGTTACTGCGCCGTAAGGGAACAATCATGTTCTCGAACAATAAGCGCGGTTTCCAGATGGATTTGGACGGGATAAAGGCGTTAGGGCTGGAAGCGAAAGAGATAACAGCTCAGACACAATCAGAAGACTTTGCCCGTAATCGTCAAATCCACAACTGTTGGCTGGTCACCCACAGCCACGAGGAAAAGTAGAAACTATGTCGTTAATTAGCATGTCCGGTGCCTGGCTGTCGTTCAGCGATGCACCTTTATTGGATAATACTGAATTGCATATTGAGGCAAACGAGCGCGTTTGTCTGGTGGGCCGTAATGGCGCAGGTAAATCCACCTTATTGAAAATTTTGAGCAAAGAAGTAGCACTGGATGATGGCCGCATCATTTATGAGCAAGATTTGATTGTGGCGCGTCTGCAACAAGACCCACCACGCAATGTGGCCGGTACCGTGTTTGACTTTGTGGCTGAAGGCGTGCAGGAACAGGCTGAACATTTAAAAGCCTACCACGCCAGCTTGCATCAGGTTGAGTTAGACCCAAGTGAGAAGAACCTCAATCGTCTGGCGGCATTGCAGGAGATTCTGGACCATCAAGGTTTGTGGCAATTAGACAGCCGCATTCAGGAAGTGCTGGTTCAACTTGGTTTATCTGCTGATGCCGAACTTTCATCACTGTCAGGTGGTTGGTTGCGTAAAGCAGCACTAGGCCGTGCGCTGGTAAGCTCGCCGAAAGTGCTGCTGCTGGATGAACCGACCAACCATTTGGACATCGAAACCATTAATTGGCTGGAAGGCTTCCTGAAAGAATTCCAGGGTAGCATCGTGTTTATCTCTCATGACCGTTCCTTTATCCGCGCGATGGCGACCCGTATTGTCGACCTTGATCGTGGCAAATTGGTGTCATGGCCAGGGAATTACGAACTGTATCTTGCCAGCAAAGAAGAAGCATTGCGGGTTGAAGAGCTGCAAAACGCTGAATTTGACCGCAAACTGGCGCAGGAAGAAGTGTGGATACGCCAAGGTATCAAAGCGCGCCGCACCCGTAACGAAGGCCGTGTGCGCGCGCTGAAAGCGCTGCGCATGGAGCGTTCAGAACGCCGTGAAGTGATGGGCACAGCCAAGATGCAAGTCGAAGAGACCGTGCGTTCAGGCAAAATTGTCTTTGATCTGGAGAATGTTAACTATCAGATTGATGGCAAAGTATTAGTGAAAGATTTTACCGCACAAGTACAGCGTGGCGATAAAATCGCGCTGGTGGGCCCAAATGGTTGCGGTAAAACGACATTACTGAAACTGATGCTCGGTCAGCTTAAAGCGGACAGCGGCAAAGTACATTGTGGCACCAAGTTGGAAGTGGCTTATTTTGACCAGCATCGGGCAGAACTTGATCCCGAACGTACGGTGATGGATAACCTGGCAGAAGGTAAGCAAGAAGTGATGGTAAATGGCCGCTCGCGTCATGTACTAGGTTACCTGCAAGACTTCTTGTTCCACCCTAAACGCGCAATGACACCGGTGAAAGCGCTGTCTGGTGGTGAGCGTAATCGCCTGTTATTGGCTAAATTATTCCTTAAGCCTAGCAACTTGTTGATCCTCGATGAACCGACCAACGATCTGGATGTGGAAACACTGGAGTTGTTGGAAGAGATGGTTGATAGCTATCAGGGCACAGTGTTGTTGGTAAGCCATGACCGTCAATTCGTTGATAACTCAGTGACTGAATGTTGGATCTTTGAAGGTAATGGCCAGATCAATAGTTTTGTTGGCGGCTATTATGATGCGCATCAGCAACGTGCTGAGGCAAAACCTATCCGTCAGGTAGCGGCTAAAGTTGAAGAAACCAAAGCTGCGTCACCGGTTAAGAGTAATGCACCCGCCGCTAAACGCCCGGGTAAGTTGAGCTATAACTTACAGCGTGAGTTGGATCAGTTACCGCAACAGCTAGAAAAACTGGAAAATGAAATCAGTGAGTTACAGGCTGAAGTTGGTCACGCAGATTTCTTCTCCCGCCCGCATGAAGAGACACAACAGGTCTTGAAAGCATTAGCTGATGCTGAACAGGCGTTAGAAGTAGCATTTGGTCGTTGGGAAGAGCTGGAAGCTCAGAAAAACGGTTAAAAATGTGTAACCGCCGTTCTACCAGATGACGTGCAATACGATATTATGTCTATTGTTATAGTAAGTCTCTTGATAGAACGGTGTTCAACAATACCCAATAGATTTCAACGTGCAGGAAGGTAGCTTGCAGCGGCCTGGTAGAGGCGAGAACCACGGATGGCGGAGTAACGGAACAGCCAACCATCTGCATGTTGAAAGATGAAGGGATATACAGGCCAGCCGTAAGGACATAGATATTGTATTCTGTTATTGAGCCTAAACACGGCGGGCAGTCAGGGAATGTCATCCTGTGCCGGCAGTGCGACATGTCAGTGGCCTTACCCTCGCTGCCTTATGGCACCAAAGCGGTATGTCCGCGTTGCAAAACCACACTGACTGCCAGGTGGGATGAGCCACGCAAGCGCCCTGTGGGGTACGCGGTTAGTGCATTATTTATGCTATTGCTGGCTAATATGTTCCCGTTCGTCAACATGCGTGTGGCCGGGATCACCAGCGAAATTACCTTACTCCAAATACCCAGAGTCATGGTGTCAGATAACTATGCCAGCATGGCAACGTTATTTATGGTACTGGTTCAGTTGATACCGGCATTCTGTATGGTAGCCATCATCCTGCTTTGCCTGCGGGTGCGGATGCCAGCCCACTTGAAAGCCGCAATCGCGAAAGCGTTATTCCAATTTAAAAGCTGGTGCATGGTTGAGATCTTCCTCGCCGGTGTGCTGGTGAGCTTTGTCAAACTGATGGCGTATGGCGACATCGGTATTGGCAGCAGTTTTATCCCCTATTGCCTATTTTGTCTGTTACAAGTCCGCGCCTTCCAATGTGTCGATCGTCATTGGATGTGGCAGGATATTGCTCCGGCTCCTGAACTGAAGCTCCCGTTGGTTGCGGGCCGTACTGGTTTGCGTCAGGGGTTGCGATCCTGTTCTTGTTGTACCGCAATTTTGCCGCAATCCCAGGTGCAATGCCCGCGCTGCCATACTCATGGCTATGTTCGTCGTCGCCATAGCTTGCAGTGGACGATGGCCCTATTGATCACCTCGATTCTGCTCTATATTCCGGCTAATTTGATGCCGATTATGATTACCGAAAGTCTGGGGAGTCAAATGGGTTCTACCATTATGGCGGGGGTCATTTTCTTGTGGAGCGAAGGTTCTTATCCGGTGGCGATGGTGATTTTTATCGCCAGTATCATGGTGCCATCGTTAAAAATGTTAGCGATTGCCTGGCTGTGTTGGGATGCAAAAGGTAAAGGTAATAGCGATACTGAACGGATGCATTTCATCTATGAAATCGTGGAGTTTGTTGGCCGTTGGTCAATGATCGATGTCTTTGTTATTGCTGTGCTCTCTTCATTAGTCCGTATTGGGCAACTGATGAGTATTTATCCAGCGATTGGTGCACTGTTATTTGCCATGGTAGTGGTTCTGACAATGTTTGCTGCATTAACCTTTGATCCCCGTTTAACCTGGGATCGAATCAGTGAATCAACCCAAAAGGAGCCGCAAGGTGACGGACAATAATCCCAGCCAGAATGTGGCGGAAATTGAAAAAATCAAGCGATGGTCGCCGGTGTGGATCATCCCGATTGTCACTGTGCTGATTGGCGCATGGATTTTGTTTTATCATTTCAGCCACCAGGGGCCACAGGTGGTATTGACCACACTGAATGCCGAAGGTATTGAAGCAGGTAAAACAAAAATAAAAAGTCGTAGTGTGGATGTCGGTATCGTAGAGCAGGTCACGCTGAGTGAGGATCTGAACCATGTTATCGTGCAGGCACGGCTCAGCTCAGGCATGAATACCCTGTTACATAGCGATACCGTCTTCTGGGTGGTGAAGCCGCAGATTGGCCGTGAGGGTGTATCTGGCCTGGGAACACTACTTTCCGGTGCTTACATTGAGCTGCAACCGGGTAGCAAAGGTAAATCATTAAGTGAATTCACCTTATTGGATTCCCCACCGCTGGCCTCACCTGATGCTAAAGGGGTGCGTATCATTCTGGACAGCGAACAGGCTGGGCAGTTGAATGCTGGCGACCCGGTATTGTTCCGTGGCTACCGGGTCGGATCGGTAGAAACCAGCACCTTCGATGCTAAGTCACGCTTAATGCGTTATCAGTTATTTATTGGTGCGCCTTATGACAGTCTGGTCACCAGCAATGTCCGTTTCTGGAAGGACAGTGGTGTAGCGGTCGATCTATCATCACAAGGAATGCGAGTTGAAATGGCATCGCTGGCAACCCTTTTCAGTGGTGGCGTAAGTTTCGATGTGCCTGATGGTTTGGATCTGGGCAAGCCGGTCACGGCAGATAAAGCTGAATTCAAACTGTTTGATAATCGCAGCAGCATTCAAAATTCTCTGTTCACGGAACATGAAGATTTCTTGTTGTTCTTCTCCGACTCTGTACGTGGTTTGCAGTCTGGTGCGCCGGTAGAGTTCCGTGGTATTCGTGTGGGTACTGTAGCCGATGTGCCGTTCTTCACCGAAGGTATGCGGCAGCGGGTTGATAATGATTTCCGTATTCCGGTGCTTATTCGCATTGAGCCAGGCCGTTTCCGCGATGATTTAGGCCCGGATACCAACTTTGCGCAAATATTGAAAACAGCCAAAGAACGCGGGCTACGTGCCTCATTGAAATCAGGTAACTTGCTGACGGGTGCGCTGTTTATTGATCTGGATTTCTACCCAGATGCCAAACCGTGGAAAGGGCCGTTGGAAGTGGCGGGCTATCCATTGCTGCCCACCGTCAGTGGTGGCTTAGCGCAAATTCAGCAGAAATTGATGCAAACACTGGATAAGATTAATAGTCTACCGCTGGATCCAATGGTGAATGAAGTCACGAAGACACTGGCTGAAAGTCAGAAAACGATGCGTGAAACTCAGAAAACCTTGGCGGCATTGACCGCAATCACCTCAAGCCCGGCGATGCAGGATCTCCCCAAAGATCTGCAAAAAACCCTGAATGAGTTGAATCGCAGCATGAAAGGCTTCCAGCCAGGTTCACCGGCCTACAACAAGATGGTGGGTGATATGCAACGGTTAGATCAGGTCTTGCGTGAATTACAGCCAGTATTGCGTACGCTGAATGAGAAGAGTAACGCGCTGGTATTTGAAGCGGCAGGAAGTCAGGATCCTCAGCCTAAGAAGGCCAAAAAATGATGAAATGGATGGCAGTTCTCGCAGTGCTGTTACTTAGCGCTTGCAGTAGCGAACCCGGCAAAACCTACTATCAGTTACCGGCACTCAGCGCTCCTGCTACGGTCAGTAGTAGTGTTGCTTCAAGGCAATTATGGATTGAACATGTTGGTGTCGCTGATTATCTGGCTGCGACGGGAGTGGTATACCAAACCAATGATGTACAGTATGTCATTGCCAGCAACAACCTGTGGGCCAGTCCACTGGATCAACAGTTGCAGCAAACCTTGGTAACCAATCTGAGTAATGCGCTGCCGGGTTGGTTGGTCTCTTCACAACCACTGGATAGCGATCAGGATGTCCTCAATGTGACTGTAACCGGCTTCCATGGCCGCTATGATGGTCGCGCTGTTATTCGTGGTGTGTGGATACTGAAACATCAGGGACAGTTGATTAAGCAGCCATTCGATCTCGAACTTAAACAGAGTGAAGACGGCTACGATGCTCTGATCCGAACCTTGGCGCAGGGCTGGCAGCAGGAAGCCAAGGTTATTGCTGCTCAGTTACAAAACGTTAAGTAATATTTTGTTCTAATTTAGTCTAATATCAGTCAAACTCTCTTTCGTTGCTAACGAAAAATTACTGCGAAAGAGGGTTTTTTGTTTAATATCAATGTTTTACCTTCATTCACCCCAAATCAATCACTTAGCAAATTCAGCGGGCATAGCTCACAAATATGACATTGGCGTGAATTTTGCGCATTGCTTTTCTGTTTCCTAAGGTCTATCACTTAATTGTGACTGCACATAAAGTGGTCACTGTTTTCTTTCCACCAGACCGAAAGATGAGGGAAACGAGGCATGAAGAGACAGAAAAGAGATCGCCTGGAAAGGGCGTTGTCACGCGGGTATCAAGCAGGTATTTCAGGGCGTTCAAGGGAAATTTGTCCCTATCAAGCTTTAGACGCCAGATCGCATTGGTTAGGAGGTTGGCGACAAGCCATGGAGGACAGGGCTGTGACCGCTTAAGCGGCTCTCTGTCAGACTAAGGGATCACCTCCGCTTTATGCGCATATTGCGGAGGTTTTCATTTTTACTCTTCGTTCTTGTCGCCGCAGCGTTGTTGGCTGCGTTCGCTCATCCGAATCATTGACTGGTGTCAACTCATCGGAATTCACTCATTTGCCGCCTAGCTGCAACACCAATTACTTTGAGTAATACAGGTGGTACTTGTCGCCGCAGCGTTGTTGGCTGCATTCGCTCACCCGAATCATTGACTGGCGTCAACTCTTCTAGGTCTGACCAACTATTCAGCCCAGCGTTTTAGCAAGATACTCGCGTTAACCCCGCCAAAACCGAAGCCATTTGACAGCGCATAGGTTATCTCATGGGGGAGAGCTTTACCTGCCACAATATTCAACCCCTTGGCCGCAGCATCCAGACTCTCCAAATTCAGAGTGGCAGGCACGATTTGATCACGCAGTGCCAGTACCGTGAAGATGGTTTCCAATCCGCCAGCCGCCCCCAGCAAATGCCCGGTGGCTGACTTGGTTGAGGTAATGGCTAAGGTATTACCTTCACCAAATAAGTGTTTAATCGCATTGATTTCGCCAAGATCCCCCACCGGAGTTGAGGTTGCATGCGCATTAAGATGCTGAACTTGTTCTGGCTTAATTTTGGCCTGACGCAAAGCGATCTTCATTGCGCGATATGCGCCATCACCATCTTCAGCTCCAGAGGTCATATGGTAGGCATCGGCACTGGTACCGTAGCCGACAATCTCAGCTAACGGTTGTGCACCACGGGCGAGAGCATGTTCTAATTCTTCAATAATCAGTAAACCGGCACCTTCCCCCATCACAAAACCATCGCGAGCACTGTCGAAGGGACGGGAGGCTTTCTCAGGTGTGCTATTAAAACCGGTTGATAGAGCACGAGCTGCAGCAAAACCAGCCAAACTGACCTTATCAATCGCGGCTTCAGCGCCACCACATAAGGCAACATCCGCTTCATCGTTGCGGATCATCCGCACCGCATCACCAATAGCTTGCACTCCCGCCGCACAAGCGGTGACGGGCGCGCCAATTGGCCCTTTAAAATGATGTTTAATAGAAACATGACCCGCAGCCAAATTCACCAAAAATGAAGGTATAGTGAAAGGGGAGAGGCGTTTTGGCCCGCGAGTGTCGGTGGTGCGTACGGCATGAGCAATCGCAGGGAAACCGCCAATACCAGAACCAATCACGGTAGCGGTACGCTCCTGTTTTTCTACATCGTCAGCATGCCAGTCGGCTTGGGTAATAGCTTCATCTGCCGCCGCCATCGCAAACGCAATGAAACGATCCATTTTCTTCTGATCTTTTGGCGCAACAGCTTTATCAGGATCAAAGCCTGCTTCTGAGTCTGCGTCAAGTGTAGGCACTTGCCCACCAATCTTAGCTGACAAATCACCGACAATCTCATCCGGCAGAATACGGATGCCGGATTGTCCTGCCAGCAAACGTTGCCAAACAGTTTCGCTACCACAGCCTAACGGGGAAACCACACCCATTCCTGTAATTACTACACGGCGCGTATTCATTGTTTTTCCTTTTGAGACTTAATTGAGTGAGACTGTTGCCTGGTATCTATTGACTGTTTGCCATGCATCAGTGCCAACCGTTTATTAATTATATCGCTCTTGACGGAGCCTGCCGCAAGAGTGACATCTTGTACACAAATAGGTTGCCCGGTATTTCTGTCCAGTAAGATAGTTTCTACCGGATTACCCGTACGGCGATCTGCGAGTACCACCGCAGGACCAAGTGGTGCAAAATGCTGATTACCCCACTGGAATAGTGCCGCCATCACTGGGAAAAAATCATTGCCACGCTCAGTCAGTAAATACTCATAGCGGGCAGGACGCGGATTATAGAGCCGCTTTTCAAGGATCCCACTTTCCACCAGATACTTTAGGCGGCGGGTGAGGATAGTGGGTGATAGCTGCAAACTTTGCTGAAATTCATCAAACCGCGTTAACCCCTGAAAGGCATCGCGGATGATTAATATGCTCCACCATTCGCCGACGCGTTCAAGAGAGCGGGCAACCGGGCAAGGCATGTCTTCAAGGCGGGTTCTTTGCATTCCATTCCTCACATCATTATTGTGGCTTTGGCTGAGCGTGGGCTGAAAATTAACATTCAACAAGTGACTACATTTATTGTAGTTACTTAGGTTAAAAAAAATGCCTCGTGGCATCATTATTATGGTGCAGGGGAGTAACTGCCCCTGCACAGGGATAACAAATATTAGAAAGTATTGGTGTCTTTAAACAGACCGACTTTCAAGTCGGTGGCAGTGTAAATCACTTTGCCATCAACCAAAACTTCACCGTCCGCGACACCCATAATTAATTTACGCATAATGACACGTTTAAAATTAATACGATATGTTACTTTCTTGGCTTCAGGCAGTACCTGACCGGTGAATTTAACTTCACCGACACCCAGCGCGCGACCTTTGCCTTCGCCACCTAGCCAGCCAAGATAGAACCCAACCAATTGCCACATAGCATCAAGGCCCAGGCAGCCTGGCATTACAGGATCACCGATAAAGTGGCAACCGAAGAACCATAGATCTGGATTGATATCCAGTTCCGCTTCCACATAACCTTTGCCATAGGTACCGCCGTCTTCTGTCATCTTGACGACACGGTCCATCATTAACATATTGCCAGCTGGCAATGGTGGCCCGCCAGCGCCAAACAGTTCGCCACGGCCTGATGCTTCAAGGTCTTCTTTTGTATAGGATTCGCGTTTATCTACCATGTTCTCAGTAAGCCTTATTTTAGTGAAGTGCGCAGAATAGCGTACACCTGTACGCTGAGCAAGTCCGATCAGCCCTGGTTGAACCAGTTTAGCCAGCGTAATGGCCATGGCCAACGGTGTCTGTCCTGCGGATTAACCTGTGAGATTCGCTCTTGAATTATACCTAACAGGCTTGGTTGCTGCTCGTCGGCATACACCATGCCTGTCAATAACGGCAGTGCTTCAGCGGCGCTATCAACCGCCCAGAGATGGAACTGACCATTTTGTACCGCCTCAATCACTGCCTGATTCAGGCATAAATGACGGACATTGGTGGTCGGTAGAATCACCCCTTGAGTACCCGTCAACCCGCGACGCTGACAGGCTTCGAAGAAGCCTTCGATCTTTTCATTCACGCCGCCAATAGGCTGCACATTACCAAACTGATCAACAGAGCCTGTGACCGCAATTTGCTGGTTGATCGGTTGCTGCGAAAGGGCACTGATCAAGGCGCAAAGCTCGGCCAGTGATGCGCTATCACCATCGACCTCACCATAGGATTGCTCAAAAACAATCGAAGCCGAGAAGGGTAGCGGCTGATCAAGTTCCAATTCTGAGATCAAGAATGCTTGCATAATCATCATGCCTTTAGCATGTAGATTACCGCCCAGTTCCGCTTTACGTTCAACGTCAACAAACTCGCCATCACCCAAGTGAACCACACAACTGATACGTGCAGGTTCGCCAAAAGCATAAGGGTGACCTGGGTATTCCAGTACCGACAAACCATTAATCTGACCGACGACTAACCCTTCGGTATCAACCAAAATCTGCCCTAGTTCAATCTCATCTTGCATCCGCTCAGCAAGATAACTATTGCGCCAATCACGGGCATTCAAGGCAATGTCCAGCGCATTGGCTGTAATTGACTCTTCTTCAGCATACAGCGCTGCTTCTGCCAACTGGCCAGTTAGCCATACAGGGCACAGCGGCAGACTGCCCTGATCACCGCTGTAGCGCACTGCCTGACGAAACAGAACTGGCCAGGCATCGGCAGATAAAGATGGCAACTGTTTTTTCTGCAATAACGCATTGATATAGCCACACCATAGGGTCATGCCATCGATATCGACCAGCGGCAGCTCGACCTCGAACTCGCCATAGATAGCCAATTCGCCTAACTCGGGTTCCATATCGTGGAAATCGCCAAGGCCCAGACGGTCGCCAACGAGAATCAGGCGCAGATCCAGTGGCATCGAGGGAATGTGTACTGGCAGAGGGCGGGTTTCATCAGGTGACAACCAATCGAAGCGCTGCTGGACAATCATCTGTTTCAGACGCAGCCACATCAGTGGTTGAGCTTGTAATGCCCGTACTGACAGGATCAATATGCCGCCATTAGCCTGATGAACCAAGCCGGGTTGCAGACTGATTTGATCTTTATGCCATCTAACACAACCAAACAGTTGTTCTGGTTCTACCCATTCCTGATAGAGACAGCGTGAATGTGCCGCAAAAGGCTCGTTACCACGTTGGGCCGGCTGCCAGGTCACTAGATTGCCATCAATCTGATAATCGCCACCAAACACGGCAGAGGCTTCAGGTTGCAGCTCTTTAACTGCCTGCGCGATCAATGCCAGATACTCAGTACTCTCCTGTGCTTTAATCAGCATAAAACGCGGTTGAGATTGTGGATGACAAAATAGCGTCATGCCATTCTCTAACCGGGGCTGAATCGCCGAGAAAGAAACCGGCTCCAACTGGGAGGCAGTAGTAAATAACGCTTCATAGGGCGTTGCGTTCGGCAGCATTGACTGCCATTCAAGTCGGTTATTGGTCAAAGTAATAGATGCAATCGTCAAAAAGGGAAAGGGCGATTATACAAGAATAAAGCAGGCTGCATATACGTAGAGTGGCAGTTGGTAGCAAGGAGTAAGACATCGGCAGTATTCCGTACAAAAAACAAACTAATCATAGGCTTTTTGTAGGGTGAAATTCTGCATAAAACTGTTATGCTTGACTTAAGTTACACGGTCACTAAAGAGCTCACGATGAAATATCAACAACTGGAAAATCTGGAAAGTGGTTGGAAATGGGCGTATTTGGTAAAAAAGCACCGTGAAGGTGAAGCCATTACCCGCCACATTGAAAACAGTGCAGCGACAGACGCAGTAGAGCAATTGATGAAACTGGAAAGTGAACCAGTAAAGGTGCTGGAGTGGATTGACACTCATATGAACGTACAACTGGCGACGCGGATGAAGCAGACTATCCGCGCCAGACGTAAGCGCCATTTCAATGCTGAGCATCAGCATACGCGCAAAAAGTCGATCGATCTGGAATTTCTGGTTTGGCAGCGTTTGGCCGCTCTAGCCCGGCGCCGTGGCAATACTCTGTCAGATACAGTGGTGCAGTTAATTGAAGATGCTGAGCGTAAAGAGAAATATGCCAACCAGATGTCATCTTTGAAACAGGACTTACAGGATATTCTTGGTAAAGAGATTTAACCTGTCTTGGTATGAATTAGATAAAAGATGATATTGATATAGAGCCATTAAGAAAAGAGATGTGGCCTGGTTTGTTATCATTGATGACAAAAAAAACCCCGCAATGCGGGGTTTTTTACGAAAGGAGTAAACTTAAGCCTGTGGCTGAGTTACAACTTCTTTGTAGCCTTTAACTTCGATCTCTACGCGACGATCTGGTGCCAGGCAATTGATCAGAGCAGCACGTGGTTTCACGTTGTCACAGGTGTTACCAGTAACTGGGTTTGCTTGACCTTCACCGCGAGCGGTGATTTTGTCAGCAGGGATACCTTTAGAAACCAGGTAATCACGCACGCTGTCAGCACGACGCTGAGACAGAACTAAGTTCGGTGCTGGTTGACCGATACGGTCAGCGAAGCCCAGAACAACTACAGAACCGTCTTTAGGATCGATAGAGCTCAGTTGTGCATACAGTTGGTCCAGAGCTTGCTGGCCTTCTGGTTTCAGAGTTGCTTTGTTGAAAGCGAACAGCACGTCAGATTTCAGTGTGAAACGCTTAGTGTCAACAACTGGAGCTGGAGCTGGTGCTGGAGCAACTACTGGCGCTACTGCATCTTCCTGACCGAAACGGTAAGAAACACCCAGGCTCAGCATACCATTGTCTGGACGAGCACCAACGGTAGCTTTATCACCGATGTTGCTAACCCATTGGTATTCCATACGGGTTGCCCAGTTTTTGGTCCATGCGTATTCTGCACCCAGCGCTACCAGTGGAGAAACACCGGTGTCATGGTTGCTAGCACGGCTATCAGTAGGAGCATCGTAAGCGCTAGAATCTACGCGCCAAACCAGACCACCCAGACGGGTGTACAGGTCCAAGTCCTGAGCAATTGGGTAGCTCAGTTTAGCAGCCAGCTGTACGCCTTGTGCTTTGAATGCGCCGTTATTTACGTCGCCTTTGTAAGGCATACGGCCAAGCCAGTCGTATCCCATTTCAAAGCCCAGGTATTGGTTTGCTTGGTAACCCAAGAACGCACCAGCACCCAGTTGGTCTTTATGGGTAGGACCGTCGTTGCCAACGTTGCCATAGATACCGCCAGTGCCAGTATCTTGATACTGGGACCAACCCAGTTTACCACCGGTGTACCAGGTGTTATCTTTCGGTGCGGCTTGCGCTACTGTAGCGAAACCAGCCAGTGCCACTGCTAATGCGATAGCTGTCTTTTTCATTTTACGCCTCGTTATCATCCAAATAGGCAATGAGCTTTAAAAAGCTAAGCCCTTGGTTAAAATTCTTCGCCAAGGTTTTAACGCTCCCGTTAATCACGCTGCCAGTATAATTTGGCGTTTTAGAGCAACCTTGGCGATGTAAAGTCTACAACGTGGCGAGAAAGTTACAAGTGTGATGTGATAAACCGCCTGAAAAAAAAGCGAAATAGTGCATTATCTTTAACGATTTAGCGGTAAAAACCCGCGTTTTCTAGACGTTATTTTCTGCTACAAGCCGCATTCCGACTCGCTTTATGCCGGTTTTACAGGAGTAAGCGCTAAATATTGTAATAATTCATGGGATAAATCCTAAATTTACTTAATGATACAAAGAAGAATGAATTTTTAACGTTGCGCACTGTCCTTGGTTCAGTTTTATGTCATTCAACGGACGCATAACAAACCCATAAGCATTCCCTAACTTTGCTGCCAAACGTAATCTGATTCGATCATTTTCTGACAACTCCGGTAGCCAACCAAGAACGACACTGTAATTTCCCGTCAATAATGCCTTCTCCATTGCATCAACAGTCGACAATGGATTGATTTGCCGTAACTGAACGACTTTATCTATTGGTAAGCCTGAATGCTGTAACCATAAACGACTTAATTTCTGTTGTGGGGCCAGCCATAAAAGCCAGCGAGACTGCTTACCAAGTTGTTGCAATAAAGGAAGCAATAACTGAGTTACCGCAGGCTGGTTTTCACTGTACACAAGTTCACTGATAAGGCCACTATCTGTTGGAGCATCAACTCTTTCCGGTGTTTCACGGCTAATAAGAGAATGATAATTAGCATTATAAGGTTTTAGTGATTGAGTACGCATTATGAACCTCGCCTGTAGTGTGCTGTATGCATATACAGTAGTCACTGTTTGTTCGAAGATCAACTAAATTTTTACAAGACGCTTCGCATAATTGTGATGTAAATCCGTGCAAATTCATTTTGTGTTTGGCTAGGTAATCCATATTGCGTATTTTTTAATTGGTTGTTCCTCTTACACTTATTGCAACTGAATAGGGACGTTGGATCGGATTTTTACTAAAGGAGTAGTTATGGAAAACGCATCAGAAAACAAAATCATGCAAGCACAGGATCGTTTCGATTTTTTAGGCAAGATCACAGTTCGTTCGCAATTTGGTGGCTATGGCCTATTGGCGAACGGCATTATGTTTGCGGTGGTTTCGGACGGCGAACTGTATTTACGCGCCAATAATAAGATAGAAACGCTATTCCGCAGTCGGGGGATGAGTAACTTTGTCTACGCTAAACGTGGGTTACCGGTATTGCTGCGTTATTATTGGGTAGACTCTGCATTATGGAGTGATGAGTGCACACTGAGTCATTTTGCTACACGCGCTTATCAAGGGGCTAAAGCTGAGTTTTTAAGCAAAAAAGGGCCAACAGTTCGTCTGAAAGATTTGCCGAATCTCAGTGCCAGCCTTGAACGACTATTGTGGAAAGCCGGCATCAAGAATGCGGCGGAGCTGCGGCGTGAAGGGGCCAAATGCTGTTATCTGAAGTTACGTGCATTAAGGCGCTCACTCGGGGTTAATGTATTATTGGCGCTTGCTGGGGCGATAAGTGGCCACCATTATGCTGTGCTGCCTTTATTGATGCGTAGTGAACTTATTGAATGGTTTGAGATACACATCCGTTCGCCCAAAATTACGCAGTTTGAAACAGCATAGCAGGGCCATCGGGAATGGCCCCAATCTTAATTAGCCTGGCTGATGTGCCTATTCAGTTCACTGAGTTCAGGTAACAGTTCAAGCAATAAACCTATTTGTTGTAAAACCAATTGGTCTTTGCTCTCCGGCTCAGGATTACAGTTCTGTAGCCGGGTAGATAAGCTGGCTAGCACCTGGGCCATTTTCGCGCAGTCAGGCTGCTCTTGCTCAAGTGTCCCCTCGACATAACAAATCGCGTCATTAAGCAGATTCAGGGTGGCGGTGTTGCTCAGTTTCTCTCGATGAGCACCCAGCGCGGATATATAGCTCAGCATCGTGTGGTTCAGACAGAGCAATCGGAATGCTGCCTCCTGGGTTTCTTTGTCATTTTTGGGTTCGGCAGACATATTTGAGATCACTGAGGCTAATTCCGCGTCGCAATTATGTGCATCACGGCGGGCTATACGGTAGGGCAGGCTATTATCTTTGCCTTGATAGTATTGCACCAGAATTGCATCCAAATAGCGGCAGTTGGCATTCAGCGTTTTATGAACCACCGCTGGGAGGTGGCGGAACTTCCAATCCGGCCAGATAAAACTCACCGCTACCCAGGCGATGGCACAGCCTAGCAGGGTATCAAATACCCGAGGTGCGGCAACCTCAAATCCTTCCCCTAATAGGTTAAAACAGAGCAAAACCAGCAGGGTAATAAACATCGTTGCATGAGCATACTGAACATTACGGAAAGCAAAAAATAGCACCCCGGTAATGACAATAAGGATGAGTTGCCCCTCAATGGAAGGCACAAAATACAGGATAGGCAAACCAATAAGAATACCCGCCAGTGTGCCAATTATGCGCAATGCAAGGCGGCGGCGCGTCGCATTATAGTTAGGTTGGCAGACAAAAAGACTGGTCAGTAGGATCCAATAGCCGTGGCGCATGCCTGTTAGTTGAATAAACGCATAACCGAGACATAACACCACTGACATACGAACTGCGTGGCGAAATAGTGCAGATTGTGGGGTGAGATGGCGGCTGATACGCAGCTTGATATCACTCCATCCGGTAATGTGGTCGTCAGACAAACGGCTCTCGGGCTGAGGGCCTTCGGCTAATACTTGTTCGGATTCAATCCCCGCCAATTGGGCATCAATAGCCCGTAAATTTCTCAGTAAGTGGGAAAGGGCTTTAACTTGTGGGATATTCTCGTTTTGCGCGAGTTCTCTGGCCAGTGCCGCATCTAAAAACGTAAAGGCTCGCTCGAAGCGAGGATCATGTTGATACTTTTGTCTCATCAGAATGGATTGCGAAAGTTGCAGGCAGGCTCTGGCTTGCATACTCAGTAAGCGCTGAAAGCGGAATAGCACGTCGCTGTAACGGAATTTCTCTCGTAGAACCTGATATTGGACATGTGACGAGCTAGCGCGTTCATGAATATCTTGCGCGACAAAATAGTAGTGAAGTGTCCGTCTGGTTCCACGCTGGCCCCGATCACCTTTCAAGCGAGTCACCAGTGAGGCTTTGGCCTGATTTAAGGTTGATACCAGTGTGCCGTTGGCCATCGCCACATCAATAAGCGGCTGGTCGACATCAGATTCGATGTCAGGATCGAAGAGATTAGCTTTTGCTTCCAAATAGTGAGCAAGCTGCTGGTAGCAACGAGCTAGATTATCCTGCAAGGGGCGGATAGGGAAAATAAGGTGTCCGCACAAGGTCAGTACGTTATACCAAACAGCTCCGAGCAGCAGCAGTAGCGGCTGTTGGTACCAGATATGGTACATCGAGGTACCCAACATGGTGTAGATAGCAATTAGCAATGCGCCAAAGGCAATTGTTGCATAGCGTTGTCCCAAAGCCCCCAACAGAATAAAACCACAGGTTGAAAAGGTCAGACCGAGGGCAAAAAACCAGGGATAAGGAAATAACAACTCTATCGATGCGGAGGCGACAAAAAAACAGATCAGCGTAATGAATAAATTGCGTAACCGCCCTGTCAGGCGGTCATCAAGATCAGTAAGTGCTGCCGCGACGACACCGAGTGTTAACGGAATTGTCAGTTTGGGCTGACCAATCCACCACGGAACCGCCGTTACTCCCGCCAACGCGATAAAAATACGGGCATGATAAAGCAGGCTACTATTGTAGACATAACGGCGTAAACCAGTGACGAAAGTGAGCACAAAAAACCTCTAAAACTGAAAATTCAGCGTTGCTGATATTGGCGTTGAGCGTTAGCCATTCTCGCTTGCTGTGCCATTTCGACTGAAACGACACGGCGGCCCACGGGCCACAAAGCAATAGCAGCAATTTTAAAATTGGCAATACCGACCGGGATCCCAATGATGGTTATGCATTGCACAATCCCTGTGGCGATATGGGATAAACACAGCCACCAACCAAATAAAATGAACCAGACAATATTCAGTAACGAGCCGCCGGCAGTTATCAGAGCATTACTTTTTTCTGGGTATAATTCATTGACATGGATCGCCTCATTGCCATAAGGAAGAAATGATAATTTGGTAATTTCCCAGCAAGAGCGCGTTAATGGTAAGGTAAAAATCAGAACGACACTGACGACTGTGGCGAATAGCCAGCCCAGTGTGGTGAAGAAACCACCTAAAACAAAATTAAGAATATTCAGTACAGTACGCATAGTGATTTATCTGCCTAGCTGAATAAAAAAACCGCAACGCGGATGAGTGATAACAAACGCTAACCATTCTATATGAATAGGGCGGGTTAGTTTCCGTTGTCAACTATCGGATACCTGTTGTTTAAACTCAATTATTTTATTTACACTCCATTGTGTTATTTCAATTCACTTAATACGAGTAATGGCGCGCAGATATGGAACTTAAAGCGACATCTTTTGGCAAGCATTTGGCTCAGCACCCTTACAATCGGGTGCGCTTGCTCAATGCTGGCATCGAAGTATGCGGTGATAAACATCAGTACCTGATTCCTTTTAACCAGTTGGTTAACATTGAATGTAAGCGCGGTATTGTCTGGGGCGAACTGGAATTTGAATTGCCAGACCAACAAGTTGTCCGTTTACATGGCACCGAATGGCAGGAAACTCAACGTTTCTATCAACATTTACTGGGCATCTGGCAGCAATGGAGTGAAGAGATGAGCTTGGTTTGTGTTGAGGTTTTACATAAACAAGTGGGATCAATCAAGCGGATTGAGCAACAGGATAAATGGTTTAAACGCAGTGAGTTAGGACAGGTGCAGCACTCTATTCGCGAGGCTTTCGCCTCATTGCCGATACCGGTGCCGCGGTTGAACGAATTTGAGACCTGTCGTGCAGATTATGAAATCTGTTTGCGCTGGTTGCAGCAAGGTAGTCGCAGTGTAGAACGCCGGAATCAGCAATGGACCAACCGAATGTTGGAAGAGCATCAAGATTTCTTCCAAAGTGTAGAAACCTCCCCCCTGAATGAATCGCAAAGCCGGGCGGTGGTTAATGGCGAAGACTCGGTATTAGTTCTGGCAGGTGCCGGCAGTGGTAAAACATCAGTGCTGGTAGCCCGTGCCGGTTGGTTGTTACGCCGTAATGAAGCATTGCCGGAGCAGATTTTACTGCTCGCATTTGGCCGTCAGGCGGCTGACGAGATGAATCATCGCATTAAGCAACGGTTAGCTGTGGATGATATTCAGGCTAAAACCTTCCATGCACTGGCATTGCAGATTATCCAGCAAGGCAGCCGTAAAACACCACTAATCAGTAAATTAGAATCAGACAGCCAGGCCAGAAGGTCGTTACTGATTAAGAATTGGCAACAGCAGTGTAGTGAGAAAAAAGCGCAGGCAAAAGGGTGGCGTGAATGGCTAACTGATGAGCTTGAGTGGGAGGTTGATGAGGGTGAGTTTTGGCAAGATAAACGTTTAGCAGCCAGATTGGCGGGGCGGCTGGAGCGTTGGGTAGGGCTGATGCGAATGCACGGTGGTAGTCAAGCCGAAATGATTGAGCAGGCTGATGAAGAAGTGCGTGATCTCTTCCAGAAACGTATACGGTTAATGGCACCGTTATTGAAAGCGTGGAAAACGGCGTTGAAAGAAGAAGGTGCGGTTGATTTCTCCGGCTTGATTCATCAGGCAGTTAACTTACTGGAGAAAGGGCGTTTTGTTAGTCCGTGGAAGCATATTTTGGTGGATGAGTTTCAGGATATCTCACCGCAACGCGCTATGCTGCTGGCAGCACTGCGCAAACAAAATAAGCAAACCTGCTTATTTGCGGTGGGTGATGATTGGCAGGCGATTTATCGGTTTAGTGGCGCGCAGCTCTCGCTCACTACAGCTTTTAGCCAGTACTTCGGTGAAGGGGCTGAATGTGCATTGGATACCACTTACCGCTTTAATGATAGGATCGGTGAAATTGCGAACCGGTTTATTCAGCAAAACCCACATCAATTGAAAAAGCCACTTAACAGCTTGAGTAAAGGTAACAAAAAGTCAGTCATCATTTTGCCGGACCAACAGCTTGACACCTTACTGGATAAATTAAGCGGTTTTGTTAAGGATGATGAGCGTATTTTGATTTTGGCCCGCTATCACCATTTACGGCCTGAGATTTTGCAAAAAGCGGCAACTCGCTGGCCAAAACTGACGATTGATTTTATGACTATTCATGCCAGCAAAGGGCAGCAAGCCGACTATGTGATTATTGCAGGGCTACATGAAGGTAATGATGGTTTTCCGGCAGTAGCGCGGGAATCAATTGTGGAAGATGTGCTGTTACCGGCACCGGAAGATTTCCCAGATGCAGAGGAGCGGCGTTTATTATATGTCGCAATGACTCGTGCGAAGCACCAAGTCTGGTTACTGCAAGATACAGCAAAACCCTCTATTTTTGTTAAGCAACTTAGCGAGTTAGGTGTTCCAGTTCAGCGTAAACCTTAACTGAGCTATCGCATACATTCCGCCCGGTGGTTGTGGCACCGGGCATAATGCTTATTGCAGTCGCTGTTTTAAGTAATGATCATAATCAGGGATTGCGATGGTAACTTCGCTGCTAAACAAGTTAGAACCAATTAAGAAGTCTGCGGTCGAGCGGTTGGTGGCGACAGGTATATTCCAGACTGTTGCCAGACGTAGTAGGGCTTTCACATCGGGATCATGCGGCACAGCATTCAACGGGTCCCAGAAGAAAATCAAAATATCGATTTTTTTCTCCGATATCAGCGCACCCACTTCTTGATCTCCCCCCATCGGACCACTTAGTAAACAGTTAACGTCAATGCCGGTGGCTTTTTGTACCAGGTTTCCGGTGGTACCTGTGGCATAAAGTTCGTGCTGGGACAGCAGTTGTTTGTTTTCCATAACCCATTCGAGCAGCGATTTTTTGCAGTGATCGTGGGAAACAAGGGCAATATGCTTGCGTACCGCAATAGTGCGGGTAGTCAGTTCCATCAATATATCCTTCAATAAATGCTAGCGGTTTGCTAACAGATTACTGAAACGGAGATTTTGTGCATAGCGGTAACGCAAAGAAATGCGAGGAAACAAGCATAACCTGATGTTTAAGAACCGCCTTATCGTAAACGGATCATTTGCCCGGTTGCTTTTTAGCCCAGAGTAGGAAGCGTTGTTGAGTTTCGGCGTTGGCTTGCAGGAACCAATATTGCAGCATCTGTTCGGCAACATTTTCCCCTTGCAGGCTGGTGGTATTCTGCGCGGTATTTGTCCCTGCCACGGCAATAGTGGTCCCCGGCACCGCACTCACAGTTGAAGGTGGAATGGTGGCAAAAGAGGGAACTGAAGCACTAAATTGGCCAACATTATAACTGGCCATTGCAGTTTCAAGTGTGCTGGCAGTGTTGAGATTGTCCTGATGTAATACATCGTGACGTACAGATAATGGGCGGCCATTATCCCCAATAAGCTGATATACCGGGTTTTTAGAAAACTTATGCCCATCTCGTTCGGTATCAATGGCCGGTAATTTTATGGCGACTGAACGAACATTGCGGGTATTAAACACCACCACTAATGGCGGAGAGGCATACAACACTTTCGGATCGGCTGGCAGTGGTTTAGCCACTTTGAACAGAATTTGATGCTGACCGCTGTTTAATTCCAAGCTATCGGCTCCTTTTAGCAAGGATCCTGACATATTTTTCCCATCGACCACCAACAGGTCAATTTCCGGCGCGAGTTTTAAGGTCGTGGCGATAGCTGAAGCACTACAGCAAACGGCCAAAATCCCTACGACCACCAGACCAAATTTCATGTGCTGCTCCTGAGGGTGATATCCGCGTACATTGTCAGACAGGCTAGATTATGTGTCAAAGTCTTTCCGTTCGCCCACATTTATTTACTTTTTGAAATGTTCAGTATAAATATGACGTTTTTATCCTGATGAATTATAAGGATAAAGCCGGCACTCTAACAGTAATTACTGCGACATCTCTTAAACCAAATCAATCTGACCGCATTTATGATCCATTTTCCCCATGATGTACACTTAGAGGATCGCCTAATATTGGTAGTATCCCTCCGGGTGCACATGGATTGGGATATTCTTTTAGCGCATCAGAGGAACTGAAAAATGCACGATAAAGACATTGCTGACATTCTCCAACAGGTAAAAACAATTGCATTAGTCGGGGCGAGTGATAACCCATCGCGGCCAAGTTATGGTGTTATGGCTTATCTGCTACAGCAGGGGTATCAAGTCACGCCTGTTAGCCCTAAATTGGCGGGGAAATCATTATTGGGCCAGCAGGCATATGCAGAACTGGCGGATATTCCTCATGCTATCGATATGGTGGATGTTTTCCGTAATGCTGAGGCTGCATACGGCGTTGCGCAAGATGCTATTGCTATCGGCGCCAAGGTTCTGTGGTTACAAATTGGTGTTATTAATGAGTTGGCGGCTACCTTGGCGGCAGATGCGGGAATAAAGGTGGTGATGGATCGTTGTCCGAAGATTGAAATACCGCGCCTGGGATTAGAAAAACAGTGATACGCGGCGTTGCTAATTTTGGCGATAAAAAACCCGGTACTAAGCGCCGGGTTTTATCGATAAATCTCAAGATTTAGTTGCGTAGACGCGGAGCCTGTAGCTGATGGCGGATGGACGCCGCCAGTTCATCCAATGAAGGTTGCTCTGGGTGAGCATCCATATCTTCATAGGTTAGTTGCGCTTCAGCTAGATAGGTATGTATCGGTTGCCCCTCATCATCCTCAATAACCACGTGATACCAAGGTGACGAACGCAGCATAGCGTTGTTTGCAACCTCATCAGGTTCCGGTGGCTCGAGAGAATATTCAGGATCGATATCAATCACTACACCCAAATAGCCGTGTAGGCTGTGGCGGACCTGCTGCCCAATACCAAATTTGCTGGCAATCATGATAACCTCCTGAGAAACATTACTCTGTCTTCTATATGAGGGCAGTGTAGGGCATTTCAAGTCATACTATCCGGCACGCGAACCCTTTCAGGTACAGACCTTCTGGATATGTCGCGATAACCGGGTGATCCGCTGCCTGACGGAACTGTTCTATAAATTGTATATCATGCCCTGCATCTAACGCAGCATCGGCCAAAATTTTCTGGAATAAATCTGTTGGCATCAAACCAGAGCAGGAGAAACTTAACAAGATCCCGCCTGGGCGCAATAATTGTATCGCTAACATATTAATATCTTTGTAGCCACGACACGCACTTGCCAACTGACTTTTGTTCTCCACAAACTTCGGTGGGTCCATAATGATCATGTCAAACTTTTCCCCTTGCGTGCGGTAGTTACGCAGCAATTGGAACACATCATCCCGAATGAATTCGGTTTTGCTCAAATCCAACTGGTTGAGTTCAATGTTTTGTTTGGCTATATCCAGTACAGCTTGTGAGGTATCAACGCTGATAACTTGCTTACAATTTCCCATCAGCGCTGCGACAGCAAAGGCACCGGTATAAGAGAAACAGTTCAGAACACGGCGACCATCGGCGTAGTTACGCGCCGCCAGGCGGCTATCGCGCTGATCTAAATAAAATCCTGTTTTATGGCCGTGCTGAATATCAACCAACAGTTGCATGCCGTTTTCGGTTATTGGCAGCAGGTCAGGCGGCATTTCACCGCTGATTGTCCCTTGCGTCAGAGGTAAGCCTTCTTTTTTACGCACGGAAACATCGGAGCGGTCATAAATAGAGCATTCTGGGTAACAATGTTGTAAGGCACTAACCAGTGTTTCCCGCTGATATTCAGCGCCGGCCGACAGTAACTGCAATACCAGAAAGTTCTGGAAGCGGTCTATGGTGATACCCGGCAGGCCATCAGACTCACCGGCGATCAGGCGATAGCCGTTCAAACCATCACGCTTTGCCAGCCAATCACGCCAGCTCTGCGCTTGCTGTAGACGGCGGATGAAGAACTCGCGGTCAATAACTTCATCTTGTTGGAACGTCCAGACTCGTGCCAAAATTTGTGATTCAGGAGAGTAGGCGGCACGGGCCAGCCATTTACCCTGGCTATCAAGGATATCGAGGGTTTCACCGGGCAGGGCACTCCCCTCAAGGCGTTGAACGGCCCCAGAGAAGATCCACGGATGGCGACGAAGTAAGGACTTTTCACGTCCTTTGGCAAGAATCAGGCTTACGGTCATAATTAGGTTGCTGCCAGCTAGGTAAAAAAGAGCGGTATTGTCGGAGTATGAGCCGGAAAATGCAAATTATCACGTAGATGAGGAGTCTATATGCCAAAAGTATGCACTGCCGCCTATGTTTACGGCGTTGTTCAGGGCGTGGGTTTCCGCTATAGCACGCAACGTCAGGCACAAGCGCTGGGTGTAACGGGTTACGCTAAAAATTGTGATGATGGCAGTGTGGAGGTGGTGGCTTACGGCGAGCAAAATGCGGTTGAACACCTGCTTGAGTGGATTAAGCAGGGGGGGCCACGCGGTGCGCGGGTGGATCGCCTGCTGACAGAACCTTATCCGAGCACCGCGTTTGAAAAATTTAAAATCCGCTATTAACTCACGAGCGGTGCCAGAGCACAGCTATCCATCATTAAATACTGCTATCTGCCGTTAAATACACTTAACGGGTTTGGGTAATCCTGCAATTTTGGTTGCTTGCTTTGCTGGCCCTTTGGGGTATAAACGATAGAGATATCGGCTATTACCTTTCTCTTCACCATACTTTTGTGCCATGGCCTTTACCAGCATGCGGATTGCAGGTGATGTATTGAATTCTTGATAAAATGCACGCACAAAGCGCACCACTTCCCAATGCGGTTCAGTGAGTATAATCTCTTCCTGTTCAGCCAGTATGGGCGCTAAAGCCTCGCTCCAGTCCGCGCTATTTTTCAGATAACCCTGTGCATCGGTATCAATAACCCGGCCTTCAAACTCCAACATACAACCTCGGTAATTCAATCAATGAAACGGCCGCTAATTTAGCAAATATTTGCCACTACCCCAAAGCAGTCTCTGCTGTTATTTGGTGAGGAGCCATCTGTGCGAGAGTAAATAAACCGGCTGCTGTACGCCTAATGGCCAGTTAGCATAAGGGATGACGATAAATTCAGCACTCGACAATCAGCTAGCGGATTTTTTGGTCAATTAAGCACAAACAGGCTTTACAAGCGGCAGAGCTCTGTTTATAGTTCGGCTCGTTGCGGAGGGGTGGCCGAGTGGCTGAAGGCAACGGTCTTGAAAACCGTCGACGGGTAACCGTTCGAGAGTTCGAATCTCTCCTCCTCCGCCATCATTTCTCTTTATCCTCTTGTTTTTTTCCCAGTTACTTATCCCAAACAAAGGGTATTTTGCCCCACAGACCCTATCGATAATGCTTTCTCCGGCAGCGTTGCTCCACCGTGGAAACGAACTAACACGCCTTTTTCTCCCATTGCATTTGTTTTATTTGTGATCGATAGCAAATAAAATGTCAATTCGAAATAAATCGAAAGTTATGGTGCAAGTGATACTCGCTTGCCTGATGGTGTTGTGGTTGCTGGCTACCTATATCTTGGCGGTTGAAGTGAGTTGTGAAACTGATAGCCCTTATATTTACGTAGCGAGGAGGTCTAATGGTCTTGGTATACCTATAAAGAGGTATATGATTGACTTTTATGTAAAAATTGATCGATGAGATGCTTTTTTTTTGAGCTGGTTCATAAAAGCGAATACCCACACAAAAATTGTTTGATCTAAAACAAGCATTCTTACTACTACAAATCATTTGCTGCAAATCCTCCTTACTATCTGCCTAACCCACAGGTTGATATCAGTCATGCTTCGCCTCCTGGCTCGCTATTTCTCACCTGATTGCGGGTTTAAAAATAAAAAAACCATCTGGTGCGGGCACTGATAGCGTCCGGTATGGAAAAACACACTGGAGTAAATATTGTGAGCAAATTTATAAGACAGGTGTTGGTAGGGATAATGGTTCTTTTGGCAATAGGCGCGGTATTTTCTTTGTCGGCGGCACCTACGCCGCCGATTGAGGCCCGCAACGATAAATTCGCCGAACAGCATGTTGACCAATTTACCTCATGGTTGAAAACCAAAGAGAGTGGGCCACGAGAAGATGCGCTGGCGGATGACCCCAATTTGGTGATCCTTTGGGCCGGATATCCGTTTGCTAAAGATTATAACAAACCTCGTGGGCACTATTATGCTGTCACTGATGTGCGGGAAACCTTACGTACCGCAGCACCGAAAACCGCAGAGGATGGCCCCTTGCCGATGGCCTGCTGGAGCTGTAAAAGCCCGGATGTTGCCCGCTTGATCAATGAACAAGGTGAAGAGGGGTATTTCAAAGGGACTTGGGCCAGAGGTGGCCCGGAAGTCGTCAATCAGTTGGGGTGTGCCGATTGCCATAATACCGCTTCTGCTGATTTTGCTGCCGGGAAGCCAGCTTTAGTCCTCTCCCGGCCCTATGCTGAGCGTGCTTTGCAATCTATCAATAAACCTTTCGAACATGCCAGCCGCCTGGATCAACAATCCATGGTGTGCAGCCAGTGCCATGTTGAGTACCACTTCGCCGGTAAAGATAAAGCGGTGAAATTCCCATGGGATCAAGGCACGGATGTGGTGTCAATGGAGAAGTATTACGATGAAATCGCTTTCTCTGATTGGGTTCATCCGCTGTCAAAAACCCCGATGTTGAAAGCCCAGCATCCTGAGTATGAAACCTGGCGTGCGGGGATCCACGGTAAAAATAATGTCAGTTGTATCGATTGCCATATGCCGAAAATCCAAAATGCGGCAGGTAAGGTGTATACCGACCACCAGATCCGCAACCCGTTTGATAGCTTTGAAACTACCTGTGTTAACTGCCATACCCAGGATAAAAAAACCTTGCAAGATATTGTTGCTGAACGCAAAGCCAGCATTCAGGAGTTAAAACTGAATGTTGAGAAACAACTGGTTCACGCACATTACGAGGCAAAAGCTGCTTGGGATGCCGGGGCAACCGAACAAGAAATGAAACCTATTCTGCAAGATATCCGCCATGCCCAATGGCGCTGGGATTATGCCATTGCTTCCCACGGTATTCATATGCATGCACCGGATGTTGGTCTGCGTGTATTGGGGGGCGCGTTGAATAAAGCTGCCGATGCCCGTACCAAACTTGCACGTCTGCTGGCGACAAAAGGGATTAGCCACGAAATTCCGCTGCCGGATATTTCGACCAAACTCAATGCCCAGAAAGCGCTGGGAATGGATATGGATAAGCTGAACCGCGAGAAGCAGGAGTTTCTGCAACAAGTGGTACCAGCCTGGGATGATCAAGCCAGAAAAGCGGGCCGGTTGAGCCAGTAAGAGGCGTTCCGGTGTGACAATACGCTCACCGGATCTATTCCAGAGACAAACGGCCCCAGATTGGGGCCATAGCAAAGGTGGAATAATTATGCGCGTTTTACGTTCATTCGGTTCAGCCGCGCTGCTGGTAGTGTTGATTCTGTGCACGCTGCCCACTCTCGCCACAACACCGAACACGACGGCGAAAATGCCCGCGTCGCGCCATATTGTTGAGCCGCAGCGCAACCCGGATGCTGCTTGCATCCAATGTCATAAAGAACAAAAAGATGAGTTGCATGGCAAACATGCTGGCGCGGTAAATCCGAATACACAGTTGGCCTTAACCTGTACCAACTGCCATGGGCAGGCATCGGTGCTGCACCGTAATGGTATTAAAGATGTGATGCGTTTTAACCGCGATATGTTTAATGCCGATAAAGCGATGTACAGCGTCTCACAACAAAACAGTGTCTGTATGAGTTGCCATCTGCCGGAGAAATTACGCGAGGCGTTCTGGCCCCATGATGTGCACATGTTGAAGCTTTCTTGTGTCAGTTGTCATCAGTTGCATCCTAAAACCGACCCGATGCATGACCTTGACGATAAAGGGCGGGTCAAACTCTGTGTTGACTGTCATCGCCGTCAGCAGGAGCTGATATCGAAGGAAACACCATGAATACGAACCGTCGTCACTTTATCGCCAGTATGGGGGCGCTGATTTTCCTGACTGGTTCTGCTGGACGTTCACTGGCACTCAGCGGCACTGTTGATGGCATTCGTTACGGGATGCTACATGATGAAACCCGTTGTATTGGCTGCACGGCCTGTATGGATGCTTGCCGTGAGGTTAATCATGTACCCGCTGGGGTCTCACGGTTAAACATCATCCGTAGCCAACCGATCGGTGAGTTTCCTGCCGTAAAATATCAGTTCTATCGTCACTCCTGCCAGCATTGCGATAAGGCACCCTGTGTCGATGTTTGCCCAACCGGAGCCTCATATCGCGATAGCGGGACTGGGATTGTTGATGTCGATCCCGACCTCTGCGTAGGGTGCCAGTACTGTATCGCCGCCTGTCCGTACCGGGTGCGCTTTATCCATCCGGTGACGAAAACTGCCGATAAATGCGATTTTTGTCGGAAAACTAATCTAAAGCAGGGTAAACAGCCCGCCTGTGTCTTGTCGTGCCCAACCAAGGCACTCATCTTTGGCAATTTGGACGACCCTAACAGTGAACTGGTGAAATTATTGCATCAGCGCACTGTGTATCGCGCCAAGTTACATCTTGGGACACAACCGAAATTGTATCGTGTTCCCTTTCAGTATGGGGAGATAACCGGATGAATCCTGAACTGAATACCCCGTTTCATTTTGCCTCGTTAGTGTGGGATTGGCCGATAGCCATCTATCTGTTTTTGATAGGAGTATCGGCGGGCATGGTGGTAGTTAGCCTATTGGTTAAGCAACGGGTTCTGGGCGGTGAGGCGGCGCGCAGTGGGTTAGTTAAATCGACCGCTATGATTGCGCCCTTAGCGGTGATTATGGGGTTGTTTATTTTGATACTGCACCTTACCCGGCCGTGGACTTTTTGGAAGCTGATGTTTTTCTACAGTACCAGCTCGGTTATGTCATTGGGTGTCATGCTGTTTCAAATTTATATGGTGGTGCTGTTGGTCTGGCTGGCGGTGATATTTCGCCATGGGCTGACGGCATTATTACAGCCTTACCGCAAATTGAATTGGGTTGGCACGGTGCTGCATAAACTGGCACCGATTGAACGCAAGTTGGAACCATTGATGATGTTTCTGGCTGTGGCGTTGGGGGCATATACCGGCTTCCTGTTATCGGCCCTGAAGAGTTACCCCTTGTTGAATAATCCGGTATTGCCGGTGTTATTTCTGTTCTCCGGTGTTTCTTCGGGTATTGCTGCCATGGTGTTGTGCGCGGTGACCTTTTTTAAAGAACCCATAGATAGCCCGGCACTGGCATTTGTTCATCGGTTGGAAAAACCGGTGGTGTGGTTGGAGCTATTTCTGCTGCTGGCATTCTTCACCGGGCTGTGGTTCGGCGGTGGTCAGAAAGAAGTCGCGGTCGCTGTCGCGTTGGGCGGTGGTTTTTGGGCCGCGATGTTTTGGTTCTGGGTTATCGGTTGCGGCATGGTGCTGCCATTAGTTTTAAACCGTTTTTGTAGCCATGGAATGCGCCATCGGGTCTCATTTCTAGTGACGGTATCCGGCTTGAGTCTGTTTGGCGTATTGGTTTTACGTTTCTTTATTCTTTATGCCGGTCAGATGACGGTTGTGTGAGGAGGCGAACCGGTGATGGGTGAAAATGTATGGTAGGTGAGTTGGGGCTGTTGTCACTGTTGGTGGCTGCGTCATTGGCGCTGCTGCTCACTGTTGTGCCTGTTATTGCTCTCCATCGGCGGCGATTGGCTTTGTTGTATTGGTTACCGTCGTTCAGTTACGCCGTGACCTTATTCATTACACTGGCACTGTTGTTACTGGGTTGGTGCTTTGTTAG
Organism: Yersinia sp. 1652 StPb PI; assembly: GCF_041538345.1. Taxonomy (NCBI): domain Bacteria; kingdom Pseudomonadati; phylum Pseudomonadota; class Gammaproteobacteria; order Enterobacterales; family Yersiniaceae; genus Yersinia; species Yersinia sp. 1652 StPb PI. Next base: position 2,728,074 of record NZ_JAULSM010000001.1, on the reverse strand, counting down.
CGATGATTTTTCTCTGCTTTATGTGGCACAACACGGCAATAGCCAGCTTCCTCTATTTTATAAGGTTGCGGCAATCTGGGGCGGGCATGAAGGCTCCTTGTTGTTTATGCTGTTTGCTCTGAGCCTGTGGAGCACCGCGTTGACGCTTTTTCGCCGTCATTTTCCGCTGCGTTTTTTTGCTCGCGCGTTGGCAGTGATGGGGGGGCTACTGCTTATCCTGAGTGTTTTTATCCTCTTTTTCTCCAATCCTTTTGAGCGATTGTTCCCGACGTTGGCGCAGGGGCGTGATTTAAATCCAATGTTGCAGGATCTGGCGCTGATATTTCATCCACCCTTGCTGTATCTGGGGTATAGCGGTTTTGCCGTTAGTTTTGCTTTCGCCGTTTCGGCATTGCTTGCAGGCCGCAATGGCAATAATAGTGTGCACTACTGCCGTCCCTGGGTATTGGCTGCCTGGAGTTTTCTCACGTTTGGCATTTTGTTGGGGGCATGGTGGGCATACAGCGAGTTGGGGTGGGGCGGCTGGTGGTTCTGGGACCCGGTTGAAAATGCGTCATTACTGCCATGGCTCACCGCAACTGCACTGTTACATGTTCTGGCTGTTATTGAGAAACGGGGCTTATATCATCATTGGGGCATTTTGCTGTCGCTGGTGACATTTCAACTCTGCTTGTTAGGCACTTTTATCGTGCGCTCTGGGGTGTTGACCTCAGTTCACGCTTTTGCTGTTGATACGGCGCGCGGTGAGGCTTTACTGGCGCTGTTTGGCATAGTGACGTTGAGTTCATTGACGCTATTTGCCCTGCGGGTGCGGGGCAACAATCGCCCTGCTGCTTTCAACCTCTTCTCACTGGAGTCATTACTGCTGGCGGCAATGGTGCTGCTCAGCATTGCTGCGGTAACCGTATTGATTGGCACATTGTATCCATTAATTTTCAGTGTGCTGGGGTTAGGATCACTGTCTGTTGGTGCGCCCTATTTTAATCAAACCCTGACACCTTTTGTGCTGTTGTTGCTATTGCTGATGGGCATAACGCCGTTTGCCGATTGGCGGCAAAGCCACAAAATCAATGGCTGGCGTCTTGTCGTACCTGCTGTATTAGCTATCTGCGGTGGGTTGCTCAGTTTAGGTCTATTCGAGTCACCGTGGCAGGTGGGGATGCTGATAGGTGTCACTCTGGCTATCTGGCCGTTGTTCGCGCCATTATTTGCGCCAAAGATACGTGGCAATTTATGGTTGATACACGGTGGCGTTGCGGTCAGCCTGCTGGGAATGCTGTTTGCTTCATATTACACCGTCGAGCAGGGGCGACGTATGGCGCCAGGCAGTCAGGTCACACTGGCCGGTTATCAGTTTACCTATCGTCAAACTGAATTGGTGGTCGGCCCAAACTATACCAGTGAGCAGGCGCATATTGTGGTCAGCCAGAATGGGCAAGCGTTAACCACATTGTTACCGGAGCGGCGGCACTATACGGCGCGGGGAATGTTGATGATAGAGCCGGCGATAGCCAGTAGCCCCCTGGCGGACTTTTATGTGGTTCTGGGGGATAGTTTGGGCGCGGGGGAGTATAGCGTACGTTTGTCCCATAAACCGATGGTCAGTTGGATTTGGGGGGGCGCACTGATGATGGTAGTTGGTGGTTTATTGGCGCTATGGCGCAGAATCCACCCTGTTAGCGACCTCGCGGGGGATAAATGAAACAACGTTGGCCTTGGTTGATTGTCCCTCTGGTTGCCTTACTGCTGGGCTGCTTGCTTTATAGCGGCTTAACGCGGGATCCGCATCGTATCGAGTTGGCCGAGCAAGACCTGCCGTTTCCCGCGTTTTCTTTATCCGAATTGCAACAGCCCGGGCAGAACATAACGCGAGAGCAACTGTTGGGTAAGGTGACGGTGATTAATGTATGGGCCAGTTGGTGTGCCAGTTGTAAGCAAGAGCTCGCCCTACTGGGGCAGATAGCCGGGACGTTGCATGGTGTGCAGTTCTATGGTCTGAATTACCGCGATGACCGTCAGGCGGCGTTAAATACTCTGCGGCGCTACAGCAATCCTTATCAGAAGAACCTTTATGACCCGCATGGCACATTAGCACTGGCGATGGGGGTATATGGTACACCTGAGACCTGGCTAATTGATGCAAATGGCATTATTCGCCAGCGCTATGCTGGTGAAATGACGACAGAGATATGGCAACAACAGTTTATGCCGCTACTGGCGCAATGGACGCGGGTGGGAACCCCATGAAAGTTTTATTCCTGATGTTATCACTGGTTTTTTCATCTGGTGTTGCGGCTGATCTGGTGGATACCTATCATTTTAGTTCGCCGCAACATCAGCAACAAGCATTGGCATTGGCGCAGGAGTTGCGTTGTCCTCAATGCCAAAATCAGAACTTGCTGGAGTCGACCTCGCCGATAGCGCAAGACTTGCGATTAGAGGTCTATCAGTTGGTAGAAGCAGGACACAGCTCTCAGGAGATAATGGCCGTAATGACCCAGCGCTATGGGGACTTTGTTCGGTATCGTCCTCCGTTGCGCAGTGCCACACTGGTGCTATGGTTTGGGCCTGGGGTGTTGCTGGCCTGCGTGTTAGGTGGGTTGATTTTTAAGATACGCCGGCAATCTGTCTCAGGTGTGAGAGGGCCGCGATAATGGTGCTATCGATAGGGCTGGCGATACTGGTGCTGTTGGTGGTAGTGAGTTTGTGGTGGCCGTGGCTGGTGCAATATGGTCGGTTGAGCTGGCGCTGGCCACTGGGCTTCAGCCTGGTGGTGCTGATGCTAATTATGTTGGGATACCGGCAATTGGGCCATTATACCGCCGTGCAGCAAGAGGCTTTGCGGCTACAGGAAGCCCAGCGGTTGAATAATATGCTCGATAAGCAGAGCAGTGATCCCACGCTATCTCGGTTACAACAACGTATTCGTCTGGCTCCCGATAAGGGGGATGGATGGTACAGTTTAGCTCAACATTATTTATATCGTAACGAATTTGAGGATGCATTGATCGCCTTGCAGCAGGCTGAACGTTTGCAGGGGGCCAGTGCCCGCTTTGATGCTGCACGAGCGACGGTGTTCTATTACCGGTCAGGGCAAAAAATGACGGGTGATGTGACGTACTGGTTACAGCAGGCTTTGACTAAAGATCCCATGCAATATACTGCGCTAATGCTGCAAGCCGCTGATAACTTTACCCATGATAGATACGCGCAGGCCATCGCTATTTGGCAGCAGTTATTGGAAAGTGATAACCCACAGGTTGATCGTGCGGTGATTATCCGTGCTATTACATTAGCTCGGGTGATGCAGCAGGCTGAATGATAAACAAAAAAAACCCTTACCAATCTCATTTGGTAAGGGATGCCAATTCGGCCAACACCAGGGAAAACATTATAACCGTTTATTAATCATACAATTAATTTGGGTTAGTGATATGACTTAAGTCAAGTTTATCAAAATTATATAAATAAGGTTAATGTTTATATGTGTCAGGAATCATTTATTAATCGCAAGGAGCATGGATTTACTGCACACATTGATTATTTGTATGATTTTTAAACGATGAGAAGGGGGCGGGCGATATTATGGCCATCTGAATGTAAATGCATCCAGATGGCTAGGCAGAACAGGTCTTGTGGGACTAAAAGTCCCCTGGTGTTGGCGAAAATATATTCTTTTTTGACTAACTTTCTTAGCGTCTGTGCGCTAATATATTAGTTTTATAATATCTAAAACTAATTATTTAAAGCAAAAACAGTCTAATAAACATAGGGCTATAATAATAGCTAGCCTTAAGTCTAGTTTGGAAAACTATCCTTTAGTCTAGGTTGTTTGTTCATATAATGTTAGCCGGGCGTCTGTGAGGAAACTCTGTAAGTCTATTTTATACACTGATTTCTATTGAAAACAATGTCATAAAATTGTATCGTTGCTCAACATATATAGTAAACTTGGTCTGTTATGATAATTGATTATTTTGATAATGAAAGTATTAATGAAGATATAAAGAACTATATTCAAAGAAGAATAAAAACTTATGGTGATCTGCGTTATTCCTATTTGGTAATGAATAAGAAAACACCCTTACACCCGACTATTATTTCAAACTACCCAATGGATTGGATACAAACATATAAAAAAAATAACTACCACCTTATCGATCCTGTTATTCTGACGGCAAAAGACAAAGTTGCTCCCTTTGCTTGGGACGATAATTCGGTGATTAATATAAAGTCAACCGACTCAGCTGTGTTTAACCTTGCCAGAGAATATAATATTATCAATGGTTATACATTTGTTCTTCATGATAATAATCATAATATGGCAACGCTGAATATTTCTAATGGAAGTGATGATAGCATTTCTTTTGATGAGAGCATTGAGACCAATAAAGAGAAAATTCAAATGCTGCTCATTTTGACTCATGATAAAATGTTGGGTCTCTATCACAAAAATAACAGTAAAAACAACAAGTTGAATGGTATTGGTGACGAAAGAGAAATCTTCTCTCCTAGAGAGAACGAAATTTTATATTGGGCTAGTGTCGGCAAAACATACTCGGAAATTTCCATAATATTGGGAATAAAAAGAAGTACAGTTAAGTTTCATATTGGTAATGTTGTTAGAAAACTTGGTGTTTTAAATGCCAAGCATGCGATAAGACTTGGCATAGAGTTAAAGTTAATTAAACCTATTTAACTATATCTGGCACCGCTAATGGCCAGGTTTCAAGTATATGAGGTTCAACGTGATGCGTTCTGCGTATCTTCTTTATTAATTGTTGTTGGCTATCAATGTCGACACCCAGATGTAAAAGATAAATAACCTCATTTTTCTCTGACTCACCTTGGTTTAAAACTGTAATATTCCAGCCGGAACGCTTCAGTAATACATACATCCCTCGGCTGACAACAGTCAGTATACCTTTATAATTGCGGCTTCTGGCATAATTAACCATTGCTAAAAAAAGTAATACGCTGAGTGCACTATTATGGCCTACCATATCTCTTGCTAGTTTTTTTTCAACAAAGAAACGGCTGGATTCTATAAAACCATCGACCGGAAGGTCAATGTCGGAAAAATAAGGTGCGAATGGCCCTGCCACCATTGTCGGATATTTCATTTCAATAAATCTGACACTGCAAACAATAGTGTCCTCTATTATTCCTAATATATAGTTTGTATTCTCATCATCATATTGGTCGCTTTCTCTGCCATCAGTACAGGTTACTTTCCAATCTAAGCGATCTTTAAATGTTATTTTTCTAAGTGTGAAGATCTCGTCTAACTTTCTTTCAGGCATACTGTTAAAGTTTACGTTAAATAGTTTTAACATGATGAAAACCAAAGTTATTTAATTAAACCAGCATCGTACACGATCTCTGTCCGTTAGTGCAAACATTGAACGAGGTAGACAACGCCATGAATAACTAATGAATGTCAGCATCTTCGTTCAATTATTCTACAAATAGCAAAAAGACAGACAATCTATTTTTGATGGCCACGTACTATAGGTGCGGTACTCGGAGAGTTGATGGATATTTTTAAGAGAAAAGTGACATCAGACGGGACTTTTCAACAGGAAATAGTTATAACGAAACATCATTTCATTTTTTGATTGAAAAGGATGTTCACGTGGACCGCAGTCCTGCGCTTTTTACCAATAAAAAATTTGTTTTCCTTGTGGCAACCTTCTGTTGCCTTCTTTGGGGCAGTGCCTACCCTGCGATTAAAAATGGTTATGCACTGTTTCATATCGCCCCAGATGACATTCCGAGCAAGATGGTGTTTGCGGGTTATCGCTTTTTATTGGCCGGGTTAGTGCTACTCATTTTTGCTGTAGCCAGTGGTAAAGCTATTGGCCGACTTAACAAGGGCCAATATAGGCAGATTGCCATTTTAGGGCTAACACAGACCACGTTACAGTATGTCTTTTTCTATATTGGACTGGCATATACTACCGGGGTGAAAGGCTCCATCATGAATGCAACGGGGACATTTTTCAGTGTCTTGTTGGCGCATTATATTTATAAAAATGATCGATTATCATTTAATAAAATCATTGGCTGCGCACTGGGTTTTGCTGGCGTGATGGTGGTGAATTTTGGTGCCGATTTGATGGATTTTAATTTTTCACTGTTAGGTGAGGGAAGTGTGGTACTGGCTGCTTTCATCCTTTCTGCCGCCAGTATTTACGGCAAACGTATTTCACAAACCATGGATACCACGGTGATGACAGGTTACCAGCTTGCCATCGGAGGGTTGGTGTTGACGCTTGGCGGTTATCTCTTTGGTGGCCATTTGAGTGACATTGGCTGGCGGGCTTTATTGTTATTGGCCTACCTGGTGCTGTTGTCATCGGCCGCTTTTGCACTCTGGAGCTTGCTACTCAAATATAATCGGGTAGGGATGGTTGCACCGTTCAATTTTCTCATCCCGGTTTCAGGTGCGGTTCTGTCCGCCATTTTCCTCAATGAAAGCATTTTAGAATGGAAGAATGCCCTTGCACTGGTGTTGGTTTGTGCGGGGATCATTTTGGTTAATCGAATAAAACAGAATAAAACAGAATAACGAGTAAAGAATAAATAGTTCAGAGTTATTAATGTGGGGGATGTATTAGCCTTAATTGAATTTGAGATATTAGGGCTAATACCAGCAGTTAAATGTCTTTTAACAATTTTAGCGTGCAACGATTTTTTCGATGTCGATAGAAAGCAAAGTGGCATTGGTTGGCTATAATAAACATGCGCTTGATAAAGATATAAGTATCGTGTCCATTATTTCTTGAAGGTGACCTATGCTACATGTTGACATTCCAAGTCGTGAAGAATTTCTTAGTCTTTCTGATGTACGCTCCGATGCCTGCGTTTCCATCTATCTTGAAACATCACCGTTACATCAACAGTTAGCTGGCAGTAAAATCCAGTTGGGGAACTTAATAAAAGAGGCATTACAACAGCTTGAGGCGGTAAACTTTGATAAACGGCGTCTGGCTTTATTGGAAGAAGAGTTATATTCCGTATTAGAGGATGAGTCATTCTGGGATCTGCATGCTTACAGCCTCGCAATACTTGCGACACCTGATACTTTGCGAACCTACCGTTTGGCTAATAAACTGCAAGACCAAGTAGAGATCAGTGAGCGTTTCCACCTCAAACCGCTATTACGCGCACTGACATTTCCACACTCCGCTTATATTCTGGCATTATCAGAAAATGAAGTGCGTTTGATTGAGTTTTTTGCCGATGCACCACCCGCTATCGTTTCTGTTCCCAACCTACCTGACAATGTGTTAAATGCAGTAGGTAAAGCTTCATTAAATGCACGTAAGTATGATGGCGTACATGAAAAAGTAAGGCTCGCACAATATACCCGGCAAATAGATAATGCCCTGCGGCCATTATTTGCCCGTCATAACTACCCGCTTATTTTAGTCAGTACTGAACCTTTGACGTCAATTTATCGGGCGACAAATTCATTATCAAATCTGGTGGATGAAACGTTATCTACCAATGCAGAACATCTTAATATTTCGGAACTTGCCACATTAGCGCGCCCGGTATTGGACAATTTCTATCGGGCGCAAATAGAGGGGCTGAAGCCGTTATTTGAACAGCGCGCAGGAGAACGTCGAGTCACTCATGATTTGTCGGATGCCGCACGGGCGGCAACGTTCGGTGCTATTGATTTATTACTGGTTGATATTGAAAGCCAAGTCCCAGGGACTATCAATGATCAGGGTATTATTACTTTTGCGTCAGAAGATGATGCTCTGACATATGGGGTTATCGATGAGATTGCCAGACGTGCATTGGCAACCGGAGCACGAGTTTTGGCGGTGCGGGAAAGCGATTTAGCCGGTAAGCAGTTGAGCGCTATATTGCGTTATCCACTTTAAATTGTCTTAATTAATCAACAGGGTCGCATAGGCCCTGTTGCACTTAGCGCTTATTCAGCCAGATATTGGCGCAGTGTATTGAGTAAATGATCGAATACCACGCGGACTCGCTGGGTATTGCGTAGATCTTCATGCATCACCAGCCAAAACTCCAGTGGATACGAGAATTCTTGTGCTAACACCCGCACTAACCCAGATTGACGAGCTATGGGTTCATGGCAGGCACCAATGCCCAAACCGCTGCGTATTGCCGCCAACTGTGCCAAATGGCTATCAGTACGTAGGCGGTATTGGTGCGGTTCAAAATCGACTCCCTGCTCACGCAGAACCTGGACATCATGGGTGTTACGATCCGGGCCGATTAACGCGTGAAACGCTAATGCTCCGAGACTCTGCGGCATACCATGGCGCTCAATGTAATCTTCAGTAGCAAACAGCCCAACTTCGCAATAACCCGCCCGTTGCGCAATAACTGGCAACGCTTTGGGGCGTAAGGTTCTTACTGCAATATCGGCTTCCTGGCAGGTTAACCCCTCTATCTTGCTACCCAGACTTAATTCCAGCACCAGCTCAGGATAGTGTAAGCGCAGAGGTTCTAAGCGTTGCGGCAGGATTTCAACGCCAAGTAATTCACTGGTGGCAATGCGCACGGTATCTTTAGCTGACCCAATATCGGCGCAGGCGGCTCGTACAAAAGCGTCGGCAGCGGTGGCCATTTCCAAGGCATGGGGTAACAGTGCCCGCGCTGTTTCCGTTGGGATTAATCCAGTGGACGTGCGGTTAAACAATTTTTGCCCAAGACATTGTTCCAGCGACTCAATATGCCGGCGGGCTGTCGGTTGCGAAACATTCAGACTCCGTGCGGCGGCAGATAAACTGCCTTCACGCATAATGGCCAGAAATGTACGCTGGTTATCCCAATCAGCAGGAGGTAGGTTCATAAAATTGATACTGTCAGATGGTCATAAATAGACAATTTCATTGCGTTCCCCTGTACGGTATCCCTATCACTTATTCATCATAACATCAGGCTTTATCGGTAACGATTTTCACCCCGACCCGACTTACCCGATCCGATTCCATTTCGGCAATCGTCCAGGTCAAGCCATCCCACTCAATCTGATCGCCAATAACCGGCTCTCCACCAAATAAATAGAGGACGAATTGGCCCAATGTTTGCTGTTTATCGATTCCGGGTTCCAGATTAAGGCCATAAATCTGAGAGATATCGTGGAGCTTGGCATCGGCATCAAGAATAAAGTCACCAAAGAAGCGTTCATCCAGTTGGATATTGGGTGACTGACTAAACAGTTTTCCCAATGCTGGCAGGTCGTGTTCCTGACCGATAACACACAAGATGTCACCTTCTTTCAGACGGGTGCTGCCGGTGGGGTGCAATAAGTCTTTACCACGAAACAGCGCCGCAATACGTGTCCCTTTAGGCATTTTCAAATCGCGCAGCGCAGCACCGATACACCACTTGTCACAACTCAACTGGTAAATGAACTGTTCCCATTGGTTATTCATATCAATATCTAACCCAATGCGCGAGACCGGTGCTAGTGCTGGAGGCACCACCAATTTAGTTTTACGTGCGGCAAATGACAGGCTGGTGCCCTGTAGCAGCAGTGATACCAGCACGACAAAAAAGGCCACATTGAAAAATAAATTCGCGTTGGGAATACCGGCCATCATCGGGAATACGGCTAGAATAACCGGCACTGCACCGCGTAAACCCACCCAGGAAATAAAGATCCGTTCACGCAGATTAAAGCTTGGGAACGGCAGTAAACCAATGAACACCGACAGTGGTCGGGCGAACAAAATCATCCACAATGAGAGGAGCAGCGCTGGGATCGCTATCGGCAATAGGTCACTTGGATTAAGCAACAGCCCCAATACCAGGAACATCCCGATTTGACTCAGCCATGCCAGCCCATCGAAAGTTTGTAATATACCGGAGCGGTTGCGGATAGGGCGGTTACCCAGTAATAGCCCGCAGAGATATACTGCCAGAATACCACTGCCGTTCATGGCCGTTGCCAATGAGAAAACCAGAATCCCACCACTGACTGCCAGCAGGGGATATAAACCATTCGCTAGCTCTATTCGGTTTATAAAGAGCAGCAGTAAACCGCCACCGCCTAACCCGATGATAATTCCCAGACCAAACTGTTGGATTAAGTGCACCAGGAACATCCAACTGAGGCTGGTTTCACCTGCGGAGATCATGGCAATCAAGGTAACGGTTAAAAACACCGCCATGGGATCATTGCTGCCTGATTCGATCTCTAAAGTGGCACTGACGCGCTCGTTGAGACCTTTACCCCCAAGCAGTGAGAATACCGCAGCGGCATCGGTCGAGCCAATAATCGCACCAATGAGCAGCCCTTGAATAATATCTAAATCGAACAGCCAGGCCGCAGCCAGGCCCGTCAGGCCAGCAGTAATCACCACACCGACGGTTGCTAAAGAGAGCGCAGGCCACAGAGCAACACGGAATGATGAAGCTCGAGTGCGCATCCCGCCATCTAGCAGGATAACCGCCAACGCCAGGTTACTGACCAGATACGCCACTGGGTAGTTATCGAAAGCAATCCCGCCAATACCGTCACCGCCTGCCAGCATACCGATGGCCAGAAAGATAACCAGAATCGGAATACCCAGCCGGGAAGAGAGTGAACTCAGTAAAATACTGGCTCCCACCAGCACTGCGCCGATCAAAAAGAGGCTATTAATTGCGATGGCGTCCAAGGTGGGAGTTCTCCTGATTTAAGGCGAAAATAAATGAATAACAGGCCAAAGTTATAAAAAATTATTATACACAGATTTATCTCATCTAATGCGAAGAGATGACCTAATTCAATGTGTTAAATCAGCATTTTTTTAGTTCATAGCGTTGTGGCACTTACTCACTTGAACCACTGATTTTGTCAGTTCTTTGGAATGGAGTCATTTGCAGCTTTGCTGAAATGTCAAAGATGTTAAGTCTATATAATGATTAAAATTATGAGGATAAAAGAGGGGTCGCTCACCTTTAATTGCCCAGCGGGGAATCAAGGGTGAGCGTTGGATAGTAGAACTAGTCGCGTTTGAGTGTTACCAGCGCTCTTCTCAGTGCTTCTGCTGTCGGTGCTTTTTCCTGTTCAGGAAGATTATCGACAGAAAGCTGTGACAGTTCGTTAACTAATACGCTGCGATCTTTTCCGGTGATTGCGCTGTCCAGCGCTCCGCTAAGGCGGCTAACCAAGGCAAACAGGGTAGCGAACTCGGTGACTGCAACAGCATCAGACTTGGGATTATTCTCAGTAGATTCTTGCTTTTTCATCACAATTCCTCTTTTTGTTGTCACTGCAAGTGAAACAAATCCTGATAAGGAATCAACAGGATAGTTGCTCTGAAAGCAGAGCAAGCAGTGAGGCATTAGCCATCCCGCCATCTACATGATGGTTTCACAGTGTAGCCGTTTTATCGCTTAAGCGGTATGCCGATATTCATATCGCTTAGCAATAACATTATTCGTTTGAATAATAATTTGATTACACCGTTTGCTGCTGCGGCTTGCCAGAAAATAAGAATTTCAGCAATGGAATACGGCGATGAATCTCATATAACATGAATGAAATCAGGCAAACAAAGGCCATGCCCACTACAAAGCCAAGGCCATTATTGTCAATTTGCGGCGTAATAAAGGCACCATAAATCAAGGTTAGCGGATGATGCACCAGGTAGATGAAAAGTGAGGCATTAACCAGATAGGTGATACGTGGTGAGGGGTAGTTTAATAACCGGTACCCAATAGAGTAGACCACATTGGTCATGGTCACGCCCATCAATGCCTTGATGATAAGATCCAGCTCAAAGGCAAAAAACTCAGCAGTATTAATATGTTGGTTTATCGAATAGGCGATGAATAACAACACAGAGGCCAAAAATGCACCAGGTGAAAAGGTAAGAAATACCCGTTTGAGTGGCGGATAGATAAAGCTGTAAGCACCCAATAGAAAGAACGGTAGATAAAACAAAGTCTCCATAACAAAGAAATTGAAGACACTATTAAAGAGTATTTCCGGGTTAAGAAGAAATATTATTCTACGAATGACCGCGTAGATTAATACAAAGCCAAACAATGATAGTGAGATTTTTCCTATATTATTCATTTCCTTTATCAACACTGGAACTGACTGTTGGTTATTCTTGATTTTTTTGAACAGATAAAAACAGATTGTCGTCAGCAATGCGAGGGTTAACAAAAACCATAAGTGTGAAACCATTTCCCAAATAGCAATATTTATTTTTTGATAAATTGTAAATGAATTCCAATCTTGTAATTTGGTGGTGTAATTTTTAAGGAGGTAAAATTGTGGCAATGTTATTAGTGGGATGGCGGTGAGTAACGGAATAACCACCCGCTCCAGGCGGACCTTAAGCCAGCGCTGGCGCTCATAGCGTTGATATAACATGAACGAAAAATAGCCGGAAATAACAAAGAATACCTGCATGCGAAAGGCGTGAATGAAATCGTTTAGTAAGGTAAATAGATGTGAAGGATGCGTACTATTCACTGCCCAATGATGGTTGGAGTATATAAGAGAAAGATGAAAAGGAATGCCGAGTAACATCAAATAGGCGCGGATAGCGTCTAGAAAGTACTCCCGTTGGTTAGTATTTTTTTTCATACTTATTCACTATTTGTTATCGGAATTAGAATAACGCGCCGGTTTTACCCACGGAGTTGTTTTTATAGTAAACGTTTATTGATAACAATATACGTTATTCAATGGATCAGTAAGGCGAGAAACACTACTATAAGGGCTAATAATTTTCCATAGCGTATTTTAGCTGGGCAAGATAGTCTTGTGGCTTAGCCACGGGTTTAAACAATCAACCGTCAGCATAACTCAGGCATTTACGCTAACCTGAATTTATCTGTGCGGTATGTGGGATAAACCGTCAATAATTTGGCTGTGATGATTTAAGCACCCGAACAGGGGGAGATGTGCGAGTTAATATTTTTTCAAACGTTAATAGAATGTCTAAAGGGTCACGCGCGAACAGCGTCAGATGGCTGGGGGTAACTCTCTTGCTGTCATTATTCACTTCTCAGGCAATGGCTTTCTCGTTAGATGATGTGGCTAAACAGGCACAGACATTGGCGGGTAAAAGCTTCGAGGCACCAAAAAGTAACCTTCCATCGCAATTTCGCGAAATGAAATTTGCCGACTATCAGCAGATTCAGTTTAACCATGACAAATCCTATTGGACCAAACTGGATACGCCATTTAAGTTAGAGTTCTATCATCAGGGCATGTACTTCGACACGCCAGTGCAGATAAACGAAGTTACTGCGACCAGTGTTAAACCCATCAATTATAGCCCGGACTATTTTAACTTTGGTTCGGTCAAGCATGATGCCGAGTCAGTGAAGAACTTAGGTTTTGCTGGTTTTAAAGTGCTTTATCCGATCAATAAAGCGGATAAGAAAGATGAAATCGTAAGTATGCTTGGTGCCAGCTATTTTCGTGTGATTGGTAAAGGTCAGGTTTATGGCCTTTCTGCGCGCGGGCTGGCCATTGATACGGCATTGGCCTCTGGCGAGGAGTTCCCACGTTTTCGTGAGTTCTGGATTGAGCGGCCTAAACCAAATGACAAACATCTGGTTATCTATGCTCTGCTGGACTCACCTCGTGCCACCGGTGCTTACCGTTTCGTCATTTATCCGGGGCGCGACACCACTATTGATGTACAGGCCAAAGTCTTCCTGCGCGACAAGGTTGAGAAGCTGGGTATTGCACCATTAACCAGCATGTTCCTGTTTGGGCCAAGCCAGCCGTCAGCAGTGTTGAACTATCGTCCGGCATTACATGATTCCAATGGTCTTTCTATTCATGCGGGTAATGGTGAATGGATTTGGCGACCACTGAATAATCCAAAACACCTGTCGGTCAGCACCTATACGGTAGAAAATCCAAAAGGGTTTGGTTTGCTACAACGGGGTCGTGAATTCTCGCAGTATGAAGATTTAGACGACCGCTACGATTTGCGTCCGAGTGCCTGGGTTGAACCGCGTGGTGATTGGGGCAAAGGTAAAGTTGAGCTGGTGGAAATTCCAACGGCGGATGAAACCAACGACAATATCGTGGCCTTCTGGTCACCAGACGTGTTGCCAGATGCAAAAACATCACTTGATCTGAATTACCGCCTGCACTTCACGCGCGATGAAGAGAAATTGCATTCGCCGGACGTGGCCTATGTCAAACAGACCTTACGTTCAACCGGTGATGTGAAACAGTCGAATCTGATTCGTCAGCCTGATGGCAGTGTGGCATTCCTGGTTGATTTTGTCGGTCCAGTGTTGAAATCACTTGATGAAAATACACCGCTAGCTTCACAGGTCAGTATCGACGACAACGGTGAATTGATCGAGAACAGTGTGCGCTACAACCCGGTTACTAAGGGCTGGCGTTTAACATTGCGGCTAAAAGTTAAGGACGCAAAAAAACCGATAGAAATGCGTGCTGCGCTGGTTAATGGTGATAAAACCCTGACTGAAACCTGGAGCTATCAGCTACCTGCCGATGAATAAGTCAAATCAATCTCCTGTACAGGATTATATTGCGGACTTGCCCCTGACTGCTCAGCAGCAAGGGGCGCTGCGTGATGCTCTACCTGAAGATGTATTACTCGATAGCACCCCTGAAGCGATGCAGCATTTGCATCAGCAACTGGCGGCCAGTGCGCCACCAGCGGGAGTTTTTAGCCAGGAAGACAGTGCGTTAGCATCAGTCAATGCCCGTCTGCGTGCGGCGTGGCCGGAGGCCTTGGCGCAAGGGAAACAACTGGAGTCAGATTGCGAAGGGCGCACGGTCATTAATGCGATGCCGCCCATCAAACGCACCAGTATGGCACCGCAGGCATGGCGGACCAATCCGGTGGGGCGTTTTTGGGATTCATTATTGGGTCGCAACCCGGTATCACGGGCACAAACCCATGAGCAGGCCATCGCCGAGAAGAAATGGCGTAGCGTAGGCTCTCTGCGCCGCTATATTTTGCTGATACTCATTGTGTTGCAAACCACCATTGCGACCAGTTATATGAAGACCATTCTGCCCTACCAGGGGTGGGCGTTAATCGATCCTTTCGAGATCTGGCAACAAAACTGGCAGGTTTCGGTAATGCAATTGCTGCCTTACCTGCTACAAACCGGCATCCTGATTCTGTTTGCCGTGCTGTTTTGTTGGGTCTCTGCCGGATTCTGGACCGCGCTGATGGGCTTCCTGCAATTGCTGATTGGCAAAGATAAATACAGCATATCCTCTACTATCAAAGGGGATGAGGCGCTAAATCCAGCTCACCGGACTGCGCTGATTATGCCAATTTGTAATGAGGACGTGGAGCGGGTATTTGCGGGGCTACGTGCCACTTATGAGTCAGTCGCCGCCACGGGTCAGCTTGAGCACTTCGATATTTATGTGCTCAGTGACAGTTATGACCCCGATATCTGTGTGGCAGAACAGAAAGCCTGGCTGGAGCTGTGTCGTGATGTCGATGGGCATGGGCGCATTTTCTACCGCCGCCGCCGCCGCCGGGTTAAACGCAAAAGCGGTAATATCGATGACTTCTGCCGCCGTTGGGGTAGTCAGTACAGCTATATGGTGATTCTGGATGCCGATAGCGTGATGAGCGGTGAGTGTTTGACCGGGTTGGTGCGGTTGATGGAAGCCAATCCAAATGCCGGGATTATCCAATCTGCGCCGAAAGCCTCAGGTATGGACACGCTGTATGCCCGTATCCAGCAATTTGCCACGCGGGTCTATGGTCCGCTGTTTACGGCTGGTTTACATTACTGGCAGTTAGGCGAATCCCATTACTGGGGCCACAATGCCATTATTCGGGTTAAGCCTTTTATCGAGCATTGTGCACTGGCACCATTGCCGGGTGAAGGTTCGTTCGCAGGTTCCATTCTGTCGCATGACTTTGTGGAAGCGGCATTAATGCGCCGTGCCGGTTGGGGAGTGTGGATTGCTTATGATTTGCCGGGTAGCTATGAAGAACTGCCACCTAATTTGCTTGATGAACTAAAACGAGACCGCCGTTGGTGCCACGGTAATCTGATGAATTTCAGATTGTTCCTGGTTAAGGGCATGCATCCGGTTCACCGGGCTGTGTTCCTCACTGGTGTGATGTCATATCTGTCTGCGCCGTTGTGGTTTATGTTCCTGGTGCTGTGTACTGCTTTGCAAGCGGTGCATACCTTGATGGAACCGCAGTATTTCCTGCAACCGCGTCAACTGTTCCCAGTCTGGCCCCAGTGGCGGCCCGAGCTGGCAATTGGCTTGTTCTCCACCACTTTGGTATTACTGTTCTTGCCAAAATTACTCAGCATCATTTTGATCTGGGCAAAAGGGGCGAAAGAGTACGGTGGGGCGCTGCGTCTATTGCTGTCGATGCTGGCTGAAATGTTGTTCTCCGTGTTACTGGCCCCTGTGCGCATGCTGTTCCATACCGTGTTTGTGGTCAGCGCCTTCCTCGGTTGGTCAGTGCAATGGAACTCACCACAACGTGATGATGATGCCACGCCGTGGAGTGAAGCTATGGTTCGTCACGGCTCGCAATTGTTACTGGGTTTGGTTTGGGCCGGTGGCGTGGCCTGGCTGGATCTGCGCTTCTTGTGGTGGTTATCGCCGATTGTATTTTCGTTGATTCTGTCACCGCTAGTCTCTGTGGTTTCCAGCCGTCGGACATTGGGGATGGCCAGTAAACGGGCTAAATTATTTTTGATCCCGGAAGAGTATAATCCACCACGAGAATTGCTGGCGACGGAAGAGTACCTGAAGCTTAATCATCAGCGGGCGCTTAGTAATGGTTTCTTGCATGCGGTGATGAACCCATCGTATAACGCGCTGGCCAGTGCGATGGCGACAGCTCGCCACCATACCCGTGCGATTATCGAGCAGGTGCGTGCCGAGCGGCTGACACTCGCGCTGGAGGCTGGGCCGGATAAATTGGCTAAATTACAGCGTCTGGAATTACTCAGCGACCCGGTATTGATTTCGCGTTTGCACCAGCAAGTCTGGCAGCAGCCGGAGCAGTATCAGATTTGGAACGGGTATTATCGCCAACTCGCGCATAATATAAAGGCGTTTCCAGCAGCGAAATAACGCTGATATGAAGTAACGGTAATATTGAGTAACAACGGGCGTACATTATGTATAGCCCGTTTTTTTATTAGTGATAGTTCGGTCTGAGCGGTGATAGCGTATTAGTGAATACGGACTAACGCTTTAACACCTTCTATGTTTTACATTAGCCAGATTGAGTCTTAACCGTTGTTTACATGGCGCTATGATAAGCTGTGTATCGCGCTAAACCTGAAGAGTAACTGTGTGAATCCCATCGTTAAACTGACCCATTGCCCTACCAGCATGGCCCGCATTGTTATGCTGGTGATCGGTATTATGTTGTTGTCCGGCTGTGGCAGCATTATCAGCCGCACGGTGCCGGGGCAGGGCCATGGGCATCAATACTATCCTGGCGTGCAATGGGATATGCGTGAGGGACCATGGAAGTATGTCACGGTGATAGACGTTCCGCTGTCAATGATAGTTGATACTTTTATGCTGCCAATCGATGCTCGTCACGGCCCTTATGAGTAACATCATTCGTTGGTAGCAAAAATCAGCAGTTGGTAGTGTTGTTGCTGACAAACGAATTCACTGATCGGTGTCATATGTAACCCTTTGACATGGGCTGCCAATGAGTGTGGATTATTGTTGTTAACAAACGCGGCCCCTACATCAAATTGATTACAGGTATGGGTTTTAACGGCGCTAAACAGCTGTTTAAGCACCCCTTTGCCGCGCCAGTGGCTATCGATACACACCGGCCCGTAAAGAAATACCCGCAATTGTGCTAATGGCTGGCCTTGATACTGTTGATGGCTTATGGCTTCCAGCATGGCATCAACCACCGGTGGCCGTGGTTGTTTATCCGTGTGGGCCAGACAGACAAAACCCGCGACTTGCCCATCATCAACGGCAACCAGAATTCCCAAATCTTGGTTAATTGAATCCAGTTGCTTTTCATCCATTTGTGACACAATAAAACCCTGTTTACGCTGCTCTGGGCTTAAATTTTCTGGGGTATTTTGTCGCTGCAATTGTAAGATGGCCGGGTAGTCTGAAGGTTGCGCAGGTCTTATTTTCATGTTTAATCTCTAGGTTCGAATGTGTTATCAGGAGAGAGCCGATGCCATCAAAAGCAGTGAGATTATCCGATACCCACTTAAGTAAGCCGCCGTCAGTGTTACCGAAAACCGCGATAATGCGTGTTGCCAGACCCACCGATAATCTTAAATTAATCAGCGAGATGTACTGTCGTGGCTTAGGATTTAGTCAACTGGGTCATTTTGTCGATCATCAGGGGTTTGACGGTATTATTCTCGGACATCCACACCACACTTACCATTTAGAGTTTACGCATCATCGCGGCGTCCGGGTAGGGGCGGCACCGACGCAGGACAACTTATTAGTATTTTATATACCGGATGAAGCGCAATGGAGTCTTCAGTGCCAGCAGATGGTGACGGCAGGTTTTCGTAAGGTCACTGCTTATAATCCTTATTGGGATGTCAGTGGCAAAACGTTCGAAGATAGCGATGGTTATCGTGTGGTATTACAGCAACAGGAATGGCTGTTGTAGAACAAAACCCGCCACCAGGGCGGGTTTGTGTGAACAGAGGTTGCCGTGCATGCATCAGGCGGTTTGTTGGCCCTGAGTATTATTCATCAGCCGACGAATCGGTACGATAAGCAATATTAACACTGCCGCACAGATAACCAATGCAATTGAGCAACGGGCGAACAGTGTCGGCAGCATATCAAGCTGGTCAGCTTTAACATGTCCGCCAATCAGGCCCGCTGCCAGATTACCCAGAGAACTGGCGCAGAACCACAAGCCCATCACCTGGCCGCGCATTCTGTCTGGTGCCAGTAGGGTCATGGTGGCCAAACCGATCGGGCTAAGGCACAACTCACCCAGTGTCAGCAGCAGTATACTCATCACCAGCCACAGAGGTGAAACACCGGCACCACCACTGCTAAGCACATGCTGAGCGGCATACATCATCACAGCGAAACCGGCCGCCGCGCATAAAATACCGATGACAAATTTAGTGATACTGCTGGGTTGAATTTTCTTCTTCGCCAGGGCAGGCCAAGCCCAACTGAATACCGGTGCCAACAGAATAATAAACAGCGCATTTATTGATTGGAACCAGACTGTTGGGATCTCAAAGCCCATAACCATACGGTTGGTATAGTCATTAGCAAACAGGTTGAATGAAGTCGGTTTCTGTTCAAACGCTGACCAGAAGAACGCCGCAGAAACTAACAGAATAAAGCACACCAACAGGCGAGCACGATCTTTACGGCTCATATTGGCAAAGGCAAATAGATAGACGAAATAGAGTGTCACTGAGGCCGCAATAACATAGACCAATAAGCTGGCAATCAAGACCGGATTAATCGGGATAATCCCTTGTGCTATAAGGGTAATCAGTACCACTACCAGCAGCAGGATGCCTGTCACCCACTTACCAACCCCTTGGCGCTGATTTGTCGGTTTGTTCCAGCTTGAGTCTAGCCCGACTTCTGCGTCATAGCGTTTCATCGCTGGGATAGCAAAACCACGGAAGATAACCAGTGCCACTAGCATACCAATACCGCCGATACCAAAACCCCAGTGCCAGCCGTGGGATCGCAGCAACCAACCGGACAGTAGCGGCGCGATAAATGACCCCATATTGATACCCATATAGAACAGTGAGAAACCACCGTCGCGGCGGGCATCACCTGGCTTATATAGGGTGCCGACCATGACTGAGATACAGGTCTTGAACAAGCCGGTACCCAGTACGATAAACACTAAACCGATAAAGAACATGTCGTTGCCGAAGAACGCTGATAGCGCAATCGACAGATGACCCAGTGCAATCAGGATAGAACCATACCAGACTGCACGTTGCTGGCCGAGCCAGTTATCAGCCAGCCAGCCGCCGGGTAATGCTGCCAGATACATGCTACCGGCAAAAATCCCGACGATAGCGGAGGCTTGCTCACGAGGCAGGCCCATACCACCGTCAAATACAGTGGCAGCCATAAACAGAATTAACAGTGGGCGGATGCCGTAGAACGAGAAACGCTCCCACATTTCAGAAAGAAACAGGCCGCTGAGCGGATAAGGATGGCCAAAGAACGTGCGGCCGCCTTCGGAGTTAACAGAGGTTTGCATAAAGTCTTCCCATAGAATCGCCGTTAAAGTCGGGCGAATAAGCCATCATCGAATGTTCACCCCTTTGGCACTACGGCCAGTTATCAGGGTTAACACTCGTTACAGTAGAATTTAACGCAATAATAACGTCATTTTTTGCTGCCTATCGGGGTTATATCGTATTTTTAGATGAAAAGTCGATACACATCGCATTTATCAGGGTTATCTTTCTGACTTTGAGTGCATTTCACTACAAAAGATAGAGACTAAGTTTCATTATTTAATCTTATTATTAATATTATTTATCAATAAGTTAAATCAATAGGCTATGGCTATTTTGACATGAGAGAGTGCTGGAATAAAAAATTTTCGCATAAAAACACAATAAACAGCAACTTGGCGAGGGATTAACGTTTGATGGGGCTTTTGTCAGTGCATCTCAGGAGGATTCGGGCAGAAAAGAGCAGGAATATACGTGCTTTTGTTTAGGGATTTAGGATGGTTTATGCGGGTACCCGCCGGGTGGGTTACCCCTCTAATCTTTAGCTATCTTGCTGTTGTTGAACCTCACGTTGCCGTGCTTTTAAGGGCTGGCGCTGTAAACACCAGTAAGAATAGATCGCGTTAAATAGTACCACCAAGGCAGTTACACAGAATACAGCGCGGAAACCATAGCTGGCAGAGACCGCAGCCCCGAGTAGCGGGCCGCTGACATTACCGACATCACGAAACGATTGGTTATAACTGAAAATCCGGCCAGCCACTTGATTGGTGCAGTTATAAATTAGTAACGTCTGCACCGCAGGGAGCAATGCACCATCCGTTGCCCCCAGCAAGAAGCGCAAAATACCCAATTGCAATGGAGTCTGCACGAAAGCCATCGGGATCAAGATAAGCACTGACAGAGCCAGCATGGCAATCAGAATGCGTTCCGGGCCGATTCTATCACCCAGTTTTCCTAATCTCGGCGCGCTCATCAATGCAGCAACCCCTGGGACTGACGCAATCATGCCGCTGACGAAAGCCAAATTATGAATATCACCAGCCAGTTCGCGCACATACAGCGTCAAGATCGGCGCAATTGAGCCAGTAGCAATCTGGATTATCATGGTGGTGACAAACAGGCTCAGGATTAACTTCGGGTTCTTCAGGGAGTTAAATACTTGCCGCCCGTTAAGCATGTCTTTTTTCAGTACCGGTGCAAACTGCTCCCTGACATACAGCCAGGTTAGGGCAAAACAGAGCAACAACACCGCCGCGGTAATAAAGAATACCGGTCTCAGGCCATAGTTATCCGCTAACAACCCGCCGATCAGCGGCCCGATTAATGCACCGCTCACCCCACCGGTTGAGAGCGTCCCCAAAGCCCAGCCACTCTTGTTGCGCGGTACTTGAGTAGCGATTAGTGCATTGGCATTTGGAATAAAACCACCCAGTAGTCCCAGCAGTGCACGTAATGCCAGAAACTGCCAGATATTTTGCGCCATACCCATTAAAACCATCACGATCCCCATGCCTAACGCTGAGCGTAATAGCATGATTTTCCGCCCTTTACGATCAGCGAGGCTCCCCCAGAAGGGGGCGGCAATGGCAGAAAACAGAAAAGTAATACTGAATACCAGACCGGACCACATATTCAATGACTGGTGACCGCTCACGCCTAACTCCTCCACATACAATGGCAAGAATGGCATGATCAAACTAAATGCAGCACCGGTTAGAAAACAGCCTAACCAGGTGACAAATAGGTTTCTTTTCCAGTTAACAGGTTGTGGCGCCGAGGTCATAAATTACCGATTAAGCAAGTGATTGCTTTGCGTCTCTTTATTCGTCAGCAGGGCGTTTGAAGGGGCGGCAAAGCACGAGAAGCAGATACTTAGCCTGATAAGTATGCGCTCATAGTGCAGCGACATCAATGAGATAAATATTAGTTTTTATAAAATGGAAAGGTGGTTCGACATGGATGGATATGCTTATTCTATTTGGTAATAACACAGGAGTTGTGGCATTAGCATGATGTTACAGCTGGCAGAGAAAACAGGAAAAACCACCCCGCCAAAGGCGCAGTGGTTAGTATGATATTCGTTATTTAGCGCCAGTGATTAGCGGTAAGCTTCATTTTTAGTCACGGAATAACGGCCACTACCCAGTAGCATGATAGCGACACCACCGAGGAAATACATAGCTTCGTTTTCCAAACCCCAGGCACCGACTTGGGTCAGGGTAAAGAATTTCCCCGTACCGACCATTAATACTGCAACCAACAGGTTAACGGCGTAAACGAACGCCGCAGGGCGGGTAAACAGACCAAGAATAATCAGGATCGGGGTGACAATTTCGCCGATGTAAACGCCATAGGCGACAAAACTGGGGATGCCTTGCGCCTGTAAAGACGCGGCTATCCAGCTGGTGCCATGCTGAATTTTGGCTACACCATGAAATAACATCAAGACACCGAACGTTAGGCGTAATAGTAGTTTGCCGCCGTTAGGATGGTCTGTTAATCGAGTGAACCAGAGATTAAGTGTTGCGAGCATATATATCCTTATTAAAAAAGAAAATAACCGGATAATAACTAGGATTAATTACTCTCAGTATCGTCAGATAAATCTTATTTGCCTAGCGGATAAATCTGACGAAGTGTATCAAAAAAATTGATATAAACTAATTCTCATTACCATTACCATTACCATTAGCAATATTCTATTTCTGAATAAGTCATGCTATTCATACAATGAAGGCGCGCCTTCTGGCCGGGTCTTAAAACGCCGGTGTAGCCACATATATTGGTCGGTGGCTTGGGCAATCTCTTTTTCGACCACTTTATTCATAAACGCGGCCGCCGCCACTTCATTATCTAACGGGAAGTTCTCTACCGCGGGTTGCAACAGCAGTTGATAACCTTTGCCATTAGGTAAACGACGCGGCGTGAAAGGAATAATTGCCGGTTTACCCATACGTACCAGCAGGTAAGTCCCAGTGGTGGTTGCCGCTTGATCGACAGCGAACAAGGGCACAAATACGCTGCTGCGCGGACCGTAATCGTGATCCGGCGCATACCAGATAATTTCGCCTTGTTTTAGGCTGCGGATCATTCCTTTCAGATCTTTGCGGTCTAACATGGCTTTATTTGAACGCATCCGGCCCCAAGTCTGCATCCAGTCCATGGCTTTATTATCATGCGGGCGATAGACACCGATGCCCGGATTGTAGATTCCGAAGATGCGGGCACCCAGTTCCAGCGTAAGAAAATGCAAGCCGATCAATAAAATCCCTTTGCCTTCCTCTCGCGCTTGTTGAATGTGCTCTAGACCACTAACGCTACACCAGCGCTCCATGCGCCAGTTCGGCCAAAACCAAGCCATGCCCGTTTCAAATAACCCCATCCCCACCGATTCAAAGTTCTTAACCAGCAGTTCATCGCGTTCAGCCTGTGGCATATCAGGAAAGCACAACTCGAGATTACGCTGTGTTATCCGTTTACGCCGTTTGAGAAAACGCATAGAAAAGCGGCCAAGGGAGGTACCCAGGACATAGATAACCGGGTAGGGGAGCAACACCAATAGATAGAGGATACCAAGGCCAAGCCAGGTCAGCCAATAACGAGGGTGTAGCAGTGAGCGTTCAAAAGAAGGAACTTGCATATCTGTTCTCTGCGTTATTGTAATTCAGTCGGACAGTTAACTATTTACTCTTGATAGCGGACATGTGGTTCTTTAACGAACCTCAATAGGCAGTTGCCGGTCATCCATACCAACGTATTCATCTGTCATTTAAGGTAGACTATTGTGACATTTTTAGTGGCTTACAGGAAAACAGACCGCACCAAAAAGCCATTTTTATGCCTTTTGGTTGAAGTTTCCGCCGATTAAATCACCTATCTGATGGTTAAATAACCATGATTGAATTTGGCTATTTGAACTGATTCAGTAAGCTGACTAACTCAGCCAGACTGCTAACCGCCATCTTTTCCATTACTTTAGCCCGATGCACTTCTACGGTTCTGACAGACACACAAGCTTTGTCGGCGATATCCCGATTAATCAAACCCTGCATAACCCATTGCGCAATCATCTGTTCCCGTGGCGTCAGCGAGGCATAACGCAGTTGTACCTGTCGGCGGGCCGTCAACTGCTCTGTGTGCTGCAAGCCCTGCTGTAAGGCGGTAATCAGCGGCGCTGTCGCGACTGGTTTTTGTAAGAAATCAACCGCCCCCAGTTTCATCTGCTCAACCGCCTGCGGCACTTCTCCATGGGCGGTAAGGAATATGACGGCCAGCGTGCTGTCTCGCTGGCGCATCTGGTTATAGACTTGCGTACCATCTAGCAGCGGCATACGAATATCGAGCAGTAATACACCAGATTGATATAAATCAGCCTGGGCCAGGAAACACTCACCGTCATGCCATACCTTCACTTTGTAACCCAGGCTTTCCAGCAAAAAACGGCAAGCGTCGGTGACGGCAATATCGTCATCAAGTAGATGAATCAGTGACAAGAGTAAGCTCCTTGCTTGGGTTAAGTGGCAGTGTCAGGGTAACGCGTAGTCCAATCTTATCATTGGCGGCCAGGTGGTTAAGTAGTGCCAGATTTCCGCCCTGGCGACAGATCAATCGCTGGCAAATGACCAGACCGAGACCGAGGCCATCACTTTTGGTGGAACGGAATGGGGTAAAAGGTTGGTTGAGCTGTTCGGCCGTCAGGCCACCGGCATCATCTTGCAAAATTAATATTGCCACATCGGCTTGCTGATAAGCACTGAACCATAACTGGTGGGCACCGGCCTGCAAACTGTTAGTGATCAGATTACACAAGACCTGATCGAGCAGCGTGGGCGGTAAATGCAGCGCTAATGATGCTTCGATATCAGTGTGCAACGTGCAACACGGCGCGGGATTGGTGGCTGCCAGTAACTGCCAGAGGTGATTAACCAGGGCAGGCAATGGCTGGCAGGTGGCAGAGCTGTTCGTGGCAGGCTGTTTTCCTGCCCACAGCCGTAAGTTAGCAATGGTATCAGCCCCGCGTTGGGCCTGATGGCTGATTTGATTCAAAATGGGCAGTAATGAGTGATCAGCCTGTTCCCGTTGCAGGCGAATAGCGCAGCCATCGGCGTAATGCTGAATAGCGCTGAGCGGCTGATTTAGTTCATGAGCAAATCCCGCGGCCATCTCACCGAGAATACTCAGGCGCTGAGCTTGTTCCAACGCACTTTCCCTAGCCCTAAGTTGCTGGTGAAGTTGCTCCAATTGCTGGCTGCGACGGCGCACCAGAAACGCCACCCAGATATGATTGGCCGCGAGCAATAACAGAATCACCGCGATGGCGACGATCAACAGCCGATGCTGTTGCGCCCAATCAAGAGTTTGTTGCCAGAATTGCGGCTGTTGGGGATGTTGATTAATTGAACGTAATAAACTTTCGACCTGACTGGTGGAGGAGGGCGCACCCCATTGTGGTGTTTTGTCACCATCGGGGCTGAGCAAAATCCGCGTAACATTATCGGCTAATTCATCCGGTACCTGTGATAACGCGGCAAACGACCAATTCGGGTATAACTCGCTGCTGCTCAGGCATGGAATGGCGGTTTTCTTCGCCAATAGCGGCTTAAAGTCAGCAGTATGCGCTAATCCTTCTGCCTGCATATCTTCCAGCAGGCAGGTAGGCACAATAGCCGCGGAGATAGCGCGATCACGCAGCAGATAAATTAACGCATCCACCGGGAAGCCAGAAAAATGCAATTGAAAATCCCGTTCTGGTTGCAGCCCCGCATCGCGTAGCACTTTGTATCCTAATAAGTAACCGCCAAAGGCATCGGGAGAGACGGCACCAACGCGTTTGCCAATCAACCCTTGGGGATTATGGATATCACTGTCCGCGCGTACCAGAATAACACTACCGATCACATTGCGGCTGGTGCTGTCTGGCTCATGACTGGAACGCAAAGAGACCAACCAACGCAGAGGATAGTGGTTATCAATTTGCACATATTGTGCCGGATTGGTCAGCAGAAAATTAACTCGGTTCTGCTGCACCGCACTTTTCATCGCATTTAAATCCAAGGGTAATAACTGAAAGTGCTGCCCAGGCAAGTGCTGATTAAGGCGATCGGCCAACGGTTGCCAATGTGCTAGCGCCTGAGCATCACCGCGTAATGCCAGCACGCCAATGGTCCAATCATTGGCATGGGCGGTTGAAAACCACCAAAACAGCACTATCACCAGCCCTCTGAAACTCATGCATGTTCCTTTTTATGATCCCCGTCGCAGTGCGCAATTGTCCTGGATCAAGTCCTTAAAGGGAATGTGGAAAACCACAATAGGGCTTCTGCTCGTCGATTTCTACAATCCTTGAATTAAGAGCATTGTTATTAAGCAGATGAGAAGAAAAATGGATCAAGGAAAAAGAGCATTTCTACAGCGGCTCGGGGTGTTAACTGCTGGCGCAGCATTGGTGCCATTGGCGGATGCGGGCTGGCGGATGGAACCGGCACGCAAACAAGGTGATATCAAACGGCGCTACGCCATGTTGATTGATTTGCGCCGCTGTATTGGTTGCCAGGCATGTACTGTCAGTTGCGCGATTGAAAACCAACTGCCACAAGGCCAGTTCCGTACCACAGTTAATCAGTATCAAATTGCCCTGTCTGGGGCAGAAAGTGTCACCAATGTATTGCTACCCCGCCTGTGTAACCACTGCGATAACCCGCCTTGCGTGCCAGTCTGCCCGGTACAGGCCACTTATCAACGCCAGGATGGCATTGTGGTTGTCGATAATACCCGTTGTGTTGGTTGTGCATACTGTGTTCAGGCTTGCCCGTATGAAGCTCGTTTTATCAATCACAGTACCCAAACTGCGGACAAGTGTACTTTTTGTGTTCATCGTCTGGATGTTGGATTGCTGCCTGCTTGTGTGGAGTCTTGTGTCGGCGGGGCGCGGATTATCGGTGATTTACGCGATGGCAACAGTATATTGCGCCAAATGCTGCTGCAACATGCCGCTGACATCAAAGTGCTGAAACCGGAGCAAGGCACTCACCCTCAAGTGTTTTACCTCGGGCTAAATGACATTTTTACCCGACCATTGCAGGGCCAACCCGCGCTCTGGCAGGAGGTACACCCATGATCCGTGAAATTTTAGCCCGCCCACAAGATATCGCCTGGTTGCCTTGGGCGGTGCAGTATTTCTTTTTCATCGGACTGGCTTGTAGTGGCGTGTTGTTTGCCTGCTGGCAACGGATGTTCTCTCGCCATCAGCAGAATCCATTGGAGTTTGCTGCACTGATGTTAGCGGCGACTGCGGTGGTGGTTGCGCCATTGGCGCTCAATGCGGACCTACATCAACCGGCCCGCGTCTGGCACTTCTATGCCCACTTTACGCCGTGGTCGTGGATGTCATGGGGATCTCTTTTCTTACCCTTGTTTACCCTGCTGGTGTTGTCCTATTTTCTGGCGCTGACCTACAGCCGATTGCGGGCAAAACCATTAGCGCGATTATTGACAGGATTAGCCGGACTCTGTGCGTTTTCTGCTATCACTATTTTGCTCTATACCGGCCGCGAGGTGTCAATCCTGCGCGCCCAACCCCTGTGGTTTAGTTTATGGTTGCCACTGTTTATCTTCCTGACGGCCTGGCAGGCGATCCCGCCTTTACTGGCTACCTGGCTATGGCGTGAGCCGCACTATCAGGTGTCATTGGTGCGCTGGCAACTCATCAATTTAATGATGCTGGCGTTGGTTACTGTGCTGTGGGCCAGTGGTGATAATGCCTCGGCACAAGCTCTGCGCTACTGGGCTATGCATGCCCAGACTCTGGCAGCATTTCCTGTGGTGCTGTGGCTATTGCTTTTGGCAATGGCGCTGTTCAACAGGAAAAAAACCTTATCAAGCGGGATGGTAGTGGCTCAGGCACTGGCAGCCCTGACGTTGTGTTGGTCGGTACGTTGGCTATTGCTGATGCACACTCAAACGTTGCCTAAATACAATGTGTTAACCAATCCCTATTCGTTGCCGCTGGGGAGTGAAGGATTGCTGGCCGTGGTGGGTACATGCGGATTATGGATAGCGGTGATTATTGCTAGCCGTGAAGGTGTCAGATGGCTTGAACAACAATTCTCAAGTGAAAAAATAGTCTCAAGTGAAAAAATAGTCTCAAGTGAAAAAACAGTTTCAGGCGAGAAAACAGTGGAAGGAGAAATGCATCATGGCTAAGTCTACACGGCGTCAATGGTTAAAAGGCAGTTTAGCCTTGGGCGGAGTGGTTGCATTTGCTGCCAGTTATCATGCTGTGGCACGCAAAACATTGGCTGGCCTGATTGATGGTAGTGCCGGAAAGCTTACACTCGATCCTGTTAGTGCCAACGCATTAGCACCAGAAGGACGTATTGGGCAGCAGTGGCAGGCCAATCCGCAACAAGCGGTTTCAATGACACAATGTTTTGGTTGTTGGACCTTGTGTGGCTTACGGGTGCGAGTCGATACCCAGCACAATAAAATCCTGCGCATCGCCGGTAACCCTTATCATCCGTTGTCTCATGACCACCATTTTCCGTATCAGTTACCACTAAGTGAAGCGCTGCAACGTTTAGGTGGAGAGTCAGGCATGGCCGGGCGTTCAACGGCCTGCGCGCGCGGCGCGACGCTATTAGAGGGGGTCGATAGCCCTTATCGTATTACCGAGCCAATGAAGCGCGCCGGGCCACGGGGCAGTGGCAAATGGCAGCGTATCAGCTTTGAGCAATTGGTGGCGGAAGTGACCGAAGGCGGTGATCTCTTTGGCGAGGGGCCGGTTGAAGGGTTGCGGGCTATCCGTGACCTGATTACCCCCATTGATACTCAGCAGCCCTCATTGGGGCCGAAAGCCAATCAGTTACTGGTGACTAATGCCGGTGATGATGGGCGCGATGCTTTTATCCGACGCTTTGCTCATCAAGCGTTCGGCACTAAAAATCTCGGTAGCCACGGGGCATATTGTGGTTTGGCGTATCGTGCCGGTTCAGGTGCGTTGATGGGGGATTTAGATAAAAATGCCCATGTTAAGCCAGATTGGGATAACGTCCGTTTTGCCCTATTTTTGGGGACGTCGCCCGCGCAATCCGGCAACCCATTTAAGCGGCAAGGGCGTCAGCTAGCCAATGCTCGCCAGCGTGATGATTTCAATTATGTGGTGGTCTCCCCCGCGTTGCCACTGACAACCACATTGGCTAATCAGCATAACCGCTGGGTTCCCGTGTTGCCGGGGACGGATGCGGCACTGGCAATGGGGATGATTGGTTGGATTATCGAACAGAATCGTTTTAACCACACTTATTTGTCCGTTCCCGGTGAGGTCGCCATGCAAGCGGCGGGTGAGCGCAGCTGGACCAATGCCAGCCATCTGGTGATAACCACTGAAACCCATCCCTTGGCAGGCCAGTTCCTACGTGCCAGCCAGCTAAGTGGTGAGTCAGTGGCCGAAGCTGAAGAGAGTCCGGTATTAGTGCAAGTGGCTGACGGTACATTGCAGCCTGCTGCACTAGCATTACACGCTCAATTGTTCGTCATGCGCGAAGTCACCTTACATGATGGTCAAATTGTGCAGGTGCAATCAGGTATGGCGTGTTTGCGGCAAGCGGCAGAGCGTTTTACTCTGGCAGAATACAGTCAGCAATGCGGCGTCCCAGCAGAAACGATGGTTGGTTTGGCGAAAGAGTTTACTGCTTACCAGCGTCAGGCGGCGGTTATCTCCCATGGTGGCATGATGGGGGGTAACGGTTTTTATACCACCTGGGCGGTCATGATGCTCAATGCCCTGATTGGTAACTTGAATCTTAAGGGTGGGGTTTCGGTTGGGGGTGGCAAGTTTGATGGTTTTGCTGATGGTCCTCGCTATCAGTTAGCCACTTTTGCTGGAATGATAAAACCAAAAGGCTTACCGCTATCGCGCAGCAAGCAGCCCTATGAACAATCGCAAGAGTATCAGCAAAAGATTCAGCAGGGTCAGCCTGGCTATCCGGCCCGTGGCCCATGGTATCCCTTTGTCGGTGGGCAATTGACCGAACAATTGGCACCGGCATTGGCAGGTTATCCCTATCCGCTTAAGGCATGGATTAGCCATATGACTAATCCGCTGTACGGGGTCGCGGGGCTGCGCAACTTGATTGAGGCGAAACTACAAGATCCACGTCAATTGCCGCTGTTTATTGCCATTGATGCTTTTATGAATGAAACCACCGCATTGGCTGATTATATCGTACCGGATACCCATAATTTTGAGAGTTGGGGATTCAGTGCGCCCTGGGCCGGGGTACTGGTAAAAGCCAGCACGGCCCGCTGGCCTGTGGTGACATCACGTACTGCCCGCACGGCTCAAGGCGAGCCTGTGGCCATGGAGAGCTTCCTGATTGCAGTGGCCAAGGCATTGCAATTACCGGGGTTCGGTGCCAATGCGATGCAGGACAGCCAGGGAAACAATTTGCCGCTGGAGCGGGCCGAGGATTACTATTTACGGGCCGCGGCCAATATTGCTTATGGCGGTGAAAAACCACTGCCACCAGCCTCTGATGAAGAACTGAAATTAACCGGCGTCGATCGCTTATGGCCCGACTTACAACGCAGTCTGCATATTGATGAGCAGCGCCGAGTGGCTTACCTGTTGGCGCGTGGTGGGCGTTTTGCGCCTTATGAGAAAAGTTGGAATGGCGATGCCACCGGGCCGCAGTGGAAAAAGCCACTGCAAATCTGGAACGAAAATGTCGCGCAACATCACCATGCGATTACCGGCGAGCGTTATAGCGGCTGTCCGACTTGGTATCCACCTCGTCTGGCAGACGGTTCCGATGTCTTTACCCATTATCCGGCAACTGACTGGCCTTTGCGCTTGATGTCCTTCAAGTCTCATCTCATGAGCAGTTCTACTGCGATGATTGAGCGTTTACGCGCGGTCAAACCCACCAATTTGGTGGCGATTAATCCAACCGATGCTCAGCGCTACGGGATACAGCACGGTGACAGTGTGCGCCTGATGACCCCCGGTGGTCAGATGGAGGTACAGGTAAGTTTATTGGATGGTGTTATGCCTGGTGTGGTTGCTATTGAACATGGTTATGGACATCGCGAGATGGGTGCCAGAACACATTCGTTGGATGGTGTTACCATGGCGTCAGACCCGCGTATCGGTCAGGGGAGCAATCTGAATGACTTGGGGTTTACTGATCCAACGCGAGAAGTCCCCAATACCTGGCTGGATTGGGTCAGTGGTGCCGCGGTCCGGCAAGGGCTACCCGCCAAATTGGAAGTGATTAGCTAGCAGGCTATCAATTTTGACTTAAATCCCTCTCAATTGAAGAGGGATTTTTATTTCTGCGTTATGATATTTCCGATGTATAAATGAGTTTCATTCATTCTTACCGGAGAGCCGTCGATGGCAGTAGCAAGACTCAGTGCGGGTTTATTGGTCGTCGGTGGCATATTGGGTTATATGGGGGCTTACTGGCAAACCCTCTCTTTGCTGATTGCTGCCGGAGTTGCCTTACTCACTGGGATCGTTCTTTCCGCTTTTACTGATAGTGATTACCGCTAAAGATGTTACGCAGTAATGTTTCAGGTATTATATGCGCCGCACGGGCTGCCCGTGGTGAAACATCAATTCTATTGTGCAATGAATTAACGTGATTAGCCGTCTAATGAATTACCTAACCCATTGAGCAGAAATTAAATTTTTATCAGTAACCTCTTCGAAAGACAGGAACGTACACCATGCCAGTGTTACATAACCGAATTTCTAATGAGGAACTTAAAGCGCGCATGTTGGCTGAAACCGAACCGCGCACCACAGTTTCTTTTTATAAATATTTCACTCTGGAAGATGCCAAAACCTTCCGTGACGACCTCTATAGTCAATTTGTTAAACTCGGCGTGTTTGGTCGGGTTTATGTGGCTAAAGAGGGGATCAATGCACAAATCAGTGTGCCCGCTAATCGTTATGATGAGTTCAAAACCGCGTTGTTTGCCGCACATCCTGCGCTGGATCAGGTGCGGCTGAATGTGGCTCATGAAGATGATGGGAAGTCATTCTGGGTGCTGCGCATGAAAGTTCGCGAACGCATTGTGGCGGACGGTATTGATGACGAGAGTTTCGATCCCAGTAATATAGGACATTATCTGAAGGCCGATCAGGTCAATCAGATGATTGATGATCCCGATACTTTGTTTGTTGATATGCGCAATCACTATGAGTACGAAGTGGGCCATTTCGAAAATGCTATTGAAGTCCCTTCTGATACTTTCCGTGAGCAATTGCCAATGGCGGTTGATATGCTGCAACATGACAAAGAGAAAAATATTGTTATGTATTGCACTGGCGGGATTCGCTGTGAGAAAGCCAGCGCCTATATGCTGCACAATGGCTTCAAAAATGTTTATCACGTTGAGGGCGGTATTATCGAATATGCCCGTAAAGCAAAAGAACAGGGGTTGCCGCTGAAATTTATCGGTAAAAACTTTGTTTTTGATGAGCGGATGGGGGAGCGGATCTCTGATGATGTGATAGCCCACTGCCATCAGTGCGGTACACCTTGCGACACGCATACCAACTGTAAGAATGATGGCTGCCACTTACTATTTATTCAGTGTCCGACCTGTGCGGCAAAGTTTGCTGGTTGCTGTAGTGATATCTGTCAGGAAGAGCTGAAGTTGCCGCAGGAAGAGCAACGGTCCCGCCGTGCTGGGCGCGAAAACGGCATCAAGATTTTTAATAAATCGAAGGGATTGTTGCAAACTACCATGCACATTCCGATGCCAGAAAAGAGCACAGATAAAAAATAGTCGTAGGGTTAACCTACTGGATGTACTATTAAAGTTAGACGTTGTCGGTTATTTTATTCGATAGCGTCTTTTTTATGCCATTTTTAGAGCAATGGCGATTCCAATACAAGGATTGATAATGACAATACCTGGAGTGAGTAGCCAAGGGCTACGGTTAGTCACGATGCTGGCTATGCTGGTGGTGATTATGGCGGGAATTAAAGCGGCATCGCCGATCGTGGTTCCATTCTTGTTGGCTATATTTCTTGCTATCGTATTAAACCCTTTAGTGAAACTGTTGGAGAAAATAAGAATTCCCCGCACCTTAGCTATTGTCTTATTGGTTAGCATTATTATTTTACTCATGGCATTGCTCTTTAGCCGCCTGGGTTCTTCATTAAATGAGTTTGCCCGCTCGTTGCCGCAATATCGTGGCATGATGCTGGAAAAAATGCGCGACCTGCAAGAGTTTGCAATGCGCTTTAATATTGAGTTCTCGGTGGATGACATTATGAAGCATGTCGATCCTAGCACCGCGATGAACTTTGTGACCCGTCTCCTGAGCCACCTTTCTGGTGCCATGGCTAGTATGTTCTTGCTGCTGATGACGGTGGTCTTTATGTTGTTTGAAGTGGAACGACTGCCTTATAAAATGCAGTTGATGTTTGATAACCCAGAGCAAGGGAATGCGATTCTCAAGCGTGCACTAAATGGTGTCACTCATTATCTGGTGATCAAGACGGTTATTAGCATTGCGACGGGGATTGTTATTTGGTTATTCCTGGCAGCGATGGGGGTCAGATTCGCTTTCCTTTGGGGGCTACTGGCTTTCGTCCTCAATTACATTCCTAATATCGGCTCCGTATTGGCGGCTATCCCACCCATCGTTCAGGCACTGTTGTTTAATGGTTTTGCTGATGCTTTTGCCGTTACCTGCGGGTATATTTTGATTAACCTGATTGGTGGCAATATTATTGATCCACGGATGATGGGGCGTGGTTTGGGTCTATCAACCTTGGTGGTGTTCTTATCCTTGATTTTTTGGGGGTGGCTACTCGGGCCGATTGGTATGCTGCTTTCTGTTCCATTAACCATTATTGCCAAAATAGTATTAGAGTTAACACCAGCCGGTTATAAAATCGCCGTGTTATTGAGTGATGGCAAACCGGCCAAGGTAGAGTAGTGCAAACTGCGGATATCGTATTTATTGCTGGGCCACAGGTGGGAAGCTATCTGGTGGCCCGGCCAGAAGAGGTAGAGAAAACGCGTTAATAGAAAAAGAAATAAATATCCAGAGCTAACAGAATCAGCCACAAGCAGATATAGAGCAGTAGATGTTCCCGTACATTATTGATAACCATCGATAGCAATTTATTTAACATGCAGGGTGCCTGAGGCTAGAATTATCGTCCATTATAAGGATTTTTACTTTTATAAACAATAAGCTGGCAGGCTAAATTCCTGAGTTACAGCATGATAAAATAAATCATTTCTTGGGATAATATGGGCATTGTGGTGCGAATGGAAAAGATTGATATGTATTGGTGATATTAAGTGAAATGTAACCGATTCTTTAACTGTAAGCGATAACTCACTATATTAATCCGGTTACATTATTTGTTAAGAACAAAAATTATATATACAGAAAATTTACTGAAAGGGAATGATCCCTTTATTGGGCCTCTCTATACACCAACGCCTTAGTATAAATATTTAAACACATTGTAAATAAAGCATAATTCCAAACGGTTTCTGACTTTTATTTTTTCGGTAATATGCCGTTTATGCGAATAAACTGTACTGTCACTGATATTTAACTTCCTGGCAATGCGGTAATTG
Source organism: Yersinia sp. 1652 StPb PI (assembly GCF_041538345.1). Taxonomy (NCBI): domain Bacteria; kingdom Pseudomonadati; phylum Pseudomonadota; class Gammaproteobacteria; order Enterobacterales; family Yersiniaceae; genus Yersinia; species Yersinia sp. 1652 StPb PI. Next base: position 2,693,289 of record NZ_JAULSM010000001.1, on the reverse strand, counting down.
GGCATCTCCATCATCCAGTAGCACATGACTTTATGCTCTTGTGGACTGAATAGGGATGCTGGACAGGGGGGATGTGGCTTACCGATACCCTCACTTGAAAAGTCCGATAGTCTTTGTAACAACGCCGGTAAGCGTCTTTTAGCCAAAATAGAGACAGAATCTGTCAGGGGTATCGGCGTTTCACTAAACGGATATGACGCATCCAGATAAATATAAACTTTAGCCCGCAGACAACAACTCAAAAATTGTGCTAATAATGGGCAATGTCCACCATAGCGACAATATTGGGTAAGGTTAACAATAATGACCTCAGGATCAAACTCATGAACAGCTAATGTAGCCTGTTCCACCGTAGGAACATCCATTAAATCGAGATATGAAGCGTTATTTAAATAAGTATTTACCCCTGATCGGGTATAAAAACATTCATCTATAATTAATATTTTCATGTGGCATACATCCTTGTCTAACAGCAACCATACCTGGCCGCATACAAGGATAAAGTAATCCCCTGATGCCTAAAACGTCAATTCGGGATTCACGATTGTTTTTAGCGGCTTTTACGAATATAAGACTCTGCTAATTATTAAATTTGCGGCGTTTTATATTAATAATGAAGTGAAAATGAGAGCGAGATATACCGATGACTGAAATAAAAAGAAACAGTCATCGGTAACAATCAAGTGCTGAACTCGCAGGTTACCGCATTACGGTTTGGCGAAGCGGGATAGCGAAAAGGCTGAAATATCAATAGGTGAGGGTTTATCTTGTGCGAAGAGCGCAGCGACTTCCCCCAATGCAGTTGCAAACTTAAATCCATGGCCACTTAAGCCTGTTACCACCATGATATTTTTGTTATCGGGTAATGTATCGATGATAAAATCTTCATCAGGGCTCATGTCATAACTGCATGCCGCGCCGTGCAGACAGACACCCACTCCCGGTAGGAAGTTACGTAAAAAGCCAAATACTTCGGTTCCATCCTCGGCATAACTGCCAAAGGGCTTACGTTGTGCCGCCGTTTCAATAGGCTGACCACCATTATGTTTGCCTAGTTTTAACTCGTCATTTTGCGAGGGGAAGCCGTAATAATGGATATTATCCGGTGTCTCGACGGTGAATGCCGGGAAATGATTCCCTTCGCTATAGCGGCCATCGGCATGGTGCCATGAAAACACTTTACGTATGGCGGTCACCGGTAATTCAGGTAACAGCTCTTTGATCCAGGTTCCGGCGGTGACAATCACTTTCTTAGCACTGTAGGTACCGTCTATAGTCACGACATCTACACCACCATCCAGCGGTTCGATAGCGGTAACCGGACAATTGAATAAAATACCGCAGCCTGCTTCTGTGACGGCTTTAATCAGCGTTTTAATTGCCAATTCAGAACGTAGATAACCTGATTGCGGTTCGAACACTCCAATATAATTATCCGGTACGGTAAATACCGGCCACTTTTCACGGATCTGGGCCGCGTTTAAGGTTTCAACCGGCAAGTTATATTGTTGAGCGCTGTGCTGCGCATTTTGCAGGAAAATAGAGTCATCTGGCCCAAGATTAAGCACGCCACTGGCCTGAAATAATGATTCACCTGTTTGAGCTGATAACTGGTCCCACAATGTTTGGGCACGCAAAACTAAGGGAACATATTTCTCACCTTCGCCATAGGCATGGCGAATGATCCGTGTATCACCATGGTGACTGCCTGCTTGATGAGGCGGCATGGCACTGTCAATCATCAGTACGTTTAAACCGGCTTGTGACGCATAGTAACCTGCGGCAGAGCCGACCGAACCGCTACCAATGACAATTAGATCATAATCCATATTTTGCATCCCGGGGAATATCGCCACCTGGCTTTTTCAATAGGGTTTGTGCTAGCAATGTGTATTTATCGCGGCAATAACCCGAACGATTTAAATTAAAGGTAGCAACAGTGCTGATAAAAATTAAAACGATAGTAATAGCACGGGACCGAGAGGAGAAAAAGCGCTGTTAGCCATAGGGGGGTGGGAATGGTTAATAAAAAGGCACTAAGTGATATTCACTCGTGCCTTTTTTGGCGAACATTAAACTCGTTTTCTGGTGGAAAAAAATTAATGTTTACGGTGATCGAGATCTTGATATTCCGATGACTCAATTTTAGCAATGCCTGCTTCTAAGATATTTATTAATTGGCGTGCAACATCGGTGGTTAACCAGAGCGTTCTATCAACCAGCGCATCTTCTGGCGGTTGATCCATGGAAGACAGGTAATGAAGACGTATCATCATAGCGTCGTATACATCTACAGTGCTGATATCCCAGCCTACAAGCGGGTGAGTCTGAATAACTTCATCATTTCTGTCCATAAAGACCCCTTATATAGTAGTTACTGACTGGAGTGACTAATGAGGATCAATGCGGCTCATTATCAAGTGAGCTTTTTCAGTATACGCAACCGCCGATAAATTTGGAGATTATCGCAAGATCTTTACAAATTATTTATTTTATGATGATTTGTTAATCAACAATAAATGGGTTAAAAGAAGTGGGTGAGTAAAGGAAGTTTAGACGCTTATATAAAAAAGCCGAGGAGCGACTCCCCGGCAAAACAGCATTACATTGGGTTACTCCGCGTCGAACCAGTCGTCAGCGCTTTCCCATATTTCTTGTAATATTTCAGAGATCAAATCTTTATCTGTTTTGGCACCACCTAAAACGGAAAGATTATTTGCTCCGGCATAACGTACTTGTACTGCGGTGGTGGTGTCCGGGAATTTGGTGTTGAGTCTTTTACTCAATTCATGGGTTAGTGCTTCGATAGCACCTGCGGGTAACGGGTTTTTTTTATCAATACTCACTTCAACACGCATATTTGGCCCTCCGAATATTTATACTGGTTATTTATACAGTACAAATATTCAGGTTGCAAGTGACTGATATAAAAATCGTCGCTGTAAAGGGTTAGCCCCTACAGCGGCGGTTATCAGCTTTTAACTGACCAATTGATAGTCTGACCGGCCAGGAAAGGAATCACCGATTCATCCCCTAATGGGATCTCTTCTGGTTGTTGGAAGGGGGCCTTAACCAATTCAACAATGTCTTCGTTAATCGGCAAACCATAGAAGCGTGGACCATTTAATGAACAGAATGCTTCAAGATGCTGTAGCGCATTCATCTCTTCAAACACAGTAGCATAAGCTGGTAGCGCTGATGGTGCGTTGAACACGCCAGCACAGCCACAGGATGACTCCTTACGATGTTTGGTATGGGGAGCGGAATCGGTTCCGAGGAAGAAACGGTCTGAACCACTGGCAACGGCCTGGCGCAATGCTTCTTGATGCGTGCTGCGTTTCAATATTGGCAGACAGAACAAGTGGGGGCGAATACCACCGACCAGCATGTGATTGCGGTTAAACATCAGATGCTGCGGGGTGATAGTTGCACCAAGGAAACGATTGCCTGCCAGCACGTAATCGGCCGCATCTTTGGTGGTTATGTGCTCGAAGACAATCTTCAATTCAGGGAATTGGCGACGTATCGGTTCCAGAATCTGTTCAATAAAGAGTGCTTCGCGATCAAAAATATCAACGGCAGCTTCTGTTACTTCACCGTGGATCAGCAGCGGCATACCTATCTTTTGCATTTGCTCAAACAACGGGTATATCGCCGGGATATCGGATACACCATGATTTGAGTTGGTCGTAGCATTCGCTGGATACAGTTTTGCCGCAGTAAATACGCCTTGCTCAAAGCCGGTGGCCAGTTCTTTGACATCAAGTGTATTGGTCAGATAACAGGTCATCAATGGCGTGAAGTTATGCCCGGCAGGTACTGCGGCTAAAATTCGTTCCCGATAAGCGATAGCACTGGCAACAGTCGTAATTGGTGGAGCCAGATTGGGCATGACAATGGCCCGGGCGAACACCTCGGAGGTATAGGGCAGCACGGTACTGAGCATTTCGTCATCACGTAAGTGAATATGCCAGTCATCCGGGCGGCGAATTTTCAGGGTTTGGGGTTGTGCAGTCATTCAACTAGCTCCGCAGTCATGATGAGATATTGGGGTTTTTATACTGTTTCCGGCGGGGTCTAAGGATAAGCGGAAAGTGCGCAGGATGCATCTGATTGTTAGGGTTAAGTTGAAAACAAGGCAAAAAGGGCATCTTATAGAGGGGCTCGGGATAAAATTACCCGTTAGGGTGAGCTATTGATTAGCAGTAAAATACGCTAATTGAATGTACAGCATGGGAGAATAACTATGGAAGTCCGTGTCATCGCCAGTTTAGTGGCAAAACCTGAATTTATTGATGCAGTAAAAGAAGCGGTTCATTTGGTAATAGAACCGAGTCGTGAGGAGAAGGGGAATCTGCAATATGATCTCCATGCCGAAAGCGACCAGAAAGGTTCTTTTGTGTTTTTCGAACGCTGGGCATCTGATGATGCATTGGAAAAACATAATAAAACCGAGCACTTCAAAGCGTTTGTCAAAGCTGTTGAAGGCAAACTGGAAAACCTCGAAATAAAGAAACTGAAACAGATAGCCTGAGAGTGATCTCTGGTTAAAGATATCACCAATATAAAAAAACCCGCCTGATGGCGGGTTTTGTCTTTGCAATGTCTGGTCGGAATAATATTACATTTATTCGACAGATTGCGGTTTTGTTGCCGGCGCGGTTGCCTGAGTTGCCGCCGCATGGCCACCAGCAGAACCTTTACCTGCAAAATCAAAGACTGGACGTTCCCACTGACCTTTAGTCGGTGACTCTGGCGCGTAATCCGGTGCCGGTGCTTTGGTCATCGGTGCTGAAGCGTAATGTTTGAACACCACACCTTCAGGATGAGCGATAGCCGACTGTTGTGGCACAACAGCAACAGGAGCCTCAACCACAACCGTGTCACTTACACTAGCTTCGACAGCGATTTCTTCAATCAGCGGTTCTTCAATTGTCGATGTTTCAACAACGACTTCGGTCACTGCCTGTGTTTCAGCTACAGCGTCTTCCACCACAGTTTCAGCTACAACCGCGTCTTCCGCCGGTGTTTCAACAATAGTTGTTTCAACAGCAGCAGTTTCAGCAACAATGGTTTCTTCCACCACCGCTTCTTCAGCAGTTGTATCCTCAATTACCGTTTCCTGAACCACAGGTTGAGCGGTAGTTTCCGCAACGCCAGTTTCTTCAACGTCGGATACTGCTTCAACCGCTGCGGTAGTTTCAGCTTGCACCACCTCAGCGACAGCTTCAACGGTTGGTTCTACAGCAGTTGGCTCAACGGCAACAGGTTCTACAACCACTGGCACGACAACAGGAGCACGGCCAGGAACGGCTGCGGCTGAAGATGAAGAACCACCTGGTTTATGTTGCGCAACAGGTGTCGGAGTGACAGTTTCAGTCACGGCGACGACGACAGGTGCGGCAACAACTGGGGCTGCTACAATCACGGCCGGAATATTAACCGGAGTCTCTACTGCGGCAACTGCTATTGGCAATTGTTGTTCAACCGGGTTTTCTACAAAAGCAGGTTCAACTGTTTGAGCTACCGGATAACGGACCCACACTTTGCCTGAAGCCATTTCTGGTGAGGCGAAAGCGCCGGCCAGTGGCATAGCAGATTGTGTCGGGTAACGCTCATCACGATAGCGACGGCGACGCTGACCACTGACGCGCAGATGACGAGGTGAACGGCGTGAACGACGTGGCATACCATTTTCATTATTGGCATTGCTAACGTGAGTAGCTTCATCATCCGCTTGAACAGTAGTTTGTGGCAGTAATTTCACTTCTTCCTGCACAACTGGCGCTGCAATGCTTGCTACCGGTGCACTAACAGGATTTTCCTGGGCTACATTTTCCAGCACATTCAGCTCATCATTGGCAGATTGAATACGGACTTTCTGATTCAATTGGCGGCGTTGACGACGCTGCATAACCTGTTGGCGTTCTTCTTGCTCAGGTTGCACATCTTCGACCACAACACTGACGGCGGCGATTTCTGCTTTGACTTCCTGTGGTGCCTGACGTTTATCATCCTGGCGACGGCGCTGACGATCACCGCGACGCTGTGGTTGCTGCTCGTCACGTGGCGCTTTATCCGTTTCAACAACGTCAGTTTGTGCTTGCGGCGCAGCAGTTTGCGCAACTGGACGCTTATTGCGACGCTGATCTTCACGACCTTCGCGGTTCGCATTGTCACGACCACTGTTGTCACGGCTATTGCTATCACGGCCACTGTTGTCACGTGTGCTGTTATCACGGCCTTCACGTGGTGTACGGTCGCCTCTCTCTTTGCGGCCATTGTTCTGGCGACGAGGATTACGACGATCATTACGGCGGTTTTCGGTGGTTTCGGTTTTCTCGACCTCTACCGGTTTAACTTCTTCTTCCGATGTGCCGAATATACCTTTTAGGCCACTGAACAAACGGCTAAAGAAGCCAGGCTGTTCTGACGTAGCAGCAGATGCGGTTACTTGCGGTGCAACGCTTGGTTTAGCACTGACGCTAGCAGGTGCGGCTTCCGGTGGTACTTCGGTTGGCAGAGAGAAAGTCGCCAACGCTGGTTGTTCTGGGCGTTTACGCTCAATCGTTGCTTCTTCTAACGGCTGCGCCATTTCTGCTTCATGCAGTTGTGGTAGCAGGTAGCTGAGAGAAGGAACCTCTTCGCCTTTACGTACCCGAAGAACAGAATAGTGCGGTGTTTGCATCTGATCGTTTGGCACGATCACCGCACGTACACCACCTTGACGTTTTTCAATGGCGTTGACTGATTCACGTTTTTCGTTGAGCAGATACGACGCAATCTGTACCGGTACAATGGCGTGAACTTCATGGGTATTTTCTTTCAGCGCTTCTTCTTCAATCAGACGCAGAATAGAAAGTGACAGTGATTCGTTGTCACGAACGGTACCGGTACCGCTACAGCGTGGGCACACGTGGTGGCTTGACTCACCCAGTGACGGGCTAAGACGCTGACGGGACATTTCCAGCAAGCCGAAGCGAGAGATTCGGCCAATCTGGATACGGGCACGGTCTTGGCGAACAGCATCACGCAGGCGGTTTTCAACTTCACGCTGATGGCGCACTGGTGTCATATCGATGAAGTCGATAACAATCAGACCACCGAGGTCACGCAAACGTAACTGGCGGGCAATCTCATCAGCGGCTTCAAGGTTGGTGTTAAACGCGGTTTCTTCGATATCGCCACCACGTGTTGCACGCGCGGAGTTGATATCAATTGCCGTCAGGGCTTCGGTGGTATCAATAACGATAGAACCGCCGGAAGGCAGACGCACTTCACGCTGGAACGCTGACTCAATCTGAGACTCAATTTGGTAGTGGCTGAATAAGGGGATTTCACCACTATACAATTTGATTTTGCTACTGAAATCCGGGCGACCCAGAGCGGCGATATGCTCTTTTGCCAGTTCGAGAACTTTAGGGTTATCGATCAGGATCTCGCCGATATCCGGGCGCAAATAATCACGGAAAGCGCGGACAATTACGTTACTTTCCTGATGGATTAAGAATGGCGCAGGGCGACCTTCAGCGGCTTTTTTAATCGCATCCCAATGCTTGAGGCGGAATGACAAGTCCCATTGCAGTGCATCAGCAGATTTGCCAACACCAGCAGTACGGACAATCAGACCCATGCCATCAGGCAATTGCAGGGAGGATAGGGCTTCTTTCAGTTCGGTGCGGTCATCACCCTCAATGCGACGGGAGATACCACCGGCACGTGGGTTGTTCGGCATCAGAACCAAATAACTGCCTGCCAGGCTGATGAAAGTTGTTAGTGCGGCACCTTTATTGCCACGTTCTTCTTTATCAACCTGAACGATAACTTCTTGGCCTTCGCGCAGCACATCTTTGATGTTTGGGCGGCCATGAGAGGAATAATTACTAGGGAAATATTCGCGAGAAATTTCTTTTAGTGGGAGGAAACCATGACGTTCAGCGCCGTAATCAACAAAAGCGGCTTCCAGACTGGGTTCGATTCGGGTGATTTTGCCTTTGTAAATATTCGCTTTTTTCTGTTCATGACCTGGGCTTTCAATATCCAAATCATACAGCCGCTGTCCATCTACAAGGGCAACACGCAACTCTTCTTGCTGAGTTGCGTTAATCAACATTCTTTTCATCTTTAACTTACTCGTTATTTTTACATTGGCGTTAGAACTGCGGGCAAAATAACCTCTATGGCCGGGTAAACCGATGACCCCGAGTCTTCTAGCAAAGCCGTCAACCTCACGGTTGTCGCCTGCATAGGGGCGCATTATTTCGGTAAGCCTGTGTTTCTTTCTGAAAAACAGCGCTTTTATATAAAGGGGCGCTTCTGAATATAAGACAACAGAGCAGACCCACTTGCCGGCCAAGCTGCAACCCGCAGCCCGCTAATTGCTTGATTTCACATTACGTCTTACGCCATTGCTGCGTTTTTGTGTGATCAGGCAAAGTTTATTATTCCACAAGTCTCTTGGTCTAACGAGAATCAACGCAGAATTAGTGACATTATTCCATTGCTGACACTGATATAGCAAGATGACTTTACCTGTCTACGTAAAGATTCTTTTACTGTTTTCACAGCGTTGGCGGCTATCGTTGTCTTATTAAACAATAAATGCGCGCAAACGTTATCTTTAAATAGCCAGACTGACAGTTAAGCACAGAAAAAGGGGTGGCGCTAATTCCTCGGTGTATTTAGAATCGCGCACCATGAAAACGAATAATCCAGTAGTACAATTAATCACCATTTCTGCCGACGAAGCCGGTCAGCGGATCGATAACTTTTTGCTCACTAAATTGAAAGGTGTGCCAAAGAGTATGATCTACCGCATCGTGCGCAAAGGTGAGGTTCGCGTTAATAAAGGGCGCATTAAGCCAGAATATAAACTGGTTGACGGGGATGTGGTCCGGGTACCGCCAGTGCGCGTCGCTGAGCGCGAAGAGGTTCAGGTCTCTGCCAAACTTGATAAAGTTGCGGCGTTGGCCGACTGTATTTTATTTGAAGATGACTATTTGTTGGTGTTGAACAAGCCTTCTGGCACGGCGGTTCATGGTGGCAGTGGTTTGAGTTTTGGTGTTATTGAAGCCTTACGTGCATTGCGCCCCGAAGCCCGCTTCCTTGAATTGGTTCATCGCCTTGACCGTGATACCTCTGGTGTCTTATTGGTAGCGAAAAAACGCTCTGCGCTGCGTTCTTTGCATGAGCAACTGCGGTTAAAAGGGATGCAGAAAGACTATTTGGCATTGGTTCGTGGTCAATGGCAATCTCACTGTAAAGCGGTGCAGGCACCTTTGTTGAAGAATATTATACAAAGTGGCGAGCGAGTGGTGAAAGTCAGCAGCGAGGGCAAACCGTCAGAAACGCGTTTTAAAGTTGAAGAGCGCTTTGAGCATGCAACGCTGGTCAAGGCCAGCCCGATTACTGGTCGTACTCACCAGATCCGCGTACATGCGCTCCATGCGGGTCACCCGATTGCTTTTGATGATCGCTATGGCGACCGTGAATTTGATCAACAATTGCAAGGAACCGGGCTGCATCGTTTATTCCTGCACGCGGCGGCATTACGTTTTGAGCATCCCAATAGCGGTGAAACTATGCGCATTGAAGCGCCACTGGATAATCAGCTACGCCACTGTTTGTTGATATTACGAAAGAAAGCAGCAGAAAAATAAATTGCCGCAATAAATAATTGAAGTAACAGGGCGCAAGTATCAATTGCGGCCTGTTTTGTTATTCAGTATTTACAGGAGCGGATTTACTCCCTGCTCAATCAGCATCTCGGTGAGGGCGATTAACGGCAGACCGATGAGTGTATTCGGGTCGCGCCCTGATAATTTATCAAATAGGGTAATACCCAATCCCTCACTTTTAAAACTGCCGGCACAATCCCATGGTTGCTCTCGCGTCAAATAACCGTCTATTTCTGCTTCACTTAGCGTTCGGAAATAAACGTCAAAAGTTTCGCACAGGCAGTTAATGCTGTTGGTTGCTGTATTCAATAGGGCCAGACCGGTATAAAAAGTGACACATTGTCCACTGGCCTGCTGCAATTGCTTCATTGCGTTTGCATAATTGTGGGGTTTCCCGACGATTAATCCGTCAATGACACAGACCTGATCAGAGCCGATTATCAGATGTTGTGGAAAATCTCCCGCCAGTGCCTGCGCTTTTGCACTCGCCAACCGCTGCACTAGCGCGCTGGCTTCTTCACCTGTCAGTGGGCTTTCATCGGTTTGTGGTGCCGCAGTAACAAAAGGTAATTGCAGCTTTTCCAGCAAAGTCCGACGATATGATGAGGTTGAAGCAAGAACCAGTTGCAGCATAATATTTTCCATAAACCGTAGCGTAATTTAATCAGGCATTTTAAACTGTCTGCCGCTTCGGAAGCGAATATTGGTGAAAGGTGCAGTAAAAAGGCCTTTTTCTTTGACTCTATGTCGTTACAAAGTTAATATGCGCGCCCTATGCAAAAGGTAAAATTACCCCTGACCATTGATGCGGTTCGTACCGCTCAGAAACGTTTAGATTACGCAGGTATCTATTCTCCTGAGCAGGTTACACGTGTAGCCGATTCAGTGGTAAGTGTGGACAGCGATGTCGTGGCCTCATTATCGTTTAATATCGATAATCAGCGCCTGGCGGTTATTACAGGTCACGCGGACGTCGATGTAACATTGATGTGTCAGCGCTGTAGTAACACGTTTGCACAACATGTTCATACAACGTATTGTTTTAGCCCGGTCGTCAATGATGAGCAGGCTGAAGCATTACCGGAAGCGTACGAGCCGATCGAAGTCGACGAATTTGGCGAAGTTGATCTGCTGGCTATGATTGAAGACGAAATTATTCTTTCACTGCCTGTCGTTCCGGTACATGATTCTGAACACTGTGAAGTGTCCGAGGCGGACATGGTATTTGGTAAACTGCCTGAAGAGGTGGAGAAACCGAATCCATTTGCCGTATTAGCCAGTTTAAAGAAAGTAATTAAGGAGTAAGGTCAATGGCCGTACAACAGAACAAACCAACTCGTTCCAAACGTGGCATGCGCCGTTCACACGATGCGCTGACCACTGCCACTCTGTCTGTGGACAAAACTTCCGGTGAAACTCACCTGCGTCACCACATCACAGCCGACGGTTTCTACCGTGGCCGCAAGGTTATCGGCTGAGTAGTACTTGCTAATCTTTAGCAAGGCGATACCTTGACTTGTCTAACCCTAGCGTTAGATGCAATGGGTGGGGATTTCGGTCCCCACGTCACAGTGCCTGCTTCATTGCAGGCACTGGCCTCTAATCCACGGCTTAAACTCCTGCTGGTCGGGAATCCCGACACCATCACTCCGTTACTTGTTAATGCCGATCCTTTGTTGCTGGCGAGGTTACAGGTCATCCCTGCTGAGCATGTTATTGCCAGCGATGCTAAACCCTCACAAGCTATTCGTGCCAGTCGTGGTACCTCGATGCGCATAGCGCTGGAGTTGGTCAAAAACGGTGACGCGGCAGCCTGTGTGAGTGCAGGGAATACAGGAGCATTGATGGGGCTGGCGAAGATGATGATTAAGCCACTAGATGGAATAGAGCGCCCGGCGTTAATGACTGTCATCCCAAACCAGCAACGCAGCAAGACGGTGGTGCTGGATTTAGGGGCTAACGTTGAATGTGATAGTACAATGTTGGTGCAGTTTGCTGTCATGGGGTCGGTGATGGCAGAAGAAGTTGTCGGTATTACCAACCCGCGTGTTGCTTTGCTCAATATCGGCGAAGAGGAAACCAAGGGGTTAGATAATATCCGCGAAGCCGCCGCAGTATTAAGAAATACACCGGCGATCAACTATATTGGTTATCTGGAAGGCAATGATTTGCTTACGGGTAAGACCGATGTGATGGTTTGTGACGGCTTCGTGGGTAACGTCACTCTAAAGACCATGGAAGGTGTGATAAGAATGTTCTTGTCACTGCTCAAATCATCGGGCGAAGGCAGTAAACAGTCCTGGTGGCTTAAACTCATTGGGCGCTGGCTGCAAAAACGTGTGGCAAAACGGTTCGGTCATTTGAACCCCGACCAGTATAATGGTGCATGTCTGTTAGGATTGCGGGGCATTGTAATCAAGAGTCATGGCGCGGCGAATCAACGTGCATTCGCAGTCGCAATCGAACAGGCGGTGCAGGCGGTGCAGCGGCAAGTCCCTCAACGGATAGCCGCGCGCCTTGAAGCGGTATTACCCAAGAGTGACTGATCGTACATGTATACTAAGATTCTCGGTACGGGGAGTTATCTGCCCGTACAAGTGCGCAGCAATGCTGATTTAGAAAAAATGGTGGATACGTCGGACGAGTGGATTGTCACCCGTACAGGTATTCGTGAGCGGCGTATTGCCGGCCTGGATGAAACAGTCGCGACCATGGGTTTCCATGCGGCTGAAAAAGCACTGGAGATGTCTGGGGTTAGTAAGGACCAGATTGGGCTGATTATTGTTGCTACCACCTCTTCAAGCCATGCTTTCCCAAGCTCGGCCTGTCAGGTACAGCAAATGCTGGGTATTAAAGATGCAGCCTCTTTCGATTTGGCAGCAGCCTGTGCGGGCTTTACCTATGCGCTGAGTGTGGCTGACCAATATGTGAAAAGTGGTGCGGTTAAGCATGCCATCGTGATTGGCTCCGATATGTTATCGCGCGCGCTGGACCCAGAAGACCGCGGTACGATTATTCTGTTTGGTGATGGTGCAGGTGCTGTGGTATTAGGCGCATCTGAACAGCCTGGCATACTGTCTACCCATTTGCATGCCGACGGCAGCTATGGGCAGTTGCTGGCACTGCCGTACCAAGACCGCCAAAAACAAGAGCAACCAGCCTATGTCACCATGGCCGGTAATGAAGTATTTAAAGTTGCGGTGACTGAGCTTGCCCACATTGTGGACGAGACATTGCAGGCCAACAATCTGGAGCGCAGTGCGCTGGATTGGTTAGTGCCGCATCAGGCTAACCTGCGTATTATTACCGCAACGGCGAAGAAGTTAGGCATGGGGATGGATAGAGTGGTGATAACTCTTGATCGTCATGGCAACACCTCTGCGGCATCTGTCCCTGCGGCGCTGGATGAAGCGGTGCGTGATGGGCGTATTCAACGTGGGCAGTTAGTGCTGCTGGAAGCGTTTGGCGGTGGCTTTACCTGGGGCTCTGCGCTGGTTCGCTTTTGATTTAACAGTACCTTTTTTGGTTTAACAGGACTTTTTTGATTCAACAGGAAAGAAAATGTCGAAATTTGCAATGGTATTTCCAGGCCAGGGTTCTCAATCCCTTGGCATGCTGGCCGATTTGGCCGCACAATTTCCGATAGTTGAAGCGACTTTCAGTGAAGCGTCGTCGGTACTGGGTTACTCCCTTTGGCAGCTAGTGCAGCAAGGCCCGGCAGATGAATTGAATAAAACGTGGCAGACACAACCGGCATTGCTGGCGGCATCTGTTGCAATTTGGCGTGTCTGGCAACATCAAGGCGGCAAGCTGCCGACAATGATGGCAGGTCATAGCTTGGGTGAATACTCAGCGCTGGTTTGCGCGGGTGTGATTGATTTCAAACAGGCGATCACTCTGGTTGAATTGCGCGGCAAACTGATGCAAGAAGCGGTACCAGCAGGCACCGGCGCAATGTACGCCATCATAGGTCTGGATAATGAATCCATTGCTAAAGCCTGTGAAGAGTCAGCACAAGGTCAGGTTGTTTCGCCTGTCAATTTTAACTCGCCAGGCCAGGTGGTGATTGCTGGCAACAAAGAAGCGGTAGAACGCGCAGGGGTTGCTTGTAAAGCGGCCGGAGCCAAGCGCGCCTTGCCTTTACCGGTCAGTGTGCCATCTCATTGTGCGTTAATGAAGCCGGCGGCTGATAAGTTAGCCGCAGCACTGGAAAACATTGAATTCCAGGCGCCATTGTTCCCGGTTATCAATAATGTTGATGTGAAAACGGAAGTGTCACCAGAGGCTATCCGTAGTGCGCTGGTGCGCCAACTCTACAACCCGGTACGTTGGACTGAGAGTGTTGAATTTATGGCAGCAGAAGGTATTGAGCTGCTGTTAGAAGTTGGGCCAGGTAAAGTCTTGACTGGCTTGACCAAGCGTATCGTGGATACTTTAACCGCAGCACCGGTAAACGATGTTGCTACATTGACCAGCGCGCTTGAAAACTAAGAAAGAGGATAACATGAGCTTCGAAGGAAAAATTGCGCTGGTAACCGGCGCGAGCCGTGGGATTGGCCGTGCGATTGCAGAATTATTGGTCGAACGTGGTGCCCGGGTTATTGGCACTGCGACCAGTGAGAAGGGTGCAGAAGCGATTAGTGCCTATCTGGGTAGCAATGGCAAAGGCTATATGTTGAACGTCGTAGAACCCGCGTCAATCGATGCTGTTTTGACAGCGATTCGTGCGGAATTTGGCGAAGTTGATATTTTAGTGAATAATGCAGGTATTACGCGTGATAACCTGCTGATGCGTATGAAGGATGAAGAGTGGCAAGATATTATTGACACCGATCTGACTTCTGTATTCCGCCTGTCAAAAGCGGTAATGCGCGCTATGATGAAAAAGCGGTTTGGGCGTATCATCACCATCGGGTCTGTGGTTGGGACAATGGGCAATGCGGGGCAGGTTAACTACGCGGCAGCTAAAGCGGGTCTGATCGGTTTTAGCAAGTCTTTGGCGCGTGAGGTTGCTTCACGTGGCATTACTGTCAACGTTGTGGCACCTGGCTTTATTGAGACGGACATGACGACGGCGTTGACAGATGAACAACGCGCAGGCATTTTAGCCCAAGTACCAGCTAACCGGCTTGGGCAAGCTAAAGAAATCGCCAGCGCTGTTGCATTTTTAGCCTCTGACGAGGCCAGCTACATCTCTGGTGAAACGTTACATGTCAATGGCGGCATGTATATGATTTAAAAATCACGAAAGTATTTGCATTATTTGAGGTGAAAACCGCAAAATAGCGTAAAATCGTGGTTTGACCAGCCGAGATTTAGTTGCATCTTTTTCAACATTTTATACACTACGAAAACCATCGCGAAAGCGAGTTTTGATAGGAAATTTAAGAGTATGAGCACTATCGAAGAACGCGTTAAGAAAATCATCGTTGAACAACTGGGTGTTAAAGAAGACGAAGTGAAGAACAGTGCTTCTTTCGTTGAAGATCTTGGCGCGGATTCTCTGGACACCGTTGAGCTGGTAATGGCTCTGGAAGAAGAATTTGATACTGAGATTCCAGACGAAGAAGCAGAGAAAATCACTACTGTTCAGGCAGCTATTGATTTCATCAACGCTAACCAGCAGTAAGCGAACATGCTTTAAGTTTAGATAGTTAGGCGGTCACTCGACCGCCTAAGTTTTTTTTGTCCTAAGTGTTATTTTCCCTCCTTGGAGGACAACCGTGTCTAAGCGTCGAGTTGTTGTGACTGGACTGGGCATGTTGTCTCCTGTCGGTAATACAGTAGAATCCACATGGAACGCTGTTCTTGCCGGGCAGAGTGGCATCAGCCTGATCGACCATTTCGATACTAGTGCCTATGCAACGAAATTTGCTGGCTTAGTAAAAGATTTTAATTGTGAAGAGTTCATTTCGCGTAAAGATGCACGCAAAATGGATGCATTCATACAGTACGGCATTGTTGCTGGCATGCAAGCCATGCAAGACTCAGGGCTTGAAATAACCGAAGCCAATGCTCCTCGTATCGGTGCCGCTATTGGTTCTGGTATTGGTGGGTTGGGTCTGATTGAAGAGAACCACACTGCGCTGGTGAATGGCGGGCCACGTAAAATTAGCCCGTTCTTCGTGCCATCAACCATTGTTAACATGATTGCCGGCCATCTGACCATTATGTGTGGTATGCGTGGGCCAAGCATCTCTATCGCGACTGCCTGTACTTCTGGTGTGCATAACATCGGTCAAGCGGCACGTATCATTGCTTACAATGATGCGGATGTCATGCTGGCAGGTGGCGCTGAAAAAGCCAGTACCCCACTGGGTGTCGGTGGTTTTGGTGCTGCTCGTGCATTGTCTACTCGTAACGATAATCCGCAAGCCGCAAGCCGCCCGTGGGATAAAGACCGTGATGGTTTCGTTCTGGGTGACGGCGCAGGCATGATGGTGCTGGAAGAGTACGAACACGCGAAGAAACGTGGTGCAAAAATCTATGCTGAAGTTGTTGGGTTTGGGATGAGCAGCGATGCCTATCACATGACATCTCCACCGGAAGACGGTTCAGGAGCAGCACTGGCAATGGTGAATGCATTACGTGATGCGGGTGTGACCCCATCTCAAATCGGCTATATCAATGCCCATGGCACATCGACTCCTGCTGGCGACAAAGCCGAAACGCAGGCAGTTAAGTCTGTATTTGGTGAAGATGCCCGCAAAGTGATGGTCAGTTCCACCAAATCCATGACTGGGCACTTGTTAGGTGCAGCCGGTGCGGTTGAGTCTATCTTCACTGTGCTGGCGTTGCGCTCTCAAGCTATTCCGCCAACCATTAATCTGGATAACCCGGATGAAGGTTGTGATTTGGATTTTGTTCCGCATGAAGCCCGTCAGGTAAAAGATATGGAGTACACCTTGTGTAACTCCTTCGGCTTCGGTGGCACTAACGGTTCTTTAGTTTTCCGCAAGGTCTAACTTCGGCTGTTAAGCTTCTGCTGCTAAAAAGGCCCGGTTTTCCGGGTCTTTTATTAGGTTAACCCCGCATCACTTAATGGCTCAACGTGAGTGTTGTCACTGCTAACGTCGCGCCACAGCGCCAAGTAAGAAAGAGATAACATCCCGCCATAATCACTGTCTTAATAAGAGATAAATCTGAAAACAGCCATTGACTAAATCTGCTACTGTCGCCACGTACAATTTTTATTTATGTACAGTATATATTTACTGGCAAGGTATATTTAGCAACTGAATGTATGGCAAACAATACCCCTCCCATTTAAAGAGAGTCTGAATGTTCTGGATTAATGGTATAGAGCAAAATTTGATTTCAGCGTCAGACCGCTCAGTGCAGTTTGGTGATGGCTGCTTTACGACGGCAAGGGTATCTCATGGTCGGGTAGTGTGGCTTGATAAACATATACTGCGCTTGCAACAGGCAACCGAACGCTTGTTGATGCCGACAGTAAACTGGAATGCCTTGACTAAAGAAATGGTCGAGGCGGCAAACCATACTGAAGATGGGGTACTGAAAGTGATTATTAGCCGGGGTAGCGGTGGGCGCGGCTACAGCGGTACTGCTTGTCAGCACCCTACGCGCATTATTTCGCTTAGTGATTATCCGGCGCATTATCATAGTTGGCGTGAGCGGGGTATTTCATTGACATTAAGCCCGGTGACATTAGCTCGCAGCCCATTGCTGGCGGGTGTTAAGCATCTAAATCGCCTTGAACAAGTGTTGATTCGTGCGCATCTTGAGCAGACAGAGGCTGATGAGGCACTGGTGCTTGACACTGCGGGCCTGCTGGTGGAATGCTGTGCGGCTAATTTATTCTGGCGTAAAGGTGGCGCAATATTTACCCCGGACTTAAGCCTGTCGGGTGTTGATGGCATCATGCGCCAGATGATTATTACCTGTCTGGCCGGACATGGGCAGCAGGTAGCGCTTGTGACGCAACCACTGGAGGCACTGGCTGATGCGGATGAAATTATCGTGTGCAACGCGCTGATGCCGCTACTGCCTGTGAACCGCGCCGATAAATGGCTTTATCACTCGCGTCAGTTGTTTGATTTCCTGAATCAGCATTGTTGCGATGCATAACTGATGGTCTCAGCAGCATGTTGGTTTTAATGTATAGCGTTGATGACTACCTTTAATTTGAAGATGGCCACCCGATGAAAATAAAAAGCACCCGAGTTGTAATCCTTTTTGCCGCTATCTGTTTGGGATTAGTGCTGTTGGGTTATCAGAAAATACAACACTTTGCGGACCAGCCGCTGGCTATCCAGCAAGAAACCATCTTTAAACTCCCCGCCGGTACGGGGCGGGTCGCATTGGAGAATTTACTGCAACGTGACCACGTGATTAAAAACACCCGTTTGTTCCCCTGGCTGTTGCGTATAGAGCCTGAGTTGGCAAAATTTAAGGCGGGGACTTACCGTTTTACCCCTGGCATGACGGTGCGCGGCATGCTGGAATTACTCGCCAGTGGTAAAGAAGCACAATTTACCGTGCGCTTTATTGAGGGCAAGCGGTTACGTGACTGGCTGGATGAGTTGCAGCAGTCGAAATACGTAAAACATGTTTTGGCCGGCAAAAGTGATAGTGAGATTGCGGTGTTACTGGGGTTAAAAGACAGTGTTCACCCTGAGGGTTGGCTCTATCCTGATACCTACTCCTATACCGCCGGGACGACCGATCTGGCCTTACTCAAACGTGCCCATGCGAAGATGGAAAAGACGGTTGATGAAATTTGGCAAGGGCGAGAGGAATCTTTACCCTATAAGACACCGGGTGAGCTGGTCACCATGGCATCTATCATCGAAAAAGAAACCGCAGTAAATGAAGAACGCACTAAAGTCGCATCGGTGTTTATTAACCGTCTGCGGATTGGTATGCGCCTGCAAACTGACCCTACAGTTATTTATGGTATGGGTGACAAGTATAATGGCAACATTAGTCGTAAAGACTTAGATACACCAACACCTTATAATACCTATGTGATTTCTGGTTTGCCGCCTACCCCAATAGCCATGCCGGGGCTGGCATCACTGACGGCTGCCGCGCATCCGGCCAAAACCGCCTATCTCTACTTTGTGGCAGATGGTAAGGGCGGGCATACATTCACCACCAATTTAGCCAGTCATAACCAAGCGGTACGGGTCTATCGTCAATCGCTTAAGGATAAGAATGAACAGTAAATTTATCGTTATTGAAGGGCTGGAAGGGGCAGGGAAAACCACCGCCAGAGACACCGTGGTTGCCACGCTGCGCGCCCAAGGGATTAACGATATTGTTTTCACCCGGGAGCCGGGTGGAACACCATTGGCAGAAAAACTGCGTGATTTGATTAAACAAGGTATTGATGGTGAAGTCCTGACAGATAAAGCCGAAGTGCTGATGCTGTATGCCGCGCGAGTACAATTAGTTGAGAATGTAATTAAACCGGCGTTGGCTCGAGGCAGTTGGGTGGTGGGTGATCGCCATGATCTCTCATCTCAGGCGTATCAGGGAGGAGGGCGTGGCATTGATAGCCAACTGATGACGTCACTGCGTGATACCGTATTGGGTGAATTCCGCCCTGATCTAACGCTGTATCTTGATCTGCCGCCTGTGGTCGGTTTAGCACGCGCTCGTGCCCGTGGCGAGTTGGATCGTATTGAACAAGAGTCGCTGGCCTTTTTTGAACGCACGCGGGCACGCTATCTCGAACTGGCCGCCGCTGATAGCAGCATAAAAACCATCGATGCCTCCCAATCTCTTGAGCAAGTGAGCACATCAATCAGCCGGGTACTGACTCAATGGCTGGCCAGCCGGGAAACCGCATAATGAAATGGTATCCGTGGCTTACGGCCCCTTATCGCCAGTTGATAGGGCAGCATACTGCCGGGCGCGGGCACCACGCGTTGTTACTCCACTCCTTGCCCGGTAATGGTGAAGAGGCGTTGATTTATGGCCTCAGCCGCTGGCTGATGTGCCAGCAGCGGCAAGGTGAGAAAAGTTGTGGTGAATGCCATAGCTGCCGTTTAATGCTGGCGGGCAACCACCCGGACTGGTATGTAGTGGCACCGGAAAAAGGTAAAAGCAGCATTGGGGTCGAATTAGTGCGTCAGCAGATAGATAAGCTCTATTCCCATGCACAACAAGGTGGGGCTAAGGTGGTGTGGTTGCCACACGCCGAACTGTTGACCGATGCGGCGGCAAATGCCTTATTGAAAACCTTGGAAGAGCCACCGGAGAAAACCTATTTCCTGCTGGACTGCCATCAACCCGCCAGTTTGTTAGCTACGCTGCGTAGCCGCTGTTTTTACTGGTATTTGGCCTGCCCGGAAACCGCACTCAGTTTGCAATGGCTGCAACGCCAGATTCAGGCAGAACCGGTGACGGCGCTGGCCGCGCTTAAATTGAGTGAGGGCGCACCCTTGGCAGCCGAGCGGTTGTTGCAACCGGAGCGCTGGACTCTACGAAATGCGCTGTGTAACGCGCTCAGTAGTGCATTGAACAGTTCGGATCTACTTTCCCTGTTAGTGCAGTTGAACCATGATGATGCGGCTGAACGTCTCCAATGGCTCTCTTCGCTGCTGCTGGATGCTTTGAAATGGCAACAAGGTGCTGGCGAGTTTGCGGTTAATCAGGATCAATTGTCGCTGGTACAACAGTTGGCGCTCGTAGCCACCACACCGGTGTTGCTTCAGTCAACGCAACAACTGGCAAAATGCCGTCATCAATTATTATCTGTCGTCGGTGTCAACCGTGAATTGTTACTCACTGAGTTGCTACTTAACTGGGAAACCGCGTTATCCACCGGCACCTACTCCACCTCACCTTGATTGTACACTCAACGTAATTGGCGTTGCAGCGGCTGGCCGAAGGATGGGCCGAGTAACGAATATAGCTAACACCCCTGCGGCTACAATTATGAAAAGTATGGAAGAGTTTAATATTATGTTGTTAGTAGATTCACACTGCCATCTTGATAGCCTTGATTACCAGACGCTGCACAGCAGCGTCGATGATGTATTAGCCAAAGCAAATGCGCGGGATGTCGGTTTCGTCCTGGCGGTCGCCACTACGTTACCGGGCTTTTCTGCCATGACATCCCTTATTGGCGAACGCCAAAATGTGGCATTTTCATGTGGTGTTCATCCGCTGAATCTCGATGGTGGCTATGATTTCCAGCAACTCAGAAGTCTTGCCGCGGCAGATAATGTGGTGGCGATGGGCGAGACCGGGCTGGATTATTTTTATCAGCAAGATAATATCCCGCTGCAACAAGCCTCTTTCCGTGAACATATTCGTATTGGTCGTGAATTAAACAAACCGGTGATTGTGCATACCCGCGATGCGCGTGAAGATACACTCGCAATTTTGCAGGAAGAGCAGGCGCAGGAGTGTGGTGGTGTTTTACATTGCTTTACAGAAGACAAAGCCACGGCAGCAACGCTGTTAGACCTCGGTTTTTATATCTCATTCTCGGGGATTCTCACTTTTCGTAATGCGGAACAACTGCGTGATGTGGCCCGTTATGTTCCGCTGGATCGGATATTAGTAGAAACCGATTCACCTTATCTGGCTCCGGTTCCCCATCGTGGCAAAGAGAATCAACCAGCCTATGTCCGTGATGTTGCAGAGTATATGGCAGTGCTGAAAGGCGTGAGTCTTGAATCACTGGCGCAGGCGACGACTGACAACTTCTGCCGGTTATTTCATCTGGATCCTTCCCGGCTCGCCAGTGAAAATAGCTAGCATCCTTAATAATACTTTTTTTTAAGCTCGTAATTAATCCCCGGAACGAGTAATGTTCTCACCCGATTTATTGGGTGAGGGCAGGTCTTGTTGACGTTTTTTTACAAAAAATGCGCGATTTGATGCAAGTTAAGCGCTTTCTTGAAAGAAACGTGACTGCCATCAAACATTAAGCAGGCTATTTATTTTACTCTTCGTAAAAATTAAAAGGGTGCTTTAGACACCCTTATTCGCAAAGGCTTACTCCCCCCTTTGTAATGCCAATAAACGCGAGAAACAGCAGAAAAGCACTATTACTCAGGAGCACACTCAACTATGTTTAAGAACGCATTTGCAAACCTGCAAAAGGTAGGTAAATCGCTAATGCTACCGGTATCCGTCTTACCCATCGCAGGTATTCTGCTGGGTGTCGGTTCCGCGAATTTTAGCTGGCTACCAACAGTAGTCTCTCACGTAATGGCAGAAGCGGGCGGTTCCGTCTTTGCTAACATGGCATTAATCTTTGCTATTGGCGTTGCACTCGGCTTTACCAATAACGACGGTGTATCCGCGTTGGCGGCAGTTGTTGCTTACGGCATCATGGTGAAAACCATGGCTGTGGTAGCGCCTCTGGTCTTGCATCTGCCAGCAGAAGAAATTGCGGCCAAACATTTAGCCGATACTGGGGTACTGGGCGGGATTATTGCAGGTGCTATAGCCGCCTACATGTTCAACCGCTTCTACCGTATTCAGTTACCTGAATATCTCGGTTTCTTTGCGGGCAAACGCTTTGTTCCGATTATTTCTGGTTTCACCGCTATCTTCGTTGGTGTGATCCTGTCCTTCGTATGGCCACCTATCGGTACTGCGATCCAGACCTTCTCCCAATGGGCGGCTTACCAGAACTCAGTCGTTGCTTTTGGTATCTACGGCGTAGTTGAACGTGCGCTGGTACCATTCGGTCTGCACCATATCTGGAACGTACCATTCCAAATGCAAATTGGTGAATACACCAACGCAGCAGGTCAGGTATTCCACGGTGACATTCCACGTTACATGGCGGGTGACCCAACTGCCGGTAAACTGTCGGGTGGTTTCCTGTTCAAAATGTACGGTCTGCCAGCCGCTGCAATTGCGATTTGGCATTCAGCCAAACCGGAAAACCGCGCTAAAGTGGGCGGGATCATGATCTCCGCAGCACTGACCTCATTCCTGACGGGTATCACCGAACCAATTGAATTCTCCTTCATGTTCGTGGCACCAATTTTGTATGTTATCCATGCAATTTTGGCCGGTCTGGCGTTCCCAATCTGTATTCTGCTTGGGATGCGTGACGGTACCAGCTTCTCCCATGGTTTGATTGACTTCATTGTTCTCAGTGGTAACAGTAGCCGTATCTGGCTGTTCCCTCTGGTGGGTATTTGCTACGGTCTGGTGTACTACACCATCTTCCGTGTGCTGATTACCAAACTGGACCTGAAAACACCGGGTCGTGAAGAGACAACCACTGAGCAAACTGTCCAGGGCGGCACAGAAATGTCAGCGGCACTGGTAAATGCGTTTGGTGGTAAAGAGAACATCACTAACCTGGATGCTTGTATTACCCGTCTGCGTGTCAGCGTGGCGGATGTTTCCAAGGTTGACCAACCTGGTCTGAAGAGACTGGGTGCTGCGGGTGTAGTGGTCGCAGGTTCTGGTGTTCAGGCTATCTTCGGGACTAAATCAGATAACCTGAAAACAGATATGGACGAATATATTCGTAACCATTAATTCAGGTTTGGGGAGTGCAAAGGGGAGGCGAGAGCCTCCCTTTTTTTATCTTTTTCACGTTGATTTTATTGAATTATTTATTTTTAATGTCCACATTATGACCTCCACTCAAAGATTGACCACCTTCAGATACAAAAAAGCCCGCACGCGGCAGGCTGATTGAAAGCGGGGGAGTATCAAAAACCCAAATCAAATTGGTCGTTACCCAGATGCCCTGGCAGAAACAGATCGCGGGGTAGGGTTGCGGTATTATTACGGCTGGGGCGGGACAGGATTTTATCGACTGATTGCAGTGTGGTGAACGTACAACTGCAAAGCAGGTTCTGGCACTGGTGGTAATTCTCTTTGGTATTGCCGGTTAGCGTGCTGGGTATTGGCGGTTTTAATCGGAGCCGAGGCGCTTTTTTGATGCAGGGCCGCAATGATCACACCGGCGGATAACTCGCCGCCAGCAGCCAGAATAATGACCTGTTCCCCTTCGGTCGGCGGCCACCATGTGCGGGCCTTTTCGGCGCGACGGACAGACCACGGCAACCAGTCGGTCAGTAATTCACCGCAGCGCACGCGGGCTTTGGGCGGATCAAGGGCCAAATTCACCTGCTCCACGATACCGAAACGGATCAGATTCATTATCAGGCGATAGATTTCGGCGTTGGTCATGGCGGTCAATACTCGTTATTCAGCGTAACGGTATTGTTTACGCGCGCAGGCAGGGGTGCAACGCGCGGCAGTTGTAGGGGGACTGTGACAACTTTTAGCGGGAAATATCGGGGTGGTTTAACTAATACAGCGAGCGAATAACGCAGTCATGCGTTGATAACGGCAATGGTAGCCATCAATATTGGCCTGAATCCATTCATCGGGGTTGATGCCAGCAAAGGATATTTGAAAGCCGCAATTGATAATAATGTGTTCGAACAGCAACCGCTGCGCCCTGCCATTACCTTCACGGAAAGGGTGGATAACATTAAGATCAGACTAGTACTCAGCCAGTTTTACAATCAGCGAGTCATAGGGCAGACCAACCAGATAATTTTCTTGTGCCAGTTGGTTAAACAGTCGGTTAGCTTCAGGTGTAATGCGATTGATATTGCAAAATCGGGTAGTGCCTTTGGATATATCAATGGTTCTCAGCTCTCCGGCCCAATGATAAATATCGCCAAACAAGGCTTGATGCAGCGCGCACCAATAGCGCAAATCATAGGGTGGCGGGCTAAATTCGATCTCCATAATCGCCAGCTCGGAAAAATCTTTTTCCATCTCAATAAATTGGTCATCATCAGTAATGCCGAATTTATTGATTAACACCTGACTGTTCGGATAGGTATAAGGATCTGGGCCGTCACCGTATTTATCGCTGTTCACCGCTAACTCGGCTGGCTTTTGGTGGCGTATTTATTCATTAGGCTTTGCTTCAGTTTAGCCCTTTCGTTCTTTGAGGTTGGCAACGTTTGATTGGTACTGTTCAAGCCTTCCAAACGCATACTTTGGCGATAGTTTTCTAACTTCACACGGTCGAAGTATTGTTTTTTCTCAGCCAGACTCGTCATTACATTAGCCATTACGATCTCCGGTAGTGCATATAGAAATGCAGATAAAACAAATATACGCGATCCAGCGGAGTTTTTCATCCCAGCGTAATGTTAGCCACGGGCGATAAAGTCAAACACCTGACTGAGCACATTATCACTGTCTTTTTTTTGTGATGCCGAGCAATTGACGGGCGGGGTAAGGGGGCATTCAAGAACGTATTTGTGTACGTGGCAGGCGGGAAGAAAGACGGCCTGCAAATTATGCCGTTTAGTGAAATAACCGCCAAAGATGAATTTAACGGCATCAAGAACGTGACCCGCGATGATTTGCTTGCCGCACACCGGGTACCGCCGCAACTGATGGGGATCATGCCGACCAATACCCGTGGCTTTGGGGATGTTGAAAAAGCCGCGAAGGTGTTCGCCATCAACGAGCTGTATCCCATCATGGAAGATCTGAAAGCCCTGAATGACTGGTTGGGTGTGGATGTATTCCGGTTCAACCCCTACGCACTGGCCGAAATTTAAGTTTGACCCACCGATTCATTCAATAATTTTCATCCATACCCACACCGGCGCGCCCTGCGCCGCGTGCAATTTCCCCATCACGCTATAACGCGCTGTGCGGCCCATAGCAAGGTGCACGCCTCACGCATCCGATCACGACACCCATCACCCGAATGCACATCACCATGACCCACAAGCGGCGCATCAGCCGGAGGTGCCCGACCTCCCTTAGACCCTTCAGCGCGCGATTGTCTCCCCTCCACGCCTGCACACAAAAAGGGTCGCTTTTTGTGCATTTGTGCAACTGGCGGCAAGCCGCGCCAGTTCTGGGCTGAAAGGGGGTAAATAGCATCAAAAAAATTGTGCAAATTTGTGCGGTATTGAGTACTAAAATTTAATTCAATTTCTACTCATTCTCTTCGAAAATGGAGCGGTGTTTTTGGATGAAATTATCAATTTCTTGGCAGATAAAAAGTCCCATTCCTTCTGCCATCAATGGTGGAACAGCATTACCAACTTGTGTGTATTTTGGGCAACTGACCTTGCGACGTTGACCGCCAGTAGTATATGAACCAGAAAAATCGAACCAATCAGGAAAAGATTGTAGGCGTGCGCATTCTCTAACGGTAAGAATACGTGGTTCATCATAATGCAGAATATCGTCTGGTAATGTTGTTACAGTAACCGAGGGTTTGTTAGGATCAAGAACCCGCATTATTGCTTTTTTTGTATTCATTATTTTATTAGCGTATATAGCTGGAATAGTTCTTCCACGGGAAAGCGAATATTCCTTCTGAAAAATAGGGTTATCTATATCAACTAAAATTTTCTTAAATTTATTAATAACATATTGTGAATGATTTGCTAATCTTAACCCTGACGGTGTTGTATTATTTTTATTAAACTCTTTTCGCATCAGTTTCTGATATTTAGATTCCGATGGGGGAAGTTTTTTTATACGCTTGAATCGAGAACCTGGGGCGTCTTCGGCAATAGTCATTGCTAAAGGACTAGACAAATCATCGAATGCTTTTAGGTCAGAAATAGCATCAGAGGTCGATTGTTTCTTTTTTAATCCTTTTGATTTTAAGAAGTTAACTTGAAATCTTTCCAGATCAACTTTAAGTGATGGTGCCAATTTATTGCCAAGCTCAATTATTTGTTGTGGTGAATAATTATTTGAGTCAAAGCCAAATAACTCAATATTAATTCCCAAAAGAATAAATCTCCGCCGATGCTGAGGAACCCCCCAATCAGCACAATCTTCAACTAAGCTTATTGGGAGATAGCCTAAAATTGATAATTCATGTTTAATTTTTAAAGATACTGGCGAATCTGTTTGGCCTTTAAAAGAATATTGTATGCCTACGACATTCTCTAGAATAAGATATTTTGGCTGCACTAAAGAAACCACTTTTAAATAATCATAGGCTAATTGATTTCGCGGATCTAATGGATTTCGTCGACCAGCACTTGAAAATCCCTGACATGGAGGGCCACCAACAACTAGATCTATTTCTTTGCCATCACCAAGCTCAGATAAATAAGACGAGTATTTGTCTAATAGTGTATGAATGTCATGATTATCGAGTGATATTTTTTCACTCTCCCAACTATAACTAAATTTATTACCTTCAATCAGGTTGCGTTTCAGCGTTTCGAAAGCATCTTGATTTTTTTCGACGGCTAGTCTGCCTGTTAATCCAGCCTTAAGAAGACCAAGAGAAAAACCACCACATCCAGAAAATAAATCTATAAAATTCATATAGTTAGTTCTTTATTTAAAATCATTATATTATTCTAATTTAAAATTCAATGGGATACTAGAGTAAATACCCCATGCGTCAAATTAAAAATTCCCATCGGCACACTGAAGACAAGTTATTCCATTTTTTCTCCACATAGCCACAACTGATGAGCGGTCATCAACTGAAAGTATAATCTTGAATCCATTAGATAAAATTGAATTGAGAATATCTTGCTTTATTAATGAATCATCACGTCTATCTTTATCTGCTCTCATATATAATTTATCAAACTCAATGTTATTTTTATACAACCAGCATTGGGTTTCACTTATATATCTTTCTGGGCGACCACTAACTATTAACATCGAGTATTTTTTAGTTAAACTTAATGCATTATATAGCTCAATAATTGGCCTGTTAGGCTCATCATTTATCATGCCTTCAAAAAACAAATCCCAATTTTTAGGCTTCTGATTTAAAAGAAGTCGTCTTCTATCTATGTTTGCTAGGGTGCCGTCAAGATCAAATATAATTGCATTTTTCATTTTCTAATTTAAACCTTCAATTACTGCTGCAAATGTATCTATTCTACTTTCTATAGCAATAAGTTGGCATAGTATTTTTTTTGATTCTTCTTGATTAAATGGTATTTCCTGTTTTCCGACAGTGAAAATACTTTCATTTTCTCTAATAGTTGGATTTTGATGGGCTAAGGCATTTCGCCAATCTAGCAAATGAAAGATGTCTTCTATGAGCGTCTTTTGTTCGTGTGTATTAGCATGTTTATCACATAGGCTCTTAACTGTTTCAATGCGTTTAAAACTACTAAATGCTCTATTGTAAATCAATTGTTCCAATGGATTTGGTTCCAGATTCTTTAATTTATCTAAAGAGTCATTAAATGATTTTTTTAACAAAATTTCCTCTGAAGAAAATAGTTTCTTTATATCTTTATAAGAAGGCATCATTTTATCGACGATTTTCTTTCTCAATTCTAATTGATGTTCATTAACTATTTTATTATTGAATTTTAAAATAATATCAAGGAGTTGGCGGTCGAGGTCAGCAACTCCAGACATTACTAGCCCTCTAATGTTATCTAAATCTATCAAGCGCCTCATTTTTAGATCAAAGACGTTACACATTTTATAGAGTAAAACCTCTGAGTCTTTTCCTGAGAAATATACACCTTCCAAATCTTCGTCGTAAGCTACTTTTTTTAAGAAATTAGGACCATATCCAGAATAAAAAATAACCTCTGTTAAACAATGCTTATCTCTAACAGAGCGTATAACATCAGCCCCATTTTTTCCGTCTTGAGTGATATTGTAATCTAATACAATAAGGTCATATAAACGCCCATCAACGTCCATATTAATTTCAGTTTCGCTTGATCTATACTCTATTTTTACTTTAAATCCATGTGAGTTGATATGTTCATCTATCAATCCCACATTGGAACTTTGGAGATACTCTTTATCATCCTCAACCCAAAGAATATTAAAAGTAATACTCATTTAAAAATCCTCATAGCTAAACTGAACCCTTTTTTATTTGTATCAATTAATTCTATATTGCCATTAAGTTGACTAATGGTTTGTTTCACATGATATAATCCAAGTCCAGAACCATTCGTTGTAGTAACACCTCGTTCAAATATTGCAGATATAGGGTTAATACTAGAATTAACTCCGGTTCCATCATCTGAAACTAATATTTCTAATTGATTCTCAGAAAGTAAAGACAATCCAACATTAAAATTTTTGGCTTTAGCTCTAGTACTGTTACTAGCAAGATTATCAAAAATTATTGCTATTTCTATTGGTTTAAATTTAACAATAAACGGCTCGGAAAAATCACGATAAACATGAGTCTTTAAATTTTGGGCTGCATTTTCTGATGCTACATTTTCAATATATTGCTGAATGAAGCTGGCTATATCAGTATTTAAAATATCTGTTTTCATTTTAAAGTTTGCTTTGGTAGCAAAATTATTTACTGTTATTATTTTTTTTGTATTCAATAGTGCTTTTTCTAATAATTCAAAAACTTTTTCATTATCATCCGTTGCTTTAAGTTTATTTATCGCTTGGTCTAAAAATCCTTTAACCGTATGAGCCTTTAGTTTTGATTGATGATGTAAGAGTAGTAATTGCTCATAATCTGAACCTGATGATAACCTTGAAAATAAAACCTCTGACTCTTGTGTTTTTATTTTTTTTTCTAATTGTTTATTATCACTTGATAAATTTCTAGCTACCTCGATGAGTTTTGTTACATGACGTTCTTTGAGAGAGACGGTTTTATTCGCTTTTGTTAACGCAACCTTTTGTTTCTCAAATTCGTCATGTATTTTATTTAATGCAAGTTTTACATCATGCCCTATCACATTCCCTTCAAATGCGTCAAATTTTTTAAGTATTGCAGCAACGTTTTCCTCTTTCTCTAATGAAAGTGAGTCTAAAACCTCTGGCGATATGTCAAGTGATAACGTTGTTAAAGGCGGTGCGTCAACAATCTTGAAAAGATCTAGGGCTATTCTTCTTCTTTTACTTTGTGATGATTCTGAGTATGTTTCACCCTCAGGCATATTAACATCACCAGGAATGACGCCAGATGACAATATTTTTCTTGTAGACTCAGGGACTTGATCCCAAGATAGTCCTTCAATGACAAATTTTTCCAATCTGGATATCTGTTTTATTATCAATCCATCTGGTTTCTTAGTAAGTTGAGTAAATGGTTCATTTTTAGCAACGCCCTCTCTGTTTGAAACAATTCTAAAATTGTTTTCGTTATCTATTATATTAATAACTCCTAATAAATCTCTATTACCAAAATATCTACTTTGGCCTTGGGCTTTTCGACTGTTTAACTGTAACCAATCATTATCTCTATCACCATATGGCGATACTCTATATCCATTAATAAAAAGGAAAACAGAGCCAAATTCTACGACAGTCAATCCTGTCTGTCTTTTAAAGTATGCTTTCTTATATGGGTTCATAAAGTGCAGAACTACAGATGTATTTTTTATTTTGTCAAATAAAGTATTTTTTTCAACTATTTTATAAATCCTAACACCATCATGAAATAACTCCGTTGTTAATATTTCACCTGTGTCATTTATTTTCGACTCAATATATGTAGTGTTGAACTTTAATTTCTCAAAGACAGTATTTTCAATGATGCCATTAATTTTTAAGTGTTCATCTAAAGTTGAATCATCTTTGAGTTCATCTAAAGAAATCAATTCTATATTAACAATTGAATTATCAAAGGCTGCTATTGGATTAACGAAACTCTGTAAGTGACGCTTTAAAGAAAGTAATTTATCGCGATCCCATGATTGTCTTAAATCAGTTATTAATAATATGGTGCCATTATCGTTAATATTAAAACCTGTGTTTTCTTCAACATATTCAATCGTTGTTTCATTTATGCTTATGTCTACAGCTTGAATTACTGAGTTATGTTCTTCCAACCCTTCAAAACTCTTCCAATTTAGTGATAGATGCAAAATGGAATTATTATTTTTTTTGGTGAATAGATCCAATTTTTGACCAAGTCTATCACATGCGAATCTACCAACTCCTTTATTGCCTGCAAGCAATCTATTTTTTATTTTTATACTTTTTTTTTCTGAATAAGCAATGTTGAGCCACTTATTTTCTAAGTCAGAAAGTGACATTCCGTGACCATTGTCAAATACAATTATTGACTTCTTTTTTTCACTAAATGTAACTTTAATATTTTCTGCATTTGCATCAATTCCATTTTTAACGAGCTCGATAATTGCAATATTATCATCGTTGATTAAATCTTGACCTATTATGTTTTTTAGGTCGGAATGCGTTTTAAAATGGTATGAGTTATTTTCTATTTGACTCATTTTACGACCTATCCTTATACATTAACACAGCTAAAATTAGCCACTATATAAAGCAACTTTTCTAATATTTAACCTGAGTCAATGTAAAATAAGGTATAACATTAACCTCAAGATTTTCCATAACTATCACATAAATAGAGAAAATTACAATATCCTTCGACGTGTTTTGCAACATTTATCAAATCAATTATTTAATACTACCGAATTGTAATTATATTTTTTGCA
This sequence comes from Yersinia sp. 1652 StPb PI, assembly GCF_041538345.1. Taxonomy (NCBI): domain Bacteria; kingdom Pseudomonadati; phylum Pseudomonadota; class Gammaproteobacteria; order Enterobacterales; family Yersiniaceae; genus Yersinia; species Yersinia sp. 1652 StPb PI. The sequence goes on along the minus strand of NZ_JAULSM010000001.1, from coordinate 2,662,226 downwards.
ATCATTATGAAATTGAAAGATTGAATCTGCTTTGGAAAAGGCTCAAATGATTGTCGAGTAGAATGTACATTTTGTTGGTCGGGCACGAGATCTATATGCAAAAGTTACACTTTCCCCACTAATTCGAATGCTTCTCCATCCCCAAAATCCACCTTACCCCCCCATCACTAACGCCCGCAATTCCCACGGCTCCGGCTCTATGCCGATTTTCCGCAGGAAACTCAGCACTTGATCGGCTAACTCACCAACGGGCTGATACTGAGCCGCTATCTCTGCTTTTTTCACTTGGCGATTATCAGAGACTTTCTTACCTTTACCCCCATCATTGCGGATACGTTCGCCCAGCTCTCGCCGTTCCTTACGCCCCATATCCTCAAAAAGCTGGCTGGTTTGCTGGTGATAACGTTTTATCTGCTTGGCTGTAGCGTTCTTGGGCAGTTTTGGATAACTAAATTCTGCGCCTGGCGGGGGCTTTCAACCGATTTTGTCGGTTGAGGGCAGCTACCGCGTACAGTTATTGACAGAACTCCAAGGGGCGGCGGGCCGCCCTGAACGTCAACAGAAAAATCCGCGTCAGCTTTGATTTTAGGAACAATTTTGTAAGTGGTGGTGCGGGTATAGATAATTGAATTAGCACCCGATTCAGGGGCAAAGACGCCAGTGATCCGGCTGACGTTATCCCCGTAATCGTTGCCATTCTCGGTGATGTCGTAATTGAGCCTAACGCGCAAATCTTTGCGGGCGACTAATGGGCCGCCTTGTGCGAGGGTGTAACCCGCCCAATTGCCTTCATCAGCGGCAACCTGCGCCGGTGATATCTCTGGGAATAAACGCAGCTCCTTATCCCGCAGACGGCGTAATTCACGGTATACCGTGACCGGCGGACCACCTATTTATCTTCTCCCTGTAGCGCAATGGCCGCGTTGAAATCGCCTGAATCCAATAACTGTTCCGCTTTTTCAATCAATAGTTGATGAGTGTTCCGCAATAGTTGTAAATGTGAACGGCGACCACGGCCAGCTTCTGACTGCCATAAAACCCGCCAGCCTGTTGCATTTTAACCAGCAATGTCCGCATATGGCGCTTAGTGCAGCTAAGCTTGTCGGCTAATTCTTGCAGTGTAATCGTAACCTGTTGCACCCCAACCACGCCCAGTAAGCGTAAATATTGTTGCTCAAGACGTCGACTGACCATAAAAGAGGATCTCTATTGAATGAATCTCAGCAGTTTTTAATATCACCTTTTTAGCTGATAATTTTAGTACAGCAAGGGCTTATCGCCCACCGTCCTTCGGCATGAAAAGCTTGTGCGGGCAGGGCGTAATGACTATTTAAGGTGAGAAGATGACCCGGTATTTAAATAAAGACACCCAAGTGTGTATTTCTCTGGCGGCCAGACCCAGTAACTTTGGTACCCGTTTTCACAACTTTTTGTACGATGCCTTAGACCTCGATTATCTGTATAAGGCTTTTACTACCACTGATCTTGTTGCCGCCATCGGTGGTGTGCGGGCGCTGGGATTTCGTGGTTGTGCCATCTCAATGCCCTTTAAAGAGGCGGTGATTCCGCTGGTGGATGAGATGGACCCATCAGCTAAAGCTATTAACTCAGTAAATACTCTGGTCAATACCGCAGGCTACCTTAAGGCGTACAACACCGACTATATCGCCATCGCCATGTTGCTTGCGACATATCAGGTGTCATCAAAGCAGGTTTTTGCTTTACGTGGCAGTGGTGGCATGGCAAAAGCAGTGGCTTTTGCATTAAAAAATGCAGGTTTTAAGCAGGGTTATATCATTGCGACAAATGAAGTGACAGGTAAGCAGTTAGCGGATCAATCAGGTTATATTTATCGCCCTGATATGCAGGACGTTCGGGCTAATGTGTTGATTAATGCTACCCCGGTGGGGATGTTGGGGGGGAAGGATGCCGATGCTCTGGCATTTACTCAGGGTGAAATAGATAGTGCGGATATCATTTTTGATGTGGTGGCACTGCCGGCAGTCACCCCACTTATCCGTTACGCTAAAGCACAGCAGAAAACCGTTATTACTGGCGCAGAAGTATTTGCTATTCAGGCGGTTGAGCAATTTGTGCTGTATACGGGGATTCGCCCAGAGCCCGCTTTGTTTGAAAAAGCGGCGGCTTATGCCAGAGGCTGATTATTGAGGTTGAAATCAATAGAATTTGTCGCTCATACTACGCATTCTCCGTTTTATAATGATAAAGGAAATGCGTAATGGCCGAAGAAACGATTTTCAGCAAAATTATCCGCCGTGAAATTCCTGCCGACGTGGTCTACCAGGATGAGCTGGTGACGGCGTTTCGTGATATTGCCCCACAGGCACCCACCCATATCTTAATCATTCCCAACATTCTTATTCCAACTGTGAATGATGTCACCGCAGAACATGAAGCCACACTGGGTCGTATGATTACCGTAGCGGCTAAACTTGCACAACAAGAAGGTATTGCCGAAGAGGGCTATCGCCTGATCATCAACTGTAACCAACATGCCGGGCAAGTGGTCTATCATATTCATATGCACCTGGTTGGTGGTCGTGATCTGGGTTCATTGTTGTCACATAAATAATGATGCTGCATCAATAGCGACATAATGATTGAGTCTAAATGAGGTAAGCCTATGCGCCGTGTTAAGGCGTTTTTATTACCGGTGATGGTGTCGGCGTGTATCGCGACATTATTGGGGTGCAGCAACCCGAAAGGGATTGCAGTAAATAAACAGCAAACCGTGGTAATGGATTCGTCGGTTTTGACGGCAGGTATTTTGGCTTCTCAACCCACAGTATCACTCTCTTCTGGCAATAATGTTGCGCGTTCAGTTATCACGAATAGCCAGAATAAGCCGGTAAGAATCAACTACCGTTTTTATTGGTATGATACCCAGGGCTTAGATGTGCCGCCGCTGGAAGCGCCGCGTTTTGTGATGATAGCACCAGGGGACGATGTCACTATTCAGTCAGTTAATAATAATTTTAATGCGCGCAGTGCACGCCTTCATTTATTTTTATAACCGATTGATTTTCACAATTGGAGTAGGGCAATGAAAAGGTATTTATTTGTGGTTTTGGCAGCGTTAGTGCTGACCGGTTGTCCGTCCCGGACGCCTGTTGCACCAACGACGCCGCCCGTCACCATTGAACCGGTAACACCCCCTGTCGTTGAGACACCTCCGCCGGTAGACACCGTGCCGCAGCCACCGAAAGTGCAATCTATCGATTGGGCTATCAGTGTCGAGCCGTTGGTGGCGAAAATGGTGAATAACAACGAAGTGGCGAATGGCAGCATTCTGCTATTGGATAGCGTTAAAAACAACACCAATGGTGCATTGCAAACGGCGAAAGCCACCGCCGCATTACATCAAGTGCTAGCGGCGAATAAAAAGTTTGTTTTGATCTCGCCGCAACAATTAGCCGTTGCTAAGCAAACGCTGGGGCTTTCGGAAGAAGATAGCCTGGGGTCGCGCAGCAAAGCGATTGGTTTGGCCCGCTATGTCGGCGCTCAATATGTGCTGTACAGCGATGTGAGTGGTGATGTGAAGTCGCCAACCATTGAAATGCAATTGATGCAGGCACAATCAGGCGAAATCATTTGGTCAGGTAATGGCCCGGTTCAGCGCTGATCTCTCTCTGTATGCATTCATTGACAGCATAAATCCGGCGATGAAAATCGCCGATTATCACTTTAGTCCGGTCGCGGGGCTAACCGGTGAAAGCTGGCGCATTACAGCACCCAATATTGACTGGTTGGCACGTCAACAATCACTAGCCAAACGTCAGTTGGGGGTGAATCGGCGGCGGGAACGAAAACTGTTACGACACGTGGCAAATCAGCATTTCTCACCGGCCATTATTGCCGCCGATCAGCACTGGTTAGTGGTTAATTGGCTTGAAGGTGACGTTGTCACTAATGAGCAATTTATTGAATTATCAGATAATGGGCAGTTGCCACAGTTATTGGCCCGCCTGCATCATCTGCCCATCAGCGGCTACCGTCTCGACTTGCGCCGTCAGTTAACCCGCTATGGGCAATTGATTGACTCAACGCGCCGCTCACCTGCCTGGTTGCGCCGCCAACATGACTTTCTGCGCCGCCCGCTACCGCAGCCTATTAAGTTGGCGCCGTTGCATATGGATGTCCATCCCGGCAATGTGTTAATGACCCCAACCGGGCTGAAACTGATTGATTGGGAATATGCTGCCGATGGGGATATCGCATTGGATATTGCGGCGCTGTTTCGCAGCAATAACTGGTTATTGCCACAACAACATGCCTTTTTACAGCACTACTGCGCGAGTGAGCAGGGATACCCTGACATCAAACGCTTATCACAGCAGATACAGCGTTGGTTACCGTGGATTGATTACCTGATGCTGATGTGGTTTGAGGTGCGCTGGCAGCAAACGGGTGATGAGACATTTTTACAATGGGCGTCGCCACTGCGCCAGCAGTTTAATTTATCGTTTTAATTCGTAGCGTTACCCAAAGAAATTGGCGTAGCAGCCAGGCAAATCGACCCCTGTGGCGGCCCCGTCCGAGGGGTATTTTATTGAATGAAGTGAGGTTGTTGTGGGACCAGTAATGTTAGACGTCGCCAGCTATGAGCTGGATGCTGAAGAGCGTGAGATTTTAAAACACCCACTGGTGGGCGGTCTGATTTTGTTCAGCCGTAACTTTCATGATGCGGAACAGTTGCGTGAGCTGGTTCGTCAAATCAGGGCGGCCTCTCGTGAGCGTCTGGTGGTGGCCGTTGACCAGGAAGGGGGCCGGGTGCAGCGTTTTCGTGATGGCTTTACTCGCCTGCCTGCGGCCCAGTCGTTTGCCGCTATTAATGATGCAACTACGGCAGCTAAGCTGGCGCAAGAGGCCGGTTGGCTGATGGCGGCCGAGATGATAGCGATGGATATCGATATCAGTTTTGCGCCGGTACTGGATATCGGCCATGTTAGCGCCGCTATTGGTGAGCGCTCTTTCCACAGCGAGCCACAACAGGCTCTGGCAATGGCGGAATGCTTTATCCGAGGCATGACTAGTGCCGGGATGAAGACCACCGGTAAGCATTTCCCCGGTCATGGTGCGGTCACCGCCGACTCCCATAAGGAGACGCCACATGATAATCGACCACTGGCAGAAATCCGCACTCATGATATGGTTATATTTCGCGAGTTGATCGAGCGGCGACTGCTGGATGCCATCATGCCTGCTCACGTGATTTATACTGAAGCTGATGCGCGCCCGGCCAGCGGCTCGGCGTATTGGCTCCAGCAGATATTGCGTCAGGAATTAGGTTTTGATGGCATTATCTTCTCAGATGATTTATCGATGGAAGGTGCTGCGATAATGGGCAGTTACGCCGAGCGCGGGCAGGCTTCGCTGGATGCCGGTTGCGATATGATTTTGGTGTGTAATAACCGCCAGGGTGCCATCAGCGTGCTAGATAACCTGTCTCCGGTCAAAGCGGATCAGGTTGCGCGCTTGTATCATTCTGGGCAGTTTGAGCGTCAATCATTGATGGGGTCATCACGCTGGCAACAGGCGAATAAGGCATTAACTGCACTCAGCGAACGTTGGGATGCACATAAGAGCCAATTGAAATAAGTTATATACTCTAAATAATTCGAGTTGCAGCGGCCTCAACGAGGTGAGGCTCACGGATGGGCCGAGTAGTGAGTGTAGCCAACGCACATGCAGCTTGACGTATGACAAGTATAAGTCGCGAGGATAAATATGATCGTCTATTTACATGGTTTTGATTCCAATAGCCCTGGTAATCACGAGAAAGTCCTGCAACTGCAATTTATCGATCCAGATGTGCGTTTTATCAGTTACAGCACCTTGCATCCTCGACATGATATGCAGCATTTACTGAAAGAAGTGGATAAAGCCATTCAGCAGGGCGGTGATGTCAAACCACTGATTTGTGGTGTTGGTTTAGGCGGGTTTTGGGCCGAGCGCATTGGTTTCCTGTGCGGTATCCGCCAGGTTGCTTTCAACCCGAATTTGTATCCGCAGGACAATATGGGCGGTAAAATCGACCGCCCAGAAGAGTATGTTGATATCGCCAGCAAGTGTATTAATGACTTTCGCGAGAAAAATCGCGATCGTTGCCTGGTGGTGTTGTCTCGTCATGATGAAATGCTTGATAGCCAGCGAACTGCGGGTGACCTACATCCTTATTATGAAATTGTTTGGGACGAGAAACAAAACCACAAGTTTAAGGATCTTTCACCCCATCTTCAGCGCATTAAAGCCTTTAAAACTCTTGGCTAGCGTAAAGTGACTGCTGAGCTTAAAACAGTCGGTTTGTTAAAGATTGGTTAATTGTAAAGCCTATAACGTTCTGCTAACCGGTTTGGGAAAGGGAGTTTAAATCCTTTATCCAGGCCGTTTTGTTGCTTAAAAACGGCAAAATAAGATTTTTCCTCGCTGCAAATAGAAAAATTCTAAACTGTGACTAAACGCTAACTATTTGAATCCTATTCCAGAAAGATTCTCTATGCTGTCACTTTAATCAAAAAAAGTTGATATATATCAATTTTGGTATGACCAAATAACCCTGCATGATATTCTGGCTACAGATTATTGATTTAGCATCAGCGAACCCTATGTTATCTAAGGATATTATTCTTTTACCCTTAGCTAACAATTGGTTCACATTTAGGGGGTCATTTTGACAACGCCGAAGAAGAAAATCGTTATTATTGGTGGTGGTGCCGGCGGTCTTGAGCTGGCGACGAGTCTGGGCCATAAGCTGGGCCGCAGCAAGAAAGCGGATATCGTTCTGGTTGATCGCAACCACAGCCATCTGTGGAAACCGCTGTTACACGAAGTAGCCACGGGTTCTCTTGATGATGGCGTCGATGCGTTGAGCTATCTGGCTCATGCGCGTAACCACCACTTTAACTTCCAGTTAGGTTCCTTAACTGACATTAACCGTGAAACCAAAACCCTCAGTTTGGCTGAGATTTGCGATGAACACGGTGATGTGCTGGTGACCCAACGTGAATTGACCTATGACATTCTGGTCATGGCCTTAGGCAGTACCTCTAACGATTTTGGTACGCCAGGCGTAAAAGAGAACTGCATTTTCCTTGATAACCCGCATCAGGCACACCGTTTCCATAATGAAATGCTGAACCTGTTCCTGAAATATTCAGCGCAACCGGGTGAAAAAGGGAAAGTTAACATTGCGATCGTTGGTGGGGGGGCTACCGGTGTGGAACTCTCTGCAGAACTGCACAATGCGGTGAAACAACTGCATAGCTACGGTTTTGAGGGCTTGGACAATCAAGCACTGAATGTGACGCTGGTGGAAGCTGGCGAGCGGATTCTACCCGCATTACCCCCGCGCATTTCAGCGGCCGCGCATCAGGAATTGATTAAACTCGGCGTGCGCGTGCTGACCAAAACCATGGTGACCAGTGCGGACGAAAAAGGTCTGAACACCAAAGAGGGTGAGTTTATTAACGCTGACCTGATGGTGTGGGCGGCGGGGATCAAAGCACCGGACTTTATGAAAGATATCGCTGGGCTGGAAACCAACCGTATTAATCAGTTGGTGGTGGAACCAACACTGCAAACGACGCGTGATGCGAATATCTTTGCTATTGGTGACTGTGCTTCTTGCCCGCAGGCAAGTGGCGGTTTTGTTCCCCCGCGCGCGCAGTCGGCTCACCAGATGGCCAGCCGTTGCTACAGCAATATTCTGGCGTTGCTTAATGAGCAGCCGTTGAAGCCGTATATCTATAAAGACCACGGTTCACTGGTTTCTCTGTCGAAGTTCAGCACTGTGGGTAGCCTAATGGGCAACCTGATGCGCGGTTCAATGATGGTCGAAGGGCGTGTTGCTCGTGTGGTGTATATCTCACTGTATCGTATGCACCAGGTGGCATTACATGGTTATACCAAGACTGGCCTGATGATGCTGGTGGGTGGGATTAATCGGGTTATTCGCCCGCGCTTGAAGTTACACTAATCGCCTTCTCACTTAAACAAACCGCTGCCGTTAATAAAAGGTGGCGGTTTTTGTTTGCTCAATCTCAGGCACTTAACGCTAAAAGTGTTCGCCCGTAATGCAAAATTTGCAGCATAAAATTTCGCAGTCGCAAATACCCACAGTCGGATTCCTCCTAAACATATTCATTTACACCTATTATCTGGGTTTTTAGTCCATTTGTCTTATTGCTAGCTCAAACGACTTTGTGCAGACTCCATGGTGTTTACAGACGGCGAGTCACGCACGCCGTATTCCGCTAATCAGAGACAGCCTTTGGTGTCGGAAACTGTCAGATTTTCTGTTTTTACGCTGGAATTCTGGGGCAGAAGATGCGTGGTAACACTTTCAGGAGGATTTCCTGTGAACAAATCAATGTTAGCAGGCGTGGGTATCGGTATTGCGGCCGCTCTGGGAATTGCCGCAGTTGCGAGTATGAATGTTTTCTCTGGCGCGCCGCAATATGCACAAGTTATTGCGGCGACACCGATTAAAGAGACGGTCAAAACGCCTCGACAGGAATGTCGTAATGTAACGGTCACTCACCGTAAACCAGTGCAAGATGAGAATCAGATTGCAGGATCAGTGTTAGGTGCTGTAGCGGGTGGGGTTCTGGGACATCAGGTTGGGGGCGGGCGAGGTAAGGATATCGCTACTGTTGCCGGTGCATTGGCTGGCGGATATGCCGGTAACCGTGTGCAAAGTAATATGCAAGAAAGTGATACCTATACCACCACTCAACAGCGTTGCCAGACTGTCTATGACAAGTCACAAAAAATGCTGGGATATGACGTAACCTACAAAATTGGTGATCAGCAGGGAAAAATTCGTATGGATCGTGATCCAGGTACGCAGATCCCGATCGATAAAAATGGTCAACTAATACTGAACGACCGAGCATAATACAAAATCTGTTGTCCAAGACCTGGTACCAAGAACCCGCGATTTAGTGCTAATTCTGATCGTTTAAACAGAACATGTTTTTGCCGCAAACCCGGCAAAAATTTAAGCGAGTGGCATTAGCATTAACGCGGGTCTCTCATTGCTGAGAAACCCGCATTAACTCGCTGATTAACCTACCCGATGCTGTGCAAAGGCGGCCAACAACTCACTGATAAATTTCAGTCGCTGTGAACGATCAGTTAAATCCTGCATAAACTTCAACTTGGTTGGCCCTTCCAGGCGGTATATCTGTGGCTGGCGCTGTAATAGCCCAATCAGATAGACAGGATCGACTTTGTTCTTATCACTAAATTCAATAAAGCCACCGCGCTCATTACCTTCAATTCGTTTGATGCCCAATTTTTGTGCCTGCTGGCGTAACTCTGCGGTGTGCAACAGATAACGTGCTGGATCGGGCAGTTTGCCAAAACGATCGATTAACTCCACTTTTAGCTCATCAAGTTCCGTCTCATTGCGGGCACTGGCGATACGCTTATAGAATGAAAGCCGAACATTCACATCTGGAATGAAATCTTCTGGCAGCAGCACCGGTATGCGCAATTCAATTTCAGTTTGATTGCTGGTCAAATCTTCCAGAGATGGCTCTCTGCCTTCTTTCAAAGCATCAACCGCGCTTTCCAGCAGCTCCATATAGAGTGAGAAGCCAATGGTGGTCATCTGGCCGCTTTGGTCTTCACCTAACAGTTCACCCGCGCCGCGAATCTCCAGATCATGGGTTGCCAGCGCAAAGCCGGCACCAAGATCTTCCAGTGAGGCAATCGCTTCCAGCCGCTTTTTAGCGTCCGTGGTCATCGCTTTCGGATTCGGCGTCAGTAGGTAAGCATAAGCTTGATGATGTGAACGCCCAACCCGGCCGCGCAATTGGTGTAGCTGCGCCAGGCCAAAGTGATCAGCGCGCTCGATGATAATGGTATTGGCGCTAGGAATATCAATACCTGTTTCGATAATGGTGGTACAGACCAAAACGTTGAAACGCTGATGATGGAAATCATTCATCACCCGCTCCAGATCCCGTTCACGCATCTGGCCGTGACCGATAGCGATGCGCGCCTCAGGAACCAGCTCCGCCAGACGTTGTGTGGCCTTCTCAATATTTTCCACATCGTTGTACAGGTAATAAACCTGCCCACCGCGCAGAACCTCACGCAGGATGGCTTCGCGAATAACCAGGCTGTCGTACTCCCGTACAAAGGTTTTCACTGCCAGGCGCCGCGCCGGTGGGGTGGCAATAATCGACAAGTCGCGCATGCCGCTCATCGCCATATTCAAGGTACGCGGAATCGGTGTGGCTGTTAGGGTCAGAATATCCACATCGGCACGCATCGCTTTGATCCGCTCTTTATGACGAACACCGAAACGATGCTCTTCATCGACAATCAGCAGGCCGAGATCTTGCCAGCGCAGGTCACTTTGCAGCAACTTATGGGTGCCGATAATGATATCGACTTTACCTTCAGCGGCTTGCTCCAGAATCACTTGCTGCTCTTTGGCACTGCGGAAGCGGGACATCATTTCTATCCTGACCGGCCAAGTGGCGAAGCGATCACGGAAGTTATCGAAATGCTGTTGGGCAAGTAGTGTAGTGGGGACCAATACGGCTACTTGCTTATTATTGGCAACCGCGAGGAACGCAGCACGCATTGCCACTTCGGTTTTACCGAAACCAACATCGCCACATACCAGGCGATCCATCGCCAGCGGCCGACACATATCGCTGAGAACCGCATTAATGGCCTGTTCCTGATCTGGCGTGGTTTCAAACGGGAAGCTTTGGCAAAATAACTGGTATTGCTCATGGTCATGTTTGAATTTAAAGCCAGACTTGGCGGCGCGCTGGGCATAGATATCCAGCAGTTCGGCTGCCACGTCTCGCACTTTCTCGGCCGCTTTTTGTCGTGCCCGCCCCCAGGCTTCTCCGCCCAGTTTATGCAGTGGCGCATTTTCATCAGCACCGCCGGAATAACGGCTAATCAGATGCAAAGATGAGACTGGCACATACAACTTATCTTCACCGGCGTAGGTCAGTATTAGGTATTCAGCTTTGATGCCGCCAGCTTCGAGCGTGGTTAAGCCCAGATAGCGGCCCACGCCATGTTCCAGATGAACCACTGGCTGGCCGGGGCGCAGCTCGGCCAGGTTGCGGATTAGGGTATCGGTATTGATGGTACGCCGATTATCCTGCCGACGGCGGCTGACGCGCTCGCCAAGTAGGTCACTTTCACAAATCAGCGCTAATTGTTTATCGGTATCGAGGAAGCCGCGTTCACTGGCGCCGATCATCAGATAATGACCGGGAGCTGCCGCTGGTGGTAACGCTGTAATCAGGCTCGGGCTGATTTTTATCCGGGCCAACAGGTCTTGTAGCGTTTCTCGTCGGCCTTCGCTTTCGACTGAAAACACGATGCTGCCACTGAATGTTTCGATAAAGCGGCGCAGGTTATCCAATGGCGCTTTTTGCTGTGCTTGCACAGCCACATCAGGCAGGGGCTGATAGTGCAAATTGGTATTGGCAGCTTTAGTCGGCAGTGGATCTGTCTTGAACTGGAGCCGAGGCCACTTTTTTAGCTCAGTGAACAGCGAATCAACCCGTAACCAGAGCGTATCGGGTGCCAGCAATGGGCGCATTGGGTCAACACGGCGGCTTTCAAAGCGCTGATTCACATCTAGCCAGAAACGCTCAGCGGAACCCTCCAGATCGCCGGTATTCACCAATAAGGTATTTTCAGGTAAATAACTGAACAATGAGGGCAACGGTTGGCTAAAGAACAAGGGTTGCCAATATTCGATACCCGCAGGCCAGATGCCTTTACTCACTTGCTGATAGATGTGTTCAGCGTCGCGGCGAACTTCAAATTGTTCACGCCATTGGCTACGGAATAACTCGATTGCGGTTTTGTCTATCGGAAATTCATGCGCAGGCAGGAGGTTTATCTGTTCAACTTCAGACAGCGTGCGCTGCGAATCAACATCAAACACGCGCAGACTGTCAATGTCATCATCAAAGAAATCAATTCGATACGGCTCTTCGCTGCCCATTGGATACAAATCAAGCAATGCCCCACGGGTCGCAAATTCACCATGTTCCATTACCTGATCAACACTGCGGTATCCTGCCTGCTCAAGTTGCGCGCGTAGTTTATCACGCGACAGATGCTGGCCTTTTTTCATCACCAGCGCATGGCCGTGTAGGAATTCATGCGGGCATACGCGTTGCATCAGGGTATTAATCGGGAGAATAATAACACCGCGATCCATCGTGGGCAGATGATACAAACACGAAAGGCGCGCTGAAATAATATCCTGATGCGGCGAGAAACTGTCGTAAGGCAGTGTTTCCCAATCGGATAGGGTGCTTACTGGGCGGAGTGAGAATTGTTGCACCTCATCACGCAGGCGCAGGGCCGTTTGCATGTCAGGGGTAATTAACATTACCGGGCCATCATGGCGCTCAATGATTTCCGCACATTCCACCGCGCAGGCTGAGCCAGTCAACTGACCTAATTGACGGGTATCACCAGGCCGCTGCGGCAATGAATAACGATATTGTTGGGACATAAGCAGTTAAACAGTCTCTTAGTTTGTATACCCGCCGCCCTTCAAGAGGCAGAGGTGTTGGCTGCCCTTGCTCACCCCAATCACTTAGTTATCTAAGCGCTTGAGTATTAATGAGCCTTCACCCTATGGGCTAGCATAAATGCTATTCAAATCGGTTGCTTACCGACTTTTTACTTGGGTGCCGCCTACCGGCATGACCAAGTAACAGGGATAGCGTTAACCCATGTTGCCGTTCAGCAGGACAGTATCAGCACAACAGATGACAAATTATCTCGGCGGCTATCCTAGCACGTGAGGGGGCATAGCCACAGACTGGCACCCTGATTTGGAATAAAAGCCAGAGATATATCCAATAGATCTCAAGATGCAGGAAGGCGGCAAGCGAGAAATCCCGATGAGCTTACTAAAGTAAGTGATTCGGGTAAACGAGCGCGGCCAACACACCTGTAACTTGAAATATGAAGGATATAGGCGGTTAATGGTTCCATAAAGGCGTAGTACCCTTTATTATCCTCGATCACTTTGCTTTAGCAACAGGATCTAAACAGATTTCATGTATCAACCTGTCGCACTATTTATTGGTCTGCGTTACATGCGCGGGCGTGCATCTGATCGCTTCGGTCGGTTTGTCTCATGGCTTTCTACTATTGGCATCACGCTTGGCGTGATGGCGCTGATCACGGTACTGTCGGTGATGAATGGTTTTGAGCGTGATTTGCAGAATAATATTTTGGGGCTGATGCCGCAGGCGCTGATTACCACGCCACAAGGTTCTCTCGACCCGAACAAAATCCCCGCCTCAGCATTGAAATCACTGGCTGGTGTTACCGATATTGTGCCGCTGACCACTGCTGATGTGGTGTTGCAGAGTGCACGTAATTTGGCGGCAGGTGTGATGCTGGGTGTTGATCCCGAGCGTCATGAACCACTGGCCGATTATTTGGTTAACGTGCACCTGAAGGATTTACAGCCGGGGAGTTACAATATTATCCTGGGCGAAAAACTGGCGGGCCAGTTGGGTGTTAAACGTGGTGAAACATTGCGTTTGATGGTCCCTAGTGCCAGTCAGTTCACGCCAATGGGGCGCATTCCTAGCCAACGGCTGTTTAATATCATTGGAACATTCGCCGCAGACAGTGAGGTGGATGGCTACCAAATGCTGGTTAATCAGCAGGATGCATCACGTCTGATGCGTTATCCCGCGGGCAATATTACCGGCTGGCGTCTATTCCTTGCACAACCGCTGTCCGTTGATAGCCTGAGCCAACAGGTGTTGCCAGAAGGCACGGTATGGAAAGATTGGCGTGAGCGTAAAGGTGAGCTGTTCCAGGCGGTGCGTATGGAAAAAAATATGATGGGGTTGCTACTTAGCCTGATTATTGCCGTCGCAGCCTTCAATATTATTACCTCACTGGGTCTGTTAGTGATGGAAAAACAGGGCGAAGTGGCCATTTTGCAAACTCAAGGATTGAGCCGCCGTCAAATTATGCTGGTCTTTATGGTGCAGGGGGCTACCGCTGGGGTAATTGGCGCATTACTTGGTGCCGGGCTGGGTATTTTACTCGCCAGCCAATTGAACACGATTATCCCGATTCTCGGTTTATTGATTGATGGTGCCACCTTGCCGGTGGAAATTAACCCGGTACAGGTCGCCGTGATTGCTCTGTTGGCGATGGCGATTGCCTTGTTGTCCACGCTTTATCCTTCCTGGCGCGCTGCCGCCGCACAACCTGCCGAGGCTTTACGCTATGAGTAACCATCCATTATTACAGTGTTTAGATTTGTGCAAACGCTATCAGGAAGGGCAATTGCACACTGACGTATTGCGTAATGTGTCGTTCACTATCGAAGCTGGTGAGCTGATGGCGATTGTCGGCAGTTCCGGTTCAGGTAAAAGTACCTTATTGCATCTGCTGGGTGGTCTGGATTCCCCAACCTCCGGCGAGGTTATTTATCAGGGCCGTTCACTGAATCAGCTCTCTTCCACCGCGAAAGCGGAATTACGTAACCAAGAGTTAGGTTTTATCTATCAATTCCACCATTTACTGCCTGATTTTACCGCATTGGAGAATGTCGCAATGCCACTGTTAATCGGTGGAGCCAAACCCGCAGAGGCGCAGGATAAAGCCCGGGCGATGTTGACCGCGGTAGGGTTGGAAAAACGGAGCAAACATCGGCCGTCTGAGTTGTCTGGTGGTGAGCGTCAGCGGGTGGCGATTGCCCGTTCGCTGGTGAACAACCCGTCACTGGTTTTGGCAGATGAACCGACCGGTAACCTGGACCAACGTAATGCTGACAGCATCTTTAATCTGTTAGGTGAATTGAATGTTCGCCAGGGGACGGCATTTTTAGTGGTAACCCACGATTTGCAGTTAGCAAAACGTATGAGCCGCCAGTTGGAAATGCGCGATGGCCAGCTACAGCAACACTTGACACTGGTGGGGGCTGAGTAATGGGTGTGTCGCCACTTTCACTCTTAATCGGCTTACGGTTTAGCCGTGGCCGCCGTCGTGGCGGTATGGTGTCATTAATTTCAGTGATATCTACCTTGGGTATCGCCTTGGGTGTTGCAGTATTGATCGTGGGTCTAAGTGCGATGAATGGCTTCGAACGTGAGCTGAAAGATCGCATTTTGGCCGTGGTACCACACGGCGAAATTGCGGTGGTTAATCAGCCGTTCAGTGGCTGGCCGCAAACTCTACAACGTATTGAAAAAGTGCCCGGTATCGTAGCGGCCGCCCCTTATATCAATTTCACCGGCCTGATTGAAAATGCCACACAACTGCGTGCAGTACAGGTTAAAGGTGTTGATCCGCAGGCAGAACAGCGCCTTAGCGCATTACCCAGCTTTGTGCTTGATCATGCTTGGGATAATTTCAAAGCGGGTCAGCAGCAGATTATTTTAGGTAAAGGTCTGGCTGACGCATTAGGTGTGAAACAGGGGTCATGGCTGACAGTAATGATCCCGAATAGTGATCCTGAAATGAAACTGCTGCAACCTAAGCGTATTCGCTTACAGGTCGCCGGTGTTTTTCAGCTCAGTGGCCAGTTGGATCACAGTCTGGCACTGGTTCCTTTAGCTGATGCCCAGCAATATTTGGAAATGGGTGACAGTGTCACTGGTATAGCCATCAAGGTCAATGATGTATACAACGCGAACAAACTGGTGCGAAGTGCCGGTGAAGTGAGCAATGCGTATGTTTATATCAGCAGTTGGATTGGCACTTATGGCTATATGTACCGCGATATCCAGATGATTCGTACCATCATGTACTTGGCCATGGTGCTGGTGATAGGTGTTGCCAGTTTTAATATTGTGTCCACCCTGGTTATGGCTGTTAAAGATAAAAGTAGCGATATAGCCGTGTTACGCACATTAGGGGCCAAAGATGGTCTGATCCGTGCAATCTTTATCTGGTATGGCTTATTAGCCGGACTTATCGGCAGTATCAGCGGGGTGATAGTGGGGGTGATTGTCTCGATGCAATTGACCAACATTATCCGTGGGCTGGAGAGGCTGATTGGCCATCAATTCTTGTCTGGCGATATCTATTTCATTGATTT
Source organism: Yersinia sp. 1652 StPb PI (assembly GCF_041538345.1). Lineage (NCBI taxonomy): Bacteria > Pseudomonadati > Pseudomonadota > Gammaproteobacteria > Enterobacterales > Yersiniaceae > Yersinia > Yersinia sp. 1652 StPb PI. The sequence continues at coordinate 2,646,130 of NZ_JAULSM010000001.1, read as the reverse complement.
TCTGCCGTCAGAATTGCACTGGTTTGATGTGGCCTGCGTATTAGCCACCGCGCTGGTGCTGAGTTTAATTGCCAGTTGGTATCCTGCACGTCGCGCAAGTCGTATTGATCCGGCTCGGGTATTAAGCGGGCAATAATTACCCCCGTTATACTTCAAGCCGCATCTGCGTTGGCTGCTTTCGTTTACCCCCAGTCACTTGCTTCAGTAAGCGCCTGGGACTTATTCAGTTGCCGTCTTCCTACAGCTCGAATTATTTAGGGTATATAAGGACAATTCTATGTATTACGGTTTTGATATGGGCGGCACCAAGATTGAGTTAGGGGTTTTTGATGCCAATCTGCAACGAATCTGGCATAAACGAGTCCCAACGCCCCGTGAAGATTATCAGCAGTTACTGCAAACTTTGCGTGATTTAACGCTGGAAGCTGATGCATATTGTGGTGTTAAAGGCAGTGTGGGTATTGGTATTCCCGGTTTACCCAATGCCGATGATGGCACAGTATTTACGGCCAATGTGCCATCGGCCATGGGGCAATTATTGCAGGGTGATCTTTCCCACCTGATTGAGCGTGAAGTTCGAATCGATAACGATGCTAACTGTTTTGCGCTGTCCGAAGCGTGGGATCCTGAATTTCGCACTTATCCAACCGTTCTGGGGCTAATTCTTGGCACCGGTGTTGGCGGTGGCCTGATTGTTAATGGCAGTATTGTTAGCGGGCGGAATCATATTACCGGCGAATTCGGCCACTTTCGGTTACCGGTAGATGCGTTGGATATTTTAGGCGCAGATATTCCGCGCGTACCCTGTGGTTGCGGCCATAACGGTTGCATAGAGAATTATATCTCAGGGCGTGGTTTTGAATGGATGTATAAGCACTTTAACCAACAATCGCTGCCCGCAACTGAGATTATCGCCAACTATAATGCTGGCGAGCCTAAAGCAGTAGCCCATATTGAGCGCTTTATGGATGTGCTGGCGGTATGTTTGGGTAATTTATTGACGATGCTTGATCCACATCTGGTTGTCATTGGTGGCGGGCTATCTAATTTTGACAAGATTTATCAGGAACTACCAAAACGCTTACCCCAGCATTTATTGCGAGTGGCGCGATTGCCACGCATTGAAAAAGCGCGTTATGGTGATGCGGGCGGCGTTCGTGGCGCTGCGTTTCTGCATTTGAGTTAATAATAGTCGTCACAAGCTATAGAGTCGTCACAAACAATAACGATATCCAATATAGAGGCAAAAGTTATGCGTATTCGCCATCGGCTATGTCGGTTTCGCAAGAATAAGCATTTGCGGCATCAACGTTTTCGTTCCCGTATCTTTCATCGGGACAGTGCTGCTACATCAGAAATGAAGAAACCGTTTGTGGTGGTGCTTACCGGTGCGGGGATTTCTGCTGAGTCAGGTATCCGTACTTTCCGTGCCGCAGATGGCCTATGGGAAGAGCATCAGGTGGAAGATGTTGCAACGCCGGAAGGGTATCGTCGCGACCCTGAGTTAGTTCAAGCTTTTTATAATGCTCGTCGCCGTCAATTGCAGCAGCCAGAAATTGCACCCAATGCGGCGCATCAGGCGCTGGCAGATTTGGAAGCGGTGCTGGGTGATAACTTTGTTCTGATTACCCAGAATATTGATAATTTGCATGAAAGGGCAGGCAGTAAGCGTGTTATCCATATGCACGGTGAATTGCTGAAGGTGCGTTGCACGCAGTCTGGCCAGGTATTAGATTGGCCGGGAGATCTCTCGGCTGACGAGCGTTGTCATTGCTGCCAGTTCCCATCCCCTTTGCGACCTCATATTGTGTGGTTTGGTGAAATGCCGATGGGGATGGATGATATCTATCAGGCGCTGGCTGAGGCTGATTTCTTTATCTCGATAGGAACTTCAGGCCACGTCTATCCAGCGGCTGGGTTTGTCCATGAGTCACGTTTGCACGGTGCTCATACCGTTGAATTGAATCTGGAACCCAGTCAGGTAGAAAGCCAGTTTGATGAAAAACATTATGGTTTGGCCAGTAAAGTAGTACCTGAATATGTGCGTGAGTTTTTGACTACCCGGGGCGAGAATCGTCAGGGTGATAGCAGTAATTAGCCAAAATGGCGTATAAATAAACGATAGTCCCTGCGGGTTGATGAATAAATCACCCTGCGGGGTTTTAGCATCCCACCTTATTATTCTGGCTTAAGTTTGCCTAAAGCTGACTTGACGCAATATTTGATCACGATCACTTCCCCATAATGATATTCACTATTATGAGGGTGGGAACCATGGACAAATTACTCGACCGCTTTTTCAACTATGTCTCTTTTGATACACAAGCAAAAGCCAATGTAAAATCCGTGCCGAGCACTGAGGGGCAGCACAAGCTTGCGCTGGCATTACAGCATGAGTTGCAGGCGCTGGGGTTTTCTCAGGTTACCTTGAGTGATCACAGTTGTGTAATGGCAACATTACCTGCAAATGTCTCTTGGCCGGTCCCCACTATTGGTTTTATTGCACATCTCGATACGTCACCTGATTTTTCGGGCAAAAATGTTAATCCACAGATTGTAGAAAGTTACCGTGGTGGGGATATTGCCTTGGGGATAGGCGACGAGGTGTTGTCACCAGTCATGTTTCCGGTATTACACCAGCTACTCGGCCACACATTAATTACCACTGATGGTAAAACCTTGCTGGGGGCCGATGATAAAGCCGGTATTGCCGAAATTATTACTGCAATGGTGCGGTTAAAGCACAGTAATGTGCCTCACGGCGATATCCGCATTGCATTCACTCCCGATGAAGAGGTTGGCAAAGGTGCACGCTTCTTTAATGTGGACGAGTTTGATGCCCAGTGGGCTTATACCGTTGATGGTGGTGGTGTTGGCGAGTTAGAGTTTGAAAACTTTAATGCGGCGTCAGTAACGATCAAGATTGTCGGTAATAATGTCCACCCAGGCAGTGCCAAAGGGGTAATGGTAAATGCGTTATCACTGGCGACCCGTTTCCATCAGGAACTTCCTGCGAATGAAACTCCTGAATGTACAGATGGTTACGAGGGTTTTTATCATCTGCAAAGTATTAAAGGCACTGTCGAGCGGGCAGAAATGCACTATATAGTACGTGATTTCAACCGTGATGGTTTTGAAGCCCGTAAGAAGAATATGGTGGATATTGCTAAGCGGGTTGGTAAAGGTTTGCATCGTGACTGCTACATCGAAATCGTTATGGATGACAGTTATTACAATATGCGTGAACATATAATCAAGCACCCGCATATCATCGAGTTAGCACAGCAGGCGATGCGTGATTGCGATATCGCGCCCGTCATGAAGCCAATACGGGGAGGCACTGATGGCGCGCAGTTATCTTTCCTCGGATTACCTTGTCCCAATATCTTTACTGGTGGCTATAATTATCATGGTAAACATGAATTTATTACGCTGGAAGGGATGGAGAAGGCGGTTGCAGTAATCATGCGGATTTCTGAGCTAACCGCAGCACGAGCTAAAGCGTCATAAATTGCCTGCTACCTGCTTAACAGCCTATAACAAACGCCCCGTAAATGGGGCGTTTTGTATCATATATCACAGAGATTAGTCGTTGAAATACCAATAACCGCTATTAACCAGTTCCGCCAGCAGTGCCAGGAACGCCGGGTCTTCCAATGCATTACCAAGTTGTTGAGCATCCACACTGAAATGTTGACACAAAGCATTGGCAGCACTCATATGCGGCGTATCAATCAGTTCACCGTTAACAAAGCAGCTATCACCAATACGTAAAGCGCGCAGGCCACTAAGGCGGCGTAATGCCTCACCTTGTTGTAGCAAATCATAGATCTCACTGGCCTGATAAGGTGGTTCAGGTGGTGCAACATCCAGCTCATGACGTGATTGAGAAGTAAACTCACCAAACCAGTTTTGGAAATGCTCGGGTTGCTGGAGTAAATCCAACATCATTGCCCGCAGCTTATCGACTTCATGTGGCAAAATATCTGCTGGCTGGTCACGCAGTTGCAAATCAGGATCACTGTAACGGTAGCTCCCCAATTCACGCGAAAGGATATAATCGGCAAAACCACTGACTAATTCACGGCCATTTGGCGCGCGGAAACCTACTGAATAATTCAATGCATTTTCAAGTGCATAGCCTTCATGGGGGAAACCCGGTGGAATGTAGAGAATATCGCCCGGCTCCATTTCCTCATCAATGATGGCATCAAAGGGAGCGACTTGTAGCAAGTCAGGGTGTGGGCAATGCTGCTTCATTTCAGTTTTTTCACCCACTCGCCAGCGGCGGCGGCCAGTCCCCTGAATGATAAAGACATCATATTGATCAAAGTGTGGGCCAACACCGCCACCGGGTACGGAGAAGGAGATCATCAAATCATCCATACGCCAGTCAGATAGTTGGCGGAAGGGGCGCATTAATGCAGCGGCAGGCTCATGCCAATGGTCAACAGCTTGAACCAGCAGCGACCAGTTGGTTTCACCTAAGTGATCAAAACTCTCAAACGGGCCGTGACTCACTTGCCAACGACCATCTTCATGGCTTACCAAGCGGCTGTCGACTTCATTTTCCATAGCTAGCCCAGCAAGTTCATCCGGCGAGAGCGGGTCTATAAAGTTTTTAAAACCGCGTTTGAGGATAACGGGGCGTTTCTGCCAGTAACGTTGCAGAAAGTCAGGCCAATCGAGACAGAGTTGGTAATCCATGTTTATTCCAGAATAGGAGGGAATTTGCTTGTGATTATAACGGAAGCCAGCCTTTAGTATCAGGGGCTGGCAGGCAAATTTTGTTAATCATCGTGATAATCATGTTGCTGGCCAAAAGTCACCATCATTTTGGCTCCACCCAGGGGGCTTTCAGTGATGGAAATCTCACCTTGATACTGTTCAATAATTTCGGCGGCCACGGATAGCCCCAGCCCTTGTCCAGGGCGCAAAGTATCAACTCGCTGGCCGCGCTGGAAAATCAGCAACCGCTTACTTTCAGGAATACCCGGTCCATCATCATCTACCACAATAGTTAGCTGTTTTTCAGAGTGTAGGGCGGTAATTTCAACGAATTCAAGACAATACTTGCAAGCGTTATCCAGTACGTTGCCCATCACTTCCATAAAGTCATTTTTATCACCAAGGAAGGTGACTTCAGGTGAGATATCCAGCGTCAGTACTACCCCTTTACGCTGATAGACTTTATTCAGTGCACTGCACAAGCTGTCTAACAGCGCCGGTACCGAGTGGATTTCCCGGACCAGTACATTATGTTCGGAACGCATACTGGCGCGGTGCAGGTAATAGCCAATTTGCTGAGAGATACGGCTTATCTGCTCTAGCATGATAGGTTCGACCTCTTCGATGGTCGTCTGCTTGCCGGTACGTAAAGAACGCAGGGTGGTCTGTAATACCGCCAGTGGGGTCTTAAGGCTGTGGGTGAGATCCGACAAGGTTGTGCGATACTTGGTATAACGTTGACGCTCATTGGTGAGCAGAATATTGAGGTTTCGAACTAAGCTCTGCAATTCACGCGGTGGATTTTCATCCAGTTGTTCGCGTTCACCTTTTTCCAACTGACTGATCTGACTGACCAGTGCTTTAATTGGCCGCAGGCTCCAGTAGGCCGCCAGCCACAGTAAGGGAACCACTAACAGCAAATTAGCCAGTAACACATAGCTAAACCAGTTCCACACCAAGTCAGAACGTTGTAACTCCTGCGGGATAGTATCTACGACCACAATGGTGAGCTGTGGTAAGCGTGAGGTAGCAGGATAAGTATTGACGGAGATGGAGTGCGTTAGGGCGCTGTTATCAGTATCGTCATATTTTTTGAGCTGGTCTTGGGCTTTGGGGTTATCACCCAACATCATGCTACTGATGTGTGTCCCGGTATCCAGCTCGTAGAAGCCGGGTTTTTGTAGCCAACTTTTTTCGATATGAGACTCAAGCTCGGGCACATGGCGCTGACGCCACAAAATATTGCCGTCTTTGTCATAAATCAGCACCAATGTTGGGATGTTCAGTTCAAGTTCAGGGGGAACCGAAATACTCAGTTTATTATCATGCCACTGAGCCAAACTGAAAAATAAGTTACTTTCACCACGATGGGCGCTGAAGGTATTTTTATCAAAGCTGACAATGTACCCAACCACGGCAACCATGCCATAAGATAACGACAGCGCTAAAATGACACCTGCTGTCGCCATAAGAAAACGCGCACGAAGAGAGAACGGTTTGCTATTTTTCCTGAACATAGTGTCTAGCTGGCGTCAAAACGGTATCCCTGACCTCGAATGGTCGTAATCACTTCGCCTTCATGTTCTGCCAGTAGCTTTTTACGCAAACGGCCCATTAATACATCGATGGTGTGGCTCTCACGTAGTTCTGCATCAGGATAGAGTTGCAGCATGAGCGTATCTTTGCTGACCACTTTACCGGCATTACGAATAAGGGTCTCGATGATAGTGTATTCAAAGGCTGTCAGTTTAATCTGTTGCTGATTGACACACAACTCTCGGCGCGAGAGGTCAATCTGAAACGGAGGGAATTCAATTACCTGAGATGCTAAACCAATATTGCGGCGCATCAACGCCTGCATCCGTGCGATGACTTCTTCGAGATGAAAGGGCTTAGTCACGTAATCGTCGGCACCTGCTTCCAGCACGGCGACTTTATCTTGCCAGCTTTCCCGTGCCGTGAGCACCAGAATAGGTAAGTTTGTTTGATGACTGCGCCAGCGACGAATAAGACTTAAGCCATCTTCCCCGGGAAGGCCGAGATCAATAATCGCGATATCCGGGGCATGCTCTTGCAAGAAATAGTCTGCTTCTTTAGCATCTTCCGCCGCATCAACCTGATGGCCCATTTCACGCATTTGCACCGTAAGATGGTGACGCAATAAAGCATTATCTTCCACAACCAGAACCCGCATACCACATTCCTCGATAAGACTTAACCGGGTAACTCAATATTACCCGGTAAGTAAACAATTAAAACCAACGACTTAGAAGTTATAACGTAAACCTGCTTGCATTGCTTGATCACTCACTTTCCAGTTATGGTAGGTGTAACCTACTTCCGCTGCAAGGCTCTGTGTTAAGGCGTAGCTCGTCGTAATTCGCGCTTCATGGAATGCCCGGTGGTCATAATTTGCCAGGCGATAAGCAACATCCATACCGATACTTTGCGTGAGTTTGCTCTTAATACCTATTTCACCGGTAGCGCTATTGTAGGTATTGGTTTTTTTACCGTCTTTGCTGGCATCAAATACCATCGCATGGCGGCTGCCACCCACTAAGCTATAAAAATCGATATTAGGTGAAAAAGCAAAGTGGTACCCCAAGCCGAGCACTGCTTGTGCAAGGCCGCGATCGTTATTGGCAATACTGTTCAGGCGGGCATCAATAAAAAGATCATTATCAAATCCATAGCCACCATTCAGATAAATGCCGCCCATCTCGCGATTACCAGTCTGGCTATACTTTTTTTGGTCAAACTGTTTATCAAAACGGGCATTATTGCTGATGGCACCATATTGCAGGCCACCTGCAACATAAGTGTAATCACCCGCTATTGCGGCTGTACAGGTGCCCATCAGGGCGAGAGATAATAAGGTTTGCTTCAACATATAATAATAGCTCCTGCAATTGTAACGTCCTTTTGGCATCGCGGGTATTATCGATGATAACGGCTAAACCGTTGCTAAACAGGGGAGAGTACGCGGGAAAATAAGAGAAATCAGGGGGATAATACAGGTGGCATAGGGCTACCACCTGTATTAGGGATTAAAAAATTACTTTAATTCATCGACCATAGTGGCTGCCCGGCCAATATAATTAGCGGGCGTCATTGCTTTCAACCGGGTTTTTTCTTCTTCCGGTAAGGCAAGGCCATCGATAAATGCCTGCATGCCTGCGGCATCTACCCGCTTGCCACGGGTGAGTTCTTTTAGTTTTTCATACGGTTTTTCAATGCCATAACGGCGCATTACGGTTTGGATCGGCTCAGCCAGAACTTCCCAGTTGTGATCAAGCTCATCCAGTAGGTGCGCTTCGTTGACTTCCAACTTGCTAATGCCTTTCATTGTCGCCTGATAGGCTATCAACGCATAGCCCAAACCAACACCCAAATTACGGAGCACTGTGGAGTCAGTCAGGTCGCGCTGCCAGCGGGAAACCGGTAATTTACTGGCCAGATGTCCGAGCACCGCATTGGACATGCCCAAATTGCCTTCGGAGTTTTCGAAATCAATGGGGTTTACTTTATGGGGCATGGTGCTTGAACCGATTTCACCGGCGATAGTTTTTTGTTTGAAATGATTTAGGGCAACGTAACCCCAAATATCACGGTCAAAATCGATCAGGATAGTATTGAAACGGGCAACACAATCAAACAGTTCGGCAATGTAGTCATGAGGTTCAATTTGCGTGGTGTATGGGTTCCAGTTGATCCCCAGCGACGTGACAAAACTTTCGCTGAACTGATGCCAGTCCACTTCAGGATAAGCAACGATGTGAGCATTATAGTTACCTACTGCACCGTTGATTTTACCCAGAATTTCCACTTGTGACAGTTGACGGAACTGGCGCTCCATACGGTAAGCAACGTTAGCCAGTTCTTTCCCGATAGTTGAAGGTGTGGCTGGCTGACCATGGGTACGGGACAGCAGTGGCAAATCACGGTACTGGTGGGCCAGCGCTTTAATTGAATCAATAATCTGCCGCCACATTGGCAATACCACATCCTGACGGGCGGTTTGCAACATTAAGGCGTGGGATAAGTTATTGATATCTTCTGAAGTACAAGCAAAGTGAATAAATTCTGACACTGCGTGCAATGCCGGAACACTCGCTACTTTTTCTTTCAGGAAATACTCAACAGCTTTCACATCATGATTGGTCGTGCGCTCAATGGTTTTGATGCGCTGTGCATCTTGTTCGTTGAACTGTTGCACGATCTTATCAAGGTAAGCGTTTGCGTCGGCATCAAAAGCCGGAACTTCTTTGATCTCTGCGCAGGCGGCCAGTTTTTGCAGCCAACGTACTTCGACCTGCACGCGGAATTTCAGCAAACCGAATTCGCTAAAGATTGGGCGCAGTGCGCTGACTTTGTCGCCGTAGCGACCATCAATAGGTGAAACGGCGGTCAGTGAGGATAATTCCATCGGTGGCAACTCCAATTACTTTGGTATGGTTCAATTATGAGCAAGAATACTCTGTGCCTGTTTAAAAAGACGATTTCGCGAAAACATTAACTGCAAGCGGCTTCCACCGACTTGTTGCCAAAGCACGGCTGAGCGAATTCCCGCCAGCAGGGCGGCACGAACTTTTGCCTGCACCAGCGTGCTTTGTAAAATAGCGGGTGAACCGGTAACCTGAATGCGTGGGCCGAGAGGGCTGATGACATCAGTATAAATGGATGCCAGTGAACTCATCATTGTTTCTGATTCAAGATCGAAATGTGCCAGTTGGCGATCAAGCTGATTGATTCGGTCACCCAATGTATTCATGGCAGGCTTATTGCCATTGAGCTTGCGTTCTAACACCATTAAGCTGAGGGTATAGCGGGTCAATTCTGCTGCTGGCCCCTGACGATTGGCATTTAAGACCGTTTGCAGCGTCTCCAATCCCATTTTCAGCGATTGCTCATTACCGCCGTACACCGCAAGTGTTGACGGTGGGTCGGTCTGTAGTAGCCCGCCCAAGATGGTGTTCAATGCCTCATTATCGCACTGGCCTTCATGAGCCAGTTGCTGAACCAAGCGAGCGGACTGGCAGATCCCTGCCAGTGCCAGCGTAATGTCATAATAATTCTTCGCCACGGTCACTCCTGTAAACGTTCTGGTTCATTGCTGGGCTGATTTAGTTTGTTACTACGTCAGTCAGTGGATAACGCTCTTCAATGATACCGCCGCCAAGGCAGACTTCACCTTGATAGAATACAGCGGACTGACCCGGTGTTACTGCGGCAACCGGGCTATCGAATCTGACCTCGATACGCTCATCATCCAGCGGGGTGACGGTGCAGGGAATATCCTGCTGACGGTAGCGTGTTTTCACCACACACTGAAAAGCGGCGGTTATCGGTTGACGGTCAACCCAATGCAACTGTTGGGCTATCAGGCCGACTGACATTAACCGTGGATGTTCATGTCCTTGCGCCACGAGCAAGATGTTATTGGCGACATCTTTATCTACCACATACCATGGGTCATCACCGCCATCTTTGGTGCCACCGATACCCAGCCCTTTACGTTGCCCCAAGGTGTGATACATCAACCCCTGATGCTCGCCCATATGCTGACCGTCAACAGTCATGATAGGGCCGGGTTGTGCGGGCAGATAACGCCCCAGGAAATCACGGAATTTGCGCTCACCGATAAAGCAGATGCCGGTGGAGTCTTTTTTCTTGGCGGTGACCAGATCAAGTTGCTCGGCGATACGGCGCACTTCGGGTTTTTCCAGTTCGCCGACCGGGAACAGGCTTTGGGCCAGTTGGTCGTGGCTTAATGTATAGAGGAAGTAACTTTGATCTTTATTGCCATCCAGACCACGTAGTAAACGGCTTTTGCCATCGACATCCTGGCGGCGAACATAGTGGCCAGTGGCAATATAGTCAGCCCCTAAGTCTTCGGCGGCAAACTCAAGGAAAGCTTTAAATTTGATCTCTTTATTACACAGAATATCAGGGTTAGGTGTGCGCCCGGCTTTATATTCTTCCAGGAACAATTCGAACACGTTATCCCAATATTCTGCGGCAAAATTGACGGTGTGCAACTCCATGCCCAGTTTGTCGCATACTGCTTGCGCATCGGCCAAATCGGTCGCTGCTGAGCAATACTCTTCGCCATCATCCTCTTCCCAATTCTTCATGAACAAACCGGCAACTTGGTAACCTTGTTGCTGAAGCAGGTAGGCGGAAACGGAAGAGTCGACACCGCCGGACATACCGACGATTACTTTTTTCTGGCTATTATCTGACATGGGAGTCTCACTAACGTAAATACCTAAGCTTCTGATAGAGACCAAGGCGGATAGCACTATCCGAACACTTTATCGCCACGGGCAAGGCATTATAAAAACAAGCGCCGGATTTTATCACGTTGACCGCTTGGCTGCATTCTAGATTCGCGCTCTCGACGAAATTACCTGAGTAAATCAACGCTACCTTTTATAAAGGCCAGTTAAAAGAACCAACCAGATCAAGGGAATAACGTTCGGGTTGTTGGTAACAGCGGATACTCTCGGCCACTAATGGTGAACGTAAATTGGCTGATTGCAGTATTTCATCAGCAAAGAGCCACCGACAGCAATCAATATCACTATCATGAGGATGGGTGGGTAAGGGGGCCAGCAGTTCAATAACGAAAGCGAAGCGCAAAAATGGGGTCTTGTCCGGGGCTATCCATTGATGCATTCGCAGAAACGATTGCGGTGTGGCGCGAATTCCGGTCTCTTCCCACAACTCTCTCTCTGCGGCTTGCAACAGAGTTTCATCGGCTTCCAAATGTCCAGCCGGTTGATTCCATAGTTTTTTGCCATTAATCGTCTCTTCGACAACTAAGAATTTCCCTTGAGCGTGCACAACACAAGCGACAGTTACATGGGGCTTAAACATGGTTAATCTCCTTCCATTCGCCGGGCTGTAGGTCGGCAAGGCTTAAATTTCCTACACTAAACCGTATCAGACGCAGGGTAGGGAAGCCAATATGGGCCGTCATTCTGCGCACTTGCCGATTACGACCTTCGTAAAGTGTGATCTGTAGCCAGCAGGTGGGACTATTTTTGCGCTCTCTGATCGGGGGCACCCGCGGCCATAGCCACTCAGGTTCATTAACCAACTCAGCCCCTGCGGGTAAGGTAGGGCCATCTTTTAAGGTGACACCACGGCGTAATTGGCCGAGAGCATCATCGCCAGGTATTCCTTCTACTTGTACAAAATAGATTTTACCTGTTTTCTCGCCTGGTTGGGTGAGTTTGGCTTGCAACTTGCCATCATTGGTTAATACCAGTAAACCTTCACTGTCGCGATCGAGTCTGCCTGCGGCATAAACGTCGTTAAAGGGGATAAATTCCTTCAATGTGCTACGGCCAGACTCATCGGTAAATTGTGGCAAGACATCGAAAGGTTTGTTGAATAACAGCACTCTCCTTGGGCCGACAGGCTTTACCCGTTTGGCCGGTGTCTTGGTGCTGAATCGGTTAACTTTGTGATTTTTAACAGAGAATTTATTCATGTTTATTGCGATTCCGAATGATTAGCGCATTATACCTCAATCCGTTTCGGATTGGCGTGGAACGAATATTCAAGTAGTATTGACACGAATCTTACAAGGCATTAACAAAATTGCGCTGAAGGAGAAGGTTGATGGAAAGCAAAGTAGTTGTTCCGGCAGAAGGTAAGAAAATTACTGTCGATGCTCAGGGTAAACTGGTTGTTCCGCATAATCCGATCATTCCATTTATTGAAGGTGATGGTATCGGCGTTGATGTGACCCCTGCCATGATCCACGTGGTAGATGCCGCGGTTAAGAAAGCCTATAAAGGTGAGCGTAAAATCTCCTGGATGGAAATCTACACCGGTGAGAAGTCAACGCATGTTTATGGCAAAGATGTTTGGTTGCCAGAAGAAACATTGGATCTGATTCGTGAGTACCGCGTGGCGATTAAAGGCCCATTGACTACCCCGGTCGGTGGCGGTATTCGTTCGTTGAACGTTGCTTTGCGCCAACAACTTGATCTGTATGTGTGCCTGCGTCCGGTGCGTTATTACGAAGGGACCCCAAGCCCGGTAAAACACCCTGAATTGACCAACATGGTGATTTTCCGCGAAAATGCTGAAGATATCTATGCTGGAATCGAATGGAAAGCCGGTTCACCAGAAGCTGAAAAAGTGATTAAGTTCCTGCGTGAAGAGATGGGTGTGAAGAAAATCCGTTTCCCTGAACAATGCGGTATTGGTATCAAACCTTGTTCAGAAGAAGGGACTAAGCGCTTGGTTCGTGCGGCAATTGAGTATGCAATTACCAACGATCGTGAATCAGTAACTCTGGTTCATAAAGGCAACATTATGAAATTCACCGAAGGTGCCTTTAAAGACTGGGGTTACCAGTTAGCACGTGAGGAATTTGGTGGTGAGCTGATCGATGGCGGTCCTTGGGTTAAAATCAAGAACCCGAATAATGGCAAAGAGATCATTATCAAAGATGTGATTGCTGATGCCTTCCTGCAACAAATTCTGCTGCGTCCTGCTGAATATGATGTTATCGCCTGTATGAACCTGAATGGTGATTACATCTCTGACGCCTTGGCTGCTCAGGTTGGCGGTATCGGTATTGCTCCGGGAGCCAACATTGGTGATGATTGTGCTTTGTTTGAGGCCACTCACGGCACTGCACCAAAATATGCTGGTCAGGATAAAGTGAACCCAGGCTCAATCATTCTGTCCGCAGAAATGATGCTGCGTCACATGGGTTGGTTCGAAGCCGCAGACCTGATTATCAAAGGCACCGAAGGCGCAATTCAGGCCAAGACCGTGACTTATGATTTCGAACGTCTGATGGAAGGCGCTAAACTGCGCAAATGTAGCGAGTTTGGTCAAGACATCATCGACAACATGTAAATTGTTGAGCAGAACAAAGCCTCGCGGGAGTTTAAGCTGCCGTGAGGCTTTTTTTATCCCAAGAAGGGACGAAGTTGGTTGCTTAAATATCTATTAGTACAGATTTATCTCTTATTTGTTATTAAATTGTTACTCACCGCTCAAGCTGTTTTTGCGGTAGGAATATATGAAGAAAATATTTGACTGATTATGGTAACTCTTTATCCTTTACCGCAAGTTATTTGGCATATAGCTGCTGGCGAATTGTACTGAGCTTATTTAGCGAGCAGTTTTCAAGATATTATAAAAATCTTATTTTTTATTTTCTCTCTTAAAACAGAGGTTTACATTGTGACAAAGGATGTAGAAATTGTTAAAGCACGGCATCCGTTAGATAAGCAGCATATCAAACTGACTTATGTAACTCATTTTTACTGCAATCAGGGAAATATGGATTCTGTTGAATCTTTGATGAAGGAATATGAATCTTACCCTGATGATATTAAAGATGCAGTGGAGTTTGTCATCGTCGATGATTGCTCGCCATTAGAGTATGACGTAAAAGATTATGATTTGAATTTCACGTGGTTAAGAATAACCACTGATATTCAGTGGAATCAGGCTGGCTCTCGGAATCTGGGGGTGACATACGCGAAGTCAGACAAGATTATCATTACTGATTTAGATTGCTTGCTGCCGGCAGAAACCCTGCGTTATTTGGTGAATGCCCGTAACCCTGGCCGTTCCCTGTATCGTATCTACCGCACAGATGAAAAAACAGGTAAAGCCTATCGTGGCCATCCTAACCTGTTCTTCATGTCCAGAGCACGGTTCTTTAGGTTGTATGGGTATGATGAAGAGTTCGCTGGCCATTATGGCTCGGAGGATTATCGGTTTGTGAAGTTCCATAAAGATCATGGTAGCACACCACGTTATCTGCCTAAGCAGTACCGATGCATTGAGCGTAATGTAGATAGGAAGAAAAGCTACCATTCTCTGGATCGTGATTTGACTCATAACGCCCCGATTGATGACCGGAAGAAGAGTGAAATTGCACGGTTTGGTGCAGAATATGGCCATAGCCGAATATTCCTTAACTTTAACTGGGAAATTAAAAAAGTGCATTCACGTGTGCCGACGGTGCCTGAACGCAAGCTTTGGTGGCGACCATTATGGTGGTTCCGTTACTTGTTTAGACCACTGGCAGCATAACGGCACTCGCCACAAATATTGCCATAGCTAGCGGTTATCTGATGGTTGGTTATGGCGTAAATTGGGGCTGCTATCCTTTGCGAAAAGGTATCTGATAGCCTCAACTGATTATCAATTCGAAGTGAGTGACTTATGATTTCTCCGGTTTCTACTTCTTTGCCCGGCTCTGCGCCAGTGCATCGATATGTTGGCATGTTTTCCTGTGCTACGGCATTCCTGTTAGGTATTGGTCTACCCACTTCTAATTTCATAATGAATTTGTCGATGGTGTTAGCTGTCATCTGTTTGCTGCTGAACCGCGATACTCGCTATGTGAAAACGTTGGCAAAGAATCCGTTGATTTGGTTGCCCGCCATTATGTTCATACTGCTGGCACTGTCGTTGCTCTGGCAGCACAACCTATACGGCAAAGTGATGGTCAGCAAGTACTCCAAATTACTGTATATCTTACCGTTAGCGATGTTTTTTGTGCTGTCACGTTCATTGGCTGGCTATTTTGCCAAAGGTTTTTTACTGGCAAATGCCGTTATCCTGGCAGCCAGCCTGTGGGTTGGCCTTCTCCATCTGCCGCTGGGGCATATTGATCCACTGAATCCCTCTGTGTTTAAACTGCAAATCACACATAATTTCTTTATGGCTCTGGCTGCCGTTATCTGGCTTGCTCTGGCTTTTAGAAGCCAAGGATGGAAGCGTTGGGGTTATGGTCTGTTGGTGTGTTTGGCTATCTATAACATTGTGTTTATGGTGCAAGGCCGCACCGGCTATGTTGCATTGGCCGCGGCATTTGGCCTGTGGGGGTTACTGTCACTGTCAATCCGCCAACGCTTGGCGATGGCCGTTTGCGCATTTATCGTCGCGGCCATTGTACTTATGGTGCCTAACCGGGCGGTAGATCGGTTGCAGCAGGGCGTTACTGAGGTTAAAACCTGTCTGGCCGTCTCGAATGGTGATGCTAATGTTTCCTGTGACAGCTCGATGGGGCTACGTACCGCATTTATGCTCGCCTCAGTGAAGTTGATTGAGGATGCGCCGGTATTGGGGCATGGGGCCGGGGGTTTTTGGTATCCGAATCCGCAAATTGGTTATAGCATCAATCCACATAATGAATATCTGATGCAGACAGTTCAGTCGGGATTGATCGGGTTAGCCTTATTCCTGGGATGGATGTGGTGCTATTTCCGCTCCGCATGGCGTTTATCTGCTCAGGTTAGAAATGTGCTGATTGCATTACTTGGTGCCTATTTGGCTTGCCACTTGTTTAATTCCTTCTTACTCGACTCTTCAGAAGGGCATCTGTTTATTATTCTTACGGCGATAGTTGCCAGTTATTCAGTTCTGCCGCCGAAAGAGCAAAATGAAATCAGTAGTCAATAAAGTTGGCTGTGAAATAAATAAGACAGGTGCCCGATGTGGCACCTGTTCTTTATCTGTTTATTCCGGTGTTGCCGTGGCTGAAGTGATGCCTAAACTGTTGTATCCCTCTTTAAAACCAAATACCTCTAAAAACTCATAAACTATTGAATACATATGGTATGGTGAGAAAAACAACCAGGCAAAAAGTGATAATAAAACCATAATGGCAACTAGCAAGAATTTATCCAGCAGCACTTTTCCTCCTTGTATTTTTTGGCTTCATAAACCTTGCCGAATTGATCTTTTAGGTCTAATACGCAAAGTACAATAACGATAACGTAAAACCATATAAAAATCATGGACAGAGTGAGCGAAAATGACTTTTTAGTCACTAGATCACCCAATTCTATGCAATATATTATTTCCCTCACCTTTGCTTTAGCACAGGTCTGTACAGTCGCCATGATAGCGATGCTCCAGTAGATGCTTCAGCCAATGATGCAGAAAATACGGTGTTCAGATGGGAGATATCAGTAGTAAGGACGACAGTGCTACTGTATATGCGGGTAATCAGGTTAATCGCCTGACGCGATACCACCGTGTGACCTTAATGGGTCATGTTGTCGTTTTAATTGGTTGATTATCATGTTATTGCCATTGTTGAACAACCGGCACGACCCTGAGGATGAACCAATAAAAAGCCCTCAATGATGAGGGCTATAGACTAACGGTTGGCTTTATCATCAGCCTCATCGAGCAGGCCTTTGGCTATTTTGCTGGCATCCAGATAACGTGCTGAGTGTAAGATGCCGTTAAGCGTCTCTCGGACACTGGCCAGGAACTGATCGTTATCTGACTCATTAGCACATTCAACCATTAACGCGACAAGCAAAGCTTCATGGGCGATCAGATGATCTTCACCAGGTAAGTTTGCATCAGTTTCACCTTTGTGAGCGCGGACAGATGTTTGATTAAGTGATGACATAAAACTCCTTATTTAATAATTGAGTAACTCCCTGACTACTATAGCGGGATTTCTATTTATTGCTATCGTATAAAAATACAGGTGAAATTTATCCACCTGCATAGTGAGATTGGCTAAATTAGATGAAGCCTAATTATTTATTGACCAAAGTCGACATCACATGCTTGATAAAACGCATTGCCTGAGTCTGCAACAATCCATGCCAGAATAATGACGTGATGGCCTTTTTTACCTTTAGGTAAATGAACCTTATGCTCGATTTTAGCCACTAACTTATCGTTGTGCGAGTAATAAGGAACATAAGGATAGATATCCTCATAAAACGGTGCTGGCTCTAATTGAGCCCGTGTAATACGTTCTGCTGGGTTCCAATCATCTTTGGTAATAAACCAACGATAACCACGAGTAACATGAGCAACAGTGTAGGCCCAATATATATCAAGGTCACTGCCTGGGTTAACCACGATAGTTGGCCAGGTAAAGTTATCATTAGGGTGACCGATAGACCGTAGCTTGTGTTGCATTTCTTTATCGGTGAAATTCACCACCTCTCGATTACCGCGGTGACCACCACTGAGAATAAGGCCATCAGGAGGTGGTGGGTTGCTCCAACTATCCATTTCGTAAGGGGGGGCGAAAGAACCGCCTGTCAAATCAGGGAAGTTTTTTCCTCCTTCCATTTCATTATTTTCCCATTCAGCAATCAATCCTAAATCAGTTGCTACCAAGCCTCGTGTTTGAGGATCAGTGACCCGGCCATGCCGAAGTTGTAATTTATTGTTACTCATGATTTTTACCTCGATAGTTAAGTGTTTATTTCGATTTTTATGCAACAATATATAAGTATTAATTGGTAATATTGCAGTTTGATACTTTGTAAATAACCTTATTCTACTGTTTATTTAATTATCAAACTTATTATTAATTTGTTTTTTGATAAATATAGTTAATGCCAAGTTTGGTGCACATAATGACATTATGTTTTTTTTGTGGGGAATTATCGTTTAATATATTATTTTGTGTTTAATTTTTTTATAAGTATGTGGTGTGATAATTCATTTATCAAATCCTTTAATTGTTACTCTATGGGTGAAATATGTATATCTTCACTGCTATTATATTTAACACGGTTACCGAACATGGCTGAGTTAAGGATTGGTCATCATTTTGATTATTATCATTTTTTAGGGGGCGATTAATTTGCATGCCACGATGGAACGTTGTAATTATGTTTATTTATTAAAGCGAAGTGATATTTTTAAAAAATGATACTCAGCCCTCTGGCGACGTTAAACGCGGCAGTATTATGGCTACTGGGCATATTATATTATGCTGAAAATAAAGGATTACATCTGAGATGTCAGGCCAATAGCCTTAAGTCATGACGGGTCATATCTTATCTGACATTAGCGGAGAATATCTTGCGACACTCTCCGCTAATTTTAATGCGAACATTACTGGATGCCGTTCTTAAACACCTCGCCAAAGCCTACCGAAGTAGGGCGTTGGAGTATCAGTGCTGGCACTATTTCAGCGTTATGTCATCTAACAACCTATCTCATTTTACTGGGCGGTAAATTCGAACAGCCGCTGTTAGGCGCAGGGTTCGATGCGCCAATTCTTCTGCCGCCCCGGCATACTGTTCAACCATGGCCGCATTCTGGTGTGTCATTTGATCTAACTGACCGATCGATTGGTTAATTTGACCAAGTGCCTGTGTCTGTTCATGGGTTGAGGTGCTGATTTCACTGATTAGGGTAGAAACTTGACCCGCTTGTTTGACGATATTATCCATGGTGGCCCCGGCATTTTGCACTAAGGCGCTACCGTCACGGACCCGCTCCACACTGGTTTCAATTAATTGTTTTATTTCTTTGGCCGCGGTTGAGGAGCGCTGAGCCAGATGGCGTACCTCACTGGCAACTACCGCAAACCCTCGACCTTGTTCCCCAGCACGTGCCGCTTCAACCGCCGCATTGAGCGCCAGAATGTTGGTCTGAAAGGCGATTCCTTCAATGACACTGATAATATCTACAATACGATGACTGGAGGCATTAATCGTGCCCATAGTTTCAATGACTTGATGCATCAACTCGCTGCCTTGTTCTGCGGCATGGCTGCTCATCGCGGCCAACGATGTGGTTTCATTGGCACTATTAGCACTGTGCTGTACTGTGGCCACTAATTGTTCTGTGGCGCTGACGATATGCTGCAAGTTAGCGGTAGCCTGTTCAGTTCTGACTTTTAACTCACGATTCCCCGCGGCAATTTCACTGCTGGCAGTGTTAATACCATCAACCTGGCCGCTAACGTCATCCGTCAGAGAACGGAGATTCAGCCCTAATTGATTGACACTCCGCATCAAGTAACCAATTTCATCAACGCGATTTAGCTGTACGTAATCACCAGCTTGCCCAGAAGAGACATCTTGCGCTTGTTGCAAAATTGCGGCGATAGGGCGGGCAACCTGACGTTCTAACCACCAGGAGGTCACCACGCTGCTGGCAACGCTAACTGCGGCCAAAACGAATAATGGCAAACCGGTTATCCCAATCACTCCGGCGGCCACAGTAGGGAGTAAAGCCGCCCCCAATAATGCCCCGCGCAAGCGCCAGCGCAATGGTAATTTTTGGAACAACGACAATAAAGACAACCAACCGGTACGAACAACTAACCCTCGATATAGTGCTATGTGGCGCTGCCTGGCCTTACCCGAATTAAAATCGGCATACAGTGCTTCCGCTTGTTTAACTTCTTCACGAGTGGGTGCAATGCGTACCGAAATATAACCGGTCAGACGGCCATCATGACGTAATGGCGTAGCATTAGCGCGTACCCAATAGTAGTCACCATTTTTACGGCGATTCTTAACCAGTGATGACCAGGATAAGCCAGCATTCAGGGTTTGCCACATGTCAGCAAATGCCGCGGGTGGCATATCTGGGTGCCGAACAACATTGTGCGGTTGACTCAGTAAGTCCTGATATTCAAAACCACTGGCGCGAACAAAGGCGGCATTGGCATAGGCGATATTGCCGTGAATATCGGTGGTGGATTGCAAGGTGGTATCGCGATCAATGGGATACTCCTGCCGACTGACAGGCTTGTTCACTCTCATAATAACCTCAGTAAATGGGGGAGTTCCCTGATAACAGGTGAATACAATAACTACTGACGGTAATCGGCCTCATAAGATAAAACTTTATACTTTTATTAATTAAATTATTAATTCCCCATAATGGTGCTGATTATTCATGCTATTGCACTTTTTTGGGGCGCAATTGTATTTATGAAATGATTAATTTATTTAAATTTATTTTTTTTATTCAATTATAATTCTATTATTTAAAGTGATGTAAGTTATATAAAAACACATTAAAAACAACTGGATGTGATTTTTACTGTAGGGTTACATTAAATATAATTGATGAAAAGAGTGAATGAGTTCTCTTGCATCTAGTTGTTTGTCTATTATTTAGATAAAAATAGTTCAAATCTGTTTAGATGTTGCAAAAAATGATGTTCATGAGTTTTTTATTTACAATTGACCATTTATTATGAATATATGAATAACTATTTGTTACAGTAGTGGGGTATTAGTTGAGTCGCTATCAAGGGTAAAACCTCTGAAAGGCAGGGGTAAAAGATGATAACACCGTATGGACGTTTAATAGCAAGCTGCTCTAAATCTAATGTTTCATCTGTGCAGCTTGCAAGGTTTTGACGCTTGTAAATGGATTAAACCCATTTGAATATCGCACTTTTGCACCGTGGATAGGGTAAATTTTCTCGTCTAGCTAAAGTGATTATGACTTTTCTTCAAGCTTTCAATTTTCATCAAAAAATCATAGATAGGTGAAAGACGGAGAAAGTCTTTACTCAACCGGTCAACCAGTTGGTTGGAAAATAATAAATCCATATCTCTGCGGTGGCTAATTAATGCCCACGACTTCTTGTTGTACCAGACCGCCAATGCCGGTGGTTGATCTTTAATCAAAGGGCGCTTGTAACTCTCTCCCTCAATCGAGAAATCGGGATAAATACAGTCAGCTATGGTGAGAAAATCAGCCGGAGCACGGAGCAGTTGTTGTCTGAAAAGATCCATTGTTTCTCGCGAGGCGCTGTAATACCCCAACCCATAACGCCACCAGTCTGGACCAAATTCGAAAAAGTAAGTTGGAGCATCCGTCCTATTTTTACGTGATCTTTTAAATGTTAACCAAATATTGCTGCGATAGAGTGACTTATCATGAGAAAAACGGGTATCGCGATTCATGCGAGAAATTGTCTTGCCAATCGCCGGACGAACTTCAAACAGTTCATCAATAGTCAGCATATCTGAACTCAGGTCGGTAACCAGTTTTCGCACTGGCTGTAGTAGATGCTGATCATAGATATCGCGATGTTCCTCGAACCATTCTTTGTTATTGTTGTGAGCAATGTGCTGTAAGAATGTCAGCCCATGTTGAGTAAAACCGGTAAATTCACCCATAATATTCCTTTCTATATGCAGGGCGGACTAAGCCTCTGTTGCCAACCATCAATGTTTTCACGTGACATTCATCTATAAGCAGTACACCGAGGTATTCGTTAAGTTATGATACCGGATAACCGCGCTAGGACAATTTTTAATTAGCTCATCTACCAGGCTTTAATTTTATTAAAAGTACAGGGCAATTTTAGGGGCAAACTAATAGTGAAGTATGTACTTCATTAATCCAGTGGCCCGCAAGCGTTGGATCCTTTCAGCTATTATCATAGTCATTCGAGTGAACTGAGTGTTATTTGGCCACGGTCACGTCACTTATTGCCAAGCATTCGCTTTATTGTTGATGAACTTATCGCTTTATCGAAGCTGAACGCCTTTAGATAATTGTCATCTTATCTTCCACACTTAGTTCATTTTGGGAGGGTATCAACTTTTTTAACGGCGCTATCATATCTCTCTTAGTGCAATGAAGATGAAAATTGTCGCGCTACCTGGCTGAATGGCGGCTGAGAGGATGTCGATATCGTTTAATTATAATTAATAGCTAAATAATTACTTTTGTAGGTAGGTACTGCTCATTAATTCCTCTATTGTTATTCTCTTCATCACCTCCGTCGCCAGTCAAGAATGTGACTAGTCACGTTATATCATCGTGTTGGCAGCGGCGCTGGCTATTGTCATATAACAAGGGATAAAGAATGAAATTAGAAACATTATCTATTCATGCAGGTTATTCACCGGACCCCACCACCAAAGCCGTTGCGGTACCTATTTACCAGACTTCCTCCTTTGCTTTTGACGATACCCAGCATGGTGCTGATCTGTTTGATTTAAAAGTCGCCGGCAATATTTACTCGCGCATCATGAACCCCACCAATGATGTCCTGGAGAAACGGGTTGCCGCTCTCGAAGGGGGGATTGCCGCTCTGGCCGTGGCTTCCGGTATGGCGGCGATTACTTATGCTATCCAAACCATTGCCGAAGTGGGGGATAATATTGTGTCGGTGGCCAAGTTGTACGGCGGGACTTACAATCTGCTGGCGCATACGTTACCGCGTTATGGGATAGAAACCCGGTTTGCCGATCATGATGATATCGCCGCATTGGAAGCCTTAATCGATGACCGAACTAAAGCAGTTTTCTGTGAATCGATTGGTAATCCTGCTGGGAATATTGTTGATTTGAAAAAATTGGCTGATGCGGCTCATCGCCATGGTGTGCCATTGATTGTCGATAATACCGTCGCAACACCAATCTTGTGTCGACCATTTGAACACGGTGCGGATATTGTGGTTCATTCATTGACCAAATATATCGGCGGTCATGGTTCCAGTATTGGCGGTATCGTGGTGGATTCGGGTAAGTTCCCTTGGACGCAATACCCTGAGCGTTTTGCTCAATTAAATACCCCTGATCCGTCATATCATGGCGTGACCTATACCGAGCAATTCGGCGCGGCTGCCTATATTGGCCGTTGCCGGGTGGTGCCATTGCGCAATACTGGCGCTGCGTTATCGCCGTTCAATGCTTTCCTGATTTTGCAGGGGCTGGAAACATTGGCTTTACGTATGGAGCGTCATACTGAAAATGCGCTGAAAGTCGCGCACTATTTGCAAAACCATCCACAAGTCAGTTGGGTTAAATACGCAGGCTTACCTGATCATCCTGAGCATGAACTAGCCCAGCGCTATTTAGGTGGCAAACCGGCCTCGATATTGTCATTTGGTATTCATGGCGGCCAGGAGGCGGGCGGGCGTTTTATAGATGCGCTGAATTTGATCGTGCGCTTAGTGAATATTGGTGATGCCAAATCACTGGCTTGCCACCCAGCGTCAACCACCCACCGTCAGCTTAACGATGAAGAGCTGATCAAGGCGGGCGTACCGCGGGATATGGTGCGCCTATCGATTGGTATTGAGCATATTGATGACATTCTCAATGATCTTGCTCAGGCACTGGATGCTGCCAAGTCTTAGTCCGGCATTATTATAAGTTCTAATGGAGAACGGCCGGTAACTTAAGGGGAACCGGCCGAGAGTATTTGAATAGATTTAACGTGTTGCTAGCGTTGCAGCAATGACATCTGCATAAGGCGTTGTCGGCCGGCCAATCAGTTTGCTCAATGTATGACTGTCATCAAACAGCCCTCCTTTAGCCGCGCCAGCATCAGAATCTGCTAATAGGCTGGCGAAAACATCAGGTAAACCGGCATCGAGCAATGCTTGCTTGAAATCTGCTTCAGACAAATCGTGGTACACCACAGCTTTACCTGACTGGCGGGCAATTTCTGCCGAGAATTCAGCCAGTGTATAGATATCGTCACCGGCTAATTCGTAAACTTTTCCTGCCTGGTTTTCCTGAGTTAGAACCACAGCGGCCGCTTCGGCATAGTCTTCACGTGCGGCAGAGGCGATACGCCCCTCAGCTACTGCGCCGATAAATGCGCCGTGTGCCAGGGCTGGCGCGATACTTGCTGCATAGTTCTCGGTATACCAGCCGTTACGCAATAACACCACGGGCAGACCTGATTCACGTAATAGTGCTTCGGTGGCCCGGTGTTCTTCGCCTAACCCCAGTGGGCTTTTATCCGCATGTAACAAACTGGTATATGCCAACAATTTAACCCCTGCACGCTTGGCCGCCGCAATCACGGCGCTATGTTGGGCAATACGCTGACCCACTTCACTCGATGAAATTAACAGTAGTTTATCAACACCTTGAAAGGCGGTATCCAGCGTGGCTGGCTGGCTATAGTCAGCTTTGCGGATTTGAACACCTAACGCCGCCAGCTCGTGGGCTTTGTCCGGGGTACGTACCGCAGCAATAATCTCACTGGCTGGCACTTTTTTAAGTAATGCATTGATAACAAGGCGGCCCAATTGGCCTGTGGCACCGGTTACTGCGATCATAATGACACTCCAGATTTGATGTTATGAGAAAGATGACAGACAGTTGGCAAAGAATAAAACCGCATGATTGGCCAGAAAGTTGCCCTTAAGTTCATCATATGCAATATACTAACTTTACGTAAGTACGCACCAAAAGGTTAGTATGAAAATAATAGAGCCGCAAAATTTGAGTCACACTGTTTCGTTTCCCGAACAAGTTCGGCGGGGTGAATTACTCAATGCTGATTGTCCCTCAAGAGAAGTGCTCAAGCGCGTAACCAGCCGTTGGGGGGTGTTAGTCTTGATTGCGTTAAGCAATGAGACTCTGCGTTTTAGTGCGTTGCGCAGAAAGATTGGCGGTGTTAGTGAAAAGATGCTGGCACAAACTCTGCAACACCTTGAAGAAGATGGTTTTGTTGAGCGTATTGCTTATCCGGTAGTACCACCTCATGTGGAATATAAATTAACGCCGTTGGGGAAGGAGATTCAGGAGCAGGTGGAAGGGCTGACTGTATGGCTTGAGGCCAATCTGCACCGCATTATGGCGCAACGACAACAGCGGGCAGAATTAACGACCAATACGTTGTAACAGCAGCCATGGCATCAACCATAGCTGCTGTTAGGATTTATCGCATAAAAGCATCACAGAGTTTTCAACGCTTCCACCGACTCGATAGCCATGGAGGCGATAAACTCGGTCACGCTATAATCGGCAACCGCATTAAACGGATCTTCGGCCAATATCTTATCCAGCTCTTCACGGGCAATACTTTTGGCCAAAATAATGCCACCGGTACGCGGCACTTTACGGCCTGATGCGATAAAAACACCTTGTGTATAGTACTTTTTCAACCACTCTTTATGACTTTCAGTGAGTGCTTCGACCACATCGATAGGTTGATGGTAAGTCAGACTGACAACAAACATGCGAAACTCCTTCAGGGCGAATGTCTAATTAAGATAACGCCTTGGCTGATGGCTGGCATCTTTAAAATGCATAATTATTAATTTTTATCTTAAGTTTTGGCCTTCATAGCTAAATTTGGCATATCCAAAGCCATAATCGTTATTTCACCTTTGCGCGCGGCAGCGTCTACCCTTAAAGCATCAGTTTCATCCCGCTAGATAAATAACGCAGAGGTAGCAATGGCTAAGATTACAGCATGGTTTATCGGTCTTCCCCTGTGGTGGTCAGCGCATTCAACCGCGAGCGATACCGTCCTGCATCAAGCGGATGGTGCGCATCTATTAGAAACTATCAATGCTATTGGTGGGTTGTATGGTATTGAGTTTATCCATCACGATGGTGCTTGAACCGCACGGTGATTGCACTAGATGGCGGGCAGAAAATAAAATCATCTGCCCGGATAAACATATTTAGCGGTAAGCGGCTAAAGCAGCTCGCATCCCCACACGTTTAATTGTTTGCAACTGTTCAGTAATGCTATTGGTGAGCTGCGGGATGTGATTGAGGTCTTGCCCCCAATGGGTGGTGTCGGCTAATACCAATTGCACCAATCCCTCCATCGACAGTGAACCGGCGTCAACGTCGTGCCACAGGGAGGCGAAACAATTTAGCCAGTGGGCATCATCTTGTAATGCAAAACATTCATCGTCACGTTTTCCTCGATAAAACATCAATAAGGCGGCAAAGGCAAAGGTGAGTCGTGGCGGTAACTGCCCGTTATTTTGCTGGCTGGAGAGCAACTGAGGCAAAATACGGGTACGGAATTTGGTCATGCTATTGAGGGCAATAGACAGCAGTTGGTGCTGAATAAACGGGTTACGAAAACGGCTCAACACGGCTTGAGCAAAGGTTTGTAGCTCATCCGCGGGTAAATCCAACACTGGAATGATCTCTTCGCTGATCAGTTGTGCGACGAATTGACTGATTTGCGGGTCGGCCATGGCCTCGCCGACTGTATTTAAACCGGCCAGAAATGCGATCGGCACCAATGCGGTATGGGCACCATTGAGAATTGCTACTTTGCGTTCTTTATAGGGCTTAATATCATCGACGATTCGAATGTTTAGTGGGTATTGATTCAGACGTAGTTCCTGCGCTAATGATTGCGGTCCTTGGATCACAAACAGGTAAAAGTGTTCTGCGGTATCGAGGAATGCATCGTGATAACCCAGGTGGTTTTCCAGGGCCACAGCTTCATCGCGGGGATAGCCGGTCACGATACGATCGACCAATGTAGAGCAAAACGTATTGTGCTGTAATAACCATTGACTGAAACCTTCGCCTAAATTCCAGCACTGCGCATAGCGTAGGACTAACTCCAGCAATGCTTCGCCGTTATAATCGATCAACTCACATGGCAACAGCACCCACCCCTTATCGGCTGCCCCGGAAAAATGTTGAAAGCGCTCAAACATGAGCCGCGTTAATTTCGCGGGATAACTGGCGGGAGGCGTATCACCAAACTTATCATCTTCCAGATAACTTATCCCAGCCTCCGTAGTATTGGAGAACACCCAACGAATATCTTCATTACGGGCGAGGGCGAGGTAGCTGTCAAAGTCCTGATAAATATTGATTTCGCGATTAACCGAGCGAATGATGCGCGCATCACTGACTTTCTCACCCTGTTCGTTTAAACCGCGAATAATCGTGGTGTATAAGCCATCCTGAGTATTAAGTGATGGGGGGAAATCACTGTTAATCGGGCGGACCACTACGACACCGGCATTAAGGTCGGTATGTTCATTTAGTCGGTCCAATTGCCAATCGACAAAGGCGCGCAAGAAGTTTCCTTCACCAAATTGAATCACTTTATCCGGGTGAGTACGGCCAGGAAAGTTTTCGCGGTTTAACGTTAGCATGGTGTTATATCCTTAAAATGAGTGAGATCAGAATTGAATAACGCCTTTGATAAGATCTTTATTCTTCACGACCTGCTGTTCATAAATATCTGCCAAGGTATTGAATTCAAAACGATGTGTCAGGATCATGTCCGCCGATAGTTTGCCAGCGGCCATTAATTTCCCCACTTTGTCAAAATCCTCAAAGGTGGCATTTCTGCTGCCCATCATGGTGGTCTCTTTCTTATGGAAGTCAGGATCAGGGAAACTGAGATCACCTTTGAATAAGCCCACAAATACAATGCTGCCCCCGTGACGGATAAAGTTGAGGGTGTTATTCATTGCTCGTTGGTTACCTGTGGCATCAATAACTTTTAATGGCAGCATGCCAGCAAATTGCTGGCGTAAATTCTGCTCAAATCCGGCATCGCTGGGATCTAATGCCCGGATATCCAACAGGTTTTCTACATGTTCACGGCGTTGTGCACTGGTGTCGGCCATCACTACATAGGCACCATCGGCTTGCGCAATGGCGGCCACACCCAAGCCAATTGGGCCAGCACCGACCACCAAAACATGCTCATCAGGATGAACATCGGCACGGCGCACGGCATGGGCGCTGATGGCAAAAGGTTCAATCAATGCAGCCGAGACGGGATCTACATCGTCGACCACCAATAAATTACTGACTGGGACGGATAAATACTCACTGAAACCCCCGTCTTGATGGACGCCAATAACAGAAATGTTTTCGCAGCAATTGGTTTTACCGCTGAGACAAGAATTACAGTGCTGGCAAGCAACATAAGGAATAACGGCAACGCGTTGCCCGGCATGCATATTATTGACGTTATCCCCCAGCGCTATTATTTCGCCACAAATTTCATGACCCAATACCCGTGGATAATTAAAGAACGGTTGATTACCTGCCCAGGCATGTATATCTGTGCCACAAATACCAACATTTAAAACCTTTATTAAGGCTTCATTAATTCTCGGTAACGGTTGAGTTCGTTTTTGATAAATAAGTTTGGTTGGTTCAAGGCAAACTAAAGTATTCATCGTGGTCATGATTATTCCTCCAAAAGGTGAGGTTTGATATTCATTAAAAATCACAACCAGGTTTAAATCGAATGTGATATTTGTGAGGGATGACGAATTATTCTGTTTTAAATTGGTTTTAAATGAATAAAAAACAGCTAAGGATAATCATGAGCAGAACACAAAATCTTCGTCACAATGTCATCAATCAGATGATCGACGCTATTGCCAAAGGGCATATTACATCACCACTTCCTTCTCAAGCTTCCCTGGCAGAAATGTACAGTATCAGCCGGACAACTGTGCGTAATACCCTGAGTCATTTAGATCACTGTGGCGTGTTGGAGAAGGTCGGCGACTACTACATTATTGTCAGAACACCCCAATCAGAGGACGGTTTTGATTGTATCAGTCAGTCACCAGACGCTCAGGGCGACGTATTTGAACGTGCTTTTTTTCAGATGATTAATCAACGTCAGCTTCGTGCAGGAGATTCCTTTTCAGAGTTACAACTTGCTCGTGCCGCCAATGTCAGCGCTGTGGTGGTTCGTGAGTTCTTACTGCGTTTTTGTCGTTATGACCTCATTGTTAATATCCGCCGTGGTCAGTGGAGCATGAAAAAATTTGATCAAAACTATGCTGAAAAGTTATTTGAGTTACGTGAAATGTTGGAAACGCATGCGCTAAATCGCTTTTTAAATCTTGCACATAGTGATGAGCGTTGGCTGCAAGCCAAAGAGCTATTGGCTCGCCATCGGCAATTGCGGGATACCATTGGCAGCAGCTATCGCATGTTTTCACAGTTAGATCGTGATTTTCATACCCTGATACTTTCTGCTGCTAATAACCCATTTTTTAATCAATCTCTGGAGATTATTTCAGTTATTTTCCACTTCCATTATCAATGGGATGAGAGCGATTTAAAGCAGCGCAATATCGTGGCGATAGAAGAGCATATGGCAATTTTAAGTGCGTTAATCTTTCGCAATGATTTGGATGCGGTGCGTGAGTTACGGCGTCATCTTGATACCGCTAAGCAATCAATGATTCGTTCGATCACGCAGTACAGCGAATGATTAACCACCTAGAGAGTATTGCTGAAAGCGCATGCTAAGATAAAAAACTGGATAAAAAACCGCATAAAAAACCATTAAGGACAGATAAAATCCAGCAAACTATTAATCATCTCACGTATTCATCACAAAGATATGCTGTATATAGAATGCCCACATTAACCTGAATTTCAGTTAACTTATCTCTCTATAGTTGACGCTGTAATAAGTCTGTTTTCTTGAGATTTTTATTTCCTAATCGATTCATATCGGCCAGGTTTTTCTATGAATCGCAATATGAATATATTATAAAGTTCAGGAGCTGGGCGTGGAAAAAAATAATGTCGTGATAAATAATGATGCGGGTGTATTAAACCCAATATCAGATGAAACCCCCAAGGTCATACTACATACAGAGCGTTCTAGTCGTATTAAAAGAATTCAAACCGTATCGATGGTTTTATTATTCTTGGCCGCAGTTATTAACTTTCTTGACCGTAGTTCTTTATCTGTAGCGAATTTAACCATTCGTGAAGAGCTAGGGCTAAGTGCCACGGAGATTGGTTTTCTGCTTTCCGCATTTTCTCTGGCATACGGTATTGCTCAACTGCCGTGTGGCCCGTTGTTAGACCGTAAAGGCCCGCGCATTATGTTAGGGCTAGGCATGTTTGTATGGTCATTCTTTCAGGCGCTATCCGGGGCAGTTCATACCTTTACGCAATTTATTCTGGTACGTATTGGGTTAGGTATCGGTGAGGCACCCATGAACCCTTGCGGTGTGAAAGTGATAAATGACTGGTTCAATATTAAAGAACGTGGCCTGCCTATGGGGATATTTAATTCCGCGTCGACAATTGGTTTAGCCATCAGTCCACCTATTCTGGCCGCCATGATGATGGTTATCGGTTGGCGTGGGATGTTTATTACCATTGGTCTTCTGGGGATCGCACTTTCTATCGGTTGGTATCTGCTTTACCGTAATCGTGACAGTATCAATTTAACCGAAGCAGAACAAAAATATCTTGATGCTGGCAGTGTTAATGTAAGTCGTAAGCCTATGAATTTTAAAGAATGGCGTGGCTTATTCCGTAATCGTACTATGTGGGGCATGATGCTGGGCTTCAGTGGCGTCAATTATACCGCATGGCTCTATCTGGCATGGCTACCGGGCTATTTGCAGACAACGTATCATTTAAATCTTGCCAGCACTGGCATGTTTGCTTCTATTCCCTTTATTTTCGGCGCGGCAGGCATGTTATGTAATGGATTCGTTACCGATTTTCTGGTCCGTCAGGGTATGGCTCCTTTAAAAAGCCGCAAAATATGCATTGCGGTCGGTATGTTGCTGTCAGCGGCATTTACCTCTGTCGTCGTCCGTGCTGACACTACCGGGAGTGCGGTTATATTAATAGGCATGGCACTGTTCTGTATTCACTTCGCTGGGACATCATGCTGGGGGCTTATACATGTCGCGGTCTCTTCTCGTATGACTGCATCGGTTGGCAGCATACAGAATTTTGCCAGTTTCATATTTGCATCATTTGCACCGGTGATAACGGGTTGGATAGTTGATACCACTCACTCATTTAGCCTGGCATTAACCATCTGTTCTTGCGTTACTGTCCTCGGGGCTCTGTCTTACATATTCATTGTACGTGAACCCATTTTAGATACCGCAAAATAAAATGAGCAAGGCCGATCAGAACTCTCGATGAGATAACGATCGGCCTTTCTTGGTTATCTTTGTGGCTGGCAATGATGGCGGCGCTTAAACCAGGATTGCATCATGCCTGGGCGTGAGAACATCACTAAATTACCTAATAGGATGAGTAGTAAACCAATAATGGCATTCAGGTGCCAGTGATAGCCTTCATAGAAGGTTGATATGGTTAGGGCCACCAGCGGAAATAACAAGGTGCTATAAGCCGCACCACTGGCTCCGATTCGTCCAATCAAGCTGAAATAGGCGGCAAATGCAATCACGGAACCGAAGATAGCCAGATACAGCAATGAGCCAAGGTAACGTGGCGTGAGTTCGAGAGTAAAAGAGTGTTGTTGAATCAGACTGAAAAGTCCCATCACTGCCGCACCATAAGTCATGGCATAAGCATTGGTTGACAGAATATCCAATCCCCTGCGTTGGTGGCGGCTACTGATCATATTACCCAGAGAAAAACCATAGGTACCCAGCAAACTTAAGCCAATACCTTTAAGTAATTCCGGGGCCATTTGTGTGGCGGTCAGATCTTGCCAGAACAAAGCAACAATACCTATCATGCCGAGGATACTGGCTGGCAGCAGGTTAGGGCTAAGGCGTTGGCGAAAGAAAAGCATGCCATTGATGGCATTAAACAGTACCGCCATTGAGAAAATAACCGATTCCAGGCCGCTACTGATATAAGCCGCAGCATGATAAAAACAGTAAAAATTAAAAGCAAAGACACAAACCCCTTGTGCCAGACAAAAAAGGTGGTCACGTACCGTGAGCTGGTGCAGTCGGCGGGCGAGCAGTAAAACGATCATCATGACACCGGCCGCCAGCACAAACCGATAAAAAATGGACACAGTAATAGCAACATCACCTTGCTGTTGTAGGGTAATAGCAATCCAGGTCGTTCCCCAGATCAGTACAACTAACAAATATAGCAGCGCGTTCATCGTTATTTCTCATCACAGCTAGAAAACAGCAGTATCCGGTATGGGAAGCAGAGGCGCTTTCAGCGGCTTGCTTTAAATTGCAAAATCTTGCGCATTTTTACGATAAATCACTGGAAAATATAGTCTGCCGTCTGGCAAGCCATTAAACTGGTTGCATCCGCGTACCCAAAGGAAGTCAGCGCAATGTTGGAACGGTATCAAGCTTTTGAAACCCTAAAAGAACACAAAGCGCGCTTGCATGATTGTGTGCAACTCGGCTCGGGTATTCAATTGGCTGCCTGGTCTAACCGTGATGACTGTATTACACAAGAAAGCCCTGATCACCACACCTTGAGCCTGTATGTTGCCGATGGCTATGAGTGCTATCACAAAACGCGCGCTGGCTGGAAAAATGGCGGTGGACCGGATCGTTTTTGTATTATGCCAAAGGGCAGCTTATCCAGTTGGGATGTGCGGGATGACCTGTCATTTGTACATTTGTATTGCACCGATAAGCATCTGCGCCAGCTAGCTGAACAAATTTGGGAGCGCAGCCCCCAGTCAATTCAGGTTGATGAACGAATTTTCGCAGAAGATCCGCAAATAACGTTGTTATATCGCCAATTTTTACTGAATTGTAACTGGCAAGAACAGGCCAATCATTTAGCCCTCAGTAGTGCTGCTACCTTGTTGATGACCCATTTATTAAAAAATTACACCCAGTTGCAGTGGGCGATCCCCGTAATTCGCGGTGGGTTGTCTCCGGCAGTGTTAAAACGGGTGAAAGAGTATATTGACGAACATCTTTCACAGCCGTTGCTGTTGTCAGACCTTGCTGAACAGGCAGGGTTGAGTGAGTTCCATTTCGCACGGATGTTTAAGCAGAGTACTGGGCTGGCACCACATCAATTTGTGTTGAAAGCGCGGTTATCTCGCGCAGACCAGCTATTAAGACATAGTATGATGCCGCTTATTCACATTGCCCTGGAGTGTGGTTTCAGCTCTGCCAGCCACTTCAGTAACTGTTTTAAAGTGGCTTATGGCCTAACGCCCTCGACTATTCGGCAACGCTAATCACAGCACGCTATAAGGGGCAACTTAGGTCACCTTCAGCACAATCAAGGAATGACTGTAGTTCTGCCGAGCGAGCTTCAGTTTTGTGGGTCAAACAAGCCGAGATAATCATAGGATGCACTGAACCGCCTTCGGTGGCTGAGGATTGGAAGGTACAATCTGCGTCACGGTATTTTATCCAGGTAAGTTGCGCACTCTTTAATAATGCTCTTTGGGCAACTGGGGTTTTGGCCAAAACCTGTTTATAAATACGGTTTAGTTCGGTATCGGCTTTCTTATAATCTAAATTTGCGCACTGGTTCATATCCAGTTGTGTCAGTGCGTTCTGGCAGTCAAGTGCCAATGCCTGGTGGACGGGTAATGCCAGTAGCGATATCAATATGATCTTCTTTAACATGATTATTTCTCCCCAATAATAGTCAAAAAATAATGTTAGCCCCACATTAAATAATGTGAGGCTCAGAGTTATATTACATTGGTTTCTTAGGTACCCACTCAATCTCTTTTTTCATCTCAGTAATTTTTTTGTTCGGTGATTTTTTACAAACATCAATCACTTTTGGTGTGTAGACCTGGTCTATTTCCTGGAAATCGACGCTATCGCCTTTTTTATACTGGATATCCTGGTTTAGGATCCAGAAAGCGACGGGGGTCATACTTTTCGGATTAAGATCAAGGAATTCTTTGCAGGTCATCTCTGTTGGGGTAGTGGGTGATGATGCCGCGAATACTGTGTTAACGGTTACGAGCATGAGTGTCACAATGACACTCTTAAGCAGTGATTTATAGAACATGACTATTTCCTTATCTATATATTATATTTCAACTGATATTATTGTTACATGGATGAGAGTTATATCTCGTTATTTAGCATGAGCTATAAAGGTATATCTTGCCAGCGCCAAGCTTAATTTATCGGGAGGAGGGGGTAAGACGGATTATTATTTTCCGCTAGTGTTCCTCTTATGTATCTGATTTGCATGAAAGAGATTTAATAGTGACTTATATAAGATTGGGAAACGTAGCTAGCAACAGTAATTTGTTATATTTTTTTGTTTCTTTATTGATTATGACAGGGTTATTTATTTTGAAATAAAAAGCAGAGCAACAAAATATGCCTGCTTTCAATTTATCTGTTGTTACAATAGTATTAGCTATACTAATAAATATAACATATTAAACTTTGTGGTTTTTATCTGATAGCGGTGGCGGGCATGGATACTTGCCATCATGTTGCGGCGGGATTTTTGCTGGTTGGCCATCATGATGTTCTTTCGCTGGCGGCAACGGGCGGCCACTCTTGTCTTTTGGCGGTTCAGGCGGGCGTTTACATCTCACTCCCGATTGTTTTTGTGCTTCTTTATTAATAGGTTGTGTGGCAAAGCTAGAGGCTGCATTCAATAGCAACACTGATACACCACAAAACATCAGTAACTTCTTCATTCTCGCTCCAGTTATTCAATAGGAATACATCATCACCATAACGGATTGTTCTTTCAGTTTTCTTGGCGAGATTTGTAATGATATTATCAAGTTGAGTGTCTGTAGTTATCTATTAGAGAGTATCATCATTCCAAACCTACACTGATTCATTGGTGTATGTTATAGTTCATAGTGTTATTATTAGCACCATCAGTAGACTGGTTATAATTTCATTTTTTCTTGTTCTAAATTATAGGTGATTTACTTTATGTCTTTATTTTCTTTTTATCATAACTGCCTGAATGCTTTGACTGGGAAAGTATTTGGTCAGCACCGTAAAGGTGAACCAGTGAAGAGAGAGAATGGGAAAGATAAATTATCTAATCTTCAACTGGATGTACTGTTGAATGCGGAAAAACAGGTCGCGATTATTACCACCGACTTAGAGAGTCGGATCACCATATTTAATGTGGGCGCGGAGCGAATGTTTGGCTATTCTAAAGATGAAGTCTTGGGATGCCCTATTTCGGATATACTGCATATTCCAGAGTTTGGTAAGGATCAAGCTGAGCTGGATTATTTATTGCTTAATCGGCGTGATGCCAGCGAGTGGTGTTATCAGCGCCAAGATGGGAAACGTTTCTGGGGAGCACTTAGTGTCCATGAAATAACTGCCGATAATAACCAGACCGTGGGTTATATTAGTGTGATTGCTGATGTTTCGGAAAGAAAATTCCTGCTGATGAAGCTGGAAGAAAGTAAGCAGATGATGGATCGTTTAACTAAGAATTTACCAGCAATGATTTATGCTTATTATTTAGATGCAGAGGGTAAATCTTATTTTAAATATTGTAGCGAGGGTGTCAGAAAAATATTTGCTCTGTCACCGGCTGATGTTTTGTATGTGCCCAGAGAGGAAAACCCTCTGTTTAGCCGCGTGCATACTGACGATATGGATATGCTAAAACAGGCGGTAGCCATCTCTCAACAGAATCTATCTGTCTGGCGCTGCGATTTTCGCGTGGTGTTGCCGGGCAAAGGTACACACTGGCTCCATGGTGAGTCTTTCCCGACGCTTCAGGATGATGGGGCTGTTATTTGGTATGGCTCGTTTTTCGATATTACTGAACTTAAACAGTCAGAATCGATCCTCAAGGCGTTGTCACAAACCGATGTATTAACTGGGGTCGCCAATCGTCGCCACTTTGATGATATCTATCAGCACATCTGGCAAAAAAACCGGATCGAAGGCGGTTCTCTGTCTGTGTTGATGATCGATTTTGATAATTTCAAAAGCTTTAACGACCTTTATGGTCATGCAATGGGGGATGTTTGTTTGAAATCCATTGTCGAAACTTTGTCAAAATCTATTCGTGGTGGTTCAGACATTTTGGCGCGCTATGGCGGCGAGGAGTTTATTGTATTGCTAGCACCCAGTACCCTGGCGGATGCGAAAGCGGTTGCCGAGCGCATGCGTCACTCCATTGAGGAGTTAGATATTCCCCATGGGATGTCGCCAGAGGGGCGGGTGACCATCAGCATTGGTGTGGCTTCGGTATCCGCGCCGGGTGAGTCTATTGCGGCGACAGACTTGTCGGATGCTGCGGATAAAGCGTTATATCGGGCGAAAACCACGGGGAAAAACCGCGTGGAAGCGGTGGTGCTGAACTGATAGGTAAAGAGCGTGTGGGGCAGGGAAGAGAGTCATTACTGCCCCACAGAGTGTCGATTTAGGATAGTTAATGTCTAGTTGTCGTGATCCTGAGCTTCACGCAGGCGCTCTTGCTCTTCAGCTATAACCGCTTTGATTTCCTCCAGTACACCCTCAACATCAGCCGCTTCGGTGCTTTCTGCAAACTCACCAGTCAGTTGCGTTTCTGGATGCAGTTTGCCATCCTCATAAAGTGCCCACATCTCTTTGGCATACTTACGATTAAGCAGTTCTGGTGCGTATTGGCCATAATAGTGTGTCATGTTTGCGACATCCCGCTCCAGCATGGCTTTAGCATGATTGTTCGCCGCAGCATTGACGGCTTGCGGTAAATCGATAATGACCGGGCCCTCTTTATCAATTAAGACATTAAACTCTGATAAATCGCCATGAACCAGACCGGCGCAAAGCATCCGTACCACATATTGGATCATCAATGCATGGTCAATCAGCGCTTGTTCTCTGCTAAATGGCACATCACTCAGGCGAGGGGCGGCAAGGCCATCTGCATCGGTGACCAGTTCCATCAATAAAACACCATCAAGGCATGCATAAGGTTGGGGTACCCGAACACCGGCATTGGCGAGCAGGTACAAGGCATCCACCTCGGCAGTTTGCCAGGTCTCTTCCTGTTGCTTGCGGCCAAATTTAGAACCTTTGGCCATGGCTCGCGCGTCACGACTGTTACGAACCTTACGCCCTTCCTGATACTGAACAGCCTGTTTGAAACTGCGGTTTTCCGCTTCTTTATAGACTTTAGCGCAGCGGATATCCTGCCCACAACGGACAACGTATACATCAGCTTCTTTGCCACTTTTCAAACGACGGATGACTTCGTCAACCAAGCCGTCATCAACCAGCGGTTGGATTCGTTTTGGAATTTTCATGGCGTCCTTGTACCCTATTTAAGCCCGCGATGGAATGGCTTTGGCTGAATTTTCCTTCAGTTTACCATTCGCGCCCATCAGCGGGTGGGTTTTTACTGAGTATCAGGCAGCACTGAACTGGGCATTATGCAATTTTGCATAGGCGCCTTTACGGGCCAGCAATTCATAATGGTCGCCCTGTTCCACAATCCCTTCCTTATCGACCACAATGATACGATCGGCATTTTGAATCGTGGCTAAGCGATGGGCAATCACCAACGTCGTTCTGCCTTGTGATAATTCCGTTAGCGCAAGCTGGATGGCTTGCTCAGTGGCAGTATCAAGCGCGGAGGTTGCTTCATCCAGAATCAAAATCGGTGGATTTTTCAGGAAAATACGTGCAATTGACAAGCGCTGTTTCTGCCCACCGGATAATTTCACTCCGCGCTCACCAACAACGGTATCCAGTCCATCAGGCAAGCTTTCAATCAACTCATCTAGCCGGGCTTGTTGTGCTGCAACCATTATTTCATCGTCGCTGGCATCGAGTTTACCGTAAGCAATATTCTCACGGATAGATCCGCCGAATAAGAAAACGTCCTGCTGAACAATACCGATATTATTACGCAATGATTGTTGAGTCATATCACGGATATCAATACCATCAATCGTGATTGCCCCCTCATCGAGTTCATAAAAGCGGGGCAGCAGTGAGCATAATGTGGTTTTACCCGCCCCCGATGGCCCGACGAATGCCACAGTTTCGCCAGCCCGGATTTGCAGGTTCAAATGGGTGAAAATTTTATTCTGTGGTGAATAACCGAAACTGACATTGTGATAACAAATATCGCCATGCAAATGGCCAACAGGGCGAGCGTTTGGTTGGTCGACAATATCAGGCAGTGTATCTATCAATTGAGTGAATCGCTTAAAACCGGCAATTCCTTTCGGATAACTTTCCAGTACTGAGGTTATTTTCGCCACCGGGCGAAAAAACACTTCAACTAATAACAGAAAGCCGACAAAACCGCCGTAACTCAACTGGTCATGCACGACGTACCAGGTACCGGCAACCATCACAATTAACTGCACCAGACGGGTACTGAGGTAGCTCATGGTCATACTGGTGGTCATGATGCGGTAAGCCCGCAATTTGGTGGTGCGGTAGCTTTCGTTATCTGCGGCGAACAATTTCTTTTCATGAGATTCATTAGCGAAAGCTTTGACGACACGAATACCGCCGATACTTTCCTCAATGCGGGCATTAAAATTGCCAACTTGACCAAACAGTTTGCGCCAGGTCTCGGTCATCTGTGAACCGTAGCGGCTGACCAGATAGGTCATAAAGGGTACGATGATGATGGTGAGCATCGCCAGTGGTAAATGGACGGATGCCATCAAAATGAATGCACCGATAAAGGTCATAACGGCAATAAAAAGATCTTCAGGGCCGTGGTGGGCAATTTCTCCAACCTCTTCAAGGTCTTTGGTGACGTGGGTGATAATATGGCCGGTCTTCATATTGTCGTAATAGCTGAATGATAATTTTTGCAGATGGCTAAAAGCCTGGCGGCGCATGTCGGTTTCGATACCCACACCCAATGCGTGCCCCCAGTAGTTAACAATCGCCATTAGCGCAGTATTGAGCAGATAAATCATCAACAGGCCAGTTGCCGCCCAAACGATCAACACCCAATCTTGATTGGGAAGTAATTTATCAATGAACAGTTTTACCGCCATCGGGAAACTCAACTCCAGCAGCCCGGCCAAAATGGCACAGCCAAAGTCCAGATAAAAAAGCCCTTTGTACGGGGCATAATAAGAAAAGAAACGGCGGAGCATTGGGGTATCCTTACAATTACAGAGGAGAAATCGGTACAAATGTCGGAAAGAGCTGTTCGCTGCATTATAAATGTAAATGGTTCTTAATAGCATTTATTTTGCTATTTATTATCCGATAATAGAATTCTTATCTGTGAGAATATGCATTGAAGCCAAGATTATATCGAGTGTTGTTAGTCAGAAAATAGCGAGGAGCAGTAGCAATGAATTTGACCATGACAGATGCCCCAACGACTGAAGATATTGCAGAAATCATTGAGGGATTGAAGGCTTTTAACCGTAAATTTGTTGGTGATAATGGTCGTAAACCATTAGCCGTATTTATCACAGGAGAAGGTGGCGAAAAGTTGGGAGGGATTACCGGATATACATTAGGTAATTGCCTGAGTATTGAGTTGTTATGGGTATCGGATGCATTACGTCACTCAGGGGCTGGTACTAACTTGATGAACGCAGCCGAACAGGAAGCAATACAGCGGGGATGCAAGTTTGCCCAAGTAGATACATTCAGCTTCCAGGCTCGCCCGTTCTATGAAAAACAAGGTTATCAATTGAAAATGACGCTAGAAAATGTACTGGGTGAGTACCACCGTTATTATTTGACTAAAAATCTGATTAACGAGTTTGGCGGCACAAACCGACCATGCGCAGTTTAAATTCAAACAGTATCAAGGCCTATGTCTAATAGGTCTATTTTGTTACTGATACATAAAGAGGCTACCGCTGTGAGTGTATATACGCCTTAATATTAGTGTCACGCCCACTCAACAGTGAATATTCAGCTTTTAAAGGAGGCTCACATTTTCTCTGAATTGCATCTATAGGCGTGGGTCTTCTATTAGGTTATTCTGTTTTACATTGGATTAGTTAATGTAAATGGAAATGAATATGGCGGCTTCATCAAATAAAAAGCTCTCGCTGTGGTCATTAACCTCGCTGGTCGTGGGTTCAATGATAGGTGCTGGTATTTTCTCTTTACCTGCTACATTCGGCCGAGCAACCGGAGGCTTGGGTGCCATCATCGCGTGGATTATTGCTGGTGGCGGAATGTTAACTCTGGCCTTTGTTTTTCAGACTTTGGCACAACGTAAGCCAGATTTGGATTCCGGTGTTTATATTTATGCTAAAACTGGATTTGGTGATTATGCCGGTTTTGCCTCAGCCATTGGTTTTTGGGCTGGCGCCTGTATCGGCAGTGTTTCCTATTTTGTTTTGATCAAATCAACATTGGGAGCCTTCTTCCCACTATTTGGTGATGGTAATACGTTATCCGCAGTCTTAATTGCGTCATTAATCTTGTGGAGTTTTCATTTTATGGTGCTACGCGGTATCAAAGAAGCCGCAGCAATCAATACTATTGCCACCTTTGCTAAAGTTATTCCGATATTTATTTTTGTTATTGTGCTGGCATTTGCATTTCATACAGATACGTTTGCATTAAACTTCTGGGGTTCCCAATCTTTGTCTGGTGTCGGTGATCTCTCCCATTTGGATGACTATGGTTATACCGGTCATGCGGCATTAGATATTGGTGCAACATCAGAGACACTATTTGCTCAAGTGCGCAGTACTATGTTGGTCACCGTATTTGTTTTTGTGGGCATTGAAGGGGCGAGTGTTTATTCCCGTTACGCTAAAGAAAGAAAGCATGTTGGTATTGCTACTGTTCTCGGTTTTATTGGTGTTTTATGTTTACTGGTATTAGTGACAATGCTTTCCTATGGTGTGCTGCTTCGTCCTGATCTTGCTGCTTTACGGCAACCCTCAATGGCTGGGGTGTTAGAACATATAGTGGGTCGATGGGGCGCTATATTTATCAGCATCGGGCTGATTATCTCCGTTATGGGCGCATATCTGTCATGGACCCTATTGGCGGCTGAAGCACTCTATTCCGCAGCAAAAAGTAATATCATGCCGCAGATATTTGCAACGGAGAATAAGCGCGGGGTGCCATCGGCAGCGGTTTGGATGTCGAATATTTTTATCCAATTATTCTTAATTGTTACGCTCTTCACTGAGTATGCGTTTCAGTTGGCACTGGAACTCACCAGCTCATTAGTTTTGATCCCCTATTTGCTGGTTGCGGCTTATGGGTTGAAATTGGCCTGGACCCGAGAAACCTATTCGGCAGGTTCGGTCGAGCTGAAGAAAGATTTTATTTTTGCTTTGATAGCAACACTATATGCCATATTAATGGTCTACGCGGGCGGGTTGAAATACATATTACTGTCAGCAGTGATATATGGCCCGGGAACTGTGCTGTTTATCATCGCGAAGCGTGAGCAAAAGAAAGCAATATTCGCGCCGATTGAAAAATGTCTTTTTGCCGTGGCCATGATTACCGCTTTAGCCGCTCTGTATAGCCTCGCCACAGGGATAATTACGGTATAATAACGGCGGTGATACAGTAATTGTCTACTGAACAGAGATGACATTATATTATCGCCACAAACACTTAACTAAAACTAATGTATTTTGCGCCTATCCCTAACTTTACAATAGATGGGCTTGATCTATAACACAGAGTACGACAGGATCGCGTTGGAATAACTAATGGTTAGGTTGATATCCGATAGAAATGTATCCATTATAAAACGCGATTTTTCTTATATAGAGTTAGGATTGGTGTGCGCCAATCAGTAGGTATTGCTTTGAAAAAACAACAAAATATTACCCCGAATAGTGATTATTCTGCGGGAATTGGCGATGCGCAATTTGCGCTCGTGGTTTTACTTACAACATCATGTTTGCTGATTGCAATAACATTGATTGCGATCCTATGGCTAATCTAATGATACGCCATAGAAATTAGGGGGAATGTATGGATAAGAGCTTGTTTGATGACAACAAAGTCATCGCATTGATCGGTTTACTGTTGGCGGCACTCATTGTTGTCAGTGTCATGTTTGCGATGACCTATATGGCGGATCGCCAACGTAACGAAGCACAACCTATTGATGTACAGAATTGCTATAAAAAGAACTGAAAAGCGTTATTCGCCGGAGAGCAGTGGTAAGCATTCAGGCGAATCGTGGGTATTGCGGAGTGTTATGCCAGCTTCTGATGAATAGCATGCAAGGGCAACGCGATATTCAGGTCAATATCAGTATTTTGCCTGAAATCATACGGAGTGATACCGTAACGTTTTCTGAACATGTAAGTAAAATGTGACTGTGAGCCAAAGCCAAAGTCCAATGCGATATCAAAAATCGTACTATCACTACTTCTTAGTTGATAAACCGCGCCCGCTAAGCGTCTTTCCCGAATGTATTTACCCAGCGATACCCCGGTCACTTCTTTAAATATTTTCTGCATATGCCAAAGCGAATAGCCTGAATACACGGCTAACTCTTCAAGGTAGATGACCCGCCCTAGATGGGTTTCGACCCATTTACTGAGGGCGCAGACTAACGCGAGATGATTTTCTTGTGACATTATTTAGTCTGTTTTTTCTGGATAGGAGTAGAGCAGTATACACAAGTTGAATCGAACAACACAAAACACCAAATTGCTCCCGATTGAACAAAATAGACCATAAAGACTTTTCAGACAGTGTTTGCAAAAGATTTTTCTGGTGCCATAGTAAAAGGGTAGTGTCATCAGGAAGGGGTCTATCCCGAGGATAAAGGGTTGAGTTTGGAAAAATAGAAATTAAAAATGATGAGGTGATCGCATGTTAATAACGGTGATTATGACTCTGATAGCGGTTGTCGGCGTAACCGTTTTTTTAAAGATGCCAGTAATGGTCCTGCATAAAGGTAAAGGCGCAGGAGGTGATGAACTGTGAGATTAGGAATATTGTGATCGATCTACATCTAATGAGTTTCCTCTAGAACCAGGTGATTGATAATTTCATCCCTGGTTTTTTTATATCCCCCCTTCGTACTGACGTTAGCTTTCTTGCCATCTCATATCTGCTTCTTTCTCGCAAAAAGAGGGGGCAATTGATTGATTAAGCACATCATCGACATCGGTTGTAGGTATTTCATTAGCCGAGGATAATGCCAGTCTTTCGAGTCGACAAGAGCAGTGCAGGTTAAAGAAATATTTCAGCAAGCGTGATATCCTTTTACGATATTACTGAGAAGGAATTATGCATGTCTGAAATGTTTACTAATGACCAAGAGCTGGTGTCAGACTTGGTTGCCTGCCAACTGGTGATTAAGCAAATCCTTGATGTGATTGATATCATTGCTCCGGTGGAGGTGCGAGATAAAATGTCCCATCAACTTAAAGCTATTGATTTCTCTACACACCCGGCAGGGGCGGACCCAGTGACTAAGCGAGCGATTGAGAAAGCCATTGCATTAATTGATATGAAATTTAGCCAAAAATAACCGCTACCGTTTAAGGCTGTCTGCAAGTAGGGCGGTAGTATCAGGCTAGCGGCCGTGGGGGAAATGCACTGCGGGTTATGAATAGCAAACCCGCAGTTCAATTATTCAAAAACGTTATTGCCGATCTTTTTCACTAATGGGCAGTTACTGACACCAATGACACCATTTTCACCGTTTATAAATTGAGCGGTTGTAACAGTTCTTGCCGTCAGATATTTACACTGCAAACCAATGCCTGCGGCGTTTTTCTCACTGCCAATAAGCACGCCATAGCCTGAAAAGAGAAGGCCCAAGTATATGATTGCTGCCACCAGAACCAGTCTGAATAAACTCATGTAGTCACTCCATGTAATTAGTTTTACTTATTTTTTAGGATAAATATTTAACAGTTTAACGAGTAATGATAAGTTAGTTAATAGTAAAAATCCTAAATCATATTGATTTATAAGACTAAACAGTAAATTCTTATAAAAAATGTTGTTACAGAGCTATAGTGCACATCAGTAATTACATTTTGGCTATAAATGGTTGATGTTTAATACAGTATAATTAAAAAAAACATTACGGAAGGTGCCCGATTTGAACATTAAGAAACTTGTTGCAGCGGTAGGGATCATTGCCGTTTGCTGCTTGTTTTATCTATTAGCCCTTGATAGTTATTGCGATCAGGGGGGGACTTTTTCTACCGGTATTTGTGCTATCACTTCGATTATTCCATGGTAAGGATAGCCTATTATGCTTAGCTATAATAACGATAAATAACTATTACTATTCGTTATCGTTATTAAGTATGAATCACTTATTCAGATCCCCTTTGTGGTGGGCAGAGTGATAAGATAGCGCCTTAGCCACGTATGTCATAGGGTCGTCAATGTTAGATACAAATATGGGGGCACTGGGTGTCATCCCAATTGCTTTATCGCTGCTTACTGTCATTTTCTTCTTGATAGTCTGGTTCTTTTTGAGCCGTGCCAGTGTACGAGCAAATGAACAAATCCGTTTGTTACACGAAATTGCCGAACAACAAAAACGGCAAACCGAATTGCTCAATGCTTTACTGGAAAATGCTACGGGTGTCAGGCATGAGCAAGACGATAGTGATATTGTCTCGCCTCTCGACTTTAAAGGGTTTATTCCAGAGCGATAAATCCCCCCGATTCTGATGCTGTCACCCGGCGGTATCAGAATATCGTCGTAGCCAGAGTGATGGTTTCTCCTGCATAGCCGGCATTATCTTTTTGCGCGATGTGAGTTTGCCCCTTTATTTAGCCCAATATACTGCGCTGATTGTCATAAATTTGTCTTATTTTCGCCGTAATGTAGCCAGGACTTTTCAAGAAAACGGTGATTCTAATGATTAAATGGTATGAAGAAAGTGACACTGAAGTGAACCGAAATATTGCACTGCTGACAGGGGAAGATCCCGATAAGTGGTATCCATACGGTGGAGTTAAAGGTAAGGACTACTGCAAAAACCCTTCTGATGCCTGGCCTATCATCTATGCCAATAAAATTGGCCTCTATTCCCCTGAAGTTAATGATAATAATCAGTGGAATGCTCGGATTACCAATCCGCAAGGTGAGTGGCAAGCCTATAGCCAAAGTCCACTTCGTGCCGCGATGATTTGTTACCTGCTCAGCCAAGATATTTGAGTAAATATTGATGGTTTTCGACCG
Organism: Yersinia sp. 1652 StPb PI; assembly: GCF_041538345.1. NCBI lineage: Bacteria > Pseudomonadati > Pseudomonadota > Gammaproteobacteria > Enterobacterales > Yersiniaceae > Yersinia > Yersinia sp. 1652 StPb PI. The sequence continues at coordinate 2,601,146 of NZ_JAULSM010000001.1, read as the reverse complement.
CGTGGAGACCCATATGCTGAGCGCGTGGCATGACCAACGGTAAGCGATTCTCTGACTGACTTCTTGGAGCTGATGATGAAACGTATTATTAAAGGGGATTCAAATTTATCTCACCTGGTCATTGCCCATGCGGCGATTGACCACCATCAAAAATCTTATGGTGAGCGGCGTCAAGGCTGGCCTTCAACTTATCTTATCCGCTATAAAAATAATCGCGTGGCGGTTGAAGTTGTCACCCGGCGTCAATCTTATGTCGCGACATTGATGATTGGGGCCAGGAATCTGAGTAAGTTATGTGGCATATCTGCGTTACAACCCTAAACAGACAAAGCATCATTGTCTTCTAATCAAATCCTTCCCATGTAAACATCGGCTGATTGATCCTTCTCCGATAGTCAGCTAACTACCTTTATTCTTGCTGCAATTAGGTTTAAGTGTTAAAAAACCGCCGCAGATTCATTTATGAAAGCGCTGTTTAGCACGTTAGTGCGTAATAGGTGCGGCAGAGGATAGGATGGAACAGCAGTTGCAGGATTCAACACTAAAACGCGGTTTAAAAAATCGACATATTCAACTGATTGCCTTGGGGGGTGCGATTGGGACCGGATTATTTTTAGGGATAGCTCAGACGATTAAGATGGCTGGCCCCTCAGTGATACTCGGCTATGCCATCGGTGGTTTTATCGCTTTTCTCATTATGCGTCAGCTCGGTGAGATGGTTGTCGAAGAGCCAGTTGCAGGTTCATTTAGTCATTTTGCGTATAAATATTGGGGCGATTTCGCTGGCTTCTTATCTGGTTGGAACTACTGGGCGATGTTTATACTGGTTGGTATGGCTGAATTGACCGCCGTCGGTATTTATATTCAATACTGGTGGCCAGAGATACCCACCTGGGTTTCCGCTGCTGTATTTTTTGTCTTAATAAATGCCATCAATCTTATTAACGTACGTATGTATGGTGAAACTGAATTCTGGTTCGCAATCATCAAGGTTGTTGCCATTATCGGTATGATTGTGTTCGGTGCATATCTGCTGGCTTCCGGTACTGGTGGGCCTGAGGCATCGGTTACTAACCTCTGGGCACAAGGTGGGTTTATGCCCCATGGCTTGAGCGGATTAGTGATGGCGATGGCGGTGATTATGTTTTCTTTTGGTGGCTTGGAGATGGTTGGCATTACGGCCGCTGAAGCTGAAGATCCACATCACAGTATCCCTAAAGCAACCAATCAGGTTGTCTATCGCATCCTTATTTTTTACATCGGTTCATTGGCGGTACTGCTTTCCCTATATCCGTGGGGCAAAGTGGTTGAAGGCGGTAGCCCCTTTGTGATGATTTTCCATGCGTTAGATAGCAATTGGGTTGCAACAATCTTGAATGTAGTGGTTTTGACCGCAGCGCTATCGGTTTACAACAGCGGTGTTTATTGTAATAGCCGCATGTTATTTGGCTTGGCATCGCAGGGGAATGCGCCTAAGTTGTTGACCCGGGTTAATAAACGTGGCGTGCCTATTCTGTCAATCGCACTTTCGGCGTTAGCCACCTCAGCCGGTGTTGTTATAAACTATGTTATGCCGGGCAAAGCGTTTGAACTGCTTATGGCGCTGGTTGTTTCAACATTGGTCATTAACTGGGTGATGATTTGTTTAGCTCACCTCAAATTCCGGGCTGCGAAGGTGCAAGAAGGCGTAGAACCGCGGTTTAAGGCGCTATGGTACCCATACGGTAATTATCTGTGCCTGGTGTTTCTGTCGTTGATTCTGGTCATTATGTATCTCACTGATGGTATTCAGATCTCAGTGCTAATGATGCCAGTTTGGGTTGCGCTATTGTGGTGCGGTTTTATACTCACTCGGCGTAAACATAAGCGGCATGAACTGAATGTAAATGACTCAGACGCAGCCTGATTGAAGTGTTAGCATAAAAGTGCCGGGCGATTAACTGTATGAAAAATCAAGCCCGGCTGTTATCATCTAAGACGCTATTTGTCGTGTTTAAATAATCAGCAATAAACTAAGCGGATACTCAGCATAGTTTTAATTGATAAGAACTATCGTATTTTTTGGGATCAATTAACGCTAATTGAGATTAATTCTTAATAGTCGCTTATAACCACTTTAATTGCATGGTTTAAATAGTTAAATAATAGCGTCCATTAGAATTGCCAGCGCATCCAGGTAAACAAAACATTACCATTATTATAAGTGCCGGGAATATAGGTGCTTTGTAGTGAAAACTTATTATATTCAATAGAAATAAGTGGCAAAGGCAATGGGACAGGAATGTAATAATATTCATGACGTGCGGTAATGCTGGCGGTAAAACCTACGCCAAAACGCCAGCCGTCCATCGCTCCCGGTATCCACATTTTTTGATAGCCATAACCTATAATGGGTTCAATTTGGTTGTGCGAATCCATAAATGCCATCGCATACACAGAGTGCCAGTTGTTATCCTCATCATAGCGATATTTGCCATAGCCGATACCCCATGGCCGCTCATTGTATGACTCTATCTTGTCATCATCGTAGGTCCAGCGGTTGTGCCAGGTATTCAGCGGGATATACAGCTCCTGGTTTGGTGAATCCCAGGTAAGCGAGATGTTGCTCGTCAGGCGTTGCCACAGACTCCCATTGCTGGTTTGCGGGTTATGTTGCCCTATAGATGTCGGTGTTGGCTGATAGTTTTCCTCCGCCAATACAGTAGCAGCCTGACCCCACCATAAGCTACTGAGAATACAGGTGTTGATAATATATTTACAATTCATAACATGGCTCTCTGATGCCCATAAGGCGAAATAAGATATCTGTGCATCAGATAATCTTTGTACTTATCAAAATAAGGGTGATTAATAGATTATTTATAATTGCGTGGAGCTTATAATCTCGAACCTAAACCACACTATAACGATAAAGTAATTTAGAGTTTTCAACTGTACATCAGTGCTATTAAATTCTGTTTCAGAAAAGTAAAGAATATATCAAGAGGGATTTCTCATACTAAATGTAGGTGGATTAGGCTGCATTTCACCCTGGTGAATTAACTAATAATGCGTGCTTTAGGCGATATTCATGCAGATTAAATAAAGTGCTATCGCACCTTGTTGGTGCGATGCAGCTAATTTTTCTCGTGTATTGCACCTATATAGCACAATACCAGTCCATATGGAGAGTCAATCTTTTAGTATTAAATTTGGCATTTTAGTTTATATTTTTATATAACAAGTGGCTCTCCTTACTGTTGGGGGTAGGTTGTGCAATTGTGCTTCATAACAAAGTCGTCAATAAATTATTTCTGATTTTTGAGCAAAGATAAGATTCAAGCTATAACCTGATATTAAGTAAGGGGTTAGCTAGCAAGCTTGCCCCTGTGACAGTCACCAGATGAAGAGAGTGAGCCGTCAGAGCTGGGGTGGGATATATTCAATTATTATATATTTAATGCTAATAAAATTTATACCATTGTGATTTTCGGTTCGATGCTGGGGATGGAAAACAGCAAATATCCACGTAAGCAGTATTATAAAAAGTGTTAGCTGAAATGTTAAAAACCAGTAAGAAAGCGCGATAGGCCAGTATAAAAAAATAGAGCAGAAAATACGATGACCTTCAACAAATTTCAGCATATTTACGCATTCTTTATGAGCAAGCGTTTCAAATATGTGCGACAGGTTCACCCTTGATTAAAAATGGCTTGCCATCGAATACAGAGTATGTGATAACGCATATGGGTAAAACGAGGTACAGTTCTGTATATGTGTGGCATTTTCAGTAAAGAAGTTCTGAGTAAAGACGTTAGCGTTGAATACCGCTTCTCTGCCGATCCTTATCTTAGTGCCTCAAGCAGTAACGACTCTAGTTTGTCTATGTAAACGCCTACGGGCGAGTTAAACAATCCAAAGGAAATACTCAAGATGGCAAAGATCAAAGGTCAAGTTAAGTGGTTCAACGAGTCTAAAGGTTTCGGTTTCATCACTCCAGCTGACGGCAGCAAAGATGTGTTCGTACACTTCTCTGCAATCCAGGGTAATGGTTTCAAAACCCTGGCTGAAGGCCAGAACGTAGAGTTCGAAATCCAAGACGGTCAGAAAGGTCCGTCTGCAGTAAACGTTACTGCAATCTAATCAGCTCTTTTGCTGTAAAAACCCGCCTTTGTGCGGGTTTTTTCGTATTCAGGGTGCGATAAATATTATCTATCCGTTAAGGCAAAATAATTAAGCCGGAATGTTGATTACGGCCTTTAATCCCTGGATGGGTTGGATCAATCGCTTGCTGCTGGCTGGTTCGGCGGAAACTGGTATATTTGAAGTGACTTTTATTATTATCATCATGTTGAATAGTCGTACAAATAGTACAACTGCCTACATGATCGACTTGATGAATTCCTGCACTTCGTAATTGGTGTTCAGCAATGGCCGCTAAGTTGAGGTGGCGAAAACGGGGTGAAATGATATTTTTAGCCAGTGGTAATTTATTAATAAACCTTTCGACCAACACCTCATTGACTTCATAGCAGCAAGACTGTGCGGCAGGCCCTATGGCTGCAACCCAATTTACAGGGTCATCATCGCGCGCAATACGCTCAACCATCTTTAAGATAATGCCATCAAATAAGCCCCGCCAACCGGCATGAACCACCGCAATGGCTCTCCCTTGTCGTTGGCTAAAAATGATTGGCAGACAATCAGCCGTCAGAACGGTCAATAAAATGCCTGCTTGAGTGGTATAGAAACCATCGGCTTCACCACACTCTTGTCCCGGGGCGGTCACATCGATAATCGTAGTGCCATGAACCTGCTTTTTAATGGCTTGTGAAGCCTGATATGGCAAGAGGCAGGAAGGTAGCAGGGCCGATTTATTGCCAAAACCATGGCAGAGGGTGGTGATTCGGCTAAGTTGTGGTGAAAAATCAGTCATAGAACCTACCTAATGAAGAAAAAGAACGCCACTCAGTGTAAGCCGATTTTTAAGTTATTGACCAGTCACCTTTTCTTTTAAATCGCCGTTAGTGAATTGTTGCAAAATAATGCATCTTGTATCACTGTTTTGGCACCCGTTAGTGTCTGGGATAGGGTTTAATGGCAGCTATGATGCACGCTATTCTCCAGGGTTGATCTTAATGATTCCTAAACCAAAAACTGACAGTAACAACTTTATTCGTTGGCGCTTTGGCTTGTTGTGTAGTTGTATTTTAATGTCACTTTTTGGCCTGCTGGCACGGGTTGCCTGGCTGCAAGTTATTGAACCGGACCCGCTGGTAAAAGAAGAAGACATGCGTTCAGTGCGTGTGGTGGCAACACCCAATACACGCGGTATGATAACTGATCGTGGCGGGCATCCGTTGGCGGTCAGTGTCCCGGTCGAGGCCATTTGGGCTGATGCCAAAACGGTACTGGAAAAAGGCGGGGTAGGTACTACCGAACGCTGGCAGGCATTGGCACAGGAACTCAATATGCCAATAGGCCAATTAATCAACCGTATCAATCAAAACCCCAATGCCCGTTTTATCTATCTTGCCCGACAAGTTGAACCTAATGTTGCTGAGTACATTCAACGCTTGAAACTGCCCGGTATCGCGACCAAAGCGGAGTCACGGCGTTTTTATCCGTCCGGTGATGTGGCGGCCAATTTAATTGGTTTCACTAATATAGATGACCAGGGTATTGAAGGCGTAGAAAAGAGCTTTAACTCGCTATTAAGTGGCACCGCTGGCAGTAGAGTGGTACGTAAAGATCGCTTTGGCCGAGTAGTTGAGGATATCTCTTCTACTGATAGCCACCCGGGACAGAATGTTGAACTCAGTATTGATGAGCGTTTGCAGGCTGAAACATCCCATGCGCTGACCAATGCTGTCATGTTTAATAAGGCTGATTCTGGCTCCGCAGTGGTTATTGATATTAATACTGGCGAAGTCTTGGCGATGGCCAACTATCCCACCTTTAATCCGAATAACCGCGCAGCCACGGCGGAAGAGAATTTTCGTAATCGGGCTATCAGCGATATTTTTGAGCCGGGTTCGACAGTCAAACCGATGGTGGTAATGACCGCATTACAACATCATCTGGTAAAGCCAGACAGCGTACTGGATACCCATCCTTATGTGCTGAGTGGGCACCAAATTAAAGATGTAGGTTTTTATCCCGCACTATCGTTGACCGGCGTATTGCAGAAATCAAGTGATGTTGGCGTCTCTCGCCTGGCATTGGCAATGCCGTCTTCGGCATTAATGGAAACCTATGCGTTGTTTGGTTTGGGAAAACCGACTCAGTTAGGCCTTACCGGTGAAAGTAGCGGGTTAATGCCACAGCGGCAACGCTGGAGTGATCTGGATCGCGCTACCTTCTCTTTCGGTTACGGCTTGATGGTGACGCCGCTGCAACTGGCTCGAGTCTATGCCACCATCGGCAGCTTCGGTATTTATCGGCCATTATCGATTACTAAGGTCGATCCTCCGGTGTTAGGGCTACGGGTATTCCCCGAGGCTCTGGTGCGGCAAGTGGAACATATGATGGAAAGTGTGGCGCTGCCCGGCGGTGGCGGAATGAAGGCGGCCGTCAGGGGATACCGGGTTGCCGTTAAGACGGGGACTGCTAAGAAGATTGGGCCAAATGGCCAGTATATTGATAAATATGTGGCTTATACCGCGGGTGTCGCGCCTGCCAGCCAACCCCGTTTTGCCTTGGTGGTCGTGATAAACAATCCGCAAGGCGGCAAATACTATGGCGGCGCGGTTTCTGCCCCGGTATTTAGCGATATTATGGGGCAAATTTTGCGCACCATGAATGTTGAACCTGACGCTATTCCAGCAGGGATGGTACACCATAGCTGATATTCGACCGATTTATGGTGTTAAACAGTGGCTTGCAACGGTGGAAGTGCTTCTTTAGACTAACGCCGTGTCTGTCCGCGATTCTGGCGGTTATTTGTCTGTCATCTGGAAATCAACCATGTCTTATCAGTGCCCCCTTTGTCATCAGGCTTTGCAGCTTAGCGTGCAGCAGTGGCGTTGCAGCAATAATCATCAGTTCGATTGCGCCAAAGAGGGTTACGTCAATTTGATGCCAGTGCAGCACAAGGGATCGAAACAACCAGGAGATAGCCCGGAGATGATGCAGGCCCGGCGGGCATTTCTTGATGCGGGATATTATCAGCCCTTGCAGCAGCGGGTCTGCGAGCTTCTGGATGCCACGTTACCACTGGATGCCACCATGTTGTTGGATATCGGTTGTGGTGAAGGTTATTACACCGGCGCTGTGGCAGATAGGTTAAATCGGCGGCGTCAAATGGCTGTTTTCGGTTTAGATGTGGCAAAAGTCGCCGTAAGGTATGGCGCAAAGCGCTACCAACAGGTGAGCTTCTGTGTAGCTTCCAGCCATCGCTTACCTTTTGCCCATAATTCGCTTGATGCGGTATTAAGGATTTATGCACCGTGCAAAGCGGCGGAGTTATCACGTACCGTGAAACCTGGCGGGATTGTGGTTACTGTTGCCCCTGGGCCGCGTCATCTCTATCAGTTAAAAGCACTGATCTACCCAGAAGTACAACTCCACGGTGATGCACAAGAGCACCTTGAGGGGTTTGACTTGCTGAGTTGCGAAAAACTGGCTTATGAAATGAAACTTCCGGGTAAGCAGAGTTTTAATTTATTGCAGATGACCCCTTTTGCCTGGCGGGCATCAATCGAGATGGGGCAGGAGTTGGCTGCGCGGCAGGCATTTATCTGTGAAACTGACTTTGTCATTGCGTTGCACCGCCGCAGAGAAGAGCCTGCGGCTGAAATTGCAGCCGTGAGCAGTGACCAATAGTCTATGTTGTTAGCCTTGGCCTGACAGTGTTCGGGCCACGAGTCTTATATAAATTATATCAATCCAGATTTGATTTTTAATAATCACCAATACCTTAATATTAGCTAACTCCCCTAAGGTAAACTCTCATTATTATTTTAATATATTTATAGTGTGACATTCCCTGGTGTAGAATCATTAATTAACTTAAGTCAAATTCATGGTTTTTTTATATTTACTGAAGTGGCTTATTTAAGATCTAAGTTTCGCCAGGTTCGACCACCGGATTCAGTCACCAGTATAGAGGGTATAAACCGTACCTCCTCGGCAATTTTTAGTGCTAAATCAGCAACTTCTTGTTTGTTTAGTGTGCCGCTGCCATAATTGAATTCCCCTTCAGGTAATTTATAGACTTTTTCCCGACCAATAAGGCGGGTAAAGCCGGCATCAATCATTTTCTTATTAAGTGATTCGTAATCGCCTTCCACTGCATTATGCAAAACAACACTAACCGTAAAGTACGGCATATCTATTTGTTCCAAGCTATAAGATGATTATCTTTATATAGCACAGCACTGACAGCGATATTTTGACCAAAGTCTAATTGCGCGACATACCAACCAATAACCCTGCTAAAATTATGTCATTAAGGGCGATTGAGTTAATGCGCTTCTGATGATTGATCAATTTGATGAGTGGGTGGCAGTCATCGCCACCCAGACCAGAAGGTGTTTAGAGTGAGAGTGATAGCCGGTTACGGCCTGCGTGTTTTGCTGCATAACAGGCGATATCTGCCTGACGCATGGCTTGTGCGGCATTCTCAGTTTGGCGAGTTAGCGGGACGGCGCCCAGACTTGCGGTAAATGTATACGATTGACCGTGCCAATGAAATTGGATGGCGGCAATATCGGCAACCACAGATTCCAGAATGTCTGTTGCAGGCTTGTTTTGACTATTAAACAACACGATAGCAAACTCATCGCCACCTAAACGGGCGACAATGTCATTTTCACGAACGGCTTGTTGCATGGTTTGTGCCACCATTCTCAGCACCATATCCCCAGCTTCATGGCCTGCGGTATCGTTAACATCCTTGAAATAGTCTAAATCGACATAACAGAGGATATGCTGCTCGTTGTCCCCCAATTGGCTGATTGATTGGGTGAGCCGCTCTTCCAATCGACGCCGATTAATCAGGCCAGTTAGCATGTCATGATTGGCCTGATATTGCAGTTCGCGCTGTGCATGGCGGGCGCGAGTCACATCCTGAAATACCACGACCGCGCCGGTGAGTATATTGTCACGATCGCGGATCGGCGAGGCAGAACAGCGAATCTCTTGCCGTTCTCCTTGGCTTGATAACAACTGGCTGCCTTCTGGTAATAAGGTATTGCGCCCTTCGGCCAAACACTGATTGAAGGCAACTAACTGATTTTTATCTTGCAACGGAGACCACAAAATAAAAACGTCTTCAATAGGTAAACCGCAGGATTCATTTTGGCTACGCCCGGTCATCTCTTCGGCTTTGGGGTTCATCAGTACCACACGGCCTTCTGTGTCGAGGGAGATAATCCCCTCCTGGATAGATGACAACACCCGATGCAGTTGCTCGCGCTCTTCATAACGTGCGACCTCACTGGCGCGCAGTGCATCTTCGCGTTGTTTGCGCTCACTCATATCACGGATTATTTCGGCATAACCGAGAAGTTTCCCATTATTGTCATGGACAACTGTTATGACTGTCACTGCCCAGTAGCGCGTCATATCTTTGCGAACCAACCAGCCCTCGCGTTCCATTCGGCTCGTCGATGCTGCGGTCTTCAGCAACTTCTCCGGTAACCCGGCGGCAATATCCTCGGGTAAAAAGAAACAACCGAAATGCTGACCAATTATCTCATTACTGGCATAGCCAATATTCCGTTCAGCACCGTGGTTCCAGGTATTGACCCGGCCCCAGGGATCAAGCATTAAAATAGCGTAATCCTCAACAGTATCAACCATTAAGCGAAAACGCTCTTCACTGATGCGCAGTGCTTCTTCTCGTTGACGACGCTCGGTGAGATCACGGACAATTTTGGTAAAACCCAACAGTTTGCCACTGTCATCATGCATTGGGTTAATTGCCACACTGGCCCAATAGCGAATACCGTTTTTGCGCACATGCCAGCCTTCGCTCTGGTAATTACCTTCTGCGGTGGCTTTGGCGAGTGATTTCTCCGGCACGCCAGCAGAAATATCCTCCTGTGTGAACAGCAACGCAAAATGTTCACCGATTATTTCATCACTGGTATAGCCTTCATTCCGTTCTCCACCTTTATTCCAGGTGAGAATTCGGCCATGAGTATCGATCATGTAAATAGCATAGTCTTCAACTTCACTGATCAGATGACGAAACTGTTCCTCACTCTTTCGCAGCGCATTTTCGCGCTGCCATTTATCCGTCAAGTCGCGGGTGACATGGACGAATCCCTGCAAAATATGGTCTGAATCATGCAGCGCACTCAGCGTAATATTGCCCCAAAAACGTTTACCATTCTTACGCACCCGCCAGCCCTGGGTTTCATAGTGGCCAAACTGATTGGCATGTTGCAGCCCTTTGGCCGGTAATTTGTTCGCCAAATCCTCTGGGGTATAAAACAGTTCGAAAGATTGACCAATAACTTCTTCGCTAGCGTAACCGGCATTGCGTTCTGCGCCACTGTTCCAAGTGAGGATATGTCCTTGAGCATCAATGATGTATATGGCGTAGTCATCAACGGCTTCAATCAAGAGCCGGAAAATATGATCGTCAAATGATGCTGGATGCAAAGCCATTCCTGTATTTCCTTGAATTAATATTCAGCCACCTTTGGCTGAGCGGATCGAGAGCCAGAAGGGTTAATCTGTTATTGCGGTAAAAGTAATGTAGCAGTCTATCGCTAACAGATGAAATTAGGTAATGAGAATTTTCTTACCAGAAATAAATACACGATAAGAATTGTAATGGATATGAGGGTTACGCTTATCAAGTCTGTCACTACGAGGCTTCAGGTAAGGAACTGATGTCAATATAACAGGGAGAAAGAATAAATCGCCTTATTAATAATAGGGGGTGATTGGCGTGAATAACCCATAAAAATTGACTTAAGTAGGGAAGGGGAAATTAGTCTGGTCGTATATAAAAGTAATTTACGCAATCATTTCCCTTTAATTTCATTTCCCCTCATTTTGGGCCATAAGATTACCGACCGAGATCATGTTCATTACATAACTGATCTAATTTTTTCACGATACAAAAAATAACCCCGCAGAAGTGCAGAAATGCTTGCATCGGCAACTGTTATCAGGATAATTCTGAATCCTTATAATAAGCATTCTCATTATTAACAAAATTGCAAACTTCAGGGGCATCAACACGATGAATCAAACTATCTCTACCCGCGCAAATCAGAAGCGGCTTGCACCACGTCTTTTGTGCGTCATGATCGGTGCGGCATTAGGGACTTTGTCTGCATCTGTATGGGCAGCAACAGCCACAGACAATACGGCTGAAAGCAGCAAAAAGGCTAGCACAACAGCTGATGCCACTCAGGTTGATAGCAGCAAAACAACGGATACTATTACTGTGGTCGGGACGCAAGAGACCTTCCGTGCCGGTGGTAATGATCTTATTCCAACCTATCTGGACGGTCAGGTAGCTAACGGTGGGCGTATTGGCTTCCTGGGGCAGCAAGATGCGCGCAACGTACCTTTTAACGTGATTGGCTACACATCTAAATTGGTAGAAGACCAGCAAGCGCGGACACTGGCTGATGTGGTCAAAAACGATGCTTCAGTACAGAACGTGCGCGGCTACGGTAATGCTTCACAGAACTTCCGTATTCGTGGTTTTAATCTCGATGGGGATGATATTTCGTTCGGCGGTCTGTTCGGCGTACTGCCACGTCAGGTGGTTGATACCAGTATGGTCGAGCGGGTTGAAGTGTTTAAAGGCCCGAACGTATTTGTGAACGGTATTTCGCCGAGCGGCAGCGGTGTGGGTGGGATGATTAACCTGGAGCCTAAACGAGCCGGTGATACCCCATTGACGCGTGTTAGCGTGGATTATACTTCTTCTGCCAAGGTTGGTGGTGCGCTGGATGTCGGTCGCCGCTTTGGTGACAATGACCAATTCGGTGTGCGGGTTAATGTGCTGCACCGCGAAGGCGAAACGGCTATTCATGATCAGAACGAGCGCACGACCGCACTCTCTACCGGTTTGGATTACCGTGGTGACCGCGCCCGTACTTCTTTAGATATTGGATATCAAAAACAGACCGTTCACGGTATGCGTACTGATGTTGCCATTGGTAGTGCGACGGTGATTCCAGAACCACCGGCAGCCACCTTAAACTATGGTCAGCAGTGGGTCTATACCGATATGGCAACCACCTTCGGTATGCTGCGTAGTGAGTATGATTTAAGCCAGAACTGGACGGTATACGGTACCCTCGGTGCCAGCCACAATGACGAAACCGGGCAATATGGCTCACCAACGCTGACTGATAATAATGGCAACGCCACCATCAGCCGCCTGTATGTGCCTTATGTTTCTGACTCTATTGCTGGTTTAGGGGGGATTCGTGGTCATTTTGAAACCGGCCCAGTAACCCATAAGATGAATCTCGGTTATGCCGCTAACTACCGAACGGCTAAATCTGCCTGGAATATGTCAGGACCAGTAGACACCAATATCTATAACCCAGGGGTAATCCCATTCCCCCCAACTGCTTTTGCTAGCCCTAATCAAGACCCAACACTAAACAGTCAGGTTCGGGCCAGTAGCATCTCGGTGTCGGATACCCTGTCGGCAATGGATGATAAAGTGCAGCTGATGCTGGGGCTACGCCGTCAGGAAGTGGTTATTCGCAATTTTGACAGTGGTGTACCAGACAGTAAAAACGTGCAAGATGCCATGAAAGTGACACCAGTTTATGGCTTGTTGGTTAAACCGTGGGAAAATGTTTCCCTGTATGCTAACCACATTGAAGCATTATCGCCGGGGAAGGTCGCGCCTTGGTATACCGCCAATGCGGGTAATGTTACTGGCATTATTCATGCTAAACAGAATGAAGTCGGCGTGAAATTCGATAACAAACGCTATGGCGGTACCTTGGCTCTGTTTGAAATCACCAGACCTGCCGGTGCCATTGATGCAACAACCAATATCTACGCCTTGGGGGGTGAACAGCGTAACCGCGGCGTTGAACTGAACGTATTCGGTGAACCGGTATTTGGTACTCGTCTGTTAGGTAGTGCCGTGTGGTTGGACCCGATACTGACCGAAGCGCAAAGCAGCCAAAATAATGGTAATTATGCTGTGGGTGTGGCTCGCTATCAGTTAGTGTTTGGCGGTGAGTACGATATTAAAGCAGTAGAAGGTTTGACGGCTACGGGTACTGTCACACGTTCTGGTTCGCAGTATGCTAACCAGGAAAACACTTTAAAACTAAAACCATGGACCCGTTTGGATCTGGGTATGCGTTACACCATGCCGCTGAAAGAGACCAATCTGATCTGGCGTGCGAATCTCGAGAACGTGACCAACGAACGTTACTGGGAGTCGGTTGAAGATACCGGTACTTATATGTACCAAGGTAATCCGCGTGAGCTAAAACTGTCTGTTTCCATGGACTTCTAATCAGAGGTTGATGCCCGTTTGCTAAGCGGCATCTGAACCATAAAAAACCCCGCTATTCTTTGAATGCGGGGTTTATTTTTGCCCAATGATTTTATCAGCAGAATAGACGCGTTTTAGCCATTAAGCGACCCGATAGATGTGCTCATACAGAATATTAAAGCCGATCGCTATCAAGACTATCCCACCAATGATTTCGGCACGCTTACCCAATAATGGGCCAATATAACGGCCAATCAGCATACCTAAGGTAGCCATAATCATGGTTGCCAGACCGATCGCCATGGCGGTGTGGACAATGTTCACTTGTAAGAAGGCTAAACCGACACCAATTGCCATGGCATCAAGGCTGGTAGCAATTGCGGTCATGACCAAAACCCAGAAGCTGTGGCTGCGCATTTTTTCAGTCTCTGCAACTTGTTGTTTCGCACCCTCAAAAATCATGCGACAACCAAGAATAAACAGCAAACTGAAAGCAATCCAGTGGTCCCATTCCAGAATATATTGACTGGCGAACAGGCCGATACACCAACCTATGAGTGGGGTAATAGCTTCTATTACGCCAAAAATAAGGCCAGTACGTAGTGCTTCTCGAAAACGGGGTTTGTGTAGACTGGCGCCTTTACCAATAGATGCAGCAAATGCATCCATAGACATAGCAAAAGCAAGGATAAGAGTTGCAGATAGATTCATAGCAATAAACTCGGCCGGGCGGCTCCATATACACGTAACCCACCCCCAACCTAACGACGGAGCTACGTGTCTATGGTCTCGCCAACCTTACCTGGCTACCCGTACCACGTTTCAATAGATGAAACGAGTATGTTGATACGGGCGTTTCTGCTTATCAATAAATACCCTTCAATTACGTTAGGTACAATTGCACAGAAACCGGCTACTCCCCATGAACGGCGCAACCTTAACATATAAATTATTATATCGACAACCCCAAAGATAATAAGACAAACCACTATTACTGATAATGATTTTCATTATCGAGAGTTTTGTGCGAAATAGTACATATAAACATCGATAACAATGTGGGAATAAGCAGGAGAAGAGACAAGAGTATTGCTGGGAAATTAATCAGTTAAGTAGGCACTCAATAGACACATTTCCCAGGAGTGTTTGTTTATTGTTGATTTTCAAGGAGAAAATTATAAATTCTCTCTAGATCATCTAATTGTTTAACCTGGATTAATAATCTGCGCTGCTCTAAATCAATGACTAAAATTCCATCTTCAGATAAATTCATACTTTTTATTCGGCTATATTCAATAAAAGCATTAGCGTAGAAGAAACCGGTATTTTTAAACAATAATTTGGGCCAACGGATATAAGAGATATAAACCGCAATGAGCGCTAAACCCACTAATAAATAGGTGGTTAACGGTGCACCATTCGCCATGACATTATTGTAAATGAGGATAGCTATCAGTCCGACAAAGATGGCGCAGTCGATTTTGCTTTTACGTTTTAAGTGAACTTGCAGCCGGGTCTTCCCTTTCATCATGTTCATGATGAATTCATCATAAATAGCATAAGCGAGCAGTAGGGCGATAAAAACAATTAAAACGAAATCAGTAACCGACATGCAACAACTCCCAAGAGATACATCCCCATCATCTTTCAAACCACAGGTGTGTTGCTGCCACCTTCCTGCACTTTGAAATCTATTGGGTATTGGTATCTATCCTAAAAAAAACCGGGAGTAAACCCCCGGTTTTTACCAAATCTAATCAGAACATTAAGGTGCCAGGAAGCCAATCCAGTAACCGAAGATACCGATGGCGAAGAAGCCCATAATAATCCACAACGCGTTAACTTTACGACGTAATAGCCACATACAGCCGAACGTTAACAGTAATGGCACCAAACCTGGCATCAACTGGTCAAGAATGGTTTGCACCGTAGTTACTGTGGTCTGCCCATTCTGATTGGTTATCTTGGATACCACCACCGGTATGTTGACGTGGGTCCACTTGTTAACCAAGGCCCCCATAACAAACAGGCCGAGGATAGACGCCCCTTCAGTCAGTTTTTGCAGCAGGCCACCGTCCATATCGCTGACGATATTGACGCCTTTTTTATAGCCATAGGCCACACCGTAATAACGGGTCAGCAAACGTACCAGGTTAAACAGCACAAAGAACAGCAATGGGCCAAGCAAACTGCCGCTCATTGCGATACCGGCACCGAGAGCTGCCAACACCGGGCGCACAGTACCCCAGAATATTGGGTCACCGACACCTGCCAGCGGCCCCATCAGACCGACTTTGATCCCGTTAATTGCCGCATCGTCAATCTCGGCACCATTGGCTTTCTGCTCTTCCATCGCCAGCGTTACGCCCAGAATTGGCGCGGCAACGAAGGGTTGGGTGTTGAAGAATTCCAAATGACGTTTGATTGCCTGCTTACGCTCTTCCGAGTTCTCAGGGTATAGACGACGGATCGCCGGCACCATTGAGAAGCAGAACCCCAGCGCCTGCATACGTTCGAAGTTCCACGACCCTTGGAAAAGGTTAGAGCGGATAAACACCCCGCGAATATCAGCAGGCGTGAGTTTCTTTTCACCAGTCGCTGTGGTTTTATCAAGCACAGTTGTTGTATCAACCATTTCTCTCACCTTTTCCTAGTCTAATTCGTTATCAAGGTCATTATTGGACGGGCCAGACTGTACAACCTGAGACTTGTTGTATTTAGGACTGAGCTGGATATAAAGAAGGGCCATAACCACACCAATAACACCCAATGCCACCAGGTTGAAGTTGGTAAATGCGGCGGTCACGAAACCTAAGTAGAAGAATGGCATCAGGTAGCCGGCACGCATCATGTTAATAACCATGGCGTAACCTACTACGACGATCATACCACCGGCGATATTCAGGCCACTGGTAACCACATCAGGAATCGAACTGAGCAGCATCTGAACTTCAGATGTCCCAACAGACAGGGCAACGATCAGGGCAGGGATAGCGATACGCATCGCCTGCAAGAACAGGGCTGAAATGTGGATCCAGGTTATCGCTCGTAGGCTGCCACGTTCGGCGGCTCCGTCGGCGGCGTGCTGGAAGGCCACAGTAATGGTACGGACGATAATGGTTAATACCTGACCGGCTGCTGCTAGCGGAATAGCCAGTGCGATACCTGCACCGATGTCTTGGCCACCTGCAATAACCAGAATAGTAGAGATAATCGAGGCTAACGCGGCATCAGGAGCTACTGCGGCCCCGATGTTCATCCAGCCGAGCGCGATCATCTCCAAGGTACCACCGATAATAATACCGGTTTTCATATCACCTAAAACCAGACCTACCAGAGTACAAGCGACCAGGGGACGGTGAAATTGGAACTCATCCAGAATGGAGCCCATCCCGGCGATACATGCAACTATGAATATCAGCACAATCTGAAGAGTTGTGATCTCCATTGTACTTCTCCTATGACCAAAAAAGCTGAGTAAAAATAACCGTGTTCCAAACAGAACAGGGCATTACCTTTCTACGTAGTTTTTAATAAAGCTATTTATTAAGTTTGCTGATTAAATCCATCATCTTGAGTCGGCTATCCGAAGAGACTTTCCGAACTTCCAGCTCAATACCACGGGCATTTAATTTATTAAAAGCTTCAATATCTTTTTCATCAACGGAGACCGCATTATTCACCTGGGTTTTACCCTGACGGAATGCCATACCACCGATATTGACTGACTTGATGTCTACACCACCCTCAACCATACGGACGACGTCAGTTGGGTTAGTAAATAACAGCATGACCCTGTCTTTGGCATATTTCGGGTTGTCATAGACGCGAATCGCTTTTTCAACATCAACGACGTGCGCGGTGACGCCGGGAGGAGCAACTTGCTTTAGCAATGTACTGCGCACTTTGTCGGCAGCAACTTCGTCGCTGACGACAATAATGCGGTTTACGTTGGTTTCTTTGGTCCAGCGGGTGGCGACCTGACCATGTATCAAACGGTCATCAATACGCGCCAACACAATCTTCATATGATCATTGGGACCTAAAGCGACGGCTGGGGCCGCGACTTTACGTGCAGCGGCAGGGGATTGCGGGTGAGTGGTATCCACATCAGGTTCGACGGTTTTTAATGCTTTAACCCCCTCACGACCGGTTTGCACCGCGATGTTAACCAATTCAGCAAATGATGGGTTATCATCACGAGCCATAAAGGTTTCAACCAGCATCGGGATATTAACCCCGGCAACGACCTCATAATTTTCTTTATCAGTAACAATTCGACTGGCAGCGTTAAACGGGCTACCACCCCAGGTATCAACCAGGAATAGAACACCACTGCTGGTATCAAGCCCGGTCAATTTACCGTTGTATTTCTCAATCAACGTTTCGGCATTTTCACCGGGGACGAAATCGATATAAGCGACGTTAGCTTGCTCGCCTAAAATCATTTCAGCTGTTTTCAGCAGTTGTTCTGCCGCAGCCCCATGTGTGCCGATGATAATAGCTATACTCACTCGCTACCCCCTCTGTTAACTCAGAATTGAGTCCTAGCACGTAACAGAAAATCCAGTAATCACCCACAGCACTTCGGTATACATTGAATCTATTATGATAGTCACAATATCAGCGTACTGCTGATGATTTATTCGCAACACAAATGAATCGATTCAAGTAGGCCGCTTAATGTTGTTGGATGTGATTTATTTTAGTCAGTGAAAAAATAAATTATGTGACGTTGTTCATTTATTCGGACATGTTATGAATGATTTAGCTTACTTGGGTAATTAATCAACAGTTATATAAACGACATTGATGTATTCAGTTGGGCTGCTAGCGCCATATTAGACTTTTTGTGTTAACTATTTGTGTAATCGGTATAAAAATTGATTCATAACCACTTTTCGGCGAGGGATAAATTTCAGGTATAGAAAAATAGAAGCGCGGCTGATGATGAACCTTAAGGTGATGAGATGACTGTTTATCGTGGGTCAGGTAATAAATCCCCCTATGCTGATAAAAAAAATCCTGATAAAGTTAACGGCTATATTAATTGTCAGGAGTTAAGGGCCTCAGCTCTCCCTATGGACTGTCACCGAAGTTACTGTTTATTTAGCGTTAATACCCAACCAGTGGGTTTAAATCTGGTGACTCAATCACGCACCTTTGCTGCGTACAATCTCACCCAATCTTTCTGCGTATCTATACTGACAACCGTGCTACGGCGTTTTGCTGTATCTGTTGCAGTGCGCACATCATCTAAATCGTGTTCTTATTTTCGGAGTCTGACATGGAATTTCTAATGGACCCCTCAATCTGGGCAGGGTTATTGACACTGGTGGTGCTGGAAATTGTTCTGGGTATTGATAACCTGGTCTTTATTGCCATTCTGGCTGATAAACTCCCCCCCAAACAAAGAGACAAAGCGCGAATTATCGGGTTGTCGCTTGCGCTGATAATGCGCCTGGGGCTGTTGTCGGTCATTTCCTGGATGGTCACGCTGACGACACCACTGTTTAGTGTCGGCAGTTTTAATTTCTCGGGGCGCGACCTTATTTTGCTGGTGGGGGGGCTGTTTTTGCTATTTAAAGCCACCACCGAGCTACATGAACGGCTGGAGGGTAACCAGCACGATGACAGTGCCAATCGAGGCTATGCCAGCTTCTGGGCGGTAGTGGCACAGATTGTGGTGCTGGATGCTGTATTCTCACTCGATGCAGTGATTACTGCGGTGGGGATGGTGAATGACTTGGCGATTATGATGACTGCGGTTGTCATCGCCATGGGCGTGATGTTGTTGGCATCGAAAACACTGACCCGATTTGTCAATGCCCACCCTACGGTGGTGGTGCTGTGTCTGAGCTTCTTGCTGATGATTGGCCTGAGTCTGATTGCTGAAGGCTTTGGTTTCCACATTCCGAAAGGCTATCTGTACGCTGCAATTGGCTTCTCTATTCTGATTGAGCTGTTTAACCAGATTGCGCGCCGTAACTTCATTAAGCATGAGTCACGCTTGCCAAGACGCCAGCGCACGGCTGAAGCCATCATTCGTTTGATGGGGGGGCGTCAGCAGCAGGAACCACAAAATGGTGACTCGCAACAGATGATACCTACCGAGGCATTTGCACAAGAAGAGCGCTATATGATAAGTGGTGTGTTGACATTGGCATCCCGCTCGATGCGTAGTGTGATGACACCACGGACAGAGATATCCTGGGTCGATTGTAATCGCTCACAAGAGGAGATCCGTGAGCAGCTCTTAGATACACCACACAGTTTGTTCCCGGTTTGTCGTGATTCATTGGATCAGATAATCGGCGTGGTTCGCGCCAAAGATCTGTTAGTTGCCATTGAGCGAGGTGACTCTATTTGTGAGTTCGCGGCGACAACGCCACCGATTGTGGTACCCGATACCATGGACGTGATTAATCTGTTGGGTGTATTACGCAAAGCAAAAGGCCGCTTAGTGGTGGTCAATGACGAATTTGGTGTGGTACAGGGTCTGGTAACACCACTTGACGTGTTGGAAGCCATTGCCGGTGAGTTCCCGGATGAAGATGAAACACCAGACATTATCACTGACGGTGATGGCTGGTTGGTGAAAGGGGGCGCGGATTTACACTCTCTGGAACAGGCTCTGGACTGTCAGGAACTGGTAAGCCCGACCGCCGATTATGCCTCACTCGCCGGGATGCTGCTGTCTCACTCAGGCCATATGCCAACCGCCGGGGATGTGGTTGAACTGCATAACCTGCGTTTTGAGATTATGGAGGTTTCGGATTACCGTATCGAGTTAGTGCGAATCACCAAACTGAATAACGAACTGGAAGAGTAAAACCGGTAATTATCAGATTGCTGAAGTGCCAGGGCCAACACGCCAGTCGTGTCGTAACGGCGTAGGTTTTAAATCTTGGCCCACCGTCTGGTAATGACAGCATTTACTATCAAAGAAAAGGGGAGCTTCGGCTCCCCTTATTGATCAATGCATCACTTACAAACGAAATTAATTACATTGCACTTTGATAGCCAGACCGCCACGGGATGTTTCGCGGTATTTAGCATTCATATCTTTACCGGTCTCAAACATGGTTTCGATAACTTTATCGAGGGAGACGCGTGGATCACTGGTGCGGCGCATCGCCATACGTGCAGAGTTAATGGCTTTTACTGATGCGATGGCATTACGTTCAATACAAGGCACTTGTACCTGGCCGGCAACCGGATCACAGGTCAGCCCCAAATTGTGTTCCATGCCAATTTCAGCGGCAATACAGACCTTTTCTGGGCTAGCACCCAGTAATTCAGCCAGACCCGCGGCTGCCATTGAGCAGGCAACGCCCACTTCACCTTGACAGCCTACTTCAGCGCCAGAAATAGAGGCATTCATCTTGTACAAAATACCGACAGCACCTGATGACAGGAAATAGCGGATAAAGATTTCCGGGGTGACCGGCTCAATAAAGTGGTCGTAATAGGCCAGCACTGCGGGGACGATACCGCAAGCGCCGTTGGTTGGCGCGGTAACAACACGCCCGCCCGCCGCATTTTCTTCATTAACTGCCAGTGCAAACATATTGACCCAATCAATAACGTTCATTGGATCACTGGACAGGCTATCGGAAGAGACTAGCAGGCGGCGCAATGCGGAGGCACGGCGCGGTACACGCAGAGGACCCGGTAATACGCCCTCGGTGTTCAGACCGCGATCAATACAGGCGCGCATGGTCTGCCAGATAGCGGTGAAATAGGTTTCAATCTCTTCTTTGCTGTGCATCGCCAGCTCATTCTGCATCACCATACCGGAGATAGACATGCCGGTTTGCTTGCAGTTTGCCAGAATTTCTTCAGCAGAATTAAATGGATAGGGCACGCTGACGGCATTTACCGCAGCTTTGCCGAAATGCTCTTCATCAACGATGAAACCACCACCGATTGAATAATAAGTTTTGCTCAGGACTTTCTCATCACCGGCAAAGGCGTGGATTTGCATGCCATTTTCGTGCAGTGGCAGATTATCGCTGCGGAACACCATTCCGCCTTCCCGTGGGAAATCAACTTCACGCAACCCATTGGCAAGCATCAATTTCTGGCTTAATCCCACATCACGGATAAAGGCTGGGATGCTGTCGATATCCACGGTGTCAGGCATATTGCCGGCTAACCCCATAATAATGGCGATATCGGTGTGATGACCTTTCCCTGTCAATGAGAGTGAGCCGTAAACATCAACGGCAACACGCGTGACAGATGGCATCAGGCCCTGAGTCACCAGCAAATCAGCAAACTCCTTGCCAGCTTTCATTGGCCCAACAGTATGAGAGCTGGATGGACCGATACCAATCTTAAACATGTCAAAAACGCTAATCACGCTATAACTCCTTAACAACGCATTTTGTTATTCCCAGTGCATATGAATGTGACTGAGAATATCTATATTAAGTATAAGAGTTCTGTGGATAGCAGCAGGTTACTTCGCATGATAAATATTTATACATGAAGTATTGCCATCACAGACCCTTGTTTATTTGGGTCCTACTGGTGTTAGCCGCATCGATTTGATGCCGCAACAGTTACATATCACGATCAATTCAGGGCTAAAAAACGATCAAAAACCATATGAAATTAACTACATATGGTGTCCGCCTGTGTTATCACCCACGAACTAAATCGAGAACAGCTTAGGATGACATCAGTAGCGCTCACTATCAGGTTTTAACCTTACATTTTTAGTGGTTTATAGTGATGAATGTTATTTTACAGATATTTCATAACGCTGACAGGCCAGTTTACAGTTTTTTTAAAATGGTTGTGCAGGGAAAATAGAGTAAAAATCGATGTGATGGGGTGATAGGGATCGCTTTATGCTGTAATTCAGCTTTTTTAGCGGCAACGCTGTGAGGTATGTCACTCATTACCCATGCTTGAGTGATGGTTTTAGATTAAATACTCACCTGTTGTGCCAGCCGCCGGATAATTGCCGCCGTCAAGCCCCAGACAAACTGGCTCTCATACCAAGAAAGATAGACCCGGTGATTGACACCTCCACGATGTATATCCAGAGAATAGTAGCGTGAAAGGCTAAGCGCCTCGTGTAAGGGCATTTCAAACAGACCAGCCACCTCTTCTTCATTAGCATGAAAGGCAATATTAGCGGGGATCAAACCAACAATCGGGGTGACCTGATAACCACTGGAACTGTCTAATGGCGCCAGTTGCCCGAGGACATGTACCGCCGAAGCAGGAATAGCGACCTCTTCTTGCGCTTCACGCAGTGCGGTATCAATCAGTGAACTGTCTTCCCTGTCTGCTTTGCCGCCGGGGAAGGCAACCTGACCGGCATGTTTACGCAGATGATCAGAGCGCCGTGTCAGCAGCAAAGTAGGCTCTGGTCGACAAATTATCGGAATTAAAACCGCGGCATGGTGGCTATTGGCCGTAAAGCTGCCAGCTTGGGGCAGTTGCAGTTGAAACCGGCTGATAAATTCAGACAAAGTTTGCCCGATAAATAATTCACTCACAGAATGGCTCGCTTATAAGCTGTCTTTTTCAAAGCCAGGCATTTCCAGTTGCGGCAAAATGCGGGCGATTTTATCAAATGTTTCCTGATATTCAGCCTGCTCCTGGCTATCAGCCACAATTCCTCCACCGGCAGAACAATAGATTTTGCCGTTTTCGGTCAACAGCGTGCGGATGGTGATGTTGGTATCCATCGTACCACAGCAACTAATATAGCCAATGTTACCGCAATAGGCATTGCGCCGCTGTGGCTCCAGTTGTTCGATGATCTCCATGGCACGAATCTTCGGTGCTCCGGTTATTGAACCACCGGGGAAGCAGGCTCGAAGCAGCGCCGTCGCCGGGCATTCAGCAGGCAGGGTCGCGGTAATGGTGCTAACTAAATGGTGCACTGCCGGGAAAGGCTCAACGACAAATAACTCAGGCACCCGCACGCTACCGGGTTGCGCTACACGGCCGATATCGTTGCGCAGCAGGTCCACTATCATCAGATTTTCAGCCCGATCTTTCGGTGAGTTAGCTAAGCGTTCAGCCTGCAAGCGGTCCTGCTCGGGGTGCTCCAAACGTGGCAGTGTGCCCTTGATCGGGCGGGTTTGAATGTGATGGTTTTCCAGCCATAAAAAGCGCTCCGGCGAGACACTCAGTATGGCGTTGTGTGGCAAGCGGATAAAGGCCGAAAACGGTGCGCGATTACTGCGACTCAACGACAGAAAGGCTTGCCATTCATCACCTTGATATTCAGCACTGAATCTCTGTGCCAGATTAATTTGATAACAGTCACCACTGTGTAGGTACTCTTGAATCTGGCGGAATTTTTCGCCATATTCCGCTCGTGACATATTGGCCAGCCATGGGCTGGTCAGTGTGAATGGCTGGGGAGCTTCAGGACTCTGTTGTTGCTGTAGCCAGAGTAGGCGCTGCTCGGCATCCCCGTGACACACCAGCGTCAGCTTCTGCAAATGATGGTCGGCAATCAGCGCCCAGTCATACAAGCCGACCGCCATATCCGGTAATGCGATATCTTGTTCGGCCAGTGTCGGCAACTTCTCAACTCGACGGCCCAGGTCATAACCAAATAACCCCAATGCGCCGCCCAGAAATGGCAGGTCAGGGTGTGATGGCAGTGGCAAGGCGAATTTATCGAGCTGCTGCTGTAATAAACAGAAGGGATCTGCCGGGGAGCAGACTCGGCCGTGCGCGCTGATTATCTCCGTTTGCTGGCCCCGGGTGGTGAGTGTTACCTGCGGGTCAGCGACCAATATATCAAAACGATTATGGGCATGTTCTGCGAATCCCGAATGCAGCAGCATTGCCCAGCTTTGATTGGCGAGTGGAGCAAATTGTTGGAGCAGGGCGTCAGGCTGATAAGGCAAGGCTTTGATGGTCAGGGATTTCTCACTCATGAGTCACTATTCTTTTCTTTCGGATGGACATATTGGGGGCGCGATGACGCCGTTCGCAGCGAGCCGCAGGGAAGATTAGCATAAATTGGCGGGCGGGTCGTCTGGGGCAGTCAATTCACCGCAGACCCGAATAAACAGGTATACTTAATCAATTATATGTTGGAGATGAATCAATGCTAGCGGGTATGCCTTCACTTTCCCATGAGGAACAGCAAGAAGCTGTCGAACGTATTCACAAATTCATGTCGGAAGGTATGAGCAGTGGTGAAGCGATCGCACTGGTGGCCGCAGAAATCCGTGAGCGGCACCAAGATGATCCACAAGCCATGGCTATCTTTGAAGATACTGATTTTGATGATCATGATGAATCTGATTATCGCCGTGATAATGAGCAAGATGCGGATGACATTGAGGATCCGTACGAGGGATAACCTCGGGATATCAACGGATTAAACCCGCCGTTAATTGGCGGGTTTTTTTATGGGATAACCAGATGAACGGGCTGAGGGTTACCCACTGACCACGACAGCCGCTGCGGCCCGTTTCGCTACTTCGATGGCGGTAGTGATATCATCAGCGACGGCCAGCGCCACCCCTAAACGCCGTTTGCCGGCAATGTCAGGTTTACCAAATAAGCGAATTTGCGTATCACCAGCCAAAGCAGTTTCTAAGCCATGATAAGCAATATTCTGGCTGGTCAATTCAGGTAAAATAACCGCTGAAGCGGCCGCGCCATATTGACGGATAGTGCCAATCGGGAAACCAAGAAATGCCCGGACATGTAATGCGAACTCAGACATATTTTGTGAAATTAACGTCACCATGCCGGTATCGTGCGGGCGCGGTGACACTTCACTGAAAATCACTTCATCGCCACAAACAAATAATTCCACGCCAAATAAGCCATAACCGCCGAGAGCTTTCACCACCTGAGACGCGATCGCTTTTGCACGCGCCAATGCGGTCTCACTCATCACCTGTGGCTGCCAGGACTCACGGTAGTCGCCATCTTCCTGACGGTGGCCAATAGGCGCACAAAAATGGATGCCATCAACAGCATTGATTGTCAGCAGGGTAATTTCAAAATCAAAACGAACCAAGCCTTCAACAATCACTCTGCCACCCCCGGCGCGGCCACCTTGTTGGGCATAATCCCAGGCGGTTTGCAGTTGATCAGCATGGCGGATCAGGCTTTGGCCTTTACCGGAAGAACTCATTACTGGCTTAACGATACAGGGATAACCCACTTCACTAACGGCCTGACGGAATGCGCTATCAGTGTCGGCGAAACGGTAGCTAGAGGTTGGCAATTGCAGGGTTTCTGCCGCTAAACGGCGAATGCCTTCACGGTTCATCGTCAGCCGGGTTGCCTCGGCACAAGGCACGACCCGTTGGCCCATCTTCTCGAGTTCAACCAGCATATCGGTGGCGATAGCTTCTATTTCCGGCACGATATAGTGCGGTTTTTCCTGTTCGACCAACTGTTTCAGCGCCGAGCCATCCAGCATATTAATGACATGGCTGCGATGGGCAACATGCATGGCGGGTGCATCTGCATAGCGATCCACGGCAATTACTTCCAGCCCCAGTCTTTGGCATTCGATAGCCACTTCTTTACCCAACTCGCCAGAGCCAAGCAACATGACACGGGTAGCGCCTGGGCGCAGAGCGGTTCCAATAGTTAGCATAGTTAGGTACCTACATCAGTGGGATAGTTGCACATTTATTTGTCGCGCGATCAATTTTACGGGCGCCAGTATACGGCAAAATGGCAACGAAAACGATTGCGTATCTGGCCAATGGCAGTGAGTCGATATCAATATATGCGCAGCGCATTGCGTATTTGGTCTGTTTTTTGCGGTTTAACTCCGGCTATGCCCCCATTTCTGGTATTATCGCGCCAAAATCTTGCGCTTGCCTTCAGGCTGTCGCTGCCATTCCATCCAGTTATAAGAGTTACTGCCGTGAGCACAACTTCCTTTTCTTCCCTGACGCTGCCTGCTGAGCAGTTGTCCAATCTTAATGAACTTGGCTATACCGAGATGACACCGGTACAGGCCGCGGCTTTACCGGCAATCCTCAACGGGCAGGATGTCCGGGCGAAAGCCAAAACCGGCAGTGGCAAAACTGCGGCATTCGGTATTGGTTTACTCGATAAAATTGCGGTCGGTGAGTTTGTTACCCAGGCATTGGTACTGTGCCCGACCCGCGAATTGGCTGATCAGGTCAGCAAAGAGTTGCGCCGCTTGGCCCGTTTCACGCAAAACATTAAAATCCTGACCTTGTGCGGTGGCCAACCGATGGGGCATCAATTGGATTCACTGGTACATGCGCCACACATTGTTGTGGGCACGCCGGGGCGTATTCAGGAGCATTTGCGTAAGAAAACACTGGTACTGGAAGATCTTAAGATTCTGGTATTGGATGAGGCTGATCGCATGCTGGATATGGGCTTTACCGATGCCATCGACGATGTCATTGCCTATACCCCGCCACAGCGCCAAACCCTACTGTTCTCAGCCACCTATCCGGTCGGTATCGAACGAATCAGTGCGCGAGTTCAACGCCAACCAATCAATGTTGAAGTTGATGATGGCGATGAAGTTCCTGCCATTGAGCAGGTGTTCTTTGAAACCACCCGCGAAAAACGTTTGCCGCTACTGATATCAGTTCTCAGTCATTATCAGCCGAGTTCTTGTGTGGTTTTCTGTAACACCAAGAAAGATTGCCAAAGTGTCTATGAAGCATTGGAATCTCGTGGAATCAGTGTGCTGGCTTTGCATGGTGACTTAGAACAACGTGACCGTGATCAGGTGCTGGTACGTTTTGCCAACCGCAGTTGTCGTGTGCTGGTGGCAACCGATGTAGCAGCCCGAGGCCTGGACATTAAAGATCTGGCGCTGGTGGTTAACTTTGAGCTGGCCTTTGACCCAGAGGTTCACGTGCACCGTATTGGTCGTACTGGTCGGGCAGGGATGAGTGGTCTGGCGGTTAGCTTGTGTACACCACAAGAGATGTCCCGCGCGCATGCCATTGAAGATTATCTGCAAATAAAACTGAAATGGACCCCGGCGGAACAGGTGAGCCGTAGTGCTAACGCGATGCTAGAGCCTGAAATGGTCACGTTATGCATTGATGGTGGGCGCAAAGCAAAAATTCGCCCAGGTGATATTTTGGGTGCTTTAACCGGTGAGGCCGGTCTGACCGCCGCTGACGTCGGTAAGATTGATATGTTCCCAGTCCATGCCTATGTTGCAATCCGTAAAGCCAGTGCCAAACGTGCCTTACAGCAATTACAACAAGGCAAGATTAAAGGCAAAAACTGCAAAGCCCGTTTATTGAAATAATTACACGAAGGGGAGATGACTGTTGCATCCCCCCGACAACTCACATTATACTGTTTATATGTACAGTTACTTGTGGGCGTGAAAGACATGAAAAGGACATACAGCAATGGCCGTTGAAATAAAATTCGTCGTGGTAAGACAGGGTGAGGAAAAAATGACTTTCACAACCAAAAAAGAAGCCGATGCTTACGATAAAATGCTGGATTTGGCTGACAATTTGTCTGAGTGGCTGTCACAGGCTCCCTTAACCCTTGAAGAAGATCAACGCGAGGCGCTGAGTTTCTTCCTGGCAGAAAATAAAGAGGCTTTGGGGCAAATTCTTCGAGGTGCTAACCCTGCGGCTCCTATCGATGGGCAAGCAAAAGTGAAAGCGGAAAAGAATGTGCCAGAGAAAAAAAACAAATCTGAAGAAAATCAAGCCGCTTAATTTGCCAACTTTCAGCAGAAAGTGAAAAAGGGATCTAAAATGAATCGTGAAATCACCTTCTTTAGCCGATTTGAGGCGGATATTCTGGCAGATCGTAAGACGATCACCATCCGGGATAGCAGTGAATCCGATTTCCGCCCAGGGGAAACCTTGCGCGTATGTCGCAATGAAGATGGCGTATTCTTCTGCCACATTATGGTCAAATCAGTCACGCCAATCACGCTGGAGGCACTGTCTGACCGTCATGCGGAGCAAGAAAATATGTCATTGGATGAGCTGAAAAAGGTGATTAAGGAGATCTATCCTGGGCTGGAACAGTTTTATGTGATTGAATTTACGCGGTGTTAATTAAACGGCGTTATCATTATTACCCTGCAACGCTGTTCACTCTGTAACCTACCTTTCAATCATCGTTCCTGCCATAGGATAGAAATAATAATATTTGGAGGAATGATGAGAAAGACAGGATTAGCCTTGGTATTGATCACTGCATTGGCGGGTATCACCAGTGGTGTACAGGCCCAAGAGCCGCGAGTAGCGAAATTACCTACTTGCCCCGGTTTAAACCAATCTCAGGTAGCAACGCAGGTTAAGCGAGATTTTCTGCAAAACAGAATTACGCGTTGGGAAGCGGATAAGAAACAATTGGGTACTGATAGCCCGGTGGTTTGGATTAGCGCGGTAGACATTACAGGCCAGGATGATGTCTGGCAGGTTCCAATGACTGTTCGTGGTAACAAAGGTGACAAAACCTACCAAGTGGTACTTGACTGCAAAGCTGGCAGCATTACCTATAATGGCCCTAAATAGGTATACCTCTCATTAGTAATTGACTCAAATAGGTCTGGGTAGAATAACGTCTGCATAAAGTTAATTGCTGCCAAACAGGTGCTGGAGGAAACGTATCTGGTACCTGTTTATCCCCCCCTCACGGCGGATACCCTCTCAGGTCTCTTTTATAATCATATTTATCATTTAATTAGCTCCCTTCAGCTAAATTATAAGCATATGCTGGTACTTGGCATCCACAGGTAATCGTGTCACTCTCGCGTTAACGAACACAGATGGATAACTCAACCAATGACCATACCTCCAAAGGCCGATAAACGCCCTTATCCAATAACTATGCACGGCGATACCCGTGTAGATGACTATTATTGGCTACGTGATGACCAGCGTACTGACGCCGATGTTCTGAACTACTTGCAAGCTGAAAATGATTTCACCAACGCAGTGTTGCAGCCACAGCAACCTTTGCGAGAAACCCTGTATCAAGAGATGGTTTCGCGAATTCCGCCACAGGAAGAATCAGTCCCCTATATCCGCAACGGCTATCGCTATCAGACGCGTTTTGAGCCGGGTAATGAATATGCTATTTACGTGCGTCAACCGGTTTGGGCTGATAGCAGTTGGGAAACGTTATTGGATGGCAACCAACGGGCAGCGGACAGTGAGTTTTATACCTTGGGTGGGTTGGATGTTAGCCCGGATAATCATCTATTAGCGGTTGCAGAGGATTTCTTATCGCGTCGCCAATATGATATCCGGGTGAAACATTTGCAAAGTGATGTTTGGCACGAAGAAGTTATCAGCAATACCTCAGGTAGTTTTGAGTGGGCCAATGATTCAAAAACGCTCTATTACGTGCGCAAACATGAAAAAACATTACTGCCTTATCAAGTGTATCGCCATGTAGTAGGAACCGACCCTCAATTGGACCAACTTATTTATCAGGAAACCGACGATACATTTTATGTTGGGCTGGAAAAAACCACCTCTGAACGTTTCATTGTTATTAATCTGAGCAGTACCACTACATCTGAAATCTTGTTGCTGGATGCTGATAAGCCTGAATCCGCACCACAGATGTTTGCACCGCGCCGTAAAGACCATGAATACGGGTTGGACCACTATAAGCAACATTTTTATTTACGCTCAAATAAAGATGGCAAGAATTTCGGTTTGTACAAAATAGCCGAAGAAGGTAAGGAACAACGTGATTTTGCCGATGAATCTCAATGGGTGTCATTAATCGCGCCAACAACTGATGTTATGTTGGAGGGCTTCAGCCTATTTCGTGATTGGTTGGTAGTGGAAGAGCGTAGTGAAGGGCTGACGCATTTACGACAGATTCACTGGGCCACTGACGAAGAGAAATACATTACTTTTGATGACCCAACCTATGTTACCTGGCTGGCTTATAACCCCGAGCCAGAAACAGAATTGCTGCGCTATGGCTACTCCTCTATGACCACACCAAGTTCAATGTTTGAACTTAATATGGATACAGGTACGCGCCAGCTACTGAAACAGCAAGAAGTGAAGAATTTCACCCCGGAAAAGTATCGCAGCGAGCGGATATGGGTCACTGCAACCGACGGCGTAAAAGTGCCGGTTTCATTGGTTTATCACCAAGATCACTTTGTTTCAGGCAGTAATCCACTGTTGGTTTATGGCTATGGCTCATATGGCAGCAGTATGGATCCCGCATTCAGTGGTAGCCGATTAAGCCTATTGGATCGTGGTTTTGTCTTCGCTCTGGCTCATATTCGGGGCGGCGGAGAATTGGGGCAGCAGTGGTATGAAGACGGTAAATTGCTCAACAAGTTAAATACTTTCAACGATTTTATCGATGTTACCAAAGCACTGATAACAGAGGGTTATGGTGATGCTAACCGTGTATTTGCCATGGGAGGCAGTGCTGGTGGCTTGTTGATGGGGACGGTCATCAATCAGGAACCCGGGTTATATAAAGGCGTAGTGGCACAGGTGCCGTTTGTTGATGTGGTAACCACAATGTTGGATGAATCGATTCCTCTCACCACTGGCGAGTATGATGAATGGGGCAACCCGAACGATAAGGCGTATTACGACCATATTAAGCAATACAGTCCTTATGATCAGGTAAAGGCTCAGGATTACCCGCACATGCTGGTGACTACCGGCTTACATGATTCACAGGTTCAATACTGGGAACCGGCAAAGTGGGTCGCCAAGCTGCGTGAAATGAAAACGGATGACCACCAATTATTGCTCTACACCGATATGGATTCAGGTCATGGCGGTAAATCAGGTCGTTTCAAAGCGTATGAAGACATCGCTTTGGAATATGCATTCATACTGGCTTTGGCTTAATCTAGTCAGGAATATTATGTCAGGTAATAGGTCAGGGTATGGCGCATATCTGGCGTAAGGTCAGTTATTGAAGCTAACATCCAACGCAGATAGTCCGGGTCTTGCCGGGCTATCTGTTCAATGCTTTTGCCCCGGTATCTCCCAAATTTAAATGTCTGTAATAACAGCGGCTGCTGTGTCATCTCGGCCATTTGTTCGGCGTTCCAACCAGAGTCTTGCATAATGCGCTGTAATAGCGCCGCAGTGACATAGCAGTCGTATAAAGCACGATGCGGGTATAGATTATCCGGTACTGAAACATTCAGTCGCAAAGCGTAACGCAGATATTGATTACTGTGCTTAATGTCAGGATAGAGCATTCGTGCCAGCTTAAGCGTGCAAATCCATTGGCCGCCCATCTCCGGTAATACCCCACGATCAAAAGGCGCATTATGGGCAACATAATATGGGCTGCCTTGATATCTTCTAATCGCAACCGCAATTCGTGGTTTACCTTCGACCATTTCTTCAGTGATATGGTGGATTACCATCGCATCAATGCTGATTGGTCGGTCTGGACTAATCAGATCACTCATAGGGTTAGCCAATGCTCCATCAACTAAATCAATAGAAGCAACCTCAACAATCCCACCGGCTAAACCACAGGTTTCGGTATCGATAACACGAAAATACATTTCTATCTCCCACCGACTATTGCTAAATAATAGCAACAAAAAACCCGCCTAATATGGCGGGTTGACTGACGAGACGAAAAGCCCGTTTATTCTGCGCTGGTAGAAGATGACTTCTTAGCGCGTTTCTCCGCTTTTTTCTCAGCTGGAGTTTTTAGTGGCTTTTTCTTCGCGTTCTTTTTGCTGTCCATTCCCTTACTCATGGCTTGCCTCTCTTTACCTTCGGTTAGGTTGGTACGCCCACCTATTAACCACCTTATGAGGGTAAGTTGCAAGGAGATAAAGCATCAATGCAATTAATCTATTGTTTAACAACAGTATTATTAAATCTTAATCTATCTTGTTACCGTTTAAATCGTGTTATCCCGAGGATATAACTGCGCAGAATGCATTGAGATATGGCGTAATTATCGCCAGTTGGAGGAATTAATTGGCTGATTGGCGTAAATGTGATGTTTTATCGTTGACCCTGCGTGCTGTATAGGCTTTGATAACTTTAATGTCTAATAACAAACATGGAAAAATAATGGAACAATTACGTGGGCTTTATCCAGCGTATGAACCCTACGACAGTGGTTTATTAGACACCGGCGATGGGCATCAGATTTATTGGGAACTCTGTGGCAACCCAGAAGGTAAACCAGCTGTATTTATACATGGTGGACCGGGAGGGGGTATTGCACCTTATCACCGGCAACTTTTTAACCCTAAAAAATATAAAGTGCTGCTGTTTGATCAACGTGGATGTGGTCGTTCAAAACCCCACGCCAGTCTGGACAATAATACAACCTGGCATTTGGTCGATGATATCGAACGGCTACGCAAAATGGCGGATGTAGATAAGTGGCTAATCTTTGGTGGTTCATGGGGCTCAACACTCGCATTGGCTTATGGTGAAACACACCCCGAACGGGTCAGTGAGATGGTTCTGCGTGGAATTTTCACACTGCGCAAAAAAGAGTTGAATTGGTACTACCAGGATGGGGCCTCTCGTTTTTTTCCAGATAAATGGCAACGTATACTTTCCATTTTATCGCCAGAAGAACGGAGTGATGTTACTGCTGCTTACCGTAAGCGGCTGACATCACCTGACAAGGCGGTACAACTGGAGGCTGCCAAAATTTGGAGTTTATGGGAAGGTGAAACTGTTACATTA
The DNA here is from genome assembly GCF_041538345.1 of Yersinia sp. 1652 StPb PI. Lineage (NCBI taxonomy): Bacteria > Pseudomonadati > Pseudomonadota > Gammaproteobacteria > Enterobacterales > Yersiniaceae > Yersinia > Yersinia sp. 1652 StPb PI. The sequence continues at coordinate 2,568,074 of NZ_JAULSM010000001.1, read as the reverse complement.
TTACCGACCAAAAGCTCTGCTTCCTTTGGCGAAGATGATTTTGCTCTGGCCTTTGCCCGTATTGAAAATCACTATTTTACCCATCTAGGTTTTTTAGACAGTGATAACCAATTGTTGGATAACGTGACACGTATTCGTCACATTCCAGCAGTTATTATTCATGGTCGATATGATATGGCGTGCCAGCCACAGAATGCCTGGGATTTAGCACAAGCCTGGCCAGAGGCTGAATTGCATATTGTCGAAGGTGCTGGGCATTCCTTTGATGAGCCAGGAATTCTGCACCAGTTGATTCTGGCTACAGATAGATTTGCGCGTAAGTCATAATTGTCTTATTCGGTTCACTCCCGCAACTTAATACCTGCGGGAGCTTTTCGTCGCTTACTTTATTTTGGGCTCATAGGGTAAACGTGAGAATTTAATTGATTCAGCACGGTAGTGAGCTAAGCGTTGTAAAAAATACTCACGCAGTTCTTCCGGCTGTTCCCGGGCGATCATTTCAGCAATCACTGGCATATTGTAACGCTCTTTAAACGCCACGCCTGAAGCGGCTAAATCAACATTCATTTTTGCCGTTTCTTCGTCAGAAAGCTCCGTCAGATTATATCCCATCGTTTTCTCCTTCTTAGGCTGTGGGGGGTATGGCGCAAAAGGTAATGCAGGTAACGTGGATTGGCAAGTAGCGGATGTGACCAAACCATCACATTAATCGGTTATCTGTATTGGGATAATATTAATACCCACTGTAATTAATTATTACTTTAAGGTGAAAATCAAATAATAATCATTCCCTTTAGTATTTCGTCGGTAATGTGAATGATTCTTATAATAATTACGGTAATTTGTTTTTTATTATTTTTTTGATTTAAATCAAATGGTTGAGTTGTCTTTATCTTTTTAATGTTTTTATTGTAAATGGGGTGTTCTTATTTTGTATTTATCTTGGCATAATACGAAAAATAATCGTCACTTACCTGCATTATAAAAATAAGGGAATTATTATGTTGAAAACAGAAATGGCAAAAAAGCTCAATGAGCAGCTTAATCTGGAATTTTACTCTGCGAATCTTTACCTGCAAATGAGTGCCTGGTGCAGCGATAAAGGTTTTGAAGGTGCTGCGGCATTTTTAAAAGAGCATTCTCAAGAAGAGATGCAACACATGCAGCGTTTGTTCGAATATCTCAGCGGAACAGGCTCTATGCCGGTTTTGGGTACGATCAGCGCCCCACCAATTGATTTTGCTTCTCTGGCTGATGTATTCAAGCAGACTTACGAGCATGAGCAGCTTATTACTACTCAAATTAATGAACTCGCTCATGCAGCAATGGAAAACCACGATTATTCCACGTTCAATTTTCTGCAATGGTATGTGGCTGAGCAGCATGAAGAAGAAAAACTGTTCAAATCCATTCTTGATAAACTGGCCTTGGTGGGTAACAGCGGTAATTCATTGTTCTTCGTTGATAAAGATCTGAAAACAATGGCGGCCCAAAGCCACGTTCAAGCTTAAACTGTATTGTTAGAGTGATTGACGCAGTTTTTGATTCTCGATCAACAGAATCAGGAACTGCGATTTTCGTTTTTCCCCCGCTAACTTAGCTACACAACTCCCTCCATCTTATTGTTTTCGTGCTAATTGCATATTGTTTAGCTATGGTTTCTCGACTTGCCATATTCAAATCGTTATCATTTGCAATAACGACAAGGCAGTGAGTTGAATTGCTGCCCAATTATTGGTGATATTTCAATCACCACTCAGAATTTGGCGTTTTGTTTTGTGTGCTATCTCACAGGTAGTGCAATTGACTGGAAGTGATAGGGGTTCGCGCTGCCAATATAGGATATGGTTGGTAGCAGATTGATTTTTTCCCCCATTGATTAAGGGATACTATGTTTATTCGCAAAGTCCGTTCTTCTTGCCGCATGCTTTCGGCGCTTATTGTGTTGTTTGTTGGGCTATCTAGCCAGCAAGCTCTGGCTCACGCACACCTGAAGATAGAGTCGCCGGCTGCCGATACCACTATCGGTTCAGCACCAGAAGCAGTGACGCTGGGTTTCTCTGAAGGTATTGAACTCAATTTCAGTGACGTGAAAGTTACCGGGCCTGATAACAATGTAGTGAAAACTGGTGCGTTAAAATTGGATCCGGTGAATAACACACAGTTGATTTTGCCTATTGATCATGCATTAACGGCAGGGAAATATAATGTTTCATGGCACGTGGTGTCTGTCGATGGTCATAAAACCAAAGGCACATACAGCTTCACTGTGAAATAATATGTCTCTGGCGGCTCTATTCGTTCTGTGTCGCTTCTTGCATTTTCTGGCGGTGATGCTGATGTTTGGCATCAGTATATTCACCGCTGTATTAGCACCAGATCGATTCTCTTCAATACTCAAAAACCGTCTGTCACCTCTACTTATCTTCAGTACTTTTCTGGGGCTTATCTCTGCCGTGGGGCTTTTAGCCGTTCAGGCTGGAATGATGGGTGATGGTTGGGCTGATACTTATCGATTGACCGTTTGGTGGTCGGTATTTGGTACACGCTTCGGCCAGGTGTGGCAATGGCATATGGGTTTATCCATTTTGATTATGTGGATAGTGTTGCTGGGTTCAACTCGTAGCAACTATCGACTGATAGCGGGCTGCTCAACGCTGTTACTCGCGAGTCTTGCTTTTACCGGGCATGCGGCGATGCATGCCGGAGTAGTGGGATGGATTCACCAAACTAATCAAATCATACATCTGCTCAGTGCGGGTTACTGGCTGGGTTGCTTGCCAGCGCTGCTGATTTGCCTCGTTTATACCCGCAATAATGATGTCAAACGTGAAGCAATCACTACGTTGATTCGATTCTCAAGCTGGGGACATCTGGCCGTAGTATTGGTACTGGCGAGTGGTGTTATTAACAGCATCATTATACTGGGCGATACCGCGCTGACGCTGACATCTACTTATCAGATACTTCTGCTCTGCAAAGTGATATTGGTGATGTTTATGATTATTGTTGCACTGATTAATCGTTATCTCATCGTTCCATTGCTTAAGCAATTACCCGCTAAAGCTCACTATTGGCTAGTGGTAAATAGTTGTGTGGAAATTATCCTCGGTGTAGCGGTATTACTCTTAGTCAGTGTTTTTGCCACTATGGCACCGGTATAGGGTAAAGCTATAAGTAACAGATATTGCTACTGAGCTTGCATTGGAGCCTTTGGATGCGAGAAAATCTAAGCAATCAATTAATTGAGGATAATTAAGATGAAAGGTTTTGTGCTGACGTTATCGTTGCTGATGCTATCAATTAACGCTATTGCTGCTGGAAAGATAGTGACGGTCAGTAAATTTGAATTTGGTAAGCAATGGGCATTTACCCGGGAAGAAGTGATGCTGGAATGCCGCCCAGGTAATGCTTTATTTGTGATTAACCCGAGTACGTTAGCGCAATATCCCCTCAATGATATTGCTACCGAGCAGATGAAATCTGGCCTTGTATTAGCGAAGCCGTTAGATATTTTGTTGTTAGATGACAGTAACAACCCTGGGCAGAAGATGAGTTTGGTGCCTTTCCAGCAGCGTGCAATGTCATTGTGTCAAAATTAAACCTGAGATTGTGAGACTCACCAATATTAACCCGTATTTTTCAAATGATTACTATTACTAGTAATAGGTTTGAGTTTTCGCCATTCAGATTAGTTTACAACCGTAATTAATTAGTTCTATTGCCAAGTTGGCGAAACACATGTACTCGACTACGCTTAAGGAGTACGGCTGAATAAGCCTACGTTAATGCCAACTTTTAGCGCACGGCTCTCTCCCAAGAGCCATTTCCCTAGACCGAATATAGGAATCGTATTCGGTCTCTTTTTATCTTATTGATTTTAAATAATTTTTTTTCACAACAAACGAAAATAAACGAAATTTCCACGAAATCCTATACTCGGCCTAAATCTCAACCCACTCATTTTTACGTGAATCCAGGTATACATTCGTCATTTTCATCGATTTGTGTCCAAGCAATTTCTGTGCAAATTCCTTACCGTATTCTGCTTCATACAGCCGCGATGCCAGGCTGCGGATCTCGTGAAAACTGGGCGGGGATATTTCATAAACCAGATTGGTGGCCTTCAATGCTTTAACAAATGCTTTGGTGAGCGAGTCCGCATTTAAGGCTCCGGGTTTTCGGCCTGAGCTTTTACTGGATGAGCTGATGAGATATTCACTTTTACTGTCATTCAGGCACTTTTCTATAATGTCCCCAACGTTAGCGTTCATTATTTCCAACCGTAAAGAGAGTGATATAGCAATTTGATTGCCGGTCTTGCCCTGAATTACCCAAAGTTTGCCGTCATGCACATCGCTGGCCAGTAATTAGCGCCAATGCCAGGCTGAGTTGAACCCAGTTCTGCTGTTGGCCGACAGCCTCATAAATCTTGCAAAAGGCAGCATAGTCGAGCCGTTCCCGCTTAACTTTTGGTGACGGCGTGCGTGTTGCTTCCACTGGGTTGGTGCTAATTAAACCATCAGCTATTGCTTCGCGAAAAACATCCGACAAAACAGAACGTAGATTTACCGCCATCGAGCTTTTACCATTATCGACATAGGCATTAATAAAATCAGCAATATGCCTGGTGGTAACGGTCTCGATCGGTCTCTCGCCAAATTCTTGCTTAATATATCCTATTTGCAAGACTCTCATTTTCATGGTGTTCTCAGCCAGCTCGCGACGCTTTAATAGTTCTGAATAGCTCTGAATAGCGCTTTAGCCAACTTGCTACGGTATTAACTTCAGCTTTAGCCGCAGGAGTTGGGGCAGGGGCTTGCAATCGTTCAAGGAGGGCTACTGGCTGAAAGTTTGATTCAATATAGTTGTTAGCCTGAATGGCCTGAGAGATGGCATCCCTCCGGGCAATTTGCCCTAAAGATATTTCAGAGCCGGTTATTGGATTGCGCCAGCAAAATGATTTTTCTCTACGCCGATATGTCAGGTTTCTTGGCAAATTGGCATCATACTTTTTTGGCCTCTTTGCCATGAATAATTCTCTCTATTAATGGTGAGTTAACATCGGGTGATGCTTTTATTATTTTTTTAGCTAAGCGATAGCTTTTAGGTTGAATATAAATAGCACAAGGTTGTACCCGATATTCGCGCCCATGTTTTTCAGGGGCCGGATAAATATTGCCACCTCGCGCCCAGCGCTGAAGTGTCTGGGGGGTTGGTTGCTTGCTGTGATAGGTTTCTTCCGCCCATTCTTCTAATGTCAGTAGTTTGGTCATTGGTCTTTCCTCAGTAGGAAAGGGCGCAAAGATGTTACGCCCTATTATGGTCGTTTAGTCTGGGGTGGTAAGGGGCTATGTTTTAGTGATACTGCTATCGAATGCTACGGTCGGATATGGTTAAACCTCCCGAATTAACCGGTTGATAATGTCTCTTTTGGAGGGAATGCGAAGCTGGTGTGCCAGTTGCCATGCTTTGCGCTGATTCTAGGTTTTATGCTCCAACATTTTGCGGATAGTGGTCACCAGGATACCATATGAATGGAGGGCGGGAGAGAAGGAGCAAACTCTGTTGTTAGCATTGTACAAAACAATCGAATTGTGGATAAAATCGGGAAAGGCATTTAACGGATAAGGGACTATTGATGCGTCATAATATATTGTTTTTTAAATATTTCTATTCCACGATATTCGGTTTTTTTTCTATTACTTCGGTCGCTTTATCAACTGTAAGTAATGTGGACTCGTACATCCAATATGCATTTATATTTGGAGTGTTTGGGGCTTTTACTACAGGGTATCATGCTGGTTTGGCTTTAATAGCCGAACAGTTATCTATGTCCAAAAATGCGAGAAAACGACAAAAGGGACGCTTATTTTATAATAGATTAACAGGAAATAACCCTTCACCAGTAAACCTATTCATAATAGCTATTCTCTATGCGTCAGCTTACTTTTCGTTTCTTGTTCATCATATATTTTCCAATGATGCTCACTTTGGTTGGGCCATCGTGTTATCACTGATTTCGCTCTCTTTATTTATATGTCATCAGCTAAAGAAGCTTGATTCTTTTACCGTAAGCAAAAATGCTTAATATCATAGATGCCATTGGCATCATCGGAACAGCAGCAAAGCTGGAAGTGCGTAACGGGAAAGTTCGTAAAGTTAACCACCAGGCGGAAACCGAGGAACAGGCCGCGCTTATTGAATGGGCAGATAAAACTGTTATTGATGGTATTTGTATCGGGGACTATCTGATCCATATACCCAATGAGGGGAAGCGTGGGCCAAAGGCGGCAAGGGATGCCAAGCGGCTAGGGTTGAGGAAGGGGGGGCCGGATTTGTTTTTGGCGCTACCGCGCGGTGGGTATGCGGGGTTGTGGATTGAGATGAAAGCTAGCGATGGAAAACCCACCAAGGAACAGGCCAAGTGGATCGACAGAATGATAAATGCTGGGTTTTTTGCTGAAGTATACCAAGGTTCCAGAAATGCTAAAGATTCAATAGAGTCTTATCTTACATATGGTTATAGTGATTTCCCGAATGCGAATATATAACTGCTGCTATATTGGAGATTAAATATGGAACATATTGATATTATATATACCTTGATACGAAATCACTGCTTGAAAAATTTCCCATCAAGAGCTTGGTTTGATGTAAAAGAGATCATAGATAGTGGCCTTAAAATAGTTCTCTTCGGTGAAGAGTTTACGGAGTGAACAACTCATGCTGTTGTCTCAGGAACTGATAGTTACGGTTCACCAATAAACCAATATTGCTTTATGGATAATTCTAATAACGCTGGCAACATAAAAGATAATCCTGCTAATTATTATGCTGACTACATTAAAGCTATGTATAAATGGTTGTACGATGAAAAATATATTTCTTTTACTCAACCTGATGGATATTTGGCAACGGAAAAGATGTTATTGACTAATCATATCAAAGTACTTCAGTAATTTTATTTTTTGCAATAATTCTGTTTTTGTTGCGATTTATGCAATGAAATATAGAATCAGTCTTGTGAATTTAAAACACAGGACTGACCAATGACTACAGCAATTGAACGACTGATCAAAATACATGATCCTCGCTGTGTCAGCATAGAATCGCTGAATATTGGCTGGGGTCGTGCAGTTCTGACCAAAGACCAGATATTAGGTACTTTTGCTACCTGCCAGCATCTACACCCTGTCGGATTCGATATTTTGATGACCAAATATCGCAATGACGGTAAAGCCGAGCAACGCTTACGGGCCGCAATTAGTGTGTGGCTGCATAAGCGATCGCATCCACCTCGTGCCATTGCTGCCTGCCAGTTAGCGCTGAATATGGTATTGGATAGAAATCTCCCGGCGCAGGTAGAGCAAATTGCAACTGTATTACGACGTTACGGCTCCCGTACTGGAATAACCAGAAAAGTCGTTGATGGGCTATATGGGCCAGATATTCTTCAGAACTCGATTACTCTGCTATTGCCGCAGGGTTTAAGGGATTATTACCCGACACCTCTGGTACTCAACAGTCATGCTGTGATGATGAGGGTCTAATTGTTGATGGTTGTGTTGCCCGACTAAATCAATATCGACCTGATGAGTACGAACTGATTATACGGCATTATGTGTAGAATCAGTCAAAACGGGCCATTGCTCGGCAGCATAAACGGGATGAAAGAGCCGTCAGGGTGAGCATGCAGATGGCCGAAGGATTTGTTGATGGTTGCTTGTCGATGATAGACGTTTGCCTGGAAATGGACCCGGCAACAATGAAGTCAGAAATTTATGATAAAAGTGTTGGTGCGGCCGCAAAAAGTGCATTAGTGTGATAAGAGTTGGTTATGCAGTAGCGCTTATCCAGTCAAATAAACCTCGCCTTTGTGCGGGGTTTTGTCGTTTCTGGAGTTTGCATTAGTGGGCTGAATTATCTGAAAAGTAACCTTGCTGATGGCGTGCTTATAAATTGATGCGTAGAATCCGCTTCCTAACCGCCACTAGCTCAGCTGGATAGAGCCGATAACCATAGTTGTTGTAGGTGCGAGGTTCGAGACCTCGGTGGCGGGCCAAATTTCAGCCCTTAGCTTAACAGCAGGGGATTTGCCGTTTTGTGAGTCATGCCCACTATAAAACTGGTCATGTTTAATGTTTGTTTATTATTGCAATGTAAATTATACAGTGCTGTGATAGTTACCTTGGTGCAAGGATTGCATTATCATTGGTACGGTTACAGGGTCAGCTATCACAGCACCAAATTCAAAGCCTCGGTTAATCGCCGAGGCTTTTTATTTTAAGTAAATCACTATTCGTTTAAAAATGGGTTATTAATATTTTGATATATTCCCTTAACAAATGATAGGGATGTGATTTATGAGAATGTTAATTGCTGTTGTTTTGTGTTTAGCATTGTCTGCTTGTTCTTGGAGTTGGATACCAATGCCGTACCCAAGTTCTTCAGAGATATGCCCTCGCGGGACGGATAGTATCTCTCAGCAATGCCGTTGAATTATTGGTGGGAGCTGTAATTACTGGAGGGCTCATTCGCATGAGCGCTGGGTAAATCAACGATACACACTATCGACTTTCCAAAAGAAGCTAAGTGTACCTTACTGATGTGAAGTGACGGTCGGGAAAGACAGGCAACTTTCCAGCCCTTGAGTTAATTGCTCAGGGGCTTTTTATTAGCTATCGATGTTGTTCTCCACCATATATACAAAGTGCGTACCAGGGCTCTGACCAAGAATTACAATCTTTATTACACGTGTGACTAACACCCATAGAGACACAAGCAAACGTAGGGGTTGCTATTGTAAACAACAAGGCTACCGCTCCATACTTTATAATTTTACACATAATGATTTCTCCAAATTTGCAGGTGAGCTTTTATATGCTCACGTCCATATACTTGAAATATTTAATGAGTGTCAAAATAAATACATTGGTCATTGATGAGTTGTATACTAGTTAATAATGCAATAATTATGGTGCTATTTAATTTTGGTCTTTTTTCATTTCTACATTCGCATGGGTACTGGATTGGTTAATCCAATCGTTGTGAAACAGTATCCAGCCGAATGTGGTGAAAGCCGGCGCCGATATGTGGGGATACCAGTGGAACACCAGTGAAACGACGTCGGCGAATTCCTCGCCACCACAGAAGTACATTTAAAGGTATGTAGTCAGCACATCGTTAGATGTTGACGCCGGAACCGTAACCGACTTCAAAAATGATAAGCCCCGACATAAGTCAGGGCTTTTTTGTTTGTGGAATGGGCGGATACCTTCATTGAAAAGCGCATGTTTTATTAATGATCAACAGCGTCACCATTAGGCATTCTTTGTATTACTCGCCACACAACAGTAATGACGGATTGGAATCATCACCTTAATTTACTATTTATTTCGACCACATGGACAAATAATCCTGAAAGGTATTCATCATGTCTAATTCATTAAAATATCCCATTATTCTCGTTCACGGTTTCAGTGGTTTCGATAAGATTGCTGGAATCTATCCTTATTTTTTCGGTATTCAGCAAGCACTGGAAAAAGCCGGAGCTACTGTATTCACTGCCTCTATATCGGCAGAAAACAGTAATGAAGCTCGTGGTGAACAATTGCTCAGTTTTGTAAAACAAGTCACCCAGTTAACCGGATCCCACAAGGTCAACCTGATTGGCCACAGCCAAGGCCCTTTGGCCTGTCGCTACGTCGCCGCCATTCATCCCGAACTGGTTGCGTCTGTTACCTCCGTTAATGGGGCAAACTTTGGCTCAGAAATTGCCGATCTGGTCCGTTTGGCGATGAAACCAGGCTCCCTTCCAGAAGATATTGCGGGCGCAGTGATGAACGCTTTTGGCTCATTCCTTTCCATTATGACTGGTCGTCCCTCCCTGCCACAAGACAGTGTCGCAGCGCTTAACTCGCTCACCAGCGAAGGCGTCGCTAAATTCAATGCCAAATATCCGCAGGGTTTGCCAAGCAACTGGGGAGGAGAAGGTAAAGAATATGAGAACGGCGTTTATTATTATTCTTGGGGTGGGGTGATTAATTACAACCCGATTGAGCAGGGGCTCAATAATTTTGATCCGCTGCATATTTCAATGGTTGCCCTCTCATTTCTGTTCACAAAAGAACGTTTACAGAATGATGGGTTGGTTGGGCGCTATAGTATGCATCTCGGCAAAGTTATACGCTCTGATTATTCAATGGATCACCTGGATGCTATCAATCAAACTGCGGGGGTTGTTACCAGCAGTACCAACCCTGTTCAACTATTTGTCGAGCACGTGGCACGATTAACATCGAAAGGGTTATAACTTTCGGATAAGAGTGCTTGCGAGCTCTGTCCCGTTTAGCTAATTGACACTGCTACAGTCAGGGCTACACCGAGTGCTTTTATAGTGTAATAGATTTAATTTTAGTCACTAGTTTTATGCAACGCTAAGCGATCAATTCACGACATTTTTTAAGGCTCGCTTCGGTGATTTTTTTGTTTATTTTTTTGGGGGGTGACGAGGAGCTCAATAAAAATGAGTGATATTTACTAATTGTTTATGTTGTTGGTGTAAATTATAACTTGCCGTGACAGTTGCTTTTTGATGATTGTGGCTCAGTCGTCCTACCTGTGGTAGTTAGCTATCACTGCACTTTATTTTATCGACCAATCCAATATGATTATTAGGCGCAAAAAAAAAAGCCCTTACCTCTATCTTATTTGGTAAGGGATGCCAATTCGGCCAACACCAGGGAAAGTTATGTTGATTTCATTTTACCGAAGGGATCGTTCCCGTCAATGAATATATAAGTTCAATTAATTGAATTAAAATAGATTATTTATAAATGGGTTTTATATAATTAGCTCGTTATTAATATCTATAGATTAAAACTGATATAGCCAGAGAACATCCCGATCACTACAGAATAATTTTAAGGCTACCAATTTGGTGGCCTTTTTTATTTAGCTCCCGTCAAAACAGTCAATTACTGAAAACACCCTCATATCTCCGAGTGACTACGACGGGAGCTATTACCTACTTGATCCAGTTGTGGCCCCCAGAATCAGCATTGGTCATATGCGAGGTGCCGGAGTTCGTTGGTGCTACATGGGGTGATAGTGGGCTGTATACACTAGCTCTCAAGCGTGAGCTGCGGATCTGCAAGGGTCGGCTCGATGAAGTCATTAGTTGGCGGAAAAACGCCGGAAAGAAAACGTAATAACTAATGGTTAGCTGCCAATCGGGACGCTAGCGAAGATAGGTGGCACTATAAATACCACCTAAAATGATAGTTGATAAGCTATAGGGCTAGCTGTATTGCACGGTCTCTGACCTGTCGTGCGATTGATAATCCATTAGTGAAACGTTGCTCTGCCGACGGTAAATCGCTTGGGTGATTAATATAAGCATCTGGCAAGTTTAGGTATAACTTTTGAACGATAGAGAGAAAGTATCACTCATGTCTCATGCATCTGACATGATAGGCGCATTGTCAGATGAAATTGAAGAGCTGGAAGATAGCGATGATGTTGTACCGGATAAATTCCGAGCCGACTTAAAAGCCTGGAAACAGTATCGGGTAAAAGTGAAGAACATCGATGTTTCCCTAGTGCCCGATATTGAGTGGCCAGAGTCACCGGATACTGTTTTATCTGAAGCATGAAATACAAAACCGGGCTTAATTGCCGCCCGGTCTGTCAACTTATTTAGTTTGAATGTTGCAATCAGTATTAAAAGTTATATTTAACCCCTAACATCACCGCTGTATCGCTGTAACCTTTGTTGCCCACTTGCTGGCCAACATTACCCCAGAGATTGACTTGCTTGTTGATCTGACCTTCAACCCCCACTTTCACTTCCGCAATATTCGCTGCGCCTTCTTGTTTCACGGTCACACCATCCATATTGGTGCCAAAGTCTTTGGTGTTATGAACCCAGTTAATTTCAACAAACGGCTGGAACACACGATCTTTGCCTTTATCCTGAGCAGCGTACCCATTCATAAAGGCTTTCACACCCAGACGAGTCTGGATATTGCCATCACCTTCACCAGACACATTGGTGCCGTTGGTTTCTTTATGGTCGTCTGCTTTCACCCCCATCCAGGTAATCTGTGCTTTGGGCTGGATAAAGTAGGTGGCGTTTTTAGCTGCATTCTCGCCAACTTTAAAGGTATAGCCACTCTCAAGCGAGGCAGTCACACCCTTAGATTTGTACTCCTCACTTGCCAAATCCTGACCTTCAACGGTATTGTTGAACCAACTGTATTGTGCCCAACCGTCGACATACAATCCGGACTTGTCTTCATCGTTGGCATACCAGGTGCTGTACACGCCGACAGTGTAACCATCAACAGAGCCGTCTGACTGGTAACCGGATTTCGAGCGTGTATTGCTCTTGCTGTTACCGTAACCGGCCATGACACCTAAATGTAAACGGTTCAGGTCATTGTTACTCCACTGCGCGATATCGCCACCTAATTGCATCACATAGCGGTTACTTTGGGTTTTCAACTGCCCGCTGGTATCACGTGAGCGGTTATGCCCACCTTCATTGCGTAACCACATGCTGGTCACTTTATGCTCGCCTGTCAGGGCATCGATATATTGAGTTTCCCCTAAACGATCGTGCAGACGGGTGACAAACATATTGTTAGCTGCCGCCAAGTTCGCTGTATAACTTCCCGCCTCAGGGCGTTTCATTTCTTCACCTGGACCAACGGGATTTTCAGGGTCAACCGGTTCATTGCTTAGGCTAGTCAAATACCAGTTGGTGGTATTGCTACCTATCCCGCGGGCCAGTGAGTAATCATAGGCCCCGGCCACGATGCGACCACTTTTGACAAACTCACCGTCAGATAAACCGTTTACTTGGATAAGTTCAATACCGTTCAGGGTTTGTGCACCGCTGCCGCCGAGGTTATCCACCCTTACATGTGTATTGCCGCTCGTATTGCCGTTAATCACCAGTTTATCGGTGGGAGAGTTATCATCGGACAAATGACTGTTGAGTATTAACTTACCGTTGTTACTAGTATAATCACCATTAATGGTTAATGTGTTAAATCTGGAACCTATTCGAGTAGGGGAGTCAATACTCGATGACGATAAAATGCTCGGTGCGATTAATCCGGAATTTTCAACATTACCATTAATTATACCGCTACCACCCAACATACCTAACTCGGCAATATTAACTTGTCCGCCTAATACGTTATTCACAATCAGGCTACCACCATAAACCTGAGTTTTACCGGCAAAGTAACGACTATCACCGGTCAATGTGGTGGTACCTGCCAACTGGTTAATCGTGCCATTACCGTCAATTACCGCAGCCAATATATAGTCGCCGGTGTTATCTGTATGGTTCAGGTTAAGAATACTTTTATCAGCGGTGAACAGCTGAATGGCCGGAGCATCAAGATAGCCTGCGGCATGAGGCGCACTGATTTCAGTACCACCAATATTAATAACGTTGGTGCCGGCACTTGCCAGACTAGCATTATAATCGCCATAGCCCACACCGATCGCCTGACCGACAGAAACTTTACCACCGTCATTAATGGTTAATGCTCCGCTAGCGTTGCCCCGGCCAATAAATAAATTCGTACCTGCGTTCCATTCTGAACCTTGCCCAGTCACTAGCACACTATTTTCTACATCGTTTTGCTGGTCAGCCAGATAAGAAGATGCGGTACTCAGTACATTAACTTTAGCACCGTTAGAAACTGACATATTGCCTGATGCGGTATTGCCAATATAAACATCACCAGTAATATTCAAGGTCGAGCCAATGCCGTCGACCGCCACCACTCCACCACCGCGGTTATCACCGTTATATCCGCCAATCAGTAAACCGTAACCATCATATGAACTATGAGCATTTACTGTGCCACCATTGGTAATATTCAGATAGCCTTTGCCATCACCGCCAACGGTAAGATTACCCGCTATATCGATCAATGAACCCTGACCGTCGACTTCAGCAATGCCTGTGGCACTAAGATGGTCAGCTAAAACTAATCCCCGACTGGCATTTAGCATATACATTTTTCCGCCGTCGATAATCTGTAACTCACCGTAGCCGTATAGGCCAACATAAAGAGATGCATTAGCCATGGTTAACGATGCATTGTCGCCACTCACGACTATTTTGCCACTACCATTACTTCCACTTTCGCCACCGACAGCAATAATGTTAGTGCCGACCATCGTTAAATGACCATTATCTGAAATGGTTAATTGGGAATTATTATTTAAAGAGGGTGCCAACTGAAGCTGAGTAATAGTGGATATACCATTACTAAGATTTACTAATCCATTATTAATTATCGTTGTGGTAGTGGTGTCGGGTATAGTATTCGGCAACCAGTTACCACCCTCAAACCAATTATCAGAGACTGAACCGTTCCATGTCCCGGCTAAAGTCGATGAACTTATACTGACTAATAATAATGACAACGTGATATTATTTAACTTTAAGGCGCTGAATGTAAACATTATATTTAATTTCACTCTTAAAATAGGTGCAAATAGCCACTTAGGATAAAATGGATTTTTTCCTAAAAGGCCTTAGAGGCAGATAATGTAATTTACCAGATACATTTCATCTTGGGGATAACCCTGGTACTAGGGTTCTTATTGAGTTTTACGCAACGTTCACATTACCTCGATACGCTAGATCGTGGCGTAAATTGTCTTCAACTTATAGTGGGCATATACAACCACATCATTTAGGTATTTAATCTGAAGGTCGGCACTTTCCTATTTTCCAACAAAGAATAGCCTTTATAGCTTTGTTTAAAATAATGTACTTATCGTCCGTTTTATACGATTGAGCTTCAGACTACTCCTTTAGCCCAAAAGGAACTTCAGCTTATCATCCCTCGATTTTTACAACAGTGTATTTTCAGTCGCTAAGGCCTGAGACTATATCTTACATGAGACCCATATGAAATGAGATGTCGCCCTAACTTTTGTAGGAAATTTCAATAATAAAGTGCTTGATCCGACAACTTTCATTACAGAAGTATGGCAGCGCCAAAAATGCCGCCAACTGTGGTAAATTGAGGGGAATTCAGATGGGAGCAGCTATGAGCACAAAAGATTCAGACGTGCTATATAACGAAATGTGCCGAGTAGTGGGGAAGGTGGTGCTTGAGATGCGTGATCTTGGACAAGAGCCAAAGCATGTGGTCATTGCGGGAGTGTTGAGGACATCATTAGCTAATAAAAAGATAAAGCGTTCAGAGATTACAGAAGAGGCGATGAGGGCTGTGGTGGAAGCGCTGGCTAGGAAGCAATAAAACCTGGCAGCGGGGCCGGGTCTATATTTATGCGGCTTGATTCTCAGCTTTAATTATACGACTTGCAGCTTGGTGTACTGTTGTTACAGGGACAACCCTAATAGAGTGTTTATCATCGATCTCTTGTATTGAGAATAGGGCTTCATTGAGTTTTGAAAATTGAGATTTACTATATGTCGGCTCATCTTCTGGTGGGCGATAAACAATGAATTCATAAGTGCTGCTATCCAGCAAGTCATAATCTTTTACAGAAAGTAAATCCAATATTCTAGCTGTATTACGATCAAGGTGGGTTGCTAGGTTATTGGGTATCAGTCTATCTGTGTTAACTGCCACTTTGTCGCCACTCTCAAATCGAGCTAATGGATTAAAGTGAATCGCGTCTTGCAGGTGGTCTGGCGCGAAGTGAGAGTAGCGCATGGTGACCCGAATATCTGAGTGGCCGAGGATACGTTGCAGCACGATGATATTGCCACCGGCCATCATATCCTTCGAAATCGTCTTTATGACTTTGCATTCTCTCTGTTAAGCTGCTCTGCCGGCTTCATAGCCTAACGTGATATAATCTTATTTTTACGGAAGATTTATGCTGACCAACTCATCCACTCGTCTTAACAAATATATTAGCGAGAGCGGTATCTGTTCTCGTCGTGATGCCGATCGTTATATTGAACAAGGACATGTTTTTATTAATGGCAAACGGGCCGCTGTTGGCGATCAAGTATATGGCGGGGATGTAGTCAAAGTTAACGGTCAGCTTATCGAACCGCGTGACGAAAACGACTTGGTGCTGATCGCACTGAATAAACCGGTTGGCATCATAAGCACCACCGAAGAGGGGGAAAACGATAACATCGTTGATTTCGTTAATCACAGTAAACGAGTCTTCCCTATCGGACGTTTGGACAAAGACTCGCAGGGGTTGATTTTTTTGACGAATCACGGTGATTTGGTTAACAAAATCCTGCGCGCTGGGAACGACCACGAAAAAGAGTACGTGGTGACGGTCAACAAACCGGTGACTGACGAGTTTATTCTCGGTCTGGGTGCTGGTGTACCGATGATGGGAACCGTGACCAAAAAATGCAAAGTGAATAAAGTCGCGACCTTTGTATTTAATATCACGCTGGTGCAAGGGCTTAACCGTCAAATTCGCCGTATGTGTAAACATTTTGGCTATGAAGTCACCAAGCTTGAGCGCACTCGTATCATGAACGTCACCCTGAAAGGGCTGCCAATGGGTGAGTGGCGAGATTTGACTGATGATGAGTTAATCGAGTTATTTAAGCTGATTGAAAATTCATCATCTGACGAAAAACCGGTGAAAAAAGCCAAGGCTAAGCCCGTGGCAGATAAAAAACCGAGTGTTAGTGGGGCGAAAAAGGCCGAAAAACCCGATGGTAACTCAGCTTCCCGCAAGCGCTTTACCCAGCCCGGACGTAAGAAGAAAGGGCGCTAAGCTCACGTAATTATTATCGGTCTCAGTACTCAAGCATATAAACTCGGCAATGGCCGAGTTTATATTGATGAAACACCCGGTGTGAAACCAATCATCAGTCTTTTTCCTCATGTCCTGTCAAACCTAACCTGACGCTATGCCCTGAGTACGGCATTAGTTCCCAATATTTAATATAGAGCATACTTTCTTGCTCGTATTGACGTCACAATAATAGTAGGTAGACTGGTATACCTATAATAATCCAAAGCAGGAAGAAATTTGCCATGTCCTCACGCGAACTATCAGAAAGTGCCCGAGATCGGCTGCTGAGTGCTGCAAGGGTGTTGTTCTATAACGATGGCATTGCGGCAACGGGTATTGATGCCATTGTTAAAAGGGCAGGTGTTGCCAAGAAAAGTCTCTACAACAACTTTGAGTCCAAAGCAGAACTAGTTGCTACTTATTTACAGATTCGTCATGAAGAGTGGCTCGCACTGTACGCTAATCGTCTGCAACAAACGGCGAGTCCGAAAGAGAGCGTGATGGCTGTTTTTCTTGCTTATGCAGACCATGCTGAATTTGCCTATGAACGTGGATTCAGAGGGTGCGGACTACTGAATGCCGCGGCTGAACTGCCCGCGGGCGCACCGGGCAGACAGGCAGTGCGCGGGCACAAGGAGCAGGTAGAGTCGATTCTGACTGAACATCTTTGTGTGCTTCTCTCTGGTGATGAACAACGTGCCATACGGATGGCCAGGCACTTTTCATTTTTACTCGAGGGGAGTATGTCTCGCGCGGGCTTGGAAGGGAATGGTGAGTGCGTTCGTCAGGCAATGACAATGGCCGCCGAAATGATGGAGTCGCTATGACTGTCACGCCAAGAGATCGCATGATGGGCAGGGTGGGAGTATTGATTGCGGCCATCTTGTGGGGAACCACTGGAACAGCGGCAACATTTGCTCCTGCGGTTAGTGCTGTTGCCATAGGCGCTGTTGCGATGGGACTTGGGGGGCTACTCCAGGCGATGATAGCCGCTGGGAGTATCATTAGTTATGTAGATAAACTCCTTCAACAGTGGCGTTTACTGCTGATAGGGGTCATTGCTGTTGCCATCTATCCGCTGGCATTCTATGCCTCTATGCATTTAGCGGGTGTCACTGTCGGGACTGTCATTTCTATTGGTTCTGCCCCCCTGTTATCTGCTCTGATTGAATATGTCTTGGAGGGCGAGCGGCTGACGATTCGCTGGATGTTGGGGGCGGCTCTTGGCATTGCAGGCATGGTGTTGCTTTGTATGGCTGAAAGTGGGGGCCACGGCACTCTGGTTCAGTCACCCAATGTCACGATAGGGGTAATTCTAGGCCTTCTTGCTGGTTTTACTTATGCGCTGTATTCGTGGGCTGCTCGCCGTTTGATGCAGCGAGGGCTTCCTTCTCGCACAGCGATGGGGGCGACTTTTGGTCTTGGCGGCATTTTGCTAATGCCAGTACTCTTTATGACTGGAGCCCCGCTGCTGGAATCTTGGAGTAATGCTGCAGTGGGTGCCTATATGGCGTTGGTTCCGATGTTTCTTGGCTATATTTGCTATGGATATGGGCTGGCTCGTATAACGGCAAGTATGGCGACCACCATTACCCTCATCGAGCCTGTTGTTGCTGCCATATTGGCAGTGATTATCGTGGGAGAAAGACTGCCTATTACGGGGTGGGTGGGGATCGGGCTGGTGGTGGCTTGCCTGATATTTATTACTGCCCCGATAAAATGCGCTCTAATTGTTCGGGTAAGAGAAAACAATAGCCTGTAGTGGCACAATGATGCCTGATCTTGCCCGCTTGCAGCTAGATTTCTCCATTATTGCCACCTTCGCTTCAATTGTTGTTCCGATGATCAATCGTCCCTCTGTGCTATTGAGGGGAGTTCATCCAGGCACTTAAGTACGCCACAGCCTGTTTATTAACCACAATTTGTGGGCCAATTATCTATTTCAGGATGGTGTACTACGCTCATTCCCGGATAATCCCTATTTATGGGCGCACTATTTAGTGTGATGTTTGCTTTGTTCATTAACAATGTCGTGGTTGTGGTGATATCTAGTCTGTTAATGTTTTATATCATTGGTTCGGTAATTTAGTCAGGCAACTAATATCAGCAGTGTGTTTATCACTGGTTTTCTGTGATATTACATTTAACTCAGCAGGCCATTTAACACTTTATTTTGGTGATTAGCATTAATGATTGGCAAATGTAGTTAACGTCACCTTGGTTGTTTTTTTGTGAACTTCCCAATTTCTTACAGAATAAATGTAGGAAATAAAGCACATCCTCTAATATTAAAAAATAATATCGGAACAGATGTTCAGCAGATCGAATTAATACAGTGAAACCCTCAATGAGATTGATCGCTGTCAGGCTGGCGGTATACTTCACCGCAAATCAAAACCACATCAGGTCTGCGTTCATGAAGACGAGTAGCTACAGCCATGCATTCGTGGCGTGTTGTATAGACATCATCGGTCACGGGCAGTGCCTCGCAAGCATCCATACCGCAGGTGCTAACCAATAAAACAAATCCTATGAGCATATATTCTCCTTATTTATAGGATTTATATGAGTATAGCGCGTTTGCTGAAGAAGTAGTCTTCTCCTTTTCTAAGAAATGGCGTTTACATTTTTTGGTTAAGTATTAGCCAAGTTTGGTTACTGCTACCCCCATCAGAATAATGGCACTGGCGATGAGTCGTAACATCGATGGTTTCTCTTTTAGCATCCAGATTGAGATTATCATGGCGAACAAGACACTGGTTTCACGTAGAGCGGCAACGAGGGCGATTGGCGTGCTTTTCATGGCCCAAATGACAATGCCATAAGCCAGTAATTGCATCGCGCCACCAATCACGCCGTGTCGCCAGTGCTGGCGTATTTGACGAAAAACCACATTGCGGTGCATTATCCAAAGTAATGCAAACATGGCTATGCCGTTGCACATAAACAACCAAAAAATATAACTGAGTGGTTCAATGCTGGCGCGGCTGCCAGCCCCATCAGATAGGGTGTAGCAGGCAGTAAAAGTCGCCGTAATTAAGGCATAGATAATAGCCCTGCCATTGACTTTGTCAGTGCCACGTCGGCCATCAAATGTCATCATGATGACACCGGAGACTAAAATAGCCGCCCCAACTAAAGCTAACGACCTGGGGATTTCCGACAAGATTAACCAAGAGAGCAGAGCACTTAATAAGGGGGCAACGCCACGTGCGATAGGATAGATTTGACCAAACTCGGCTTGTTCATAAGCTTTACTTAGAAACAGGCAATAACCTGTGTGAAAAGCAACCGACAACAGTAACCAGGGAAGCGCGCTCAGCGAGGGTAACGCCACAAAAAAAAATACCGAACAGTGAAATCACTCCGGAGAAAATTGCCATCAAAGAGATAGCGACAAAACGATCATTGCCAAATTTAACAAGAGCGTTCCAGCAAGCATGTAACAGTGCCGCGCCCAGCACGGCAAGAAATATTTCACTACTCATTCTATCCCCTTATTTAGGCGTCTCAGTTTACCTTAATTGCATTTATTTTCACGTCTGTAACACGTAAAAATTGTTGCAGATAGCTGATTCTTAGTGAGGGAAAAGATGAAGAAATGAGTTCAATGTCCCGATTTATTGCAAGAGTAAATATAACTAACTAACAACATCTGTATCATCTTATTTACTTTCTTAAGCAATAAATAAGGTTGGATTACGCCAAGGTGACATTGGTCTGATTAAGTAAATGGGGGTGTTTATTGCATATGATATTCGTTGTTTTTTCCTTATCATTGATAGTAGTCGTGTTTCTAATTTTATTTATGATAAAAGGGAATAATTAATTAGGACATATCTTGGATGATCTCAATGGACTAAAAAGAATACCAGTGGATATAATTCAACGGCAATAAATTATTATCAAAAACAGGGTCTGGCTATTATTAACCAGAGTCTACATTCATTTTATTCTGGGGTGTCTATTTTGTTAAAAAAAAGTGTTTTCCTATTATTTGCTATGGTCGTTGTTCTTGCCGGTTGTTCTGAACCTGAACCAACAGGCACTAAAGTTTTTGGTGGCAAAGCTTACATTGAGATGCCAGCTGAATTCACTTTAATGTCTAAAGAAATGCTGGCAACTAAATACCCTCAGCAGAATGCACCACAAGAAGCCTATTCCGTTGAACAGGGCAGTGTGTCCTTCGCATTCAGCGATAGCAATAGCGCCATACCCGATGGCAAGCTCGCTGAAGTTGTTAATATGATGAAGAAACAATTTGCGCCATTCAAACCGACTCTGGAAGAGAAGGATGTTGATGGGCGTAAAGCTTATATCATCACTATGGATACCCCGGCTGCTGATGGAACCATCAAGAATGTGATGTTGCTCACTACGATTGATGGGAAATTAGTTATTGCTACGTTTAACACGACTGAAGCTTTAGCTGACAAATATATGGATGTTGGCAAGAATGCACTGCTTTCTTTAAAGTTTAAGAAGTAACCATTAGTTAATTCAGTTATTTTAAGTCTAAAAAAATAGATAAATAGTAATAAAGGTTGCCTGATTAACAGGGCAACCTTTCTCATTGCTAAAGCAACGTTGTTGAGCGCTAGTGGGGAGACGGTATGCCGAACACTTCCTAAAACAGCTATAAATTGGCATCATAGCGCTATGTTGTTTTTTTAGGATGAGTAATGAAACAGTTCCCTTTTGATAAACGTTATGAGATTGAAGATGCCAGTGGTGTTGTTGAGTACTACATTGATGGTGATGAGTATATTCGCCGCCAGGATGGCGTACCGGGCTATCGAATCACAGGTTATGAAGTATATGAACATGATGCAGAGGCTAAACTCGCTGGTTTTCTCGAAGGGAAGCATATAACAACCCCGGATGCGGATATTCTGCTGACAATTTTAGATGACCAACAACCTACGGATTAGATTTCATTACTTTGGCTTTCGTCTGTGCAATGTTGCTATATGAAGATCATCTGCGGTTTTTGAAACAGAAAATAGGGCGTAATTAGCGATAATATTTTTTTGCAGAAGCTGCTATTCAATCTGGCTAAAACCGATTAACGTCAATCTACTTAGTGATAATCAGTCGGGGTTTCGATGAGCCAGCAAACTATTACGTTGTATACCGATTCAGATTTTTTCAGTCCTTATGTGATGTCGGTATTCGTATCATTGACAGAAAAAGCACTCCCTTTCTCATTAAGCGTCATTAATTTGTCTGCCGGTGAGAATCTGCAACAGGCTTATGCCCGTCTGTCGGCGACACGTCGGGTGCCGACACTGGTTATCGATGATTTTCAACTCTCTGAGTCTTCAGCTATTGCTGAATATTTAGACGAGCGTTTCCCGGCGCCAGATTACGCTCGGCTGTATCCGCAAGATAGGCAAGAGCGTGCCAGAGCGCGTGAAATACAGGCATGGCTGCGCAGTGATTTTATGCCGATCCGCACTGAACGGCCAACTGAAGTGGTCTTTGCTGGGTTAAGGCTGCCTCCTTTGTCTGATAGCGCGCAACAAGCGGCGAATAAACTTATTTCTGGGTTGGAGCGTTTGCTGTCGGATGGCAGAAGATATTTATTCAGTGAATGGTGTATTGCAGATACCGATTTGGCACTGATGCTTAACCGGTTAGTTCTGAATGGCGACAACTTACCTGAGTATCTTCGTCAGTATGCAAATTACCAATGGCAGCGGCCTTCTGTGCAGCAATGGCGAGCATTATCGCAGAAATAGAGGTAAGAAAAATTGAGGGTGGGGGCAATCCTCCACCTTGAACCAAAGTAGGATTAGCTTCGCTAGAATGAAAAACGTTATTGAGTTTGAAACTGAGCGTTTACAGCTACGGCAGTGGCTACCGTCAGACCGGGCACCTTTTGCAGCGCTTAACGCGGATCCTCGCGTTATGGCATTTTTCCCAGCCCCTCTAACACGTGAAGCAAGCGATATGATGGCTTCACGTTGTCAATTATTGATAGCACAGCGTGGCTGGGGGTTGTGGGCTGTTGAACTGAAAGCTAGTGGGCAGTTTGTCGGCGCATTGGGGTTACATATTCCTACCGTTAAATTACCTTTTTCACCTTGTGTCGAGATAGGCTGGCGTTTTGCTTTTCCATTTTGGGGGCAAGGGCTGGCAACGGAAGCTGCATTGGCAGTATTGACGGTGGGTTTCGATCAATTAAAACTGGCTGAAATTGTTTCATTTACTGCTTTAATTAACCTGCGTTCACAAGCATTGATGGAACGAATCGGCATGGTGCGCGCGCCAGACCATTTTCCCCATCCAATTGTCAGCCCTGACAGCAAGTTAAGCCAACACTGTTGGTATCATCTTTCTCATCAACAATGGCATAACAGACAGGATGATTTTGTGAGACTATCATCAAATTAGTCTACGTTTAGTCAGTAATATTTGGCCGCATCTGCTAGGACATATAATGATAATAAGCTGGAAATTAGTTCGTTCCATGGCGTTGCTAACCGGAATTTCTTTATTGGCGGCCTGTAGCCAATTACCTAGAAATCCAGTGCCAGTGGAGTTAATGCCAGCGGCCGAAATCCCTGGAATGCCGGATATCCGTGCCGGCGCAGGGCACATTAGCCCGATATTTGAAGCGGATTTACTGCAATCTTATAAAGATGAATCGAAAGAGATGTTCCGAGCCGCGGATGGAACATTGGTTTATCCCCATCTGGCATTATCTGGTGGTGGCCCAAATGGTGCCTTCGGTGCTGGCTTTTTGAACGGCTGGACGAAAACAGGTAAGCGCCCCGTGTTTAAGGTGGTCAGTGGGGTTTCCACTGGCGCGTTAATCGCACCTTTCGCCTTTTTAGGGAGTGATCACGACCAGGCATTACATGACTTTTATACCACCACCACCACCCGTGATATTTTCCATCTGGATAATCTATTATTTCGCCTCTTTTTCCGCGAATCATTAGCGGATACCAGCCCGTTGTCTAAATTGATTGATGGGCATATTACTCCTGAGTTAATGAGTGAAATCGCCCAGGCACATCGGCATGGTCGGCGGTTGTATATGGGTACGGTGGATCTCGATTCGCAAAGATTTATTGTCTGGAACATGGGGCTGATTGCGATGAAAGGGACTCCTGAAGCCCTAATGCTATTTCGTAAGGTAATGCTGGCTTCCTCTTCAGTCCCTGTCGCGTTCTCACCGGTATTTTTTGATGTGGTGGCTCAGGGTAAGCATTACGATGAAATGCATGTTGACGGCGGTGTGGCGGCGCGGGTCTTCTATAATGGTGGTGTGTACAGCTCAAAAGTCGTACGTACCAGAGCGGGCCTGGCAGACAGTAAAGAAGATATTTATATCATCCATAATGGACAGCTTGGCCCACAACCAGAACCGACCCCACGGTTGGTGCGTAATATCGCTATGCGTACTCTTGACTCAACCAGCAAAGCGGCATTGGTCGGGGATTTGTATCGTATTTATGCATTCTCTTTGGCTGAAAATTCAGGATTCCACTGGATAACGATTCCATCAAATGTTGATACCAATGGCGCAGAGATTTTTGATCCCATCAAGATGGAGCGTTTGTATCAGGCGGGTTATGCAGAGGCATTACAGGGGCCAAAATGGTCACTACGGCCACCAGGTACCATTGAGATGAACTCCTTACTACAAGATGCTGCTGCCATGCACAGTAACTAGAGGGGGCGCTTTGGCGTTGATGCCATTGTCAGGCTGGTACTTGGGTTACATTAGGTCAAGCAGTGGGAGTGAGCCATCAATAAGCGCCGCGGTGATATAGATAATAAATAGTGAATAGAGAAAGAAATTGCTGATCATTCGGCACCTCAATTACTCACACAGATAAGGTCTTTGTCATGGCAAAGCCACTACAATATAGCATGTGAACTGACTAAAAAACGCACTGATAGTGAATAAATAATGAATCTGCTGAGGTGGATTTAGCATGATGAATGCTTTTTAAGCAACTTCTGAGCGCGTAGTAGGGTTTTAGAGTGACTGAACAATGAGGTTAGGAGCAGATCTTGCCTGTCAGGCTTGGTTGAATATGCTGTAATATCAAAACGTTATCTTCAATTGAAAACAATTTAAGCAGCATATGATCAGAGAGAGTGTAATTGTGCTACACTATGCGACCGATAATCAAGGATAAAACATG
Source organism: Yersinia sp. 1652 StPb PI (assembly GCF_041538345.1). Lineage (NCBI taxonomy): Bacteria > Pseudomonadati > Pseudomonadota > Gammaproteobacteria > Enterobacterales > Yersiniaceae > Yersinia > Yersinia sp. 1652 StPb PI. The sequence goes on along the minus strand of NZ_JAULSM010000001.1, from coordinate 2,543,133 downwards.
AAAAAAGTCTCAATCATTGCTCAGTGCTTAATAAACGCTAAGAGTTTCAGTGAGATGTCCGAAGCTGAATCCTCGATAAAAAAAGTTTTCAACGATAGTTACGCAGAACATTCTTTTGATGAATGGAATACCGACGTTTCTACGTTGAGTGCTAACCGTGTTATCAGTTTGGTTGCTGGTGCTTCCAAGGTTCGGGTCAGAGGGTTGATCCAAGAATTATGGAATCATTGACCCCAGACCAAAGGTTTCCAATAACCCGTCTACCACATCACTACGCCAAGCATGCAAGTCATGCTGCGTGGTGAATGATTTCCCCGTACTTTCCATTTTCCGCTTGTTTTTTTCCGTTGTCTCCTGCAAAACCGGCTATTTTCGTGAACAAAAATCTGGCCCGGTACAGATAATCTGAGTAAACGCTGACCACTCCACGGTTTATTGCCGTTGGTTAACGTAATCTAACGAGGTTGTACAACTGAGAGGCGAGCATATGTCATTTCTTGATAGCGTCAAAAGATTGGTTAGCAGTGTAAAAGTGAAGATTAAGTGCCCAGATTGTGGCGCAGTCTCTGAGCAGAGCTCAGAAAAAGTGCACAAAAATACGGCCTTGGTTTGCCCAAAGTGTGGTTGCTTATTTTTACCTAAAGACAAACGCTAGCGGTAGCAATATCAGCCAAAAATCATCGACGCCCACCGCAGCAGCATTAATGCGCCACAGATACAGAGTAACACCACAAACATCTTCCAATGTTTCGTATGCAAGCGTTTGGTCACCATAGGGTCCTTATTCAATTTAGTATTATGTCTGACGGGGTCAGCTCTGCGGAATTCATTTGTTTACTGCGACGCTGGTTACTTTAGGTATATACCCGTCATACATCAAGCTGCATGTGCGTTGGCTGCTTTCGTTCACCCCAGTGACTTACTTGAAGTAAGCTCTTGGGGATTTACTCAATTGCCGCCTTCCTGCAACTCGAATTATTTAGGGTATAGTAGCGAAAATTTATGCTGATGCGAGAGTTAGTCAGTTCGTACCAGTTAAGATAAAGTGTAATATGCGCTGCATCAATAAGATGACGAATAGGAATAATGAAACTATGGCTACAGTCCCACAAAAATATCAAGACGCCGAGCGTTGGGCATTTGGTGATACTGAACAAGTGGCAGATGATGTATTGGCATTAGTACTGAACGGTACGAAAACAGCGACCTGTGCGGCATTGGATGAAGATGGCGTGCCGCAGGCGGGGGATATCTTTGTTGTGGTCAATGGCCGCAATGAACCGGTTTGTGCGATAGAGTTGACCGACGTAGAATTGAAAACGTTTGATCAGGTTGATGAAACCCATGCTGTCGCTGAAGGTGAGGGCGATCGAACGCTGACGTTTTGGCGTAAAACGCAACAGCGCTTTTTTGAGGAGTACGAGATGTTTTCCCCAGAAATGATGCTGATTTGTATGCAGTTCAAAGTATTGGAAAAATTCTGATAGCTGGCTTCTGGTAGTCAGTAATTTGATTGATTTTGCCCTACAGATATTATCGAGTCGCAAGAGAAGAAACCGTCACTCATAAATTGTAGCTATGGGTTGACGGATCTTCTTATTGCAACAATCACGTTACCCTCATTACCCAAGCATCCTGATGTCGATCGTAATGTTGCTTAAAAAGCAACCGGTCTTTCCCATCTAACGTTGCGGGAATGCTGGTATGTTCATCCCACCCATCTAGCTGCATGCACAATTCAGGATCCGATTTACAGGGGATACTGAGGGTGTTTTCGCCTTTTGTCAGTGGTGCAGACAACTCTGCGTCATCAACTTCAAAATCTCTGATTTTTACTAGGGTTTTTCCCATAAAGACTCCTTACCTACCAAGTGGTATGAGGTATGACCAGATTGGTCGCCTTATTGAGAATAGCTGAGTCAGAAAAAAGTGCCAGAGGCCGCATCTAAAAAATACCGCCTCGGCGTAAATTCTATCCGCATCGAATCTGATGGGGGTTAATTATTTAATACCGAGTATGTTTAGTCAGAGTAGCCTAATGGCTGCATTCGCAGGGGAGTTCAGCCAAATTAAATTGGTTACGGCCATTCTTTTTCGAGTAATAAAGTGCTTGATCTGCCGCGAGCATTAAATCCGCTTGATCCGTAATACCACTATGCTGATGGGCTTGATAAACAGTGACACCAAGGCTGATGGTGACTTTACGGAATTTACTGTCATTGTGTTTAATGCCCATAGCACGGATAGATTGCAATATATGCTCGGCCACCAGGCTGGCGCCCTGTTGGTCGGTATCTGGCAGAATAGCGGCAAACTCTTCTCCACCATAGCGAGCAACAATATCGGTGCTGCGTTTTAGTGATTTGCGTAATGCCCTGGCGACCAAGCGTAAGCAGGCATCACCAGAGATATGACCATAGCAATCATTGAAGTTCTTAAAGTAATCAATATCAATCATTAAAACTGCTAGCGGAGAGTCTGAGCGTTTTGCCCGCATAAATTCATGGGCCAGCACTTTTTTGAACGCCCGGCGATTAGGCAATTTAGTCAGTGAGTCTGTTCTGGCCTGAATTTCCAGACGTCGATTCGCTTTAACCAGCTTAAGTTCCAGCAATTTTCGTTCATGGATATCTTCTGCGGTTCCATACCAACACAACACATCGCCATTGTCACCTACGCTGGGAACTGCTCGGATTCGCATCCAGTTCCATCCCTTTTCAACATGACAAAAGCGGATTTCAACATCCAGTGGCTGCTGTGTTTGTAAGGAGTGTTCCCAACTGATTAAGGTGGGGTGGCGATCATCTAAATGGATGGTACGGAGCCATTTATCTGCCAGCGCCTCTTCGCGGGTTAATCCCGTAATTTTTTCAAAGCGAGAACTGACATCGGTAATCATGCCATCCGGGGATGCAGTCCAGGGAATTTGCGGATTCAGCTCCACCATATTGCGGTAATGCTGTTTACTGCTGCGCAGCTTTTCTTCCATCTCTTTCAATGGCGTAATATCGATCATCGCGACGGACAGCCCACTCACTTGACCACTGGGATATCTGGCGGCATTTATCCGCATAAAGAACACCCGTGCTTTATCCGGCATCTGAAACTCAGCATCGGGGATACTGTCATTGCAATAGGCTTTCAGCAGCGCACTCTGCAAAATAGGAATAATGCCCGGTAGGAAGTCTGCAATTTTGCGCCCATTAATCTCTACTGTATTTTTACCCAGAAGTTCAGCCAGATAATCATTTACAGTAATATAGCGCAGGGTCGTATCGATAAAGCACAGACCAGCCGGAGCACTGGAATAAATCGATTCCAACTCAAATAAGCGTTTATCCGCATCATAAGGTAAATTGCTCAGGTTTCGATCAATTCCGCGGTAACCTTTGAATTCGCCGTTATCATCGAACAGTGGGATACCACTGGTTTCAACTAAGACTTCGCTGCCATCAGCGCGAATATTACGGTTTTGCAAACCGGCAAAAGGGATACGTGCAGCCGCAATCTCTGCAAATATCTTTCCTACCCGGCTGGCTTCATCCTGAGGCATAAAGTCAAACGGCGTTTTACCGACCACCTCATGGGGTAGGCGACCAAGAAGCTCGATGGATTTTGCAGATGAAAACGTATAACGGCCGGAAGCATCAACTTCCCAGATCCAGTCTGAATTATTTTCGATGATGTCCCGTAAGCTGTTCATTTCTTTTAACAGACCAATGTCAGCTGATTCTTCCCGATTATCGTAGTCAGTCATGATGTCCACTCCTGTTTAATCTCGGCTTTCCTTAGATAGAAATATGTCGGCTATTATTTAAGCCCGCAGATTGTATAACAGGGACAGATTTAGTACAGCCCAATCGGATTTTTCTTATAAATAAACAATAACTAAAAATTTCAATCATAAAAAAATAAAAGATTAAAAGACCAATAGTGCATAAAACACAACGAGTTAATGGCTTCTCATCCTCTGTATTCCGGCAGCACACTAGTATTCCAGCACTACACTGACATTGTCCTGATAGGTGCCAACGGTTCTTTGCGTTTGTTGTGCATTGATCATCGCTTTATAAGGGATCTGTTGAGCTGAGCCTGTCGCGGTATCTGATCTTTTGTTGGTTATATTCCAGGGAATCGACCCCGAGCCCTGATACAGTTGATACTGTAAATAGTCGGTAGGGGGTGCCGGTATAACACTCCCTGGGAGCAATTTCATTTGGGGCCAAGGGGCAGAGAAATTATCGCCATTTGTTATGTAGGTAGTGAAGGTGGCGTTCTTGGTACAGGTAGCGGTGATAAATTGATTTACAGGAATAAATTGTGACATTAACGCGTAGCTACCAAAATCGACATTGGGCGCGGCGTTTATGACACAATCGTTGTTGACCACCAATGTGACAGTGACTGTTGATGATGCCGTTCCTTTGAATGTGCCACCGATACAGACGCCAATAACGGCAGAGCATAAATCATAATTCCAGTTCAAAGAGATAGTATCGGTATAAGTGCCAGCACTGATATTGATGTTAATGGCATTATTACTGCCAGTACGGATATAGATAGGTAAATTGGCTTTTATTTTCCCCAGCACGATGGTGAGTAAATTGCTGTTAGCATAGTTAATATTCCCCCCGACTATAATGGGATTGTTGTAGCCTGGGTCAGAATAGATTGAATAAGGAATTAAGTCGCCGGCGGCATTCTTAAGATTAAGATTATTAGCAGTGCTGGTGATGGTGCTGTTCAATACGGGGGTGGATAATACGCTCAGCGCTGTTCCATCACAGCCAAGTGCCGTTATACCACTGGCACTTTCGGGGAGGGTATTGACATTAAACGATGAATTTTGCGGCAGTTTTACTTCTGCGGCAGCAAAAGTGCACGCAGTGGCACTGCTGACAGACAATAACCACAGTACAGACAGAACTAACCAGTAAGGTAGCCTGTATGGCCGAGGTAGCTTGCTGGCAATTCGCGTCGTGAGCGATATCATTAGCTGCTCCTTAAATAAAGTTGTCGATAGCCAGGTACGGCAATTATTGGCATATGGCTGTACCAGCATCTTGTATCCCTTTAGTATTTTTCAATTGGAATTGGCTGTAGCAGCGGGTGCCATTATCAGCTCGCACGATGGTGAGTTTATTCAACTGGGTGGCTTGCTCAATATAAGCCATACCATCCCAACCGACATAACCGCTAGGTGTGTCGCCCGTGGTATATATCGCGCTGCCTTTCGGTAAGTCTTGACCGGATTTATCGGTAAGTCTGATATTTGCGGCGGTAATCTGTGTTATGGGAAAATCAATTAAATAGCCACTGCGTTCGCTGATCGCTAAATTTCGCTCTACTGTTGGCAATATGACATCGGCAGGTAAATTCATGGGATCAATCTGGAATTTGGCCTGATAATATGAAGAAACTGTCGGAATCAAGATATATCCGTTGTTGTTCGTAGTACCAATCAGTTGATTTTCGTAACTGACCGGAATATTGCTAAAACCATTGGTTGATACCAAGGCAAATGCATCGTTAATCATATTACTGGCATAAACGCCGCCATTCATCATAACCAGCGAGCCACTTAATTCACCCCAACTATTATAGTTATCACTATTGCCATAAACACCGGCGCGACTTTCCATTATCCGAGTGCGCCAAATAATATCTGCTTGTTGGTAACTGCTATTTTCACTGTTGCCGTTGGCATAAGCGAGATTCCAACCCAGCCCGCCATTAGAAGGCGCTGCCCGGCTATAATTCACGCGTTGGGACCACTGGTTATCAACATCACGGCTGGTACTGGCGCTGGCTGATCCCCATTCACCCAGCGGGATACTCCAGATCAGTTGTGCGTTGTAACCTTTGGTCCCCAACTCACGATTGAGGGAGAGGTAAATACTGGTATTACGGAATATTGAGGTGCTATAGCTGATATTGACCAACCGGGTTCGCTCACCGAGCGCATCCCTGACATCGAAATAACCAGATCCAAGTGTCCCTAAGTTTCCAAGGCTGATACTGCCGGTTATCTGGTCGGTACGTCGGCTCAGACGAAAGTCGCTTTTGTAATTAGCCAGATCGCCATAATTATCGCTGCGGCTAATGCGCTGAGCATTCAGATTAAAGTAGGAATTACTGTAGGTATAACCTAATGAACGCTGGTTACCGATACCACCACGGGTATTAATGGCAACCTGTGAGGTATTAATGGTTGAATTGTTAATATCAGTGGCTGGTTGACTGATGACATCACTAAATGCATCGGCAGAGGTATTACTCATACTGTAGGCACCATTCAGTACCCCAAATAGGCCCAGCCGAAATCCGGCTCCGCCACCTACCACATTCATGCCTTTGGCAGCATCTCCTCGGCCTTCTAGTGTCAACCAAGACGTTGTGCCATAACGAACCACGCCACTGGCGACAGGATCAGCATAATCAGCAGAACGGATGGCATAATTGCGGCGTAAAGCACCGGCTGACAGGCTAAAATCCCACATGCCGGGTTTTAGCAGTGAACTGGCAACATAAAATGGCACTGAGGTGCTGATTTGTCTACCGAGGGCATCGGTTGTAATAATAGTCGCTTGGCCAGCACCATTAATACGAGGGGCATTATCGATAACAAAAGGGCCGGGGTTAATATTGGCTGATTGTGTTCTGAAGTTATCAATATACAGTTCGACAGTGCTAGGTACCACAGCTTGACCGGCAAATTGCGGCATCGGATAGGTAATAAGGTCGGGGCGAATAGCAAAATTACGCGCGATTTGAACACCACCCAGGCGCACCGCGCTACTCCAGGGCAAGGCTCCGGTGATCAGGTCACCTGCGGTATAACGTAGCAGGTTTTTTTCATCATTCCTCTGCCATTGGGTATCAAACCGAATATAGCCGTTATTATCCGTGTCGCCGTTATTACCTGAAAAGTTAGTACGATAAACGCCGGTATTACTGATCAAACCAAAACGGTCAAAAATACGTTGCTCGCTCCAGGCTGAGGCATTACCTGACTGTGGGTTACCACTGTTCTGGCTGACATAAAAATCATAATTTAATAAAAATCCTAGGCTACTTTGTGCAAGATTAAAATCATCAGTTGCGGCAGAGTTAATTTGCTGTTTCGGTAACCACTCGCTGGGAACATCAATCAATAACCGTTGGTTTTCTCCATCATATTTCACGGCCACCTTATCCATCTTATCAACCGCAACCTCTGCACTAGAGGGTAATCCGATGGTTTTTAACTGTGCTGGTGAAAGATAGTAATGTCCCCCGCGATAGATGACTGGCACAGCATCACCAAAGTTACGGTCATTGACCACTAACTCAAGATATAAGGTACTGTCGGGCATTGTTGCCATAGGTGGCGGCAGATTATCCCCCCAAACCTCCCAGGGGATGAGTGAAGGCAACAACACTGAGCCATACATCAATATTAATAATGGTGACAGCTTGAATCTGATAGTCATTCCCAACCCTAGGTTATTATTAAACACACCTTATCTGCTGTATGCGAACACCTTATTGGTGTGGGATGACTATGGGTTTGGTGCTGTTATTGATAATGGCGCTTAATTCTCCTGTTCTGGCTGTTGGGCTGAGCGGGAAACTCATTTTTGCACCGGCTAACACATAACCGAGTAAACCTTTATTAATGTCTTTCTCTTGCAGGGTCACCCGCGAAATCCGTGCATGAACAGCACCCTGATTAGAGATATTCAACCATTGTTTCTCGCCTTGTGAATGCACGCTATAACTGAGTTTCGTCGGCATAACACCGGGGGCTGGTGTGGTATCAGATGCCGCCAGCACACCACTGCCGTAAACAAACAAGGGAACGGAATAGCGCATTTGGAATTTCAGCCCTAACTGAGTGGCAGCGGGGGCGGTTTTATCGTTTGGGTCCTTATAAGGTATTTCATCAATTAATATGCGGTAGGCTTGTTCTTGCCCGGCGGGAACGGGGGCGTTTTTGACTAAACGAATCAGTTGACGCTTACCGGGTTGAATAGTTGCAACCGGTGGGCTGGCGATAATTCTTGATTGCGGGGTGTAATCGTCTTGGGTGTTGACCTGCTGCCAACCTAATACCCGAATCTGCATATAGATAGGCTGACTATCTTTATTTTCCAACCACAATGCAGTGGCTTTATCACTGTCTGAAATTATCGGGTCAATGGGCCAGATCAGAACGGAGGCCGCAGCATACAGTTGGCTACTGGTCAGTGTGGCCGAAAGCAATATTACCCGAGATAGTAGGTTAAATGGCGTCATAGTGAAATCTCCTGCGGCATCGTGCCAGTAATCAATAAGTAACTGTAACTAATAAAGTATCTGTGTAGACGCCAGCGCTAGGTTGCGTACTACTGGCAGACAGTTGTGCATATAAAATGACTTGTTGCAGGGTGCCATCGGTGGTCACTAAACGTGTCGATCCCCCATTGGCACCATCCCCCCAGATCTGGGTTCGGGCAGAGTTTTGATATATTTGATACAGCAAATATTCGCCCGTTGTGCTGTTGAGTAAGCGCCTGCCGGCAGAAATGTTACCTGAGGTATTGGCCCCGGAATTAAGTGCCAGTGTGACCGTGGGATTACCACTGCACTGGAGGACGATACTGCCTGAGTTGAGTCCAGATATTGCGTTAGTGGCGTTTGCCAATGAAGAGACGGTGCCGAAATCCAATGTGCCAAAGTTGCTGGTATCGGTGGCTCCGCCCCCAAGGCTACAGCCGGTTTGCACTATTGCATTGACAGTGAAACTTTTAGATACCGGTGAGGTGGCAGCATGGGCAACGGCGATGCTGAGTACTAAAATAAGTAGGGCGCGGGTGAGGTTATACTGAGATAAAGCATATTTCATTGTCAGCATCCTCCATAATATTTACCAATTCACCGTGACCTGAATGGTGTCGGTATAAGTCCCAACCGCCGGGGTCGGTTGGGCAAAAACCAGACCATAAACCGGAATGACCACCACTGATCCGGTAGCAATCTGGGAAATGCCAGTCAGGTTATCCCAAATTTTGCTATGTGCCGCATCGGTATACAGGTTGTAATTAACATGCTGGCCTGACGGGCCGCCGGCCAAATAACGGCTGGCAGTGCTACCACTCTGCCCACCACTGAGTAGCACATTAAAACTGGTCCCCTTACTGCATTGGACGGAAATGGCACCGTTATTTCCCTGACCGGCGACGGCAATCGGGGTGGTTAACGCAACCACGGTGCCGAAATTCAGGGTGCCAAAACTGGTTGCGCCATTAACAATGGTGCCCGCAGTACAAGTGGGCAATAGCGTGGCACGGACGGTGATATTGGCATTTTTCGTTATAGCCCCAACGGGAAAAAGTGGCAGCAGTAATAAGCTGCAAGTGGCGGCCAGAGCAAACAAGCGGCCTGCCATTACCAGGTAACAGTGACGGTAACAGTATCGAGATAGGTGCCGACACTGGGGGTCGCTTGAACAGGGACGCGGGCATAAATAGTCAGTGGGATCGCGGTGGCCAACCCAGTGCCCGTTCCATCAACCGTGCCGGATACTGGCGTCGCATTCCATGGCTGGAGAAAACCGTTGTCTCTGTAAAGGTTATAATTGACGAATTCTGATGTTCCGCCAGCCAGTCGTCGTTGCCCTGAGTTGTCATGTAGCCCATTATCTATTGCGATGGAATAAGCGGTATTATTGCTGCAATGCAATTTAAGTGAATCGTTGGTGGTGCCACTGAATGTCACGCTAAGAGGTGCGGTTAGGTCGCTCACTGTACCGAAATTTACAGTGCCCAGATTACTTAAGTTGCCACTCCCGAGGCCATTATCGATGTAACAGCCGGCGATGATGTTGAGTGTTGCGTTTAGTGTTCCACTGGCAGTACCTGCACCTTGCACTGGCGCTGTCTGTAGTACCATCACCGCACCTAAAATAAGTAAGATTTTCTTCATTATTGCTTCCTTAATCATCTAATTTGCAGCCAGGTAAGCGAGAACAGAGTTGCGCCAATAACGTAGCGAAACTAATGTTTATGTAACAAAACATTAAAAATTTAGATATTTAATTAATAGCAGCAAGATTTAGAAAGTGTTTAAAATTAATTAAAAAATCTTTATCCATCTCATTTGCATCATTTATTCCTATTTGTACTGGCAAAAATTCAAAAATGGGTTAGCTATTTTATTCAAGATAAATTGATGTTTTTATATCGGGGGTTTTCTGGCGTGAATCCATTCAGCCAAATAAGGATATGCTGAGATTCATATCAAAGAGCCTGGCTATTGATTAGATTTATTTTTTGAATATATTGCAGAAATAGCTAAAGCTAAAGCAGTACCGCCCAATAGGGCGGCTATGCGGTAAGTAAACTGCATTCCCTGGGTGATATGAGCCACGGTTGCTAATTGAATGTCTTGCTGGGCGCAGGCAAAGGCGAAAATAGCCCCCATGACCGCGGCGCCAGTAATCAGCCCGAGATTGCGCGAAAGATTCAGCAGGCCGGATGCAATGCCTCGCTGTTGCGCGCCAACAGATCTAATCACCAGCGTATTATTCGCAGCCTGGAAAATAGCATAGCCAGCTGTAATCAGGCAGACCGGCAAAATATAGCCGGGCAGGCCGGCAATTGGCCCGATCATCGACAGTGCAATTGCCCCGGTAGTGATCGCCGTTAATCCTGTAATCACCATCATTTGAGCACCGAATCTGTCGACCAGATAACCCGCAGGAACCCCGATGAGTGCCGCGACTATCGGGCCGGCGGACATCGACAATCCAACCCATGGTGTACTCATGGCAAAAGCCCGTGAAAGATAGAATGGCCCAACGACTAAGGTTGCCATCATGATAGTGGTGACCAATGCACTGACTATCAATGCACTACGCAGCTGTGAGTGGCGCCACATAGCGGTTTGAATTAATGGGAATGGAGTGTTCTTTTCCGCCCAGATGAATAACCCGATGCCAATTACCGCAGCGAGTAATAACACTAAATTAAGTGTACCGAAGGTGCCATGGCCCAGCGTCATGGCAAGGGCATACAGTGCCAGAGTCAGGCCCAGCAAGAGCATCCCAAGAGGATCAAAACCACCATGGGCCTGTTGTAATTCGTTGTTAGTGCTAGTGAATGAGTCGGAGATGGGTAAATAGCGTGATAGCAAAAATAAGGCTAATAACCCAAAAGGGATGTTAATCAGGAACATCGCTGGCCAACCGAACCCGCTGATTAACATGCCACCCACTGAGGGCCCAAGTGCCGTGCCGATAGCCGAGATGCTGCCGAGCATGCCCATCGCCCGCCCGATTTTTTCTTTACTAATCGCCTCACCGACCAGCGCCAGAGTCAGTGTCATCATGGTGGCGGCCCCTAATCCCTGTAACACACGGGCAGCAATTAACACTCCGATATCAGGGGCTAACGCGCAACCCAGAGAGGCCACTGTGAATAAACCAATCCCCGCATTCAACAATCGGCGTTTGTTAGTGATATCCCCCAAACGGCCAATGCTGATGGCCGAGGTGGTAATCGCCAGTAAATAGGCTAAAACGACCCACTGCGCCGCTTGAAAAGAGGCACTGAAAGTGAGTGTTAACGTGGGTAAGCCCACATTGGCGATGCTGGTTGCTAATGAAGAAAGCAGCATCGGCAGGGAGAGGCTGATAATTATTCTGCTTAGCGCACTGTTGGCGATGATGTCACTATTGATGTTTTCGGTATTGATTTTCATTAATAGATTAACTCCTGAATGACCTGTTCAGGAGAGATTAGGGTATTACATCATAAGGCGGAAGACGCATGGAATGCAGGTTATCCATGCATAAAACGCCATGTCAGCATGAGGTTGTGCTAGAGTCAGTACATGACAAAACCTGATCTCAATTTATTAATCACACTCAATGTTCTGCTGGCCGAGGGGAGCGTGGCGCGTGCTGCCCAGCGATTAGGGCTTAGCCCATCGGCGATGAGTCGGGCGTTGGCAAGATTGCGTAAAACAACCGGTGATCCCTTGCTGGTCAGGGCAGGGCGCGCCTTGGTAGCGACACCAAGAGCACTTGAACTGCGTGAACAGGTCAGCCAATTAGTACAAGAAGCCACATCGGTGCTGCGGCCTGCGGCAAAACTGGACCTGGCACAGTTGATGCGAACCTTCACTTTGCGTACCAGCGATGGCTTTGTCGAAAACTTTGGCGGCGCATTGCTGACTCGGATTCATCAACAAGCCCCCAATGTGCAACTGCATTTCATGCAAAAATTGAATAAAGACAGCGCATTGTTACGTGATGGCATGGTGGATCTGGAAACGGGTGTGGTGGGCCAGACTGCCAGCCCTGAATTACGAACACGGGCACTTTTCCGCGATCGCTTTATGGGCGTGGTGCGTGATGGTCACCCGCTATGTGGGGAGGACATCACCCCCGTGCGTTATGCAACTCAGGGGCATATTGTGGTTTCACGGCGTCAGGGCCATAAAGGGCCGATTGATGAGGCACTACAATTACTTGGGATTGAACGGAATATTATCGCCTCGGTTGATTCTATATCCACCGCATTGGCGCTGGTGAGAGGGACGGACTTGGTGGCGACGGTTCCCGAACGGCATAGCCAGAATCTGCGCCGAGGGATGTACAGCTTTCCTCTTCCTTTAACCTTACCGACTATTACGGTTTCGATGTTGTGGCATCCGCGCATGGATGCTGATCCGGCGCACCGTTGGTTGCGTCAATGCGTGCTGGATGTGATGGTGACACCGAGTGAGCAGCAGGTCGCACACGAAGATTAATCTTTATGCGGAAATGATGTCGGGGAATTATCAGGGCAGCCCAGTGTGAGCTACCCTGATGAGCACCTAAAAGCGGGGGATTGCTGTACCCCAATTGCGCCAATCTTTCGGCTCTTCTGGGTTAAGCAAGAAGTGCTGATTTATGCTGGCCTTAGGAGCCAGTGGTGTCGTTGGTGGGGTCGCGAAAGCAATGCCGCCGCGTATAAATTGCTGGAAGGTGCCGCTTTTCACCACACCACCGGTTAGACCGAATTCAAGGTTGTACCCTGATGCCAGCCAGAACACGCTATTTTGCCGCACCAACTGCTGGAATTTCTGGCTGATCCGTATCGATACCTGCACGCGATCAGACATCGCACCAAGGTTAAACCCGGTAACAGTACCCACTTCAAGCCCACGGAAGAGGACCGGTGTGCCAACCTGCAATGATCCTGCCTCCGCGGTATCCAGAATAAGGCTCAGCCCATCAAGATAACGGGAGTCGGTAATAGTGGCGGTTTGCAACTCAAAAGTACGTAATGTGCCACCTTTACCCGGCTCTACATTAATATAAGGTTGGAACAAGGTGTCCAGATTATTGACCCCTGCGGCTGATATCTCCGGCGAGACAATAGAAAAGCGGGTACCGGCCCGGGTAAAGTTCTGCACATATTCTGGATAGAGCACGGCTTTGGCTAACACTTCGTTGCGCTCAGGTGCCAGTTTCAGCGATTCGACTTGGCCAATATTGATACCCAAATAACGAATCGGCATGCCGGTTGCCAGTTTGCTGGCATCAAAGGTGCGCAATATGATTTGACTACCGACAGCACGGGCGGCGGTTTCATTACCATACAAGGTGCGTTTGGCCCCCTTATCCAGTGTCACACCTTCCAGATTATCAAAGCTGATAGCCCCTTTTAGGGCGCGATTCAACGGAGATGCCTGCACAGTTAGCCCACTGCCGTTCAACTGGACTTTCGCCCCACCCTCGGCCCAGAAAATGCTCTTATCAGTGAGTAAATTGCGATATTCGGGCTGAATATAGACATCCACTTCAAACTCATTGGCTTTTGGCCTGATATGGGTAATTTCACCTACCTGAAACTTGCGATATAACACCACAGAACCGGTTTGCACATCGGGCAAGCTGGCAGCAGTTAAACTTAGTGTTGTGGCGGGGGCGTTGCCTAAAATGCCATCGGTAGCTTTGGCGACACTGCTATACAGCGGATACTTATTCAGGGCTTCACCTTTGCTGCCCGGCAGTATCAGAATACCGCCATCAATCCACTCCTGCGCACTGGCACCCTGAATATCAATGCCATCAATCCCGAGTTTTACCTCCAGCCGACTGTTAACCACAAACTTGCTGTCTTTATGCACCAAATCACGGTATTTGGCTTCAACTGCTGCCGTGAAGGTCACACCGTCGGCTGATAACTCACGGGTCAAGACTTGGCCAATTTTAATGCCATGTAGCGAGATAGGCTGGCCGATATCAATGCCATAACTTTGCGGTGCGGTTAATTGCAATTCGAGCACATTGGGCTGCTGCAACAGACTTTTACTGCTTGGTAGCACGGTAAAGTGTTTTTGTGGTGCCCCTTCACCCGGGATTAACTCTAATGTATTGCCAGTCAAGAGTTCACTCAGTTTGGCATCATTAAGACTGATTCGGGGGCTGTTCATTTCAATGCGGCTGCCTGCACGCATCAAATCGACCACTGACGGGTCAATGGTCAGTTCACCGGTCACTTTACTGTCCGGTTGAAGTGTCATTTTGGTCAGGGTGCCAACCTGTAACCCCTGATAAATCAGCGGTGTTCTCCCCTCACTTAAACTACTCCCACTGGGTAAATCCAGCGTAATTGCCACACCACGTTGGCTATGTGCTAAATCGGGGTAGAGCTGAAAGGGTTGGTCCGGTTTCGCATCTGGGCTGTTTTTGGGTGAGTCAAAGGCAATGGCACCATTGACCAAGGCGGCCAGACTTTCCATTTGAACCGACGCGCCACTAAGACTGAAGTCACCTTTAAAACCAGACACATTCCAGAAGCGGGTATCGTTTTTTACCAATTTAGCGAAGCGCCGATCAATCAGTACATCAATGACAACGCCATTATTATCAGGCGCGATATTGTAGTCATAGACTTTACCCACCGGGATTTTACGGTAGTAAACCAGAGAGCCGTTATTGAGTGAGGCCAAATCGGGGGCATGGAGGTGAACCATCAATTCGCCGGTATTCAGGCGGAACTTAGGCTGGGTATCCAATGCGGTAAAGTGGCTCTGCGGTTTGCCCTCGCCTGGCATCATCCCGATATAGTTACCACCGACTAGCGCATCCAAGCCAGAGACCCCGGCCAAAGAGGCCTTGGGCGTCACTAGCCAGAACTGTGTCCCTTCTCGCAATGAGTCTTCCATATCATTTTTGATACTGGCGGTGACTTTTATATTGCGCAGGTCATCATCCAGACTGATGGATTGCACCATCCCGACTTCAACACCCTGATAGCGAATCGGGGTTCGGCCCGCCACAATACCGGCGGCAGACTGGAAATCAATAGTGACTTCGGTACCACGGTCCTGCCAGTTGTTATAAATCAGCCAACCGGCAATCAGCAGGGCAATAAAAGGCAGCAACCAGAAAGGCGATATCCGGCGTTTATGTTTAATTTGTGCCTCAGTCGGTGTACTCGGCGTTTCCTGTTGCATGTGCATCCCAAATCAATCGGCTATCGAGCCATTCAACAGCAAGGATAGTCAAAATGACCGCAGAGCCAAAATAGAAGGCTGCCGGTCCCATAGTGAAGGAAAGGAGCTGATCACGATTAATCAGCGACATCATTAACGCAATAACAAAGAGGTCTAGCATCGACCAACGGCCAATCCAGGTAATCAGTCGCAGTAATCGCATGCGCGTTTTAAGGCTATGTTGCGTCTTTAGATGAATGCTGAGCAACAATGTTAGCAATACAATCACCTTGGTAAACGGCACCAGCACACTGGCGATAAACACCACCGCGGCGATGGGCAGGTTACCCGATGAGGCCAAAGAGACCACGCCGGAGAAAATAGTATCTTCCATGCGGGTGCCATTGGCATAAACAATTGATATCGGTAAAAGATTAGCAGGCAACAGCAGGACTATCGAGGCAATTAACGCCGCCCAGGTTTTTTGGATGCTATGGCGGCGGCGATGGCGCAAAGGGGTATGGCAGCGTGGGCAGCGGCCGTATGCATCGCAGTGCCCGGTATAATGGCATGACAGGCAAATGCGCAATGTTTCCCGGGGGCCGGGGGGCTGCTCCTGGGGATAAAATCGCTCCCACAACTGCTCCAGATTCAAATGCACTAGCGTCAGAATACTGAGTAACGTCAGAGCCAGAAACGCTATCAACCCGCCACCGGGCATAACGTCCGCATACTCTTTGACCTTAATACAGGCCACCGCCATACCGATAAGATAGATATCTAGCATGACCCATTCTTTTAGCCGCTCCAGCATCAATAACACCGGGCGCAGGTTCATACCAATCCGGCTGCCGATACGCAGATACAGAATCGATGCGGTGAGTGTAACGGGAGCGCCAATAATACAAAATGCCACCATGCTGGCTGTAATCGGGCCGCCCTGACGACTCATTTGCCAGATACCCTCTAACAAACTGGCATCAATCCGCGTGCCGAGCAGGCGAATGGTGATCAGCGGCTCGGTAAAAGCAAATGGCATCAGCAGTAACATGGCAACCGCCATGGCGGTCAGGCGGGTAAGGGACCAATCGCGCCCACTGGCAATTTTTGCGCTGCACCGTGGGCAATAGGCTGTTTGTGTACCATTGAGCGGCGGCAGGGTAAATAGCGCATCGCACTGGCAGCAACGCTGAGCCCTTGCAGTGGAGAGTGGCCGTTGAATGGCATGTACCTTCATATTATAAAACCCTGATGCTGACACCGGTTTATAAAGAATAGCGCGGATGGTAGCAGAGCAATCGGTCAAAACAAGGGGCAAAACGGGCCAAACCCCCGATGGCGATAACTCTTTTACTTCGTTATAGCGGAATAACCTTGTAGCCAAGGGTATTTAATGATTACTTTATATAAGCTAAGCATAACTATCGCCTCTGGCTATTCTTAGGTTTCTAACGGTCATTACATGAAAAAAGCAGAATTCTACGCGGAATTAAAACGTGACTTGAGTGCCCTGATTGCAGGTGAAACGAATTTCATTGCTACTTTGGCTAATGCCAGCGCTTTACTTTATGAGCGTCTTGATGGGTTGAATTGGGCCGGTTTTTACTTGATCGACGGCAAACAATTAGTGCTGGGTCCTTTTCAAGGGAAAATCGCCTGTGTCCGTATTCCAATCGGCAAAGGCGTATGTGGAACTGCCGTGGCAGAAAACCGCGTTCAGCGAGTGGCGGATGTGCATGCATTCCCCGGACATATTGCCTGTGATGCCGCAAGTAATGCTGAAATTGTGCTGCCAATCACTGTGAAGGGTAAAATTATCGGCGTTTTGGATATCGACAGCATTGTTTATGATCGCTTTGATGACGCTGATGAATTGGGTTTAATCTCAGTCGTGGCGGGGCTTTGCGAGCATCTTGACCTGTGTGACAGTGAGAAATATGTCACACAGACTGCAAGTTGATATACGGATAACGTGGCAATTGCTGATGGCGTCATTATAATGACGCCTGTTCATGCCTGCGCTGGTTGGCAAACCCGTTGTAATCAGGAAATTTCATGGAAAATCAACCTAAGTTGAACAGTAGTAAAGAAGTCATAGCCTTTTTGGCTGAGCGGTTCCCGCTTTGCTTCACCGCCGAAGGCGAAGCACGTCCACTGAAGATCGGTATTTTTCAAGATCTGGTCGAACGTGTTCAGGGGGAAGAGAATTTAAGCAAAACGCAATTGCGTTCTGCGCTGCGTCTCTATACCTCAAGCTGGCGTTATCTTTATGGGGTCAAAGTCGGTGCTGAACGTGTTGATTTAGACGGCAACCCTTGTGGTGTGCTGGAAGAGCAACATGTAGAACATGCCCGCAAACAGCTAGAAGAGGCGAAAGCCCGTGTTCAGGCACAACGTGCTGAACAACAAGCTAAAAAGCGCGAAGCTGCCATTGCTGCGGGTGAAACCCCAGAGCCACGTCGCCCACGTCCGGCAGGTAAAAAACCTGCGCCGCGTCGTGAAGCGGGTGTGACTTCGGAAAACCGCAAGCCTCGTCAGTCACCTCGCCCACCACAGGCTCGGCCACCTCGTCCACAGGCCGAGGAAAACCAGCCACGCCCTGTGCCGGTCACAGATATCTCTAAACTGCAAATTGGTCAAGAAATCAAAGTCAGAGCAGGTAAGAGCGCGATGGATGCAACCGTATTAGAAATCGCTAAAGATGGCGTACGGGTGCAGCTATCTTCCGGTCTGGCGATGATTGTGCGCGCAGAACACTTGCAGTTCTGATACGGAGGCCAACCTAGGCATGAACAAATTTGTCAGACTAACAGCAATCGCAGGCTTGTTACTGGCGGGGGCGAGTTACGCAGCGGATACCACCTATCGCATCGATCAGCTACCTCAACTGCGTCAGGAACCCGAGCATGCAACCGTGAGTGAGCGCGTAACATCGCGCTTCACTCGCTCTCACTATCGTCAATTTACACTGGACGATCAGTTTTCCGCCAAAATATTTGATAGATTCCTCAACATGCTGGATTACAGCCATAACGTGTTGTTGGCATCAGATGTGGCACAGTTTGCGGATAAAAAGCAGTCGCTGGATGATGAGTTAAAATCAGGCCAGTTGGACACGCCTTTCGCTTTATTCAATTTGGCGCAAAAACGCCGCTTTGAGCGCTATCAATATGCATTGTCAGTACTGGACCGGCCAATGGTCTTTACCGGGAATGACACCATTGATATTGACCGTGGTAAAGCACCTTGGCCTACCAGCGAAGCTGAGCTGAACAAGCTTTGGGACGCAAAAGTTAAGTACGATCAGCTTAATTTGAAATTAACCGGTAAAACGGATAAAGAGATCAAAGAGACGCTGACAAAACGCTATCAGGCGGCCATTAAGCGTTTGACGCAAAGTAATAGCGAAGATGTATTCCAGCTAATTATGAATGCGTTTGCGCATGAAATTGACCCGCATACCAACTATTTGTCACCACGAAATACCGAACAGTTTAATACCGAAATGAGCTTGTCTCTGGAAGGTATTGGTGCTGTCCTGCAAATGGATGATGATTACACCTTAATCAACTCTATGGTTCCAGGTGGCCCCGCGGCGAAAAGTAAAACTATCGCCGTAGGTGATCGGGTGATCGGTGTGGGTCAAACCGGTAAGCCGATGGTGGATGTGATTGGATGGCGTCTCGATGATGTCGTGGCACTCATTAAAGGGCCGAAGGGCAGTAAAGTGCGGCTGGAGATTTTACCGGCCGGTAAAGGTACTAAACCGCGCACTGTCACCTTGACCCGTGAACGCATTCGTCTTGAAGATCGCGCAGTGAAAATGTCGGTAAAAACTATCGGCAAAGAGCGTGTCGGTGTACTGGATATCCCTGGTTTCTATGTTGGCCTGACCGAAGACGTTAAGGTGCAATTGCAGAAGCTGGAGAAAGAGAATGTCAGTAGCATTATTATTGACTTGCGCAGTAATGGTGGTGGTGCTCTGACCGAGGCTGTGTCGCTGTCTGGTTTGTTTATTCCGAGTGGGCCGGTGGTTCAAGTGCGGGATAACAACGGCAAAGTGCGTGAAGACAGTGATACTGATGGTGTGGTGTACTACAAAGGCCCGCTGGTGGTATTGGTGGACCGCTACAGTGCATCCGCTTCCGAAATCTTTGCTGCTGCCATGCAGGACTATGGTCGTGCATTAATTGTCGGTGAACCAACCTTTGGTAAAGGTACTGTTCAACAGTATCGGTCGTTAAATCGTATTTACGATCAAATGTTGCGCCCGGAATGGCCTGCATTGGGTTCACTGCAATACACTATCCAGAAATTCTATCGGGTAGATGGTGGCAGTACTCAGCGTAAAGGGGTAACCCCGGATATCGTGATGCCAACCGGTGTTGATCCGGCGGAAACGGGTGAGAGTTTCGAAGATAATGCCTTGCCTTGGGACAGTATCAATGCGGCCAGTTACGTCAAGAGTGGTGATCTGAAGCCACTGGAGCCGGAGTTACTGAAAGCACATACAGCGCGGATTGCCGCTGATCCTGAATTCCAGCATATTCAGCAAGATATTGAGCGTTATAAAGCGTTAAAAGAGAAACGCAACATCGTCTCTCTCAATTACGCTCAGCGTGAAAAAGAGAACCATGATGATGATGCCACGCGGCTGAATCGCTTGAATGAGCGTTTCAAACGTGAAGGTAAAAAGCCACTGAAGTCATTGGAGGATTTGCCAAAAGACTATCAGGAGCCAGACCCTTATCTGGATGAGACTGTTCATATTGCTTTGGATTTGGCTCATAAAGAAAAAGCGCAGCCGCAAGTTGAATCACCACCAGCGGCAGCACCTGCGGCAAAATAAGTCAGCAGATAATATGAAGGATCCGGGCCTTAAAAAGAGCCCGGATTTTTTTTACGTTTTTTTCATCGCCGAATTTATCAATTGGCGAAAAAATAGCAAAATATGTAATGAAAAGTATCCAAATTTGTAAAGTTATGTTGATTTACTCTGTTAGAACTTAACAAGCCTTGAAAATTTGTCAGATGCCCATACGATCAGCGTATCTCAGTAGTAATTTGGCTAAGTCATCATCCAGGATTATGCCAATTTTGACTTAAGACCCATGTGACTCAACACAGTGTCGACTTAAAACAATAAGGAAATAAATTTTTATGATGCGTATCGCTCTGTTCCTTCTCACCAACCTGGCAGTCATGTTGGTGTTCGGGTTGGTACTAAGCCTGACAGGTATTCAGTCCAGCAGTGTACAAGGGCTGATGATCATGGCTGGTCTGTTCGGTTTCGGCGGCGCATTTGTTTCGTTGCTGATGTCCAAATGGATGGCTTTACGTTCAGTGGGTGGTGAAGTTATCGAACAACCGCGCAATGAAACTGAACGCTGGTTGCTGGATACGGTGCGTCGCCAATCCCAGCAAGCCGGTATTGCTATGCCACAAGTTGCTATTTATCAGGCACCGGATATTAACGCCTTTGCGACCGGGGCTCGTCGTGATGCCTCTTTAGTGGCAGTGAGTACAGGTCTATTGCAGAACATGAGTCGTGATGAAGCAGAAGCCGTTATTGCTCATGAAATTAGCCACGTCGCTAACGGCGATATGGTCACCATGACCTTGATTCAGGGGATTGTGAATACCTTTGTAATCTTCATTTCACGCCTGATTGCGCAAGTCGCTGCCGGTTTCCTATCAGGGGACCGTGATAATGAAAGCAGTAGCGCCGGTAACCCGATGGTCTACTTTGCCGTATCAATGGTCTTGGAATTGGTCTTTGGTATTCTGGCCAGCATTATCACCATGTGGTTCTCGCGCCATCGCGAATTCCACGCTGATGCAGGCTCAGCGAAGCTGGTAGGGCGTGAGAAGATGATAGCGGCTCTGCAACGGCTGAAAACCAGCTATGAGCCACAGGAAGCAGGCAACATGATGGCTTTCTGCATTAATGGTAAGTCCAAAACCTTCAGCGAGCTGTTTATGTCACATCCGCCGCTGGACAAACGTATTGAAGCGCTGCGTTCAGGCCAGTATCTGAAGTAGCCACCACCAACTCTTCTGATTGAAAACCCCGCCCGCCAGCGGGGTTTTTTTATTGCAACCCGAGTCTAGCCACGTTTCTGGCTTATGCGCAGCACACTCACCAATGCGGCGATACTGGCAAAGCAGCCAGCCAGCACCAGAGAAGCATGAGTGCCACTGGTTGAAAACAGATTGAACATTAATGCCACTAATGCCGCCCCAGAGGTTTGCCCCAGTAAACGGGCGGTGCCTAGCATGCCGCTGGCTCCACCGCTACGATGTTGCGGTGCAGCAGAAATAATGGTGTGGTTATTCGGCGACTGAAACAGGCCAAAACCGGCACCACATAGCACCATCCGCCAGATAATATCCATATCACTCGGGTTGGCTGGCAGCAATGCTAGCAGGAACAAACCACTGGCAAACACCGCCAAACCTATCCCGCCTAATAATCCTGCATGATAACGTTCGACTAATCGCCCGGCTATCGGGGCTACCACCATGGTTGCCAACGGCCATGGGGTTAACAGCAGTCCGGTTGCCACTTCATCACGGCCCAGAACAGTTTGTAAAAAGAAGGGCAGTGACACCATTGCCAGCATTTGTGCGGCAAAAGAGCAAATAGAAGTGCTGATTGATAATGCAAAAATAGGAATACGCAGTAAATCAACCGGAAGCAGCGGGAAAGACTGACTAAGTTGACGGCGTACAAAGAAGAAACCAATTAGCAGCAATGCGATAATTTCAGCCGCTATCAGGGTTGGGCTTTGTCCCTGAGCAAAGCCACTGATAGCGGTTATCAGTAAACCAAAGGTCAGAGCATTCATCACACAACTGGTAAAATCGAAACGGTTACCGTTACTTTTCATATTATTGGCAGGCAAATACTTCATACCTAACAACCATGCCAACAAGCCGATGGGCACATTAATGGCAAACAGCCACTGCCATGAAGCAACCGATAGCACCGCCGCGGCAATGGTGGGACCGGCGGCGGCGGAAACGGCCACAATCAATGAATTAATACCGATACCACGGCCCAGTTGTGCTCGTGGATAAATAATCCGAATCAATGCAGTATTAACGCTCATTAAGGCTGCTGCGCCAAGCCCTTGCAGCACACGGGCAA
Source organism: Yersinia sp. 1652 StPb PI (assembly GCF_041538345.1). Classification (NCBI taxonomy): domain Bacteria; kingdom Pseudomonadati; phylum Pseudomonadota; class Gammaproteobacteria; order Enterobacterales; family Yersiniaceae; genus Yersinia; species Yersinia sp. 1652 StPb PI. The sequence continues at coordinate 2,520,533 of NZ_JAULSM010000001.1, read as the reverse complement.
ATGTTAGCGTCCATAAGGAGTCAGACAGAGCACAGAACAGCGATGTCACACTAAACACCAGTAAACCTGCCTGATAAACCCGCCGATAACCGATGATATCACCCAGAGATGCCATTGAGAGCAACGACACGGTGATAGCTAACTGGTAAGCATTCACGATCCAAATAGACGTGGCTGGGCTGGCATTGAGGTCACGAGCGATAGTTGGCAAAGCTACGTTGGCGATAGTGCCATCCAACACCGCTATGGTAATACCGAGTGCAATAACCAATATTGCAGCATAGCGCTGAGGAACCGGCATGCCATCGCTTGATGATGGGGTCATAGGTTTTATCTGTAAAAATAATGATGTAGGTAAGTGTTTATATGCTAACCAGTATTGTGCTTGAATGCATCCTTGCCAGCCGGCTTATTTGTAAATAGCGATGTGGTACCGTTATCGCAATCAGATTAACAGGCTGATAAGCACAGTAATTTGGCTAAATCAGTAAAAATAGAACCGCGATCACGGAAAAATGAAACATCGTTTCTATAATGTGAGATAGTAATAGCCTGACAGGTTCCTCTGCGGGCAAATTTTAATTCTCTGATGATTTTAAGGACTTTCCTGATGGCCAAAGGTAAACAAATCCCCCTGACATTTCACACATATCAGGATGCCTCTACCGGTGCACAAGTTACACGGTTAACGCCGCCTGATGTCACTTGCCACCGTAACTATTTCTATCAAAAATGTTTCACCCGTGATGGCAGTAAGTTATTGTTCGGCGGCGCTTTTGATGGTCCGTGGAACTACTACTTGTTGGATCTCAACACGCAAGTGGCAACACAACTGACAGAAGGGCGTGGCGACAATACCTTTGGTGGTTTCTTGTCACCTGAAGATGATGCACTGTTTTATGTCAAAGATGGGCGTAACCTGATGCGAGTCTGTCTTGCCACACTGGAAGAAAGTGTGGTTTATCAGGTGCCTGAAGAGTGGGTGGGTTACGGTACCTGGGTCGCCAATTCAGATTGTACCAAGTTGGTCGGTATTGAAATTAAACGCGAAGACTGGGTCCCCTTGACCGATTGGAAAAAATTCCACGAGTTCTATTTCACTAAGCCTTGCTGCCGTTTGATGCGTGTTGACTTGAAAACCGGTGAGTCCGCCGTGATTTTGCAAGAGAATCAATGGCTAGGTCATCCAATCTATCGCCCTTATGATGACAGTACGGTCGCATTCTGCCATGAAGGTCCACACGATCTGGTTGATGCACGTATGTGGCTAATCAATGAAGATGGCAGCAACATGCGTAAAGTGAAAACTCATGCTGAAGGCGAAAGCTGCACCCATGAGTTCTGGGTACCCGATGGTTCGGCGCTGGTGTATGTCTCATATTTGAAAGGCAGCCCGGATCGCTTTATCTACAGTGCTGACCCACAGACATTGGAAAATCGCCAATTGACCTCTATGCCGGCGTGTTCCCATCTGATGAGTAACTATGACGGTACCTTGATGGTCGGCGATGGTTCAGATGCACCGGTAGATGTACAAGACGATAGCGGCTATAAGATCGAAAACGATCCTTTCCTGTATGTATTCAACATGAAAAATGGCAGCCAGCATCGTGTTGCTCGCCACGATACCTCATGGCAGGTGTTTGAAGGTGATCGGCAGGTGACGCATCCACATCCTTCCTTTACCCCTGATGATAAACAAGTTCTGTTCACCTCTGATGTTCATGGCAAACCCGCACTTTATTTGGCTACTTTGCCTGAATCAGTCTGGCAATAGTTAAATTTTGCACTAGCCTCTTTCATGGAAAGAGGCTAATTTGCTGTCTGCAAGGTTAATATCTTATTATTCACATTGGTTTATTGCACAGTCTCGCAACTTCCCTTTATAATAAAACCACTGTTCTATTTTTTTTAAAACATATTGTTTTATGAAACACAGAAAACTGAGTAGGGTAACCAAGAAATGGCTATTGCAGATCTAGATAAACAGCCCGACTCTGTGTCGTCGGTTCTGAAGGTTTTTGGCATCTTACAAGCATTGGGTGAAGAACGGGAAATTGGTATTACCGAGCTTTCCCAACGTGTAATGATGCCTAAAAGTACGGTTTACCGCTTTCTCCAGACCATGAAATCCCTGGGGTATGTTGCCCAGGAAGGCGAATCAGAGAAATACTCCCTTACGCTGAAGTTATTTGAGCTGGGGGCTAAAGCGCTACAAAATGTTGATTTGATTCGTAGCGCAGATATACAGATGCGTGAATTATCTAATGAAACTCGTGAAACTATTCACTTGGGTGCATTGGATGAAGACAGCATTGTTTATATTCATAAAATTGATTCTATGTATAACCTGCGGATGCATTCCCGTATTGGTCGTCGTAACCCACTGCACAGTACCGCAATTGGTAAAGTGTTATTGGCGTGGCGTGACCGTGGTGAAGTAGAGGAAATCTTGTCTCATATCGAGTTCACCCGTAGCACTAAACACACCCTGGATAGCGCGGCTGCATTATTGCCAGTGCTGGATCTGGTGCGTGAGCAGGGCTTTGGTGAAGATGTCGAGGAGCAAGAAGAAGGTTTGCGTTGTATCGCTGTACCTGTTTTCGACCGTTTCGGTGTGGTGATCGCGGGCTTAAGTATTTCATACCCGACGCTGCGTTTTTCTGAAGACAGCAAGAGTGACATAGTTAAATCTTTGCATCGCGCAGCACGTAACATCTCAGAGCAAATGGGTTATCGTGATTATCCTTTCTGAGGATAAAGCGAAATAGGGTAAATACTTTATAATTATTGGATATTTTTAATCAGCTGTTAATTATAACTATTTATTCCTTCCCAGCGATGCCGGACGGCTCCTTTAACCAGGGGCCGTTTTTTATTGGCAAATCCCCCGCCGCCAAGGTGTAAGCGGCCCGACGTACCAAAATCAGTGATATGACGGTAAGCTGGGTTGTTAAAACAGCCATAACAGCAATTAATTTCTATGTATAATTATTAATCTAATACTATTTATTGTGCTTAGTATTATTCGGTCTTGTGATTTGTTAATTAAATGTATTGTTGACAGTCCATTTAATTCGGTTGGGTCACTATAACCGTGCTTAATCATATTATAGGGAGAAAAATGATGAGGAAGTTATTAAGCGCGGGTTTGTTACTGCTATTGGCGGGTTGTAGTAGCCCTCACAGTGACCGGCCGCATAAACTGATCGACCGTGATGATTATAAAATCGATACTAATCATCCATCAGTGGCTCAAAATGAACGGGTGCGTTTCTTAGTGCTTCATTATACTGCAACAGATGATGCTGAATCACTGCGAATACTGACTCAGGGCAATGTTAGTGCCCATTATTTGGTAAAAACACATCCCCAAAATGTTGAGGGCAAACCGGTTGTTTTGCAATTGGTGCCTGAAAGCCAAAGAGCCTGGCATGCCGGGGTGAGTTACTGGGAAGGGCGCACCAGTCTCAATGATACCTCTATCGGTATCGAAATCGTCAATAAGGGCTTCACTGAGAGGATGTTGGGTAGACGGTGGTACCCTTACAATGAGTCTCAGATTGAATTGATTGAGCGCCTTACCAGAGATATTGTCGAGCGTTATAATATTGCTCCGATGAATGTCGTGGCTCACAGCGATATTGCCCCACAGCGAAAATCTGATCCCGGCCCGCTATTCCCATGGCAGCGTTTGGCGCAGCAAGGCATAGGCGCCTGGCCAGATGACGCAACAGTCGCTAAGTATATTGATGGTCGAAATAAGTATGATATCGGCTCCGTTACTGTTATTCAGCAGGCACTGGCCCGATATGGTTATCAAATCCCACAAAGCGGCGTGCTGGATAATGAAACCATTCAGGTTATTAAGGCTTTTCAGATGCATTTCAGGGCGCAGAATATTCGCGGCGTACCAGATATAGAAACTGAAGCCATTGCCCTGGCGTTGGTCGAGAAATATTACCCATAGGGTAGTTGACGTCGCCAATTAATTAGCGGCAATAAGCGCTTTAAAAGCAGAAAGCCAGTCATTTTACTGACTGGCTTTCTGAGCCATCACAATAGAGTGACTAATTAGCGTTGGTTACTGATGGGCTAAATCGCCATCATCATCGCTGTTGAGAATCTCTTTATCGGTCTGTTTCATCAATTGGCTGGTAATGGTACCGGCGGTCATTGAACCGCTGACGTTCAGCGCGGTCCGGCCCATATCAATCAATGGCTCAACCGAGATCAATAAAGCAACCAATGTAACTGGCAAGCCTAATGCCGGCAAAACAATCAGCGCGGCGAAGGTTGCACCACCGCCCACACCGGCAACACCGGCAGAACTGATGGTTACAATCCCTACCAGTGTGGCAATCCATACTGGGTCCAGAGGGTTGATTCCCACCGTTGGTGCGACCATTACGGCCAGCATCGCCGGATAGAGGCCAGCACAGCCATTTTGCCCAATGGTGGCACCAAAGGAAGCAGAGAAGCTGGCGATGGACTCCGGGATACCCAGGCGGCGGGTTTGAGCTTCCACATTCAGCGGAATACTGGCGGCGCTGGAGCGGCTGGTAAAGGCGAAGGTCAGCACCGGCCAGACTTTGCGGAAGAACTTCAACGGATTGATGCCAGTGAATGACAGCAACACGGCGTGGACCACAAACATAATCGCCAGGCCAAGATAGGAGGCAACGACAAAGCTCCCCAGCTTGATAATATCTTGAATATTAGAGCCAGCGACAACCTTGGTCATTAGTGCCAATACGCCGTAGGGGGTCAGTTTCATCACCAGACGTACCAGTTTCATCACCCAAGCTTGCAGCGTATCAATAGCAACTAATACGCGTTGGCCTTTCTCGACATCATCTTTCAGCAATTGCAGTGAGGCAATACCGAGGAACGTCGCGAAAATCACCACGCTGATAATTGAGGTCGGACTGGCCCCGGTCAAATCGGCAAACGGGTTTTTCGGAATAAACGACAGGATCAACTGCGGCACTGTCAAGTCCGTCACTTTGCTTAAGTAGTTGCTTTCAATGGCACTTAAACGTGCTGTCTCTTGCGTACCTTGTACCAAGCCTTCAGCGGTTAAGCCAAACAGATTGGTAACCAGCACGCCAACCAGAGCAGCAATTAAGGTGGTGAAAAGCAACGTACCGATTGTCAGTACGCTAATTTTACCTAGCGAAGAGGCATTATGCAGTTTAGCGACAGCACTCAAGATTGAGGCGAATACCAGCGGCATAACAATCATCTGCAATAATTGCACATAACCATTTCCGACAATATTAAACCAGGTGATGGACTCTTTCAGTACCGGGTTATCAGCACCGTATACCCATTGCAAGCCCAGACCAAACAGCACACCCAGTGCCAAGCCAACCAAAACTTTCTTGGCCAGACTCCATTGTTTATGCCGGGTTTGTGCCAATAGTAATAGCAGTGCTACAAATACCAGCACGTTAATCACAAGCGGAAGGTTCATCCCCATATCTCCAAATTATTATTTTAAATACTGGCACATATTCTATTACTATTTTTATCTAGAACAGAGCCAGGCACCGTCATGGTGCAATTAGCCGCATATGGTAGCAGTTCCTCTTCAGGCTCACTTATATCCAAAAGGAATGTTATATAAATTTTTACCCTGATTTGTATGGAATACATTCAAATTGGTGATTATTTACCCATTAAAATGTGATCACAGTCGAAAGTTTTTCAATTGTTCCATATAGGATAGCAAGGGAATGGTGGTATCAGTTTGCCAATAGACGGAAAAACAAACTAATAGAACACAGAATACGCGTTCTAATTGATTGCCTTTTTGTGGGCGTAATAGCGGGATACAGAATCGCCAGCGGCAAGGCCATAACAGCGGTACGCCAGCAGGTGTGAGCATATCCGCTAGCAAATGGCTGAAATAGCCAATAATCATTGCATGGAACGCATCTGCGGGAATAATCCAATCGCGTGAGATGTCCATTTGAAATAGTGCCACACCACCGATAACGGCCAATAGGCTATGGGTAAACCCACGATGGCCAAATGCACGGGCAATGGGGGTGGAGAGCCACTTTAACCGCTGGCCAAGGATTGACTTTGGGTGATCAATATCGGGTAGCAGGGAAGTTAGCAGGGCGCCAGGGATAATATGCCACCAGTCACCCTGTGCCAGTTCCGGTGTAAGACCGACTTTTTTGGCAAAGATAGCGCAGGCGACAGAAAAAATAAGGTGTCCTTCCCCTGTCATACTTGAATTCCGAGTCTGTAGCTGTTGATTTATCCAGTATATGAGATTTATCTTGGCGTGGATAGCCGTTACGCTGTAACTAAATGTCTCATTTTTCTCTGGCTGAGAGCAGGGAGTTTAACGTGAGTATTCAGGGGGGAAATATCAGGTCTTGGGCTGAAATGAAGTTACATTGATAAAAAAAGGGGAAAAGTGACCGGGAGTCGACTTTTCCCCAAAGTAATACGGGTATGGGCATAATTTAACAAATAATGATGAGGGTACTCATAACGACATAATAGTTAGAAGCTGTACTGCACACCGACACGGTAGCGAGTTTGACGCTCGTCAGTCGTTTTGCTACCTGCTACGTTGCCGATAGCAACATATGGCTTCCAGTTTTTATCCCATTTGTAAGCAATTTTCACATCATGAGTCCATTCTTCTTTTTCTTTATTTGCCAGAATTTCATCTTCAGATTTCTTGTAGTTTAATTCGTATTCTGCTGAATAGTCTTTCAAGAAGTTATAAGCAAACAGCATGGTGAACTCATGGCCTTTCTCTGTTGCTTTGGTCTGAGCTGGCTGGTTACGCTTGTAATATGGGCGATAACGCAGTGAGGTAGAGAAATCATCAGTAAAGGACACTTTACCGCGCAGGTAAGGGCGATAGTTGTTCGAGTCAGATGATGACTCTAATGAGAAACCAGGCTCAATCTGGAATGTTTTGTTGAATTGATAGACATAGCTGGCAACCACTTCGGTACCATTACTGACTTGCTCATTAAATGGTTTATTAGGCGTAGTATCAGAGCTGTGCTGGCCCCATTTCCCTTCTAAAGATAAACCAAAACCATTGGCAAAACGGTTGGAGATCAGTAAACGGTCTTTATGATCAGATTTACTGGTATCTTTCATTTCATGCCGATAGTCAATTGTTGTTGCAACAGAACTAAAACTGATAACAGATGCCACTGCCAAAGTAAGTAATTTAAATTTCATTTTTTATATAATCCCAGGGTTATGGTTATTTAAAACAACAATCATTAACAAGTTTATAAAAATCAACATACGACTAAAAAACAATTCCACAATCAAAGAAACAACGTTTCACTTTATGTGGATTCATATTCTATTTATATGAATAATTATTTGTGTGATCCAGATCTTTCTTAGCGATTAATTTTTTAATCAGATATTAATTTGTGATGGCGATCTAATTGGCTATTATTATTTTTTATTTATAAAACAAAACAACCCCACCAAATCAATGGCAGGGTTTAATAACCACTTAAGTTAAATAGATTTACATATTATCTCATGGCGCGTTTCAGGATGCGGTCACCTTGTTTATTAAAGTATTCCGCAGATTCTTCAACAGATTTCTGACCATAATCGATATATTGGATTGCATCTCGGAACAATGAAACGATTTGCGGGTCATCAAAGTATGGTGACGTTTTCATTTCATGTGGCAGTTCTAATGCCATATTTAAACCAGCAACAGATGGGTCTTCATCTTTAATTACACCGCTGGCACGCAGTTGAGTTACCGCAGTCTTACTCAGTGGCACACCACGCTCTAAGCCCATAGCATCAACACCTTCTTTGCTGTTAAGCAGGAAGTTGATGAGCATGGCACTTTCTTTAGGATACTTAGTCGATTTACCAATAGAGAGCATTTGAGCAGGTTTAAAGAACAGACCTGCATCTTTTGCCTCTGGCAACATCGGATAAGGGCCAAGTATCAATTTTGCTGGTTTAGTCAGGTTATCGGAATACTTAGTAATGGTGGAGTTCCACATATAAGTACCACCCCATTCACCATTAATCCACGGCTTCATTTCGTACATATTGCTTTTGCCGAATGATGCATAGTATTTAGTGGATGGCATTACATGGTTATCAACCATTTTCTTATACATAGTAAAGAACTCAACCCACTGTTCTGGTGTATAAGCAAACTTTTTATTAGCTTCATCGATAGTCGGGGTGTTGTATTTTTGTGTCATATAAGAGCGAATTAATGCCAGAGTATCCTGGTGCTCTAATACCACAGGGTAATATTGGTCACCCAGTTTTTCTTTAAATACTAAACCTGCTTTAAGTAATTCGTCCCACGTTTTAGGATACTCTAAACCAGACTTAGCCCAGGTCGCGTCATTAAAATAGAAAATACGCGCTGTCACTGAAATCGGGATACCGTTTAATTTGCCATTAACGGTAGTCTGTTGCAGTTCTTTCGGATCGAATTGAGCCAAATCCAACTGCTCTGACACTTTATTTAAGTCATAGAAGCCAGTGCCGTCTTTGGAGAAGATGGGCAACCAGTTCCAGTTTGTTTGCATAACGTCAGGTTCAGTTCCACCCGCAATTTGCGTCGTCAGACGAGAAAGGTGACCGTCCCAGCCAGTGTATTCTGCTTTAACATTAATATTTGGGTGCTGCTTGTGGAACTCTTCCAGAGCCTTAAGTGTCATTTGATGACGCCCATTGCCCCCCCACCATGACATGCGTAGGTTAACGTCATCTTGTGCAAAAGCCTGATGTGATAATAAAGCCAGAGTGGATGCTATCAGCGTGTGTAGGATCGCTTTTTTCATTGGGTACTGCTCCTGTTAAAGAGAGATATTTTTTTCTGTTTTTGCATCAAAGATATGGCATTTATCCATATCAAATTGGAAGTACACGGTGCGATGCAGGCCACTTTCAATAATTGGCCGTGCTTCATCAGACGGTAAGCGACAAGTCAATTCAAAGTCGTCAACCTTGATGTATAAGAAGAATTCATGCCCCATGTTTTCCACACGAACTAATTCACCTTGCGAATGGTTATTGGCAAAGGGTTGTTGTGACATGCGAATAAATTCTGGACGTACACCAAAGAACACTTTCTCTCCGGCATGGGCGGCCACTTTGGCTTGCTGCTTTTCACTCAATACCAGGGTGTACTGGCCAACTGTCAGGCCAATCTGCCCCTCTTTTTCTACCAGCGTACTCGGTTTGATGTTCATTTCCGGTGCGCCAATAAAACCTGCAACAAACATGTTGGTAGGGAAGTGGTAGAGATTATCCGGGGTATCAACTTGCATGATATGGCCCAGTTTCATTACACAGATTCTGTCACCCATGGTCATGGCTTCGGTCTGGTCATGGGTAACATAAACAGTTGTTGCTGCTTTGCCGCTTTTTTTCAATTGCTTATGCAAATCTGAGATGCGGATACGCATTGAGGCACGCAACTTGGCATCGAGGTTCGACAACGGTTCATCAAACAAGAAAACATCAGGTTTTTTCACAATCGCCCGGCCTACTGCCACACGTTGTGCCTGGCCACCTGATAACTGGCGCGGCAGTCTGTCCAGCAGGTCTTCCAGCTCCAGAATTTTGGCCGCTTCTGCGACTTGCGCTTCAATCTGATCTTTTGGCAGCTTGCTCAGTTTCAGGCCAAAGGCCAGATTCTCTTTCACTGTCATGTGCGGATATAACGCATAGTTCTGGAACACCATGGCAATACCACGTGATTTAGGTGCCAGATTATTGACCACCCGATCACCAATTCGAACTTCGCCATCACTGATGGTTTCCAGACCTGCCAGCATGCGCAGAGTGGTGGATTTAGCACAGCCTGATGGACCAACAATAACCATAAACTCGCCATCATGGATTTTCAGATCAATGCCATGAACCGCGCGGAAACCGTTGGAGTAAACTTTGCCTAATTTATTGAAAATGACTTCAGCCATGATAAATCCTCTATTAACCTTTAATTCCGCTGCTGGTTACGCCTTGCACGAAGTAGCGTTGAGCCAGGAAGAAAACAATGATGGACGGCAGAATGGAGATGCTTGCCATTGCCAGAATTTCGTTCCACGGTGCGCCTTCGGTGACGTCGATAGACATCTTCAGAGCCAGCGCTATCGGGTACTTATCTACGCTGTAGACATAAATCAGTGGGCCGATAAAGTCGTTCATTGACCACATAAACTGGAACAGTGCGACAGAGATAATGGCCGGCTTCAAGATTGGCACAACCACATACCACAACACCTGTAGCGAGTTACAACCGTCGATCTGTGCCGCTTCTTCCATATCACGTGGTACACCACGCAGGAACTGAATCAGCATGAAGACGAAGAACCCTTGGGTGGCGAAGGCCGTTGGCAAATAAAGTGGTAAGTAGCTATTCAGCATGCCCATTTCACGGAACATGATGTATTGCGGAATCAATAACACAGTACTTGGCAGCAACATGGTGGTAATCAATGTTGCAAACCAGAATTTCTTCCATGGGATCTCAAAGCGTGCGAAACCATATGCCACGATAGTGGAAGAGATAATAGTCAGAATGACTTTCGGGATTACAAACTTAAAGGTGTTAAGCATGTAGTGACCGAAGTTATATTCAGTACCGGTTTTCCAACCATTAACGAAACCATCACTGGTTGCGTTTTCTGGCCATAATCCTAATGTGGTGAAAATTTCATTATTGGGTTTAAACGCCGCAGAGAACATCCACAGCAGCGGATAAAGCATCATCAGACCGACAATAATCAAAATGATGTAGCGGAAAGCAGCACTGACTTTTGCTTTGCGTTCTGTGCGGCTAATTTCCGCATTAGCAATTTCCTGCGCCAGATCTAATTTCTTCTGGTTGGAAGTTTGTTGTACGTCAGTCATTTTTTCCTCCTTTATCGGCGGAGTAGAAGACCCAATATTTAGATGATTTAAATGCAATTGAGGCGAAGAGGGCGACTACCAGGAATAATACCCAGGCCAGTGCAGCACCGTATCCCATATCAAAGTATTTAAACGCGGTATCATAGATATAGAGCGAGAATAAATACGTATAGTGAGTTGGCCCACCGTCGGTAATAACGTACGGCGCGGTAAACTCTTGGAACGCCTGCGTGGTTTGCATAATAAAGTTAAAGAAAATAACCGGCGTGATCAGTGGCACGGTAACTTTCATAAACATTTGCCATTTAGAGGCACCATCAATCATGGCTGCTTCATATTGTGACTGCGGTACGTTCTGTAATGCAGCCAGGAAGATAACCATGGCGGAACCGAACTGCCAGACACGCAGTAATGTCACGGATGTCAGCGCCAGCGCGGGTTCTCCCAACCAGTTGATGGCATCAAACCCGAACACGCCAATAAAGCTGTTTAACAGGCCATCAATGGCAAACAGGGCACGCCATAACACGGCAATTGCAACGCTGCTGCCGAGGATTGATGGAATATAGAAAGCAGTACGGAACAGGCCAATACCGCGTAATTTAAAGTTCAGTACAAAAGCGATCCCTAGAGCAAATGCCAGTTTTAAAGGAATAGTCAGAAAAACATAAGCGAATGTAACGCCCATGGATTTCCAGAATAAATCATCTTCAAGGAACATATGACGATAATTCTCGATCCCGTTAAATACGGGAGGGTTCATTAAGTCATACTCAGTAAAACTGAGAAAGAAGGATGATACAAAGGGGAAAGCCGTAAATATTATCAACCCGAGTATATAAGGTGATAAATAGGCTAACCCCAGCATTCTGTTTTCATTCATAATGCTTACCTATTTTTAATAACATGAAAGATAAATAAAATTACTGATTCAAAAGCGTCGGATAAATAAAATCAATATCATACAGAGTACGGTTTTCCCCGTTCACCTGATAATCTCCATGAATGTAACCACCATTGGTAATAAATTGAGGCATAGCAGCAGACTTATTTTGTTTTGCTGCAATTAAGGCCAATATTGCTAATGCAATTGGATTGTCGATACGGAAATAACGGTGTTGAGCCGATTCAACAAACAGGCCGCGATGGTAATGTTGTTTAAATAGTTCATCGCCAACTTGCCAGGCTAATTCAAATAATCGGCTACATTGGCAGTGCTCTGCCAGTTCAATTAAGGCCAACAATAGGTGTGCAGTGGCAGCAGGTTTTTTACCCACCATCAATGATGCCCGGCGTTTTTGTTTGTTCAATTCAGCAAACTGCCAGCGGTGCAGTAACACACCAATCAGATCCAGCAGCTCTTCATCTTCACTCAAACGCCAGGCGCGAACTAATGGCAGCAAATAATCAACATCTAATGGGAATGGCGAAATAACCGTACCTTTGGCGCCATAGTAACCATCCCGCAGCAATACATAGCCGCTCATGTCTTGTCCATCGTTCCATAACGGGCGCAATGTATTGCTCTCAACGTTATAAGCGAAACGATAGTAGTTCTTTAAGCCATCAATAACCCATTGCAAGACTTGTGCATCGGGTTGTTGGCGCAGGATATCTAACATCGCCAATGGGTTATCAATCAGTAGCGGGCGCATATCGCGAAACAGCACATTAGCTTCGCGAGCAATGTCACCAAACTCTGGACCAAACTGGCGTTTGGCACGATCGCCATACCAAGATTGGGTCTGATTATCGTCCGCCGGGATAGGGCGACGCTGTTGTGGCGAACTGAACTGATAAACCGGTAAACCGGTTTCCGGGTTACGGGCTAATACATATTGGCGATAGAGATGTTTCCCCCAGGCCGCAGCGGCGATATCACCGGTATATTCAGCATATTTGTATGCGGCATAAATCAGGTCAGTACCCGCATTCACAAAGGTCAGGCCTTTGGTTTCAGGAAGGCGTGGTAAGTCAGTAGGGTTAACCACATCGCGGCGAGCATGGGTAAAAACATGTGGGTCGCGTAACTTGTCGTAGCTACCGTGGCGGCCCAGATCCAGCGTTTGCCAATCCTCTACATGGGCGTGCCAAAAACCCTGTAAGAAATTAAGTGTTTTTTCCCGGTCAACAGTGACCAGAAAATCGTAATAGGGCAGATGATGTTTCAGTTCATGTACTTGCGCTTTTGATTCTGGCCCTTCGGTCGTTAATGTATCCAGATTGAGGAAACGATGGCCGCCCCAGTAAAACAACCCGCTTTGCTCATGAACGCCACGGTGCATAAAATAGCTGCTTTGCACTCGTGCTTGTTGGTGATATTGCGGATCCTGAGTCACCAGACTGAGGGCATCCAATGTCCGCAGCCAGTTTTGCTGACTGGCAAAATTAGATATTGGTGTATTGTGGCCATCAGGAAATTCCCATACGACCGGTTGATGTGTCAGCACATCAAAGCCATCAGCTAGCAGGGGGGTAGGGTTTTGGTTGCTATGGCCAATAGACTGGACCAGATCAACATAGCTGCGAATAGCGCTGAGCCAGTTAATCATCATTGCGTCGCTGCCTTTAATGTTGCCTACAAAATCCATTGCCATAACCCCATCATCGAACATCAGGATAGAACCGGTTTAAGGTTCCTTATAAATAGAAACGTCGTTTCACAATCTATTATATTTGTATTTACTGACGAGTCATTGAGCGAATGACAAAAGTGTGATCGGAGTCGGAACGTTGTTTTGAATTTTTTATTTTTGCGCTTTTGGCAAAAATTTATCGGTAGATCTATTTGTTAACTAATTGATAAATAAGTAATAAAAAAGGCACAACAGAAGTTGTGCCTTGGTGCGTTTTTGAGTCAAAACATTGCGAATAACTCCGCCAGATAGACCTTAACTCAAATTAGTCATGATTATCGGCTTAACGAGCCAACCAACCGCCATCAACCGCGATGGTGTAACCGCTGATATAATCAGATGCTTTAGATGCCAGGAAGACCACTGGGCCTTTCAGATCATCAGGTAAGCCCCAACGGCCAGCAGGGATACGGTCAAGGATCTCTTTGCTGCGTTCTTCATCTTTACGCAACTGTTGGGTATTGTTGGTCGCCATGTAACCCGGTGCCACTGCGTTCACGTTGATGCCATGTTTAGCCCACTCGTTAGCTAACAGACGGGTCACACCCATGACTGCGCTTTTCGATGCGGTGTAAGATGGCACACGGATACCACCTTGGTAAGACAGCATTGATGCCACGTTGATAATCTTGCCGCCATGGCCTTGTTTGATGAACTGTTTAGCAACCGCTTGAGACATAAAGAACACGGTTTTGATGTTAACGTTCATGACATCGTCCCAGTCCTTCTCGCTGAAGTTGATCGCATCTTCACGGCGAATGATACCGGCGTTATTGACCAGAATATCGATTTGGCCAAATTCAGCGACAGCTTGTTCTAACAGGGCAGGGATGTGCTCAATTTTGCTCAGGTCAGCCGTCAGGCTAAGGAAACGGCGGCCCAGTGCAGTCACTTTATCAATAGTTTCACGTGGCTCAACAATGTTGATACCCACGATATCACAACCGGCTTCGGCTAAACCGATCGCCATGCCTTGGCCCAAACCTGTATCACAGCCAGTAACCAGTGCAACTTTACCTTTCAATTCAAAGGAATCTAAAATCATAGCTAACATCTCTCTCAAGGCGGTCAAAGATTGCCGCGATTTCAATATTGGGGAGAAAACCGCCCAAAGGACGGATTCGGTTGGTGACGCTTAACGCAATTCGCTAACAGCGATGTGGTCCATATCACTGAAGACTTGGTTTTCACCGACCATGCCCCAGATGAAGGTATAACGCTTAGTGCCCACGCCAGAATGAATAGACCAACTTGGTGAAATCACAGCTTGTTCGTTGTGGACTAACAAATGACGTGTTTCCTGTGCCTGGCCCATCATGTGGAACACCGCTGTTTCTTCGTCCATATCAAAGTAGAAATAGACTTCCATACGACGTTCATGGGTATGACAAGGCATGGTATTCCACAGATTGCCCGGAGCCAGTTTGGTTAAACCCATGGTCAGTTGGCAGGTTGGCAACACGTCAGGCACGATGTACTTATTGATAGTGCGACGGTTGCTGGTGGCATCATCACCCAATGTTTGCGGTGCGGCCTCTGCCAACGTGATTTTTTTGTTCGGGTAAGTGGTGTGTGCTGGCGCACTGTTGTAGTAAAACTTGGCAGGTTTTGTGCTATCGATACTGCTGAACTGCACCTCTTTCGCACCTTTACCCACATACAATGCTTCTTCATTGTTAATTTCATAACGCTGACCATCAACAACGATAAGTCCTGAGCCACCGATGTTGATAACGCCCAATTCGCGGCGTTCCAGAAAGTAACTGACACCCAGTTGTTTACCTACATCATCACCAATGCTGACTGCTTTACTGACGGGCAAAATACCCCCGACAATGATGCGGTCAATGTGGCTATAGGTCATGGTGTACTCATCTGCGGTGAATATATTTTCGATCAAAAATTCACGGCGCAAACCGGCAGTATCAAGCTGTTTCGCGTGGTCGCTATGGATGCTTTGGCGAACTTGCATGTCAGTACCTCTTTTACAGAACAGTATCTTGGTGGGTAAAACCCAACTCAGAAAGCAAGACCGGCTCAAACAAGCGCATGATGTCGACAATTGTTGCTGACAACCTGTACTGGTCTGATGTCTGACCGAGTGTTTCTTGTAATGCTGATGATGATAGTGTTTGCGGGAAGTTAATTCAATAAAAATGAAATGATGTTTTATTATTTTTTGAGGGATGTCATGATTTTTGGATTATTTATGGCTTATCTGCCAATTTTGCCCGTAGAATGGGCAGAATTCAGCGTGAAACTGTGACTACGCTACATCAGAAACTTATTCTGCATAATGAGGTGAGACAATGAAGATGTTCTTTATTAATGATGAAACGCCATGGGAAGAGTTAGGAAATGGCATTAAACGCAAAGTAATGACTTGGAGCGATGACCTGATGATGGTCTGCGTTCACTTTGACAAAGGTGCCATTGGTACTGCACACAAACATGACATTCATGACCAGATTGCTTATGTTGCCGCAGGCAGCTTTGAAGTGGAAATTGAAGGGCAGAAACGCATATTGAAAGCGGGTGATGCGTATCGTGCCGTGAAAAATGAGATGCACGGCGCGGTATCACTGGAGGATAACAGTATTTTAATCGACACCTTTAACCCTAAGCGAGATGATTTCCTCTAAAGGGTATTCGGGCGGTTGAGTCATTGGCTCCACCGCCCTCTATCATCAATACGGTAATATTACGTTATATCTTTTTTACTCAATTGCTCTAATGATTCCAACTTAATATCAGCCAATACCCAGCGTGGGTCTGCGCGATATTCGAGGGATGGGATCACGATAGAGCGCATTCGTGCTGCTTTAGTCGCAATCATACCGTTTACCGAATCTTCCAGCGTGACGCATTGTAGCGGATCGATACCGAGATCAGCCGCAGCATTCAGATACACCTCAGGGTGCGGTTTACTGTAGGGCAGGTATTCAGCTGAAACCAGACAGTCGAACTGATTTCTAACACCTAACATGTCCAGCACACGCTCTTGCATACGGAGCGGGGATGCTGATGCCAGGCCGATTTTCAGCCCTTGTTGGCGGCAAAGGTCCAGTGCGTACTCAACGCCTGGCAGCTCCGGGCGGGTCTCTTCGACCAGTTCTATCGCCCGAACAATAATCCGGTTGCACACTTCCGCCTGACTAGGACCCTGCCATGGCATGGCTTGGAACCAAAGCTTCACCACTAAATCGATACGTAAACCCAAGGTATCGGGTAATGAATCCCGTGAGGATGTATCCAGCCCAAGATTGGTGAAAATATCGAGTTCGGCCTGTAGCCATAATGGTTCCGAATCTATCAGCAAGCCATCCATATCGAAAATTGCCGCTTTAATCGGGTGAGGGGTTGCCATTTATCATCACTCCTGTGGTTTTTTTAGCTACGGGCTGAATACTTTATCATTAACTTAATGATAAAGCGCCGAATGAGCTAGGCTTGAATTTGTGTTAAGGGTGAGAGTTATAGCAAAAATTTTGCACAAAGAGCGAATGTAGCGGGTAAACTAGAGCTACATAAGTTGTGGTATTTACAAGGAGAAGTCATGACCTATCAACAGGCTGGGCGCGTCGCTGTTATCAAACGGATTGCAGGGTGGCTCGTTTTTATTCCAGCACTGCTGTCAACATTGATCTCAATTATCAATTTTGCCTATCAATATAGTCAAAAAAGCAGCGGGATTAATGCGGTCATGTTGGATTTTATCCATGTGATGACCGATATGATTCGCTTCAATACCACTTTTCTGGATGTTTTCTGGTTCAACTCGCCAGTACCTGATCTTCAGCAGGGTCTAACCGCCGCGAATATTATGTTCTTTATCATCTATATGCTGATTTTTGTCGGTTTGTCATTACAGGCATCTGGTGCTCGTATGTCGCGGCAGGTGCGGCACATTCGTGAAGGTATTGAAGATCAATTGATTTTGGAACAAGCCAAAGGTAGCGAAGGGCGCAGCCGTGAACAGCTAGAAGAGAAGGTGGTTTTACCGCATCACACCATCTTCTTGCAGTTCTTTACCTTATATATCTTGCCGTTAGTGATTGCTGTGGTGGGGTATTTTGTTCTTAAATTGTTGGGATTGATGGCTCAAGGGTGATTCTGTAGTAAGCAAACTGTAGTAAGAAAGCCTTGCTGAGTGATAGAGATATATAGAAACAAGCCAGTGTGTGACACAGCATTCTGGCCTTTTTATTGTCTATTTTATTGATATATAAATAAATTAATGTATTGAAAGAATTTTACCAGAAAATGGTAGTGATACTCTTCTTGCACTCACACTATTTCTGATGTGATTCCCTTATGCTGTAGCACTCTCTCCTCTGTCATATCAGTAAAGTAATGAACGTTTTCATTTCCAAGAAAATGCGTAATTTTATTGTGTTAGCCCAAACAAATAGCATGGCGAAGGCGGCTGAAAAATTACACATGACGGCATCTCCTTTCGGCAAAAGTATTATGGCGCTGGAAGAATTGGTCGGTTATTCCTTATTTACTCGTAATGAGAAAAGTATCAGCCTCAATAAAGCAGGACAAGAGCTTTATCAGGAACTATTTCCTATTTATCAACGACTTTCAGCTGTAGATAACAGCATTGTGGCTATGTCACAGCGCCAGAAGAATATCGTGATAGGAATTGATAACACTTACCCAACCATCATTTTTGATCAATTGTTCAGTCTCAGCGATAAATACGACGGGATTACCGCTCAGCCTTTTGAGTTTAACGAAAACAGTGTGATTGATGACTTACTCGAAAGCCGTGTAGATTTTATTATCTCCCCGCAGCAAGCGTCACAACGTGTCACCCATATTGATACCCTGCAAGCCACGGAGCTTCCCTCTTTACGGCTCGGTTTTTTAGTGTCACGTCGCTTTGAGAATATCCAGGCGTTAGAGTTGTTGAATACATTGCCTTGGTTGCAAATGCGCTTCCAAAATAGGGCCAATTTTGAGGCTCTACTGGATGCGCATTTCCGTGCGATTGGCATTAACCCCACCATTATCTATCGCCCCTACAGCTTTATGGCAAAAATCAGTGCTGTTGAGCAGGGGCAGTTTCTGACGGTAGTGCCTCAGTTTGCTTATCGGTTAGTTAACCCCGCCAAGCTGAAATATTTTGATGCACCGAATCAGCCCATGTATATGCGAGAGTACCTATATTCGCTCAAGAATAATCATCACGTCGAAAAAGTCATGGGCTATATACATTCAGACCGAGAGGGTAATTAAGGTGCCAACATTGAGCCAAATTCGAACAGATTTTGGTGCAACTGGAATGCTTGCGCCAGATTGTGATGCAAATGTCCGCCTTTGGCCTGTGCCAGATAGCGATGCAGGTAGTCACGATACATCGGATGTGCACAGTTATTGATAATCGTGGTGGCACGCTGCATGGGTGATAGCCCGCGTAAGTCAGCCACGCCTTGTTCGGTAACGATAACTTTTACGCTGTGCTCACTATGATCAACATGGGTACACATCGGCACAATGGTGGAGACCTTTCCACCTTTGACGATGGAGGGGGCCATAAAGATCGACAAATAGGCGTTGCGCTCAAAATCTGCACTGCCGCCAATACCGTTGACCAATTCCGTACCGGCAACGTGGGTCGAGTTGGCATGGCCGTAGATATCAAATTCAAGCCCGACGTTAAGGGCAATAACCCCTAACCGACGAATGATTTCTGGGTTGTTAGAAATCTCCTGTGGCCGCAATACAATGCGGGTAGAGAAGAAATCCATATTGTCATAGATTTTTTTCAATGAGGCGGGGGAAACGGTCAAGCTGGAGGCACTTACCCCCATCACTTTTTCGGTTTCTAATAATTGAACCACCGACTCTTGTAGCACCTCTGAATACATCATAAACGGCGGAATATCTGGGTTTTCTCCCAGGCGTTTCATCATGGCGTTATTGATATTACCGACGCCGCTTTGCAGCGGGAGAAACTCTGGTGGAATACGGCCCAATTTGAGTTCATTAAGCAGGAAACTCACCACATTGTCGGCTATTTTTTCACATAGTGGGTTTGCGCTGTCCAGACTATTACCGGCATCCGGCAGTTCGGTTTCAACGATGGCAAAAATTTTACTCGGATCCACCTGTACATAGGGCTGACCGACTTTATCCAACGTATGGTAGATAGGCAGGGTATTACGCCGTGGTGGGGCACCGAGCATGATGATATCAGCCAGTTCAGCGACCCGTGGGCTGTGATAATGATTGAGTTCTATGATGATTTTCTTGGCTTTATGTAAAAAAATCGGGGCATTACCAATGCCGCTGCTAAGATACACCTTGCCATCAGCGGTGATCGCCGAGGCTTCAATAACCGCGACATCAATGTCGCCAAAGAAGCCATAGTTAACCATTTGCGCCACTTCACTCAGATGCAGGTCGACAAAACTGACCGCGCCCAAGTTGATTTTTTCCCGCAATAATGATGCGGTCTGATAGGGCGCGCGCCAGGCGATAGCGTCAGCCTCAGCCATTTCATCATCCGCTTTAGCACTAATGGACGCGCCGGTCAGTAAACGAATCTGAAAATCTTTTTGCTGCTGATGATGCGCTATTGCGCGCCGGGCTATGGCGGCAGGAAGCGCCTTAGGCGCTCCGGCTGGGGTAAAACCACTGAACACCACCATATGACCATGTTCAATACATTCAGCGGCTTCATCCGCGCTCATTATGCAATATGACCGTTTCATAAAGAAATCCTCTGGTTGAGAAGGTTTAATGCCCCAAAAAGGTAGGCTTACGCTTCTCCATAAATGCACTCATGCCCTCGAGATAGTCCTCACTATCGTAGACGGCACGCCGCAAACCTTGAATGCGCTCAAACTCATCTGAATTCATGGTGTGGGCTTCGCCTAAAACCCGTAGTTCTTCTTTAATAACGGCTATCGCCAGTGGTGCTTTTTCAGAAATGACGTGGGCCAATTTCAGTGTGAAATCCTCCAGTTCAGCGGGGTCAACCACATGATTGAGAATACCAACCGAAAGTGCACGCTGCGCGGTTATTGGCGCGGCAGTGAAAATCAACTCTTTCACGATATGGAAGCCAGCATCGCGAATAAGGTTGTGGATACCCACCAAATTGTAGGGAACGCCCAGATTCACCGGTGTCATCGAAAAGGTTGAGGTGTTACAAGCCACAATAATATCTGAGCTCATGATCATCTCGAATGCACCACCCCAAACGCTACCTTCGACCATTGAAATGATCGGTTTAGGATATTTTTGGATAGTTCGGGTGATTTGACGCAATGGATCATCATATGACAGTGGGTCCCGTCGGCCAGTGGGTAATTCGTGAATATCATGCCCTGCGGAGAACACTTTTGAACCTTCGGGCGCGCGGAGAATAATGCAGCGGATATCGGTATGATTGAGGTCATGCAGCGCTTGCATCAAATCATCAATAAACACCTTACTTAAGGCATTGAGTTTGCGTGTGTGGTTGAACTCAATAATACCCACCCGATTGGCAATCAACACTTTGACATACTGATAAGACATGGTTGTTCCCTTTAATTGATAATTTTTTGTGTAATAAAATGGGTTACGTCATTAATACCGGCTCGCGGCGAGATTTGATTTTGACGTAACAGATCTTCAATTTGTTGATAGTGCTGGCGGAACTCGGGGTGAGAAAACAGCATTGCAAGTGCATTTGCCTCTACCTGATGACGCACCCAACTAAGATTTTGTTGTTGGCGCAAGGTGGTGAGCTGCCCACTTTGCATCATGACCGGCCAAAAACGTTGTACTGCCTGCCACACTTCGCGGATACCGCGTTTTTCCAACGCGCTACAGGTGAGAACCCGTGGCTGCCATGCGGGATATTTACGGCGAATGATATGCAGTGCGCTGTGATACATATGGCGGGCGATCTCAACATTGCTATGGTTGTCGCCGTCATCTTTGTTAATCACAATAAAATCGGCCATTTCCATAATGCCTTTCTTAATGCCTTGTAGGTCATCGCCAGCACCGGCGATTTGCAAAGAGATAAAGCAGTCCACCATTTCAGCCACTTCGGTTTCAGACTGCCCAACGCCGACGGTTTCAACGATGATGACGTCGTAGCCTGCGGCCTCACAGAGCAAGATCAACTCGCGGGTACTCTGGCTTATCCCGCCGAGGTGGCCCCCTGACGGCACCGGGCGCACAAACGCATGCTCAGCGCGTGAGAGATTCAGCATGCGGGTTTTGTCGCCCAAAATACTGCCGCCACTGATCGGGCTGCTGGGGTCAACTGCAATCACCGCGACCTTATGCCCTTGTGCCAATAACTCTTCGCCTAGCGCCTCAAGAAAGGTGCTTTTCCCCGCACCGGGTGTGCCGGTAACGCCCAGCCGTTTAGCCTGACCGGTATAAGGCATAATGCGGTCTAACAGCCGAGCGCTTAATGCCTGATGTCGGGGGAGGCGGCTTTCTGCCAGGGTCATGGCTTGCGCTAATGCGGCTCGGTCTCCCTGGCGTAAACGGTGAACGTAGTCCTCCATATTGTCGATATCAATCATGGCGGCGGCTGATGAGTTGCAGAACGTCACGCACGCTAACGAGCATTGGTGTACCCGGCCCATAAATTGCTGCCACACCCTGTTCACGCAAGAAGGTGTAGTCTTGTGGCGGAATAACCCCCCCAGCCACCACCAGAATATCTGGCCGTGCATATTGACGCAGCGCTTCAATCAACTCGGGGATCAATGTTTTGTGGCCGGCGGCAAGGGAAGAAGCACCGATGACGTGAACGTCATTCTCCACCGCCAGACGGGCGATTTCATCCGGTGTTGAGAACATCGGGCTAAGATCGACATCAAAACCGAGGTCAGAGTAAGCGCTGGCAATAACCTTAGCCCCCCGGTCGTGGCCATCCTGACCCATTTTGGCAATCAGAATTCTGGGTCTGCGCCCGTTTTCACTGAAAAACGTTTGGGTCTGCGCCACTATTTGATCAAATTCCTGAGCGTCTTTCTCGCTCTGGTGATAGCTGCGCGCAATGACACCGGTAACACATTCGCTTGGTACCAGGTAGCGGTCAAATACCCTCTCCATTGCATCTGAGATTTCACCCAGTGTTGCCCGCAGTCGTGCAGCTTGAACTGCGGCTTCCAGTAGATTTTCATGGTTTGCCGCCGCATGACGCAGGTTTAGCAATGCTTGTTGAACCGCGCTGTTATCTCGCTCGGCGCGAATACGTTTAAGTTGTGCAATTTGTTCATTGCGCACTTTAACGTTGTCAATTTCCAACACCTGAGTTTCAGCTTCTGTCTCTAACTTATATTTATTCACCCCGACAATAACGCGTTTTCCCTGATCGATAAGTGATTGCTGACTGGCGGACGCCTCTTCAATCATCCGTTTGGGTAGCCCAACCTCAATGGCTTTGGCCATGCCGCCCACATCATCGATCTGTTTGATAATGGTTCTGGCTTGTTTCACCATTTGATCGGTTAATGACTCGACAAAATAAGAGCCTGCCAGCGGGTCAATGGTGCGGCAAATCGCCGATTCTTCCTGAATGATTATTTGTGTATTACGCGCAATGCGTGCTGAGAAATCAGTCGGTAGGCCGAGAGCCTCATCAAAAGCATTGGTATGCAAAGACTGTGTGCCGCCGAGTGTTGCGCCCAGAGCTTCGATGGTAGTACGAATAATATTGTTGTAGGGGTCTTGCTCGGTCAGGCTCCACCCTGAAGTTTGGCAGTGGGTGCGTAGCGCTAATGATTTAGGGTCGGTTGCGCCAAATCCACTGACCGCCTCACTCCAGAGGTAGCGTGCGGCGCGTAACATGGCGATGTTCATAAACAGATCCATGCCAATGCCGAAGAAGAATGAGAGGCGTGGGGCGAAGTCATCAATATTTAAACCGGCATTTAAGGCCGCTTTGATATATTCAATACCATCAGCAATAGTAAAAGCCACTTGCTGCACGCAGTTAGCGCCGGCTTCTCCCATATGGTAGCCACTGATGCTGATAGTGTTGAAGCGCGGCATATTTTGCGAACTCCAGGCGATGATGTCGGAAATAATGCGCATGGAGGGTTTGGGTGGGTAAATATAGGTGTTGCGGCACAGATATTCTTTCAGAATATCGTTCTGAATAGTGCCGGTCAGTAGCGCAGGCTCCACCCCTTGCTCTTCGGCCGCGACGATATAAAACGCCAGAATAGGCAGCACCGCACCATTCATCGTCATCGAAACAGACATTTTATCGAGTGGTATTTGGTCGAACAGAACCTTCATATCCTCAACGCTATCAATTGCCACACCTGCTTTACCCACATCACCAGAAACGCGTGGGTTATCTGAGTCATAACCACGATGAGTGGCAAGATCAAATGCTACAGAAAGACCTTTTTGCCCCGCAGCCAGGTTTTTGCGATAAAAGGCATTTGATTCTTTAGCAGTTGAAAAACCAGCATATTGGCGAATTGTCCAGGGCTGAGCGGCATACATTGTGGCTCTTGGCCCCCTGACGTAGGGTGCAAGACCGGGGAACGAGCCAGTGACCTCTAATCCATCAAGGTCACTGGCGGTATAAAGTGCTTTTACCGCAATACCTTCGGGCGTCTTGCTGATCAAATCTTCTATTTTTTTTCCTCGTTTGCTTAATTCTTTATTAGCGAGGTTTTCCCACTCACGCATATCCACCATTTGTCTTGCTCCCAATTACTGGCAATAGAATGCCTATCGAAGGCTATGAGATATTCCTCGACGAAGGCTTTATACCCGTCATACTTCAAACTGTATGTGCGTTGGCTGCCATCACTACTCGGCCCATCCATGGGCCTCGCCTCTGCGAGGCCGCTGCAAGCAGCGTTCAAATCTTCTCCTGACAGATTTGTTACTCAAGTCATTGAGTTATCTAAACTCCTTGGGTTCATTTCGTTGCCGCCTTCCTGCAACTTGAATTATTTAGGGTATAGATTTTATTTAAGTAAGCGCTTTTTGCCGTGGGTTGTCGCTGGCAAAAAAGAACAGGGTGTCACGTCATTATTAGTCAGTGGGAATGCATCTAATCTGTGGTTTTGTTCATGTTTTTTTAGGAAAGGCGTCTTTCGTTATGAGATGTTGGTCATAAAAAAAGCACCCTTATTGGTTGGCTAGCCAATAATTGGGGTGCTATTTATAATAGGCGGGTTATTCGTGCTAACCAGCGAGCGGGTATCTCACTAAAAACGTTCGGGGTGCAGCAAATGTTCAACCGCTTTCTGCGCGTTAATCCAGTGTTGCCCGCCAAATAAATTGCTGCGGTTCAATAAATAATAAAGCTGATAAATAGGTTGGCGCTCAATAAAATCGGCAGGCAGCGGCCAAACACGCTGATAACCATCATAAATTTGGGCGGGTAAGGCAGGGTAGAGCGGTAACATCGCAAGGTCGCACTCGCGATCTCCCCAATAACAGGCGGGATCAAAAATTACTGGCCCTTGGGCACTGGCAGCACAGTTAGCTGGCCATAAATCACCGTGTAGGAGTGAGGGCTGTGGCTGGTGGCCTTGTAAACGTGCTTGCACTAAGTCAGTTATCTGGTCGATATCACCAAAAGACATGCCTTTTTCCGCGGCTAACTGCAATTGCCAACCGATACGCTGCTCAGCAAAGAATTGCCCCCAACGGCGCTGCCAGCAATTAGGCTGCGGTGTGGTGGCCAGATCATTATCAAAATCCAGCCCGAATTGCAGTTGTTCGCTCCATTGATGCAGATGGGCTAATTGCTGGCCCAGACAATAGGCGTTATGCGCATCGAGTGGCTTTAGGGGGAGATACTCTAGTAACAGAAAACTGTAATCGCGATCGCTGCCCACGCCGTAGACTTCAGGGACTTGGACTGTTTTGCTGCGGGATAATAAAGCGAGTTGATCAGCTTCGGCGGTAAATATGGGTAGCATCTCGCGGGTATCGCATTTCACGAAAACCTCAGTCTCACCATAACTGAGACGCCAGGCTTCATGAATATCTCCGCCCGGTAATTCAGTCCTTTCCCGAATTTCAGCGGGACCGAGATATTCACCTAACAGACGATTCACTGCTTGCCACATGATTCACCCCCTATTAGCGGCCAGTTAAACCCTGTGAACTTGAAATTACAGGGTTGTTAGCGACGTTAACTTATCCTCATCACTCGACTACATTAGCGCATCAGGATTAATGAGCCTAATCCATAAGGCTCATCCTGCGGGCTGGCATTAATGCTATTTAAATCGACTCCCGGCCGATTTGACATTCGCTGCTACCTGCAAGTCCAATGACTCTGGCTACAGATCATTAGGTTAGCGTCTTTATGGTGCGAAGAACAAGAGCTGGCGCACAGGGATACCCGTGCCGGATCAAACAAAAGACTGATTCTACTGGTAAAGCGTTAGTCGTTTCGCTGTTTTGCTCATCTTACGACAAAAATGGCATGGTAAAAAACTTGCTGCTGGCTGAATCTGAATAATAGATATGCCGTACAGCGTAATGGCCATCCGGCATATTTATTGGGACTTAATTGATTATAGCAGGTTACCTTTCGGCACGTTTTTAGCGCTAGCAGCTTTGGCCTGAGGGGATATTTTTCGGCCCTTTACGGGTTTTATATGGCTATAAATCAGGGCGACCACAAAGAACAGTGCCTGAATAATGACAATACAAGGACCCGTGGCACCATCAATATGGAAACTGATTAAGGTGCCCAGCACACAGGCCACCACTGACACCAGTGTGGCAACAATCAGCATTTGATCAAAACTACGGCAAACCATAAAGGCGATAATACCGGGGGCGATTAACATGGCGATAACCAGAATAACCCCAACCGCCTGTAATGATGCCACGATGGTCAATGCCAGCAGGCAAAGTAAGCCATAGTGCAGCAATTTGACCGGCAGCCCAATCACCCTGGCATGGTTTGGATCAAAGCAGTAGAGCATGAAGTCTTTACGCTTTAATAGCACCACCAACAGAGTGAAGCCGGCAATCCACAATGTCTGTTTCAGTTCCGCTAATGAAATACCCAGCATATTGCCGAATAAAATATGGCTGAGGTGCTGGTCTGTATCCATGCGGGAAAATAGCACCAGGCCAAATGCGAACATACCGGAGAACACAATCCCCATAACGGTATCTTCTTTGACCCGGCTATTATCTTTTAAATAACCGGTGGCAATCGCGCAGAATATACCCGAGACAAAGGCACCGATAACCAGCGGAATACCGAGCCAAAAGGCCAGCACAATGCCTGGTAGCACGGCATGAGAGATAGCATCCCCCATTAATGACCAGCCTTTTAACACCAGATAACAAGACAAGACTGCACACACCACACCGGTAATAATCGCGGCCACTATCGCCCGTTGCATAAAGGGGTAGGCGAAGGGTTCGCTGACCAGACTAAACAATGTATTCATACATTATCCTCTGGCAGATGGGGTAATGGGTGGCGGCGTTTTTGCCGTGAACGAAAACGGGTCGCCAGTAATCCGTGTTTCGGCGCGAAGAAAAAGGCTAAGAGGAAGACCAGTGTTTGTAAGGTCACAATGACCCCGCCTGTTGCGCCGTCCAGATAGAAGCTGAGATAAGCACCAAAAGCACTGGTAAAGGCACCAATGGCAATCGCTATCATCAGTAAACGGCTGAAACGGTCCGTGAGTAGGTAAGCGGTCGCCCCGGGGGTCACCACCATGGCAATGACTAAGATCGCGCCAACAGTCTGTAAAGCCGCGACAGTACAGGCGCTTAACAGGGTGAAGAACAAAATTTTCAGGCGCAGGGGTGAGAGTCCTATCGACATGGCGTGGCTTTCATCGAAAAACACCGCCAGCAAGTCTTTCCAGATCAGACATAGAATCACAAACGAAACCAAAATTATGATCTCTACCTGCAATACATCTTCGTCTGCTATCCCCAGAATATTACCGAAAATGATCGACTGGACATTGACCGAGGTAGGGTTGAGCGAAACAATTAATAAGCCAACAGCAAAAAAGGTCGAGAAGATGAAACCAATGATGGCATCTTCACGCAGACGAGTGATATGGCGCACTAATGTCATCGCCAATGCGGCGAGCATGCCGGTAAAGAATGCACCAGCGGCATAAGGTAGCCCAAGAGCATAAGCGCCAGCGACCCCCGGAACGACGGAGTGCGATAGCGCATCCCCCATTAGCGACCAACCTTTCAGCATCAGATATGCTGATAAGAATGCGCAGACGGCACCGACAATCGCACTGACCCAGATAGCCTTGACCATGTAATTGTAGTTAAACGGTTGCAGTAACAGTTCCAGCATCAGGGATTATTCTCCTTTGACTGACTCTGTGCCGGCGGGTCATTCTTGGTGTGACCATAAAATACCGCAGGACGTTCATCATCGGTAATGACCGTGACGGTGCGTGGGTCATTATCATCGTGCAGTGCCGTACCGGAGAGATTGATATGGCGCAGAACACCACCAAAAGTCATTTCGAGATTCTTTTGGGTAAAGGTGGTTTCGGTCGGCCCGGCGGCTAGCACGGTTTGGTTAATCAGAATCACGTGGTCACAAAATTCTGGCACGCTACCGAGATTATGTGTGGAAACCAGAATCAGATGGCCTTCATCACGCAGTGCCCGCAATAAATCTATAATGGCATTTTCTGTTTTGACGTCAACGCCGGTGAACGGCTCGTCCAATAACAAGACTGAACCTTGCTGTGCCAACGCGCGGGCCAGAAACACCCGTTTCTTTTGCCCCCCCGATAGCTCACCGATCTGACGTGACCGTAATGCCGTCAAGCCGACTCTCTCAATGGCTTTATCGACAATGGTTTTATCTTCACGGCTCGGGATGCGCAGAAAATTCATTTTGCCATAACGGCCCATCATGACCACGTCTTCCACCAACACTGGGAAGTTCCAGTCGACATCTTCGGTCTGCGGCACGTAAGCGATGGTATTTTGTTTTAAGGCATGGCTGATGGGTTTATGACTCAGCTCCACTTTCCCGATACTGGGTTTAACTAACCCCATAATACTTTTAAACAGTGTCGACTTACCGCTACCATTCACACCGACCAAGGCGCAAATTGTGCCACCGGTCAGTGAGAAACTGGCGTCATAGATAGCAGTATGCCCGTTGTTATAAGTGACAGTGACATTATCCACTACCAGCTCCGGGCGGACAAAAACAGCATGGCTCATTGACCAAATCCTTTCGCGATAGTTTGTACAGTGGCGTTAATCAGATCGATATAAGTGGGGACCGGCCCCTTTTCATTCGACAGAGAATCTACATATAACACACCACCATATTGTGCACCGGTTTCTTTGCTAACTTGTTTCGCCGGTTTATCGGAAATAGTACTTTCACTGAATATCACCGGGATTTTATTTGCGCGCATGGTATCAATCACGTGGCGCACTTGTTGCGGGGAACCTTGCTCTTCCGCATTAATTGGCCACAAGTAAACTTCTTTAAAACCATAATCTTTTGCCAGATAACTGAAGGCACCTTCACTGGTCACCAGCCACCGTTGCTGTGCGGGGATGCGAGATAAACGTTCACGCAACGGGGCATCCAAGGCGGCAATTTTTTCAGCATAAGCTTTGGCATTACGATTATAGGTTTCAGCATGGGTGGGATCGTGCTCCACCAGTGCTTTACGAATATTCTCAATATAGATTAAAGCGTTTGATGGTGACATCCAGGCATGTGGATTCGGAATACCTTTATATGGCCCCTCACGGATAGGCAGGGGGGTGATGCCATCTGTAACCACAGCCGAAGGGACATCTTTAATATTTTCAAAGAAACGCTCAAACCAGCGCTCCAGGTTCATCCCATTCCAGAGAATCAAGTCTGCTGATTGTGCCTTCACGATATCTCGTGGCGTGGGCTGATAGTCGTGAATTTCTGCGCCGGGTTTGGTGATTGACTCAACAATGGCAGCATCACCGGCGACATTCTGCGCAATATCTTGAATAATTGTGAATGTAGTCACAATTTTGAATTTTTTATCAGAGTCGCTGGGTTTATTTTCTGCCAAGGCTGAGTTGCTGATCATCGAGGAGAATGCAACAAGAGCCAATAGGATAATGGCAGATAAAAAACGGGGTGTAATACGGCTAATTGAGTGCAGGTAGGGTATTTTTTGCTTAGTAAACATGGCGATGTTCCCTTTCTTTAAATGAAAATGATTATCAATATCATTAGCGATGAAGTCAAGCCTTGCCATACAATAAACTAAAACTTACCGATAGTTACTGAATATAGCCTGATCATTATGTTGATAATGGTCAAACTAGGCCAAAAAATCTATTTGGACGAGGTGACAACTTGTATATGCTACAAAACGGCTTATCAGCACGGGGAATACTGTGAATCCAAAAGTCGGTTGCCTAATGGCAATTTTATTGCTGGCGGGGTGTGCTAAACAAACTCCGTCACCACAAGCAAATAACGGGTGGCTGAAGAAAGCGCCACAGGGTGGTTTCCTTAACGCACCGAAAAGCAGCGGCGGTTCAAGTACAGTTGCCTATAGCGATGTAATTAAACAAGCAGCCAGCCATTACGGCGTTGATGAAACGTTGATTAAAGCCATTATTCAGGTGGAGTCTGGTTACAATCCTGATGTGGTGAGCACCTCGAATGCTGTGGGTTTGATGCAGATTAAAGCCTCTACCGCTGGTCGAGATGCCTACCGGATGAAAGGGCGTGATGGTCAACCGAGTTCAGGTGAATTAAAAGATCCGGTGAAGAATATTGATATTGGCGCGGCGTATATCAATATTTTGCAAAACCAGCAGTTAGCGGGGATAAGTGATCCGCAAACATTGCGTTATGCCACCATCGTTTCTTATGCCAATGGTGCGGGGGCGATGCTACGGACTTTTTCATCAGATAAACGTCTGGCAGTAAATAAAATAAATAGTCTTAGCCCGAACGAGTTTTATCAGCATATACAAAAGAAACATCCGGCCGCACAAGCCCCACGCTATTTGTGGAAAGTAGATACCGCGTACCGGGCAATGTCAGAGTAATATTAAAACGCTAACCGATGTAGTCTTATAGGCGCCGTAACTGTTATCAGTATAAACATCGGCTAGCGTTTCCCTCTTCAATCTCACTCTTGGTTATGCAAGTGCTGGATGGTAGTTGGCAATAATGTCCAGGATGCCGTTTATAATAAATTGTACGCCCATACACACCAGCAAGAATCCCATCAAGCGTGAAATAGCTTCAATGCCGCTTTTGCCCACCCAGCGCATAATGGCCCCGGAACTGAGCAGTGAACCCCATAAAATCAATGAAACACAAAGAAAAATCAGTACTGGGGCAACCGTAACGACCCATGGGCTGAATACGGTATGGCCTTTCATTGATGCGGCAGAACTGATTATCATGGCAATAGTACCTGGCCCAGCGGTACTTGGCATCGCCAGTGGTACAAAAGCGATATTGATAGATTTTCGCTTCTTTAAATCCTGCGATTTTGCTTCTAATTGCGTATCTTCAGCGGATTGCTGCGGAAAAAGCATACGAAAACCGATAAACGCCACAATTAGCCCACCGGCAATCCGCAAACCGGGAATCGATATGCCGAAGGTATTCATCACAACCTGACCGGCATAATAAGCGATGGTCATAATAAAGAAGACATAGATTGATGCCATCTTCGACTGATGATTGCGCTCTTCGCTGGTCATATTGCCAGATAACCCGAGTAATAGGGCCACTGTTGTTAACGGGTTTGCCAGTGGCAGCAGTAATACCAAGCCTAAACCAATGGCTTTACATAATTCGAAAACACTTTGCATCAGTCTTGCTCCGAAAATAACATCAAACGCACCCGATGAAAGTAGAGCATATCAGGCAATTAATTGCATATCGGGCCAATATACCCGCACAGAGTATTATTACTCAGTTTGCCACTCTACGCGATACGTCAGGCAAAAGGCTATCGGGGATTAACTCATGGCGGGGGAATCACTGATAAGTGAAAGGGTTGAGTGAATAAATACAGCCAACGTCACTGCAACTTATATGTGATATAGATCAAATCTCTGGCGAGCAACAGTTGGTTCAATAGGGTAGATCCAGAATAATCATGTCAGCATTAATTTCTGCAAGGAATACGGTTTTGTGCATTTGTGATATCAGCGTTGAAGACGAATATACTCGTCAGCCACTATCGGCTTCTGCCGCGTGGGTGTTAGATACGCAAGCCGCGCGTGCGCGTGGTCGGTTACGTTTTTTAAAACCTAAGCGTGAAGCCCGGCCGCGTTGGCGTTTAGCCCCCCTGAAAGATACTTACGAAATTCGTTTTTATCCTAACCGTCTGCCAGAACTCTGGTTCTTCAGTGCGGAGAATGCGGCCAGAAAACGGCTCTGATAGTTAAATGTGGAGTAAGCTGATATGGCCTTTAACGCCGATGAACGCAATGCGCTGTTAGCCGTCAAAGGGGTCGGGCCAACGGTAGTCACCCGCCTGGAACAACTCGGTTTTACCTCCCTTGCGCAACTCAGTCAGGCGGATATGGGTGAAATTGTCACCAGTGCCGCGGCCATGGTGGGTTCTACTTGTTGGAAAAATAGCCCGCAAGCGCGCTCAGCGATTCAAGCTGCCATAGCGTTGGCTAAAACGCACACATCTGAGTGAGCCCGTTGTAGCCACCTCCCGTCTGGGCCTCTCTTCATGAGGTCAGCTATCTGCTTCGCTCACAGCACTTATTGCTTCTGCTGGGGCTTCTCTGAATATGGCAGCAGTAAGTCATCCAGTATTTGCATTCTTTCTGCTACCGGAAGATATAACCAACGCGTAAACCAAGGTGTTTTGGCGGTGCATTGCTGGTGTGTTTGTTGGAAGTAGCGTTCGAGATCCGACAGATCGTCTGTAATCTTTTGCATTATATTTCTCCCCTCGTTGACCGGTGAACAAATCATAGGCAACAAAATACGGAAGAAAAACGGATGGAAAGTATTATTTTGTTCCGTATTTATCATTGTCAGGGCAAAAGCTAAACAGTGAGAGATGCACGGTAGGGGGCGGTTGCGCGTTTTTGGCGCGAGAAATGGTGGATAGCGACCAAATAAAACGCCCCGATTGCATGAACAATCGGGGCGGCGTTCCAGTAACCATTGCTACACGGAAACGGAAATTGATTATGAGCACATCCTGTAGAAATAGCAATACACCCAGCGCTACTCAAAAGCAATAGATCATAATGTAAATCATTGTTGGTGGTGATAAACACCTTTACACACCGAATGTCAGCCGTCTCTGTAGGTTTTTTGTTCCCAATTCGTTTCTTTGCCAATACCCTAATGCAGCCAACGTTAAATTAGGGGGTGAGTCCCCCTTGTTGCATTCGTTGTTCAATCCAGCGGCGAGCCTGAACAATTTCCGCCACCGGTTCCTCTGCTTTCTCCGTCCACATTTCAATCAGGAATGCGCCGCGATAATTGAGTTGATTAAGTGTCTTAAAAACATTGACGAAATCCACGCATCCTTCACCAAAAGGCACATCACGAAATTGCCCTGGTGACTGGTCAGTGACTGGATAAGTATCTTTCAGATGAATGGCTGCAATACGGTCAATTCCTATCGATAACTCATTACTGACATCATTACCCCAGGCACTCAGGTTGCCGACATCAGGATAAACCGTGAACCACGGTGAAGCGAGGCAGTTATCCCAGACCTTCCATTTACTGATTGAATTGATAAACGGCGTGTCCATTATTTCGACCGCCAACATAACCTGCGCGGCGGCTGCCTGTTGCACCGCCCATTGCAGCCCTTCGGTAAAGCGCCTTAGAGTGCCAGCATCCTGCTCTTCGTAATAGACATCATAGCCCGCCAACTGAATGGTGCGGATACCCACGTCTTTCGCCAATTGAATCGCTTGTTGCATCAAAAGGTAGGCCTGCTTTCTCAGCTCGTCATCATGGCTGCCAAAAGGGAAACGGCGATGAGCCGACAAGCACATGGAAGGGATTGCAATCCCGGTTTCTAACATGGCATCAACCAGAGATAAACGCTGTGCTTTGCTCCAACTGAGCCGCGCTAACCTTTCATCTGTTTCATCGATAGACATTTCAACAAAATCAAAACCACATGCTTTGGCTAAGGCTAAACGCTCAGGCCAGCTCAAGTGCTTAGGCAATGCTTTTTCATAAATACCTAATGGATGTTGGCGCATATTATTTCCCCCAAATAGCGTCAATGGCATGGTGAAACGCGGTGGCGGTAGCTACGGGATGTTCGGCTTCAGACAGTGCACGGCCGACAATAAAGGCACGTACCGCAATGGTGTGGAAGAGGGGTAAATCAGCAGGAGTGATACCGCCGGTAACCGACAGTTCGATTCCTAAGTCGGACAGTGCCTGCATCCTCTCTAGATCAGCCTGACTCCAGCTTTGTCCGCAGGCTTGAGCATCGCGGCCACGATGATAAATGGCTTGAGTTAACCCTAAGTCACGCCAGTTTTTAGCGTCATTTAGCGTCCAGTGGCCAAACAGTTCTATCTGGATATCGCCATCATGTTGCTTTGCCACCTCCAATGCGGCTGCCATGGTGGCGAGAGGGGCTGCGCAAATCACCGTCATCCAGTTTGCGCCGGCAAAAAATGCTTGCTGCGCCAGTGTGGCGCCCGCGTCAGCCACTTTAAGATCAGCAACCAGCGTATGTTGTGGATACCGCTGACGTAGAGTTTTGACCGCCTGAATACCTTCACTGATACACAGGATGGTACCGGCCTCGATGATATCGACATGGCGGTGCAGCAACGCGGTGGTCGCCAATGCGGCATCAAGCCGGGTATGGTCCAGTGCGAGTTGTAATTGCGGCCTGAGGTGCTGAGTTGTCATAGTATCAATGTCCTAAATAGAGTCGGTGCCGCAACCTTGCCTGAGCAATAGAAGCTCATTGCAAAGTGCCAAGAGCAGCAACCAGTGCCTGATAGCGGAGATATTTATTCTGATATGCCTGTCGGGCGTGCTGATCGGGTTGCAGAGTATGCAGTTGCGGGGTTAAGGCCTGCTGAGCATCACTGAAATCGACAAAGCGCCCCGTGCCGACCATTGCCGCCAGTGATGCGCCCAGGCAGCCAGTCTCCTCAACTTGCGGCAGCTCTACCGGTAACCCGCTGATGTCGGCAAACATCTGCATCCATTGCCGTGATTGAGCCGGTCCGCCGGTAATCCGTAGTGCGCTGACGGACGAAAAACGTTTCAGCATTCGGTTGAGGTGGGTCATATGGCTGAATACCACCCCTTCGTAGATGGCTTGCACCAGATGTTGGCGCTGGTGGAAAGATTGCATGCCATAAAATCCGGCACACATCCCTAATCCAGCGTTGGAGCCATATAAAAACGGCACAAACAGTAGCTGGCTACCAGCTTTGGGTAACTGTGCTACCCATTGATTAAGCTGTTGGTAGTCTGTTTTCCCGCCCTCAGCACCAAACCATTGGTGGGTAAACCACTCCAGATTGGCCGCAGAGGTCGGGCTGGCTTCATGCACAATATATTTACCTGCTTCGGCATAACGGCCATAAACAAAGGGATATTCAACATCAGCTTTAAGCTGGTCGGTGATTCCCGAGGTCACCGACCAGGTCCCCATCACTGCATTTAATCGGCTTTCATCCTTCAGGCCAGCACAGAGGGCGGTAGAGACCACATCAAACAAACCGCCGACAACGGGGAGGCCAACCGGCAGACCGGTGGCATTGGCGGCAGCCTGAGTGATGGTGCCGACAATTTGTGCCGAAGCCACAATCGGTGGCAGGGCCGCCATAACTTCAGGGATACCTAGCAGTTGTGCCAGTGCGGGTTGATAGCCACCTTCGGCCATCGGATAGAGATTAGATTCTGAGATATTGGTCTCTTCGCAACCTAATTGGTCGGTCAGGCAGTAACGCAAATAGTCGTGGGCCATCAGAATGCTGCCAATCTGCTCATAACGGCCGGGTTGATGTTCTTTCAACCAGCGCAGCAAGGACACCGGGTGCCCGGTCCACAATGTTTGGCGGGTGATTGGATAGAGCATTTGTGGGATGCCATCTCGTTGCCACTGTTTAACCAATGACAGCGCCCGTTGGTCAGAGGATAATATGGCATTGCCTAATGGCTCACCTTTTTTATCAAGTAAAAACAGTCCCTTACCTTGAGCGGAAATGCCCACGCCCTGAATATTGCTGGAGGGAATCGTGTGGCGGGCTAACAGTTGGCGAATCACCGCACTCATTGCCTGCCATAGCACAGTCATATCACGCTCAGCCCATCCCGGCTGGGGGCTGATAATGGCTAAATTTTGCCGCGCGATCCCGCATTCGTTACCGTCTCGGTCATACAGACCCGCTTTAATAAAGGTGCCGCCACAATCGATACCCAACCAATATTCCATTTCAGCCTCCGGTCAGCTTTTTTGTCTATTTTGGGCAGCAACAGTGCCAATAAGGAGGCGACAGCTAGTGATATAAATATCAAATATATTTATATAAAGAGACGTCTTTCCTATTTATTATTAATGTTTAAATTTAATGGTAATTAATTTTTCATCCGAGATTATTCCGTTGGATATTTATTTAACTCTCGAGGTTAATCCATTGGCTAAATATTTTAAGGACTCACGGTCCTTAATTCTCCTTCAAGATGAAAATAAGTATCCAACTGAATTTTATTGATTTTAATTACATTGATAAGATTTTTTTCCAAACCTGGTCATTAATGGGAATACCATCGCGCTGATTTTCCGCTTTAACGCGAGGGAATTTATGCCCTGGTAGACGAATAGCGACATCAGGGTTATCGCGCTCAGCTTGAGTGACATAATCA
Organism: Yersinia sp. 1652 StPb PI; assembly: GCF_041538345.1. Taxonomy (NCBI): domain Bacteria; kingdom Pseudomonadati; phylum Pseudomonadota; class Gammaproteobacteria; order Enterobacterales; family Yersiniaceae; genus Yersinia; species Yersinia sp. 1652 StPb PI. The sequence continues at coordinate 2,484,176 of NZ_JAULSM010000001.1, read as the reverse complement.
CAAATGCGTTTTAATTTTTCATCGCGAGTTTTGCCATCAATCAGACGGTCGATTTCAATGGCAATAAACACTTGTGAGATACAGAATTCATCTGATTTGTCTTGCGTGACTTCGGCAACGGATAAACCGCCAGAGAGCAGGGTGGCAATCATATCCAGCACAATGGATAAACCAGAACCTTTCCAATAGCCCATTGGCAGAATGCGCCGGTTTTCCTCAATAATGGCCGGATCCCGCGTGAGATTGCCGTCATTATCGAAACCACCATCCACGGGCAATGTATTGCCCGCCAATCGGTTAACTTCCAGCATGCCATAAGAGAACATCGACATAGACATATCGACCATAGTGATGGTTTCACCGGGAACGGCAATGATCAGAGGATTGGTGCCGATACGGCACTCTTTGGCTCCCCACGGCGGCATTACAGCAATTGAGTTTGTCCAGCAGATGCCAATATAACCTTGTTCTGCCGCTTGCCAGCCGTAGGCACCACCGCGCATCCAATGGTTAGCATTGCGCAAGGCCACCACCCCAATACCATGCTGATCCGCTAATACCATGGCACGATCCATCATTTGTTTGGCGGTTAAATTGCCAATAGCCTGATGAGCATCCCATTGCTCGATAGCCCCGAGTGCTAATGCTTTGGTTGGAATAGCATCAGGCACGATATCACCGGCTTCCAATTGTTGAATAAAACGTGGGAATCGATTTACGCCGTGGGAATAAACACCGTATTCAGTGGATTGCGCAAACATCTCGGCACAAGCATCAGCGGTAACTTCACTCACTTTTCGCGCCAATAGTACCCGTTTAAACTCTGCCTTTAACTGCTGGTAACTGACTCTCATTGCGCGCTCCCCTGAATAATTTAAAAATTGAAGTGTATTTTTTTGATGCGCTAAATTTCAATATGCGAAATCACATTTCAAATTAATGCTATACCTCCACAGAAGTGAAGTCAAAGCAGTACCGTAGTTAAATATTATTTAAAAACAATTAGTTATATTGTTTTTAGTCAAAATGTGATCACCACCTCGTTTTGTTGATTATTCAGGCAGTGCAGCGCACAGATACGACGTGGCCGTGCGCAGGATAATCCTGTTTTATTATGGGGTTACGAGGGTAAGTGCCGGATGAATCCGGCATGGATAGGGGGCTGGGTTATGGGTTTTTCTCAGCCATAAGTATTCACTCTGATGCGATACAGTGAAGTACCGGCAGTGATATAAAGTTCATCACCGTTCGGTCCGCCGAAAGTGCAATTTGATACCCGCTCAGGAACTGAAATCTTACCCAGTAATGTTGCTTGTGGGGTAAAAACCAGCACACCATCCGCACAACTGCAAAATAGATTGCCCGCATGATCGACACAGAATCCATCAGGGAAGCCCGGTGATATTTCTGCAAAAATATGGCCATCACCCAGTTGTAACCCAATTACGGGGTAAACCCGCAACTGCCGCCGGCCGAGGGTGGGGAAATCGACAATTGACATATCCGCCACATACAGCAGTTGTTCATCTGGCGAAAAAGCCAGCCCGTTTGGGCGCTGTAAGTCACAGGCCGCGATACGTAGTGCGCTATCTTTAGGATCGAAACAGTACAAGTAGCAGCCAATAACCTGACTTTCTGATTTATAGCCCTCGTCGTCGCCGGTAATGCCATAAGGCGGATCGGTAAACCATAAGGTACCGTCTGATTTCACTACAATGTCGTTGGGCGAGTTAAAACGCTTGCCGTCGATACGATCAACCAATAGCGTGATATTGCCTTGTATATCAGTCTGGCTGATACCGCGTCGGCCATGCTCACAACTGACAATCGAGCCATTAGCCATACGGGCATTACCATTAGCAAAGTTGGACGGTGACCGGTAGAGGCTGAGTTCGCCGTCGCGACACCAGCGAAACATCCGGTTCCCTTTTACATCACTGAATACCACGGCATTTTCTTGTGGTAACCAGACCGGCCCTTCCGCCCAGATAGCCGGGGAGCATAAACATTCCAGTGGGCTATCGGCGGCCAACACCGCCGATAATTCATCGATACCTGTCTCAGCCAGCGTTAACATGGTCATGGTTGCTGCCTCCGACGGCGTATTTACGCCTGACTTATTTCACGCCCCAAATAGCTTTATAATGACCCTGATAATCGTTCTGTGGGTCAAACATCTGTTTATCACCCCCGTCGCTGCTTATGTTGTCGCGGGTAACCAAATGAGCAGGAGTCACGTAGCCAGAGGGGGGCTGTTTGGCGAATGCACGGTTAAATTCATCCAGTAGTTGCCAGCCATGCAGTTTCAACGGCTCCGGCACCGTAGCTGACTGGCTGTCGCCAGAGCGGATGCGTTGATAGGCAGAAATAGAGCCATCCCCCGCCGAAATATTGTAAGGCGCGTTGTTGCCACCTTTACCCGCCGTTTTCAGGGCAGGGGCCATAAAATCAAAGTAGAGGTCGTTAATTGCTAAAGCGTATTGGAAGTTATCACCGTATTTTTGTAACAGGCTGAAGGTCATTGCTGGCATACGGTTGGCGGTATCTGCCAACGGGGTATCAATAAATTCAATCACCTGGCATCCGGTGCATTTCTCAATGGTTTGTTTCATCACATTGGCTTTGTCCAACGCGATTTGATACAACGAATCAGTGAAAATCAGGACCTTGGCCTGACCTTCTGATTTTGCTACGGCATACAGTGCAGCAATACGGGCTACATCATTGGAGTCGGAGGTAACATTATAAAAAATATTGTAATTCTTCACCGGACCCGGCTCTGGGACGGCATGCCAGGCGGTCAGCACAATACCTTGTGCAATGGCTTTTTTGAGTGGTATTTTCGCGACATTGGGATTCCAACCACCGATAACAATACCGTCAGGTTTTTGTGCAATCGCCTGATTTAATGATGATAACTGATCTTTAACCGAGCCTCCGCCATCAAGCGTTTCCAGCTTCCAGCCAGCGGCTTTGGCCGCTTGTGATAAGCCTTCTTGTACTCCTTGCACGCCGCCGTTTTTCATATCAGAAGCAATAAAAATAATATGCTTATTGGGTTGCAGTGCTGGGCCACTGGTGGGGCCATCCCATTCAGTCACCGTTGATGTGGCCTTACTGACTGCGGCCTTGGCTTCATCAAGATAGCTGTCAGCCCAGCCGGGTAATGCAGTGGCAAATACCGTGGTAAAAAGTAAGCCCTGTAGTAACAAATTGCGTTTCATATTCTGTTCCTTGGTGAGGTTAAGAATTTGTAGCTTTTTTAGTGTTGCCCGGCGTTTGGCTGGGCTTGACGGCTTTTTGATTCAATAATCTGCGCCGTTGGGCATAACCGGCTAAGGTGATGGAAAGCAGCAATGTGGCACCGTTAAACAAGGGTTCAACCCAGAACTCGCCACCGAATTGCTGAATACCTGCAATACCAATTGCCAGAATCGCAATCCCTACTACCGTTCCCCACACATTGACCCGGCCTGGGCGGATGGTAGTACTGCCGAGGAAGGCACCGACCAGTGCCGGTAACAGATAGTCCATACCGACACTGGCCTGGCCAACCCCTTGCTCCGAGGCGATGAGCACACCACTGAATCCTGTCAACACGCTGGAGGTGATAAATGCGCCGACAGTAAAACGGTTGACCGAAATCCCGTTAAGCCGAGCGGCTGCGGGATTCCCACCCACGGCATACATACAGCGGCCAAGCGGGGTATGTTCGGTAATGAGCCACAGCACCACAGCGATAATCAATACATAGAATGCAACAATAGGAATGCCGAATATCTCGGTATGGTGCAGCGCAATAAAAGCATCAGGAAGATCACCGACTATCTGACGGCCACCTGAGTGCCATAACGCGATGGCGTAAAGCACTGTGCCGGAGCCTAAGGTCGCCACAAAGCTATCAATGTCGGCTAATGCCACCAATATGCCGTTTAATAGCCCGTAAAGTGCTGAAATTATCAATACGGTTATGACGGCAGCCTGCCAGGAAAAACCGTATTGCACTTGCAGGGTTATCGCCAGAATGTGCCAGAGCACAATACCGAAACCGACGTTTAAATCGATCTTGCCGACAATCATCGGAATAGTGGCGGCCAGTGCCAGCAAAGCAATTTTTGATTTACTGGACAAAATAGCTTGCAAAGTGAGCATGGAAGCAAACGACGGGGTGGTCAGTGAGAACACCAGCACCAATAAAATACACAATAATAGTAAGCCGTAGCGCGTCATGGCCTGCATGGACCAGGCACCGAAACCGTGTTCACTCAGGCTGACTCGTTGTTCAAGCGCTGTCGATTTTATGGATGTTTTAGACATAACACTCTCCGAAACCTGAGCACCACAATGACACCGCGAGGGGCGATGTAACCATTAGCACAGGTCACTGTTTTAAACGGATGTAACTTCCCCGGTGCTGGCAGACGCCAACTCCAATAAATTAGCGAACGAGACCTGCTGGTTACGCAGTTCACCAACCACTTCGCCACGGTTAAACACCAATGCCCGATTACAGATATGCGCGATCTCCTCTAAATCATTGGAAATCACCAAAACCGCCACACCTTCTGCTAATGATTTGTTTAATAAGTGATAAATTTCAGCACGTGCACCAACATCCACGCCGGCGGTGGGATCTTCAAGGATCAGTAATGGTGCGCCCAGGTGCATCCAGCGTGCCATAACCACTTTTTGTTGGTTACCGCCGGAAAGGGCGCTGATATCGATATTGACGTCTTTAGGTCGGACATCGAATAACTGCACTTTCCACCAACTTTCCCCCATTTCGCTGCGGGTGCTATAACGGGAAAGTAATTTGTGACCGCTGGCAATTGGGTTAATGAATAGGTTTTCGCGCACCGACATCGACATCACCAGACTTTCACCGGTGCGATCACCGGCCACCAGGGAAACACCTGCTGCCATAGCTTGCTGCGGTGAGGCGGCGGTATAGGGGCGGTCGCGGAAAATAATTTCACCCTGATCACAATGGCGTAAACCAAATAGCAGGCGGCCTAACTCTTCTTGGCCCGCCCCTCTTAGCCCCGCTAGTGCCAGCATTTCGCCTGGTTGCAGGCTGAAAGTAACCGGGCCAATCTCACCTACCACCACCGCGTTAAGCTGTAATACAGGTTTACTGGCTTCAGGTAACGGTTCACGCTGGGAGTCGCCCATGGCTTCACCAACAATCATTTGCACCAGATCACGCAATGAGTAATCGGCGGTATTCCCACCCGCAACATAGCGCCCATCGCGCATCACACACACCCGGTCGGCAATTTCAATCACTTCATCCAAACGATGAGTGACATAAATCATGCCAACCTGTTTATCCCTCAGGCGGTTAATCACTTCAAATAAATGGCGGACATCGTTGGCGGGTAGAGAGGCGGTCGGCTCATCCAACACCAGTAGTTCGGCATTAACCGCAACGGCGCGGGCAATGGCCAATAATGACTTTTCAGTGCGCGACAGTTCAAACACGCGCGCATCAGGTGAGAGGTCAATGCCGATATCCTGCAAAGCCCGACGGGCTTGCTGGCGAATAGCGGACCAATTAATCAGACCGAATCGACGCGGAAACCCCATCACCAACGCCATATTTTCGGCAACGGTCATCCAGTCAATTAGCCCTAAATCCTGATGGATAAAAGCAATAGGCTGACGAGTATCACTTTTAATTTCTGCGGCAGAACGTATGTTATTCCCCTGGAACAGGATATCGCCACTGTCCCGTGGGTAGACGCCCGCCAATACTTTGATTAGAGTAGATTTTCCTGCGCCGTTTTCGCCGAGCAATGCCAGTACTTCGCCCGGCATAACATCAAGACTGACATCGTTGACCGCAATATTGCTGCCAAATCCTTTGATGATATGGCGCATCGAGAGAATGGGTTGGCCCAATTCAGTGGTATTCATCAGTGTGACGCCCCTTATCCGGTGAATGTCTTGAGTGAAAGCATTCGCGATTTAGTGGTTATCGAGCATAAACTAGACTTTACATTTCAATATACGAAATCTGATTTCAAAAATCATATGCTGATATCTTCGCTAAAGCAAAAGAAGTGATGAATTAAGTTGCTATAAAAAACAAGCAGTTATTTATTTGTTTATGGAAATGTGACGAACTACGCACTTCTTATGTTGGATAAATGTTGCGAGATACGGCGCCAGGGATGATAACGAAACACTGTTTCGTGCTTCACACAGACTGCGGCTTTGGAGTACCATTTCATGCTAAACAACAAGGATATCGTCTATGGCCCTTACACTCACAGATGACAAGAAAGATAAGCCGTTAGGCAGCCAAAGTCTGTTCCGCGGGCTGCAACTGATTGAGATATTAAGTAATTACCCTAATGGCTGCCCATTGGCGCATTTATCTGAATTGGCCGGGATGAACAAAAGTACCGTTCATCGGTTATTGCAGGGGCTACATACCTGTGGCTATGTCACTCAGGCGCCTTCTCCAGGCAGTTATCGGCTGACAACCAAGTTCATCTCAATTGGCCAAAAAGCACTGTCATCACTGAATATTATCCATGTCGCGGCCCCACATTTAGAACAACTCAATCTTGAACTTGGTGAGACAGTCAATTTTTCAACCCGCGAAGATGACCACGTTATCCTGATTTATAAGTTAGAACCTACCACCGGCATGATGCGCACCCGCGCTTATATCGGGCAGCATATGCCACTGTACTGCTCGGCGATGGGTAAGATATTTATGGCGTACGGTAAAAGTGACTATCCAGATGATTATTGGCAGAGCCATCAGCATGAGATTCAGCCGCTGACGCACAATACCATCACCGAATTACCCAAAATGTACCAGGAACTGGCAGATATTCGTCAAGCAGGGCTGGCGATGGATCGTGAAGAGAATGAGCTAGGTGTATCTTGTGTGGCGGCTCCTGTTTTTGATATTCAGCAACGGGTACCGTACTCCGTTTCAGTTTCCCTGCCCACAGCCAAACTGCAACAGGTGGGGGTAAAAACCCTGATTAAACCTATTCTGGCTACGGCCCAGCGTATTTCGCAGGAATTGGGGTTTGTGACACCGTAACATATAATTTGTCTGTATGGAGTATTCCAGTGGTCGGGATAGCCCTCATCTCAGTTGTTTGTCTTTAGCTATTATCGAAATCCCTAATTCTAAAACAGACACATTTTTTATCAGCAGAACGCGTTTTAGTCATTGGGAGCACGGTATGGTTGGCCCATTTATTAACAGTGCAGGCATTATCCTGGGGGGGATAGTTGGCGTATTACTCGCGCGTCATGTCCCTAAGCGTTTACAGGAAGGGTTACCGGCTACGTTTGCGCTAGCTTCTATCTCCATCGGTATTGTGATGGTGGTAAAAGTACATTTTATGCCAGCGGTTATTTTGGCGTTGATTATCGGGACAGCCGTGGGGGAGTTATTATCCCTTGAGCAAGGGGTAAAATGGGGGGCAAATAAAACCCGTATAATGTTGGAACGAGTTATTCCATCACGCAGTACATTGCCGCCTCAGGAGTTTGCGCAGAGTTTCACCGCGATGATTGTGCTGTTTTGTGCTAGTGGACTGGGCGTTGTCGGTTCGTTGACTGAAGGCATTACTGGTGATTTTCAACTGCTATTTGTCAAAGCGTTAATGGACTTCTTCACCGCGCTGATATTCTCCATCTCGCTCGGTATCGCGCTGGTGGCTATTGCTGTGCCGCAATTGTTGATCCAAATTGCATTGGTTTTGTTGGCTAAACTCATCATGCCGTATATGGATGATATTGCCTTTGCTGATTTTTCCGCCTGCGGTGGGATTATTATGATTGCAGTGGGGTTACGTATTGCACAAATTAAAATATTCGCGGTGGTGAATTTCCTGCCCGCGCTATTGTTTGTGGTACCCATATCCTATTTATGGCGCTACTTGATGGGATAATCTGTGGAGCGGAAAGATGATTTCTAAAACGGTAGGCTTCTCTGCACAGATTTATCATTGAAGCGACCGTTTCAGATTTATTTAGTTGACTGTTTTAATTGGTTATTTTTTTAATTAGCCAATTTTCCGACACAAAAACTTACCCTTAATCACGCCATCAAAAAAACGACCTTTCGAAACCACGGACATAAAATTCTGATGAACGCGCTCCGGGACGCCAAGATATTGATAAATCCCTTGTTCGCGAAATTGTATCTCCAGCATGCGATTTTCAGGATCATAACCAATCGACAGAATTCTGGAAGATGTAACAGGTTGTCGCTGCACTAGTTGACCCTCAGTTGTACGGTATTGATATTATAGTGATCGTAGAGCAGTTTGAGCTTGATAACTTTGTCGGTGATCATTATCACCGTTTGGCTGTAGTATTAATAGATTATTCGCTAGGTATTATTCTATCCGTGACGACCGATTGCGGAGCTACACCCTCTTTATTGGCATTGGGTCGATCACGCCAGGAGCGGATTGAACTGCCATTCTAAATACAAAAACCGGACGTAATTGCCCGGTCTATTCATCACTCTTCTGGGATGCTGGCTTAAGGCTGAAACCAATCATCAGCACTTTCCCATGTTTCTTGTAAAATCTCTTCTACTGCTTTCTTATCATCTGGCGCACCACCTAGAACTGATAGACCATCAGCGCCCGCAAACCTTACTTTCACATCAATATCGTCAAATTTCCTCCCAAGCCGCTTATCCAACTCTTCAGTGAGTGCGTCGGTGTATCCTGCCGGGAATTTATTGATATTAAGCTTATCTATTGTCACTTCGATACGTAGCATGATGTTGCCCTTAACTGTGATAGCCGTTGCTAGTGTGGCTGGTCGTTCCCCGATTCGATGTAGTCTACGCGTTTTTGTCATGCCCTAATCAGTTCTTTAGTCGCAATATGGCAAATTCGCCGAGGGTAACGTCGACAGCAACATCGCTGAGTGAAGTGACCAATTATCAGATAATTATCACTCTTTAACGGGGCAGGGATGCCTGATAAAGAAATCATTCTGAGTGGATAAACCAATAATGAGGATGTTAGTATGGTTCGTCCGTTATAGCGTCACACCCTATGTGCAAAACAAGTTGTGTACATATGAGTGTATATATCAGGCAAAGTAAAGTCGGATAGCGTTTATAACATATTGATTTTAAATAGTATTAGACTTTTGCATGTGATCTGTCGTGTGGGTCACCACTGTAGATAAGGAATTAGAATGCCCGTTATTACCCTTCCTGACGGCAGTCAGCGTCATTTCGATCACGCCGTTTCTGCTCTCGATGTTGCCTTGGATATCGGCCCTGGTTTGGCAAAAGCCTGTATTGCTGGTCGAGTTAATGGCGAACTGGTCGATGCCAGAGACTTGATCGAATCTGATGCCCAACTGGCTATTATCACCACCAAAGATGCTGAAGGTCTGGAGATTCTCCGCCACTCTTGTGCACACTTATTGGGGCACGCAATCAAGCAACTTTGGCCTGATACCAAAATGGCCATCGGCCCGGTTATCGACAACGGTTTCTATTACGATGTAGATATCGACCGCACCTTGACGCAGGAAGATCTGGATCTGCTGGAGAAGCGGATGCATGAACTTGCCGATAAAGATTACGATGTAATCAAGAAGAAAGTCAGTTGGCAAGAAGCCCGCGACACTTTTGCTGCTCGTGGTGAAGATTATAAAGTGGCGATTCTCGATGAGAATATTAGCCGCGATGATCATCCTGGTTTGTATCACCATGAAGAATACGTTGATATGTGCCGTGGCCCGCACGTACCGAATATGCGTTTCTGCCATCACTTTAAATTGCAGAAAACATCCGGTGCTTATTGGCGTGGCGATAGCAAAAATAAAATGCTGCAACGTATTTATGGCACGGCTTGGGGTGATAAGAAGCAACTAAATGCTTATCTGCAACGTCTGGAAGAAGCGGGCAAACGCGACCATCGTAAGATTGGTAAGCAATTGGACCTTTACCACATGCAGGAAGAAGCACCAGGTATGGTGTTCTGGCATAACGACGGTTGGACTATCTTCCGTGAACTGGAAACTTTTGTGCGGACCAAGCTCAAAGAGTACCAGTATCAGGAAGTGAAAGGGCCGTTTATGATGGACCGCGTACTGTGGGAAAAGACCGGACATTGGGAAAACTATGCTGAGCATATGTTCACCACATCGTCTGAAAACCGCGAGTATTGCATCAAACCAATGAACTGCCCAGGGCACGTGCAGATTTTCAACCAAGGGTTGAAATCATACCGTGACTTGCCATTGCGTATGGCTGAGTTTGGTAGCTGCCACCGTAATGAGCCTTCAGGCGCACTGCATGGTTTAATGCGTGTCCGTGGTTTCACTCAGGATGATGCACACATTTTCTGTACCGAAGAGCAGGTTCGCGATGAAGTGAATAGCTGTATTAAGATGGTGTACGACATGTACAGCACTTTTGGCTTCGAGAAAATTGTGGTTAAGCTGTCTACCCGCCCTGAAAAACGGATTGGGAGTGATGATCTGTGGACTCGTGCCGAAGATGATTTGGCCGCTGCGCTGACTGAAAATGGTATTCCATTTGATTATCAGCCGGGTGAGGGAGCGTTTTACGGTCCGAAAATTGAGTTTACCTTGCATGATTGTTTGGATCGCGCGTGGCAGTGTGGTACCGTACAGCTCGATTTCTCATTACCGGGCCGCTTAAGTGCGTCTTACATCGGCGAAAATAACGATCGTCAGGTGCCAGTAATGATTCACCGGGCTATTTTGGGGTCAATGGAGCGCTTCATCGGTATTTTAACCGAAGAGTATGCAGGCTTCTTCCCAACGTGGTTAGCTCCGGTACAAGTCGTGGTGATGAATATCACCGATAGTCAGTCTGATTATGTCCAACAAGTGACCAAAAAACTGCAAGATGCAGGGATTAGGGCAAAAGCGGACTTGAGAAATGAGAAGATTGGCTTTAAAATTCGTGAACATACGTTGCGTCGGGTTCCATATATGTTGGTCTGTGGCGATAAAGAGGTCGAATCAGGCAAAATTGCCGTTCGTACCCGCCGTGGTAAAGACTTAGGAAGCTTGGACGTCAACGTGGTCGTAGACCAGCTGCTAGCAGAAATTCGCAGCCGTAGTCTTCATCAACTGGAGGAATAAAGTATTAAAGGCGGAAAACGAGTTCAACCGGCGCGTCCTAATCGCATCAACAAAGAGATTCGCGCCACAGAAGTTCGCTTAACAGGCGTCGATGGTGAGCAGATTGGCATTGTCAGTCTGAATGAAGCTCTTGAAAAAGCTGAGGAAGCTGGTGTTGATTTAGTAGAAATCAGTCCGAATGCCGAGCCGCCGGTTTGCCGAATCATGGATTACGGCAAATTCCTCTATGAGAAGAGCAAGTCGACAAAAGAACAGAAGAAGAAGCAAAAAGTCATACAGGTCAAGGAAATCAAATTCCGTCCTGGTACCGATGATGGCGACTATCAGGTCAAACTACGCAACCTGATTCGCTTTCTGGAAGATGGCGATAAAGCCAAAATCACCCTGCGATTCCGTGGGCGTGAAATGGCGCACCAGCAGATCGGCATGGAAGTCCTTAACCGTGTCAAAAAAGATCTGACTGAAGATTCTGATTTGGCTGTCGTGGAGTCTTTCCCGACTCGTATCGAAGGCCGTCAGATGATCATGGTGCTCGCACCTAAGAAGAGACAGTAAGGCACTCAAGTAATAGGCCTCTTTCTGCTTGCAGAGTAGGGGTCTGTTCGCCTAGCTAGCTCGTTGTAATTAACAATGCGAAGTGGATATATTCAATGCCAAAAATTAAGACAGTACGCGGCGCCGCTAAGCGCTTTAAAAAAACCGGTGCCGGTGGTTTTAAGCGTAAGCATGCCAACCTGCGTCATATTTTGACCAAAAAAGCTACTAAGCGTAAACGTCATTTACGTCCAAAAGGCATGGTATCTAAGAACGATCTAGGTTTGGTCGTAGCATGTCTGCCATACGCATAAGTAATTTTGGTTTGAATTAAGACGATAGGAGAAGTAAATGGCTCGCGTAAAACGTGGTGTGGTAGCTCGTGCACGTCACAAAAAAATATTAAAGCAGGCGAAAGGTTACTACGGTGCCCGTTCGCGCGTTTATCGTGTTGCTTTCCAGGCAGTAATCAAGGCAGGCCAATACGCCTACCGTGACCGCCGTCAACGGAAGCGTCAATTCCGCCAACTGTGGATTGCACGTATCAACGCAGCTGCTCGTCAGAATGGTCTGTCTTACAGCCGTTTCATCAATGGTCTGAAAAAGGCTTCTGTTGAGATCGACCGTAAGATCCTGGCTGACATCGCAGTATTCGATAAAGTGGCATTCTCTGCACTGGTCGAAAAAGCGAAAGTAGCTCTGGCGTAAGTCAGAATTGAAGAGGGAGCTTGTCTCCCTCTTTTAATCTTTATCTTCTTGGTAAGAAGGTTTTTTGTATGATACACGCAGTTAATTTTCGCTTCTTTTTTTACTTTAGCGCCTGATTTCAGGAGGCTTGCGCGTAAGAATAGAAACGAAAAATAGCGCCTAAGCCTCCCATCGTGGAGGCTTTTTTGTTTTTACTCTACGGCACTTACCGTGACTAGAGTGCAGATATCACTAATAGTGATATCTTGCTGATTTTGTGTAAAAAATTTATTTCAGTTATCGGGGTTTAACTCATTATATATATCCAAAGTTATTGGAGTTGCAGGTAGGCAGCAAGCGAGTAAATCCCGATGAGCTTACATAGGTAAGTGATTCGGGTGAGTGAGCGTAGCTAACACTCCAGCAGCTTCAAGAACAAAGGATATAACTACAAGCGGGCCATACTGGCCAGAGGAAGAGAGAACAATGCCACATCTCGCAGAGCTGGTTGCCAAAGCTAAAGCAGCCGTAGAAGATGCCCAAGATGTTGCCGCGTTGGATTTGGTACGCGTCGAATATCTAGGTAAAAAAGGCCATTTGACCCTTCAAATGACATCACTGCGCGAGCTGCCAGCTGAAGAGCGCCCGGCAGCGGGGGCCGTTATCAATCAGGCCAAGCAGGAAGTACAAGAAGCGCTTAATGCACGCAAGGACAAGCTGGAATCAGCGGTCATGAATGCCCGATTGGCAGCCGAAACCATTGATGTCTCTCTACCGGGGCGTCGTATGGAAAATGGTGGGTTGCATCCGGTTACCCGCACTATCGATCGTATCGAAACGTTCTTTGGTGAGTTGGGCTTTTCCGTTGAGTCTGGCCCGGAAATTGAAGATGACTATCATAACTTCGATGCATTGAATATTCCGGCTCATCACCCAGCGCGTGCTGACCACGACACCTTCTGGTTTGATACTACCCGGTTGCTGCGCACGCAGACCTCGGGCGTGCAAATTCGCACCATGAAAACCCAGCAGCCACCTATTCGAATTATCGTGCCGGGCCGTGTGTATCGTAATGATTACGACCAAACGCACACTCCAATGTTCCATCAAATGGAAGGGCTGATTGTTGACCGTGATATCAGCTTCACCAATTTGAAAGGCACCTTGCATGACTTCTTGCGTAATTTCTTCGAAGAAGATTTGCAAATTCGTTTCCGCCCTTCCTATTTTCCGTTTACCGAACCGTCCGCTGAAGTGGATGTGATGGGTAAAAATGGTAAATGGCTTGAAGTGCTTGGTTGCGGCATGGTGCATCCAAATGTATTGCGAAACGTCGGTATTGATCCTGATATTTATTCAGGTTTTGCATTCGGTATGGGGATGGAACGCTTAACTATGTTGCGTTACGGCGTCACCGATTTGCGGGCATTCTTCGAAAATGATCTGCGTTTCCTCAAACAGTTTAAGTAAGGCGGGAATATCTCATGAAATTCAGTGAACTTTGGTTACGCGAATGGGTAAACCCAGCCATTAGTAGTGATGACCTGGCCCATCAAATCACTATGGCCGGTTTAGAAGTTGATGGTGTAGATGCGGTTGCGGGCGAATTCAATGGTGTCGTTGTCGGTCATGTTGTCGAATGTGGCCAACATCCCAACGCCGATAAACTGCGGGTGACCAAAATTGATGTAGGCGGTGACCGCTTATTGGATATCGTGTGTGGTGCACCGAACTGTCGTCAGGGCTTGAAAGTCGCTGTTGCGACTGTTGGTGCTGTGCTGCCGGGCGATTTCAAAATCAAAGCTGCCAAACTGCGTGGTGAACCATCAGAAGGCATGCTGTGCTCTTTCTCTGAGCTGGCTATTTCAGAAGATAGTGACGGTATTATTGAACTGCCTGCTGACGCGCCTATTGGTGTCGATCTGCGTGAATATCTGCATCTGGACGATAAAACCATTGAAATCAGTGTGACACCAAACCGTGCCGATTGCTTGGGCATTATTGGTGTCGCGCGCGATGTGGCGGTTGTGAATCAATTGCCATTAATCGAACCGGATATGAGTCCTGTTGCGGCTTCCATTTCAGATACATTCCCAATCCATGTAGAAGCTCCGCAGGCTTGTCCGCGCTATCTGGGCCGAGTAGTTAAAGGGATTAACGTTAAGGCTGCAACACCATTGTGGATGCGAGAGAAACTGCGCCGCTGTGGTATTCGTTCGATTGATCCGGTGGTAGACGTTACTAACTTTGTGTTGCTGGAGTTAGGCCAGCCAATGCATGCGTTTGATCTGGACCGTATTGAAGGCGGGATTATTGTTCGCCTGGCGGCTGAAGGTGAAGAATTAACACTGCTGGATGGCACAAAAGCCAAATTGAATGCAGATACGCTGGTCATTGCTGATCAGCATAAGCCGTTGGCGATGGCCGGTATCTTTGGTGGTGAACATTCAGGTGTTAACGAAGCAACCCGCAATGTCTTGCTGGAATCCGCTTTCTTCAATCCATTATCAATTACTGGTCGTGCGCGTCGCCACGGTTTGCATACCGATGCATCTCACCGCTATGAGCGTGGTGTCGACCCTGCGTTACAGCATAAAGCGATTGAGCGTGCGACACGTCTGCTAATTGATATCTGTGGTGGTGAAGCGGGGCCGGTAATTGACGTGACCGCGGCCGCAGAATTACCAAAATGCGCCACCATCACGCTACACCGTGAGAAATTGGATCGGTTGATTGGTCATCATGTCCCTTCACCGCAGGTGAGTGACATTCTGCGCCGGCTCGGTTGTCAGGTGACTGAACTCGGTTCTGATTGGCGGGCAGTAGCGCCAAGCTGGCGTTTCGATATGGAAATCGAAGAAGATCTGGTGGAAGAAGTTGCCCGCATCTACGGTTATAACAATATCCCGGATGTGCCTATCAAAGCTGATTTGGTGATGACCAAACATCGCGAAGCTGATTTATCATTGAAGCGTGTAAAAACCGCTTTAGTCGATCGCGGCTATCAGGAAGCAATTACTTACAGTTTTGTTGACCCGAAAGTACAAGCACTTCTGCACCCACAGCAAGACGCATTAATTTTGCCAAGCCCTATCTCGATTGAGATGTCTGCGATGCGCTTATCATTGTTGACAGGTTTACTGTCAGCAGTGGTTTATAACCAGAATCGCCAGCAATCTCGCTTGCGTTTATTTGAAAGTGGGTTACGCTTTGTACCTGATAGTACAGCAGATCTCGGGGTTAGACAGGATGTAATGCTAGCCGGTGTCATTGCTGGCCACCGTTTTGAAGAGCATTGGGATCTGGCGCGTCAGCCAATCGACTTCTATGATTTGAAAGGTGATCTGGAAGCAATTCTGGAACTTACCGGCAAATTATCTGATGTTCAGTTCCGTGCACAAGCACATCCTGCACTGCATCCAGGGCAGAGTGCGGCAATTTATTTAGCAGGGGAACACATTGGTTTCATTGGTGTAGTTCATCCTGAGTTGGAACGTAAGCTGAGTCTAAATGGTCGGACTGTGGTGTTTGAAGTGCAGTGGAACAAGCTCGCAGACCGCGCTGTGCCTCAGGCCAGCGAGATTTCACGCTTCCCAGCAAACCGTCGTGACATCGCCGTTGTGGTGGCCGAAAACGTCCCCGCAGAAGATATTTTGGCGGAGTGTAAGAAAGTTGGCGCAAATCAGGTAGTTGGCGTAAACTTGTTTGATGTGTACCGTGGCAAGGGCGTAGCAGAGGGCTATAAGAGTCTGGCTATTAGTCTGGTGTTGCAGGATACCGCACGTACACTGGAAGAAGAGGAGATCGCCGCTACCGTTGCAAGATGTGTAGAGGCGTTAAAACAGCGATTCCAAGCATCCTTGAGGGATTGAACCTATGGCGCTTACTAAAGCTGAAATGTCAGAACATCTGTTTGAAAAGCTAGGGCTTAGCAAACGTGATGCCAAAGATCTGGTTGAGTTATTCTTTGAGGAAGTACGTCGTGCTCTCGAGAATGGCGAACAGGTCAAACTGTCTGGCTTTGGCAATTTTGATCTGCGAGACAAGAACCAACGTCCGGGCCGTAATCCGAAGACGGGTGAGGACATTCCTATTACGGCGCGCCGTGTGGTGACTTTCCGTCCAGGGCAAAAGCTAAAAAGCCGGGTAGAGAGTGCTACTCCAAAAGAGTAAGTATTTCCCCAAACAAAAGGCCGCGCAAGCGGCCTTTTTCTTGCCTGTACCTCATTGAGAATCATCGATTTTATTTTATAAGTGCCCACATCATGATCGCAGGTTGGGGCCATTTCCCTTTATTTGTTTTCTACCTTAGCCTTAAGGTGGGATCACTGAAACCAATGGGGTTGATTGGCAATGGAATTTTCAGCATTTAGTTTGTCTAGTCTACAACCGTTGCCAAAGCATTAATCTAGAGTAGGATTTGTCATGTTTCTGCTAATGTTCGGTGGAGTGGCACCATTCATTCTATAACATTTTTTTTAATTAAATTGTAAGGGCTATATTAATCATTAAGTGATAATTAATTTTTGCATCCAAATCAGATTGGGCGTGATTATATTTTCATGAAATACTTAAGTTAGCACTCAATATATTTTCTAAATAAATTAGACTATTCTTATTGAATGCCAGTTTTATACTTGTTTTTTAGGATGTAATCTAACGCAACTGATGGTTGTCATAATGCATCCTTGGGCCGCCACCGCCACCGCCACCGCCACCGCCACCGCCACCGCCACCGCCACCGCCACCGCCATGCGGTGGGAATATACAGCAAGCTGATAATGTAGTGCTTAATAAGAGTACTATTGTCATTAACGTTATACGTTGCATTTTATTTGTCTCATCTTTTATTATCGGGCTAAGCTGGGATTATAATTCAATACAATAAATGTCACTGTCAGATAAACGTTAAGATATGTTAGGAGTGGTGGTAAATGAAAATGTCTGACTTGTAAGGACTGTATGTATTGCGTAAGTAAGATGAAATGAAAATGAAAAGAGCGGATTGTCTGATAGATGGTTTTTATTTTCGCTGATATAAATTTAATAACTGTTAAATGATATATTCGGATGTATATGAAAAGATATCTGCTATTACTTGGGGTGTTGGCATTAATGCCATCGTTTGCACAGGCAGACGTATCACTTGACATCAATATACCCGGAGTCAGCTTACATCTAGGTGATCAGGACAACCGTGGCTATTACTGGGATGGTTATGATTGGCGTCCGCCACAGTGGTGGCATGAACATCGTGGTGGCCATATTGGTGATCGCAATGACCGTGGCTATTATTGGGACGGGGGGCGTTGGCAACATCCACAACCGCAGGATGGCCATAACCCGTTCCGTGGGCAGCAAGGTAGTCAACGCCATAATGAACGCAGCGATTACGGTAATTCGCCACAGCACAATAATGGCAGTGAGAATAATGGGCGCGGCCAGCCAGTGAATAATAGCCGACAGGGTAGTGGTGCTAAGCAAGGTGGGCCAAATAATAACGATAATCATGATGGTCAGCCACTCTACCCATCGCAAAATAAGGGCCATCGTTGACAGTAAGTAACCGATGAATGCAGGCTTTGTCGCTAAAATCATCGACAGAGTTTGCGTTCTCAGCCATAAAAAAGTCTTATTCTTCATGCAAAACTTCCCCTTATCGCGTTAACCCCCTACTATCTGTAGCCTAGCTATGGGTATCAGCCCCTAATATTTATGAGACATCTTCAGGTTAATCCTGAGGCAGCGACCGAGGATGTAATGCAGACCAGTCAGTTATTTACTGCGCTTCAACAGCGGCAACAACAACGTGATCACCGTTACCTCAAGGGATTGGTGGTGATACTTTTTTTTGCGCTGGTAGTCAGCTTGTGTGCTGGAGATGCGTGGATTTGGCCCACTCAGTGGTTCGGTGAAAGCGGGCAATTATTCGTCTGGCAGTTGCGCTTGCCCCGAGCCTTAGCCGTAATGATGGTTGGTGCAAGTCTTGCTGTTGCGGGTGCTGTAATGCAGGCATTGTTTGAAAATCCATTAGCCGAACCCGGTCTGTTGGGGGTGGCGAATGGTGCAGGTGTTGCATTAGTTATGGCGGTCTTGTTAGGGCACGGGTTATTACCGATCTGGTTTTTAAGTGGCTGTGCTATTGCTGGAGCCTTACTTATGACGGTGCTGCTGTTAGGTTTCGCTCGCCGGCGTTTGTTGACTAACGCTCGTCTGTTACTGGTTGGTGTTGCATTGGGGATCGTTTGCAGCGCGGTGATGACATGGGCTGTTTATTTCAGTACCAGCTTGGATTTACGCCAGTTGATGTATTGGATGATGGGGGGATTCAGCGGCATAGATTGGCGACAGCAGGGATTGGTCGTAGCATTGGTGCCGATCGTGGTATGGCTTTGTTGCCAGGGGCGAGTGCTCAATTTTATGTCATTGGGTGAGCAGCAAGCCAGGCAGTTGGGGATCCCACTCCATTTATGGCGGAATTTATTAGTACTGGCTATAGGATTGCTGGTAGGTATTAGTGTTGCTCTGGCTGGTGTTATCAGCTTTATTGGCCTGGTTATTCCCCATATCTTGCGATTGACCGGTTTAACTGACCAACGCCATCTGCTAAGCGGATGTGCACTAGCTGGCGCTGGAATACTGTTGTTTGCGGATGTTATCGCACGTATCGCTCTATTTTCGGCTGAGCTGCCCATTGGTGTGGTGACCGCAACGTTGGGTTCGCCATTATTTATCTGGTTGCTGACACGAGTGAAAAGTGTAAAGTGATCTGCCTTACACCTATTGATACTCTTGTAAGTTCATCTGTATATCATCGCTGAATAAGGATCCTTCCTGATGAGTAATCCAATTTATTCCATTCCTGTTAAAACCATTGAAAGTGAATCTATTCTGCTGGAAAAGTATAAAGGCTCAGTGCTGTTGGTGGTTAATGTGGCTTCTCAGTGTGGTCTGACTAAGCAGTATGAAGGGCTTGAAAACCTCTATAAAACATATCATCAGCAAGGTTTTGAAGTCTTAGGTTTTCCGAGTAATGAATTTGCGGGGCAGGAGCCTGGCAGTGATGAAGAGATCCAAGCTTTCTGCCGTGGCACATTTGGGGTTGAATTTCCGATGTTTAGTAAAATTGAGGTTAATGGCCCGCAACGGCACCCTTTGTACCAGCAATTGATTGCGGCTAAGCCTGTCGCAATAAAACCGGAAGGGAGCGAATTTTATCAACGGTTAGCCAGTAAGGGGCGTGAGCCAAAGCAACCGGGTGATATTCTGTGGAATTTTGAGAAATTCCTGGTTAGTCGTGAGGGCGAAGTCCTTGAGCGTTTTGCTCCCGATATGGCACCAGAAGATTCGATTCTAATCAGTGCAATTACTCAAGCGTTAGCCACCAAATAATTTACCGACAACAGGTTTATTTTGATGCTTTTGCAACTCAGCAATGTCCATGTCGAAACCCGCCTTGCGCCTTTTTCTGCCCAGGTGGCTGCTGGGTTGCAAATTCATTTGATAGGTCCAAATGGTGCCGGGAAAAGTACTCTGTTGGCCGCTCTGGCAGGCTTGTTGCCTGCTCGTGGTGATATTTTACTGGCCGGGCAACCACTGCCCATCTATGCAGGGCACGACTTGGCCCGTTCACGAGCCTATCTAAGTCAACAGCAATCGGCTCTGACTCTAATGCCGGTTTTCCAATATCTGGCTCTGTATCAGCCAGCCGGTGCCGCTTTGGATGCTGTAGCGGCAACGATTGGTTATCTCTGTAAAAAATTACGATTAACCGATAAATTGCCAAGAATGTTATCGCAACTTTCAGGCGGCGAGTGGCAGCGTGTTCGGCTCGCGGCGGTATTCTTGCAAGTTTGGCCGGATATCAACGCTGACAGCAAGCTGTTATTACTTGATGAACCCTATACCGGGCTTGATGTGGCGCAAAAAGTGGCACTTGATAGTCTGCTTGCTGAGTTTTGTGCGGCTGGGCGCAGTGCTATCATTAGTGCTCATGACCTTAACCATACCTTGCAACAGGCTGATCAGGTTTGGTTAATGTCTAAAGGGGACGTGCTTGCACAGGGTGGGGCTAAACAGGTAATGGAGGCAGATATTTTATCTGATGTGTTCGAAGTGGAGTTTCAAATACATAGTTTTGATGGCCAGAATTGGATTATTACAAAAAGCATATGATGCTTACATTTAGCTACTAAGTTTATTGGTAGTATAAAATTAATAACCTGTATTTATAATTTGCATTAATATTTATTATGACGCCTATTTTTCTTTTTCTCCGCAGATAAAATCTATTAAATCATTGTGATGAAACATCCCACAGTGTTTTATGTTAGTTGTTTGATTTTTCTATGAAAACTAATTCCTTTCTTCGTGACATACCCTTTCTGAATATATCAGCAAAAAAACGCTATCTTAAGGTTTATTTAAGGTTAATGGACTAGAGTTGACCCTAGCAGACCACCGGTTTATCTGATGGGCGTTTAGTTTTCGTTAACTTAAGTGAGCATATAGTTGCCGACAGCTCTGGTGTCCTAAGGGATTATTCAATGCAGAATTTTTTGCCATTTTCACGTCCGTCAATCGGTACGGACGAAATTAATGCGGTCATAAATGTATTAGGCTCAGGTTGGATAACCACCGGCCCACAGAATCAACAGTTAGAAACTGATTTTTGTAAGGCATTTGGTTGCAAGCATGCTATTGCTGTCAGTTCGGCCACTGCGGGAATGCATATCACCTTGATGGCCTTGGGTATTGGCCCAGGAGATGAAGTTATTACCCCGTCTCAAACGTGGGTTTCTACTCTTAATATGATTGTGTTGCTGGGCGCTGAGCCGGTAATGATTGATGTTGATCGCGACACTTTAATGGTAAATGCTGCGGATGTTGCAGCAGCTATCACCGCAAAAACCAAAGCCATTATCCCGGTACATTATGCCGGCGCTCCCTGTGATCTTGATGCTTTGCGTTTAATTGCTCAGCATCAAGGTATCCCATTGATTGAAGATGCGGCCCATGCTGCTGGCACCCGCTATGGTAATCAATGGATTGGCGAGAAGGGCACCGCTATTTTCTCTTTCCATGCCATTAAAAACATGACTTGTGCTGAAGGCGGCTTAATTGCTACTGATGATGATGAGCTAGCCGACAAAGTACGGCAACTTAAGTTTCATGGCCTGGGTGTGGATGCCTTTGATCGACAGCGACAAGGGCGTAGCCCACAGGCCGAAGTCATAGTGCCTGGTTATAAATATAACTTATCTGATATTCACGCAGCGATTGCGGTAGTGCAACTCAGGCGTTTACCTGAAATCAATGCTCGTCGCCAGGAATTAGTTGCCCGCTACTATAAGGCATTGAACGATTCCCCCTTGCAACCCCTGGCGGTTCCCGACTATGCCCATCTCCATGCATGGCATCTGTTTATGGTGCGTGTTGATGAAGGTCGCTGCGCAATGAGTCGCGACTCACTGATGGAGCGGTTGAAAGAGTCAGGAATTGGTACTGGTCTGCATTTTCGTGCCGCCCATACTCAAAAGTATTATCGCGAACGCTATCCACAGTTGCACTTACCCAATACCGAGTGGAATTCCGCCAGATTATGCACATTGCCCCTTTTCCCCGACATGCTAGACAGTGATGTTGACCGGGTAGTTGATGCATTGGCAACTATTATAGGGCCGCACCGTGTTACAAAATGAGCAAATCAAAAAAGTATCAATAGTTATCCCTGTTTATAACGAGCAAGAGAGCTTGCCGGCATTAATAGAGAGGACGTCGGCTGCCTGTAAGTTACTCACCCAACCTTATGAAATTATTCTGGTTGATGACGGGAGTAGTGATAGTTCTGCTGAAATTTTGACAACAGCGGCGAACGTACCTGAAAACCACATAATCGCAGTTTTGCTAAATCGTAATTATGGCCAACATTCAGCCATTATGGCTGGATTCAATCAGGTTAGTGGTGATTTGGTCATTACACTTGATGCTGATCTGCAAAACCCGCCGGAGGAAATCCCACGGCTGGTCAGTGTGGCAGAAGAGGGCTACGACGTCGTCGGGACTGTGCGCGCTAATCGGCAAGATTCGCTGTTTCGTAAAACAGCCTCCCGTTTGATTAATCTGATGATTCAACGTGCTACAGGTAAATCTATGGGTGACTATGGCTGCATGTTA
This sequence comes from Yersinia sp. 1652 StPb PI, assembly GCF_041538345.1. NCBI lineage: Bacteria > Pseudomonadati > Pseudomonadota > Gammaproteobacteria > Enterobacterales > Yersiniaceae > Yersinia > Yersinia sp. 1652 StPb PI. Next base: position 2,461,658 of record NZ_JAULSM010000001.1, on the reverse strand, counting down.
CGAGCCTACCGCCGTCATATCGTAGAAGCAATGTTACACTGTCACGAACGCAGTACCTTTATTCCCATTCTGGCAAACACCTTTGCCCGCCGTACCACTGAAATTACAGTTCATCATGCTGAGCGCGAATTCGGTGACTCAAAATACAGCCTGATGAAGCTCATTAATCTCATGTATGACTTGATAACTTGCCTGACAACGACCCCATTACGTCTGTTAAGCCTGGTGGGCAGTGTCATTGCACTTTCTGGTTTTACTCTTGCTGTGCTGTTAGTGGTTTTGCGTTTGGTATTTGGCCCGGAATGGGCAGGCGGCGGTGTCTTTACGCTCTTTGCCGTGTTGTTCATGTTCATCGGTGCCCAATTCGTTGGTATGGGGCTACTCGGTGAATACATCGGTCGAATTTATAACGATGTGCGCGCGCGCCCACGTTATTTCATACAGAAAGTGGTCGGGACAGAGCATACCGACAATAATCAGGAAGTAGAAAAATGAAAGCGATTGTATTTGCCTATCATGATATTGGCTGTGTAGGTCTAAAAGCACTAGTAGCAGCAGGTTACGATATTCAGGCAGTATTTACCCATACTGACGATCCTAATGAGAATCGTTTTTTCTCTTCAGTGGCCCGGGTTGCTGCTGATTTAGAACTTCCTGTATTTGCACCGGATGATGCCAATCATCCGTTATGGGTTGAGCGTATTAAGCAATTACAGCCGGATATTATTTTCTCTTTCTATTATCGCAATATGCTGTGTGATGAAATTTTGTCGTTAGCACCGCAAGGAGGGTTCAATTTACACGGCTCCTTGTTGCCGAAATACCGTGGGCGTGCTCCGATTAACTGGGCGCTGGTTAATGGGGAGACCGAAACAGGTGTAACCTTGCACCAAATGGTAAAAAAAGCTGATGCAGGCCCAATTGTGGGCCAACACAAAGTTACCATCAGCGATACAGATACTGCATTGACATTACATGCAAAAATGCGTGAAGCGTCGCAAGAGTTGTTACGTGATTTATTGCCAAAAATGAAGTGTTCTTCACTGCATCTGACACCACAAAAAGAAGCCGATGCCAGCTATTTTGGCCGACGAACTGCTGCTGATGGAGAGGTCAATTGGCAAAAGTCAGCATCAGATATCAATAATTTAGTTCGTGCCGTGACGGAGCCTTATCCCGGTGCATTCAGCTATCTTGGACAGCGTAAACTCATCATCTGGCGTGCGCGACCGCTGAAGATGGCACACGGAAAGTTACCCGGCACCATACTCTCAATTTCACCTTTAGTTGTCGCCTGCGGTGAAGGTGCGCTGGAGATTGTTACTGGTCAGGGAGACGCGGGTTTGTATGTTCAGGGCAGCCGATTAGCCCAAGAAATGGGCATTGTCACGGATGTGCGTTTAGCTAACAGACCAAGCAATGCTTTGAAAAGACGTACTCGTGTACTGATCCTTGGTGTGAACGGCTTCATTGGTAATCACTTAACCGAACGCTTGTTGCGTGATGACCGTTACGAAGTCTATGGTTTGGATATTGGTTCTGATGCTATTAGTCGTTTCTTGGATAACCCTTTCTTCCATTTCGTGGAAGGCGACATCAGTATTCATTCCGAATGGATCGAATATCATATTAAAAAATGTGATGTCATTTTGCCGCTGGTGGCTATTGCGACGCCAATTGAATATACCCGCAATCCACTGCGTGTTTTCGAATTAGATTTTGAAGAAAATTTAAAGATTGTTCGCGATTGCGTTAAATACAATAAACGTATTGTCTTCCCATCCACTTCTGAAGTTTATGGTATGTGTGATGACAAAGAGTTTGACGAGGACAGTTCGCGACTGATTGTTGGGCCAATTAACAAACAACGCTGGATATATTCGGTATCCAAACAATTATTGGATCGTGTTATCTGGGCTTATGGTGCGAAAGAAAACCTCAGATTCACATTGTTCCGCCCATTTAACTGGATGGGGCCACGTTTGGATAACCTTGACGCTGCTCGTATTGGCAGTTCCCGCGCCATTACACAATTGATATTAAATCTGGTTGAAGGCTCTCCTATTCAACTGGTTGATGGTGGCGCGCAAAAACGCTGTTTTACTGATATTCATGATGGCATTGAAGCGCTATTTCGCATTATTGAGAACAATGATGGCTGCTGTGATGGTCAGATAATCAATATTGGTAACCCGACGAATGAGGCCAGTATTCGCGAATTAGCGCAAATGCTGCTGAGTAGTTTTGAAAAACATCAATTACGTGGTCACTTCCCACCATTTGCTGGCTTTAAAGATATCGAAAGCAGTGCCTATTATGGTAAAGGCTATCAGGATGTCGAATATCGCACCCCCAGCATCACGAATGCGCGACGTATTTTACATTGGCAGCCAGAAATCGCTTTGCAGCAAACTGTCAGCGAAACCTTGGATTTCTTCCTTCGTGGTGCTGTACTGGAACTGGGTGAAACCCAAAAGGATGAGCATTATCTATGAAGCAAGTTGGACTAAGAATTGATGTGGATACCTACCGTGGAACAAAAGAAGGTGTGCCATCATTACTTGCTGTATTGGAACAGTATGATATCAGCGCCAGCTTTTTCTTCAGTGTTGGCCCAGATAATATGGGGCGTCACTTGTGGCGTCTTTTCCGACCTCGTTTCTTGTGGAAGATGTTGCGTTCTAATGCCGCTTCGCTTTATGGCTGGGATATCTTACTGGCCGGAACCGCCTGGCCGGGTAAAAAAATCGGTAAAGACCTTGGCTCATTAATGAAAGCCACGTTACAAGCAGGGCATGAGGTTGGTTTGCATGCATGGGATCATCAAGGCTGGCAAGCTAAGGTTGCATCGTGGTCAACACAACAGCTAACTGAGCAGGTTCAATGGGGTGTGGATGCATTACAGAACAGCATTGGGCAGCCGGTAACTTGTTCCGCGGCTGCCGGCTGGCGTGCAGACTCGCGGGTGTTAGCCATCAAGCAACCGTTCGCTTTTCGTTATAACAGTGATTGTCGTGGTACTCATCCTTTCCGCCCCCTATTACCTGATGGCAGTCTTGGCAGTGTACAAATTCCTGTTACGTTGCCAACGTACGATGAAGTCGTAGGGAGTGAAGTGCGGGCTGAGGATTTTAATAATTTCATCATTGAAGCTATTTTGCGTGATAGAGGTGTCTCGGTTTATACCATTCATGCTGAAGTTGAAGGGATGTCTCAGGCAGTAATGTTTGAGCAATTATTAGTCCAGGCCAAAAAACAAGGTATCCAGTTTTGCCCGCTTCGAGAGTTATTACCCGATGATTTAGATTTATTGCCGATAGGGACCGTCGAGCGTACCACCTTTCCTGGCCGAGAGGGTTGGTTAGGGTGTCAGACAAAAATTAAGGATGTCGGATGAAACTGTTAAAAGGAGGCGGGGCAGCACTGTTGGCGTTGTTTTTTGCTTTGCTATACCTATTGCCAATCAATAGTCGTTTACTGTGGCAACCTGACGAAACTCGCTACGCTGAGATTAGCCGGGAAATGTTGCAACGTGGTGATTGGGTTGTGCCGCATTTTCTGGGGATCCGCTATTTCGAAAAGCCTATCGCTGGATATTGGTTTAATAATATTAGCCAGTGGATATTTGGCGACACTAATTTTGCCGTCCGATTTGGTTCCATTTTTAGTACCGCGCTAAGTGCAATATTAGTCTATTGGTTAGCGACTTTATTGTGGCGTAATCGCTCCACATCGGTACTGGCGACATTAATTTATCTCTCCATGTTGTTGGTATTTAGTATCGGCTCCTATGCGGTATTGGACCCGATGATTTCATTATGGCTGACCGCTTCAATGGTCTGTTTTTATCTCACATTGCAGGCCGAAACCTTGGCGCAGAAGGTGGGGGCTTACCTTTTGCTCGGCCTTGCTTGTGGCATGGGCTTTATGACCAAAGGTTTTCTGGCGTTGGCCGTGCCGGTTATTTCGGTATTGCCTATTGTCATACAGCAAAAGCGAATAAAAGAACTCATCATTTTTGGCCCGATAGCGATATTGGGTGCGGTAATCTTGAGCTTGCCGTGGGCATTGGCCATCGCGCAACGTGAACCCGATTTCTGGCATTACTTCTTTTGGGTTGAACATATTCAGAGATTCGCTGAAAAAGATGCTCAACATAAAGCCCCCATTTGGTATTACCTGCCTATTCTTTGCATCGGTGTATTGCCGTGGTTGGGGTTATTACCGGGAGCGTTACTTAAAGGGTGGCGTGAACGGGTGGCAAAACCAGAGCTGTTCTTTTTGCTCAGTTGGGTCGTCATGCCGTTGTTATTCTTCAGTGTGGCTAAAGGAAAACTCCCAACGTATATCTTGCCATGTATGGCTCCACTATCTTTACTGATGGCGGCATATGCAACAGATTGCGCCAGTAACATGCGTATGCGCGCGCTGAAAATAAATGGTGCAATAAATCTTATTTTTGGATTAGTTTGCGCGCTGGCGGTGTTAGTTATTGGTTTGAATTTGGTAGGGCACTTGGTCGCCTATGGGCCACACGAGCAGCAGAAAGTAGTGTTGGGGATAGTCGCCTTTACTGGATGGGGGTTGGTGGGGCTGATTACATTGTATAATAACGCCCGTTATTGGCGTTGGGCTGCCGCCTGTCCATTATTGTTGGTTTTGCTGGTGGGTTACCTGATTCCTCAACAGGTTATTGATTCCAAACAGCCGCAAAATTTTATTCAGAATAATTTTGATGCGTTGAGCAGCAGTCGCTATGTGCTTACCGACAGTGCGGGGGTAGCGGCAGGGTTAGCGTGGCAACTGAAACGTAGCGATATACTGATGTTCAGCGAAAAGGGCGAGCTGTCTTATGGGCTGAACTATGCTGACAGCAAAGATAAATACATTAGCAATAAAGATTTTAGTGAATGGTTGGCTCATGCAAGGCAGCAAGGTGACGTGTCGTTAGTTGTGCAATTATCTCGCGGTGAGGACATCTCTGCCCATTATCCGGTAGCCGACAAGGTTAATTTAATGAATCGTTTGGCACTTTTGTGGTACCAAAAGACACCATGACAAATTATTTGCTATTGATAGTTGTCAGTTTATTGACCTGTGCGGGGCAACTGTGTCAGAAGCAAGCTGCACAATGCTGGGGGCAATCTGGTGAAAAACGGCTTGCGCCAACACTGCGTTGGCTTGCTATCGCAGTGATATTGCTGGGCTTAGGAATGGTGCTGTGGTTACGTTTATTGCAACATCTGCCTTTGAGTGTGGCTTACCCGCTATTAAGCTTTAACTTTGTGTTGGTGACCTTGGCCGCGCAGTTGTTTTATGGAGAAAAGACAACTTCTCGCCATTGGTTGGGTGTTGCCGCCATTATGTTTGGCATCCTTTTGATTAGTTGGCATTTATGAAAGGTTACCTGTGGGGAATAGGCAGTGTGGTGTTGGTGACCATGGCCCAACTCATGTTGAAGTGGGGGATGATGCATACCCCATTAATATCGTTGGCAGATATTAATGGTCAGTTTTTAGCACATCATCTGACACAATTAATGGCGGTAACTTTCGGGCTAGCCGGCTATGCAGTATCTATGTTGTGCTGGTTTTTTGCCTTAAGGTATTTGCCACTCAATCGAGCCTATCCATTACTGAGTCTTAGTTATGCGCTCGTCTATTTAGCCGCTGTATTGTTACCCTGGTTCAATGAGTCGGCGACGTTATTAAAAACGTTAGGGGCGGGGTTTATCCTACTGGGGATATGGCTGATTCACACCAAACCCATAAAAAGTGATTAAATCTATTATCTCATTCATATAACTTGTTTTTTCCAGACTCGATAGCTAAATTAGCTCTACTGGTACCTCTTGCTGGCCAGATATAGCGCCGAATAGCTTGCTGTGCGGTGGATTGGCTAAGCCTTACCCTGGTGATATCTCGATGCGGATGCGTTTCTGGATCTTTTTGGTCAGTATGATTCTTGCTGGTTGTAGCAGCCATGCTCCAACACCGAGTGGTCACTTATCAGATTCTATTGTGGTAGTTGCTAAACTGAATGAACAACTGCGTCAATGGGAAGGAACGCCATACCGTAATGGTGGGCTGGATCAAAGTGGGGTTGATTGTTCAGGGTTTGTTTACCGCACATTCCGTGATCGTTTTGATATGCAATTACCCCGAACAACAGCAGCGCAGACCACCTTAGGCACTAAAGTCTCTCGTGATGAACTCATGCCTGGCGACTTGGTGTTTTTCAAAACTGGCAGTGGACAAAATGGGTTGCATGTCGGTATTTACGATACTAATGATGAATTTATTCATGCCTCAACGAGTAAAGGTGTGATCCGTTCATCGCTAGAAAATGTTTATTGGAAACGTGTGTACTGGCAAGCGCGTCGCATTTGATGCATTTTCGATATAGTTATTAATCAATACAGAATGAATCCTCGAACCTAAAGATATCGGCGTTGGTTATGTTATCTTAATAGCTGCTTATTTTGGTTCGGAGCCGCGTTTATGTCATCCCTTCGCTTACTCATTTCTGATTCTTATGACCCCTGGTTTAATCTGGCGGTAGAAGAGTGCATTTTCCGTCAGATGTCCCCGGATCAGCGAGTGTTATTTTTGTGGCGTAATGCTGACACCGTGGTGATAGGCCGCGCTCAGAATCCATGGAAAGAGTGTAATACGCGCCAAATGGAGCAAGATGGCGTGAAGCTGGCTCGGCGCAGCAGCGGCGGCGGGGCGGTATTTCATGATTTGGGCAATACCTGTTTCACCTTTATGGCGGGTAAACCTGAATATGATAAAACGGTCTCCACTCAAATTATTCTTACTGCGTTAGCCTCGCTCGGAATTCAGGCCACCGCTTCAGGTCGTAATGATTTGGTGGTTAAGAACGGTGATGATGAGCGCAAAGTTTCGGGCTCGGCGTATAAAGAGACCAAAGATCGTGGTTTTCATCATGGCACATTGTTATTGAGTGCGGATCTGAGTCGTTTGGCCGATTACCTTAATCCTGATCCGAAAAAATTGCAGGCCAAAGGGATTACATCAGTGCGCTCCCGAGTCACCAATCTGGTGGAGCTATTACCGGGAATTGAGCATCAACAGATTTGTGTCGCCATTGAGCAGGCTTTTTTCGATTATTATAATGAAAAGGTGCTGGCGGAAAGAATCTCCCCACAAGCATTGCCCGACCTACCTGGTTTTACCGAACAATTTGCTAAACAGAGTAGCTGGGAATGGAATTTCGGTCAGGCCCCCGCCTTTAGCCACTTAGTCGATACCCGTTTTATTTGGGGCGGAATTGAACTGCATTTTGATGTATTACAGGGTGCCATCGCTCGCTGCCAAATCTTTACGGATAGTTTGAATCCGGCTCCGCTGGAAGCTTTGGCTGCGCGGCTACAAGGGACGGTGTATCGTCCCGAGGCTATTAACGTTGTTTGTCAGCAATTAAGCGATGATTTTCCTGAGTCACACGCTGAGCTGTTGCAAGTTAGTCACTGGCTGGCTGAGGTATTACGCTGATGACCACTTTTAACTTTATTCCATCAGATAGCGCTTCAGAATCTGAGAATACGCCTCAATTTAATAATAGCTACGGGCAGCAATTGAGTGGTTTTTATACTCACTTGCAACCAACGCCGTTAAAGGGGGCACGCTTGCTGTACCACAGTTCCCCTTTAGCGCAGGAGCTTGGGCTGGATGAGCGTTGGTTTAGTTTGCCGAAAGCCAGCGTATGGGCAGGAGAGGCTTTGCTACCAGGTATGGAGCCGCTGGCACAAGTATATAGTGGCCACCAGTTCGGCGTATGGGCAGGGCAGCTCGGGGATGGCCGTGGGATTTTGCTCGGGGAACAACAACTCAGTGACGGCCGCAGTATGGATTGGCATTTGAAAGGCGCGGGGTTAACCCCTTATTCCCGCATGGGGGATGGGCGGGCCGTTTTGCGCTCAGTCGTCCGGGAGTTTTTAGCCTCCGAAGCATTGCACCATCTAGGAATACCTACCAGCCGTGCACTGACCATTGTTACCAGCGAACATCCTGTTTATCGTGAGCAACCAGAACGTGGGGCGATGCTATTACGCGTGGCTGAAAGTCATGTTCGTTTTGGCCATTTCGAACACTTCTATTATCGACAGCAGCCTGCGCAGGTCAGACAGTTGGCTGATTATGTTATTGCTCGTCACTGGCCGCAATGGGCCGGTCAACCGGAAAGTTACCTGTTGTGGTTTACTGATGTGGTAAAACGCACGGCACGTTTAATCGCTCATTGGCAAACGGTCGGTTTTGCTCATGGTGTGATGAATACCGATAATATGTCGATTCTTGGTATTACCATGGACTATGGTCCATTTGGTTTTCTTGATGACTATGTACCGGGATATATTTGCAATCACTCTGATGGTCAGGGGCGTTATGCTTTCGATAATCAGCCAGCGGTCGCACTATGGAATCTGCATCGGTTGGGGCAGGCGTTGTCCGGCTTAATGTCGGTGGAGCAGCTACAGTTGGCACTAGGGGCTTATGAGCCAGAGTTAATGGCAGCTTATGGCCAACAGATGCGCGCTAAACTAGGTTTTGTCGAAAACAGCAGCCAGGATAACGAGTTACTGACAGGATTATTGAGTTTGATGATTCAAGAGGGGCGAGATTATACCCGCACATTCCGCTTGTTGAGCCAGGTTGAAATGCATTCGGCGCAATCGCCACTACGTGATGATTTTATCGATAGGGCCGGTTTTGACAGTTGGTACCACCATTATCGTACACGTTTGCAACAAGAGCCGATTGACGATGTTCAGCGTCAGCAATTGATGAAAGCGGTTAACCCGAAATATATATTGCGTAACTACCTGGCACAGCAAGTGATTGATCACGCTGAAAAGGATGATATTCAACCGCTACAGCGATTGCATCAGGCATTACAGCATCCTTTCGCAGAGCAACCTGAATTTGATGACTTGGCGGCATTACCCCCTGACTGGGGGAAACATCTGGAAATCTCCTGTTCCAGTTAGTTGCATATCCAACGTATTCAGTGACTCGGGTGAGTAACAGCCGCTAACTTAGCTGCGGCTTCAAGGATGAAAGGTATTGCAATCACTCCTACTCGTCGCTAACAGAAGACGCTTTTACCGGCTGGACTCCCCGGCACTCCGCAACTGTTGTAGAACTTGGGGTGTTTGCAGGCCAAAACTCAGTAATGCTCTATCATCAATTACCAGTAATCGTTGCTTTTTACCCGCAGGAGTCAGAGCTATTCCCGGTAAACGCCATATATTATCAATACCACCCAGTGATTTAACGCTATATGACGTAACAATCAGCAGGTCAGGAGCACTGGCGATAATCCCTTCTTGTGATAAAGGGCGATATCCGCTGAATTTTTGCATGGTGTTGTTCAGGCCTGAAAGGCGAAATAAGCTATCCGCAGCAGTATTTTTACCCGCAGCCAGCGGCGGTAACCCCGCGTGGCTTATGATAAATAGAACCTTTACCGACAATGGTGTGGAATCTATCATTGCTAGCTGTTGCTGGTAGTGATTGATCAGTTGTCGGCCTTTCTGTTGCTGATTAACTGCGCTGGCAATCAACTGAATTTTAGTTACCACTGTTTGTGGCGAACTGTCCGCGGGAATAAGTATGACCTTTACCCCATAGTCAGTGATTTGCTTTAGCGCTCGTGACGCTGAAGCCTGTTTACGACATAACACCAACGTAGGCTGTAACGCGAGAATGCCTTCGGCATTGAGTTGTCGCAAGTAACCCACGTCGGGTAAGGCTTTCAATTCACTGGGGTGTTGGCTGGCACTATCCCTGGCCACAATGTTGGCACCTACGCCTAATGCGTAGGTGATTTCAGAGATATCACTGCCGAGTGTGATAATGCGTTGGCTGGCAATGCCACTGATTGGAATTATAATGGCAATAAATATTAGCCATTTATTCATCAGCGGAGCCTATGGCAGTCAATTCGGCCAGTTGCTGATGCCAGTGGTGCTGCTCTGGTTGGCCTTCGCTACGTTGCCCAAATAGTTGCAGAATATGGTTACCTTGAGTATCCAGCAGCTCCAGACTTGAGATGTAACCCTCTTTGGTCGGTTTGCGGGTTACCCAACTTTCTGCAATGGCATTCTCATGCAGGTGCAAAGCAAAACGGCGGTTAAGCACACTCATCCAATGAGGCGGCGGTGTTTGCTTCCCCTGACAGGCAATGAATTGTTCTATCACGCCAGTGAAGATCTGCATACACCCGGTGTTACCGACAAAGATCATCACTTCATTCTGGCAAGCCTGTGCCGCATATAAAATTTGCCTTAATGCTTTATTATCAACCGGATAAGCCAGATCATCACCGACAGCCCGGAAGGCTTGCCGGCGGGTGATTTTATTGCGTTTGAGTAGCATAAAGAACCGATGGATATCGTTCATCTTGCGCCATTCATTATCTATCGCAGCGTTATCAATGACTGTCTCTTGAGTGAACGCTTTCTCTGTGGGGGAGAACACCAACCGCGCATTGGTTTCACAGCGATACTTTTCCACCAACTGCTGCCATGCGTTAAGGTCTGTTTCTTCGGTACAGTAGATTTGATGGATTGCCTTGCCTTGCAGATTACAGCAGTGAATACTCAATTGCTTACCCTGTGGTGTCTCCTCGCTCAGGCTAAAAATGCTGTCCCATTGACGGAAAAACAGCCTTAAATCCAGCGCGCGTGGATTAAGAACCAAACCCAGGTGACCGTGCAAGCGCAAATTCTGGTACTCACCCCAATGCTCATGTATTGCATAATCGTTACGGGTGATCGATTTAGTGACACCGACACTGGCTAACTCAGTCAGCAGTCTATCGGCACTGATATCCAGGCGTTGCGCATCCTGTCCTACCCGCGCATAAAATAGCTCGGCTTCACTGATATTCATCATACGAGCGATATCGTGTAGAGGCTTGCTGGGGTGTTGCTGCCGAGTGTTGAGATAGTGTTGGTAATGTGATATTTCCATGAGCCGCTTCCTTGTGATTACCACTGATAGCTGATTAATAGTTTGGCATTACGACCATCCTGCGGGATTGCTTGTGGTGAGTAGTGCACCTTATTGAATGCATTACCCAATACTGCGGTGGTGGTGAGGCCATTCAAGCTGCCAGCCCCATGGTAGCTTAGGTAAAAGTCATGGACCGCATAACCAGCTTGCGGTGCATAGGGACGGCGTGACGACGTTTTGGCATCGTTATTTTTCATAAACTTGGTATTTTCTGCCATTGTCAGGATCCAGCCAGTGCTAAAACCACTGTTGGCAATAGGGATATTAAGCCTGCTGGTGACGGTATCTGGATTGATACTGTTAATAAATTGGCGGGTGTCGAGATTAATAGCACGAGTGCGGTTATAGGCCAGCGTCCAGTCAATCCATTGATTCTGGTAATCCAATGACACATCCCAACCCCAGCTTTTACTGCGCGGGATATTGATGTAGCTGGAGCTCATCATATTGACATGACTGGTAATGCGGTCTTTAGCGTGGATATCAAAATAGCTGGCTTTAAATTTAACTGAATCGTTATCGGCGAATAGATTATCAAAATACACTCCGAACCCCGTTTCGCGGGTGACGTTGCTTTCTGGTCTTAAGTTTGGATTAGGGGACCAGTAATTAGAGAACCATCCGGCAGAGAAGTGTAGCGAGTTGTTATAAAGCTCAGTCAGCGTTGGGGTACGGAACGCCTGACTGTAAGCACCAAACAGCATCAACCAATCGGTTGGATCAATCGTAATTGCCCCCCGTGTTGACCAGTTTTTTGCCTCCTTATCAGCAAATCCTATGCGGCTGTTTTTATAACTGTCGAAGCGGCTGCCTACCAGCAAGGTAACGGGTAAATCACGCAGTGTAACTTCGTCTTGCAACCAACCGGAGGAGAATTTGATTTCAGCAGGGGGAAAATTACGAATAACGCCGGTTGGAACTTGCTCTTGATGGTAGGCTTCCACACCATAAGTGAACAAATGTGCGACTGGGCTGTAGGCAAATAGCTTACTGTTATTTTCCAGCTTTATGCCGTGGGTGATCTGTTTACGGCGGCCTGAACCCTCGCGATTGACGTCATCACTAATATTGATCTCGGAATAGTAGAGTTGGCTGGTGGCATCCAACCAATCAAGGTGTTGTGGTTGCAGGCGGTAGGTTAACTCGGCATCACGTTGCAGGGTGGAACGATTCATCATTGGACTTTTATTAAATTTTAAGTCAGGTGTACTAAGGTTAGCCATGCGCGGTTCTAGTGCCTGGTTATTGTAATAACGCAAGGCGGTGGTTAACGATTGGCTGTCAGAAAGATAGGCGGTGCCCTTAAACATCAAGCTGTTAATCGTTTCATCATTCGGCGCTTCATTACCGTTACCGTGGTAAATATTGCCGACCTTACGTTTACTTAGCGCGATAATGCCATCAAGACTCTCTGTACGGCCAAAAATGGACATCCCAGAGCCGATACTGTGATAACCCGTGGCACCATAACCGCTGACGCGGAAACCAAGATTTTGGCCCTCTGCCAGCAAATCGGCCGCATCAATGGTCTGGTAAGCAATCACCCCGCCCATGGCGCCACTGCCAAACCTTGATGTTGATGGGCTACGAATGACGCTGACCCGCTTTATCAGTGCCGGATCAAGGAAAGTACCACTGATATTGGCCCCCGTGATGCCCTGACGAATACCATCAATGAGCACCAGCACACCATACTGATCATAGCCTCTGATATTAACGTTCTGTCCATTGGTGCGCCCAACACCGCTAACACTCACACCGGGTACGTTTTGCAACATTTCTGCGGCGGAGGTGGCAGTTTGTTTGTCTGGTAATGCAGCATCAATGACGGTGACTGTGCCGGGGGGGGGGAAACTGTCAGTCGTCGGTTGATTTCCGGTAACAATAAGGGTGTGATTCTTACTGGCGGGTGCTGAATGGGCTGTCGCCAGTGGAGATAACGCCACTGTTATTGCCAGACTGCATAAAGATAAACGAAAGAAACGAAGCATGAGCAACTCTCCCTATGTTATTAAACATAATCAATAAGTTGCTGGCTGCCTTAGTGTTCAGTATGAGGTGGCTGGCGTAGTGGATTTTTTTTGCAAATAGCATTGAGTGACTAAAAATTATTTAGTCAGTATCAGTTTTCCTGCTTTGGTTTGGCGCAAATAATAGAGCTGCCCTTGGTGATTGATCACCACGACATCATGTTGACCAAGCAGTTGTCCGCTGTTGATACAGGATAATTGCAACACCGCAGGAAATGGGTCTGGTGTGCAATTTACGGCTTGAGTAGGATAGGTGCCCTTACGCATAAGAAGTATTCTTTAGAGTATCCAGTTAAGTGATAATTATTATCATCTTCATGTGTGGATAGTTTCAATAACAATCTCTATTACTTTTTATGTTAATTACTTTATTTTGCTTAGTAATTAATATGTTGGATAGATAGTTTAGAATTGATTGGTAGAGAAAGGGTTTGAGCGGTATGAGAGGGCGTAGAACATTTAATTCAGTGATAGAACAGAACCGCTATAGCGGTTAAACCATTCTATCACTGTGTGTTAATCAAAACCGACTGCTGACCGCGTCCGCTAACAAGCTCAATAATTGCTCAGTATCCGCCCAGTTTAGGCACGGGTCGGTGATGGACTGCCCGTAGGTCAAGGCTTGACCCGCAACAATTTTCTGCGAGCCCTCAATCAGGAAGCTTTCAGCCATCACACCGACAATAGCGCTAGAACCGTTACGGATTTGCTGCCCGATATCAGCGGCAACTTCCAACTGGCGGCGGTGCATTTTCTGACAATTACCATGGCTAAAATCGACCACCAGATGTTCCGGTAAATCGAATTCACGCAGGCTGTCACAGGCTGTGGCAATATCAGATGCACCATAATTAGGCTGCCGACCGCCACGCATAATAATGTGCCCATGCGGGTTGCCACTGGTTTGGTAAATCGTCATCTGGCCGTTTTTATCCGGGGATAAAAACATATGGCTGGCTTGCGCGGCACGGATAGCATCAATTGCAATGCGGGTATTGCCGTCAGTGCCATTTTTGAAACCCACCGGGCAGGAGAGGGCCGATGCCATTTCTCGATGAATCTGGCTTTCCGTGGTACGTGCGCCAATGGCCCCCCAACTGATCAGGTCGGCAATGTACTGACCTGTCACCATATCAAGGAATTCGGTGGCAGTAGGTAGACCTAGCTCATTAACTGCCAATAGCAGTTTGCGCGCCATCTCAATCCCACGATTGACCTGACATGAGCCATCCAACGCCGGGTCAGAAATCAACCCCTTCCAACCCACGACGGTGCGCGGTTTCTCGAAATAGGTGCGCATGACGACTTCCAGGCGATCCTGATAGCGCTCGCGTAATACATTCAGTCGGGTGGCGTAATCAATGGCGGCATCAAGGTCGTGAATCGAGCAGGGACCGACAACCACTAGCAAGCGGGAGTCTTCGCCGGTGAGGATCCTTTCAATTCGTTTACGTGACGCTGTCACGTTATCGGCAATGCTGGCGGAAATCGGTAATTTTTCCGCCAGTTGTTGTGGCGTGATTAAGCTATCGATGCGCGCAGTCCGCAGTTCATCTGTTTTATGCATGGAAATTCTCTAAATCTGTTCTTCTCTGCGGCAGGAATACCGGGAAGTGATGGCGATCACAATAAACCAAAACTAAATGAATTCAACCGCCACGGCCTTGATTCATACAATTTGTGATGAAATAAACTGTAAATAATATCCCAGGCAAATATTCCATTAGAACATGCGGCGACTCATGCCTAAAATATCCAGGATTTTGGTGGAGATTTCCTCAACGGAGTAGTTAGTGGAGTTCAGATAGCGAATCTGATTCTTGCGAAATAGCGCTTCTACTTCACCCACTTCTATTCGGCATTGGTGCAGCGAGGCATAACGGCTATTTTCACGCCGTTCTTCACGGATTGCCGCCAGCCGTTCAGGGTTAATTGTCAAACCAAACAGTTTTTGCTGAAAAGGTTTCAGCGCGGCGGGAAGTTGCAAATTGTCCATATCATCGGCGATAAATGGGTAGTTGGCAGCACGAATCCCAAATTGCATGGCTAAATAGAGGCTGGTTGGGGTTTTACCGCAACGGGAAACCCCCAATAGAATCACCTGTGCCTGGTCCAGATTGCGCAGAGAAATACCGTCATCATGGGCCAGGGCGTAGTCGATAGCCGCAATCCGCGCATCGTATTTGCCCAAATTGCTTTCAGTAAGACCGTGGGTTCGGTTGAGCACCGGCTGGGGGGCAACCCCCAGTTCGCCCTGTAGTGGGGCAACCAGTGCTTGCACAATATCCTGACAAAATCCTTCACTGTGCTGAATGAGTTCACGCACTTCCGCACTGATTATCGAATAGAAAACCAGCGGTCTAACGCCAGTGTCTTGATATATCTGATTAATCTTCTGGCAAACCTCTTGCGCACGCGCAGCACTTTCGACAAACGGCAGCGTAAAGGTAGTGGCTTTAACAGGGAACTGCGACAAGACAGCATGACCGAGCACTTCTGCGGTGATGGCGGTACCATCCGAAATATAAAACACACTTCTCTCCACGCTGACTCCTGAGTATTTTTCTGATCGGATTTTCGCACTGATAAATGAGCATCTGGTGACAAGTTTAGCCTAATCAGTGTGCCTGATTCGGCCTATCGGTAAAGCGTTTGCTGTCAGAATCGCCTGAAAATAACTTTTCTTGTTGGGTTGATCGATTCACCTGTCCATGGACTATGGATCATTGTGCTAGTCTGAAACAGCTGATTCGTCAGCCGTGATACTTCCGTCTGTACCCTACTGACCGTCCATAATTAATAGACAATGTAAAAAGGATTGTTTCGATGTCCAACAATGGCCTAAATCTGTGCAATGTGCTTTGGTACAATCAGCTTGGCATGAACGATGTTGAGCGGGTAGGCGGCAAGAATGCCTCCCTGGGTGAAATGATAACCAATCTTTCAGACCTGGGTGTTTCGGTACCTAATGGTTTTGCTACCACAGCTCAAGCATTTAACGAATTTCTGGAGCAAAGCGGTGTTAACCAACGCATTTATCAATTGTTGGATCAGACCAATGTTGATGATATTGCAGCATTAGCCAAAGCGGGCGCGCAGATTCGTCAATGGGTGGTTGAGACGCCGTTCCATCCCGAGTTTGAACAGGCTATTCATGAAGCCTACCAACAATTAGCTGACGGTGAGCCAGAGGCTTCTTTTGCCGTGCGTTCATCGGCTACTGCCGAAGATATGCCAGATGCCTCCTTTGCCGGCCAGCAGGAAACCTTCTTGAATGTGCAGGGGATTGATGCGGTGATGGTTGCTATCAAGCACGTATTTGCCTCACTGTTCAATGATCGCGCTATTTCCTATCGTGTGCATCAAGGCTACGACCACCGTGGGGTGGCGCTGTCTGCTGGTGTACAACGGATGGTGCGCTCTGATCTCGCTTCGGCGGGCGTGATGTTTACTATTGATACTGAATCAGGCTTCGATCAGGTGGTTTTTATCACCGCAGCTTATGGTTTAGGCGAAATGGTGGTGCAAGGGGCGGTGAACCCGGATGAGTTTTATGTCCATAAGCCAACATTGCGTAATGGCAAACCCGCGATAGTACGCCGCACTATGGGTTCGAAAAAAATTCGCATGATCTATGCCGAAAGCCAGGAGCATGGCAAACAGGTGCAGATTGAAGATGTGCCAGAAGCACAACGCAATCGTTTCGCTCTCAGTGATGAAGAGGTGCAAGCGCTGGCGCATCAGGCACTATCAATCGAAAAGCATTATGGCCGCCCGATGGACATTGAGTGGGCCAAAGATGGTCATACCGGTAAGCTGTTTATCGTGCAAGCTCGCCCGGAAACAGTACGTTCCAACGAGCAAGTTATGGAGCGTTATCTGCTGAATGCCCAAAGTGAGGTGTTGGTGGAGGGGCGTGCCATTGGTCATCGTATTGGTGCGGGGCCGGTTAAGGTGATTAATGATATCAGCGAGATGGACCGAATTCAGGCCGGTGATGTACTGGTAACCGACATGACGGACCCTGACTGGGAACCGATCATGAAAAAAGCATCAGCGATTGTGACCAACCGTGGCGGGCGTACCTGCCATGCGGCAATCATCGCTCGTGAGCTGGGGATCCCAGCCGTTGTGGGTTGTGGTAATGCCACTGATATTTTGAGAGAAGGGCAAAAGGTTACGGTTTCCTGTGCTGAAGGGGATACGGGCTATGTTTATCAAGAGTTGCTCGATTTCTCGATTCAGAGCTCACAAGTTACTGAACTGCCTAATTTGCCGTTGAAAATAATGATGAACGTTGGCAATCCAGACCGAGCCTTCGACTTTGCCCGTCTCCCTAATGACGGCGTTGGCTTGGCGCGCCTGGAATTTATCATCAACCGCATGATTGGTGTGCATCCTAAAGCATTGCTGGAATTCGATAGCCAGGAGCCTGCAATTCAGGCGGAAATCAAAGCCTTGATGAAGGGTTATGACGATCCGGTCGAGTTTTACGTTGGTCGCTTGACCGAAGGGATCTCTACCCTGGGTGCCGCTTTCTGGCCGAAACGTGTGATTGTGCGCTTGTCGGATTTTAAATCTAACGAATACGCCAATCTGGTTGGCGGAGAAGCTTATGAGCCACATGAAGAGAATCCGATGTTAGGTTTCCGTGGGGCGGGTCGTTATGTCGCAGACAGCTTCCGTGATTGTTTCGCACTGGAGTGTGAGGCGGTTAAGCGGGTGCGGAATGTGATGGGGTTGACTAACGTCGAAGTCATGGTGCCTTTCGTACGTACAGTGGCTCAGGCAGAGGCGGTGGTGGCAGAACTGGCAAGACAAGGGCTGAAACGTGGTGAGAATGGCCTGAAGCTTATTATGATGTGCGAAATCCCGTCCAATGCATTGCTGGCGGATCAATTCCTAGAGCATTTTGATGGCTTCTCTATCGGCTCCAATGATATGACTCAGTTAACATTGGGTCTGGATCGCGACTCCGGTGTGGTTTCTGAACTGTTTGATGAGCGCAATGAAGCCGTTAAGGCGTTGCTGTCGATGGCCATTCAGGCGGCGAAACGTCAAGGCAAGTATGTGGGGATTTGTGGTCAGGGTCCGTCAGACCATGAGGATTTTGCTTTATGGCTGATGGAGCAGGGGATTGACAGCTTGTCCCTTAACCCAGACACCGTAGTACAAACGTGGGTCAGTTTGGCGCAACATACTAAGCATTGATTGGACTCGGGTTATACCGATAGAGAGACATTTAATTATCCGCAGCTTAGGTTGCGGATTTTTTGCAATAATAAGTAAAAAAAAAGCCCGTCTAAGATGACAGGCAAAGACTACACACAGCAATACGTGTATTCGATTACAGATATTTAAATAAGTCATTTGAAGATGAATTATTTAAATGCCTTGGGGAAAGCACTTTCTAATAATAATATTAAGTAAATTCCGTGGCTTAGTCATTAAGAATCTTCTGAATATAATAGGTTAAATAAATGTTTTTATAGGATTAATTTCATATAGTTATTAATAATCATTCTATTTAATAACTAATGAAATACAGGTTGAGAATAGAAATAGAGGAATTAAAACGGTTGTTCTTAATTGTTAATAGCGAATGTCGCTGGATAATAGGGGTTCGGCAGCATAACTACCAAACCCCGGTAAGTGCTAAAGCTCTTCTAAATGCTTGGCAACTTCCTTCATACTCTCTTCAGGCTCCGGTGCTTCATTGACCCAGGCAGAAGTCAGGCGATAGGAGATGGCTAACACCACCGGCCCAATAAACAAGCCAATCATGCCGAATGACAACAAGCCACCAATCACCCCGGACAGGATGAGAATCATCGGCATATCGGCTTCCATACGGATAAGGTAGGGGCGCAAAACGTTATCCATAGTACCAACGATACAGCTCCAAACCAGCAGTGCCGTACCCCAGGTGGTATCACCGGTCCAATACAACCAGATAATCGCCGGGACCAGTATCAACAGTGGCCCAAGTTGAGCTACGCAGCAGATAAACATTAATACGGTAAACAGTGTGGCGTATTGAATGCCCGCAATCGCCAGCCCAATCCCGCCCAGCACTGCCTGTACCAGTGCGGTGACCACGACCCCCAATGCGACGGCCCGGATAGCTTTAGCGGCCAGCACCACGACGGCATCGCCACGTTTATCGGCAGCGCGCACCGCAAAATGGCGGATACCCAGCCCGACTTGCTCACCATGGAAATAGAGTAAAACACTGAATAGCACCATCAGCGCCAGATGAATCAAAAAATAACCGACATGGGCGGCTTGAGCTACCAGCCAGGTCGCGGCCGCACCAATATAGGGTTGAACTTTGGCGATCATCGCATTGCCACCACCGGCAACCAATGTATGCCAACTACTATAGAGTTTGTTCCCCACCATTGGGATCGATTGCAACCAGGTCATATCCGGCATGCGCACATTAGACGGGCTGGATGCCCACTGGATAAGCGGGCCGCTGTTTTCCACCAGGCTGCTGACCAGTAGGGCTATCGGGATGACAAACAGCAACACCAGCAGCAGAGTCATGACAATAGCAGCCAGCCAGCGCTTACCCCAAAGTAGCCTTTGCAGCCTAATCAGCAGTGGCCAGGTCGCAATGACTACCATGCCCGCCCAGGCAAAACCCATAATAAAAGGCTGTACCACCCAGAAACTGGCGATAATCATTATCATAATGAATATCACCCCAAACATCAGTTTAGGTAAATCGAAACGGCGCTGCTGCGGGTAATTCATCAATGGGTTCTCACATCGAAAGTCATGGCAAGGTGGCCATCGCACTGTTTTTTAGGCACTCATTAGATTTTGAACTAATTAAGCATCTGTACTAATCATGGTGTATTTTTTAATGTTTTAACAGACAACGCCGGATTTTACTGCTGTGATTTGTTAAAAAATAGCATTAGCTTGGACATAACAAAACACCGACCGCAACCAAGGTGCTGAAACAATGTTCTTTCGGCGTGGTGCGACTATTATTTATACAATATATAATTTTGATACTTAATGATTTATTGCCGCATTTATCCTCGGCAGATACGCATCACTTTCTCATCATTCTGAATTGACATAAATTATTCGACAAAGAGGATTGCTAGCAGATAATCTCTTGGCGGAACCACAAACATACCTATTAGATAGGGTCACACTAATGATCCCACAGATTTCTCAGGCACCGGGTGTCATCCAGTTGGTGCTGGATTTTTTGGATGCTTTGAAGCAAAACGGATTCACCGGCGATACCGCCACTAATTATGCCGATCGCCTGACCATGGCAACGGACAACAGCATTTACCAACTGCTACCCGACGCCGTGGTTTTTCCTCGTTCGACTGCGGATGTTGCCTTGATTGGCCGTCTGGCTGGCCTGGAGAGTTTTAAATCCCTGGTATTTACGCCGCGCGGCGGCGGGACTGGCACCAATGGCCAGGCACTGAACAGTGGCATTGTGGTGGATATGTCGCGCCATATGAACCGTATTCTGGAGATTAATCCCGAACAGGGTTGGGTGCGGGTTGAAGCGGGGGTGATTAAAGATCAGCTCAATCAATATTTGCGGCCATTCGGCTACTTCTTTTCGCCCGAGTTATCGACCAGTAACCGCGCTACGTTGGGTGGAATGATCAATACCGATGCTTCCGGTCAGGGGTCGCTAGTGTATGGCAAAACGTCCGACCATGTGTTGGGGCTACGTGCCATATTGCTGGGTGGAACCCTGCTCGATACCCGCGCCATGCCGACGGCATTGGCACAAACGATTGCGCAGGAGGACTCTGTAACCGGCCGTATTTATCATACGGTGCTGCATCACTGCCGTGAGCAGCGCGCGCTGATTCTGGAGAAATTCCCGCAATTAAACCGTTTCCTGACCGGGTATGATTTACGTCATGTTTTCAGCGATGACCTGCAAACCTTTGACCTGACAAGAATTTTAACCGGTGCAGAAGGCACTCTGGCCTTCATTACTGAAGCGACACTGGATATAACGCCGCTGCCTAAAGTTCGCCGTCTGGTGAATGTAAAGTATGACTCCTTCGATTCCGCTCTGCGTAATGCCCCGTTTATGGTGGAAGCCAAAGCGCTGTCAGTGGAAACCGTGGACTCTAAAGTTCTTAATCTGGCCAAAGAAGATATTGTCTGGCACTCAGTAAAAGAGTTGATTACCGATATCCCTGATAAAGAGATGCTGGGGTTGAATATCGTTGAGTTTGCCGGTGATGATAAGGCACTGATCGATAGTCAAATGGAGGCACTTTGTCAGCGCTTGGATGACCTGATGTCTGCTCAGCAAGGCGGCGTTATTGGTTACCAGATTTGCAGTGAGTTAGCGGGTATTGAGCGCATCTATGGTATGCGCAAAAAAGCGGTTGGCTTGTTAGGCAACAGTAAAGGCCAGGCTAAGCCCATTCCGTTTGCGGAAGATACCTGTGTACCACCACAACATTTGGCCGATTATATTGTCGAGTTCCGCCAACTGCTTGATAGCCACAATTTGAGCTACGGCATGTTTGGCCACGTGGATGCGGGGGTATTACATGTACGCCCAGCGCTGGATATGTGCGATCCACAGCAAGAAATGCTGATGAAACAGATATCTGACCAAGTGGTGCAACTGACGGCGCGCTATGGCGGCTTGCTATGGGGCGAACACGGTAAGGGTTTCCGTGCAGAATACAGCCCTGACTTCTTTGGTGAAGTGCTTTACCACGAGTTGCGGCGCATTAAATCCGTTTTCGATCCTGATAATCGCTTAAATCCGGGGAAAATATGCTCACCGTTGGGCAGTGATGCGCCAATGATGAAAGTGGATACCTCAGATAAACGCGGTACCTTGGACCGGCGTATTCCGTTAGCAGTAAGAACCTCATTCCGTGGTGCGATGGAATGTAATGGTAACGGTCTGTGCTTTAACTTTGATGCACGTAGCCCGATGTGCCCGTCGATGAAGATTACCGGTGACCGTATTCATTCACCAAAAGGCCGGGCAACGCTGGTGCGAGAATGGTTACGGCTGTTATCTGAGCAAGGGGTTGACCCCATTGCACTAGAGAAAGGGCTGGCGACCAAACGCCCCAGCCTGCGTAGTTTGATTGAGAAAACCCGTAATACCTGGGCTGCCAGTCTGGGGGATTATGATTTCTCACATGAAGTCAAAGAGGCGATGTCAGGTTGTCTGGCATGCAAAGCTTGCTCGACGCAGTGCCCGATAAAAATTGATGTACCGGGCTTCCGCTCCCGCTTCCTACAGTTGTATCACACCCGTTATCATCGCCCACTGCGTGACTATGTGGTGGCTGGAGTAGAGAGTTATGCGCCGTTAATGGCCAAAACCCCAAAAGTGTTTAACTTTTTCCTTAAACAGCCGTGGGTCAGGGAGCTAAGCCGGAAGAGTATTGGTATGGTGGACTTGCCGATGCTTTCTAGCCCAACGTTGAAGCAATCATTATCCGGCCATTATGCCAGTACTATGACCCTGGAGCAGTTGGAGAAACTGTCTGAGTCAGAGCGCCGCCAGCATGTGCTGATCGTGCAGGATCCCTTCACCAGTTACTACGACGCTCAGGTGGTGGCGGATTTTGTTCGCTTGGTCGAAAAACTGGGCTTCAATCCCGTGCTGTTGCCATTCTCACCCAACGGTAAAGCGCAGCACATTAAAGGTTTCCTGCAACGTTTTGCTAAAACGGCGCGTAAGACGGCAGATTTTCTTAATCGCATTTCGTTACTGGGGATGCCGATGGTTGGGGTTGATCCGGCGCTGGTTCTTTGTTATCGCGATGAATATAAAGAGATTCTTGGTGATACGCGCGGTGACTTTGCGGTGCAATTGGTGCACGAATGGCTACAAGTGGCCCTGGCTGACCTGCCAGAGCAGCAGATGAGTGGCGAATCCTGGTACCTGTTTGGACATTGCACCGAAACCACGGCACTACCTGCCAGCAGCCAGCACTGGGCAGCAATATTCTCCCGTTATGGTGCCAAACTGGAAAACATCAGTGTCGGGTGTTGTGGCATGGCCGGAACTTATGGTCATGAAGCGAAGAACATCGATAACTCGTTGGGTATTTACGCGTTATCCTGGCAACAGGCGTTACAAAAGTTACCGGGTAAACGTTGTTTAGCCACAGGTTACTCTTGCCGGAGTCAGGTTAAACGTATTGAAGGCAATGGACTGAGACATCCGTTACAAGCTTTGCTTGAGCTGGTTTAACCTGCGAGCTGAGTATGCTATTTACTTGGTGCTACTTGCCGCCGCCTCGCAGAGGCAAAGCCCAAGGATGGGCTGAGTAATCAGAACAGCTATTACTGCTGTAATTTCAACAACCAAGGGGAAAAGATGCTGTGGAAACGCACCGCAACGCTGGAACAGTTAAACCAGCAATGCCAGGGCTGTATGGTTGGGCATTTGGGCATTGAGTTTACCCGCCTCTCTGATAACGAAATAGAAGCCACGATGCCAGTAGACCAGCGGACAACTCAACCTTTCGGTTTACTTCATGGTGGTGCGTCGGTGGTGCTGGCGGAGTCGCTCGGTTCGATGGCCGGATATCTGTGTACCACCGAAGGCCAGCAAGTCGTGGGGTTGGAGATTAATGCTAACCACCTGAAAGCAGTACGTTCCGGGAAAGTACGGGGTTGCTGTCGGGCCATTCATATCGGCCGCAGCCATCAGGTGTGGCAGATTGAGGTTTTTGATGAAGAAGACCATCTGTGTTGTACCTCGCGTTTAACCGTCGCCGTGTTGTCCCGATAAGGTCATTCCCCGCCAAATTACACGTGATTAGACTACTCAGGGCCAGCCAACGGCTCTGAGTGACTTCAACAGCTCATGGCACTTGCTGCTGCTCCCTTCAGACTGTTTCATTTATCCGATAAATGCGGCGAATCTCTATGATAGGTTTCCCCTGTGGGGGTTTTCAGCTAAAGTTAAAACAGAAATAGGTATTTTTTATGAATGTTTTAAATACTCAGCGGCTGACTGCGATTAGCCCTTGATATAGTAAGGGAATTTAGCGTCGCCGGGGAATTTATTCATTTATTTCAGGGTGATAAAAGTGCATTTTTTCCTCCAGACCTCTTCGGCCATCGCAGCATGCTTACTCGTTGCCGCCTCATTCGAGGTTCAAACGGCACTTTTCTTAATATCCCTGCAAAACAAACGGTTGAAGTGATAATTATTATCACTACCATTGTGAATAATCTGTGTTGATTCTTCAATAATCAGCCAGCAAATTGTTAACCTGAAAAGATCAACCTAATGGGTGATTGCGAAATATAAGGTAGGGCATATGCAACAGGAATCAGTCGGGACATTTTCACTCGACGAGAATGTCTGGCAGGGTGTGACGATAACAGAGAGCGCTGCCGCACAAATTACACGGCTCATGCAGCAAGATCCGCAAATTAAAGGATTGCAGCTTGGCGTGAAACAATCCGGTTGTGCGGGGTTTGCTTATGTAATGGATATGGCTAAAGAGCCCGCCAGCGACGCTCTGGTTTTCGAACAGGGCAGTGCCAAACTCTACGTACCGTTAAAAGCGATGCCGTTTATCGATGGCACCGAGGTGGATTATGTCCGCGAAGGGCTAAACCAGATTTTTAAATTTAATAATCCTAAAGCTCAGCATTCCTGCGGGTGTGGCGAGAGTTTTGGCGTTTGAGCGATGTAAACGAAATGACACGAAGCAATGTAGAGGTTCCAGATGATGTGCAGGCTTGGGTCAGCGATGGTCGTTACAAAGAAGGCTTTTTTACCCAGCTTGCGACTGATCAGTTAGCGAAAGGCCTTAGTGAAGATGTCATTCGCGCCATCTCAGCGAAACGTAATGAGCCTGAATGGATGCTGGAGTTTCGTCTTGGTGCTTATCGTAGTTGGCTCGAAATGGAAGAGCCTCACTGGCTGAAAGCCAATTATAAAAGTCTGGATTATCAGGATTACAGTTATTACTCCGCCCCATCCTGTGGCAGTTGTGATGACAGTTGTGATTCGCAACCCGGTGCAGTGCAGCAATCGTCTGCGGACAGTGCGGCACCACGTGATCTGTCTGAACAGGCGATGAATGAGTACCTCACCGCAGAGGTCGAATCTGCCTTTGCCCAGCTAGGGGTTCCGGTACGCGAAGGGGCCGAGGTAGCAGTAGACGCTATTTTTGACTCGGTTTCGGTTGCGACTACCTATCGTGGGAAATTAGCCGAACAAGGGATTATTTTCTGCTCATTTAGCGAAGCCATTCAGGAATACCCGGATTTGGTACGTAAATATCTGGGGTCGGTGGTACCGGCTAAAGATAACTTTTTTGCCGCGTTAAATGCGGCGGTGGCCTCTGATGGCACTTTTGTTTATGTGCCAAAAGGTGTGCGCTGTCCGATGGAGCTATCCACCTATTTCCGTATTAATGCGGCTAAAACAGGGCAGTTTGAACGCACCATTCTGATTGCTGACGAAGACAGTTATGTCAGCTATATCGAAGGGTGCTCAGCGCCAGTGCGAGACAGCTACCAGCTACACGCTGCGGTCGTTGAAGTCATTTTGCACAAAAATGCTGAAGTGAAATACTCAACGGTGCAGAACTGGTTCGCCGGTGCTGATAGCACTGGCGGTATTCTTAACTTCGTGACCAAACGTGCGCTGTGTGAAGGTGCGGGTTCAAAAATGTCATGGACTCAATCTGAGACTGGCTCCGCTATTACCTGGAAATATCCAAGCGTTATTTTACAGGGTGATAACTCAATCGGTGAGTTCTTCTCGGTGGCACTAACGAATGGCCACCAGCAAGCCGATACCGGTACCAAGATGATTCATATTGGCAAAAACACCAAATCAACAATTATTGCCAAAGGGATCTCTGCTGGGCATAGCCAGAACACCTACCGTGGTTTGGTGAAAATCCTGCCCGGTGCGGATAACGCACGTAACTTCACGCAATGTGATTCGATGTTGATTGGGCCGGACTCCGGTGCGCATACCTTCCCGTATGTGGAAGTGCGCAATAACTCAGCCCAATTGGAACACGAAGCGACAACATCAAAAATTGGCGATGACCAACTGTTTTATTGCTTGCAGCGTGGCATCAGTGAAGATGATGCCATCTCAATGATTGTTAACGGATTCTGTAAAGATGTGTTCTCCGAACTGCCACTGGAGTTTGCCGTCGAAGCACAGAAACTGTTAGCCATCAGTCTGGAACACAGTGTCGGTTAAGTGTGAGTTGAAACACGCATTCGCAGAGTTTTGCGCTCTGGCGCACCAAGGAACCCTATGTTAAGCATTAAGAATTTAAAAGTCAGTGTTGAAGGTAATGAAATCCTCAAAGGTTTGGATCTGGAGATCAAACCCGGTGAAGTGCACGCCATCATGGGGCCAAACGGCTCAGGGAAAAGTACATTATCTGCCGCGTTGGCGGGGCGTGAAGAGTATGAGGTGACCGAGGGGCATATAACCTTTAAAGGGAAAGACCTGCTGGAGTTGGACCCAGAGGATCGCGCGGGTGAAGGCGTATTTTTGGCTTTTCAGTACCCGGTGGAAATTCCGGGTGTCAGTAACCATTTCTTCTTGCAAACTGCCGTCAATGCGGTGCGTAAATATCGCCAGCAAGAGCCATTGGACCGCTTTGATTTCGCTGATTTTATTGAAGAAAAAATTGAGTTACTGAAGATGCCGGCTGATTTGTTGACCCGTTCGGTTAATGTGGGCTTCTCCGGCGGCGAAAAGAAACGTAACGATATTCTGCAAATGGCGGCACTGGAACCCTCGTTATGTATTCTGGATGAAACCGACTCTGGGCTGGATATTGATGCGCTGAAAATTGTCGCTAACGGGGTTAACTCGCTACGTAACGAAAACCGTGCATTTATTATTGTGACTCACTATCAGCGTATCCTTGATTATGTAAAACCCGACTTTGTGCATGTGCTGTATCAGGGGCGGATCATTAAGTCAGGTGATTTCACATTGGTAAAACAGTTGGAGGAGCAAGGCTATGGCTGGCTTACCGACCAACAGTAAAATGCTGGAACAGCAGCATCTGCAACAAAAACAGCGTGCTGATGCGCTCAAGCACTTCGGTCAACTGTTTAATCAGCGCCAGAGTGGCCATTCAACACAGGCTAGTGCGCACTGGCAACAGGTGTTGCAGTTGGGCTTCCCGAGCTTTAAACATGAAGACTGGAAATACACGCCACTGGAACGTTTGCTGGTCAATAATTTCAGTTTCGCCAGCCCTGCGCAGGTGACGGCTAGCCAACGCGATGAACTGTCGTTGGTGCAAGATGCTCATCGTTTAGTCTTTATTGATGGCCGATATGCACCTGAACTCAGTGATATTGAGTGTGGCCCTTATCAACTGACCAACCTGAGTGGAAATACGCAGTTTCCTCCGGCGATCCAATCTGAGGTGTTTTTGCATCTGACGGAAAGTCTGGCGCAGGAAAGTCTGCATATCCGATTGCCGGTGGGGAAACACAGTGAGAAGCCGCTTTATCTGCTGCATATCAGCTCAGGCAATGATTCTGACGTGGTGAATACCAGTCACTACCGACACCATCTGGTGATTGAAGCTAATGCACAGGCTGAAGTGATTGAACATTTCGTTAGTCTGAGTGAGCACCCTCACTTTACCGGCGCACGGCTTACCATTGCG
This sequence comes from Yersinia sp. 1652 StPb PI, assembly GCF_041538345.1. Classification (NCBI taxonomy): domain Bacteria; kingdom Pseudomonadati; phylum Pseudomonadota; class Gammaproteobacteria; order Enterobacterales; family Yersiniaceae; genus Yersinia; species Yersinia sp. 1652 StPb PI. The sequence goes on along the minus strand of NZ_JAULSM010000001.1, from coordinate 2,433,929 downwards.
GTAGGTGATAACGCTGAACTGCGCCATTGTAAATTGGCATTTGAAACCCCTCACAGCTATCACTTTGCCCATAATGATCTGGTATTAAGTCGTGATGCGCGGGCGCGTAGTTATAGTTTCCTGCTGGGTGCCGGGTTGACCCGTCATAATACCAGCGCCCAGTTGAACGGCGAAGGTGCCACGTTATCTATTAATAGCTTGCTGCTCCCGATAGGGCGCGAAATCTGCGATACCCGCAGCTATCTGGAGCACAACAAGGGTTATTGTGAAAGCCGCCAGTTACACAAAACCATTGTGCGTGAACGGGGTAAAGCTATCTTTAACGGCATGATTAAAGTGGCTCAACATGCATTAAAAACTGACGGCCAGATGACCAACAATAATTTACTGTTGAGTAAATTGGCTGAAGTTGATACCAAGCCACAGTTAGAAATTTATGCCGATGATGTGAAATGCAGTCATGGTGCGACGGTTGGGCGCATTGATGCAGAACAGCTTTTTTATCTGCAATCGCGCGGGATTAATCAGGCTGATGCGCAACAGATGATTATTTTTGCCTTTGCCGCCGAATTGACGGAAGCCATTCACAGCGACGCCATTCGCAAAGTGGTGCTGGCGCGGATTGCTGAGCGCTTAGCCGGAGAATCGCTATGAGTTTCCCTATCGAACAGGTCAGAGCTGATTTTCCACTGCTGAGCCGTCAGGTTAACGGCCAGCCGCTGGCCTATCTGGACAGCGCCGCCAGCGCACAGAAGCCACAAGTGGTCATCGACAGGGAGCTTAACTTTTATCGTGAGGGTTATGCCGCAGTCCATCGTGGTATCCATACCCTAAGTAGCGAAGCGACCCAACAGATGGAAGCGGTGCGCAGCCAGGTTGCAGGTTTTATTAATGCCGCCTCGGCTGAAGAGATTGTTTTTGTTAAAGGGACCACCGAGGCCATCAACCTGGTGGCTAACAGTTATGGCCGTCATTTCCTGAGCGCCGGTGACAGCATCATCATCACTGAGATGGAGCATCACGCCAATATTGTGCCGTGGCAGATGTTAGCAACTGACTTGGGTGTTGAAATTCGTATCTGGCCGCTGACGGCGACCGGGGAACTTGAGTTAGCGGCATTGGCGGACTTAATTGATGACACCACCCGGTTGTTGGCGATGACTCAGGTTTCCAACGTATTGGGGACCGTGAATCCCATACAGCAGATTGTTGCTCAGGCTAAAGCTGCTGGTCTGGTGGTGCTGGTGGATGGTGCGCAGGCTATCATGCATCAATCGATAGATGTGCAGGCATTGGATTGTGATTTTTATGTCTTCTCCGGCCATAAACTTTATGGACCGTCGGGCATTGGTATTTTATACGGCAAGAGTGAACTGCTACAACACATGCCACCATGGGAAGGGGGCGGTTCGATGATCAAAACCGTTAGCCTGACGCAAGGTACCACTTTTGCTGATGCGCCGTGGCGTTTCGAGGCCGGTTCACCCAATACCGCAGGCATTATGGGACTGGGTGCGGCTATCAGTTATGTTACTGATCTTGGACTTGCGCAGATCCAGCACTATGAGCAGTCGCTGATGCAGTATGCCTTGAAACAACTGGGTCAGGTAAACAGCCTGACACTTTATGGCCCGCAAGCCCGTGCCGGGGTTATCGCGTTTAATTTAGGGGTGCACCACGCGTATGATGTTGGCAGTTTCCTTGACCAATACGGTATCGCGATTCGTACTGGTCATCATTGTGCCATGCCTCTGATGGCGTTCTACCAGGTCCCGAGTATGTGTCGTGCCTCATTAGCACTTTATAATACCCGTGAGGAAGTCGATCGCTTGGTGGCAGGGCTACAGCGCATTGAAAAATTACTAGGTTGAGTGCTATTAATAAGCGCCGTACCTAAAATCAACTATTACCACATTATTGATGCCGTAGGATGAAGCTCATTAATGCCAATGAGCTTACACGTTCGTGTAATTTGGCGGGGCAGTGGGTCTTAATCTCCTGCGACATCAAGTACAAAGGGTATCAGGAAGCACGCTATGGCTGTTTTGCCAGATAAAGATAAATTGATTCGTAACTTTTCCCGTTGTTTGAATTGGGAAGAAAAGTATCTGTATGTGATCGAGTTAGGTGGGCAGTTGGCAGCGTTAACGGAACAACAGCGCCAGCCGGAGAATCTTATTTCCGGTTGCCAAAGCCAGGTGTGGATTGCCATGACAACCTCTGATGAGGGCCAGGTGGTTTTTGCCGGTGACAGTGATGCGGCTATCGTTAAAGGGTTGGTCGCGGTGGTGTTTATCCTTTATCAAGGTTTAACGCCACAACAGATAATCGAATTGGATGTTCGGCCATTTTTTGCCGACTTAGCCCTGAGTCAGCACCTGACACCATCGCGTTCGCAAGGTCTGGAAGCGATGATCCGTGCTATTCGCATTAAAGCGGTAAGTTTAAAAGCTCACTAATTCATGCCAACATTTTGTGCTTTATTCCTCGGTGGCTGACCATTTTTGCGTCATGGGTCACAGTCTTAAAATGGTGGAATTTCAGCAGGTTAAATCGGCTTTCTTGCTGGATAAAGCATAATAAATTACTTTGTAACACCTTGATTTCTAGAGATATAAATTGCCTTTATAATAATGGCTGTTACTATATGTTGGCCTTATAATTGGCTGCTAGAATTAACGTAGATATACCCGTCATCTTTCAAACTGCTGGTGTGTTGGCTGCTCTCATCCCCCCGAATCACTTACTTGCGTAAGCTCAGCGGGATTCATTTGTTTGCCGCCTTCCTGCAACTTGAAATCTATCGGGTATAGCCGTGTAAACCGAATTTGAAGAAGTGATGTAGGAACTAAGCATGAAACGTGCATTAACTTTGATTGGTATGTTATTCGCAACTTGTATGGCGGGAAGTATCACCGCTGCCAATGCGACCGAGTATCCTCTACCGCCAGCCAATAGCCGTCTGATTGGTGAAAATACTACCTATACCGTTCCAAACGATGGCCGTCCGCTTGAGGCTATTGCTGCCGATTATAAAATCGGTTTGCTGGGGATGCTCGAAGCCAACCCAGGTGCTGACCCGTATTTGCCGTTACCGGGTTCAGTATTAACTATCCCGACCCAGATGTTGCTGCCTGATACCCCACGTGAAGGTATCGTCATCAACCTGGCTGAGCTGCGTCTTTATTACTACCCTAAAGGCCAGAACAAGGTCATCGTATATCCTATCGGTATCGGCCAGTTAGGGCGTAATACTCCGACGATGACGACGTCTGTTAGCCAGAAGATCCCGAATCCGACCTGGACACCGACTGCGAACATCCGTAAGCACTACCTGGCACAAGGCGTTACCTTGCCATCAGTTGTTCCCGCAGGGCCGGAAAACCCAATGGGCCTGTTTGCTATGCGTCTGTCAGCCGGCGGCGGTGAGTACTTGATCCACGGTACTAATGCCAACTTTGGTATCGGTATGCGTGTCAGCTCCGGGTGTATCCGTTTACGTCCTGATGATATCAAGGCACTGTTCAGCTCAGTACCTAAAGGTACTCGCGTACAGATAGTCAACGAACCGGTTAAATATTCCGTAGAACCTGATGGTAAACGTTATGTGGAAGTTCATCAGCCGTTGTCCCGTGTAGACAGTGATGACCCACAAACGATGCCAATTGCGATTAGCAGCAGCCTACTGAAGTTTATGAGTGACAGCCAGACTGATGCTCAAGTGGTCCAGGACGCGATTGTACGCCGCGCTGGTATGCCAGTCATCGTAACGGTAGGTGAGACTGCCCCTGTAGAGGCTCCGGCCGCTGTAGCGCCTCAGGGCGAGCAACAGGCACAACCGCAGACAGAAGAGCAGCAACCGGCTGATGAAGTCGCACCTAAGCTGGTTCAGCCAGGTCCGGTCTACTCCGCCGCTAATTAAGTTTTAGATGCACCTTTGCCATGGCAACTTATCCGTCGTGGCAAAGCGTGTAGCAGCAACCGCAGGATGATATGGCGAGTAGTAGCAAAGGAAGGTCGATATCAAGGAAGGTAACGTCAGGGATTCATTTTAGCGGGGTAAAAAAAATGGCGCACAATGTGCGCCATTTTTCATTTTCAGGAAGTAATATTACTTCTTGTAAGCGTGAGCTTGGTTGTCCAGACGTTGGTTAGCACGTGCTGCATCGTCTTTAGCTGCTTGAACGTCAGAACGGATTGCGTTCACGTCGTTGCTCAGTTGGTCAACTTTAGCGTTCAGAGTTTGAACGTCAGAAGACAGTTGGTCGATTTTAGCATTGCTTGAACAACCAGCCAGCATAGTTGAAGCCAGGATTACCGCGCCCAGTACAAGTTTAGTACGATTCATTATTAACACCCTCTAGATTAAGTTAATCTCCATGTAGCGTTACAAGTATTACACAAAGTTTTTTCGAAAGAGAATAAATTTTTAGTGTTAGAGGGGTTTATTTTGATCGTTCGCTCAAAGAAGCACCTTGTTTTAAAAAAAAGTTAAAAAAACGAGGCAAAACAGCCGGATTCTATGGGATAAGTCTTATTTGAAAAAATGGCTTTAACGCAGTTGGGATAAAGCAGATTTTTCAGAAAGTTTATTTGGACGGTTTAAAAAAGGAAACGCCGCTATTGAAAGCGGCGTTTTTAATTATCATCCGAGAGGACGTGTTGGGATTATAACACGTGCACCGAAGCAGTATTGGTGGTACCACTTGCCACCAGAGCACCAGAAACCATAACCACAACTTCGCCTTTCAGTGCCAGACCGCTGGCCAAAGCAGCTTCTTTACCGATGCGGTAGAAATCATCAGTTGAAGCGATCTTATCGACCAGTTGAGTCACCACGCCTTTAGTCAGAATAAGCTGACGTGCGGTGGTTTCATTGGTGGTCAATGCCAGAATGGTGGCGGTAGGGAAGTATTTACGCACTGATTTTGCTGATTTACCGCCGCCAGTGGCAACGATAATCAGTTTTGCTTCCAGCTTTTCTGCTGTTTCTACCGCGCCACGGCAAACGGCTTCGGTGATACGCATTTTACGATTATCATTCAGCGTATCAATGCGGCTAGGCATAATTCGGTCTGTACGCTCACAGATGGTCGCCATGATGGTGACAGACTCTAATGGGTACTTACCCTTGGCGCTTTCACCCGACAGCATCACGGCGTCTGTACCGTCCAGAATGGCGTTAGCAACGTCGCCAGCTTCTGCACGGGTAGGGCGTGGGTTTTTGATCATTGAATCGAGCATTTGCGTTGCAGTGATAACAACTTTGCGAGCGCGGTTACATTTCTCAATCATCATCTTCTGCGCGAAGATAACTTCTTCAACCGGGATCTCAACACCCAGGTCACCACGGGCAACCATGATACCGTCAGATGCTTCCAGGATTTCGTCGAAGTTATTCAGACCTTCCTGGTTTTCGATTTTAGAGATGATTTGGATATGCTCGCCACCGTGCGCTTTCAGGTGTTCGCGAATTTCCAGCACGTCTGAACGTTTACGGATAAACGAGGCTGCAACGAAGTCCACACCTTGCTCACAACCAAAGATCAGGTCAGCTTTATCTTTTTCAGCCAATGCAGGTAGCTGGATAGAAACGCCTGGCAGGTTAACGCCTTTGTTTTCACCCAGATCACCGTTGTTCAGTACTTTACATACCACGGTGCTTTCAGTGACTTCAGTCACTTCCATGCCGATCAGACCATCGTCAACCAGCACGGTATTACCAATTTTCAGGTCAGCAGCAAAACCGGGATAAGTCACAGCAACGATATTGTCGTTACCGATAACACTTTGATCCGTGGTAAAGGTGAAAGTTTGACCGGCAACCAGGGCTGCATCTTTGCCGCCTTCCAGTTTCATGGTGCGGATTTCAGGGCCTTTGGTGTCCAGCAGGATGCCAGCTTTGTGGCCGGTTTTTGCCATGACAGCACGAATATTCTTAATACGTTGACCATGTTCTTCATAGTCACCATGAGAAAAGTTCAAACGCATAACGTTCATGCCGGCATCAAGCAGTTTTGTCAGCATTTCTTCAGATTCGGTTTTGGGACCGATAGTACAAACAATTTTAGTCTTTTTGTCGTTCATGTTCATGAGGATTTTTCTACAAGTTGTGATGGATTAAAAACGAAAGTTCCGTTAATGAGATCAACGGAGTGGGATCTGATTAGTGTCTGGTGTAGCGAAACGTTACAAAGAAGCAAAACATTACTAAGGATAGATGACAGTTGCGGAAGTTGAGCGGAAAACTTTAGCACGAGGCTAACCGCATGATCGGTATACGATGGCGTAAATGTGAGTTGTATTTTTTTAGCGTATCGGCAGATCAAGATGCTGAAACCATTCAACTGAAACGACGGTTCGTATTATAAGCGGTAAGTAACGGGAAATGAAATAGAAAACAGAAACTCATTGCCGTTTTTTATAAAAAGGGGGAATTAGTCGCGCAAGTATTGCGAATATTTCTTAGTTTGTTGCGCAACTGGTGTGATTTTTAACATTTTTAGCCAATCCAGGGTTGAAAAACAAGCAGGAGGTGGCAGGGCGATTGGTTGATATTTATTGCTTTATCTCGGTTATATATTGCAGGAGATAGGGGGGTAAAAGAGTATTGGGAAGATTAAGAAAACAGAGAGTAAACCGCAAATGCAGAGTGGTGCGTTCTAATGGACTCGAACCATCGACCCCCACCATGTCAAGGTGGTGCTCTAACCAACTGAGCTAAGAACGCATCTAAAGATGATAAACCTGTTGCCAGAGTGGTGCGTCCGAATGGACTCGAACCATCGACCCCCACCATGTCAAGGTGGTGCTCTAACCAACTGAGCTACGGACGCACATTACCCGACTGACTTGACGCTACAGTGTTACCAACTGCAACGACTACTACCCTGGCGACTGAACTAACAAAATATTTAACGCAAGCTACATGCAATAAATTTGGTGCGTCCGAATGGACTCGAACCATCGACCCCCACCATGTCAAGGTGGTGCTCTAACCAACTGAGCTACGGACGCATCCTCTTTTATTACTCACCATCAATGCTGACAGCGGGGACGAATATTAACGAGCTGCCCGTCTGCTGGCAAGGGGAAAAACACAATATTCACCGCAAACTCACGTAATTGCTGCGCTTTTGCCCATTGCGCTGTTTTTTTCTCCATCTCGGTGTTTTACGCAGTCGCGACTTGCCAATATGAATTCTGCCCGTAAAGCCAGAGACTATCGGTACTAATGCGCCGCCTTTTGCAGGATAAATGCTGCTGGTTGTTTTTGTAACCAGCGGATGCGCAGTGCCATTAAAATCGCCGCAGAAGTTAAGCCAATAACGAACCCAATCCAGAAACCACTTGGCCCCATGGCGGGCACGATATAATCGGTCAGCCCCAGCACGTAACCACTCGGTAACCCCAGTAACCAATAGGCAGTAAAGGTAATAAAGAAGATCGAACGTGTATCCTTATAACCACGTAGCACACCGCTACCGATCACTTGAATCGCATCCGATAGCTGGTAAATAGCGGCCAGCAACATCAAGTGCGAGGCCATCATTACCACTGCCGGTGTTTTGTTGTACAGCAAGGCAATATGCTCGCGGAAAATAACGGTAAATACCGCAGTGACACAGGCCAGCATTAAACCCACGGCAATACTGGTATAAGCGGCCACTCTCGCTTGTTCTACCGAGCCTTGACCGAGGCGGAAACCAACACGAATGGTAGCTGCTACGCTCAGCGACATCGGTAACATAAACATTAATGAACTAAAGTTGAGCGCAATTTGGTGCCCGGCAACAGCGACAATGCCCAGGGGCGAAACCAGTAAGGCGACAACCGCGAACAGCGTCACTTCAAAGAAGAGTGCCAGAGCAACCGGCAGGCCAAGGCCACCCAAGCGTTTCATTACTTGCCAGTCCGGTGCGGCGAACCCTTTCTCCAGTTTGATATCTTGCTGTGAACGAGCGCGGGTGACATACCAGCGCATCATCAGGAACATCACCCAGTAGACTGTGCCTGTTGCCACCCCGCACCCGACGCCACCCAATGCCGGAGCACCGAATTTCCCGTAGATGAAAATATAGTTAACCGGAATATTCACGAGCAAACCAATAAAGCCGATAACCATCCCCGGCTTGGTTTTGGATAAACCTTCACATTGATTACGTAGCACCTGGAAGAAGAGATAGCCCGGCGCACCCCACATAATGGCATGCAGGAAGCCAACGGCTTTATCTGCTAGCACGGGGTCAATATTATGCATTTGCATAATAACGTGGTCGCTATTATATAGAACAAACATAATTAGCAGTGAAACGCAAAGCGCCAACCAAAACCCTTGCCTGACTTGATGGGCAATTTGATTGCGACGCCCGGAACCGTTGAGCTGTGCAACTGTCGGGGTTAGTGCCAACAACAAACCATGGCCAAATAAAATAGCCGGTAACCAGATAGAAGTACCTACCGCCACGGCAGCCATATCAGTAGCACTGACAGAACCGGCCATAATGGTGTCAACCACGCCCATGGCGGTTTGAGATAATTGCGCGATGACAACGGGAATAGCGAGAGCCAATAAGCTACGCGCTTCGACGATATACTTCTGCACGTATGCACCTTTCTCTACCCGTCGCCCTTCAATATACAGGGGTGTTGGCTGCCCTTGCTCACTCCAGACACTTAGTTATCTAAGCTGCTGGAGGTTCACGCGGTTGCCGCCTACCTGTATCTCGAAGTAACTTGGGTATAACCTAGTTATGATTTCAATAACGACTATTTATCGCGCCATGGGCGATAAATAAAATAGCGGAAAAACAATAAAGGATTGTACCTGCTCATCGCGCTTAAGCAATCTTTGTTACTAATTATCAGCTAAATACCTCTTATCTGTTTTTTTAGTGTAAGTGGTTTGGTTTTCCTTATCTTCTGAGGCAAAATCAAGGCAAAGAAACTTTCTTTCTATAGATAAGAGGCATGGCGTATGTTTACCGGTATTGTTCAAGGCACCGCGCCGGTGGTTGCCATCGAAGAAAAATCAAATTTCCGCACCCATGTAGTCGACATGCCAGCGGAGATGTTGCCTGAATTAGCGTTAGGCGCTTCTGTTGCCCACAATGGTTGCTGTCTGACAGTCACCGCCGTTGAGGGTAATCGGGTTAGCTTTGATTTAATGAAGGAGACACTGCGTATTACCAATTTGGGCGATATTAAGGTTGGTGATAGCGTTAATTTGGAACGTGCGGCTAAATTCAGTGATGAAATCGGTGGACATCTCATGTCCGGCCATATTATTTGTACTGCTGAGATTACCAAAATATACACATCAGAAAATAATCGTCAGATCTGGTTTCGTATGCCCAGCTTTGATTTAATGAAGTATGTGTTACACAAAGGTTTTATCGGTATTGATGGTATCAGCCTAACTATTGGTGAGGTTGTGGGGAACCGCTTCTGTGTACATCTGATACCAGAAACACTGTCGCGGACCACATTAGGTAAAAAGCGTTTGGGACATCGGGTAAATATCGAGATCGATCCACAAACCCAGGCGGTGGTGGACACGGTTGAGCGGGTATTGGCTCAGCGGGAAACTGTATCCGCTACGCCGGTAGTTGATAAGGTCACTCGCGGATAAATGTGGGCTTAACGTAAATAGGATAGGACAGGCAGTTCACCTGTCCTCTTTTAAGTATTAACGCGGCACGCGAATCCCACCCTCGACCCCATTAGGGCTGAATAATACTTGCCACAGTTGGATGTCTCTGGCGCGGAAAGCACCCGCACAGGCATTGAGATAATAGCTAAACATCCGCTCAAATCGTGACGAGTAATTCGCAGCCAGGCTCGGCCACGCGGTTTGAAAACGTTCATACCACGCCATCAGGGTGCGATCATAATCAGCGCCAAAATTGTGCCAATCTTCCATAATAAAATAAGGCTCACTGGCGTTAGCAATATGTTTTACTGACGGCAGGCAGCCATTAGGGAAGATATATTTATTAATCCACGGATCGATACTCAGATCGGTACGATTAGCACCGATGGTGTGCAGTAAAAACAGGCCATCTGGCTTCAAATTGCGGTTTACGACATCAAAATAGGTGTGATAGTTCTTTGGCCCGACATGCTCGAACATACCGACAGAAACGATACGATCGAACTGTTCGTTCAGATCACGGTAGTCTTGCAATAAAATAGTGACGTCTAAGCCTTCACAGCGTTTTTGTGCCAGTTTTTGTTGTTCAGCCGAAATGGTCACACCGGAAACGGCGACCCCGTAATGCCGGGCGGCATAGGCGGCGAGGCCCCCCCAGCCACAACCGATATCGAGCAATGTCATGCCCGGAGCCAATTGAAGTTTTTCGCAGATCATCCGCAGTTTATTTTCCTGCGCTTGCTCAAGGGTCGTGGCATCTTTCCAGTAAGCGCATGAGTATTGCATATTCGAATCGAGCATTAGGCTAAACAGATCATTACCCAGATCGTAATGTTCTTTGCCAACAATCCAGGCTCTTTTCTTTGATTGCAAATTAATAATACGCGCAGCAGCAATGCGTAAAGTATCTTTGAGATGGTGTGGAAGTTGATTTTCCAGGCCAGCCCTGAGAACCCGTTGGAAAAAGATATCCAAGCGGTCACATTCCCACCAGCCGTCCATATAACTCTCACCTAATGCCAAAGATCCTTCTTGAAGTATTCGTTTGAAAAAGTCTGGGTTATTGACTCGAATGTCGAAAGGGCGTGAGCCATTGATTTCAATATCAGCCCGATTCAGCATTTCTTGTACAATGCGAAACCAAGGGGTTTCTTGAATACTCTGGTCTTCTATACAGGATGAACTCATAGCTTCTCCATCACTTTCTTCTGACTTATGACCCGCGATACATGCAGATTCATACCAATAAGGTTGTCGTGACCTTGGTGTCTAATATCCATAACGGACAGAGGAAGATTAAGAAGAAACCCTAATAAAGATTGATTTAGGGTAACTCATCCATAAGCGTAAATGTGACGCAATCCACGCGCACAGAAAGTACTTAAGATAATGCTTTTTTTTAATGATATCGTAATTGGTTAAATCGAGTATAGGCTTGCCGGGAGGCTTTCTCAATAATAAATCACACCCGGCTCACGTGTTCCTTAGTGACTATTTCTATTGGAAATTAATTCACTCCGACCTTGACGCTACCGCTGTGTTAGCGGCTCTCGTTACTTAGCCCATCCTTGGATCTCGCCTCTATCAGGCCGCCGCTTGCAGCGTTCAAATCGATTTCCGACCCGAATCGTTCCTTATCCAGGCTCATCGTGGTTCATTCGCTTGTTGCTTTGCTGTGACACCGATGACGTTGGGCATCGAATTAGTATCATTTTTTTCTTTTCGCAATGCGTAGCAATGAATGCCATATCCTAAAAACGCCAGCACCACGGTCGACAACATCACGGTCACTGTTGCCAGCAATGGCTGGCTGATATAGGCCGATACCAACATACTGGCAACAAAACATAACCCGAGTTGAAGCGTATTTTGCAGCGCGGCTGCTTTACCGGTGTTCGCTGGAAAAGGCATTAATGCATTCGCTACGATAATAGGGTAGCAGGCACCATTCACCAGCGCCATTATGCAGAAGGGAATAAGTAAGGTCAGCAGCGTCGGCGTGGTTAACGTTGCTATCAGATAAAGTGCAATCATGCTGATTGCATATCCCGCCAACAGCCACGGCAGCAAGGTATTGCCCTTGATCCGGGAAAGAGCACTGCGACAACCAAATCCACCTAACAGGAAGGCCAGGGTCTGGGGGACATAACTTAATCCGATGACATTCGGGCTATAGCCCATATCACCCAGAATAAAAGGTGAACCGGTTAACCAGGCAAAGAAACCGGCACTACAGGCAGCAAACATCATTACGTTGCCACTGAATGTTGCCGACTTAAGCAACTGCCAGAAACTGATGTTGGTGCTACTGCGTGCCGCATTATCTTGTGCGGTTTTTTTGCGTTCGTTCAACCGCGCCGTTGGGATCAATAGCAGCAACGTAACGGCCAGTAGCACTACAAAAATTGAACGCCAACTGAAGTGGTTTAATAACCAGGCACCCAGCAGCGGAGCTAACGCGGGAGAGAGTGCTACGAGCGGCATAATGGTGGCAAACACGCGATTGGCCTTGCCATCGCGATAACGGTCTACCACTAACGCCTGCCAACTTACAGCAGCAGAACACACCCCTACCGCCTGAATAAAGCGGAGGACCAATAATTGTGTCGCATTTTCAACCCATAAGATCCCCAGACAACCGATGGCAAATAACGCCAAACCGGCTAACAGTACCGGTTTACGGCCTAACTTATCCGATACGGGTCCCCAGATAAGCTGAGCGATAGCAAAACCGGCGAGGAAGATACTTAAGCTGGCACTGATGGCGCCGGCAGACGTTTGAAGCTCTTGTTGCATTGCGCCAAAAGCGGGCAGATACATGTCAGTGGCCAAATAGCCCAACATACTCAGACCGGCCAGATAGAACATAAAACCAGACGACGTTTTCATTCTTTATTTCTCTTTATATCCTTGGTCCTTGAAACCGCAGAGGTGTTAGCAGCGGCTCCAATGACGTTGGCTAAATTATAATTTTTGCAGGCAAAACTTCTGTTATAGAAAATTAATTGCGGAGGGCATTCTATCCGCTGCGATATTCTGTTGTGAAACGGTAATATTTGCACCATGCTGTTAAAAAATTTGATAACAAATTGGTGATGTAAAAAGGTGACAAACCATGTGGTCTGAATATTCACTGGATGTGGTGGACGCAGTAGCCCGTACTGGGAGTTTCAGTGCTGCTGCTCAAGAATTGCACCGCGTACCGTCTGCGATTAGTTATACGGTGCGCCAATTGGAAGAGTGGCTGGCCGTTCCGCTGTTTGAACGACGTCATCGCGATGTGGAATTAACCGAAGCTGGCGTGGTTTTTATTAAAGATGCGCGAGATGTTATCAAAAAAATGAATGACACACGCCGTCAGTGTCAACAGGTGGCGAATGGTTGGCGTGGGCAGTTAAATATAGTGATAGATAAAATTGTTAAACCACAGCGTAGTCGCCGCTTAGTGTTGGATTTTTATCGACATTTTCCTGATATTGAACTGCGGGTACGCTATGAAGTATTCAACGGTGTGTGGGATGCGCTGGTGGATGGACAGGCGGAAATGGCCATTGGTGCGACCCGCGCGATCCCGGTTGGTGGGCGGTTCATCTTTCGCGACATGGGCTTTTTAAGCTGGCATTGTGTAGTGAGTGTCGATCATCCTTTAGCCCAATTAACCGAGCCACTTAGCGATAATCAGTTACGGCCTTATCCCTCACTTTGCCTGGAAGATACCGCTCGTAATTTACCTAAACGTGACACCTGGACTTTAGCAAACCAGCAGCGATTGGTCGCCCCGGACTGGGCAACGGGAATCGATTGCTTGTGTGCAGGATTGTGCATCGGGATGGTGCCGGCACACATGGTATCGCCGTTGATTGAGCAAGGGAAGCTAGCGGCACTGACGCTGGCTGAACCGTTGCCCGATAGTCCATGTTGCTTGACCTGGGAGCAGAACAACCATTCACCAGCATTGGCCTGGCTGCTGGAATATCTAGGTGACAGTGTCACACTTAATGCCGAATGGTTGAAAGATGACAGTGAGTTATCAATCAATGACTGAGAATTAATGAGGCAAGATTAGCCGCCGGTAGAGCTAAACACTACCGGCAGGAGAGGATTAACGGCGATAATCGAGGAACGGACCATCAGCGACAGAACGACGCTCAATCAGTTTAGGGTGTACCTCAATGGTCTGCGAATCTTCACGTTTGCTGACAATACGGTCAAGTAACATGGCAAAGGCCGTTTCGCCCAGGCGCTCTTTGGGCTGGTGAATAGTGGTTAGCGCCGGCGAGAAATAGCGCGCATTACGCACATTATCATACCCGATCACCGAAATATCTTGTGGTACCCGTAGGCCCAACTCATCAGCAGCACATATCGCGCCCATGGCCATAATATCGCCGCCACAGAACACCGCCGTTGGGCGATGTTTTTGTGTCAGGATTTGATGCATCGCTTTATAACCGGATTCCGGTTCAAAATCCCCTTGGACTACCCACTCATCACGCAGGGTAATATTTGCTTCTTCTAGTGCTTTCAGGAACCCCTGGTGGCGGCCACCACCGGTATTACGGGCTAACTGGCCGGGGATAGCCCCAATGTCACGATGACCGCGCTCAATCAGGTAACGGCCCGCCAAATAGCCACCTTCAAAGGCGTTATCAATAATCGAGTCAGTAAAATCACCCCGAGCGGTTCCCCAATCCATGACGACCATTGGGATATTGCGATATTCTTCCAACATCCCGAGTAGCTGCTCAGGATATTCTGAACACATCACCAGCAACCCATCGACACGTTTTTGTGCCAACATCGCCAGATAAGCTTTTTGCTTGTCCAGATTATTATGAGAATTACATAAAATCAGGGTATAACCTTTGCTATAACAACTATTTTCGACCGCTTCGATCACTTCGGCAAAATAGGGCGCTTCGCTGGATGTTGCCAGTAAACCAATTGATTTAGTGTGATTAACTTTCAAACTGCGGGCTACAGCGCTGGGTGAATAATGCAGTTCTTTAATGGCAGCCCACACCGCAGCCTTGGTATTCTCGGCGACGAAACGAGTTTTGTTGATAACGTGCGAAACGGTGGTGGTGGACACACCCGCGTGTTTGGCCACATCTTTAATCGTTGCCATAAAAAGAATGACTCCTAAGCTTACCGGTTACAGTAGGGTAAGTATTATGTTAATCGTTTGCCTGCATAACCCGAAAACCGCTCAGACAAAAACACGATATTAGGCTGGGAAGTTAAATCAGCTGATTGTCTGAGAGTATTTATTGGACGTTATTAGTCGGTATGCAGTTATGAACTGCGAATTTTGGCTGATCTGGAGGAAAAGTGAAAGGGGTAATCAAAGTTATAAAGTGCGTAATGAGCACAAGATTTTTTTTCTGAACTGTGGGAAAATAATTTAACACACTAACTATGTGCCTTTTCTCTACTACAAACTAACCGGCTAAGGAGTTTTTATGGATACCAATCTGAAAATGTCGCTGATTACGACTGTTGGTGCGCTGGCGATGATTATTGTCTTTAGCTTCGTGGCGGTAATGAATTAATTAAACCGCTTGCCGGTGTGAAGTGATAAGTAGGGCGGGTTAACCCCGCCCTTAATTATTTTTACGCGTAATGCGACGATGGATTGTCACTCTTCTTGCCGTATCAGGCTAAATTTTTCTCAACGAAAGACCAGTTAACCAGTGCCCAGAAGTTTTCCAGGTATTTTGGCCGCGCATTGCGGTAATCAATATAGTAAGCATGTTCCCACACATCTACGGTTAACACCGGTTTATCGTTGGTGGTCAGTGGAGTTGCTGCATTAGACGTACTGACAATCGCCAGTGTGCCATCTGCTTTTTTAACCAGCCAGGTCCAGCCCGCACCAAAGTTTTTTACTGCCGCATCAGTAAATTGCGCTTTAAATTCAGCAAAAGAACCAAATGATTGATTAATGGCATCGGCAACTTTGCCCGTAGGTTCGCCGCCGCCGTTAGGTGACAGGCAGTGCCAGTAGAAGGTGTGGTTCCAGACTTGGGCCGCATTATTAAAGATCCCGCCATTAGAGGTTTTTACAATCTCTTCCAGCGTCTTACCCGCAAACTCAGTGTCTTTAATCAAGTTATTGAGATTAACCACATAGGTGTTGTGATGCTTGCCGTAGTGGTATTCCAGCGTTTCAGCTGAGATGTGGGGCTCTAGCGCATTTTGCGCATAGGGTAATGCCGGTAATTCAAAAGACATAGCTCTCTCCTTTCGGGGTTGCTCAGGGTGTTTGCTCCTCAAATCACATCAATTGCCACGGGCAGTGAGGTGGCGAAGAGCGGTTAAAGCTTAATTGTTGTATTTTTGTTGTGGGTATTAATCTTAACAACTTTCAACAAGAATGACAGATATAACCACACTGTTTGATGGGCGATTGTATCAACGTTATGCAATGGGGATAACAAGTGCAGGGGCGTTATTGTGCCATCAGCACCCGGTGGTGAGACCACCGGGCGCAGACTGAAGTCTTAGCGGATGGTTTTCGGGGTGACCACACGGCGTGCGCCAACGTAATGATCCTGCCAGTAGTCATTGTCCAGCATACTGATACGAATTTCTTCGCCAGTGCGTGGGGACTGAATGAACTTACCGTTACCCAGATAGACGCCTACATGGTCGGCGACGCCACGGTTGGCAATATTGAAGAACACTAAATCCCCACTCTCCAGCTCAGCGCGTTTGACGGGGGCGGCGTCACGCAAGTGATACATCTCGTTCGCGGTACGCGGCATTTTTATTCTGATCACGTCTTTATAGGCGTAATAGATAAGCCCGCTGCAATCAAATCCGGTATTAGGAGAGGTGCCACCCCAACGATAAGGTTTACCGACTTGCTTCATCAGTTTGCTCATCGCGGTCTGTTTGGCGTGTTGATAGCGTTTTTTATGCGCTGGACTGAGCTTGATTTTACTATTGGCGACTAATTCGGTAGCCGCTTTGCCTTGGCTTTTATTTCTGTGTCGGCCATAAGCGACTTTTTCTGTTTTTTTATCTGCGGCCACTTTTTTATTGGCTGCAGTTTTAATATTGGTTTTTTTCGGATTGCTGGTTTTTTTTGTAGCGATTTTACTGACTTCCTGCGTTTTCTTTTTAATGGTTTTAGTCGTGCCGGCGGCAATTTTCTTTTTATCGCTGCTGGTTGCTGTTTTATTGGTAGTCACTTTGTTGGTAGGGGTTTTATTGCTGGCTACTTTTACTTTTTTGGTACTTTTATCTGCTTTACGTTTTTTACGATCATCAGGGCTGGCCTGGCTGACCTGTCCTTTCTTCTGCTCAGCAGACACATGAGCCTGCGGCGACGCATGCGCCAGATTTAAAAATAGCTGGGTAAACAGCAGCACAAACAGCGTAAATATTAAACGCATAATAACGCTACCAACCTTGCCCTGAGATGAATATGAAGAGTCACAGTATTGCCGAAACTCACGATATAAAAAAGCAGAGAGCGACAGGATCTTAATCGATATTGTGAGAAAACATTAATGGCTTAGATATTGTCGCTTTTTCACACGTCTAATGGACTTAAATCAACCATACGTCAACGAGTTATCTCTTTCCTACTTGAAGCCGCAGGGCAATCCCATAAAGAAGATAATAGTGAAGTGATGGGATCAAAAATGTTATTCTAAATGCACATATTTGTAGCTGACAATATAACCATTCGTCCATGGAGTAAAGCCCCTGCAAAAGATGGCGTTTTATTCCAGTGGTAACAGTCGCTACAATAGGCCGGACGCAATAATAAAACAGCCCTAATGGATAGGTTCTAAGTATTGTAGCCACTATATGGCTTGAGGAAGCAAGAAATGACGACGATTGATAAAATCCAGCGCCAGATAGCAGAAAACCCAATCCTGCTTTATATGAAGGGTTCACCAAAGTTACCTAACTGCGGTTTCTCGGCTCAGGCTGTGCAGGCGCTGTCTGCCTGTGGCGAACGCTTTGCTTATGTTGATATCCTGCAAAACCCGGATATTCGTGCGGAACTGCCAAAATATGCTAACTGGCCAACCTTCCCACAATTGTGGGTTGATGGTGAATTGGTCGGCGGTTGTGACATTCTGATGGAAATGTATCAGCGTGGCGAACTACAACAGTTGTTGAAAGAAACCGCTGACAAATACCGTGCACAAGAAGAAAAGCCTGCCGCAGAATAGGGCATGTGTGTTTTCGGTGACAAAAATAAAAAGGTGGCCTTTGAGCCACCTTTTTTTGAACGTAAAATTGTTGCGTCTTCTCTCATGAACAATCTTCTCTCATGAACACTGCGCTATTCGGATTCCCCCGCCGGTATAGGCCAGCCACCCAGTTTTTTCCAGCGGTTAACCAGTTCACAGAATAATTTTGCCGTTTGCATGGTGTCATACAATGCGGAGTGCGCCTGACTACTATCAAACGGAATACCTGCCGTCAGGCAGGCTTTCGCCAGCACAGTTTGCCCTAGCACCAGCCCACTGAGCGCCGCAGTATCAAAGGTTGCAAATGGGTGGAACGGGTTACGTTTCAAACTGGCGCGTTCAGCAGCAGCCATCACGAAGCTGTGATCAAAATTGGCGTTGTGTGCCACGATAATAGCTCGGTTACAGCCTTGATCTTTCAGCCCTTTACGCACGGCTTTAAAGATGGCATGCAAAGCATCGTATTCACTCACAGCACCACGCAAAGGGTTGGTCGGGTCAATGCCATTAAATGCCAGTGCTTCTGGTTGCAGATTGGCACCCTCAAAGGGTTCTACATGGAAATGCAGCGTTTCATCGGGTAATAACCAACCATCCTTGTTCATCTGCAAGGTCACGGCAGCAATTTCTAATAATGCATCGGTTTGCGCATTAAAACCGGCGGTTTCCACATCAATTACAACGGGGTAATACCCACGAAAACGGCCACTTAGGGCGTTAAGATCACTTTTATCTGCCATCAGTTTCTTATCTTCATCGAATTCAGCGCGCATTATGTCAAATTTTAGCGCGGGATGCAGGGGGATATCGCGATGAGAAAAAAGGCACCTTAGGTGCCTTTGCGCTAATCAGTTGCCAAGGCCGTGTCCGGCGCTCTTATTCTCGATTAACTCGATTTTGTAACCGTCGGGATCTTCGACAAAAGCAATAATAGTATTACCGCCTTTTACCGGGCCGGCTTCACGGGTCACATTCCCACCAGCCTGACGAATTTGATCGCAGGTAGTGGCAACATCATCCACGCCCAGCGCCAGGTGACCAAATGCAGTCCCCATGTCGTAACTGCTCACGTCCCAGTTATAGGTCAGTTCAATCACTGAACCTTCACTTTCATCGCTATAACCGACGAAAGCCAGCGAGTATTTATACTCCGTGTTTTCGCTGGTACGCAGTAAACGCATCCCTAATACCTTGGTGTAAAAATCGATAGAGCGTTGCAGGTCACCAACGCGGATCATGGTATGGAGTAAGCGCTTCATAATACCTCTTTATAATCAACAGTTTAAAGTTTTAAAATCATTATAAATCAAAACTGATATATAATCATATAGTAATATCATCCCGCTCACTACCATGACTCTTCTGATATTTGGTTATCATTATGGCGGGATTGTCCCTGGAAAGGGGGGAATAAATTGACTTTTTTGTGACATTATGTCAGTACACTATTCTGATTCGGTAAAATATCTGTATTATCCCATGGTTAGTCGTAGGAATTTTATGGATATTATTCTTATGGATGAATCATTAAATGGACCCTTTAGTTGTAGCGATAGCAGAAGCGTTATTTAATTTATTGGTAAGCTTATTTTCTTTTTTATTTTCGATAATACTCTTCGTGGTTGAAGCAATCTATTCTTTAAGCTACGGTGCTAAATGGATACGTATATTAATCACAGTAGGCGTATTGAGTGTTATTGCGGGTAGTATCGTGTTTTTTGCCATGATATGAAGATCAATTTAATCGACTCTCCCGCTATGCGTTCTTGTGGTTAGTCATCTGCATGTTAAATAATATCATTAAAAAACAATCTGTTAATTTATAGTTGAGTGTCGGGGAGTACCGTCACTTCTGAAATATCAGTTTGATGCCTAGCAGCGCCATGACCAAACCACCAATACGGTCAAAATATATTTTGAAACGCATATAATAGTTTCTTGGTACCGGGGCGGACAGGACACAAGCGACGATTGCGTACCAAATGAGGTCAATCAAGAATGCCAGAACAGGTAACACAATATACATCCAGCCCACGATATTCTGAGTAAGGATTGCGGCAAATATGCCGCCAAAAACCAGTGCTGTATTAGGATTACTAATTTGTGTAATAAGCCCGATATAAAATGAACGAGACAGACTTGTTTGTCCGCCAACCTCGGGTTCAAATTTTATTGCTTTTTTAGGCGCGAAAAACATTTTAAAGGCTAAATAAATGAGATAAAAACCGCCGCCGATTTTAAGTGACATATATAGCCAAGGTACGGTGAGTAGCAAAGATTGCAAACCAAGCAGAGCGACCAAGGCAAAGAATGCACACCCGGTGCCCATGCCTAAAGCAACGGCTAAAGCATTTTTAAGTGAGGATGACATTGCCGTTCGCGCAACAAGGATGAAACTCGGCCCTGGAGACATAGCCCCTAAAGCTATCACTCCACTGATGGTTAAAACAGCAATAATAGCACTGTCCATGTTATCCTCCCTGTAAGTATTCCTCTGTTTCTACTCGTCATTTTTTACAAAATCAATGGCTTTATCTTGTTTCCAAAGAATTCGAAATGAATCACTAAATACTCAAGTCGATAGGGGGTTGTATTACATCATCCGTAGTGGGGGCGATTGCGCCATTCTTTGTGTTATCTCACCTGTAGCCATAAACAAAACAGCCAGTCAGAGGGTTAATCTAACTGGCTGTTATTTAATGATTTAATTTACGGGCGAATCACAGAGTTGGGTAGTCGGTATAACCTTTTGCGCCACCGCCATAGAAGGTATCACCATCTGGTTCATTCAACGGAGCCTGTTGTTGCAGGCGGGTTACCAGATCCGGGTTAGAAATATAGCTACGGCCAAAGGCGACAGCATCAATAAACCCTTTATCAATGAGCTCTTCAGCTTTTTCAGCCGTGTATGCACCGGCACCCACAATCACACCTTTGAATTTGGCGCGCACGGCATCACGGAATGCGTCGGAGTAAGGCTTACCACCCGCCCAGTCGGGTTCTGACATGTGCAGATAAGCAATATGACGTTTGTTCAACTCGTCAATGAGGTACAACGCAGCCTCTTCCTGATCCTCGCCATTATCCAAGCCGTTGAATGGCCCCAATGGTGAAATACGAATACCAATATGTTCAGCGCCCCATTCGGCTACTGTTGCATCAACCACTTCCAATGTCAGACGGGTACGGTTTTCAATACTACCACCGTATTGGTCGGTACGTTGATTGGATGCCGGAGACATAAATTGATGCAGCAGGTAGCCGTGGGCTGCATGCAATTCAATATAGTCAAAGCCAGCTTCACGGGCATTCGCTGTTGCCTGGCGGAAATCATTAATGATGCCAGGGATCTCTTCTGTTTCCAGGGCGCGTGGGGTGGAGCAGGGAACGCGTACCCAGGCTCCCGTTTCATCGCGCACGGTGGTGCGGGTATCCGCGGCAATGGCTGAAGGTGCTACCGGCGCTTGCTGACCTGGCTGCAAACTGTTGTGCGAGATACGGCCGACATGCCATAACTGTACAGCAATATGTCCACCGTCTTCATGCACCGCCTGCGTGATTTTTTTCCATGCGTTTAACTGTTCCTGAGTGTGTAACCCTGGAGCACCCGCATAGCCTTTCGCCTGGAAAGAAATCTGGGTGGCTTCGGTAATAATCAAACCGGCGCTGGCCCGTTGACGGTAATATTCAGCCATCAGAGGAGTTGGAATATCACCTGGCTCAATGCTGCGCAAGCGCGTTAGCGGAGCCATAAATACGCGGTTTGGCAATGTGAGCGCGCCAACTTTCAAAGGGGAGAACAGTTTAGCAGTCTTCATGGTGCGTCCTATATTAATAGACCAGTCAACTAGCAACTGGGTAAATTCTGAAAAACAAAAGTGTTAGCTTCAGAATCATTGGATTATGGGGTTGGTTGTAGAATCAGTTCGATACTTTCTAGCGCACAGGTCAGCGGAGCAACCGATCGTTTCACTTTAGCCCGCAGTGAAGCACCGAGCCACAAGGCATACAGTGTTTCAGCGGTTGCCGCCGGTGAGAGCGTAATGCGCAGCGAGCCTTCAGCAATACCGGCTTCAATGGCATCTTGCAACCGACCAATCACACGGGCAGTGCCGATATCCAATGCATGGCGCATAGGTTCGGATAAGTCACTTACCTCTGCTGATAGTTTCACCGCCAGACAAGCATTGTGGCATTCACTGCCACAATAGTTAGCAATAGCTTGAGCAAAATAGTGCAACAAATGGTGGCGCATATCACCTTGTGAATGGGTGAGCAGGCTTTCCATTTCAGCGTCGTAACGATCAAAATAACGCTGTAGCATCGCTTCACCAAAAACTTCCTTAGAACGGAAATAGTGATAAAACGAGCCTTTCGGTATGCCTGCCGTGGTCAGTAACAGGCTGAGACCCATACCATTAAAGCCAAGACGCAGGCTAAGGCTCTCACCGGTTGCTAACAGATGTTCACGGGTGTCTATGTGTGTGTGCTGTATTTTGTTCATGTCGCAAAGCGTAATAGACCAATCGGTCTAGGTCAAGAAAAAAATGCCAGCGGAGGGAAACGCTGGCATCAAACTCACTATCAGGTATTAACTCTTTACGGACTTTTTTGACTGATTCTTTCGCCCTGGGTTCGGCATTTCTGTAGTAAATCTAGTTCTGATTGGTATTCACTGGTTTGAATATTCATCATGCCCAATAAGGTATGGAACAGATTATCTTGTGATATTTCATCATGTTGTGCACTGGATGATAAGCACTGACGGTCAATGCCATAGTTTTTTGTATATTCAGGTGATAGCCACATTAGAAATGGTATATGTGTCTGCTGACTTGGGGCGAACATATAAGGGGTACCGTGCAAATACATACCATTTTCGCCTAATGACTCACCGTGATCAGAGAGATAGACCAGCGCAGTGTTAAAGTTATTATTGTGTTGTTGCAATAACTTAATGGTGTTACCCAACATCGCATCGGTATAAAGAATAGAGTTATCGTAGGTATTTACCAATTCCTGTGGGGTGCAATCCTGAATTTGGTTGCTATCACAGGTAGGGGAAAACTGGCGAATCTCTGGGGTTGAGCGGCGATAATAAGCCGGCCCGTGGCTGCCCATTTGGTGTAAGACAATGACACCGTCACCTTGTAGCCCATTAATATAATTATCTAATTTATACAATAATGCGTTATCTAAACAGACCCCGTTCTCGCAATCGGCGGTGAGCTGCAATTGGGTAACATCCTGATGTGGAATGCGATCGCAGGCACCTTTACAACCCCCGTCATTTTCGCGCCATAAGACATTCAAGCCAGCGTGGGCAAGAATATCCATTAAGCCCTCCTGATGACTGGCGAGGGTGGCATCATAATTTTTGCGCGCCATATTCGAGAACATACAAGGTACCGACACCGCAGTTTCAGTCCCGCAGGATGATGCTTTGCTGAAATAGGTAACATCTTGTTTTTTTAGGTTCGGGTTGGTTTCTCGCCCATAACCGCCCAAGGAGAAATTCTCTGCACGGGCAGTTTCACCAACCACGAGAATGACCAGCGTTTTCTTTTGTTGCCCACTAATCAATGGGCCTTTATGGGCATCTTCACCGAGTGTTACCAGTGGCAGATTACGGGTGAAATATTTGTGTTTAGTGAATTGAAAACTGCCACTGACAAAGTTGGATGGGGTTAACATTTTAACGATGTTTTTATTATTACGAATCAACGATGCATAATCTTTATAAAACAGGGCAGCAACCAACAGAATAATTACTGCTGATATCAAAATATTTGCTGCGCGCAGCCCCAACATATACCACCATGGGCGGCTGACCCGAATACGGGCAAAGCAGACCAGGGTCGCAGGAATAATACCCGCCACCAGTAGCCATAGGGCCATACGGGGAGTGAAAAGAGCGGCCGCCTCTTGTGAGTTGGTTTCAAAGGCATTTTGCATCATATTGGCGTCAATGACGGCACCATAACTAAACATAAAATAGTTTGCCGCCGCGCTGCCCAACAGCAATAGAATAATGATTGGCTTATGCAGAAAGGGCACAGCTAACAGGCTAAATATGATGTTCAGTGCGCAAAATATCACCACCGGAATTGTCGCGGCGAAGAAGTAACTGTCACTGCTGTCAAAATGGATCAGCGACCAGGCTTTCGCAATAAACAGTGCGTTATGACCCAGAGTGAAAAAGAGTGCACTGGCCAGGATAAAACTCAGACTGTTACACTGTAACTTATATCGAACATTCATTGTGAAAATGGAATCCTACAGTTCACTAATTACCTGAATGGTATCGAATGAAACTTAAGATAACCTTAGCGGTTAAGGGCCGCGCCTCGGCGCTGATAGCGGATTTTTACAACCGTAAACAAATTGGACTTGCCAGCTGCGGTGAAGCAGTCTTCAATTAAGGTATCAGCCGCAGGAGGCAGCGTGTCTCAGCAACTTGAGTTTTTCGACATTCCCAGTCCGTGCCGTGGCATCTGCCAAACAGATGACCGTGGCTTTTGCCGTGGCTGCCTGCGTAGCAGGGATGAGCGCTTTAATTGGATGAAAATGAGTGACCCGCAGAAACGGGATGTATTGCGTTTATGCCGCCAACGTCTACTGCGCTTGCAGCGTGGTAACAAACAAGTCGATGAGCCGTTACCAGAACAACCTTCCTTATTCTAATTCGCGCTTAATCGGTCTTAAACTTTACCATTTCTGGCTATTTTACCGCTAAGCCCCCGTTTGACCTTGAATTGATGGTTCAGGGAGGATTTAACCTTACCGCCGGTTGTGTATGCTTATAGGTAGATAAACAGATGAGGTAGCTAATAATGGATACACGTAGCCAACTGGCTCCGCTTGGACCTGAATTTTCACGTATGATTTGCGGTTATTGGCGGCTGATGGAATGGGGCATGACGCCTGAGCAGTTGTTGGTTTTTATCGAGCAACACATTGAGTTGGGTATTACTACGGCGGATCATGCTGATATTTACGGCGGTTATCAGTGTGAACAAGCATTTGGCCAGGCCTTACGGCTTAAACCGTCCTTGCGTGACCAACTGGAGCTGGTGAGTAAATGTGGCATTGCCACCACGGCTAAACCGGAACATGCGTTGGGGCACTACATTACGGATAGTTTACATATCATTGCAAGTGCTGAGCAATCATTGGCCCATTTGCACACTGATTATCTTGATTTACTGCTGATTCACCGACCGGACCCGTTGATGGATGCCGATGAGGTGGCAGAAGCCTTCACCCAACTGCACAAAAGCGGCAAAGTAAAATATTTCGGTGTGTCAAACTTTACCCCTGCGCAATTCAATTTACTGCAATCACGCCTGCCATTCTCGCTGGTCACGAATCAGGTAGAGATTTCGCCGCTGCATCAGCCTGCTATTGTCGATGGTACGCTCGATGCCTGCCAGCAACTGCGTATCAAACCCATGGCATGGTCTTGTCTCGGTGGCGGTAGGTTGTTCAGCGACCCGGAGTACCAGGCATTACGTGATGAGTTGCAGGCGGTAGCTGACGAAATCGGTGCAGCAAGCATTGAGCAAGTGGTTTATGCCTGGGTGCTACGTTTGCCGTCAGCACCGCTGCCGATTATTGGCTCTGGCAAGATAGAGCGGGTTAAAGCCGCATGGGCATCACTCTCCTTGACGATGACGCGCCAGCAGTGGTTCCGCATTCGTCGTGCTGCACTGGGTTATGACGTGCCTTAAGCTTCTTTTCTGCGCCAGTAAGCCTCAGGCTGGCGCAGTTTTGTTTTCCTCGGCAGGAGGGGCCAGTTGCAGTTGTGTCAGTGAGCAATATAATCGCCAAATCAGCCCCGCCAGTTCCCGCCCAGAGGCATCGGGGTATTGAGCCAAAATAGCACTCATTCGTTGTAACTCCTGCAATGTTGCGAGTAACGAACTGGGTTGCACACCTTTTTCGGTCATACACCCCTTCAGGCAGTGAATACAAACGTCCCGTACTGCTGACAAGGGTGCAGAGGTGGTTTGCCAATCACGTAATTGCCAGACCACATGGCTACAATTGAGCAATACCATCCCCCAACGCAGCAGCCACAGGCGAGCTGACTGATCTTTACTGAGATTGAGTTGGTTAATTCGATGGTAAATCAGTGATTCGAATTGATTCTGGTTCTGTTGTGGATGGCTACTGATCTGATCAATGAAATCGCGGCGGAGCATCCGAATGATACGTCGACTTTTGCGTTTATCAGAACTGGGGCGCAATAGCTGAAAAGCAACACCTGCTAACATTACGCCGACTAATTTACCAATATTATCATTAAGGAACTCTTGATAATCATAGCTCGGCGGGTTGGTTACACTTAGGAAAGAACCCATAAAGACAATCAATTGTCCCCACAATGAAGCATAGACCGGATGCTGTAGTTTCATCATCTGCATGGTGATTAAAATGGGGAACAGTACGGCAGCAAATTGCCAGAAATCATCAATCTGTACCATCACACCAAACTTAAGAATAAAGCAGCCGATAGAAAGCAGAACAATGGCTTTCAATAGTGTAGCAATACTGTCGGTTGGCGACGGGGTTGCGGAGTAGAGCACGCAACTTACCGCGGCCAATGCCAGTGCAGCACTGCCCGAACTCCACTGCGTATTTATCCAAAATGCACAACCAATAACAATACACACGAAGGTTCGCAGCCCGTTATAGGCGGCCTCATAAGTATCGGTATGGCGAGCCAGCGCGGTTACTGGTGGCGGTTGTGGCAGGTCGCTGGCCGATTCTTTATCCAACTGTGTCAGCCAACGATTCACTTGCAAATATAACCAACAAAAATGCTGTAATCGTAACCAGAAGGCGCGGTGTCGATAGTCGAACTCATCATGCGGGGCGATTTGTTTCAGTATTTTGGCCAACTGATATTTATCGCAATCGGGTCGCTGTAGTGTTTGTAGCAACTGTGATAGCACTGGTGTCAGGTTCTCCGGTGGCGTTGGCCAGTTAAGCAACATGCGCCGTAAACTGGTAATTACACTGGTTATACGTAATTGACGATGCAAAATAAAATTCAAGACGTTATTTTGCCGCCGCAAGCGGTAATGGCTCCAAAAGGCCTGGATCCGCAGTACATTCATGGTCAGAATCTGGCCAATTACCCCTTCATGTGAGGCACGTAGCTGGGGGTTATGATCGGTTTGCCACAATAACTCGGCATGTTCCAGTAAGCGAGATTGCATGCGGCGCAGTGAGGTCAGTAATGCTTCGCCGTCGGAGGTGCTCGGCATCAGCATCATCATCAGGCCACCACAAAGAATACCGGTAATCACTTCACACACTCGGGCTTGCGCGATATCAAAAATTTGCTGGGTGCCAGCGGTGTTGACCGTAGAAAAGGCAATAATTGCGGTGGTATAACCGGCTAACGCAAACGCATAAGAAACATTATTTTGATAGTGATTGGAGACAAAAGTACAAAGGGCAATCCAGGCTGCAATTGCAAAGGTAAACAGCCAGGGGTCATTCAGGCAATGGCCGGCAATTACCACGGATGCGGCCGCCCCCAGTAAGCTGCCGATGATGCGACCAATACTTTTGCTAATGACCCCGCCGACGGTGGGGAAACTCACCACTGCAGCGGAGGTCATTGCCCAGTAAGGCTCATCTAAATTCAGCGCAAAGGCAATCCACAGTGATAAGCACATTGCCAATGAATTACGCAATGCATAACGCCACTGACCGGCATTGGCTTTACCCCATGGGGTCTGGTGCCACAGGGGGAAGGAAATACGCATCGTTTAGTCAACCAGTGAAATAGTGCAGGTGGTGCCTGCAATAAGGGTGACATCGGCTGGGACATCCAGCAGTTTGATTCTTACCGGAACCCGTTGGGCCAGCCGTACCCAAGGAACATTAGGTTTTACATCTACCAATAAGTCACCGCTGCTATCAACACTTTGGTCATAAATAGCACGACCAATACTTTCGACTACGCCGCGTAAAGGAATGTTGCCATTATACAAAACAATCTTGGCTTTATTACCTTCTCTAATATGTTTCAACTTGGTTTCTTCGAAATAGCCCATCACATAGAATGAATTGGTATCGATTAGCGCGACTAATGGTATGCCGGCGGTAGCATAGTTACCCACCCGTGTTTGCAAGTTGGTTATATAACCATCGGTCGGCGCATAAATACGGGTTTTGCTGAGATTCCATTTCGCTTGTTCGACATTCGCCACCGCGCCCTGGTAGGCCGCTTTCATGCTATCGGCGGTTAAGTTGGCAATGTCGAGATCTTCACCAGAAATGATGTTTTTCGGTAAATTTCGCCGACGTTCTGCTTCATGATTCGCTTTAGCCAGGTCA
The DNA here is from genome assembly GCF_041538345.1 of Yersinia sp. 1652 StPb PI. Lineage (NCBI taxonomy): Bacteria > Pseudomonadati > Pseudomonadota > Gammaproteobacteria > Enterobacterales > Yersiniaceae > Yersinia > Yersinia sp. 1652 StPb PI. The sequence goes on along the minus strand of NZ_JAULSM010000001.1, from coordinate 2,405,711 downwards.
GCTTGCGCCTTCACTAAAGCGGCTTGCGCGTTATCCAGTGCCAGTTGGTAGGGTTGTGGGTCAATCACAAATAATAAGCTACCCGAGCTTACCAACTGGTTATCATGAACTACTATTTTAACCAGTCGGCCCGACACTTCCGGGGTGATGCTGACCAATTCAGCCCGGACTTTACCATCGCGAGTCCAGGGTGATTGCATGTAGTAGTTCCACATCCACCAACCCGCACAAAGTGCGAGAGCGAAGACAATGACAGAGGAGAAATATTTAAGAGACTGATGATTCATATCAATTTACCAACTGGCTAATATCCATAAAGAAACGCTGACCGCAATGACAAAAATTGACAGATCCATTAATATTGGATGCCAGATGTCACCAGAGTAGATCCAATTCCGTAGGACATGATGGATCAATAGCCAAAACACCAAACCTAGCATAACCGCCTTAAACATCGGCGGGAAATAGATTGAGGCACCTATAACCAAGTCTGTAAGAGGTGCGTTTATGGGTAACACTGATACATACATAAGGTTAATCCTTAATAGGTATTTTTAGCCAAAACATCATTTTTTCTAAAGGATTCGCCGTATTTATTGCTATTACCCTAGCATCGACGGTATATATACATTTGTGTTTTTAATGTTAATTACCCAAAATAGACGGGACTCTGGGAGTTATGCTAGCACGCTAATTAAAAGGAGGGGCAATTGGAATCGACATTAGGATCTGATTTAGCACGATTAGTTCGCGCTTGGCGCGCGCTTATCGACCATCGGTTGAAGCCGCTGGAGTTAACTCAAACGCATTGGGTTACCTTGCATAACATTAATCGTTTACCGCCTGAACAGTCACAAATTCAACTGGCAAAAGCGATTGGTATCGAACAACCATCATTGGTTAGAACCTTAGATCAACTGGAGGAGAAAGGTTTAATCACACGGCATACCTGCGCAAATGATCGTCGTGCGAAGAGGATAAAACTGACGGAGCAGTCTTCACCGATAATAGATACGGTTGATGGAGTCATATGTTCCACCCGTAAAGAAATTCTTGGGGGGATTTCAACAGATGAGATTGAATTGCTATCTGGTCTGATTAATAAGCTTGAGAGCAATATTAACCAATTACAAAGCAAGTAATAATAAAGATTTACGACTCTATTCACAGCAGAAAGAAATATTTTAGTAAAACAAGCCAGAGTTCATTACGAACTCTGGCTTTTACCTGAAGACAGTAATAGCAGAGTTATTAGCGTGGGCTAACGGTAACGGTGCTACCACTGCTCGCTAGCATCACGCGCTGACCGACGCTAAAGCGAGTTGGGCCTTGTTTTTGCACCACCAGAATGGTTGTGCCGTCATCTTTACGGACTTCAAGTTGCACGCCGTCGGTGCGGTTCATTGCGCCCTGAACACCTTGCCCTGCCATACCACCCGCAACAGCACCTGCTGCAGTTGCCAGGCTACGACCAGTGCCACCACCAACAGTATTACCAAGGAAACCACCCAGGACTGCACCGCCAATGGCACCCATAACATTGTTTTCATCGCCACCCTGAATAGTGACTGGGCGTACGGATAGTAGGGTACCGTAAGTCACAGTTTGTACTTGTCGGGCTTCGGATGCGCTGAAGACATCACCGGACAGGGTGCTATTATTGGCACAACCGGTCAGAGTAACCGCAGCGATAGCAACGGCGATTAGTGGCTTGATCATAAAAACTCCTATTAAAAATGCACAACCGTATTACGGTTCAGTATGCCAGGGATATCCAAATCCAGTCCATTGATGGCCCAGTATTTGCACAAGGCCGATATTTGCACAAAGTATGGCTTACCCAAATGTTTATTTCACTACTTACTTATTTTAACTTTCTGCTTAATTTTTCGACCACCATCGATGGGTACGCAGCTTAGCGGTTTATACTTCAACGAATATTAAACGGCAGTTTAACTTTCTTAAAGTAAGAAATATCACTGCGATAAATGAAAATGTCAGTAAGAGTGACTTTTATGTGACCTTTCCTACAAATAAAAAGTAGCGTTTAGGACAGGCTCCTATAGCGGTATACACTTTAAAAAGTATATCTTTTCAGGGTGTTAATTTTATTATTCTGACTTGGCTTGTGGAAAGTCTTATTGCTATTTTGTCCCTGAATGAGGGAATAAGGTCATTGCTATGAAATCAGGCCGTTTTATTGGAGTGATGTCAGGAACCAGTCTGGATGGGATTGATGTGGTGTTAGCTGCCATTGATGAGCGTATGGTAGCCCAGCAGGCCAGCTATAGTCATCCAATGCCGCTACAGCTGAAAAAAGATATCCTCGGCATGTGTCAGGGCCAGTCTACGACCTTGTCCGCAGTGGGTAAGCTTGATGCCCAACTGGGTATCTTGTTTGCGCAAGCGGTGCAGGGCTTACTGGCAAAAGAAGGCCTTAGCGCACAGGACATTACCGCCATTGGCTGTCATGGGCAAACGGTGTGGCATGAACCGCTCGGTGAACCGGCGTTTACAATACAATTAGGTGATAATAATCGTATTGCAGCGTTGACAAACATTGCTACTGTTGGGGATTTCCGCCGCCGTGATATGGCTTATGGCGGGCAAGGTGCACCTTTGGTGCCCGCTTTCCACCATGCTTTACTAGCCCATGCCACCGAGCGGCGCATGATACTGAACATTGGCGGTATTGCTAATTTATCTATGCTATTACCCGATTTGCCGGTGCGGGGGTTTGATACCGGGCCTGGCAATATGTTGATGGATGCCTGGATCTGGCGTAATCGTGCCTTACCCTATGATAAAGATGCGTGCTGGGCACTGTCGGGGCAAGTTAATCAACCGCTGCTTGAGCTGATGTTCAGTGATCCCTATTTTGCCAAGCCTGCCCCAAAAAGTACCGGGCGCGAATATTTCAATGCCGGGTGGTTGGATAAGCAATTGGCGAAGGTGCCGGGGCTGAAACCGGAAGATATTCAAGCAACGTTGGCAGAGTTAACTGCGCTATCAATCGCCGAACAGGTGCAGTTGGCGGGGGGCTGTGAGCGGCTGTTGGTGTGTGGCGGCGGGGCGCGTAACCCGTTGCTGATGTCACGGATGTCAACCTTGTTACCGGGGACGGAGGTGTGCGTAACTGACAATTTTGGTGTGAGTGGCGACGATATGGAGGCTCTGGCGTTTGCCTGGCTGGCATTTCGGACGTTGTCCGGTAAATCGGGTAATTTGCCATCGGTGACCGGAGCCAGTTGCGAAACCATTTTAGGAGCAGTCTATCCTGTATCGTCACGCTGAGGGTGTTAAGCTGCCATAGGGTACGGTGCCATATTCCATCAACGAGGACGACATAATGAAACACTTATTTGTTGCAACTTCAGTATTTGGCGTAACAGCAGTATTGATGTTGGCAGGATGCAGTCTGGTTCAACCTAAAAGTGAAACGTTGCATTATCAGTGTGGCACAACCCGGCTGACCGTTGCTCAGGACAACCGCCAAGATAAAGTCAATTTGGTGTTAGATGGTGAACAGTTGACCTTACCTCAGGTGCGTGCAGCTTCCGGCACTAAATATAGCGACGGCCACTATAGCTTCTGGTCGAAAGGAAATAGTGCTTTTGTTGAGCGTGATGGAAAAGTCATTATCAATGACTGTGTTTTGATCAAGTAATCAGGCCGTTGTCTGCTCTGAGTGATTGTGATTCTTGCTCTGCAAGGGCAGAATAATAGTCACTGCTTTCCTGCGCGTTACAGAGCTTATATGACTGACAAGAATGAATTTGATGTTGCAGATCTACGTCGTGAATATATTCGCGGCGGTTTGCGTCGCAGTGATTTAACCGAAAACCCACTGGACTTATTTGAACGTTGGTTAAAACAGGCCTGTGAAGCGCGTTTGCCTGATCCAACAGCTATGTGTGTGGCTACGGTAGCTGCCGATGGCCAACCTTATCAGCGCATTGTGCTGCTGAAGCATTATGATGATCAGGGTATGGTGTTCTATACCAATTTGGGCAGCCGCAAAGCGCAGCAACTGGCTGAAAATCCACATATTAGTCTGTTGTTCCCTTGGCATATGTTAGACCGGCAAGTCATTTTCCTCGGAACCGCAGAACGGCTTTCAACCCTTGAAGTGCTGAAGTATTTCAGTTCCCGCCCGAAAGATAGCCAGATTGGTGCCTGGGTTTCCCAACAATCATCGCGTATTTCTGCTCGTGGTGTATTGGAAAGTAAGTTCCTCGAGTTAAAGCAAAAATTCCAGCATGGTGACGTGCCGTTACCCAGTTTTTGGGGCGGATTCCGCGTTAAGTTTGACTCTGTGGAGTTTTGGCAGGGCGGTGAGCATCGCTTGCATGACCGTTTTATTTATCAACGGCAAGCTGATGCATGGAAAATTGACCGTTTAGCTCCTTGAGAACGATGAAATAATTGTGGTTAAGCCTAGCGCTCGTGTGACGGGCGCTTTATTCTATACCCTTCGTACTTGAAGCCGCAGGGGTGTTTTTACGTTCGTTACTCGGCCCACCCCTGAGTCTCGCCTCTGCGAGGCCACGGCAAGCAGATTTGTCACCCGAATCGCTTATTTCTTATTTGAGTAAGCTCAGTGGGATTTATTTGCTTGCTGCCTGGCTGCAACACCAAGTTCTTTGGGTATAAATCCTCTTTTCCTGGTAAAAGATAATTTTTGTAAAAGACAATTTTTTGTGAAAAACAATGGAGTCGTTGATGACCAGCAGCAACCTGATTAAACAATTGCAAGAGCGGGGCCTCGTTGCCCAGGTTACGGATGAAGACGCGTTAGCAGAGAGACTGGCGCAAGGGCCAATTTCACTGTATTGCGGTTTCGATCCTACCGCAGACAGCTTGCATTTGGGTCATCTGGTTCCGTTGTTGTGCCTGAAGCGTTTCCAACTGGCTGGGCATCGTCCCGTGGCGCTGGTCGGTGGCGCTACCGGTATGATTGGTGATCCAAGTTTCAAGGCCAGCGAACGCAAATTGAATACGGAAGATACGGTTAACGAATGGGTGGAGAAAATCCGCCGTCAGGTTTCGCCATTCCTCGATTTTGATTGCGGTGAAAACAGTGCTATTGCGGCCAATAACTACGATTGGTTTGGTGGCATGAATGTGCTGACCTTCCTGCGTGATATTGGCAAGCACTTCTCTGTTAATCAGATGATCAATAAGGAAGCGGTTAAGCAACGCCTGAATCGCGATGACAGTGGGATTTCGTTTACTGAGTTTTCCTATAACCTGTTACAAGCTTATGATTTCGCTTGCCTGAATAAAGCTCACGGTGTGGCGCTGCAAATCGGCGGCTCTGATCAGTGGGGTAATATTACCTCTGGTATTGATTTGACACGTCGCCTCCATCAGCAGCAAGTTTATGGCCTGACCGTGCCATTAATTACTAAAGCTGACGGCACTAAATTTGGTAAAACCGAAGGTGGTGCGGTATGGCTTGATCCGAAGAAGACCAGCCCTTACAAATTCTACCAGTTCTGGATTAACACCGCAGATGCCGATGTTTATCGTTTCCTGAAGTTCTTTACTTTCATGAGTATGGAAGAAATTAACGCGCTGGAAGAAGAAGATAAAAACAGCGGCAAAGCGCCACGTGCGCAGTATGTTCTGGCCGAAAATGTCACCGGCATGGTCCATGGTGCAGAAGGCCTTGCTGCCGCCAAACGTATTACCGCGAGCTTATTCTCCGGTGATTTAAATGAGATGACCGAAGCCGACTTTGCTCAGTTGGCACAAGATGGCATGCCGACAATTGAACTGGGCCGCGATGCTGATTTACAACAGGCATTGGTTAATGCTGAGTTGGTCCCTTCTCGTGGGCAGGCGCGTACTATGATTGGTTCTAATGCTGTCGCCATTAATGGTGAAAAGCAGGCAGACCCAGAATACATCTTTACCGATGCTGATCGCCTGTTTGGGCGCTATACCTTATTGCGTCGTGGCAAAAAACATTATTGCCTGATTAGCTGGCTATAAGAATGAAATAAGATAAGGGGCCGAAATGCCCCTTATTTTTTGGCTAATGTTTTGTTAGCTGATGTTTTATTCCGGTCAGCGCTGTATTACAAAGTGGGCATGGGTGCCCTTAACTTTAGGCCGTTCCAATGAAAAATATACTTTCGATTCAGTCTCACGTTGTTTTTGGCCATGCGGGTAATAGTGCTGCTGAATTTCCTATGCGCCGAATGGGGGTCAATGTTTGGCCGCTGAATACCGTCCAGTTTTCCAACCATACGCAATATGGTCACTGGACCGGTTGTGTGATGCCCGCCAGCCATTTGACTGAGATAGTACAAGGCATTGCCGATATTGATCGGCTGAAAGATTGTGATGCGGTATTAAGTGGTTATATCGGTTCACCCGAACAGGGCGGTCATATTCTGGCTGCGGTTGCACGCGTAAAACAAGCCAATCCGAATGCCTGGTATTTTTGTGATCCGGTCATGGGGCATCCAGAGAAGGGCTGTATCGTCGCCCCAGGGGTGGCAGAGTTCTTCTGTAAAGAAGCCTTGCCTGCCAGCGATATCATTGCACCGAACCTGCTTGAACTGGAGCAGCTTAGTGGTGTGCGGGTTGAAAGTGTCGAACAGGCCGTTAAGGTTGCTCGTGATCTGTGCGCCCAAGGGCCAAAAGTTGTGTTAGTTAAGCACCTAAGCCGCGCCGGTTATCATGCTGACTGCTTTGAAATGTTATTAGTCACGGCCGATGAGGCATGGCATATCAGTCGTCCGCTGGTGGACTTTGGTGCCCGCCAACCGGTCGGTGTGGGTGATTTGACCAGTGGTTTATTGCTGGTGAACTTGCTGAAAGGTGAAGCACTGGATAAGGCACTGGAGCATGTTACTGCCGCTGTATATGAAGTGATGCTGAAAACTCAGGAGATGGGTGAGTATGAACTTCAGGTTGTCGCCGCTCAGGATGGAATTGTTAATCCCGTCAGTAAATTCTCTGCCATCAAGTTATAATCCCTGCTATACAGTGCCCCTTAATGGAGGGGCACTCTAATTAATCAAATGACTTATTTCTTAACGTCTTCTGCGGCTAATGCGGCTTTAACGGCTGGGCGTTCTGCTACACGGCCCATATATTTATCCAAATTACTGCGCTGGGTAATATCAAGTTTCAGCGCACTCGCCCAACGAGTGACAGTAAATAAATAGGCATCAGCCACGCTGAATTTTTTGCCTAACAGATAATCGTGTTGTGCTAATACGCTGTCTACATAACTGAATTGTTTATTCAGCCGCTCACGTGCGATCGTTTTATAGTCATCCGGTGTTTTCGGGTTAAACAGTGGGCTGAAACCTTTATGTAATTCAGTCGCAATGAAGTTTAGCCACTCAATGGCATGATAGCGGGAAAGAGTCCCTGATGGGGCAATCAGGTGGCGGTCTGGCACCATATCTGCCAGATATTGCACGATAGCAACACCCTCAGTGAGCAGGCTGCCATCATCCAGTACCAAGGCGGGTACCTGTCCTTTTGGGCTGATGCTTAAATAGTCTTCACCCGTTTCAGTTATTTTGGCCACCAGATCGACACTCTCAATACTAAAATCTAACCCTGCTTCACGTAATACAATATGTGGAGACAGAGAGCAGGCACCGGGTTTATAGAACAATTTCATCACAAACTCCTTAATCGATCACTGAAAGAAAAAAGCTTCCTTAATCCTAAGGCAGGCGGGGGAAAAATGCTGCTAGCGGTGTAATATAATTGTGCGGGAAATAAAATTAGTCGCAGAAATAAAGTGTTGTCCTACAGCAGTGAGTATCCACCGCTGTAGGTAATCCCTGTCTGTTATTATCAGGCAGTGGAAATCAGTTACCGTGGTGGGCGAGTGCTGATCGATGCGGACCAGCTAAAAGTGGTAGTACTTGGTGCGGTTTTTTTGGTTTTTCTTTCTACGCGGGTTAACTTGGCGACTTGTTCCCGAGCGTTCATGATTTTATCTATTGCTTCTTCTCTTACTTTATTCTGTTCTGAATTGGTTAAAGCCCTTCCTAAATTTATTCTGGCTCTATCGAGTTGCGTTTTGACGTCACGTTGCTCACTTTCGGTCATTTCTTTTAATGTTAGCCTTTTCATTTTTTTCGCCTTGTTTGCATCAGTCTTACTCAGTGTACAACCTTATCCTGCGTGTGGATGTAAGAGATTGCGATCTGGGCGACATTAATCACCATAAAAGCCTGATATTAGCCCCAGTCAAAGCTAATAAAGCGAGAACCAACGGAGTAACAGCCACCGCTCTCTGTACATGTTATCAGGAGCGGTGTTAACGAAGGGAATGTTTGGAGGTCATAATAGCCGTGAACCGTAACCCCACAGCAATACAGTCAGACCAAGGAGTAACTCTAATACCAGCACGCCGATGGCAAATGTGGAACCGGAGAAAATAAAACCTTCTTGTCGGTCAATATTTAAGAAGGTGGGGATCGCCAAATACATCAGGTAGCCTGCATAGCAGAGTGCAATGATGCCAACCAATAAGCACAACCAGATAATCGGGTAGAGGGCAACCACGCCACCTAAAAACATGGGCGTTGCGGCATAACCGGCGAATAAGGTACAGCTTTGCCAACTGGGCCGGCTTTCATAGCGGCGGGCCATCCAATAAATCACTCGTCCCATGAGAGCTACCGCCGCCAAAATCAAAACATAGAAAATAATGGCAAAATAGAGTGCGGTAAGGGGCGCCAGTTGTATTATCTGACCATCACCAAAGTTCCAGCCCACTTGTGTGGTGCCGATAAACGCGCAAATCACGGGAATGGCAGCCATTAAAAGGACGTGATGGGCATACAGGTGGCGGACACTTTCCCCCTCGCGTTTAATTTGCTGCAATTCCTGACTAGGACGGGTCAGAAGCCCCCATACATGGTTTATCATAAATCACCTCCTGGCCGGTTATTGACCGCAAATAACAGACGGGTTTCATTCTGATATCGCTCAAAATGGGGTTAACGCTGTGCGGTCTGTTATCAGTATAGTTTATTTTTTGCGCACAAATAATGTGACGAAGTTATCATTGATAAGGCGAGTGATATTCATCATCTCAGTAAATGTTTAAGATGAATCAGTGAATTAATCAGGTATTTTTAAACAGGAGCCGTTTATGGGTATTCAGGGAAATGATAGTCGAATTGACAACATAGAGTTTGCCGTCGGTGATATTGCCCGCTCGAAGGATTTCTATGGCAAGGTATTCAATTGGCGCTTTACTGACTATGGCCCAGGATATTGTGAGTTTACCGATGGCCGACTGACCGGCGGCTTCACCACCCTGAGTGACGTTCAGCCCAACGGTGGGCCGTTAATCATTCTGTATGCTGATGATCTTGAACAGACGCAAAAACGGTTGGAAGAAGCGGGAGCCTCTATTGTGCTGGCGATATTTACTTTCCCCGGCGGGCGTCGTTTCCACTTTACCGACCCGGATGGCTATCAGTTGGCGGTATGGTCTGATAATAAGTATTGAATTTAGGACTTATTCTCGCCAAACGACAGGCTGTCTGAGTTTTACGTGGGAGTTGGCAGGATAAAGCACCTGGCACGCGTGCTTTATCCTGCCGGGTAATTATGCGGCGGTTACTGGGGGCGCTTTATTACTCTCTGTTGGTGCGAGAGTCATGCGATACAGTTTTGGTGCGGTGAGCATCATCAATACTGCGATAATGGCAGTGACAATACCAATCTGCATAAATACATGGCTATAGATTGCCAGTGATGCATGGGCATCAGTAATATCACTTGGCACCGCAGTTAATGCTGCAACTTTACCGGCGATCAGGGCTGCTGCTGCCGTCGTCAGGAACCATGAACCCATGATGAAGCCCATCAAGCGCTGAGGTACCAACTGCGCAACCATCGCCAGGCCCAGGCCCGAAATCATCAGTTCCCCGATACTTTGCAATGCGTAGCTCAGGATCAACCAGTTAACGGACACAATACCATGTTCGTTGGCGAAGCTGGCACCCCATGGTAGAACCAGGAAGGCCGCAGAGCAGAGCACCATACCGAAAGCAAACTTGTGTGGCATTGGCAGGCGGTCACCCATCTTATTATAGATAGCCGCCAGTATTGGGCTGGCTACCATGATCCAGAACGGGTTCAGCGCCTGATACTGTTCTGGTTCGAAGGTAATACCAAAGATTGAATGCTCAACGTTATGAATAGCAAAGAAGTTCAGCGACGTTGGCATTTGGCTATACAGCACAAAGAACACCACCGCTTCCAGCATCAGTAAGAATGCCACAATCATTCGGCGGCGGGCAGTGCCATGCAGAGAAAAGGTCTCTTTGGCAAAGATACAGATGATGCCCAGAGATACTAATGCCAACGCCCAACGTGCCACTATTTGGTTATGCAGCAACCAGCTTGACAGCGTGACCAGTGCAACCACACCCACCAATACCATCAGTAACTTTTTAATCTGTAGTGGTGCAAAGTCAGGTTTTGAACCTTGATTTTTTACCCATTTACGGCAGAACCAGAAGTTTACCAAGGTGATCAACATACCCACTACGCTCAGTGAGAATGCGACGCTCCAGCCATACTTCGCCGCTAACCATGGGGTGGCCAGCATAGAGAAGAATGAACCGATATTGACGGACATGTAGTACATGGTGAATGCGCCGTCTAAACGCGGATCATCTTTGTTATAGCATGTTGACAGCAGAGAGGAGGGGTTGGCTTTGAACAAACCATTACCAACCGCAATGGTCGCCATACCCAGATAAACCCAGAAAATGTCATGGCCCGAGTAGGCAATCATGGCATAACCGACTGCCAGCGTTAATGCACCAAGCACGATGACACGTTTGGCACCGAGCACCTTATCGCCTAACCAGCCACCGATGGCCACAAAGCCATAGACCAGTGCACTGAAGGATGAGAACAAGGTGATGGAGTCGGCTTCGCTCATCCCGAGCATTTTTACCAGATAGACGGCCATGATCCCTTGCAGGCCGTAATAACCAAAGCGCTCCCAAAGCTCGATAGAGAAGATCAGGTAAAATGCTTTTGGTTGTTTGAAAGCATTCATACTGATGCTTTCGGGTTGCTCACTGTTGGGTGGCTGTTGACTGTTGTTTGCTGTTGACACGGGGACCTCTGTTTTTCACTACCGACCATAAATGGTGGGAGAGACAAAAGTGAATGCGCGAACTGGCATCCTTTTGCATTGTTATAAGATGTTTAGCGGCGGTTAATGTTCACTATCTTTGTCAACGAGACAAGGCTTTTGCAATATTCTGTTACATATATCTCAGGCAGGGCTATGCGACCATGTTACAAATGTTATGCAGTATTAACGTTTATGTTTTAGCTGTTTGACGATTTTTTGTTTTGATTAAAAGCTGAACTGATTTTATTTGGTGATATATTCTGCTATTTGATTGGTTAATGGTTTATATGGTCATATGTGAGTGAATAAACAATTCAATATTGTGGTTATTGTGAATAATCTGAAATTATCCAAATTTCGTTCAAATGTTAATCAGTAAAATGCCTGAGTTGAAAGATGAAATGGGATCTGGATCAGATAGCTGTGTAAATTTTTCGCGCGAAAAAGGCTAGCACGGCAAAACATGCCACAAAGGGACGATGGTATACTGGATAGAATCATGACAATCTGAGTATCTGTATGGATATCAAGCAACTGGTCTATCTCTGTAATCTGGAGCGCGAGCGCCATTTTGGTCGTGCGGCTGAGGCCAGCTTTGTCAGTCAGCCAACATTGTCGATGCGTCTGAAAAACCTGGAGCGGGAACTGGGGGTGGCACTGATAAACCGGGGTAATAATTTCGAAGGATTTACCGCCGAAGGTGAGCGCGTATTAGCTTGGGCCAGAGAGATTGTCTCTGTCTATCAAGGGCTAAAGTTAGAGGTGGAGTCCCTTAAACATGGTTTAAACGGGACGCTGCGTATTGGTGTAGTACCACAATGCAGTATCTCGTTGGCACTATTACTTAAAAGTGCCAGTGAACGCTATCCCCACCTGGATTACCGTGTTTCAGTGTTAAGTGCTGACCAATTACTGGAAGCTTTAACCGGTCACTCGGTCGATGTGGGAATTGGTTTTTTTGAATTGACCACCTTGAATGAGCTGCATTTTCAGGTACAACCGCTAGTTGACGGGGGCATTGACCTGGTGTTTCACCCCGGACATTTCCCTGATTTGATCGGGACTGAGCCGCTGGCATTGGCCCAAGTGGCACAACTGCCGCTCTGCCTGGCTGAACCCAGCCGTTACTTCCGCCGTTATCTGGATAACAGTTTTCGTGATGCCGGTCTGTCGCTGCATGTGCGGCTGGAAAGCACTTCTATCTTTCAGTTATTACAAGGCATCTTTGTCGGTTTAGGTTGTGGCTTGTTCCCACAGGGCAGTCTACTTGAGGATATGTCACCTGACCTGCAACGGCGGCCGGTGGATATTGTGAAGATGAGTCGGCATGCTGCTGTCGTGGTGGCTGAACCAGGGCGAGTTACACCGCTGGCCCAGCACTTTTTTGATGTCGCTAAAGCGTGGTTGGCTACCCACTAAAACACTGCAATCCGCAATTGTGGGTGAGTATCAAACAGCTTGCCCCAGCGTTTGTCTTAACCGGTTGGTCCATCCGGCTGCGGCGGTGTCGAAGATGATACTTACCAGTTGCTGATTACTGACACCCAGAGCTAACAATGGACTGATATGTTGATGACTAAAGCGTTCTGGCGCGCGAGTCAGCTCGGCTGCGGCATAGATAAGCCAGTGGATAATCTGCTCATCAGATTGAGTCGCCAAAGCGTTATCAATGCCCGCGTCAAGTGCCGTTATCAATGTGGTGTTAGGGGTTAATTGCTGCAATTGGTGTTTATGGATAGCCAGACAGTAGCGACTGCCATTGATGCGCGCAGTCACCAACGCCACCAATGCCAGCCAATCAGGTGGCAGCAACGGAGGATAATGTTGCCGGGTGATAATGGTGCGGTACGCGAGCAGACTTTGTTGATGATGTTGCAGCAACTCACTGAGGGTTATCTCTGTTTCATCTGACGATGGCTCAGATGAAATGATCTCTGAGGGTAACCAACCTTGCCATTGCGCTACAGATGACGCTATCAAGCCTGCGGGAGCATCTTCCATGCGCGGAAAACCGGGCAATATTACCGTAGGATATCCAGCGAGTGCACCAAGGGCTGCCACTACTCTGGCTTGATAACTAACAAAACCAATAATCTGCGATAAAACGATAATATCTGTAGCGGTTAAACCTACATCAGCGAGTTGTTGCAAAGCATGCTTATCAATTAATGTCGGCTGACTGGCCAGTTGACGGGCATATTGGGTTATCTGTGTCAGTCGCATATTACTTTCCCGCGATGCGTCCGGGCTGGAAAGTGGCGTCAGGCGGGCGGCATAATGGCTGCACAACCGTTGAACCCCGGTAACTTGTGCCACCGTCAGCGCGGTACTTAAGCGGTCATACAGTGAAAATGTGTGGTCTCGGTTCAGCTCGACAGTGAGCGGGAAAAGTGCCTGATACATTGCATCTGAGGCAGACAAAATCGCGGCATGCTGGCGTAACGGGTCATCTAATCGGGCGGGAATAGTGTCGGCTAAGCCAAGCAAAAAGATACCCTGTTCAATGCTGTTCTCATTTGTCAGCAGATTATCGCCATTACAACTATTAGCACTGTAACTCTCGTCGGTGACGGGGGCGGCGTAGATCTCCGGGTTACCGCTGCGTTGAGTTTCATGATACCAATGGGCATTATCCTGTTGTCGAAATTGCACCATGATGACCTCCGTTAGGGACAGCAACGCGCCCAGGTTAACGATAAAGAGGTTGTAAGCACCGTTTGGCTATAAACCGGGAGCGAGTCAGTGACAAGGGTAGGTAGTGCGGTATCGGACCGGGAGCATAGCAAAGTAGTCGGTATCAACATCGGCAAGATATCCTGTTGTTTTATGGAATGAACACAGTGGATATCATTACTGATTGAGTTTGCGAGATAAAATAATGTTAAACCATAATCCATAACTAAAAGTAATAACATATTATTATATATAACAAAAATGTTGTTACGTTAGCGAATAAATGACTAAAGAAGCAGGAAAAAATCCGCGCTGAGGTGAGCGCGGAATGGGGCATCGTGGCGGTAAATGGTAGGGCAGAAAACCCGCTTAGAAATGGCCTGAGTCCCGCCGCCAGGCATCGGCGGTTAAAGCTTCACCAAAGTGGCTGGAAATCAGCCGCTTAGTCAGATCGTGCAGCGGGGATGCCAGTACCTCGGCCGTGCTACCACGCTCCACCACTTCCCCTTCATGCATCACAATCACCTGATCGCTGATATGTTTCATCATGCCTAAGTGCTGGGTGACATAAATATAAGATATGCCATGTTTTTCCTGTAATTCCAGCATCAGATTAATAATCTGTGAGCGCATGGACATATCCAAAGACGCCAGTGCTTCATCGGCAACAATCACTTTAGGTTGCAGGATAAGTGCCCGTGCCAGTGCGATACGCTGCTTCTGGCCGGACGCCAACATATGCGGATAATAGTTAGCGTGATCGGGCAGTAATCCCACTTGCCGCAAGGTCTGATAGATTCGTTGCTCACGAGCCACCGAGTCTAAATCAGTGTTCAATTTCAGTGGCGCATCCAACAACTGGCCGATGCGCTGACGCGGGTTAAGTGAGGTGCTCGGATCCTGAAAAATCATACGGATACGTTGGCTGCGGTAAGCATAATCACCGTAGGACAGGCGATGATCGTCAATCAGCAATTCACCATCAGTTGGTTCAATCATGCCCGACAGCATTTTTGCCAAGGTGGATTTACCGGAACCGTTCTCACCAATCACCGCCAGGGTCTGGCCTTCGCGTAAAGTAAAACTGACCGATTTGACCGCTTCCACATGCTGACGACGAAATAGCCCGGTGCGGTAGCGGAAGGTTTTGCTCAGATTACGGACTTCGAGCAGAGTCTCTGCCATTATTGCTCCTCCAGATTTAAGGGGAAGTGGCAGGCAAAGGCGTGGTTTTTTACCAGCCGCAAGCGCGGTGTTTCAATACAGGTTTTTTGCGCATAAGGGCAGCGAGGCCCAAGGCGACAGCCAACGGGCAAATGCTCCAGTGATGGAATAGCCCCAGGCAAGGTATTTAAGCGACTTTTATGTGGCAGGGAGCGGCCAAAATCGGGCATGGCACGGATCAGCGCCTGAGTATAAGGGTGGTGGGGCGCGGCCAGCAGGTCTTCGCAAACGGCACTTTCCACAGTTTGGCCGCAATACAGCACGTTAACCCGATTCGCCCATTTACTCATCATCTGCAAGTCATGGCTTATCAGCAAAATAGTGGTGTTGTTATTCTGATTAAGTCGTGCCAGCAGACGGAAAATTTGTGCCTGAGTGGTGGGTTCCATGGCATTGGTGGGTTCATCGGCGATAAGCAGCCGAGGTTGATTAGCCAGTGCAATGGCAATCATCACCTTTTGGCATTCACCTTCAGTCAGCTCATAGGGATAACTGCGCATAATATCTGTGTGATCTTTAATCCCTACACGGTGCAGCAGCTCAATTGCCCGCCGTTTGCGCCAATGAAAACGTTGCCACCAGCGACCTTTATAGGTCCAGCCCGGTATCGCTTGTATCAATTGCCGACCAATATTTTCTGAGGGATCCAGACAGGATTGCGGTTCCTGAAAAATCATCGAGATATTATGGCCGATCACCTTGCGTCGTTCGCGTGGGGTCAATTGCAACAGATCGATATCGTCAAAACGAAAACGGTCAGCGGTAATGCGCCAGTTATCTTTACTGACCCCACAGATAGCTTTGGCGATTAAACTCTTACCGGAACCGGATTCACCCACCAGGCCACGGACTTCACCCTCAGTCAGGGTAATACTGATGCGATCAACCGCTTTGACCATCCCTTCAGAGGTCATAAATTCAATGGTGAGGTTACGAATATCAAGTAACGGCATTATTCCACCCCCGCATTAATTGCCCGGCGCATACCGTCACCCAACAGGTTAACGAGCAGTACGCTGACTAAAATCGCGCCACCCGGCAACATCACGGTCCACGGGGCGACATAGACTAAATCAAGTGAGTCCCCCAGCATCGCCCCCCATTCCGGTGAGGGCAATTGCGCGCCTAAATCCAAAAAGCCCAACGCCGCAATATCCAAAATTGCCATTGATAGTGCCCGGGTAAATTCAGTGACCAAAACAGCGGCAATATTGGGGAAAATAGCATAAGCCAGAATATGAGGGGTGGAAGCCCCGTCCAAACGGGCGGCAATAACATACTCTTTATCTAACTCATCATGTACGGCGCTATAAATGGTTCGCACCATTCGGGGTAGCAGTGCCAGCCAAACCGCGAACATGGCATGTTCTAAACTCGGCCCGACAAAAGCGACCACAATGATGGCCAGCAGCAGCGACGGAATAGAGAGCAGGGTATCCAGCACATGATTAAGAATAGCGGAGCGAAAGCCGTGAGTGATACCGGCAAATACACCAAGGATCACGCCACACAGCGCCGCAGCCAGTGTGACTAACAGTGCCGAGCCATAAGTCGATGCGGTTCCCGCCAATAATCGGCTTAAAATATCGCGGCCGAGATCATCAGTGCCAAGGAAGAACGAAACGTTACCATAGCGCGACCAGGAAGGCGGGAGCAGTTGGTAGCCCAAAAACTGTTGGTCAAGGGCATAGGGTGCCAGTGTATTGCCCAACACACAAAGCACCAAGAGGGCGAGTACGCCGTAGAAGCCCACCATTGCCAAGGCATCGCCATAGAAAAGCCGCCAGGTATACAGCAACGGGCTGGGCATTTTCTTCTCACGGTAGACATTATCGAAGGGCATACCATTCCTTATGCTTTAGCGGTGTCATCATTGCACCCAGAATATCTGACAGGACGTTAATGACGATAACCAACGACCCGACCACCATTACCCCCGCAGAAATGGCGGCGTAATCCTGCTGGCGAATGGCGTTTATCAACCAACGGCCCAATCCCGGCCAGTTAAACACCACTTCGGTTATCATCGCTAATGTCAGCATGGTGGAAAACTGTAACCCCAGTTTTGGAATGATGGGCGGCAATGCATTATGCAGCACATGGCGGCGAATAATGGTAAAGCGTGATAGGCCGCGAGTGGCGGCGGCTTTAATGTAGTTTTGCCCGATAACATCATCGGTACTGGTGCGCATCAGGCGAATGACTTCGGTCGTTGGGGCCACCGCCAGTGCGGTGATGGGCAGGATCATATGCTGCACAGCACTGAGCATCATCTCTTTGCGATACGGCGAAGGTGATAGCCATGCATCGACCAGAGCCAAACCAGTGACCGGTTTCACTTGATATAACAGGTCAAAACGACCAGAAACCGGCAGCCAACCTAAATGCAGTGAAAAGAACAACATCAACAGCAGCGCCAACCAGAATACAGGAATTGAGAAACCAAGTAATGCGACAGAACTGATGGCGATATCAGCCCATTTCCCGCGCATCACACCGGCAATAATCCCCAGCGGAATACCAACAAATAGAGCCAGGGTAAAGGCCAGCACACATAATTCCATAGTGGCGGGGAAGGCTTCACGCAATTGCTCGCTAATAGGTTGACCATTGATGCTAGAAACCCCGAAGTCCCACTGAAACAGGCTACTGAAATAGAAGCGGTAAGCATCCATTAAGGATGCGCCATTTAACGGCGCATGAGGGGTAAAGTAGCTCAGGCTAAAACTGACCAGTGACAACATAAACAACGTTATCACTAATAGTAATAAGCGGCGTAAGGTGAAGATAATCATGGTTTTTTGCCCTCATTGCTCTCACGGAACACGCCAGCAAAAGAAGAATTGCCAAACGGGCTTAATACCAAACCTTTAATATCATAACGGTATGCCTGTAACCGTAATGAAGATGCTAATGGCAACAGTGGCAATTGTTGCTCCAAAATACGCTGAGCTTGCTGATAATATTCAATACGCGCGGATAATTGCTGGGAACGTAATGCTTTTTGCAGCAATTCATCAAACGCCGGATCACACCAATGAGCATAGTTTGTTTGCGAACGAATTGCCGCACAGCTTAATAGCGGGCGGAAGAAACTGTCCGGGTCATTACTGTCTGTCGACCACCCCGTCAGCGTCAGGTCGTGATTCATCTCCATCAGCCGCGCCTCTTGGAATCGGCCTTCGACCGGCACGATATTGACCGTAATCCCCACCTGAGCCAAATCAGCCTGAATCAGTTCCGCCGTCTTTAATGGGCTGGGATTATAAGATTGCGAGGCGGTCGGCACCCATAGATTGAGTTGTAAATTAGTCAATCCAAGCTGTTTTAGAATCTCTTTAGCTTTTTCTGGATTATATTCGGTTACCTGGGCCTGATTGTCGTATGCCCATGATGCACGAGGTAAAATAGACGCCGCGGTCTCAGCGGTACCGTAATAGATTGACTGCATTAATCGCTGGTTGTTAATCGATAATGCGATCGCCTGCCGCACCCGCTGATCGTTGAGTGGTGGCTTACGGGTATTGAATGCCAAATAAGCTACGTTCATCCCCGGGCGCAGTGTCAGGCGCAGGCGAGGGTCATCTCGTAAAATGGATAATTGGCTGGCCGCAGGATAGGCCAACACATCACACTCGCCGGTCAGTAGTTTGGATAAGCGGCCAGTACCACCCGCACCCAGATCGATAACCACCTGCGGCATGCGCGGTAAACCTTTCCAATAATCACTGTTACGGAACAGACGAATGTATTGCCCGGAGCGATATTCGTTCAACAAGAAGGGACCGGTCCCCACAGGCTCACGATCGATCTGCTCTTGTCGGCCTTTTTGGGTCAACACGTCGGCGTACTCGGCAGAGAGTACTGGTGCATAATGGGTAGCCAGATGCCAAAGGAAGGAGGCATCTGGAGCCTTCAGCTTAAATTCAACCGTATAATCATCCAGTTTTTTGACACTTTGCACTGCGTCGGCAAATTGTAAACTGTCGAAGTAAGGGTACTCGCCACCATTGACATTGTGGTAGGGGTGTTGTGAGTCAAATACCCGCTGAAAACTGAATATCACATCATCTGCGTTCATCATCCGGGTTGGGGTAAACCAATCGGTGGTCTGGAAGGGGACGTCTTTACGTAAATGAAAACGATACGTCGCGCCGTTATCCAACACTTGCCAACTTTCAGCTAATTCAGGGATTAAACGGTAGGTATACGGGTCAACGTCCAGCAGGCGGTCGTAAAGTTGTGCTGCCAGGGTATCGATGGTCAATCCGCTACTGGCCATCTGCGGATTAAAGGTATTGAGTATCCCGCTGACACAATAGACGAAGCCACGTTGGCGGATATCCGGCAGCGGTTGAGCAGGTTGAGGGGCCGGGGCGGGTTGCGCCAGCGCTGATGTCGCAAGGCAAGACAACGACAGCAAGCAAATAAGTAAAGCACGCATAAACGCTTCGCAGTAAGTAAGCAATACTCTTAGTGTACCGTAATCTGACACTCCCCCCAATCCATTGAGTAAAACAACTGCACTGTCTGCTGGTTGTTGCAGCAATCGAGGTGAATAAACAGCAAATTGTTGTTTATACGCGAAGATGTAGTGAGAGCAATGGGGGGCAGCGGCGGTGTTCGATGCTGTAATTGAGTATAATTCCATCATAATCAGTGCGGGAATGAGAAAAATTCTCAACAAAGTGTTTGCAAGTGCTATTGATAACCATTATCATCATTTTGCTCTTCGAGATAAGGCCAGTAGCTTCTGGTTTTAGACAGGAAAGCACGACATTGCTCACATTGCTTCCAGTGTTTTTTAAGCCAGCTCGGGTGCTGGCTTTTTTTTTGCCTGCCGCTATTAATTTCCTTTCATATATTATGGGTATCGATGCCCGATTAAACGTTTCATTTTAAGTTATATTTATCATTTATGTGACCAGATTTTTTGAGCTATAACATCAATAGGCCAATTGCTATAGTCATGCATGGATGAATTAATAATACATTACATCTGTATATATTGCTGAGGCTATTATGATAAAATTCAGCGTGATAATTTCACTTTTAATTTTTAGTGTGATTAATATCAATGGATGGGCTAAACCACCGGATATCCTTTGGCGTGTTGATACACGAGATTATGGCGAGATATTCAACAACGGTTTTTATTCATCTGGCACTAATGATGATATTATTGAGCATCTGAGTGGCAGAAGTTGCCGTAGTGCTGAAAGTGATTATGGCGATAGTGCATTTATTTCCACAACATCAAATAGACGATTTGCTTACGAATATGCTGAACGTATTTTACGGCATATGGAAGAACGCGGAGAGAGCAATTTTCAAGTAAATATTTATCAGATTAGGGCGACAACCAGTATATATAGCGCTGAACAAACACTGGATTACTTATTATTACGCCATGGGATTGATCTTCATGGTGAGATTCTGCGGGTTATTCGTTATACCGCTCATTTATCTGAATGGATGGCGCACCGAAGAATAGAACCTGCTCAAATATCTACAGTAACGCAATATTATCTATTTCGGGGAAGTGTCCACACTAATGGACCATTACTTAACCCGCGTTTTAGACAAACGCGTTCTAGTGCGAATAATCAACCGTATGACAGCGCTTACTTTACCAGACCGACCTTAAGGCTAGCGCGTATTTGGATGATGAGGTCGGGTATTAGACCGATGATCAGTGCCTGCTTTGGTCTGGACATGGAACACTCTGAGTTTAAACGGACTCTGGTTTTGAATAATATCAAAACAAAGGGAATGTTTAAATTTGTTGTCCTTCTTTGAATATGGGATATCTATAATGAGATTACATATTAAATTAATGCTGTTGTTTTTTATCTTATTTCATGGTGCTGCATTCCCAGAAACTGAAATGAAAAAACAGTGTGAAAAAGATGGCGGTACCATGATATATAACAAGTCAATACAAGGTTACAATACCAGCATAATGTGGCGTCCGTCGGAATCAACAAATAGTACTTTTAATGCTATTGGCGTGAAAATAGAGGACGGGTGGTATGGCACTATTGCCGAGGATAGAATTAATGGCAACTCTTCTCTGGGCTTATCAAATTTTGCGCAAGCCGCTTATTTAATTGGCATGCCAGTGAATGCTTGTGTAAAGGATAAATACTTGCGAGGATTAGAAGGTGTTAATTAAATACCGATCAGGTCTGTATATTTACATAAACCTGATCGGGCCTGAATAGGGCGACTATTCCTGATCATTGTCATTTGTTAATATGGCATGCTTTTTTAGCATGCCACGTAATTGATGATAGGTTAATCCTAATAAGTCTGCCGCTCGTCGTTGATTAAAACGTGCTTGCTCTAAGGCTAATTTGAGCATCTGATGTTCACTGTTATACAACCACAGTTTAAGATCGATGGGTAACGCCGGTAGGAGGGATAATTCGTCAGTGGTAGCTTCGCTATAATTGGAAAGCTGATTATCAGTGTTCGGGCGCACAGCAAAAGGATTGATAATAATATTATCCAATGGCTGACTACTGCTGCCATGGCGATAGACTGAGCGCTCAACCACATTCTTTAACTCACGGACATTCCCCGGCCAACGGTATTGCAGTAATTGCGCTTTTGCCGCAGAGGTGAAGCCCGGAAACAGTGGTAAACCTAACTCTCGGCACATCTGGATGGCAAAGTGTTCAGCGAGTAACATGATATCTTGCTGGCGTTCACGTAGCGGCGGTAGTTGCACCACATCAAAGGCGAGCCGGTCCAGCAGGTCGGCGCGGAACTTGCCCGCCTGCGCTAACGCGGGCAAATTGTCATTAGTAGCACAAACCAATCGTACATCCACTTGTAGTGGCTGACTGCCGCCAACGCGCTCCAGATGACCATACTCAATCACGCGCAGTAACTTTTCCTGTACTAGCATGGGGGCTGTTGCCAGTTCATCCAAAAAGAGGGTACCCCCATCCGCGCGTTCAAAACGCCCTAAATGGCGCTTCTGAGCACCGGTAAACGCTCCCGCTTCATGACCAAACAATTCTGAATCGAGTAAGTTTTCATTCAACGCGGCACAGTTAAGTGAAATGAACGGCCCCTGCCAACGGTTTGATAAATAATGCAACCGATGAGCAATCAGCTCTTTACCGGTACCTCGCTCACCAATCACCAATACCGGCTTATTCAGCTTTGCCAGCCCGGAAACTTGCTCCAGCACTTCAACAAAAGAGTTTGCTTCGCCTAACAGGTTTTCTAATTGCTCGCTCATGATGAAATTCGCCAATAGTTGGTTAAAACACTCACTTTACATTCTATCTTAATTTAAGCAGAAAATGTTTTTTTGTTATTTTTCAACTTATTAAAACTCATGAAAAGTTGGCACGACTCTTGATAATAGTTATTCCACAAGAGTTAGGCGAATGGATGCAACCAGACGCCGCTATTTCAGAAAGCCATTAAGTCAAAGAGGACATACATTATGGGTATTTTTTCACGCTTTGCCGATATCGTGAATGCCAACATCAATACATTGCTGGATAAAGCGGAAGATCCACAAAAATTAGTACGCCTGATGATTCAGGAAATGGAAGATACACTCGTCGAAATTCGTTCAACATCTGCCCGCGCATTAGCTGAGAAAAAACAGTTGTTGCGCCGCATCGATCACAGCGCAAGTCAGCAGCAAGAGTGGCAGGAGAAAGCCGAGCTGGCACTGCGTAAAGATAAAGAAGATTTAGCCCGCGCAGCACTGATTGAAAAACAAAAAGTTATTGCACTGATTGATACACTGACCCGTGAAGTGGCTACAGTGGAAGAAACACTGAGCCGCATGAAGCATGAAATTAGCGAGTTGGAAAGTAAGCTAACTGAAACCCGCGCCAGACAACAGGCGCTGACCCTGCGCCATCAGGCTGCTGCGTCATCTCGCGATGTGCGCCGCCAGCTCGATAGTGGGAAACTCGACGAAGCTATGGCACGTTTTGAGCAATTCGAGCGGCGTATTGACCATATGGAAGCTGAGGCTGAAACTGTGGGGGTCGGCAAACAAAAGTCGCTGGAAAGCCAGTTTGCTGAACTGAAAGCAGATGATGAAATCAGTAACCAGTTGGCCGCCCTGAAAGCGAAAATGAATTCGGCTGAGTAATGGTCTTGATCCATTTGCGTAAGCCCTATCTTTTGCTCTGTTTTATCGCTTTAGTGGCGAAAATATATCGAGCGGGCCGTAAGCAATAAAGCGGCCTGCCATAATTAAAATGCGGATACCCGCCAGATGATTAAGGGGAACGAATGAGTATCCTGTTTCTTGCCATACCACTGACCATTTTTGTGCTGTTTGTCGCACCTATTTGGTTATGGCTGCATTACAGCAATCGCCAGCAAAGTGGCGCTCAGCTTAGTCATCAGGATATGCAGCGCCTATCACAGTTAACTGATGATGCTCGCCGGATGCGGGAACGGATTCAAACATTAGAAGAAATTCTTGATGCGCAACATCCGAACTGGAGGCAGTCATAATGGGCGATGTTTTTAAAAATAATATGTTAAGTGGCAAAAAACTGTACCGGGTGCCAGAAGAGGGGATGATCAAAGGGGTGTGTGCTGGTCTGGCCCACTATTTTGATATTCCAGTACGATTGATTCGGGTGATGGTGGTGTTATCCCTGTTCTTTGGTTTGTTTGTTTTCACTATCGCGGCCTATATCGTACTGACTTTTATACTGGAACCGGTCCCCGCAGCCAGTTTTAATGGGCAGCATGAAGCAACGCCTCGTCAGCTTCTGGATCAACTAGAGTTTGAGTTGGGCGCCGGGGAGCAGCGTTTGCGCCAGGTAGAGCGCTATGTCACCTCTGAGACTTTTGGTGTCCAGAGCCGTTTTCGCCAGTTGTAGTGTTACCAATTATTGCAGCCGGGAATGTTGCCCATAGATGTTACTTACCTATCCATATAGCCTGCCGGAGGGCAAAAGATGAACAATAATCCCGCCCGTTCACGTGCAGGTGTAGTATTAACGTCACTGGTTAAAATTATCTTTACTGTTGCATTGGCCTATGGCCCGGCCAGTGCGGCTGGCTTGATAGTAAAGAGTGTGAGCCGCAAGCCCCTGCGTTGGTTGCTGCTGATGCTGCTAGAGCCAATGTTAAAACGCGCAATGCAGGCAGCTGCTGGCCAATTTGCCAAGGAGAAGCATGAAACGACTGCAAAATGAGATTACGTCTTTGGTTAATCGTGGGATGGATCGCCATCTCCGCTTAGCAGTAACCGGCTTGAGCCGCAGCGGGAAAACTGCCTTTATTACTTCGTTAGTGAATCAATTACTTCATGTCCACAGCGGTGCACGTTTGCCGCTGTTTTCGGCTGTGCGCGAAGAGCGGCTACTGGGTGTAAAACGGGTGCCGCAGCGTGATTTGGGTATTCAACGTTTTACCTATGATGAAGGATTGGCGTCTTTATATGGCACACCGCCAAACTGGCCAACTCCAACCCGTGGCGTCAGTGAAATTCGCTTAGCATTGCGCTTTCGTTCTGGTGATTCGCTTTTGCGCCACTTTAAAGAGACATCGACACTTTATTTGGAGATTGTCGATTATCCCGGTGAATGGTTACTGGACCTGCCTATGTTGGAACAGGACTATTTAAGCTGGTCCCGCCAGATGGCGGGCCTACTACAAGGGGATCGCGCACAGTGGGCCAAACCTTGGCTAACATTGTGTCAGCAGTGTGATCCGTTAGCACCGGCAGACGAAAACCAGCTAGCGGCCATTGCACAGGCTTATACCGATTATCTTATTCGCTGCAAGAATGAAGGCCTGCATTTCATTCAACCCGGGCGGTTTGTCCTGCCTGGTGATATGGCTGGTGCGCCTGCACTACAGTTTTTCCCGTGGCCGGAAGTGAATGAACTGAGTGAATCACGGCTGGCGCAGGCGGATAAACATTCCAATTTGGGTATGTTACGCACCCGTTTTAGCTATTACTGCAACTCGGTGGTGAAAGGTTTTTATAAAGAGCATTTTGTCCGATTTGATCGACAAATTGTGCTGGTGGATTGTTTGCAACCCTTGAACAGCGGGCCGCAGGCATTTAACGATATGCGCCTGGCTCTGACCCAATTAATGCAGAGTTTCCATTACGGAAAACGAACATTATTCCGTCGCTTATTCTCGCCGTGTATCGATAAGCTGATGTTTGCGGCGACTAAAGCGGATCACGTGACGGCGGATCAACACGCGAATCTGGTATCGTTACTCCAGCAATTGGTGCAGGAAGCCTGGCAAAATGCTGCTTTCGAAGGGATCAGTATGGATTGTGTTGGGCTAGCATCGGTACAGGCGACAGAAAGTGGCATAGTCGAACATCAGGGGCAAAAAATCCCTGCATTGCGTGGCCATCGCCTGCTGGATGGTGTACCGCTGACGGTATTCCCGGGGGATGTCCCGGCGCGTTTGCCTGGTCCGGCATTCTGGCAGCAACAGGGTTTTCATTTTGATGAATTTCGCCCACAAGCGGTGAATGTTGATAGCCCATTGCCCCATATTCGGCTGGATGCAGTGATGGAGTTCTTATTGGGAGATAAGTTGCGATGAGTGAGCCGTTGAAACCACGGATAGATTTTGAACAGCCTTTGCAGCCTCTTGATGAGCCAGTATTAAAAGCAGCACAGGCTTTTGATCAACAAACCGCGCAGAACTTCTACCCTGCGGCACCTGAACTAGACGCTGAAGATGAAGAAGGGCGGGTGGAAGGGTTGGTGAATGCTGCGCTGAAACCCAAACGCAGTCTGTGGCGCAAAATGGTGACGGCCGGACTGGCACTCTTTGGTGTCAGTGTGATTGCCCAGTCAGTGCAATGGGTTAATCAGGCTTGGCAGCAACAGGATTGGATAGCACTGGGGGCAACGACTGCCGGTGGGCTGATTGTGGTAGCTGGGGTCGGTTCGGTGTTGACCGAGTGGCGGCGTCTATACCGTTTACGCCAGCGGGCACAAGAGCGCGATGTCGCACGCGAACTTTTGGTGAGTCACGGTATCGGGCAAGGGCGCGCCTTTTGTGAAAAACTGGCGCGTCAGGCCGGATTGGAGCAAGGGCATCCGGCACTGCAACGTTGGCAGGCGTCACTGCATGAGACTCATAACGATCGAGAAGTGGTTGAGTTATATGCCAAACTGGTACAGCCAGCACTGGATAATCAGGCACGGGCAGAAATTAGCCGCTACGCTGCTGAATCAGCATTAATGATTGCGGTCAGTCCTCTGGCGTTGGTGGATATGGCCTTTATCGCCTGGCGTAATATTCGTCTGATTAATCGTATTGCCGCTCTGTATGGTATCGAATTGGGATATTTCAGCCGAATTCGGTTATTCCGCTTAGTGTTACTGAACATTGCCTTTGCCGGGGCTTCCGAATTGGTACGAGAAGTGGGTATGGATTGGTTGTCACAGGATTTGGCCGCTCGTTTATCGGCTCGTGCGGCGCAAGGGATCGGGGCGGGGCTACTGACCGCCCGACTGGGTATCAAAGCGATGGAGCTATGTCGCCCGTTGCCGTGGCTGGATGGTGATAAACCTAAACTGGGAGATTTTCGCCGCCAGTTGATTAGCCAATTGAAAAATACGCTGCCGAAAAAAGACAAAGCTAAACCGTAGTCAGTTGGCTATTTCAATCGCGGATCGAAGGCGAAGGAGAGTGTTTTGGCGGTACTCAAACAGGCCTGAAAATCTTTGTGGCGTGGGTTGACCAGCATATTGTGTTCTGATGGCACCAGTGTGGACGGGACCAGTAATCCAATTGATGATTCTGATGCCAACCACTCGGTGCCGATATCCATCGTAGCGGCAGGTGCGGGGTCGTTACGCCAGTCAATGGGCCAATCCTGTGGCTGTAACAGCATGATATTGCTATCATCAATCTCAATTTGAAATAATTCAAACTCACTGAGTGTTGAGCTGTCTTGAATATGCACCAGTGTTTCCAGCATTGCCAGTGACACACTACTGGCTAAATAGATGGCAGCGTGGCCTTTATGATTCCAGCGGCCGCCATAGATTTCAGCGCCATAGCCGGTCCAGGTTGAAGCAAGATAACGGCGCATCACAATGCGATAGAGCATCATAAGTATTGCCCCGTCGGGTTGCCAGTAATTGTGAACTTATCCATGTCATCTTCCCTATAGAACTTTTATCCTTCCTGGCACTCAGCTATGAAAATACACCGTGTTCCAGCCGGCCAATTAAATCACAGATTTCTAGCGCGCCGGTTTCGGTCTCCAGCAGTGAGTCAGGGCTGCGATGCCCAAGCCCCTTAATTGGCGTCGACATCCAGACGATGGCTTTGCCTTTATCACCACCAAATAGATCAACGGCGGCATCCATTACTCGCACGAAACGCGCAATTCGCTCGCTCTCTTCCGGGGTAAAACGGCCATCATGGGTGCGTCTACGGGTTAGACTACGGCTGGGAATACCGGTAGCACGCAATACTTCAGATTTAGGTATGGACGCCCAGAGATGGATGCTGTCGATGACATCGACAGAAAAACCCAATTTGATGCTATCCACCAATACCGTGCCACGACTGGCCGGCAAACCAATTTCACGCCAGAGCGCCCCTGCCTTGGCTGTGGGGGTAGGCTGATAAGCTCTCATGTAACCTCCTCGGTCATATGGCTACCTCTACTATAGCCAGTTGGCCGATGGAATGCAAAGTGTCACCTCACCTTGACGAAGGGACTGATACAGTCAGGCATTATATTATTCTGAATTATTCTTATAAAAACTAATAACTCGCTAGATGTATGGCGCGCAGGCGCTGAAAATCTTACCTTGCTAGCATTGGTCGGGAAAAAAATCAGCAAAAACCCGATTCCTGTCAACTTTTGCTGACAGACTGCTTCATCAGCAAGGGGGGACAGGGTATTATCATAAGCAGAGACTCCGCACCTGCACTATATAAGGTCGATACTGATGCGCTTGGAAGTTTTTTGTGAAGACCGACTCGGTCTCACCAGAGAGTTACTTGATCTCTTGGTTTTACGCAGCATTGATTTACGGGGGATCGAAATTGATCCGATAGGGCGTATTTACCTGAACTTTTCTCAACTGGATTTCAGTGTATTCAGTGCCTTAATGATGGATATTCGACGTATCGAGGGGGTAACAGACGTTCGAACCGTCTCCTTTATGCCATCAGAACGTGAACACCGCTCGCTGCGAGCGTTACTTGAATCGATGCCAGAACCGGTATTCTCCATTGATTTAAGAGGTAATCTTGAGTTAGCGAACCCTGCGGCCCGTGAGCTTTTCTCCCTTCATGAGGAGCGTATTCGCCACAAAACTGCCGGCAGTCTACTCGGGGGATATAACTTTGCTCGTTGGTTTGAAGGGGGGGAGACCGCGCCTCATACCGAACGGGTGTTGATCAACAATCAGGATTACCTGATGGAGATAACTCCCATCGAGCTTGAAGACGAGCATCAGCAGAACCAAACAGTGGGTGCAGTGGTGATGTTAAAATCCACGGCGCGCATGGGTAAACAGTTACAAATCTTATCAGTTAACGATGATACTGAATTTAAACAGATTGTTGCCACCAGCGTTAAGATGCGCCAAGTGCTTGAGCAAGCCCGTAAGTTGGCGATGCTGGATGCCCCCTTGCTATTGGTTGGTGATACCGGTACCGGTAAAGATCTCTTGGCTCACGCCTGTCACTTGCGTAGCCCGCGCGGGAAAATGCCTTTCCTTGGCCTTAATTGTGCTTCAATGCCGGACGATGTGGTAGAAAGCGAGCTATTCGGCTATGCAGCCGGGGCTTACCCGAATGCCATCGAAGGTAAAAAAGGCTTCTTTGAGCAGGCGAATGGTGGCTCGGTGCTACTGGATGAAATCGGCGAAATGTCGCCACGCATGCAAATCAAACTGTTGCGATTCCTAAACGATGGTACCTTCCGCCGTGTCGGGGAAGAACATGAAGTGCATGTTGATGTTCGGGTTATTTGCGCCACGCAAAAGAACCTGGTGGAGTTGGTTCAGCGTGGTGAGTTTCGTGAAGATCTCTATTATCGCCTTAATGTGCTGACTATCACCTTGCCACCATTGCGTGAGCGTCAGGCTGATATCATGCCACTGACCGAATTGTTCGTTGCCCGCTTTTCGGACGAACAAGGCGTGCCACGGCCGAAGTTGGCTCCTGAACTGAGCAGTTTTCTGACTAATTATGGTTGGCCCGGCAATGTGCGGCAGTTGAAAAATGCCATTTATCGCGCCCTGACCCAATTGGACGGTTTCGAACTGCGGCCCCAGGACATTATCTTGCCGGAGTTTGAAGTTGAAGCCGTACTGGGGGACGAAGTGCTTGATGGTTCGCTTGATGACATCAGCAAACGCTTTGAACGCTCAGTGCTGACCCGTCTTTACCGTAATTATCCCAGTACACGTAAATTGGCCAAGCGCCTTGGCGTCTCGCATACCGCGATTGCCAACAAGTTGCGCGAATATGGTTTAAGCAGTAAGCGGCCAGTCAGTGATGACAGCGAAGAGGAGTAAGCAACAGAGTAATGTGTTGCTATAAATGGATAGTATTAAAAACGGATTGTAATAAAAAACGGCTGTACCCAGATGGGCCAGCCGTTTTGAGTTAATGCTCCGGTTTAGTTAAACCGAAGTTAACCAGTTATTTCAGTGCTGCCAGCGCGGCATCATAGTTTGGTTCAGTGGTGATTTCGTTAACCAGTTCGCTGTAGATAACGTTATCTTGCCCATCCAAAACCACCACAGCACGCGCAGTCAAACCAGCCAATGGGCCTTCGGTAATGGCCACACCATAAGCTTGTTTGAAATCGGCGCCACGCAGCGTTGATAAGGTCGTTACGTTGCTCAGGCCTTCAGCACCGCAAAAGCGTGATTGAGCAAATGGCAGGTCAGAGGAGATACAAAGAACGACAGTGTTCTCAAGTTCGCCAGCCAATTGATTGAATTTACGTACCGATGCCGCACAAACGCCGGTATCAATACTTGGGAAGATATTCAGGACTTTACGTTTGCCAATGAAGCTGCTCAGGGCAACATCAGATAAATCTTTCGCAACCAAAGTAAAGTCTTTTGCTTTATCGCCAGCTTGTGGCAGTTGACCTGCAACAGTCACTGGATTGCCTTGAAAATGTACGGTCTGTGTCATTATTTGATCCCTTTTACAGATGTGTAACACGAAGTTCAGTTTAAGGTAACAATGGCGGCTTGGATATGAGAAATTTGCTAAATAATTGAGATTTTGCTTACGTTAGGTTCTAACGTCTGATACTCAAGCCCGAATTCTGCCAAGGAGCCATAATTGAGAACAATGCGTTTCTACCCTGAGGCATGGCCTTTACATTCTGCGTTTGTTATTTCCCGTGGTAGCCGTACAGAAGCCAAAGTGGTGGTCGTCGAGATTGAAGAGGACGGCATCCTGGCTTGCGGCGAATGTACGCCATATCCACATTATGGTGAAAGTGAATCATCGGTCATGGCACAGCTAGCTTTGGTTGTGAATGCCATAGAAGGTGGCATTTCACGGCAGGCTTTACAGCAGCTATTACCCGCAGGGGCGGCCAGGAATGCGGTAGATTGTGCACTGTGGCAGTTGGAATGTTTACAGAACCGACAAAGTTTGTGGCACATGAGCCAGACAACGGCTATTCCCCATATTTCAATGGCTCAAACAGTCAGTATCGGCACGCCAGAAGCGATGGCGTACAGTGCCAGTGCATTGGCACATCTTGGCGCCAGATTGTTGAAAATAAAACTTGATGACCATCTTATTGCTGAGCGTTTAGTGGCGATCCGCAGTGCTGCGCCAGAAGTGACCTTAATCGTGGATGCCAATGAATCCTGGCAAACCGAAGGGCTGGTTGCCCGTTGCCAGTTACTGGCAGATTTAGGTGTGGCGATGCTGGAACAGCCGCTACCGGCCGGTGAAGATGATAGTTTGCAGAATTTTATTCATCCGTTGCCGATTTGTGCTGACGAAAGCTGCCATACGCGGGCGGATTTAGCCGGACTGGTTGGCCGCTATGACATGGTAAACATTAAACTGGACAAAAGTGGCGGGTTAACCGAAGCGTTATTGCTAGCCGAGCAGGCAAAATCACAGGGATTTGCCATTATGCTCGGTTGCATGTTGTGTACTTCCCGCGCCATACGAGCGGCCTTGCCACTGGCACCGGGCGCGCGGTTTGTTGATCTCGACGGCCCGACATGGTTGGAACAGGACATTGAAGATGGACTGCACTTCTCTACGGGGGCGATTGATTTGTCGGTTTAATCCGCCAACGTAAGTAAATCCACCAACGCAGCCAGATAACATTCACTGGCTGCATCGGCGGAAATCGGCGGTAATTCTGCGGTGATACACGGCAAATTGCGATCAGCGCACCAGCTACCAAATGACCCCGGTGTGGCGTAACCGACACTGTTAACGAGCGGTAATGCGAAATTGGCTGCCAACCGAGCCCCTAGCACAGAGTTACCAGGGTCTTCAATGCAGGCCAGCGGCTCATGGAATGAGACGACCCAGCGGGGAGCAAGTTGCTCAATCAAGGCGCATAAAGCTTGTGTTTCTGGTTCTGAACCTGCGTGTTCGCCTGTCAATAACCGGACATCACGTGCATCAGCGGCACTGTTCCAGCGATAAACCGTCTCGCCTGGTTGCCAGTTTTTTGCCGGGAAATTGCGATTAAGATCAACACCATTGGCATTAGCACGTAACCCTAATTGGCAACCATCCGGGTTCACTGCTAATACCACATGATGGTGCTGTTGTTCCGGGGCAATAGTGCGTAACGCGCAGGAAAGGGCAACAATGGCCGCACTTTCATCGCCATGGGTGCCGGCGATAATCAATCCGGTGTTAACAGATGACGTGGGGGCAGGGAAGTAAAGCAGCGGTGCACCCAGCAGCGATTGGCCGTAGTGTTGGCCTAAGGTGAGCAAATTTCCTCGTGCTGAACGAGGTCGATATTGAGTCATAATGTTCTCTGTTATCCTGAACATATTTATAATACTTTCAACATAGCATTTAATATTATTTCTTTGAATCAATAAGTTATTTTTGATGCTGATGGCAATGGTTCAGAGAACCATAAAGGCTAACGTCAGTCGCTGATTGTATTGTTGAATGCAGTTTACTTTTGATGTTGCCGTGGTGAGCTATATTTTATCATCGTCAGTATAGGGTTTAATCTGCTAGTTTATATCGACAACGTGTTGAGTTGATGTTGAAGCTTTACTGTTTGATTTACTTTAAATAAATAGATCCAGAAATAATGATGGGTTAAATTTACACACACAGTAACCCCAAGGTCATGGCTGAATATTGCCTGCATAGAATATGTTGGTACGCGCTGTGAGTAGTTAACGTTATGAGCAGTCAGGGGCTGCTTTCGCTGACATGGACAACAACGATAAGGTTATCGATTATGCGCTATTTCCGTTATGCATTGTGTGCCGCATTAGTGGGCACCGCGTTGGGCGCAGCAAATGCTGCTGATGTTCCTGCGGGTACCGTATTGGCAGAAAAACAAGAAATCGTTCGTCATATTAAAGATGAGCCAGCCTCCCTTGATCCGATGAAAGCCGTGGGGCTAATCGAGGCTCAGGTCGCGCGTGACCTGTTTGAAGGCTTAGTGAATCAGGATGCTCAGGGCCAAATAATTCCCGGAGTGGCATTAAGCTGGCAAACAACAGATAACCAAACCTATATATTTACCTTACGTAAAGACGCTAAATGGTCTAACGGCTCACCGGTCACTGCACAGGACTTTGTTTACAGCTGGCGTCGATTAGTTGACCCTAAAAGTTTATCTCCTTTTGCCTGGTTCGCTGAATTAGCGGGGATGGAGAATGCACAGCAAATTATTTCAGGGAAAATGTCACCAGACACGCTAGGGGTGAGTGCTATTAATAATCACACCTTAAAAGTCAAACTCAGTAAACCGGTACCTTATTTCCCAAGTCTGACAGCAAATTTCAGTTTATTCCCGGTTCCCCAGTCTGTTGTTGAACAATATGGTAATGATTGGACCAAAGTCGGTAATCTGGTAGGCAACGGTGCATTTAAATTACAAGATAGAGTCGTCAATGAAAAATTGGTATTGGTACCAAATGAACACTATTGGGACCATGCGCATACGGTGCTGACCAAAGTAACGTTTATTCCAATTAATCAGGAAGCAAATGCCACTAAACGTTATCGTGCGGGTGATATTGATATTACAGAATCATTTCCGAAAAATTTATATCAGAAGTTGCTAAAAGATATTCCTGACCAGGTTTATACGCCTGATCAGCTAGGAACCTATTATTACGCCTTTAATACGCAACGTGCACCAACCAATGATATTCGCGTACGTAAAGCATTGTCTTATGCGATAGATCGTAAAATCATTGCTGAAAAAGTATTAGGTACTGGAGAGAAGCCAGCTTATCACTTTACGCCTGATGTTACTGCCGGCTACCATCCGGTTGCAAATTTATTGCAGCAGCAAGATCAGGATGAATTGAACGCACAAGCCAAAGCATTGCTGCATGCTGCGGGCTATGGTCCTGATAAGCCGTTAACATTATCCCTCTTGTATAATACCTCTGATAATAATCAGAAATTAGCCATTGCCATTGCTTCTATGTGGAAGAAAACATTGGGTGTGGATGTCAAAATGATTAACCAGGAATGGAAGACATATATTGACAGCCGTAACACCGGTAATTTTGATGTGGTTCGTGCGTCATGGGTCGGTGACTATAATGAGCCGTCTACCTTCCTGTCACTGCTGACATCCACACACAGCGGAAATATCGCCAAATTTAATAGTGTAGATTATGATAAGTTACTCAATGAAGCGGGTAAACAGACCAATGCTAAAGCACTGAGTGATGATTATAATAAAGCTGAACAGATTATTGCCGAGCAAGTACCTATCGCACCTATATATCAATTTACCAATGGTCGTTTAATTAAGCCGTGGGTGAAAGGTTATCCAATCACTAACCCTGAGGATGTGGCATACAGTCAGACGATGTATATCATCAAACACTAAAGTCGGTGTATTTCTGACAGTTAGGCCGCCAGTATTAATTGGCGGCTTTTTCTATTTTTTTAATTTGCTCTCAGTGGTGATGAGATAATTAAATCTATCTGGTCACTTTATGTTTAGATTATTTTACTACATTTAACATTGCGTTTTGTTAGTGTCAGACGATTCTGTTATGGCTGCGGCGAGCTATCCTGGTTCACCACCTTTAAAGATCGGGTGGCTAGCGCTACACTGAGCTAATTGCATGATAAATTCCGAAATAGAGGATGTTGTTGTGGATGTAGTCGAAGGGAAAGCACTTCAAGTCTCTGATGCGGTTTATGCCTATCAACTCGATGGTAAAGGGGGGGTGACGTCAATAAGTGTTGATGCCGTCGCCACCGCGGGGCAGCCTTGCTGGTTGCATCTGGATTATACCTATCCGCAAAGTGCAGCCTGGCTGCAAAATACACCATTACTGCCAGAGGTGGTCCGTGATGGCCTGGCGGGGGAGAGTGTGCGTCCTAAGGTCACCCGGCTGGGTGATGGCACAATGATAACCTTGCGTGGTATTAACTTTAACACCGATGCCCGTCCCGATCAGTTAGTGACGATTAGGGTCTATATCACGGATAAATTGATCGTCTCAACTCGCCATCGTAAGGTTTACTCCATCGATGATGTATTAAATGATTTACAAAGCGGCACCGGCCCGACAGACAGTGGTAATTGGCTGGTGGAGATTGTCGATGGCCTGACCGACCATACCAGTGAGTTTATCGAAGACTTACACGACAAAATTATCGATCTTGAAGATGATTTACTGGAGCAAAAAATCCCCCAGCGTGGGCAAATGGCATTATTACGCAAGCAGCTAATTGTGTTACGCCGCTATATGGCACCACAGCGCGATGTATTCTCTCGATTAGCTAGTGAGCGTTTGCCCTGGATGAATGATGATGATCGGCGTCGAATGCAGGAAATCTCAGAACGTCTGGGCCGTGGATTAGAGGATTTAGATTCAAGCATCGCCCGCACGGCAGTGCTGTCTGATGAAATTAGTTCATTAATGGCTGATGCGATGAACCGGCGGACCTATACCATGTCGCTTTTGGCAATGGTCTTTTTACCGACGACCTTTTTGACCGGTTTGTTTGGGGTCAACCTTGGTGGGATCCCCGGTAACACCGACTCTTTTGGTTTTGCAACTTTTTGCATGATGTTGGTGGCTTTGGTATTAGGTGTTGCCTGGTGGTTAAAGCGCAGTAAATGGCTCTAATAATGAAGCGGCAGGCGTGTAAAAGAGTGTGCCAGAGATAGGGTTAATCACTGCAAAATTGAGCCACATCAAGATTTGATGGTAATGACTCAGGCATTATCACTGTGCAGGTGAATGCAACGTCAAGCGATGGGCGTTGCGCTCCATATTTGTAATACTTTTATTTTGAATTACTGCATAGCACATAATTGTTACGATGCCGATGTTGTCTCAACATCGGCATTTTTTTTATGCATTTTTAGCCAGATATTTAATTCCTTTCAACCTGCTCAGGGTCGCTGCAATTTCTACTGTTTCATGGATGCATAAACTTACGTATAATAACGCTTTACTTTTTCACTCGGAATTAGTCGCTCTGAACGTTATTAGAGACCTGATAAGTATTTATGAATCAAGAAGATACAAGAAAAGAAACCCTTGAGTTCAATAAACTCCAGAAGCGCATTCGGAGAAATGTCGGCAATGCTATCACCGATTACAACATGATCGAAGATAATGACGTTGTAATGGCATGCATGAGTGGTGGGAAGGACTCGTTTGCAATGTTGGACATCCTACTCGGCCTACAAAAGGTTGCGCCGATCAAGTTCGATGTTATTGCGGTAAATTTAGACCAAAAACAACCCGGTTTTCCTGAACATATTCTGCCTGAGTATCTTGAAAGCCTTAATATCCCTTATTATATTGTGGATAAAGATACTTATTCGGTTGTTAAAGAGAAAATACCTGAAGGTAAAACAACCTGCGGGCTATGTTCTCGTCTACGCAGAGGAACATTGTATTCATTTGCGGAGAAGATTGGCGCTACAAAAATCGCGCTCGGTCACCATATGGATGACATTGTTGAAACGCTATTTTTGAATATTTTCCATGGTGCACGCATGAAAGCGATGCCGCCAAAATTACGTTCTGACGATGGACGTAATATTGTTATCAGGCCGCTGGCATATTGCCGCGAGAAAGACCTGATTAAGTATTCTGAGTATAAAACTTTTCCAATAATTCCATGTAACCTGTGTGGTTCGCAGGAGAATTTGCAGCGCCAGGCGATTAAAACCATGCTAAGCGAATGGGATAAAAAAGATCCGGGCCGGGTTGAGAGTGTATTTAAGTCAATACAAAACGTAAGCCCAAGCCAGTTAGCTGACCGTAACCTTTTTGATTTCGTCAACCTGCCGTTAGATCGTGAAGGGGATAGGGAAGAGTACGCGTTTAGTGAAGCAACGGTTTCTTCTACCAATATCAATAACGCCCTGTATATAGATGTAACCAATCTCTGATTTTATTTATCTATTAAGTTAACGCGGTAATATCACCTTTGACCCATTCTGCTATTCCCCCATTGATTTATGGGGGAATACTCAGTACGAGAAAAACAATAGAATAGGGTGCCCCCAGAATCAAAACCCGCAGTACAACGCCCCGAATGAGGCGTTGTTATCCTGCTGATAAACGATGTTGATACTGAGTGGACTTATCCCTCAGAGGCGGTTTTTTCTGTTTTCCCTGCCAGTAAGCTCAGGAAGTCGTAGCGTTTTTTCAAGTCTTTCTCCGCCGCCGCGTACAACTGTGCCGCCACCTCCGGCTCTTGGGTATTGAGTCGGCGGAAACGTTGCTCATTCAGCAGTGTGGTGGTCAGGTCACTGCTTGGTGGGCGGGAGTCCAATGCCAAGGCCGCTTTGCCTTCGTCAGTGCGGCGTGGGTCAAAGCGGTATAGCGGCCAGAAACCGGTGGCGGTTAATTGCTTCATCTGATCATGGCTGTAGGCCAAATCATAACCATGCTCCTCACACGGACTGTAAGCGATAATCAGCGATGGGCCAGGATAGGCTTCCGCTTCTTGAATGGCTTTTACCGTCTGATTGAGCTGCGCTCCCAGCGAAATCTGCGCAACATAGACATGGCCATACATCATCATACTGACGCCTAAGTCTTTGCGCGCCTTACGTTTGCCATGCTCACCAAATTTAGTGACCGCCCCGAGCGGGGTCGCTTTAGATTGCTGGCCGCCGGTGTTGGAGTAACACTGGGTATCGAGCACCAGCACATTGACGTTTTCTGTTAGGCTCAATACATGGTCAAGTCCACCAAAACCAATGTCATATGCCCAGCCATCGCCACCAATCAACCAGATGGATTTATCGACTAAATAATCCGCATCCGTTGCCAATTGTTGAGCATCATTGCCTGGGATGTCACGCAATAGCTGACGCAATTGAGAGACTTGCTCACGGCGTACTTCTGGCGTGGCATCCTGAAGTATTAACTGATCGACCAGCTCTTGCGGCAACTGTGGTGCCAGTTGGTTGATTAGGCGGGTTACCCGCTGACGATGCTGATCGACGGTGAGGCGGAAGCCCAGACCGAACTCGGCATTATCTTCGAACAGTGAGTTAGCCCATGCCGGACCACGGCCATCGGCGTTGGTGGTATAAGGCGTGGTAGGTAGATTGCCGCCATAGATTGATGAGCAACCGGTGGCGTTGGCAATTAACAGACGATCGCCATATAACTGGGTCAACAGCTTAATATACGGTGTTTCGCCACAACCCGAACAGGCTCCAGAGTATTCAAACAGCGGGGAAATCAATTGTGACGTACGGATATCAATACGTTCCATTTGGGTTTTATCGATTTCCGGCAATTTGAGGAAGAAGTCATAGTGCGTTTTTTCTTCCACCAGGTGCTCCAGCCGTGGTTGCATGTTGATGGCTTTGATTTCAGGATTCTGGCGATCTTTGGCCGGACAGACTTCATAGCACAGGTTACATCCGGTGCAATCTTCCGGCGCAACTTGTAACACATACTTCTGCCCACGCATATCACGGGCTTTGACATCGAGTGACTGCAAGCTGTCAGGTGCACCAGACATAGCCTCTGGCGGTACCACTTTGGCACGGATTGCTGAGTGCGGGCAGGCGGCAACGCAGTGGTTGCACTGGGTACAGAGATCGGGCTGCCAGATAGGAATATTTTCTGCAATATTGCGTTTTTCCCACTGGGTCGTACCCACCGGCCAGGTTCCATCAGGCGGGAAGGCCGACACCGGCAGCGCGTCACCCAAACCAGCCAGCATGGTTGCGGTAACTGTTTTGACGAAATCAGGTGCCTGATCGGAGACGATCGGTGGCCGCATCGGGCTGTTTTCATTAATCGGTTGTAGCGGGATTTCAATCAGTGCATCAAGGGTGGCATCCAGTGCCTGCCAGTTGCGCGTGACAATTTCTGGCCCTTTATTGCTGTAGCTACCATCAATCGCGGCCCGCAACTGCTGTTGCGCCATCGCAGTGGGTAAAATCTGTGTCAGATGGAAGAACGCCATCTGCATCACGGTATTAATACGAGCGCCCAGTTTGCATTCACGGGCAATTTTGGCTGCATTGATCACAAACAGCCGTGCATTGCGCTGGTGTAATACGGCTTGCACTTCTTGTGGTAGGCGAGACCACATTTCGTCTGCACTGAATGGGGTATTAATCAGGAAGATACCACCCGGTTTCAGCCGTTCGGCCATTTGGTAAATATCAATAAACTGCAACTGGTGGCAACCGACAAAATCGGCGTGGCTGACCAGATAGGCGGAATTGATCGGCGTTTCACTGACGCGCAAGTGCGAGACCGTCAGGCCACCCGCTTTTTTCGAGTCATAAACAAAATAACCCTGTGCATACAGTGAGGTACTGTTGCCGATTATCTTGATGTTGTTTTTAGTGGCAGAGACCGAACCATCACTGCCCAGGCCATAGAACAGCGCCTCCAGTGTGGCGCGTTGTTCTATCTTTTCATCAGTCAATGGTAATGACAGGCCAGTAACATCATCAAAAATCCCTACGGTGAAACGTGGACGAGGCAGATCTAATGTCAACTCTTTGAAAATGGCGAGAGCACAATCAGGGCCAAACTCCTTGGAAGACAAACCATAACGACCACCAATCACTTTCGGTAATGTGGCGCGTTCGCCACGGCTATAGGCTTCAGCCAATGCGGTCATCACATCAAGATAGAGTGGCTCGGCCAGTGCACCCGGTTCTTTGGTGCGATCCAACACGGCTACTTTTATTACTGATTGGGGTAAGACACTCAACAGTTGCGCCGCAGAGAAAGGGCGGAATAGACGCACTTTAAGCACGCCGACTTTTTCGCCGCGCGTCAACAAAGTATCGATCACTTCTTCGCAGGTGCCGATAGCGGAACCCATTAAGATAATGACACGCTCCGCCTGTGGGTGGCCGTAATATTCAAATGGTTTATATTCGCGCCCAGTGGCCGCGGCAAAAGCGGCCATGGCATCAGCAACATGCTGATAGGTGTTGTTATACCAAGGGTTGGTCGCTTCGCGCGACTGGAAATAGGTATCAGGGTTGGCAGAGGTACCGCGCACAACCGGACTCTCCGGTGACAGCGCTCGGCTGCGGTGGTCATCTATCCCTTTTTGCGGCAATAATTGGCGTAGCGTGTCATCATCGAGTGGCACAATTTTATTGATTTCATGTGAGGTGCGAAAACCATCAAAGAAATGAATAAATGGAATGCGACTATTGAGCGTCGCTACTTGTGAAATCAGGGCGAAATCCTGCGCTTCTTGTACACTGCTGGCGCACAGCATGGCACAACCGGTCTGGCGCACGGCCATAACATCGGAGTGATCACCAAAAATGGATAAGGCATGAGTCGCAATGGTTCGGGCTGCAACATGCAGTACGAAAGGGGTCAGTTCACCCGCTAACTTATACAACGTGGGGATCATCAACAGCAATCCCTGCGAAGAGGTAAAGGAGGTCGACAGCGCGCCAGTTTGTAGTGCGCCATGCACAGTGGCAATGGCGCCGCCTTCTGACTGCATTTCAACCACGCGGGGAACGTCTCCCCAAATATTGACTTTACCATCACCTGACCATGCATCAGCAAGCTCTGCCATGGTAGAACTGGGTGTAATAGGGTAGATAGCAATAACTTCGCTGGCGCGATAGGCCACAGAAGCTACTGCACTGTTACCGTCAGTAGTAATCATTAATTTATACCTTCACATTGCTTGTCACGCAGAGACCAAAGTAGTAATGGGTGCCTCTGACGGTTAACGAATTATTTGAACTAATACTGAAATTCTAGCAGAGTGCATTTTTGTCAGTTATCGAATTTGTGTGGCTGGGGGGCTAAATGCTTTCAGTTAAAATGCAGAAAATAAGCCAGTAACGCTGGCAAAGCTTATATAGATGTTATTCGGATAATAATTATTACAATTAGAAAACTATTTATTGCGCTGCTCAGATATCGCTTGGCGAAGCAATACCTATGGGTGCTTTTGTAAAATAATTGTGAAACTGAATTAGATTTAATGAACATTTAATATGGGACGGGCATAATGTTGACCCAATACTGAAATGAGAAAATGATGATGAGCGGTTTCATGTATTTAATGATGGCAATTGTTGCCGAAGTAGTGGCGACTACGATGCTGAAAGCATCTGATGGGTTTACCCGATTGGTACCCTCAATTGTGGTGGTTATTGGCTACGGTGTTGCATTTTGGGGGCTTTCGCAGGTGGTTAAAACCATGCCATTGGGTATCGCTTATGCCATCTGGTCAGGGTTGGGTATTGTTTTGGTGTCGATCGCCGCTACCTTTATGTACCAACAAAAACTTGATTGGGCAGCCATTGCCGGGATGACGCTAATCATTGCGGGGGTTATGGTGATTAATCTGCTGTCTAAGACACCCATGCATTAATCACGCCTGTAGGATACAGGCGGAACTCATCTATTAGCGCGTTATCGTGGTGGGGCGGGATAACACGCTAATGGGTGAGGGTCGGTGTCACTGAAACGTAGGACAACGTCCTTTTCAACTATTTAATGTCTAATTGATGTATGCCATCAATAGCCAATAACGTCTCATAAAACTGATCGAGACTTTTTCTAGGTGACAAGGTCACTTCCATGGTCAGTTCACAACCGGCATTCTTCTCTTCACGTTTTTGTACCACTGACAGGTTAATTGGCCGCAGTCGCAGTTTTTGCAGTGCGGCCAGAATAAGTGGCACACTCTCGGGTAACAGTTTGATCGAGACATAATGGTGCTGGCCAAGCAGGCGATTACTCAATTGGCGGAAGATCTCCAGTACCACCAGTGTCATCAGCGTGCCATAGATGCCAATTTCATACAGGCCGCTACCAATCACCAGGCCGATAGCCGCTGTTACCCACATACCGGCTGCGGTTGTTAGGCCTTTAACCATCTGCTTTTGAATCATAATCGTCCCGGCCCCCAGGAACCCCATGCCGCTGACAACCTGTGCTGCGACTCGACTAGGGTCAAAACTGACGTGTTCCAGTGTCAGTAAATCCTCGAAACCGTATTTTGAAACAATCATAAACATGGCACTGCCGATGCCAACCAGGATATGAGTGCGCAATCCTGCTTCTTTTGACCGCAATTGACGTTCAATACCTATTAACCCACCCAGCAATCCGGCAAGGGCTATTCGTAGCAGTAAATCAGTGATCATAGTTATTCCCGTTTTATTTTTATCCAAATCGTAGGTAACTGATTCTCTATCTAATTAGTCTCGGTTTGGTTATTTCGCCAAATTTTTAACAGCAAACTACCTTGATAATTCGGCTATTCACCTTGTTACAGGTTAAGTTTAATTATCGAATTTGCGCTTATTTATGTTGTGTTTTAATTATAACAGATATTATATAAGCCAATTAGCGTAGACGAAATTGCATTAAACAATAGATTTATGCCTTTCTCATGCCGGAGCAGAAGAATGAAAGTATTATCAATGTTTGTGGGTGGCGCTGTGTTCTTTTTGGCCGCCTGTAGCAGCAATGACCCAACGGATACAGCTTTAAATAATGTTGATGCCTATGAACCCGTGCAACAAGCCACCAGCGCCAGTGTCCACCATAATATTAATATGGCCAATCCGGCGGCAGTCAATTGTGCCAATGCCGGTGGTGTATTAACCATTGCCAAACAACTCAATGGTGGCAGCGTAGGGATGTGTCAGTTACCCGATGGTAAACGTTGTGAAGAATGGGCGTTAATGCGCGGCGCTTGTCCGGCACGTTGATACCCGCCATCTTTCAAGTATCAGGTGTATTGGCTACTTCTGTTTGCCACCTGCCTGTGCTCGAAATCTATTGGGTATCCCATGCTGCCGCTTGTTAAACGTATAAATAATCAGGCGGTAATAATATTCGGGCAGGGTTCACCCTTTTTCAACTGGGCAATATTCTGCATTGTGGTGGCCGAAATACTGGTCAGCGCCTCTTCGGTCAGAAACGCCTGATGCCCGGTAAATAACACGTTATGACAAGAAGATAAACGGCGGAAAACATCATC
This sequence comes from Yersinia sp. 1652 StPb PI, assembly GCF_041538345.1. Taxonomy (NCBI): domain Bacteria; kingdom Pseudomonadati; phylum Pseudomonadota; class Gammaproteobacteria; order Enterobacterales; family Yersiniaceae; genus Yersinia; species Yersinia sp. 1652 StPb PI. Next base: position 2,363,017 of record NZ_JAULSM010000001.1, on the reverse strand, counting down.
TTGAATCACGTCGTTGGATTTGTCTTCAAAGAACAGGTCACGTTCATTTTCATACACATCCATGCCGAGCGAACCTATTTTTTGCTGTTTCAGGGCATCAATGGCTGCGGTAGAGTCAATCAGACCACCCCTACTGGTGTTGATGATCATTACACCGTTTTTCATTTGATCAAATGATTGTTTATTAAGCAGATGATGGTTTTCCGGTGTCATCGGGCAATGCAAGGAAATAACGTCAGATTCGGCATATAACGTTTTGAGATCGACATATTCAGCACCCAGTTCCAGAGCTTGCGCACTTGGATAGGGGTCAAAAGCGAGCAGACGCATACCAAAACCCTTCAGAATGCGCATGGTTGCCACACCAATTTTACCGGTACCGATAATCCCGGCAGTGCGGTTATGCATATTGAAGCCGATCAGCCCTTCCAGCGAGAAGTTGGCATCGCGGGTGCGCTGATAAGCACGATGAATTCGGCGGTTAAGGCTCATCATCATACCCACAGCATGTTCAGCGACCGCCTCAGGTGAATAGGCAGGGACACGAACTACCTGAATTCCCAGTTCTTTCGCGGCTTCCAGATCCACATTATTGAAACCAGCGCAACGCAACGCCAGAATCTCGACGCCGACACTTTTCAGTTCTTCTAATGTCGCACGACAACCATCATCGTTGACGAAAAGACAGACCGCATCACAGCCAGCAGCCATTTTTGCTGTTTTTGGCGTTAACAGAAAATCGAAAAACTCTAATTCAAAGCCAAAATCTTTGTTGACCAATTCGAGGTATTTACGGTCATACTGTTTAGTACTGTAAACGGCTAATTTCATCGCGATATCTCCGCTAAAATATTGTGATCAATCTAACAGATTCGAATAAATCATACAATTTGCCACAATAATAAGTTAAATAGAGCACTTGTAACTTTTTCATGCCAAAGAGATAAGGTTTTTATGCCAACTTTCAATGGCAACAGTTTTGTCTGAGTTGCAAGGGTAGCGTTATCTATTATGGTATCTTGCGGTGATTTGATTAAAGCACACCGTAAGTCTGGTTGGGGATAAAACAAGGCGAGTCATGGCTAAATGCGCAAAAATAGTGGGTTGGTTGTTATTAATCAGCGCAATTTCTCTGATGGCATTATGGAAAACCCTGCCACAGTGGTTACCCAAAGTGGCACATTATTGGTTACCTGTTGGGAGTCAGATAACGCTGGCTACGCCACCGGTATGGCGTGACGGCGCACTGCGTATCAAGCAATTGCGCTATTCGATACAAGACTGCACCCTCGCTAATATGAATCAATTGAGTGTCGGCTACCATCAGGGGCGCTGGCAACTTGCGGCCGGTAATGTTGCGTTGGATACCGCCTGTTTGAGTCAATTACCGACTAATGGCGACAGCGCACCACTGAATTTAGCTTACTGGCAACAGCAGTTATCGGTGCTGGATCTGGATATCAGTAATTTGCAGATTACGCCCTGGCAGCAATATGCCGGTAAACTGACCCTCACCTCGCCCGATAAGCTTAAATTGATTCAAGAGTTACGTTATCAAGGGCCGCAACTGAGCTTTGCCGCGACCCTTGATCAGGATCAACAACTGAGTTTGCATCAATTCTCTATTGCGGTTCCTGGTACCCCGCAGCCTTTCGAACTCAGTGGCAAAATAAAGATTCCTTTGTCACTGGATGATTGGCCGGAACAGGGTGAATTACAGGGGATGCTAACCACCGGTTATCTGTCTAAACCACTGCTTCTAAACTTGAGCTGGCAACAGCAGCAAGGTGTGCTGACGCTCACTGAGCGTGGCGATGATGTGCCGCTCGCACGGTTGCCATGGCGTGTTGCGGTAAACCAAATTCAGCTAGTTAACGGACAGTGGCAATGGCCATACGCGCAGCAACCATTAAGTGGCGGTATTAACCTGACGTTACATGACTGGGACCAAGGGTTGGATCAGACCTCAGTTGACGCGCGAATTAATGTGATTACCTCTGGGCAGAGCGGTAAGGGGAATGCCGTGTTGACCCTCGGGCCGGGTAATCTGAGCATGATAAACAGCGATTTAAAATTCCAACTCAGTGGTCAGGCTAATCTGGAGAAAATGGTGCTTAATGCCACCATTCCAGGGCTGCTCAGTGGTTCGGTGTTGAACCCAACGTGGGTGCTGCACCCAGGGGCGTTACTGCGCGCGCATGGCAATGTGACGCCTGAATTGCGGATAAGAGATGCTCGCTGGCCATTGGCTGGTGTCAAGGTCACGGCTGCCGGGGTTAGCGGGCGTCTACAAGCCATCGTTGATGCACAAGACAGCTATTGGGGAAATTTCAACCTGCATTTGGATGGTCAGGCGCAAGAGTTTTGGCCGGACAAAGGTTATTGGCAGTGGCGTTACTGGGGCAATGGTCACCTGCCGCCACTGGCTGCTCGCTGGGATATGGCGGGCAAGGGGAGTTGGCGCGATACATTAATCACCGTTGACCAGCTCTCGACTGGTTTTGATCGGTTGCAATATGGTCTGGTTAAGGTTGAGGCACCAAGACTGACATTGGTGAAGCCACTCACCTGGCAGCGCGATAACCATCACCCAGCCTTTATTGCCGGTTTTGCGTTAGGGGCGAAAAAAGTGTCGTTCAGCGACGGGGGCGGTTATCTACCTCCCGCTGAATTATCTTTGCAACTCAATGGTCGGGAACCAAACAGCTTTCTGTGGCAGGGGCAATTGCAGGCGCAGCCGATCGGGCCGATCCCACTGCGCGGCCGCTGGGATGGCGAGCGGTTACGGGGTGAGGGCTGGTGGCCGAAACAATCGTTAACCGTATTCCAGCCGCTTATCGCATCAGAATTAGGCATCAAACTGCGTGATGGAGAGCTGTATGCTCAGGCGGCCTTTTCGGCAGCCCGAGAACAAGGCTTTACCGCCGGTGGTCACTGGGTGGTGAACAATGGCGGGATGTGGCTGAAAGACGGCGAAATGAGCGGGTTAGATTTTGTTATGTCGTATCGCTTGCAGAATCACCACTGGCAGTTGGGCGCGAAAGACCCGGTGATGTTGCGTATCGCCTCAATAAGCAACTTGTTTGAAATGCAGAATATTACTGCTGATTTACAAGGTACTTATCCCTATTCTGATGATGCACCGTTAACTTTGAGTAACGTCGGTATGGACATTCTTAACGGCCATCTGAGTTTGTCCGCGTTACGCTTACCGCAACACGACGCCGCCGTGCTGAAATTAACTGCCATTGACTTGAGTGAGCTATTTACGGTGCTACAACCGAAACAGTTTGCGATGTCGGGGAAGGTCAACGGGGAATTGCCTCTTTATCTCAATAACCCACAGTGGTTGGTGCGTAATGGTTGGATTGCTAACGATGGCAGGGTGACATTGCGCCTCGATCAAGATCTGGCCAATTCAATCGGTGATAGTAACTTTGTCGCCGGTGCCGCGATTGATTGGTTACGCTATATGGAGATTTATCAATCTTATGCCAAAGTGGATCTGGATAATTTGGGGCAATTGACATTACGCTCGAAGATTCATGGTGTGAATACGCAAAAAAACTCAAAGCGTGAGATAGTATTGAATTATCAGCATCAGGAAAATGTGTTCCAACTCTGGCGTAGCCTGCGTTTTGGTGACAATTTACAAGAGTGGCTACAACAGACGCTTTCTTTACAACCAACAGTGATACCGGCGAGGACGAAGGAATGAAGATCTTGACAGGGGAACGTGTGGCAATAGCTTTGGGTGTTTTGATGCTCAGTGGCTGTTTACGCCTTGAGGTAGCGACACCGGAAAAACCGATCACTATCAATATGAACGTCAAGATTGAGCATGAAATCCAGATAAAAGTTGATAAAGATGTGGAAAACTTGCTTAAAAATCAATCCAATCTATTTTAAGGAGCCACGATGAAAAAGCAAAATTCAGGCTGGATTGGTGGCAGACTAAGGCTGATTCGAGTGATGTTGGGGTGGACGATATTGAGTGGCAGTTTGCTGTTCAGCGCCATGGCTTTCGCCCTGACAGTGGAACAGGCAAAGCAGCAAGGGCGGGTTGGCGAAACCCTAAGTGGTTATTTGGCTCCGGTCAAAAAAGATCCTGAGACACTGGCGTTGGTAGAGCAAATCAATATTGCCAGAACAGAGAAATATCAGGAAGTGGCGCAGAAAAACCATATTTCAACTGAAGATGTTGCCAAGCTGGCAGGGCAAAAGTTAGTTAACCGTGCGGCTGCCGGTGAATATGTGCGCGGTATTAATGGCCAGTGGATGCAGCGCTAATTGTTGCGATGATGGTATCAATGACGCTATGGAAAACGCCCGTCTCAGCACGGGCGTTTTTTATGTCTAAACTTCGGGTTGCTGAAATATTGATTTCGACGGTATTGGCCTCAGCTTAAAAATAACCCGCTAGCGCTCAGGGTGTAAACTGGCCGTAGCAGGATGCCCCGCGAGGCTATCGAGTGATTCTTTGCGATAATAGGTATCTGCATGCCCTGGTTGCTCAACTTTAACAATCAGGGTCAGCACAGCAGCAATCAGATACAGCGCAGTATAAACCCACACCACGCCAACAATATCGAAGAAAGGTAACACCAGCGAGGCAATCGCCGGGGCAACAAAGTTACTCAGACCCGCAGACAAGTTATAAATCGAGATGGCTGCACCTTTGTGTTCCGGTTCCAATACCGGGAATACCGCGGTCATCGGAACGAAAGCGGCTACGGTTATCCCCAACATTACTGCCGGGATCAGGGCCGCCCAGAAATTATGGCCGAAATGAACCGGAATATAGTAGAACGCCAGACTGGAAAGGGCACAACCGATACAGCCAAACCAACGCACCTGCCGCATCCAACCAATTTTTTCGCCCAAGATCCCCCACATAATATTGGTGAAAATTGTCACGAAGAAGAACACCGCCCAGATTTGCAGCCATTCAGACATGGTAAAACCAAGTCGGCCAACGAACAGGAGCGGCATAATAACGGCAAAACCAAATAATGACAGGGTGTTGATGATGCGGATTAAACAGGATAAGAAGATGTTTTTATTGGTAAACAGAATAGTGACGGCCCGAGACAACTCTTTGATTTTTTCTTTATTTGAGAGTGATGCTTTAGGGCTGGCAGTGCCAACATTGCGCAGTAATATCAACGCCATCATACCGCCGGCCATGACCCAGACAATGGCAAACCACAACGTACCGGTTTCACCCATCACCGGAATGGTAAAACTGGGCAAATAGCTCCCTATGACACCGATACCGACTGAATACATCGCCCAAAACCAACCCATGGCAGAAGAGAGTTGCTGTTTAGGGACGTTTTGGACAATTAACATAACAAATGAATAGATAAATAACGGATAGGCCAACCCACGAATACCATAGAACAGCAACATTAGTGGATAACTTTTAATGCCTAAACCGAATACCATAAATAAGCAGTGCATGACCACCCACAGCACAAAACCAATCCGCATGGCGCGTTGTGGCGTGATGATCTCTGCAACCACACCAGAGCTCCAGGCGGCAATGGCAGCAGCTAGGCCATAGAGTGTAAACACAAAGGCTGATTGTGCCGGAGAAAAGCCCATATCAGTAATATGTTTGGATAAGAAGGCCATTTCAAATCCATCGCCGCTCATAAAAATGGCAATGGCAATGTAACCCCAGAACAAATTCATTGGCAAACCAAACCAGTGGGTAGGTTTTTTTTGCATAGTAAGTTCCTCTGGCGCTTGAGCGCCGGCTGGTTGAGTTGCTGGTAGGAGCAACGGTTATAGGGACAGAGAAAAAGGGCGATAGGCTCGCCCGGGCTTGTTATATCTTTATTTTTTAGATGGTTATTGCGGCAGTTGTTGGCGTAACTGCCGCTGCTGTTGATAGAGCAGTCGATAGCGTTCAAGGCGGGCAAACAAGGCATCTTGCCGGTTAACATCAGGGATGAAGCGTTGGTCGATTTGTGGTTTGCTGCACACCTCCTGCTCATCACCGCCGCTGGCGAGCCACCCTAAACGTGCGGCACCTAAAGCCCCACCAGCCTCCCCACCGCTGTGGGTGACAATTGGCAGGTTAAGGGTGTCAGCCATCAATTGCCCCCACCACACACTGCGTGCACCACCACCAATCAAGGAGGATTGGCTCAGTTGGGTACCGGCCTGCTGTAACACCGCCAGGCCATCAGCAATACCGAAAGTCACCCCCTCCAGCACGGCATATCCCAGCGCCGCACGGTCTGTCGCATGAGTCATGCCATGAAACGCGCCGGTTGCCAGCGGATCGTTATGGGGGGTGCGTTCGCCTGAAAGGTAAGGCAGGAAAACTGGTGCCAGCCGCTGCTCTGACCGACTGAGTTGCGCCACCTCGGATAGAAGGGTGGTTTCATTGGTTCCCAGCAGTTGGCACAACCAGCGCAGGGCGCTGGCTGCGGTCAGCATGACACTCATCTGATGCCAGCGATGCGGCAAAGCATGGCAAAAGGCATGAACGGCAGATTGTGGATTGGGCCGGTAGCAATCATTAACGGCAAACAATACACCGGACGTGCCCAGAGAGATGAAGCCATCACCAGGATTGATGGCACCAATCCCAACGGCACTGGCTGCGTTATCGCCACCACCGCCAGCAATAATCACTTTATCGGCTAAGCCCCACTCGCGCGCAATATCTGCTTTCAGGTAACCACTGGGTTCATTACCTTCAATCAAACGCGGCATCATATCGCGGGATAATCCGCAGGCAGCCAGGAGAGAGTCCGACCAGTCGCGCCTGGCGACATCCAACCATAACGTTCCGGCGGCATCAGACATATCACTGACCTTATCGCCACTCATCATCCAGCGCAGATAATCTTTAGGTAGCAGTACCGTCGCCAGTTGTGCGAACACCTCCGGCTCATGGCGAGCAACCCACAGCAGTTTCGGTGCAGTAAAGCCTGGCATCGCCAGATTTCCGGCAATCTGATGTAACTGTGGGGCATTGCGGGTCAACTCATCACACTCTTCGGCACAGCGCGCATCATTCCACAAAATAGCCGGTCGCAAGATACGATCCTCGCGGCTCAACAGCACCGCGCCATGCATTTGACCGGAAAGGCCAATCGCGAGGATCTCACCCCAGCGCTGGGGTATTTTATGGCGCAGGCGGCCAATAACCCGTTGTGTCGCCTGCCACCAGTCAGTGGGATTTTGCTCCGACCATAAAGGATGTGGGCGCTGCACGGTCAAGGGTTCGCCTTCACTGGCCAGAATCTGGCCCCGGTCATCAATCACCATGGCTTTAATTTCTGACGTCCCTAAATCAAGTCCAAGATACATAGCAATTCCTTGTCGATGATTAACGGTTAGCAACGAGCCAGGTATTTACCCGGTCAATCGATTGGCGCAGCAGCTGTTCAAACTGGCTGTCACTGGCTAGTGGCCCAAATAGCTTGCTGTCGCGAGCGAACAGACCTACCGGATCAGCTGATTGGAACATGGCATGGACGGCGGCGGCGTCCAGTATTCCGTCCTGGTATTCATACGGCAGGGTGTCCTGATGCCAACTTTCCATAAATACGAAGAATAATGCGGGTAGTATCGCGGTTGCTGCTGGGGTATCACCTCGTTGGTAGCACTCCATCAATGTAGGCGTAATAAATCCGGGAATTTTGGAAAAGCCATCTGCCGCCACCCGTTGGTTGGTGTCACGAATATACGGATTACTGAAACGGTCCAGCACCACATCACGGTAATTGGCAAGATCCAGTGGGCTTGGCGACAGTGATGGGATGACATCCTGAGTCACATAGTCATAGGCCATCTGGCGAATAGCGTCAGTCTGGGTACTTTCATGAATGTAACTTTGCCCAAGCAAGGTGCCAGCCCAGGCAATACAACTGTGACTGGCATTGAGGATGCGGATTTTTGCCTCTTCATACGGCAGAACTGATTCCACCATCTCTACACCCACATTCTCCAATGCTGGGCGTCCGGCAATAAAATCGTCCTCAATAACCCACTGGATGAATGATTCCCCCATAACCGGTGCCAGATCAGCGAAACCGGTTTGTTCCAGCACCCGTGGTGCGATGTCATCAGCGGGGCGCGGGGTAATGCGGTCAACCATGGTATTGGGACTACGGGTTTGACTTGTCACCCAACTGAGCAAGCTTTGCTGGTCGCGAAGTGCGAGGAACTCAAGCAGGCAATGGCGGAAACGCTCACCGTTATGACGCAAATTATCGCAGTTCAGCAAGGTCACTGGCCCGTTCTGCATCTGTTGGCGTTGCAGCAAGATACGGCTGATAGCACCGTATATTGTGCGGCAATCACCTTTGAGGTCAGCCTGGATATCCGCATTATCCTGTTGCAGGTTAAATTGGTTATCCAGGTAGTAACCGCCCTCGGTCACGGTAAAGGAGATAACGCGCGTTTCTGGCAGGCTACCTTGTGCTACCAATTGGCTCAGTTCTTTATCCCAAGGGATGATTTTGCGGATTGATGTGATTTTTTCATATTGACGCTCCCCCCCTGGTGTCACGGTTTCCAAGGTGTATTCGCCGTTTTGGGCTTGTAATGCATTGAGCAACGGGGTCGTGTCATCCCGAATATTAGCCAGAGCAATAGACCAACGATTATCGCCTATGGCCCGTAACCGGTGTAGATACCAGGCTTGGTGAGCACGGTGGAAGGAGCCTGCACCAATGTGCAACCACACTGCATGGGGGGTATTTAGAAAACTGTTCATAAATTATCTCCACAATCACGGTAAGTGTTGGCGTTATAATTTGAGCATAAGCTCTAACGTGGGGCATTTGCTCCGATGGCGTTAGGGTAATGTAACTTTTGCCCGAAAGGTGGGCTTTGGCTCACATAACCGTAAGTAGAGATAAAAATCTGTCAAATAGAGGCGTAAGATAATGACCATGGTGGTTTCACCCCCTATCTCTATTTCAAACAATATTGCGCAGATAACTCATGCAGAAGAGTGATAAGAAGCTGGATCAAGCGGCCAGAGCGGCCTGGATGTATTACGTTGCCGGGCAGACGCAACATGAAATTGCTGATGCCCTGGGGGTTTCGCGTCAGGTGGCCCAGCGGCTGGTGGCGTGTGCTATTGATAACGGGCTGGTCAGTGTCAGCATTGCTCACCCGGTTGGCCGCTGTATGGCGCTGGCCGAACAGGTGCAAAAGCAGTATGGCTTGCATCAGTGTCAGGTGGTCCCCAGCTTGGGGATGGACAGCGCGGGTATCCAACGAGCCATTGCTGTGGTGGGGGCTGAAGTGATGTCGCAATTTCTGCGTCAAGAACAGCCACTGGTCATTGGTGTCGGCTCTGGTCGCAGTTTGAAAGCCGCCATTGATGAGTTACCTGATTTCGAACGTCCTCAGCACAGTTGTGTCTCACTTATCGGCGCTATTGCTGCTGATGGTTCCTGTACACGTTATGACGTCCCGCTGTGGATGGCCGAGAAAACACAAGGACGCTACTTTATTTTGCCCGCCCCTTTGTTTGCTGACAGCGCGGCGGATCGTGACCTGTGGTGTAATCACCGGATTTACCGCACTGTCACTGAGAAAGCAGCTCAGGCTGATGTTACGTTTATCGGTATTGGCTCAATGGGGTATCATTGTCCATTGCATAAAGATGGCTTTATTTCTGCACAAGATGTCGATGTGCTCATGGCCGCGAATGTTGTGGCAGAAATGCTGGGTAATTTCATTGATAGCGATGGTCAGCGCGTCGCCTATGAATTGGATCAGCGTTTAACCAGTGCCAGCTTACGTATTCAGCCAGAAAAACCGGTGATTGCTATCGCAGGTGGTAAGGAGAAACATCAGGCTATTAAAGCGGCGCTCAGGGGGCATTGGGTGAATGGTTTGGTTACGGATGAAGAGAGTGCGATGGCGTTACTGGCATAATCACAGAGAAAAAAGCGCGCCGAAAGGCGCGCAATTAACCAATGACACTACTGGGTAACACGAGGGTAATACAAGGTCATTTTCAGTCGCGCATTGACGGAGACACCCACTTCTGCGCGAAAGTTATCAATTAAGCACTGACAACCTGAGCCAGTAACTGTTTGGCATCAGCTTGTGCTTTGGTCGCCACTTCAGGACCATAAGCAATGCCTTCTGCAAACACAAATTCAACATCGGTAATGCCGATAAAGCCCAGGAACAGACGCAAGTAAGGCACCACCAGATCAGTTGGGGTATCTTTATGAATGCCTCCACGGCTGGTCAGAATAATGGCACGTTTGCCAGTTACCAAGCCTTCTGGACCTTTTTCTGTGTAGCGGAAAGTCACGCCAGCACGGGCAATCAGGTCAAAATAGTTTTTCAACTGCGTCGGGATATTGAAGTTGTACATTGGTGCGGCCATAACTATCACGTCATTGGCTTGCAGTTCAGCAATCAGCTCATCAGACAGTGCCAAAGCCTCTTGTTGGCGCGGTGTTAGCGCGGCATCTGAAGGGCGCAGAGCACCCACCAGTTCACCATCTAACACAGGAACCGGTTGAGCGGCCAAGTCACGTACAGTGATTTCGTCGTCAGCATGGGCTGCTTGCCATTGTTCGACAAAAAAGTCAGCTAATTGGTTGGATTGTGAATAAGTTGCCAGAATGCTTGATTTCAGGACCAGTACTTTGCTCATCGTAATTCCTTAACAGGTAACAGAGACTTAGGCGGTTCGCCCTTTCAATGAGATACACTTTATTAATATTTTTCTATTAGTGATAGCGCAATATTTTGCGTTCTTTGTTCGATTTAATTGAATGATGATAATCAGATAGGAAATTTCCGCCGGGTTACAGCGTAATCCGAGGCTGTGTTACCATATCGGGTAAGGGTTTATCTAATAAAAGCTATGGGTCACTCATCTATTTGGCGTCGAAAATGGGTGTATTGGCAGGTTAAAAATTGATACCGATTAATAAAAAATATCGGCCAATCAAACTCATAGCATAAAATCATTGGGCTGATACCGTAGGTTGCAGCCGCATCGTAACAAGGAACACAGAACGTGAAATCTTCGCTCGCAGCATTATCCACCCAACTCGGTGAGTTGATGCTCCGTGACCAACAACGCCTGCGGCGTCGGCTGCAAGGCGCACGAAAAATTAATAATCCACAGGCCGTAGAGGCGATTAGCCTCGAGCTTGAGGCTGATATAGCAACCGCCATGCAGCGGGTTATTCGTCGTCGAGCTGCTTGTCCGGCGATAACTTATCCTGAAAACTTGCCAGTCAGCCAGAAAAAGCAAGATATCTACCATGCTATTCGTGACCATCAGGTGGTGATCGTCGCCGGTGAAACCGGTTCCGGTAAAACCACCCAGTTGCCGAAAATTTGCCTGGAGCTGGGGCGGGGCGTGCAAGGGGTGATCGGCCATACTCAACCACGTCGTCTGGCTGCGCGCACCGTCGCAAACCGTATTGCGGATGAACTGGATACCTCCCTGGGCGGTTGTGTCGGTTATAAAGTGCGTTTTAACGATCAAGTGGGTGAAAACACGCTGGTTAAGTTGATGACCGACGGGATTTTGTTGGCTGAAATTCAGCAAGATCGTCTGTTGATGCAATATGACACGTTGATTATCGATGAAGCCCATGAACGTAGCCTGAACATTGATTTCATCTTGGGCTATTTGCGTGAATTATTACCCAAACGCCCAGATCTAAAAGTGATTATCACTTCGGCGACCATTGATCCGCAGCGTTTCTCCCAGCATTTCAATAATGCCCCTATTATCGAGGTTTCTGGCCGCACCTATCCGGTCGAAGTACGTTATCGCCCTATTGTGGATGATGCCGATGATGTTGAACGTGACCAACTACAGGCTATTTTTGATGCGGTTGATGAGTTAGGCCATGAAAGCCCTGGCGATATTCTGATCTTTATGAGTGGTGAGCGTGAGATTCGTGATACCGCTGATGCATTGATGAAGCAAAATCTGCCTCATACGGAAGTGCTACCACTCTATGCCCGCTTATCAAACAGTGAGCAGAATAGGGTGTTCCAGTCGCATCATGGGCGGCGCATTGTATTGGCGACCAACGTGGCCGAAACCTCGCTCACCGTACCTGGGATTAAGTACGTGATTGACCCCGGTACAGCTCGCATCAGCCGTTATAGCTTCCGTACTAAGGTGCAGCGGTTGCCTATCGAGCCGGTGTCTCAGGCGTCAGCTAATCAGCGTAAAGGCCGTTGTGGCCGTGTGTCAGACGGTATCTGTATCCGTCTTTATTCTGAGCAGGACTTTCTCTCTCGCCCAGAGTTTACTGACCCGGAAATTCTACGAACCAACCTGGCCTCCGTCATTTTGCAAATGACCTCACTCGGTCTGGGTGATATTGCGGCATTCCCGTTTGTGGAAGCCCCCGATAAACGCAATATCCAAGATGGTGTTCGGTTACTGGAAGAACTGGGTGCGATACAAACTGCCGATAATGGTCATCAACAACTGACCCCGCTGGGGCGGCAATTAGCGCAATTGCCCGTCGACCCTCGTCTGGCACGGATGGTGCTGGAAGCACAGAAAAGTGGCAGTGTCCGCGAATTGATGATCATTACCTCGGCGTTGTCGATTCAGGACCCGCGTGAACGGCCAATGGATAAGCAGCAGGCTTCTGATGAAAAACATCGTCGCTTTGCGGATAAGGATTCTGATTTCCTGGCATTTGTTAACTTATGGGATTACCTGAAAGAGCAGCAAAAAGAGTTGTCATCAGCGCAGTTCCGTAAACTGTGCCGCAGTGACTTTCTCAACTATCTGCGGGTGCGCGAATGGCAGGATATCTACACGCAACTGCGCCAGGTGGTGAAAGAACTGGGTATTCCGGTGAATAGTGTTGCAGCCGACTACCGTAGCGTGCATACCGCGATATTGACCGGTTTGTTATCTCATATCGGCCAAAAAGATGTTGAAAAGCAAGAGTATACCGGTGCTCGTAACGCAAGGTTTGCTATCTTCCCCGGTTCCGGCTTATTTAAAAAACCGCCGAAATGGAGCATGGTGGCTGAGCTGGTCGAAACCAGTCGCTTATGGGGCCGCATTGCTGCCCGCATCGAGCCGGAATGGATCGAACCTTTGGCGCAGCATTTGGTGAAACACCATTATAGTGATCCGCATTGGGAGAAAGCACAGGGTGCGGTGATGGCCAGTGAGAAAGTCACCCTATTCGGTTTACCCATAGTTGCTGAGCGCAAAATCAATTACGGCCCGATTGACCCACCGCTATGCCGTGAGCTGTTTATTCGTCATGGCTTGGTGGAGGGGGATTGGCAAACGCGTCACGCTTTTTTCCGTGCCAATCTCAAACTATTGGCTGAAGTTGAAGAGTTGGAGCACAAATCACGTCGGCGCGATATTCTGGTGGATGATGAGACACTGTTTAACTTCTATGACCAGCGAATTGGTCGCGAGGTTATTTCAGCCCGTCATTTTGATAGCTGGTGGAAGAAAACCAGCCAGACACAGCCAGAGTTATTGAACTTTGAAAAAACCATGCTTATCAAAGATGGCGCGAACAAAGTTAACCCGCTCGACTATCCCAACTTTTGGTATCAGGGTTCGCTTAAGTTACGGCTTTCCTACCAATTTGAACCCGGTACTGACGCTGATGGGGTAACCGTACATATTCCGTTGCCCATCCTTAATCAGATCCAAGAGCAGGGTTTTGATTGGCAGATACCGGGGATTCGGCGTGAATTAGTGATTGCACTGATCAAGTCTTTGCCTAAACCGGTGCGGCGCAATTTTGTCCCCGCGCCCAATTATGCTGAGGCGTTTCTGGCTCGCGTTACCCCGATGGAGGTGGGGCTGCTCGATGCATTAGAGCGTGAACTGCGGCGCATGACGGGTGTGACAGTGTCACGTGATAGTTGGCAATGGGACCAAGTGCCAGATCATCTTAAAATAACCTTCCGTGTGCTCGATGATAAAAATCGTATTTTGCGTGAAGGTAAAGACCTTGCTGCCTTGAAGCTACAGTTACAAGAGAAAGTGCAGGAAACATTGTCCGCCGTTGCCGACGATGGTATTGAACAAACTGACTTACATATCTGGAGTTTCGGTGATCTACCGCTGTGCTATGAGCAGCGTCGTGGTGGCTATGAAGTCAAGGCATACCCGGCACTGGTGGATGAAAAAGACAGTGTCGCTATTCGCTTGTTTGATACAGAATCTCAGCAACAACAAGCTATGTGGCAGGGGACAAGACGTTTACTATTATTGAATATCCCATCCCCTATAAAGTATTTACATGAGAAATTGCCGAACAAATCCAAGCTCGGGCTCTATTTCAATCCTTATGGCAAAGTGTTGGACCTGATTGATGACTGCATAGCTTGTGGTGTGGATAAGTTAGTTGCGCAGTATGGTGGCCCCGCATGGCAAGAGGCGGAGTTCGCTCGACTACAGGAAAAGGTTCGTGCTGAACTGAATGACACGGTGGTTGAGATTGCCAAGCAAGTTGAACAAATTCTGACGACGGTATTCAGTATTAATAAGCGACTGAAAGGCCGGATAGATATCTCAATGGCATTGGCTCTCTCTGATATTAAAGCCCAGCTAGGGGGGCTTATTTATCGTGGTTTCGTGACCAATAATGGTTGGAAACGTCTGCCGGATACACTGCGTTATCTGCAAGCGATTGAGCGCCGATTGGAAAAGCTGGCTATGGACCCGCATCGTGATCGTGCCCAAATGCTACGCGTAGAACACGTGCAACAGATGTGGCAGCAATGGCTGCATAAATTGCCGCCAAAACGCCAGCAAGATGAAGAAGTTAAAGAAGTTCGCTGGATGATTGAAGAACTGCGTGTGAGCTTATTTGCTCAGCAATTGGGGACAGCTTACCCTATTTCTGACAAGCGTATTCTGCAAACTATCGAACAGCTTTCTGCCTGATTAGCGATTAATATCACTCCGCGTTCTAAGTATCATTGATTTAGGCGCGGAGTCTCTTACTGACTAAATTCCTTCCTAATATACCGCTATAAAATTCACTATCTTTATGATTCATCTATTTTTATCTGCATGTCAACTATGTAATAGATGAAACTTGCTGATGTTGATGCGAAGCCTCTCGAGAATTGTAAATTAACTGGGCTGCATGGCCGCGGCGTTATTGCCTCCTTTCTTGAACTCCCGCTATATAGATACTGACAAATCAGACCATTGGGTTAAAGTTTGTCTGCTTTAGGGTCACCATATTTGATTACCTATGGTGAGTTTGATAGAGTTTTTCCAGCGCAGGGATTGCTTATGTATCAAATTTGTTTGTTGAGGTTGGCACAGCGCGAGTTGTTTAAATTACCTGTAGGCATTCAGGCGGCTCTGATTAAAGCTATGGATGAGTTAGAGGCTTATGGTCATGAGTTGCGGGAGCCAGAGGTGCGGGATATTGGGCGCGGGCTAAAGGAGTTGCGGGTTAGTGCTAGAGAGGGGGGCGGGCGTGGTTTTTTCTTTTACCACCTGGGTCGGCAGGTTTACATCATTCATATCTTACAAAAGAAGACGCAAAAGACCCCAAGACGAACACTGATGTTGGCTTATCAGCGGATGAAGGAAATCAAACGGAGATTGCAACCATGAAAAAACAAGATGACTTTGACATTATTTCTTTTGCTGAGATTAAAGCAGATGCTTTAAATCATCCTCAGGTCAAAGAAGCTTACACAGACTTGCAGATTCGCGACGCCATGATGACTGAGCTGAAAGCTGCCCGTCAGCAATGTAATTTAACACAAGAGGAAGTGGCGCAACGAGCAGGGCTGAAAAAACAAAATATCAGTCGTATGGAGAAAGGTATCATTTCTCCCAACCTCACCACGTTGAGCCGTTACGCAGCAGCATTAGGTGGGACTTTTGTTTTCAAATTCAACCAAAAGCCCCATTGTGTCAGTAAGAAATAGGGGATATCCCTCACTCTGTGTATCACTGAATAAAGTGGTCACTTTGCTGCATTTTTAGCGAGCGTTTTTAACCGTTCTCTAATCGCCGTTACCGCCAGGGCGCGGTTATCCGCAAGATAGCGGTCTTTGGCGGCCGGTGCAGAACTTTGAATCGCAATTAAAGACCACGCGTCGCCATTTTTTAGTAATAGTGGGGAACCACTGTCACCTGGCAAGGTATCGCATTGGTGTGAGAGTACGCCCTGTTGTGCCCAACCGGTAACCAGACAGTCTTCATGGCTGTATAAAGTTTCAAGATGATCAAGGGGATAACCCGCTTGAGTTATCTTACGATTAACCAATTTAAGCGCTTGTGTCAGCTCACTTGAGGTTCCATCCCAAAGCGGTAACGGCTTAATCGGGATAGGCTTTGTGTTAGTTAACCGAATAAGTGCAAAATCATAAGCGGCGGCGGCGGGTGGAACTATCCAACCATCGCCATCAGGTTTAAGTTTTTTACCTAATTTGGCATCAACCAGCGTTTCCAGTCGGGTAATCTGGTACTTCCAATGACCATCATGAGACATAAAACGTAAGGCAACCGCGCGATCAATTTTCCCCGGTGGGGTAAGAACGCAATGGCCTGCGGTGAGCGCCAGACGAGGGGAGATTAACGTTGCTGTGCAAAGGTTGCCACTGGTTGTTTCAACTTGCCCGATGGCTTGCCACGGCCACTCCGTACTGTTTGTTATCGCTGTACGGTCATCTTTCCCGAAGAACAACGTGGTTTGATCCGCAATGCTGCTTTCGTCATCCGGCTTGTCAGTGGGGGGAAGGGCTAAAGCCATAGAGATGGAAAGTGGCAACAGACTCAATAGCAATAATGAAGATAAACGCATAAATAATTAGCCTTGCCTTTATTTACTGACCAAAGGTTATCCATTAACACACCTGAGACCTGCTGATTAGACGGCTAATCACAGCTCCACTAGCGCTAACTATAGACATAATAAGTTGTGTCATATGTTGTCAGTAATTGATTTTTCGATAATTTTAGAGCGCTATCGGCCGTTGGTACTATAAATAAAAGAATAATGTGATCAGACCGCAAATAACTAATATGGCTAAAGTGATTTCAAATAAATAATGGCGCAGCATTATCAGCACTCCTAATAAAAAACACCCGGTAAACCGGGTGTCGAGTGAATCGCTGTTGCAGGTCAATCGTGAGAGCCTGTTGTGGCTTTCACAAGTTAAATGCTGCCGCTATTTGGTCACTGGCACTGCGGTTGGAGCAGACTTACTGTGTGTCGCTTTTTTATGGTGTTTTTTGGCCGCCTGTGCTTTTTGCACCGGGGCTGCTTTATCCATTTTTTTCATCGAATCAGTTTTTTTAGCTTTCTTGTGGTGCATGGTTTTAGCCGGTGCATTATGAGCTACTGGTGCTGTAACAACGGGTGCCGCCGGTGGTGCAACGGTGTCGGCGGCTATTGCTATAGATGATACACCCAAGGTTGCAGCAACAATCAGAGCTAATACTGTTTTCATAATTTATTCCTCAGTGTTCTGTTTGTATATCGGCCCCGTTGGGTCGTTATAAAGAGAGTAGAGGAAATATATACTGGCTTCCGTGAGTCATTGGTTTCGGCTTGTAACCGATTGTACAACGGTAATAAACCAGATAAATAACCAACTAAACCACTTATTTTAGTTACAACATACAGCAAGCGTTTTAATAAACTTATCGTCTTATGTAACATCAACGTCGCTTGATAGTGGGATGTAATTTGAGTTATGCAGGGAGAGGGGCGCCCAACCCTAATGAGAGGTTAGGCGCAGACCAACACGCAATAAATTACAAATAGCGCCGCTCTAAATGTTGGCGGAAGTAGCGAGGGTTAAGTGTTTCACCGGTAGCCTTGGTCATTAATTCTGCGGTTGAGTAACGGCTGCCATGCTGCCAGATATTCTGTTGTAACCAGGTGAATAGGGCGCTGAGATCGCCACTAGCGATACTCTTATCCAGCCCCGGAATAGCATCACGGGCAGTTTGGAACAGTTGCGCTGCATACATTGCACCCAATGTATACGTTGGGAAATAGCCAAAAGCACCATCGGTCCAATGGATATCTTGCATACATCCATTACGGTAATTACCCTCAGTATTAATACCGAGGTATTGCTGCATTTTCTCATTCCACAGCATAGGGATATCATCTACTTCGATTTCACCACTGATCAACGCTTTTTCGATTTCATAACGCAATATAACATGGGCAGGATAGCTCACTTCATCGGCATCAACTCGAATAAAACCCGTTTTAACCCGTTGATTGAGAGCTATGAAGTTCTGTTGCGCAAAAGCGGGTTGATCGCCAAATTGGTTTGCTACCAGTGGGCGGATCACTTGTAAGAATTCATTACTACGTGCTAATTGCATCTCAAACAGTAAGCTTTGGGACTCATGGATGGCGGTTGACCGTGCATGGGAAATGGGTTGCCCTAACCATTCACGTGGTAGATTTTGCTCATAACGGGCATGGCCTGTTTCATGCACAATACCCATTAATGAACTGAGAAATTCTTGTTCGTTATAACGAGTTGTAATGCGTACGTCTTGAGGAACACCACCGCAGAACGGATGTACACTGACATCGACCCGCCCGCCGTCAAAGTCAAAACCGAGTACTTTCATCACTTGTAACCCAAGCTGACGCTGTTTTTCCACGTCAAAAGGGCCCTGTGGTATCAGGCAGTTTTCATTGGCTTGTTTAGCCGTCACTTTTTGTAATAGGTCAGGTAGCCATTGCTTAAGATCACCAAATATACGGTCTAAATCGGCACTGTTAGTCCCTGGTTCATAGAGATTAAGTAATGCGTCATAACCCGAGATACCAGCCGCCTGAGAACGTATCGAGGCTTCTTCACGGCTGAGTTTGACCACTTCCCGCAAGTTTTTTGCAAAACCATGCCAATCATTAGCGATACGCTGTTGCCGCCATGCATGCTCACATCGCGCACCTGCCAGTGATTTAGCTTCTACCAGTGCTTCTGGCAGCAGGACTGCATTGTCATAATGGCGACGCATTTCGCATAAATTTGCCTGCGCAATATCATCAAGCGTTTCTTGCTCAGCTTGTTTTAACCATTCACCAACCTGGTTGGCCGTTAATATCTGGTGTTGTAAGACATTTAGCTCCGCCATCGCTTCTGAGCGGGCAAGATTACCTTTCGCTGGCATCATAGTCTGCATATCCCATCCGGCAATAGCCGACAGGTGTTCGAAACGTGCAAGACGGGTAAAGGTTGTACGCAGGTGGTGGTAAGCGGTGGTCATAAAACACTCCAAAGTAAAAGTTAGTGCTTAATCTTGATCAACGGACAGTGAGTAAAGGCTTTTTACCGGCCAACAGAACCGGAAACTGGCACCGCCTAATGAACTGGCATCGACGGAGATACTGCCCTGATAAGCCAGTGCGATGGAGTGAACAATCGCCAAGCCCAGGCCACAGCCTCCTGTTGCCCGGTCGCGACTGGGATCGAGGCGAACAAAAGGCTCAAAAACGCGTGCGCGCTCTTCCAAAGGGATACCAGGCCCATCATCTTCAACTTGCAAGCAGGCGTTGTCACCATCAAACCATAATCCGATACGTAGTCGTTGAGTGGAATAGCGTAGCGCGTTATTAACCAGATTATCTAATACACGCTCCATCAGACGCAGGTCAACAGCACCAAAGTCACCGCGATGGGGGATATCGAGTTCGATTTCCCGATCACTATGGATTAAGCGCATATCCACGACTTTTGCTGTTAACCAGGCGGGTAGGTCGATGGGTTCCAGATTAAGGGAAACCTGCGGGCGGTCCAATCGAGCGTAGGTCAGTAACTCATCAATCAGTGCTTCTAACTGGCCAATATCATGATTTAAAGCCAATTGTTCACTTTCTGTCAGGTTGTCACTCATCGCTAAACGATAACGTAAACGCACGAGCGGTGTGCGGAGTTCATGAGCAATACCATCAATGAGTAATTTCTTGCTAACAATCAGAGTATTGATATTGTCAGCCATTTGATTAAACGCCACGCCTAAGCGGTTTAAACTGGACGTAGGATCAAAATGGGTTCGCTCGTCAAGATAGCCAGCCCCCAGTCGCTGAGCCGCATTCTCCAGTTTCAGGAGGTCTTTCCAGTGCGGGCGCATCCACAAGAATACTGGCAGCGCTAAGGACATACCAATCAGGATTAATAAGGCCAAGTCGAGCAGGCGCATTTGATGCAAATAAAATAAATAGGGGACTGGGCCGACAGCAAGAACGTAGTGACTGCGTGGGATACGTTGCAGGAAAGTATATTCATCATCTAACGCAATAATTTCACCGGCACGCAGGCGTTTATTCAAACGCTCGCCGAGATCTCGTTTATCGAGAGGTTCTATATGCAACTGAAAGGAAAGATTTAAATCCAGTGTAGCAATGGTTTTATTCCAATCCTTCAGGGGAATTTCTCGCAATTCACTGCGCATCAACGAAAGTGAACTTTTCATCAGGTCATCTAATGACTGCCGGCCAGCACGCTCTGCGGTGACTTTGTAAACCAAACCGACCAGCATCGCCATCACCATAAAACAGACGAACAGCAATAAGAAAAACTGAATAAATAGCTTCCTCATTGTTGCACGGACTCCCAGGCATTGGGGGCGAATAAATAGCCTTTATTACGCACGGTTTTGATGCGAAATGGCTCGAAAGCATTGTCATAGAGTTTGCGCCGCAAACGCGAGATGGCAACGTCTATACTGCGGTCCATGCCGTCGTAGCTGACTCCGCGTAAATTTTTCAGTAGCGCTTCACGGTCCATTATTATTCCTGCATGGGTAGCTAACTCCCATAACAAATCAAAATCAGACGTGGATAATGTTATCTCTTCATCATTAAGATTAACTTGGCGGTTTACCGGATCGATACAGAGTAAGCCGAAATGAATCGCATTATGACCGGTAAATGGCGGACTAATGATCTCTTTGCTTTGTTGCTGATTATGCTGGCGAAGATGTAGCCGTAGGCGTGCTAGCAGTACTGCGGGTGGTGTGGTTTTGAGAATATAGTCATTTGCGCCCATTTCAAGCGACAGAATATGGTTCATATCACTGTCAAGCGAGGTCAGAAGCACAATCGGCCCCTCATAAACCGGCCGCAAATCACGACATAGCGTCATGCCATCTTTTCCTGGCAACATGATATCAAGCAATACCAAGTCCGGTTGTTGTTGTTCAATCACCTCCTGGGCAGTATCGCCACGGGGTTCTACAAACACATCAATGTCATGCTTACCCAGATAGGCCGCAATCAATTTTCCGACTTCCGGGTCGTCTTCCACAAAAACAATTTTGGTCATGTTTTTCAGTTTATAAAGGTGCCAGAATTCAGCATAGCGCGCAGTTGACAGCAATACTATGCATGTTATTTATTCCGCTTATCATTAATGCTGATGAGTGATTGCTAGACAACAGGCAAATCATTTCATTATATTAATAAAAGTGATTATATCGTCATCTCTATTTTGTTGCGCCTATCGTTTATATATCAATACTTACGATTAATGAATAGCTGTATCGATCAGCTGAGGACTGAGGGATGAGTGGCGAACACATTGGTGCGCCAGCGCACAGTGAAAAGGTTTGTTTCAATTACACGGAATTTTTAGCCGCATCATGCAAAAAACGGTGGAGTTTTATCGATGCGATTTATGGTGTTATGCCGATATTTGGCATGGTAGTAAAATCGCAGACTGAATCGGAAAAAACACCGCAAGAGCGGCTTAACGCATTGGCCTTACAGGTATTATCTACCCAGCTTAATGACCAAACCAATATTGTTCGCTTGATTCGGCTAGCCGAACAACAGGGCATTACGGTGTTGGATATCCAGTTGCCTTACCCTTTGGAGACTGCTCAACTCGGCGAGATTAAACAAAAATTGCCGGAATCGATAAAATTAAGCCAGCAGGGGGAGTGTTTATCGGTGGATTTGGCGGGGGCAACTAATCATTAGTTAACAGACGATACTCAAACGGGCAAACTGAGGTAACGCGGTCAGCCCATTTGAGATCTTATTTTTCGCCGCTTTTATTCGGGCTTAATGCATCGCGAACCAGGTTGCTGGAATAGTTGCAATCAACACCAGGCCGATAGCCGCTCGCTCCACGGTATTGAGTAATTTCAGCCCTTCATGCCCTTTGCGCGCATAAATAAATACCAATAATCCTGGGGCATATAACAGAACGGACAACAGCAGGTACACTAACCCGGCAGCATAAATTAACCACAAACCATACAAGCACGCGCCACTGGCAGCAACAATCAAACGCCAGTCATGACGTTTTAAGGCGACTTTAAATAAGAAGGCTCCCACGAGGAAATAGGGTACCAGAATCATTTCTGACGCAATTGTTAGTAAGGTATTGTAGTTGCTGCCCGTCAGCCAAATCAGAATCAGAGCCACCTGTACTGCGCAGTTGGTTAACCACAAAGATTGTGCCGGTGCATTGTTTTTATTCTGATGGCGGAACATTTTGGGAAAAGCCCCGTGCTTAGCTGCAACCATCGGCACTTCAGCAGCCATAATGGTCCAGCTAAGATAAGCGCCACACACAGAAATAATGAGCCCAGTGGCAATGATGACTTCACCCCAAGGGCCAATCATCTCGACCATAATTCCAGCCATCGACGGATTACGCATGCCTGCTAACTCAGCCCGCGGCACTACGCCAAGAGACAATAGGGTAATGAGCAAATAAACGCACAGGGCAGAAAGCACGGCTAACATGGTTGCCCGACCCACATCTTTTTTATTGCGTGCGCGGGCCGAAACAACGACTGCGCCTTCCACACCAATAAAGACCCAGAGCGTTATTAGCATGGTGTCCTTAACCTGCTGCCAGACCGGGGTATGCAGCGCGACACCACTAAAATCAAAACTGAAAGTATCAAGGCTGAATGCCAGGCCCGCCAACACAATAAAGCCACCGATAGGCAGCAGTTTTGCCAAGGTGGCGGCCAGGTTAATACTGGCGGCGGTTTGGACACCGCGCAGAACCAGTGCATGCACCAACCATAGCAGGAAGGAGGCTCCCAGCAATGCCTGCCAAGTATTCCCTTCACCGAAGATAATGTGACCCGATTTATCAGTAAAGAAGCTTAATGCAGCAAAAACAATTACTAAGTAAGAGACATTAGCAATAACGGCGCATAGCCAGTAACCCCAGGCTGAGAAAAAACCGATAAGATCACCAAAGCCTTCTTTGGCATAGGTGAATATTCCGCCATCGAGATCAGGGCGCAAGCGCGTCAGTAACAGCATGGCAAACGCCAGGAAGATGATCCCCACGCCGGTAATACTCCAGCCGATAAGCAGTGCCGCAGGGCTGGCAACTTCTGCCATATTTTGCGGTAAGCTGAAGACACCTGCTCCCAGCATTGAGCTAAGCACTAGCGCGGTTAGCGCAGTCAGGCCGAGTTTTTTTTCCAATTATGGATCCTGGTTTTGAAAGTATTAATGAATGGTTACTGACTTGTAAGCAGCATTATATGAGGAAAGATTATCGATAATTGACAGATAATAGCCCCAAATTTTTTGGGAGATTTTACGGAGTGGAACGCGATCATGCAATGATTGGTTATGCGATTTGGGCAAAAAATTATTCAGTCCGTACCAATAAGAAGCAGGACAATAGCAGACACATAAAAAAAGGCAGCACATAGCTGCCCTTACAGTAACGATTTAAGCAAACTTATTTGAACAAGTCAGCGCTAACACTCAGGTTACCACCACTTTGGTTCTGCCACTGGCGAGTCACATGGTAATACTTCGCACCTTTTGCCGCAGCACGTTTAGCCACTTCATGAGATACGTCAGTCATGCTGTTGTAGTGACCGCTAAAGGTAATAGAATCAAACGGCACCATCTGTGCGGCTGTCGTGTTATTCAGCTCCTGAATTTGAGTTCCATCATTCAGGGTGACAGTGTAACGTTTGCCGGTTGATGATTGCGTTTCGAAGAAACGGCCCACATCAGCACTTGGCGTACCTGAAGAGGCAACACCTGGGATTTCAACGTTGGCAGCAGCTGCGCCACCGGCAGCCAGTGCCGCACGGCCAGCATCAGAATCGGCAGGAATAACATCCGGGCTCTGAACAACACGTTTTGCCGCATCTGCTTTATAAACATATGCCGTCACAAACTGGTTGCCGCCTTGGTTTGCATCAACCTGACGCACGATAAAGAAGGAGTATGCCCCTTTCTCTTTTGCCGCTTTTGAAATGGCATCGTTGATATCAGGCTGGCTGCGGAAGAAGCCACTAACAGAAACGGTATCATAAGGCTGAAGCGCGTAGGCTTCTGCTTTTGGCAATTCTTTCACATCATTAAAGACGCGATACTGGGTTTCTTTGCTCACTTCCGCTGCATCGTTATGATAAACATCGGCCGTTACACGCCAGTTGCCGCCATTATTGTTGCTGTTGATATCCTGAATATAGAAGGAGTCTGCACCCAATTTGTCAGCACGGCGGGATACCGCATCCGCTGCTTCATTTATTGCATTAAATCGGCCAGTAATAGTAATGCGATCAAATGGCTTAATGGCTGCTGCTTGCTCAGGCGCGAGTTCTTTTGCCGCTTGTGCAGCAGAAAGCGCGGTGAGTGATAGCAATGCCGATGCGATGATCGTGTATTTCAGCTTCATAAAAAATCCTTTCGCCTTGCGCATTA
Organism: Yersinia sp. 1652 StPb PI; assembly: GCF_041538345.1. Lineage (NCBI taxonomy): Bacteria > Pseudomonadati > Pseudomonadota > Gammaproteobacteria > Enterobacterales > Yersiniaceae > Yersinia > Yersinia sp. 1652 StPb PI. Next base: position 2,338,355 of record NZ_JAULSM010000001.1, on the reverse strand, counting down.
ACGTTGATACGTGCGGAACAATTGATGTGTAACAGAATAGCAGATGATTATTACATGTAATAATGGCGGGTGTCTCAGCAATTTATATGACTTAGTATATCAATTCTGAAGATTAGCCCGCCGGTACTTTACAGCAATAATAGGGATAAGCTTTACGAATAATTGCTTTAACGTCATAAGTGCTGATTATTTACATTTTGCTAACCTGCTGCCGCGCCATTACTGGGCTGCCTCATTATTGTCCGGCTTGTTATTTTGGTGCAAAGTTGCAGGACAAGCCGCTGGTAAATATTATTTTTGTAGTGAATTATAGAGAGTTCTTTCCGCCTGCCAGTTTTAGTGCAAAAACTGCACCAGAAGCACACACAGATATGGATCATCAGTCACATTTTCAGTAGGTTATAGGGAGCTGTAGCAAAGCAGGTTTATCAGTAACCAAATAGAACTGAAGCATACCCAAATTAGTGGGTGTTGCCGGTAGGCTGCAAGCAAACGAATCCCACGTCAGTGGTTCGGGTGAGTGTAGGTCGCTAACGTCCCAGCAACGCCGAGTAAGATGGATATGGCAATACTCATCATCAAAGACAGGTAAAAAGGGAACATTATGCGTATTGGTGTACCAAAAGAGCGGTTGGCCAATGAAGCCCGTGTTGCAGCAACGCCGAAAACGGTGGAACAACTGCTGAAATTAGGCTTCACCGTGGCGATTGAAAGTGGAGCTGGTCACTTAGCCAGCTTCGACGATGCGGCGTACCAGGAAGCGGGTGCCACCATTACGGATACCACCGATGTGTGGCAATCCGACCTTATCCTCAAAGTGAATGCGCCCCTTGAGGAAGAAATTAGCCTGATGCGCGCCGGGAGTACGTTAGCCAGTTTTATCTGGCCAGCTCAAAACCCGGAATTACTGCAAAAGTTAGCGGAGCGTCAGGTAACCGTATTGGCCATGGATTCAGTGCCGCGCATATCTCGCGCGCAATCGATGGATGCGCTCAGTTCAATGGCAAATATAGCCGGCTATCGTGCCATTGTTGAAGCTGCCCATGAATTTGGTCGCTTCTTCACTGGGCAAATTACGGCCGCGGGTAAAGTTCCACCGGCGAAAGTGGTGATTATCGGGGCTGGGGTTGCAGGTTTGGCAGCCATCGGGGCGGCAGGGAGTATGGGTGCTATCGTGCGTGCATTCGACACCCGCCCAGAAGTAAAAGAACAAGTTCAGAGTATGGGGGCTGAATTCCTTGAGCTGGACTTTGAGGAAGAAGCGGGCAGTGGTGATGGTTACGCCAAAGTGATGTCTGACGCTTTTATCAAAGCCGAGATGGCACTGTTTGCCGCTCAAGCTGCTGAAGTGGACATCATTGTTACCACTGCACTGATTCCGGGTAAACCTGCTCCTCGGTTGATCACCAAAGAGATGGTGGCATCCATGAAGTCGGGCAGTGTGATTGTTGACCTGGCCGCGCAAACCGGTGGTAACTGTGAACTGACCGTCGCCGATAAAGTGACAGTGACAGACAATGGCGTAAAAATTATCGGTTATACCGATCTACCCAGCCGTTTACCCACACAGTCATCGCAACTTTACGGAACTAACCTGGTTAACTTGCTGAAATTACTCTGTAAAGAGAAAAATGGTGAGATAGATATTGATTTCGAAGATACCGTGATTCGCGGTGTAACCGTGGTCAAAACCGGTGAAATAACGTGGCCAGCACCGCCTATTCAGGTATCAGCACAGCCTCAGGCGGCTAAAGCTGAACCTATTGTGAAAGAAGACGCCAAGCCTGGCTCGCCATGGCCGAAATACATCATTATGGCACTGGTCGTTGTGTTGTTTGGCTGGTTAGCAAATGTTGCTCCGAAAGAGTTTTTATCTCACTTTACGGTGTTTGCACTGGCGTGCGTAGTGGGTTATTACGTGGTGTGGAACGTCAGCCATGCACTACATACACCTTTAATGTCAGTCACTAACGCCATTTCAGGCATTATTGTTGTCGGCGCATTATTGCAGATTGGCCATGGCGGCTGGGTAAGCTTCTTATCCTTTATTGCCGTACTGATTGCCAGTATCAACATTTTTGGTGGCTTTACGGTCACCCAGCGCATGCTGAAAATGTTCCGTAAAAACTGAGTGGTATAAAACTCGGTGGGTATAAAAATAATGTCACACAAAAATATAGGGGTAACTGATGTCTAGTGGTCTCGTTACAGCTGCGTACATAGTTGCTGCGATTTTATTTATTTTCAGTTTGGCTGGGCTGTCGCGCCACGAAACATCCAAACAAGGTAACACTTTCGGTGTGACCGGTATGGCCATCGCGCTTATCGCCACCATCCTTGGGCCGGATTCAGGTAATGTTGGCTGGATTATCATTGCCATGGTGATTGGTGGCGCAATTGGTATCTATCTGGCGAAGAAAGTCGAAATGACTGAAATGCCAGAACTGGTCGCCATTTTGCACAGTTTCGTCGGTCTGGCAGCCGTTCTGGTTGGCTTTAACAGCTATCTGGATCACGGCCCGGTGGTGATGGACGCGGTGATGGTGAATATCCATCTGACCGAAGTCTTCTTAGGTATCTTTATCGGGGCAGTCACATTCACCGGTTCTATTGTCGCCTTTGGTAAGTTACGCGGGATTATCTCATCCAAGCCACTGATGTTGCCACAACGCCATAAGTTGAATCTGGTGGCGCTGGTTGTGTCATTCCTGCTGATGATTCTGTTCGTCAAAACCGACAGCGTTAGCTTACAAGTGGTCGCGTTGTTATTGATGACGGTGATTGCTTTGGGCTTTGGCTGGCACTTGGTGGCATCTATCGGTGGTGCTGACATGCCGGTTGTGGTCTCAATGCTGAACTCCTACTCCGGTTGGGCTGCGGCTGCCGCAGGTTTCATGTTGAGCAATGACCTGTTGATTGTAACGGGGGCCTTGGTCGGTTCTTCCGGTGCTATTCTGTCTTACATCATGTGTAAAGCGATGAATCGCTCATTTATCAGTGTGATCGCCGGTGGCTTTGGTACTGATGGTTCTTCAACCGGTAATGCTGAAGAAATGGGTGAGTACCGTGAAACCACGGCTGAAGAAGTGGCTGACCTGCTGAAAAATGCTAGCTCAGTTATCATCACTCCGGGTTATGGCATGGCAGTGGCACAGGCACAATACCCCGTCGCTGAGATTACTGCAAAACTACAAGCGCGGGGCATCAAAGTCCGCTTTGGTATTCACCCGGTAGCTGGGCGTTTGCCAGGTCATATGAACGTGTTATTGGCTGAAGCTAAGGTCCCTTATGACGTAGTGCTGGAAATGGATGAAATCAATGATGATTTCCCAAGTACTGATGTCGTGTTGGTGATTGGTGCCAACGATACGGTTAACCCAGCAGCACTTGAAGACCCGCGTAGTCCGATTGCCGGCATGCCGGTGTTGGAAGTATGGAAAGCGCAAAGTGTTATTGCCTTTAAACGTTCAATGAATACCGGTTATGCTGGCGTGCAAAACCCATTGTTCTTTAAAGAAAATACCCAAATGTTGTTTGGCGATGCTAAAGACAGCGTAGAAGCAATTTTACGCGCGTTGTAATTCGTTATTACGAATCGCAGATCAAGGGCCACCTATTCGGTGGCCCTTCTTTTTGATTTAATCAATGGGTGATGTCAGACAAGGGTTATTCAATCTCTTCCAGATCTTCATGACCTTCTATCGGACAGGTAAATCCTTCGGGTTTAATTGCCAGTAAGTCACACTTAAGATGGTCGATCACATGTTCGGTAGTATTGCCAATAAAGGCGGCAGATAGCCCAGTACGCCCCAAGGTACCCAGAACAACCACCCCAGCCCGCAAGTGTTCAGCCAAATCAGGAATAACCTCTTCAGGGAGACCTTTTTCAACATGGGTGAATTTTTCATCAATGCCAAATTGCTGGCGTAATGCTTTCATCGCAACCAAATGCTGACCACGAATTGCATCGTTATAGACGCTCGGGTCAAAATCAGGCAATTCAATGGCGATATTAATCGGGGTTACCGGGTAGGCGCTGATCAGATGCACTGGCGTTTGATTGACATGTTCGGCTAACTCTCTGGTCTCTTTGACCAAACGGAGATTTAGTGGGTCATGGAGTGGATCTTCACTTGAGAGGTTAACGGCCACCAGCGCTGTGGCGCCTTCCGGCCAGGGTTGGTCTTTCACCATCCAGACTGGGCATGGGCACTTACGCAATAAATGCCAGTCGGTTGGGGTAAAAATAATCGACTCCAGGCGGTCGTGTTGATGCGCCATTTTTAACAACAAATCGTGCTTGGCGTTCAGGATTTCCTGAATAATGGCCTCATAGGGCCGATTATGCCATACCACTTTGATTTCAATTGGAATACCGGCATCAAGATAAAAGCGGCATTGCTCGCTTATCCATGCGGAACGTTGGCTGATAACCCCTTTACGCATTGCGGTACGCTCATCAGGCGACAGCAGGGTGGTCATATCATATGACAGATCATAAATAGCCAAAAATGCTTTGATGGTGCCGCCATTGCGCTGCACAAGGTAAACAGCACGTCTTAGTGCAGGTTGATCATCCTGATTGGGGTCAATAGCAACCAGAATATTCTGATACTTTGCCATAGAGTCTCCTTACAAACGTGAATTAACAGTATGTTAGTTAAAGAGTAAACCATGAAAGGGAAACAGGATAGGTGGCTGTGGGAAGCAGACCAATAAATTTTCAAGTTGCAGATTTGCTGGCGGCTTGCGTTACCCGGTCGATCCTCAGACCTGGCCTCTACGAGGCCGTTACTTACCGCCTTCCTGCAACTTGAAATCTATCGGGTATTTATTATTCTGGTTTTGATCAGGTTACAGACTTGGTCTTGGATTACCCGCCAGTTTGGCCAGAGCTTCGGTATTCTCGATAGTAATGTACTTACCTTTCACACTCAGAATATCGCTTTTCTGGAAACGGCCCAGTAAACGGCTGATGGTTTCTACCGTCAGACCTAAATAGTTACCAATATCACCACGGGTCATCGTCAGGCGGAACTCACGTGGAGAGAAACCACGTTGAGCAAAACGGCGAGACAGATTATAGATAAAGGCCGCCAGACGCTCTTCTGCATTCTTTTTGGAAAGTAGCAAAATCATATCTTGGTCACCTTTGATCTCACCACTCATCAGGCGCATCATCTGCTGGCGCAGATTTGGCATTTTGCCGGATAAATCGTCCAACGTATCAAACGGGATTTCACAAACCATGGATGTTTCCAGAGCTTGTGCGAAGCTCGGATGCTGCAAATTGCTGATAGCGTCAAAACCGACCAAATCACCCGCCAGATGGAAACCGGTGATTTGCTCATCACCTTCTTCGGTAATGGTGTAACTTTTAATGGTCCCGGAACGGATGGCATACAGGGATTTGAGTTCATCACCTGCTTTAAACAGCGCCTGTCCTTTCTGAATAGGTTTCTTCCTTTCAATGATATTGTCGAGCTGATCCAGCTCGTTTTCATTTAAGGTAAACGGAATACAGAGCTGGCTAATACTGCAATCCTGACAGTGAATTGCACAACCACCAGACTGGATACGTCGGATTACGCGTTTTTCCGGGATCATAGGGTATTCCCATTAATATTGATATGCGTCAATTTTAACATCTTTTCTTGCGTCTGATAAGAGCAACAATAGTTAGCGTGCTAAAAGATAACCCTCATGCATTAATAACCAGCGTTTTCTCTCCACTCCACCGGCATATCCTGTCAATGCACCTTGTTGCCCAATGACCCGATGACAAGGGACAACAATTGAAATAGGGTTCAATCCATTCGCCATCCCGACAGCACGCGAAGCGGTAGGGCGGTTGATTCGTTTGGCTAACTCGCCATAAGTAATCGTTTCGCCACAGGGGATTTTTCGCAGCTCTTGCCAGACTTGACGCTGAAAATCAGTCCCAGCGGTTTTAACCGGTAAATTATCAATAATGCTCAGGTCACCAGCAAAATAGCGTTGCATACTGTCACTTAGCCCACCGGGATTGCGTTGTTCAACCAATGTAAACGCGCCCGGGCCGTAATGGTTGCCTAGCAACTTCATCAGACGCTCGTAGTGGTCAGTCCAATCGATGGCACGTAGCCGGTTTTCTTGGTCTGCGATCAGTAACAGTTCACCTTGTGGAGTTGCCATCCGATCAATAAAAAACGTTTCCATAAGTCTCCGCTATGCTGCTGCCGTTGGTTGTAGACAGTTTTACCGATAATGATTGCCTGAAATATGGCATCAAAAGATACCTACTGTGGCGATAATCGCATAACCAAGAAAATTTAGGTATAAATTCGGGGTGGGCGAACCCAACATTAGCGGCTAGGATGAGAGCTTATTGATTACGAAAGCCCTTGATTGTGAGTATTAACTGTTGTGACGACTGATACTTACGATTGCCACTTCATGCCAGGGACTAACTCCATGTCAAATATCATTTTGTCTCCTTTATTACGTGATGGCGATCCTCAGTCAGCTGTTATCGAGCGCCCGCACAGCCAATCGCCATTTATCTTACTGGCCGACCATGCCGGTCAACGGATACCGGTTCAACTTGGTGATTTGGGGTTACCCTCAGGAGAAATTGACCGCCACATCGGTTGGGATATAGGTTCATTGGCAACGGCGCGGTTACTTAGCCAGTATCTGGATGCAACCTTGATTCATCAGCAATATTCGCGATTGGTGATTGATTGCAATCGCACGCCGGGAATCGCCAGTTCGATCCCTGAAATTTCCGAGCACACTCGGATCCCGCGCAATATTGGTGTCACCGTAGCAGAGGCTGAAGCGCGCCGGGTTGAGGTATTCCAGCCTTATCATGATTTGATTACACAAACGCTGAATCAACGCCGTGATAGCGGCCAGATGAGTGTGATCCTCTCCATGCACAGTTTTACACCGTCGTTTAAAAACATTGCGCGCCCCTGGCAGATTGGTACCTTGTTTCATCGTAATCCTGAGTTTGCTTTGCAACTGGTTTCATTGTTACAGCAAGAAAGTGACTTGCACGTCGGGATTAACGAACCTTATGCCATGACGGATGCAACAGATTTCACGTTACCCTTCCACGCAGAACAGCGGCAGTTACCTTATGTGGGTATTGAGATTCGTCAGGATCTTATTACGCATCAAGCAGGTCAGGCGCTCTGGGCTAGCCGTTTGGCGCGACTGTTGCCGCAGGTGTTAGCGGCATTGAATTATGCAAAATAAGCAGCAATGCCATTTATTGACATGAAAATTATCGGTTCTGCACCAATTATCAACGCACGCTCATGACCAACAGCCATTAATTGGTTATTATCAGCATAATCATCATTTTTTATTCGCTGCATAATATTAAGGCTGATAATTACGTGGAACCAAAACCTGCGCGCATTCTGATCAGTGCCTGTTTAATGGGAAAACCGGTGCGTTATAACGGCAGTGCCCTGTCTGTTAGCGATGAAATTATTCAACGCTGGCAGGATGAGGGGCGACTGGTCCTTATTTGCCCTGAATTATCCGCAGGTATGCCGGTACCGCGTCCGCCAGCCGAAATTCAGCAAGGTAACGGCGAGGCGGTGTTGCAAGGGCTGGCGCGGGTGATCGAGCAGTGGGGCAATGATGTTAGCCGGGAGTTTTTGCAAGGGGCTTATCAGGCTCTGGAGTTGGCGCAAAAGCACTGCTGCACAGTAGCAATTTTGACCGAAGGGAGCCCATCTTGTGGGAGCAGTCGCATCTATGATGGTCATTTTAGCGGCACCCAGCGCACAGGACAGGGAGTCACCACGGCGTTATTGCGCCGCCACGGAATAACCGTTTTCAGCCATCATCAGCTTAAACAGGCAGATGATTTTTTGCGAAGCTCTTCACAAATCAAGGTTGAAAATTAACCGAATGTCATAAAATCTCGCTATACTGTATGAATGTACAGTTGTGGCGTAAAATCGCATTTTTGGTCACTTCATCTTTCTTGAAACCATTAAGTCGAGGTAGCGATATGACATTTAAGATAGTAGAAAAACAACCGCAGCAAATAGTCAGTATTCGGCTGGTCGGCCCTTATCACGAGACTATCCCGCAAGGCTTTAACCAACTTTCTTCACTCTATACTCAGTACCAAACCCCTGGGAAAGAGTGGTTGGCTCTTTACTGGGACAATCCTGAGACTAATCCTCCTGCTGAGCTACGGGCTGACGTATCCTTGTCTGTGGCTGACGATTATGTGTTGCCCGCAGAACTCAGTGATCAACTACAACTACAAGTGATTCCCGGCGGTTTGTATGCGGTGTATCACACCAGGGTAACGGATGATGATTATGCCAAAGCCTGGAGCGAGTTGTATAACCAGCATCTGCCACAAAGTGGTTATCGTTCGGTAGAAGGTGCGTGTTATGAGGTTTACCTCAATGACGGCATAACCGATGGTTATTTTGATATCGATATCTGTCAATCGGTTGAAAAAGCACAATAATGAGTGGCGGCCGTGTCGGTTGGTGCGGCTGCCTATCGTGGCAACATGGATTCAGGATAGGCGTACCGGCGTATTATCACTTTATCTCAGTGGCAAGAAATAACTGGCTCAACCAGTCACTGAAAATACGTACTCGAGGGGAAAGCTGGCGGTTGTGAGGATACAGGAACGAGACTGGCATCGGGGGTGGTGCGTATTTTGGTAGTATCTCAACCAAGGTGCCGGCGATTAAGTCAGATTCGATATGGTAACGAGGCACTTGAATAATACCCAATCCAAGACGTGCGGCTGCTACAAAGCTTTCTGCACCACTGACTGATAGAACCGTCGGTAATTTTATTTGCTGAGTTTTAGTATATGAAGACGAAGCAGAGGGTAGATATGCGCTTTCTGTTATTACCCTGGAGGACGGTGCTTTATTATAACCTGTTGTTTTATCGCGGCTAAGGGTGCTGTCAGTGCCAAATTCCAGTGGCATCAGGCTACCGGTTGCGCTAGAACGAAAACCTACCATCTGATGACCTGATAATTGGTCCAACCGGAGTGGGGTACCCTGTCGTTGTAAATATTGCGGTGCAGCACAGGTGACTTGTGGCAACAGCGCCACTCGGCGGGCGACCATATCGCTGTCTTGTAAATTACCTACACGTAGCACCCCGTCAATACCTTCTCGAATAAGGTCGACCAAGCGGTCACCTTCACTGATAAATAACTCAATGTCAGGATATTGAGCAATAAAATCAGGTAATTGTGGCAAGACGAAATGGCGGGCTAGCGTGCCCTGTACATCAATTCGTAACAAACCCCGTGGTTTAGCATTGGCAAAGGCCATTTCAGCATCTTCAATATCAGCAATAATACGCAGACAGCGCTGGTAGTAAGCGCCACCATCCAGCGTAGGGCTAACATGTCGGGTAGTTCGCTGCAATAAGCGCACATTTAAACGCTTTTCGAGCTGTTTAATAGCATCTGTCACTGTAGATCGCGGTAGATTTAAATCTTGGGCGGTTTGGGTAAAACTGCGTTGTTCCACTACCCTGATAAATACCCGCATTGCATCAATTCGGTCCACGTGATTGTTTGCTTTATTCGGATAGTGTTAACGAATAATAGATGATTATCCGAAACGATAAAAGTGGCATTCTCTGTTTGCGGGCGGTTAAACATAGCATGCTCCACTTGCTGGATAGCAATCAATGCATCGTCACAAACGATAAAATACACGTCGAGGAGAAAATCATGGTGAATACAACCGGGCAGGTTGCCATTGTAACCGGAGCATCACGGGGTATTGGCGCAGCAATTGCTGAGCGTTTGGCTCAGGAGGGGTATACCGTTCTAATCAATTATGCCCGGAGTGACATTGAGGCGGAAACACTGGTGCGCAAAATTCAACAAGCGGGCGGAAATGCAGTGAGTGCGAAGGGGGATATCAGTGATGCCGCAGCGGTTGCACAGTTATTTTCTCAAGCAGAAGCTGCGTTTGGCGGGGTTGATGTCTTGGTCAACAATGCTGGAATTCTATCTCTCAGTGCCATTGCAGACAGTGATGATGAACACTTTGACCGCCAGATCGCCATTAACCTGAAAGGGAGCTTTAACGGGATGCGTGAAGCGGCAAAGCGTTTGAAAGATGGCGGCCGCATCGTAAACTTTTCAACCAGTGTTGTCGGGCTGAAACTGGAAAAATACGGTGTTTATGCTGCAACCAAAGCGGCGGTTGAAACCATGACAGCTATTCTGGCGAAAGAGTTGCGGGGGCGTAATATCACCGTTAATGCTGTGGCTCCTGGGCCGACGGCAACCTCGCTCTTCCTTGATGGTAAATCACCAGAATTAATTGAAAAAATGGCGAAAATGGCGCCACTAGAAAGATTAGGAACGCCAGAGGATATTGCAGCAGCCGTGGCTTTTCTGGTTGGAAAAGACGGTGGCTGGATTAATGGGCAAGTTTTACGCGCCAACGGTGGCCTGATTTAGCCTGTGGTGAACGCATGGAAAGGTCAGGGGAGCCTGCATTGTCAGAGATAACAATTAATCGCGACTGTCATAAAAACGTCATTCGCTTGTTCTAGTATCCGTTGTAACCAATCAATACAAATTGTATTACTGTTTTACAACAAGGAATTATACCGATGCAGAACCGCGTATCCACTTTGTCCGGCATAGCGTTATCCACTCTGATACTCACCAGTTCATTGTTTACACCGAATGCTGTTGCTTCCGCCACTGGCTTATATGACCGTAGCGCCAAGGGAGATGTCACTCAATTTGGTGGGGCACGACGTTTGACCGGTGATCAGACACAGGCTCTTCGTGATTCGCTTTCCAATAAAACCGTAAAGAATGTCATTTTACTGATTGGCGATGGTATGGGCGATTCAGAAATCACCTCAGCACGTAACTATGCTATGGGGGCCGGTGGTTTCTTTAAAGGAATTGATGCGTTACCGCTGACAGGGCAATACACGCACTACTCATTAGATAAGAAAACGCAAAAACCAGACTACGTGACTGACTCGGCTGCCTCCGCAACAGCTTGGTCCTCAGGTGTAAAAACGTATAACGGCGCGCTGGGTGTTGATGTGTTCGGAAAAGATCACGTCACCTTGTTGGAGTTAGCGAAGAAAGCCGGTAAAGCAACCGGTAACGTTTCAACTGCTGAACTGCAAGATGCCACTCCTGCGGCACAGTTTGCTCACGTAACTGGGCGAAAATGCTATGGCCCGGAGGAAACGAGCGAGAAGTGCAGTAGCAATGCGCTGGAAAATGGTGGGCGCGGTTCAATTACTGAGCAGATGATTGCCGGGCGCGCGGATGTCACATTGGGTGGTGGCGCTAAATCATTCAGCCAAGTCGCTAAAGCTGGTGAATGGAAAGATAAATCTCTGCGTGAACAAGCCCTGGCTCGAGGTTATGTTATTGTCGAAAATCTTGATGATCTGAATGCAATAAAGCAGGCAGACCAACAAAAACCGCTATTAGGGTTATTTAGCCCAGGTAACATGCCAGTACGTTGGCAGGGGCCGAAAGCGTCTTATCATGGCAATTTAGATAAGCCGCCGGTAGTTTGTGAAAACAATGCCGAGCGTACTAAAGATATTCCAACCTTGGCAGTGATGACTGAAAAAGCAATTGACCTGCTGAAACATAACGAAAAAGGATTCTTCTTACAGGTTGAAGGGGCATCCATTGATAAACAAGACCATGCGGCGAATCCTTGTGGTCAGTTCGGTGAAACTGTCGATTTGGATGAAGCAGTACAAAAAGCACTGGAGTTTGCGCGTGCAGACGGTAATACCTTGGTTATTGTGACAGCAGACCACGCGCATTCCAGTCAAATTATTGAAGCAGATGCAAAAGCTCCCGGCTTAACACAAGCGTTAACCACGAAAGATGGCGCAGTTATGGCGATAAGCTACGGCAACTCTGAAGATGATTCTCAAGGGCACACGGGTACCCAATTGCGCATAGCAGCTTACGGACCGCATGCGGCAAATGTGGTTGGTCTAACAGACCAGACCGACCTGTTCTTTACCATGCGTGATGCTATGGCGATTAAATAAGCCACGATACACCTGTTACAACACAATTCGCTGAATAATCCCGGTGCAATAATGGCCGGGATTTTTAGTTTCTGTTAGCCACGATTATATCCATCCTCTAAATATCACTGATTTACATTATCATTTCTTACCAATTGTTATAATAATAACATTTTAATTCATACCAAACTCCTGTCTTTCCCATGCTGCGCACTTCAATTGCTGCGATCTTTGTCACACACATAACATTTGTCAGCTGATAATGTTATTGCAATAACATTGTGTGGTGAAAATTAGAATAAAGGGGTTAACAATGGATATTGCAGTAATTGGTTCCAACATGGTTGATCTGATCACCTATATTGATGAAATGCCGCAAGTCGGGGAAACATTGGAGGCACCGAATTTTGAAATTGGGTGCGGCGGTAAAGGGGCCAATCAGGCGGTTGCCGCTGCCAAGTTAGGTGCCAATGTGATGATGGTTACTCGGGTTGGTGATGATCTGTTTGCGGAAAATACCATAAGAAATCTACAAAAAGCTGGGGTTGATACCCAGTATGTAAAAGCAGTTACAGGGGCCTCGAGTGGTGTGGCTCCGATTTTCGTCGATAAATCATCACAAAATCGAATTTTGATTATCAAAGGCGCTAACAATCATTTGTTACCCGCGGATGTCGATGCTGCTGCTGATGCGCTCAAAGCTTGCCAATTGATTATTCTACAACTCGAAATTCCGCTGGAAACGGTCTACGCCGCTATCGACTTTGCGCGCCAGCACCAGATTAAAGTTATTCTTAATCCAGCCCCCGCATCTAAAGCATTGGATATCGGCTATGCATGTCAGTGCGAGTTCTTTATGCCAAATGAAACTGAGCTGGCGATTCTGACCGGAATGCCAGTTGATAGTCTGGATAACATTTACCGTGCGGGGCGCAGCTTATTGGATAAAGGGTTACATAACCTGATCATTACTTTGGGGCATCGCGGCTCATTATGGATGCACGGTGAACACATTGACCATGTGCCACCGGTTAGTGTCCACGCCATCGACACCAGCGGCGCAGGTGATGCTTTCATTGGTTGTTTTGCTCATGAATATGTCCAGCACGGCAATATATTAAAAGCGATGGAAATGGCTTCTGCTTTTGCAGCCTACAGTGTCACAGGAAAGGGAACCCAACGTTCTTATCCTGATGCGTCGCAATTTATTGATTTTTTAAAGACCCTACACCAAGGAAAATAAAATGCGCCTTAATACCGTTCAACTGCCAGATGGCTATTTAAATAAAACGCCGTTATTCCAATTTATTTTGCTTTCCTGCTTATTCCCGCTATGGGGATGTGCAGCCAGTCTGAATGATATTTTAATTACTCAATTTAAAAGCGTATTTGCACTCAGTGATTTTGCCAGTGCACTGGTACAAAGTGCCTTTTATGGCGGTTATTTTCTGATTGCTATTCCTGCCTCTTTGGTCATCAAAAAAAGCAGCTACAAAGTTGCTATATTAATCGGGTTAACACTTTATATTATCGGATGTATGTTGTTTTATCCTGCCTCCCATATGGCAACATATACTATGTTTCTGGCCGCTATTTTTGCCATCGCTATTGGTTTAAGTTTCCTTGAAACTGCGGCTAACACCTACAGCTCCATGATTGGTCATAAAGACTATGCCACTTTACGGCTTAATATCAGCCAAACTTTCTACCCGATCGGCGCATTGATGGGGATAGTACTCGGTAAATACCTGGTATTTCAGGAAGGTGATAGTTTACACAACCAAATGGCCGCGATGACGCCAGATCAGATTCATGCTTTTCGTCTTACGATGTTAGAACATACATTGGAGCCTTATAAATATCTGATTTTTGTTCTGCTGCTGGTTATGCTGTTATTTGTTATTACTCGTTATCCTCATTGCAAACCACAAGGTGATAGCGGTAAAAAAGTGGTTTCACCGTCATTAAAAGAAACCTTGAAATATTTAGCTGGGAACAGTCGTTTTAAAAAAGGCATTGCGGCGCAGTTCCTCTATGTGGGTATGCAAGTCGCAGTATGGTCCTTTACGATTCGCCTGGCCTTAAACCTGGGCGCATCTAATGAACGAGATGCCTCGAACTTTATGATTTACAGTTTTATTTGCTTCTTTATTGGTAAGTTTGTGGCCAACTTCCTGATGACACGATTTAAAGCCGAAAAAGTGTTAATTGCCTATTCTATTTTAGGTGCATTAACGCTGCTTTATGTCGTAACCGTACCCAACTTTACTGCGGTATATGCAGCCGTATTTGTCAGCGTCTTGTTTGGGCCCTGCTGGGCGACTATCTATGCAGGCACCCTGGATACAGTAGACAACAAATATACTGAAGTGGCCGGGGCCATTATTGTGATGTCGATAGTGGGGGCCGCAGTGGTACCAGCATTACAAGGGTTTGTCTCTGACCATCTTGGTTCAATGCAACATGCATTTTTTGTCTCATTATTGTGTTTCGCCTATGTTGGTTTCTATTTTTGGGGTGAACTGCGCAATAAACAACGGACAAGTGCGGCAACATTGGCAAATAATGAGTCTTAATTGAACCGGGAGTAACAATAAATGACCGCCAAAATAACGCTAATCCGTGAACAGTTCAGTCGCCAGGAGCAAGAGATCTATAGCAGTAGTGATTTTACTGTTATCAGTTTTAAATATGCCTCAGGTATTGAAGCTCTGAAAATTGTTAATTCTCGTGGGTACCTGACCGTTTTACCTTATTACGGCCAAATGATTTGGGATGCGGAATTTGATGGACATAACCTGAAAATGGAAAATATGTTCTCTCAACCTAAGCGCGGAGAGAACATTGTTGATACCTACGGTTGTTTTGCTTTCCATTCGGGTTTGCGCCGTAATGGTTGTCCATCGCCTGAGGACGACCATGTATTACACGGCGAGATGCCTTGTGCTGAAATGGACTACGCTTGGCTCCTTATTGACGGCGACACACTTGCCGTCACGGGCAGTGTGGAATATGTGAAAGGGTTCGGTGATCATTATTGTGCGCAACCGCTGGTTAGGCTCAGGGCCGGTAGCGCGCAGTTCGATATTGAGATGAAGGTGACTAACTTATCCAGTATGCCGATGCCTTTGCAATATATGTGTCATATGAACTACACCTATATTCCTGGGGCCACTTTCCGTCAAAATTTACCTGGTTCAGCACTGAAATTGCGTGAGACAGTGCCGGCACATGTACACCCAACCCCGCAATGGTTGCACTACACCCAACAATTACGGGAAAGAACTCAGGGATTAACCGATTTAAATGAATCGGAGTTTTACGATCCGGAAATTGTATTTTTTGCCGATAATCTTGCGCAATATGTTGATAATGCAGAATTCTTTATGTTGTCCCCGCAAGGACATCGTTTTGTGACTCGTTTTTCCACCGCGCAGTTTAATTATGCTACTCGTTGGATTTTACATAATGGCGATCAGAAAGTGGCTGCATTTATTTTACCTGCAACCTGTCGCCCGGAAGGGTATTTGGCGGCGAAAGAAAAGGGGACGTTATTAATGTTATCCCCAGGAGAGAGCCGCCATTTCAGCGTGACCACCGGAGTGGTTTAATAATGTTGTATGCTGGCAGAAAATAGCTATGTTATTAGCGGGCAAGGACGCCCGCAGAGCCGTTAAGTAAATGCAAAACCACTGAAAACTAAATACGACCGTAAAAAGTCATTCTGGCGGTCTCGGATAGCGCAATATCGGGTTGAGCATTATAGGCTAACACTACCAGCATTCGTGTGACATCCCCTTGGGTCGGCGTGACTCGGTGAATCGCATTTCTTCCACGAAATAGCACTAAGTCCCCCGGTTCAATTTGCAATGTTTTAGGTGTGACCTGTTGGTTTAACAATTGTTCCACTCCTGAGTAATTCATCTCTCCTTTATCGGCATCGCGCATCTCTTCAATATATTCAAAGACGCCACCCGCTTGCGGTTTTTGTACTAATAAGGTGATGGCGAATGATGAATTATCAAAATGCCAACCTAACTCTTGGCCTTGACTGGCATAGTGCAAGTTAATTGAAGAAAGCGAATCGGCGTAAGGGTAGAGTTGTTTTTCATCTAATACGGCACACAAGAAGTCTTGGAAATCTTGCGCATTGTACAGCGTTCGTAATGCGGAATCGGTAGGGATCTCTTCGTCAGTAATACAGCCTTTTGATGAGGTAACCAACCGATTACGGGGATGGTCAGCAGGGAAGGCGGGATCGGCTTTGGTCAGATAAACATTATGCTGATTAGCGGCATAGTAAGCTCGATGCTTATGACTGACGCCTTCTTGTTTAATACTACTCAGCGCGCGGGGCTGCAAGAAGCCTGATAGTACCAAGGCACCGTATGTTTCTAACGTGTTCTTGCACTGTGTGATGAACATAACATCGTTGATTGGGTTGGCTTCCATATTAATAATTTCGCTGAGCTGCTGCATATATCCTCCCAGTAATGCTAAATGTTGCTTGGTTTCTGTTCCTAACTGTATAGGATTAGTTGTAACTGGAATAACAATAAAACGTTACTGTTAGGTTAAGTTTGGCTATCGGTATCAATATAATGCGTTATGGATAAGGGAGGCTGTTATGAATAGTTTGAAGGCTGTTCGTTTGCCAAAGTTAACCGCCATTTTAGCATTCGAGACAGCCGCTAATACCGGCAGTCTGGCCAGTGCGGCGGCCCGGTTATCATTAACGCCAGCGGCGGTTAGCCAGCAAATACGTCAGTTAGAGCAACATCTGGGGATTCAATTATTTGCCCGTTCGAAATCAGGCGTTGAACTGACCTCGCAGGGTAGTGCCTATTTAGCTTATGTACAGCAGGCATTTGAAACATTACGGATGGCCCAACAGAGTATGGCGCGGGATAAAGGCAATATATCATTGAATATCTCAGCACTGCCCGCCCTGGCGAGTCGATGGCTTAATCCGCATCTCAAGCAGTGGTTAGCCCAATATCCCGATGTGGATATTCGGATTCATGCTACTCACGGGGTGGTTGATTTCAATCGTACTGCGGCAGATTTTTATCTGGCTTTTGGTGATGAACATTATCCCCAGCAAGAGAAAGAAATGCTATTTCAGGATTGGGTTTTTCCGGTTGCAAGCCCACTGCTATTAACTACCCCTTGGCTTGATGGTAAACACAACATTATCTACCCAATGATACATGTTGATTGGGGCAAAGAAGGGCAGTTCTTACCTGATTGGCATGAATGGCTGCTGTCAGCAAAATTAGATGAGTGTGTTCCCAACCGAGGGCCAATCTACAACTTAACCTCCATGGCGATTGATTCGGCCGTGGCGGGGAACGGTATTTTACTGGGCCAACAACATTTGATTAAAAAAGAATTAGATGAGGGGTGTTTAATTCAGTTGTCTGAACATAAATTACCCGTTACAAAACCTTATTATCTAATTTACCCCAAGCGAACCCTGGACAAACCAAGAGCGGCGGAGTTTATCCAATGGTTGCATAGTCTTTGCTAGCTGAATGCATAATCAACTGGCATAATTGATTTATTGTGCATTCTGGCCTGTTGTTATGGTGGGCAGATGCATTAAATTAAAACACTGACTTATTATTTAACCTGTAAATTGCACTTAAGTTAAATTTACAGGTTTTCTCTACGGCTTTTTGCCGTGGTTTATTTGTGTAAAAACGGTGTGTGAAAAGAGTTATTTATTAAAAATCGCCATTAAAGGCAGAATAAAAATTACTATTTTAAGATAGGGGCATATAAACCATCGTGGCGAAGAGAAAATCTACCGGTACCGGCTGGGTTATCCTACTAATAGTCGTTTTAGGGCTGATTACCGGTATCCCAAGAGAAGTATGGATTGCACTGAGTGCGGCTATCTTATGCATGTATTTTGTCTGGCAAAATCTTAAAGGGACGAAGCGGTCTGTCGCCTCATCTATTAGCGCGGACATGCAGAAAACTGCAGCGATACCTGATCTTGGCGATTATCCTATTACCCCTTCGCAGCTTGAACCCGAACATAGCATTGAAGGTAGCAGCGCAAATCAGACCCCATCAGTTGATGAAATCAAGAAACCCGCGACTAAAAAACCCGAGACCTCGCGAGGATCTTTAGCCCGCGCTTCCTGGTTACGTCCTGGCGAGTTGGCGGTTGTGGCTGGAATAAATTTACCCGATGGCATGATTTACATTGGTAATAAATACAAAAGTAATCGCACTGGTGCGGAACCTGCATTTATTAACCCATCGATGGATGTGGCAGAACAAGAAATAGATATCTCCTTGCCGCTGATTGATAATGCGCCTGATTACTCGACATGTTCGCCGCAAGCGAGAAGAGCTTATTTACAATGGCTTGCAGATGGGCGTAAATCACCTACTGCGCATATTGGTTACGTCTTCCTATTCTTCTATGGTTTGGAACATCGGATTTTAATCGATGCTGCAATTGATCCGGTAGCGAAAAAAGAACTTCCTATTCTTGAAGAAGAAATTAATCGCCTGCTAAATATTTATGGGAAAAATAACGCATTTAATCATTATGCGCAGAACTTGTTGGTTTATATATCTCGAGTGAATATAGAAGAGAAACTCTATCTCTCTCCCCCCCCATTAACCCGCGAGGCATCAACAGAACTTCCGTTGGCGCTACTGGTTGGTTTAGGGCAGTTGGCTGTTGACCAGCAACCTTTGCCTGCCGCCTGGGCGCTCGCCTGGGGCGAGGCTGATCCGGCGATAAATCAGAATATCTCAATGGCACATTGTGCTGATATTTTCTCCTCACTTTTTCAGCAGCGTTATCGTGAGCAGTATGGAGACGGATTTTTATTACCCATAAATAAAACCAAGCTACTGATATTTTATCGCCCTGCATCTGCGGGATTAATGGGGCAAGAGTTCTTTCAGCAGATGGGGGAACTGCCGAATGTGGCTGTGTGTAAAGCGCATAGGGATAAGCTGAGGCCAATATTTGAATCTTGCCAGCATGACCTGGATATCTATAACCGTTTTGCCAGTGTTAATCCAAAGAAAAAAATGTCACTGGAAGGGCAACTATTACTACCGATGCCGTTGTGGTCAGCAGCATTAAAAACAGAGTTAGAAAGTATCAAAGCGAGAGTGGGTTATGGTTTGTTGATGGTAACGCTGGATGAGCTTTTTCTTCGGCTCAGTACGGCGTGCGACACCAAGCCATTAGAGCGTTTATCCCGCAGTCAGGTTATGGCATTAACCTTTGCATTAGCATCACTGCAAGTGGGTATTGAACCTGATGTCAGAGCAGATAACCGCACACCTGTTTTGCAAGATACTGTGGCACTGTTCCCTATTGAGTCAATGGTGGCTGAATCTGCCACCTTTGCCGCATACCGCGTGACCATGCTTGCGGTGGAGTTGGCTTGCGCAGCGGTGATGATCGATGGGCGTATCGGTGAGCCAGAATCCATGATATTGACCCGACATATTGATGCCTGGGGTTATCTTAGCCCCGGTCAGCGTATGCGGTTGAAAGCTTATCTCCAACCCGGTATCAGGAAAAATAATACCCTACTGGCCCTGAAAAATAATCTTGAGCCGCTCTCGCTGGAGAACCGTCGGGCCATTGCTCGCTTTTTGGCACATTTGATTCAGGTAGAGGGAACCATTACGCCACCAGAAGTGAAATTTCTTGAACGGGTATATAAGCGTTTTGCCTTAGACAGCAAATTGGTTTATAGCGATCTTGATAGCCGTGCAACCCCGATGACACTGAGTCTGCCGTCTCAAGCCGCTGAAGTTATTAATGATACAGACCGTATTAATCTGTTAAAAAATGAAAGCCAGCAATTAGTGGTGTTGCTGGAGAGTCTGTTTGTTACTGAAAATACTGAGGTATCGACTCAGGAAGAGATTAATCCACAATCAATAACAGCAATTAGTGCTAATTTGCCCGATAGCATCGTGACTTTCTTGAAATTATTGATTTCCCGCGACTCTTGGGAAAGAGAAAAATTAGCAGATATCGCGTTAGATATGGAAATCAAAATTGACGACGCGCTGATTGAAATAAACCGCAAAGTATTGTCGGCGTTTGATGCCCCCTTAGTAACCGGTGAAGACGTTATCGCAATAAACCGTGATATATCGGCAGCACTATTAATATGATTAGCCAGGTATCGTCGCGGTGTAACTTGAGCTGAACGCTAATAGTCGCTACCATAGCGCGCCTAATAATGTCAGAGAGATAGTCGTGATGAAATACCAATGGATACTGTTCGATGCGGATGAGACACTATTTCACTTTGATGCATATCAAGGGTTAAAGCTGATGTTTTCTCGCTTTAATGTGGATTTTTCCGTGCAGGATTTCGATTATTATCAATTGGTTAATAAACCACTGTGGGTTGATTATCAAGATGGGAAAATATCCGCCAGCGAATTACAAAACACCCGTTTTGAGATGTGGGCAGAGAAACTGGGGGTGGCAGCTACCCGGTTGAACAGTGAGTTTTTAGTCGCCATGGCGGATATCTGTTCACTCCTACCGGGTGCCCGTGAGTTGGTTGATGCCTTGAGTGGTAAAGTGAATATGGGCATTATTACCAATGGTTTTACCGAGCTACAAACGATACGTTTGGAACGTACTGGTCTGAAAAATGTCTTTTCTCCGCTGATCATTTCTGAACAAGTCGGGGTGGCCAAACCGGATGTGGCTATATTTGAGCATGCTTTCAATTTAATGAATAACCCGGCCAAAGAGCATATTCTAATGGTGGGCGATAATCTGCATTCCGATATTCAGGGTGGTATTAATGCAGGGATAGATACTTGCTGGCTTAATATGCACGGCAGTGTACCGGATGATAATATTGCGCCTCGTTACCAAGTCAGTTCGCTGGCAGAGTTACAGAAATTACTCTTGGCCTAATTAACTTCTTATCTAATTTTAAAAGGCCGTTAACGGTATATTATCGATAACAGCCGGTTATCTATGCTCGTATATTAGTTGCAAGCTTGAAGGTCTGCTATCCAACGTAATTCAATGCTAGTGACAACGTCACCGTTGATTGGCAATTAAGTCTTCTACTTGGTCAAAAATAGGCATTTCAGGCCCGAAGCGGCGCACCTGGAGCACATCCTCCAGTTTCTCCAACTGGCTTATCATTTGCAGTAATCGCTGATCATCCAAGACTTGCAGCCAAATGCGACTTTCGTCACCGCCAGCCAACGGCATACATAAAATTCCCTCGACGTTAAATGCGCGCCGGGCAAATAACCCGCAAATATGGGACATCACCCCGGGGTGGTTGCGTACGGTGAGTAACAGTGTCACCTGCGCAGAAGTCGATAGGTTTGGTGTTGGTTGTCCTGCCATTTGTTGAGTCGTCATATTACTCCCCTCCAATCATATCGATATTTGCCGCACCCGGTGGCACCATCGGATACACTTTTTCATCCACATCAATCAGTGCGTGGATCAATACCGGGCCTGGTCGGTTTAAGGCTTCATGCAAGGCAGCATAAGGGTCGCTGGCTGTGTTGAGGTCACATGTGGAGAAACCAAACCCTTCTGCGATATGGATGAAGTTTGTGCGATACGGGTAGTCGGCTGCAAAAATACGTTTACCAAAGAACAGTTCCTGTTGCTGATGGACTAAACCCAATGATTGGTTATTCATCAAAATAATCTTAACGTTCAGCTGTTCTTCAGCGGCGGTCGCCATTTCCTGAATATTCATCATCAGGCTGCCGTCACCAGAAAAACACACTACTTTTGCCTCTGGTTTCGCCAGTGCTGCACCAATGGCAGCGGGCAGACCAAATCCCATGGTGCCCAGTCCGCCAGACGTTAACCACTGTCGCGGGCGATGCAACGGATAAGCCTGCGCTACCCACATCTGGTGTTGTCCCACATCAGTGGTAATGATGGTGTCATCATCCAGCGCTTCGGCCGCCGCGCGAATCAAACCATAGTGGCACAGTGGGTTGGTGCTGTTGGGTTGATTGAACGGAAATTCGCGCTGCATATCACTGACGGTTGAGCGCCATTCGCTGCGTGAACGAGTTTCAACTAAAGGCAACAGGTGGGTTAATACCTGCTTAATGTCGGCATTCATCGCCAGGTGTGGTCGGCGGATTTTGCCTAACTCAGCCGGGTCAATATCAATATGAATGATGCTGGCATCAGGGCAGAATTGTTCTGCTTTTCCGATAGCACGATCATCAAATCTCGCCCCAAGTACGATCAATAAATCAGCTTGTTGCATGATCAGATTGGTTGAGCGTGCTGCATGCATTCCCAACATTCCCAAGGATAATGGGTGGTCAACGGGCATGGTACCCAGTGCCATTAATGTCATGGTAGTTGGCAGTCCAGCCTGTTCAGCCAGTTGTATTGCTTGTTGGTGCGCCTGCGAACTGACGATTCCTCCCCCCAGATAGAGCACAGGCCGTGCCGCACGGTTGATCATTTGAGCGGCGTGCGCGATAGCTTGTGGGTCTATTGGGCAAGGCTCATCGGCAACGCCTGGTAGCGGCAAACTCTCAAGCTCAATTTCTGCTGTTTGCACATCTTTGGGAATATCAATCCATACCGGGCCGGGCCGTCCAGACTGGGCAATGCGAAATGCCGCTGGGATCACCCGGGGCAATTCGCTGATATCGCGAACCAGATAATTATGTTTGGTGATAGGTATCGATATGCCATAGGTATCAACCTCTTGAAAAGCATCGGTGCCAATCATTGAGGAGGAAACCTGACCTGTAATACACACGAGTGGAATAGAGTCGAGTTTGGCATCGGCAATTGCCGTGACCAGATTGGTTGCCCCAGGGCCGCTGGAGGCTAAGCAGACTGCGGTTTGGCCGGTGGCGCGGGCCATGCCTTGAGCCATAAAGCCAGCACCTTGTTCGTGTCGTGCCAGCACATGGCGAATAATACGGCTTTGTCCTAGAGCATCATACAGCGGTAACGCTGCGCCGCCGGGAATGCCTGCGACCGTGGTAATACCTTGCTGCTCGAGCAAGCGAACTATTAATTGGGCGCCTGTATAACGCATGGTTATATCCTTCATCAGGGCCGGCGGTTAACAGAGTGGGGCTAAAAAGAAACCCCGCTCGGCTGGCGCCGGCGGGGTTTGGGAATCTTTCTGGATTCGGTACCCGTTACGGCGCGCTGCCGACCACCACCACTAGCACGCGTACGACTACCACTGCGTTAACATACGCAGTATTTTGTAGACTGAAGGCGGCAATGGAATAGTTCACGAGGTATCTCATCAATAAGTGTAATAAGCCTTAAAAGATAAACACGATTCGCCAAAAGGCACAAGCAATCAGAATGATAACAATGCAAAAATCTGAGGCGGATCACAACGTTACTGGTGTGGCTGGACGCTGTAGTTAAATATTTATTTGTTTAATTATTTGAAAATTAAGGTAATTAATAGATGTTTGGTTAGCGATTTAGCAAGATAAGGTTTTTTATCATATAGCATGAGGTGTCAGCACTCAGATAGCCTATCAACACAGACTAATCTGCTCTTGTTGATACCCTGTTTAAAATTTAAACATTAAAGTAAAACTCTTGGAGTGTATGGAATAGCCGCTTGATAAGGCATAGAAGGGACTTATGCATAAATCGTTATCTTTGGTTCTCATTGCTGTTATCGCAGGATGTGGTGCGAAACAACCCCCTCCCGAAACGGTCAGCATTGATAATTACACCGCAAATCGTATCACCAGTATTATAGAAGCTAAATTAGAAACAGCACCTTATAGCAATAAGGGTGATGCTATTGCGAATATATCTGCTGAGTTTTTAGGTACACCTTATGAGGCAAATGTACTCATTGGTTCGCTAACGCAACCTGAACAGTTAGTGGTCGATTTCCGTGGATTGGACTGTTTCACCTACCTGGATTATGTTGAAGCCTTGCGAAAATCAGGAAGCAAGGCGGAGTTTGTGCAGCAAGTTATCAGAACAAGATATGTTGATGCTGATGTCAGCTACTTGCACCGAAAACATTTCTTTACTGACTGGTCACAGCGATCCCCTTTAAACGCACAAGATGTTACTGCACAAATAAGCACTCATACCCACACTGTTCTCAAAAATCTGAACCAGAAAAAAGAGGGTGGCGAGTTTATCCCCGGGTTGAGTGCTATTGAGCGTAATATTGTTTATATTCCGGCTGAGTTTATTAATGATGCGGTCGTCGCAGAGTTAAAAAATGGGGATTATATCGGCATTTACACCCCTATTTTAGGTCTGGATGTCACCCATACAGGAATATTTATCAGGACAGCAAAAGGCGCGATGTTCCGTAATGCATCATCAATGAAAGGGAACAATAAAGTTGTCGACTCACCTTTCTTGGAATATGTGAAGAAAACCCCAGGCATTGTGGTACTTAGGGCATTGCCGGTCGGAGATAGTGATTTAGAACCAATGGGTTGAGTTCAGTATGGTGGTATCCGTTATTCCCCCGATTCAACAGGGAATAACGGGTATATTACTGATGGTTTACGGCCTGAATTGCGGATTAATCAGCAAGAATATTGCCGCTAATTGTTCACGATTCTGCAAGTTTATTTCGCTGCTGGCAGAATAACCCTGGTTGTGAATAATCATTTCACCTAAGCCAACCAGCCAATCATAAATATAAAATGCAGTATTATTGGTCGGGGTCAATGCCAATTTGGTTAATCGCTGTGATGCTCCCAACGGCGATACTGATTTAGGTGGTTGGGCAAAAATCTTATGTCCCCGATTAATACGGCTATCAGGGCGCTGGTTTTCCTCTATTTGTAAGAAACCAAGCCAGGCAACAAAATCGCCCAATACCGTCAACGCACGCGATACCTGACGATCGGCTTTGGTTTCACGGTGCAGACCAACTTGCTCACTGTCTGCCAGTATCGTGATTAACTGCCCGGCGATATCCAGTCGGATACTGGCGGTAATCAGTTCTGCAACCAGCAATTCAATCGTGGGTTTGGCAATACCGAGCAGTTCAATCAATGGGCCGTTATCGGGCAGTTGTCGCAGGTGATTTATCCAATAACGCTGCACACTTGCGGCATAGGCTGTTTCATAATCATGGCTTATCGCAGCTGTTATCGTGGTTTGAAATGCCGCGGATACAGGCCTATCACTGAATAAGTCGATATCGATACCGATACTAAAAGGTTCGCTATGGGTCGCTGGGGTGATCAATTCAGCCGCACGGTTTTGCTGTTGTAGATATAAGCCGCGTAACTCATCACGAGAGGGCAGCAGTCGCTCTAATAACTCGCCGTGTAAGCCGGTTCGCGTTTGTAAGGCTTTGAGTAAGGTTTCAGCAATACGTTGTTTCTGTTGCAATTCGCTGTTTGCTGGCTGATACCAGCCTGCAAGCAGGTTATCGGTCAATTCTCGTTGTAACTCATGAAGTTGTTCGGTTATCCGTTCTGTTTTGATATCACGACGGATCTCTTGGGTCAGATAAGTGACCATGCGTTCAACACCACGAGTGTCCAATGCCAGCATGGAGCCCCAGCTATCACCAGGATTACCCACATGACGTTGTACCGCTTCGTCATAATTTTTCGCACCAGCCAACTGTGGGTCTGCGGTAACCCGTTGATCAAAGGGTGTTAATGCCCAGATTAACCCAGGATTGCGACGGGAACGCACCTGCACATTTTCCCCCTGAGTTTGCTTAACCCAATAATCCAGTGCCTTACCGACAGTTTTGACTTCTGAGCGTTTACCCGCCGCATTGCAGACTAATAGCAGGTTTATCTGTTGTTTATCCGTGTAGCGGTCAAGCAAATAGGCATTTTTAGCTTGAGATAGCAAAACGGCCTGCGGATAAGGAGGATGTTCAAGGTATTCTGGTGTATCGAATGGCTCAGTAAAATCAGGGAAATCTAGCAAGTCAATGGATTCAAATACATTTTTACGGGTAGAGGTGGTCAGCGGGATATGTAACTCGGTAGCTAAAAAAGTTAGCTCAGCAAGTGACAACGTCACTAAATCAGTCGTATTGTCATCAACTAAGGGCATAACTTGAATGTGGCTATCCGCGGGTGTGTTCAGAGAATAGAGTGTCGCAACATTCATAACGCCATTGGCGGGCAATAGGGTATCGTCCACTAATACGCTTAATGGTGACAGTACTTGAGTCGCGCCGCCCAGATGTTGCAAAGTATAGGCGAAATGGCGGTAAGCATCGGTCAATGGATGTAATTCTGTCCACAGTAATGAGAACAAAAGGGCACGATCATCAATGCTCAGATAAGGAGCCAGTTCAATGGCCACCGGCCAGAAATGAGTTTCCAGTTTTCTCTGGCGCGGGGCGTCATGACGAACCAGATAATCCCACAGCCCAATGACATCATCACTGCTGATACCTGCATTGGCGATCGGTTGTCTACGCATAACGAGCTGTTGCAGATGGTCAGTAATATGCTGTTCATCCAGCGAATGCTCTCGTCCATCCTGATGACGGGGGTCTTGAGGGTTATCCAGTAGATAAGCACCCACAACTATTTTAGCAATATCCACTTCACTGAGAAGAGAAAGCCGTACCGGATGGCTTTCGTAATGACTAACGGCTTGCTGGCTAAAACGTGTTGCCAGCCCACAGGCCTGATAGCCCGGTTTTATTTGTTGCCAAAAGTCGAGGGTTTTCCCGCCAAGGGTGGTTTCCAAGCGGCCATTTTCATCCGCCGCCAGCGCTGAAATAAGGTGCTGTTTCCCGGCAGATGACTGACCAAAAAAGCCAATGCTCATGCCGGTTAAGGATGTTTCCGTTAGCTGACGTGCTTTATTGCGATGGCGACGCAGTTTGATGGTGAGAAGATCGGCTTCAATATCCAATCGAATGGCGTGTTGGCGCACATTGTCAATCCAATCAATTGTTTGATCAATACCTTGTGTGACCTGCTCAAGCTGGCTATTGAGCTGTTGGGTGATTAATGATTTCATTTTCTAAATACACTCCCACTATCAATCCAATAATGGGTTGATCCTGAACCGTTGCTGGCTAATGTGTTGAGCTTGAGGCGCAGATGATGGGATGGCACACGGCTCCCATCTTGCAATACGGCATCCGCTATCTCAAAGCGCTCCTGACCATCGTCATTCTGCTTGTCACCCTTTGCTAATCTCAGTCTGACATGCAATATGCTGTCACCCGCGACTTTGCGCGCCAGTTCCTGATCAACAATGGATAAGGTATAAAGCGGCGAGGCAGGCCAACGGTCATTATCGAGCTGGCGAAAGCCAAGGCACAACGACCCTCTAACCTGAAAATGAGCGTCGGATGGCAAGGCAAAATTGCTGCTATCCAGATCGATATCGCGATAGTAGACATTCTCTTCTGTCAGTGCGTCGCTGCTGTCTAACATCCCGAGGTAGCGTATGGTCGAATAAGGTTGGAAATCACCGGCTTTAAAGTAAAAACCGGCCAGCCGTAAGTCCAGTGCCAGTAAACATAGCATTGCCCCCACTGCGGCAGTCGATTTTGGGTTATCGATGCGACCATGCTTGTTAAACGGATACCAATCGCTGGTGTGATATCCATCCAGCGAGAGAATACGATTGTTGGGCAGCGGTTGCAGATGGCGAAATAGTGCCTGAATGCCGGGGAAGCGTGAAGGGCGGCCAGTCAATAACAGCACATCACAAGAATAGAGTGATACCACTTCAGACAGTGAACGCAGGTTTTGCGTAATACTCATTCGGTTAGATAAAAACTCACCGTGCAACTTGCTTAGCTTTAATACTAACGGAACCTGCAAAATATCAAACCCGCCAGCATCTGTTGGCAGTTCACGCTGAACTTCGCTGTTAATGTAATCAAGGACTTTCTGTGTCGGTAATTGGGGTAATAGCTCGCCAAAATTAGCGTCTATTTCTGCACTGGCATCCAGGGGATCAAAGTTTTCGTAGGCTTCCAGAATAGCCCGGCCTGCGGGCATAAATATCTGCAATGTGGCTTGCTGACGCAGGGCTGATTGCCCATCCATGCGGCCATCATTGCCGAATAATTTATCCAGCAAGGCATCAGTATTGGTGACGCCAGCTTTCTTAAGGCGAGCCTGGAGGGCAGGTAGAAGATAGAGCTGAATAACATCCAGCAAAATATCATCACCGGCCACTTTAAACCCTTCACGGAATAACAGGCGCGGGCTGATTTTGACATTATTGCCAATACCATCATCCAGCCAATATTGCGTAATTGCCAGGTCGGTGGTGCCACCGCCAATATCGATAGAGGCGATACGTAAGGTTTTCCCGACAACATCCCCAGCTTCCGGCTGTTTATCGGGTCGTGCCATACTGGCAAAAAAGGCTGCGGTACGGCCACCGAAATTAACTTGAGTTTCGTTATACAGATAAACCATCTGACCGCAGGTCGCTTCATCCCATTCCATCTGTACATCGGGTACTGGAACCTGGCTTTTGGCGCGGCCTTGCGTGGATGCAAAGTTATCATCTGCCGGATGCCAACCCATAGATTTCCAAACTAAGGCAATGGCTTCATTCATCCGGCGGCGGAATATCTCGCGCTCCGGTTTTGGCATGGCGGAAGGCAGCGTTAAGATAATGGCGCGTAATTGCCGTGGCGCATTGGCATGGGTCATTTTCAAACGTTGTGCCGCGCTGTTGATTTGCATCAGCGCTTGCGCCAATAGTTCCGACAACATAAATGTCATCAATGAACTACGGCTATAATGTGGTGAAAATACCGGGAGCCGTTCATCTACTGGCACCGTATAGAGCGGTTGGCCGTCATCATTGACCAGATTGGTCAGCGGCAACGCCGTCGCCAGCGGTTCATGTATCAGTGTGGTTTGGGTCTCGTTGAAGCGCCAGCCCGCAGTATAGGTCTCTTCATCCCACAGATAGCGGCGGGGGCTGGAAATGCCGGTAGACCCGTCGGTGCCCAAACGGTGCTGTGCCATACGGCTGGCTTCACGACCAACACGGGTAATCGCAGGCCAGATAAAGGCATCGTCACGACCACTTTCCACCGAAAAATTCTGTTTGCCGAACTTCGCTTGCGCAAATTCAATCCGGCTTTCAAACAGTTCGTTATACAGATAGTGTGGCTCGCTTAAATCACGAATTTGTAATTCGTAAGTCTGTTTCAGGCCATTACTTTCATCGGCATGGTCTTCCACCAAAATGCCGCAGGTATGCGAGTTGCCGACATCGAGGATCAAATCAACATTAACGGTAGGTTCTTGTAGGGTGCTGGTGTTGATTTTGATTTCTGGCACACCAATCTGGCTGCCAAGTAACTCCAGCAAATTAAGATAGTGCGCCTGATATTCGAATTCGCGCAGCGATACACTGATATGCCTTTCGGTGCGTTCTTCCTGTTCTGATGCCTGTTGAACAAAAACTTCCCGCAACCAACCGTCAACCCAGGTTAAATCAAGGAATTCTGCCAATTCTTCATTGTGGTAGGCCAGGGCGAAACTTAATCCAGTTTTGACATCATTTTCATTAGGTGCCAAATACTCATTAGCATCACCTTCAGGATAGACTTTGGTATCAAATGCCATGGTGACACGTAAAGTATTGCCATCTTGATCTGGCGAATCTAGCACTAAAATCTGTACTCTGGCCCAGTTATCAGGCCCATTAACGAAGGTGCGCGGCGGATTAAAACGCAAGAAGGGCAGCGGCAACCAAATCTTGTTCAGCAGTTTTAGCGATTGTTCCAATGGAATACTAAATTCAGGTTTAACAATCTCTGGGGCTGAGCCGGGTACCATTAGCGAATATTTACCATTATGTGGATGGTAATTCAGGCGTAATAGTGGGCCATTAGCACTTTTGCGGACGAATTTATTTGGCAGCTCAGTCTCTAATTGGGGCTTTAAAGCGAAGTCCAGAAACTGAATGCCACTGTCCTGAATAAGCGTAATTTTCTGTTTTAAATCCGTGATCGTTGCCAGCATAATATTATTTAGTCTCACGCTTCATCGTCATTGGAAGGGTCGTATTGGCATCGTAACGGCCTTTGCAATCTGCAATCCCGCTCACGCCTTGTTTGCAGACGATCTCAGGCATTTGATATTTTGAACCATCACTGCACTGCGCCCTATAGCGGCTATTGATTACCAAATTGCCTGACTTCATTACACCAGCAGTGATATTTGCGCGGCAAGTCACGTTATCCCCGTGGGTGATTTTCACCGTACCTTTACCGTTTTTAATTTGATACTTCAGGCTGGGTGCTTTACCGGTTTGGGCGGCTTTAATATCCGGGCTGACACGCCAGTTGCCATTAAGGAATGTAGTCGATCCCACTTTGACGGCATCCGAAGGGAGTATCAGCGCACTTTTGCTCTCAACGGTGGTCGGCAATGCGACGGCGGTCGGTTCCACGATAGCTGACGCAGGCACGACGGTGGCATTATTCAACGGCAGTTGTGATGCAATTGTGGGCTGGATAATTTGAGCAACAGGTGCAGTGGCTACCGGTGCTGACAGGGTTCTATCTTCAGTGGCTGATTTATCTTCAAGGACAGTGGGCTTAACATCCGGGGCGGCAGCGGCATTTTCCGGCATTCCACCACTGAATTGCACTATCAAGGCGATAATTAGCGCCAACACCGGTAACATCCAGCTAAATCGTAGCCAACGTGTTGGTTTTTTTACTGCTTTTGATGGCGGGGTGACCTCTGCGACAGGTTCTGGCAGGGGGGGCAGCAACGTAGTTTCGGCCTGAGGCGCTAACTCAATGACAGCAGCGGCAGGCGGCGTGGGCATTGGGGCCGCAATGGTAGCGATAATAGGTTCAATCGGCTCGTAAGCTTCGCTGGTCTGGCGCAGACAATCGAGTGGGTCAGTGCGTGTTTTTTTATCCGGGCTGACAAATCCCCAAAAGGTCAGTACTGGCTTGCCTGCCACTAAATAAACGTGATTTTGATCGGGGAATTGCATTGTTTTGGCCAACAGTACGCCAAATAACCGCTGTGCGGCGTTATCAGATTTTTGCGCCCGCTGACACAAGTCATTGGCACTTGCCAGACAGGCGGACAACTGCTTAACCGCTGCCTTGCGCTCAACACTGCTGGCTGCCAGCCATGAGGTCACTTTGCCTTCAATGGGGGCATACCAATCTATGCGGTCGCCGCGTTCATTAAGTTGAGGTATGGCCAGACAGTCAGCAATATGTTGCTGTTTTTTAAGGCGTAATGCCTCTCTTATCTGCCGTGCAGAGGCATAAACCGGTTGCCCGTTTTCGCCTAACGCCAGAATGTCGTCCAAACTACCACTGCGTAAAAATGATTTTGCCACGCAAAAGAGACCTTTATAGTGTTGCCCAAGGCAGAAAATAATGTGTTATCTGCGACAACCTATACTTTAGTGTTGGTGAAGGGGAATCAAACGACGGAATAAGTGGCAAAATGTCCTCTTGTTTTCAATGAATGGAGATTTTTGGTGTAACGCGTGTTTGGATATTTGCTCTGTAACGGCAAAATGTTCATTACAGGGCACATTACGTCGATGGACAGTAAAACCGTGTTTTTTACTATGTTTCTGCGTAGGTTAATTGAGTAAGCTAAGCACCGCCTTTACGCGTATTGAAAGGAGATATCTTGAATCAATCACAAAATACCATTCACCTATCAGCCAACGAAGCGATTGATAGGCTTGAGACGCTATACGAGTCAGCACTTGCGGCATTGCGTGATGCTATTAGCGCTTTTATTCGCGATGGCGCTCTGCCGGATGTTGGTGAAAGGGCTAAGGGCTTGTTCTCATATCCACAGCTCAGTGTCAGTTGGGACGGAAGATTCCGCGACCACCAGCGTACCCGTGCTTATGGGCGTTTCTCCCGGACCGGGCAATACAGTACCACTGTTACTCGGCCGACATTATTTCGGGACTATCTGACAGAGCAACTCACCTTGCTTGAAAGTGAGTATGGCGCGGTGTTTGAAGTGACACCGTCACAACAAGAAATGCCATATCCTTTTGTGATCGACGGTTCTGACCTCATTCTCGACCGGTCGATGACGGCGGGCCTTGCTCAGCACTTCCCAACCACGGATTTGGCAAAAATCGGTGATGGCATTACTGATGGTATTGATACTGCCACCGCTGATTTTCCCTTATCGCATTTCGATGCCTTGCGGACTGATTTTTCACTGGCGCGGCTAAAACATTACACGGGCACCCCCGCAGAACATATTCAGCCTTATATCCTGTTCACTAACTACAGCCGCTATGTCGATGAGTTTGTCAGTTGGGCTTGTGAGCAGATTCTCGACCCCGCCAGCCCTTATAAAGCCTTATCCTGTGCCGGTGGCAGCTACATAACGGCTGAAAATGCTGATCCTGAAAAGACCACCTCTGATCTGGCATGGAAAAAACATCAGATGCCGGCCTATCACTTAATTGCAGAAGGGGGTCATGGCATTACTTTGGTGAATATTGGCGTCGGCCCATCCAATGCCAAAACTATTTGTGATCATCTGGCGGTACTGCGGCCTCATGCATGGTTGATGATTGGGCACTGTGGTGGATTGCGTGAAAGTCAGGCCATCGGCGATTATGTGCTGGCTCATGCCTATCTGCGTGATGATCATGTGTTGGATGCGGTGTTGCCGCCAGATATCCCGATCCCAAGTATTGCTGAGGTACAGCGGGCATTGTACGACGCAACCAAAGCGGTGAGTGGCATGCCAGGCGTTGAAGTCAAACAGCGATTGCGCACCGGGACGGTAGTCACTTCTGATGACCGTAACTGGGAGCTGCGTTTTTCTGCGTCAGCACTGCGTTTTAGCTTAAGCCGCGCAGTTGCCGTCGATATGGAAAGTGCCACCATTGCAGCTCAAGGTTATCGCTTCCGGGTGCCTTATGGCACATTGCTCTGTGTTTCAGATAAACCGTTACATGGCGAAATCAAGTTGCCGGGGCAGGCGAACCATTTCTATGAAGGTGCTATTTCAGAGCATTTGCAGATTGGTATTCGGGCAATAGATTTATTGCGCGCGGAGGGTGATCAACTGCATTCACGCAAACTGCGTACCTTTAACGAGCCGCCGTTCCGCTAATCTCATCACGCCATAAACCGGCAAAGTATCAATCGATGTTTTGCCGGTTATGCTCGATGACCATCTTAATAAAATTGTCCCGCACCAAATCAGGAATAGCACTATTCCAGGCAATACCCACTTGCCAACTGAGGGTGTCACCGCTGAGCGCAATAATATTCATCGTCGGGGGCGCGATATGCACCACACTCTGCGGCAGTAATGCCACGCCGAGACCGGCAATCACCAGTGCGAGTATGGTCTGGATATCCTCAACTTCTTGCATCGCTGGCGCGTAGAGTTGATTTGACTGTAAGAACAGGTCAATTTGTGCATTTAGCCCGCGCCCACGCTCGCTATATAAACGCAGTAACGGCAGATGTTTTAACCATTCGTCGAGTGTTAGTGCCTTATCTTGCGGGGTTACCAGCACCAGACGATCGTCAAATAAGGGATGATAATGTAACGGTGCCTTGGGCGGCACTCGAACAAATCCTATTTGCAGTTCACCGTGGGTTAATAATGCATATTGCTGTGCCGAGGGGATATCCTCCAACGTAATGGCAACGCCAGGAAACTGCTCTCTGAATTTGGCGATACAGTGCGGAGCTGTATAGAAAGTCGACAATCCAAAACCTATCGATATAAACCCTTCAATGCCCTTGGCCACTCTGATGGCATGTTGTAGAAAAAAATCAGACTGATTAATCACTTTCTCCGCCTCTGCCAGCAACTGTTGGCCGCCAGGGGTTAGTAGCGCACCATGACGCCCGCGTGAGAACAGATGAAGATTTAGCATCGATTCCAATAAGTTAATCTGCTTGGACAGGGCCGGTTGCGTGATACAAAGCGCCTGTGCAGCTTCATTGTAATTGCCTTTCTGTGCCAGCATAACAAAGGCTTTTAGCAACTTAATATTCACTATTTCATTCCAATTGGTAATCGATAAAGGAAAATCATTCATTATAAAGTTATCAATACGGCTGCTGTAATGCCAATGATAAAAATCAGCGGTAGATGCCCCAGGAGGATAATGTGACTGAATCACCATTGATAACAGCAGCAACCGTGCAGTTCCAGCATCAGGCCAATAACAAACAATATAATCTGTTGGTTATTGAGAAGTTTATCGAGCAGGCAGCCCTGCAAAACATCAAAATATTAGCGTTTCCAGAGATGTGTATCACTGGATACTGGCATGTCCCTAAGTTGACTGCGGTGCAAGTCAATGCATTGGCGGAATCGATAGAAAACAGCCCATCAATCGCCTTGGTTCGTGCGTTAGCAGTTAAATATCAAATGCTTATTGGTGTGGGCCTGATTGAGCGGGCAGATGACGGGCGACTCTATAACGCCTATGTTGCTTGCATGCCTGATGGCACCTTGCACACTCATCGAAAATTGCATGCTTTTGAGCATCCAACCATTAGCAGCGGCGATTCTTACACCGTATTTGACACCCCTTGGGGGGTCAAAGTGGGCATCCTTATCTGCTGGGATAACAATTTGGTGGAGAATGTTCGCGCTACCACCTTACTGGGCGCGGATATATTATTGGCACCACACCAAACCGGTGGAACTCACTCCCGTAGCCCTTATGGCATGAAGCCCATTCCACTCGAACTGTGGCAACAACGTGTTGAACGAAAAGAAGAAATAACCGCGGCAATTCGTGGCACCAATGGCCGGGAATGGCTGATGCGCTGGTTACCAGCCCGGGCACATGATAATGGTTTATTTATTCTGTTCAGTAATGGTATTGGGGCCGATGATGATGAAGTGCGCACCGGTAATGCGATGATACTGGATCCGTATGGCCGCATCATCAATGAAACCTGGGAGGCCGCCGACATGATGGTGTGCGCTGAGCTGGATCTCTCCTTGATCCCACTCAGTACTGGACGGCGCTGGATCTATGGTCGTCGCCCAGAGTTATATACCATTTTGACTGAGCGGCAAGGTTATGAACGGGATGCTATTTCAGCACGTTTTTCCGCTGATGCTCCAGTCCTGAAAAACAGATAGCTGACCGCCAATTTTACAGTCAATACCGGTGAGGCAGGGACTGAAAACACCTGCCTGTATTACCGGCGAATGCCGGTGCCAATGCTGATACTCGATACTCCGCCCGAACCCCCACTCACGCCGACATGACCGGTATTTGCACAGGCAATCAGCAATAGTGTAATCATCACCATGATTAACTTTTTCATTCGGTTTCCTTAGGTTCGCTAGCACGCTACGCGCGCAGAGACAGGAAGGGTAGCTTGCCTGTCTCGGATACTGCCCGATAAGTTATATCAAATAGTATATAGCTAAAGCGGGTTGTCTATGGTTTTCATCTGACAACTGAATAGGTCGCAGAGAGAGTCATATACAGCGTAAATGTATGGCAGTGATAGCTGATTCAACCTGATTGGTAACAGTATCTGTTTAATAATCAGATCAACACTTTTGCCACACTCAATCAAGAGACTCGCCTATGCACTTTACTCAAGCCATTGCCAGACTGCCGGCGGCTACCTGTGGTAGCGGCCAGACCACGTCCCAATTGGGCGCCCCAGATATTGCTGTGACGGGTCACCAATTTTTGGCCTACGTGGATACCTTGCTCCGTCTTGGCCTGAAAGTGACTATTTTACCAGCAGCACCGGCATTCCCTGATGCGCACTTTGTTGAGGATACCGCCGTCGTCATGCCGGAACTGGCGGTGATAACCCACCCTGGGGCACCCAGCCGCCAAGGCGAAGTGGCGACTATCGAGCCGCTATTTACCGACCGCCCGGTTGTTCGAATGAGCGAGCAAGGCCATCTTGATGGGGGTGATGTGCTGTTGGTGGATAAACAATTTTTCATCGGCCTGACTTCACGCACTGATGAAGTAGGGATCAGCGAATTTACCGCCGCGGTCGCGCGCTATGGCTATCGGGTAACGCCAATAGCAGTGAGTGCGGGGTTACACCTGAAGTCGATTGTTAACTATGTTGGGCGTAACACCTTGTTGCTGACCGAGGATTATCAGCACCATCCTGCGTTTTCTCGGTTTAATACCCTTGTTATTCCTGAAGATGAGTCTTACGCCGGTAATACTTTGTGGATCAATGATACGTTGATTACCCCGCAAGGGTATCCTTACACGTTGGCGCAAATTGAAAAGCTGGGAATGCCAATTATTCAACTTGATACCAGTGAATTTAAAAAAATGGATGGCGGCTTGACCTGCCTCTCGCTTCGTTTCTAATCCTTGCGGTTTCTATTACTTGCCAACATTGGGATCTTAACCATGAAAAAGACATTAGCTGCAATATTGACCGGCCTGATACTTTCCGCGCCCGTGGCGGCTCAGACCATTGACACTATTAGCTTTGGTGTCGACGGGGGTTATCCACCTTTTGATGTTCTTTCTCCCAGTGGCGAGATCACCGGCTTTGATATCGATATCGCGAATGCCTTGTGTGAAAACCTGCATGCGAAGTGTGTATTCGTTAAACAACCGTTTGAAAGTATGATCGCGGCACTTAATGCCCGTAAGTTCGATGCAATTATTGCGTCGCTGACCATTACTGAAGAGCGCAAAAAAGAAGTGGATTTCACTGATCGCTACTATCGCAGTGCCGCACAATTGGTGGCGCGCAAAGGCAGCCCGCTGTTACCGGACACCGCCAGCTTGAAAGGCAAAACCGTGGGGGTGCAAACCGGCTCAATCCATGAGACCTATGCGAAAAAGCATTGGGGTGGGCAAGGGGTGAAAATCGTCTCTTATGCCAATCAGGACAATGTCTATCTGGATCTGCTGTCCGGGCGCATCAACGCCTCGCTACAAGATAACATTCAGGCTGCCAGTAGCTTTATTGATACCCCGCGTGGGCAGAAGTTTGCTTTTGCCGGGCCGGTTATCCAAGACGAAACTATCTCATCTGATGTGGGGATCGCCGTCGGTAAAGATAATCCAGCGTTACGCGATGCATTGAATGGGGCAATTAAGGCGATCCGTGCTGATGGTACTTATGACGCCATTCAGAAAAAATATTTCAGCTTCGATATTTACGGCAACTGAGTGCGCCACCATTTTTTGTGATGTAAACCCGCCGGGCCGATGACTGACGCGCCGGCACCGGTTTTTCAGCGACAGGGGCCAATAATGGTAGCCGAATATTTGCCTTTACTGGCACAGGGGGCGGGGTTGTCACTGTGCGTGATGCTGCTGTCACTCGCGGTGGCACTGGTACTTGGGTTGATCAATGCCGTTATCAAACTGTTTGGCCCGCGCTGGTTGCGCTGGATATCAACCGGATACACCACGCTGGTGCGAGGGATTCCTGAACTGGTGATTATGTTGCTGTTATTTTTCGGTGGCGAAATGCTGGTGAATGGGTTCCTCAGTTTATTGGGCGTGGGACCGGTTCGCTTCAACACGTTTATCTCTGGCGTGTTGGCCATTGGTATTGTGTTCGGCGCTTACTACACTGAAACGTTCCGGGGCGCATTTCAAACCGTTGATAGGGGTCAGTTGGAGGCCGCAATAGCTTACGGTATGAGTCCTGCTCAGGTATTCCGGCGCATTATGTTGCCACAGATGCTCAGTTTTGCTATTCCGGGGATCAATAACAACTGGCTTGGTTTAATGAAAGCGTCGGCGTTGATATCCATTCTGGGGTTGGAAGATATGGTGTGGCTGGCTGAACAGGCAGGGCGTGCGACACAAAAACCGTTCTTGTTTTACTTCCTGGTGGCGATGATTTACATGGTCATCACCGCGCTTTCTAGTTGGGGATTCAGTCGGCTTTCACGGCGCTATGCGCTGTCAACCTCTAGTGCAGCGAGGCAAGGATGAATCTGCAAACCATGCTGGAGGCTGCACCGACATTTTTGTATAGCGACGGGTCGGATGTTACCGGGTTGGCCATGACCGCTAAGCTGTTTTTACTGTCCGTGGTGCCGGGTTTATTGTTGGCACTACTGATGGCAGTTGGGCAAGCGTTTGGCCCACGGCCGCTCTCTTGGTTCATCCGCAGCGTAACTTATTTTTTCCGTAGCACGCCGCTCTATCTGCAATTGATGCTGATCTACTACGGTTTGTCACAGTTTGACATCGTGCAGTTGGGTTGGCAGGACGACCAACCATTCTGGCTGCTGTTCCGCGATGCTACTTTTTGTGCCACGCTCGCGCTGGTGCTGAATACCAGTGCTTATGTGGCAGAATTATTGGCGGGAATGATGGTGACGTTTCCACGTCAGGAGTGGGTGGCTGGCGAAGCTTTTGGCATGAGTCAGTGGCAGATTATTCGCCGGTTGGTTCTGCCCGCAACATTGCGGCGCGGTATCCCAGCGCTGAATAACGAGATGGTATTCCTGCTACACGCCACCTCACTTGCCAGTACCGTAACGCTATTGGATATTACCGGCGTGGCGCGCTCGTTCTATGCGGCAACCTATTCACCGTTCATCCCGTTCCTGATGGCGGCGGCGCTCTATCTGTTATGCACTTTTATGCTGATTTACCTATTTTCACGTGCAGAACGGCGCTGGCTGGCTTTTGCCCGTCACGATTAAGTATCCGGTGCGGGCACTGCAGATTTAAGTGCGTTTGATGGTTTGTAATTCCGTCAGGGTGACAATTTTATCGACCCGGAATTTTTTACTGGTCAGCCAACTATCAGCCAGTAACCGGTAGTGTTCCATGTTACGACAGCCAATGCGCACCAGGAAGTCGAAGCTGCCACCGACCAACCAACAGTCCAGCACCTCCGGCGTTTTGCCTACTTCCTGTTCAAATGCCGCCTGCGAGTGCCCATGGTCGGCCAGTGCAATTTGTGCTTGTATAACAAAAGCATGTACAGGTTCCGGCAACTCAATAATAGCGCTGTAACCGCGGATAATACCGGCGCGTTCCAGTAGCCGCACGCGCTCCAGACAAGGGCGAGCGGTTAGGTTTACCTGTTCAGAGAGCTTTTGATAAGAGATGCGACCATCCTGGCTCAGTATTTCAAGGATTTTTTTGTCAATTCGGTCAAGCCGGGCTTTCTTTTCCACAGATAGGACGTCCAATGAAAATCAATAATCATAAGTTACCTGAACATGCCCTGGGTGGGCAGCGTCAATTAACCAGTTTCCATTTCGGCCAGCAAGGTTTTGGTGAGAAAATCTATCTACAAGCTGGCCTGCATGCTGATGAGCTGCCTGGCATGCTGGTATTACATTATCTTAAAAGATTACTGAGTCAGGCGGAACGGCGCGGTGAAATTCAGAGTGAAATAATTATTGTACCGCTTGCCAACCCGGTAGGTATTGCGCAAGTGCTCCTTAATAGTGGTATCGGTCGTTTTGACCTGGGCAGTGGCCGCAATTTCAACCGTGATTTTCCTGATCTGGCGCAAGGGGTACAAACGCGGCTAGCATCGCGGCCGCTCACTGATAGTGTTGGTATACAGCAACAAGTGCGAGTTGCCATGGTTGAGGCATTGCAGGATTTGCCTGCCAGCAGTGAAGTTGCAGCGCTGCGCCAACATTTGTTGCGACTGGCCTGTGATGCTGACCTGGTGCTGGATCTGCATTGTGATGATCACGCTATTTTGCACATGTATGCAGATCCTGCCTGGCGCGAACCGGCAGAGACACTGGCACGTTTTTTAGATATTGGTACCGTATTACTGTCACAAGACAGTGGTGGTGGATCCTTTGATGAGGCTTGCGGCTTGCCATGGCATCGGTTGGCGGCACATTATCCGGCGTTAAAGCTTGAACCGGGTTGCATGGCGGTGACGCTAGAATTACGGGGTCAACAGGATGTTAGCCACGCGTTGGCCAGTGCTGATGCCGAGCGTCTTTATCACTATTTGCAGTACCGTGGCGCAGTCAAAGGGCAACCTTTGGCTATTCCGCAGCGGGAAGTCACCCTGTTGCCGTTTACGGCAGGTGAGATAGTGACGGCACCTGCCAGTGGTATTTTGCTGTTATTACGCCAGCCGGGTGAATGGGTTGGGAAAGATGAAGTGGTGGCTGAAATTATTGATCCGCTCACCGATACGGTAAAAGCGGTTCGTGCTCAGGCCGGCGGCATTATCTACGCCAGCCGGCGGGCACCTTTTGTCACCTTGGGGGCTGAAGTGATGAAAATTGCAGGCAAAACCCCCTACGCAGGTGGCGGGGGGTTAGCGTTGTGATGTTATAGCGCAGCACGATTAATGCTACACACTCAGTTCACGTAACAGGGGGAAAGCCTGTTGGGTCTGTTGTTCGCTGACGACGAACGCGCGTAATTGCTGTGAGTTATCAGTACCACGCGCCACTATCCCCTGCGCTGTCAGGCATATTTCCCAGTGGAGATCCTCGCGGTTGGTTTCGCCAGCGAAATAGAGCGGTAGATCAGGTGTTTTGACTTTAACTAACATCGGCGGCAGGGTGAGACACGCGGCTCCCCCTAGAATATTTTTTGCCAGTGTCATGGCTCCCACTAATATGGGCTGCAAAAATGGCAGTACTTTCCCCTCGACCTCGGCACAATCACCCACGGCAAAGATATCTGGATCAACCGTTTGCAACTGATTATTGACCTTAATACCACGCCCAATATCGAGACCTGCGGCAGCGGCGAGGGCAGTTTCCGGCTTTAAACCAATCGCAGCAATAACAGCATCAACGGTATACGTTTGACCCGCGCGAAGTTCTACTCGCAACCCGTTGGTGACTTTTGTCACACTGAGCAATTCATTATTAAATACCAAAGTAACACCACTCTGGCTGAGGCGTTGTTGTAAGCGGCTACTGATCTCCACCGGTATCACAGCGGCCAGCAAACTGTGTGCCTTATCCACCAACATCACCTGTTTACCGGAACGCTGTAGGTCCATCGCCAATTCCGTCCCGATTAATCCGCCGCCCAACACTAAAACACGCTGTGCCTTTTGCAACCTATCTTGGTGTTGCCGATATTCATTTTGGCTATTGAAGGTAACGATCATCTCGCTACCGGGCACGGCAGGGACTAGCGCTGCCGCCCCGGTAGCCAGCACCAATTTATGATAATTAAATGCCCGATCACCACAAAAAACGCGTTTAGTGTGCCGCTCAATGGCAGTGACCAACATCGCTGTATGTAAAGTAACATTATTTTCTGCTGCAAACTGCTCGGCCGACAGCCGTGTTAGATCGTCAGCGCTCTGCTGACGACTAAATACATGACTTAAATCAGGTTTATTATAGTCCACACCACTGTCAGCAGCGATCATGTGGATTGGCACTTGCGGGTCAAGTTTGCGGATATTTTTAACCACCTGGCGGGCGGCAAAACCTGAACCCACAATAATAATGTTATCTGTCATAACATGCTCCATTACAGTGGATCGAAAACAGATTTGCCCAAGCCACACTCTGGGCAGAGGAAGAAGTCGGGGACATTTTCCCAACAGGTTCCCGGCTTAACCTCTTGAAGAGGTTCACCCAGCGCCGGGTCATATATCCACTGGCAAACACTGCATTGCATTGAAATACCAAGAGAAGGTTGTGAGGGGCTATTCTCACTGTGAGCCTTTTCTTGGGTGAGGGCGATGGCGTCAACCTCAGATGATCGCAGGGTATCCAATGGGTGAAGTGCCCATTCACGGGCAATTTTACGCCCATGCTCACGACACTCTTCTAAAGCATCAGTATCAGGTCGCCATTTCATTTTTAAGGAGAGCGAGATATCAAACCCGGCATCCATCAGGCGAGTTTGAATGCGGTCAACCGCACCGCCAGTCCAGCCAAAGCTGCCAAATGCCGCAGCTTTTTTGTTACGGAAACGTAATCCAGCCAACTCTTCGAGCATCCCC
Organism: Yersinia sp. 1652 StPb PI; assembly: GCF_041538345.1. Taxonomy (NCBI): domain Bacteria; kingdom Pseudomonadati; phylum Pseudomonadota; class Gammaproteobacteria; order Enterobacterales; family Yersiniaceae; genus Yersinia; species Yersinia sp. 1652 StPb PI. The sequence continues at coordinate 2,296,467 of NZ_JAULSM010000001.1, read as the reverse complement.
GCGATTTTTGGCATCATGACGTTATTCATGGTGGAAGAACCCACCAAAACGCCTTTAGAACGGAAGACCTGGGTGAGGATTTCATTTTTGTCATGGCGGGCAATGTTGTAGATCTTCACCGCCACACCGGGGTCGGTATCGTGAATACCCTGAGCAATAGCATCGGCCATCATTCGGGTATTATTTGACATGGTGTCATAGAAAATGGTTATCCGGTCTTCCTGATAATCTGCCGCCCAAGCCAGATATTGCGTGACAATTTGGGTTGGATTATCGCGCCATACCACGCCATGGGAGGTGGCAATCATTGATACTGGCAGATTGAAACCAAGAATTTCATTGATTTTTGGTGTTACCAAGCGGCTGAAAGGGGTCAAAATGTTGGCATAATAGCGAGCGCATTGTTCATAAAGCTCGGTCTGATCGACCTCGTCATTAAACAGATGCTCATCACAGTAGTGCTGACCGAAAGCATCATTACTGAACAACACGGCATCACCCGTGATGTAAGTCATCATGCTGTCAGGCCAGTGCAGCATCGGCGTTTCAACAAAGATCAATTGCTTACCGTTGCCGATATCTAAGGTATCGCCGGTTTTAACGGTAATGAAATTCCATTCAGGATGATGATGATGTCCGTTAATTGAGTCGATAGCATTGGCGGTGCAATAAATCGGGGTGTTGGGGATACGCGCCATTAACTCGGTCAATGCACCGGCATGGTCTTCTTCTGCATGGTTGATAACAATATAGTCGAGCGCATTTAAGTCGATCTCTTGTGCTAAATTGGCAACAAAATCTCGATCAAATTTCTGATCAACAGTATCGATCAGAATGTTTTTTTCTTCGCAGATTAAATAGCTGTTGTAACTGGTCCCTTTCAGGGTTTTGTACTCAGTACCATGGAAATCACGCACTTCCCAATCACGTTGCCCAACCCATTTGATATTATTCTTAACTTGAATCGCCATGAACCGTTCCTCAACTAAAATAAATGATTTACCTCACCTTAGAAAGCAAATGGCGTGCCATGATTTATGGTATTGATTTTAATCAGATAAAAATTAAAGTTAGTCATTATGACATTGATGTGTCATTGTCATAATGACTAACACTATGTCGGAATGACAAAATATGAGTTTATCCATTCAGTCACTGGCCAAAATTGCCATTGAGCTACAGGGCGGCTTATCAGGGCAAGATCGTTTTCAGACGTTAGTTAGTAGCTTGCGGCAATTACTGCAATGCGATGCCTCGGCACTTTTACGTTATGAACATCAATTGTTCCGACCCTTGGCCATTGATGGTTTATCACCGGATGTGTTGGGGCGGCGTTTTTCGTTGTCATCCCATCCGCGATTAGAGGCTATTGCCCGGGCAGGGAATGTGGTCCGTTTCCCGACTGACAGCCATCTGCCTGATCCCTATGACGGCCTGATCCCGGGCCATGATGAGCTAAAAGTCCATGCCTGTATTGGTCTGCCCTTGTTTGCTGATCAAACACTTATTGGTGCATTAACTTTCGACAGTATGAACCCGCTGCAATTTGATGGGTTCAGTGATGAAGAGCTTAAACTGATTGGCGTATTAGCGGCCTCGGCGCTGAATAATGCACTTTTAGTCGATGTGTTGGAGAAGCAAGCGCTCCCTACGGTTAGTTCATTAAGCATCCAAAAACAAGCCACACCAAACTCGGAAGACGAGATGATTGGCCTGTCACCGTTGATACTGCAACTAAAACATGAGATAGGGGTGGTAGCAGGTTCAGAACTGAATGTGCTAATCACCGGAGAGACGGGGGTCGGTAAAGAGTTGGTTGCTCAGGCAATTCATCATTTATCACCCAGAGCTGCGAAGGCATTAATCTATTTAAACTGTGCCGCCTTGCCCGAGAATGTGGCGGAGAGCGAATTATTTGGCCATGTGAAGGGGGCTTTCACCGGTGCAATACATGACCGAACCGGTAAGTTCGAAATTGCCGACAATGGCACACTATTTCTTGATGAGATAGGCGAACTTTCATTGGTACTTCAGGCCAAATTACTCCGTGTTATTCAGTACGGCGACTTACAGCGCGTCGGTGACGACAGTACCAAGCGGGTGAATGTGCGTATTATTGCTGCTACCAATTGTGATCTTAAACAAGCAGTTATCGAAGGGCACTTTCGCGTTGATCTGTTTCACCGTTTGAGTGTATTCCCGTTACATGTTCCACCGTTACGGGAACGGAAAGGGGACATTGTTCTGTTAGCGGGATTTTTTGTGGAGCGGATAAGAAAGAAACTGGGGCTTCAGCAGTTGGGCATCCCGGCCGCCACACTTACCCTGCTAGAGAATTACAGTTGGCCCGGAAACGTGCGTGAATTGGAACATGCTATTTATCGTGCTGCGGTATTAGCGCGCGCCTCACAACCGGCGACAGAATCTGCGCAACTGCATGCTGACTTATTTAATATTACAGTCACCACTATACCGGGTATTTCACCGAGATCAGTCAGTGAGGATCAAGGTACCGCGCCTGTAGACCTGCAAGCGGCGACCCGTGATTTTCAGCGGCAGGTTATCATGCAGGTTCTTCAGGATCATGGGATGAATTGGTCGGCATCTGCTCGCGCGCTAAACCTTGACGCAGGCAACCTCCATCGTCTTGCCAAACGGCTCGGCATAAAACGATAGGAGGCCGCCGTCACCAACAGTCCATTTTATCCAACGGTTGGTGACGTGCCTGGGTAAATGAGCATTAACCGGATAAGGAATCAGGATTTTCGGCAATGAAACGTTCGGCATCCTCAACCATCGAATAGGTGCCGACAAAGAAGGGGACTCGTTGATGTAATTGCTCTGGTGGAATATCCAGAATACGATTTAAACCATCACTGGCTTTCCCCCCGGCTTGTTCTGCCAGCACAGCCATTGGATTGCATTCATACAATAAATGGAGTTTGCCGCTCGGATAACTGGCCGTGCTTGGGTAAAGGTATATACCACCTTTCAGCAGGTTACGATGAAAATCCGCCACGAGTGAACCGATGTAACGGGAAACATAAGGGCGGTGGGTTGCCGCATCCTGCTCCTGACAATACTTAATGTATTTCTTCACCCCGGTTGGAAATTTAATGTAATTCCCCTGGTTGATGGAATACATGCTGCCAATTTCTGGATAACGCACTTTTTCATGTGATAAGCAAAAAACGCCGAGGGATGGGTCATAGGTAAATGCATGAACGCCATAACCGGTGGTATAAACCAACATTGTTGATGAGCCGTAAACGACATAACCCGCAGCCACCTGCTGGCTGCCAGATTGCAGAAAGTCCGCCTCGATAGCCGGTTGACCGATCGGGCTAAGCCGCCGGTAAATAGAGAAAATAGTACCAACGGAAACATTAACATCAATATTTGATGCACCATCAAGCGGAGCGATTAAAACGACATATTTCCCCTTTTGTGATTGTGCATCTTCAAATATGACAATTCCCTCTTCCTCAGAAGCGATACCTGCCACTTCCCCACGTGCTTTCAAGGCGGCTTTAAGCTTTTCATTGGCGTATAAGTCCAGTTTCATCGGCACTTCGCTTTCAATGGCGGGCATCCCTGCGGTACCCAGAATATCAAGAAGACCGGCTTTATTGATATCTCGGTGAATAATCTTGGCACCCAATTTAATTGAAGAAAGTAATGCAGTGAGTTCGCCGGTAGCGTGCGAGAATTCTTGCTGCTTTTCGACAATAAATTCGTCTAACGTTTTCATGATACGGTCCCTGAATCTACAGTAGCCATCAGTCCTCTGATGTCAGTTCGGTCAATTTTTCTGTCGGTTTCTTTTGACCAAGCGGGTTATTACCCCAACATTGTTCATATTTCCAACCCGTCAGTTCTTCAATCGTTGCGCGGGGGCCAGCAGCAATGTCAGCTATCGCACCACCGGCCTTAATCCGGGCAATTTCTGCCAACAGAACCATATGACTCTTTCTGTCGAGTTTCATCTGTGTGGTATAAAAAATTGCCACTAATGCCAGCGCGGTTACACCGATGGCAAAGACGCCAACAATCGCCTGAACCGCGGTTTCTGGCTGCACCGACTGACCGGAGACAAAGCCAAATCTGCTGAGTGTCCAGCCCATCGCAAACACAATAACCGAACGAACCATCTTGCCAGCAAATGTCATTGCACCCGCATATAGACCCTCACGCCGACGCCCCGTGAGCACTTCATCTACATCAGCGAGGAAGGTATAAACGGTCCAGGGAATATAGTAAATACCGCCGGTACTCAGACCAAAAACCACGGTGATCGCGAATAATACAATGACAGTGGTCGTGTCAGACCAACCGGTAAAATAGAGCGCGGCATAGGCAAAAACACTGACAATCACCACCTGTAATGCAATACGGAAAGGACGGGCAAAGCCCATTTTCACACAGATACCGATAAAGAATGCGGTCGAGATCAGTTGCATAATCGAACTGAAGCTATTGAGTTGCGACACCAGAACAGCACTTTGGCGTAAACCGAAAATGATAAAGTAGGTGAATGAGGAAGCGAATAACCACTCGGCACCAAATCCAAATAGATACATCCCTAAATGTTTACGGAAAATACGGAGCCGAAATGTTGACGCCATATCAATACACATTTTTTTCAGCGCCTGAAACAAACTACTGGTGGTCTCTTTGACCACTTCACTGGCCGGGCGCTCCCAAGAAGAAACGTACAGGAAGATCATGGCACAACACATGATAGCCCCATATGCGATGCCGGTATAAAGGAAGGGGGCCGGAGAATCCTTGCCATAGAGCGCAATAAATTGCCCTGGAATAAAGGCCGCCATAAAGTTGGCAACTTTTCCGAATATCGCTTTTGATCCCGTCAACTTGGAGCGCTTAGCAAAATCGGTCGTCATCTCTGTGGCTAGCGTTTCGTATGGCACCATGATCGAGGTGTAGATCAATTCAAACATGGCATAGGTTATCAAGTAGTACCAAAAGCCAAAACCACTCACCCAAAGTAGGGGATAGAACAAGACCAGCGGAATACCGATGAGGATAAAGAAGCGACGACGACCAAACATGCGGCCAAGGCGGGTGTTATAAAAGTTATCGGTGATATAGCCCATGATAGGGTTACTGATGGCATCAAGAATGCTGGCCAGAGAGAATATGGCGGCAGCCTCAACGACAGAAAGCCCACAAAACGTGGTATAGAAATACATAAGCCACGCGCCACTGATCGCCAATGCACCACTGCCCAACAGGTTTGCACTGCCGTATGCAACCGTGTGCCTGACGGTTATTTTCTTTTCCATTTGCATCCCTTCATTTAAATGAAACAATGTTTCATATTTATCGATCTTGCGTTTCTTTATAATCCTCTTGCTGTGTTTAAAATGAGATCACGATCACGATCTGGTGGGTTGTATGAAAAAAAACGCATTTTTTATGAATAAATATCTATATCTGAATCTCGCTAGAAGAGTTTCTGTGGCTGGCGGGCGGGGAAGGTGTCGCTCAATAATCATGAGCATTATGCAGAGTTACTATTTTTGTGACTCATATCACAAAAATATTGAAATGCTGTTTTAAAAAAGGTAAGCTTTATTTAGTGATGCAGATCACACAAATAAATCTCAACGCTCTCAGAGGAACAGCCAATGAAACACTTAAATAACATCAGTAAATTGTTTGAAAAACTGGGCGATGCTTACGATGATTTCTGCCAGCGTATTGGCTCTATTGTTTCTCCATTTTGATGGGGTGCAGTAGCTGCAGTCACTCGAGTTAGAAAAAGGCGTAAACCGAGTTTATCGCCTTTTCCTAGTCGAATTGACTTTATCGCTTATGAGCTATAAGTGATCGAAATCTGATGCGTCGTGGCGCTCAGGCAACTGCTCATTTGGTTCTCCCCAGGTCCGATTGACGATACGCCCACGTTGCACGGCTGGTCGTTTCGCAATATTCTCCGTCCAACGTATTAAGTGGGTATAGGATTTCACATCCAGGAACTCCCCGGCTTCATATTGCAAGCCTAAAACCAAATTGCCATACCACGGCCAGATGGCGATATCGGCAATCGAATATTCATCCCCTGCGATATACTCATGTGTTTTGAGCTGAGTATTGAGCAAATCAAGCTGGCGTTTAGCTTCCATGGTAAAACGGTCAATCGCGTATTCGATTTTTACCGGTGCGTAATGATAAAAATGACCAAAACCCCCGCCTAAATAAGGTGCCGCGCCCTGTAGCCAGAATAACCAGTTCAGTGCTTCCGTTCTCTGTGCGTGATCTTTTGGCAGGAAATGGCCGAACTTATCCGCCAGATAAAGCAAAATAGCACCGGACTCAAAAACTCTCACCGGAGTCGGCGTTGAGTGATCCATCAGCGCGGGGATTTTTGAATTAGGATTCACTGCGACAAAACCACTTGAGAACTGGTCGCCTTCACTTATTCGAATCAAGTGGGCATCGTACTCTGCGCCTTTCTCGCCCAGCGCCAATAACTCCTCCAGCAGAATAGTGACCTTCTGACCGTTGGGGGTCGCCATGGAGTAAAGCTGTAACGGATGTTTGCCAACAGGCAGGGCCGCTTCATGACGTGCGCCTGCTGTTGGGCGGTTGATTTTGGACCATACACCGCCACTCTCGTTATTTTCCGTCCAGACCTTTGGCGGCTGGTATTCGTTATCTTTCATCATTGATTACCTTATTTCAGAATGAATACGAACTTAATAATACGCATAGTGATTATGCATCAATAATAAAAGATAACAGGGATAATATTTGTTGTTAAGCGCAGGCATGGACCGGGCACAGTTGGCAGTAGGCCAAAAGAGCATCACCAGTCAAATTTCATACAGTACCTTTGATGCTTCTTCAACTTGCCGCTCCAGCAGTTTGAGCGTTTTGGATAATACGTTTTCTTGTTCTTTGAACCAGTTATCTTTATCGGACAAAGAGGTGACAAGCTGCCAAGAGTCTTCATCCTCTAATGCTTCCAGTTCACGCAACATCACGTCAATTTGATCTCTGACCTGCTTAATTTTTCTGCGTAGCCGTTCAAGATCGTCAATACAGTCACTTGCCATTAGCGGTTCAAACCCACGTTTTAAACTCTCGAGTAACGCGTTAATTGCGGGGAAATCTCCCCGTTGGCGGGCTTGATTGAGCTGGACCATCAGTTGATGTGCTTTCTCTTTAAACTCATCGGCGACTAAATCTGGATGGCAGAGTCGACTGGCTTGCCGCCACAGGCGTTTTAGTTCTTGGCGCTGATCAGCTGACAGTTTTTGCTCATTACTATGCCGCTGTTCGGCATCTTTTTGCTGCTCCTGATAGCTCTCGTACTTCTCTTTCGCTTCTTCCCGAGCTCTACGGGTTGACTCAGTATTGCGGGTACAAAAACCCTTTTCCAGCTCTTTAATTTCCGCCAGCAGTGCGGCGATTAAATCCGTTTGTTGCTGAATCTGTTGTCGTATCTCAATGGTTTCACTCGACATAGCAGAGAGCGCTAACCAGCGCTGTTTTAACGCGGCAAGTTCATCAATGGCTTGAGATATATACTGCTGGCAGTTGCGATAATCGCGTTCCCTGCGCCGGGCTTCGGCCTCCGCTTTACGCAGAGTACATTCCGCCAACTGTTTACGTAACTGGAGGATTTTATTCATCAATGGGCCAAGGCGCACCAGATAGAGATCATTAAAGTCATCCAGCAACTGAACCCGCTCGTTACGTTTATCGATTAACTCGCGTAACTGTTCTTCCAGTGCTTTTAGCTCCATTTTGCAGGCGGCCAATTCAAGGTCTTGCCACTGGGTGACAGCTTGTTTACTCGCCAGCCAGGCTGCAATTGCGTCTAGCGCATGCGTAAATTTCCCTTGTTCAATTTCCATGGCAATAAAAGCCAGCACCGCGTCCTGGGATTCGCTTTTAAGATAAGGCAGTTGTTGTCGGATAATATCCTCATCTTCAAGCTCAATAGCACTTTTAATGATCTCCAGCCGTTTAATGAGTTTTTTCATAAATATTGGATTTGCTGATAGCGTAGACAGGATAGCGACATACTAAACAACAGGTGCAAATTGTTCCAGATTAATAAGAATTTTCTCATTAGAATGGCCCGTTTCATGCCACAAAAGTGACTTTCTTATCATCCAGACCCAATGAGCGGCCAGGGGACATGACTGTCAACACAGAAATTGTAATCGGTGACGATGAAAACAGATATGGTAAAACGAATATATAATTGACTTTAACGCCAAGACTTCTAAGATAACCTCAGTATTCAGTCTTGGAGATTCCATGATTACACTCACGCCATTGCAGCTTTTCAAAAATCTGTCCGACGAAACACGTCTGAATATCATCCTGCTGTTGCGAGAGTCGGGCGAGCTATGTGTTTGCGAGCTTTGTGACACATTGGATGAGTCTCAACCCAAGATCTCCAGACACTTAGCAATGCTGAGAGAATCTGGACTTTTACTCGATCGCCGTGCAGGGAAGTGGATTCACTATCGCCTGTCACCACATATCCCAGCTTGGGCGGCCACGGTGATTGAGCAGGCCTATCTTAGCCAACGAGATAAAATCGTGTTGCTGGCGAGCGGTAATGTAGCCTCGGGCGGTAAGGCAATTTGCCGCTAATACAGTAAAAATTTGCCTAATCATATGTGAATTTTCATATTTGATTGGAAGAGAAAGCAGATAGTAGATAGTAGATAGTAGATAGTAGATAGTAGATAGTAAGTAGGAAGGATGGTCTGGCTCATCTGGCCGCTGATGTTTAATCCATTAAAATTTACCGGGCAGGAGAGAACTCTTGCCTTTCGGGGGCGGTATGTTGTTGGCAGGTGCTATTTTTGTCCTGACTATTGTGCTGGTTATCTGGCAACCCAGAGGGTTGGGAATTGGCTGGAGTGCGATGCTCGGTGCGGGACTGGCGTTACTGACCGGTGTGGTTCACATGGGTGATATTCCTGTGGTGTGGCAGATTGTCTGGAATGCGACCGCGACTTTTATTGCCGTGATCATCATCAGTCTGCTGTTGGATGAATCCGGTTTCTTTGAATGGGCCGCACTGCATGTTGCTCGCTGGGGCAATGGCCGTGGTCGTTTGCTGTTTACTTACATCATCTTATTAGGTGCAGCAGTGGCGGCACTGTTCGCTAACGATGGTGCCGCGTTGATCCTGACACCGATTGTGATTGCGATGCTATTGGCGCTGGGCTTCAGCCGTGGTGCTACGTTGGCTTTTGTGATGGCAGCCGGATTCATTGCCGATACAGCCAGCTTGCCACTTATTGTCTCGAATCTGGTCAATATTGTCTCGGCTGATTTCTTTAATCTTGGATTCACTGAATACGCGGCAGTGATGGTGCCGGTTAACCTGGCCGCCATTGCGGCGACGCTGGTCATGCTGCATCTGTTTTTCCGCCAAGATATTCCTGCCGTTTACGACCTGTCGCTGTTGAAGGCACCAAAAGAGGCCATCCGCGATATCAACACCTTTAAAACCGGATGGTTGGTGCTGGTGCTGCTGTTGGTGGGTTTCTTTGGCCTGGAGCCACTTGGTGTACCCGTCAGTTTGGTCGCCGCCGTGGGGGCGCTGATATTGTTTGCCGTAGCGAAGAAAGGACATGCCATCAACACCGGCAAGGTGCTACGTGGTGCGCCATGGCAAATCGTTATCTTCTCACTGGGTATGTACCTGGTAGTCTATGGCCTGCGCAATGCGGGACTGACTGATTACCTGTCCGCCTTGTTGAATCAACTAGGGGAGCAGGGATTATGGGTGGCTACGCTCGGTACCGGGTTCCTGACGGCGTTCCTGTCTTCCATCATGAATAATATGCCGACCGTGTTAGTGGGGGCGCTATCGATTGATGGCAGCTCTGCCACCGGCGTAATCAAGGAAGCGATGATTTATGCCAACGTCATCGGCAGTGATCTGGGGCCGAAAATCACCCCGATAGGTAGTCTGGCGACCTTATTGTGGCTGCATGTACTGTCACAAAAGAATATGACCATTACCTGGGGCTATTATTTCCGAGTCGGCATTGTCATGACGATCCCGGTGCTGTTGGTTACGCTGGCAGCATTGGCGCTGCGATTATCAATGATGCAATAACTATTGTTTACCCCCCAGAAGGCAATGCCGGCTGGGGTTTCAATGAGAGATTACCCAAATGAGCAATGTGACTATTTACCATAATCCGGCCTGCGGCACATCGCGTAACACGCTGGAGTTAATTCGCAACAGTGGCACTGAGCCCACGGTTATTCTGTATCTGGAAACACCGCCAAGTCGTGAGGTGTTGGTAAAATTGATCGCGGATATGGGGATCACGGTTCGGGCGTTATTACGTAAAAACGTCGAGCCTTATGAGCAATTAGGTCTGGCAGAAAAGACCTTCAGCGATGACCAACTGGTTGATTTTATGTTGCAGCATCCCATCCTGATCAACCGCCCGATTGTGGTCACGCCACTGGGTACCCGGTTGTGTCGACCTTCTGAGGTGGTGTTGGAGATTTTGCCTGATGCGCAACGTGGTTCATTCACCAAGGAAGATGGTGAACGGGTGGTCGATGAACAGGGCAGACGTGTAGATAAATAATCAGACATTCAGCGGGCATTCTCTATTAAATGACGCTGGGTTTCTCAGCAATCGCGTTAATTGCGTCTGAACTGTCAATTTGCTCGATTACGTATGCCAATATAATCGAGCAAATTAGCCTGCTACTTCATATATTCAATAAGCTGTTTATCTTGGGATTCTGTGCAACAAACAGAGCTTCTAAATAGCTTATATAGAATATTCCGATTGTTTTGCAATATCTAATATTGATCGAAGTAATGTCCTGAATCCTGGTTTGTCTGTCCAATTTGGCGCTCCAGAACGCATGTATTCGATAGAGACAATATCGGTAACACTAACGCCGGAGAGCTGTTTTAATGAGTGGTAACCCATACTCTCTAACTTCGCGAGAATGAAATCACTCCCTCCGCTAATCCCGTGTAATCTCTTACGTAACTTAATACTTTCTTCTTTAGAAAACATGATTTTCTTTACGCTATAAGTAAACAATAAGGATCTTCAGATGAAGAAGTAAACGACAAAATATCACGGAACTTTAAATGATAATGCCACTACGATATTTAACATTTTAAATATAAATGAAAGTTAAACGGTTGGTATATTTATTAATTTGAGGATTTACTGCGCCTGAAAGTACCGTTTAGAAAAGTGTTTATAGGTCACGGCTATCATGGTCTTCTACTGGCCTATTATGCTTTAGGGCATATAGAGAGGGTCCAACACCACCATAAAGAACTATTAATCAGTGACGCTAGTTAAATATAATAAAAAAGTTAAATAAATTAAGTCGTATAGCCACATTTTTAACAAATGAAACAATGCTTCAAAACAATCAATGGAAATTTAACGCAAGTCACTCATTTCCAGCAGAAAGGGGCTGACGCTGTCGCGGATTTGATCGCCTCGGCGATTAAACAAAATACGCAGTTAGCATCATTGGCCAGCCAACTGAATTAAGGGGTCATACCCGATGCTCACATCTGTTTTTAACCAAGCATTTGTGCCATATGACTCTTTATTATTACCATCCGAGTGAGTGGGGCCGAAAGCCTATCGATTAGAAAGAAAAGCATCGACGATTAACCTGCTCGATGCTTTAAATTCCGCCTGACTATCTGTTATTGCATCAATTATATAAGGTTGAAATGTTCAGCATTCGCTATTTAAACGGGCATTCTATATTCAATGACGCCGGGTTTCTCAGCAATCCAGTTATACAGTTTTTGAGCCGTCAAATTACTCTCCTGAGTATGCCAGTATAATCGAGCACATTGGCGCTCCTGTGCCTGTCGGTTTACATATTCAATGAGCTGTTTACCAACATGTTTACCTCGGGATTCTGGGGTAACAAACAGGTCTTCTAAGTAACAGAAATCATTGATGGCCCAGCTTGAACCGTGAAAAACATAATGAACGAAGCCAAGAATTTTTTGGCCTTCTCGCGCTACTGCACAATACATCGGGATCTCTGCTGCAAAGAACCGTTTCCATGTTACTAGCGTTGCCTGTTCCGATAACTGAACGTTATAAAATTTCTGGTAGTCCAGCCAATAGGGCAGCCATTTAGCGTAATCATCTACTTGTACTGGGCTCACTGAAATAGTATTTGTATTATCAATCATATCAACCTCTTGCATTCATAAATAGAAATATAAACCTTTAGAGATTGAATCATAGTTTTTATAGTGGTCTTACATAAGGTACACTTTCTTCATTTTTCATGGATCCACTTTACAATGAAAAAGAACGATGCCAACTTCCCCAGTTTATTGCTTAAGAAAGGCGTAATTAAAGAGCAGTTTCATCATGCGCTAAAAGAATTGATCCTCAATGGGCAATTAAGGTCGGGAACTAAACTACCTTCCAGCAGAACGCTTTCTGAAATGATGTCAATTTCCAGGAATTCGGTTATTTCGGGTTTCGAACGCTTGATTGATGAAGGCTATCTAATTACCAAGAAGGGCGCGGGTACTTATGTTTCATCCATTATTCCTGATGAAATGATTCATATACAAGCTACTTCCCAATACCAATGTGCTGATGATAAAAATATCGAACTCAATATTAATCCGCAGATGAAAGTAATGTCTTCAATTTGGGATAAATCCTCACCTTATACCGGACAAAATCGAATATTTAGTATTGGAATAGGGTGTACAGATTTATTTCCTCATGAACTTTGGGGGCGGTTATTAGGGCGAGCGTGGCGGCAGTTTCGCCAGCAGATTGGGCAATTAAATGAACCTTTAGGATTTCAGCCATTAAGGATGGCAATATCTGATTATGTTCGAACCACACGTGGTTTAAATTGTAATGAAGACCAAATACTCATTGTTAATGGGACTCAACAGGCAATGAATTTGGCGGCACAAGTTCTGTTGCAAAGGGGCGATGAAGTTTGGCTGGATGAACCAGGATATGATGGTGCTTTAGGTGCATTTACTTCTATGGGTGCCAAAATTTGCCCTGTAATCAGTGATAAAGACGGTATGGATATTTCCTATGGCATCAGGCGCTGGCCAAATGCCAAAATGATTTTCACTTCTCCTTCACATCAATTTCCCCTGGGCGGAACATTGAGTTTATCGAGGAGGATGGCTTTACTTGACTGGGCGGCTGAAAATAAAACGTGGATTTTTGAAGATGACTATAATAGTGAATTCCGCTATACCGCTCCGCCGATACAAGCTCTTCAGGGGTTGGATAAACAACAACGAGTAATTTATGCCGGAACCTTTTCAAAAATGATGTTCCCCGAATTTCGCTTAGGTTTCCTGGTGATACCGAATAATCTTATTGAGTCATTTAAGCTCGCTAAATACTATGCAGATACGCGTACATCTTATTTAGAACAAGCCACACTGGCCACTTTTATTTCTGATGGTCATTACGCCCGCCACGTGAGACGGGTCAGAAAAGCCTGCTACGAACGTAAAAAAGCAATAATAGACGCCATACAACGATATCTGCCAAATAGTTTTAAGATTGAACCTGCTGATTCAGGTATTCATATTGTCTGCTGGTTATTAGACAATATGAAAGAGCAAGATATTATCGATAAATGTCGTAAAATTGGGCTAGGGGCACAACCACTTTCTCGTTATTGCCAAACAAATTCGCCAGAACAGGCTATTTTATTAGGTTTTGCCGCTCATTCACCTGCGGAAATCGTAGCAGGGATACAGCGGCTGGGCCAAATAATTGCCTAAATAGTTTAGTTAACCACCCCAGCGGCTTCGAAGGTAACTGACTGCTTCTTGGGTCTGTGGTTGGTTGAGGTTATTCTCTCTAAACAGAATCGTTCCGGTGATTTGTGGTACTGACTCGTTCCAATCGAGCTGCTTTTTCAGCTCTGGCACGCCCCCATTATTCGACCATTCAGGCTCATTTTTTGAAGGTTCGCCCACTTTGTACAGGGCAATACCAATATAGAGCCGTGTTTTTGTGGGTTTCACCACGCTAACCCACCATTTGGCTAGCACATCATAACGGGCCACTTGGCGTGAGAAGGGCCAATAAAGCTGCGGAGCAATGTAATCCAGTAATCCCAGTTGTACCCAGAGGCGGGTATCTGCATAAGCTTCATCATATGCTGCCGCTCCTCGCGTGTCGGAACCTGCTGGGTCGTGTGAACGGTTACGCCAGACACCAGAAGGGCTGACGCCGAATTCAACGTTGGGTTTCAATTGCTTGATAGTGCGTGAAACTTGTTGAATAAGTTGCAGAGTGTTGTGCCGTCTCCAGTCCGCTTTTGATTCAAATAATTGACCATACTCTTTGAATGTCTGGCTGTCGTTCAGGGCTGAATCTGCTGACTCGGCATAAAAATAATCATCAAATTGCACACCGTCAATAGGATACTGTGCAACGACTTCGGCCACGATACTGGTGATCCAGTCCCGTACCTCAGGGATACCCGGGTCGAGGACAAAGCGCTCGTTTGCGGTGCGGACCCAGTCGCGATGTAGCACAAATACGCTGGCCGGATGTAGCGACAATGTACGGTTCAGTTCTGTCACAGTAGCCGGCTTGGTATTGACAGATACCCGATAGGGATTGAACCAGGCATGGACTTTCATGCCACGTTTGTGCGCTTCATCCAGCATAAACTGCAGGGGATCGTATCCAGGATCCTCACCAATATTGCCCGTCAGCATATCTGACCATGGCAAAATTTTTGATGCCCACAGTGCAGTTCCATCAGGCTTAATCTGGAAGAACACGGTGTTGATACCGAGAGTTTTTAGCTTATCTAACTTATCGGTCAGTGCTTGCTGCTGCTGGCTGATGCGGATAGCAGAACTGCTGGCATTGACTGACGCTACCGGTGGCCAGTCGAGGCGGGAAACAGTCGCCAGCCAGACACCGCGCACCGGCTCCTGACTCTGCTGAACTTTAGTCACCGAAGGTAGCGGGGTGACTAGCGACCTCGGCGGTTCGGAGGAGCAACTGGCAAGTAAAAGAGTACAAGCGAGAAGTACACCCCGCGGTGTAACTTTAGTTACAGAGTGAAAGCGATGAGAACAGGCGATAATACTCTCCAGTTTTTGGTAATTGCCTGGCAAAGAAACCGACTATCCTCTGCTAAAGTGCAAGCAGCGGCTATGGTCATCAGTGGCAAAAATAGACAATACGGACATTTTGTCCTCTAGTTTGTTTAATTTTTCAATTGTTTTATTTAATTCTTCTATTGATAACTTCTTCTTTATCTTACTGTTAATGGTGTTAAAAGGCATAAACCGGAGCTAAACAGGCCAGTTGAGCCTTAACTAACGCCAGCAGGGATTGTACTTAATATCTGAGTCAGTATTCAATGGTGCCTTATTTATTATTCCTTCGAGCAGAATTATATTCAAATCATCCGATTCTTGTATCCAAATACATGAAATTTGATTTTACTCATTGCTGTGGATACTCGCACATCCTTCCCATAGTCACGTAGACTTGCGCGGATCTTCAGCTAACGAATAGAGGAATTATTTTATATGACGGAAAATATATTTACTAACTTCCCAGACGCCGCGAGACAGGCGGCATCAGAAACTTTCGAAGAGTTGATATCTCAACCAAATGTCCGTATTGAACGCATAATATCAACCGGGCAATCGAGTTCGCCAGATTTCTGGTATTGTCAGCCGCAAAGTGAGTGGGTGATGGTTGTACAGGGATCAGCATGTTTGCATTTTGCAGATGAACCGGGCGTTCGTGAACTACACGCCGGGGATTTTGTTAATATTCCAGCCCAGTGCCGGCATCGGGTAGCATGGACCGATCCGAATGGTCCGACTATCTGGTTAGCGGTGCATTATGGCGAGTTAGTTGATAAATAATAATCTTGGGATAATGGCATAAATAATTTTAGGTTCGCAAACTTCTGCGCTATTTGCCATACATAAGGAAGTGAAATGAAGTATTCATGGTTATCAGCCTTTTTTCTCTGCCATTGCGTTTTTGCATATTGCCCTGATGAGGATTTGCAGGTTACTTTCCAGGGGAAGTTGATTGAATATATCTATCCTGGCCCGCCAAACTGGGAAAGCATTAAAGATGGTGATGAGGCGGTAAAGAATGATTTCCTGCAACTTGAGTTTCCTTTTGGGTGCGACATAGTGACCGATGGGGAAAATATTTCGAACGTACAGCTTATCTTTCTCCGTGAGTCCAAAACCTCATCGAAAGAAGCCAAACACTGGCTGAACAAAAACGTAATAGTAACAGGAAAAACAATGTACGCGCAGACGGGCTGGCATTATACGACAGTTCTGCTGTTGGTCGACGAAGTGAAGGAAATTCTGACGACGTTAACCCCAGTGCAGAAAAAAGATATGTTGGTTCAGTTTTTACAATTCCAGCAGGCGTTGCAAGAGAAGAAGGGGACCGAACTGAAGCCTTATTTTATATTTCCTTTAACAGGTGATACATGGGGGCTATTACCAGATGTTGAGCCGGAACAGCCGGAAACACTCACCGACACGGTATTTGAGCGGTATGCGGTAAAAATCATCGAGAACCTCCAACCGCTGAGTAAGATAATAGTCAATCCGGATGACATGACAATAAACCAATACAGGGTTAATGCATTATCTGCAAAAGAACAAAAGCGCCACTATTTCTCTGATGATAGAGATGGCGTTTTTTATTACAAAGAGAACGGCCAGCGTTATTGGGTTGAAGGTGCTTGCGATACTGTTGCGGGTGGTGAATTCGATGATGACAGTTTAACGTTTTATCAGGGAACTGAGGCTAACAAACAAATACCGGGATTTTCAGAAAACTGTGATGGCGCATCATCATTTACATTTAAGTTAATTGACGGGAAATTGCGTCTGGTGAGTTCATTTACCGCAGGTTAACAGATTAGATTAATACGTGTTGGCGACAGTGCCTAACGATAATGTCGACAGAGGCTGGGGAGTGAATATATGAGAAATCACTCCTGACAACATAACGAACATTCATCAAAATCTGCAATGAACAACAATGAAGATCACAACAAAATAGCGAGGGGCATCATCAAAGGTAACTGACGGATTTGTGATGGTGGCACAGATAACCATGAAGTTATGGGTCGCGCCAATCAATTTAACATAATATACATTATGCGCACCAAGGTGCTGTTAGGTAGAATCTGAGGGTTTAGGCTTTATCATGTATGTGGTTGTTCATTATTTAAATCCCTTCGTTGGTACGCCAGTTCAGGGGAAACTTGCCTGCCCAGGTTGTATATTCAAGCTTCAATCCAGTGTGCTTGCCAAGCTCCTGGCAGTTGTTCCGTACTCACGAACATCTGTACATTGCGCTGGCGTAGTTCACGCTTCATATTTTACGGTCCGTCATTAATTACTCAACTATCTTTGGCTGGGCCTTTTGAGTTATCTACGTTCTACTAAAAACAGCACTGGAATCGTCTTCCAGTGCTGTGGTTGGATCATTGTTCAAATACGATATTAAGGCACTTCACTTTGCTAACGCGACTTCCAATGCAGAAATATCATCAGAGCTGAGTATGGGAATTAACCGGGCTAATTCGTCTTCAGATTTGTCGTAAATACTTAAATTTAGAATGCGTGTTACGACATCTTGTGTAAAACGAAATTTAATAACGCGTGCCGGATTGCCACCAACAACAGCGTATGGCGGAATGTCTTTTGTAACAACACTCCCAGCTGCGATAACGGCACCCTCACCGACCGTAATTCCAGGCATAATCATGCAACGCATACCGAGCCAACAACCATCGTTCAGCACGGTGTCCCCCCGGGGCTGATATGAGTTTTTTATCATACTCATAAATGGATAAAGGCTAATAAAATCAGTACAATGATTGTTATTGCCCCCCATCAAGATAACTGTTTCAGCTGCAATACAGACATAATCTCCGATGATAAGCCGATCTGTATGCCCAAGCGGCTCCCATTCCTGACTGATGGTATCCCCATGCAGGTATCGAACGACTGATCTTTCAAATCCCTGATCCCAGCTATCGCTGTAGTAGCTATGTTGGCCTTTGATTTCAATATTTGGATTTTTAACAGTGAGATGGAGATATTCCACTCTCGACCAATGTTTCTCTTTCATGACTTTTCCCTTTCAAAAAGAAAGCCACGGAACATTTTAATTTCGTGGCAGTGACTACACGCTCAAATAATCACTGCATTCAGTTATTCGGGGATGGAACAACAGCGGACAGAGGTAAAAATTCATATTCATCACGATCTCCTTTTTATCTATTTTAAGCAAATTATCTTATATGTTCAATCTGGCGATGAACCTCGCCCGAATGTGCAAAAATCCTAAAAGCAGCTGATCCACTGGATAAAACCCGCAATGAGAACAATACTTACCTTTCCACTGGAATAAGGCTTCACATAACCGTAAATATTATTGATGAGAGGATACTATGAAATTATTTAAAGCAATGACAACATTAGTTCTTTTAGGGGCATTCTCTTCCGGTGCCATCGCCGCCGAATTGTTAACTAAAGACGAACTGAGTAAAAGCCCAGATCAATACGAAAAAATCGGCAATATTGTTACTGCTGGCGAGTTAGCGCCAAGTGATGCTAAGGAAGAATTGTCTAAAAAGGCTGATGAGCTTGGTGGGGATTACTTTGTTGTAACATCAGCAAATACCAACACAAAAATTCATGCTACTGCTGATGTTTATAAGAAAAAATAACCATGATAGTTTGCTCGGTAATATCAGAATGGGCTGTGAAGTGACAGCCCATTTTATTAGAGGGCAAATCTTCCTGATTGCCTGTTTTTTTGTTACACCGTCACCAATACCCCCCTTTTTAATCCTATTTAGATCCGGTATGCTCGAAATATGTCAGAAAATCTTGTGGATCTGAAACGTGATTCCAGTAGTCAACTTAAATTATCTATTTCAATATAAATCAGTAAATTACCACAACTCATACTGGTGCGAATAATGAGCCAATCGATAGTGCGCAATTCCGCTCTGCCATTATTGGTTGCTGGCGCTTTCTTTATGGAAAATCTCGATGGGACAGTTATTGTCACCGCCATACCGCAGATGGCGACGGCATTTGCAGTACATCCCATTGATATGAATATTGGTATTTCTGCTTACATTCTGACACTGACGGTTTTTATTCCTGCCAGTGGTTGGATTGCCAATCGCTGTGGCGCTCGTAATATCTTTGCTGCCGCAATGATTATTTTCACATTAGCATCAGTGCTGTGTGCATTAAGCACTGATCTGATGACATTTACTGCCGCAAGAATTTTGCAGGGTTTTGGCGGTGCGATGATGGTCCCGGTCGGTAGGCTAATTGTATTACGTAATACGGCCAAACCTGATCTGATCAAAGCCATCGCCACCATTACCTGGCCCGGATTGGTGGCCCCGATACTCGGGCCTCCTGTCGGGGGCTTTATTACTACCTATGCTTCTTGGCACTGGATATTTATATTAAATGTTCCATTGGGGATCATTGGGTTATGGCTTGCATGGCGGTTAATACCGCAGGAGTCGCCACAGAAAGAAACGCCTTTTGATACCCTTGGTTTTCTGTTAACCGGCGCTGCTTGTTTTAGCCTGATGTTTGGTCTGGAATTATTTAATCATCAAAACTTGTCACGCTTAATCCCACTATTCTGTATTGCAGGCAGCCTGATACTAGGTTCACTGGCGGTGTATCATGCAAAACATCAGGTATTCCCATTGGTTGATTTGTGGGCTTTGCAAATAAAAAGTTACAGTGTCACTATCTGGGGTGGAGGTTTATTCCGAATGGCTATTGGTGCCGTTCCCTTCTTGCTGCCGTTGCTATTTCAGATAGGTTTTGGCCTGAGCGCTTTTAATGCCGGTTTGTTAGTGTTGGCGGTGTTTGCTGGTAACCTGGTAATGAAACCTTTTACCTCTGCTATCCTCTATCGCTTTCATTTCCGCCCTACACTATTGGTTAATGGTTTACTCAATGCCGCGACTATCTTTGCCTGTGCGTTTATCACGCCAGAAACACCAACAACGCTGATTATTATGTTGCTGTTTATCAGCGGATTGACGCGTTCAATGCAGTTTACTGCGTTCAATACGCTGGCTTTTTCTGAAGTGCCAGGCCCGAAAATGGCCGGTGCCAATACGCTATCTAATATGGCGCAACAGATGGCAATTGGCCTGGGCATTGCCATCGGAGCCTTAGCGCTGCGGATAGCTGAGTGGTTTCACCCCCATCGCGCAGGCGTGATCCCATTGGAGAATTTCCAGATAGCATTTGTGGTTATCGCGCTGGTCGCATTACTATCGTTAGTAGATACAATAACCCTTAGCGGTGATGCGGGCGATGAAGTACGTAAGAAGCCATCACGACGCTAAAATGTGTAGTGGACTATGCCGGAATAGCTTCCTTCTGTAGTTAAGAGTATGTTAATCATATCAATTATATTATTAGCAACGAAAAATAAGGAATGTGTATGATCGTTTTCGTCACTGGTGCAACCTCAGGGTTTGGTGAGGCAATCGCTCGAAAGTTTATTAGCCACGGTCATCAGGTTATCGCGACAGGTCGTCGTCAGGAGCGTTTGGAAGAATTGAAGGACGAATTGGGTGAGCAGTTACATATCGTACGTTTAGATGTACGGAATCGAGCGGCTATTCAGCAAGTTATCGATGAGCTACCTACCGAACTAAAAGATATCGATCTGTTAGTTAACAATGCCGGTTTGGCATTGGGGTTGGAACCTGCACATAAAGCCAATGTTGAAGACTGGGATACGATGATTGACACCAACACCAAAGGTTTGGTGAATATGACTCGTGCATTATTGCCCGCAATGGTGGCACGTAATGTGGGTCACGTGATTAACATCGGCTCTACTGCCGCCAACTGGCCGTATGCCGGTGGTAATGTTTACGGAGCCACGAAAGCGTTTGTGAAACAATTTAGTCTGGGTCTGCGTGCTGACTTGCACGGTACACATATTCGTGTGACGGATATTGAGCCTGGTATGGTCGGTGGCACTGAATTCTCCGCAGTTCGTTTCAAAGGCGATGGCGACAAAGTCAATAAAACCTACGATGGTGCTAATCCACTGATACCTGAGGATATCGCTGAAGCCGTCTATTGGGTTGCTACGCTGCCAGCACGGGTCAATATTAACTCACTGGAGATGATGCCAGTCAGTCAATCTTTTGCTGGGCTGAGTATTCATCGCGAAGGTTAATATCAGGCGTTATCGGGTAAAATTGGGCTGGGGCTATCACCGCCCCACCCTTAATTTATCCGCCAGTCGCAACAATAATCAGCATGCTTGGCGTCGGGTGTTTTTAATATAAAATTAACTCTGATTTTGAACATTGGGTCTTACAAACTTAGGGGGGATATATAAATCAAAACCTAAGCTCCCACAATACTCTCTAAACATATTTATAGAACCAACGCCGCATTTTTCGTACATTATAGCTAATCTATTTTCTATTGTTCTGTGTGATAAAGAAAGCCTTTTCGCTACCATTTTAGTAGTCATAGGTTGTAATATGAAAAAGATTATCTCAAGTTCTTTTTCGCTAAACAGATCTGTTGGCGGGGTAAGTGTTAATACTGAAGGTGTACGGCGGTCTATATATTGAGAAAGAGAAATAAAATTTAATTTGCTGGCATTTGTTAATGTTCCAATACATTCACCGATTTTATTGTAAATAGGAAACCTGGGTAAATAGTAGGGTTCTAGTATTCTATCTCGGCCATAAAAATTGGTTGAAATAATGGCCACGCGTTTTCCACTCTTTTCCGCTTTTCTATCATTTGCTTGATATTGTTCAGCAAATTCCGCCCAATCAGCCGGACATTCGTTATCTAACCGTCCCTCGATATCAAAACCAGCAGGTAAATTTAAAAAATCCAGACCGGCTTGATTTACGTACACGTAACGCGATTGGCAATCTCTTACAACCCACGGTTCATGGCTGTGTTCCATAATGGAAATCAGCGGAAGTGAATTCAAGGATTTTACGACTAAATTTTTTGAATCCGATGGCTTATTTTTTTCATCCATGATTAGCTCAGCCTCTCAAGTTATTTTTAATAAAAAAAGAATGTGACCATTGAGTGCAACCCTTTAAAGTATACTCAACAGAATCTGCGATATCAAGATGGTCTCGAAGGCGCTTTAGTTATCTATTATTTATTAATCTTAAGTTAATTACCCTCCCTGCCTTAACATTATTTTGGAAAATAATCATAAACAAACCCATTATAATAAATTTAAATATTCATTACTGCATGAAACTTAATGGATGCTATCATATTGAAGTGGTGATTTTAACAAAGTTATTGTAATAAAGATTTTTGTGTTTAGGCATTTTATCTATATGCATACCAAAAGACAAATCAACTAAAAATATAGTCGAAACTTTATTATATATAATATCAATGACTGCGTATTAGTTTTAATTAATATCATCATAATCACATTGAGTACAATAAAGAAAACGAGGGGGCCATCACTGCCCCGCCCTTAATTTACTCGCCAGCCCGCGACAATAATCAGCATCCCAGTCAGAGCGACCCCCGCACCGACCCAATCGAACAGTGAAAGTTTCACGCCATCCACTACCCGTAACCAAATTAGCGCTGTCGCGACATAAACCCCACCGTATGCCGCATAAACACGCCCACTGGCAGCGGGATGCAGTGTCAATAACCAGACAAACATTGCCAGACTGGCCGCCGCGGGCAGTAATAACCAGAGAGGGCCTCCTTTACGTAACCACAAATAGGGCAAGAAACAGCCAATTATCTCAGCCAGTGCGGTAACAAAAAACAGTAACGACGTCTTTAACATGTTCAGATCTCTTGATATTGCCAGCAAGGCAAATGTTTAAAATTAACATTAGGTTACTCTACATATTCCCGACAAACCTGTCGCTGACTGGTTTATATACCGAAAGCAATGATATAATTTTTTATCCGCTGATAGCGTGCCAGTAAACCACATGATGATTTAACATCACCGACTAATAAAGGACTTAAGACGATGAAAATAACTAGCCTGCCACGCCTGACTCGTGCGTTTCTACCGCTAGCTTTGGTTATGCTTGCCTGGCAAACACCGGCCCTGGCACAGGCGACCAATTGCACCCAAGGCAGCACTTGTGTTTCTGTTGGTGGTAGTAATGATTCGATGTCCAAAGAACAGGCTCGCCAAAGCCAACAGCAATGGGATGATACTCATCGCCTGCGCAATAAAGTTAACACCCGGGTTGAAAAGAACTTTGATAAGTTTGATCGGGCTGAAGATGCGAAAGACAACTGCGACCGCAGTGAAAATTTGAACGCCTATTGGGAGCCTAACACGCAGCGCTGCCTGGATCGGCTATCAGGTCGCCAGATTAATCCGTAATGGGTGGCTATGGCTTGAGGTTATGAGAATCTGGACTATCCTTTAGGCACGGCTTAAGAATCAATATGTTAGGCAAGCTATTCATCCACATAAGGATTTTATGATGAAAAAAACGCTTATTATCAGTACATTGTTGTTATCGCTGGCCCCTTTGGCTGCTCTGGCATCTTGTGAAAGTGTGAAAGCAGATATCACGCAGAAGATTATCAATAATGGGGTGCCTGAATCCGGCTTTAAACTGGATATCGTTCCTAATGATCAAGCTCAGCAAACTGGCGGTCAGGTGGTTGGACATTGCGAAAATGACAGCCAGAAAATTGTTTATACCCGCATAACCGACAGCGAGTAATTTCGCCGTCACCGGTCTGGGTGTGCCTTTCGGTACACCCTTTTGTTTTATCAATAATTTATTTCTGCATTTCTCAATTTTTACTGGTCATTCATTTGGTAGCAAGTAACAATCGATGACAAGTAACACACTCTCCGTCAACTTACCTATCAATCACCAAAGTATGGGGTTTACCTCACTATGTCAGTCAGTAGCGTTGCATGAAACGGCCTGCCCACCTGTATTACTATCGCGCCATGCTGCGTCGACTACTGATTTCGATCATGCTGGGTATGATGGCAGCCTTGATTGTTTGGTTATTCCATCAAGCAATGTTGGGCTTGGAGTGGCTGTTATTTGCCCGAACTGATGGCAGTCTGGTAGCCGCTGCCTCTTCTATTACTGGCTGGCGACGCGCATTAACCCCCGCATTAGGTGGTTTGGCCGCCGGTGCTCTTTTATGGGGATACCAGCGTTACCAAAAACAAAAGCCCAGTGCGCCAACTGATTACATGGAGGCCATCGAGATTGGTGATGGCCGGTTAGATGTTTCCGCCAGTCTGGTTAAGTCCCTCGCTTCATTACTCGTGGTCTCCAGCGGCAGTGCGATTGGTCGCGAAGGGGCAATGGTGCTGTTGGCCGCTTTGTTTGCGTCCGTTTTTGCTCAGCGCTATGCCAAACCTAACGAATGGAAGCTTTGGGTTGCCTGTGGTGCCGCCGCCGGGATGGCCAGCGCCTATCATGCGCCGCTGGCGGGCAGTCTATTTATTGCAGAAATTCTGTTTGGTACGTTGATGCTGGCCTCACTTGGGCCAGTAGTGATCGCAGCCGTCAGTGCATTGCTCACTACCAACCTGCTGCACGGTGGCCAGGAAACCCTTTATCAAGTGCAAGCGCTACCATCACCGTGGCCAATACAATATTTACTGATGGCACTATTAGGCTTGCTGGCTGGCTTCTGTGGCCCCTTGTTTTTAAAAGGTATGGCCGCCAGTGGAGATGCTTTCCGCTCGCTGAATCTTTCTCCCCCATTACAGCTTGCGCTGGGGGGGATAATTGTCGGGCTATTATCGCTGATTTTCCCTGAGGTCTGGGGCAATGGCTACAGTGTGGTGCAGTCACTGTTGACAGCTCCGCCAGGGGTTTTATTGATTGCCGGTATATTGATATGCAAATTGTTGGCCGTATTAGCCAGTAGCGGTTCAGGTGCTCCGGGCGGGGTATTCACCCCGACCCTGTTTGTTGGGGCCGCGTTGGGCATGTTGTGTGGGCAGATGTTTGCCTGGTGGCCAGCTCTTGGTGACAATATTGCGTTGTTGATGGCACTAACCGGTATGGCGACGCTATTGGCTGCGACCACTCATGCCCCTATCATGGCGGCATTAATGGTTTGCGAAATGACGGGCGAATACACCCTACTCCCAGGATTACTATTATCCTGTGTTATTTCAACAACAATAGCCCGATGGTTGCGTCCTATTTCGGTATATCATTCACGCTAAAATAGGCAACTAATGCAATAGCGGATAGCCACTATTAATTTAATCAGCCCAAAGGGATAAATAGATGATCAGCCGATCGCCGTCAAATCTAAATATTTCGCCAGCGGCTTCTCTTCTGGATGAGGAAGATAAGGTAATTGCCCTAATTGTGGCGCAGGTAACCGTTCGCGCAGCATAGCAATTGTTTCGGCGTAATGAGCTAATCCGGGATTAATTCGATTTGCGACCCATCCCAATAAGGGTAATCCATCGTTGATAATGGCTTGTGCTGTTAATAATGCATGATTGATGCAACCTAATTTAATTCCGACGACTAAAATAACCGGCAATTGTTCCTGTATCACCCAATCAGAATAGAAACGCTGGTCATTCATCATAACTTTCCAGCCACCACAACCTTCGACCACAACCGTATCGGCTTTGGCGGATAAACGTTGTAATCCTTCGGTCATTGCACCGTAATTAATCAGCGTATCCGTGCAGGCATGGATAACATCCCCTTGCAGCGGGAATGGATTAACTTCCTGATAATCCAGCTTTATAGAGGATGAAGCCTGCAAAATAAGCGCATCCTGATTACGCAACCCTTCAGGTGTCTCTTTACTTTCTGTCGCTACCGGCTTATAGCCTACCGCTGTTCTGCCATTTTGGCTTAAGGCCTGAAGTAAGGCCCGTGACACCACGGTTTTACCGACAGCAGTGTCGGTACCCGTTACAAATACACGCGTTAACATAACAATACTCCGCAATCTGGCCACTTAGACTCAAGTCTTTCCGCCTAACATTAGCGAAATTGGCAACATGGATAAAAGTCTAGGCGATGCCGACAACAGACAGCTTGCGTTAGCGCAAGGTTTTGCCGAACTGAGAGAGGTTTTTAACGGATAACACCAAATAATAGGAGGAATACATCGTACATACCCACTAATAATTAACCCATAATTATTAGTGTTAATACCTTACCCTTGCAGCAACTTCACCAATAATGAACCGTTATATAACGCTTCTTTTACTAATGCAGCTCCTGGCATTGTGCCCTGATTAAAAAATGCTGTTGGTTCAACCAGAATATTCTCACTGTAAGCAGGTAGTGCTTGTTGACGAATACATGACGCAATTGCCGGATGTAGAATAGATGCGGCTTTATTTAATGGGGAACCGACCAGAATTTTTTCCGGGTTAAATAAATTGACCATAATGGCAATAATTCGGCCAACACTGTGGCCAACGCCCAGAATAATATCTTTAGCTAACTGATCGCCCGCCAGCGCCGCATCACATAAAGATTCAACATTCAGTGGAGAACTGTGTAATAGCGAACTCATTGAACCATTTAATCGTTGCTGGGCAATTTCCAGCATATTCTCGATACTGGCAACTGTCTCAAGGCAGCCATGATTACCGCAATAACAGCGCTTGCCGTAGGGATCCACCTGAGTATGACCAATCTCCACTACGCTACGACTACCTGCGTGCAATACCCTTCCGGCAGTGATAACACCAGCACCGACGTTATGATCAATCACCACCTGGATGACATTCTGACAGCCACGTGAAGCACCATACAGTGCTTCGGCCATCGTCCAGGCGCAAATATCGTGTTGTAGATAGACAGGTAATCCCGTGCGCTGTTCCAGTGCTGGGCCAAGCAGCATCTCATCAACATCATAAAACGGCATTTTATGCACAATACCCGCCGGGGCATCAATGATGCCAGGCATAGTAATCGCAATCGCAGTTAACCGCTCAAGCTTGTCTTGATGCCGAATAAAGAATTGATCAACTTCATTGAGAATACGATTAAGTAGCGGTTCAGGATGACTATCCGGTAACGGAATTTGATCCTCAACTACCAGTTTACTGCTGAGGTCACGCAAGGCGAGAGTAATAGAACCGCGACTGATACGCCCAGAGACATAATGCCAAGCTTCGGTATCAAGAACTAAACCAATAGCAGGGCGTCCACGGCTGCCAATATCTTGATATTCGGTCTCTTTTACCAGATGAGCCTCAACCAGTTCCCGCACAATCTTCGTGATACTGGCCGGGGCCAGTTGCGCCCGTTTAGACAGTTCAATACGGGATATTGGGCCGAACAAATCAATCAGCCGATAAACGGCTCCTGCATTGGTCTGCTTGATTTGATCAATGTGCCCAGGCTGTCCATCCGTTATCACTGAACCGGCTCCTTCTCTGCCAACCGAGTATTTTTCGCGCTTCTAAATAAAGATTATCGGCTATGTTGGGGCTTTTAGTATATGGCGTCAACTATTTGATTAGTTATGTGATTTACTGCACATAATCACCGGTTTTCTACGGGTTACTGCTGGTTATTTATACCGAGTCAGTTGGCGGGCGTCGCTTGAGTATCCTTAACCATCAAGCGAATCAACGCTTCTGCTGGGGCGGTTACTGGCCGATGTTTATGATTAACCAACCACACT
Organism: Yersinia sp. 1652 StPb PI; assembly: GCF_041538345.1. NCBI lineage: Bacteria > Pseudomonadati > Pseudomonadota > Gammaproteobacteria > Enterobacterales > Yersiniaceae > Yersinia > Yersinia sp. 1652 StPb PI. The sequence goes on along the minus strand of NZ_JAULSM010000001.1, from coordinate 2,268,734 downwards.
TCGGTGGTGGCATCAGGTTCAGCCAAAGGTAAATATTTCACCCCATCGACTTTTACTCGGGTAAATGAGGCAGGCAGTATCGACACGCCCAAACCAGAGGACACCAAACCGACGATGGTCATCGCCTCTCCTACTTCTTGCGTAATATAAGGCGTGATACCCGCGCGGGTTAATAGTGCGAGGATTTCATCATACAGGGCGGTACCCACTTCACGCGAAAAGAAAACAAAGGGTTGTTCTGCCAGTGAGCTAAATTTAACACTCCCCAAAGGTAAGGCCGCTAAGGGGCTTTTTTCGTGGACAACGGCAACCAAAGGTTCACGTAACAACAGACGATATTGCAGTGCCTCCGGCAATCGTGTATTGCGCATTACGCCAAGATCAAGCCGCCCATCCAGTAAAGGTTCAATTTGCTGTCTACTGTTAACTTCCCGCATTTTGATATGCACTTGAGGATGCAGTTGCCGGAATGCCTGTAAATTTTTAGATACCGTGCTAATAAAAGGTGCCGATGAAGTAAAACCGATAGTCAGTTCGCCGGATTCTCCGCGATGTAAACGCCCCGCTTTTTCCGCTGCCGAATGCACTTGGGATAAAATTTGGTAAGACTCCTTTAAAAACAAGGTGCCGGCTTGGGTCAGGCTGACATTACGGTTGTTACGTGCCAAGAGTCGGGCACCAATTTGCTCTTCCAAACTCTGAATTTGCTGGCTGAGTGGTGGCTGAGAAATGCGCAAGCGCTCTGCCGCCCTACCAAAGTGCAATTCTTCTGCTACGGCAATGAAATAACGTAAATGTCTGAGTTCAATACTCATTGCGCCCCATTGATATGTTTAAAGTCTCATTTCTAATAATTAATATATTAGACAAAAAACTCAGCTATTTCTATGCTCTTCTCATTAAGTGGCTAAATCGAAACAGACAGTCTTTAATTGGGTTATTGATAAGGAAATACCGTGACCACCTCTTTGCGCACTACGACCACCGTAGCGCCGACATCCGCAGCACATGATGATGCAACTTCGTTAGTTCCGCTTCCCGAGGTTACACGTTTAACTAAACGGCCATATATTCAACGTGGTACACCAGAATTTATCCGTGTGACACTGGCTTTCTTTTCAGCAGGATTAGCTACATTCGCCCTGCTCTATTGTGTACAACCCATCCTGCCACTGTTATCTCAAGACTTTAATATCTCACCTGCGGGCAGCAGCTTATCGCTTTCAGCTGCCACCGGCATGTTAGCGTTTGGCCTGATGTTTACCGGCCCACTTTCCGATGCCATTGGACGTAAGTCGGTCATGGTCGTTGCGCTAATGCTGGCGGCTATCTGTACTTTAATTTGTGCCTTTATGACCAGCTGGCAAGGGATTTTGTTGATGCGGGCATTGATTGGTCTGTCCTTAAGCGGCGTTGCTGCTGTGGCCATGACCTACCTCAGTGAGGAGATTCATCCAAGTTTTGTCGCACTCTCCATGGGCTTGTATATCAGCGGCAACTCCATCGGAGGGATGAGTGGCCGCCTGGTGACCGGGGTGTTGAGTGACTTCTTTTCCTGGCGTATTGCACTGGCGGTTATTGGGTTGTTTGCTTTAGCCGCCGCTTGCATGTTTTGGCGAATTCTCCCGCCGTCTAAACATTTCCGCCCAACGTCGTTACGCCCTAGAACATTGGTTATCAATTTCAAGCTGCACTGGCGTGACCCAGGCTTACCACTGCTGTTTGCCGAAGGTTTTTTGATCATGGGCAGCTTTGTCACCTTATTTAATTACATTGGATACCGCTTATTGGCTCAGCCTTATTATATGAGTCAAGCCGTGGTGGGATTATTATCGATAGTGTATCTGACGGGGTCTTATAGTTCACCGAAAGCAGGTTCGCTCACCAGCCGATATGGTCGTGGGCCGGTATTATTAGCCGCAATAGGTATGATGCTGGCCGGTGTTATTATTACCAGTTTCCCCCCTGTGATTACGATTCTTTTCGGCATGATGATATTTACAGCCGGTTTCTTTGCTGCTCACTCGGTTGCCAGTAGTTGGATTGGGCGCCGCGCTCGTCGTGCTAAAGCTCAAGCCTCATCACTCTACTTATTTTGCTATTATGCCGGTTCTAGCGTAGCGGGAACATTGGGGGGCATCTTCTGGCTTAATTTAGGCTGGACTGGGGTGGTGGGGTTTATTGCGACGCTGCTACTGCTAGCACTGTATGTCGGGCAGCGATTACGTAAATTGCCAGAAGCCGCACGAATTTAATCTTTAATTATCGAGATAAAATCTATTGGACGCCAAACTATAATTTGACGTCCTGTCGCCTATGTATCTATTATTAATATGAAACTTAATACAAGATTACTGCTAGTTAGCGTGTAAATTAAGTATCTAACGTATTTAGGGATTTTACGAAAAATATTTCCTTAATTTATTTTTTCAGGAGAACATATGGCAAGTCACTTTCTTACGCTTTGGGACATACTGGTAACAACGTTTTCAATTTTCTTCTTTATTGCTTACTTACTGATTCTATTTCAAGTCATTTCTGACCTCTTCCGTGATCATGAGTTAGGCGGTTTTTATAAAGCAATCTGGATTGTATTTCTGCTTTTCATCCCGCTCCTCACGTCTCTTTTGTATCTCATTACCCGAGGGAAAGGCATGGCGCAGCGTTATCGCGCTACGGTACAGAAATCGGTATCTGATACCAATGATTATATCCGCCAGGTTGCGGGGAAATCACCAGCAGAACAGATTTCTGATGCCAAGAAATTATTGGATGAAGGCACGATAACTGAAAGCGAATACCAGCAATTGAAAGCTAAAGCATTGGCTTAATATTTGAGCTACCTGCACCCAACAAGGCTATATGTCACTTTGAACGACATTTAGCCTTGTTTATTGCGACCTGCGGCCTGTAACACGGCATCAATTTCCTCGATATGCGGCATTGTTTAAATTTGTTCCCTTCCCCTATTTGATATAACTTACTGTAAACTGCCTGATGAAAATTCTTAACAATTGCCTATCTGCGCCATGTGTTTAGAGGCAAACTTTTCTTCCCACTTGCGAGATTCAGGAATGAAACATTCACCGTTGCGGCGTTCGCTATTATTAGCCGGTCTCACCGTGCCATTGCTCAATTTTACACTACCATCCTGGGCGGCTGGGGCGAAAATGTCATTAGATAATCAACTCGCCGAACTTGAAAAATCGTCAAATGGCCGTTTAGGGCTGGCGTTAATCAATACCGACAAAGGCACCAAAGTTCACTATCGTGGCGGCCAGCGCTTTCCATTCTGTAGTACCTTCAAATTAATGTTGGCCGCCGCAGTGTTGGGTCATAGTCAATCTCAGCCAAATCTACTCAGTAAACACATTATTTATCGTGAAAGTGACTTACTCGATTATGCACCGATTACGCGCAAACATTTAGCACAAGGTATGACAGTTGCAGACCTGTGTGCAGCGACCATTCAGTATAGTGATAACACCGCAGCCAATTTGTTAATCAAACAGCTGGGTGGACTCGAGGCGGTTAACCAGTTTGCCCGTAGTATTGGTGATCAGACATTCAGGCTGGATCGTTGGGAACCTGAGTTAAATACTGCCTTGCCAAATGATCCTCGAGATACCACAACACCTGCGGCTATGGCAGCCAGTGTAAACAAACTGGTATTAGGTGATGCGCTTGCAACCCCACAGCGGGAACAACTCACACAATGGCTTAAGGGCAATACTACCGGTGGGGCCAGTATTCGTGCGGGCGTCCCTACCGATTGGATTGTCGGGGACAAAACCGGCAGTGGTGATTATGGTACGACAAATGACGTCGCGGTGTTATGGCCCGCGAAAGGTGCGCCACTGGTATTAGTGGTTTACTTTACGCAGCTTAAGAAAGATGCCGAATCACGGCGGGATGTATTAGCATCGGCCACTAAAATTGTCTTGGCGCACCTAACCTGATTATCGGTGTGGGGTATTATATTAATGCCCCACTCTCTAGCTAAGATCTGATATTGGTTTTTTAAAAAACACCACGCGTTCCGTTTCTTGGAAACCTAAAGACTGATGCATTTTCTGTGAAGCAATATTATCAATAGCAGTATCGGACGCTAATTCGCAGCAACCGTTTACTCGGCCCCAAGTTTGTACAGCAGTAACTAATTGTGCAGCAATTCCCTTTCTTCGATATGTCTCAGTAACGAATATTCCTTCAAGAAAAACTACCGGTGTATTATCGCAGCCATTAACATAATCATGCCGCAGTGAAGCATCGGCAAATCCGACTATATGCCCGGAATCAGCGATAGCAACAAATGAAATTAGCTTATCGGAACAAAAAATTATGTTTTCACCATCGCGATGGTGCGCGTCACTACCATGATTGGGCCAGAGCTGGGTACGCAGTTTTATCCACCCGGATAGTGTGGTCTGATCTATCTTTTTAATTAACATGATCATCTGCTTTAAAGTGGCGTAAAATTGACACTCAAGATAATAGGTATTAACCCAGCAGTAAATCCACCCTGAAAAATCGCGCTATTGAATCTTTTACCATTACGTATAGATACCCCCTTTATTAATGTTAACAACAGACTTTCATGGTGCTGTTTTTACTGATATAACATAATGTATGTTGTAACTAAAACTGGCTTAATTGGAAAAGATAATGGCCAAGTATGATTTGATTGAACGAATGAATGGCAGTTTTGCTGCACTGGAAATTGCATTAGATTATCTCCACCAGCAACTTAATGCGCTCCCCCTACTCGCAGCCCGTGTATTTTCGCTGCCTGAAATTGAAAAAGGTACCGAACATCAACCTATTGAGAAAATCAGCGTTACCGCAAAAGTCGGTAATGAAGCAAAAGAACTGGGGTTACAACATTACCAGCGGTTGTTTATTCATCATCAGGGGCAAAATGCGAGCAGTAAAGCTGCCCTGCGCTTACCCGGGGTACTGTGTTTCACCGTGAGTGATAAGCAACTGGGGGAATGTGAAAATACTATTGCTCAGATTAATCAGTTGAAAAGTGAGTTGGAACATATCATTACCGTCGAATCTGGCTTACCAAGTGAGCAACGTTTCGAATTTGTACATACCCATTTGCATGGTCTGATTACCTTAAATACTTACCGCACCATTACTCCACTTATCAATCCTAGTTCTGTGCGTTTCGGCTGGGCCAACAAACATATAATTAAGAATGTCACCCGTGAAGAGATCTTGGTTCAACTGAATAAAAGCCTTAATGCCGGGCGCGCGGTGCCGCCTTTTAGCCGCGAACAGTGGATGGAATTAATTAGCTTGGAAATTAATGATGTAAAACGGTTACCTGAAAATACCCGTCTGAAGATTAAGCGGCCAGTAAAAGTGCAGCCTATCGCGCGAGTTTGGTATCAGGAACAACAAAAGCAAGTGCAACACCCCTGCCCTATGCCGTTAATTGCTTTTTGCCAGGCACAATCAGCGGCGGAATTGCCTAAGTTAGGTGAGTTAATAGACTACGATATCAACCAAATTAAGCATAAATATAAGCCGGATGCCAAACCTCTGCGGTTACTGGTGCCAAGGCTGCATCTGTATATCGACGTTGAATAAATAATGCGTTGCCAAGAACAATTCCGGTACTATCTATCGTTCCTTTAGGTACTTAGCCACTCTTTTTATCCGTAAAAAACGCCAGTCATAAGGACCGGCGTTAATTGTTTGCTTGGCCGGTGGTTACTTCATACTACCAACCATATCCTCCGGTTTGACCCATTCATCAAACTGTTCCCCGGTCAGATAGCCTAATTTCAAGGCGGCAGCTTTGAGTGTAAGCCCTTCTTTATGGGCCTTTTTCGCAATCTCGGCAGCTTTGTCATAACCAATATGGGTATTCAACGCGGTAACTAACATCAAAGACTCATTCAGTAACTGCGTTATACGGTCACGATTTGGCTCAATACCCACCGCGCAATGTTCATTAAAACCGCGCATACCATCGGCCAGCAAACGAATTGATTGCAGGAAGTTATGAATCACCAACGGGCGGAAGACGTTCAATTCAAAATTACCGGATGCTCCACCAATATTGATGGCCACGTCATTACCCATAACCTGTGCGCATAACATCGTCATGGCTTCACACTGTGTCGGATTCACTTTGCCAGGCATGATTGAACTGCCCGGTTCATTCTCAGGAATCGCGATTTCACCAATGCCGCAGCGAGGGCCGGAGGACAACCAGCGCACATCGTTGGCAATTTTCATCAATGAAGCCGCAAGTCCTTTTAAAGCCCCATGACCATGAACTAATGCATCACAAGCCGCTAATGACTCAAACTTATTAGGCGCAGTGATAAATGGTTGATGGGTAAGCGCCGCAATCTCTTTGGCTACTCGCACGGCATATTCTGGATGCGTATTCAGCCCGGTTCCTACCGCCGTCCCCCCTAACGCCAACTCACACAGATGAGGAATGGTCGCTTCAATATGCTGCAAGCTGTGAGATAGCATCGCCACCCAGCCCGAGATCTCCTGCCCTAAGGTCAATGGTGTAGCATCTTGCAAATGCGTCCTACCAATCTTCACAATCTCGCGAAAGGCGTCCGCTTTGTGTGCCAGTGTCTCCTGCAATGTTTTGAGTTCCGGTAACAGATGTTGCCGCAACCCGATAACCGCAGCAACATGCATCGCCGTTGGGAAGACATCATTTGAACTTTGGCTTTTATTCACATCATCATTAGGATGCACTAACCGATTGTTTCCGCGCTCGCCACCTAACAGCTCACTGGCACGGTTCGCCAAAACCTCATTCATATTCATGTTGGTCTGGGTACCAGACCCGGTTTGCCAGATAGACAGTGGAAACTCACTCGGATGACACTCTTCCAGAACTTCATCTGCGGCGCGCATGATGGCCTTTGCCCGTTCGGCTGGTAGTAGCCCTAAATCCATGTTGACCTGCGCCGCTGCCCGTTTGGTCTGTGCCAGAGCATGGATCAGTGCCGTCGGCATTTTTTCTTGCGAGATACGGAAATGTTCCAGTGAACGCTGGGTTTGTGCGCCCCATAATTGATTTGCTGGTACATCGATAGGCCCCATAGAGTCTTTTTCACTGCGGGTGGTCGCCATCACGGTCTCCTTAGCATGTAGAACTGAACGGTTGAGGTATGTCATACCAGTCTCACTGGCGACATGACACTATCATGGCACATTTGCTGTTACCTTTATGCGATTGATTCGCATTTATATCATTTTGTGATCAATATTCTCATAACGAGCCTGCGGCTAAAACACACTGCTAATTAGCGCACTCATCCTTGTGACCACTCAGTTCAACCATCAAATCTCGGATCCAACCATGGCCAGCATGACTATGACTGCGCTCATGCCAAACTAAGCTGACATCAAATTGCTCCGCAAGCCAGCCAACCTCAACCATCGTGAATCGATCCGATTGCCCCTGCACTTGCCACAATCGTCGTGGAATTAAAGCCACAAGGTCGCTAGTGGCGACTATCTCAGGAACAAAAAGGAATGACGCTGCCGACATAACAACATTACGTTGAAATCCGAATGCCGCCAGAGCATCGTCTATTGGTGTGGTGAAGCTGCCCCCGGAAGGTGAAACAATGACATGCTCTAGTTGGGTAAAATCTTCCATTGTTAACTTGTCTCTAAGCCCCGGGTGGTCCTTCCGCCCGATGAGTACATAAGTTTCATCGAACAAATGGCGTGCTCTTAGACGCGCATGATAGGCACCTTGTGTAATAACCGCTATATCAACCTCGCCACTGGCCAACTGTTGTTCCAACTGGCTCGGATTATAGTGACGAACGGCAATGCGGACCCCCGGTGATCTTTGCCGTAAGGCCAAAACCAGCGGCATGACGACCGCAGCCTGTATGTAGTCAGTACCCGCAATGGTGACCGTCAGTTGCGCCCGCTCGGGATAAAAATCCTTGTGCGATTGCAGCGTGCGGCGCAGTTGGTCCAAAGACGCACGCAGCGGAGTAAGTAGCTCCAGCGCTTTTGCAGTCGGCGTCATCCCCCGTCGCGCAGGAACCAGCAAAGGGTCGTCAAATACCTCTCTCAAGCGATTCAGTTGCGCACTAACTGCGGGCTGGCTGAGATTAAGTCGCGCTGCAGCCTTGGTTACATTCTGTTCAGCAAGCAAAGCTTCCAGGGTGACCAACAGGTTTAGATCTATCCGTGTGGTATCCATTTGGTGGATTCCTTAATATAAAACAATCGATTTCTCTTATCCCTCAGCCGTCATCATAATGCAAGTTCATGTTGTAGGGATTATCAGGAGACAGTTGATGTTATCGAATAGCAAACCACTCATCACAGTTGTGGGAGCATTGAGTAAACAAGGGCGTAGTGTGGTGCGCACGCTACTAGAGAGTCAGCGCTACCGAGTACGCGCGTTAACGCGGCGGGTAGATTCCCCAGAAGCGCAAGAGCTGGCGCGTCAGGGGGCAGAACTCATGGCAGTACCGCTAGAATTGGGCCATAAAGAGACGTTTGTTCAAGCATTTAAAGGGGCATATGGCGCGTTTCTAATGACGCCCGCTATCACGCCGCAGGCGAGCCACGCGGAAACACACGAAACAGCGTTAGGTAAACAAATAGCAGATGCCGCCGTCGAAGCGGGGGTAAAACATATTGTATTCTCTAGTCTGGAAAACGTAGAAAAGATTACCGAAGGGAAAAAGTGGGTGCCACACTTTACCGATAAGAGCCGGGTTGAGAGCTACATTCGTACACTGCCCGTCACCAGTTCATTTATCTACATGGCGTTTTTTTACACTAATCTGCTTGAGTTCTATCAGCCACGAATGGAAGGAGATACTTTAGTCTTTCCTCTCTATCTACCTGAAGATTTTTGCGCACCTTTTGTCGACCCATTGACAGCGACCGGCCCAGCGGTGTTAGCGATTTTTGATGATAAAGACCTGTACGCGGGCCAATCTTTGCCTGTTATCGGGGAGATCATTTCACCCAAAGAGATGGTTGAAACATTTAGCCGTGTGACGGGGAAAAAAGCCCGCTACAGCTCGGCGTTTACACGTGAGGAGCTGTGTCAACACTTCCCCACATTTTCCAGCATTGGGGGATTAGTGGATGAAGTAATCGGTATGGCTGAGTATACGGTAGAGTACGGTTACTTCCGTAAAGAGCGAGATCTGCTTTGGAGCCGACAAGTAAATCCGGCCAGTTTAACCTGGGAACAATTCCTGCGTACCACTGGATGGCAAGGGCAAGCGCTATCTTTTGCCCGGTGATTTTCGCCGTATTTACCTTATCGGTTTTCTCACTTTCCTAAATAAGGGCGTCGATGTTACGCCCTCTTCGCGACATTAAACGGCGGTAGTGCCCGTTTTCGCTCAATTGGCCCCCCCACCCTCCGATTACTACTTGCAACCCCCGTAGCGCCATTGTTTACTAAGGGACAATTTTATTGGGCGGCAGGGTCAGGCGCGATTAGTCATATAAAATAGCTGATTTGTGTGTAACCCTTAATTTGGCCCTTAACAAACGGCAGAACGTAAACATGCAAAAGATGAAGAATGCAGTGCAAAACTACGCTTGGGGCAGTACCGACGCCCTCACTCAGCTTTATGGCATAGCAAATCCACAGGGGAAACCAATGGCTGAACTGTGGATGGGCGCGCATCCGAAGAGCAGCTCACAGGTGGCAGATGCTAACGGCCAGTGGCATTCATTGCGTGATGTGATCGAACAAGATCCCGATGCTAATCTGGGCCATGATGTTTTCAACCGTTTTGGTGAGCTACCATTCCTGTTCAAAGTACTTTGTGCGGCACAACCGTTATCGATTCAGGTTCATCCCAGTAAAACCGCCGCCGAAATTGGTTTTGCCAAAGAGAATCAGGCGGGTATCCCACTGGATGCTGCCGAAAGAAATTATAAAGATGCCAACCATAAGCCGGAACTGGTCTATGCGCTAACACCCTTTCAGGCTATGAATGGTTTCCGTACACTGGAAGATATTCAGGCATTACTCCACCCCTTAGCGGCAGCGCATCCCGATATCGCCGCATTCCTGCGCGAACCGGATACTGAACACTTAGCGGCCCTGTTTGCCAGTTTACTGAGTTTGGCTGGCGACCCAAAAACGCTCGCGCTGGGAATTTTGAAAGCAGCCTTAAATAACCAGTTAGGTGAACCTTGGGATACCATCCGCAGTATCTCGCGTTTTTACCCTGATGACAGCGGCTTGTTCTCCCCCTTATTGCTAAATGTCGTGACCCTGCAACCGGGTGAAGCCATGTTCCTGTATGCTGAAACACCGCACGCCTACCTCAACGGCGTGGCACTAGAGGTGATGGCAAACTCCGATAACGTATTACGCGCGGGCCTGACGCCTAAGTTTATCGATATTCCCGAACTGATGGCCAATCTGCAATTTATCCCCAAACCGGCTGATACTCTGCTGACCACGCCAAAACAGCAAGGCAACGAACTGGCCTTCCCTATCCCAGTTGAGGATTTTGCTTTTTCACTGCATACAGTAACGGCCGAGACTCAAGTGTTGGCACAACCTAGCGCGGCAATTGTGTTTTGTATTCAGGGTCAGGCTATATTGAAAAAACAGCAGCAGGAAATCACCCTACAACCAGGCGAATCCTGTTTTATCCCGGCGAATGAATCACCGGTTACAGTGCAAGGAATTGGCTCTATTGCGCGTGTTTACAACGCAGACTGAACGAAGTCACTCATTTTGTTGTCAATAACTGGCTTTTTGCTGTCGTGATAGATAGATTCCATAGTCGCAATGGCGGAGTTTTGTTATTACACAGAACTCACGCTTGCCGTTTCAGGATAGTTATCGTCGCAATAATATTTGTGTCCGGTTAATCTATGCCTATATTAATTTGGTGAATACTGTTTTTCAGGCATTCTCTTGGGTGGTTTTTCACCAGCAACTCATTACCGCGTTCAACATAGTGAATTTGGTGTATTAGAAAAGGATGAACAGAACAATGAAAAAATCGTTAGTGGCTGTCAGCGTCATTGTCGTACTTGGCGCAGCATGGACTGGAGCCTCATGGTATACCGGCAAACTGATTGAACAACGGATGGGTGAACTGGTTAACACCGCAAACGGGCAGATCAGAACATTGCTGCCTAAAGCTGGTGTCAAACTCGCCTATACAGATTACCAACGTGGTTTGTTCCGTAGCCAGGTTCGCTATGTGCTGCAAGCAGATAGCAGTGTCGTGGGTGAAAAAGCGTTAAAAGACGGTGATGAAATCGCTTTTATCGAAACTATCGATCACGGCCCATTCCCGTTCGCGCAGTTGAAGAAATTCAATTTGATCCCGAGCATGGCATCGGTACATACCGAACTTGCCAATACCCCTGCATTGAAAAAGCTATTTGATGTTACCAAAGGCCAATCACCGTTTACTGCGGATTCACGCATTTCATACAGCGGTGATACCTCTTCCGCCATTACCTTTATTCCTATCGATTATCAGCAAAATACCACCAGCATGAAATTCTCTGGTGCTACCATTGATGCCGATGTTTCGCGCGATATGCGTAATGTGAAGATGAGCGGTAGCAGCGAGAATATCGTCTTCACCAGCAAAAATCAGTGGGACCAACTGGAACAATTCAGCGTGCAGGGCCTGACGCTGAAAAGTGACAGCAAAATGGGTAAATTTGATCTCAGCATTGGTGATCAGCAAGTCGCTATCAAGCAAATTGGTTTCAGTCTTGATGGCAAAGAGATGGCAACACTGGTTGGCTTTAACCTTAATACCCAATTGGGTGAAACGGATAAAGACCTGAACGGCAAACTGAGCTACACCCTCGATGCATTAAAAATTCAGGGTAATGATTTCGGTTCCGGTAAATTAGCCTTTGCCTTTGACAAGCTTGATGGCCAAAACCTGAAGCAGTTCACCAGCGCGTATAATCAACAAGTGCTGAAAGCCGTTCAGGCGGGTGAAAACCTCGATCCTGTTGCCTATCAAGAGCAAATGACTGAGATGTTAATTGCCAATCTTCCAGGGCTGTTAAAAGGCAATCCAACCGTGAGCATTGCGCCACTGAGCTGGAAAAACGCTAAAGGGGAAAGTACCTTTACCCTGAATGTCGACTTGGTTGATCCGGCGCAGACTAAAGCAAGTGCTGAACCCCTGTTAGCGCAGTCAGTGAAGAAAGTTGACGCAACCCTGACTATCCCGATGGCAATGGCAACTGAGTTGACGACCCAGGCCGCACGCCTGCAAGGCTACAGCCCGGAAGAAGCTCAGAAGCTGGCACAACAACAGGTTCAAGGCATTGCCGCTATGGGCCAGATGTTTAAACTGACCACCACCAAAGATGATGTTATCAGCAGCAGCTTCCATTTTGCTGATAATCAGGTCAATTTGAATGGTCAGAAAATGTCACTGCAAGAGTTTGTTGGCCTGTTTGGTATGTTTGGCGGGGCACCTGCTGAAGAAGACACCGACAGCGCACCAGAAGATATGCCAGCAACCCCAGCAGAACCTGCGGTTCCGGCACAATAGTTGGTGCAATAAGTCGCAGTAATAACACATAAAACGGAGCCTGATGGCTCCGTTTTTTTATCTCTGGGTCCACGCAGTACGCAGGAAGTTGCAATGACAGATAAACTTATGACCGGCCCCAACCCCGACTGCAAGCACCCCCATGGTAGGCTTTGCGCAGGTTTGCTTTATCAAAAATACAACGAACAACCCGAATATTATTATCGGGGATTATACCTATTACGACGATCCACAAGATTCGGAAAACTTCGAGCGCAACGTGCTCTATCACTACCCGTTTATTGGTGACAAACTGATTATTGGCAAATTCTGCGCGCTGGCACGCGGGGTTCAATTCATCATGAATGGCGCCAATCATAAAATTTCAGGTATTTCGACTTATCCTTTCAATATTTTTGGCAATGGTTGGGAGCGCGTCACGCCATCAATGGATGAACTGCCCTATAAAGGCGATACCTGCGTTGGAAATGATGTTTGGATTGGTTATGACGTACTTATCATGCCAGGTGTGACCATCGGCAATGGTGCCATCATTTCATCACGAGCGGTAGTGACGCGTGATGTACCGGCTTATAGCATTGTGGGTGGCAACCCGGCAACCGTGATTAAGAGCCGCTTCCCACCAGCAACGATAGCTAAACTCGAGGCTATTGCTTGGTGGGACTGGCCGATAGAAGATATCAGCCGCAACCTGCATCTGATTACCGCGGGCGATGTCGATGCTTTGGCGTTAATGAATAACCCCCAAGATCAGGCATGATCAAGCAGACCCTCGGCGGATCAATACCGGCGGTAATATGACATTTTGCAGTTGCAGGTCAACACCGGCAATTCGCTGGAGTAACCGCTGCCCGGCACTGTAACCAATTTCTCTGGCGGAACTGGTGATAAAGGTGAGTGGTGGTTCGGTTAATTCGGCTGCCGGCACGTCACCAAAACCAATCAGTGCCACTTGTTGATCCAGATAGGTGTCTACACCAGCACTACCAATAGTCCGACCGGTGCGTAAGATACCAAAGTAAGCCCCCAATGCCACTGATGCCTGATGACAAATGATGGCACTGACATTGGGGTGATAACGTAGCAGCTCTTCTGCCGCATCTGCCGCCGCCTGCTGTTGCCCGTCACATTCAACCACCCATTCAGAACGGAATGGCAGGCCATATTGAACCAACGTGGCGCAGAAGCCTCCCAAGCGCTCTGCCCGCGTCAATGAATGCGAGTGCCCGCCAAGGTAGGCAATTTGCCGGTGACCACGGCCAATCAAAAACTCAGTGGCCATTTTAGCCGCCTGCATATTATCAGGGCGCACGACATCCACACCTTCCAACACATTCGACCGTGCCGCGCAAATCAATGGGATATCATGCTCTGCCGCCTTCTCCTGCAATCCCATCTCACGTTTGGCTCCCCCGCCGAGGACCAAGCCGTCAACACCCTGAGCGATAAGTGTATCGAAGCAACGCAATAGACCTTTGCCCTCCCGACCACTTTGCGTCAGAAACAGCAATTTGCCCTCTGCCTCAATCGCCTCACTCAAACCCGCCGTCATTGCGGCATAAAATGGATCGCCGATATCGCGTACTATCAGGCCAATCACCCCGGACTCGCCACCGCGTAATTGTGCTGCCTGGCGGTTTCGCACATAACCTAACTGTTCGATTGCCTGATTGACCCGGTCAGCGGTTGCCCCAGAGATACGCCCTTTGCCACTTATAGCTAATGAAACTGTCGCCACTGAGACGCCGGCAAACTTAGCCACATCGGTAATTGTGATTTTTTTAATGGTCATACCCGCTGATAAACAAGCCAAGTTAAACGTTTAATCTGATGATTTACTCTAATACAGAAGTAGCATCAGTAATTGTGACACATCACTCATATTATCTGGGTTAAACGTTTTATCTTGTTTAACCTCCAGACAGGGAGGCGAAATAGTCGCCATTTAGCGATAAACACACCGTATTAAGAACCGCGGTGGTTAGAGCAGACATTTTTAACATCAGGCGTTTTGAAAAACAGGAGTCACTATGTCAGCGGTAAAAAAACAAAAAATTACGCTGTGGGAGTTTTTCCAGAGTTTAGGGAAAACCTTCATGCTGCCGGTCGCCTTGCTCTCCTTCTGTGGGATCATGCTGGGTATCGGCAGTTCACTCAGCAGTAAAGATGTCATCACCCTATTACCGGTAATTGGTCATCCTGCCTTCCAGCTACTATTTACCTGGATGAGCAAGGTGGGTTCATTTGCCTTTAGTTTCCTGCCCGTAATGTTTGCCATTGCTATCCCGCTGGGTATGGCGCGCGAAAATAAGGGCGTAGCCGCCTTCTCTGGTTTCGTCGGCTTTGCCGTGCTGAATCTGGCGACCAACTTTTACCTCACCACCAGCGGTGTGTTGCCAACCACCGATCCATTAGTCCTGAAAACCCATAACATTCAAAATATTCTAGGTATTCAGTCGATCGACACCGGGATTCTGGGAGCGGTAATTGTCGGGGTCATTGTTTATTTACTGCATGAACGCTTCAACACCATTCGTTTACCTGATGCATTAGCCTTCTTTGGCGGTACTCGCTTTGTGCCGATAGTGACGACGGTAGTGCTCGGGCTGGTGGGGTTGTTGATCCCGCTGATCTGGCCATTTTTCGCCGCCGGTATCACCGGGCTGGGTCGCCTGATTAACGGTGCTGGCATGTTCGGGCCGATGATTTTCGGCAGTGGCGAACGTCTATTGCTGCCGTTCGGCCTGCACCATATTTTGGTGGCATTGATCCGCTTTACTGAAGCGGGCGGAACCATGGATGTTTGTGGTCACAGCGTGAGTGGTGCACTGACAATATTCCAGGCTCAGTTATCTTGTCCAACCACCACCGGCTTCTCAGAAAGTGCGACTCGCTTCCTGTCTCAAGGCAAAATGCCCGCCTTCCTCGGTGGCCTGCCGGGTGCGGCGCTAGCCATGTATCACTGTGCCAAGCCTGAAAACCGACATAAAATTAAAGGGTTGTTGATTTCTGGTGTTGTGGCTTGTGTGATTGGCGGTACCACCGAACCGATTGAGTTCCTGTTCCTGTTTGTAGCACCGTTCCTGTATTTGATCCATGCGATCCTGACCGGTTTGGGCTTTACTGTGATGGCGTTGCTGGGTGTAACCATTGGTAATACCGACGGTAATATCATTGATTTCGTGGTATTTGGTATTCTGCATGGCACTGCGACTAAATGGTATTGGGTGCCAGTGGTTGCCGGGATCTGGTTCGTGGCGTACTACATGATTTTCCGTTTTGCTATTCAGCACTTCAATATCAAAACACCAGGCCGTGAAAGCGAAACCACCGCTAGCAGCAATGCAGAAAAAGCCACTTATGGCGCTGCAACCGGTAAATCCGGTTATAACTCCCCTGCTATTCTTCATGCGCTGGGTGGTGCAGATAACATTGTCTCGTTGGATAACTGTATTACTCGCTTGCGGATGTCGGTTAAAGATATGAATTTGGTGGATAAAGAGGCGTTAAAAGCCAACCGCGCCATTGGCGTTATTCAACTGAATGACCATAATCTGCAAGTTGTTATTGGTCCACAAGTGCAATCGGTGAAAGATGAATTAGACTCACTGATAAGCAGTACTCAGTTTGCGACGCTTTAGGACGGTAATTCGCTAAGCGCCGTTACCTAAATACCAGTTACATGAAAAATTATACCCAAGGTTATTGGCGTTGCAGGTAGGCCACAGCACATGAAAAATCGGTCGGGAATCGATTTGAGCGTGATTTGCAGCGGCCTCGCCTGAGGCCCAGGGATGGGCCGAGTAACAGGTGCCGAAACTCCCCGCAACTTCAAGGACCAAGGGTATATTTGATAAGCGAGATGCTGATGTTTGATTTCTCCACGCCTGTCGATCGTCACGGCACTTGGTGTACCCAATGGGATTATATTGCAGACCGTTTTGGTGCTGCTGACCTGTTGCCTTTTACCATTTCTGATATGGACTTCCCTACCGCACCGGTGATTCTGCAAGCGCTGAATCAGCGGATAGCCCACGGTGTGTTGGGCTATAGCCGCTGGCAGCATGAAGATTTCCTTGGTGCAATTCGTCATTGGTATCTGCAACGGTTTCATTGTCATATCGATACCTCAATGGCGGTTTACGGCCCGTCAGTTATCTATATGGTCGCTCAGCTAATCCGCTGTTGGTCTGCTCCCGGTGATTTCGTCGTTACCCACACCCCAGCCTATGACGCCTTCTATAAAGTCATTCTCGCTAATCAGCGCCAGCTACTTAGCTGCCCGCTGCACAAAGTAGATAACCAGTGGCAATGTGATATGGCACATCTGGAGGCACTGTTGGCGCGGCCACAGACGAAAGTGCTGCTGTTGTGTAGTCCGCATAATCCAACAGGGAAAGTCTGGACACCACAAGAGCTGGCGCAAATGGCCGAACTGTGTGAACGCCATCAGGTCCGCGTTATCAGCGATGAGATCCATATGGATATGACCTGGGGCAATCAGGTACATACCCCTTGGAGTGAGGTAGGTCAGACCCCATGGGCGCTGCTGACCTCGGGTTCCAAAACATTCAATATCCCCGCCTTAACGGGTGCATACGGTTTTATCAGTGACAGTGAAACCCGTGATATCTACACTCAAATGTTGAAAGGCCGTGATGGACTATCCTCTCCGGCGGTACTGGCCATTGTGGCGCACATTGCGGCTTACCAGCAGGCGCAACCATGGTTGGATGAGCTACGCAGTTATTTGCAAGCCAATCTGGTTTATGTGGCACAGCGCCTTAATGTGGCGTTCCCGGCATTAAACTGGCAGCCACCGCAAGCAACCTATCTGGCATGGATAGACCTACGCCCCTTGAACATTGATGACCATCAGTTGCAAGAGGTGCTGATTGAGAAAGAGAAAGTCGCCATTATGCCCGGTTTTACCTATGGCGAAGAGGGTCGTGGCTTTTTACGTCTGAATGTAGGCTGTTCCCGCAGCAAGGTCGAAGCTGGTATGGATAAGCTGATTAACGGTATTCGTTTTTTGCAGGACAATAGCGACAGTTAAGTAAAACAGTATCGTGTATTACGCCACTTGATGCCTTGAGTGGCGTTTCTCCCCCTCCCCATCTCATCTTTCCCGCTGCCGATAACGTCAATAATCGATATACTACTATCACGCGGCTAGGTTTATCTGTGCTGGACAACCAAATGAAAAAGAAAGAATTTATTGCTCAGGACTTGCTGAGTAAAATGTATCAGTCTGGCGAGAAATTACCTGAGAAATTGCCGCCGGAACGCCAGTTAGCAGAGGAATATGGCGTGTCACGTTTTACCATACGTAAAGCGTTAGAGAAGCTGGCAGCCATTGGTGCCGTGCATATGGTGCAAGGTGCCGGGATCTTCATTAATCCCGGCGTGGGTAATAATCCGCTGGTATATAATTCAATTACCGAAAAGAAATTTAACCAAATCAGTTTTCGTTTAATTAATCTGCATAAACGCCGCCCTGATAATGAAGAACAACAGATCTTTAACCTTAGCGCGGATGATTTTATCTGGGCATTCTCACGTTTGCGTTACATTGATAATCGTAAGGTTCAAATCGAAAATTCGCGCATGCCAGTCGCCGCTTTCCCTGATTTGAACCAAAAAGTCATTGAAAGCTCGATACAGCAATATATTCTCAGCAAAGGCTATCGCCTGTCCCATGCATTAACCCATTATCAGGCGATTAATATCAATAAAGAACAAGCTGAACTGCTTGGATGCAAAAAAGGCATTGCCGCCATGCATATCCTGAACCGAGGCATTTTGCAGGATGGCCGCGTATACACATTCAGTGATATCGTGGATATCGACTATTCCTGCACCTATATTATTCCGTTTAATCAGGATAACCTAAAGTTCCGCCAGAGCTGAATCCGTTCAGACCCACTATGGTGTATGAATTGTTCCGTTCGGCAAACGGCTTTGTGTCCATTCATGAGGCCGATAAACAACCGGGAATTCATCGGCTAAACGAGCATCAAAATCAACACCTATCCCCGCCTGTTCAATTGGGTACAAATAGCCTTCTGTCGGCTGAACGGCGCCCGGAAATACACTCAGGGTATTGGCCGGATAGGCCACGAACTCCTGAATTGCTGCATTGTGCAAATAGATATTTAAATGGGTGTTAACCGCAGCACCAATCGGTGTCATATCTGGCGGGCAATGCCATGCCAGGCGAACCCCAAAACTCTGGCAGAAGCTCCCAAGTTTTAATGCCGGGGTAATTCCGCCAATCTGTGATACATGACAACGCAGGAAGTCAATCCGGCGATTGATTATCAAGTCTTTCCACTCTGCCGGATTGTTAAATAATTCACCCGTAGCAAGTGGTACCGCCGTTTGATTACGGATCTGTTCCAGCCATTCGTTCTGATTCGGCGGCAAAATATCTTCAATATAATAAGGGCGATAAGCTTCTAACTGCCTGGCAAATTGAACCGCTTGTTGTGGGAATAAGCGCTCATGCACATCATGTAAAATATGGAATTGATTGCCGTATTTTTCGCGTAGCGCTTTAAACATCGCCAACGTGTTATCCATATATTGGTCTTGATCGTAGTATGCGCCGATTGTTGGCTGTCGGGTCGCGTGCAGATCCTGAGCATTCCCCCCATAGAACCCCAACTGGCAGCGGATATGCCGATAACCTTGCGCCAGCAAGTTATCCACCTCAACATACAACCCATCCAGTGAGTCACTGGCGGCATGACTATAGGTGGCAATAGCATCTTTAGATTTGCCACCAAACAGTTGGTAGAGCGGCATATCCGCCAGCTTGCCTTTAATATCCCATAATGCCATATCAATCCCGGCAATCGCGTTATTGATCACCGGCCCATTTCGCCAATAGGCATTGACCATCATCATCTGCCACAAGTCTTCAATATTATTCGCGTCACGCCCCAGTAATAGTGGCCGGAGATATTCATCCACCATCACTTTAACGGCAAGGGGACGCTGCTGAAATGTGGCACAACCCAGGCCAACAATCCCTTTATTAGTTTCAATCTTAACCACAACTAAATTATGGCGATCAGGCCGGGTTATCTGACATTCAATGCCAGTTATCAACGTGGGTTGCATGCAATGCTCCTTTACAACACTCAGATTGCGACTCTTCAACGTGGCAACCAATGATGCATGAATTAATAAATTCGTATGACGTATTCGCTAATTTCACCTTATTTACACTGACCTTGTAAACCTAAAATTTAAATGTTTTTTTTGGTTCGTGAATCACGCAAATTACCGCAAAAAACCATACCAATTAATAGAAAAAGCATCTAAGAACACCCTAACCATCGAATAATGTGATGTAACCCATGCTTTATTGGTTTGTTTTTAACTTTCAGTAAACTTATTATCACTCACAGTAAATAAAAATAATGGCTCAGGTGCGAGGGTTTTATGGGAAGGACTGAGGTATGTCAGTTAATAATTAAACTGGTCGGTGGTCAGGATAATATAAATAAAGTCTGGCATTGTATGACACGGCTGCGTTTTGATTTAATTGATGATAGTAAAGTCGAATGGCAGAAAATCAAACAATTGCCAGGTGTATTAGGTGCGCAAAATCAAAGTGATCAAGTACAGATCATTATCGGCCCACAGGTAAATGCCTGGTATCAAGATATTGTTGATAATATGTCACCTGATGAGAATGTTCCCTCAAGCGCGACTACGGCAATAATACCTAAAGCACGGAAAAGTCTGGTTTCACTGTTTATGGATACCGTTTCTGGGGTATTCGGCCCTATCGTTCCGGCGATTGCCGGGGCGGGGATGATTAAAGGCTTACTGGCAGGGTTGATCGCCTTAAAAATCATCTCAGCCAAAAGCGACACCGTGATGATTATCGATTTAATTGCCAGCGGGGTATTCTATTTCCTGCCGTTCTTCCTTGCTGTTTCTGCGGCTAAGATATTTAAAACTAATGAATATCTGGCGGCAGCGGTGGCAGCCTGCCTGATGTATCCCACACTCATTGATGCCGCCAAAGCGCTGGCCACTCATACCCCGGGCGCGGTGAGTGTCATCTATTTTATGGATATCGTGCCGGTATCGGTATTTAACTATTCTGCCAGTGTTATTCCCGTTATTTTCTCAATTCTGGCGCTGAGTTATATTCACCGTTGGGTCGATAAAATTATGCCCGATGTGCTGAAAACAGTATTTACCCCAACGCTAACCCTTTTTATCACCGCATTGGTTTCATTGACGTTTATCGGCCCAGCCGGCATTTATTTAGGCAAACTACTGGCATTCGGTATTCAGGGATTATTTGATATCTCATCGGTATTTGCTGGTTTTATCGTCGGTGCCATTCGCCCGATTGCTATTCTTACCGGAATGCATCACGCCATGACCCCCATTGCATTGCAAAACTTTACCGACAAAGGTTTTGATATGTTAATGCCAATGATGTTTATGGCAAACATGGCCATTGCGGGTTCAACATTTGCTATCTATTTCCATGTCAAAACCCGGCAAGAAAAAACCGTGGTGCTGTCTGCCGCCGTTTCTGGCTTATTGGGCATTACAGAGCCCGCACTGTTTGGTGTGTTAACTAAATACAAAAAAGCCTTTATTGCCACGACGATAAGCAGCTCGATTGCCTCTGCATTTATCGCCTTTTTCGGCGTAAGGCTGTACGGCTATATTTTATCAAGCATATTCAGCCTACCGGCCTATATTGGCCCTTACTTTATCTACATCCTATTGGGTGTCACCTTGTCACTCGGCCTGTCATTTATCCTCACTTATCTGCTGGTAGTACGAACTGAAAAAAGATTGGTCGCAGTTGAATCGCAATAAATAGTTGAAATTAAAGCCGGCATCATGGGCGGGCGATATTGTCTGCCCATATCAATTCGTGATTTATGTCACTTTTTTATGCAACACAGTGGATATTTTCATTCATTTGTTTTTATAATGTTCTGCACTTTACCTACAAGAATCTACTTCTGATAAAAAGTGAGTGCACAGCATGATTGATCCCCGCCTCCCCCTGACCGACATTCACCGCCACCTTGATGGCAATATCCGTGCGCAAACTATTTTGGACCTGGGTCGCCAATTTAATCTGGCCCTACCGGCTGATGAGCTAGCCGAACTGCGCCCGCATGTGCAAATCACTAAAACTGAGCCAGATCTAGTCAGCTTCCTGCAAAAGCTGGATTGGGGGGTTGCGGTTTTGGCCTCACTTGATGCTTGCCGCCGTGTGGCCTACGAAAATGTCGAAGATGCCGCTAATGCCGGTTTGCATTATGCCGAACTGCGCTTTTCACCCTTCTATATGGCAATGAAACACCAATTGCCGGTTGCCGGTGTGGTCGAGGCCGTCATTGATGGGGTGCAGTCCGGTTGTCGTGATTTTGATATTGATATCCGCCTGATAGGGATCCTCAGCCGCACTTTTGGTGAACAAGCTTGTTTGCAAGAACTTGATGGTTTACTGGCACATCGCGAGGGGATTACTGCGTTGGATCTGGCCGGTGACGAACTGGGCTTCCCTGGCGGTTTGTTCCGCAGTCACTTTAATCGCGCGCGCGATGCGGGCCTGCGTATTACCGTCCATGCCGGTGAAGCCGCTGGCCCGGAAAGTATCTGGCAAGCTATCCGCGAGTTAGGTGCTGAACGTATTGGTCATGGTGTGAAAGCCATTGAAGATATCAAATTGATGGATTATTTGGCTGAACACAACATTGGGATCGAATCCTGTCTGACCTCTAATATTCAGACCAGCACCGTCTCTTCGTTAGCCACTCACCCGCTGGCAACCTTCCTGCGCCATGGCGTGATGGCATCGATCAACACCGATGACCCAGCGGTACAGGGGATTGAAATTGCTAATGAATATCACATTGCCGCACCTGCTGCTGGCCTAACAGCACAAGAAATCCGCCAGGCACAACAAAATGGCCTGACGATGGCATTTATCACCGAACAGGAAAAACAGGCACTGCGCGATAAAATCTGTGGCTAAATCGGTCAGGAATTAACTAAAAACGCCGGTATTTCATAGCAGTACCGGCGTTTTTTATTGCAGATCGCAACCGGCTACTTGGTTTCTGCCCGCGCCGCCGACGCCAAAGATTCAGTCGCCTCGGCATGCTCTCTGGCGACGCGTTTCGCGTAACGCTGTGCCAGGACGGCACATACCATCAATTGAACCTGATGGAATATCATCAAGGGTAATACCATCACACCGACTACTGAGGCGGGAAACAACACGTTAGCCATCGGGATACCATTGGCGAGGCTCTTCTTCGATCCGCAGAACACAATGGTGATTTCATCGGCAGTATTGAAGCCCAGCCAGCGGGCTGCCATGGTGTTAATGACTAATACCAGTGTCAATAGCACCATCGAACAGACCAGAATTGCCAGCAGTGACCAACCATCGATTTGATGCCAAATCCCCTGAACCACGGCTTCACTGAACGCGACATACACCACTAATAGAATGGATGACCGGTCAGTGATATTAACCAGTTTTTTATGGCGCTCAACCCATTTAGCTATCAGTGGGCGCGATAAATGCCCAACAATGAATGGCACCATCAGTTGCATGATAATAGATCCTATCGCATGCAACGTGTCGGTATCACCCCCTTGGGTGTGCATCAACATGCCCACCAGCAGCGGTGACAGGAAAACCCCCAAAATACTGGATGCCGAGGCGCTACAAATTGCCGCCGCCACGTTACCTCCCGCCACAGAGGTATAGGCAATAGCTGACTGAACCGTGGCAGGTAACGCGCACAAATAGAGGAAACCCAGATACAGCGTTGGTGTTAACACCCCGGGTACCAACACATTCATTCCCAACCCTAACAGCGGGAATAAGGCAAACGTGCTGAGAAACACCACCAGATGCAGTTTCCAATGCCCCATGCCTGAAACTATGGCGGCGCGGGATAACTTGGCACCGTGCATAAAGAATAATAATGCAATGGCCGCAGTCGTCAGGTGTTCGAACCACACCTTAACTTCCCCTTCACAGGGGAAAATAGAAGCAATAATAACGACCAAAATCAGCACTAATAAAAATTTATCTATCCGTAAGCGTTGTAACCATGACATGCCACTGTATTCCTTCAATATAACCTTGGTTCTTGACGTTGCAGAGGGGGTAGCTGTTTGCGTTGTGCCGCCCATCCTTAGGCCTTGCCTCGGTGAGGCCGCTGCCAGCAGTGTTCAAATCTGCTGGCAGCCTACCTGCAACGCCAGTGACTTTGGCTATCGTTTCTATCAAATAAGCGTATTTAGCAGCAAAATCAGCTTGCTGGCGATACCGGCAGCGTTTTTTTCTGTTGATCAGAGGCAATGCCCAGTTCAATCAATTCCATTACTTTTATCGCTTCCGAGACGGGTACTGGGTTGGCAGCAGTACCTAAAATGGCATCACGGATCCCCGCATAATAAGCAGGATAATTACCCGGCAACGTCAGTAGTGGTTTTTCAGCGAGGATGCCATCATGTGACAGTGTCACTACTCCATCGCGCATATCGTAGCCCCAATCTGCCTGTGGCAAACGTTCACCCGCTTTCAGCCTGTCCTCTTGTGGGTCCAGACCAAATTTGATGTAACTCCCCTGCATGCCGTGCACGATATAACGCGCAGTTTCTGCTGCGGCTAACACCGTACCGTGTAACACCACTCGTTGCCCCGGATAGCTAAGAACCGCATGGAAATAATCAACAGATTGCGCACCAGGGCGCAGCATCCCTAAATCAACATTTAGCGTCTGTGGCAAACCAAACAGTTGTAGCGCCTGATCCAACAGATGTGGACCTAAATCGTACCAAATGCCACTGCCCGCACCGGCTTGTTCACGCCAACGCTGGCGGATCTCCGGGCGATAGCGGTCAAAATGAGATTCAAAATAGACAACATTCCCCAGTGAGCCTTCAGCCAGCAGTGTTTTCAGCGTCAGGAAATCACTGTCCCAACGGCGATTATGGAATACTGAAAGCAATAAGTGGGCCTCATCTGCTTGTTTCTTCAATTCATTTGCTTGTGACAGTGTCACGGTAAACGGTTTATCCACCACCACATGTTTACCGGCAGCCAGTGCTTGCTGAGCCAGCGGGAAGTGAGTGTCATTCGGGGTTGGAATCACGATAAGATCGATTGAAGGATCATCAAATAACGTTTTGGGGTCAGAAACCACCGCCATTGTCGGCCAGTCAGCATGTACTTTACTGGCATCACTACTGGAAACCCCTGCCAGCTCTAGCCCCGGAGTGCCCATAATCAGCGGCGCATGGAACGTTTTGCTGGCATAACCATAGCCCAGTAAACCCACTTTGATTTTTTCAGCCATTATATTTCCTCTCGCGCAGCCTATTTGCCAATTGATATCAGTCGATCAATCGATTTGACACCATGATGATTCCCGCGACAAGAGGTAATTTTTGGCTGAATGTCAGTGGCGAGATTAAATTCGCACAATGGCCTCAGCATTATCTCGCCATTCTGGCTGTCGGAGGCTGCGTTGCGGGTAGTTGGTTTCAATGCTACGACGCCTGAAATCACTGGGGCTGACACCAACACGCTTACGAAAAACGCGGGAGAAATAGAGTTGATCGTCGTAACCCACCACGCGACCAATAGTGGCAATCGGCTCTTGCGTGGTTTGCAGTAATAACTTAGCCCGAATAACCCGCTGGTCTTCACGCCAACGCAATATATTGATACCAACTTGCTCACGAAACAGATGTGCCAAACGTGACGGAGACAGGCAAACATGACGTGCAACTTCGTCAATGCGCAGCTCACCGGCTAAATTGCCGGTAATAAATTGGCACGCTTCAATCACTCGAGGGTCCATAATGCGTTGTGGACTAAGAGGATCTTCTTCCATTGCGCGCAGCAGTAAGCGCTCAAGTAGATTCATACCCAACTCTTCGCCAAAACGCCGTCCTGATTTTTGCGTCTGTTCAATATTGGCAAACAGGCGATCAAATTCCAGTAATAAGTTGTTGTTAGGCAAAGATAACCGCCCAACTTCATGCGTTTTGCTATGCCACTCCAACCAGTCCGCCCAGTATGCCCGTGGCCGGAAATAGACCCAACGGTGATACCAACAATCACTGTTCGGTGAGCGACCATAATAGTGCGATGCCTTCGGGGGAAAGAGCAGCAAATCACCTGGATTGCTGTAAAAGGTATTCTCACCATCAAAAATCTTACCTTGTCCCTTAATGGTCAGATTCAGGATATAGCCCTTCATGCCGCCTGGCCTATCGATAAAAAAATCGAGTGGTCCATCGGCCAGAATCGGGGTTAATCCTGCTACCAGATAGGCATTAAAGGTATAGCCGGGTAACAAGGGATTGGGTTGCGGTTCCTGAACCATTCGATGGTACATTTAGCCTCCTTGGAGTCCTGATCTGATTGGCGTGCAAACGCATGTGCTTATTTCAGTTTATCGGGCAGAATTCACGCTGCCCGATAGTGATTACAGAACTGTGAGCCAGATAGGCTTTTTATGGACTTTTCTGTCACCGTGCAACTTATAGCGTCCGTTTAGCCAACTGTTTGTAACGGTCGAAGATAACCGCTGCCAGCAGGATCAAACCACGGACCACATATTGGGAGAACGGAGAAATATTGAGTAGGTTCATGGCATTTTCCACTGTCCCCAGAATCAAGATACCGGCGATAACATAGGAAATCTTACCAATCCCACCTTTCAGTGACACGCCCCCCAGCACACAGGCCGAGATAACAATCAGCTCATAACCAATCGAAGTCATTGGCTGACCACTGGTCATCCGTGATGCCAAAATGATCCCAGCCGCCGCCGATACCAAACCCGATAAGACAAAAATGATGATTTTAGTGCGAACTACCGGCACCCCCGCCAGGCGCGCCGCATCTTCGTTGCCCCCGATAGCCAGGGTATTGCGGCCAAAGGTAGTTTTGTTTAACAAGAAGCCAAACAAGGCCAGACAGGCAATGGTAATCCAGATAGGGGCTGGCAAACCGAGCCAATTGGTGTAACCCAATGCGAAGAAACGCTCATCCTCGATACCCACCGCTTTACCATCAGAGATGATATAGGCCAGGCCGCGAACAATCTGCATCGTCGCCAGCGTGGTGATCAAGGCGTTAATTTTCAATCTGGCAATCACAAAACCATTGATCAGCCCGCATAGCGCGCCCAGTAACAAACCGGCGCCCACCCCCAGCCACATATTTTCGGTCATATTGATAACAACTGCCGTCGTTACCCCCGCACAGGCAATGACTGAAGCGACGGATAAGTCAAAATCGCCGGATGCCAGACAAAACAACATGCCACAGGCCACCATCCCCGACATCGAGATAGCCAACCCCAACCCTTTCATATTGATAAAGGAGCCAAAGTTAGGCACGAATATCACACAACCAATAAATACCACCGCGAAAACTACCAACATCCCATAGCTATCCCAAATACGGGATAGTCCTAGTCCACTTTTAGCGGGTGTATCTTGTGGTGGTTGCGACTGACTATTGTGTGCTCCACCTTTTAACTCGGTTGATGCCGGGTTCTTCTTATCAGAACTCAAAGTAACGCTGGACATGGATAACTCCTTCACAATCAAGCAACCGCAGACGCGGCATCAGTAGCAATATTCGGGGTGCGTAGCATCGCCAGACTTAACGCCTGTTCTTCAGTGGCAGAACCGTGGTCTAACTCACCAGAGATTGCCCCTTCCCGCATCACCACGATTCGGTCAGCCAGCCCAAGAACTTCTGGCAAATCACTGGACGCAAACAGCACCGCAATACCCTGTTTCGCCAGTTGATAAATCACGTTATAGATTTCATGTTTAGCCCCAACGTCGATACCTCGAGTTGGCTCATCCAACAGGATCACTTTCATATCTTCGGATAACCAACGGCCCAAAATGGCTTTCTGCTGGTTGCCGCCGGACAAATTCATAATCAGTTGTTGAGGGCTGGGTGTTTTGATATTCAAAGACTGAATACGCAGTACCGCATTCTCCTGCTCCCAGCGGTTGTTGATCAAACAGCCAGCCGTCAGTGTTTTGCGCCGTGCACTGATATTGATATTGTCCTGTACCGAATGAACCGGAATAATGCCATCGGCTTTACGGTCTTCCGGGCATAACATGATCCCGGCGGTGATGGCATCGATGGGTGAACGAATCGTCAGTGGCTTGCCATCCAGCAAAACCTGACCACTGCTAAGCCTGGTGCCACCAAACAACCCTTTCAGTAATTCACTGCGCCCCGCCCCCACCAAACCAAACAGGCCAACAATCTCCCCTTGATGGACGGTCAGGCTGATTGGCGATTTCACCCCAATCGCCTTCACCTCTTGCAATGTCAGGCGTTCTGGCCCTATTTCACGCGGCTGATAGCCATAAATATCACCCAAATTGCGCCCAACCATGGCTTGAACCAGCGAGTCGTTATTCACCTGGGTCATATCGTCAAACGTGCGCACATACCGGCCATCTTTAAACACCGTAATGGCATCACTCAGTGCAAAGATTTCTTCCATCCGGTGTGATACATACAAAATGACCCGCCCTTCGGCGCGTAATTCACGGATCACCCGGAACAGTTGTTCTATCTCTCTGGCAGAGAGCGAACTGGTCGGCTCATCAAAAGCAATAATTTTGGCATTACGGGCCAGCGCTTTGGCAATTTCCACCATCTGCCATTGGCCGATGGAGAGATATTTCAGTGGGGTATCGGGGGAGATGTCCAGCCCCAAATGTGAGAGCTGCAAACTGGATTCATAGCGCAATAATTTGCGATCAACCATGCCCATCTTGGTAGGCAATTGGCCCAGATAGATATTTTCTGCCACTGTCATTTCCGGCACCAAATGCAGTTCCTGATAAATGATAGCGACACCGGCATCAAGCGCATCGGTGGTATTGGCAAAATTAGCCACTTTGCCCTTAATGTGAATTTCACCCTGAGTCGGTGAGTAGTTACCGCTGAGAATTTTCAACAAGGTTGATTTCCCCGCGCCATTCTCTCCCATCAGGGCATGGATTTGACCGGCCTGACAGGTAAAACTGATATCATCCAGCGCTTGAACACCGGGGAAACTTTTTCCAATGCCACAAAAAGCCAGATAAGGTGACTGTTCGGCTTCCAGCTCGGCTTGTAACGCAGAATGGAGTGCTGACATGATGGCTTCCTTATAAAGTTTGGGTCGCACGGTACCACCTGTCTGTGTGGTCCATTGGGGCAAGCCGTAGCCTGCCCCCGTGCGCCATAGCGTGTATACCCTTCGAATTTGACGCGGCCAGAGGGTTAGCCGCCACGCCCATGACGTTGGGTATAGCGGAATTACATCAAGCCTTTCTTCTCTAACTCGACTTTGAAGTTATCCCGGGTGATCAGCACCACATCAGTCACTTCAGTAAATTTCGGTGGTTCAACACCTTTGGTCACCCAGTCATTCAGCATCTGGATACTTTTATAACCATGAATATCCGGGCTTGGTAACAGAGAGCCATAGAAACCGGTAGCCTGGCCTTTGGACAGTTCACTGACTGCATCAACGCCATTGATACCAATGCCAATCACATTGGGTGCTTTAAAGCCCTGACCTTCTGTCGCCCGGACACCACCCAACACGGTGTTGTCATTCATGCCGACAATCAGCCAGTTTTTCACTTCAGGATGCTGGACTAACATGGAGTTGGCGGCATCAAATGCCCCAGGGATATCATTGGATTTGGTCGGTACTTTATAGATTTGCTTTTCTGGGAAGCCTGCGGCTTTCAGCGCGTCCATTGACCCACTGGTACGCCGGCGAGCCGTGTCCAGTTCATCAGAGGTGATCGCCATTACCGCCGTTTCACCCGGTTGCCAGCCGCGTTTACTCATCTCTTTCCACAGTTCCTGTCCTTGACGCTCACCAATTTTGGTCGCCGCCATCATGACTAATGGAACACTTTCCATCGGTTTGCCTTTGGCATTCACAAATTGGTCGTCTACTGCGATCACTTTCAGGTTATAACTGCGCGCCTTCGCCTCGATGGCCGGCCCCAGTTTCGGGTCTGGTGTACAGATAACAAAGCCTTTCGCACCACTGGCGGCAAGGCTATCGATAGCATTCAAGGTTTTCTCACCATCGGGCACTGCAATTTTTATCACTTCAAAACCTAAATCTTTCCCTGCTTTATCTGCAAACTTCCATTCGGTCTGGAACCAAGGTTCTTCAGGCTGCTTTACCAGAAAACCCAACTTCATGCTTTCGGCAATAGCTGAATGTGACATAACTGCCGCTAACCCCACCACTGCCAGCGCCTTAGTTAATTTATGCATAGTGTTCTCCGAACTATTTTTGTAGGAAGAGATGATTTTTGTTTATTTAATCGTCAACCACCCAAATCATCTGATTTTTAGTGGAAACGTTATCAATGTTATTTTTCAGTTTTAGTGCGGTTGAATGCTTTATTAAAAGCCACTTAACCTCACCACACCCGGTAAGACGCTGACAGTTTTAACGTTAATTATGCTTTAGAATGTAGAGCGCTATCACATCCAGGGATTACAGTTTATTTATCCATATATTCAGCAAATTTAACCTCTCTCTAACTTTTGACTGACATCACAAAAACACTGTAGGAAGCAGAAAAGTACATACTTCCAGCCATCGGCTCCTCACATCTTGCTGCCACTCACTCCTATGGTTATTGGCAATGAATTCCTGTTTTCTGCAAATGTTAGGAGCAACCACTATGACAACCAGCGTTGTATCGGCGGACCGTCCTTTATCAACCAATAAAGCTATAGCGCTCGGATTAGATTTTGGCAGCGATTCCGTCCGGGTATTGGCGGTAGATTGTCAACATGGCACCGAGATCGATACCGAAGTTGTCTACTACCCTCGCTGGCAGCAGGGCCTTTATTGTCAGGCCGCACAAAACCAGTTTCGCCATCATCCGCTGGACTATATAGAAGCCATGGAACAGGCGATCCGTCAGGTCGTCAGCCGCCTGTCAGAAGAGCAGCGCCTGCAAATCGTCGGGATTGGTGTTGACTCCACGGGCTCAACACCCGCGCCGATTGATGAGCAAGGACAGGTATTGGCACTGCGCCCTGAATTTGCAGATAATCCCAATGCGATGTTTGTGCTGTGGAAAGACCATACGGCTATAGAAGAAGCGGAAGAGATTAATCGCTTATGTCGCAGTGGCGAATTTGCCGACTATTCCCGCTATATTGGCGGTGTCTACTCTTCTGAATGGTTCTGGGCAAAAATCCTGCACGTGACACGCGCCGATGCCGCCGTGCGTGATGCTGCGGTGTCGTGGATTGAGTTGTGTGATTGGGTACCGGCACTGTTATCCGGCACCACCGCCCCACAGGATATTCAACGGGGGCGATGCAGCGCGGGTCATAAAAGCTTATGGCACCCATCATGGGGAGGATTGCCACCGCGTGAATTCCTGGCGGCACTGGATACCCGTCTGGTAGACGACCTTAAATACCCTATGTTTACTGATACCTACACGGCAGAACGGCCGGTGGGTTTAATTACTGCCGCATGGGCTGAGCGTTTGGGGCTACCGACCGGTGTAGTGCTCTCTGGTGGCGCGTTTGATTGCCATATGGGTGCCGTGGGCGCAGGTGCTCAACCTTATACCTTAGTCAAAGTTATTGGTACATCCACCTGCGATATTCTGATTGCCGATGACAAGTTGGTGGGTGAGCGCGCCATTGCCGGTATTTGCGGTCAGGTTGAAGGCAGTGTGGTACCCGGTTGGATTGGTATGGAGGCAGGTCAGTCAGCTTTTGGTGACATGTATGCCTGGTTCAGTCGTTTACTGAGTTGGCCATTACGTCAGGCCGCCTTGGCACAACCCGAATTGCAACCCCAGTTAAAGCAGATTGAATCTACCCTCCTCGCGTCACTCACCGCTGAATGGGCAAAGAACCCTTCACTGGATCACTTGCCAGTGGTATTGGATTGGTTTAATGGCCGCCGTACGCCGAATGCTAATCAACGTTTAAAAGGGGTTATTACCGATCTGAATTTGGGAACCGATGCCCCTACTCTATTTGGTGGTTTTATCGCAGCAACCGCTTTTGGTGCGCGCGCTATCATGGAGTGTTTTGAACAGCAGGATATTCCGGTTGAGAACGTGTTGGCATTGGGCGGTATCGCGCGTAAATCACCGGTTATCATGCAAGTTTGTGCCGATGTGATGAATCGACCGCTGCAAATTGTTGCCTCTGATCAATGTTGCGCGCTGGGAGCGGCAATTTTTGCCGCCGTGGCCGCAGGAATATATCACGATGTCCCTGCTGCGCAGCGTCAGATGGCCTGTAAGATTGAGCGCACTCTGACACCAGATACCAGCCAGGTTGCTCGCTATCAGCAACTTTATCAGCGCTATCAACAGTGGTGTCTGTCAGCAGAACCACACTATATGCCAGTAACCGATACACCTGCGCCAATGACCGAGACGACACACTGATCTTGGCGATCAAACTGATTTATAAATATATTTTTTATAACAATTTATTAAACGGAGTATCAGATGGACGTATTCAAGCAATCAGAAGTGTGGTTTGTCATTGGTAGCCAGAACCTGTATGGCCCGAAAACCCTGCAACAAGTTATGGATAATGCCCATCAGGTGGTTAACAGCCTGAATAGTGAAGCGGGCTTGCCAATAAAACTGGTACTAAAACCGTTGGTGACCACACCGGATGAGATAACTGCACTGTGCCGTGAGGCGAACTATGATACCGCCTGTATCGGGGTAATGACGTGGTTACACACCTTCTCTCCCGCCAAAATGTGGATTGGCGGTTTGAGTATTCTGAATAAACCTTTATTGCAATTCCACACTCAGTTTAATGCTCAGATCCCGTGGGAAACCATGGATATGGACTTTATGAACCTGAACCAAACCGCCCATGGTGGCCGCGAGTTTGGCTTTATCGGCGCGCGGATGCGCCAACAACACAGCGTGATAACCGGTCATTGGCAGGATAAAGCCGCGCATCAACGTATTGGTCAATGGATGCGAGTAGCGGCAGCCAAACAAGAAAGCCAACAGCTTAAAGTGGCACGTTTTGGCGACAACATGCGTGAAGTGGCAGTAACCGACGGTGATAAAGTGGCTGCTCAAATCCAGTTTGGTTACTCAGTTAATGCCTATGGGATCGGTGATTTAGTCACGGTGGTGGATGCCGTTAGCAAAGGTGATATTGATACCTTGGTTGAAGAGTATGAAGCCACTTACCGCTTCACTGATGCGGTAAAACTGAACGGCAATAAACGTGAAAATTTGCTGGATGCGGCCCGTATTGAATTAGGCATGAAGCGTTTTCTAGAACAAGGCGGTTTTAAAGCCTTTACCACTAACTTTGAAAATCTGTATGGCCTGAAGCAGTTACCGGGGCTGGCAGTGCAACGACTGATGCAACAAGGTTACGGTTTTGGCGGTGAAGGTGACTGGAAGACCGCCGCGTTGCTGCGCATTCTGAAAGTAATGGGCACTGGCCTGAAAGGTGGTACCTCGTTTATGGAGGATTACACCTATAACTTCCAACCAGGCAATGATTTAGTGGTTGGCTCTCATATGCTGGAAGTGTGTCCCTCTATCGCCAAAGAAGAGAAACCGTTGCTGGATGTACAACACTTAGGTATCGGTGGTAAAGCCGATCCAGCGCGCTTGATCTTCTCTACACCGGCGGGCCCGGCACTGAATGCCAGTTTAATTGACATGGGGAACCGTTTCCGCTTATTGGTCAACGTCGTCGATACTGTCGAACAACCACACCCATTACCTAAACTGCCGGTAGCCCGTGCTATCTGGCAAGCTCAGCCATCGCTGGCAACGGCTGCTGAAGCTTGGATTATCGCCGGTGGCGCGCACCACACGGTATTCTCTCAAGCCGTCGGGGTGGATGAATTGCGCCTGTATGCCGAAATGCACGGAATTGAATTCCTGTTGATCGACAATGATACGACGCTTCCTGCATTTAAAAATGAAATCCGCTGGAACGAAGTGTATTACCATCTAAATCGCTAAGTTAAGCCGAATACTATTATTTAATCTGTTGATTTAAATAGACCGGGTAATTTAAATAGATCTGATAATTAAATATAACAATTGATTTAAACACCATACTCAGGGGCTTCGGCCCCTGAATTTTATGACAAAATGCCCGCAATGGTAAAAACAAGCAGATCGTAACAACACCGTCTTCCCTGCGCCAAAATAAGCAGCCATGTAAGCTTGGACCGTGCCATCCCTGCCACGAATGCTATATTTTGTGCCAGCCCTCCCACCCGAGCCGACATCGTCGCGGTTTGTTAGCAGTCTGAGGAGCTTAACGCTCTTTTTATGTTTTCAACATCGCAGTCACTGCCGCTAACGTGCTGCCCATAACCAATGAGGTGTGGCCTCTTGTTGTATCGTTGTCTCACTTAACTGTTTATCCAACAAGATATGGCGACAGTGGATTTCCTGCTGTAGCGCCGCCACCAGCTCAGCGGCATGGGACACCACAATCACCTGGGTATGTTGTGCCGCCTGCCCAATCAACCGCGCTAATGGCTGTAACAGATCAACATGCAGGCTGATTTCGGGTTCGTTCAGGATCATCATTTCGGGAGGACGTGGCGATAGCAATGCCGCCACCAGCAATAAATAACGTAAGGTACCGTCTGATAGCTCTGCGACCTTGAGTGGCCTTAACAAACCTTGCTGTGACAACAGCAACTCAAAATTGGGTTCAATAGCCAACGTAGTACCGGGAAAAGCATCTGTAATGGTATGCGTGAGTGCATCGGTATCCCCGATCTCTCTGATCGTTTGTAACGCTGCGGCCAAGTCCGCACCATCACTGGCCAGTACCGGTGTATAAGTTCCCACTTGAAGCTGGCGAGCTGGCGCATGACGGTCGGTACGCAGATTGTCATAAAAACGCCAGGCCCGCATCCGTTCGCGCATAAGCAGAATCTCTGGGGCATCACGGGGGTCTGTGCTGTGGGTCATCATACTGTCATAGGCCGCTAACCCGTGATATGCCTCGCGCCAAATTCCGCGCTCATCACGGATGCGGACCCGCGGGCCTCGCCGCTCAGCAAAAAGCGCATTATTGTTCAGGGTATCGCCACACCACAGGCTTTCAATCTTGATTTCAGGATCCAACGCAAAAAATGACCTGCGCGGTGTGGGGAGACCCAGATCGATAGCATAACCATAGTCCGCGCCAGCAAAGCCCAATTTGAGGCTCACGGGATGATGGCGAGTGGTACCTTCAATCGGTTGTTCTCCTGATTTCATCGACTTGGAAAACGACCCGGGTCCCGCCCAGAGGGTTGATTGTAACCCGCCCTCCGCCGCCAATGATTGGATAACCTGCCCCTGACCAATATCTGATAGCAACCGGAGCGCTCGATAAAGACTGGACTTGCCACTGCCATTTGCGCCGGTAATGACATTCAATTGCCCCAATTCAAGTACCACATCGCGTAACGAACGGTAGCCAGAGATAGCAAGCCGAGTGATCATCATTCTTCCTTCTTCAACAAAAAATCTTAATTTGCGAAACACTGATTATATACACAGTGGTATTAAATGACCCATCTTGTCTTTACCTCGTTTAGGCACTGTTTACGGTTTTGTGATCGGTGTCTTGCATATCGCTGCCGTTTTATTGCCGTTCAATCACTCAATTTAGTGCCACAGAAACCGGTTACAGAAACCGGTTGCATAAATAACGTTTTCCCTAATACACTGAGGATAGAGATTTTATCAAACACCCTTTTTATCCATTACATGAGAGTGATTTTATGTCTGCTTTCCCGAAAAATTTCCTGTGGGGTGCCGCCAGCGCCGCTTATCAAGTTGAAGGTGCCTATGATACTGATGGTAAAGGCCCTTCTATCTGGGACACCTTTGCACATCTGCCCGGTACCACCTATCAGGGAACCAATGGTGATGTTGCTGTCGACCACTATCATCGTTTCCGCGAAGATGTGGCACTGATGGCGGAGATGGGCATGAAAAGTTATCGTTTTTCAATTTCATGGCCGCGTTTGTTGCCAACAGGCCGTGGGGAGGTGAATGCCGCGGGAGTTAAATTCTACAGTGAATTGATCGATGCATTGCTGGAACACAACATCGAGCCGATGATTACGCTCTATCACTGGGATTTGCCGCAAGCCTTGCAAGATGAAGGGGGTTGGGAAACCCGCAGCACCACCGATGCTTTTGAAGAATATGCACGTTTGTGTTATCAGCACTATGGTGATCGAGTCAAGCTCTGGTCAACGTTCAACGAGACCATCTGTTTTATTGGTTTTGGCTATATTACTGGCGGTCATCCGCCGGGCGTCCAGAACCCTGCCCGTGCTATCCAAGCCTGCCATCACGTTTTTGTCGCTCACGCCAAAGCGGTTGCAGCATTTCGTGCCAGCGGTATCGACGGGACAATAGGTTTTGTGAATGTCCTGCAAACCAACACGCCACTGAGTGATTCCGCCGAAGATATCGCCGCATTTCGCTTAGCTGAAGGGATCTTTACCCATTGGTTATATGATCCAGTGTTAAAAGGCGAGTATCCTGCTGAATTGCTGGCACAGACCCAGGCCGTTTGGGGTGTTCCACAATTCGCCCCCGATGATGATGCCCTGTTACGTAACAATATCTGTGACTTTATTGGGTTGAACTACTATAAGCGTGAAACTATTGCTGCCAATAACCAAGAAACGCATCTGACCATGAATACCTCAGGTGAAAAAGGTTCCGGTCATCAACAAGGGAGTGAGTTCGGCTTCAAAGATTTGTTTAAATTTGTCCGCAATCCTAACGGGATTTATACCGACTGGGATTGGGAGATTTACCCACAGGGCCTTACCGAAGGCATCATGAATATCAAGGCGCGCTATGGTGACATCCCTATCTATATCACTGAAAATGGCTTGGGTGCTAAAGACCCAATCATTGAGGGTGAAGTGGTTGATGATGACCGGATTGATTACCTGCGTCAGCATATTGTGGCAATTGAAGATGCCATCAAGCAAGGTGCAGATGTCCGTGGTTACTATCCGTGGTCATTTATCGATCTACTCAGTTGGTTGAATGGCTTCCAGAAGCAATATGGTTTTGTTTATGTTGACCATCAGAAACAACTGGCGCGTCAGCGTAAAAAAAGCTTCTTCTGGTATCAAGGGGTGATTAAAACCAACGGTGACAAGTTGTAATCACGCACTGTATGGCTGGTGATAGCTGGGTGAGAGATTCTCACCCAGCGTTATTTTAAGCGAGATTAATAACCCACAGTCGCGATGCATTACTCAGTTTGTAACCGCCACAACCGTGCATAGGCTCCTTCCTGAGCAAGTAGCGCCTGATGACTGCCTTGTTCCAATACTTGCCCGTTTCCTAATACCAAAATACGATGACATTGGCGCAATGTATTCAATCGATGAGCAATGCAGATGACGGTGCGATTACGGATAATTTCTGGTAACTGGCGCATAATTGCCGCCTCAGATTCATAATCCAGAGCACTGGTGGCTTCATCAAGAATCAGTATTTTAGGATCTGCCATTAGCGCCCTCGCCAGAGCAACTCGCTGCCGCTGCCCGCCAGACAGCATACTCCCTTTTTCCCCCACCTGGGTTTGATAGCCCTGCGGTAGAGCCATAATAAAATCATGCGCCCCCGCCTGCCGGGCAATCGACTCAACCAGGGTATCATCAGCATTAGGCCGGCACTGGCAGATGTTGTCCCGCAGGCTACCAGAGAACAAGATGCTATCTTGCAGTACCACACTCATTTGGCGGCGTAATGCCGTGGCATCGGTAATCGCCAAGTCCTGCCCATCTATCAGAATCTGCCCATGTTGAGGAATATATAACCGCTGTAGTAACTTCGTTAGCGTTGATTTGCCACAGCCGGATGGCCCGGTAATGCCAATAAACTCGCCACCGGCAATATCTAAATTGAGATTTTGTAAAACTTCGGTGGTATCTGATCGATAGCGAAAACGCACCTGTTTAAATGTCAACCGCCCGGAGCACCCATG
The DNA here is from genome assembly GCF_041538345.1 of Yersinia sp. 1652 StPb PI. Lineage (NCBI taxonomy): Bacteria > Pseudomonadati > Pseudomonadota > Gammaproteobacteria > Enterobacterales > Yersiniaceae > Yersinia > Yersinia sp. 1652 StPb PI. Next base: position 2,231,114 of record NZ_JAULSM010000001.1, on the reverse strand, counting down.
ACTTGATGATAATCCGGTGCAGCCCGGCTCGGTTGGATAATCCAAAATGGTACCAATCCGTTTCAGAGCGACTTGCGTATGGTGGAAATCTTGCCATATCTGAGCCAAGCGTAAAATGGGTTGAGTTACGTAACCCGAAAACATTGAAAAAGCAATGAATTGACCTGGGCTTAACCCCCCTGCCAGTACCAATTTAACGCCAAACCACAACACTATAGCTGAGGTGACTTTATTGATAAGTGTAATACCTTGCTCAGCAATATTTGCCATCCTCATGCCAGCAAATGATGCCCGCACATAGCGAGCTAATGACTGCTGCCAGCTACGATTAAACTGGCTTTCGGTGGCAGTGGTTTTTATCGTTTCCAACCCGCTAATCGCTTCAGTTAAAAACGACGTATTATCTGCACTGGCTTCATATTGACGCTCAACCCGCTGACGTAAAACACCGCCAATGGCCCACCAAAACAGGAGGTAACAGATCAGAGAGAACAGAACTATCCATGTCAGTTGGCTGCTATAACAAAACATCACAATTATAAATGTACCAACAAAGATCAGGTCCAATAACATGGTTAATGCAGACCCGGTCAGAAAACTGCGAATCTGCTCCATTTCTTGTACTTTGGCGATAGTTTGCCCTGTCTGCTGTGCGCCAAAATAAGCCAGGGGCAACCCCAGTAAATGACGATAAAGGCGGGTGTTAAGTTCGGCCCCAACTCGGCTGGAGAGATGTGAGAACAGCCAGCCACGCAAGAAGGTGTAACAGGGTTCGGCAATTGCCAATGCTATCATGGCGCAGCCCAATACCATTAAGCTCCCGACGCCGCGGCTCACTAAGACTTTGTCGATCACCGTTTCAAATAGCATTGGCGTCACCAGCAAAATAGCCTGTAATAACAGTGACACTAAAACGATATTACGTAATTGATGGCGATATTTAGTAATAACCGGAATAAACCAACCAAAGCCAAAAGCGGCTTTTTTCGGTCCCTGTAACTCTGCTTTCGCCAATAAAATAGCCTCACCACGCCACAAGCAGGCCAGTGCCTGCTGGCTTATTTGCTGCTGCTGGCCAGTGGCGGCAAAATAAACCACCGCACCCTGTTCATTCAGCGCCAGTAGTACATACCACTGATTCTCATCACTGAATAAAATAGGCAGCGCCAGATGTTTCAAACGGTCATATGACTGACTGACTTTTCTGGCCCGCAAGCCAATCCAACCGGCACCACGACACAGCGCAATGTAATCTATTTTTTCCGGCGCTAATCCGAGTTGGTGCGCCAACTGCGCAGGCTCAACCGCCAGATCAAAACATGCAGCAGCTCGAGCCAGTGCTGCCAATGGCTGGATGACCTGCGTTGATGTTGAATTATTCATCTCAACGCTCCCTCATGGCTTCGGATTGGTATTCTTGTAATGGGCTGAGTAAGTAATCGATAACCCGCCGCCGGCCGGTTTTAATCTCTACACTGACCGCCATGCCTGCGGATAAACGCACCGACTTGCCTTCAACGCTCAGCCTGTCGCTGTCCAGACGGATCCGGGCCGGAAACACTAAGCCTTGTTGTTGGTCCTCCATCGCATCACGAGAAATATGCTTTACTTCACCCGACAACGTGCCAAATCGGGTATAAGGGAAGCTATCAACTTTCACCTCCACCGCCTGCCCTGGCAGCACAAAACCCACATCCTTATTGAGGATCATGACATCGAGTTCTAACTGATGACTTTCTGGCACCAATACCATTAACGGTTGAGCCGTGGTGACCACGCCGCCCAGAGTATGAATCGCCAATTGTTGAATCACGCCGGTAACCGGTGCGCGTAAGGTCTGTTGGCGCTGCTTTTCCAGCAATTTGATCTGCTCTTGTCGCAATTGGTTGATAACTTCATGAGCTTGATTTAATCGTTCCTGATAGCTCCGCTTCTTTTCAGCTAAATAGTGCAGTCGGGTTTGTGACAGGTGGTGTGCTTTCGCCTGCAAGATAGCCAGTTCATTGTCCAAACGGCTACTTTCAGCCATGGCATTTAGCCATTCCCGCTCTTGTAGCAATAACTCCACATCGGCAATTGACTTGGATTTAGCGAGTGTTCGTAACGCCTGCAACCGTTGATGAATGTTTTTCATTAACGCTTTCTGGTGCGCAATATTAGTCATACCCGCTTGAATATGGGCCTGGTTAACCGCCTGTTCACTCTCCTGGCGCGATAACTCTGCATTGACCTCGTTTACTTCTTTGCGCAAAAGTGCCCTGGCGGTGATGTTCAAATCATCAGGGCTACTTTCAGGGGGAGTAAACATCGCGGCGGGGTTCACTGTCAGCAGCGCCGCCACACGGGCAGCTTCCAGTAAGCGATGCATTAATTGCTGATTGATATTACCCAACTCGGCATCAATACCGATTGGATTTAACTCAATCAACACCTGACCGGCTTCAACTTTGTCACCATCGCGCACATTAATTGCGGCCACCACCCCTGGTTCTAGCGGTTGGATCACTTTCGAATGTTCAGAAACAATCACTTTGCCCTTAGCTGATGCGTGAATATCAAGCCTTCCAACAATCGACCATACCAATGCCAGCAGCAGTGTCAGCGCCAGAAACCATGCGGTGCGCCGTGCCAGTGGTGCCACTGGCCGTTCCACAATATCCAGATAGGCAGGCAGGAAATCATATTCATCACGGGTGCGCTGAGGCGAGAAATGGCGTTGCCAACGGTTCTTTATGGCATTGAACCATGCTGTTCTATACCAATATTGCATCAACTTCATTTTGATTCCTCATGGCTGAAGTCAGCCTGTTGCTGCCACAATCGGGCATAAACGCCATTTAGCGCCAGTAGTTGATCATGGTTAGCCAGCTCAGTAATGCGGCCTTGTGTCATGACACCGATGCGATGGCAATGTCGCACCGTCGAGAGGCGATGGGCAATAGTGATGACAGTACGATTGGCAATAATGCGGGCCATATTTTTCTGTACTTCGGCCTGCGACTCGTCATCTAACGAACTGGTTGCTTCATCAAAAATCAAAATACGGGGATTAGCCAGCAATGTGCGGGCAATGGCAATACGCTGACGCTGACCACCAGAAAGCGAGGCTCCGCCCTCTGACAGCACGGTGTCATAACCTAGTGGCAAGGCGAGTATAAAAGCGTTGGCTCCCGCCAGACATGCAGCCTCGACCACCTCATCCAATGATGCCGTGGGTCGTGAATGGGCGATGTTCTCCCGTACCGTACGGTTAAACAGATAACTCTCCTGCATCACAACCCCTATCTGACGCCGCAACACGTCGAGGGAGAAATGTCCAATTGGGATGCCATCAATATTGATTACACCCTGCTCAGCGATATAGAGGCGTTGTAATAGTCGGGCAACGGTACTTTTACCCGAGCCTGATGGCCCCACCAGCCCGATATGTTCGCCAGCACGCAGAGATAAGGAAAAATCCTGTAGTACCGGGTTTAAATCGGCGCGATAACGGAAAATCACCTGTTGCAACGTGATATCTCCTCGAATCGGGTGGTCAAGTGGCACCGCCCTCACCGACTGCTCCGCAGGTAAGCTCAAAATGTCAGAGACAAGCATTAGCCCCACTTGAGCCCGGATGCTCTGTTGCCACAAATCAACCAACTTACTCATTGGCATCAATGCCTGCACCGCCAACATGTTAAAGGCGATCAGTTGCCCGATACTGAGCTGCACCGACATCACTTGATAAGCGCCCACCACAATCACCACTGCACCAGCCAGTTTTTGCAATAACTGAGCCGCCTGACTACTGAGATTTTGCAGGTTTTGTACCTGAAAATTCGCTTCAGCATAATCACGTGTTTGGGTTTCCCAGCGTTGATGCATTTGGGGTTCCAGCGCCAGACTTTTTACCGTCTCCACGCCAGAGACAGTTTCAGTTAAAAATGCCCCATTTTGTGCGGCACAACCGCACAGGACTTCAACTTTCTGTTGTAATGGCCGGGTGGTCAGCGCCGCTAATAACAGATATAACGGCAATGTGCCTAAAATGATGAGCGTCAGTAGTGGTGAAATGCACCACATGACAATAAACAACACCAGGGTAAAAACCACATCAACACATAGCGTCAGTGCGGATCCCGTAATAAATTCTCTAATATTGTCCAGCTCCTTCACTCGAGCGACAATATTGCCCACATGGCGTTGCTTAAAATAACTTAGTGGCAATTTGATTAGGTGGTTAAATAGCTTGCCGCCCAATAAAATATCAACCCGAGTGGTCGTGTGAGTGAAAATATATTCTCGCAGTAATTTTAATACGACTTCATATATTCCTACCACTAATAGCACAATAATTAACACATCAAGTGTTGTGAGTGCATTATGGACCAGCACTTTATCCATAATAACCTGAAAGAAAAGCGGAGAAATCAAGGCCAGAAACTGTAATAACATTGATAATACTAATACCTGAACCAATGATTTACGGTGGCGCAGTAATACGGGAACAAACCAGCGAATATTGAAACGCGAATGACTACAACAAATGATGACACCACTCCAAATCGACGCAAGCTCTTGATAAGTTATTATTTCTGGCTTCCCGCTATCTGCATGTTGCAGTAGCACCTGCTTTTCATTAATACGTGCCAATAAGATAAATTTGCCTTGCATATCGCGAAAAGCAAGTGGCAATTGTTCTGGTTTAATATTAGTTAATGACTGTTTTATGATTTTGAAGCGGGCTGCTGTGGTACGTGAAAATTGCGCTAAATAGCGCCGCAATGATGCACGTGTTGCCATGGTCCAACAACCGATGGCATTTTTGTGGCTAAAATCCTCAACAGTGTCTGAATTCAACCCCGCCAGACGGAGTAATCGAGCAGCGCAGACCAATGAGGAATGAACGTGGTTTTCCATAGAGTAGATTACCCAAATTATTAGGAACATATAACGCCGGTATCATAGAATGGTTTTTATATATCGTTCATATCGCGTAAGGATTTATAACTTTTGATAACTCAAAACACCTTAGTTTCGTTTTATTTGTGAATTTTAATTCACAGTGGGGCGATATAAATTAGACATGTTAGGCAGCCAATATTAAGAATATCTACGGTAGGACACTTAACCTCGGTCACTTCACATTTATTGATTTGTATCGTCAATTACTCATCGCTTTATGTGATAATTTTGCGGTGATTTATAGCCATAGTGGTTGGCTGCCGCCGTTTTATCACTGATAACAGGACTTTTTCTCGCCATGACACCGACTATGCCTTCGACTGCCGATGACCTCCCCCCTCATTCAGATTTTATTCGTCACCCAGCAATGTTGCCGATCATGCATATTGCTCAGCAATTAGGTGTTAGCACAGATGATGTCATCCCTTATGGGCATCATATGGCAAAAGTTGATATCCGTGCGATCCAGCCTGGTCGTGCGCAAGGCAAACTGATTTTAGTTTCCAGTATCACCCCAACGCCGTTAGGCGAAGGGAAAACCGTGACAACGATTGGCTTAAGTCAGGGGATCAACCGATTAGGTCACCGTGGTGTCGCCTGTATCCGTCAACCCAGTCTTGGCCCGGTCTTTGGTGTGAAAGGGGGCGCTGCGGGTGGCGGTGCTTCACAGGTGCAACCGATGGAGAAACTGAACCTGCATCTCACAGGTGATATCCATGCCATCAGTGCTGCACATAATCTGGCCGCCGCCGCTTTGGATGCGCGGTTGTACCATGAACAACGCTTGGGGCTGGCGTTTAGTCAACAAACCGGATTACCGTTACTGAATATTGACCCGCAGCGGATCCTCTGGCCACGCGTGGTTGATCACAACGACCGGGCGCTACGCCATATTCGTGTGGGGATCGGCGAGAGTACCCACGGTGTGGAGCGGGCAGACCATGTAGAAATAGCCGCTGCATCTGAATTGATGGCTATCTTGGCCTTATCAGAAAACCTGCAAGATATGCGACAACGCATTGGCCGGATTATTTTGGCTCACTCCACCCACGGCGAAGCGATAACCACAACAGATTTGGGCGTCGCCGGTGCCATGACCGTGCTAATGAAAGAGACTATTCATCCAACATTAATGCAAACCAGTGAACACACCCCGGTACTGATCCATGCAGGCCCTTTTGCCAATATCGCCCACGGCAACTCATCGGTTCTGGCAGACCGGTTGGGCTTACAATTAGCGGATTATGTGGTAACCGAAGCGGGTTTTGGTTCCGATATGGGGATGGAAAAATTCTTTAATATTAAGTATCGCCAATCCGGTATTGCCCCCGCTTGTGTGGTTTTGGTGGCGACACTGCGTAGCCTGAAAGCCAATAGCGGCGCCTATGATATTAAACCGGGTCAGCCACTGCCTGCCGAGATCCTCAATACCAATATTCCCTTGCTCAATCAAGGTTGCGCCAATCTGAAATGGCACATCAATAACGCGAAAAGTTACGGTTTGCCGGTGGTGGTTGCGGTTAATCGCTTCCCCGGCGACAGCCCCGAAGAATTGAGATTTTTAGCCGACTATGCTTTATCTGCCGGCGCACTTGCTTGTGAAATCAGTGACGCTTTTGCCCTGGGCGGTGCCGGGACCACCGCACTGGCTCAACAAGTGATAACTGCCTGCGCTCAGGGCGCTGAGCCGACGTTACCCTACCCAGACAGCGCCACACTGGAGAACAAGTTACAGGTTATGGCACAGCGTTATGGCGCCCACGATGTGACATTTACGCCTCAAGCGCGCCAACAAATTGATGAGATAACCGCAGCAGGTTTCGGCCATTTGCCGCTGTGCATCGCCAAAACCCCCCTGTCTATCAGTGCCGATGCCAGCCTGAAGAACGTCCCACATGATTTTGTGTTGCCTGTAACGGCCTGCGCCGTGTCGGCAGGTGCCGGATTTGTTCGTATCTACACTGGAAATATCATGACCATGCCGGGGTTGGGTACCCAACCGGCGTATTACCATATTGATATAGATGACGAAGGACACATTTGCGGGTTAAGCTAGCATCATACAAAGAAGTGATATCGACAGAGGGTTATCACTCCTTATTAATAGATTACTAAGGTTCACTATGTCTCAACCGCAGGAATATCAGCGCATTGGCGGCTGGTTATTGGCCCCACTGGCCTATTTGATCGTCACACTGCTCAGCGCCAGCCTGATGCTAGTACTGTACGCCATGGCCATCTTCACCCCAGAGTCACGAGAGTATCTGGTGACCAACTCACAGGCATTTACCCTACAATGGTATTTCTCGGTGATAACAACCTTAGTGATGTGGGCCTATACATTATGGGTCATCTGGTTGTTTTGCAGCCGCTCACGTCGCCTACCGAAATGGTTTATTCTTTGGTTGTTGTTAACCGTGCTACTGGCACTAAAGGCCTTTGCTTTCTCGCCGATCAGTGATGATATTGCCTTACGCACTCTGGGATGGCCCTTGCTGGCCGCCGCTGTTTTTGTGCCTTACATCAAACGTTCTCAACGCGTGAAGCATACTTTTACCGAACTTTAATGGGATTGCGCACCTTTTCCCCCTAAAATAGCCAGTAAATCGTAATAACCCTGCACTTCATCTGTTGTCGTCAGGCCGCCAATTTTGGATAATAGGCGGCTTTTATTTTTTTAGGCTTCGTAATGACTGAATACCTGCTCCTGTTTGTCGGTACTGTATTGGTAAACAACTTTGTGCTGGTCAAATTTCTTGGCCTGTGCCCGTTTATGGGTGTCTCCAAAAAACTGGAGACCGCTATTGGTATGGGGCTGGCAACTACCTTTGTACTAACATTGGCCTCTGTTTGCGCCTGGATGGTAAACAGCTTTATCTTGCTGCCGCTTGGTTTGGTGTATTTACGCACATTGGCTTTTATTTTAGTCATCGCCGTCGTGGTGCAATTTACCGAATTGGTGGTACGCAAAACCAGCCCGGCACTTTATCGTTTGCTGGGGATATTTCTGCCACTGATCACCACTAACTGTGCTGTGTTGGGTGTCGCGTTGCTTAACGTCAATCAATCTCATAATTTTATGCAATCGGCGGTTTATGGCTTCAGTGCCGCAGCCGGTTTCTCTCTGGTAATGGTGTTATTCGCTGCTATTCGCGAGCGGTTGGCGGTGGCTGACGTTCCTGCGCCATTCCGCGGGTCTTCTATCGCCCTGATTACAGCGGGGTTGATGTCATTGGCCTTTATGGGCTTTACCGGGTTGGTGAAGTTCTAATGATGTCGTTATGGATTGCCGTAGGTGCATTAAGTACATTGGCGCTGATATCAGGCGTGGTGCTTGGTTTTGCTGCCCGCCGTTTTCAGGTTGATCAAGACCCCGTGGTTGAGCAAGTAGAAGCAATCTTGCCGCAAAGCCAGTGCGGTCAATGTGGCTACCCTGGCTGTCGGCCCTATGCAGAAGCCGTATCCTCTCAGGGGGAGAAAATCAATAAGTGCGCGCCGGGTGGCGAACAAGTGATGCTTAAGCTGGCTGAACTGCTGGCGGTTGAACCACAACCTCTAGAGGGTGACGAAGCGGCGGCTCATCCACAGCGTAAAGTGGCCTTTATTGATGAAGCCAATTGTATTGGGTGCACAAAATGTATTCAGGCCTGCCCTGTCGATGCCATTGTGGGTGCCACCCGAGCCATGCATACCGTATTGCCAGACCTGTGTACCGGCTGCGACCTTTGTGTTGCCCCTTGCCCGACAGACTGTATTGAAATGATTCCGGTTGCCACCACCACCGCTAACTGGAAGTGGGATCTGAGCACTATTCCGGTCAAAAATCTTCCCAGCCAGTTAGTGGCCTCACAGATGATTCCAGTGAAAATGATAGATGTGGAGCAACATGTTTAAGCTGTTTACTGCCCGCCAACACGACAATATCTGGGATTTTGACGGGGGTATCCATCCACCGGAAATGAAGTTGCAATCCAGCACGGTGCCAATGCGCATCGCATCCTTGCCTGAGCAAATGATCATTCCGTTGCAACAACATCTGGGACCAGAAGGTGAACTGCGCGTCAGAGCCGGTGAACAAGTATTAAAGGGCCAGCCACTGACCGTGGGCCGTGGCCGCACAGTTCCAGTACATGCCCCCACTTCTGGCACTATTACGGCTATTGCCCCGCATACCACTGCACATCCCTCCGGGTTGGCTGAGTTGTGTGTGCATATTACCCCGGATGGTGCAGACCGTTGGCGTGAGCAACAGCCGTGGGCCGACTATTTACAGCGAGATACCGCGGCGTTACTGGATCGTATTCATCAAGCGGGTATCGCCGGTTTGGGCGGCGCAGGCTTTCCGACCGCCAGTAAATTACAAGGTGGCGTGAACAGTGTTACCACCCTGATTATCAATGCGGCTGAATGCGAGCCTTATATCACCGCCGATGATCGGTTAATGCAGGAGCACGCGCAAGAGCTGGTCGCCGGTATTGATATTCTAAGACACTTGCTGCAACCACAGCAGGTGTTGATTGGCATTGAAGATAATAAGCCCGCCGCCATTGCGGCTTTACAACATGCATTACAGGGCCATGACGAGATCCAGTTGCGGGTTGTACCGACTAAATATCCGTCCGGGGGTGCCAAGCAGCTCACCAAAATCCTGACCGGTAAAGAGGTGCCTTTCGGCAAGCACTCCTCATCGATTGGGGTATTGATGCAAAACGTGGGTACAGTGGTCGCCATTAAGCGAGCGATTATCGACGATGAGCCATTAATTGAACGAGTCGTGACACTCACCGGTGATGCATTAGCAAAACCAAGCAATTTCTGGGCCAGAATTGGGACACCGGTATTGCACTTGTTGAAACTGGCCGGATTTCAGCCTCAGCACCAACCGATGGTGATCATGGGTGGCCCGCTGATGGGCTTTACCTTGCCAAGTTTGGATGTACCGATCGTTAAGATCAGTAACTGTATCTTAGCGCCGACCGAAGCCGAAATGGGGCTATCAGAACCGGAACAAGCTTGTATTCGCTGTGGCTTATGTGTTGATGCCTGTCCAGCAGGTTTATTGCCCCAACAGCTCTATTGGTTCAGTCGAGGTGAAGAACACGAGAAAGCGCGCAATCATAACTTATTCGATTGTATTGAATGTGGTGCTTGCGCCTATGTATGCCCGAGCAATATCCCATTAGTACAGTATTACCGTCAGGAAAAAGCAGAAATCCGCGCCCTCGATCAGGAAAATGCCCGAGCAGCGGAAGCCAAAGCACGTTTTGAGGCCAAACAAGCGCGGCTGGAACGAGAAAAGCGTGCGCGTGAACTGCGCCATAAACAAGCCGCGGTCAAGCTGACTGATGCTGACCAGCAAAAGGTTGAAGCCGCAGTCAGTCGATTAGCCCGCCAGGATAAGAATGCCGACGCGGTTATCAGCGTGACCGCAGGGCAAACACCGGATAACAGTGCCGTCATTGCCGCTCGAGAAGCACGTAAAGCACAGGCCAGAGCACGTCAGGCAGAAAAACAGCTGGCTGTCGCCTCCGATGAGTCAACACCGTCGTCGGTTGATCCGCGCCAAGCCGCTGTAGCTGCCGCCATTGCCCGGGTCAAAGCCAAGAAAGCCGCACAAGCACAGCTTGAATCCGCGGTTGCGACGCATAAAAATGAAGAGTCAGAAGAAGATCCACGCCAAGCCGCTGTAGCTGCCGCCATTGCCCGGGTCAAAGCCAAGAAAGCCGCACAAGCACAGCTTGAGTCCGCGGTTGCGACGCATAAAAATGAAGAATCAGAAGAAGATCCACGCAAAGCCGCTGTAGCTGCCGCCATTGCCCGAGTCAAAGCCAAGAAAGCGGCACAAACTGCTAACCCAGATTAAGACGTAACACACTGAACTGACGCACTGCCACTGCGGCAGTACATCAGTTCGTCAACATCTGATAGTTATAAACCACCGAGATATCACGCATTTTTGATTCGGCGTGACAACTGTCTATCTCAATAACTTCCATTTCGATACCACCACCAAACTCTTCACGCAATTTTGGCAGCACTTCATTAAACAAATAAATTGAGAATTTCACACACTCTTTGGCACTACCTTGGTGGGATATGGAGAGAAACTCCCCCGCCGGAATAGAGATATGATCAACCTCACGCAGCCCCTGGATTTCATGCCGCTTGTCTTTATCAATCGCAGTCGAATAATTCACACTGTTTTGCCCTTGCTGACACTCTTTGGCAGAAAACAGCGAGTACACCCGTTGGCATGAGAAATTAACTTCCTTAAAGAAATCGAGCAAAATTTCATCTTTCATCGCCATACAGGAGGAGTGTTGACCACTACAATGGTTGTGTTCGTCAAAATCCAGCCGCCGTGTAAAGCCCACCAGTTCTCGCGGTGGTAAAGATATCCGTTTGATTTCTGGGGTGTAATTTTCACAAAAACCGAAGCGGGGAATCATCCCTTGCACATCCCAGTGCTCCATTTGACGAAAACTATTTGGGGTAACACCAAAACGCTTCTTAAATGTACGGGTAAAGGTTTGCTGCGAATCGAAACCCAACTCATCAGAGATTTCAATGATAGGACGGCGTGAAATGCGCAATGCAACCGCTGCGCGAGTCAGTACCCGGCCACGTATATAGGAGGCTAATTGTACCCCCACAATACTTTTAAATTTCCGTTGTAGATGCCATTTTGAATATCCAGAAATCTTCGCCACATCGTCCAGTGTGGGCCTCTTTTCTAAATTGATTTCAATCCACTCAATTAATTCTTCTATAAACAATATGTCTTCGTTTATCATCTTATTGTTCTTTAAATATATAATTACAGTGCATACTACATTAATCTATCATTATGCCAACGCTTTTCTCAAATCTAATTTCACAAGTTAATAAATCGTTAACTTACAGTTGATTAGCTACAGATAAAACAAAAACAAACCCATTAAAACAAAGAGTTAAATCTATTTATCTGAGACCAAAGCCTAATACCCTCAAGCCGCGCAAAAACCCGTTCTTGCTATATGTTTGTTATCATCGCGATATAAATTGCAAGTTAAATTTTTAGATTAGCCTGGTTTATTAAATGCTACAGCTTACTTAATATTTCAACGCATTATGGATAATAACCCTATGATTAAGGCGTATTACACTTTGTCTGAATAGGGTAGAATGCGGCACAAATATTATCCCCCTGACGGCTGAGTGTATCGATGCCCGCAAGTATTGACTTGCCAGCGCGATAACTGCGTTTAAGAACTCTGTTAAGCATTCGACATATGGTTGTAATTTCATGAAATTCAGGCCAGCAGCATCGACCCAGAACCAAGGGTTGCAAATAGCCAGTTCCCCTTTTACGCACAATCAACGTAGTACCCGTAGCATCATGCTGCTGGTGATTCTGGCCTGCATTCCGGGCATTATTGCTCAGACCTACTTCTTTGGTTATGGCAACCTGATTCAGGTAGCACTGGCAATGGTTACCGCCATGCTAGCCGAAGGGGCCGTTTTGCAGTTACGCAAACAGCCCGTATTGATGCGGTTACAAGATAACTCCGCCCTGCTCACCGGCCTGCTTCTGGGGATAAGCCTGCCCCCATTGGCCCCTTGGTGGATGATTGTGTTGGGTACGCTGTTTGCTATCGTCATCGCTAAACAACTGTATGGTGGCTTGGGACAAAATCCGTTCAACCCGGCCATGGTGGGTTATGTAGTTCTGCTTATTTCATTCCCGGTACAAATGACCAGTTGGTTACCACCGCTGCCATTACAAGCTACACCGGTGGGGTTTTATGACTCTCTTTTAACTATCTTTACCGGATATACCCACAGTGGCGCTGATATTCATCAACTCCAGATGAGTTATGACGGTGTCAGTCAGGCCACACCGCTTGATAGCTTTAAAACCGCCCTACGCTCACAACCCGTGGCAAAAATTCTGCAACAGCCCATTTTTGCCGCAACGCTGGCGGGGGTCGGCTGGCAATGGATCAATCTCGGTTTTCTGGCGGGCGGCTTATTGCTGCTGTGGCGTAAAGCGATTCATTGGCACATTCCGGTCAGTTTCTTGTTGGCGCTGGCTGGCTGTGCCGCAATCAGTTGGATTGTTGCCCCGCAAAGTTTTGCCCCGCCGATGTTGCACCTGTTTTCCGGTGCCACCATGTTGGGGGCGTTCTTTATTGCCACCGATCCGGTCAGTGCCTCCACCACGCCCCGTGGCCGCCTGATTTTCGGTGCATTAATCGGTATTCTGGTGTGGTTAATTCGGGTGTATGGTGGCTATCCTGATGGGGTTGCCTTTGCCGTACTGCTGGCCAATATTACTGTTCCACTGATTGACCACTATACCCAGCCTCGGGTTTATGGTCACAACCGTGCCGGTAAATAAGGAGCCGTTATGCTAAAAACCATGAAGCGTCACGGCATTACTTTGGCGCTGTTTGCCGCCGGTGCTACCGGATTGACGGCGGTGGTTAACTCACTGACAGAGTCAACCATCGCCCATCAGGCCGCTTTGCAACAAAAAGCGTTGCTGGATCAGGTTGTTCCGGCTGAAAATTATGACAACGATATGCAAGCTGAATGTTACGTTGTCACTGATGCCGCGTTGGGTAACCTGTCGCCTCATCGCTTGTATCTGGCCCGGTTGGCGAATAAACCCGTGGCTGCCGCGATTGAAACCACCGCTCCCGATGGTTATTCCGGTGCTATCCAACTGTTAGTCGGTGCAGATTTCCACGGTAATGTGCTGGGCAGTCGGGTGATAGAACATCACGAAACCCCCGGTCTCGGTGATAAAATTGATATTAGAATCTCTGACTGGATTAGCTATTTCAGTGGCCAACATGTAGCAAGTGAACAAGACAAACGCTGGGCCGTAAAAAAAGATGGCGGTACCTTTGATCAATTTACCGGCGCCACCATTACCCCAAGAGCGGTGGTGCGGGCGGTGAAAAGTACCACGCTGTATTTGGAAACCTTGCCAGCAAGGCTTGATAGCCTGCCAGTCTGTGGAGAACGGCAATGAGTGAAGCAAAAAATCTGTTAGCGCAGGGGTTATGGAAGAATAACTCAGCGCTAGTGCAGCTACTGGGGCTATGTCCGTTGTTGGCGGTCTCCTCTACCGCCACCAATGCCCTCGGTTTGGGATTAGCTACCACGCTGGTATTGGTATGTACCAATACCGCGGTATCGGCTTTGCGCCGCTGGGTGCCAAATGAAATTCGTATTCCAATCTATGTGATGATCATTGCTTCCGTGGTCAGTACCGTGCAAATGCTGATTAACGCTTATGCCTTTGGGTTATATCAATCCCTCGGGATATTTATTCCATTGATTGTGACTAACTGCATTGTGATTGGCCGGGCGGAAGCTTACGCGGCCAAGAACCCGGTGGGGTTATCGGCACTCGATGGCCTGGCTATGGGGCTAGGGGCAACCAGCGCGTTATTTGTTCTGGGATCACTGCGTGAAATCTTGGGTAACGGTACGTTGTTTGATGGCGCAGATATGCTGTTAGGCAACTGGGCAAAAGTGCTGCGTATCGAAATTCTGCATCTGGATAGCCCTTTCCTGCTGGCAATGCTGCCACCAGGTGCCTTTATTGGTTTGGGATTACTGCTGGCCGGTAAATATGTCATTGACGAAAAAATAAAAGCGCGCAAAGCACAAGTAGTAGCAACTGCGCCGCAACTTCAGGATGGAGATGCCGGGAAAGCCTTATGAATAAAGAAAAACGTGTCGCGATTCTGACCCGTCTGCGGGACAACAATCCACATCCAACCACTGAACTGGTCTACACCTCACCTTTTGAACTGCTTATTTCGGTGTTGCTCTCGGCACAAGCCACCGATGTCAGCGTCAATAAAGCCACTGCCAAACTTTATCCGGTGGCTAATACCCCGCAAGCCCTGCTTGACCTGGGTGTGGATGGCCTGAAGGCATACATCAAGACCATCGGCCTGTTTAATACCAAAGCTGAAAATGTGATTAAAACCTGCCGTATTTTGCTGGAAAAACATAATGGCGAGGTGCCTGAAGACAGAGCAGCACTCGAAGCGCTGCCCGGTGTGGGGCGTAAAACGGCCAATGTGGTGTTGAACACCGCCTTTGGTTGGCCCACCATCGCGGTAGATACCCATATATTCCGTGTCTGTAATCGCACTGGCTTTGCTCCCGGTAGCAATGTAGATCAGGTTGAAGCCAAGCTACTCAAGGTGGTTCCGGCTGAATTTAAGCTTGATTGCCACCACTGGTTGATCCTGCATGGTCGCTATACCTGTATTGCCCGTAAACCGCGCTGTGGTTCGTGCATTATTGAAGACTTGTGTGAGTTTAAAGAGAAGGTCTACCCCGAGCATTAATCCACTGACCACGCTCAGTAAATACCTGTGGCGGTGAGCACCGGCCGACGATAAGAATGCTGGTACATCGCGCGGCCACTCTATGCAGTGAGCGCGATACACTTCTGGCGCGTCTCACCGCATGTTATCAACCACGATAAATCCCCTCTATGCCACGATTGCGGTATTCGATTAGACGCCATACCGCCGCGCCACTAAACTTGTGACAAAACAGACTCAAACAGTTAATGATTTTGTTACCTGCTTGAAACAAAAAAGACACCTGCGGCGTATCATTATGAAATTTAAATCAGCAATAAAACCCTATACCGGCGCGGCTGGCGGCTGGGGTTCTCTCGAAGCAACCACCCGCTTTGTCCTGGACAGCAAGCAAGCGTTGAAAAATATTCGCAATTTGTTGCGGGTCAATCAGGTAAAAGGTTTTGACTGCCCCGGTTGTGCCTGGGGCGACGATAATCACAGCACCTTCAGTTTTTGCGAAAATGGCGCTAAAGCGGTCAGTTGGGAAGCGACCCGCAAAGCGGTGGAACCCCAATTCTTTGCCGAACACAGTCTGACCACATTGCGCCAGCAGAGTGACTACTTCCTTGAGTACCAGGGGCGGCTCACCCATCCGATGCGTTATAACCCACAAACTGACCGCTACCAACCCATCAGTTGGGAAGATGCTTTGGCGTTGATCGCTCAGCATATTAATGGATTGGATAACCCCGATCAGTTGGAGCTATATACCTCCGGGCGTGCCAGCAATGAAGCCTCTTACCTTTATCAGTTATTTGGCCGCATGTTGGGGACCAATAACTTCCCGGACTGCTCAAACATGTGCCATGAAGCCAGTGGTACCGGATTAAAGCAGAGTATCGGCGTTGGTAAAGGTACCATTCAGATGCAGGACTTCGAACTGGCCGATGCTATTTTTGTTTTCGGACAAAACCCGGGGACTAACCACCCCCGCATGCTACACAGCCTCCGTCATGCCAAAGATCGCGGTGCACGTATTGTTAGCTTCAATACCTTGCGTGAACGCGGTTTGGAGCGTTTCGCCGATCCGCAAAATCCTCTTGAGATGCTGACACCAAAATCCTCCCCTATTAGTTCTGCTTATTTTCAACCTAATTTAGGTGGTGATATGGCGGCGGTGCGCGGCATGGTAAAAGCCTTATTGGAAACCCATCGCCATCAATTGGCGCAAGGGGAATCAGGTTTGTTTGATCAAGCCTTTATTGCGGTACATACACAAGGTATAGCCGCGTATCTGGCGGCCGTTGATAACACCTGTTGGGCGCAGATCACCCAACAGTCGGGCCTGAGTGAAGAGCAAATTCGCTATGCCGCTGATATTTATCAACATGCCGAGCGCGTTATCATCACCTGGGCGATGGGGATCACTCAGCATAAACATTCAGTGATAACGGTGCGGGAACTGGCTAATCTCCAACTGTTGTTTGGTCAGTTAGGCAAGCCCGGCGCGGGGTTATGTCCGGTACGTGGTCACAGTAACGTGCAAGGTAATCGCACGATGGGCATTGATGAAAAACCCGCAAAAGCCATGCTGGATCGTTTGGCCGACCATTTTGGTTTCACCCCACCACAAAGTGCGGGTCATAACACCGTGGAAGCTCTCGAAGCGATGTTGCGCGGTGAAGTAAAAGTGCTGATTGCCCTTGGCGGGAATTTGGCGGCGGCGGCACCGGATACTGAGCGCACCGCACAAGCATTACGCAGTTGCGAGTTGACCGTTCATATCAGTACCAAGCTAAATCGTAGTCACCTGATTACCGGCACTGATGCCTTGATTTTGCCGACACTGGGCCGCACCGAGCGCGATATGCAAGCCAGTGGTTCACAATTCATTACGGTAGAAGATTCTTTCAGTATGGTGCACGCATCTGAAGGGGTCGGGAAGCCGCTGGCGGATACCCAGCACGCCGAAACCGCCATTGTTTGTGGCATCGCCAATGCGGTTTTCGCTAACAAAAAGGTTAATGGTGCAAAGTTGGACTGGCTGGCATTAGCCGCTGACTACAATCTGATCCGTGACCATATTGCCGCCACCGTACCGGGCTTTGATAATTTCAACACGCGTTGTGATCAACCCGGTGGTTTCTATCTGGGTAGCGCCGCCGCTGAAATGCGTTTTGCTACCCCAAGTGGTAAAGCTGAATTTTGCGCCGCACCCCTGCCAGAGAGTCTATTCCCGCCGATTGCAGGGGGGGCGGCCCCGTTTGTGTTACAAACATTGCGCTCTCATGATCAATATAACACCACCATTTATGGTCTCGACGATCGCTACCGGGGTGTCTATGGTCAGCGAGAAGTTTTGTTCATTAATCCACAAGATTTGGCCGCGTTGGCTTTAGAAGATGGCGTGCTAGTGGAAATAGAAACCTTATGGAATGATGGGATTACTCGTAAAGTCAGTGGATTCAAGTTAGTGAGCTATGATATCCCGCGCGGTAATCTCGCCGCATACTATCCTGAAACCAACCCACTGGTGCCCTTATCCAGCTTTGGTGATCAAACCCACACCCCAACGTCAAAATCAGTGCCAGTGACCATTCGACGCTGGCAACCACCATTGTCACAGCGCATTGCCTGAGTTTGTTAGCTAAAGCCGGCCCTCTGGCTGTTGCCAGGGCTGGCAATCATGGGCAGCGGATATGCCCATACCTTTAACAAGGAATTCCCCTCCAACGTGATATGCCGCTTGCCCGATGGGGCTGATTCGCGTAAAACTGTCAGCCGGATTAAACCCACTCACTACACCATTCACTGGACGATATGTTTCAAGATAACCCGCTGCTGGCGCAGCTAAAACAGCAACTTCACACTCAGACCCCGCGCGTTGAAGGCGTGGTTAAAGGTACTGAGAAAGGCTTTGGCTTTCTTGAGGTAGATGGGCAGAAAAGTTATTTTATTCCGCCGCCACAGATGAAGAAAGTCATGCACGGCGATCGGATTATTGCCACCTTGCACACGGATAAAGATCGTGAAATTGCTGAGCCAGAAACATTGGTCGAGCCATTTTTATCCCGCTTTGTCGGTCGCGTCCAACGAAAAGATGATCGTCTGTCTATCGTGCCTGACCACCCGCTGCTGCGTGATGCCATCCAATGTCGTCCAGCCCGTGAGTTAACCCACGACTTCCAGAACGGTGATTGGGCGGTGGCTGAAATGCGCCGTCACCCATTAAAAGGCGATCGTGCTTTTAATGCTGATTTGACGGCATTTATTACTAATGGTGAAGATCATTTCGTGCCTTGGTGGGTAACATTAGCTCGCCATAATCTGGAGCGTGAAGCCCCGGTTATGGTTGAATCTGCCTTGCATGATAGCACCTTAGTACGCGAAGACCTGACGGCGCTCCATTTTGTTACTATCGACAGCAACAGCACCGAAGATATGGATGATGCGCTGTATGTGGAAGACAACGGTGACGGTTCCCTGTTGTTGACCATTGCCATTGCTGATCCAACCGCCTATGTCGATGAAAACAGTGAGTTGGATTTAATCGCCCGTAAACGTGCATTTACTAACTATCTGCCTGGCTTCAACATTCCGATGCTGCCACGCCACTTGTCTGACAACCTCTGCTCATTGCGGCCAAATGAGCGCCGCCCGGTATTGGTGTGCCGTGTGACTATCGCCGCTGATGGCGCGCTGAGTGATGATATTCGTTTCTCTGCCGCCTGGGTCGAGTCCAAAGCCAAACTGGTTTATGACGAGGTTTCTGACTGGCTGGACGGCAACACCGGTTGGCAGCCACCGGATGCGGATATTGCCGAGCAAATTCTATTGCTGAAACGGGTGTGCGAGGCGCGTAGCAACTGGCGTCAAGAACATGCCCTGGTGTTTAAAGACCGTCCAGATTACCGCTTCCTATTGGGTGAAAAAGGCGAGGTGCTGGATATCATTGTTGAGCACCGCCGTATTGCTAACCGTATTGTTGAAGAGTGCATGATTGCCGCCAACGTCTGTGCTGCTATTGCTTTGCGCGATAATTTGGGCTTTGGCATTTATAACGTACATACCGGTTTTGATCCGGCATTGGTTGAACAGGCAGCGACCGTGTTGCAGGCCAATGGTGTCGCGGCTGACCCACAGGCTCTACTGACCCTACCAGGCTTCTGTGAGTTGCGCCGTCATCTTGATGCGTTGCCAACCCAGTTCCTCGACAGCCGTATCCGCCGCTTCCAGACCTTTGCTGAAATCAGTACCGTTCCTGGCCCACACTTTGGTTTGGGGTTAGAGGCCTATGCCACCTGGACGTCACCTATTCGTAAATACGGTGATATGGTCAATCATCGCCTGCTCAAAGCCATTATTACCGGCCAGCAAGCGGAGAAACCACAAGACGAGATAACGATTCAATTGGCTGAGCGCCGTCGTCTGAATCGCATGGCCGAACGCGATGTCGGTGACTGGTTGTATGCCCGTTATCTACAGCCTCAAGCTGGTACTGATACCCGTTTCGCTGCGGAAATTATTGATGTTACCCGTGGTGGTCTGCGTGTTCGTTTGCTGGATAATGGCGCCGTGGCCTTTATCCCTGCACCGTTTATTCATGCAGTACGTGATGAGATGGTATGCAGTCAGGAAACAGGTACCGTGCAAATTAAAGGTGAAACGGTTTATAGCCAAAGCGATAAAATCGAAGTGCGCATTGCCGAGGTTCGCATGGAAACTCGCAATGTGGTGGCCCGCCCGGTGGTTTGATATTTAGAAAAAACACATTAAGCCGTGGTGATACTCCACATCCCACGGCTTTTTCAATTGCCCCCCTTCAATCCCACTTGATGTTCCCTCCAGTTTAGCGCTGTCAGCGTCACAAAATGTAAGCAAATACTACTGAACGTTACGTTAAAATAATTTATTGATCACACTTTTCACTTTCGCACCTTTTCTTTCACATTAAAGCTCCTATGTTAACTAACGGTTTGTCTCTTTTTTCCAAAACCGGTGCTGATAACTGTTAAATTTTCCTCATAACAAGGAGTCGTTACCCATGAAGAACGTCAAGACTGTCGTCATATGGCTGACCGTGGCGTTAATTGGTGCATTTGCCTTTGCTATGCTGGCACTCAGCCGCGGTGAGCATGTCAATGCCATCTGGTTGGTGATCGCCTCAGTGGCGTGTTACAGCATCGCTTACCGCTTTTACAGCCTATTTATTGCCAAGAATGTGTTTGAGTTGGATGACCGTCGCCTGACACCTGCTGAGCGGCGCAATGACGGCCTGGATTATGTCCCGACCAATAAATGGGTACTATTCGGTCACCACTTTGCGGCGATTGCCGGTGCCGGGCCATTGGTTGGGCCAATTCTGGCCGCACAGATGGGCTTCTTGCCGGGGACTATCTGGATTTTGGTCGGGGTAATGATGGCCGGTGCGGTACAGGACTTCTTGATCCTGTTTATCTCTACCCGTCGCGATGGTCGCTCTCTGGGGGAGATGGCAAAACAAGAGTTGGGCGCTTTTGCCGGGGTTATCACTATGCTGGGCGCGCTGGGGGTGATGATTATCATCTTGTCCGCGCTAGCATTAGTGGTGGTTAAAGCCTTGGCTGACAGCCCATGGGGCCTGTTCACCATTGCAGCGACTATCCCGATAGCACTGTTTATGGGCGTTTATATGCGCTTTATCCGCCCGGGGAAAATCGCGGAAGTATCCTTAATTGGTTTCGTACTGATGATGTCCGCAATTATTTACGGCGGCAATATCGCGGCTCACCCTTATTGGGGACCATTCTTTACTTTACACGGCACCACCCTGACCTGGGTGCTGGTTATCTATGGTTTTATCGCCTCAGTGCTACCGGTGTGGTTGTTGTTGGCACCACGGGACTATCTGTCGACCTTCCTGAAGATCGGCGTCATTATTGGTTTGGCCGTCGGTATTGTCTTTGCCATGCCTGAAATGAAAATGCCTGCCGTCACACGTTTTATTGATGGCAGCGGCCCGGTATTCTCCGGTAGCCTGTTCCCGTTCCTGTTTATTACCATCGCTTGCGGGGCTATTTCGGGCTTCCACGCCTTGGTTGCCAGTGGCACTACACCAAAACTGATTGAGCGTGAAAGTCACACCCGCTTTATCGGCTATGGCGCGATGCTGATGGAATCCTTTGTCGCCATCATGGCGCTAATTTGTGCCTCGGTTATCGATCCCGGTGTCTATTTCGCCATGAACTCTCCGGCAGCGTTGATTGGCACCACAGTAGAAAGCGCCTCTTTGGCCATTAGCAGTTGGGGATTTGTAGTCACACCTGACACCCTGGCCATGATTGCCAAAGATGTTGGCGAGAACTCCATTTTATCCCGTGCAGGTGGTGCCCCCACTTTCGCCGTTGGGATGGCGCATATTATCAGTGAGATATTTAACAGCCGCAATATGATGGCCTTCTGGTATCACTTTGCCATTCTATTTGAAGCCATGTTTATTCTGACCGCCGTGGATGCTGGTACCCGTGCCTGTCGCTTTATGGTGCAGGATTTGGTGGGTGTCGTAGTGCCGAGCCTGGCAAATAACCGCTCATGGTTGGGTAACTTGTCCGGCACCACAGTGGCGGTCGCCTGCTGGGGCTTCTTTGTTTATCAAGGTGTGGTTGACCCATTAGGGGGGATCAATACCTTGTGGCCACTGTTCGGTATCGGTAACCAGATGCTGGCATCGATGGCGCTGATTTTAGGGACTGTCGTCCTGTTTAAAATGAAGAAGCAACGCTATGCTTGGGTAACCATCCTGCCAACAATTTGGCTGTTTATTACCTCAATGACCGCAGGCTGGCAGAAGATTTTCCATGAAAAACCGAGTATTGGTTTCCTGGCTCAAGCGAAGAAATTCTCTGCCGGTGTTGAGCAAGGCGTTCTGATTGCTCCCGCCAAGAGCATTAAAGACATGGAAACTATTGTGTTCAATAACCAGATCAATGCCGCCTTATGTGCCTTCTTTATGCTGGTGGCAGTGACCATGCTGATTTCATCTTTCTTTGTGGTCCGTCGTGCGCTGAAATCCAGCAAACCGACCACCCATGAGACTGAAATTGTCTTCCGTGAGGAGGTTGCTCGTGGCTAATGCAGGCATACCGTTTCGTACCCGAACAGGGTTAGTAACCACGCCGCGCCAGATTACGCGTTGTATACCGTTGGTTTCTGTGGCGGTCCGCCCGACTCATCTGCGGGCTTGGTTGCGCCTTATCGCACACCGCGTGGCACAAAGCTTTCGACTGATGGTGGGAGTACAGGATTACGGCAATTATGTTAATCATATGCGCCGACATCATCCTGACACCACACCGATGACCGAACGGGAATTCCACCGTTACTGTCTGGATGCCCGCTTCCCCAGTGAGGCCGGTAAACTGGGGAAATGCCCTTGTTAAGCTAGCAAGCTGAATCAAAAAGTGACATTGTCACGCCCTGTTGATGTTTCACAGGGCGTTTTTATTTTCCGTTTGAACAGCAGGCACCATCAACTAGCTCAAGATTGGCGAGCCAAATGCGCCCTGCCAATCTTGTTCAAATTGTTCTACTGCCGCTTTTACCGCAGGCGCGCTGATAAGTTGTTCTGCCACATCCACCGGAATGGTGACTGACTGACAGCCCGCCAACAGGCAATCTACTACCTGACGTGGCGTACGGAAACTGGCCGCCAATACTTTCGCGCCCGGGGCATGTAAGGTTAACAACTGCTGTAACTCACGGACCATCGCAATGCCATCGCCGCCTTGTGCATCCAGTCGGTTAACATAGGGTGCGACATATTCAGCCCCCGCCAATGCAGACAGCAGCCCTTGCCCGGCACCATATACGGCGGTACCTAATGTCGGAATCGACATCCCTTTTAATTGTTTGATAGCTGCCAATCCTTCAGCGGTAGCGGGGATCTTGATAACCAAACCGGGGACGCGCTTTGATAGCATGATTGCCTCTGACACCATCAGTTCACTGTCACTGGCCAGCACTTGTGCGAAAAGTTTACCGGTACCGCCCAGAGCATCGCGCAGCGCAGGTAACACCTCCCAGATAGGCTTGCCCGCTTTTGCCAAAATAGTCGGGTTGGTAGTGACACCTTGTAATGGCAGTACGCGCGCCAGGCGTTTTACTGCAGCTACATCTGCGGTATCAAGATAAAGCTCCATAAGAACCTCCGGTTTGGATTATGTAAGCAGCCAGACTGGTTAAACAAATAAACCAGTTAAGCAAATGGATTTACCAACAATCATCAGCCGCAATCATAGACCAATCATGAATCGATAACGTGATCTTGATCAAAATACCTTCATTCGAAAGTAAATTAAACTTCAATCAAAAGTAATGTGTTTTACATACTGCAAAAAATGCGATGATTGCGTTGTAAGACAGAGTTGTGGCTTGCCTCACTTTTCCCTGAGTAACACAGGGTGTTATCCACACTATTTAAGGTATTATTTATCATTATGCTGTTGTTGTGAACCGGCGAATTTTTACCACCCACGTTGGCAGGTTCAATTTTCAGCACACTTTATTATCGGGAATGCCATGAACCCAAGACAGCAAATAATTTTACAGTTGGTAAACGACCGGCAACGTGTCAGTGTCAGTGAATTGGCGCAGGAAACGCAGGTCTCTGAGGTGACAATCCGTCAGGATCTCAATCAGCTAGAGACGAGAGGTTTGCTCAAACGAGTGCATGGTTCAGCCGTCGCTCTTGAGAGTGACGATGTCGATGTTCGCATGATGACTCACTTTGCCATGAAGCAAAAATTGGCCAATCATGCCGCTTCACTGGTCAATGAAGGTGAGACGGTATTTATCGAAAGCGGCAGTAGCAACGCCCTGTTGGCGCATCATTTGGCCCAACGCCCTGGTATCACCTTGGTGACGGTGAGTGGTTATATCGCCAGACAATTGAAAGAGTCTTCCTGTGAAGTGATTCTTCTGGGCGGAATTTATCAGAAAAAAAGTGACAGTATGGTTGGCCCATTGACGCAACTTTGTTTGCGCCATGTGCATTTCAGCAAGGCGTTTATCGGTATCGACGGTTATCAGGCAGATACCGGCTTTACCGGGCGCGATATGTTACGCGCCGATGTGATTAATAGTGTGTTAGCCAAAGGCGCTGAAAATATCATTCTGGCCGATGCATCAAAATTTGGTCAGGTGCATCAGAACTCACTGATGCCATTATCGTCCATCAACCGGGTCATTACCGATAACCGCCTGCCCGCAGGTTATCAGCAGCAATTAATGGCACAAGGCATTCAAGTCGATATCCTCAGCGAATAAGAGCAATAACATTCATAACGGAGTAACAGCAATAATGGCGGACATCACCTTCACGCGTGAACAGACTCAGCGGATGGCACGTAAAATTCAGGATTATCTGGAGCAGAACCTCAGTATTGAGCTGGAAGATTTTGATGCGGAATTTTTACTGGAATTCATCAGTCGTGAGCTGGGCGCGCATTATTACAATCAAGGTATCAATGATGCCATTGCACAGGTCGAAGCAAAAATGCTCGATATCACTGACTCCGTGCTATGGCTGGAGAAACCCGTGCAAGACTGAACACGGGCCATATTGTCGGCTTCTCAACAGGAGGTCCCAACAGCGATTATTGCCCGTAATAGGCATTTTTACCGTGTTTGCGTAAATAGTGTTTATCCAATAATTGCGGTTGCATAGCATCGAGTTGCGGGTTCAATTGGCGTGAGAAAATCCCCATATAAGCCAACTCCTCTAACACAACCGCGTTGTGTACGGCATTATCCGCACTGGTCCCCCAGGCAAACGGCCCGTGTGAATTGACTAAAACGGCAGGCACATCTTCGGGTTTAATACCCCGTTGATGGAATGTCTCAACGATGACATTGCCGGTTTCCCATTCATAGCGGCCAGCAATCTCTTCTTGCGTCATCAACCGGGTACAGGGAATGGTGCCGTAGAAGTAATCTGCGTGAGTGGTACCCCACGCAGGCAAATCTAGCCCAGCCTGGGCCCAAATGGTTGCATGGCGTGAATGGGTATGAACGATGCCGCTAATTTGCGGGAAATTAAGATAAAGCACCCGGTGAGTATCAGTATCCGATGAGGGCTTCTTACTGCCCTCCACCACTTTGCCGGTTTCCAACTCTACCACCACCATATCGTCCAGTGTCATCACGTCATATTCCACACCGGAAGGCTTAATCACCAGTAAACCATGTTGTCTATCGACAGCACTGACATTGCCCCAAGTGAATGTGACCAAATTGTGGCGAGGTAACGCCAGATTGGCGGCCAGTACCTGTTGCTTCAGTTCGTTGAGCATCGTCGTATCCTGAATGACTGAATTTCTCTCATTTTCAGCGCCACAGGTAAGAACCGGTATGGGATAAATGGCTATAAACTGCGTGCAGATCGGCTGGAAAGTACAGTCTGCGAGGTACACATAGCAGAACGTCATATTTTATTTAGCACTGACAATGGGTTAATCGTGCCTTTAGTCTCAGACAATCCCTCATTCCCCGTCTTATCAGATCAAATTAGGACTATTTACCTATTAAATGATTCGCGGATATTTATACTGGTTTCTATTGGTGACAAAACGAGTTTTTAGCATTAATTCTGAATTTAAATCTAAACGACGATTTTTATTCTAAACACTAACAAAATGAGACTTCGGCTAAAATTGCTACAACGCCTATACTTAGTTAGGTAAGTTCAATTTTGCACGGATACATCAGGATAGATAGATTCAAACTATATGACCTGATCTATCCGTACTTAGCCAACGTCAGGAGAATTATGATGATGATAATCAATAAACGATTTGCCACTGCCGCCTTGGCGCTAACGCTGGCCTTGTCCCTGTCTGCTTGTTCTAATATGTCCAAACGTGACCGCAATACCGCAATCGGTGCCGGTGCTGGTGCTGTAGGTGGTGCGGTGTTGACCGGCAGTACGCTGGGGACATTAGGTGGCGCGGCGGTTGGTGGGGTTATCGGGCACCAAGTCAGCAAATAATGTTATCGGTATGACTTGACGTTGCAGGGTGTTAGCTACGCTCACTGACCCGAATCACTTACCTGTGTAAGCTCATCGGGATTCGTTTGCTGGCGGACTACCTGCAACGTCAATTAATTAGGGGAAAACTGATAAATGAAACTATAAATTATTCTCAGCCACCCGCCAGTTTGACTTTCATCCCTTTGGCTTCGAGCAGTTGCTTAAGAAGATCGCGTTTATCTCCTTGAATTTCAATAATGCCGTCTTTAATCGAGCCACCGCAACCGCACTTCTTCTTCAATTCTGCTGCCAGTTTATCCAGCACCTCATCACTGCCATCAACACCGGTAATCAGGCACACGCCCTTTCCTTTACGACCACTGGTTTGGCGCTGAATACGAACAATACCATCCCCTTTTGGCCGCGCAGGTTTTAGCTCAGGCTCACTGATACGCCCCGAGTCAGTTGAATACACCAAACGGCTATTATCATTCGTCATTATGCCACCTTGCTCAATGATGCCAGAATCTCACTCAGTGTTTTTTCTGGGTCAGGAGATTGGGTGATCGGACGCCCGATAACCATATAATCCACCCCAGCAGAGACGGCTTGCTCAGGAGTCATGATACGGCGCTGATCACCGGCCTCACTGCCCTGCGGGCGAATACCTGGGGTAACCAGTTTAAAATCAGCACCACAAACCTGCTTGAGGCGCACAGCTTCATGGGCAGAGCACACCACCCCATCTAAACCGCAATCCCATGTCAGTTTCGCTAACCGTTCGGCATGTTCTGCCGGGCTAATGTTAATACCAATATCACGTAAATCTTCGCCATCCATGCTGGTAAGTACCGTAACAGCAATCAATAGGGGTGCCTGGTGCTCATAAGGCAATAAGGCTTCTTTGGCGGCAGTCATCATGCGTGCACCACCACTAGCGTGGACATTGACCATCCACACCCCAAGCTCAGCTGCCGCGCTCACCGCCTTAGCGGTGGTGTTGGGAATGTCGTGAAATTTCAGATCAAGGAAAACCTCAAAACCACGCGCATGCAGATCACGGACCAACTGAGGGCCATATAAGGTAAACATCTCCTTGCCCACTTTTAACCGGCAATCTTGCGGATTAACCCGATCAGCAAAGGCTAACGCAGCGTTTTTATTGGCATAATCCAGCGCGACAATGATCGGAGAAGATATCGGGCCACTGTTATTAGTTTTAGTTGCAGACGTCATTTTTAAGCCCTTTTCAGTCAATAAGTAATGATAACGCACATATTCTACAGGCTGCTCTACTGAAATTACAGCTATCGGGCGACACCAATGCTTGCTGTTTATGGGTCGTGATTGCCGCAAAGGGTCAATTTACGTCAAGCAGTGAGATTGTGCTTACCTGCCATTAAGTAAATCAGCTTCAAGAAACGTAAATTCTCAATCAAATATTTTGATTTAGATGCTCAGTTGTTTGTGATTCTCATTCAATATTAATGCTGTATCATTCACTCCATCGCCAGACAGTAATTGTCTACTGAATAAGTAAAAAATATTAATTATTCAATATAATAAACTAGAAACTGGAGTTTCACATGAAAAGCATTAAATTCATCGTCCCGGCATTAATTCTGTCTCTCGCATCATTTGCTAGCGTCGCCGCCACTCAAATACAGACTAATCAATCAGCAGGATTGAATGAAATTGGCGTAATTTCTGCCAGTAATGCAACTACCTTGACCGAGTTAGAAAATGCATTGGCGCAGCAAGCCAAGGCTGCCGGCGCAAAATCTTTCCTGATAACTTCTGCGACCGGCAATAACAAAATGCACGGTACCGCCATTATCTATCGTTAATACCCGTCTCTCCGGTTAACGCTTTATCTCCTTCTAAGAGCGCATTGGCGCTCTTTTTGCCGTGGCCAATGTGAATTTTTTGTGACAGTTGTGTTATCCCCTAGACAGTTTCGCTTCCCTCGCTTAGCTTGGTATTTCCTCCTAAGTTAAAGGTTATATGATGAGCGAAATATCTACCTTAACCATTAAAATCCCTCTGGAATTAAAAGAGAAAATCAAGGCTGCTGCCTTAGAAAAACAGTTTTCCCTGAGTACCGAGGTGTGCGAAAGATTAGAAAAGAGCTTTGAGGTTGATGTTAAAAGTAGTAAAGCCAGCCGCAAAGATGCCAAGTTGCATCAAGGTGAGATTGATAGCCAAGGTGTAGAAGAGATTTCAGAGCAGCCGTTAAGCCAAAAAGAGTTGAAGAAACTGCGACAATTATTGAAAGACGGTGTGAAAGCGCCTCAGAAGAAAAAATAAAGATAACACCACAATACTTCATCAAAAACTATCGGGTGGCTCAGGTCACCCGATGACTGTCGCGCTACCTCTGACAATAGAAACGTTTACTGCCCATCCAATCCCCGGATCGGCTTAACCGAGGCCCAGGCTCGGCATGATGGACAGTGCCAGTACAGAGAGTGCGCGGTAAAACCACATTTATGACAGCGATAACGGGGTTTGGTCCGAATCTGTTCTCCTACCATGTCTCGCAGCAACAGCAAGCTCTCTTTCGCTCGCCCTTCTTCTGCATCTGCCAGGTGATAATCCATTAATCGATAGAAAACACGCATGGTGGGATGGCGTTGTAACTGGCGGTTGATATAGGTTTGTGCCACATCACGGCCTTCATGCTGCTCCAGTATTTCTGCCAGCATCAGTTCAGCCGTAGCACCCGTATTATCTTCAACGCAGCGTTTGAGGAAATTCGCCCACGCCTCGGGCTGTTGTAGATGTTGGTAGCAATCGCTCAACATAGGTAATGCCTCGCTGACCACTTCCTTATCCTGCTCCAGCACACGCTCCAGCGCCTCTACGCCCTTGGCATATTCACCCTTGGCAATATGCACCCGACCTTGCATGATGGAGACACGGGCGCACTGCTTATCCGCAATAGCCGCTTTCTTCAGCAACCCCATTGCTTTCTCTAAATCATCACTCCCCATGGCTTGCAGCGCCAGTTCGCAATAGAAATGCGCTATCTCCAGCCGCTGATTATCTTTGCCCATCTTGACCAGTTTTTCCGCCACTTCAATCGCGTTGTTCCAATCACTGGTGGCCTGATGAATAACCAATAACTGCTGTAGAGCCCCGAGCCGAAAATCTTGCTCTTCAACCAATTGATTGAACATATCCTCTGCCCGATCATATAAACCCGCGGCCATATAATCACGACCAAGTTGCTGAATTGCCAGCAATCGTTGTTCAAAGGTCAGAGAAGCACTTTCCATCAACGCCTGATGAATGCGGATAGCGCGGTCAACTTCACCACGAGAACGGAACAGATTCCCTAATGTCAGATGCGCTTCAACGGTCGAACTGTCTTCTTTCAACATCTCAAGAAACAGATCAACCGCTTTGTCCTGCTGATTAGAGAGAAGGAAGTTAACCCCTGCCACATATTCACGAGACAGACGGTTAGCATCCTGTTGCTTATCCTGCTGAGCGCTTCTACGCCCCATATACCAGCCATAGGCGGCAGCGACGGGCAACAGCAGAAACAGCATTTCTAACATAGAAAATTATTCCTTGCTGACAGCAGGTGTGGAAACAGCCGCACTGGATTCAATAGGCTGCTCTTGCTGTGACTCAAGACGTTTAATTTTCCGCTCTGCGCGCCCCAGTAAAATTCGAACTCGCAGATAAAAAAGCCCACAAATAACCCACCCAAGTACCAAGCCCGCCGCAAAAAGCGTTGCCAATAACGTAGATACCCGATATTCGCCCTGAGCCAATAAATAGTTAAAGGTAACGACTTGATCGTTATTTGCCCCTAACGTGACTGAAATCACGAAAATCACCAGTACTAACAAAAAAATCAGCAAATATTTCACGTTTTTTCCTAAAGGCCGAATCAACCTGATGAATTATGCCAAAAATGTGGCGCCCTTACTTGATAAATTAGCACTTCCTTACCCAGCAAAGAAACCCTGCACCAAGATAAAGCGCCGATTGGGCACCTAATTGATATTATTTTAAGCGACTGGGCTGAGAATAATAACTAATCACTCAATTTTCCTCATGCTCACGTTTTTCTATCTCGCGCTGTTCCTGTGGCAAAATGGCTAACGAGCCGAACCAACGTTGTACTAAGCTACACACAATGGCGACCAATAACCCGCTGATAAGTGCTGCGGCTACCAGATCCCGTGGCCAATGCATGCCTAATACCAACCGGCTCATCATGACACCTTGCGCCCATATCATTAGCAAAATGACGGTTTTATAATGTCGCCGTGGCCACAATATGCCTACCGCCAACAATGCCCAACTGGCAGCAAAAACCGTGTGACCTGAGGGGAAAGCGAAGCCAGTTTCAAACTGCCAATGACTGCTCAACCACGGCGGAATAATGGTTTGGCTCTGTAGTTGCTGTTTGACCAACTCACTGCGTTCAGCACGGGGAAGCGAATAGAAAAAGCGATTATCAATATGATGTTCTGCCTCAAGCCAGACGACAAATGGACGAGGTTCTTGTACCTGCTCTTTAATCAGTGATTTTATACCCTGACCGACAAGAATTACGCCGCCCATCAGGACCAACAAACCCATCGCGGGTTTAATCCGAAACCGTAGGCACCATAAAAACCAGCAACTGAGCAACGCACTGGTCAAGATTCCCCATGGCGCAGTGACCGTTTCAGTCACCCAGAACACACTTTTCAACCAAACATTATTACTGCCGGGTTGCCACTGCCAACCAGAAAGCCAGATAACAAGGGTGGGTAAGAGTAAGATAAGTGTTCCGACAGTGATTCGTTTCGCTATATTCCACATCTGGGGCCCTTGGTTACACATAATGTCTATATCGTCTTTTCCATGGTGATAGCACAAATTGTACAGCAGCTATAACCACACAGTATAAGTCCCATTAATCATTGATAACATAAACAAAATTATGTTATTACCCCAATATGTTCTCGTCAGACATTTTCTCTTTCCTTTTCGCTGCTTTGTTGAACAGCAGTGAGCCAAAAGTTATGGCAATATAGCTAATAATGATCGCAGAGAAATTTTTTATTTAACCCTATGCCCTAAGATGAAGGGATATAACGGGTTAAAGCGGGTATCCACATCAGGATGCGCGATAACATCCTTAAGGTCTGAAGTTATAATATGAACAGTAAGATGCAGCTTAAACGTGTAGCAGAAGCCAAGTTACCGACGCCTTGGGGTGATTTTTTGATGGTCGGTTTTGAAGAGTTAGCCTCTGGCCATGATCATCTGGCCTTAATATTTGGTGATATCAGTGGTGATAAACCAGTGCTCTCCCGTGTTCATTCTGAGTGCCTGACAGGTGATGCTTTGTTTAGCCTGCGTTGTGACTGTGGTTTTCAGTTAGAAGCCGCATTGGCGCACATTGCCGAAGAGGGGCGCGGTGTGCTGATTTATCATCGTCAGGAAGGCCGTAATATTGGTTTGCTGAATAAGATTCGCGCTTACGCATTACAGGATAAGGGCTTTGATACGGTGGAAGCTAACCATCAACTCGGATTTGCCGCCGATGAACGTGACTTCACCTTATGCTCAGATATATATAAATTACTGGGCGTCAAAGCCGTGCGCTTGCTAACCAATAACCCGAAGAAGGTTGAGATTCTCTCCGAGGCGGGGATCAATATCGTTGAGCGGGTGCCATTGATTGTCGGGCAAAATCCCAAGAATGAACAGTATATGGCCACCAAAGCGGCCAAAATGGGCCATCTGTTGACCAAATAATTAGCCGCGTTCAAGAACAATAAAGGGTGGCTTCTCAGCCACCCTTTTTATCGAACCAGTATCGTAGTGACACTGTCACTAATGGTTATACCATGCTAATAACGACAGCATTCTAATAACTACAGCATTTTGCGGATAACGTAATGCAAAATGCCGCCATTTTCGAAATAAACCAATTCATTACCTGTATCTATACGGCAGTGGGTATCTACTATTTGTTGCCGCCCGTCAGCATAGGTTATCGTCACCGCCACCTTTTGCCCTGGGGACAGTTTTTGTAACCCACTGACGCTAATGGATTCATCACCCGTCAGCCCCAAAGTTTTGCGATTAACCCCTGCTGGGAACTCGAGGGGCAAAATACCCATCCCAATTAGATTGGAGCGATGAATACGTTCAAATGACTCAGCAATCACTACCCGCACACCCAGTAGCCTTGGCCCTTTAGCTGCCCAGTCACGACTCGAACCGGATCCATACTCCTTACCGGCAATCACCGCCAATGGCACATTCTCCTGCTGATAGCGCATAGCAGCATCATAGATAGCCATCTCATTTTGTGACGGAATATGACGAGTGACACCCCCTTCAACCCCCGGGACCATCTCATTACGGATACGGATATTGGCAAACGTCCCACGCATCATCACTTCATGATTACCACGACGGGAACCGTAGGAGTTAAACTCTTTAATCTCGACCCCACGATCACGTAAATAGCGGCCCGCAGGGCTATCAAGTTTGATATTACCGGCGGGAGAAATATGGTCGGTGGTGACAGAATCGGCCAAAATCGCCAAAATACGTGCATGGTGAATATCCTCAACCGGATCAGGCAACGCTTTCATATCACTAAAGAAGGGAGGCAAACGGATGTAGGTGGAATCGCTCTGCCAGTCATAGGTTGGTGTGCTATTAACCTGAATCGACTGCCACTCCTCATCGCCATCAAATACGGCGGCATATTCCTTACGGAACATCTCAGTTTTAACCTCTTCGACAGCTTTAGCGATTTCAAATCCGCTAGGCCAGATATCCTTTAGATAAACCGGCTTGCCGTCAGGGTCGTTACCGAGCGCCTCTTGTGCCAAGTTGACATTCAAATTACCGGCCAGAGCATAAGCCACCACCAGCGGCGGCGAAGCCAGCCAGTTGGTTTTGACTAAAGGATGAATGCGCCCTTCAAAGTTTCGGTTACCGGACAGCACCGCACCGACGGTCAAATCCCCGACTTTGATGGCATTTTCTATTGGATCAGGCAATGGGCCAGAGTTACCAATACAGGTGGTACAACCATAACCCACCAGATTGAAGCCCAAATTATCCAGATAAGCGGTTAATCCGGCGGCATTGAGATACTCAGTCACCACTTTAGAGCCTGGTGCCAGCGAGGTTTTCACCCACGGTTTGGTTTTTAGCCCCTTCTCTGCCGCTTTTTTAGCTAACAGACCGGCTGCCATCAGTACACTAGGATTTGAGGTGTTGGTGCAGGAGGTTATCGCGGCAATTACCACCGCGCCGGGCGCCAACTCGTGCGTTTTTCCCTCCAGCGTGAAGCTAACATGGTCAACTTTATCTTTTTTGCTATTGATTTCCAGTTCTTCAAACGCTTTAAAAGCTAAAGGCACTTTGGGTAAAGCGACCCGGTCTTGTGGCCGCTTTGGTCCAGCCATACTGGCTTCCACCGTGCTCAAATCCAATGAGAGCTGGCTGGTGAATATTGGCTCGTCACCAGGATGACGCCACAGCCCCTGTGCTTTACTGTAGCCCTCAACCAAGGCTATCTGTTCATCACTGCGGCCACTTAAGCGCATATACCCCAGCGTTACGTCATCCACCGGGAAGAAACCACAGGTCGCACCAAACTCCGGCGACATATTGGCTATAGTCGCGCGATCTGCCAGTGGCAAATCAGCCAGGCCATCACCATAAAACTCAACGAATTTGCCTACTACCCCGTGTTTTCGCAGCATTTGCGTTACGGTAAGCACCAAGTCCGTGGCAGTGATCCCTTCACGCATCTTACCGGTCATTTTGAAGCCGACTACATCGGGAATCAGCATCGAGACCGGTTGGCCCAGCATCGCGGCTTCCGCTTCAATCCCACCAACCCCCCAACCGAGTATCCCTAAGCCATTGATCATGGTGGTGTGGGAATCGGTCCCCACTAGCGTATCAGGGTAAGCAACCTCCCGCCC
The DNA here is from genome assembly GCF_041538345.1 of Yersinia sp. 1652 StPb PI. Taxonomy (NCBI): domain Bacteria; kingdom Pseudomonadati; phylum Pseudomonadota; class Gammaproteobacteria; order Enterobacterales; family Yersiniaceae; genus Yersinia; species Yersinia sp. 1652 StPb PI. The sequence continues at coordinate 2,196,882 of NZ_JAULSM010000001.1, read as the reverse complement.
CTGCTGCTGTTCATGCCATACCGTCTGCCCCAAATACTCAAGGTTAACCTGATGGCAGATCCCGGTACCCGGCGGCACCACACGGAAACGGCTAAAGGCTTTCTGCCCCCAACGCAAGAAGATATAACGTTCGTGGTTACGTTCCATTTCGAGCCGGACATTCTCGCCAAAGGCGGCTTTATCACCAAACTCGTCAACAGTGACGGAATGGTCGATAACCAAATCTACCGGTGACAATGGGTTAACCTGTGCCACATCGCCCCCCAGCCGTTTGACTGCTTCACGCATCGCAGCCAAGTCCACTACCGCCGGTACCCCGGTGAAATCCTGCATTAATACCCGCGCGGGCCGATAAGCAATCTCCCGGCTGGCATGCCCGGTGAGCTGCCAATCGACAATGGCTTTTAAATCCTCCTCTTGAACCTGTTCGCCATCCAGATGACGCAGTAGATTCTCCAGCAACACTTTCAGTGATTTCGGCAGTCGGTCAATATCCCCCAGCACTGCCGCCAGTTGCGGCAGGCTGTAGTAGTGATATTCGTGATTAAGAGCGACCAACTTGGCCATACTCGTTTTTCGCAGATCCAACGACATAGCGCCTCCATTGTTTCTTATAAGTGTTCTAAAACAGCATTCATCTCAACAAGGCTATTCCCTTGAAATTATGAGGTCTGAATTAAATATAACACAAAGAAACATTAACATTTTGGCAACAATGGCGATTGCTGGTAGCGATAGGTGTAAACGATGGTGATGGCCAATGTGTGTCAATTACTAAAATGACAAATCGCGATAATAATGGTCCCATTCAAGATCATTGTTTGCCGATTGCTCAGATCCATCATTTATTGCTTCAAGACGTTGAGTGAATTTAACCATATTACTTTCTATTTCCGTAAGATTTGCAGCGGACTTTTCTGTATCAATTTCTATTTGTTTAAGATCTTTTTTATGTATATCTTTCTTAATAACGTCAGATAATTTATCTAGCATTTGTTCAATTTTGTTCTCACTACACTTAACTAATTCTTTGTTTATATAATTAGTTACTCCATTAAACTCGTTATTAATGGATTGCAAGAATTGATTAATATCATCTGGTTGTTCTGGTTGTTCTGGTTGTTCTGGTTGTTCTGCTTGTTCTACTTGTTCTTCATCCACTCTATTTTCTATTATGCCATCAGCAATGCCAACCTGATTTTTATTTAAAAAACTCACCTCGACATATTCTGTTATATCTACCTCAGATTGAATATTTGCCAACGCAGAACCATTCAAATGGAATAAATTCCTTAACCAATCTAAAAGTGCCTGCATTACCGTTCTGGAGTCCAGAGTCTCTTCTAACGCCTTAGAGCATTGAGGGAAATATTCAATAGAAATTAAAGGGTTTTCATCACGTAATTGACAGTTTTTATCAAACAAAAACGCACCCGTCAATTTAAAATGATTACAGTTATTTTCACTGTGGATCACCTCATAATGCATGTTCACACCAGATTGACCATTCCCCTCAAAGCAGAAAGTTGGGTGATAATCAGCAGGCAGATCACATTTTAGTGCATTGTTGAAACCTATCATCCTTTCTGCCAATGACGTTTCAGCCAAAGAACTCAGTAACTTGTGCAGGTTTGTGCCTTCATAATTGTCCGATGAATTAACCCAGTCATTTTTACATAAATAATCTAATGCCTGATTAATTCCATCATTTTTTCCTAAAGAAAACTGTCCCTCACCAATTTTCATATTAAAATCTTTATTTTCGCCATGGGTATAATCACAACTTAGAACAATATTATCAACCGTTTTATTTTGTAACTGACAAGATGTATAACTCATATACTCCCCTAAAAGTATTTACTGAAAAAAACCATTATTTTCATAAATAAATTAACAGGAGAGGTGACTATTGGCTTTTGAATTTTTACTTATTAGTACTATTATGGAAAAGCCATCGCTAAAAAGAGATGGCTTTTATTTCTTTATAAATCACTTCGTCGGCAGTTTTATATCTTTAAACATCGCTTCAATATCTTCATTAGAACGCAAGGCAACCGCTTTATCCACCACATCACGGGTCAGATGTGGGGCGAAACGCAGAATAAAGTCATACATATAACTGCGCAAGAAAGTGCTGCGGCGGAAACCAATTTTCGTGGTGCTGTAGGTAAAGATATCACGGGCATCAACTATCACCAGATCAGGATCTTGGATCGGATCAACTGCCATACTGGCGATAACCCCCACACCCAGCCCTAATCGCACATAGGTTTTAATCACATCGGCATCTGTCGCGGTAAACACAATGCGCGGTGTCAGGCCAGCACGATTAAATGCAGTATCCAGCTCAGAACGACCAGTAAAACCAAAGGTATAAGTCACAATCGGGTATGCTGCCAGCTCTTCAATGCTGACGTGGGTTTTACCTGCTAAAGGATGATCAGGCTTCACTACCACAGCACGGTTCCAGTGATAGCACGGCAACATAATCAGGTCGTCATATAAATGCAGCGCCTCCGTGGCAATAGCGAAATCAGCGCTCCCTTTAGAAACCGCTTCGGCTATTTGGGTCGGCGAGCCTTGATGCATATGAAGCGACACACGCGGGTAGCGCTCGATAAAACCTTTAATCACATTCGGCAATGCATAACGCGCCTGAGTATGGGTAGTGGCTACATACAGCGAACCTTTATCAGGATAGGTATGTTCACCGGCAACGGCTTTGATAGCATCTACTTTGGACAAGACTTCACGGGCAATACGGATGATTTCCAGCCCTGCGGGGGTCACCTGCGTGAGATGTTTGCCACTGCGGGCAAAAATTTGGATACCCAGCTCATCTTCCAGCATGCGGACCTGCTTACTGATCCCCGGCTGCGAGGTATACAGTCCTTCTGCGGTGGACGATACGTTAAGGTTGTGATTGACCACCTCAACAATATAACGGAGCTGCTGCAATTTCATATCGATACCATCCTAGGTTGAACACTGTGGGAACGCCACAGTTTGGTATATCGGTATCACCCGGTATGCCGAGAAGTTATTAACTAAAACCCGTAAACTGCATGGTGCGAAGCTGGTCAATATTGACCTTATAATAACATTAGGTGATAAGAAAATATTTTATATAACTACTATATCATTTCATCGCTAACTGTATATACCCTTCGGACCTGGTATTACAGTACATCAGCCTAAAAATAATAGTATTTTTTTGATAAATGCAGACAGTAGCCAAAGTGTAATAACTTTAGCGGATTAACTAAGACTATAAAGCACTTGAGTGGATTAGCCCAATAAAAAAACCAGCCATTGAGGCTGGTTTTTTTTGTGCTACCAGAGCACCGCACTATAGGCTTAGGTGTACTCTAGGCTTAAGTGTACTCCGATCGATTTAACCACTTATTTTTTCGCTTCAACCCATTTTCCATCGATATAGAAAGCAGACCAACCCGTGGCTTTGCCATCTTTCTCGGATGAAACATACTGTTGTTTGGTTTTACGGCTAAAACGTACCATGGTTTTATTACCTTCTTTATCCGCCACGGGCGCATCAGCCAGATAACGTAATTTTTCAGGTAAACGATCTTTGAAGCGAACTAACTCTTCGACTAACGGCGCACGGGTTTCGCGCGACTTAGGGAAGGTATTCGCAGCCAGGAACACGCCTGCAGCACCGTCTCGCAACACGAAATAGGCATCTGACTTCTCACAAGGCAGTTCTGGCAACGGTACCGGATCTTCTTTAGGTGGCGCGACTTCACCACTGCGCAAGATTTTACGGGTATTCTTACACTCGTCATTGGTGCAGCCCATGTACTTGCCAAAACGCCCCATTTTCAGATGCATTTCAGAACCACATTTCTCGCACTCAACAATCGGGCCTTCATACCCTTTGATACGGAACTCGCCCTCTTCTATCTCATAACCATCACACGCAGGGTTATTACCGCAAACATGCAATTTACGTTGGTTATCGATGAGATAGCTATCCATTGCCGTACCACATTTCTGGCAACGGCGGCGGGCGCGTAATGCGTTAGTTTCCGCATCATCACCCTCAAGGATATTGAGAATCTCAGCTTCGGGTACCAGATTGATCGTGGTTTTGCAGCGCTCTTTAGGTGGCAATGCATAACCAGAACACCCAAGGAACACACCGGTACTGGCGGTGCGAATCCCCATCTGACGGCCACAGGTTGGGCAGTCGATGCTGGTCATCACCATCTGATTCGGGCGCATACCGCCCTCTTCAGGATCTTTCTCTGCTTTTTCAAGCTGCTCGCTGAATTCGGCAAAGAAACCATCCAGTACAGCTTTCCACTCGGCCTGATCGTTGGCAACCTGATCCAGGCCACTTTCCATGCGCGCGGTAAAATCGTAATTCATCAATTCGCGGAAGTTTTCTTCTAACCGGTCAGTAACGATTTCACCCATTTTCTCAGCATAGAAACGGCGGTTTTCTACTCGCACATAACCACGATCCTGAATGGTCGAAATGATTGATGCATATGTGGATGGACGGCCAATACCCCGTTTTTCCAACTCTTTTACCAGTGATGCTTCGCTGTAACGTGCTGGCGGCTTGGTGAAGTGTTGGCTTGGGATAAGTTTTTGCAAATCCAAATCACTGCCCACTTCAATTACCGGTAAAGTGCGGTCTTCATCGCCTTTACGTAGCGCAGGCATCACCTTAGTCCAACCATCAAAGCGCAGAGTACGCCCTTTCGCCCGCAGTTGGAAATCGCCAGCCTGCACGGTCAACGTGGTGGAGTCATACTTAGCTGGTGTCATCTGGCAAGCCACAAACTGACGCCAAATCAGTTGGTACAGCTTCTGGGCGTCGGCTTCCATATCTTTTAACTGCTCAGCAATCACACTCACATCTGAAGGGCGAATAGCTTCATGCGCTTCTTGCGAATTTTCTTTGCTGCTGTACTGATTAGGCGCTGATGGCAGATACTTATCACCGAAATTGTCGCCAATATAATCACGCACCATGGTCAGCGCATCCTGACTTAAATTGGTGGAGTCAGTACGCATATAGGTGATATGACCTGCTTCATACAAGCGCTGCGCCATCATCATGGTTTTTTTCACACCAAAACTCAGACGGGTACTGGCAGCCTGCTGCAAGGTGGAGGTAATAAACGGCGCGCCGGGCTTGCTACTGGTCGGTTTATCTTCACGATCCAGCACCTTATAGCGCGCATTTTCCAGTAATTTCAGTGCAGCATGCGTCTGCTCGCGATTTACCGGTTTAAACGGCTTGTCATGGGCATGGGTGACTTCCATTTGAATCGGAACTTCACCTTTCGCCAGCAAGTCAGCATGCAGCTCCCAGTACTCTTCGGGAACGAATGCTTTGATATCCCGTTCACGCTCAACAACTAAGCGCACTGCCACTGATTGCACTCGACCGGCAGACAGGCCACGAGCAATTTTTTTCCAGAGCAGCGGGGAGACCATATAACCCACAACCCGGTCCATAAAGCGACGAGCTTGCTGGGCATTAACCCGGTTGATATTCAATTCACCCGGTTGATTAAACGCCTGCTGGATGGCGTTTTTGGTGATTTCGTTGAAAACCACACGGCTAAAGCGCTTATCATCACCACCAATCACTTCCCGCAAATGCCAGGCAATTGCCTCTCCTTCGCGGTCAAGGTCGGTTGCGAGATAGATGTGGTCAGCGTTTTCGGCTAATGCTTTCAGCTCGGCAACCACTTTTTCTTTGCCGGGCAAAATTTCGTACTGCGCTTTCCAGCCATGATAAGGATCGACGCCCATACGGTTCACTAACGCAACCTTTTCGTCTTTCTTTACTTTAGTCTTGGGCTTGTCGGTTTTCTTGGCTTTATCTTCAGTTGAGTTAGCGCTCTTCTTACTGGCTGATCCACTGGTCGGCAAATCACGAATGTGACCGACACTGGACTTAACCACGTAGTTATTCCCTAAGTATTTATTAATAGTTTTGGCTTTTGCCGGGGACTCAACTATTACGAGGGCTTTACCCATAATGACCTTTACCTAAATTATTTCTTCTAAAAGAAGGTTTTTATCTTGCCGTACCGCGGCATTCTGAATCTCTTTTTTATATTGCGGTACTTTCTCAGGAGATCAACCTGTTTTTTTGATCGGAGCCATAAATGCGCCTGCCGAGTCTTACCTGACGACCCCTCGATCCCTCAAAATTTTTGCCTACACCCAGCACTACAGCAGCGAATTCTGCCTCATGGCGTCAACAAAACCTTCCACCTAATAGTATAAAATCCCACACTGTACCTGATAAAAAGCGCTACGCAACCTAATTAGCGAGGAATATGAATTTATCCAATCACGGCGACAAAACAGCCAGAGGCTCGAATAAACCTTAGCCGGTTTGCGAACAAATGCTAACCCGCAGTACAATAGTGAGAGAAATTACATTGTAGTAAGGAGATATAATGCACGGAAACACAGCACCGATTGAGCGTAATAAATTATTGGCAGAGGCTAATGAGATTATTCGCCAGCACGAAGATTATATGCATGGGATGCAGGCAACTGAGGTTGAGCAAAAAGGGCCAGTATTGGTATTTCGCGGCGAGTTTTTCCTGGATGCAGACGGTTTACCGACAGCGAAAACAACCGCAGTATTTAATATGTTTAAACATTTGGCTCATGTTTTGTCAGCTAAATACCATTTAATCGATTAATTGCCGGTGACTCCTCCCATTATTACATGGCTAGTTTAGCCATTGAGCCACAAATAACAGGGGGCTAAGCCCCCTGCCTTCCTTCACTAAAAACCCTATGCTCTCAGATTATAAAAGGGGTTTTTCGCCGCGCTGCCACCAGCGTAATAATAGACGGTCAGCACTTTCTGCCGCGCTGCCGGTAAAACGATCCATCAGACGTTTGCGTCGTGAATAACGCACGCCAATAACCTCATGATTATCCATTTCGGCAATCAATAAATCATCACTGGTACCAATGGCATCAACCAACCCTTTCTCTTTGGCTTGGGTACCAAACCAGTGTTCACCGGTCGCAACCGTATCGATGTCCAGAGAGGGCCGCTGTTGCTGTACGAACTGTTTGAATAACAGGTGCGTTTCATTCAGATCTTCACGGAATTTCTCGCGCCCTTGTTCAGTATTCTCACCAAATAATGTCAGTGTGCGTTTAAACTCACCTGCAGTATGCAGTTCTACATCAATATCATTCTTTTTTAGCAAGCGGTGGAAGTTCGGGATTTGGGCCACAACACCGATAGAACCAATAATGGCGAATGGTGCACTAATAATACGATCAGCCACACAGGCCATCATATATCCCCCACTGGCAGCTACTTTATCGACCGCCACCGTCAGGCGAATCCCTTTATGGCGCAAGCGCTCCAATTGCGAGGCGGCTAAACCATAACCATGTACTACGCCACCAGGGCTTTCGAGTCGCAGCAGCACTTCATCTTGCGCGCTAGCAACCGCCAGAACCGCAGAAATCTCTTCACGCAACGACGTCACTTCATGTGCATCAATGCTACCTTTAAAATCAATTACATATAGGCAGGGTTTTACCGCTGCCACCGCACCGGCTTTGGCGCGCTGTTTCTTCAGCTTTTGATCCGCTTTTTGCTGCTTCTTAAACTCTTTGCTCCAGTTTTTTTGTTCTGCATGACTCATGCGCGCCAGCCGCATTTCCCGCTGAATTTCCTTATATTGCTCACCCAGATCAACCAGATTCAATTCACCCCGTTGCCCTTGTTTTCTCATCCCTTGGCTGACAACCAGTAACACTACCGCACCAATGGCGACCACAATCGTCACTACTTTGGCTAGAAACAGTCCGTACAGAGAAATTAACTCCACAAATACCGCCTTTATTCATCTGCTATTAGAGAGATACCTGCATTCTAGCGAACCCGTAAGCTGCCGTCTTGCGCAAATGAAAAATTGCATTGGTTTCGCTTAAATATAAGAATGTAAGAGATATCGCGGCATGCCTGAATAAAATATCCGCCGCCAGTAAGAGGAATAATTATGCATTATCAACCTAAAGACGATCTGCTCAATAACCGCACTATACTGGTGACGGGAGCAGGCGATGGTATTGGTCGCGAAGCGGCACTGACCTATGCCTGTTTTGGTGCTCGCCTGGTGTTAGTTGGCCGGACTGAAAGTAAATTAATAGCGGTACAGCAACAGATAGCTGAGGCTCAAGGGTTGCCCGCTTTAACACTGCCACTTGACCTATTACATGCAACGCAACAAGATTGCCAGCAGCTAGCAGACACCCTAAGTCAGCATGTTTCTCATCTGGATGGTGTGTTGCATAATGCCGGTTTATTAGGTGATATCGTTCCGATGGCAGAGCAAAATATAGCCGTCTGGCAGGATGTGATGCAAGTGAATGTAAATGCGACATTTATGCTTACCCAGGCACTTTTACCGCTACTATTGAAATCCCACAGCGCCTCGCTGGTATTCACCAGTTCTAGCGTGGGTCGCCAGGGTCGTTCCGGCTGGGGCGCTTATGCCGTATCCAAATTCGCCACCGAAGGCATGATGCAAGTGCTTGCAGAAGAATATAAACACAGCAATTTGCGGGTGAATTGTATTAACCCGGGCGGCACCCGAACTCAGATGCGGGCATCCGCCTTCCCTGACGAAGATACAACTAAATTAAAAACACCTGCTGATATTATGCCGCTATATCTTTATCTCATGAGCGATGATAGCCGCAGAAAAACCGGCATCAGTTTCGATGCACAACCCGGCCGTAAAGCCGGCCCCGCAGAATAAAGGAACATGTTATGTCTGAAGAACGCCACCAGCAGCGCCAACAAAAAATAAAAGAAAAGGTTGAATCACGGGTTGCGGCAGCACAAGAAACACGCGGTATCATGATTGTTTTTACCGGTAACGGTAAAGGCAAGACCACCGCAGCATTTGGCACTGTGACCCGTGCGGTCGGGCATGGTCTGAAAGCGGGGGTGATTCAGTTTATTAAAGGTGAATGGCCTAACGGTGAGAAAAACCTGCTGCAACAGCATGGGGTCGAATTTCAGGTTATGGCGACTGGTTTTACCTGGAATACTCAGAATAGAGAAACTGACACTGCCGCCTGCCAAGGTGTTTGGCAGCACGGTTTGCGCATGTTGGCAGACCCAAGCCTGGATTTAGTGGTGCTGGATGAACTGACTTATATGGTCGCCTATGACTATCTGCCACTTGATGAGGTGATCACCGCCCTCAAACAGCGCCCTGCCCATCAAACCGTGATTATTACTGGCCGTGGCTGCCACCGCGATTTGTTGGAAATGGCCGATACCGTCAGTGAATTACGCCCGGTCAAACATGCTTTTGATGCCGGAATTAAAGCACAACAAGGTATTGACTGGTAATTCGCCGTATTCATGCAAACCAATGAAATGCCGCAGAGGCAATATCTGCGGCATTTTTCGCTATATATAATGAGATCTAAACTTACGGCCCCTATTGGCAAACTCAGTTTTCCAAATTACTTCTCTAGAGGGATCATGGGTATTTTTGACGGGGTCAATGTCCCAATGGCGGGGGTTAGTGTTGCCATCCCAGGGACCACTTGGCTTGACGACTGCGCTTGGTGTTGTGTGCTGCCAAAATAGCAGATTGTTTTCAATGGTTCAGGGAGCGAGCCACAGGTGTTTTCGCAATTGTCGCCATAGTGAGAGTGAGGCCCAGCACAAGCATAAGTTACAGATGAGAATCCGGTGCCGACGACAAATAAAATAGCCGCGCTGGTAGTTAACAGAGACTTTTTCATATTAATGCTCCTGAGATTTTAAATCCGAGGGGTATTCCCCAAGAGCAATATAGTCACGCCGAATATTTAGCGACTAGCGGTATCTCATCGTGGTTGATGATATGTATATGCTGTAAAACCATTTATTATAGAAATATAATACTACCCAATAGATGGGTGATGATTTTTTATACTTTAGGAAGCAACTCAATAGCTGAGGAAGGGATGTGAAGGCTTAACATCAATGATGGGGAGAAAATGATCCCTCCCCATTAGACAAATTACCCGCGCTTGTTAGATCCGCGTCGAGCCGTCGTTGCTGCTGGCGCTGCATTACCCGTATTTTGACGAGTAGAACTTTTACGAGCAGAACCTTGACGACCCGCGACCTGACGGCCAGCAACTTCAGTATGGCGTTTAACCGCACGACGGATTTGATTGGCTTTAACCCGGCGTCGGTCTTTCTCAACCGGCAGTTTACTGACAGTTTCAGAATCCAATTCGACCAACTCACGCAAGTAGTTGGTTGCCTTCAGATCCAATTCGGTCCAGCCACCCCGAGGCAGGCCCTTCGGCAAATTAATATCACCATAACGCACACGAATCAGACGGCTAACCTGCACGCCAACAGCTTCCCACAAGCGGCGAACTTCACGGTTGCGCCCTTCGGTCAACGTAACGTTATACCACTGGTTAATCCCCTCTCCGCCTTGGAAGCTAATGGTGCGGAAAGCCGCTGGACCATCTTCCAACTGCACGCCACGGCTAAGTTGTTTGATTTTTTCGTCATCGATTTGACCAAACACCCGCACGGCATATTCGCGTTCAACTTCACGGCTTGGGTGCATCAGACGGTTGGCAAGTTCACCGTCAGTAGTGAACAATAATAAACCTGACGTATTAACGTCCAGACGGCCTACCGCCACCCAGCGCGAACCGCGCAGTTTAGGTAAACGATCGAATACTGTTGGGCGACCTTCGGGATCATTACGGGTACAGAGTTCACCTTCCGGCTTGTAATACGCCAGAACACGGCAAACAGCCTCTTCAGATTCTTTAATAGAAAGAAGATGACCATCGAGGCGAATTTTGGTGGCCTGAGTGACTTCAACACGATCACCCAGCGTTGATATTTTACCATCAACGCTGACACGGCCTTGTTGGATAATGGTTTCGATTTCCCGACGCGAGCCATGACCGGCACGTGCCAAGATTTTCTGTAATTTTTCACCCACAATTTTATCGCCCTGCGGTTTAGGGCTTTGTGGCTTTGAGTTTGGTAATTTTTGGTTTTCTGACTTCTCGCTCATTGAGCAACCTCTAATGTCGCCTTCACAGGCGTCGAGTTATATATTGTAATCAATAAGTTAAGCTCACAATCAAGCAAAACTCACTGATTGTAATACATTTTAGAACACAGCATGGCGCACTAAAAAGGGTGCAGGCGGACTCACACGCTGGTTCGTGACCCGACATATTACACTAATTTCACACTCAAGGATTCAAAAAGTGTCTGCCCTCTCTTTTACTTGCTCAGAGATCTACAGTGCCATGGCCAAAATGGATAAAAATCGTGCAATACAAGAATAATCCTACACCGATCGGATGCTTGTCTGATTATTTTGTGATCTAAATCAATTTAAACTGTACTCCATCAACTGCCATCTGCAGTGTTAATTCCAACTCGATAAGGCGAGTTTAAACCCGATTAAAAACCAAGCCTTTCTTTTCTCAATTTCTCGTCTCTTATTTCTATTTCGTTTTCTTATTTCGATTTTATCTTTCTTGTAATCATTATTATCACCAGGATGTATTCATCTATATGAAACCTATTACAATCCAAAAATTAAATATTATTACCCGCTGCCTGATGGCAACGTTAATGACCGGTGCGGCCTCTAGTGCTTATGCTATTGAGTGTAACGACCCCGCCAGAACATCGACTGATAGTGCCTGTACGGTCACTACAGCCTCAAGTACTGATATTATTGGCGCATTGGCGGAGGGTTCAGAGAGTACCGATGCCTCCGGGTATACTGTTACTGTCGATACGCCCGTATCCGCCACATTGCAATCTATTCTTGGCGGGTCTGCTGATGCTGTCGCATCAACGTCTAACGTAAGTAATACTAACGCGGTTATAAGCCGTGCTGATGCTAATGGGGCAAGTAATAATAATACCGTTATCGTTAATAATGGTTTATTTAATGGCGATATTTATGGCGGTTATGCCAGTGCCGATGCCAATAGCGATGCCATGGTAAGCGCTATGGCGATAAATCGCATTGCCGAAAGTGATGTCTATGCAAACGCCAGCAGTAATATGAATACGATTATTATTAACAATGGTGTGTTCAAGAGTGATATTTACGGCGGTTATTCTGTTACCAATGGCAATGCTTTTGCAAACGCCTACGGTACTGACAGTATCGCCAGAAGTTTGGTTGATGCACGCGCAACCAGTGATACCAACAACATTACAATTAATGGCGGTTCGTTTAATGGCCCTGTCCATGGTGGATATGCCTATACCAATGTGTTTGCTTTTGCCTATGGCACTAACAACGTAGATAAAACTCAGGCAAACGCCAGCGCCTCAAGCAGTGGCAATACCATTGTTATTAATGATGGTTCATTTATCGGTTCCATTTATGGTGGCTACGCAGAAGCCATCACCATGATTGACCAAATAACCCCAGGGGAAAGTAGCAGTATCAGGGTAAAAAGTAATACCAACACTCTTACGCTGAATGGCGGTGTATTCAGTGGCCTTATTTATGGCGGCTATGCATCAAGCTTTGGTGGCGCGCCAACACCTGAGAATGCCACGGCAATCAATAACACCATTACGCTGTCAGGCACTCCGGTGTTTAACGCCAATAGCAGTGAAATATGGGGGGGGTATGCGGATATGTTCGACGGTATCGCAACCTCATATGGTGATGCTTTCAGCGGCAATACCTTTAACTTTGCCGCTAACCCTATCACTCTGAATAAGATGGGTAATTTTGCCTTTTATAATTTTTATCTCAACAACAATATTAAAAATAATGATGTTTTGATTGCGTTGACTAACGCGGCCAATATCGACAATGCGGCTATTGCAGTGACCGGTATCAGTAAGGACAGCGGCCTGGTCAAGGGTGATGCTATTACGCTTATCTCAAATGTCACTGGGGGTGAAGCGACGTTAAATAACACGCAAAAAGTCACGATGGGTACGGCAAAACTGGCTGATATCAGAGTGTATCGGGAAAATGATGCAGTAAAAGCGTCGTTAGATGACGTAACTCAATTAAGCCGGGAAAGCAGCCCGACTACCGGTTTTGAGGTAAATCCACAGACTAAAGCCTATTTGGAAGGCCGTCTGCCAGGCATGCTGTTGATCAACCAAGGCAGCGACCTGCTTGCCGGGTTAGATACCGCACAGCTCAAGCGTGATGACAATGAGGTGGCGCTATTTGGTCTGACCTCCGGCAGCAAGAGCCGTTACAACACCGGTTCCCACATTGATATGGATAGCTTTGCTTTGACCACCGGCATCACTAAGAATCTGGGGCAACTCACCCTCGGTGGCCTGTTTGAAGCCGGCTGGGGTAGCTATGACGCCTATAATGATTTTAGCGGATTGGCCAGTGTAAAAAGTAACGGAAATGTCGACTATAAAGGTGCTGGTATTATTGCCAACTATGCATTCACTAACGCTATTTACCTCAACAGTTCTCTGCGTGCAGGCCGCGTATCCAGCGATTTCTCTTCTGCTGATTTCGGTGTGAATGGCGGGGTTGCGAGCCATTATGACAGCGCGTCACCTTATGTCAGCGGGCAGCTGAAAACCGGCTATCGCTATGCCATGACACCGGCGGTGAAACTAGACACCCATGCCAGTATTCTGTCGACTCGAGTAGGTAGTGACAGCGTCACTAATTCCCAAGGTGAGAAGCTGACGTTTTCGGCGTTGAACTCACAGCGTGTTAATACCGGCGTTACTGTCACCTATCATGCCACACCGAAACTGGATGTTATCAGCGGGGTTGCCTATGAATATGAATTTGATGGTAAAGCCAAGGGGACTATCGATGGGGACAATATCGATTCTGCTGGCGTTAAAGGGAGCACGGGCATTGCTGAAGTGGGCATTCGCATTACGCCGACTAAAGAAAAGAATCTGTCTATGGACCTGAAACTGTCAGGTTACAGCGGAAAACGCGAAGGTGTAGCTGGCGGGCTTAGTGTGAAATATGCCTTCTAACACCGGCGATTGAGCATGTCATCTGGGTTGGATAGCGGTACCTTTCGGTTATGCCGTATCCAACACCCCAGATATAAAGATATTTAGCGGAACGGTGTGGCGTCCCCCGCTCCTTCACGAATAACTTCAGGAGAGGAATCAGTCAGGTCAATAACTGTAGTGGGTTGCTGCCCTAATGAACCGCCATGGATGATTAAATCCACTTGCTTACCGAGATGGTCTTTGATCTCTTCCGGGTCGGATTCAGCAAAGTCATTACCCGGTAGCATCAATGTCGTCGACATCAAAGGCTCGCCTAATACATCCAGCAACGCCAGCGCAATAGGGTTAGAAGGCACACGTAAACCAATAGTTTTACGTTTGTCATTCATCAAACGCCGAGGAACTTCTTTCGTCGCCTTCAATATAAAGGTGTAATTACCCGGGGTATTATTTTTGATCAGTCGAAACGCTGAATTATCAACATATGCATAAGTCGATAACTCCGACAAATCACGGCACACCAGTGTGAAGTTATGATTACCATCTAATTGGCGGATTCGGCAAATACGTTCCATTGCCGCTTTATCTTCTAAACGGCAGCCAAGGGCATAACCAGAATCTGTCGGGTAAACCACCACCCCGCCCTTGCGTAACACATCAACACTTTGGTTGATCAGTCGCGGCTGAGGGTTTTCCGGGTGTATATAAAAAAATTGACTCATGACACTACCTCATCATTCAACGTTCGCGTTAGCTGGCTCTACAGGCCAATCACGCCATACTGGTTCCACCCCTGCGGGCAGCCACAATTTGCGGCCCAATTCAATCCAGGCGCAAGGCTGATGGAAATCAGATCCCTGGGATGCCAGTAAATTATAGTCGCGCGCATACTGTGCAAGCTGCGCTCGTTCATGGGGGGCTTGTTGGCACTGGGCAACTTCCATGGCATCACCGCCATGTTCGGCAAAATGGGCTAATAAACGTTTCAACCATTTGGCGGTTAAATCGTAACGACCCGGATGCGCCAGTACCGCTTGCCCACCAGATTGCTTAATTGCTTCAATAGCTTGTTCTATTGTACACCATTGTGCGGGGACATAACCGGTCTTGCCTTTGGCTAAATACTTTTTAAAAACCTGCCCAACGTTACTCGCTAACCCCAATTCCACCAGATAGCGGGCAAAATGCCCACGGGTTACCTGTCCGCCCCCCGCCAAGCGGTTAGCTCCGTCCCAAGCACCGGGAATCCGCGCTTTTTCCAGTCGCGCGCTTATTTCCTGCGCCCGAATATAGCGATAGTTGGACTGCTCACTCAATAATTTGCCAATACTGGCATGCTGGGTATCAATACCTAATCCCACAATATGGATCTCGTGATTTTCCCATAATGTAGAAATTTCCACCCCAGGGATAAGCCGTAGTGCCAATTGTTGCTGGGCAATGGTGGCGGCGGCTTCAGCCAACCCTGCGGTGGTATCGTGATCGGTAATAGCCAAAACACCTACCCGCATCTGTGCTGCTCTTATTACCAGTGCCGAAGGGGTTAACAAGCCGTCCGACGCAGTGGTATGGCTATGCAAATCATAAAGTGTAAAGGCCGTTGATGTGGCGGCATCGGCCCTATCAGATAAGGTGGTGTTATCAGTCAAAACAGGTTTATTTATCAAAATGGTCTTATTAACCAAAACAAAAATCCGAAAAAGCGTGGCGGGCTATCATACCTGTTAATAACACACTAACGTTAATCAAACTTAGTCGTGCTCTGCCACCGTAGCGAAATTAAAGTGAAATAGATAACCGCACAGACTTTGTTAGAAAACAATCAATCAAGGGTTGACATTTAACTCATGAACCAGTTAACTAGTACACAAGTTCACGGAGTACTTAAACGTCTGAGTTAACAGCAAGTGAATGTAGCTAACCCCCTGCGGCTTCAAGGGCAAGGGGAATAAACTGAATGCAATCATAGAGAGTAGTGACTGATAATGAAAACTTCCCTGATTTCCTTACTGCGTTGGTGGCACATCTCCCTCTCTCGGGCGATGTAATCACGCATATCAGTCACCAGACAATGCAGATTGCTTCAGCCCGCTAATAGCGGGCTTTTTTATGGTCAGATTTCGGCGTAATCACTTTTCAGGAAAGATAAATGATGCAAACTTCGCGCCCCACATTACAGTTACTGAGCACCCCGGCGTGTTACCGCGATGACCCAACCGCGCTGTTTCACCAGCTCTGCGGCGCACGACCAGCCACTCTGCTGCTTGAATCCGCAGAAGTGACCAGTAAACAGAACTTAAAAAGCCTGCTGATTATTGATAGTGCTTTACGTATTACCGCCCTTGAGCAGAAAGTCACGATTGAAGCACTCAGTCGCAATGGCGCGTCGTTATTACCGCTGTTAGATGCTGCGTTACCGCCACAAGTAGAGATTCAAGTGCGCCCGAATGGCCGTGAATTAACCTTCCCTATTATTAACGAAGTGCAAGATGAAGACTCTCGTTTACAGTCATTGTCGGTTTTTGATGCGCTACGTTTGCTACTAAAACTGGTCGATGCACCCGTAGCTGAGCGGGAAGCCGTATTCATTGGTGGTCTATTCGCTTACGATTTGGTGGCGGGTTTTGAAAATTTACCCCCGCTGCGCCAGGACCAACGTTGCCCGGATTTCTGCTTCTATTTAGCCGAAACCTTGTTGATATTGGATCATCAGCATCGCTCGACGCAGTTGCAAGCCAGTCTGTTTACCGCCGACGCTAGCGAGCATTTGCGTCTGACCCAGCGGTTAGAACAAGTTAGCCACCAGCTACAGCAAGCACCACAACCGATCCCGGCCCAGTCAGTGCCTGAGATGGCGTTACGGTGTAACCAATCAGACGCCGAGTACGGTGCAGTGGTGGCCCAATTACAGATAGCAATCCGAGAAGGCGAAATTTTCCAGGTTGTTCCTTCACGCCGTTTCTCACTGCCTTGCCCCTCACCACTGGCGGCATACCAAACATTGAAAGACCATAATCCCAGCCCGTATATGTTCTTTATGCAGGATAACGAATTCTCCCTGTTTGGTGCTTCACCGGAAAGTGCGCTGAAATATGACGCCACCAACCGCCAGATTGAGATTTACCCGATTGCCGGTACCCGCCCGCGTGGCCGCCGTGCCAATGGTGAATTGGATCGCGATTTAGACAGCCGTATTGAGCTGGAGATGCGCACTGACCATAAAGAATTGGCTGAACATCTGATGCTGGTAGATTTAGCCCGTAATGATTTAGCCCGCATCTGCGAGCCGGGTAGCCGCTATGTGGCCGATTTAACTAAAGTTGACCGCTATTCCTTTGTGATGCATTTGGTCTCGCGCGTAGTGGGCACGCTGCGTCAGGATCTGGATGTACTGCATGCTTATCAAGCCTGTATGAATATGGGCACCCTGAGCGGCGCACCGAAAGTCCGCGCTATGCAATTGATTGCTGGCAGTGAGGGCGCACGTCGGGGCAGTTACGGTGGCGCGGTGGGTTACTTTACCGCACACGGCGATTTGGATACCTGCATTGTTATCCGCTCAGCTTATGTCGAAGACGGTATCGCCACGGTCCAAGCGGGGGCCGGTGTGGTGATTGACTCCATTCCACAGGCCGAAGCCGATGAAACTCGCAATAAAGCACGTGCGGTTCTGCGGGCAATTGCTAGCGCACACCATGCCAGGGAGATCTTCTAATGGCTGATATCTTGCTGCTCGATAATATTGACTCCTTTACTTACAACCTGGTGGACCAATTACGTTCCAGTGGCCATCGGGTGGTGATTTACCGTAACCAAATCGCCGCCGATACCATTATCGCCCGCTTGCAACAACTCGAACAACCGGTGCTGATGCTCTCGCCCGGTCCTGGCACACCGGCACAGGCGGGGTGTATGCCCGAATTATTGCAACGTTTACGCGGCCAGTTGCCGATTATCGGTATTTGCCTTGGCCATCAGGCCATTGTCGAAGCTTATGGCGGCCATGTAGGACAGGCAGGAGAGATACTGCACGGCAAAGCCTCGGCCATTGAACACGATGGACAAGCTATGTTTGCAGGCATGCCGAATCCGCTGCCAGTAGCCCGCTACCACTCATTAGTGGGCAGCAATATCCCAACAGAATTAACTGTTAACGCCCGTTTTGGTGAGATGGTCATGGCGGTGCGCCATGACGCACATCGGGTGTGTGGCTACCAATTTCACCCGGAATCTATTTTAACCACCCATGGTGCCCGTTTGCTTGAGCAGACGCTGGACTGGGCATTATGCCCTCCACACATGAAGCTGTAGCGGTGTTAGCTACATTCGTTACTCGCATGCTGTCACCTGTAACACCATGTTCTTTGGGTAGGGTGTAATTAAGGACTATAAGATGCAAAACTTATTATTATCAAAAGAATTATTATTGGAAAAACTGTTTCAGGCTAAATCCCTGACCCAAGCGGAAAGCCAAATCCTGTTTAGCTCTATCGTGCGAGGTGAACTGGAAGCGAGCCAATTGGCGGCGGCGTTAATCAGTATGAAAGTACGCGGTGAAACGCCTGCCGAAATAGCTGGCGCCGCGCAAGCCTTATTGGCGGATGCACAGCCCTTCCCGCGCCCGGATTACCTGTTCGCCGATATCGTTGGTACCGGGGGTGACGGCACTAACAGTATCAATATCTCTACCGCCAGCGCCTTTGTTGCCGCCAGTTGCGGCGTAAAAGTGGCCAAGCATGGCAATCGCAGTGTTTCCAGCCGTTCCGGTTCATCAGACTTGCTGGCCGCATTTGGTATTCGCCTGGACATGAGCGCGGAACAATCCAGATTAGCCTTGGATGAGTTAGGAGTTTGTTTCCTGTTTGCCCCGCAGTATCACACTGGCTTTCGCCACGCGATGCCGGTTCGCCAGCAGTTGAAGACCCGCACCCTGTTTAATGTGTTGGGGCCATTAATCAATCCGGCTCGCCCGCCGTTGGCGCTGATTGGTGTTTACAGCCCTGAGTTGGTATTACCCATCGCGCAAACCCTACAAGTGTTGGGTTACCAGCGTGCTGCGGTGGTACATGGTGGGGGAATGGATGAAGTGGCGATTCATGCACCGACTCAGGTGGCTGAGCTGAATAACGGCAGCATCGAAAGCTATGAATTAGCACCGGAAGATTTTGGTCTGAACCGTTATTCACTGGGCGCATTACAAGGCGGCGCACCGGAAGAAAACCGTGACATTTTAGCACGGTTGTTACAAGGTAAAGGTGAACCGGCACACGCCGCAGCCGTTGCGGCTAACGTGGCGTTATTGCTGAAGTTGCACGGTCAGGAAAACCTGCGCCATAACGCACAGCAGGCATTGGAAATGATTCACAGCGGTCAGGCTTTTGACTGTGTTACCGCTCTGGCGGCGAGAGGATAAATCATGCAGGAAACTGGGCTTAATAAAACCGTGCTCCACCACATTGTGCACGATAAGGAAATCTGGGTTGCCGCTCGGAAATTGCAACAGCCTCTGGCTAGTTTTCAAAACGATATTACCCTGAGCCAGCGCGACTTTTATCACGCGCTGCAAGGCAGTAAGACCGTTTTTATTCTGGAATGTAAGAAGGCATCCCCGTCCAAGGGGGTTATCCGCGAAAACTTTAATCCGGCAGACATTGCAGCAGTTTATAAAAATTATGCATCGGCCATCTCGGTATTAACCGATGAAAAGTACTTCCAAGGCAACTTTGATTTCTTACCACTCGTCAGTGCTGCCGTCACTCAGCCGGTGCTGTGTAAAGACTTTATTATCGACGCCTATCAGATTCAATTGGCGCGTTTTTATCAGGCTGACGCCATTTTACTGATGCTATCGGTGCTCGATGATGACAGCTATCGCCAACTGGCCGCCGTAGCACACAGCCTGAATATGGGGGTGTTGACCGAGGCCAGTAATGCTGAAGAACTGGATCGGGCGATTGCATTAGGTGCCAAAGTGGTCGGTATTAATAACCGGGATCTGCGTGACTTGTCGATAAGCCTTGATCGCACCCGCGAACTGGCCCCACGGCTGCCAAAAGGTGTCACGGTTATTAGCGAATCAGGTATTAATAATTACCAACAGGTGCGCGAACTGAGTCACTTTGCCAACGGGTTCCTGATTGGCAGCGCGTTGATGTCTGAACCCGATCTCAATGCTGCGGTGCGCCGTGTGTTACTCGGTGAAAATAAAGTCTGCGGCCTGACCCGCGCTCAAGATGCCGCCGCAGCTTATCAAGCAGGTGCCGTCTATGGTGGTTTAATCTTTGTTGGTAGTTCGCCGCGTTATGTGGATATCGCCAAAGCACGGACTGTGATTAGCGGCGCACCATTGAAGTATGTTGGCGTCTTTCGTGATGCCAAAATTGAAACTGTGCAGCAAACAGCCGAGCGCCTGTCGCTGGTGGCAGTGCAGTTGCACGGGCAAGAAGATCAGAGCTATATCAATCAACTGCGCGCGATACTGCCTGCCAGTTGCCAAATTTGGCAGGCGTTGCGTGTTGACGATAGTGTACCGCAACGCAACTCACAACATGTCGAGCGTTATGTTCTGGACCACGGCAACGGTGGCACCGGTCAACGCTTTGACTGGTCATTACTGGCCGGTCAACCGCTGGATAATGTACTGCTGGCGGGTGGGCTAAGCGCTGATAACTGTTGTGCAGCAGCCCAACTGGGTTGTGCCGGTCTTGATTTCAATTCCGGTGTAGAAAGTGCCCCCGGCATCAAAGACTCACAACTGATCGCCGCTGTTTTCCAGACGTTACGCGCTTACTGATGGATAATTTTTGGCTAACTTTATTCATGATTCATGGACACACTTTAGTCACCCCATAGGACAGAAAAATGACCACACTTAATCCTTATTTTGGCGAGTTCGGTGGCATGTATGTGCCGCAGATTTTGATGCCAGCATTGAAGCAACTGGAAGAGGCTTTTGTCAGTGCTCAACAGGACCCTGAGTTCCAGGCAGCATTTCAGGATCTGTTAAAGAACTATGCTGGTCGCCCGACCGCGCTAACCCTGTGTCAGAATTTGACCGCCGGGACAAAAACCAAGTTATACCTGAAACGTGAAGACCTGCTGCACGGCGGCGCGCACAAAACCAATCAGGTTTTGGGTCAGGCCTTATTGGCCAAACGCATGGGTAAAACCGAAATCATTGCGGAAACCGGCGCAGGTCAACATGGGGTAGCGTCAGCACTGGCTTGCGCCCTGCTCGGCTTGAAATGCCGTATTTACATGGGTGCCAAAGATATTGAGCGCCAGTCACCCAACGTGTTCCGTATGCGCCTGATGGGGGCTGAAGTGATCCCAGTGCACAGCGGTTCTTCCACCTTGAAAGATGCCTGTAATGAAGCACTGCGCGATTGGTCTGGCAGTTACGAAACCGCCCACTATATGTTGGGAACCGCAGCAGGCCCACACCCTTACCCGACTATCGTGCGTGAATTCCAACGGATGATTGGCGAAGAAACCAAAGCGCAGATGTTAGCCCGGGAAGGCCGTCTGCCGGATGTGGTGCTGGCATGCGTCGGTGGCGGCTCGAATGCGATTGGTATGTTTGCTGATTTTATCGATGAGCCAGGTGTTGCTCTGATTGGTGTTGAGCCGGCAGGGCTGGGTATTGAAACCGGCCAGCACGGTGCACCACTCAAACACGGTAAAGTAGGCATCTATTTCGGCATGAAATCGCCGATGATGCAGACCAGTGACGGCCAAATCGAAGAATCTTACTCAATTTCTGCGGGATTAGACTTCCCATCCGTAGGGCCACAGCATGCTTATTTAAATAGCATTGGTCGTGCTGATTATGTTTCCGTTACCGATGACGAAGCACTGGATGCCTTTAAAGCGCTGTCATGCAAAGAGGGGATTATTCCAGCACTGGAATCCTCCCATGCCTTGGCCCATGCCTTAAAAATGATTAAAGCGTCGCCGGAAAAAGAACAGATATTGGTAGTGAATCTGTCCGGGCGCGGTGATAAAGACATTTTCACCGTTCACGATATTCTGAAAGCACGGGGAGAGATTTAATGGAGCGTTATCAGCAACTTTTCAATCAGTTGGCAGCCAAAAAAGAAGGTGCATTTGTTCCTTTCGTACAGCTAGGGGATCCAACACCGGCTCTATCTTTAGAGATTATTGATACATTAATTGCGGCAGGTGCCGATGCGTTGGAGCTGGGTATACCATTCTCTGATCCACTTGCAGATGGCCCAACCATTCAAAATGCAGCATTGCGTGCTTTTGCCGCTGGCGTGACACCCGGTATCTGCTTTGAAATGCTGGCGGAAATCCGTAAAAAACACCCCGCTATTCCCATCGGCCTGCTGATGTATGCAAATCTGGTATTCCACAATGGAATCGATAGTTTCTACCAGCGTTGTGCTGCTGTCGGTGTCGATTCAGTGCTCATTGCTGACGTACCTTTTGAAGAGTCAGCCCTGTTCCGCGCAGCGGCACTGCGCCATGGGATTGCGCCTATCTTTATCTGCCCACCCAATGCGGACGATGATTTACTGCGCGAGATAGCTTCTCATGGCCGTGGTTACACCTATCTATTGTCACGTGCGGGTGTCACCGGTGCTGAGAATCACGGTCAGCTTGCGCTAAATCATCTGATTGATAAACTGCGTGAATATAATGCCGCCCCAGCACTACAAGGTTTTGGTATTTCACAGCCAGCACAAGTGAAGACCAGTCTGGCAGCCGGTGCGGCCGGCGCGATTTCAGGCTCCGCGATTGTAAAAATTATTGAAAATAATGTCTCACAGCCCGCAGAGATGTTAGCCCAGTTGTCGCGTTTTGTGACTGAAATGAAAGCGGCAACTCGCGGCTAATCTCACCACCAGCGCCTGATTGTCGGTTCAGATCAGGCGCTATATTCGCTCGAACTTCTCGCCTGCCACGCTATATATCTGCTGCAAATTTGAATTAACACTATTCATAACCAATAATTATGTAACGCCCTAAGCATTTCTTTACATTTTGGATGCGATGAGTGATCAGTAGCACGACGTCAATATGTGTTTATAACGCTTTCAACAAGTTATTTTTTTCGTAATGTCCTGTTAAATTATTGGCAAACATGGAGAGTAATTTATGAAGCTTTTTAAGACCCTTTCAGCTTTATGTATTGTAGTAATCATGGCAATGGCAGTAGCAGCCTGTGCACCAACACCTAAATCTGAAGGCACAGGTGGATACCTGGATGATACTGTGGTGACCACCAAGGTAAAATCGGCGTTACTGGGTGAGAAGAATCTTAAATCTACTGAAATCAGTGTTGAGACCTTTAAAGGACGGGTCCAGTTAAGCGGCTTTGTTAGTTCGCGTCAGGATGCAAACCGTGCAGTACAGATCACCCGTACCGTACCTGGGGTGAAATCTGTTAGTGATAGAATGCAAATCAAATAATCCCCTGTTCGGAGGCGCCCTTCGCGCCTCCTTTGTCACCGATGAGTGAACTCAGCCCCTCTGTAGCGGCAAGGACGAAGGGTATTGCCCAAAGTTATTGCCGTTGCAGGTAGGCAGCCAGCAAACGCATCCCGATGAGCTGACTCAGGTCAGTGATTCGGGTAAGTGAGTGCAGCCAACACCCCTGCAACGTCAAGAACAAAGGGTAATTAGAAACGATAGCCCGCGCCAAACATAAACACCCATGGATCAAGACGGGTATGAATACTTTGCTCTTCACCCCCGGCTTTGAATTTCACGTCAGTTTCGATATTCATCCACCAGACCGACATATTCAGCATCCAGTTTTCACTGACCATGTAGTCCATACCCGCTTGCCCGGCAATGCCCCACGAATCTTTAACACTTAAATCCGTCAAACCGGCACCTTGCCCTGTGTTATTAAATTTCTCATCAAAGAAGGTGGTGTAGTTCAGGCCGATACCCAGATACGGGCGCAGTTTGTCTTGCTTATCGCGGAAATAGTATTGCGCCATTAAGGTTGGCGGCAATTGCTTAACTTCAGCAATGGTACCGGTTGCCTCCAGCCCAATTTTATGGCGGAACGGCGTGGCAGCCAGCAATTCTACACCGATGTTATCAGTAATCAGATAGCTGAAGGTCAGCCCTAACTGAGTATTGTTATCCGCTTTGAAGGAACCGTAACCTAATACATCATCAGACCCGGCATTTGGTCTGACAGTTGCTGTCCCTGCCCGGAAAATATAATCGCCTGCTTGATGCGCGCTTGCCGCAGTGGGAGCCAGAGCGGCTACAGCTAACAATGCCAAAGTGACTTTTTTCATTATCCATTCCATTTGTAGGTATATTCGCGAGCAAAATATACCCATAAATGAGTATTCATGATCCAATCGAGATCACATCTTTGGTAACAAATTAAATAAATCCTATTTTATGTAAGGTTATTTAATTCATTAATAATATTGAAATTGATCTGGATCATAAAAACCATTTAGCCGCAAATTGTGCTAACAGCCATTGATGAAAAATGGAACCGTTGTCATGCTGCTATGCTTGGATGTTGTATGTGTGAAATCGCGATCGGTTGGCTGTTTACTTTGTAAGGAGCAGTAGATTCAAGATGAACGCTGAAATTAATCCGTGTCAAAACTGTGGTGCGTGTTGCGCCTATTTTAGAGTGTCGTTCTATTGGGCTGAAGCCAAAGAGGGAGGCGGTACAGTGCCCAACGCCATGACCGAACAAGTCACACCCTTTATAAGCTGTATGTCCGGTACTAACTGTAAATCCCCCCGTTGCAGTGCACTTCAAGGTGAAGTCGGTCACGCTGTTTCCTGTACAATTTATGGCGACCGCCCACCACCCTGTTATGAATTTGAACGCTCAGGGGATGCCGGAATTCATAATCCGCACTGTGACCGCGCCCGTGCGCACTATGGGTTACCACCGTTAGCTATTGATAACGTCGAGGTAATCAGATTAGAAGAAATCACTGCTAGATTAATGACAGGATCCCACAGCGCCTCATAACAAGGTATAATCATCGGCTAGCGCTATTTTTTCGATCCCAAGGAGCTTTCATGCCTATCACGGCTAACAGTTTATACCGTGACAGTTTTAACTTTTTACGTAATCAACTGCCGGCAATCCTGCTGCTGGCTTTACTGACTGCGTTCATTACCGTCATGCTGAATCAGGCATTTATCCCTGATGCTGAACAACTGGGTATTTTAAGTGCTGCGGACGGTGATATTGCGTCATCAGCAAGTGTCAGTATCAGTGAGATAGTATCGCAGATGACACCGGAGCAGCAGATGGTGCTGCTTAAAGTCTCTGCGGCGGCGACCTTTTCTGCCTTAGTCGGTAACGTGTTATTAGTCGGTGGAATGCTAACCCTGATTTCTATGGTATCGATGGGCCGTCGGGTCAGTGCATTGCAAGCTATTGGTATTTCAGTACCGATCTTGCCTCGCTTGCTGCTGCTGATGTTTATCGGTACTTTGTTGATTCAGTTAGGATTAACAATATTTATCGTGCCTGGTGTGGTCATTGCTGTCGCGTTATCACTCTCACCGATTATCGTGACCACAGAGAAAATGGGGGTTTTCTCGGCCATAAGAGTCAGTATTAAATTGGCATTTGCCAATGTGCGGTTAATCATCCCTGCGATGATGCTGTGGATAGCGGCCAAATTGATTCTGTTGTATCTGGTAAGCCACCTGACTATTTTGCCAACACCGATTGCGACTATTATTTTAAGTGCGCTTAGCAATCTGGTTTCTGCATTATTGCTGGTGTATTTGTTCCGTTTATATATGTTGTTGCGCCCTGCCACTCCAGCGGAGTAAGTACCCCGCCAAGTAAAAGCAAAAAGGGCCATTACGGCCCTTTTTGTTCATCAATGATTGATACCTATGCACTAACTTCAGGCTCGGCACCTATCTCTGGTTCTTGTTTCTCTGCCACCCGCTGCTTACTTTGAATCAGTTTTAGTGCCAGATAGAGATCCGGTACCAGAATTAGGTCATTATCCTGACTTTTCAATTGATTAACTCTAAACCAGCGTGTTAGTTCGGTACGTCTTCCCGCCAGTATCAACTTAATATTGCGTTGCTTCAGGTCACGTTTAAGCTCATCAATCGCCGATAGAACACTGATATCGGCATAGGTAAAACTGGCGACCGCATCAATAACCACCCAATCTGCCTGATGGGGTGTGCTGTCAACTAAATTCAAAATCCGCCGCTTAAAGTACGCCACGTTAAAATAGGTCAGAGGTGAATTAAAACGATAAATCATCACGCCGGGTACAGGTTTGATCCCATTGCCGCTACGCATTGAATGGATCATACCATCAGCATTAACCCCTAATAACTGTTCTGTTGGGCGGAATACCGTGCGCAGGAACTGCAATAGCCCCAACAGTACCGCCAATCCGATACCACTAATCACGCCGACCAATACTACGCTGACAAAAGTAAATATCGCTAAATAGAAAGCCTGAGTATTACGTTTACGTAATTGCCATAAACTCCTGAATCCCAGTAGTGACCAGGCAGCATAAATCAGCACCACGCCCAGCGCTGCGATTGGGATAAATTGCAACGGTCGGGTTAAAAATAGCAACACCATCGCAATCATCAACGCAGCAATAATAGAAACCAACTGGCTTTTGCCATTATTGGCGTCATTTACGGCTGTACGGGTACTGGCCCCACTGATAGCAAAACCTTGTGATAGCGCTGAAACAATGTTGGTAATACCCAAGGCGCGCAGTTCTACATCGGCATCCACCTCATAACCATTTTTGGCGGCAAAACTACGCGCGGTCAGCATCATGCTAACAAAACTGACCACGGCCAGGTTAAGTGCCGGGATAACCATATCGCGCAGCAGGCCGGGTTGGAAATCAGGCCAATGCACCATTGGCAAGCCACCATCGAACCCGCCAACCACCGCCACGCCAAATTGCTGCATATTGGCAGCCCAGGAAACAAAGGTCGCCATGACGATCGCCAACAGCGGTGCAGGCCAGTTTGGCCGTAACCACTTAACACCATACAGCACCACAAAAGTCAGTAGTGAAATGGCGACGGTGGGCAAATGGCTATTAATCAAATTATGGGGTAATGCCAGTACCCGCTCAATCAGTTGTGGGGGGCGGGTCATAAAACCAAAAACCTTACCGAGCTGATCGACAATAATGGTAATTGCCACCCCATTAAGTAACCCGGTCAATATTGGCCGTGATAATAGATCAGCCAAAGCCCCCAGCTTGAAACGACTGGCCACCAGACACCATGTGCCCATCATCAATGTCATCATGATGGTGAGCTGCCAATGCACCTCACTGCTCCCCGCAGCCAGCGGCGCGACCACCGCGGCAATCACCGCACAAGTTGCCGCATCAGGTCCGACGATTAATTGTCGCGATGAACCAAAGAAAGCGTAGGCAATCATCGGCAAAATACATGAGTACAAACCAACAGCGGCACTAACCCCCGTCAATTCAGCATAAGCAATAGCAATAGGTAATGCGACTGCGGCCACGGATAGACCCGCCCTGACATCGGGTTTGAGCCATTCACGTTCATACGCCATCAATTGGGTCAAACCCGGCATCCAGTACCGAAGTGATCTTCTCTGCATATTTACTCCACAACACCTAACCCAATAATTATTACTCATCATGCTGGGTTAACGCACTACTGGCAATATGCTGACAAAATCTGTTACTTGTTTATCGTAAGTTTCTGCAAATTCCACTGGCAGAGCGCGCATTCCGACGGATAATTAAGGATAATAGTATTTTACCGCTGGTACCCTCACACCACTGAATCCGGTATAGTCGGGCTGTGTACAAATGATGGATTGATTCATGAAGCAACTTTTAGATTTTCTCCCACTGGTCGTATTTTTCGTTTTCTACAAGATGTATGACATTTTTGTCGCCTCAGGGGCGCTGATTGTCGCGACACTACTCGCGTTAGCCTTTACCTGGGTTAAGTACCGTAAAGTAGAAAAGATGACATTAGTTACCGCTGTTATGGTGCTGGTATTCGGGACCTTGACGCTCACATTCCACAGCGACTTATTCATTAAATGGAAAGTGACGGTGTTATATGCACTGTTCGCTGTTGCTTTGTTAATAAGCCAATGGGTTATGAAAAAACCATTGATTCAGCGCATGCTGGGTAAAGAGCTAACGCTACCAGATGCGGTATGGTCAACACTGAATATGTCATGGGCGCTGTTCTTCCTGGCTTGTGGCCTGCTGAACATTTATGTCGCATTCTGGTTACCGCAAGATATTTGGGTAAACTTTAAAGTCTTTGGTTTAACCGCACTCACCCTGATATTCACATTGATCAGTGGCGTTTATATTTACCGACATATGCCGGAAGAACAGAAAAAGTCATAATCTTAAATAATAGCTCCCAACGTCATTGAGACTGCAAACAGGCATCGCCCTGCGGCCTCAATGACGTTGGTATATTTGCGCTTATTGAAATTTCAGTGAGCCATTCCAGGTGAATAGATTTACTTTTAGAAGTAGGCAGAGATGACTCAGGAACAATTATCACCTCGCGGTGAGCAATCATTACCTAATGGTGAATTGGTACTTCGTACCCTTGCAATGCCCGCAGACACTAATGCTAATGGTGATATATTTGGCGGTTGGTTAATGTCACAAATGGATATTGGCGGAGCCATTCAGGCCAAAGAGATAGCTCAAGGGCGAGTTGTCACTGTTCGGGTGGATGGGATGACCTTCCTCAAGCCAGTCGCTGTGGGCGATGTGGTTTGTTGCTATGCCCGCTGTATTAAAACCGGCCGTAGCTCAATTACCATCAATATTGAAGTGTGGGTGAAAAAGGTCTCTTCTGAGCCAATCGGGCAGCGCTATCGTGCCACTGAAGCGGTATTTACCTATG
Organism: Yersinia sp. 1652 StPb PI; assembly: GCF_041538345.1. Taxonomy (NCBI): domain Bacteria; kingdom Pseudomonadati; phylum Pseudomonadota; class Gammaproteobacteria; order Enterobacterales; family Yersiniaceae; genus Yersinia; species Yersinia sp. 1652 StPb PI. Next base: position 2,167,991 of record NZ_JAULSM010000001.1, on the reverse strand, counting down.
TAGCGGTGGATGATGCCGGTAAAGCCCGTGCGCTACCTAACGGCAGAGGGAATTTCGAGGTTGGCGCAACGCAATAATCGTTGGCCGAGCTTGTCCTGACGCAAAAAAAGGGTCGCCCTGTATAACAGCGACCCTTTTCTTATTATGATATTTGCTGATTACTCAATAGCAGACTGAGTAACACCATAATAACCTTAGTTCATTTCCATATTGCCGCCGATCTTGAACACAATGGTGGTGACATAATCTTTAGCCGCAACCGCTTCAAATCGCCATTTACGCATCACTTGCTTCACCTCACGCTCAAAGGTATTACGCGGCGTCGCTTCCAAAACGCGCACATTAGTGACACGACCATTTTCGTCAATATCGTATTGGACCTTAACCTGCCCTTCGACCCCCAAAGCCAGTGCCCTTGCCGGATAAGTTGGCTTCGCCTTACTCAAGGCTCTTGGCCCAGCAGTGGTTGATGCCCCCGGAACTGACGCTTTCGGCGCGGCTTTTACCGGCGCATTATTGGCAACCAGTGCTGGCTCATCAGATTTGAACAGCTTGTCATCCGGTGGTGCTTCGGTCTTTTTCACTACCGGCTTTTTAACTTCTTTTTTCACCGGTTTAGGCTTGGGCTTTGGTTTCGGCTTCACCGGTTCAGGAATCGGTACAGGAACAGGTTCTGGCAACACCTCAGGCTCTGGCGGTGTTTCTTCAACGGGTTCCGGTTCGGCCTGTGGCTCCGCCGCCGCTGGTTGTGGTGCGGCAAAGGTGGCTATATTGACCATCGTAACGGCCAGCGGTGCATCCTCTATTTCAGGTTGTACCTTCATTTGCTCGACAGAAACGTACAGTAATGCCGCAACTACGCTGCCATGTAAACCAACTGAAAATACGATTGGCCATGTAAGCCGTCGACCCAGGAAAAATTTATTTAGCTGCATAATAATTCAATGTCCTCTAATGCAGCTAAGTGTAAATGCAAATAGCAATCATATTCAATAAGCAAGCGCAAACAATCTTCCTCAACAGCCTTAAATGATGCTTTAAACGGCAATATCAACCAAATAATACTTTCTCGTTACGCTTAGTTATCATTTTATTTCATTATTAACTACCGGTGTATTCATCTGAGAATTTTAGATGTCGCCCTTTCTGCACCTTATTGAATTTATGGATAGAACATGGTGTTATGGCGCAACGAATACAAATCATCATATTGAGGTATATACCCTACATAATTCGAGTTGCAGGAAGGCTGCCAACGCAGATGCAGCTTGCAGTATGAGGGGTATGATAATTTTAAAGGTGAAACATGCTTTATATAATCTTTGCAACGGATGTTCCTGATTCACTTGATAAGCGCTTATCCGTTCGCCCTGCACATCTGGCCCGCCTGCAAGTATTGCAGGATCAAGGCCGCCTACTGACAGCAGGCCCGAACCCAGCCATTGATAGCGCAGACCCTGGTGCTGCCGGATTTACTGGATCGACTGTTATCGCCGAGTTTGCCTCGCAACAAGAGGCTGAACACTGGGCGGAACAAGACCCTTATAGCGCGGCTGGTGTGTATCAGTCGGTTATTGTAAAACCCTATAAACGGGTATTCTGAATCACTACAGATGTCTGACATCTATCCAACCATAGACAAAATCGGTTGCATGTAGCCATCTCGTCCGGCGATTACATGTATTTAATTATCTTTACTTATAATTACTGAGAATCATTGTCTAATCAGATATCGATTTTTCTATCGTGACGTTGAGTCATTTTGTTAAATGCGGAGATGAAGACTATGCAGTGTCCAGTATGCAAAGATACCCAACTGGTGATGTCTGAACGTAAGAGCATTGAGATCGATTATTGCCCTAACTGCCGTGGTGTATGGCTGGATCGCGGAGAACTGGATAAAATCATTGAAAAATCGGCTGAAAGTACACCGACATCAACATCAGCGCCATACTCTGACACCAGAGAACGTGAACGCGATAATCACGGATATGCAAAACCTAAACACTACAAAAAGAAAAGTTTCCTCTCAGAGTTATTTGATTAACCACGCAGATTGTTTTGCGCTGTGGTGGTAAACAATAGTCAACTTAATCATACGCCTGAATACAGGCGTATTTGATTTTATACTACCAGCCAGAACAAAGACGTTAACGCCGCCTTAAGCTTTGTAGTGCTTCAGCCAATGCTCTTCGCATGCCTCAACGGCTTTATCCAGCATATGCGCCGGTGCTTTTAAAATCATATGGTCTTTTCTTACCCAAACCGGATAAGTGTGTTTGCCAGCAGCAATGACTTGCTCAGAATAAATAGCAGCATGGTATACCAGCTCAGATTCTTCACAATAAATCTCGTACTTATAAAGTGCGGTGCTAACTTTTAAATCCCCGAAGAATACTGTTTTAGCTAATTTATATTGAGACATGAACTATAGCCTTTACCGAAATAGGGACTCTATCATCCACTCATCAGCCAGATATAACTGTGATATCCACTACAAAAAGTACCCTAAGTTGATGTCCTATCGGAAAAATTTAGCTTTATTCTAGCGACAACTTCTCCACCTCAATCAACGGAAATGAACTAAATAGATAACCTTGCATGGCATCCACCCCGAGGTCAGATAACTGAGTAAGCTGTTGATGAGTTTCTACCCCCTCAACTATCACGCACTGGCAGTGCTCACGAAGTCGTGTCAGCAGGTTATCGAACGTGGCACTTCCCCCCCATTGCCAGTAAAAGTGCTTATCAATTTTGACACATTCAAAGAACCCACTGGCAACGGCCGCCAGGTGAGCATTACCGCTACCAAAATCGTCCAACCATAATGAATATCGTTCAGCCAGCTTACTTAATAGTGTGTTCTTCGGCCCATCACTGAGATTGGGAAAACTCTCCATTATTTCTAGCCGGATAAAGGGCATCATAGCTAATAATGATATGACGTCTTCGTCATACAGCACCGTTTGAGCCATATCAAAATCTATATTAATTGAGAGTATTATTTGTTGGTCAATAAACCATTTCTGCTGTGATTTTACCGCACATAATTGGTCAAACAGCAGCTTAGCCTTCATTTGAGCATTAAGTTGATGAAGGAAGCGCTCAGTATAAATAGGCGATTTAAAAGAGACCGTTGTGAACCGACTCAATAACTCCACAGCAAATAACTTACCATTCTGCCAGTAAACTGGTTCACAGATAAAAGTGCAATCAACTGCAATGTTTAGCCTGCTATCCACAGTAAAACCCTTTTATTTGATTAGAACAGCAGTATTGATCAATTGATAAAATTGATCAATTTTTTATTATTGATCACTAAAAACGATATAAGAGATTGCCAAAAGTAGCAACCACTCTGATCAACCCATTGATAGATAAGAAAGTATTATTTAATCGTGATGATTATCAATGTTATTATTTCATAATCATTTATTTCATAGGAGAATGGTCGCTTCGAACAACCAAACAGTAACACCCCTGAAACTGAATGATTAGAACGAAGCGACCTAATATATATGGTAGCGCGATGTCATTCTGATGTGAAATAAACTTATAAATGACTATTCTGCACCTTTTATTATTAGTAGTAACATCAGAATTATCGCATTTTGATAATTTAGGATAGGAGTGATTTTTCTGCGAAGAAAAACACTATTTAAAGTAGAAAATATCATTCCAGAATTTAACGCCAGCAACAAATTATTGACAAATTCATCTGCAACAGCCCAGTTCCGGCCAGTATAATATGAGATATTTTGTGGTGGGAAGTTAATAAAAGCTCAGTGTTTACTATGATTAAAACAAAAACAGCCTCATAAAGAGACTGTTTTTATTACTACCACAGCGGACTACCATTCATAAGCCACAGTGAACAATAGCGCCCGACGATGCTGATGCTCGTGGAGCTGCCTGACACAATAGATATGGCGATAGCGCCGTGATTGACCTTCAAGCCAGCGATTTCTTCGGCGCTGATTTTGCCGCAGCATACGCCAACGGCCCACCTCATTCTTACTCCGTCTCATGAAACAATTCTTCCAAAGCTGAGAACTGGGCTATTATAAACCTTTCATCTTGTGAGCCAAGCCGCTGCACGGCGAAATCGCGGGTTTAGTCCAAATAGCTTATTTAGCTCAGCGTGGAAAGATCAAAAAAATCCCGTTAAATATTTAATTACCCGTTGCAAGTCCTTTAGCTTAAAAGATTTTATCCAGTAATATATCTGATTAAAGGTTTCGCCTTTGCAATACTGTGCGTACACTCTTTAGTGACCGTTTGTGAACAGGACTTCCGCCCTTATGACAACATTTTATACCGTAATCAGTTGGCTCTCGGTTTTTGGCTATTGGTTGCTTATTGCCGGGGTAACATTGCGTATTCTGATGAAACGCAGAGCCGTTCCTTCGGCGATGGCATGGCTGCTGGTTATTTATATTCTGCCGTTAGTTGGGATAATTGCGTATCTCTCATTTGGTGAACTTCATCTCGGCAAACGCCGTGCTGAGCGAGCAAAAGCGATGTGGCCATCCACTGCTCGCTGGTTAAGTGAACTGAAAGACTGCCAACACATTTTTGCCACTTCAAATAGCGAAGTCGCTACCCCATTATTCCAGTTATGTGAACGCCGCCAAGGCATCAGCGGCGTTAAAGGTAATCAATTACAGTTATTGACCACCACCGATGACACATTAAAAGCACTGGTACGTGACATTGAACTGGCCCGTCACAATATCGAGATGGTGTTCTATATCTGGCAGCCTGGTGGCTTGGTTGATCAAGTTGCCGAATCGTTAATGGCGGCAGCGCGCCGCGGTGTTCATTGCCGATTAATGCTGGACTCCGCCGGTAGCCAACAATTCTTTCGCACCCCCTATCCGGCGATGATGCGCAATGCTGGGATTGAGGTGGTCGAAGCACTCAAAGTCAATGTGTTCCGGGTCTTTCTGCGCCGAATGGATTTGCGTCAACACCGTAAAATTGTGTTGATTGATAATTATGTTGCTTATACCGGTAGCATGAATATGGTTGATCCTCGGTTTTTCAAGCAAGATGCCGGCGTAGGTCAATGGATCGATATGATGGCACGGATGGAAGGCCCGGTGGCCACCACCATAGGTATCGTATATGCCTGCGACTGGGAGATTGAAACCGGCAAACGTATTCTACCCCCGCCGCCTGATACTAATATCATGCCGTTTGAAGAAGAGAGCGGTCATACCATTCAGGTTATCGCCTCTGGCCCTGGATTCCCTGAGGAGATGATTCATCAGGCATTATTAATGGCGGTGTATGCAGCCCGTGAGCAGTTAATCATGACGACGCCGTATTTCGTGCCTAGCGATGACCTGCTGCATGCCATCTGTACCGCAGCACAACGTGGTGTTGATGTCAGCATTATTGTTCCTCGAGACAACGACTCGATGATGGTCCGTTGGGCTAGCCGGGCATTCTTCTCTGAATTGTTGGAAGCGGGCGTTAAAGTTTATCAGTTTGAAGGTGGCCTATTGCACAGCAAAAGTGTGCTGGTCGACGGTCAACTAAGTTTGGTTGGCACGGTCAATCTGGATATGCGCAGCTTATGGTTGAACTTTGAAATCACGCTGGTCATTGATGATGATGGTTTTGGTGCAGATTTGGCGCAAGTTCAGGACGACTACATTGCCCGCTCGGTACTGTTAGATGGTGAATTGTGGAATAAACGCCCTCTCTGGCATCGCGTTACTGAACGATTATTCTACTTTTTCAGCCCGTTACTGTAATAACTGAGGCGGCTGGTGGTAAACCTATTGTAGATTCTCTGAGTTATTGACTTCAGATAGCATAATAATTGTAAAAGCGGCATAGAGAATGTTTTAATGAGCGCAATCTGCAAATAACAAATGGGAATCGGCAAATGGACCAGAATAGACAAGAGCCAAGCTTAATGGATCTCAATAACCGCCTGACTGAAGATGAAACACTGGAGCAGGCTTACGATATCTTTCTGGAGCTGGCGGGGGACAATCTCGATCCGGCAGATATTTTATTGTTTAACCTTCAGTTTGAAGTGCGTGGCGGTGCGGAGTTATTTGATCCAGCCGAAGATTGGCAAGAACATGTCGATTTTGATTTAAACCCTGATTTTTTCGCCGAAGTTGTTATTGGCCTTGCTGATAGTGATGGTGAAGAGATTAATGATGTATTTGCGCGAGTTCTTCTGTGCCGCGAAAAAGACCATAAACTTTGCCATATTTTGTGGAAAGAGTGATCGTTACACGTCCCTTCCCCCATGGCTGCTAATACCGTAATCATAACAACCCCCGTCATTTCTCTGACGGGGGTTTTGCTTTTGGACAATCACTATCAGAATGTTATAGCGGATCGACTTTCAGACAAGATACCGCGTGGCGGAAGCTGCCCTCTAACAGTGGGCGGGTTTTCGCACACTCCGGCCCGGCAATCGGACAACGAGTGCGAAATACACAGCCTGATGGCGGATTAATCGGTGAGGGCAGTTCCCCCTCCAGTAGCTGAATTACTTTCGCCCTTTCTTTGTCAGGATCAGGGATAGGTACCGCCGACATGAGCGCCTTGGTATAGGGATGTTGTGGATTATGATAAACCTCATCGTAGGTCCCAAGCTCCACTGCGTGGCCTAAATACATCACCAGAACCCGATCAGAAATATGCTTCACCACAGCTAAATCATGGGCGATGAATATTAGTGACAAGCCCATTTCGCGCTGTAATTGCTGCAACAGGTTCACCACTTGCGCCTGAATTGACACATCAAGAGCAGAGACCGGTTCATCACAGATAACCAGCTTCGGTTCAAGAATCAATGCACGAGCAATACCAATACGTTGACACTGCCCCCCCGAAAATTCATGGGGATATCGGTTGATTAAGTTAGGCAACAAGCCAACCTTAAGCATCATTGCTTTAACTTTATCTTTGATTTCTTGACGCGACATTTTGGGATGATAAGTTCGCAGCGGCTCAGCGATGATTTCACCGATGGTCATTCGCGGGTTTAATGAAGCCAGTGGATCCTGGAATATCATCTGAATATCACTACGGGTCGCGCGCCATTGTGCATCACTCAGGCTCAGCAAATCTTTACCTAACCATGAAACACTGCCACTGGTCGCTTTCACCAAACCAATAATGGCACGGGCGAATGTTGATTTGCCACAGCCAGATTCGCCAACCACACCTAAGGTTTCGCCTTCATACAAGCGCAATGTTACGCCATCAACGGCTTTTAGTGTTTTTGATGGCTGCCAGAACCATTGTTTGCCATCCTGAATATCAAAATGGACTTTTAGATCAGCCACTTCTAGCAATACTTTCTTCTCAGTCATGGCATTCATACTAGTTCCCCTACTGGCTTATAACAGGCACGTAAACGGCCATCACCAAAATGCTCCAATGGCGGGGCCACACCACAGCGATCCATGGCATATTGGCAACGCGGTTGGAATGGGCAACCTTTCGGCAAGCGCAATAAATTCGGCGGATTACCCGGTATCGTCATGAGAGATTCGCCTTCAGCATCAAGACGAGGAACCGCATTCAGTAGACCAATAGAATAAGGGTGACTTGGGTGATAAAACACATCGCGGGCCTGACCATACTCCATCGTCCGCCCTGCATACATCACCAGAACTTTATTGCAGATTCCGGCAACGACGCCAAGGTCATGGGTGATCATGATAATCGCGGTATTGAATTCATGCTTTAGCTCATTCAGCAACGTCATGATTTGTGCTTGAACGGTGACATCAAGTGCCGTTGTTGGCTCATCGGCAATCAATAATTTAGGGCGGCACAACAGCGCCATTGCAATCATTACCCGCTGACGCATACCACCAGAGAACTCATGGGGATACATGCGCATGCGCTTACGTGCTTCTGGCATTTTTACCGCATCAAGCATGCGAATTGACTCTTCAAATGCTTCGCTTTTACTCATCTTTTTATGCAGTTGCAGCACTTCCATTAGCTGCTCACCAACACGCATATAAGGATTCAACGAGGTCATTGGGTCTTGGAATATCATCGAGATTTCCTCAGCCCGCAAACGGTTTAACTGTTTTTCCGGCAGATTTAAGATTTCGCGGCCATTAAACTTTGCTGACCCCCCTATCCGGCCATTACTGGCCAGCAACCCCATCAAAGCAAAAGCTGTTTGCGATTTCCCTGAGCCAGACTCACCTACAATGCCTAATGTTTCACCCGCACGCAGATCAAAATTAAGGGCGTTAACTGCCGTTACATCACCATCTGGCGTACCAAAAGTCACGGTTAAATCTTTTACATCCAGCAGGATATTTTGTTCCAACTGTCTATTTTGTTCCAACAATCTATTTTTTTCCAACAATGCCGATTGCTGAACAGCAGACCGATTATCAATAGTCGTCATAGTGCTACTCCTCAGCGATCTTTCGGATCGAGGGCATCACGCAAGCCATCGCCGATAAAGTTGAAACAGAACAAGGTCACTACCAGAAAACCGGCAGGGAACATCAGCAACCATGGCGACACTTCCATGGAGTTGGCGCCATCACTTAGCAATGCGCCCCAACTACTCAAGGGTTCTTGAGTGCCTAAGCCAAGGAAACTCAGGAAAGATTCAAACAAAATCATACTGGGAACCAGTAAAGAAGCGTACACCACCACCACACCCAACACGTTCGGAACGATATGGCGCAATACGATATTACGTGTGGAAACACCGCCCACCAATGCGGCCTCAATAAACTCTTTCCGTTTCAAACTTAATGTTTGTCCACGGACAATACGCGCCATATCCAGCCAGGACACCATGCCAATCGCCACAAATATCAATAGAATATTCTGGCCAAAGAAGGTCACTAACAGAATAACGAAGAACATGAAGGGGAATGAGTTAAGAATCTCCAACAGGCGCATCATCAGTGAATCGACTTTCCCGCCGAGATAGCCCGATAAAGAGCCATACAAGGTGCCGACAACCACAGCAACCAACGCCGCAGCCACCCCCACCATCAATGAGATCCGACCACCAATAGCAACACGAACCAACAGATCCCGACCAGAAGAGTCAGTACCAAAGTAGTGCCCGGACTCAATATTCGGGGCGGCTGACATCATGCCCCAGTCCGTGTCCGAATAAGTAAACTGCGCTAACATCGGCGCCAAAATAACAAATAGGGTAATTAACATTAGGATCACCAAACTGGTGATCGCCGCGCGGTTATGAACAAAACGACGGCGGGCATCCTGCCAAAGGCTGCGCCCTTCAACTTCCAGTTTTTCACTGAAAACTTCCAGAGCTTCGCTATTTTTATTGCTCAACATAATTGGCGTGCTCCAGTGCTAGTAACGGATTTTAGGATCGATAACGGCATACAGCACGTCAACAATCGCATTGAATAAAATAGTCAAAGCGCCGACTAAAATGGTCAAACTCAGCACCAAAGAGTAATCGCGGTTTAACGCTCCGTTGACAAACAACTGACCAATGCCCGGCAAACCAAAGATGGTTTCAATAACCATCGAACCGGTGATAATCCCTACAAACGCAGGCCCCATATAGGATAAAACAGGCAACAACGCCGGTTTTAATGCATGGCGTAATACGATGGTCCGCAGTGGTAATCCCTTCGCCCGCGCCGTACGGATAAAGTTAGAGTGAAGAACCTCAATCATTGAGCCTCGGGTAATACGCGCAATGCTGGCGATATAAGCCAATGACAGCGCGACCATCGGCAAAATGATAAACTTCGGCGCTCCGCCATTCCAACCACCACCCGGTAACCATTTCAATATAATGGCAAAAACCAACACCAATAAGGGGGCGACCACAAAACTCGGGATGACCACCCCAGTCATGGCAAAGCCCATTACCGTATAATCCCATTTGGTATTTTGATTCAGTGCCGCAATGACCCCAGCACTAACCCCTAATACTACTGCGAGTAAAAATGCTGCAAAACCAAGCTTCGCAGAGACGGGAAACGATGCAGACACCAGATCGTTCACAGTGTAATCTTTATATTTAAACGAAGGCCCAAGATCGCCATGCGCAAGTTGACCCAAGTAGTTGAAATACTGTTTATAAACTGGGTCGTTGAGGTGATATTTTGCCTCAATATTGGCCATGACTTCAGGAGGAAGATTACGCTCGCCAGTAAACGGACTCCCTGGGGCGAGACGCATCATAAAAAATGAAATGGTTATCAAAATAAAAAGTGTCGGAATCGCTTCCAGACAGCGGCGTAGAATAAATTTTAACATTGCCTGTACCTTTAGCCTCTTACTGCGACTTTATATTATCAACGCAATAAGGGCAGCACGCTAATTCAGCGGCTGCCCTTAATATATTAGTGCTTGATAATATAAAGATCTTTAACGTGCATATTATCCAGTGGGTCTTTACCGGTATATCCACCGACATAAGGTTTCACTAAGCGGGCATTCACATAGTAGAACAACGGCACAATAGCAGAATCTTTATCCAGCAATACCTCAGCTTGTTGATACAAACCGGCACGCTCTTTTTCAGATTTTACTTTCAGCGTATCTTGGATCAACTTATCAAAGGCTGGGCTCTTATAATGCACCGTGTTATTGCTGCTGTCAGATAGCATCATGTTCAGGAATGACGACGGTTCGTTATAGTCAGCACACCAACCAGCACGCGCGACATCGAAAGTGCCTTGATGGCGGGTATCAAGGAAGGTTTTCCATTCCTGATTTTCCAGCTTAACGTCAACCCCCAGATTTTTCTTCCAAATAGATGCTGCCGCAATAGCCAATTTCTTGTGTAGATCAGAGGTGTTATACAACAGGTTAAATTTCAGTGGCTTATCTTGTGTGTAGCCAGCTTCAGCCAGCAACTTCTTAGCCACTTCATTACGTTTTTCCTGGGTCCAGCCAAACCATTCTGGTGGGGTCAATTCTGCGCCGCTGGTGTACGGAGGCGTAAAGCCATAGGCAGGTAAATCACCTTGGTTTTTCACTTTGTTCACGATGATATCGCGATCCATACCCAGTTTCAGTGCTTCACGAACGCGTGCATCGGTGAATGGCGCTTTTTGGTTATTGATTTCGTAATAATAGGTACACAGATACGGGTCAACATGAACTTCTTGTGGGATCTCTTTTTTCAGTTTCTGGAATAATTCAATCGGCATGTTGTTATAGGTCATGTCGATCTCGCCGCTGCGGTAGCGGTTAACATCAGTCACTTCAGAAGAGATTGGCAGGTAAGTAACCTGATTGATAACTGTTTTCGCATTATCCCAATAGGTTGGGCTGCGTTCTAACACAATACGTTCGTTAACGGTCCAATCTTTTAACTTATAGGCACCATTACCGACAAAATTCTGTGGCTGAGTCCACTTCTCACCAAACTTCTCAACCACAGTTTTATTAACTGGGGACATGGATGGATGAGCTAACAGTTTATCTAAATAAGGAACAGGTTCGGTCAACGTGACTTCCAAAGTATGGTCATCTAACGCTTTTACACCCAAGGTATCAGGTGATTTTTTGCCGGTAATAATATCGTCGATATTCGCGATATGGGCATATTGTACATAACTCGCATACGGAGAAACTGTTTTAGGGTCCGCCAGACGTTGCCAGCTATAAACGAAATCATGTGCTGTTACAGGGTCACCATTTGACCATTTAGCATCTTTACGCAGATGGAAAGTCCAAACTTTAAAGTCTTTGTTATCCCAACTTTCAGCGACACCAGGCAGAATCTTGCCGTTTGGATCGTTAATAACCAACCCTTCCAATAAATCGCGCGAAATATTGGATTCAGGCACACCTTCAATTTTATGCGGATCCAGTGACTGAGGTTCGGAACCATTATTGCGAACTAAAACCTGTTTCTCGGCCAGTTGTACACCTGCCGGCACATTGGCGGCAAAGGCAGTTCCCACAGCCATCATACCCATAGCAGCAGCGATACCTGCGGCCAGGAAAGTTTTCTTTGTGATGTTGGTCATGCTGATATCTACTCCAGATTTTATTATTGCGTCGCTCAGAGACTGAGCAAGCTTCACCTTTAAAAGGTATCTTTAAATCACATTGCGCGGGGAACGAACCCGGCCATGTAATGCCCTATATGTATTAGCATCAGACTAAAATCGGTACTGTGCTATACATCCCTATTACCTTGTCTGTCTCTTATTTGCTGTCATGCCACCACGATTTTCGCTTGTGAACAATTGACATATAAGTCTGTTTTGCTGCGATAAACTTTTATTACTTAATTTTTACTACAACTTACGCATATAAAGATTTTTTAAATCGACTAAATCTTGTGGGTCTTTACCGGTAAATCCGCCGACAGTCGGCCGAATAAGTCGAACACTGACTCGATAATAGACCGGCACCATTGCAGAATCTTTATCCAATAAGTTCTCTGCCTGTTGATATAAAGCAGCGCGCGCCTCGACACTCGAGGTCGTTAGCGTTTTAGCCAACAGCGCGTCGAATGCTGGATTTTTATAGAAGAAAGTATTATTGCTGCTATCCGATAGCAGCATATTCAGAAAAGCAGTCGGCTCATTGTAGTCACCACACCATGTCGCCCTGGCAACATCAAATTGCCCTTGATGGCGACTTTCTAGAGAGGTTTTCCATTCTTGATTCTGCAAGGTAACGGTGGCACCCAGGTTTTTCTGCCACATAGAGGCAGCGGCAATCGCCTGCTGCTTATTTTGATCTGAGGTGTTATAAAGCAACGTAAACTTTAATGGATTTTGGGCATTGAAACCGGCCTCGGCAAGCACTCTTTTCGCCTCCGCATTGCGTTGTTCTTGAGTCCAGTTGGCCCATTCTGGCAATGCGAAATTCCCCCCCGCCGTAAATGTCGGGGTAAAGCCATAGGCAGGGATCTGCCCTTGCCCCATAATTTTAGTCGCAATAATGTCGCGATCCAGCGTTAATTTAATTGCCGTTCTCACTCTGACGTCAGTGAATGGTGCTTTTTTATTATTAATTTCGTAATAGAAAGTACAGAGGTATGGGCTGATATGAACCTGCGATGGCAGATCCTTTTTCATTTTGGCAAATAAATTTGGGGGAATGGCACTGTTAGTCATATCGATTTCACCGCTGCGATAGCGATTAATATCACTGACTTCTGACGTTATCGGTAAAAAAGTGGCCTTATTGATGACCGTTTCGTTGTTATTCCAGTAAGTCGGGCTACGCGCCAGCACAATCCGCTCATTAACCACCCATTCTTTTAACTGAAAAGCGCCATTACCGATAAAATTTTGTGGTAGAGTCCATTTATCACCATACTTTTCAACAGCCTCACGCTTAACCGGCTTCATCGAGGTGTGAGATAACATGCTGATAAAATAAGGAACCGGCTCCGTTAGCGTCACTTGCAAGGTTTTGCTATCTAATGCCTTAACACCTAATTCATCCGGTTTTTTGGTCCCTTTCAATACCTCGTCAACATTCTCAATTTGAGCATACTGCAAATAACTGGCATAAGGTGAACCCACTTTAGGGCTAGCCAAACGCTGCCAACTATAGACAAAATCCTGAGCAGTGACCGGAGTTCCATCACTCCACACCGCGTTATCTCGCAAATGGAAGGTCCAGACTTTATAACCGTCATTATCCCAGCGCGTGGCAACTGCCGGAATTATATGCCCATTAGCATCATTGCTCACCAGACCTTCTAATAAATTCAGAATAATATTGGTTTCAGGAATGCCTTCAACCTTATGTGGATCTAATGAGGCAACCTCGGAACCATTATTAATGGTAATACTCTGATCTATCGCTAATGCCACACTGGCCGGAACTGCCGCCGCCATTGATACCGCCGAAAATGACAAACCCAGAATAGCGCCAATTATTGCCAGTGGTGGTTGCTTAAACTTTATTTGCATTTCAAACCGCCCTTTTACGAGATTTTGTGATGTTTTTCTCAAGGTTTACGTCAATCTGCTGCCCACAACGACTAGCAATAACTATTCCAAAAATCAAAATTCGGTTTAGTTTCATTAAAAAACAAGAAATCTCTTGTCGGGAAGTTGCCCGAAAACTAACAGAACCCGAAATCTGACGCCAATAAATTTTACAGAAATGTTAAGCAATTCTCTTTTCTATAGAGTAACTAACGATATTACCTATCTTAATTAGCCGCCTAAGAAATTATCATCTCTATGATTTAACTCAAAAAAAATCATTTAAAATTTAAATTCACGGCAAAAAAAATGTCAAAAAAGCCGTTCTAGAAACATAAAGTTAACATTAGCACTAATGCCAGAATAAACACCTACTGATTACAGCGTAATCACTAATAACACCTAGATAAATTCCGCACAAGCCCTACAGAATGATGTGAGCATTTTAACAACAAATAGCGTATTTAGTTTACTCTGAGGGTCACTGAATGATTTATTAAAGATGAGTAAATAAGCCTTAAGCCAAATTATCTTTATAGAGATAGCATTATTGCAGCATTTAAGTGCAATAGATTAAATTACATACATATTCTGCACTAAATTAATGCTTAGATATTTAAATATCAGGCTGAAAAACAGCAAAGGTCACCCGTAATAATACCGGTGACCTACATACCGTGGGATATGGGGATAGATTAAAGTAATCCGGGGAAAATCGCTTTGATACCGGTGACAATAAACTCGATGCCTAATGCCATCAGCAATAACCCCATAATACGCGTTATAACGTTTATACCGGTTTGCCCTAACAGCCGAACCAGCAGCGGAGCCGCCCGGAATAGCAACCAGCAACAGAACGCAAACAAGGCCACAGCCACCGTCAAGCCTAACAAATTCTGCCAGCTGTGATAGCGGGAACTCCAAACAATGGTTGAACTGATGGCACCTGGCCCTGCCATCAGTGGCAATGCGAGTGGCACAACACCGATACTTTCACGGACCGCCGTTTCGGTTTTTTCCTGCTTGTTCTGCTTATCCTCACCGAGTTTGCCGCTGATCATCGACATCGCAATGCTAACGACCAGAATCCCACCGGCAATACGGAATGAGTCGATGGAAATACCAAAAATTTTCAGAATGGCATCCCCCAAGAACAAGGATATCCACAAGATAATCGCCACTGACAGATTAGCTGTCAGGTTAGTTTTATCCCGCCCAGCCGCTGCCTGATAGCTGGTCATACTGATAAATACCGGCAATATACCTACCGGGTTTACCAGTGCAAATAAGCCAACAAAAAACTTGATGTAACCTGAAAGGTCCAACAATGATTGACTCACACATCACTCCGCGCAATAGCTGATAAAAACGTCACAGATAACAGGCCATTATAATTTAATGCCCCAAGACAACACACCTTATGGCCCGTGCCTGGAAAATTCGCGACAAAAATAATGTCGCTACCATGCAGAATGGCACCTGCATTATTCAAGCCTCTGACCACAGTTCTTTTCACTAAAAATCACCCTTAGGGCGCTCTTCTACAGATGTGCGCGCTAATGTAATGGAATTAGTCATAGGAATCTATGTAATAAAACAGCATTTATACAAGGTAAATTTTTACCGTCTAAAATGATAACTCTTGTTAATGCCCTGTGGTGTTAATGAAGCTTTAACGTCATGAATTATCAATTTATTCATGTTAATGATAATTACTCTCAACAAATAATTGCTGAATGGTGTCAGCTTGACGATTTTGTGATTTAAATCACGAAAAACATACCTAAGAATAGTTAAGCTCTGAGCAGTGGTAGAGAGTAAGTTCACTAAGAAACAGAGTATAAAGGTTGAAAATGATATTTTCCCCCTCATCTTATTCTTAGTGGAACAAAAGCTCTTTCAGTAAATCAGCGGTAAAAAATGGCAAAGTAAGCTATAAAACTAGCTCTATTTGACCTTACGGCATACTAGAGCCTGACTATACTAGTTGCTTCAACAGCTCATTTACTAAAAGAGTTTAACATTATCAGGAGAGCATTATGGCTGTAACGAATGTCGCTGAACTTAACGAGCTAGTAGCACGCGTCAAGAAAGCCCAGCGCGAGTATGCCAACTTTACTCAAGAGCAGGTTGATAAAATCTTCCGTGCCGCAGCTCTGGCTGCAGCGGATGCCCGTATTCCCCTGGCCAAACTGGCGGTAGAGGAATCAGGTATGGGTATTGTTGAAGATAAAGTGATCAAGAATCACTTTGCTTCTGAATACATCTACAATGCCTACAAAGATGAAAAAACTTGTGGCATTTTAGAAGAAGATAAAACCTTCGGTACAATTACTATCGCTGAACCTATTGGTTTAATCTGCGGTATCGTACCAACAACTAACCCGACTTCTACCGCTATCTTCAAGGCATTAATTAGCCTTAAAACGCGTAACGGTATCGTATTCTCTCCACATCCACGTGCTAAAGACGCAACCAATAAAGCTGCAGATATCGTGCTTCAAGCCGCTATTGCCGCAGGTGCGCCAGCAGATATTATTGGTTGGATTGATGCGCCAACAGTTGAGTTGTCTAACCAACTGATGCACCACCCTGACATTAACCTGATTCTGGCAACCGGTGGCCCAGGCATGGTTAAAGCAGCTTACAGCTCAGGTAAACCGGCTATCGGTGTTGGTGCGGGTAACACTCCTGTTGTGGTTGACGAAACCGCTGATATTAAACGTGTTGTTGCATCTATCTTGATGTCAAAAACCTTTGATAATGGTGTGATTTGTGCCTCTGAACAATCTATCATCGTGGTTGATTCAGCTTACGACGCAGTTCGCGAGCGCTTCTCTTCCCATGGTGGCTACCTGTTACAAGGTAAAGAGCTGAAAGCAGTTCAGGATATCATCCTGAAAAATGGCGGTTTGAACGCCGCTATCGTTGGTCAGCCAGCAACTAAAATTGCTGAAATGGCTGGCATTAAAGTTCCTAGCAACACCAAAATTCTTATCGGTGAAGTTAAGGTTGTTGACGAGTCAGAACCATTTGCTCACGAAAAACTGTCGCCTACTTTAGCGATGTATCGTGCGAAGAGTTTTGAAGACGCAGTTGATAAAGCGGAAAAACTGGTAGAAATGGGGGGTATCGGCCATACATCTTGCCTGTATACCGACCAGGATAACCAACCTGCACGCGTTAAGTATTTCGGCGATAAAATGAAAACCGCCCGAATTCTAATCAACACCCCTGCCTCTCATGGTGGTATCGGTGACCTGTACAACTTCAAAGTGGCGCCATCTCTGACGCTAGGTTGTGGTTCATGGGGTGGTAACTCCATCTCTGAAAACGTTGGGCCGAAACACTTGATCAACAAGAAAACTGTGGCTAAGCGAGCAGAAAACATGTTGTGGCATAAACTACCGAAATCTATTTACTTCCGTCGCGGCTCTCTGCCTATCGCGTTGGAAGAAGTGGCAACTGACGGTGCAAAACGTGCCTTCATCGTGACTGACCGCTATCTGTTCAACAACGGTTATGCCGATCAAATCACCAGCGTGCTGAAATCTCACGGTATCGAGACTGAAGTCTTCTTCGAAGTAGAAGCGGACCCTACCCTGAGCATCGTGCGCAAAGGTGCCGAGCAGATGAACTCCTTCAAACCAGACGTGATCATTGCGCTGGGTGGTGGTTCACCGATGGATGCTGCCAAAATTATGTGGGTCATGTACGAGCACCCTGAAACCCACTTCGAAGAATTGGCATTACGCTTTATGGATATCCGTAAACGTATTTACAAGTTCCCGAAAATGGGTGTGAAAGCGAAAATGATCGCGGTAACCACCACATCAGGTACCGGTTCAGAAGTGACGCCATTTGCGGTAGTTACCGACGATGCCACAGGCCAGAAATATCCATTGGCTGACTACGCATTGACTCCAGACATGGCAATCGTTGATGCCAACCTGGTTATGAATATGCCTAAGTCTTTATGTGCCTTCGGTGGTCTGGACGCAGTAACTCATGCTCTGGAAGCTTATGTTTCTGTATTGGCGAATGAATATTCTGACGGCCAGGCTCTGCAAGCGCTGAAACTGCTGAAAGAATTCCTGCCAGCCAGCTACAATGAAGGTGCTAAAAACCCAGTGGCTCGTGAGCGTGTGCATAATGCCGCAACCATCGCGGGTATCGCTTTTGCTAACGCCTTCTTGGGTGTCTGCCACTCAATGGCCCATAAACTGGGTTCTGAGTTCCATATCCCGCATGGCTTAGCCAACGCCATGTTGATTTCTAACGTTATTCGCTATAACGCGAATGACAACCCAACTAAGCAGACTGCTTTCAGCCAATATGACCGCCCACAAGCGCGCCGTCGTTATGCTGAAGTTGCAGATCATCTGGGTCTGAGTGCTCCGGGCGACCGTACTGCACAGAAAATTCAGAAACTGCTGACTTGGTTAGATGAAATCAAAGCAGAGTTGGGTATCCCAGCATCAATTCGTGAAGCTGGCGTTCAAGAAGCTGATTTCTTAGCTAAAGTAGACAAACTGTCTGAAGATGCGTTTGATGACCAGTGTACCGGTGCTAACCCACGTTACCCGCTGATCTCTGAGTTGAAACAGATTTTGATGGATACTTATTACGGCCGCGAATTTAGCGAAGAACTTGACCGTGAAGAAGTTGCTGTTACAGCAGCTCCGGCACCAAAAGCTGAAAAGAAAGCCAAGAAATAATAGTAATCTTAATGTGTAACCCCCATTTATAGCTGGGGGTTACACAACAGAAGATATAGCCCCCAATTGCCATTGCTGTTGGGGGTTTCTTTTTATAAGCACATTTAAAAACATTTGGTATATAACCGCTCAAATCGCCATAGTCCGCTCCTACGGACCACGCATCTAATCCCCCTGACTAATCTCAATACGGCTCGCCACATCGCCACCAACCCCTGCTATACCCAAGCTAATGCGTTATAACGTCATCCCCCGAATCGACTATGGGTTAAGGAGACATTAGGATCAACATCGTGTCTTTTATTAATTTTGTAAGATTGTAGAAAATGTGGCGATAAAACCAAAATAATGACCCAGTCCAGGATATAGCGTTAAACCAAGGCTTTTCACCCCGCATAAATACGATGGATAAAGCTGTATGGCTTCATATGACGTAAACTCAGCAAAAGGTTAGTTACCCCACAGCTTCAATAAGAAATCCCGTGAGGCATCCTTGGTGGACAATGAGTATCTAGGAAGGATTTTGGAGAGAAGCCGCTTTAATCGCCTCTTTATAATGGCGGCGACAAACAGAAACGTAGCTTTCGTTGCCACCAATAACGACTTGTTCGCCGTCATGCACAGCTCTGCCCTGTTCGTCTAACCGCAGCACCATGTTTGCTTTGCGGCCACAATGACAAATTGTTTTCAGTTCAACCAATTTGTCAGCCCACGACAACAAGTATTTGCTACCGGGAAATAGTTCACCGAGAAAATCGGTACGCAAACCGTAACACAATACCGGGATATGCAGTTCATCCACCACCTGACACAATTGCTGAACTTGCTCTTTGGTCAAAAATTGGCATTCATCTAGCAAAATACAATGAACGGGCTTTTCCTGATGCTCAGTGGCAATAATGGATAATAGTGAAGTTCCACTATTATAAAGCAGTGCCTGCGAGGACAGGCCAATACGCGAACTGACAGTCCCGACACCAAAGCGATTATCTATCTCTGCTGTAAACACCAAGGTACGCATGCCCCGCTCTTGGTAGTTATAAGAAGACTGCAACAGCGCGGTGGATTTCCCTGCATTCATCGCAGAGTAATAAAAATAAAGTTGAGCCATGGGCCCGTAACTCCAGTGGTATAATAAATGGTCACAATGACAACGAGTACCAAGTTTATCATAAATTCAGACTTTACGAGGAGCAGACTACTTCTCTATATTACTGTTTTCTATATTAAGTAATGGTAGCGTTAATGTAGCTGCCGACACTTTCATTTGAAGCACCTTGCTATTATTAGGTACATTACATGACCAATCTCACAATATTGATACAGCGAACGTATGCTGCTTGAACATTAACCAGATTAGGTGCGTGGGATAGCAATAGGGTTGGATAGGATGTACCGCGATTGGTTCATTAATGATACAAGTAATGTATTACCATGGTTAATTGGTAAAATAGTGATAACAAATATTGTCAGAACCTGATAAATCCAATACAGCATGCTTTTTTTACCTTACTCAACCTTTCATCGCAGCTATATCAATATCGCACTTTTTGCATGATCAGTTATTGCACACGCTAGCACGATAAGTCGTCTATTTTTGCTTTATTGATATAAAGCAAACTTATAACTTAGTGAGAAAATCATGTTTTCGCGTAGGGTCATTAGCGAGCAAAATGAACTTTTACGTTAAAAACACTACGGAGAATAACAAACCGCCATCGCTTATTAGTAGCAAGCAGCAACTTTTCGCTAATAAAATACGTAAATTCGAGGATGCTAATCAAATTGGCTATTGCAGAAATTAAAATAGCACTCTATTATTATCCAGACGCCCCCCCACCAATTATAATTTGAGACCAGGACAATGAGCGAAGCGTTAAAGATTCTTAACAACATCCGTACTCTGCGTGCACAAGCGCGTGAATGCACTCTTGAAACTTTAGAAGAAATGCTGGAGAAGCTTGAAGTGGTCGTTAACGAACGCCGCGAAGAAGATTCTCAAGTACAAGCTGAAATTGAAGAACGCACACGTAAATTGAGCCAATACCGTGAAATGCTTATTGCAGACGGTATTGATCCAAATGAACTGCTGCAAACTATGAGTGCAACTAAAGCTACAACTAAAGCTAAGCGTGCTGCACGCCCAGCTAAATATAAGTATGTAGACGAGAATGGCGAAACTAAAACCTGGACAGGCCAAGGCCGTACTCCAGCAGTGATTAAGAAAGCCATTGAAGACGAAGGTAAATCACTGGATGATTTCCTGCTGTAATAGTATTAGTTAATTTACTATTATGATAAAAGTACCCTCCTATTATACGGGGGGTATTTTTTCACCTCCTCCTTGCCCTGCAATCATAGTTGAAATCCTTATCAATGCGGCTGTTGAATTAACATACAATTGCCAAGGAGCACCTAACCTAAACATATCGCATTCGATAAATACCCCTTAGTTATCACTGTGCTTGTAAAGCTATAAGAATGCTCTGCTAATTTATAACAATACAATAATCGATATAACTGACTAAATTTCCCATAATATTGTGATATATGAGAATCTTGGAGTGAAAGAGTTGTGTCACCCCCGCCCTACGGCATGAAGATTGAGCACAAAACAGAAACTAATTAAGTTTTGTACCCAACACATAAAATCATCTTTAGTACTTATTACGCTCGATTAATCGATGTACCCCGACCAATCCCATAATAGGTAAAACCTCGACTATTTAACCGTTCTGGATCGTACAAATTACGCCCATCAAAGATAACCGGCTGTTTTAATCGGAGCTTGATCATATCAAAATCAGGTGCTCTAAAATTCTGCCACTCAGTACAAATAATCAGAGCATCCGCCCCTTGTAGCGCTGATTCTTTTGTCCCCATTAACTTTAGGTCATCCCTTGCACCATAAATGCGCTGAGCTTCATCCATTGCCTCTGGATCATAAGCTTGAATAATAGCGCCAGCACGCCATAAAGCCTCCATCAAAATCCGACTGGGGGCCTCTCGCATATCATCTGTATTGGGTTTGAATGCTAATCCCCAGAGTGCAAATGTTTTCCCTGCAAGCTGCGAATCAAAATGGTATTGAATAAATTCAGTTAACTTACACTTTTGTTCGTTATTGATTCTCTCCACTGCACGCAACAGTTGTGGCTGATAGCCACAATTTTCTGCGGTACGAATTAATGCTTGGATATCTTTTGGAAAACAGGAACCACCATAACCACAACCAGAATAAATAAAATGGTAGCCAATGCGTGAATCTGAGCCAATACCTTGGCGTACTTTTTCGATATCTGCACCGAGCCGCTCTGCAATATTAGCGATCTCATTCATGAAACTGATTTTTGTCGCCAACATACCGTTTGCTGCATATTTGGTCAGTTCTGCACTGCGGACATCCATAATTAACATGCGGTCATGATTTCTGTTGAATGGCTCGTATAGTTCGCTAATTAAATCAATCACACCATTATCATCAGTATCAATTCCGATAACGATACGCTCAGGCCGCTTACAGTCAGCAACAGCAGCGCCTTCTTTTAAGAATTCAGGGTTCGATACCACATTGAAAGCTATATCTTGTCCGCGTTGCTGTAAAATCGCTTTAATCCTTTGCTGCACTTGATCCGCGGTACCCACTGGCACAGTTGATTTATCGATAATAACTTTAGGCGCATCCATATATTTCGCAATAGTGCTGGCAACGTCTAACACATATTTAAGGTCAGCCGCACCATCCTCATCAGGAGGAGTACCAACCGCAATAAACTGAATCGTACTATGAGCAACACCGGCTTCGGCATCTGTTGAAAATCGAAGCCGGCCCTCGTCATAGTTTTCTTTTACCAATGGCGCTAATCCTGGTTCAAAAATAGCGACACGGCCTTTTTGCAGGTCGGAAACTTTGTTTGCATCGATATCTATACACAGGACATCATGACCAACTTCGGCAAGTACTGCTGCCTGAACCAGTCCTACATAACCGATACCAAAAACCGTCACTTTCATTCAATCAATCCTCAAGTTGGAATTCGATAAGAGACACACTGCCGACCATTATCAGGACCTAACCTTAATTTAGCCTGAGGTAGCCAACCTTATTGCCAGCGAATAATAAAAGTTGACTGAAAATTTTCAGCCACAAGTAAGGAGGAAAGTATATCAACCGATATTTCTTACATCTCGGGCATACTCATTGATTGAAACAAATGAGGTTTATTTCGTAGATTCGTTATAGAACCATTGAGACTTGGCGGGCCATAGCAGTGAATAAGTGAGCAAGATACATAAATTACGTGAACTATTTATTGAGTAATACTTTCAAAATATAAACTATTCATCGGCTGAAAGCATCAACCTCAATCGACTCCCTCCTCCCCATACCTGGCATTGCCATGCTTCACAACGCTGACTAATTTGATTTAAATGTGCGGTTTTTAACGTACCTAAAGGCACACCATTACTAAGTTGAATCTGATTTTTACCCGCACTAACATTCGCGTGAAGACCTGCCGAAACCAGAATTAAATTTTTATATTCCACATGATAATAACCAACGAGCAAAGGAAACTGCCCATCCAAATGAGTACGTCTTAGTAGCTGGTTAACTTGTTTAAGTAACGTTGACATCTGCGGCAAACGCTGTTGTTGGTGTGCCAAATGTTCTTGAAGAATCCCGTTAAATAACACGCGTAATAATAGTGCGGCTAAAATTCCGTTATCCCCGGCGCGGGTGACATCCAGACAATAAAATGCCAGGTCCTTATCTGACAATGCAGCGATATCAAGGACTAATCCCGGTTTCTCAACCATCGTTAACTGCCGGTAATTTACCCGACAGTGTGCAATGGTTTGCTGTGCCGGTGGTTGCAATTGCTTAAGTAACTGCGCTGCATCATGAGGATTCTTACGTAATGCATCCCAATCCTGGATAAGTTCTGTCTCTTCAATTGCATGAGAGGTAAACAGTATGGGATAAAGGCATGCCAGCACCGCTTCACGTAGCCGATTTAAATCCACGATCGGTTTCAACAGTACGTCTTTCACGCCCATACGCATGACTTTAGCAATGTCAGCCATCTTATCAGTAGCCGATATAACTAAAATAGGGATCTTTACTCCTTGTATGAGTAAACGCTCAACAAACTCGATCCCTCCCATCTTAGGCATAGCGAGATCGCAGAGTATCAGGTCAGGTGATTGGACCTTAATCTGCTCTAACGCCTCCAGGCCATTTTCTGCCTGCTGGACTGCCGCGCCGAGTGCCCTTAGAAACTCAGTGATTACCGTACGGAAGACCGTTTCGTCCTCGACGACTAAAATATTTTTACCTGCTAATGGTTTTTCCATGCACTGCTTCTCTTGCTAACCTTAAACGTAATAGTGGCCCAAAATGACTGTTTGTGCTTGTCTGAAATTGTTACGTACTACTTTACTCACACACATTTGTTACTCATCAGCCCCTTACCAAAGGACGTAACTGCTCTATATTTTTCTCCACAGCCAATTGTCCAGCGGCAATCGCTTCATCCGCCCGATGGAAATCCAGCATTGATATTTGTGGGCAGTAGGGCTGGATCAACACATCGGGAGGATCTCCTGCCATACGATTACGTTTTAGTCTGTTCTCCAATACCTGTATTGAGGTAGACATTATTTCCATGGCGCTGGGAACGGCCATCGTTGGATTACCTGACATATTGGTTATTCGTGCTTTTAAGCGCAGATGCCAACTTGCTGGCATCTGCGGGGGGTTACCTTCAGGAGATGATTGTGAGGAAAACAGATCTTGCCGAATCAGATGTGCATCATGTTGCAAATCAACGGCAATCACGATGTCAGCGCCCATTGCTCTTGCCAAAGAAATAGGAACAGGATTGACTACTGCACCATCAACCAACCAATAGCTACCGAAGCGGACAGGAGAAAGCAATCCAGGCATGCTGCATGAAGCCCTAATTGCCTGTTTAATATCCCCCTCAGTAAGCCATAACTCACGGCCCGTCGTTAAGTTGGTTACAACAGACCCAAAGGGCAATTTACATTCAGCAATGTCCTGCACTTCAATTATTTGGTTTACAGCATTAAAAACCCGCTCACCCCGCAGTAATCCGCCACGACGCCAGGAGAAATCCATCAGTCGAATAACATCCCAATATTTAAACGAGCGAACCCAGCGCTCCATCACATTCATGTGATCACTGGCATACGCTGCACCAACCAAGGCACCAACCGAACAACCGGCAACAATATCAACTTTGACGCCCATTCTCTCTAGCGCATTAATGACCCCGATATGTGCCCATCCCTTCGCGGCACCCGCGCCAAGTGCCAGTCCAATCTTAATTTTTCTCATTTTTATTTCGTCCATTTTCGATCAATTTGGCACTTTACCGCTCAACTAAATAAATCAGACTCTGGTTTTTGTTATCGACACTGCCGCTTGACTCTTAACGCTAGCAGGCTACAACTTAGCGTTCACTCAGAGGAAAAATCCATATTTACTCGCCAGTGCTATAACCCTACTGATTGAACTATAGTTAACATTTATCCTTCTGGTAAATTGATACAAATAGTTTACATTTCATTACTAAGATATAGGCTATAAGTTGAAGGATATACTGTGAATATTGAAATATGCCAAACCGATCTATTTAATCCAGATCTTATTGCATTAATTGCTCAATTAGATGCGTATCAAGAAGCACTCTATCCGGCTGAAAGCAATCATACAGAGTCGATTGCGAGTATGGCTCAGAAAAAAACATTCGTTTATATTGCAACACGACAAGGTCGCGCTGTGGGATGCGCCATTCTTTTCCAACCTGAAAGTACCTATCCTGAGATTAAGCGCGTTTTTGTCATCCCTGACTGCCGAGGTCATGGCATTGCGTCAATGCTAGTTACAGCACTGCTCGAAAAATCTATCTCTTTGAATTTAAAATATGTTTATTTGGAGACAGGGATTCATCAACCTGAAGCAGTAAAACTGTACCAGCGATTAGGCTTTGAATTTACGTCTGAATTTGGTTGTTATCAATACGACCCACTTAGCTTCTATATGGTAAAAACAGTGGCTAGTTGTCACTCAGTAAAAGATAAAACAGAGAGGTAGCATTCAGTTCATTCAGTAACCGTTGCTATTTTGACTTTATTGCTTTGACACTCGACATAACACAGCAAAATAGCCACTATAGTAGTGGCTATTCAGAGTAAATATTCGGAGTTAAGACAAATTAAAAGATTTAATATTATCTAGTAATATAAGATTCACTAAATAGATAATCGCATTACATGCTGTCATTTCACCGTTAGCTCTCGTGGGCTATAGTGTTATTAACTATAACTCGACCTTTCTCAGAATATTATGAATTCTTACGGATTATTTAGGAAATAATTAACCGTTAATAGTACCAAATGAGACACTCATTTTTTCGAACATAGCGATAACTTTATTGATCAGTTTCATGGGTTGCTCCTGTAAACATCATTATTTTTATGTGATACACATCACAGTTATTAAATTACTCCATAATGAAACGCCGGTCAACTATTTTTGTGAGCAACATCACAAAACTTAAGTTCACCCCCTATCCTGCGCAAAATTATCAACTTTGAACCTCATCACGTGATTAGGTAAGATAAGGCCCTATTTGCCCCTATTTGATTGCCCGCCCTCTTCTGTTGCTGACCATTCATTCGCAGATAAGATGGCATTATTGGTTTTTCGGAGAAATTTTGTCAGAACAGTGCCCATGTGGCAGCAGCTTTGAATATCAACGATGCTGTGCGCCTTATATCCTTAACACGCAAGTTGCGGCCAAACCTGTAATACTGATGCGCTCACGCTACAGCGCCTATGTAAAAAAGGATGCGGACTATCTGATTAAAACCTGGCATCCAGACTGCAAGGCACAAGAATGGCGAGATGGAATAATTCAAAGCTTCACCAATACTGTATGGCACGGATTAACAGTTATTGCAGAAACTACTGGCAGTCATGATGACGAAGCCTTTGTTGAGTTCATTGCCCGCTTTACTGATCCAAATAATATGCAGATAAGCACAATGCATGAACGTTCCCGCTTCCTTCGAATAAAAGAACACTGGTACTATATCGACGGAGTCCGGCCGTCGGTGGGTAGAAATGATATCTGTCCTTGCGGTTCAGGGAAAAAATATAAGAAATGTTGCGGGCATTAACAGTAAAATCGTTTCATTACTGACCGTAGCATCAAACATTTACATAACATCAAGTACTGTTAAGACAGGATTTACCACCTTATGCCACACCAGAATGTACAAAAGAAAGTGTTACGCACTATATGCCCTGACGCTAAAGGCTTAATCGCAAAAATTACCAATATTTGTTACAAGCACCAGTTGAATATCGTGCAGAATAATGAATTTGTTGATCATCTGACTGGCCGCTTTTTCATGCGTACAGAGCTTGAAGGTATTTTTAACGATACTACCCTGCTGGCAGACTTAGATGATGCTTTACCCGAAGGCACCAATCGCGAATTACATACCGCAGGGCGTCGCCGTATTGTTATTATGGTCACCAAAGAAGCACATTGCCTCGGCGACTTATTAATGAAGAGTGCCTATGGTGGTTTGGATGTTGAAATTGCGGCGGTGATTGGCAATCATGATGCACTACAGAATCTGGTGGAGCGCTTTGATATCCCTTTCCATCTCATCAGCCACGAAGGTTTGACTCGTGATCAACATGATCAACGTCTGATTGAGCAAATTGAACAATACCAACCAGACTACGTGGTTCTGGCCAAATATATGCGCGTGCTAACACCAGCCTTTGTTCAACGCTTCCCTTACCAGATTATTAATATCCACCACTCATTCTTGCCTGCATTTATCGGTGCTCGCCCTTATCACCAGGCTTATGAGCGGGGGGTGAAAATTATTGGTGCCACGGCTCACTATGTAAACGATAGCCTGGATGAAGGCCCAATCATCATGCAAGATGTTATTCACGTCGATCATTCGTACACGGCAGAAGATATGATGCGAGCCGGGCGAGATGTGGAAAAAAACGTTCTGAGCCGTGCTCTGTATCGTGTTTTAGCACAACGTGTTTTTGTTTACGGTAACCGCACCGTTATCCTGTAAGCGCGCAATAAACAGATGTTTTTTGCCCAGATAAACATCGTCAAGAACAAAAAAGCACCGAACAACTTATTTTTTTCATTTCAAGTCTTTACAGGGGCGCTTCATTTGATATGATGCGCCCCGCTTACCAAGACAGTATTGATAAGCAGTTAGGCCAGTGGTGGGGTTCCCGAGCGGCCAAAGGGAGCAGACTGTAAATCTGCCGTCATCGACTTCGAAGGTTCGAATCCTTCCCCCACCACCATTTTTACCTTGAACTTTAAACTTATTCGCAGATTAATAAATCGAGATAAGCACTTAAGGGGAAGGTAAGAACCTTCGACAAGGTTCGCGCCGAGCGTAGCGAGACAACGACGCACAGCGGCGGCCCGAAGGGTGAGGAACGAAGTGACGAATAATCCTTCCCCCACCACCATTTTTACCTTGAACTTTAAACTTATTTGCAGATTAATAAATCGAGATAAGCACTAAAGGGAAGGTAAGAACCTTCGACAAGGTTGCATCACAGATACGGCCAAGTATCTTAGTAATAAAAACCACAAATTCAGTGGTGGGGTTCCCGAGCGGCCAAAGGGAGCAGACTGTAAATCTGCCGTCATCGACTTCGAAGGTTCGAATCCTTCCCCCACCACCATCTCCTAGAGTTATTCCAACCCAATAAAAACAATAAAAATCAAAGATATTGCCATCGGGGAAGGTAAGAACCTTCGACAAGGTTCGCGCCGAGCGTAGCGAGACAACGACGCGCAGCGGCGGCCCGAAGGGTGAGGAACGCAGTGACGAATAATCCTTCCCCACCACCATCTCCTGGAGTTATTTCAACCCAATAAAAACAATAAAAATCAAAGATATTGCCATCGGGGAAGGTAAGAACCTTCGACAAGGTTCGCGCCGAGCATAGCGAGACAACCGGCTAATAGTCTAGATAGTTTTATACCATCGTATGAATGTACTCAATAAGTCTATTTAATACACTTGAATGTGAGCGTGATTTATAAAAATATAATTTATTCTCACTTTCAAAACTGGCTAAATTTATAAAATCCAGTTTAGAATCACCATTAAAATCATCCATTATTGAATCTGTAATACATATATAGCGACCAGAGTAAATAAAGTTTAGGCAACAAGCCAGATTATCCACCTGTCTGACACTAACCTTATCATGTTGTTTTTTAACTGATTCTTCAAGATTCTTAACAAAGTCACTTCTATATAGTGTCGGGTTGCACAACCAAACATTTTTGTGGAGAATATTTATAATATCTTGACTTTCATTTATTATATCTTTGCGTCCATAGATACCGAAACCACTGTCTGGCACTTCGTTTAACAACGTAAATCTTTCGCTAGAGATTTTTTCTGATGACAGGATAAGTGAATTTCCATCATAGTCTCCAATTTCATCAATATTTTCATAGTAAAATTTAATTATATTAGCTTGAATGTTATTCTTCTCTGCCTCCCGATAGAGTTTCGTCAAGTTCTCACTTTTCCCCCAGTCGTAGTAAATATTGATGACATTCGATACGTGTCCAGTAAGGTGTTTTTTTGTGATTTCTTTTTCTTGCTGATATAAATCTTTTAGATCATTATATAAAATCTCACCATCCCTTGTTAAACTCATACCAAATTTCTCTCTTTTAAAAAGCTTTTTCCCTATTATATTTTCAAAGTCTTTGATCGACTTTGCTACCGGAGGTGTAGTCCTGTTCATCACCCTTGCGGCCTTACTCAGCGAGCCATTTTCGACTACGGCCATAAAAGCCTCTAGCTTTCGAGATAGAAACATAATTCACTAATCCTTTGCGTAAAAATTTATCAGAAAAAATGACAGGCATGTCAACATGCACAAGGCTAGCTGTAGATAACATTCAACATTAAATAAGTTTATTATATAAATTGCATTTAAAATAATTGAAAGGTAAATTATAAAAATTTATTACTGCGTAGAAATTAATACTTTGATGTCGTTTTTTTACGAAAAAACTGTAAGACTCTGTCTATTAGCATCTCAACATTACACATATTTCTAACAGACAACCATTCGTAGTTCTATGATATTTAATAACTATTTTTTATCCACCCCGTTACAAAATCAGTTAACATACGTAGCTGGAATGGGATGACTCTGGTAGCTAAAATTAATAACTCCATTACAAAGAATAAAAAAACGATATTTTCACCCTTTAACTTTCAAGGTGGTTATCCCCTAATAACCCTGCGCTACATTCACAAAAAATATATAACTTGAATTTATAATTAATATTTATAAATACAAAAACACCGTTCGTGTTATATTTTAATAGTGGCCACCTCCAGATGATTAATTTAAAGAATAAATAGACATCTGAATGGAAACTTAAATTTTAATAACTATAAATGGCAAATAGAATTACTAGCCAAATTCATTGGTATTATTTTATTTCACTTTCG
The DNA here is from genome assembly GCF_041538345.1 of Yersinia sp. 1652 StPb PI. Classification (NCBI taxonomy): domain Bacteria; kingdom Pseudomonadati; phylum Pseudomonadota; class Gammaproteobacteria; order Enterobacterales; family Yersiniaceae; genus Yersinia; species Yersinia sp. 1652 StPb PI. The sequence continues at coordinate 2,137,786 of NZ_JAULSM010000001.1, read as the reverse complement.
TTATCAACCGATATTATCTAATTTCTTTATTCTTTACCCGTGCGTTACATTTTTATTCAGTATCTGCTAATATCTGAAATCATTTTTATCGAATAAACGGTGCTAACCATGAAGTTTGTCTCTTTTAATATCAATGGCCTACGTGCTCGACCACATCAACTAGCGGCGATAATCGAGCAACATCAACCAGAGGTTATCGGCCTTCAGGAAACGAAAGTACATGATGATATGTTTCCCCTTGAGGATGTCAGTCAGCATGGTTACCACGTTTTTTATCATGGGCAAAAAGGTCATTATGGTGTGGCGCTGTTAACCAAAAATGAACCATTGGCTGTTCGTCGTGGCTTCCCTACTGATGAAGAAGATGCTCAACGTCGTATTATAATGGCTGATATTGCAACGCCAAATGGTCCTCTCACTGTTATTAATGGCTATTTCCCCCAAGGAGAAAGCCGTGATCACCCCATAAAATTCCCAGCAAAAGAGCGTTTTTACGCTGACTTACAACAATATCTGGAACAACAACTTTCAGCAGATGCTCAGGTACTGATTATGGGGGATTTAAATATTAGTCCAACTGACCTGGATATTGGTATTGGTGAAGAGAGCCGTAAACGTTGGCTGCGCACAGGTAAGTGTTCATTTCTGCCTGAAGAGCGTGCCTGGCTGGAGCGTTTACAAAACTGGGGGCTGGTTGATACATTCCGTGCAGCTAATCCTGAGTGTAACAATCAATTTTCGTGGTTTGATTATCGCTCCCGTGGTTTTGATGAGAATAGAGGCCTGCGTATAGATTTATTGTTGGCAAGTCAGCCACTGGCTGCCCGCTGCGTTGCGACAGGAATTGATTATGCGATTCGCGGCATGGAAAAGCCCTCAGACCACGCACCAGTATGGTCTGAATTCGAACTCTGATAACGTCAGTGGTAGTCCTGGCAACACAGGCCTACCACTGGCAAATACGCGACCAAAGCTGGATAAACAAAAAATGATTGATGTTGTCGCCGCCATTATTGAACAAAATGGTAAGATTCTGCTGGCTCAGCGGGACTCATGCCGTGATCAGGCCGGTTTGTGGGAGTTTCCTGGAGGGAAAGTCGAGGCGGGAGAGAACCAACCTCAGGCGCTGATACGTGAACTGACCGAAGAGTTAAATATTGAGGCATCAGTGACCCGATATATCGCCACCAATCAATGGGATTCAGATAAACAGACCATCAGATTGCATGCCTGGCTCGTTGAGAGTTTCAGCGGCAAGCTAGCATTGCATTGTCATTCCGCAGTGGTCTGGCTGGCACCAGAGGAGGCTTACCGTTACCCCCTGGCACCCGCCGATGTTCCGCTTTTAGATGCGTTTATTGCCCAGAAACGTTAGCCTGTTACCTGGTCAACCGCTTCCAAATCAATGGATTGGTACCGATCACACTGCTATCACGCACACACTGCAAGACCTCACCTTCAACGCGCAATACAGCACCTTCAGAATAATTCTGATTTTGATAGACACAACAGCGAGTGCACGGATTATTATTCGTGTTGCGATTTGATGAGTTATTCCATATTTCAGGTGGCAAAGGAACAACAACATCGACATTGTTACGATTAGCCATCGCCGCAGTAGAAATAAGCGAGGCAAAACCAATACAACCTAGCAATAACAATATTCTCATGACTTATTATCCTTGGTTTTGGACGGTGCTTTTTTACGTTTCTTTATCGCCCCAGACGGTGCAGCTGGCAACCCACGAAATACCTGAGGTGAGCGATTTTGTTTTGCCTGACTGATTAAATCTTGCAATGTTGCCACCAGTGGCTGCATGAAGTCCTGATAGCGGCAATTTTTCTCACTGATTTGTGTCAGTGTCGATTCCCAATGGGCCGTCATATCGGGCCGTGCAGCAATATCAGGCAGCGCATGAATCAATGCTCTTCCCGCAGGGCTTGCATGAATATAACGCCCTTTTTTGAATAAAAAAGTACGTTTGAAAAGTAGCTCAATAATCCCAGCTCGTGTTGCCTCAGTACCCAAGCCATCCGTTGCGCGTAACACTTTTTTCAGCTCTTTATCCTGCACAAACCGCGCGATTCCGGTCATCGCTGATAATAAACTGGCATCGGTAAATGGTCGTGGCGGCTGAGTTTGCCGTTCAACAACCTCACCCCGTTCACACAATAATTCAGCACCTTTCTCCACCACCGGCAACGGCGAGCCTTCATTTTCTTCATCACGCTCTTTGCTACCAAGCAAGGTACGCCAACCCGCCTCCGCCAGAAAACGGGCCTTAGCGACAAACTTGCCGCCAGCAATATCGAGCTCAATGACACATTTACGAAATTGTGCATCTGGGCAAAATTGCATCAGATACTGCTGTGCTACCAATCGGTAAACTTTGCCTTCATCAGTGGTTAGATTCACCTTACTGGCCCGTGCTGTTGGGATAATGGCATGGTGGGCATCGACTTTTTTGTCATCCCAGCAGCGATTACGCCGATCACTGTCCATTACCTCTAACGGCAATAAGTCAGCCTGATGAATGCTGATGGCATTCAATACCGAATGACGCCCAGCGAAATGCTCTTCTGGTAGGTATCGGCAATCTGAACGCGGATACGTAATCAATTTGTGCGTTTCATATAAACGCTGACAAATATCCAGAACTTGCTGGGCGCTCAAACCGAAGCGTTTAGCGGCTTCAATCTGCAATGTCGAAAGGGAAAAGGGTAACGGTGCGGTTTCTGATTCCCGTTTATCATTATAGGAGGTTACAAATGCAGGCTGACCCGTGATGCGATTAACCACATGTTCAGCCAGTGGCCGATGCAACAAGCGCCCTTCTTCATCCTGATATGACTCGCAAGAATCACTCGGCTGCCATAGGGCAATAAAACGCTCATCCGCAGGCGTGACAATATGGGCTTTAACTTCGAAAAAGTCTTTGGGAATAAAATCTTCAATTTCTTCGTCACGGCGGACAACCAAGCCTAATACCGGCGTTTGTACTCGCCCTACTGACAAAACACCATCATAACCTGCATTGCGCCCAAGAATAGTATAGGCACGGGTCATATTGATGCCATATAGCCAATCGGCTCTGGCGCGGGCCAATGCCGAAACACATAACGGGATAAACTCGCGGTTATAACGCAAACGCTCCACCGCACGCTCCACTGCCTGCGGGTTGAGATCGTTAATCAGGCAACGGCGGACATTTTGCCGCTTCTCTGCCACCAAATCGAGGTAATCCAATACTTCATCAACCAACAGTTGCCCTTCGCGGTCCGGGTCACCGGCATGCACCACTTCGTCGGCCTGTTGCAAAAGTTGTTTGATAACATTCAATTGTTTACTGACCGAGGGCCGAGGCTGTAGTTGCCATTTTTCAGGAATAATAGGTAAATCAGCTAACGACCAACGTGCATAGCGGCTGTCATAAGCATCAGGTTGGGCCTGTTCCAGCAAGTGACCCACACACCAGGTCACCATTTGATCACTGCCACAGGCAATAAATCCATCGCCTCGACGATGCGGCTTTGGCAAAATATCGGCAATCGCCCGCGCCAAACTGGGTTTTTCAGCAATAAAAAGTCGCATCATTCACCGCAAAAATGCATCAAAGAAAAGGTCATTCTGTAATCTCAATCAACGCCCGGCGGTTATCCACAGAGCTCAACTCGCCAATAGAACTGAGCGTCATACCGTGCTGAGCCGCAATAGCCTGCACCTGAGCCTCCGCTTCAGGCAATACGGCTAACAACAAACCACCGGAAGTCTGTGGGTCACACAATAACGTTTTCTGTAACTCGGTCATCTCGCCGATCAGGTGGCCATAACTGTCAAAATTACGCCCAGTTCCCCCCGGCACACAACCCGCAGCAATATACTCTTCAACCGCCGGTAAGCGCGGTATAGCCGAGAAATGTAATTTGGCCTGAACACCAGAACCTTGACAAATTTCGCTTAAATGCCCTAACAGGCCGAACCCGGTAACATCGGTCATGGCAGTGACACCGGCAATACTGGCAAAGTCCGCCCCTGATTTATTCAACTGACACATGGTTTCTGTTGCTACCCCTTGATGTTCAGGTCGCAACTTACTTTTCTTTTCTGCCGTCGTCAGAATACCAATACCCAGCGGCTTGGTCAGAAACAGCTTACAACCAGCCTGCGCGGCACTGTTTTTCTTAACCTGCTCAGTGCTGACGATTCCGGTGACCGCCAGACCGAAAATCGGCTCAGGTGCATCAATGGAATGCCCCCCTGCCAGAGAAATACCGGCCTGCTGGCAAACATAGCGCCCGCCCTCGATAACCTGTTGGGCAACTTCAGGTGCCAGTTTATCTATCGGCCAGCCCAGGATGGCAATCGCCATAATGGGTTTACCGCCCATCGCATAGATATCACTGATAGCATTGGTGGCTGCAATTCGGCCAAAATCAAAGGGATCGTCAACGATCGGCATAAAAAAGTCGGTCGTGCTGATGATGCCAACACCGCCGCCAATATCATAAACTGCTGCATCATCACGCGTTTCATTCCCCACCAACAGCCGAGGGTCAAGAAGCTTCTGCTGATCGGTATGCAATATCTTATCCAAAACTTTGGGCGAAATTTTGCAACCGCAGCCCGCTCCGTGGCTGTATTGGGTAAGACGTATCGCTGGCGGTGTCATAACACTCTCCCGTGTGATGGTCAGTAATAAGCAGTTTATTGAGGAATTATGCTCGTAGGACTAGTATCCAGACTGCCTATGGTAGCGCCTATGGCGTGGCTTGGTAAGTAGAGGCCGCTGTCGGGCAGATAGGTTGGTCACAAAGCAGACGAAAACACAGCTTAGTTCCTATAAAAGTGCATAAGCTGTGATGTTCAAGACGGCCCCAAGCGATTTGCTTCTTCGCTGCCGCCTTGAAGCCTATCGATTATAGACCATATAACTATCAGAAATAGCTCACAAAAGTGGTGTGATCCAGTGGAGTCACTTTCGTCGCTGACTTCAGTTGTGGTGTGCCGAGATAAAGGAAGCCGACGATTTCATCTTGTTCACGGCAGGCAAACCCCTGACGAACCACGGGATGATGGGTCCAGGAACCGGTACGCCAGATACCATTAAAACCTTGAGCCAGCGCAGCCATTTGCATTGCTTGTACCGCGCAACCGGCGGAAACCACTTGTTCCCAATTGGGCACTTTGGGGTTTTCAGTGACATGGGCAATAACGGTAATAATTAGCGGCGCACGAAACGGTGCTTGTTTCGCTTTTTCCAATACCGCGTCATCAGCCCCATCATGTTGCACTGCCTGTTGTAACAATTGACTAAAACGTTCCAGCCCCTCATTTTCAATCAAAATAAAGCGCCATGGCTGCAATGTGCCATGGTCAGGTGCCCGCATGCCCGCATGGATAATATGATCCAATGCCTCACCCGTTGGCGCTGGGGTGGTCAAACGGGACGCCGAACGGCGGTTAAGTAACAGTTCTAACGCATCCATCATTCTCTCCTGATAACGATTTTCATTTTCAGCACGGTAGCATAAGTTGTCGTTTTGTTGCCAGTGTTGACCTTTCGGCTAGGCTTAACAGTGATTTAAAGCTGACATTTGTTCGTCAGGTCATTAGGATAACCGTACTTGCCCGGTTTTGTTGGAGATAACATGCGCACTTTGTGGCGAATTATTGCTGGCTTTTTCAAGTGGACCTGGCGTCTGCTTAATTTCGTCAGGGAATTTATTCTTAATCTGTTCTTAATACTGTTAATTTTAGTCGGTGTGGGTATTTACCTTCAGTTCCAAAGTAAACCAGCAGAACCGGTTAAAGGCGCGCTGCTGGTAAATTTAAGTGGCGTGGTGGTTGATCAGCCCGCAGTAAACAATAAACTACGTCAACTGGGGCGTGAGTTCTTAGGGGCATCCAGTAATCGCCTACAGGAAAACTCGCTGTTTGATATTGTCGAAACTATTCGTCTGGCAAAAACCGATAACAATATTACCGGTTTGGTGCTGTCACTGAGTGATTTTACCGGTGCCGACCAACCTTCATTGCAATATATAGGTAAAGCGCTGCGGGAATTCCGTGACAGCGGTAAGCCAATTTATGCAATTGGCGATAGCTATAATCAAACCCAATACTATTTAGCCAGCTTTGCTAATAAAATCTATCTATCGCCACAAGGGGCGGTCGATCTGCATGGTTTCGCCAGTAATAACCTCTATTACAAATCGTTGCTGGAAAAACTTAAAGTCACCACGAATATCTTCCGGGTTGGCACCTATAAGTCCGCGGTTGAACCGATGATTCGTGATGATATGTCACCGGCTGCACGTGAAGCAGACAGCCGCTGGATTGGTGGATTATGGCAAAATTATCTTACTGCGGTTGCTGCCAACCGGCAGTTAACGCCAGAGCAACTGTTCCCAGGTGCCGCGGGTGTTATCAGTGGGTTGCAAGCCGCTGGCGGTTCTCCGGCAAAATATGCGCTGGACAATAAACTGGTGGATACATTAGCGTCACGCCCGGAGGTAGAAACCGAGTTGGTTAAAACCTTTGGTTGGGATAAAAAGAATAACGACTTTAATTACGTCAGTATTTATGACTATCAACCGGTACCTACACCACAGCAGGGCGAGCAGATAGCGGTTATTTTTGCTAACGGCGCCATCATTGATGGTCCGCAAACTCCGGGCAACGTGGGTGGCGACTCGCTGGCAGCACAGATTCGCCAGGCGCGTTTAGATCCAAAAATTAAAGCCGTAATTCTGCGAGTAAATAGCCCTGGGGGCAGTGTCAGCGCCTCTGAGTTGATTCGTTCAGAATTAGCGGCGTTACGCGCAGCCAATAAACCCTTGGTGGTATCGATGGGGGGAATGGCGGCATCGGGTGGATATTGGATCTCCACACCCGCTAACTATATCGTTGCCAGCCCGAGCACCCTTACCGGCTCGATTGGTATTTTCGGCGTGATTAATACCTTCCAAAATTCACTGGAAAGTATTGGTGTTCATACTGACGGCGTAGCCACGTCGCCATTAGCCGATATTTCGATTACTAAAAACTTGCCGCCTGAGTTTTCGCAGATGATGCAAATCAATATCGAAAATGGCTACAAGACCTTTATTGACCTGGTCGCGACTTCACGCCATAAAACCCCTGAACAAGTGGATCAAATCGCACAGGGCCATGTGTGGCTTGGGATTGATGCTAAAAGTAACGGTCTGGTGGATCAGTTAGGTGACTTTGATGACGCGGTGAAGAAGGTCGCGGAGCTGGCGCAACTGAAAACCTGGCAGTTGAATTGGTTTGTTGATGAGCCGAGTCTTAGTGACTTGATTTTCGGCCAAATGAGCGCATCGGTACAAGCTATGTTACCAGCCGCGATTCAGGCTTGGATACCTGCCCCGCTATCTGCCATGGCGCAAGCCGTGCAAGAGCAGCCAAGTTTACTCAGTACATTGAATGACCCGCAGAATCGCTATGCGTTATGCCTAACCTGTGGTGATGTCCGCTAGAAAATTAATCAAAATACTCCGCCCGGCACCCGCCGGGCTTTTTTTCCTCGTCAGTCTCCCTATAATTCACCCATCTTATTCAGTACTACTTTTCAGGCTCTCATGCTCATGCAGAAGAAATCTATTTATGTTGCCTATACTGGCGGTACCATCGGTATGCAGCGCTCGGAACATGGATACATCCCCGTATCCGGCCATCTGCAACGCCAACTTGCGCTGATGCCTGAGTTCCATCGCCCCGAAATGCCTTATTTCACTATCCACGAATATGCGCCATTAATTGACTCCTCAGATATGACACCCGAGGACTGGCAGCATATTGCCAACGATATTGAGCAAAACTACGGCTTATACGACGGCTTTGTTATTTTACATGGCACAGACACCATGGCATTTACAGCCTCGGCCCTGTCATTCATGTTTGAAAATCTGGCCAAGCCGGTGATTGTTACCGGCTCTCAGATCCCGTTGGCAGAGTTGCGCTCTGATGGGCAAACCAACTTGCTTAACGCCCTCTATCTGGCCGCGAACCACCCAGTGAATGAAGTCAGTCTGTTCTTTAACAACAAATTATTCCGTGGCAATCGCACCACTAAAGCCCATGCTGATGGTTTTGATGCTTTTGCCTCGCCGAATCTGTCGGTACTGCTTGAGGCAGGTATTCATATTCGGCGTATGGCGTCGGTCGAGTCACCAGCCAATAATGGGCCATTGATTGTTCATAACATCACCCCTCAACCGATTGGTGTGGTGACTATTTATCCTGGGATATCAGGCGCGGTGGTGCGCAACTTCCTGTTGCAGCCCGTTAAAGCCCTGATTTTACGTTCTTATGGTGTGGGAAACGCACCACAAAAAGCCGAGTTACTGGATGAGTTAAAAAATGCCAGCGAGCGAGGTATTGTGGTAGTGAATTTGACACAATGTATTTCCGGTAGAGTCAATATGGAAGGCTATGCAACCGGTAATGCACTGGCCCACGCTGGTGTTATCAGTGGCTTTGATATGACGGTCGAGGCCGCACTGACAAAACTACATTATTTATTGAGTCAATCTTTAACCCCTGAAGACATTCGCCGGTTAATGCAACAAAACCTACGTGGTGAACTCACTGACACTAACTGATCCGGTGGAATATCAATGAATGCGGCACTGCTTTTAATTGATTTACAAAATGACTTTTGTCCGGGAGGGGCGCTGGCTGTTGCTGAGGGTGACCAGGTTATTGCCATTGCCAATCAAGCTATTGATGCCTGCCTTAGCAAAAAGATACCTATTATTGCCAGCCAGGATTGGCACCCTGCCGGACACCGCAGCTTTGCCATCAATTCAAATGCGGAATCGGGTACCGTAGGTGAGCTGGATGGGTTACCACAAGTTTGGTGGCCAGTGCATTGTGTGCAAAATGAGCCAGGGGCTGCCTTACATCCGCAATTGAAACAACACGCAATTGATGCCACGTTCCGTAAAGGCCAAGATCCTGATATCGATAGCTACAGCGCTTTTTTTGACAATGGTCGGCGAGCCAAAACCCCTTTGGATGAGTGGCTACGGCAGCAAGGGATAGACCGTTTGTTCATTATGGGGCTGGCAACTGATTATTGTGTGAAATATAGCGTCTTGGATGCATTAGCTCTGGGTTATCAAACAACGGTCATCAGTGACGGTTGTCGCGGGGTCAACCTACAACCGCATGACAGTCAACACGCCCTAAATACGATGCATAAAGCAGGGGCAAGCTTACAAACACTGGCACAGTGGCTGGCTGAAATGGATTCAGCAAGCAAATAACCGGCAATAAAAATAGCACCAACGGAGCCTCACTCGGCTCCGTTGATTTTGATAAATCTTGTGGGTAACAGCCCTATTCTGGCTTCAGCTTTACCAATGTTGGCTGGCTGAATTGCTGTTTCAATTCTTGCTTGGTTTTCATCACAATTTGGCCATCAGTGCCAATGCTCATATGCTGAGCATCCTCATTGTGACGGGCTTGCCATAGCATTACCATTTGCAGACTATTCTCTTTCTGCTCAGGTGTCAGTGCCACACCATCCGGCCATTTACCCAGCTCAACCGCTTGCATCAAGCGTTGGTAAATTTCAGGTGTCATCACTGAAATCAGGTCTTCAAGCTCCATCAAAGTATCCTTAACAAAACGAATAATAAGCTGAATCGATTTTTCAACATGCATAATCGCTGAGTATCAACCGGCAATCTGCTCGCCATTCTGGTCATCAACAAAATTCAATGACGCCGAGTTCACGCAATAGCGCTCGCCCGTAGGCTGCGGCCCATCGGGGAAAACATGGCCTAAATGAGCATCACAATTACCACAACGAATTTCAACTCGAACCATATTATGTGAATTATCATCAATATAGCGAATAGAGTCATCTTTGATCGGTTGGTAAAAACTCGGCCAACCACAGCCTGAGTCAAATTTCGACTCTGAGATAAACAAAGGTTGATGACAACACAGGCACTCATAGATGCCATCGCGTTTGTTATGCAGCAATTTGCCACTAAACGGGGCTTCTGTCCCGCGCTGTTGGGTGACATGACGCTGAATATCGGACAGTTTTTCAATATCTGGTGTAGAGTTCAGTTCTTTAGCCATTTGTGCGGTTCTCTGGCAGGGAATAAAGTCAACGAAAACAATGCCTAATAATAACAAAAAATTAACAACAAAGCAGTTAAAATTGTCCTAAACTGTATGCCATCAAAGTGACAACCGCATATACCCTTTATACTTGACGCTGCAGGGTTGTTAGCTACACTCATTCACCCGAATCACTTACTCATGTAAGCTCATCGGGATTCGTTCGCTAGCTGCCTACCTGCAACGCCAATCATTTTGGGTATAAATGTGATAAAAATCGTAAATATTACCGATTCTCACTTTAAACTGAATAATTCGCCCCAATATAAAAATGAGGCTAATCGTATCTGGAAACGCGTGATTAATGTTCGATCTAACGTCGTTGGTTTGATTTGTAGCAATAATTGACACGATTCCGCTTGACGCTCGGCAAGGTTTTTGTAATTTTACAACCAACCTTTTATTCACTAACAAATAGCTGGTGGAATATATGACTATCAAAGTAGGTATCAACGGTTTTGGCCGTATCGGTCGCATTGTTTTCCGTGCTGCTCAGGAACGTTCTGACATCGAAATCGTTGCAATCAACGACCTGTTGGACGCTGAATACATGGCGTACATGCTGAAATACGACTCTACCCACGGTCGTTTCGACGGTACTGTAGAAGTAAAAGACGGCCACCTGGTTGTTAACGGTAAAACCATCCGTGTTACCGCAGAGAGAGATCCGGCTAACCTGAAGTGGAACGAAGTTAACGTTGACGTTGTTGCTGAAGCAACTGGCCTGTTCCTGACCGACGAAACAGCACGTAAGCACATCGCTGCTGGTGCTAAGAAAGTGGTTCTGACTGGTCCTTCTAAAGATGACACCCCTATGTTTGTTATGGGCGTCAACCACAAAGAATACGCGGGTCAGGAAATCGTTTCTAACGCTTCTTGCACCACTAACTGCCTGGCTCCACTGGCTAAAGTTATCAACGACAAGTTCGGTATCGTTGAAGCGTTGATGACCACTGTGCATGCAACTACTGCAACGCAGAAAACTGTTGATGGCCCGTCTCATAAAGACTGGCGCGGCGGTCGTGGCGCATCCCAGAACATCATCCCTTCTTCTACTGGTGCCGCTAAAGCAGTTGGTAAAGTTATCCCAGCACTGAACGGCAAACTGACAGGTATGGCGTTCCGCGTTCCTACTCCTAACGTTTCAGTTGTTGACCTGACTGCACGTCTGGAAAAACCAGCTTCTTACAAAGAAATCTGTGCTGCTATCAAAGCGGCTTCAGAAGGCGAGCTGAAAGGCGTTCTGGGCTACACCGAAGACGACGTTGTTTCTACCGATTTCAACGGCGAAAAACTGACTTCAGTATTCGATGCTAAAGCCGGTATCGCGCTGAACGACAACTTTGTGAAACTGGTTTCTTGGTACGATAACGAAACTGGCTACTCAAACAAAGTTCTGGACCTGATCTCTCACATCTCCAAGTAATAATGGATTGATGTAGATTTCTGCCAAAAGCCACCTTCGGGTGGCTTTTTTATTTGTAGCTATAATAAATTGCGCAATATCAATGATTCACCACTACGGTGTTGTCCATTTGCTACAAGATTTACAGCCTGTGATATTATCGAGAGTCTGAAGTTCAAAGGATCCCTGCTCCCTTTCCCATAAGGCCAAACGAATGAACGAGAAAGTATTCACCCTACCTGTTGTTGAACAAATTTCGCCTTACATCAGCCAACGCCAACTGGATGAATTGCCGGTAGTGGTGGTTTCTCATCCGAAGGTGCGTGCCGCAGTAAGCCTACAAGGCGCTCATTTGCTGGCCTATCAACCTAGCGGTGAGCAACCTATCATTTGGCTGAGCAATAACACGCCGTTTAAAGATGGCGTCGCTATCCGTGGTGGCGTGCCAATTTGTTGGCCTTGGTTTGGTCCATCAGCACAACCTTCTCATGGTTTTGCCCGTCTACTGCCATGGACTCTCAGTGCCCATGATGAAAACGAGAATGGGGTTATCCTGACCTTCACACTGGAAGACAGTGATGAATCCCGTAAATACTGGCCGCATGCCTTCACATTGATTGCCCGCTTCAAGCTGGGTGATGAGTGCGAAATGGAGCTGGAATCACACGGTGATTACCAGGCAGTAGCCGCGCTACATACTTACTTCCAGATTGGCGACATCGACCAGATTAAAGTCAGTGGCCTGGGTGAGAAATACTTCGATAAAGTGCTAAAAATTGCCGATGCCACACAACAAGGCGATTTAGTGTTTAACGGCCAGACTGACCGTATCTACACACAACCCGAAGCCTATAGCTTGATCAAAGATGCGGCGCTCAAACGCACCATTGAAGTACATCATCATCACCAAAGTGATGTAGTGGCATGGAATCCAGGTGCAGAGTTGTCTGGTAGCATGGTTGATATGCCAAATGAGGGTTATAAAACCATGGTTTGCGTGGAAACAGCGCGAGTGAATAAGCCGTTGGTGGCAACACTTGACGCCCCGGCGCGTCTTGCCATGACCATCCGTAGCCGTAAAAATAGCTAACGTTCCAGATGTCGTTAGGCACAAAAATGGGGCGCGATGCCCCATTTTTTATGGCTCAACATTACCGCGTCATTAATTAGCGGAAAGTATAGGTCACGCCAGTCCACAACACGCCGCTGTATGATGCATCAACCATTGGGCTATTTTTCACTTCACTGGCCAGGCGCACATAACGGCCGGTAAAGAACGCATTCCAATTCGGATTGATGTTGTAGTTCACCGACAACTCAAGATATGGCGACCAGCTATCACTTGGGTTGTATTGCGCCAAACCACTACGGGCAGATTCAGCACCGCTCACGCCATAGTAATAACTGTTTTGATCACCACTGTTCCAGTTAAAACCTACCCCCGGCGTCAGCGTCCAGCTATCGACGTTAAAGCGGTACAGGTAAGCCAAATCGCCGATAAAACCACCGCTATTATCCAGCACATCGCCAGAGAACATAGCGCGCAACGTCCCCCAATCCTCAATATGAGAATATGACATCCCCGCCATCATGGTACTGCGGCGTTTATCCAACTGCTTCATCTGCTGATCATCACTGTCACCTGGCGTAAAGTGCAGCGGTAAGTAATAAGCATCGATTGATAAGCGATTATTGTCATCTTTCCACAAGTAATAACCCGCAGCTAAGGTACGGAAGTAGAAATTATCGCTTTCATAAGAAATGATAGGTACCGGATAGACACGGTCGTTCTTACCCCGGTAAGGGTCTGGGCTGACTAACGCAGAAGCCCCCAAAGACCAGGTTCCTGCCATTGCCGTCGGCATGCAAACGGCCGTAGCGACGGCTAAGGCAGCCAGTGTTTTTATTTGCTTGGCTTTTAAAGAATGTTTTTTCACGGATTAAATCCCATTGGTAACAAAATAATTAGTTAACTTAGTGTAAATCAATTGGTTGCCCGTGGCGAAATCTTTACACATGTCAGCCAGATATCGATATTGCTTGTATAACTTATCGCCGATAACGAAGAGGCTGACAACCTAAAAATTTACGTAGATTTGATTACAATAAAATATCGAGATATTCAAATAGATAAACTCCAGTAATCATATATAAAACACTACTAATCGAATAATAAATAGATTTAATTACCAAATAATGGTTATTTATTGTTTGAGGGGTGGCAAATCTGTGGTCTGGCTTAACTTGACCTTTGGAGGAGACACGGCCATAACAATAAGGTAGTAGTTTCAAAATTTTAACCCAATAAAGCGCTACTACTATTTTATGTTCCCAACCATTCAAACAGGACGGGCATCGCTATGAACATATTTGATCACTATCGCCAGCGCTATGAGGCGGCCAAGGACGAAGAGTTCACACTCCAGGAGTTCCTCACAATCTGCCAGCAAGATCGCAGCGCGTATGCTAATGCGGCTGAGCGTCTGCTGATGGCTATTGGTGAGCCAGTCATGGTCGATACCGCGCTTGAGTCCCGCATGTCTCGACTGTTCTCTAATCGGGTTATCGCTCGCTACCCTGCTTTTGAAGAGTTTTATGGCATGGAGGAAGCCATAGAGCAGATCGTTTCCTATCTCAAACACGCCGCCCAAGGGCTGGAAGAGAAGAAACAGATCCTGTATTTGCTGGGTCCCGTGGGTGGTGGTAAGTCATCATTGGCTGAACGACTGAAAGCCCTGATGCAACGGGTGCCTATCTATATTTTAAGTGCTAACGGTGAACGTAGCCCGGTCAATGACCACCCGTTATGTCTGTTCAATCCGCAAGAAGATGCGGCGATTCTGGCCAAAGAATACAGTATCCCAAGCCGCTATCTCGGTACGATTATGTCGCCATGGGCGGCAAAACGCCTGCACGATTTTGGCGGTGATATTACCAAGTTCAAAGTTATCAAGGTCTGGCCTTCTATCCTTGAACAAATTGCGATAGCGAAAACCGAACCCGGTGATGAAAACAACCAGGATATCTCGGCACTGGTCGGTAAAGTTGATATCCGTAAACTTGAAAATCACGCCCAAAACGATCCAGATGCTTATGGTTATTCCGGTGCTTTATGCCGTGCTAACCAGGGGATCATGGAATTCGTCGAGATGTTCAAAGCCCCAATTAAGGTGCTGCACCCACTACTGACCGCAACACAAGAAGGGAACTATAACGGGACCGAGGGGATATCCGCCCTGCCATTCAGCGGTATAATTCTCGCGCACTCTAACGAATCCGAGTGGGTAACATTCCGTAATAACAAGAATAATGAGGCATTCCTTGACCGTGTTTATATTGTCAAAGTGCCTTATTGCCTGCGGGTATCAGAAGAGATCAAGATTTACGACAAACTGTTAAATCACAGTGAGTTGACCCATGCGCCTTGTGCACCTGGCACGCTGGAAACGCTGGCTCGCTTCTCGATTCTCTCAAGGATGAAAGAGCCAGAAAACTCCAGTATTTACTCCAAGATGCGGGTGTATGACGGTGAGAGCCTGAAAGATACCGATCCTAAAGCCAAGTCTTATCAGGAATATCGCGACTACGCTGGAGTTGATGAAGGTATGAACGGCCTTTCTACCCGTTTTGCCTTTAAAATCCTCTCCAGAGTATTTAACTTCGACCACGCTGAGGTGGCTGCTAACCCGGTGCACCTGTTCTACGTACTGGAACAGCAGATCGAACGCGAACAATTCCAACAAGATGTTGCGGAGAAATATCTCGAACACCTGAAAGGCTATTTAATCCCGAAATATGCTGAATTTATTGGTAAAGAGATTCAAACCGCCTATCTGGAGTCTTACTCTGAGTATGGTCAGAATATTTTTGACCGTTATGTTATCTACGCCGATTTCTGGATTCAGGATCAAGAGTATCGTGATCCTGATACCGGGCAATTGTTTGACCGTGAATCACTGAATGCTGAACTGGAGAAAATTGAAAAGCCAGCGGGTATCAGCAACCCGAAAGATTTCCGTAATGAAATCGTCAATTTTGTGTTGCGCGCCAGAGCCAATAACAATGGCCGTAATCCAAACTGGACCAGTTACGAGAAGCTGCGCACGGTTATCGAGAAGAAAATGTTCTCTAACACCGAAGAGTTACTGCCGGTTATCTCCTTTAATGCCAAGACCTCAACGGATGAGCAGAAAAAACATGATGACTTTGTCGATCGGATGATGGAGAAAGGCTATACCCGTAAGCAAGTTCGTTTGCTGTGTGAATGGTATCTGCGGGTGAGAAAATCGTCATAAGCCATTTACCGATTCACTACGGCATCGTAGGTATAGACCCAATAGATTTCGCGTTGTAGCAAGGCGGCAACTGAACGAAGCCCCAGGAGCTTAGTCCACTAAGTGACTGGGGTAAGTGATGGCAGCCAACACAGCTACAGCGTGAAAGATGCAGGGACAGTCCCAATAGATTTCGCGTTGTAGCAAGGCGGCAACTGAACAAAGCCCCAGGAGCTTAGTCCACTAAGTGACTGGGGTAAGTGATGGCAGCCAACACAGCTACAGCGTGAAAGATGCAGGGACAGTGACAAAGTCGTTTGGGGGATATATGGGCTACTTTATTGACAGACGACTTAACGGCAAGAATAAGAGCATGGTCAATCGCCAGCGCTTTTTGCGCCGCTATAAGTCGCAAATTAAACAGTCGATTGCCGATGCCATCAATAAAAGATCAGTTACTGATATTGATAGCGGCGAGTCAGTTTCGATACCTATTGATGATATCAATGAGCCGATGTTCCATCAGGGCCGTGGTGGGTTACGTCACCGGGTACATCCTGGCAATGACCATTTTGTCACCAATGACCGGGTGGAGCGCCCTCAAGGTGGCGGTGGAGGCGGCGGCAGTGGTCAGGGTAATGCTGGTCAGGACGGTGAAGGCGAGGATGAGTTTGTCTTTCAGATTTCCAAAGATGAATACCTCGACTTACTGTTTGAAGACCTGGCGCTGCCCAATCTGAAGAAAAATCAGTATAAGCAGTTGACCGAATTCAAAACCCATCGTGCGGGTTATACCTCGAATGGCGTGCCCGCCAATATCAGCGTGGTGCGCTCACTGCAAAACTCACTGGCGCGTCGTACCGCCATGACAGCCAGTAAGCGCCGTGAGTTACGCGAATTGGAAGAAACACTGAACGTACTGGAAAACACGGAACCAGCACAATTGCTGGAAGAAGAACGTGTACGTAAAGCCATTGCTGAATTAAAGCAAAAAATCGCGCGGGTTCCGTTTATCGATACCTTCGATTTACGTTATAAGAACTATGAACGGCGTCCTGAGCCATCCAGCCAGGCGGTGATGTTCTGCCTGATGGATGTGTCAGGTTCGATGGATCAGGCCACCAAGGACATGGCAAAGCGCTTCTACATCCTGCTTTATCTGTTCCTGAGCCGTACCTATAAAAACGTTGATGTCGTGTATATCCGCCACCATACTCAAGCGAAAGAAGTTGATGAGCAAGAATTCTTCTATTCGCAGGAAACCGGCGGAACAATTGTCTCCAGTGCCCTGAAATTGATGGAAGAAGTGGTTCAGGAACGTTACGACCCAACGCAGTGGAATATCTATGCAGCCCAAGCCTCAGACGGCGATAACTGGGCCGATGATTCACCACTGTGTCATGAGTTACTGGCCCAAAAGCTCCTGCCAATGGTGCGTTACTATAGCTACATCGAGATAACCCGGCGCGCACACCAGACTCTGTGGCGGGAATATGAAGACTTACAGGCAAAATTTGACAACTTTGCCATGCAACATATCCGAGAACCTGAAGATATCTACCCGGTATTCCGTGAGTTGTTCCACAAACAAACCGTTGATAATTAATACTAAAATTAGCCGGTCAACTTTTTCCATGACAGGAATGGTTTCCCGGCTTTTTCATGGGCTAAAATTGCCACTACGACCTTATTTTCAGAGTTGAATCGATGAAATGGCATGATGGATTACGACAGCCCGGTGTATTAGCCGCATTAAGTGCTGCGGTGCTGTTTGGTGCCGGAACCCCGCTGGCAAAACAGTTACTCAATACAGTCAGTCCATGGCTACTGGCGGGCCTGCTCTATTTTGGCTCAGGTGCCGGCCTGGCGCTCTACCGTCTGCTCACCCGAGCAACAGCCGTGAGCCTGCCTCGCAACGAACGGCGGTGGTTTATTGGTGCCATTACGGCTGGGGGGATTGTTGCCCCGGTTCTGCTGATGATAGGGCTAACGGGTATGCCTGCATCTGGCGCATCATTATTGCTTAATGCCGAAGGGGTATTTACCGCCCTACTGGCCTGGTTCGCGTTCAAAGAGAATTTTGACCGTCGCATCGCCCTTGGCATGATAGTGATTGTGGCCGGTGCAGCTATTTTAAGTTGGCCGGGTGAAGCGCGTTTTGCCGGATGGTGGCCAACACTGGCAATTCTGGGTGCTTGCTTTGCCTGGGGGATTGATAACAATCTGACCCGTAAGGTTTCATTGACGGATGCCACCTGGATTGCGTCAGTCAAAGGACTGGTTGCCGGTATCGTCAATCTCGGGCTGGCTTTTGTCCTCGGCGCAACATTGCCACCACTGACAAATCTGGCAGCGGCCCTTCTGGTGGGATTTTTTGCCTATGGCGTGAGTTTGGCACTCTTTGTTATCGGCCTGCGCCATCTTGGTACTGCTCGCACTGGTGCTTATTTCTCTATTGCCCCATTTTTAGGGGCTGTATTGGCCGTTATTATGGGTGACACTGTCACTATACCACTCATCGTGGCGGGTCTCCTGATGGCTGTAGGGATCGCATTGCATCTCACTGAACAGCATGCCCATCAGCATATCCATGATGAATTGCTGCATGAACATGAACATCACCATGACGCACATCATCAACATACACATGATTTTCCTGTGACAGTCGGTGTGGCGCATAAGCATCGCCATCAACATCAGCCACTGGCACACTCCCACCCGCATTACCCGGATTCACATCACCGCCACAAGCATTGAGTCGGTACAACTTGCCGCGTTACCCGCGGCTCAGCTATGCAAAGGCCTGGCTATTGGTCTTCGAGTTGGCTAAACCGCAACGCCAAATGATCAAGCACACTGCGAACAGACGGCAGTAATCCCCGCCGTGATGGATATACCGCATGAATAATCTCATGGCGTAATACCCAATCCGGTAATAAGCGAATCAGCGTTCCAGCCATCAGCTGATCTGCCACCATCATAACCGGGAGCTGTACTGCCCCGACACCACTCAGTGCTGCGCTACGAAGCGTTGTCATGTCGGCCGTCACCAATCTGGGTTGGTGATAAATCGCAGCATGCGCGCCCTCTGGCCCGGCTAAATGCCAGATAAATTCTTGGGGCGCGCGGCCCAAGCCCAGACTTGGCCAGCCAGTCAGATCTGCCGGAACATTGACGATACCTTGTCGTGCCACCAAATCCGGGCTGGCCACCAGACACTGACAACGGTTACCCAACACCTTCAACACCAAATCACTGTCTTGCAACGGCGGTGGCCGAACCCGAATGGCAATATCAATGGCTTCAGCAATCGGGTCCACTTGTCGATTGGTCGATTCAAGATAAATCGTCACCAAAGGACAACTGACCATAAAATCCGCCAGCATGGTGCTAACCGTGGCCTGTAATAGCGCCACTGGGCAGGTGATGCGCACCACACCACGGGGTTCTGCCCGTGTTAAGTCAATTGATTCCTGAGCGGCATTGGCCTCTTCCAGCATCGCTTTACAGTGTTCGTAGTAGGTACGCCCCACGTCGGTAACCGCAAAACGGCGGGTTGAACGCTGAATTAAACGCACGCCCAGTCGCTCTTCCAACAATGCCAGCCGTCGGCTCAGTTTTGATTTTGGCAACCCCAATACCCGCGCGGCAGCACTGAATCCACCGTGTTCCACCACTTCTGCGTAATAGTAGAGATCATTAAGATCTTGCATAACCTGCCTCTGTATTACTTGCCAGAGATAACTTCATCATTGTTCTGATAATAGAACAGTGATAACTAATTTTGCTATCTACTGCTTAAATTATCCTAATTATATACTTTATCCAACATGAAGCCCGACCAGAGGTTGTGCCGGGCTGCAACACCTCATTGATGATGTTTGTAAGGAGTTTACGATGAAAAAAGTTCAAGGTATTTATCGCGCACCGCGCCAGCATTGGGTGGGAGATGGTTTCCCGGTTCGCTCACTGTTTTCATATCAAAGCCATGGTAAACAGCTCAGCCCGTTCCTGCTGCTGGACTATGCCGGGCCGATGGATTTTACCCCGACCAAACATCGCCGGGGTGTCGGGCAACACCCGCATCGTGGTTTTGAAACTGTCACCATCGTTTATCACGGCGAAGTTGAACATCGTGACTCCACCGGCAAAGGCGGCGTTATTGGCCCTGGGGACGTGCAGTGGATGACGGCAGGTGGCGGGATTCTGCATGAAGAGTTTCATTCAGATATGTTCGCACAACGTGGCGGTGCCTTTGAAATGGTGCAATTGTGGGTCAATCTGCCCGCAAAAAATAAAATGGCAGATCCTGGTTATCAGGCCATTCGCAGTGAAACTATTCCTCAGGTAGTACTAGCTGAAGATGCTGGCAGCCTGCGGGTAATAGCGGGTGAGTATGCGGGTAAAAATGGCCCTGCTCAGACATTCTCACCACTCAACGTCTGGGATATACGGCTGAATCAGGGTAAAAGTACGGAATTTTCACTGCCCATTGGCTGGAACACGGCATTAATTGTGTTGCGTGGTACCGTATTGGTCAATGGCGATGCCGTTGCCCGCGATGCCGAAATGGTATTACTGGATGCGGCGGGCAGCAATGTAACTATTGAGGCCAATAATGATTCGGTGCTGTTGCTACTGAGTGGTGAGCCGATTGATGAACCTATTATCGGTCACGGGCCATTTGTGATGAACACTCAGCAGCAGATAATCGAGGCCATCGCTGATTTTAACGGCGGTCGTTTTGGCTCAATGGATACCCACTCATAACCCTTTATCTATCCGCCATTGCCTGACGAGGTTTTTGTCAGGTAATGGCCGGTTACCTTCCAGCAAAGCATCCCACCGTTTTAAAATAGACCTTAGTCGGAAATAGATTGATTGCTGTCACGTGCCAGCAATCAATCCCACATTTAGCTATCTGGATATCGACTAAACTTAATATTACTTATTCCTCCATTTAGCACTGGCTGATTAACACAATGATGTTCATGGTGTGGACACAGAGCGATGTATTGAAATACCACCAGCGTAAATAAGACGGCCGTATTTTTTTAATCTTGATGCTATTAATACGTATTGGAATATTTGTCATTTATCCTATTTTATTTATTTAAGAATAGTGCTATTTCAATGGTTAGAGCGGTAATTCATTTACGTAACACGACTGCCAAGCGCTTCTTTTACATAGGAATTTATCATGAAGCCCAAAAAAACAGCAGCATCGCAGGATGCCACGCAGTCTGAATACGACGAAAGTAGTGCGTTATTAAGTGCATTGGACCGCTCATTAGCCATCATTGAGTTTGATCTCAACAGTCGCATAATTGCGGTTAATCAAAACTACCTTGATTATTTTGGCTATCAACGTGATGAAGTCATTGGTCAACATCATCTTATGTTTTGCCATCCACAATATGCCAGTAGCGACGAGTATCAGACACTGAAGAAATCTTTACTGGCGGGGAAATCCGTTGAGGGCCGTTTTGAGCGATTGCACAAAGACGGATCCACGGTCTGGCTGGCCGCCATCTATCAACCGGTACCAGGCCCAGAAGGTAGCGTTACCCGGATGGTGAAAATCGCTAAGGATATTACTTTTTTAATTGAGCAACAAAAAGCCACTCAAGAGTGGGTAGAACTTTTAACCCAATTAACTGATCGCAGCGACAGCGCAATGTTTATTGCCGCTAATAGTGATCACGGGCAACAAGCAGTTTATATTAATCAAGGATTTACTAAGTTATTCGGTTATACACCCGAACAGGCTCTGGGCCAGAGCATGGTCGATTTACTCCAGAGTGCACATCCTGAACAACTGGGGTTAATTGATTCCACTTCGCCAAATTCACATCAGCAATTACTGCCCAAAGAGTTGTTCTACAGTAAAGACAAACAACCGCATTGGTGTTCCGCCATTATCAACTCGCTGGTTGATGAGCAGGGTAAACCGAGTTATAGCATTGGCGTGTTGACTGATATCACGCTGACCAAAATGTATGAAGTGTTGCAATATAAGGTACTGGAAGCACTGGTTAAAGAGCGGCCACTGGAAGAAGTGATGTCTTTGCTGTGCCACGAGGTTGAGCGGATTGCTCCCGAGGTGACCGCCAGTATTTTGCAAGCCAGCGGGCCCCACTACCTCAGCCATCTCGCGGCGCCCAACCTCCCCCTGATTTATACTGCGGCGCTGGCCTGTGTGCCTATTGGCCCGGGATCTGGCTCATGTGGCACCGCCGCATTTCGTAAAGAACCGGTTGAAGTCCATGATGTTGCCACTGACCCATTATGGGAGAACTATCGGCACCTAATTCTACCCCATGGTTTGTTAGCTTGTTGGTCGACGCCTATTCTGTCGAGCCAGGGGGATGTTCTGGGCACATTTGCCTTTTACTACAAAGAAGCGCGAGGCCCCAGCGAGTTCCACCATCAGTTGGTCAAATTAATCGCAAATTTGTGCTCGTTGGCGATGGAACGGGAGCAATCACGTCAGCAAATTCAGCATTTGGCTTTTTATGATTCCCTGACTGGCTTGCCTAACCGCACTCAGTTTCTGGTTTATGCCAAACAAGCTATCGCCCTTGCCGCTGAAATGGATTACACGCTGGCAGTATTAATCATTAATCTGGATCGTTTTAAACAAGTTAATGATTCACTCGGCCTGGCCGCCGGTGATGAATTACTTGCCTTGATTGCCCAACGATTGCGCAACGACATGCCCAAAAGTGACATTATCGGCCGCTTATCGGGCGACGAGTTTATTATCATTTTAGCCCCCTGCACCATGCAGCAGGCTACCGTGAAGGTTGAGAAAATGCTCAGTCTGCTGTCTCAGCCCTGTCAGATAGCCAACGTCAATATTATTCCTTCGGCCAGTGTCGGGATCAGTTTGTATCCTGAAAATGGTTTAGAAATGGATGCGCTGATGAATCACGCCGACATTGCCATGCATAAAGCCAAGAATATGGGACATGGTCATTTCAATTTCTTCAGTGCAGAGATGAATAATCTCAATCAACAGCGCCAGGATATGGAAGATGCTCTGCGTCATGCATTTCATATCGGGTCTCTTGAGTTATTTTATCAACCACAAGTGATGTTAAAAGATGGGCACCTATATGGTGTGGAAGCCCTTAGTCGCTGGGTTCACCCCATACTGGGGAACATTCCCCCACAGCGTTTTATTCCTATTGCTGAAGAGTGCGGGCTGATCAACGAACTGGCTCTGTGGGCGATTGAGACGGCTTGTCAACAGTTGGCGGACTGGCGTTTACGGGGTATTGATGTGCCCTCGGTTTCAGTGAACTTATCGCCAACCAATTTCCATAATCCAGGCTTGCCGGACATGATTTTGCATATCTTGCAGCATTACCACTTGCCGCCGCAGGATCTCACGCTGGAAATCACCGAAGACATATTAATTGCAAATAATCCGGCGATTTTTGCCACGATAGAAAAAATTCATCGACTGGGTGTGCGTTTATCAATGGATGACTTTGGTACCGGCTATTCCAGTCTGAGTTATCTGCGCCATTTGGATCTTGATGAAATCAAACTGGATAAAAGTTTTGTCCATGATCTTGAGCATGACGAAACCAGCCGAACATTAAGTGAGGCGGTGATCCGTATTGGTGAAAGTTTGCAACTATCAGTGATTGTCGAAGGGGTAGAAAACGAGGCACAACGTACATTATTGAGCCGCCAAGGTTATCAAATAGGCCAAGGTTTTCTTTTTTCCGAGGCATTACCTGCCGTGAAACTAGAACAGTGGTTAGAGCATCGCACTACCAGTAGCTAATCAATAACAAGAGATTAATTATTAGTTGTAGTACCCTATTAGTCGATTTAGAACACCAATAGGTGACATTGTCACTATCGTTTGGTTGGCGATGGCTAACCTTTTCATTCGTCGATAAATTCTTTATTCTTGTCGCCTTTGCAATCTGGATGTTGTTTTTTTGTTATGCAAAAATTTCTTTTTCTGCTGTTAAGCCTGATTCTGCTCGGCCCATTGGGCATCGACCTCTACTTACCCACGATTCCCGCGATAGCCAAGGGGCTAAACAGTAGCGAGTCGCTGATTCAATCCACTATTGCCTTGTTTATTCTGGTGCTGGGTATTGGTCAGCTGATTGCTGGGCCATTAGTCGATAAGTATGGGCGTAAACCCATAGCCATCATCGGTATTATTCTCTACATGCTGGGGGCCGCGATGGCTGCACTGGCAGTCAGCCCGCTGATGTTTGTCAGTTCTCGCCTGTTACAAGGTGTCGCTGTTTGCTGTACTGCGGTAGTGGCATTCAGTGGGGTGCGTGACCGCCTCAACGGTAATGAGGCCGCGCGCGCTTTTGGTTTCCTTAATGGGACGTTAAATATCGTACCCGCATTGGCTCCCTTGCTCGGTGGTTTGTTGGCGGAAGCCTTTGGCTGGCGCGCCCCATTCTGGTTCCTGGCGTTATATGGCTTGCTGGTATTAATTCTGATAATTATCTTCCTGCCAGAAACACGGCCAGCGGGTACCCAAGCCGTTAAGGGCTTGCCGATAAAGAACTATCTGCGCATCTTACGTGATGACCGTTTTCTGATTTTCGCACTGGTGAACGCGGGCGCTATGGGCATGGCCTTAACCTATGTCTCGCTGGCACCCAACGTATTGATGGTGGGCGCAGGACTCAGCCCATTACAGTTCTCACTGGTGTTCGGCGCCAATGGCTTTTGGATCATGGCGGTCAGTTTTATTGCTAACCGTATTATCCAAAAAATCGGCCGCCCTACCTGCCTGATGACCGGCAGCCTGTTGATGGCGCTGGGGTGTCTGGGGTTATTATTTGGTCTGACGCAACTGTCGGCAGAAATACAGCAACACTGGCTGGTGTATATGTTACCCGTTGCCAGTGCCTGTGCCGGTTTAGCCTTTATGATGGGGCCAGCCACCAGTTATGCATTGGAGCCGTATGCCAATGAAGCCGGTGTCGCCTCCGCGCTGGTGGGTTTTGTGCAAATGGCCGGGGGAGCTGGGTTAGGCTTGCTGGCAATGTCCTTACCAATCGAGCCTAAATTATCACTTGCCATCGTAATGCTGGCAGGGTGTCTACTGGCTTGGCAGGCACGCCGTGCCAGTAAGCATGTCCGTGGTAACTTGCAGAAAATAAACTAGAAACAACCTAAGTGCGCTCGGTGATGACGCTAACGCGACTCGCCAGTGCACACATCAACTCATACCCCACGGTGCCTGCCGCCGCCGCCACATCATCGATTGGCAGATTATTCCCCCAGATCTCAACTTTACTCCCCATTTGCGCCTGCGGACAGGGTGTCAAATCTACGGTTAGCATATCCATTGAAATCGACCCCACCGTATGAGTCAGTATGCCATCCACCCTGATGGGCGTGCCGCTGGGAGCGAGCCGTGGGTAACCATCGGCATAACCGCAAGCGACGACACCGATGCGCTGTGTGCCTGTGGCACTGTAGCGGCTGCCATAGCCAACACTGTGCCCTGCTGAGAGCGTCTGTATGGCGATAATTTCGCTGTGCAGCTCCATTACCGGGCGCAATCCAATGCCAGCGATATCGTTTACATCGCCACTGGGTGACGCGCCATAGAGGATAATACCAGGCCGCACCCAATCAAAGTGGGTTTCAGGATTGCGCAATATTGCCGCCGAGTTGGCAAAGCTGCGCGCAGCCACCAGATGCCCACTGGCCTGCTGAATCAGTGTGAATTGCTCGCTGGCACCAATAGGGTTATCTGCATTGGCAAAGTGGCTCATTAGCGTCACCTTGCCGATGTTATTTATACTGTTAGCCCATTGCCAGATAGCCTCTGCCTGCCCGATGGGAAAACCTAAGCGATTCATGCCGCTATTAAGTTTTAAATAAATATCGAGTGGTGTGCTCAGCCGCGCCGCTTTGATGGCGTCAAGCTGCCAGTCACTGTGTACCACGGTGGTTAACCGGTAATGGTCGAGAAGGACTATATCTTGCGCACGAAAGAACCCCTCAAGCAGCAAAATAGGCCCTTGCCAGCCCTGTTCACGCAACATTATCGCTTCATTTAAATCCAATAACGCAAAGCCATCGGTTGCGTCCAGCCCTTGCCAAATGCGGGCCAGACCATGGCCGTAGGCATTGGCTTTCACCACTGACCAAATTTTAGCGGCACCGGCCAGACGACGAACAATACTGAGGTTATGGCGCAAAGCAGATAAATGAAGCGTAGCGGATATCGGGCGAGGCATGCTTTTTCCTTCTTGGGCGGTATTCAATTATTTACAGCCCGGCAGTGGGCTGTAATGATCAATCGGCGCCTTTTAGCGCACAGGGTGAATGTCGTGTAAGGGCGTGATATTCAGTGGCCGAAAGCCCGCGCTATAACGCGCGACCGATAAATCATCCGCCAGAATCGCTGGGCGACGCCCATACATAATATCAGCCAATAATTGACCCGACCCACAGGCCATGGTCCAGCCCAAGGTGCCATGGCCGGTATTCAAATAGAGATTTTTCAGTGAGGTTCGCCCGACAATCGGCGTACCATCAGGTGTCATCGGGCGCAGCCCGGTCCAGAACGTGGCCTGACTGATATTGCCCCCATGAGGGTACAAATCACCCACCACCATTTCCAGCGTCTCACGACGTGCTGGTGCCAATTGAGTATTAAATCCAACGATTTCCGCCATCCCCCCAACCCGAATCCTGTCATCAAAGCGCGTAATGGCAATCTTGTAGGTCTCATCCAGCACGGTGGAGAAAGGTGCCGAGGCCGGATCTGTAATAGGAATAGTGAGTGAATAACCTTTTAGTGGATAAACAGGAATCGAGACCAGCCCGGCTAACAGCGCCGTAGAGTAAGCGCCAAAGGCCACTACATAGGCATCTGCGTTAATAATATCGTCGCCACACAGCACACCGGCGATTTGGTCACCGTCCACCAGCAATTTATCCACCGAGCGATTGAACACAAACTTAACCCCAGCCTGCTCGGCCATTTGGGCTAAGCGTTCAGTAAACAGTTTGCAGTCGCCGGTTTCATCATTAGGTAAACGTAAACCACCGGTCAGTTTATGTGCAACTTTCGCCAATGCCGGTTCCACCGTTGCCAGTTGATCAGCCGTTAGCAGTGAATATGGCACCCCCGCATCATCTAACACCGCAATATCCTTGGCGGCGTTATCAAATTGCTGTTCAGTACGGAACAGTTGCAGTGTTCCCCCCTGACGGCCTTCATACTGAATACCAGTGTCTTCACGCAGCTCTTTTAAACAGTCGCGGCTGTATTCTGCCAGACGCACCATACGGCTTTTGTTGAGCCTGTAGTGGGAAGTGTCGCAGTTTCTCAGCATCTGCCACATCCAGCGTAGCTGGAAGCTGCTGCCGTCAAGGTGGATTGCTAACGGCGCATGGCGTTGGAACATCCATTTAATGGCCTTCAGAGGTACCCCAGGCGCGGCCCAAGGTGCCGCATATCCCGGCGATATCTGACCTGCGTTACCGGCACTGGTTTCCTGCGCGGGCCCCTGCTGACGGTCAATCACCGTAACATCATGCCCGTCTTTGGCTAAGTACCAGGCACTGGCTACCCCCACCACACCGCTTCCTAAAATGACAATGCGCATACCATCCTCCCCCCAAACAACACCTAAAGCACAATATTCTGTTGACAGAAAATTAACTCAGCAGAAAAATCTAGCCAACATATTAATGTCAGGTCGTGACTTAATTCACAATTAATTTACAATGCAATTACTTTTCAGTTCAATAGCGTTAGGAAAATAGAGATAAGATGCTATTTTTGCCCAATTAAACGTCGGAAAGGAGAGAAAGCGCCATAATACCCACAATTAGCAGCATGAATAATTGGCATGTTGTGCATGACTCTTTTACTAGTTTTATATTCCATAAATAAGCCAGTAAATCAGAATAATAATCTATAAAATCCAATTAATCGTACAGACTGATACGACAGCAATGATTCTGGCGCGAACCGGCAGTCAACCTACCTGTTGTTTGAAAGATGGCGGATATTCATTGACATAAGGTCTTGCCATGCCTCAACTTGTTAATCTTGAGCTAGGATTATTGAAGTGACCAGTATTTTGCAGGGTTATAAAACCGTGAGGATGCGCTAATGACAACTTCAACACCGAAACAAACCGCGCAAGATAAGCGCCTGACTGACGGCCCAGACTGGACATTTGAATTGTTGCAGGTCTATCTGGACCAAATAGACCGGGTGGCAAAACATTACCGGCTAGATACTTACCCCCACCAGATAGAGGTTATTACCTCCGAACAGATGATGGATGCCTATTCAAGTATCGGTATGCCTATCAACTATACCCATTGGTCTTTTGGTAAGAAATTTATCGAAACCGAGCAAAAATATAAGCACG
Organism: Yersinia sp. 1652 StPb PI; assembly: GCF_041538345.1. NCBI lineage: Bacteria > Pseudomonadati > Pseudomonadota > Gammaproteobacteria > Enterobacterales > Yersiniaceae > Yersinia > Yersinia sp. 1652 StPb PI. Next base: position 2,109,553 of record NZ_JAULSM010000001.1, on the reverse strand, counting down.
GTCAGCAAGGATTAGCCTACGAGATTGTGATTAACTCCAATCCCTGCATCGCTTATTTAATGGAAGAAAATACCATTACCATGCAAGCCTTAGTGATGGCTCACGCCTGCTATGGACATAACTCTTTCTTTAAGAATAATTACTTATTTCGAGCCTGGACCGATGCCAGTTCGATAGTGGATTATTTGTTGTTTGCTCGTCATTACATCAGTGAATGCGAGGAACGCTATGGGGTGGAAGAAGTAGAGCGGCTACTCGACTCCTGTCATGCCCTGATGAATTATGGGGTGGACCGCTATAAACGCCCGCAAAAGATCTCTTTAGTGGAGGAAACCGCCCGGCAGAAAAGCCGCGAGGAGTATCTGCAAAGTCAGGTCAACTCGTTGTGGAAAACCCTACCGCGCAAGGATCGAGGGGAAGTCCAAGCCCAGGCTCAACGCTACCCCAGTGAACCGCAGGAGAACCTGCTCTATTTCATGGAGAAAAATGCTCCGCTGCTGGAGTCATGGCAACGAGAAGTGCTGCGAATAGTCCGCAAAGTCAGCCAATATTTTTATCCACAAAAACAGACACAAGTGATGAATGAAGGTTGGGCCACCTTCTGGCATTACACCATTCTTAACCATCTGTACGATGAGGGTAAGGTCACTGACCGCTTTATGATGGAGTTCTTGCACAGCCACACCAACGTTGTGTATCAACCGCCGTATAACAGCCCTTATTACAACGGTATTAACCCGTATGCCCTTGGCTTTGCCATGTTCCAAGATATCAAGCGTATTTGCCAATCACCGACGGAGGAGGACTATTATTGGTTCCCGGATATCGCCGGTAAAGATTGGTTGGATACGTTGCATTTTGCCATGCGCGACTTTAAGGATGAAAGCTTCATCAGCCAGTTCTTATCACCGAAAGTAATGCGTGACTTCCGGCTATTCACCGTGCTGGATGATGATAAGCATAACTATCTGGAGATTTCAGCCATTCATAATGAAGAAGGTTATCGGGCTATACGTAATGAATTGTCTGCTCAATATAACTTGAGTAATCACGAACCAAACATTCAGGTATGGAACGTTGATCTGCGCGGAGACCGCTCCCTGACCCTGCGCTATATTCCTCATGATCGGGCACCACTGGATAAAAGCCGTCAGCAAGTGATGAAACATATTCACCGGCTATGGGGGTTTGATATTCATATGGAACAACTGAATGACGATGGCTCGATTGAGCTACTCGACAGCGTGCCGCCAAGAGCCAATAAGCTCTAGCACAGGGCAGACGAGGTGGATAACCGCGCGAGCTATTGCGCCACATCTTGCCATGAAAAAGGGGCATTTAATGCCCCTTTTGCGTTGCAATTTTACGCAATATTCGCCTAACGGCGTGCTTCGGCCAAATCACTTGGCATCGTGCCCTGCATGCTGTGCCAAATAGCACCACTCTCTTTACCGTATGCTCTCAGACACTCTGACACCTGATCATGGGCTTTTTCATCACACAGCGCTGACAGTTTGCTGTAGAAAGTCAGTGCCAGTTTACGGGCTTCAGGATTCGAGAAATAGTAACGCCCAACCCGGGTATAAAGCCCTTTCATCCCATTTAGGATCAACCCATAAATAGGGTTACCCGAAGCAAAAGCCAAACCACGGAAAATACCGTAATCCAGTGCGGTGAAAGCCTCGGCGTGATCATCAACCGTTTGAGCTTGTGCCAGGATTTCTTGTGCTTTCTCTGGATGATTACGGATTGCCGTGCGAACGAAGATGGTAGCGATATTTGTTCTGACTGCCAGTAAGTTGTCTATCAATTGTGGCACGCTGTCGTGGTCAAGCCGCGCCAGTGTTTCCAGAATATTAAGACCAGACGTTTCCCAAAAATTGTTTACTTTCGTCGGTTTACCATGCTGAATAGTGAGCCAGCCATCGCGGGCTAAGCGTTGTAACACTTCACGCAATGTAGTGCGAGTCACTCCAATCAGCTCTGAAAGTTCACGCTCCGCGGGCAAAATAGTGCCTGGAGGGAAGCGATTATTCCAAATACTTTCAATAATATACTCTTCCGCGAAACCGGCAGGACTTTGCGCCTTTATAACCATATTTTTGACGTTCCGTAGCGATACATATCAGCAATTTAGTGTGCTCATCATACCAGACGACGCTATCGTGACATAGCATCAGGATCGAACAAATGGTGAAAGTAGTCATAAAGTTGCAAAAATTGCGCAGATGGAATGATGTACAGATTATACCAATTGCTTTTAGAGCAATGACGTAACGTAAAATGTAACTTTAGGCAGTAATTGCACCATAATAATTTTAATAAGGAGACTGTAACTCACAATGGATATGACCATTAGACAAGCTGTACTCAAGAATTTTCTCGGGAATTCACCTGATTGGTACAAGCTGGCAATTATCGGGTTTCTCATTATTAACCCACTGGTATTCTTTTTTGTCAGCCCATTTATTGCAGGCTGGATGTTGGTGGTCGAATTTATCTTTACACTGGCTATGGCGCTAAAATGTTACCCACTGCAACCAGGGGGTTTATTGGCCATTCAAGCCGTTGCCATCGGTATGACCCGCCCGCATCAGGTGGCAGAAGAAATTGCTAATAATCTGGAAGTGCTGCTGTTGTTGGTGTTTATGGTGGCAGGTATCTATTTCATGAAGCAGTTATTACTGTTTGTATTTACCAAACTGCTGTTGAATATTCGCTCAAAAATCGTTCTTTCATTAGCCTTCTGTGTCGCCTCTGCCTTCCTTTCGGCATTCCTTGATGCCTTAACTGTAATTGCCGTGGTTATCAGTGTTTCTGTTGGTTTTTATACTATCTATCATCATGTTGCATCAAACCATAGCGATAAAGATATCACCGACGACAGTTGGATCGATAATCAGGAAAACCGTAAAACCTTGGAGCAATTCCGCGCTTTCCTGCGTAGCCTAATGATGCATGCGGGTGTGGGTACTGCGCTGGGTGGCGTAATGACCATGGTTGGCGAGCCGCAGAACCTGATTATCGCTAAGAGTGCCGGTTGGAACTTTACCGACTTCTTTATTCGCATGCTGCCCGTGACGTTACCCGTCTTGTGTTGCGGATTATTGGTTTGTCTGCTGGTAGAACGTTTTAAACTGTTTGGTTATGGTGCACAGCTTCCCGAGCGCGTTCGTCAGGTTTTGACTGACTATGATCAACAAGCCAGTGCGAAACGGAGCAAGCAAGAGAAAGTGAAGCTTCTGATCCAGGCCCTGATCGGTGTTTGGTTGGTGCTCGCATTGGCGCTGCATTTAGCCGAGGTAGGCTTAGTCGGATTATCGGTGATTATTCTCGCCACCTCCCTCTGCGGAATTACCAATGAACATGCACTGGGTAAGGCATTTCAGGAGGCATTGCCTTTTACTGCCCTACTCACGGTGTTTTTTGCCGTGGTTGCCGTCATTATTGAGCAGAGCCTCTTCTCACCGATTATTCAGTTTGTTTTACAATCTTCACCATCAGCACAGTTATCACTGTTTTATCTGTTTAATGGCTTACTCTCTTCGGTATCCGACAATGTCTTTGTCGGCACCGTATACATTAATGAGGCGCGGAAAGCATTTGAATTGGGCATTATCTCGCTGCAACAGTTCGAGTTGTTGGCCGTCGCCATCAATACCGGGACCAACCTGCCCTCGGTAGCAACACCGAATGGTCAGGCCGCTTTTTTGTTCCTGCTAACCTCCGCGCTGGCCCCACTGATTCGCCTATCCTATGGCCGAATGGTATACATGGCCCTGCCTTATACCATAGTGATGACAAGTGTCGGCCTGCTCGGCGTGGAGTATTTATTAGTTCCGGTGACGGAGTGGATGATGCAAAGTGGCTGGATAAGTTTGCCTGATCTGGCAGCCGGGGCTAGCATCACACATTGATCGCTTGCATTATAGTATCTGCCAGCCCTACACTTTTGGTCGCCGCGGGGGCTGTTATTAGCTTCGAGGGATTATGGGCTGGCAAAACAAACCAAATATCTCACCCAAAGTAAAATTCAGGCTTGTGATAACTTGTCACGCGCGAGAAAGAGCTGATTTTTGCCTAATTTTACCTTTGGGTGGCTGGCAGCAAAGATGAATTGGTTTACACTGCCGGTACAATTGCTTACTGCATGGAAAATAAAGATATGTTGCAATTCCTTAACCGCTGCTCTAAAGGGCGCGGTGCTTGGCTTTTAATGGCCCTGACTGCACTTGTACTAGAATTGATTGCACTCTATTTTCAACACGTGATGTTGTTACAGCCTTGTGTAATGTGTATTTACGAACGTGCTGCGTTATTCGGTATTCTGGGGGCATCGTTGTTGGGTGCCATTGCACCTAAATCGCCCTTGCGCTACCTGGCAATCTTTATCTGGATCTACAGCGCATGGCGCGGTGTTCAGCTCGCCTGGGAACATACCATGCTGCAACTCCATCCTTCACCGTTCACCACCTGTGATTTCTTTGTCAGTTTCCCTTCATGGTTGCCACTAGATAAATGGTTCCCAGCTGTCTTCGTTGCCAGTGGTGATTGTGCAGTAAAACAGTGGGAATTCCTGTCGTTGGAAATGCCGCAGTGGTTGGTGGGTATCTTTGCGGCATATTTATTGATTGGCGTATTGGTGCTGATCAGCCAATTCGTTAAACCGAAAAGACGTGACCTGTTTGGTCGATAATTTTCATGCCTGTCGGTATAAATGGATCCCATTTTGCCAGGCCTTGATTGTTCCGGCATTGACGAGTAGTTACAGCGTTGTTTCGCATCCCCAGATAGAAGGTTATTTCAGCGTTGAGAACAGCCTCAACGCTGATTTTCTTCAGTAAGCTAACGAACAGGTTGGGGCCCTCAGGAGTTTTGAGATTTTGACCTGTTCGTTAGCCAGGGTCTATAACTGTTTTGCGTCCATAGATTGACCTTCATTTGATGCTGAATTGAACATGTCAAAATCAGTCAATGACACAAATTGAGGTATAGGGTCTTATTTATGGTCCCAGATTTAATTAGTTTTTATCGCACCTGGCAGATATACATACTCTTTAAATGTATTCCATTCTACCGGCTTATTTTCGTTAACCAACTCGGCGCCGATCACTGTCTTTTTGCCTTTATGGTTAATCGTTACACCATCTTTCCCGAAAATACCTGATGCTTCAGTGACGCCTTGTTTATCGGTACTGGTGCTGCTACCAGAGCCACCAAGCTCAACCATTTCATCTCCAACGAGATCAGTCGACCCCATATAGGATAGGTTGAACTTAAGACTATTTTTATCGATCTGTTCAAACTCTTTGACACTTTGAATGTTCAGATCGCCACCAGCATCAAGCTGCACCATATCGCTTGTTATTCTTGCTCCTTTCAGTTGCATATCTTTTTTGCTTTCCAATACAACACTTTTGCCAGTTATTTGGCTATTTTGGTGTTTAATAATCCATTGCTTATCTTTATCATTGTTAATATTAACGCTACCTCCTGTTAGTTTATGTTCTGCGCTACTACCTGTATTTGAGGCCGATGTTTTTGAGCCACTGGCACTGGCTGAAATAAAGAAGTCTATATTGTCTTTCGGGGCTTGGCTTTGTGCAGATTCTAACAATACACCACCATTAACTGCATTCATATTAAGCATCAAGGCATTAAGCTGTAACCCCTGAGCATAAATGGCCTCGTTATCGTCACTCTTCGCTCTCATAGCAACATCTCCGCGGCTGTAAATAGCAACTCCCTGACTAAATAAAGTCGACTCATTAACCCTCTTTTTCTGAGCTGTGAAGCCGACAGCGCCGCCTGTTGTAGTATTATCAGCAGAGCTGGAGCGACTTATGCCAAGCACCGCACTACCACCGGCTTTATCTTCGCGGGTTGCACTGTCAGAAACTGATGCTAACAGACGGATCTGTCCCCCTGCGTTCAATTCAACATCGTTTACAGCCGCATCCTGTTTGCCTAGTTGAGTACCGACCAGGATCAAATCGCCATTGTTCGCGGATAAATTCACATTCCCCCAAGTGATAATGCTGCCTTTGATAGCATTGTTATAAAAACTCGTTCCTTGCTGTTGGTGACCAGCACCTTCAGCATCCACCCCCGTAGAATCCGCCTTCAAACCAATTTTTAAGCCACCTTTGCCATAGACTTCTGAGATGTTTTTATCACCACTACTTGTGGCGTGATCGAAGTAAAGTTTATTACCAGCAGTAGCCACCACGTCTCCTGTGCCCCCGTCTATCTGTGTTGCTTGCAAGTAGCCATTATTAGCGGTCTGAATATTAACCCCTGACATAGACTGCAACACACTTGGTAGTGATTCCTGAGTGTAAAAATCGCTGATGCTAACCCCGCCTTCACCCTTTACAGAGATTTTTATATCTTTACCGGTGCTGGTTGCCACTCTCACGCCCCCCTGTGCGCTCTCTTTTTTCTCATCACCTTTGCCACTATTTACGGCTGATTTATTAAAGTAATCTGTAGCCGTAATATTTATTGATTCGCCACTCTTATATTGAGTACCTTCGTCAATGACGGTGTCGCCTGTTACTTTAATCTTCCCCTTTGCATAAATTGAAGTCACAAATGCTACAACACTTTCTGCGGATTTCTTGATTTTATGACCTTTTCCATTGATATCTACGCCTAAATTGGGTGCTTTCAAGTTGGGTAGAACTACGCCATTTTCATCGACATTATTCTCGATTGCTTTTTTAAACGGTCGGATTATCCCGCTGTAGTCAATATTAAAACCAACACCACCAGAGGCATGTTTTTGTGTCGTACGTCCAATTGAACTATTGTTACTGGCAAGCTGATTTATATTGTTTCCTTTCGCAGAATATTCGCCCCCAGCCACATGTTGACTGCCTTGTTGCGTAATATCTCCCAAAGCATATAAGGATATATTACCTGCACTATTCAAACGAGAAACTATGCCAGTATCCGTAGCAAGATGGCTTTTTTCGTCATCATGGTTAAAACTCACTCCATTTCCGGCTTTATTTACACCACCGGTGTAATAAGCACCACCACTGGAAATCGTTTTTGTTTTATCAGAAATAGCGCTGTTTCTGGCCGCAAACACACCGATATCGTGGAGACTTCTCAGAGTTATATCACCTTTGGTAGAGTTTAAGGTTGTACCATATAATTCTAAATTACCATTTCCTGACTCAATAGTGATCCACTCGGCGTTTATTGTGGCCACATTACGTTCTTTTTTTAAACTAACTTCAGTTTCTTTAGCATGCTTAATCATAAAACCAGCATTGTACTGTCCCTTACTTATCTCCTTTGTATAAAAATCAAAACTAAGGCGTGTTTTTTCCTCATCAATTTTCTGTTGTTGCATGGCCGCAGTAATGCTAACGCCAGCCCTGCTTTTAATATTAAAATTATCTTCAATATTAAATAGGCTACCATCAATAACAACACTACCCGCATTTATCTTAAATATACCTTTTGCATCAACTTTACTATCAACAAATCTTTCATAGTGATTATTTTTTTTACTCGAATCAATATCAATACCAAAGATTGCGGTACTTTCTTTCTTATCATATAAATTTATTTCATTCAAAGTACCGCTAAATACCACCTTATCTCCTGATATATCCACTGGACCTCTAGAGATTATTTCGCTGGAGTTGATAGCAACATTGCCCTGGCCAGCAATATTAACCTCCCCTCCAGAAACCTTGCTTTTATGAATAATATCATAATCACCTATAACTATATTTTTCTCAGCTCCGCCAAACCCCAACCCTTGTTGATAGTGTTTATTAATTATTTTTTCATGTTTTGTTTTCTGCGCACTAATATCGATATTATTCTTTGCTTGTATAGATAACTCTTTGTAAGCCTCTACTTCGGTTCCCGAGAGAATAATATCCCGACCTGATTTAATATTAATATCACCATCAGATAGTAATTGGGTTATTTCTAGATCTGTATGTTTAGTATATGAATTATCATGACCACTTTTCAAATCTGTATCATATCCATCGTAGTCTATCTTTTTCTCAGAAATAATAGCTTCTTCTTTACCACTCATTTTTATATCTTTTGCTGCTTTAAGCGTTAATTTTTCAAGCGCCTTAACCTTTATCGCATTTATCGACAGGTCACCTGAATCGGCCTCAAGTGAAATATTTTTTCCTTGCAAGTGTGTGTTATAAACGTTCACTGTTGTTTCTGTTGCACCCCCTGTTCTTTTTGCGTCGTCATAATGAGTTACATCTCTCTTTTTTTTATAGTCTGTTGAATTAATTGCTACTGCCCCACCTTTAATGAACAAATCGCCGTAAGCATCGCTACTACTGACATTGGTAAGATTAATATCGCCATCCGCCTCTATTTTTATTTTTGGACTTGTTAACGTAACCCCTTCATAACCTACTGACTTATTACCAGATCTGATATTAACAGTTGATGCCTTTATATTTAGCTCACCAGAACTCACTAATTCTTCGGCGGCTACATTTAATTCCCCTGTAGTGTTTATGTTCAAAGAAGTTCCAGCTACTATATTTTTTGATAGGGTTAATTTTCTTTGGTTTTTATTATCAAAAATTTTAATTCGATTGGCACTCATGCCACCTAATAAAACCCCATCAATTGCATATCCGTTGCTGTGGTGTTTAACGTCGCCAATGATATCACCATTAATATCAACTGCATTCGACCCAAGAATGATACCAATATCATTTTCAGCAACCAAATCACTATCAATTTTTATTTCCGGGGTAATAAGGTATAAAGACTTAGCTATTTTATCTTTATCATTAATATTTTTTATTACTATTTTTTTATGAGAAGTAGTCATTATGCTCCCATATTTTCCGTCATCAACCATTATTACATTACCGGCCCCCAAGGTAACTTTATTGAAGTTAGGGTCAAAGCTACAACCATCACAGGTAACTCCATTGGGATTTGCCAGGATATAATCCGCGTCAGCGCCTACCAAATGTTGACGGCCAAGCAGAATGGAAGGATTATCACCAACAACTTCATTTAAAATCACTTCAGCTCCACGCCCTCCCGTAGCCAGGTTTGGATTAGCAGCAATGCTTTCCTTATCGTAATTTGTATTTTGTATTGAGTTATTAAATACCGCTCCTGGCTTATCTACGTTAAAGTCTTGATATTGGTTGTGAGATAACCCCGATTCAGACGGTGGGGCGATATTTATTAGCACAGCACCATTGTCCAAATGACTAATTTCAGGGCGATTAGCCTTCTCTCCTGCTGCTTCTATTCCTGCAGCATAACTTATTGATACCGGGGTGAGAATCATCGATATCAAGACAGCCAGTTTACCACCCGATGAGAGTGTGAATTGTTTTGTTTTCATTTAAATATCCTAATTTAGTGGTTTATATATACCCTAAATAATTTGAATTGCAGGAAGGCGGCAACTGAGCAACTCCCCAGAAACTTACATCAATAAGTGACTGAGCTGAATCAAGGCAGCCAACGCACATGCAACTTGCAGTATAATAGGTATAGTGAGATAAAACTAAAACGTATAACTCGACTTTAATAAATACTGGACAGGCTCACTTCTTTTATTATTATCTGATAACCAAAAACCACGACTGGCTTCCAAATCAAATTGTATACTTTTATAATACAATGCCAGGCCCGCACTCAGGCCAACATTACTTTGCCAACCTTGCTTACTGCCATGTGATAAAACACGGCCACTATCAACACCCACTCTTGGTATTACTGTCGTTTCTCCCAACCAAAAATAACGCGACAACGTATTCTTTAGATACCAACCACTATCACCAGACAGCGTTTCACCGCTAAATCCACGTAAAGCATTACGATCAGTTAGACTTAACCGTTCTGAAGCCATCAGTGGTTTTCGACTATATTCTCCAACTAATGAACTATTGATCTGATAAGGTGAGTCAAATAGATGAAAACGTCTATTTAAGTTAATTATCATTTTACTCTTGGTAAAATCACGGTTCTGAGCATATTTATTGTTAGAAAAATCTAACCACGGCAACCCTTTCTCAACAGAAAAATTAAAATTCATCGAGCCATTAGGTATAATATGAAAGTGATTAACCCCTAGTTCTAGTGATGTAAACTGATAACTATTAACGTTTACTTTAGTATCATTAATAAATGAATTCCCTTTTTTATGCTTTAAAGTTGAACTTAGCGTGTTAATTTGCCGACTATTTCTATAAAACATAAAATCAGTTTCAAAACTGTATTGCTGCACTCCTCCACTAAATTTTATAATTCTCGTCGTCGGTTTGTCATAACGCCTATATTGCATATCACTGATTGCCGTACTAAAAGTAAAATCTCCATAAGGCACTGAATAAAATAATGAATACTCTTGTTTATAGCGTTTTTTAGCGTTTTCCAATGTGCGACTAACATTAAAATTAACGAAATCAGACCAGCCTAATGGGCTGTCCCAAGACAAGGAAGTATTTGCTTTCCATTCATCTGTCTTTTTATAACCATAATTATTAACTGACGCGGTTACACTCCAGGGTTTAGCATCTATATTATTAACCCTGATAATAGACATTCCTTCTACACTACCCGGCAACACATCTAACTTCACTTTATTTGAGCGTAATCGGTTAGCTTGATCGATCGCTTGTTCTATATTAGAGAGTTTTAGTGGCTTACCCTCTACATTGGGGAAAAGAAATTTATGATTAACCCTTCTATCTCCCCCCTCTATACGCTCGACTACCCCTTCATTTATATTTAACCCCAATTCACCTTTGCTATTCCGTGGTAAGAAACTGACACGAGCAGCAACATAACCTTTAGTCAAATAGGTATTGGTTATATTTCTTGCCAACTGGTTAGCATCATATATAGTTATACATCTGTCTGGCGAATACTCAGGAGTTTCAAATTGATCATCGATAAACAGCATATTTCCACGGAAATAAAAACCAGTAATGTTTAGACATTTATCTTCCACTACTAATGTATTTTCAGATGCATGGTTTTGGTGAAAATTATTGCTATATGTTGATGATTCATTTAACTCATTAGCATATAGGCCGTGGCTAAATATAAAAATATAAATAGAAAAATATTTCCACATAATTGTGAACCTCACTAATAAGATTATTCAAGCTAAGGCGCCTCAGCCATTAAAATGCCACCTGTCAAACAAACATGATCTGTTTAAAGTAAAAAACTCTAAGGTGAACTACTTAGATTCAAAATACACAACAGGCATGTACGGGAAACAATACGATAAGCATTTTAAATGTAGACTAATGATTATTAATCAAATGATGTATTATTCTATTTTTTATTTATATAAATACAGTTATATTATTTGTTTTTTATATATCGAAACGAACCATCAAGGTAAAATGATCGGATAATAATCGTGATTGATTTGATCATTGGTCTAATGATTATCTATTTGATTTATCTGTCAGACGATTTTTCAAGAAGAATATGGCAATGCACAATTGAGTGGTGCCAATAAAAAATTAGACAACAATTTCAAATGGTTAATAAGATTTTTTGTGCGGGAGCAACCTCAGAATTGGCAATAGCAACAGTAAATGATCGCTTTCTGCCTAAAATGCAGAAAAAACCTCACTGCTTCTTTATCTATCAATGGCACCGATGTGGTGCCATTTTTCATGGACTTAGTGCTGAAATCGAGCCATGCGTAGTTAACGGATAATCCCACGCGCAGAGCGAGAGAAAAAAGATTTATAAGGCTGAAGTATTTGCCATTCTCTGGCCAAAACCTCAATGTCCTGACTGACATCCGCCACCAACTTACCGGTATGATAAATAAGCTGATAGGCGTTTTGAACCGCCTGGCAATCATCACTGTTCAACCAGTCGCCCCCCATTCCTGCTGCTCGGATACCCACCGGTACGGCGCGATTACCGCCCGCAATCACATAAGGGGGGATATCCTGCACCACGCAGGCACTTTCATTGACCAAGGCATGGGTGCCAATAACACAAAACTGGTGCACAGCACTGGCCGCGCAGATAATGGCAAAATTATCGACCTCTACATGTCCGGCTAATCCCACATTCGACGCCAATAAGCAGTGGTTACCGATAATGCAGTCATGGCCAATATGCACATGATTCATCAGACTATTGTCATTACCGATACGTGTTATACCCTGTCCTTGAACCGTGCCACGGTGTATCGTGACATTTTGCTGAATCAAATTGCGGTCGCCAATGATAACCTGGGTAGGCTCACCCTGGTACTTAAGATCCTGATTAACCTCTCCAATAGAGGAAAATTGTCCAATATTATTGTCACATCCAAGCTCGGTAATACCATTAATTACAATATGCGATTTAAGCACCGTGCCGGAACCAATAGTGACTTGAGAACCAATGTAACAAAAGTGACCAATCTGTACATTCGCACCAATCACCGCACCCTTCTCAATAATTGCAGAAGCCGAAACTATCGCGGTGTTATCAATCAAGCTATTTAACTCTCCAGATGGAGGACTCACATTACTACTTTGTGGGTAACTTCAGCGTCGACTAAGGACTAATCCATCCAGTGGTTTAATCAAATTTACAGCCATAAATGGTCATACAACGAAAAAAGGCCACCATAAGGCAGCCTCATTTTAATTCGATTATAAACTAGTTAAGCTGTGGTATGGGTACAAATGTACTGATTAGCCTGCTCACCATCAACCACCGCCAAACGGATTGGCAGCGCGGAAATATTGAGAGACGCAATAACTTGTTCCTGGCTGTTGGCATTTTGGAATATTAACGCCTCGCCCTGACCTTCTGGATTAACTTTTACAAACTGGAACACTGATTTATCAATGGTCAATTGCTGATTCGGGCCGTCTAACACTGCGGTCAGGCTGCCTCCTTCTTTCAATTTACAATCAAGATTTATCAATGAGGCCCCAGCGGCCTGAACCTGGTGCGAAATGCTACCTAAAGTAGCAGATATGCCGATGATAACAGCGGCCAACGTTGAATATTTCATTTTATTAAGTTTCTTGGTTAAATTTCGGCGTTAGTATGCCATATCTGGCGTCTGAATAAGCATCTGTTGTCTGACAGGCTTCAATATAAATTACATATATATCAATGGTTATCTGGCCCACTGCGGTTTATTCAAAATGTGGTCTTGCCAGTCGATAACCTCGCTCTCACGTACGGCAATATGGCGTACCGAGATCCGCTCACCGTGCATCGCAGATTTTGAACCGGCTAACAGTGGATGCCAACTCGCCAGGCCACGCCCCTCGCCCACCATCCGATAAGCACAGGTGGGTGGCAACCACTCAAACGTTACCAAATTCTCTCGGGTTAACTTGATGCAGTCTTCTTCTAATTCAAAGCGGCGCTCATAATTACGGCACTGGCAGGTTTTGAGATTGAGCTGATCACAGGCCACATTGGTGAAATAGATTTCATCCGTGTCCTCATCAATCAGTTTATTCAAACAACATTGACCGCATCCGTCGCACAGTGATTCCCATTCACTATCTGACATTTCAGCGAGTGTTTTTTGTTGCCAAAAAGGAAGTTGTGACATATCGGTATCCGGTGTGAATAAATGAGCGGGTCGTTATAGACGCTTTGGCGGTCAGATGCAAGTGTTGCCGCCCAGCCTAATGGCATAAGCGGCAGCGATGCTCTTAGATTATGCGGGTACTCAGCGTTTTACCATTTAGCATAACTTTCAGCATATCGCCTGATTTCATCGGCCCGACGCCCTGTGGAGTGCCCGTCAGAATGATATCGCCAGCACGCAAAGTAAAGAAACGGCTGATGTAACTGATTAGCGGAATAATGGGGGTGATCATATCACGCGTGTTGCCTTGCTGACGGACCTCATCGTTAATGATAAGCGATAAGTCAGCCTGTTGCGCATCACCAAACTCCGCCACCGGTATAAAACCGGAAATCGGGCAAGAACCGTCAAATGCTTTCGATTTCTCCCACGGCTGACCGGCCTTTTTCAAGCCAGATTGCAGCTCACGCAGTGTCAAATCCAATGCTACACCGTAACCGGCGATTGCGCGTGCCACTCGGTCTTCACTGGCTTGTTTTAACGGAGTACCGATCAAAACGGCCAATTCTACTTCATGGTGTACCTCACCGAACTCTTTCGGGATCGATACCGGCTGGCGGATATCGCATAGCGCTGTTTCAGGTTTAATAAACAGCACCGGTTCAGCTGACACAGTACTCCCCATCTCTTTAATATGTTCGGCATAGTTACTGCCAACGCAAACCACTTTACTCACTGGAAAATCCAGCAAAGCCCCTTGCCAGTCTCTATGTTGATACATACTGCCTCTCCTGAATTAACATCCTGTCTGAATTTACATCTTGATTGGCTCTGGCCGCAGCGACACAACCAAGCCATACCACGATTAGGTGTTCGCAGACATTATTGACTTACGCTATCTGCCATCATACCAATACTGATAGCGAAATAGTAAGAACGGTTCCAGTGCATAATGGTACGAAAATTATCATAAACCAGAAACGCCCGTCCTTGCACATCATCAGGTACGATGACCCAAGCCCGTAGATCTGAGTTGGCAAAGTTACCGCCGGGTATCGCCATTACCCCGAGTTGCTGCCATTGGGCGACGCTTTTGGCTTGGCTGTCTTTTAAGCCCGCCAGCTTAATATCAAATCCTTCAGGCAGCGTCGCTTCCTGGCCCCAATCAACACCCGGTTTCCAACCTTCAGTAGACAGATAGTTAGCTGTAGAAGCAAAGACATCATCGATATTATTCCAAATATCAATTTCCCCATCGCCATCCCCGTCAGCGCCATAGGTCAGGAAAGAGCTAGGCATAAATTGGCTCTGCCCCATCGCACCAGCCCATGATCCTTTCAACTCGGGGTCATCAACTTTGCCTTGCTGAATGATTTGCAATGCAGCTATCAGCTCTTTAGTGAAGAATGCCTCACGCCGTCCTTCAAATGCCATGGTTGATAAGGCAGAGATGACATCCTCTTTACCTTGAAACTTGCCAAACCCACTTTCCATGCCCCACAGCGCCACGATGTAACGCTCAGGCACACCATAGCGCGCAGTAACTTGTGATAACTGAGGCTGATAGCGCTGATAAATCTCTTTACCTTGCGCGACTTTCGCCTCAGTCAGAACTCTGGTCAGGTAGTCATCCAGTGTGACTTTCTTTTCTAACTGATTGCGGTCTGACTGGATGACTCGGTCAACAAAATGAATATTGGCAAACGCTTTATCAAGCGTAGCCTCGCTGATCCCCTTTGCACGAGCTTGGGCCTTTAATTGTTCGACATAAGCAGGAAACTGCGCCGGATCGCGCCCTTGCTGAGATAATGTCATTTTAGTACTGCTCTTGGCCGCAGCCGGTGGTGAATTCAGCATAGTTTGTGGCGCGGTTGCTGGTGTTGGGGCCGCAATCGGGGCCGCAGCATTTTTATTGGCACATCCCACTGAGATGAGCGTCACCAGAGCAACTGCAATCATTGACAATTTCATCGACGCATTCCTGTGTAAAACAACAACCAGAGAGGAAGCTGGAAATATAAAATCAACCGGGGCTGATACATGGACATCCACCTTAGGGTTGTGATGGATGCCATCACGCTAGGCAGTTTTGATGAAAATCAACGTTATACGTTAGTATCGCCCAAGTGCATTTTCAACAAACTTTCGAGTGGCGGTGGGACTTGCAGATAAAAACCCTGCTCAATGAGTGCACTTTTTACCTTCTCGACATCCGCTGTTGCCAACGTTTTGCGTTCATTTAATGAAAGCAGCATCGCAAATTGTGGCTTGCCAAAACTGGTAAGTAATTCAGCCGGCACCCTGGAAAAATCATCTTTCTTTTCAATATATAGGTAGGTTTGATCCCGTTTCGGGCTTCTATAGATAGCACACAGCATGTTCTGGACTCTATTTGATGAATTCAATAATGAGACTGTATATACCCTAAATAATTCGAATTACAAGAAGGCGGCCAACGCACATGCAGCTTGAAGTATGACGGGTATAGTTAGCATAGTATTATAACACGCTAGCCTGGCTCAGATGCCTGGGATATCAATAGATATTGATGCCTATGCTGCTAGCACAGGGATCAGATACCGCATATTGACGTTTATCATTTTCGGCGCGCCGAGGTGGGTAATGTTCTTGCTGTTGGCATTTAGCCTGCTTGTCGTTTTCCCGTTTTGCCGCTTCGGCATCTATCCGCGCTTTCTCCTCATCCAATTGCTTTTGCCATGACTCAGCACTTGGCGCCACCGATCCAAGCGCCTTACGTTTTTCAAGATAATCGGTGGGAACCTTACTGTCTTTTGGGATTTCGGCGTGATAGCCAAAGTCAGCCCATGTAGTAAATGCAACAGGTAAAGCCATAACACAGATAAATGATAGTGGGATGAAATTCCTTTTCATCGTTGATGTCCCTCAGATGGATTGATGCAGAAACCGCAAAATATCACAAAATGATTATCATTCTCAACATAGAATCATTAAAAATAGCACTGATTAGTGCCATTTATCACTCAGCTTTAATTATCCATGCCAGCGGCAATGTGGTGATACACAGATTACTGGGTGAGATTTCTCTGAAATAATAGTGTGAGGTATTTCACTAAGTCGATAATAACCACACTCAATATCTCTATTTCATCATCTTGAAAGTGATAATAATGGTGAGTCATTACTCTATTTTATAAAAAACAACTTCATCTGATAAAAAAATGACCCATCTCTGATTAAAAATGGCCACTTTTATGGGCGACGTCAAACCCGCCATCAGCATGTTTGTTTGTTGAAAAAATACACAATTTAACGGTGGGAGTGATAACCACCAAATATAGGCAGGTCAGGGCTAGCGAATAAGCGGAAGTTATGCTGTAATTTCTTGTCAGATTGAAGACATTATGACCTTAAGATTTCAATATATTGATACGGATAGATTTATCTTTATATTACCTATAACATGCTTGGGAACATCAGAATATTGTACCCCGAGTGGTATTTTGGGGATTAAACGTAGCTGAAACTGAGTCAGGATAGATGTCACAATCGCCAATTGAGTTAAAAGGCAGTAGTTTTACCCTATCGGTCGTTCATTTACACGATTCACGACCGGAGGTAATCCGTCAGGCATTGCAGGAAAAGGTGGATCAAGCCCCCGCTTTCCTGAAAAACGCCCCTGTTGTGATTAACGTTGCAACGTTACCAAACGGTGCTAACTGGAAAGATCTCCAACAGGCTGTCACTTCAGCAGGTCTGCGTATTGTTGGCATCAGTGGTTGTCAGGATGAGCGTCAAAAACGGGCGATAGCACGTGCAGGTTTGCCGTTATTGAGTGAGGGTAAAGGCCAGAAAATGGCACCCGAGCCGGTTATCAGCCCGCCGGAAAACGCCCCGACCAAGACACGTATCATCAACACACCTGTCCGTTCCGGCCAACAGATTTATGCCCGTAATTGCGATTTGATTGTTATCAGCAGTGTCAGTGCCGGTGCTGAATTAATTGCCGACGGCAATATTCATATCTATGGAATGATGCGAGGCCGTGCGCTAGCAGGTGCATCCGGGGATGCCCAATGCCAGATTTTTTGCACACATTTAGGCGCTGAGCTCGTCTCTATCGCGGGGCAGTACTGGTTAAGTGACCAGATCCCGCGTGAGTATTTTGGTCAGGCCGCACGTCTGCATCTGCTGGATAACGCATTAACTATACAACCTTTAAATTAAGCCCTTTTGACAAGGAATCCATTTCATGGCACGCATTATTGTTGTTACATCGGGTAAAGGGGGCGTTGGCAAGACCACATCAAGCGCGGCTATCGCAACCGGCTTGGCCCAAAAAGGTAAAAAAACCGTCGTTATCGATTTCGATATCGGCCTACGGAATCTAGACTTGATCATGGGATGTGAGCGCCGGGTAGTTTATGATTTTGTTAATGTGATTCAAGGTGATGCCACTTTGAACCAAGCATTAATAAAAGATAAGCGTACAGATAATCTGTATATCCTGCCTGCTTCTCAGACGCGCGACAAAGACGCCCTGACCAAAGAGGGTGTTGAAAAGATTTTAAACGATCTTGGCGATATGAATTTCGAGTTTGTGGTATGCGACTCCCCTGCGGGTATCGAAAGCGGTGCTTTGATGGCGCTCTATTTTGCTGACGAAGCCGTTATTACCACTAACCCTGAAGTCTCCTCGGTTCGTGACTCTGACCGCATCCTCGGGATACTGTCCTCCAAGTCGCGTCGCGCAGAGAATGGCCAGGATCCAATTAAAGAACATCTGCTGTTGACCCGCTACAATCCTGGGCGTGTTAATCGCGGCGATATGCTTAGCATGGAAGATGTCCTCGACATTCTGAGGATCCCACTGGTTGGCGTTATTCCAGAAGATCAATCTGTATTGCGCGCCTCGAACCAAGGCGAGCCAGTGATTCTGGACAAAGAGTCAGATGCCGGTAAAGCTTATGACGATACCGTTGACCGTTTGCTAGGAGAAGAACGCCCCTTCCGCTTCATCGAAGAAGAGAAGAAGGGCTTCCTGAAACGCCTTTTTGGGGGATAAACCATGGCTTTGTTAGACTTTTTTCTGTCCCGCAAAAAACCGACAGCCAATATAGCCAAGGAACGGCTGCAAATTATCGTCGCTGAGCGTCGTCGTGGGGACAGTGAGCCCCATTATTTGCCTGACTTGAAACGCGATATTTTGGCGGTTATTTGTAAATATATACAGATCGATCCTGAAATGCTGCATGTGCAATTCGAGCAGAAAGGGGATGATATTTCGGTACTTGAACTTAACGTGACATTACCGGAAACGGAAGAAACGCCTAAATGATTTCTTCGCAATAACTACCCCCTGTATTTATTTACAGGGGGTACTTTCATTTAGTTAACTGTATATATATCCAGCCTATTGTGCTATTCGATATATCTATCACTGAAACAAGAAAAATCTTAATCTCTATTTCAATTAGTCATAAAGTACTTATGAATTAAAATTGAAACACCCAGAGTGAAGCCCACCCCACTCTGAATATCGATTAATACTGTTGCAAAATCTCAGCCAATTCCGTAGACAACAAATCGCCCCGCCAGCCACTTAATAATTCAGGCTGAGTGTCAGTTGATTTTAGTTTCCAATGCCAACTGAGTAATTGGTTTATTTGACGACGTGACGCCAGTAACTCACTACTCAGTCCACTACGTTCACTGACTGACTGGATCAACGCTTTAATATCTTTAAAGACTTTCTTGTAGCCGGGTTGGTCGATCAGATTAGCTACCGGTTGCGGGAGCTGCTCTTCCGGTACAGCATTCCCCTCAGCCACCAGCGCCAACAAGGTACGCCCGTGATAGCGAATCTCCTGTCCACTCAGGCCAAGGGAATCTAACTCACCCAGCGAGGTTGGCTGATAACGGGCGACTTGCCACAGATTCTCTTCACGCACGACAAAGTTAACCGCCAGATCACGCTCACGCGCCTGACGCAAGCGCCATGCCGCCAGCTTCTGCAAACATGCCAACTGATGGCCACGTAACTGCCAGGCATTGGTTATCTCACGGTAGGCCAGCTCAGGGTCAAGTGTTTCACTGCGACGGCGACACAGCAGTTGGCATTCATCTATCGCTGCATCCATTCGCCCAGCAGCCTCGGTGGCTTCCACTAATTTAGCTGCCAAAGGTAATAGATAGAAAACATCAGCGGCGGCATAATCACACTGTTTTTCACTGAGTGGACGGGCAATCCAGTCGGTACGTGATTCACTTTTATCTAGCTCAACACCTTCAAACTCATTTACCAGCATGGCAAAACCGCAAGACAGGGTTCGACCAGAAAATGCCGCCAATACCTGAGTATCAATCATCGGCGTTGGCATCCGGCTAAAGGCATTTAAGAACACCTCGAGATCTTCGCTACCAGCATGCAGATATTTCACCACATTCAAATCTTGCAGTAGCTCACTGAAAGGTTGCCATTCAGTGATGGGCAAGGGGTCTATGAGTGAAAGTTGTTCACCGTCATACAGTTGAATCAGGCCCAACTGAGGATAGTAGGTGCGCGTTCTGACAAATTCCGTATCCAGCGCGACATGAGCATGTGTCCGGGCTTGTTCGCAGACCTGCTGCAACGCACTATTGGTCGTGATCAACTGATAATTCAAAACGTGATTCTCTTGGTCGTTAGTCTATGACAAACACAACAACGCCGGCGATGACCGGCGTTGTTGATGATGATTGAGTGACGCCGTTAAGTTAGGCTGCGTCTTGGTTGCTACCTTTAGCCTTAACTTGTTCGTCACGCAGTTCCCTACGTAAAATTTTGCCGACATTGGATTTCGGCAACTCGTCGCGGAACTCTACTATTTTCGGTACTTTATACCCTGTAAGGTAGCGGCGGCAATGGGTTAGCAGCTCTTCAGGTGTCAGTGAGGCATCTTTTTTCACGACAAACAGTTTTACCGTCTCGCCAGAGACCTCATTAGGCACGCCAACCGCAGCAGATTCCAGCACTTTCGGATGTAACGCTACCACATCTTCAATCTCATTGGGGTAGACGTTGAAACCAGAGACCAAAATCATATCTTTTTTACGATCAACGATACGTAAAAAACCTTGTTCATCAAGGGTTGCGATATCGCCAGTTGCCAGCCAACCGTCTTTCAGTACTTCATCCGTCGCTTCTGGCCGCTGCCAGTAGCCTAACATAACTTGTGGACCACGCACCCATAGTTCACCCGGTTCGCCCAATCCAACGTCTTTACCCTCATCATCCACCAGCCGAACATCGGTAGAAGGGACAGGCAGACCAATGCTGCCACTGTAGTGTTTCAAATCATAAGGATTACCCGTCACTAACGGCGAACACTCGGTCAAACCATAACCTTCCAGCAGATGTTTCCCGGTCAGTTTTTCCCATCGTTCAGCAACCGCTTTCTGCACTGGCATACCGCCCCCCACAGAAAGGCGCAGTGTGGAGAAATCTAACTTGGTGAACTCTTCATTATTCAACAAAGCATTAAATAACGTATTTACACCCGTCATGGCGGTGAATGGATAACGACTTAGCTCTTTTACCATTCCCGAAATATCACGCGGATTGGTTATCAATAAACTGCGCCCACCTAACTCAATAAACAGCAGGCAGTTCATGGTTAAAGCAAATATGTGATAGAGGGGGAGTGCCGTGACCACCAGCTCGTGGCCGGGTTGCAGCAAAGGTGCATAAGCCGCTTTCGCCTGCTCCAGGTTCGACTGCATATTGCGGTGTGTCAGCATTGCGCCTTTCGCCACCCCCGTCGTACCTCCGGTATATTGCAAAAATGCCAGGTCAGTATTGATAATATCCGGCTTAACATATTGCAGACGTCGACCTTTTTGCAGCGCAGTGCGAAACGAGATAGCATCGGGTAGATAATATTTCGGTACCAGTCGCTTGATGTATTTCACCACGAAATTAACCAGCGTCCCTTTGGCCGTCGACAACTGATCACCCATGCGGGTTAAGATGACATGTTTAACCTGGGTTTTAAAAACGATCTTTTCCAGCGTGTGAGCAAAGTTGGAGACAATAACGATTGCCACAGCTCCGCTGTCATTCAGTTGATGCTCTAACTCGCGCGGGGTATACAGCGGGTTAACATTCACCACCACCATACCCGCACGCAAAATACCAAACAAAGCTATGGGATATTGCAGCAGGTTGGGCATCATCAAGGCCACACGGTCACCTTTTTGTAACCCTAAACCTTGCTGTAGATAGGCGGCGAAAGCACGGCTACGCTCTTCCAACTTACGGAAGGTCATCACCTCCCCCATATTGATGAACGCAGGTTGGTCCGCATAACGCAGTGCGGCGTTCTCAAACATTTCCACCAAAGAAGAATAGCGATCCGGGTCAATCTCTGCGGGGACATCTGCCGGATAACGCTTTAGCCATACTTTTTCCAAGGTAGCACTCCTGAAATTATTATTGATCGCCAGAGTAAGACGCAAATTCACATCAGAACTTTAACAATATTTTAACTCAGCTTACCAGTTTGCTTTCAAACAATTTTGAGGTTGGGATATACGTCACTATTTTCTGGCGCCGGGATCTCAAAAATAACTAAGGCAGCCAATGCCGCCCATTAAAATTCAATAAAATCAAAATATTACAGGCGATCTCTAGCATTTAAAACTATAACCCTTTGATTATAGAATCTTTTATGTTTTATCGACGTGAAAAAGGCGCTGAATTCAGCGCCCTTCATGCCATTACACCCTAACATCTGGCAGCAATTGAAACCGGTCAGACTACCTACTCCGTAACAATAGTTTGAATCTGTGCTGGTCCCGGGTTGTACCAACCACCCCATCCCGGCCCCCACATCCCAGGGTTGTGATAACCCCACGGGCCCATTGCCGGTGGCATCATAACTTGTTGTGCAAGATTCCAACGTTTGTAACCTGTGGCATTTATCACCACAAAGTCATACGGCGTCATCCCAATTTTACCGGCTTCAACACCGGTAATCGGCCCAACCACGGTCACCAGGTGACTACGAAAATCAACTGGCTCAAGGAAACCATTAACATAGGCTATCACTCGCCCTTGTGACGGCTCACCCAAAATAGGTCTGGCACCCGAGTCTAAGGGTACGCTGGCAATTTCAAGCCGGGTACGATGCGCTTCATTGGCCACATTGATGACGGTCCCACCAAAACGCGCCTCCTGGCCTACAAAGACCTTCGGATCGGTTCGAACCAAATTAAGATTTTGCTGCGGCGTCGCAGTGGTACCCTGAATAGCTGGCGGGACAGTAACACAGCCGGACAGAAGCAAAACGCCCAATCCTAGCCAGCCACACCTCCATTTACGGCTTCTATTCTTTATAGATTG
Organism: Yersinia sp. 1652 StPb PI; assembly: GCF_041538345.1. Lineage (NCBI taxonomy): Bacteria > Pseudomonadati > Pseudomonadota > Gammaproteobacteria > Enterobacterales > Yersiniaceae > Yersinia > Yersinia sp. 1652 StPb PI. The sequence goes on along the minus strand of NZ_JAULSM010000001.1, from coordinate 2,086,646 downwards.
AGTTGTTGACGTATTTATCGCCATCGTGTGCTGCTCCTTATCATATCTATAGCTATCTGAATATTTTAGACTCTAAACAGGATGACAAGTTGCTATATCGTTAATTTTTCACATTTCCGTGGCGCAGGTCAGTTCTAACGGCCTGGCAGTTTTTTCCAGGTCACTTCATTTCTTAGATACACTGGCTCGGCATTTTCCACACTCACCATCCGCCCGTTCGCCCATGATGATAATGCCAGTGGCAACATATCCTCTGCCTGCGGCAGTAGCATCTGCCCGTCAGTCAGCACCACATTATCGCGGCTAACCAGATCAGGATACGTCTGCCAGCCAGTGCCTACTGTGGCCCAATGGCCGCTCAGTGATGGCACGTGTGCCAGGACTTGTGCTGGCGTCATTACTGCCTCAGTCTGTTCACCGAGCCAATCGCCTTGTGTGTCACGCTCAAACTCACCCCAATAGACTTCCCCCATACGAGCATCAATCGCTGCCAATACGCGAGATGCACCTGTCAGACGGAATGCCCCCTGAGCCATGGTCTGTAAGGTGGAAATACCTATCATTGGTAAGTCGGCGCCCAGAGCCAATCCCTGACCAATACCGATACCAATACGAACACCGGTAAAGCTACCAGGGCCACGGCCAAAGGCCAATGCATCGAGTTGCGTCAGTGATAAACCCGATTCAGCCAGTACTTGCTGCACCATCGGTAAGATTCGTTGGGTGTGTTCCCGTGGACAAAGCTCAAACAACGCCTGAACTTCGCCGTTATTCCACAATGCAACAGAACATGCTTCTGTTGCGGTATCGATCGCTAAAATTCGCGTGGACATGCCAACCTCGGCAGGAAAAGAGTATGAATTCAATACAGGGCGCGCATGATAGCACACCCCTCCTCGCTTTTCCCTTAATCGCGTTGCTTGAGAAAAGCGATGGCTTTCGCCAAATCACGGGTGCGGGGTGCTGGCGGGAGGCTATTAAGGAACATCGCGCCATAAGGGCGCATCACCAGGCGATTATCACAGATAACCAGCACGCCGCGATCGTCGATGTCACGAATCAAACGCCCCACACCTTGTTTCAAGGTAATAACGGCATCAGGCAATTGCACATCATTGAACGGGTCACCACCACGTAGACGGCAATCTTCGATGCGGGCTTTCAACAAAGGGTCATCCGGTGAGGTAAACGGCAGTTTGTCGATGATGACACAAGATAACGCGTCGCCCCGCACATCCACCCCTTCCCAGAAACTGCTGGTCGCCACCAGCAGTGCATTGCCTGCTGCTACAAACTGTGCCAGCAACTGCCCCTTGCTGGTTTCGCCTTGCACCAAAACGGGTAGCGTCATACTGGCGCGGAACTCTTCGGCTAAACCACGCATCATCTGGTGTGAGGTACACAAAAAGAAGCAACGCCCTTTATTGGCATCAATCAGTGGCTTTAGCATCACCGCCAGCTTACGGGCAGCCCCAGGTTCATTCGCCGAAGGCAAATTGCGTGGCACACAGAGTAATGCCTGATTGGCGTAATCAAACGGACTGGGCAGGAGTAGCGTTTTGGCGTTCGTTAGCCCCAACCTTGAGGTGAAATGTGATAACTGATCATTAACCGACAGTGTGGCAGAGGTAAAAATCCAGCTTCCCGGTTTTTCTTCTATCAGCTCACGAAAACGATCAGAAACCGACAGCGGTGTCAACGCCAGTACGAAATGGCGTGAATTACACTCATACCAATAGCTGTAGCCGGGTGTAGTGACATCTTTTAAACGCTTAAGGCGGTTGCGATACACCGTTGCACGTTCAAAAGCGGCATCCAGCATAGCTGAGCGGCCAAGGGAAAGCTTCATCACGTCATAACACAGCTCCAACGCATCATCGAGCAACAGCAACGCCCGCTGAATCGCCGGTTGTTCCAGTACATCACGCAAATTGCCACGATACCCCGGGTCGCCGAGCACCAGACGGAAATCTTGCGTGCTTTGCGTCAGACGGTCGGCGCTTTTTTGCAATTGGGCGGAGTCGCGCACTTCGGTGCGATAGGCAATAATAATATCTTTTGCCAAATCCATTAGTTGTCTACTGGTCAGTTGCTGACCAAAGTATTGGCTGGCAATATCGGGGATCTGGTGGGCTTCATCGAAAATCATCACATCCGCGGTGGGGATCAGTTCGGCAAAACCGCTCTCTTTCACCACCATATCCGCCAAGAACAGATGGTGGTTCACCACCACGATATCTGCATCCATCGCCTTACGGCGGGCTTTCACCACAAAACAATCTTTATACAGCGGGCAATCACTGCCCAGACAGTTATCATTGGTACTGGTGACCAACGGCCAGACAAAGCTATCCTCAGCCACCTGGCCACAGGTACTGATATCACCATCGATGGTTTCGGCTGACCAGCCACGCAAACGAACCAAATCAACCAATGTCTCACTGGCTAATTCACCCCCGGCCAATGATTGCTGTTCAAGCCGTTCCAGACAAAGATAGTTTGAGCGCCCCTTTAATAAGGCCAGCTTCCCTTTGTATTTGAGAGCCGTCGCTACCGTGGGTAAGTCACGCGAATAGAGCTGATCTTGTAACGCTTTCGAACCTGTGGAGATAATCACTTTGCAATCAGCACGCAGTGCGGGCGCCAAATAGGCAAATGTTTTACCGGTACCGGTACCTGCCTCTACCACCAATTGTTGTTTGGCATCAATAGATTCACTGATGGCCGCCGCCATTCGGCGCTGAGACTCTCGGGGGTTAAAACCTGTAATGGCCTGCGCTAATGCGCCGTCTGTTGCAAAATCGTCTGTCACGCGTTCTCTTCCGGGCGAAATCAGCGGTGATTATGCCAAGCCTATCGCCCCGCGACCACACATTCTCATCACAAGCTATGCTACCCTACTACTGATAACTGACATTGACATTCACACAAGGGAGTGAAAATGAGTATTGAACGAATTAATCCAGAAAAACGTTGGTCAGATGCTGTGGTATTTAACAACACTATCTATTACACCAGCGTACCGGAAAATCTGGATGCAGACGCCACGGCGCAAACTGCCAACACACTGGCAGCAATAGATATGATATTGAATCAGCTCGGTTCAGATAAAGGCCGTATTTTGGATGCCACCATTTTTCTGGCAGACAGTGCGGACTTCGCGGCGATGAATGCGGCGTGGGATGCCTGGGTGGTTGATGGCAATGCGCCAGTGCGTTGTACCGTCGAAGCCAAATTGATGAATCCGAAGTACAAAGTTGAAATCAAAATTATTGCGGCTATTTGATTTTGCAATCTGCGGGGCGACGGCACTGATGGGCACTCTGACGGCTCGCGTCCCTTGTATTTTAAACAAATAAGGACCCATTCAGTACATTTCCCCGCTTATCAGCTTCGATTAAAAACTGTCACTCGATATAGCCAAAGTAATTGCAGTTGCAGGTAGGCGGCCAGCAAACAAATCCCGATCAGCTTACACCGGTAAGTGATTCGGGTTTGCGCGCGCAGCCAACCCCCTGCAGCTTCAAGTACAAAGGGGATATCAGGACAGCTTAATCATCACCATGCCGGCCAGTAGCAAAATCAGGCCAATCCAGCCTTTATAGTTCAGACGCTGATTGAACAAAATCCAACCCGCGGCCACAGTGGCGGCAATACCGAACCCGCCCCATAAGGCATAAGCTACTGATAATTCAATGCCTTTCACTGCTTGTGCCAAAGCACTGAATGCCCCTAACACTGACAGCAGTGATAATATGCCTAACCATACCCGGCGAAAACCATCTGACATTTTCAGCAAGATATTGGCAATGATTTCCAGGATGACCGCCAAAATCAGAAACGCAATATGGTAAAACTCAAGCTGTTGCATGCTGCTCACCTGAATTGTTGTGCGGGCTGCCTGGTTTCTTCGGCTTACGCGTCCCTGACTTCACTAACATTATGCCGCCGATCAAGGTCACTAAACCGGCAATTTTCAGTGGTGATAAGCTTTCATCAAACCACAGCACGCTAAAAACAGTAATAATCAGGATGCCAATCCCTTCCCACAGGGCATAGGCCACGCCTAGCGCGACTTTCTTCACTGCCAGAGCCAGTAAAATGTATGAACCGGTTATCATAAAATACATCACGATATGCCCGGTCATCTCACCACTGACACTGGCATATTTCATTGATAACGTGCCGATAATTTCTGCGACAATCGCTAAACCTAAAAATATCCAATAAATCATCATTCTTCTCCTAACACAGCTACCCTATCGATTTCAAAGTGCAAGCAGCGGCCTCAAAGAGGCGAGGCCCATGGACGGCCGAGTAATAAGTGGCCAACATCCCTGCTATTTGAAAAATGACGGGTAAAACGCACGCTAAGGTCTATTTGTTACGGTTATCCTAATTCGATGCCCTATTCACAAGGAATAGACATGCGCAGGCCGTAAGAAATAGAAACTCACTTGGCGTATAAACTTTTTTATACCCTAAATAATTCGAGTTGCAGGAAGGCGCTAAGCAAGAGACCCCCGATGAGCTTACATGAGTAAGTGATTCGGGTGATTGAACGCACAGCTTGAAGTATGACGGGTATTTAAGATGGAAGAATAAAGACGCTACAGCTCGCTACACCAGTGATGCTCACTGGCCAGAATGGCTGACAGGAAAAGTTGACAGGTAGAAGGTTTGAAAGTAATTCCATTAGTTTTAATCATAATATATCTCTTTTTTTTAGCCACACCTGCTTTAGCGACATACTTGTTTGCCAAACCTAGTGTGATACGCCTAAAACCCTCATCAAAATGGAATAATTCACTGCTGTATTTTTACCACAGCCAATTTTATAAAGCAAACCATCAATTTTATAAATAGTTTAAAAAAAGAGATTATAAAATAATAAGTTAGTGGTTTTAAAAAAACAAAACCCCTGCATGGCAGAGGTTTATAGTTTTACGAGATTATGCGAATTATCTCGTCAGTTCAGGAGGTTAGAACAGCTTATGCTGTTGCACCCGCCACGGCTTGTTTGGCTAATTCAGTAATACGAGCGTAGTCCCCTTTTTCCAGCGCATCTGCCGGAACCAACCATGAACCGCCAATACACAATACGCTTTTCAGCGCCAGGTAATCACGGTAGTTATTCGGGGTAATGCCGCCGGTTGGGCAGAAACGCACTTGCGAGAATGGGCCGCCGATGGCTTGCAATGCTTTAACACCACCGTTAGCTTCTGCCGGGAAGAATTTAAACTCACGCAGGCCATAACTCATACCCAGCATCAGTTCTGAAACGGTGCTGATCCCAGGAATTAATGGGATTGAGCCTTCAGTGGCTGCCTTAAGTAATTCATCAGTCAGCCCTGGGCTGATAGCAAATTGCGCGCCAGCCTCAACCACATCAGCCAACTGCTGTGGATTGAGCACAGTACCTGCGCCGACAATCGCCTCAGGAACTTCTTTTGCGATAGCACGGATAGCCTCAACAGCACAAGGGGTGCGCAACGTCACTTCCAGCACCCGAACACCGCCAGCCACCAGGGCTTTTGCCAACGGTACCGCCTGCTCGAGCTTATTAATCACAATCACCGGGACCACGGGGCCTGCGGTCATGATCTGTTCTGCGCTCGTTTTCCAGCTTTTCATCAGTTGTTATCTCCACTTATGCCGATTGGCATGTACTCACCCGAGGGTGCCAGTTGAAATATGGCAGGCAGAACATGCATTCCTGCTTCTGCCTGCCATAAAGAATCACAATGCGAGCCAGCTAACGACTCTTTATTATTGCGCCTAAGTGAGGCGCTGTTATCGAATAATAAATAATTTATATCCTAAACAATTCGAGTTGCATGAAGGCGGCAACTAAGCAAGTCCCCAGGAGCTTACACAAGTAAGTGACTGGGGTAACTAATCTGCCGGGAGCAGATTTGAACGCTGTTTGCAGCGGCCTCGCACAAGCGAGGCCCATGGACGGGCCGAGTAACAAAGGCGGCCAACACACATGCAGCTTGAAGTATGACGGATATTTATTCGAACTCGTTCCATGAACGACCGTCGCGGGTAATCATGGCAACGGATGCCACCGGCCCCCAGGTTCCAGATTGATATGGCTTAGGTGCGTCATTGTCAGCCGCCCATGCATCCATAATGGAATCGACCCATTTCCACGCTTCCTCAACCTCATCGCGGCGCACAAACAGTGCCTGAATACCACGCATGGTCTCCAGCAACAGACGTTCGTAGGCATCAGCAATATGCTGCTCGTTAAAGGTTTTGGAGAAGCTGAGGTCCAGCTTGGTGGTTTGCAGACGGTGTTTATGCTCCAGACCTGGCACTTTATTCAGCACTTCAATCTCGATACCTTCATCCGGTTGCAAGCGGATCGTCAGCTTGTTTTGAGGCAATTGCTGATAAGACTCGCGGAACAGATTCAGTGCCGGGTTTTTAAAGTAAACCACCACTTCAGAACATTTTGTTGGCAGACGTTTGCCGGTTCTCAGATAGAACGGCACCCCAGCCCAACGCCAGTCATCAATATCGACACGGATAGAAACAAACGTTTCAGTGTTGCTGTTCTTATTCGCCCCTTCCTCTTCCAGATAGCCGGGTACTTTATTACCCTGGACAAAACCGGCGGTATACTGACCACGCACTGTGGTTTCCCGCACATTGGTGTGGTCGATACGGCGCAATGATCGCAGTACTTTCACTTTTTCATCACGAATACGGTCAGTACTGAGATCTGCTGGCGGTGACATGGCAATCATGGTCAGGATTTGCAGCAGATGGTTCTGGATCATGTCACGCATCTGGCCGGCCTGATCAAAATAGCCCCAGCGCCCTTCAATCCCGACCTCTTCGGCAACCGTGATCTGCACATGGTCAATAGTGCGATTATCCCAGTTAGAAGCAAACAGTGAGTTAGCAAAACGCAGAGCCAACAGGTTCAGTACCGTCTCTTTACCTAAATAGTGGTCGATACGGTAAACCTGACACTCGTTGAAATATTCTGCCACTTGATCGTTAATCACCCGAGAAGAGGCCAGATCCTTCCCTAACGGTTTTTCCATTACCACACGAGCAGGCTCTTTATTCAGCCTTGCTTCGCCCAATCCTTTACAAATTGCACCAAACGTATTGGGTGGCATGGCAAAGTAGTTAATGGTGGTACGATTTTTTTGATCCAGCATCTTGCCCAATTTGGCAAAGTGTTTGCTGTCATTGACATCCAAATTACAGAAGTCGAGACGAGAACTGAGCTTTTGCCACAATTCATCATCCATCTTCTCTTTCATAAAGGTATCGAGGGCTTCCTTTACCACGGCTGTGTACGCGTCTTTGTCCCACTCGGCACGGCCTACGCCAATGATGCGAGTATCTGGGTGGATGTGACCCGCTTTCTCTAATTGGTAAAGGGAAGGCAGCAGTTTCCGGCGAGCCAAGTCTCCCTTAGCGCCGAAAATCACCAGATCACACGCCTGGGCTGCCTGGGCTGTATTAGTTACCGCCATGTTATTCTCCTCGTTGCAGGATATTTGTAATTTTCTTACATTACTAATGTACTCTCTTTGACTATAGCCAGTAAACCCAGATAAAAGCAGAGCAAAAAAGGTTAAAAAACATCCATCAGAGTGCCAGGCCGCGCCAAATAAGGCCGTGCAACTTTAAAATGTAATTTTATGACGTTTTTGACAACTATTTACCATTATGAAAATTAGACACAGGTCATATTCTGGTGAAAAAACCTTACTTCCCACCCTATGCCACTGCCAACGGGTCCCAGCTCGTAGTATATTTTCATTAAACCGGCATAGATTTCTCCTTTAAATGAAATCGGTAAAACCCATGGGTGACTCTCGATATATGAATACGCTGGAAAATATCCAAAATAGTCTGGACCTCCTGAGCAAATCAGAAAGGAAAGTCGCTGAGGTGATCCTCGCCTCCCCACAAACTGCCATCCATTCAAGTATCGCGACACTGGCCAAAATGGCGAACGTTAGCGAACCGACGGTTAACCGTTTTTGCCGCCGACTGGACACCAAAGGTTTCCCTGATTTTAAACTGCATTTGGCGCAAAGTCTGGCAAATGGCACACCTTATGTGAACCGCAATGTCGAAGAAGATGATAGTGTAGCCGCTTACACGACAAAAATTTTCGAATCGACCATGGCCAGCTTGGATATGGCGAAAAACAATTTAGATATTGCGGCCATTAATCGGGCAGTAGATTTACTGACTCAGGCGAAGAAAATTTCGTTCTTTGGCCTTGGCGCCTCTGCCGCGGTTGCCCACGATGCGATGAATAAATTTTTCCGTTTCAATATTCCGGTAATTTATTTCGATGACATCGTTATGCAACGTATGAGTTGTATGAATTCCAGTGAGGGTGATGTGGTGGTATTGATCTCTCACACTGGCCGGACGAAAAACCTGGTCGAGTTGGCCCACTTAGCCCGTGAAAACGATGCCACAGTGATTGCTATCACCTCGCGCGATACACCGCTGGCAAATGAAGCAACACTATCACTGCTGCTGGATGTGCCGGAAGATACTGATATGTACATGCCGATGGTCTCCCGTATTGCTCAATTGACATTAATTGATGTGCTGGCAACCGGGTTTACCCTACGGCGTGGAGCAAAATTCAGGGATAACCTGAAACGTGTGAAAGACGCCTTGAAAGAATCGCGCTTTGATAAAGGTTCACCGCGCGTCAACAGCGGTGAATAACGCCAAGGGCAGAAGTCGCTTTGTGTTGTGTTAGCGCATCTTCTCGAGTAATAATTTGACGTATTATTGGAAAATAGTCCTTGTATGGCGGCGGTAAACGTTACCAAACCCGATAAGGGGTAAATAGCTCGCTTTTGTAATGTTGTCATTGATGTATTGGTGGTGCCGGATGGGGCCATTTTTGCATCAATCGTTTTACATCCGCAAGCGGATAACATGCATGGCGCTGTGTGGTAAAACAGGGTTATCGTATCGCATGTCGTCGTAAAATTTGATCTTAATTACATTTTACTATCGGATTCATTATCCGCTGTTTTAACAACACCATGCTTCATCAGTCAACGGAGTAAGAGATGTCCAGACGGCTCAGAAGGACCAAGATTGTTACTACACTGGGGCCGGCTACCGACCGCGACAATAATCTGGAAAAGATTATTGCTGCTGGTGCTAACGTAGTCCGCCTGAATTTTTCCCATGGTAGCGCCGAAGATCATGTGTTGCGGGCCAATAAAGTCCGTGAGATCGCTGCAAGATTAGGGCGCCATGTTGCTATTCTTGGCGATTTGCAAGGTCCTAAAATCCGGGTATCTACTTTTAAGGAAGGCAAAGTATTCCTTAACGTACATGATAAATTCTTGCTCGATGCCAATATGGCAAAAGGCGAAGGTGATAAAGACAAAGTCGGTATCGATTACAAAGGCCTACCCGCTGATGTGGTTCCTGGTGATATTTTGCTGCTGGATGATGGCCGGGTACAATTAAAAGTCATTGAAGTCCAGGGCATGAAAGTGTTCACCGAAGTTACTGTCGGTGGCCCTCTCTCCAATAATAAAGGCATTAATAAGCTCGGTGGCGGTCTGTCGGCAGAAGCGCTGACAGAAAAAGACAAAGCCGATATTATTACCGCCGCTAAAATCGGGGTGGACTTCCTGGCTGTTTCGTTCCCACGGACTGGCGAAGATTTGCATTATGCCCGCCGTTTGGCGCGTGATGCTGGCTGTAATGCACAAATCGTGGCGAAAGTTGAGCGTGCTGAGGCGGTCGCAACCGATGAAGCTATGGATGATATCATCCTGGCCTCTGATGTGGTGATGGTTGCCCGTGGTGATTTGGGGGTGGAAATTGGTGACCCAGAGCTGGTGGGAATTCAGAAGAAACTGATCCGCCGTGCTCGTCAGCTTAACCGTGCGGTTATCACCGCGACTCAAATGATGGAGTCAATGATAACCAACCCGATGCCAACCCGTGCGGAAGTGATGGACGTTGCTAACGCCGTGCTAGATGGTACTGACGCTGTTATGTTGTCAGCAGAAACCGCTGCCGGTCAGTATCCAGCAGAAACGGTTGCTGCTATGGCACGAGTTTGTCTGGGTGCAGAGAAGATCCCAAGTATCAATGTGTCTAAACACCGCCTTGATGTGCAATTCGACAATGTCGAAGAAGCTATCGCGATGTCGACCATGTATGCAGCAAACCACCTGAAAGGTATCACTGCCATTATCGCCATGACCGAATCTGGCCGTACGGCACTGATGATGTCCCGTATCAGCTCCGGTTTGCCTATCTTTGCGATGTCGCGTCATGACCATACTTTAAATCTGACGGCAATCTACCGTGGTGTCACGCCAGTTTATTGTGATACCCATACTGATGGTGTTCTGGCGGCCAGTGAAGCTGTCAGCCGACTGAAAGATAAAGGTTTCCTGGTCTCAGGTGATCTGGTTATTGTAACGCAGGGCGATGTGATGGGGACTATTGGTACGACCAATACCAGCCGCATCCTACGTGTTGAATAGTTTATTGTAGCCAATAAATGCAAAAGCCCGCGACTAAAATGTGCGGGCTTTTTTTATGTTTAATCACGATAGCGACGGTTAAATATCCTTACGAACATAAGGCTCTATCTCACCCTCTTTACGGGTTTTCAACAACTTAAGAATCCAGGTATATTGCTCCGGGTTGGGTTTGACCAACAACTCAACTTCTTCATTCATACGGCGGGCAATATAGGCGTCATCAGCATCAGCCAAATCATCCATCGGTGGACGAATATAGATATCAAGGCGGTGTTCGCGATAATTATAGACTGGGAACATCGGTACGATTGCCGCACGACATACTTTCATCAAACGCCCTACTGCTGGCAAGGTCGCCTTATAGGTGGCAAAGAAATCAACAAATTCACTTTGCTCAGGGCCATAATCTTCATCCGGCAAATAGTAGCCCCAGAACCCCTGGCGCACTGAACTGATAAATGGCTTGATGCCACTTTCACGCGCATGAATTCGCCCACCAAACCGCAAACGGGCACTATTCCATAAATAATCAACTAGCGGATTGCGCTGATGATGGAACATACCGGCAACCGGTTTGCCCTGTTCTGCGAGCAGCATTGCCGGTATATCGATCGACCAGGCATGTGGCACCAACAAAATGACATTACGCTGCTGCTGCTGCAACTCGTCAAGAATCTCCAAACCGTGCCAATGAACCCGAGAGAGTACTTTCTTCGGTTCACGAAAGCACAGTTCTGCCATCATCATCAACGGTTGCGCCGCAGTGGCAAACATCTGGTCAATGATATGTTCGCGCTCAGCTTCTGGCAGCTCTGGCATACAATAAAGAAGATTAATCCGCGCGCGACGACGGGCGCTCTTGGCAAACTTGCCCGCCAGACGGCCAATCCCTGCTAACAAAGGATCGCGGAATTTCGGTGGCACATAAGCCATCGCAGCCATAGAACCGGCCCCCAACCATACCCCCCAAAACCGTGGGTGGAGGAAAGATTTCTTAAATACCGGAATAAAGCCAGCGGCGTCATTTTTATCTTTATGCATGGGGGAACTCTTGGAATTCTGTGGGCTAATAATAGTATACCTTTCATCCTTGAAGCCGCAGGGTTGCTAGCTACTCCCACTCACCCGAATCACTTAACCTAAGTTCATTGGGATTGGTAGGTTTGCTGTCCCCTGCAACTCCACGGTCTGGGTATAACACTCCGGTAGATAGTGGTTACTGGATAGTGGTTAATCCAGTTGTAACTGCGGAATGACCTGCTTGGCGATAGCCAGATAGTCACTGCGGTCTTTACCACTCAAGCCTTCTGAGCGCGGTAATTTAGCGGTTAATGGATTAACGGCTTGCTGATTCATCCAGAATTCATAGTGCAAATGAGGACCAGTAGAGCGGCCAGTATTACCTGACAATGCGATACGATCACCACGTTTTACTTTTTGACCTGGCTTGACCAACAACTTTTTCAGATGCATATAACGGGTGGTGTATTGGCGACCATGACGGATAGCAACATAGTTACCCGCCGCCCCACTGCGTTTTGCGATCACGACTTCCCCATCACCGACGGCGAGTACTGGCGTCCCGACAGGCATAGAGAAATCCACACCTTTATGCGGGGCAATACGCCCGGTTACCGGGTTTAGGCGGCGTGGGTTAAAGTTTGACGACACCCGGAATTGCTTCATGGTAGGGAAACGCATGAAACCACGGGCCAGGCCAGAACCAAGCCGGTCATAAAATTTACCGTCATCGGCACGGATAGCGTAGTAATCCTTACCACCGGAACGCATACGCACCCCGACCAGTTGGCTTTGCTCACTGCGACCATCAAGAATTTCACGTGACATCAAAACCGAGAATTGATCACCTTTACGCAGTTTAGCGAAGTCAAGCTGCCACTGTAATGCTTTAGTGACCGCGCGAATCTCGGAAGCAGTCAAGCCCGCCTTCCTGGCGCTGGTGACAAAGCTGCCATCAAGGCGCCCCGTCAGAACCTTGTTGCTCCACTCACCTTTTTGTAGCTCTTTGGTCTCTTTGAAATTATTGCCAACACGGTCATAAGTCCGCGTTTCACGACGAGAAACTTCCCAAGTCAGGCGCTGTAAATCACCGGTATCATTGACGGTCCAAGAGATTTGCTGCCCTATCTTCAAATTACGCAGATCACGGTTTTGCGTCGCCAACAGCGACACATCAGAGATATCAATGCCGTACTGGGTAAGAATACTGCTTAGGGTATCCCCAGTTGAAACCACATACTCATGAACACCGGTTTCACTGACATCTTTGGCATCTAGCTCATCTTGCGGAATTTCATCATCAGGCGTGGGCTGATCGATGGGTTCGCTGGCTTCAGGTAATAAAATGCGGGTTTGGCTGGTATCTAATACCACGCTCTTAGCGACAGGTTCATGCTCGGGGTGATAAACAAAAGGCCGCCAAACAGCTACGGCCAGTGTCATTACAGTCAACGACCCCAGCATAATACGGTGGGGTCGAGGGAGATTGTTATACGCCAAGGTGATAGTTCGGACTATCTGCTGCACTTATGAGTATCCTTTTAATCTTACTTCAGGCAGCTCACGTATTGGTTCGACAACTGAGACAAAAAGTTCACATAGCTGTCCTTGCCTAATACGATGCCGCTGCCCAAGGGATCCAAGGTGCCTGAACGCACATTTGTTCCTTTAGCAACGGCATTAATGACGGCCGGCCTGAATTGTGGCTCAGCAAAAACGCATACCGCTTTATGCTCAACCAACTGTGTTCGAATTTGATGTAAACGCTGCGCACCAGGCTGTATTTCGGGATTGACTGTAAAATACCCTAACGGGCTCAAGCCAAAGTGTTTTTCAAAGTAGCCATAGGCATCATGAAAGACGAAATATCCCTTACCTTGGGCAGGCTTCAACATAGTAGCAATATTTTTTTCGTTTTGCGCTAGTTGATCCTCGAATCGGCGCAGGTTTGCATCTAATTTGTCCTTATTTTGTGGCATAAGTTCCAATAATCTGTCGTGAATAGCGATTGCAGATTGTTTCGCAATCGTTGGCGACAACCAAATATGCATGTTGTTTTCGCCATGATGGTGCTCGTCACTGTGATTATCTTCAGCATGATCATGGTCATGCCCTGCGGTTTCACCTTCATGTTCATCATGTTCGTCACCTTTGATCAATAAAGGTGTAACTGAAGGTAACTCAGCCAGTGCAATCTTTTTATTATCAGCAACTTGTGTCAATGGTTTTGTTAAAAATGCTTCCATTTCTGGTCCGACCCAAATAACCAGCTCGGCACTGCGTAACCGCTGGACATCCGACGGACGAAGCGCATAATCGTGTGGCGATGCACCATCGGGCAATAATACTTCCGTTGGTAACACCCCATCGGCAATGGCAGAGGCAATAAAACCTAATGGCCGTACTGATGTAACGACCGCCGCTGAGGCAATATTAAATGGGTTGGCAATTAAAATTGCGCTGGCTAGCATTGCCCGCTTTAGCCATTTTTTTTTATGTAACATAATACGAATTCTCGACGTTTTGTTGGGTAAAGCGTAATATTATAACATTCACTCGGTTCTGCAAACGTAATCATAATGTCCACATTGGTAACTCTACATAATATATCCGTCACTTTTGGTAGTCGGCGGGTACTGAACGATATCTCCCTTTCACTGCGACCGGGAAGAATTCTCACCCTGCTTGGGCCAAATGGTGCCGGTAAATCGACGCTGGTTCGCGTGGTACTGGGGCTGATTCCTCCCACCAGCGGCACGCTTGTCCGTCAGCCGGGCTTACGCATCGGTTATGTTCCGCAAAAACTCCATTTGGATGCCACATTACCGCTCACTGTAAGCCGTTTTATGCGTTTGAAACCGGGCGTCAAAAAGGCGGATATCCTGCCGGCACTCAAGCGTGTGCATGCAGCACATTTATTAGACCAACCCATGCAAAGGCTGTCTGGTGGTGAGAACCAACGCGTGCTGTTAGCCCGTGCATTACTGAACAAACCGCAGTTACTGGTACTGGATGAACCAACGCAAGGTGTTGATGTTAATGGGCAATTAGCGCTATACGACTTAATCGAGCAACTGCGTAAAGAGTTAGGCTGTGCTGTTATGATGGTTTCCCATGACTTGCATTTAGTGATGGCCAAAACTGATGAAGTATTATGCCTTAACCAACATATCTGCTGTTCTGGCGCACCAGAGGTGGTTTCCACTCATCCTGAATTTATTGCCATGTTTGGCAATCGTGGCGCTGAGCAGCTAGCGGTTTATCGCCACCACCATAATCATCGACACGATTTGCACGGAAAGATTATTTTGAAGAACAGCGGGAGTCGTGAGGCATGATTGAATTATTGCTACCTGGCTGGTTAGCAGGAGTATTATTGGCAACAGCGGCCGGCCCGCTGGGGTCGTTCGTCGTTTGGCGTCGAATGTCCTATTTTGGTGATACTCTGGCCCATGCCTCCTTACTGGGTGTTGCTTTTGGTTTACTGCTAAATGTGAATCCGTTTTATGCCGTGATTGTAATGACCATGGTATTAGCCGTGATTCTGGTGTGGTTAGAACGTCGCCCACAGTTAGCAGTCGATACGCTACTGGGGATCATGGCTCACAGCGCATTATCACTGGGCCTGGTGGTTGTGAGTCTGATGCATAATGTCCGGGTCGATTTAATGGCCTATCTGTTTGGTGATCTGCTTTCCGTAACACTGAGTGATATCTGGTTGATTGCCGTAGGTGTTATTGTGGTGTTAGCAGTGCTGTGCTGGCAATGGCGGGCACTGCTGTCAATGACGGTTAGCCCGGAGCTGGCTCATGTTGATGGGGTCAACCTGGAACGGGTACGGATGTTGCTAATGCTGGTCACCGCACTGACTATCGGGCTGTCGATGAAGTTTGTTGGCGCGCTGATTATCACCTCACTGCTAATCATTCCTGCCGCAGCAGCTCGTCGTTTTGCCCGAACCCCCGAACAGATGGCTGGAATTGCCATCGGTATCGGTATTGTTGCCGTGACCGGTGGTCTGACATTCTCTGCTTTCTATGACACCCCCGCCGGGCCTTCAGTAGTACTTTGTGCGGCGGTCATGTTTGTACTTAGCCTGTCACAAAAGGCGCGTGGATAATTGCTCGATTAAAGGGGGGGTTTAGAGTAATAACCCCCCTATCCACCCTTACCATTAATGTTGTCAAACCATTAACTCCCGCCACTAATAGCAATAACCTCGTTCACGATTAGCGTCTATTGCTAAACATTCCAACAATCATCAATTCTGTATTTTATATTTTAATTAGTGTGATCGACCACAAACACAATAAAATTGCAGTGTAATACCCTGCATATCACTCAAATCAATGAGCAATATAATGGTTATGCAGATACATCTTTCATTTCTGCATGGGCTTGTATGCTCCCAATTTACGCAGAATGATTATTCCGCAGAGGCGGCTCTCATGGATAGATCCACACCCACTGGTTTACTTCAGCAACCCAAACCATTCTTCATGATTTTCTTTGTCGAACTATGGGAGAGGTTCGGTTATTACGGTGTTCAAGGTATTCTTGCTGTTTTCTTCGTGAAGCAGTTAGGGTTTTCACAGGAACAAGCGTTTGTCACTTTTGGGGCTTTTGCCGCTTTGGTTTATGGCCTGATTTCGATTGGTGGATATGTCGGCGACCATTTATTAGGCACTAAACGCACCATGGTATTAGGCGCTATCGTGCTGGCTCTCGGATACTTTGCTACCGGTTTATCACTGTATAACCCAAATCTAATCTTCTTTGCTTTGGGGACCATTGCTGTCGGTAATGGTTTGTTTAAAGCTAATCCGGCTAGCCTATTATCAAAATGCTATCCCCCCAAAGATCCACGCCTTGATGGGGCCTTCACCTTGTTTTACATGTCGATCAATATCGGCTCCCTAATTTCACTGTCATTGGCTCCGGTTATTGCCGAACGCTTCGGTTATACCGTGACCTATTATTTGTGCGGTATTGGTTTGATTTTTGCTTTGTTGGTCTATTTCTGCTGCCGCCATATGGTGAGTCATATCGGTTCCGAGCCTGATGCTAAACCGTTAAATTGGCGAAACTTGCTACTGGTACTGGCTGGTAGTGCGGTGATGATATGTCTCTGCGCTTGGTTAATGAACCATGTGGTGATTGCCAATCTGGTGCTGATCGTCTTATCGTTGATTGTGGTATTTATCTTTTTCAAAGAAGCATTTAAGCAGGATAAATTAGGCCGCAATAAAATGTATGTCGCTTTTATTCTGATGATTGAAGCTATCGTCTTCTACGTGCTGTATGCACAGATGCCAACGTCACTCAACTTCTTCGCCATCAATAATGTTCATCATGAAATTCTTGGTTTCACTATCAATCCGGTGAGTTTCCAGGCACTAAATCCATTCTGGGTAGTGGTGGCCAGCCCGATTTTAGCCTCAATTTATACCCGCCTGGGCAGTAAAAACCGTGACTTATCGATGCCGGCCAAATTTACTTTAGGTATGTTTTTATGTTCACTGGGTTTTCTGACAGCGGCCGCTGCGGGGATGTGGTTTGCTGATGCACAAGGTCTGACATCACCTTGGTTTATCGTTCTGGTTTACTTATTCCAGAGCCTGGGGGAATTGATGATCAGTGCTTTAGGTTTAGCGATGGTGGCGGCACTGGTACCGCAATATCTGATGGGCTTTATTCTGGGGATGTGGTTCCTGACGCAAGCCGCATCGTTCCTGATTGGCGGTTATGTTGCCACCTTTACCGCGACACCAGAAGGGATAACAGACCCACTCGAAACACTGCCTATCTATACCGATGTTTTTGGCAAAATTGGTATCACCACCCTGGCCATTGCATTGGTTATGGCGCTACTCATTCCATGGCTTAATCGAATGATTAACATACCTGTCGGCGAACAAGCAACCGCCTGACTATCACGCCATCAGGGCTGGCATTGGCTCAGCCCTGCATCAAAAAATTTACTCTTCGCGGGTAATCCCAAAATGTTTGTAGGCATGATTGGTGGCAATTCGCCCACGTGGTGTGCGTTGAATAAAACCTTGTTGGATCAAATAAGGTTCCAGCACGTCTTCAATCGTTTCCCGCTCTTCGCCAATCGCGGCGGCCAAGTTATCCAGCCCGACCGGACCGCCCATAAACTTGTCAATCACGGCGAGCAACAGCTTACGGTCCATAAAGTCAAACCCTTCGGCATCGACATTAAGCATATCTAGCGCTTTCATCGCCACATCGCCGTTAATCGCGCCATCGGCTCTGACTTCAGCAAAATCTCGCACCCGGCGCAGCAGACGGTTAGTGATACGTGGCGTCCCTCTTGAACGACGCGCCAGTTGATGAGCCCCTTCTGGCGTCAGTTCCAACCCCATACACTTGGCACTGCGCGCGACAATATGTTCTAAATCTGCCACCTGATAAAACTCCAGGCGTTGCACAATACCAAACCTGTCACGCAGTGGAGAGGTCAATGAACCGGCGCGAGTGGTGGCACCAATCAGGGTAAATGGCGGCAGATCAAGTTTGATTGAACGGGCGGCGGGGCCTTCACCAATCATGATATCCAATTGATAATCTTCCATTGCCGGATAGAGGATCTCCTCTACAACCGGCGATAATCGATGGATTTCATCAATAAACAGGACATCGTGTGGCTCAAGATTGGTCAGCATCGCCGCTAAGTCACCGGCCTTTTCCAAGACCGGGCCGGAGGTAGTTCGCAGGTTCACCCCCATCTCATTAGCAACAATATTTGCCAATGTGGTTTTACCCAGCCCTGGCGGGCCGAAAATCAGGACATGATCAAGCGCGTCGCCACGCTGTTTTGCCGCCTGAATGAAGATTTCCATTTGCTCGCGGACGTGGGGCTGCCCGACATATTCAGCCAATAGCTTTGGTCGGATAGCCCGATCAATGCTCTCTTCATCACTGATAATACCTGCCGATATCAGGCGGTCTGCTTCAATCATCCTGTATGACTCACTCTATAATGCGGAACGCAGAGCGTCGCGGATCAGGGTTTCACAGTCAGCACCCGGTTTAGCTATTTTGCTCACCAAACGGCTGGCTTCCTGTGGTTTATAGCCCAAAGCAACCAGTGCCGAAGCAGCTTCCGCCTCAATATCGGCATCCGATGTTTGCGATGAACTGGCGGGCAACTGAATATCGCCGGTATTATTGAACAGATCGCCATTCAGACCTTTAAAGCGGTCTTTCATTTCCACCACCAGCCGTTCGGCCGTCTTCTTGCCGACACCGGGTAATTTAACCAACGTGGTAATGTCTTCCCGTTCAACCGCGGCCACAAATTGCTGCGCAGACATGCCGGAGAGAATGGCCAGCGCCAGTTTAGGGCCGACACCGTTAACTTTAATCAGTTCGCGAAACAGCGCCCGCTCCTGCTTATCATTAAAGCCATACAAAAGCTGAGCATCTTCACGCACGATAAATTGGGTAAAGATAATGGCTTCCTGCCCCAAGTCCGGCAGCTCATAAAAGCAGGTCATTGGTAATTGGACTTCATAGCCAACA
This sequence comes from Yersinia sp. 1652 StPb PI, assembly GCF_041538345.1. Classification (NCBI taxonomy): domain Bacteria; kingdom Pseudomonadati; phylum Pseudomonadota; class Gammaproteobacteria; order Enterobacterales; family Yersiniaceae; genus Yersinia; species Yersinia sp. 1652 StPb PI. The sequence continues at coordinate 2,067,564 of NZ_JAULSM010000001.1, read as the reverse complement.
CCGTTTGTTTCCAACAGCACCAGCGGTGGCTGTTTTTCCAGAATGATACCTCTGAGGCGCCCTATCACGTTGACTCTCTCCTCGTTTACCCGCGGTCGGGTATAAACATAATGGCTGTTTATAGCATAAAAAAGGCTGGATGGATATCCAGCCAACAATAACTGTTAACCTGTTCGCGTCTGGTAATAGGTTAGCGAATTCTGCCACGCGCCAATGTCATTTGGTCATTGCCCAATCGCAAGGTATTTTGACTAAGATGGCAATGGGTTATCGCAATAGCTAATGCATCGGCCGCATCGGCCTGGGGATTCGCTGGCAGTTTTAACAGTGAACGCACCATATGTTGAACCTGACTTTTTTCTGCCGCCCCGGTTCCCACCACAGTTTGCTTTACCTGGCGGGCTGCATATTCAGAAACCGGTAAATTCAGGTTTACCGCAGCAACAATTGCAGCGCCACGTGCTTGCCCCAGCTTTAACGCCGAATCCGGGTTTTTCGCCATAAACACTTGTTCAATAGCAAAAAAATCAGGTTGGAACTGAGTGATAATTTCAGTCACACCAGCATAAATTAGCTTCAGACGAGTAGGCATATCGTCAACAACAGTGCGGATACAGCCGCTGCCCAGATAAGTGAGCTGACGGCCTTGCTGGCGAATAACGCCATAACCGGTGACACGAGAACCGGGATCGATGCCTAATACGATCGCCATACCAGTTTTTTACCTTATTCGCTGCATTGCTTCTCATTAATACTATGTTGAGTAACATTAATGAGCAAAGGCACCGTACCTGTGCAATACCGGGGGGGCCTCTAAAAACACTGGCCACAGAATGCGGCCAGAGAGAATGACATAACTCATTGAACAACCGGATGAGATGACGCTGTTTTACAATGTTGCCGCCACTTCATCAGAGATTTCACCGTTATGGTAAACCTCTTGCACATCATCAGAATCTTCCAGCATATCGATCAAACGCAGCAGTTTTGGTGCGGTTTCCGCATCCAAATCCGCTTTGGTTGATGGAATCAACGCAACTTCAGCACCTTCTGCCACCAGACCCGCTGCATCCAAAGCATCTTTCACCGCACCCAGTGACTCCCAAGCCGTGAACACGTCAATAGCACCGTCATCATATACCACGATATCATCGGCACCCGCTTCCAATGCCGCATCCATCACGGTATCTTCAGCCAAACCTGGTGCGTAAGAAATGACGCCTTTTTTGGTAAACAGATAGGAAACAGAACCATCGGTTCCCAAATTACCGCCGGTCTTAGTGAATGCATGGCGGACTTCAGATACGGTACGGTTACGGTTATCACTCAGACATTCAACCATCACGGCAGTGCCGCCAGGTCCGTAGCCTTCGTAAATAATAGTTTCCATATTGTTATCTTCGTCACCACCAACACCACGGGCAATTGCGCGGTTCAGGGTGTCACGCGTCATATTATTCGATAGCGCTTTATCGATGGCCGCACGTAAACGTGGGTTTGCACCGGGATCACCACCACCCAGACGTGCCGCAGTCACCAGCTCACGGATAATTTTAGTGAAAATCTTACCGCGCTTAGCATCCTGTGCCGCTTTGCGGTGTTTTGTGTTGGCCCATTTACTATGACCTGCCATAAATAAGTATCTCCAAAAATACTAGCTTGAATAAAGAACATACTCTTCAATCGCTTGCTGATTACTCCAGGATTTAGTTAATGCTGCGGCATCTGCAGCATCTAACCACTGGTAGGCAAGATGTTCGGTGATAACCACATCCCGCTCTTCGGGTAACGCCAGACAGAACCAATGTTCTTTATTCCGCGTAACACCCGGCGCATAGCGACGGCGCAAATGCACAAAGAGTTCAAATTCCACACAACGCTGGCAGTCGAGTAGATCAAGGTTTTCACCCAGTATATCAATGCCGACTTCTTCCTTTACTTCGCGCTGTGCGGTTTGCCGCGGCGCTTCCCCCTCTTCCAGACTGCCGGTCACCGACTGCCAGAAATCAGGATCATCACGCCGTTGCAACATCAACACCCGACCACTGGATCTGGCGTAGATAACCGCCAGTATTGATTCGGGGCGCTTATAATTCATTACTGATTCTCTTCTTCCGCTACGTCTGTTGCCCCTTTCTTCGCCACTACGCTGATCGACAGCTCTTGCAGAGAAGCTGGATTAGCAAAGCTTGGCGCATCGGTCATCAGACAAGCCGCCGCAGTGGTTTTCGGGAAAGCAATGACATCACGAATGTTATCAGTACCGGTCAGCAGCATCACCAGACGATCCAGACCGAAAGCCAGACCTGCGTGTGGTGGTGTGCCATATTTCAATGCGTCCAGCAGGAAGCCAAATTTCTCACGTTGCTCGTGTTCATTGATACCCAGAATACCAAACACCTGTTGCTGCATTTCGGTACGATGAATACGCACGGAACCGCCACCCACTTCATAACCGTTAATCACCATATCGTACGCATTGGCGATAGCCGTAGTCGGTGCCGCAGCCAATTGCTCTGGGCTCATCTCTTTTGGTGCAGTAAACGGATGATGCATCGCCGTTAGGCCGCCTTCGCTATCATCTTCAAACATCGGGAAGTCAACAACCCACAGCGGCGCCCATGTTCCCAATTTGGTCAGTTCCAGATCACGACCTACTTTCAGACGCAATGCACCCATCGCGTCAGTGACGATTTTGTTGCTATCGGCACCAAAGAACAGGATATCGCCGCTTTCAGCCTGAGTGCGAGCCAGAATGGCTTCCAGTACCTCTGCACTGAGGAATTTCGCAATTGGGCTTTGTACACCCTCAACGCCGGCTGCACGGTCATTGACTTTCAACCATGCCAAGCCTTTCGCGCCATAGATGCTGACAAACTGGCCGTACTCATCAATTTGCTTACGGGTAACCTGTGCGCCACCGGGAACACGCAGTGCAGCGACACGACCTTTGACATCATTTGCCGGGCCAGAGAATACTTTAAACTCAACGTCTTTAACCAGATCCGCAACATCCACCAATTCCATTGGGTTACGCAGGTCTGGTTTATCAGAACCGAAACGACGCATAGCTTCAGCAAAAGTCATCACCGGGAAATCACCCAGCTCGACACCGTTGGTTTCCTGCCACAATTCACGCACCAGTTTCTCCATCACTTCGCGCACTTGATCGGCGGTCATGAAAGAGGTTTCAACATCGATTTGGGTGAATTCAGGCTGGCGGTCAGCACGCAAATCTTCATCACGGAAGCATTTTACGATCTGATAATAGCGGTCAAAACCAGACATCATCAGCAACTGTTTAAACAGTTGTGGTGATTGTGGCAATGCATAGAACTTGCCTTTGTGTACCCGGCTTGGCACCAGATAGTCACGCGCACCTTCTGGCGTTGCCTTGGTCAGCATTGGGGTTTCAATATCGAGGAAACCATGGCTGTCCATAAAGCGACGGACAAAGCTGGTGATTTTTGCACGGGTTTTCAGGCGATCGGCCATTTCCGGGCGACGCAAATCCAAATAGCGATACTTCAGACGCTGTTCTTCACTGTTGGTCTGATTAGAGTCCAGTGGCAACGGCTCAGAACGGTTGATGATATTCAGCGCATTGGCAAAGATTTCCACTTCACCCGTCAACATATCTTTATTGATTTGGCTATCTGGGCGCGCACGCACGGTGCCGGTAATCTGGATACAGAACTCATTACGCAACTCTGAAGCCTGTTCAAAAGCGGCTTTATGGTCTGGATCGAAAAATACCTGAACGATGCCTTCGCGATCACGCATATCAATAAAAATCAGACCACCGAGGTCACGACGACGGTTAACCCAACCACAAAGTGTAACGCTTTGGCCCACATGGGACAGATTCAACTGCCCGCAATACTCAGTACGCATACAATATCCTTTTACTCAGCCGATGCCACACGCGTTATGCACTGTCCGTGCGACTGTTTTCTTAGGTGTTTTGGATTAAAGAGTCTTGAAAAATGGGGGCCATTATAAAGGAATTTCATGGTATAGATAAGAGCGAACGCACAGCTCAGGCATGACAAAATCCCTTTCAGCGATGTTTTAACACATCATTTAACAAATTTATCCCCTCACAAGGACCGCCCGATAACATATGCTAGCAACAACGGGTCAGCAGGTGGAACCGCTCATCCAGACTTTCGCATAATGATATTGAGGCGTAACAGAATGAAACTTGATGCAAAAACCACCGCACTGGTACTGATTGATCTACAACAAGGGATCTTACCTTTTGCCAAAGGCCCCTATACGGCTGAACAGGTCATCGCCACCAACGCACAATTGGCAAAGCAGTTTCGCCTGCTGGGTGCTCCGGTGGTTTTGGTGCGAGTGGGTTGGTCTGACTCCTTCGCCGAGGCACTAAAACAGCCCGTAGATCAGCCAAGCCCTGCCCCCGAGGGTGGGTTGCCAGACTCATGGTGGACGTTCCCCGAACAACTCGCGGTGGCTGATCAAGATATCAAAATTACTAAACACCAGTGGGGCGCATTTTATGGCACAGATTTGGATTTACAATTGCGCCGACGCGGTATAAAGACCATCGTATTGGCGGGGATTGCCACCAATATCGGTGTGGAATCAACGGCTCGTGCCGCTTGGGAGCACGGTTATGAGTTGGTGATTGCCGAAGATGGTTGCAGTACGGCGAGCAGCGAGATGCAGCAGTTCGCATTTACACATATTTTCCCGCGAATATCCCGCGTGCGCAGCAGTAGCGAAATTCTTGCGGCCCTTAACGCGTAACGCTATAACGTCAGCGCAGCTAACAACGCTGTAGTACCAACTAAGAAAAGTTTACCCAAATTAATTGGTGTTACAGCTAGGCAGCAAATGAATGACAAATCGGTCGGGAATCGATTTGAACAGCATTTATGCTAGCCCGCAGGGTGAGCCTCAGTATGAGGCTCATTAATCTCGATGAGCTGACATTAGTCAGTGATTCGGGTGACAAATTTGCCGGGAGCAGATTTGAACGCTGCTTGCAGCGGCCTCGCAGAGGTGAGGCCCATGGATGGGCCGAGTAATGAGTGCAGCTAACAACGCAGTAGTACCAACTAAGAAAAGTTTACCCAAATTAATTGGTGTTACAGCTAGGCAGCAAATGAATGAATCTCGATGAGCTGACATTAGTCAGTGATTCGGGTGAATGAGTGCAGCTAACAACGCTGTAGCGCCAAGTAAGAAGGGTAAAATATGTATATCGGACTGCCGCAATGGCAACACCCAACCTGGAACCGGCTGGGTATTAAGGATTTAGCTGACTATAGCCGCTACTTTAATTGTGTTGAAGGGAATACCACGTTTTATGCATTGCCACGGCTGGAAATAGTACAGCGCTGGCGTGATATGACGCCGGACAGTTTCCGCTTTTGCTTTAAATTCCCCTCGACGATTAGCCATCAGGCGGCTTTGCGCGAATGTGAGCAAGATCTACAGGCTTTTTATCACTGTTTGGCCCCACTGCATGAACGCATTGGCCAGTTGTGGTTACAGTTGCCCGCTGCATTTGGGCCTAATGCGTTGAACCATTTGTGGCAATTTCTCGATAAATTGCCCGCAGGCTTCAATTATGGGGTCGAAGTGCGTCATCCTGAGTTTTTTGCCAAAGGTGCTGCTGAGTTGGCGCTCAATCAAGGTTTGCACCAACGGTCAATCAATCGGGTAATATTAGATAGCCGCGCTATTCATGCCGCCAAACCAGCAACTGCGGCCGTACGGGATGCACAAAGCAAGAAACCCCGCCTCCCTGTTCATGCCGTCGTCACTGGCAGTCACCCCTTGGTGCGATTTATTGGTGGCGACCAAATAGATGATAATTTGGCTCTATTTTCGCCATGGTTACAAAGACTGCCACTGTGGGAACAGCAATATCAGCCTTATTTATTCATTCACACACCAGATAACAGCGACTCGCCGCAGCAAGCGCAAAAGCTATGGCAACAGTTGGCAGCACGCATACCGACGCTAGTAACCGCACCTGACTGGCCTGAACAAGTGACGTTGTTTTAAGCTCATCTTTCCAAACACTAAACTGAACCTCAAGAAATGACAATCCATCGATTTTTCTAGCGACAGTGACCCAACAGGCGGTTATCATTATTCCGCCAGTCTATGGTTGGGCAATGGAGTTGAAAATGGTTAGCTCGCTTTATGTCGTGTTGGGCGCACTGTTATTGATAAAGCTTTCATTTGATGTGGTTAAATTGAGAAACCAGTACCGGGTAGCTTATGGCGACGGCGGTTTTTATGAATTACAAACCGCTATCCGGGTACATGGGAACGCCGTAGAATATATCCCTATTGCTGTCATTTTGCTCATTATGATGGAGATGAACGGTGCTGAAACGTGGATGATCCATATCTGTGGATTAATGCTGATAGTTGGCCGCCTGCTGCATTATTATGGTTTACGCCATCGCGAAATTCGCTGGCGTCGCTCCGGGATGAGCGCCACCTATGTTTCTTTGGTATTAATGGTTATAGCTAATATTTACTACTTGCCTTGGGATCAGATTTTCAGTCTGACCTGATAGGCTTATCGCTTGTTCCGTTGCGAGGTCCCCATCGCCGGAGTTCTATTAGTTTGGGCGGCTGACTACCGCCTTCACGCTCATCTGTGTCTATCCGCTCTCTTCTCACGCATTATCACGCTAATGCGTTTGGTTTTCTGTTATAATATGCGCCTTAAATTTCTTGTTAATGCCAATGACAGTCATGCCAAATCGCGACACTCAATCTCAAAACGACGCACAACGCCATCCGGCTGGGGCTATCGAGCCACTGCGTGACAGCCTATTTGCTGCCCCTATTGCCAAGTTAGGTGACTGGACCTTCGACGAAAAAGTTGCTGAAGTGTTCCCCGATATGATCCAGCGATCGGTCCCTGGTTACTCCAATATTATTTCGATGATAGGCATGTTGGCGGAACGTTTTGTGCAGCCTCACAGCCAGATTTATGATCTCGGCTGCTCGCTGGGTGCGGCCACCCTGTCAATGCGCCGTAATATTAAGGCTGAAGGTTGCAAAATTATTGCCGTGGATAACTCGCCAGCAATGGTCGAACGTTGTCGCCGCCATCTTGATGCTTTCCGGGCGGAAACGCCGGTGGAGGTTGTGGAGTCCGATATTCTGGATATTCGGCTGGAAAATGCCTCCATGGTGGTGCTTAACTTCACTCTACAATTCCTTGAACCGGCAGATCGCCAGCGGCTACTTAACCAAGTGTACCAAGGGTTACGCCCGGGAGGTGCTCTGGTGTTATCCGAAAAATTCAATTTTGAAGATAACGATATTGGCGAATTACTGTTCAATATGCACCTCGATTTTAAGCGCGCTAATGGCTATAGCGAACTGGAAATCAGTCAGAAACGCAGCATGCTGGAGAACGTCATGTTAACCGACTCGGTTGAAACCCATAAACAACGCTTGCATCAGGCGGGTTTTGAACACGCAGAAGTCTGGTTTCAATGCTTTAACTTTGGTTCACTGATCGCCCTGAAAGCAGGAGAGGCGCAATGATTGAATTTGGCGATTTTTACCGGCTGATTGCCAAAGGACCGTTAAGCCCATGGTTAGATACCCTGCCCGCTCAGCTCAGTGCCTGGCAGCGTGAGTCGTTACACGGCAAGTTTAAAACCTGGTTTAATGCGGTAGAGCATTTGCCGTTACTGACACCGACCACATTGGATTTGCGTGACGGGGTACGGGCAGAAATGTCCCCCCCGATTTCTGCCGGCCAGCGGGAAGGGATGGAGAATATGTTGCGTGCGCTGATGCCGTGGCGCAAAGGCCCATTCTCGCTATATGGGCTGGATATTGATACTGAATGGCGTTCTGACTGGAAATGGCAACGGGTGTTACCCCATATCAGCCCACTGGCTGGCCGTAGCATTTTGGATGTCGGTTGTGGTAGTGGTTATCATTTGTGGCGCATGATTGGCGAAGGTGCCCATCTGGCCGTCGGTATCGACCCAATGCAACTGTTTTTATGCCAATTTGAAGCTATTCGTAAACTGCTAGGGGGGGATCAGCGAGCGCATGTGTTGCCACTGGGTATCGAACAGCTGCCGGAACTGGCAGCCTTTGATACCGTATTCTCGATGGGGGTGCTGTATCATCGTCGCTCACCTTTGGACCACCTTTATCAGCTCAAAAATCAGTTGGTCAGCGACGGTGAACTGGTACTTGAAACCTTAGTCGTTGCAGGCGATAGCCAACAGGTGTTAGTCCCGGGTGACCGTTACGCTCAGATGCGCAACGTATATTTCATTCCATCGGCACCGGCATTGAAAGCCTGGTTGGAAAAGTGTGGGTTTGTCGATGTCAGAATCGCTGATATGGCGGTGACCACCACCGATGAACAACGCCGTACTGACTGGATGACCAGCGAATCGTTAGCCGAGTTTCTTGACCCACATGACCCGAGTAAAACGGTGGAAGGCTACCCTGCTCCCCTCCGAGCGGTATTAATCGCGCGTAAGCCATAATAAGACTGCCCCGGCGTAATTGGCCGGGGCAGTGTACAACGGTTGGCAGCGCGGTTGAAAGATCTAGGCACTTTGTGAGAGGGGGCGGCCCATCACTAATAAACTCTTCATTGCCTCAACAACATCACCATCAACACAATAATGGGCAAACTCATCAACATCACTGTCTGCACACATAGTGACGCCCGCTTTGCGATATTTCATCGTCGATGGGACCGCCCGCCCGGCAGAGCTGTGCAGCTCACGGATACCGGCATCAATAAACTTTTGCATATTCGTCAAACGAACCCCAGCGCCCGCCATGATAACCGGCCCTTTATCCTGGGTTGCAGCCAGCAAATCTTTTAATAACGCCAACCCCAGCTCAGCATTTGGCTGCTGGCCCGAGGTTAAAATCCGCGCCACATTCAGGTCAGTTAATTGCTGTAAGGCAATCATTGGGTTCTGGCACATATCAAATGCCCGGTGGAAAGTGACCGCCAATGGGCCACTGATGGACATTATCTCCCGCATCCGTGGCATATCAATGTGACCGTCGGTATCCAGTACACCAACCACTACGCCCGCAAATCCCATATCACGGATCCGCGCGATATCATTTTTGATGATTGCAAAATCATTATTGCTATAACAAAAATCGCCGCCTCGAGGCCTTACGATAGGATGCACCGGAATAGTAACAGTTTCATTGGCTTGCATTAATGTACCAACGCTGGGTGTTAAGCCCCCTTCGGACTGACCGCAGCACAATTCAATCCGGTCGGCTCCTGCCTTTTCTGCTATCTGCGCGCAATCAACGCTATAGCAACAAATTTCCAATATAGTCATTCTCTCTCCCGTTTGACGAACGCCACTGCGACAGTATCTATACCCGCTTACTTACGGGCATATAAATAAGAACTAAATAATTTACCTGTTGAATAAATAGCGAAGATCGCTCTCAAGTAAAAACAGAAACTAATAAAACATACTTAAGCGTTTACTATGGCACTCATTTTAAATCTATGAGTAGATGTCAGTCACAGTGATAACCATAAGTGAAAGTCGCTATCAAAATAAATAACCCATTAACGTTAAATATTTTGCTCGCTGGCTATAATTTGCCGCAAAGTATAGGGATGGAACTTAATGGTTATCTCACCATCACTCACCGCCAGTGTCGGGTTGGCTAAGCGCTCATGTTCCCCTTGTGGAGAACTGAATTTCTCGCTGATACCCTCCGGTAATGTGGCTGGTAATAAAGCACGAGCGCGTGACCTCAAGGTATGCGGGTCCCCCGGCAAGACTAGCTCGATATGCTCCCATCCCTGATGGGGGTAATGTGTTTTCCCCGGATAGGGTAATTCCACGCAATCGATCAGCCATGGCCCAACCACCAGAGGTTGAGCCAAGTCGAACAGGCAAATCACCCGACCATTAATCAGTGTCTCGGACATCAAATCACCGCACTGCGCTAACCCACTGCGCCAACGTTGCGCGGTTTCGACTTGGTGGCAACGTAACGAAATATGATCAGCGCTAAATTGCATTAAATCCAAATTCAATCGCGTGGCGAAGCCAGCCAGTTTTTGCTCAAAGCATGGTAAGTCAGTAAATAAGTCCTGTAATTCGGCAATATCTTTCAGACTACGCATCCGGCTCTCCTTTTGAATTGTTATTGCGGGCAGTAACGCGGCCATAATCTACCGTTATTACCGCTAATCAGCCATATTTAATCTAACCGTTTTGTTCTTTCGCATTCGCCATTGCTAATAAAATAACCGGTTAATCTATTTAGCCATGAGATTAGCGACAACCACTGGCCTGATGCTGACGCCGAGGGTCAAATATGGTATAAATCCTGCCATCTTGTGACTAACCCTCTGCCAGACGGCTCTGCCGCCCATCATTTTTGTGGTGAAAGGCTTTGGCCGTGTTTGAATTAACTGGCACAGAGATTTTCTTGTGCGTCATTAATCTGTCTTTTGTGCGTAATTAAGGTAACCCGGTGAATATTCAGGCTCTTCTCTCAGATAAAGTCAGCCAGGCGCTGATTGCAGCAGGTGCTCCAGCAGATAGCGAAGCTCAGGTTCGCCAATCTGCTAAAGCTCAATTTGGCGATTATCAAGCTAATGGCGTAATGGCCGTTGCCAAAAAACTTGGCATGCAACCAAGGCAACTGGCAGAAAAAGTCATCGAGCTGCTTGATCTTTCAGGTATTGCCAGCAAAGTTGAGATTGCCGGCCCCGGTTTTATCAATATATTTCTTGACCGCCAATGGGTTGCCAGCAAAGTAGAGCAGGCATTGACCGCGCCGAAGCTTGGAGTTACTCCCGTTGAGCCACAGACTATTGTCGTTGACTACTCTGCCCCCAATGTGGCCAAACAGATGCATGTCGGCCACCTGCGTTCAACCATCATCGGCGATGCAGCGGTGCGCACTTTAGAGTTTCTGGGACACAATGTTATTCGCGCTAACCACGTGGGTGACTGGGGAACCCAGTTCGGCATGTTGATCGCCTATTTGGAAAAGATGCAGAACGAAAATGCCAGTGATATGGGCTTATCGGATCTGGAACTTTTCTATCAGCAAGCCAAGAAAACCTATGACGAAGATGAAGCATTTGCCCAACGCGCCCGCGCTTATGTAGTAAAACTGCAAGGCGGTGACGAGTATTGCCGCCAGATGTGGCGCAAGTTAGTCGATATCACCATGGCGCAAAACCAGATTGCCTATGATCGGTTGAATGTCACACTGACCAAAGATGATGTCATGGGTGAAAGCCTGTATAACGCCATGTTGCCGGGTATTGTTGCTGATCTGAAAGCCAAAGGGCTGGCGGTCGAAAGCGAAGGCGCAACCGTGGTCTATCTGGATGAGTATAAAAATAAAGATGGTGAGCCAATGGGCGTCATCATTCAGAAAAAAGATGGCGGTTACCTCTACACCACCACAGATATCGCTTGTGCCAAATATCGCTATGAAACCTTGGGTGCAGACCGCGTGCTGTATTACATCGATACCCGCCAGCACCAGCATCTGATGCAGGCCTGGACTATCGTTCGTAAAGCCGGTTATGTTCCTGAGTCAGTACCACTTGAGCACCATATGTTTGGCATGATGCTGGGTAAAGACGGTAAGCCGTTTAAGACGCGTTCCGGCGGCACAGTGAAGCTTGCCGATTTACTGGATGAAGCTATCGAGCGTGCCGGCAAATTGATTGCCGAGAAAAATCCCGATATGCCCGCAGATGAACTAAAGCAGGTGGTGGACGCCGTCGGTATTGGTGCAGTGAAATATGCCGACTTGTCTAAGAGCCGTACCACTGACTATATCTTCGACTGGGATAACATGCTGGCACTGGACGGTAACACGGCACCTTATATGCAATATGCCTATACTCGTGTGGTTTCAGTATTTAAACGTGCCGGTATTGATGAAAGCAACCTGACATTGCCATTGGTTATCACCGAGGACCGTGAAGCGGCACTGGCTACCCGTCTGTTGCAGTTTGAAGAGGTCATCACTACGGTGGCCCGTGAAGGCACACCACATGTGATGTGTTCATACCTATATGATTTAGCAGGCTTATTCTCCAGCTTTTACGAACACTGTCAGATCCTCAATGCAGAAAGTGAAGAGATCCGCCAAAGCCGCCTGAAACTGGCGATGCTAACCGCAAAAACACTAAAACAAGGTCTGGATACTTTAGGTATTCAGACGGTCGAACGGATGTAATGGGCGATTATATCTAAAGCCGTTGCGCTGTAAAATGCAGGGCAGCGGCTATATCAGTGAAAAGGCACCCTTGGGTGCCTTTGTTATAATACCAGCCAGCAGATTAAATCACCGACCGCTAATTGCTCTCAGGGATGTCGGGTATCATAAACTCCCCGCTTGAATAATTGAAAATCCCACCCTGATGATAGCTATTACTTATATTTCCCACGTGCAGTTCTTTGATATTAGTAATAACTTTATTCTCCACGTTATTTATTTGTGCGGCTATCAATGTCGTTTTTCCTGACACCTTAATATCAGCAATTTTTTGCGCAATAATGCCTGACACATTCTTGTTCAATGTACGGCTCATCGCCATAGCCGCATCGGTCACGTTGTTCAGTGATAGGTCAGCACAGATAACCTCGTGGGTATCGGCGTCCATGGCGAGGTGCAATTTTCGCCAGACGCGGTGCTTTTTCACCTTCCACTCACCTTCGCCGAAAACTTTTAATCCGGTGGAATCGATAACGAGATGGGCAATCTCACCGCGTGAGGGGTTTTTAAAAGGGGTGCAGACGGACTTCGCTCGTCTGCTGACGCAGGAATAATCCGGGCAACGAAGCGGGAGCTTCATTAACGTAAAAATGGAATCAATGAAGCCCTGAGCGGCACGTTGTGTGAGTCGAAAGACGCGTTTGAGCATCAGTACAGTGGAAATAGCTAATGCAGAATAACGTTGTGGACACCCTCGTGAAGAGGTTTTTGGGTCGCCGTATCAGGCCTGGATGACCGACTCATCAAGTCAAAATGTCAGTGAACCCCGATTGACGAGAACCTTGTTGTAGGCGTACCAGTTGGTGATTTTGAACTTTTGCTTTGCCACGGGATACCGCCAGAGGGGGCAGGAATGTGGTGATCTGATCCCGATTGCGGCCAAAAATTCGATTTATTCAACACAGCCTGATTAGTAATGTAATTAGTCTATTTGTGTGCATTTATTTGATAGAAATAAAATTTCATTATGTAAAGCAATAAACATGAGGTATTAAAACATAAAAAAAAGCCCTAATAAGTTATCGGGGCTTTGGTTAGATTATTTATTTAAAATATAATTATATCTTGATTGACTCAGGACGTTCTCCGGGCAAAATCCCGAACTTTAAATCCGAGTAATGCCAGCGCGGCAAAGTAGGCAATCACCCCGGCGGCAACGACAGCAGACAACCGTAACAAGCGATAGGCCATCCCCCCCACATCCCACGCAGGCATCACCCAGAGCAGCCCCAGCAACACGGCCGACATCACCACAACACCGATAACCAGCTTGGTTAGAAATACGGCCCAACCCGGTTGTGGCTGGAATATTTTCTGTTTACGGAGCTGCCAATATAACAAGCTGGCATTAAGGCAAGCCCCCAACCCAATAGAGAGTGATAACCCAGCATGCTTGAGTGGCCCGATGAATATCAGGTTCATTACCTGGGTCAATATCAGTGTGATAATAGCAATTTTCACCGGCGTTTTAATATTCTGACGCGAGTAAAAACCGGGTGCCAACACTTTCACTACAATCAGCCCCATTAAACCAATGGAATAGGCCACTAACGCACGTTGCGTCATTGCCGCATCAAAAGCACTAAATTTACCGTATTGGAATAATGACACCACCAACGGTTTAGCTAAAATCCCTAATGCAACGGCACTTGGCAACGCCAATAGGAAACATAACCTTAGTCCCCAATCCATTAGTCGGGAATATTCATCATGATTGCCACTGGAGAAACTTTTTGCCAGTGAGGGCAATAAAATCGTGCCAAGCGCCACACCCAGCACCCCCGACGGAAACTCCATCAAACGGTCAGCGTAATACATCCAGGAAACGGAACCTGACACCAAGAATGAAGCAAAAATGGTGTTAATAATCAAAGAGATTTGGCTGACTGACACGCCGAGGATCGCCGGCCCCATTTGGCGCATAACCCGCCAGACCCCTGCATCACGCAGTGATAACCGTGGCAGCACCAACATACCAATCTTCTTCAGATGAGGGAGCTGATAGCCTAATTGCAGTACCCCGCCGACCACCACCGCCCAGGCCAGCGCCATGACTGGTGGATTGAAATAGGGTGCGGCAAACAGCGCAAAACCTATCATGCTGATATTAAGGAAAGTGGGCGCAAAAGCAGGAATAGAAAAACGATTCCAGGTATTAAGGATCGCCCCCACTAAGGAGGCCAGCGAAATTAGCAGAATATAAGGGAAAGTCACTCGCAGCAGCGCGGAGGTTAACGCAAACTTATCAGGTGTATCAGTAAAGCCGGGAGCCGTAATAAAAATCACCCAAGGCGCGGCCAACATCCCCAATACGGTCACTACCGCCAGTATCAGCGTTAACAGACCAGAGACGTAAGCAATGAAAGTGCGGGTTGCCTCCTCGCCCTGTTGACTTTTATATTCGGCCAGTATGGGGACAAAAGCCTGTGAGAATGCCCCTTCCGCGAATATCCGCCGCAATAGATTAGGCAATTTAAATGCCACAAAGAAGGCATCCGTTGCCATCCCGGCACCAAAAACCCGCGCCACTATCGCATCACGGGCAAAGCCTAATACGCGGGAAAACATGGTCATGGAACTGACGGCTGCCAGTGATTTCAGTAGATTCATAGGTTGTCTGATATGGGGTTCTGATCTGTTTTCCGATCTGTTTTTAATTCGCCGTAAATATCAACGCCTGCAATTAGCAGGCGTCGCTTCTACCCAATGGTTGAGGTACCGAAATTAAAGTGCCCCTGAAACGGTGTGAACACCGCCGCCAGTCTACGTATCCGGCGATGAATATCCATCGCAAGGTGTAACAAATTACTGACTTAGCCCGCTTTTTGCGCCATTTTGATCTGCATTATTGACTTATTGAACAGTATCCTGCTGTAAAATTTGCTCTATCATTCGCTGCGCATAAATAGCTTCGTCGCCCGAAACTTGTGGTGCCGTTTGGTTGCTGACTGCATCAATAAAATGATGCACTGCACCGGTAAAGCCTCGCAGGTCTAAGGTGGTTTGCCAACTGGCTACCGGCAAACTTATCACCTGCCCATCCGACTCCTGCTGCCAGTGGCTCATATTACTAACCTGATAACAGGCAGCCGTACTGACGGCTTGCACGCTTTCCCGCTGGGTCCCTGCGTGGCGGTGCATACTGGTAGTTATCAGACCATTGCCCGCTTGAAAATGGTGTTCTGCATACAGCATCTGTCCCAACGCATTTGTCTGAAGCGTTCCACTCAGGAGCTTTGCCGCTTCGCCACCAAGCCACAGAGCGGTATCCACCACATGCAGATAATCATCAAGCAAGGTAAAGCGCAGATCATTCGGCCCCACACTGTTCTGGCGATGTTTCTCCATCCGCAGCGATGCCGGGTGGATGACTTGTTGTTTCAGTTGTTGGTATAGCGGAGCAAAACGTCGGTTAAACCCGACCATCAGTGCCAAGTGCCGTTTCGCGGCCAGTGCTATCAATTGTTCGGATTGCTCGAGTGTTTCGGCCAGCGGCTTATCGACATAAACATGAATCCCGGCCTGCAACAGTTCACTGACCACCTTAAAATGGCTGGCAGTACTGCTGTGAACAAAAATAGCATCGCATTCAGCAGCTAACGTATCTAATCGAGAAAAATAGCGCATCCGATAGCTGTCACACACAGGTTGTGCTTTGATTTGATTGGGGGAGAACGCACCAACCAGTTGCCAGTCCCGTGCTTGAGTCAAAATAGGTAAATAGGCCTTTTGTGCAATACCGCCCAAACCGACAATACCAATACGTAGCTTTTTCATAGGATCCTTATTAATCATCCAACTGAATCAATACTTCATCCAACCGACGTGTCAGTGCGGCCACTTGCCGTTCAAGTTGGGCAACTCTCTCCTCAAGGGCGCTGCTTTCCCCTTCAGCACTCTCTGCTATTGCCGAGGCCGGGGCCGGGGCCGGGGCCACATCACCACTTAAAAGATGCATAAAGCGGCTTTCACGTTTACCCGGCTCACGGGCTAAACGCACCACAAATGGCCCATCTTCGCGGATGGCCAGTTGGTTCAATACCTCTTCTGTTTCAGTAACATCGGCAAACTCATACATCCGGTTAGTGCGAGTACGCAACTCTCCCGGTGTTTGTGCACCACGCAATAATAGTGTGGTAATCACCGCCAACTCAGCAGGGGAGAACTTTAGGTTGCCAAATTCCGAGTTGCAAAAACGGTGCTCGTACTTCATTACTCGGTTACCGCTCTGGGTGCGAATAAGGTGTTTTTTCAGCAAGAAATCCAGTGTCTGCTGGACTTCCGAATCGGATAACTCCATCACCGGTTCGCGGTTGGTTTTTTGGTTACAGGCGACGGTCACGCCATTGAGCGACATCGGATATTGCTCCGGTGTTGTCACTTGTTTTTCTAGCAAACAGCCAATAACTCTGGCTTCCTGTGCATTTAAACTGTGTTTCATCCTGACCTCAGCGAGTTGGCGTCCATTCTTTATTAGTCAAAGCAGTCAGCACATGGTCGCGCCACTGACCATCAATCAGTAAATAATCCTTGGCGTAACCTTCACGCTCAAATCCAAGGCGTGTCAGTAAGTTGCCACTGCGATGATTGTGCGGCATATAATTAGCCATGATACGGTGCATCCGTTCCTGCCGCTGCATATAGCGAATCAGCGGCTGCAACGCTTCAAACATTAAACCCTGGCCCTGCCAGCGCTCACCTAATGAATAACCCAGAAAACAGGCATGGAACGAACCTCGCAGTACATTGCTAAAGTTAGCCACTCCGCGCACTTCTTTCTCTTCTGGGTCCAGCAGAATAAAGTAGTAGGCGCTCCCCTGCTTTTGTAGCTCCATGATCATACCCAGCCGCGCCTGCCAACCGGAGGGCATGCAATGACTTTGATCGCGCACGGGTTCCCATGGTTTGAGAAGTACCTGATTTTCAGCATAATACTCCGCCATGCGGTAGGCATCACGTTCATGAACCAACCGCAATGACATGCGGTCCGTCGTCAGGCGTATTTTAGGTGTTGCTGAATGATAGCCGAACATCTGCTCCCCTTGGGCTGCACTCTGTACTTAATTTAGCGACAATCTTTTACTTCAATATACCTGTTGCCCATACCCTGCGTAAAACCGCCCTTGCAAACTTTGCACACGAGGACACAATGAAATCACCTGGTTAAAGCGGTGAATAAGCATTTTATTATGAATAATCGATGAGGTAACGTATTGACGATAAAAAAATATTATCAATCTACCCCCTATCGTTTCTATCAATTTGGGTACAAACTATAAGCGTGTTTTTATTCCCTCCATATTTAATTTCTGACGGTGAAGCATGGCCTTGGTATCGCAAGCTCGGAGCTTGGGTAAGTATTTTTTATTGCTTGATAACTTATTAGTTGTGTTGGGTTTTTTCGTTGTCTTCCCACTCATCTCTATCCGATTTGTCGATCAACTGGGTTGGGCTGCGGTGCTCGTTGGCCTGGCCTTGGGACTAAGGCAACTTGTCCAACAAGGGTTAGGTATCTTTGGTGGTGCCATTGCCGACCGTTTCGGTGCCAAGCCAATGATTGTTACCGGTATGCTGATGCGGGCTGCGGGCTTTGCATTTATGGCAATGGCCGATGAACCTTGGATACTCCTGCTGGCATGTGCGCTATCTGGCTTAGGTGGCACCCTATTTGATCCGCCGCGTACCGCTTTGGTTATCAAATTAACCCGCCCCCATGAACGTGGCCGTTTTTACTCCCTGCTGATGATGCAAGACAGTGCAGGTGCGGTGATCGGCGCATTAATCGGCAGTTGGTTGCTGCAATACGACTTCCATTTTGTCTGTTGGACTGGCGCGGTAATCTTCATTTTGGCGGCAGGCTGGAACCTTTGGTTGCTGCCCGCGTATCGCATTTCCACCGTGCGTGCGCCAATGAAAGAAGGTTTAATGCGGGTGCTACGTGATCGCCGCTTTGTAACTTATGTCCTGACGCTAACAGGCTATTACATGCTGTCGGTACAGGTGATGCTCATGCTGCCGATCGTGGTAAATGAGATTGCGGGGTCTCCTGCTGCCGTTAAATGGATGTACGCCATTGAGGCCGCGCTTTCTTTGACATTGCTTTACCCACTTGCTCGCTGGAGCGAGAAACGTTTTCGCCTCGAACAGCGCCTCATGTTTGGGCTATTAATCATGACATTAAGCCTGTTTCCGATCGGCTTGATTTCCCACCTGCAAACACTGTTTATGTTCATTTGCTTCTTCTATACAGGTTCAATTATCGCTGAACCCGCACGTGAAACCCTGGGGGCTTCGCTGGCCGACTCGCGCGCACGTGGCAGCTATATGGGCTTTAGCCGTCTGGGGCTGGCGTTGGGCGGCGCATTAGGCTATACCGGTGGCGGCTGGATGTACGATACTGGCCGAACGCTGGAAATGCCGGAGTTACCCTGGTTCCTGCTGGGCGTTATTGGGGTAATTACGCTGGCCGGGCTTTACTGGCAGTTTAATCAGCGCCGTATCGAGTCTGCCATGCTAAGCGGCAGCTAGCACTATTCTGTCGTTAGCACTAGCGCCAGAGTCGCCAAGCCTCTCTGGCATCTTTTTATTCTCTTTTCAAACCAACGTTGATTCGGGGTTATCCGATTGGCAGATGCCCCCCACCGCCGCATTATTATCCGCAATCCTGAACCTTGGTTGAACAAATAGGGTTAATAATACAAAACAGTGGATTAACCGGTTACTATTGGCCTGTTTGTCTGGTTTGATGTGATGCGCCATCTGGTTTGTTTAGTAAATATTGCTATGAGGTTTTGATGAAGACATTAATGTGGGGCGCTGCTGCGCTGATTGTGACCACGACACTGGTCGGCTGTAACCAATTAACTCAATACACATTGAGCGAACAGGAAATCAATGAATATCTGCAAAAACACAATAACTATGAAAAGCAGATTGGCATACCCGGTCTGGTTGACGCCCACATTATCTTGACGCAATTGCAGAGCCAGATTGGCCGTACTGAGCCTGGTAAAGTGACCTTAACCGGTAATGCCAAAGTAGACATTACCTCGATCCTTGGCCCACAAAGTGCGGATATGACGCTGACACTAAAAGCGCAACCGATATTCGATCGTGAGAAAGGCGCTATCTTCCTAAAAGATATGGAATTGACTGATTATACCGTTAAGCCGGAAAAAATGGATTCAGTGATGAAAGCACTGACCCCTTATCTGAATCAGTCGTTGAAATCCTACTTTGATCAGCAACCGGTCTATGTGTTGGACAGTGAAAAGAGTAAAGCTGAAGGGATGGCGAAAAAGCTGGCAAAAGGTTTAGAAGTGAAACCAGGCCAGTTAGTCATCCCACTGACTGACTAGCTGCACTGCGAGGTTTACAGGCTATCGTCTGCTGCATCGTCACTGATACCAAATGCCATTGGCGTTGCAGTAAACGAATGACAAATCGGTCGGGAACCGGTTTGAACAGTATTTATGCTAGCTCGCAAAATGAGCCTCAAAGAATGAGGCTCATTAATCCAACCGGGTTACTTAAGTCGGCAGAGTATCTTCAGACAACTCATCCCACATCGCCTGTAACGCTTCGCGGCTCAACTGAGCCAACGTCCGATAAAAACCGGTGTTAGCGTGGGCCTCTACTTTGCCGAGAAAGCGACCACACCAGGGCAGTAAATAGTCGTTAAACAGTGCGGTTTGAGCCGCAATCTCATCCTCTGCGGCCTGGTCTTCCAGCCAAGAGGCAGCCAATAATAACCCGCCAAAATGATCAGTTGGGCCATCGCCCAGCGGCATCCCTCGTTGTTGCAAAAACGCTCTGACCTCAGCTTCTGGGCAAGCATCGTCATAATCGCTGCCATAAGGTGACACGCTACCATCGTCGCCGACGAACAACGCGTTATAATCAGCGGCCACCGCCTGTGGCTGATACTCTTGTTGCAAACGCGTCAGCAGCTCACCTTGTTCCAGTGGCCAGTGCTGCTCTAATTTACCCTGACTTATCAGCGCAAAAAGGGGGGCCAGTAGCGGATCTTGTGGTTGGCGATAAAATAGTGACCCAAGAACCCGGCACACCAGAGAGAAATCATTCATTTACATCTTCCTGTTTCTTATAAATATTTAAACCACAAGTGACAATGTCACATACTTTATATTATAAATCAGCCAACTCAGGGATTACCGGGCGGCCACGTTGCTCAAGGTAATTCAGTAACCGGCGCGGGCTAACATTCAAAATACGGTCTGGCGGGAAATTCACCTCAGCAATAATCCGCTCACAATGTTCGAAAATCCCCAATGAATAGGCAATATGGGAGTCAGAACCTAATGCCAACCAGCCACCGGCATCACGGACCGCTTCGGCAATCGCCCGGCAGTTCGCTTCGCTGCCCTTGCGTGAATGCGTAAAGGACGAGTTATTCAACTCCAACGCCACATTGTATTTTGCCGCTGCATCAGCAATAGCTGGAATATCAACAGGATATTTAGGATTACCGGGATGGCTGATGATGTGCACATTCCCTTGTGCCATGGCCGCAATCATTGCCTGAGTATTGGCGGCTTTGTCTTGAGGCGGGAATACAGGTTCATGGAAGCCGGCAATTAGCAGGTCGATGGCATCAAGCATCGGGCCGGTACAATCGATATCACCGTCCAAATTCTTAATATTGGCCTCAATACCGCGCAAAATACCCACACCATCTACCAACCGTGGCCAGACACGCATGTTCATAAAGTGCCAGTAATGCGGGGCATCAGCCATATCCGGGCCATGGTCAGTAATGGCAAACAGCTTAATATTTTTTAACTTAGCTTCGGCAATGTAATCGTGCAGGGTGCTGTAAGCATGGGTGCTGGCGATGGTATGCATATGTAAATCAACAGGATACATGACTACTCCACAAAGTCTTTTAAGGCAGGATGGCTTTTTTGCAGGTAAAGCATAGACTGCTAATGATAGCAGGAATTCTTCTCATCAACAGCGCTAAAAGCCCTTACTTGCAGGGCTATCGCTATATCTCATCGAACCGAGTCAGTATGTAAATCAGTAACCTCGTACCACATCGACCAGGCCCGCTGGCACTCTCCCCGCTTCGATGGCTTGAATATTGGCAACTACCTGATCCATCGCTATCTCCGGCAGGGTTATCGCTGCAATATGCGGTGTAATAGTGATGCGTGGGTGACTCCAGAAAGGATGCATTGACGGTAAGGGTTCCTCAGCAAATACATCCAATGTCGCCGCTGCGACGCTCCCAACACTCATTGCAGTTAATAGATCACGCTCCAATAAATGTGCACCACGCGCAATATTGATCACATAAGCGTTAGCATTCAATTGTGAAAACAGCGATTGGTTCAAGATACCGACAGTTTCGGGCGTATTGGGCAGCAAATTAATCAATAATTGTGTCCCTTGCAGGAAAGTCGATAGTTTCTCTTTGCCGGCAAAACTGGTTATACCCTCAATCTGTTTTGGTGTACGGCTCCAACAACGCACGGTAAAACCAAACTCAGCCAATTTGTGGGCCACGCTTTTACCTAATACCCCCGCCCCAAGAATACCTATGGTAAATTTATCATGCTGATGCGGCTCCAGCGGTTGCCACACTTTCTGCTGTTGTTGCAGTTGATACTCATCCATTCGGCGGAAATATCGCAATACACTGGCTACCACATACTCCTGCATTTGCAATGACATACCAGAGTCTTCCAATCGTACCAACGGCACTCCGGTTGGCAATGTGCCCGGAGAGCGGCGCTCTTGATCCAAAATAGCATCGACCCCCGCCCCTAAAGCAAAAATGCCTTTCAGTTCAACACGTCTGGCGAGCATTTCCTGTGGTGGCTGCCAGACGAGAGCATAATCCGCCGGTTGTGTATCACCACGTCGCCACTGCCTGATTTTCGCCGTGGGCAAACGAGATTGTATGCCTGACAACCACTGTTTTGCTTCAAAAAACGGGTGATAAAAAATAATATTCATTATTTGCCAGCTCCTTGCGAAAGTACCTGATAGATTTCCGCGATTAACGGTCAGATGCAAGTGTTACCCGCAAGAAATGACGATGAAATCAGCAAACTGCTGTAACTTTAGCTAACCAGTAACAAAGCCAATATAAGAGGGTTGACGCTGGGCACACTTTTGCCTACATTACGCCGGTCGACCGCGTTTAGCGTAGTTGATAGCTGTAACACGGTGAGGTGTCTGAGTGGCTGAAGGAGCACGCCTGGAAAGTGTGTATACGTGTAAGCGTATCGAGGGTTCGAACCCCTCCCTCACCGCCATATTTAGTCTGTAGATGAACCTCGGTTTCTACGACAAACGAAGCGGCAATCGATAACATGTCTGGTTTCATACCTGAACCTGTTAACCCGATTGCCGTTTTTTTTCGCCTTCAGATAGCTTTATTTCCTGCCAAATGTCGTTTCAGACAGATACACCCTAAATAATTCGAGTTGCAGGAAGGCGGCAAACGAAATACAAATCGGTCGGGAATCGATTTGAACAGCATTTATGCTCACCCGATGGGCTTACATTTGTAAGTAATTCAGATTATTGAGCGTAGCCAACGCACATGCAGCTTTAAGTATGACGGGCATAAACATAATCACTTTATTAAATGCCTCTATTACTAATTAGTTTATTTCCAGTTCAATATTACATGTTACAAGATAAGGAATATTATAAATCCGAAATAACCCATATCGAGGTATCAAATGAAAAATAAGCGATTTTATTTTATTTCTTTACTATTGACCCTGTGTGTTAACTCCCTATCAGCCTCGCCGTTAATCGTTGCTCATCGTGCAGGAACAGCCGATTACCCAGAAAACACTCGACATGCCATCAGTAAAGCGTTATCAAATAACGCTGATATTATTTGGGTCTCGGTTCAACTCAGTAAAGATGGTGTTTTAGTACTCTATCGGCCCAAAGATTTGAGCGAATTGACTGACGGCAACGGCCTGGTTTCTGACCACTCTTGGCAAGAATTACAGTTATTAGATGCGGCCTATCACTTTAAAAGTGACGATCAGTATAAATTCCGCGGATGGGGAGTAAAGATCCCCTCATTACATCAGGTTTTATTATCATTCCCACAAACAAAATTCACTATAGATATTAAGTCTCCTGATGCAGATCCAAAAATAATAGCGAATGCCATAACAGAAGTGAGAGAAAATATTCTCTCACCTGACCGCATTGTTTTCTATTCTACTGAGAAAAAATATCTTAATGCGCTACCTGATTATATAAGTAAATTCGAGACACGTAATAAAACCCGTAAAATTTTAGCTACTGCGGTGATGGCAGATGAATGTATAATAGCCAAAAACAAGGGCAATTCATTTATTAGCAGCCAGAATAGACATTATGCCTTTGAATTAAGACGTGATGTAAAGGTCGTGGAGAAACTCACCTTGGGTAAAGGAACAACCCGGACCCAATTGGTTTGGAATCAACAGGCAATGGACTGTTTCAAGCAGAGCGAAGATGCAAAAATTTTGCTGATTGGCATAAACTCTGCAAAAGATTATCAACTAGCTAAAGATCTCGGTGCCGATTATGTGATGGTTGATTCACCTCTGCAGGCGAAAAATTGGCGTTAATTGCTTATAATTTGCCGGTGATTTACGCTATATGCATGCAGAATAACCAGATGAATGGCAACGGGTAAATACTGCTTGACCATCTGCCTGCTGGTCCCTATAGTACCGCCCCGTTGCCGTGCTTAGCGCGGTAACATAACGGTGAGGTGTCTGAGTGGCTGAAGGAGCACGCCTGGAAAGTGTGTATACGCGTAAGTGTATCGAGGGTTCGAACCCCTCTCTCACCGCCATATTCGAGCAAAAGGCTCTGACGAAAGTCAGAGCCTTTTTCGTGACTCCCACCAAGGTGTTTCTACAACTTACGGCGGCGCCTCTCTTTATCTATGCGGTCTCCCAATGGGGAAAATGGCATTAATCGGCTATAAACTACTTGATTGCGCCCTTGTTTCTTCGCCTGATAAAGTGCTTCATCCGTCATTTTTAATGCTTTTAGCATCGACATTCCAGGCAAATAAAGAGACGCACCAATCGAGATGGTGGCCTTTATTTTACGTCCGTCAGGTAAAACCACCGCAAGATTCTCAACTTGTTGGAGAATTCGCTCGGCAACCGCTTTAATCGTTTGTGGTTCATGGCGGCGGGTTATAACAATAAACTCTTCACCGCCATAACGGCCAACAAAATCCTCATCACGAATGATTGACGTCAACAGCTTCCCCACTTCTGTTAGAAGTAAATCACCACCGTCATGACCATAGCTGTCATTCACCGACTTAAAATGGTCCAGATCCAGAATCATTAAACCACACGCCTGGCGACTGTTGTGAATTGCCGTTAATCGATAATCAATACTTGCCCGGTTATTTAGCTGAGTTAATTTGTCAATATTCGCCCGGTTTTTCATCGAAAAATAGGCGGAGATATGACGCTCTTTAAAATTCAGTGCATGGTAGCAAATAGCCAAACAGAGCGCGGAAATCAGTTGATATACTATCACCTGGGCCCAGGTCAAAATATGCGGGGCAACTAATATAGCAACGACCATACGATAAATCGCAATAGCGAGGATTGCGGTATAAAAAATACGATTGCTTTTTCGCTCCCAGACTCGTGACAGTATGAGCGGAATAAATATTATTGTTATAAGAATATTGTCGAGGGTAAACCAGCCTGTGAAAGCAAAATTAATCAGCAATGCTGTCAAGCTACTTAACCAACCACCATAGAAAGTGACCAAAATAATCGGAATCAACTCGAAACTATAGAAAAACGCACCTGAAATCACCCACTGGTCCTGATTCAGATAAAGTGAAACCAGTCCCGATGCGACACCAAATAGAATACGTTTCCAGACATCCCCATTGTAAGAAAAAGCACTGTTCTTACTTAAGGCAAAATAACTGATTGAGAGCGTCGCATAGGTGACACAAGCATCTCGGTATAGTGTCGATAGAGATTCTAATTCGCTCATGGCGTAGCATTAATCCTTTGAATTCTCAGCGAGGATTTTGGCTGACATTGGTTTGTCTTATTGCCAACTAACATTAAGTAACGTTTTACGTCGAATATATTCATTGGAAATCCTAAACATTAAGCATGGTTAATAGTCATAGTTTCTAACTCAAATCTTAGCTGTGAGACAGGTTTTATTCCTGAATAATTTCATTATGGGACCACTCCTTCAATTTATGTAACAAGATGTCGTCTAATCACCCGCTTTCGATTTCGCACACAGGATGCAGCCCTGGCTTGGATGCTTATTGTTCAATTTCCGATACTTGGGCCTAAAAGAAGGCGCTAGTGAGGATAATATCCACTTTTCATTTATTCAGGGGAGGAATGCACTGGTCCACCATGAATCCGTTCATTTAATCCTCTTTATAAAACCGACAGTTATCTAATTTCCCGGCTGAGATTGATATACATCTAGATCTTAGTCACCTAATTGGCGTATCGTTGTGTTCTGCTACTCGAGACGGACCCCTACTGGCCCGCCATTTATTTTGTCTTTTCTTTATTTGGTTTGCACCTTAGATGAAAACGCACGGAATTAACGGCATTAGGCCGTTCAGCGCGCTTATTGACGCTTGCTGGCGAGAAACCTATACACTTCAGAGACTTCTCAAAGATATAATTGCCGGTGTCACTGTCGGTATCATTGCTATCCCACTGGCGATGGCACTGGCTATTGCCAGTGGTGTCCCACCACAATACGGCTTATATACCTCCGCTATTGCCGGTATTGTCATTGCGGTCACCGGCGGCTCCCGCTATAGCGTATCCGGCCCCACTGCCGCTTTTGTGGTTATTCTCTATCCGGTATCACAGCAGTTTGGTTTAGCGGGTTTACTTCTGGCTACACTGATCTCCGGTATATTTTTATTATTTATGGGCCTAGGGCGACTTGGCCGATTGATTGAATATATCCCGCTGTCCGTCACCCTCGGTTTTACCTCAGGTATTGGTATCACCATTGCCACCATGCAGGTGAAAGATTTCTTTGGCCTGCACCTGACAGAAGTGCCGGAAAATTATGCTGGTAAAGTTGCCGCGTTGGCTCAAGCAATGCCAACTATCAACCTCAGTGATACGTTAATTGCAACCGTCACCCTGCTGGTATTAATACTCTGGCCACGGTTAAAATTAAAGTTACCGGGTCACTTACCGGCATTGGTTGCGGGTACTGCCGTCATGGCGGTGTTATCCCTATTTGATCATCAAGTGGCGACTATCGGCTCACGCTTTGGCTATTTACTGGCCGATGGCACCCAAGGCCACGGCATTCCCCCCATCCTGCCGCAATTTGTCTTGCCGTGGAATTTACCTGCTGCCAATAGTCAGCCATTTGTATTGAACTGGGCAACCTTCTCTGCATTACTGCCCGCAGCCTTTTCTATGGCAATGCTGGGCGCAATTGAGTCATTGCTCTGCGCCGTCGTACTTGATGGTATGACAGGACAAAAACATCACTCCAACAGTGAGTTAGTCGGTCAGGGACTGGGGAATATCATTGCACCATTCTTTGGCGGGATCACTGCGACTGCCGCCATTGCTCGTTCTGCGGCTAATGTTCGCGCAGGTGCAACCTCACCGGTGTCAGCCATCATCCACGCACTGTTGGTCTTACTGGCGTTACTGGTACTGGCACCGATGTTGTCTTATCTGCCTTTAGCTGCGATGGCGTCTCTGCTACTGATTGTGGCCTGGAACATGAGTGAGGCACATAAAGTCGTTGATCTCCTGCGCCGAGCGCCTAAAGATGACATTATTGTGATGTTGTTGTGCATGAGTCTGACCGTATTATTTGACATGGTGATTGCAATCACGGTGGGTATTGTGTTGGCCTCGCTGCTGTTTATGCGGCGCATTGCGCGCATGACGCGCCTGAGTGAGATACCCGCGACTGTTGATGAGCATACGCTGGTATTGCGAGTGAACGGGCCACTGTTTTTCGCTGCCGCAGAGCGGATATTTAATGAGTTACTCAGCCGTTGTGAGAATTATCAAACCATTATTTTACAGTGGGATGCAGTACCGGTTCTGGATGCCGGTGGCCTAAATGCGTTCCTACGCTTCACAGAGGCGCTGGGCGAGCAACAACAGCTCGTTATCACGGATATTCCTTTCCAGCCGCTGAAGACGCTGGCAAGAGCCAGAGTGCAGCCCATTGAAGGCAAGTTGAGTTTTTATGGGTCACTGCCAGAAGCGCTGGAGGCTTTACGCGTAAGAGGTTAGTCCCTTTGAGTGAGTATGACGGTTTTCAAAAAAGGCAGTGTAGTTACCTACACTGCCTTTTCTTTATTCAAATATTACCGGCGAACACTTTTTACTTGCTGGTATCCAGCACCGGGAAACTCTTCACCAAATCATCGATAGCTTTCATCTGCACCAGGAACGGTTCTAGTTTGTCTAATGGCAAAGCTGACGGGCCATCACACTTGGCGCTGTTCGGCTCTGGGTGCGCTTCGATAAACAACCCTGCCAAACCAACAGCCATGCCAGCACGCGCCAGTTCAGCCACTTGAGCACGGCGGCCACCGGAGGCTGCACCAAACGGGTCACGGCATTGTAATGCGTGAGTCACATCGAAAATAACTGGATGACCGCCAGTCGCCTGGACCATAACGTTGATACCTAACATATCAACCACCAGATTGTCATAACCGAAGTTACTGCCGCGATCACACAAGATCACTTGATCATTACCGGCTTCTTTAAATTTATCGACAATATTGCCCATCTGCCCAGGACTGACAAACTGCGGTTTTTTCACGTTGATAACCGCGCCAGTGCGGGCCATAGCTTCAACCAAATCAGTTTGACGCGCCAAAAATGCCGGTAATTGAATAACATCAACCACTTCGGACACCGGTTTTGCCTGGCTGGCTTCATGCACATCGGTGATGATTTTGACACCAAACTGCTGTTTCAGCTCTTGGAAGATTTTCATTCCCTCTTCCAAACCGGGACCACGGTAAGAATGAATTGAAGAACGGTTGGCTTTGTCGAACGAGGCTTTAAACACATAAGGAATGCCCAACTTTTGGGTCACCGTGACATAATGTTCACAAATGCGCATTGCCAGGTCGCGCGACTCAAGCACATTCATGCCGCCGAACAGCACGAAAGGTAGGTCGTTCGCTACGTTGATATCGCCAATGCTAACCACTTTCTGTTTCATACTAATACCTTTATAAAGGGTAAATCGAGATTAATTACCACGGTTATGCCGCAAGACATGGCTACCATACAACCGTGGTATAAAAGAGATCAGTGCAATGTCACCCGCTGTTGCTCAATGGAGTGGATCTGCATTTTTATCATTTCAGCAATCGGATCTTCCGGGCACTGTTCAACAAAATAACTTAAATCAGAGATAGCAATATGGTTGCAATCCAGTTGGGCATAAATCAAGCCACGGTCGCGGATTTCATAGGGGTCATCGGGGTCAAAAGCCAATACCGCTTCACTGGCGCGTAATGCCAATTCCATCTGCTTCTCTTCCATTAATGCCGCTTTCAATGTATCAAGCATTTTACGCACAATCAGGGTATTTTCCGCTTCTTCCAGATCTTCATCTTCCAGTTCGGCGCTCAAACCCAGGTTGCCCTTAATCCACACTTCTAGCATATGTTCATTAAGTGTTTCACCGTTTAACGGATTAATCAGCCACATTTCTTCATCTAACCAATCAGCCCGAAGAATTAATTGAGTTGGAAAGATAACTGGCATCAAAGGTAGATCCAGTTGATGGGCGATGTGCAGGAAAATGACGCCCAGCGATACTGGCGTCCCTTGGCGTTTATCCAACACTTTATCGAGCCAGATAGCGTCTGACAGGCGATAAACGCCACCAGCACCGCCAAATTTCCATTTACGGTAAAACAGATCAATAAGCACTTCTAATTGCTGATCCTGATTGAGATCGGCGGGCATCGCAGCCCGGGCATCATCAACGAGCTGTTGTAATTGGTTGCGTACATCAACCAGTGGAAAATTCTGTCGAATCTCCTGGGTAACCAATAACACCCCATCACACAGGGACGCGTTGTTAAATTCGAAATCAGCAATGCTACTCATAGATATCCCATCAGCAGTGGTAATTTAGTTGTTGCCAGTTTGACAATCAAATACAGGCAACCCAATGCGAGTATGAAAGCAAGCCAGCGACGATTCTGGCTGCGGGTTCGCTTACCTAATGCGACATAGCCAAGCAGGATATAGATAATAACGCCAAACAGCTTTTCAGTCAGCCATGTTCCTTGCGGACTGAAAGGGTAAAATCCAGTGATAAAAATCAGTACAATACCGCTGACAAATAGCAACGTATCATTGATATGTGGCGTTATTTTTACCCAGCGCTTATCCATCATAGCCGAACCGCGACATTTCCAAAAGAAACGTAATACAAACAGCGTAATACTGATAACCACTGTGAGTAAATGCAAATACTTCATGGCGATATAATCAACCCACATGACTCTCGCTTCCTTATCTATGTTAAATATTTATCGTTTTTTTTATTTGTTGCCGAATAAATGCCGCACAAAATCAGATTCTTCTTGATTAGCCGATCCATTGCCCCAAAGTAACACGATCATTATTACCATAATCTTTATGCGTCATTACAGCACTAAATCCGGCGTTTTTAAGTAATTTCTGTACTGCATCGGCTTGCTGCCAGCCATGCTCCAACATTAACCAGCCTCCCGCCTCTAAATAAGCCGGCGCACAACGGATTATCTCGTCCAGTGAAGCCATCCCTTCGGCAGGTGCGACGAGCGCACTGTGAGGCTCAAAGCGGACATCACCTTCGTTCAGATGCGGGTCATCAGCATCAATATAAGGAGGATTGCTAACAATCAGCGTAAATTGTCCGTCGACCGCGTCAAACCAGCTACTTTGCAGAAAATGTACATTATCTATGGCCAGCTTTTCTGCATTATGGCGAGCCAGTGCAACAGCCTCGGCTTGGATGTCCACACCCACCACAGCACAATCTGGCCGCTCACTGGCTAACGCCAAAGCAATAGCACCGGTACCGGTACCCAAATCCAAAATATGGCAAGGAGTGGCTGGCAGATGCGCCAACGCCTGTTCAACCAAACATTCGGTGTCAGGGCGTGGAATAAGAGTGGCGGAGGAAACACTGAGTGGCAATGACCAGAATTCGCGCTCCCCAACCAGATAAGCAATAGGTTCCCCCTGCTCACGCCGGGTTGCCAGTTGTTCCAATCGCTGTAACTGATCGGCTGTCAGCTTAGTTTCACCGAAAGCCAACACATAGGTACGCGCCTTTGCGGTGACAAAACTCAATAGAATCTCGGCATCGCGCTTGGGGCTGTCACTCTGACTGAAACGGGCTGCCGTTAACGACAGCCACTGCTGATAGTCCATTAATCTTGCTCTGACAACGCAGAGAGCTGGTCGGCTTGATATTCCTGCACAATCGGCTGAATCAGCATATCCAGTTTGCCTTCCATCACTTCATCCAGGCGATAGAGGGTCAGGTTAATGCGATGATCGGTCACTCGGCCCTGTGGGAAGTTATAGGTGCGATTACGATCAGAGCGATCACCTGAACCAAGCAGATTACGGCGCTCGGAAGCTTCCGCCAATTGACGCTTTTGCATTTCTGCGGCACGGATACGTGCACCCAACACCGACATCGCCTTGGCTTTGTTCTTATGTTGTGAGCGTTCATCCTGACACTCCACCACCAGGCCCGTTGGAATATGGGTGATACGGATTGCCGAATCGGTGGTGTTAACGTGCTGACCACCGGCACCAGACGAGCGGAAAGTATCAATACGCAAATCACCGGCATTGATTTCCGGCATCTCAGCTTCAGGAATGGCAGGCATTACCGCGACGGTACAGGCAGAGGTATGAATACGGCCTTGTGATTCGGTTTCGGGTACACGTTGCACACGGTGACCACCTGACTCGAATTTTAACTGACCAAACACCCCATCACCAGAGACCTTGGCAATCACTTCTTTATAGCCACCATGCTCGCCCTCACTGGCGCTCATGATTTCAACTTTCCAACGGCGTGCTTCAGCATAACGGCTGTACATGCGGAACATATCACCAGCAAAAATAGCCGCTTCATCACCACCGGTCCCGGCACGAATCTCAAGAAAACAATCACGCTCATCATCAGGGTCTTTAGGGAGCAACAACACTTGCAACTGCTGTTCCAGCTCTTCACTGCGCGCTTTTGCTTCTTTCAGTTCTTCCTGAGCCATTTCGCGCATTTCAAGATCTTCCAGCATCATTTCTGCGGCTTCGAGATCATCTTGCACGCTGCGCCATTCTTTAAAACAGCGGGTGACATCCGTTAATTGCGCATATTCACGTGACAACGCGCGGAAACGGTCTTGATCGGCAATAACGCTGGCATCGCCAAGATACGCCAGCACTTCTTCGTGACGCTCTTGTAACGCTTCCAGTTTGGCAACAATAGAAGACTTCATCCGTGGTTTTAAACCCTGTAATTAGAGGAAACTAATGCTGATCCAGCCCAAGGCTGTCGCGTAATAATTGCAACCGCTCCATATCGCCATCGCTGGCGGCTTGCTGGAGGGATTTGGTAGGAGCATGAATCAGGCGGTTAGTGAGCTTATGGGCCAACTCATTCAACACTTGTTCTACATTGGCACCCTGCTCAATGGCGGCCAATGCTTTAGCGGTCATCTCACTACGAACCTGTTCGGCCTGAGAACGATAATCACGAATGGTTTCAACCGCCCCCTGCGCACGTAGCCAGGCCATAAAATTCATGCTTTCCTGCTGTACTATTGATTCGGCCTGCACCGCAGCGGCCTGACGCTGTGCCATATTGTGCTGAATAATCGCGTGTAGATCATCAACACTGTATAAATAGGCATTAGACAGTTTACCCACTTCCGGCTCAATATCCCGTGGTACGGCGATATCGACAAACAGCATTGGCTGATTGCGGCGGCTTTTCAGAGCACGTTCGACCATTCCCTTACCAATAATAGGCAATGGGCTGGCCGTTGAACTGATAATAATATCGGCATCGGCCAATCGGGCATCAATTTCCGGCAAAGTAATCACTTCGGCCCCCACTTCTGTCGCCAGCACTTGAGCTCGCTCACGGGTACGGTTAGCGATAATCATATGCTTAACTTGATGCTCACGCAGATGACGAGCCACCAGCTCAATGGTTTCCCCAGCACCCACCAACAGCACATTCAGTTCAGAAAGCGACTCAAATATCTGACGTGCCAGAGTACAGGCAGCAAAAGCAACCGAAACGGCACTGGCTCCAATATCTGTTTCTGTCCGAACCCGTTTGGCAACCGAGAAAGACTTCTGGAACAACCGCTCCAACTCGCCAGACAGCGATTGACCACGCTGAGATTCAGCAAAGGCCTTTTTCACCTGCCCCAAAATTTGAGGTTCGCCTAATACCAGTGAGTCTAACCCGCTGGCAACACGCATCAAATGACTGACGGCATCATTACCATGGTGCCAATACAGGCTTTTTTTCACTTCGTCCGGGCTGAGTTTGTGATAGGTACAGAGCCAGGCAATAAGTTGTTCATGCAGATTATCTTGCTGCTCTACGCTGAGATACAACTCAGTTCGGTTACACGTAGACAATACGACACCGCCCTGCACCAACGGCTGTTGGAGCAAGCTGACAAGCGCCTGGTCGATAGATTCCGGTGAAAAGTTCACTCGTTCACGTAAAGATACAGGCGCAGTTTTGTGATTAATGCCTAATGCAAGCAGAGTCATGAGAACGGCTTCGAGTAATACTGATGTTAGTATGGATTCTCGTCTGAACCGCATTCTACTTGATGCGCGGGTTCAATAAAAGTCACAGTGCAATATCCTAAGTATTATCATAAATTATGGTCAGAAATTGGTTATCTGCTGTACAACAATATTGGGTAAACCCTGTACAAAATAGAACAAGAGATTGACGCTCAGCCTTCAGCCCGTTAGCGTGAGCACCTCAGATACCAATTAGCCAGGTATCAAATAATTTGTTTTATCAAAAATTATTATTTATCGGTAACATGACCTCATCAAAGACGCGTCGCCAATGATACCCGTGCGACCGATAGGATTTATAGCCATATGTCGATGTATAAAATCAGTTTTTATCGCCTGCTCCCTTTAGCAACTCTGTTGCTGGCAGCCTGTAGCACCACGCCACCGACCGGTCCGGCGACCAGTCCGACATCGCCACAGTGGCGGCAACATGAACAACAATTACAACAATTGAGCCAATTCCAGACCCGGGGTGCCTTTGCGTATATTTCTGAAAAACAAAAAGTCTATGCGCGCTTTTTCTGGCAACAAACCACACCTGAGCGCTATCGCCTACTGCTGACCAACCCATTGGGCAGCACAGAACTGGAATTGGTGGTACAACCTGGCGTTACCCAGTTGACCGATAATCAAGGCAAACGCTATGTCAGTGATGACCCACAGGAAATGATTCAAAAGTTGACGGGGATGTCCATCCCATTGGAAAGCTTACGTCAGTGGATTTTAGGGTTACCCGGTGATACCACTGATTTCACCCTTGATGATAAGTACCGTTTGAAGCAAGTGACTTATAAACAAAATGGTATGACGTGGGTGGTTGATTATCAGGAATACAACACTCAAGTGACACCAGCATTGCCGAGCCGCATGGAACTGAGCCAGGGCGGGCAGCGAATTAAGCTAAAAATGGATAATTGGACTGTCAAATAACATGGTTAGCACGCATCAACATGTCTGGCCCTCACCGGCCAAATTAAACCTGTTTCTTTATATCACCGGGCAACGGGCCGATGGTTATCATGACTTACAAACCCTGTTCCAGTTTCTCGATTATGGCGACCAACTGACTATTGTGCCGCGAGATGACAATCAGATTCGCTTATTAACGCCAGTCGCAGGCGTAGAAAACGAACAGAACTTGATAATTCGCGCGGCGCGATTGCTACAACAACAATTTCTACAACAACAATTGCCACAACAACAGCCCGGCACGGTAAAAGTACCTCGGGGGGCAGATATCAGTATTGATAAACGCCTACCAATGGGGGGAGGACTGGGTGGTGGTTCATCCAATGCCGCCACGGTACTGGTTGCGCTCAATTTACTGTGGCAATGTGGTTTCTCTGATGAAAAATTGGCCACTCTTGGCCTAACATTAGGTGCCGATGTGCCGGTGTTCGTTCGTGGGCATGCTGCCTTTGCTGAGGGAATTGGCGAAAAATTGCAACCTGCGGAGCCTTTAGAGAAGTGGTATTTGGTGGTACACCCCGGTGTAAGCATCCCAACACCAATTATTTTTTCTGATCCTGAATTAAAAAGAAATACGCCAGTTCGCCCACTGGCGGCGCTTTTAAGCATTCCGTACGCAAATGATTGCGAACCGATCGCAAGAAAACGTTTTCGCGAGGTTGAACAGGCTCTTTCATGGCTGTTAGAATACGCTCCGTCACGCCTTACCGGAACCGGCGCTTGTGTGTTTGCAGAATTCGACACTGAGGCATCGGCCCGACAGGTGTTAAGTATTGCCCCGGAGTGGTTGCATGGTTTTGTTGCTCGTGGTGTAAATGTTTCGCCACTGCATCGTGCGCGCTCTGGGAAAATTGAAAGTCGTGAGTGCAGATAACGATTTACAGCGTTATGTAAGGTCGATGTAATGGCTCTACTAACCTTGGGTTCTGAAAATACCTGTCTCATTTGATTGAAAGCCGGTTCATAATGCTGTTTTGTACCCAATAGATTTCAAGATACAGGAAAGCGGCAAACGAGCGAATCCCGATAACCTTACATGAGTAAGTGATGCGGGTGAACGAGAACAGTCGACACACCTGTAATTTGAATGATGACGGTTATTCACCGTGTTTTGGCTTTAAATACCCGTATGTATATTGCAATCAGTATGAATAATCGCCCCTGATTACTGATATGACAATATCTTCTCTGGACGCATGCCTGAGGTTCTTCTCGTGCCTGATATGAAGCTTTTTGCTGGTAACGCCACCCCGGAACTAGCACAACGTATTGCCAACCGTTTGTACACCAGTCTTGGTGACGCCGCTGTAGGTCGTTTTAGCGACGGCGAAGTGAGCGTGCAAATCAACGAAAATGTACGCGGTGGTGATATTTTCATCATCCAGTCCACCTGCGCACCCACGAACGATAACCTGATGGAACTGGTTGTCATGGTTGATGCCCTGCGTCGCGCCTCCGCAGGACGTATTACTGCTGTTATTCCTTACTTCGGTTACGCTCGTCAGGATCGCCGTGTGCGTTCTGCCCGTGTACCGATCACTGCCAAAGTTGTTGCCGATTTTCTCTCAAGTGTTGGGGTTGACCGCGTATTGACAGTGGATCTTCATGCTGAACAGATCCAAGGCTTTTTTGATGTTCCGGTTGATAACGTATTTGGTAGCCCAATCCTGCTGGAAGATATGTTGCAGCAGAATCTGGAAAACCCAATTGTTGTCTCTCCAGACATCGGCGGCGTTGTTCGCGCCAGAGCCATTGCAAAACTGCTGAACGATACTGATATGGCGATTATCGACAAACGCCGCCCACGTGCTAACGTTTCTCAGGTGATGCATATCATCGGTGACGTTGCTGGCCGTGACTGCGTGTTAGTTGACGATATGATCGATACCGGTGGCACATTGTGTAAAGCAGCGGAAGCCCTGAAAGAACGTGGTGCCAAGCGTGTATTTGCTTACGCGACTCACCCGATCTTCTCTGGTAACGCGGTTGAAAACATCAAACATTCTGTTATCGATGAAGTGATTGTTTGTGACACGATTCCGTTGTCAGCTGAAATCAAGGCATTAAAAAATGTGCGTACTCTGACCCTGTCGGGCATGTTGGCTGAAGCCATCCGCCGTATCAGCAATGAAGAGTCCATCTCTGCGATGTTTGAGCATTAATCAGTATTAGGTTGTGGATATCCCTGCGGTGCTATCTGGCCGCAGTTAGCCATTAAGCTATTTTCGTGATAGGTCACTTGCTGGGCATCACGAATGGGGTTCATAACGAATTGATACTATGCAATGCATAAATTGAAGCAGATAAAGAAAAACCCGTTGAAGCAGATGCGACAACGGGTTTTCTACTCTCGATCGCTGAGTTCTTGATCAATAGGTGTTTGTCTTACCGCTCGTTGAGCCGTCATTTACCCCTCCTGCACATCAGCTCAATTAAAAAGCCAAGAAAACAGGTCTATGTTTGCAGCTTCGCTGTAATTAGTCGCTAATGATACCTTGCTCGCTAGGAGTGACGCTGGTTGCGATTACAACGTTTGTCAAAGTGCTTAATCCACCAATAACGATCCGCAACTTCCTCACGCCCACCGATACGCGCGCCAACTAACCACAACAGTGCGCCGACAAAAATACTCATCACGGCACCATGGGCAAAGAATTGCGGTAGACCCAGTTGAGATACCTCTGTCAGAATTGAGTAACCTACCCCTACGACCATGGTAACCAAACCTAATCCCATCAGCACATTACCGACCCTTGCTGCGCTTTTACGTTTCATATGCCACCTCCACTTAGGTTGCCAATAAATAACCACTGAGCTGAGCGCTAAAACTGCTTGCTTAATGCGATTATTCATGTCCACTTAATAACTAAGTATAGTCAGGCTTGCGAGGAAGGTATTGCGCTTGTGATCACAACTGGCAAATATATTCCAACAAATCTTTACATAATCCAGACATTTGGCACTGAATTTGAACTATACATACAGGCAACTATTCACATCTTGAACTATTCACTCTAAATAAATTCATGCTAGCAGTTTTGTTATTACGCGCTATGACAGGTAAACTATGGCACTTTAATTCCTTTAGTTATAGCGAATGGCGACGTGAGCAGTATTAAATTAATCGTTGGGCTGGCAAATCCGGGCGCTGAATATGCCCAAACTCGCCACAATGCAGGTGCTTGGTATGTGGATTTATTGGCGCAGCGCCATAATCAACCACTGAAAGAAGAGAGTAAATTCTTCGGCTACACTGCAAGGCTAAATCTGGCAGGTCAGGACGTTCGCTTGTTGGTACCCTCTACCTTTATGAATCTCAGTGGCAAGGCCGTAGCCGCAATGGCTGGGTTTTACCGTATTCTGCCGGAAGAGATTTTAGTCGCACACGATGAGTTGGATATCCCGCCGGGCGTGGCTAAATTAAAGCTAGGTGGCGGTAACGGTGGCCATAACGGCCTGAAAGATATTCAGAGCAGGTTGGGGAATAACCCTAACTTCTATCGTTTGCGCATCGGCATCGGTCATCCGGGTGATAAAAGTAAAGTCACCGGTTTTGTTTTGGGTAAGCCACCAATCAGTGAACAAACCTTAATTGACGAGGCCATTGATGAATCTATCCGCTGTACTGAAATACTGCTAAAAGAAGACATTACTAAGGCAATGAATCGCCTGCACTCCTTTAAGGCCGGCGTATAATACTGGCCCGGTTCCCCGGCTAACGAACATAAGCCGGGGTGCCTGTATTAGTTGTTATTCATTTTTGTTGCACAGCGCATTAATCCCCTGTTGTCCCTCACCGGTCAATACCACCCCTGAAAATATCACCCTCACCCGCCCGAGAAAATTGTTGCTTTTACCATCATATTCGCCCGCAATATCACTCAATTTATCGCTACAAAAAAGCGAATCCCAATCTGATGCCTTTTCTTTGTTGCGCGATAAGTCGTGGCTGCGTTCAAACTTGTCGGTTACTGCGGTAAATTTCAACTGGATGCTGTCGAAATCTTCATAAAGGGTATTTTTTTTGTACCCCACATATCTAACGCTCTTGCCCGAGTGACTTTCAATTTCCACCCCATATTGATCAACCAACTCGGCAAAGGAGGGAGCGGCAGGCTCAACATCTGCGGTAAGAAAACGCATTCCCACAATACCCGCCATTCCCCCGAACAAGATGACGATCAGCCATTTATAGATACTCATTTCCATTGGAATTACCCAAATTCAGTATGCGGACTGTAATAACTAGTTATCGGACATTTATCAGGAAACTTAAGATGGCATAAGCGTGATCTCGGGCACAGAGTTAGAAAAATCAATCACCTACTCGTTCTCACAGCATGTTCCCTTGCGGCGACGAAACAGCATGATCGAGATAAATCGTCAGAATGTGTATAATGGCGACATAAATTTTGATTACATCAGCACGTTAACCCTAACGAGTTGATTTTTAAGTTATTTAAGGTGATATAAAACATGGGATTCAAATGCGGTATTGTGGGCCTGCCTAACGTTGGTAAATCCACCCTGTTCAACGCGTTGACGCAAGCGGGTATTGAAGCCGCTAACTTCCCGTTCTGCACCATTGAACCCAACACGGGTGTGGTGCCAATGCCGGACCCGCGTCTGGACCAACTGGCCGAGATTGTTAAACCTCAGCGCATTTTGCCAACCACGATGGAATTCGTCGATATCGCGGGCCTGGTTAAGGGTGCATCCAAAGGCGAAGGCCTGGGTAACCAGTTCCTGACCAATATCCGTGAAACTGAAGCAATTGGTCATGTGGTACGTTGTTTTGAAAATGACAACATCATCCATGTTGCCGGTAAAGTAGATCCCGTTGATGACATTGATACCATCAACACTGAACTGGCACTTTCCGATCTGGAAACCTGTGAACGCGCGATGCATCGTGTTCAGAAGAAAGCTAAAGGCGGTGATAAAGACGCTAAAGCGGAACTGGAAGCGCTGGAAAAATGTCTGCCACATTTAGAAAATGCTGGCATGCTGCGTGCGTTGAACTTGAGTGCTGAAGATAAAGCCGCCATCCGTTATCTGAGCTTCCTCACCCTGAAGCCAACCATGTACATTGCTAACGTCAATGAAGATGGGTTTGAAAACAATCCCTATTTGGATCAGGTGCGTGCCATCGCTGCGGCGGAAGGTTCTGTGGTAGTTGCCGTTTGTGCCGCAGTTGAGTCTGATATTGCTGAGTTGGAAGATGCAGACCGCGCTGAATTTATGGCTGAGTTAGGTATTGAAGAACCCGGTTTGAACCGTGTGATCCGTGCCGGTTATGAATTGCTGAATCTGCAAACCTATTTCACTGCCGGTGTAAAAGAAGTGCGTGCCTGGACCATCCCGATAGGTGCAACTGCACCACAAGCTGCCGGTAAAATTCACACCGACTTCGAGAAAGGCTTTATCCGCGCACAAACTATCGCTTTCGAGGACTTTATCACCTACAAGGGTGAGCAAGGCGCGAAAGAAGCCGGCAAAATGCGTTCAGAAGGTAAAGATTACATCGTAAAAGATGGCGACGTGATGAACTTCTTGTTCAACGTCTAAACAGCTTCTGTTGTCTCATGAGATTTAATTGAATCTCATGAATACTGACAAACCCCATAAAATCCACACGCTTGTGTGGATTTTTTATTTCATGATGTCTCAACTCATCTCGTGAAAGCGCAGTCATAAATGAGTATATATATGAGTACAAACTGTCAATTATGGTCTAAAAATGAGCCACCGTTATGCTTTAAAAGTGCACCACTTTAAGACCGGTTTTTAAACCTAAATGATTCATTACCTGTTTCAATAATGTCACAATGATGAACCAGTCTATCCAATAAGGCTGCGGTCATCTTTTAAGGTTAAATCCAGCTTTGTTACATCCTCACTAACGGCCAGCCTCTGCTTATACTTAACTGCACGTATCGTGGCTTCATTACTTTTGAACTCTTTATGCAGTGCCTTTATCTTTTCAGCCAAAGCAGTCACTTCAGGTGCTATTTGTAATGCCTCAATCAGCTTATAAATACTTTTAAGAACCTCAATATTTTTATCCTGGAGCGAACGGGTCGATCCTCTGCTGGTTGAATTAGTCTGGAATTTGTCAGCATGGATAAACAACTGTAGTTATCAGGTTTACATCTGCAATATCACGCCTAATCGATGGTGTATTACAGCGATGTAACCGGCGCATGGGGCATACATAATACCCCATCCCTTTGCCATCTATGGAATTGAGTGACACAAGGGCGTAAGCCAGAGAATAACGAACATACTGAGCGATGATATCTACAAGATAGTGCAGGTTTTTCTTATCAGAGACATGGTCGGATAACATCATCAAAAAAACAGCATGTTACCCGACGGGGTCTTAGCGCCACAAAGCCACTGACCTTTCCCCCACTAAACGCGGGGGAATACCAGAGAAGCAAAACCAAATTTAAAAACTCAAGACTCTATCGACGACACATTACATGCCTAGGAATATCGGCGTCACTGTAGCTGTTGGTAACGCCCGCGATCGAGTCGCCAAGGTAGTGGAAGCCTGTGCTGGGGTCAGGAGTGTCGCCCGTCCAGTAGAGGGTGCCGATAAAACCGGAACCAGTGTAGTTATCCATTCGCCCCCATTCATCGAACAATGAACCCACCAAACGGGTACCAAATGAGTAGTTGGTAGAACTCAAGTCGGTGCGTGATGGCTGAGACGCCAGCTGTAGACTACAGAACCTCACAGCATCTGACCAAACAGCCATTGTGCTATTGTTATGTATAAACCATTTCTGCACAGCAAATGTGTAGCTTAGTGGACTTCCTCCATCCTTGGGTGTCGCCGTAATGGTCACTGGCCCCGTAGGTTTGCTGTTGAGCTTCACTTGACCGTCACCATTGACGCTTACGGCCCCTGGCTGGTTGGAACTCCAGGTGAAGTCGCTCGCATTTCTGTTCATATTTAGTATGAAGGTAGCCGCGGTAAAACCTGTTTTTGGAAATTCATCGCTTACCGTGAACACATGGCCGTTGACGGCTATTCCGGTAAACATCGCATCCTCCACAAAGGTGGTGCTGACCGTCTGGTTGCTGCCGTTCACCGTGGCGGTGACCACACTGACTCCCGGCGCAGTATTAGTCAGTGTCGCCGTGGCAACCCCGTCCACGCCAGTAGTACCAATCACCGTCGTCACGTTCGCCCCGTTGCTAGCGGTAAATGTCACCACCTGGCCCGGTACAAGGTTGTTACCCGCATCCGTCACTATCGCTTTCACCGCATTGGTGGCAATGCCATTGGCGACCTCGTTATCAGTAGTCGCCGTCAGGTTAGCTGCGGTGATTTCTGCGGTGCTGGCGTCCGCCACAAAAGTGGTGTCGACCGTCTGACTGCTGCCGTTCACCGTGGCGGTGACCGCGCTTATTCCACTCGTCATATTGGTCAGTGTCGCCGTGGCAACCCCGTCCACGCCGGTGGTACCAATGACTGCCGTCACTTTCGCCCCGTTGCTGGCGGTAAATGCCACCACCTGGCCTGCGACAGGATTGTTACCGGCATCCGTCACTATCACTACCACCGCATTGGTGGCCGTGCCGTTGGCCACCTTTCTATCGGCAGTCACCTTGGCTGCGGTGATTTTTGCGGTGCTGCCGTCCGCCACAAAGGTAGTGTCCACCGTCTGGCTGCTGCCGTTCACCGTGGCGGTGACCACGCTAATCCCCGAGTCAGTATTAGTCAGTGTCGCCGTAGCAACCCCGTCCACGCCAGTAGTACCAATCACCGTCGTCACGTTCGCCCCGTTGCTGGCGGTAAATGTCACCACCTGGCCCGGTACAAGGTTATTGCCCGCATCCGTCACTATCGCTTTCACCGCATTGGTGGCAATGCCATTGGCAACCTCATTATTGGCAGTCGCCGTCAGGTTGGTTGCAGTGATTTCCGCGGTGCTGCCGTCCGCCACAAAAGTGGTGTCGACCGTCTGACTACTGCCGTTCACCGTGGCGGTGACCGCGCTTATTCCACTCGTCATATTGGTCAGTGTCGCCGTAGCAACCCCGTCCACGCCAGTAGTACCAATTACCGTCGTCACGTTCGCCCCGTTGCTGGCGGTAAATGTCACCACCTGGCCCGGTACAAGATTGTTACCCGCATCCGTCACTATTGCTTTCACCGCATTGGTGGCAATGCCATTGGCAACCTCATTATCGGTAGTCGCCGTCAGGTTCACTGCTGCAACAGTACTAGGCATAACAGTGATCTGCACTGTCGCACGTAATGACACATTACCTTGGATGTCATGAGCCACTGCACTTAACGTGTGGGCATTACTACCACTCCGCGTTAGCCGATGCGAGGGTAATCCTACTACAACAGCGTGCGCAGATACCGGTGTGAGAGAACCTCCTGCCGCTATCAAGGCAGAACTGTCCCACTCAATACGCTCAAGGCCATGTCGGGTGGATATCTCTGCACTCAATGGAACGCTTGTCCCCCCCTCACCGCTTATCATAGCCGGAAGGATCAGCTGTATCACCTTCTGTTCCTGATAATTCAGCACAATATTGTTGTTACGCTCGACTAAATCATAACGACTACCCGCCAAAGTGCGCGTTGCTGCCACGGCTGATGGACTGATATGAGATTGCCAAGATTCACCCAGTCGGTAATTTAGCTGGAAGTTAATGTTGCTGTCGTTTTTACTGCCTTTACCGGCGCGATGTTCAGCCCCAATAGTCACTAATGGTATAGGGGTGTAATTTACACCCGCAGTAATGGCATAGGGGTTTTTCTGACGGTTATCTTTGCCAAACAAGGCCACATCATCACCACGGTATTTTTCATACATGACCTTGCCGCCAAGTTGGGGATGAGAGGGTAAATAAGTTTCTGCCCGCACATCATAGCCGTTGGCAGGCCGTTCTTTATAGTCAGCAAAATCCCGTGAATGATGCCAATCGGTGGTACCGAAGTAACTGTTACCCGAGAACTTCAGGTAGTCGGTCCAAGCCTCTGCGCCTACCCCAACCCGCCGGTTTTTGCCTGTAACATCATTATCAAAAAACGCATTAGCCCCATACATCCAGCTATTCTGGAAAGTACGCACTCCAGCACCAACGTTAACGGTGTTACGATCGTCTTTATTTCGGGCACCCAATTGGGTAAAAAGCAGGGATTTCTGATTATCATAAAGTGGAACCAGTACATCGACCATACTGCCATCCAGCTTAAAATCTTCATTAACATTCATTTGTACCCGGGCGGTACCAAACTGGCTCAGCCACTGCTGCGTGGAGTTGTTTAATTCATTGTTGGCAGCTGAGTTGAGCATGCGCTCACCAGATTTTACTGCATTGCCATTAGATAATGCGACAGCACCGGTCTGGGCATAACCGGCCAGCTTATTATTTATGTGAATATCAGCAGGTGAATAATTTTCATCACTAATGGATAACGAAGGCAGCTTACCGGAAACATCAATTTCATCCCCTAACTTGGCGACAGTATTAATGTTTTTACCGGTCTGCAAAATATAAGATTCTGTAACCGTATTGACTTGCGAAGTATACGAAGACGATGCGACAACCGTAGGTGAAAATGCCAAACTCAAAGGAAACAGTAACTGAAACAGGATATTAATCCACGCAATAGTCCTGAACGTTTGTGGTAGTGCGTATGCCCGCGTGAACCCATGACTCGAGGGTGTTTTTAGTGATTTCGTCCAAAAAAAATTACGCAATCTATTATACTCAGCCGATTAAAAATACCGTCACATAACCTCGCGAT
Source organism: Yersinia sp. 1652 StPb PI (assembly GCF_041538345.1). Taxonomy (NCBI): domain Bacteria; kingdom Pseudomonadati; phylum Pseudomonadota; class Gammaproteobacteria; order Enterobacterales; family Yersiniaceae; genus Yersinia; species Yersinia sp. 1652 StPb PI. The sequence goes on along the minus strand of NZ_JAULSM010000001.1, from coordinate 2,023,680 downwards.
TTAATCAATACTGCACAAATCTCGTTTGATATTGTAGAGTGACGAAAATTTTTTAGTGTTAGTTTCCTACCCCCCCACGGAATCAGGTGAGTAACGATAAACTACCGTATCTATATTGCTAGATTCGACACTGATCGGCAGTTTCATTACCTATGATGCATCAGACAGCCCCGAACAATTAGTGAACCCATCTTATTCAGGTTTAATAATATTAATAAGAACCAATGACTTGATGTTTTATTAACAAGGAGGTGCCCCAACACTGGCGGATGGTTGCATGTATAACCGCAATAGCACTAAGGTCAGGCCCTTAGTGCTATTGCGGTGTTATCTTTTCTTTTTAATGCATTAAAATGCATTACGCCTAAAATTAAGCCCCTCCCTCAACCAGCACAAAAGTTCCGGTCGCAGCACCTGTACGTATTGCTCTGGCTGCCTGATATTCAGGACTCTCGTAAAAACGCTTGGCCTCGGCAAAAGATGCAAACTCAAAAACGACGTGCCGTTCATGTGATTCTCCCTCAAGGTTTTCATACTGCCCAGACCAGGCAATAACCTTAGGACTGAACGCCTGCATTGCTTCTCCGGCAGCCTTGGCATATTCGGCGTAGGCAACAGCGTCCGATACGGTGACATGCGCGATCAAATAACCTTTATTCATTTCTTTATCTCTTTTGTTAGACGTGGTTTATTCCAGCGCAATGCAGTTCTACAGGCAAACATGCAAGCAACGGGATAGGGGTTTTTACAACGTTTTAATCACATTCAGTTTCTGAGGGCTGGAGGATGCCTGGCAGCGAGGAGCGTCCTGATGCTCAATCATCCATCCCGGATAATAAGGAGGCAGAGCGCTTACCTCATCCGTTCTGTATGCCCATAGCCAGAGTGATAGACGACTACAGATTTAATCATTGAAAGGGTTTGAGTCATGATAATTGCCTTCAGCAAATGTCTGCGCTGGATAACGCGGTGTGAAGACAGTCTATTAAGTATTACAGTAGCCATAAATAACCTAAAAATTAACGCACTGTTATCTTAAAGAGGAACAATGAAAAATATTGAGGCACTGATCATTTTCGCGCGCGTGGCAGAAATGAAGAGTTTTACCCAGGCAGCTGAAAGCCTTGGTATTCAGAAAGGGCGTGCTTCAATGGTAGTGCGCGAGCTCGAACATGACGTAGGCGCTACGCTATTGCACCGCACCACGCGGACTGTGCAGTTGACCGAAGATGGCCGCATTTTTTATTCGCGTGCACGAGACCTGCTGGCGGAAGCAGACGAACTGCAGTCAATGTTTTCACCTGGCGGAATGTCACTGCGAGGGCGTTTACGTGTTGATATGCCAGCTATTTTGGCACAAAGTGTCATTATTCCCGCACTACCGCAACTACTGGATGCTCACCCGGAATTCGAACTTGAGCTTTCAAGTACTGACCGCCGTGTTGATCTGGTTCTGGAAGGATTTGATTGCGTAATTCGTCTGGGCCCCATTGTTGATGAGACCCTGATTGCCCGGCCGCTGGGAAAATTACGGATGATCAATGCGGCGAGTCCAGGCTATCTGAAACGCTTCGGTGTGCCACAGACGGTTGATGATCTTCTTAATCAAGGACACAGGATGGTTCATTACATGCGAAATTTTGGCGCGAAACCTGACGGATGGGAATATCCGTCAGGTGATGGCTACAATTCGCTGATGTTACCCGGCACGATGACGGTCAACAGCGTACCGGCCTACCACGAAGCAGGACTGGCGGGTTTGGGTTTAATTCAGGGAGGTTATTCAGCGCTCGTACCCCATATCAAATGTGGCACATTGGTTGAAGTCCTTCCCAATCTGCGGCCCAAGCCGCTAAATGCATCTTTCGTCGTCGCGCACCGGCGCAATCTGTCGCAACGAGTGAGGGCTTTTATGAATTGGACTGAGGAAGTGTTGAAACCTTATTTTGGCTAATGTCTGAGTGAACGAGTAGAACGGAGGAGGTGAAAGCCTACGTATGTGTTTGTTCCTTATTGATTAACACAACGTGTTATTGGACATGTCAGTTACTGGCACAAATCTACCCACGGCTACAATCAGGGGCGGCTATGAGCTTTTGTATGGGAAGATTATGTTCCCCGTAGCTTCATATGCAACAAAGGGTATGGCCTGCCCTGGCCGTCAACTTCAGAACGACCCACAGTTTCAAAACCGTGTTTTTTATAGAAGGTAACAGCCTGAGGATTCTGTTCGTTTACGTCGAGCTCATCAGCGCCCTGCTCGTCGATAGCATGTAGCAGGAGTAATTTCCCGATGCCTTTTCCGCGTTGATCTGCATCCACAAAGAGCATTTCAATGCGGTTTTCGCTTACCCCTATAAAGCCCGCGATCGAACTGTCACAGCTAAGACGAGCGAACATAATTGTCAGGCCAGGAAGATACGTATGCAGTATCAGGGGGCGTAGCGCCTGAATATCCTGTTCCTGTAAAAAATCATGCGTAGCACGTACCGATGATTCCCAGACCTTCAGTAATATCGGGTAATGAATTTGGATACATACTTCCATATTTATCATAATCTTATAATCCGTTAATTGACATCATATTGCCATGATAGCTGTGTGGTATTATTTGTCACTATGTGGCGTACATTTGTCTGCTTCTGGCTGTGGGTTCAACTGGTCGACGCAACGCTATCCTTAATGGCCCTGGTATATCGCCAGATTAGTGCAGATTGATTCTATCGATTTTCTTTTAAACAGATTCACATTTTACTCGTTATCACTCCTGCATCTTAACAACCACTTTTCCTTTCGCATGCCCCTGAGCAAGGTAGGCAAGCGCCTCCTTCGCCTCTGCAAAGGGGAACACCTTGTCGATCACAGGCTTGAGTTGTTCCGCTTCTATGAGTTTGCCGATTTGGGTGAGTTGACTGCCATCAGGACGGACAAAGAGAAATGAATAGGTCAGGCCCCGTTTTTTCGTAAGAAGCATAATCTTGCGGCTCATCAGCCCGAAAACAAAACGCAGCAAGAAGTTTAGTCCCCGAGCCCGTGCGAACGCGGTATCTAACGGCCCGGTGAGAGAAACAATCTTTCCACCAGACTTTAGAATTTGGGTGGATTTTTCAATTAAATCGCCTCTGACAGTGCCGAGAACGATATCGTAGCCGCTCAGCACCTTTTCGAATTCTTGCTTTTTATAATCAACCACTTCGTCTGCGCCAAGACCACTCACCCACCCGACGTTGCCTGAACTTGTTGTCGTTCCCACTTTTGCGCCAAGGTGTTTCGCCAGTTGGATCGCAAAACTGCCAATTCCCCCGGAACCTGCCGGGATGAAAACCTTCTGACCAGGCCGCAATCTGGCTCGCTCTGTCAGCGCCTGCCAGGAGGTGAGGCTCACCATCGGGAGTGAAGCGGCCTGCACGAAATCCAGGTTTGCGGGTTTCATGGCTGCGGCGCTTTCAGGCACCACCGCAAATTCGGCAAGAGATCCCGTTCCCCTGTCGAATATGCTGGCGAAGATTTCGTCGCCTGGCGTAAAACGCGTCACGCGACTCCCCACGGCAACAACAACCCCGGACAAGTCACTGCCCAATGTGGCGGGGAGTTTAAAATGCAAAACAGGCTTAAATATTCCGGTTGGGATCATGTTATCAATCGGGTTCAAACCCACAGCGTAAACTTTAACCAGCATTTCATCAGGGTTGAGTGAAGGATAATCTATGTTATCGAACCCCAATTCAGGAGATTTACCATAGCATTTAAATGTAAATGCTTTCATCGTCTTAGTTTTCATTTGTCGTTTACCCTGTCGCGTTTGTCAGTGAAATTTTTCTTAGCGGATCTGTTGCTGAGTACAAAGGCAATCCTCAGGAATAGCTCGATAAATACTGCAAACAGGATCTGCCCGTTAGACGCTTCGCCGATACCTGAGGAAGCACCTGTAACCAGTGCTACACGTTTTTTTGTCATTGCTGAATAAGGGCTTCATGATGTGTTTGAAGTTTCTCATCAAAGATGAGACGACACGCTGTAAGGGATTTATGTCGGATTGTCCTCTCTGCAGAACAGCCAAAAGACCGTTCTGCAGAGTGCAACTTATTGACTAAAGTGCTTTATATCGCTCTGCGGCTTCATCTTGTTTGATATCTGAAAGCAGAGCCTGACGCGAAGCATCGAGGGTGTCCCAGCGGGCTGCATTATGTAAAGGCGGGATGGTGACGAGTTCACGGCGATCAAAGCCCACCAGTGCGGCATCCACTAACTCGCCCACTTCCATGAATTTTGCCGAATTACTGATATCGATACCCGCACGGTCCCAGATTTCCGTGTAAGTGCCGGCAGGAAGCACCGCCTGGACATAAATGCCCTTAGATGACAGCTCTACATTCATTCCCTGAGACAGGAAAAGGACAAAGGCTTTGGTTGCGCCGTAAACCGTCATGGCAAATTCCGGGGCCAGGCCTACGATGGAACTGATGTTGACGATCGATCCCTCACCCGCTTGCACAAAGCGTGGTGCCACAGCACTGGCAAGTCTGGTCAGGGCGGTGACGTTAAGCGCGATAAGGCTTTCTATCGAATCGGGCGTCTGCTCTGTAAAACTGCCGGACTGCGCGATACCCGCATTATTGATAAGAATGCCAATCTGTGCGTCTTCACGCAGGCGAGCTTCGACCGCGGCTAAATCACTCGTTTGTGTGAGGTCAGCAGGCAGAACATCGACAGAAATATCATTTTCTTGTCGCAGACGCTCGGCCAGTATCTCTAACTTCGCTTTGTCGCGCGCGACCAGAACCAGGTCGTGGCCCCGGCGGGCGAACCGTTCAGCGTAAACAGCACCAATACCCGTGGATGCGCCTGTAATAAGAACTGAAGCTTTAGTCATAAGTTGATCTTCTTTATTAATGTGTAAACAGAATTCGCAATGTGCGATGCAGGCAGAACCGTGACACCTGCTGCTTTACTTGCTGGCCTCAGTCAGCGACGGGTAATCGGTATATCCCGCTGCGCCACCGCCATAAAGTGTTTCAGGATTGAGTGAGGCCAGAGGTGCGCCCGTCTTCAGCCTTTCGACCAGATCCGGGTTGGCGATGAACGGACGACCAAACGCGAACAGATCGGCTTTGCCTTCTGCAAGCTGAGCGGTCGCCAGCGGCAGGTCATAGCCGTTGTTACCGATGTAGGTGTTTTTAAAGCGCCGGCGCAGGGAGTCGTAATCGAACGGTGATACATCACGCGGGCCGCCCGTAGCGCCTTCAACCACATGGAGGTACACGATACCTAATGCGCTAAGTTGGTCAGCGACGTAATCATATTGCGGCTGCGGATCACTGCACGAAATCGCATTAGCAGGCGAAACCGGTGAAATGCGCACGCCGGTGCGGTCAGCACCAATCTCCTCTTTAACGGCCGCCGTGACTTCTAACAGCAGGCGCGCCCGATTCTCGACAGAGCCGCCGTACTCATCGGTACGCTGATTGGCGCCGTCTTTAAGGAACTGTTCCAGCAGATAACCATTCGCGCCGTGGATCTCTACGCCATCAAACCCGGCGGCAATGGCATTGGCAGATGCTTTCCTGAAATCGTCGATAATCCCCGGTATTTCCTGCAACTCCAGCGCACGTGGCTCAGAGACGTCAGTAAATCCGTTGTTCACAAAGGTCTTAGTCTCGGCACGGATGGCGGACGGAGCAACCGGCGCAGCGCCACCAGGTTGTAAATCGACATGCGAAATTCGTCCTACGTGCCACAGCTGTACAAATATGCGCCCACCTTTGGCATGCACCGCGTCAGTCACTTTGCGCCAGCCATCGATCTGAGCCTGCGTATAGATCCCCGGCGTATCCTGATAGCCCTGCGCCTGAGCTGAGATCTGCGTGGCTTCGGTAATCAACAATCCTGCGGTGGCACGCTGGGCGTAGTAAGTCGCTGCCAGTTCGCCGGGAACCAGACCTGCTCCGGCACGGTTACGCGTCAGCGGTGCCATCACGATATGGTTGGCAAGGGTTATTGTCCCAAGATCATAGGGTTGAAATAATGGTTGGTTGGTCATGTTTATTCCCTCTGCTTAATGGTGGTTGAAGTCTTAACTTAATGATGATGATCATAATCATTAAAGTCAATTTTTTTGATTATGACCATCATCAATGTATACTTACCCCTATATTTTTAGAGGATTGAAAAACATGAAAGTGTCGAAAGAGCAGGTTCGGGAAAACCGAATGCGCATTGTTGAAACGGCCTCAGAACTTTTTCGTGCGCGCGGTTACGATGGCGTGGGTGTCGCGGAACTGATGTCAGCGGCCGGTTTAACCCACGGCGGGTTCTACAAGCACTTTGGCTCTAAGGCTGATCTAATGGCGGAGGCAATGAGCTGCGGTTTTACGCGATCCGCAGAAAGCACGGCAGGTGTGAACCGGGAAAAATTTATTCAATACTACCTCTCGCGCCGACATCGCGATGATATGGGAAAGGGTTGTGTGATGTCGGCACTGGGCGCGGATACAGCCCGTCAGTCTGAGTCAATCAAGGCGACATTTGCGGCAGGGATTGAACGTCAACTGTCACTTTTGGGAGATGAAAATGGAACGCGCGCTGACCTCATAGATACCATTGCGCATCTTGTCGGCGCCCTGGTGCTGTCCCGTGCCTGCCCTGATGATTCCGCTCTGGCAGATGAGATTCTGGATGTGTGCCGCGCCCGTATTCTCAGCCAGGAAGTCCATGCGGATTGAATGTCCGCCACCTTATGGCCGGACATTTGCCGGGCTGGCCAGATGATCAAGTGCTGAAAACCAGACATGCTGTCAGAATAAATCGAGCTGTTTCGTGTCTTGATTCCTCTTATTGCCTGATTTTTCGCCTGCGTCAGATCGCCTAACGTGCTGACCGTTAGATTTTTCGCGAAATCCCGGCGCCAGCGCCAGCCCGTGTCGCTGCCGGATTGTGGAGACTGCAGTCTTTGCCTGATGATGCGCTACGGCAAAATCGACCAGCGGCAGACAAAAGGTAACGCCTGACAGATGTTCAGCCTGTTTTTGCAGGCTGGGCGGCATATTCCAGGGCTCGAAGATCCAGACATCACTGACGACGCGAAGTTCAGGTACCAGAAGCAAGGGAGGAGGAAGACCATCGCTAGGGAAACCTTGGTTATCTTTAGATATCAGTCGAGCGACTTACTATTAGGAATAGAGAGGTTTTAAATTGAAGTCTTTACAACTAAATAAAACTGGTGTTGGTAACATAACTGTAGATATTGATAATGGTGATGTTGTTTTCCTTATTGGATCAAACGGTTCAGGGAAATCTTCGCTAGTTAATCATTTTCATAGGCAATTACCAGATAACCATGTAAAAATTATAAGTGCACACAGGCAGAATTGGTTCAGTGAATCAGTTATTGATATGACCGCTAGTGAAATTGAGAATTTAAATCAAAGCAATAGACACTATCGTACGCTAGTTGATTCTAGGTGGAAGTTATATCAAGGCGAAAGTACTAACAGAATGGTGGTGGCAAAATTAAAAAGGCACATTAATCGAAGAGCTAGAGATATAGAGTCTGCGTATGATACGCAATACTTTAAATGATCCGGAATTTAAAGCTCCTGAATCGCCTCTTGCAGTAATTAATTCTCTGATAGAAAAATCAAACATGGATATATCTATTCATGTTGATAAAGATGACAATTTCATTGTTAAGAACCGCAGTTATAATGATGATGTCGCATACAGTATTGCTGAGTTGTCTGATGGAGAGAAAAATGCGTTGCTTATTGCCGCTGACATTCTTACGTCAGCGCCTGGTACGCTCTCATTATGGATGAGCCTGAAAGGCACCTACATCAGGCAATAACACTCCCTCTTCTTAGTGAGCTAATCTCTTTAAGAAGTGATTGTTCATTTTTAATCTCGACTCATGAAATTCTATTCCCGTCTTTTTTTATCAATTCAAAAGTTATTTTACTTAGGTCTTGTGAGTATGTTTCGAAAGATCCATCATCTTGGACTTTAGATGTATTAGATGGTAGTGATGACATACCTGAAGAGATAAAAGAAAGCATCTTCGGCTCAAGGCGAAAGGTCCTTTTTGTAGAGGGTGATCAAAATAGCCTTGATTTATCTATATATTCATCTTTATTTCATGATTTTAGTGTAATACCAAAAGGAAGCTGTAAGGATGTTGAGGCTTCTGTTGTTGGTATCGCATCTAACCGTAGCCTTCAGTGGGTTGAAGCCTATGGGTTGGTTGATAATGATAATAAAACACAAGGTGAAATCTCCTCTCTTTTATCTCGGCGGGTTTATACCTTAGCTGTTCATTCTGTCGAGTCAATTTACTATCACCCAGAAGTAATACGAATTGTTATAAGTGCATATGCAGGCTATCTTGGAATAGAAAATGGAAATGAAGCTTTTGACAACATAAGTGAGGAAATAATTAAAGTGATGAATAGCAACAAGGATCGGTTGTGCTCAGGATCTATAGAAAAAATAGTTAGAAGTAAGGTTTTTTCAAAAATACCAACTCAGGACTATATAAATTCCAATGAAGATTTTTCTTTTTTTCTAAATATAAATGAAATTCGCCTCGCTGAAGTTGATATTTTCGACACAGCTATTCAAAACAATGATGTCGTTACTTTGATGACTCGATATCCTATCCGAGAGACTGGCTTGCTAAACACCATAGCTAAGAAACTCGGTTTTCCTGATAGAAAAAGATACGAGTTAAATGTGAGAAACATCATCAGAACCCATAGTTCAGCCCAATCATTGCTCAAACCTCTACTTGGCGGCTTGCACGAAGCTATTTCCCCCACGTGAGACTAAACAACCTATATGGGGTCCGCTTGGAAAACGGAAAAAATCCTACGTTAAGCCTGTTTTTTAAGCAGGCATAACAGGCAGCTTTGAGCGAGGATCAGACGTTGAGGGCTATAAGAAGACTACTTAATGTTAGCCGGCTTCAACACAAGCGCGCCGTAGTGTGCTTCGCGGTGACAGTTCGGACAGAGTGCAATAGCATTTTCAACAGAGTCCTCTCCACCGTTAGCAAGCCACTCCACATGATGCACTTCAAGATACGGTCTACCATCTTCCCGCTTGAATGGTGCGTCACGTAGGCAGCTTTGACACTTACCCCCAGCTAAGGCCAATACCTCTGCTACAACGAGGGGATTACGCTTGAAGGTATAGCTCTTTATAATGACCCTTTCTGGCGTGGTGTTAGCTGTAGCCAACTTCTCTCTACGTTGTTCTGAGGTAAGTTGAGACGCTGTTTCTATGGCCTTTTCAAACTCACTTTTAACCGGACGTGTTAGCCATTTGCCGTCTAAAGCCTCATAGATTTCAAACACACCATGAAGTGCGGAATCATAGACCTCGAAAACATTTCCGCGCTTGAAAAGTCGATCATATTCATGGTGGCGATGGGTGGCATCATCTGTTCGTCTGGCAGTCCTGTTAAAACTCCAGTGACCACGATTGCAGTTAACTGCATTAACTATCAGATTCAAATAAGTATTGTCTTTGTAATGTGGAAATCTTTTCTTTAAAATTGCATCGACCTGAGCAGCCGTAGCCTTTCCAGCAAACTCGTTTTCAACTATCTCAGCGGTTGTTGTACGGATTGGTTTATCACCATAAACATACTTACGAGCCATTTCTCTATTCCTTGAAAATTCTGGAAGGTGTTACTGAAGCATAGGCGCGGTGAACATCTTGACCTGCTCCCAGCAAACTAACATAGCATGATGTAAGCAAGTTCCGCTTGTGGCACTAACCAGCCCACTAAGTTAGAAAATGTCGACTATGAGCGAGAAGTGGACCTTACAATCAGATCGAGTTAACAGGGCGGCACATGGATAGCCAAGTGCCAAACTCAGCTTTCCCCACCCTGTTTAGTTTTAGCCGTCTGCTGGTATCTGTCTATCAGCGATGTTTTCGTTCATGTTCGATTAGCCATTCTTTGCGCGCGATGCCCCCGCCGTAACCGGTCATCGAACCATCTTTGCCGATGACTCTGTGGCAAGGAATAACTATAGCTATTCGGTTTGCTCCATTTGCGGCGGCCACCGCGCGTACTGCGTTAGGTTTTCCAATCAGCCCGGAAAGAGCTTGATAGTGTGACGTTTGTCCATAAGGAACAGCACTTAGCCCCTGCCAGACGGAGCGTTGAAAATCACTGCCTGGAGCATCGAGCGTGAGCTCAAACTGTTGTCGCGTTCCGGAAAAATATTCACTAATTTCTTTTTCCGCTTGTCGGGTATGGCTATTCTCCCCTGACATTATTCGAGCATTCAGCAAACGTTGGAGATCACGGAATTCCGTCTCCAGCATTCGGCGGTCGGTAAACTCCAGCAGGCAAACTCCACGTTCCGTAGCACAGACGAACATTGGGCCTAGGGTCGTGGTAAATCGTTGAATTATAATTATCTGAGTCTGCTTTGTTGGAACAACACCCGTAAGTCGCTTATAGGTATAAGCAAAACCACTCAATGATTCGTAGCCATTATCAAAAGCCACATCGGTGGCTGTGGACCCACCTTTTAGCTCCTGAAGTGCGATATTCACCCGCTGCATTCGTTGAAATGCCTGGAAGGTAATACCGTGGTTTTGTAGAAACCAGCGTCGTACCCGCTCGGGGCTGATATCGTGCTTACGTAGCGCAGTGTCGCTTATTCGTGTTTTAGGGTTAGCGCGCACGAGTTCAAGTGCTTGTTCGATAAAAAACGGAGCTGTGTGCGCATTTTCAGTGGGTCGGCACACTTTGCAGGGGCGAAAACCTGCATCTAGAGCAGATTTAAAATCTTTATAGAACTCGACATTCTCACGTTTTGGTTTCCTCGCCCGACATACCGAAATACAAAATACCCCCGTTGTTTTGACACCAACGAAAAACACCCCTGTATACTCCGAAGCGCGCTCAAGTAATGCCTGATACCAGACATTGCACTGGGCATTATCGAGAACTTTCATCAATGAAAACTCCTGCAAATGTTTGCTGCGACTGGATAAGTAGCATTAAATCTTTAAGTTTCGATTGAATGGCTGAATGAACGAAATTTCCCATAGAAATGCGACTTACACCCATTTTCCCCAGCCTTTCGAACGTGGGAAGGTCTGGCATACACATAACGTTTAATGGAATATTAAGCTCTTTGGAAAAGGTCTCAATATCTTTTTCTGACGTCAGACATGGGACAAAAAGCCCGTTTGCCCCCGATGCTTCATAAAGTCGGCCACGTAAAAGCGTTTCCTGTAAAGCATGTTCATGATTAAGCAGGTATGTATCAGTACGGATATTAAGAAATAGTTGATAACTCTCGTTGTTCAACGCATCGCGAATCTCTTTTAATTGACTGGAAAATGCAACCGCATCATCAAGTTTTCTGACACCGTTAACAACTCTGCTGTCCTCAAGATTTATACCAACAACTCCAAGCTGCGCGAGACGTTTAAGATTGGTCGTTATCTCATCAGTTGTGCCACCAAATCCCGCTTCTACATCAACACTTAATGGTAGGCTACTGACGGATTGGATACGTGTGACAATGTAGAGCAATTCATCAAAAGACATTGCTTCTCCATCTTCGTAACCTAACGTTGCGGCAATCGCTGCACTTGAAGTACCCATGGCCTGATAGCCCGACTGGTGCGCCATAATTGCACTAGCAGCATCCCAGACATTGGCGATGAGTAATGGTTTGTTTTGATGGTGAAGTTCCGTGAAGTTCATGATTATCTCCTTTAATAAAGTACAGGATGAATCTAGAACATCCGATGAAACACTCACAACCGAAAATTAGACGACCATTTTTTTAAACCGCTATAAGAACTGATCTGCTCGCTTTTGATTAACATAGCTGGTGCTAGAACGTCCTCTTCTGGCACAGGGCTACAGTTGCAGCCCTGACAATCTTAGACTTCAATCGACTCAGAGAGCTCCAACGCATCATCGACTTCAATCCCCAGATAGCGAACCGTACTCTCCAGTTTCTTATGGCCTAACAGGAGTTGAATCACACAAAGATTCTTGGTTTTCTTATATATCAGGTAAGGTTTTGTTCTTCTCATGGAATGTGTGCTGTACAGCGAATCATCGAGACTGAGCTTTCCAATCCATCCATGAAAAATGCGGTTGTATTGCCGGGTTGATATGTGTTGGCAAGTACCGACCCGGGATTGGAACAAGTAGTCTTTACTGTGCAAATTGCCCAGCTTAATCAATGCAGTAACAGCTTCTCTTGTCCCTTTGGTTATCTCAAATTGGACAGGGCTACCGGTTTTCTGTTGCAACACCGTTGCTCTGCTTGAAACAGAACCGCTACCCCATCGAGTAAACATGGCATGGTCGATTTCCAGGATCGTCGGCCGTTAGTCATTACTGCTGACGCCGTTCATGAATGGCTCAGCGCCAGTATCACGCCTCAGCGTGCAGAAGAAATTGCTCATGACGCAGCTGTTCCAGAGAAGGACTTTTTCTGACATCCGGTCAGCAAGAAAGTGGGTAATATACACAATCAGGACAAAGAGCTGATTCTGCCGGCTGGCGATAGTAATGACTGAATTTCTTACTGCTATTTTTCTGTGAAAAAAACATTTAGCGTCAAAGCCCAATAACGCCGCCTCATAAGGTTTTAAACCAGTTTACGAGGCGACCAACATTCTACACCTAGAGTAAAAATTATAATTTACCAGGGGCCATGCTCAGCACTCATTCATTCAAATTAATTACCACTTTCCCGACATGGTTGGCGGAATGAAGGTAACGATAAGCATCCTGAGTTTCAGCGAAAGAAAAAACACGGTCGATTTCAGGCTCGATCGCGGCTGTTTCAATCGCCCTGACCGCACCGCGTAAATCCGAAGTCGAGCCAGTATTATTGCCCACGATATTCAACATCTTCTGCATAATCGGCAGCACCGACACGTTTAACTCTGCACCGCCAACAAAGCCAATCACAAAAATCGTTCCGTTGTAGGAGGCGGCACTGACAGATTTTGCAAAGGTCGAGGCACCCACCGATTCAAGTACCAGGTCTGCGCCATGACCGTTCGTCAGCTTGAGGACCCTGCTATCCCACTCTGGCTCTTCGCGATAGTTAATACCTTCATCCGCCCCCAGATCTTTCACCCGGGCCAGCTTCTCGTTGGAAGAGGAAAGAATTATCACCCGGGCGCCTGCTGCTTTGGCGAATTGCAGCGCAAACAGACTCACGCCACCGGTGCCAAGCAGCAAAACGGTACTGCCGGGTTGAATTTTTCCCCGTACGATGGCGTTCCATGCAGTAGTGGCAGCAACTGGTAACGTCGCTGCCTGCTGCCAGCTAAGGGAATCAGGGATACGTACCAGCGACGCTGCGGGGACAACGGCGTATTGCGCCAGCCCCCCATTGGCAGTAACTCCGCGCAATGCGTGAAGATGTTTGGGGCGTATCACTCCGGCATGCCAACTGTACATCATCCCTGGCACCACCCGTTCGCCAGTTTGCCAACTGCTCACACCTGCACCCAGCTCAACAATTTCTCCAGCGCTGTCTGCACCTGGAATAATCGGCTGTGCAATGGCACCAAACTTACCTGTAGCCAGTGCCAAATCAAGGTAGTTAAGACTCACGGCATGTTGACGAATCACCACCTCACCATAGTCCGGCTTTGGGTACGGTAGTTCGCAGATGTTAAGGCTGTCGAACGTTGGAGCAGTTAATTGAATGGCTTGCATAGCGTTCTCCTGTTTACTTGATACAGCCAGTATGTGATAAAAATAGGCGCTATAATCACTCTAAAAACCAATTATCTGTTGCACTGGGAGCAATAATGCAGGATGACGATTTTCGCCAACGAGAAGCTTTCCTGGCGGTAGTGCGCGCTGGAAGCTTTAGCGCAGGTGCACGAGCGCTGGGGCGTGATGTATCCGTAATTTCCCGTCGTATCGCTGCGTTAGAGAAACGGCTTGGTATTCGCCTGATCGAACGTACCACGCGTCGCATCCGGCCAACTGAAGAGGGCCTGCGCTATCGACAAAAAATTGACCTGGCAAATGACCTGCTGCGTGAAGCGGAAGAGGAAGCACGTGCTTTGGCAGCTCGTCCGGCAGGTACCATTCGGTTAACGGTGCCCGCATCCTTTGGCCGATATTGGGTAGCACAAGCGTTACCTGGATTTTTACAGGCCTATCCCGATATCCGCATAGTACTGCACTGCACTGATCGTTACGTAGATTTGCTGGGTGATAATTACGATATGGCGATACGTATCGGTGTCCTTTCAGATAGCCGGCTCATTGCGCGTAAGCTGGCGGATACCAGTCGCATATTGTGCGTTGCGCCGGCATATCAGGAGCTACATCCGGCGTTAACGCATCCACAGGAACTTCGTAAGCACGATTGCCTCGGATTTACACCAATGCACAGTTGGCCTGAATGGCGACTGGAAAAAGACGGCCTACAGATAAATGTACCGGTGCAAACACGTTATGAGAGTGATGAGATGGAGGCACTGATACTGGCCGCTAAGTCCGGCATGGGTGTGTTGCTTGCGGCCAACTGGCTGGTACATCAAGAACTTGCAGAGGGTTCGTTAGTACCGGTGCTGGCGGATTGGCAGGCGACAGGCGAAGATGGTGTATGGTTGATTAAGCCTTCAAGCCAGTTACAGTCAGCCAAGATCAGCGCGTTAACTGAGTGGCTGGTTACGTGGTTTGCTGTTCCACGTTGGTAGAAGTGGAGGTACGCGCACAGGACCATATCAATAAAATCCATTCCAGGGATTTGAAGTCCAGTCATGTAAAAAACATGCCCTTCTTCTTTGGAAACGTGCCGGCACAGGAACGCCACTGATAATCAATTGGTTATGCCATTATCGTACGTTATCGTTCCATTGGCCCTCAAATCCCTGAATCGATTGGACAGGGCTACCGGTTTTCTGTTGCAACACCGTTGCTCTGCTTGAAACAGAACTGCCATATGCAACATCTGATACTTTGAGTTTGACCAGATCGCAGCCCCGTAGCTTACTGTCCAAAGCCATGTTGAACAGAACCAGATCACGCGTTTTACCTTCCAGCTCAAGTCTGATCCGTATCCTCCAGATATGAGATATCTGAAGTGGTCTTTTTTGACCGATGATACAGTCTTTGTTCCACGGTGACGTTTTCATACTCAAATCTCCTACGATGTGAGAGATTTGAGTATGGTTGTCCTGCAAGAGCGAATAGCGGACTATTTCCCGCCCGGAGTCCTGAAGGTCACGCACATTGCTGCACGCCGCGCCGGATTGAAACCTTTCGCGATTTCATCAGCGTTCAGGCTTACAAGATGTGGTGGTCGTGCGAGACCTTCCACAATTTTAAAACCTAATGTGCCGTAAAATCTGGCATTGAAAGCAACCATGTTGTCTGTTGTCAGCGTGGCACCAGTCAGACCGCGCTGCTGCCCGATACAGAGCAGTGTCTGCATAAGTCGTCTGCCGATACCATGGCGTTGCCAGTCCGGATGCACATCAATTTCAGCAATGTGCAGCCATATATCTTCAACTTTGCCTGCGACAAACCCTACAGGAACAGAATCAGACGTATAGGCCGTGAGCAGCAGACCGTTACGACTGAATTCGCTTAATTCCTCCAGACTACTTGCGCCCGCCTCGCCTGTTACCGCACCTGCATTACGCAATGTTTCAAAAGCAGCCAGTTCAATAGCGCGTAGCATGCCAAAGTGCTCAGGGTGTGCGGGACTGATAGTGAAATCCATGACTTGGTTCTCCATGAGTGATGTCATAATTTTTATGGTCTTTAATTCGCTATGAGCTGGAAACAGGCGTGAATGCCAAGGTAACGTACCGTGCTTTCCAGTTTCTTATGGCCCAGCAATCGCTGAATTACACGAAGATTCTTTGTTTTCTGGTAGAGCAAATACGGGCAGTATGGATGCTATCTTAAACAATAATAAATAAGGGATTTTAATGCTCCGAAAATCGACTCTGATAACTTTACCCCTGCTGATGACGTCTGTATTCATGCTGACAGGATGCCCCCCAGCACCGGATCTAACACAGTGGCAGCGTCCTGATACGGATATCGACGGTGTGCGCGTCGCGATGGGTAAATGCGGCGTGCAACTCCCCGGCTCCGATATTCCCAAAACGGATAATGAGTCCGTTCTGTATTACCAATGCATGGAGAATATGGGCTTTACCCGTAAAGACGGATTCAAAATTTGCAGCGTTCGTGTTTACCACGATACACCAGCCTGCCTCAAGCAAGAACAGGGGTATCCCTTGAGTCAGAGTCAGCTAGAAGCGCTGCCTTTTGTCGCAGACAGAGGGTTTCATCCGATTAAGCCGGATTCCGGCGTGAGCAAAACTTCCTTGATTACCTGGCGTAAAGTGGGAGCCTCGCTGCATTTTTCTCATGAAGTTGAAAACGACAAGCAAGCACTGGCGGTGATGTATCAATGCGGTTATCCGCAACCGTTGGGTTCGACGCCTTACGTGCCGACGCTGCGCAAAGCCGCTAATATTCAACGATGCATGCTGGATAAAGGTTTCGAGCCGAAAAACAAACTCAATCTAGTATGTCGCAATTACCCGCAGGTCACTGACTGCCCAAAACAACACTCTTCCCCCTGAACTACCCCTGAAGAAGCTGTATAGACACTGTCGTTATCTCCCCCATATATGATCTCTGAGGAAGTTTTTTTGGCCGATGATGGGATTTTCCACGACGACATATTCATAATCAAACCTCCTCCAATGATTATGTTGGTCTCTCAAGAGCGAGGATCGGACATAATTGATCTGCCCCAATCCAGATAGGGGTACCGTTATTTTCTCTTAGGTTCCCAGACGCATGTGATGCCGCAAACCTTTTCGATGAACGCACAAAGAGCTGCCGCACCTTCTTCAATCGTGTTGTAAGGCTCCGAACCGTAAATTTCGTTTTTCCCGTTGAACCAACTACGATGTTCTGGACGTATATCAACTGAAGTGAAGCGTTTCAGACTATCTGGGCTGGTACGAATCCGAAAACCACCATTTTTGTCGCGCTGAAGCATATGTACACCAGTGGTATTGTTACCTTTAGTGTTAGCAAGATTGACCATTTTCGATTCCTATTTGGATTAAGATGCTTCTGAGGATAAACACACCACTAATCGTTGTATTTGCTCAACGGGGACCCGAATTTAACGATATTTAGATAATTTTTATAACCCATCGAGTCGAGAGTTACCAGATAACAGGTTGGTGAACTTTAGCAAAACCAGCATCGCTATAACGAATTACATCACGTGGAGCGATACTTTCAGCCCACCTGTGACCAGAACAACAGGTAATACCCGTTTAAATAAGATCGGGGATACTCCGGGTGGCATCGTAATAGATACTTTTGCTTTCAGAACGGGCTGGTATTATGGGCTTTGACCCACTCTTCACTGATGGGATGAACAAAATGCAACTCACTGGCGTGCAGCATCAGCCGTGGAGTCTGTTCGGTACCTGGCAGCAGGCGACCGCCATACAGGTCACAGCCCAAAATGGGATGGCCCAACTGCTGACAGTGGATGCGGAGTTGATGAGTACGCCCGGTTTCCGGGGTTAGCTGTACCCGCGTTAATGGCAGTAACGTCCCATCTTCCAACTCATGATAAAAGCGCTCCACGACCCGATAGTAGGAGCGAGCCGGTTTGCCGTGGATTGGGCAAATCGACATCAGCGGGAACAGTGCCGGGTCTTTGGCAATCGCTGCGTCTATCATCCCTTCGTTGTTGTCCAGATGTCCGCAGAGCAGTGTGCTGTACACTTTGGTCACTGTACGCTGGCTGAACTGTTGACAGAGCGCGGCATTTATAGCCTTATTGCGGGCAATCACCATCAGCCCGGAAGTACCAAAATCCAGGCGATGAACCAGGGTACAGCCGGGGAATATCTGTACTAACCGATGATGCACCGAATCCAGATTTTGCGGATTTTTCCCCGAGAGACTAAGCAGCCCAGCAGGTTTATTGATAAGTACCAGGTGATCGTCCTGATAGAGAGTCTCTATCTTGTCATGACACGGCGGGGCAATAAAGGTATCGATTATCTTAGACATCAGGCTACCCGGATGAAGAGTGGGAGCGGATGATACCGAATTTTAAACCGACTGGCGAATCCTGAGAACAGGCCCCACCAGCCTCTGATAACCCCCTCCAAACTCAAGTAATACCGTGATCAGGTCCTGCAACCTGGAACAGACTCAAAAATTACAGGTATAATCCCACAAATTATTCAACTGGTTTAGGACCGAAGATGACAAAACTCACCTTACAAGAGCAGATGCTAAAAGCTGGATTAGTAACCAGCAAAAAAATGGCCAAAGTCCAAAGAACAGCTAAGAAATCACGAGCTCAGGCTCGTGAGGCAAGAGAGGCTGTGGATGAAAATAAAAAAGAACAACTTGAGCGTGATAAACAGCTAAGCGAACAACAAAAACAAGCGGCTTTATCTAAAGAGTATAAAGCTCAGGTGAAACAGCTCATTGAAATGAACAGAATCGATATTTCAAAAGGCAATATTGGTTTTAACTTCACAGATAATAATTTAATTAAAAAAATAGTTGTGGATAAGCTCACTCAAGCTCAGCTGATTAGTGGTCGTCTCGCCATTGCTCGTCTGGTTGTTGAAAACAGTGGCGAGAGTGAATACGCTATTATCCCCGCGAGCGTAGCCGATAAAATTGCGCAGCGAGATGCGAACAGTATTGTATTAAATAGTGCGCTTAGTCAGGAAGAGCAAGATGGAGAAGATCCGTATGCCGATTTCAAAGTGCCCGATGATTTGATGTGGTAATTAACAGTTTGCAGATGCTTATGTATGAAAAGCCCCTCAGGGCTTTTCATTAAGATTTTATGTTCAGCCAATTTATGGGTATTACCTGTTTGCTACTGTATCGCTGGTATGAATGGCACTGGTGGTCGGGATTCCGGGATGCCCACGGTCTCGCTCCCAGGTAAAAGGGGCAAAATCACAGTTTTCATCACGCCAATGAGGTTTGCGCAGTGCATAAATCACCAAAGGTACCATGCAGAAGAACAAGGCTAATGCGATCAAAATAGCGACATATTCCTTGGGGCTACCCACCGCAATTTGGCTAGGTGGAATGAAGCTAAAGATGAAAGCAATACACGAACCCAGTAGCCCTGTACCACCAATAATCCATATCCCTGCATTACCGCCAGGTATACAATAAGACCGTGGTCGGTTTGGTTGACTAAAGCGCAGGTAGATAGCCGCACTGAACATCAACATGTACATAATGAGATACAGGATGACGGTCAATTGGCTCAATATCTGGTAGGCCGATTGAACTGAGGGAAGTACCACGAACAAGATAGATAGCAAGGTGACAATAAGTGCTTGAACACATAGGATATGCGTCGCCATGCCATTTTTATTGATACTCTGCCACCAGCGCGGTAAGTATCCGGCCTTAGCCACTTCCAATAACCCGGATGAAGGCCCGGCAACCCATGTCACTACACCTGCTAATACCCCCACAGCCAGACAGCATGCCACTATCGGCCCTAACCATTCGATACCGGCCCACTTAAATAAGTCGTAATATGTCACTAACAAACTTTGTGTCAGATTGATATCAGACTCGGGGATCACAAAAGCTATGGCTAACGTGCCCAAGACAAAAATAAGTACAGTCCCTAAAGCAGCCAACATAATAGCGATGGGATAGTTTCTCTGCGGGTTTTCTACATCTTTGACATGGATGGCATTCATCTCCATCCCAGCATAAAACAGGAAGATACTGGCGGCTAAAACCACATTATCGAAATTAGAAAAGTCAGGAACAACGTTATCCCATGACAACTCTATTTGCGAGGTACCTCCACCAATCAAATATGAAAAACCTAATATTATCAGGATAATTACCGGAATGATGGTGCCTATCAATCCCCCCCATTTTGAGACCCTGGCAAAGGTTTCCGCCCCTTTAAAGGCAATAAAGGTCGCAAACCAATAAATACACAACACCATCCCGAGCACAAAGAATTTATTGGCCGAGAGTGCTTGATCCCATGGCTGGTCGGGGCCAATAAAAGCTAATGAAACCGCACCGAACGTCAGGACAGTAGGGAACCATACCGTCACCTCAGTCCACAGCATAAACATGGCTAAAAATGCCCAGCGCGGGCCAAAAGCCTCGCCTACCCAGCGAAATACTCCGCCTTTTTCCGGCCAACCGGTTGCCAATTCAGCCGCCACCAAACAGACCGGGATCAAGAAGAATACCGCAGCAAACAGATAGTAAAAAATAGAACTTAATCCATACTCCGCTTCGGTAGGCAACCCTCTTAGACTGACCACTGCCACAATATTCATGACCACCAGCGTCATAATGCCCAGTTTTTTTATTGACGGGCTGCGTTTGATTGATACGTTATTGTTCTGCATAAACTCACCTCATAATTAGATTATTAAAAGGTAATTAAAAACAATCTATTAGATGTGATTGAAGCGGAATTTGTTTTTTATCAATTGAGTAACTCATTAGTAATGATCCAAAGCGAGAATCTAAAAACAAACAGTACATATTATCTGACATAATAAACACCCTATTTATTTAGTTTAAATTTATCACCATAGTTTTCACAAAGAATAAAAGCAAGCCAACTAATAATTAAATACAAATCAACCGCCATGCCTTATATTATTTTCAGTTTAAATCTAGAATAAACACTCCAGACAAGCAACACAGAAAGTCAGTATATTTCTCGCATTGTTCGTTAACATTGCAAAAAGTAGCTTAACAAAAGCCAATTAAAAAAACATTTTGATTTATAGATATATTAATAGTTATTGAATAAAGTTAATTTAATAACAAACAGATAATTCATAGCAAATACATAAATAGGAATGTAATATTAATAGTTATAAATATTACATGCTTTTCAGCCCATCATTATCATGGCTAGTAAACCGTAAACAGCAAAGGCGACTCTCTGCCAGAGTGCTGCACTCCATTGGAAAGCGGTAATACGTAAGAAGCCACTAATCCACACAATTCTATGGGTTTCCCCCGGCTCACAAGAAATTGTGAGCCATTTTAGTCTGCCAATTACCACCAATCCTAAACGATAATCTTACACAGGCTTTTGAACCTTATAGTTCAAATGTTAATATAGTTGGCTGAGGGAGTTTGATATCACGGCGATAAAGGAAAAGTTTTGAACACTAAAAGTAGAATTCAGTGGTGGCCATGGTTGGCGGTATACGCAATGGTTGTCTTGCTATTGGCTGGGTGCTCAAACAAATCCAATCGTGACTACACCAAACTGCCAAAAGGCAGTTATAACGATAAATCGTATACTGTTAAGTCAGGTGACACACTTTATTTTATTGCATGGATCAGTGATAGCGAAGTGAGTGACCTTGCCCGCATCAACAGGCTCCGCCACCCCTATAGACTTGAGGTTGGGCAAAAACTTCAGCTCAGCGGTGCTGCTGCGTCCGGGCGGCTAACATCAACGAAGCGTAAATCCTCAAATACTGTACTCGCTGCATCGACACCACCACCGGGTGCGAATCGATGCTGGCGCTGGCCGACTAATGGCCAAATAATATCGCGCTACTCCACCGCCGACGGTGGTAATAAAGGCATTGATATTACGGCTAAACGTGGGCAACCAATCTACGCGTCGGCCAAAGGGCGAGTTGTGTATGTCGGGAATCAGTTACGTGGTTATGGCAACCTGATAATGATTAAACACGGTGAGGATTTCATCACCGCTTATGCCCATAACGACACCATGCTAGTGAATATTGCTCAAGATGTAAAAGCGGGGCAAAAAATAGCCACCATGGGCAGCACCGGAACAGACACGATAATGTTGCATTTCCAAATCCGTTACCGAGCAACCGCACTTGATCCACTACGCTATCTGCCACCACAAGGGGCAGCGCCTAAGTGTTAGCAGACCACGGTGTAAGTAGTCGTTAAGTGTTTTAGCGGTATCAAATAAGCAAAAGGCTCCTGTTCAGGAGCCTTGTTTTATTCTTCAGCACTTGAGGCTATCGTTACGCCAGTACTTCTTTCACGAAAGCTTTAATCTCTTCAACTTGGCAGTTATCAAAGAAGCACTGCTGGAAACGTGCACCGCTTACTGCGGTTTTCACTAATTCACGGTCAATAGAGCGCAGTGTATCGAGATAGTTTTCTTTCACTACCGCAGCTTTCACTTGGTTCAAAATACCCGCATTACGTACCTGCGGCTCTTTACGATCCAGCGGGTAACCTTCCCCCTTCACGCCAGTAAACGCTTTTTCAAAGATATAACGCACATTTAATTCAGCACCCCAGCCAAAACCTTTGGCGAATGGCAGTGACAATGCATTACCGTTATTGATCTGAGCAAACAGGAAAGCGTCAGCAGGATCGATGCAATATCCACATACAACACCTGGATGGATGTTTAATGACATCATTGCGCCTTGGCCTGTACCACAGCCAGTAACCACAAAATCCACTGCTTTAGAATTGAGCAGAATGCTGGCCATGATCCCCAGATGAATATAAGTCAGGTGATGGTCGTTTTCATCACTCATGCCCACGTTGTATACCTGGTACGCTTTTTCCGAGGCTACAGCATCCAGCT
Organism: Yersinia sp. 1652 StPb PI; assembly: GCF_041538345.1. Classification (NCBI taxonomy): domain Bacteria; kingdom Pseudomonadati; phylum Pseudomonadota; class Gammaproteobacteria; order Enterobacterales; family Yersiniaceae; genus Yersinia; species Yersinia sp. 1652 StPb PI. The sequence continues at coordinate 2,001,046 of NZ_JAULSM010000001.1, read as the reverse complement.
CTTTCAGAATTATGGCGTTTTTAGTTGCCTGACTGTTTTCCATCATCAGTGCAATTTTCATTATGTTCTCTCCTTTGCGCCAATGAGCTGTGGCCCATTGGGTGTGATAGTTAGACTTGACTGTGCAGAACATAGCACTCTAAAAACAAAATTTCAATTTTAATGAAAAGATGTTTTATAAATATCACATTTTGAGATTTAGTCGCTATGCATCCTACCGGATAACCATAAAAATTGCGGGTGTATGTAGCTGTGTGCGTCACTCATCTGCGACGAATACAAAATCAAATGGGTCAATGTTTGGCCTACCGACCCAAATGCTCGCTTGAATAACAGACAAAAAGACCATGCGGATGCATGGTCTTCTCTTACTGGAAATAATCGCCAACACTAACTTTAGTGATGCAACATCTCGTGAACTATTTCATCTTTGCCTAATGTGATTGGATAAAACGTTGGCCAGTTATCCATTTCTTTAAGCAATGCTTCATGCGACTCATTGCTCGTGTAAATATGAAAATGATGGGATTTTTGTGGTTCTATTATATGGTCACTGAATTGGACAAATTTTGGTGCTTGTGAGTTAGCATCTTTACATTCGAATAAATAGCGTACTCCCTTCTTCCCAGAGTCATAGTGCATTATTTTAAAGCCAGAGTAGCTATACTTACATGAATTAACGGCATCTGAGGTGTGAAAATCAATAGTGTTATTCTCTATACCAATCATAGTGATATCAGTATGGTAGCCCCGGCGGTAATACTCTCGGTATTCTGTAACCGTTTTATCTTTATTTTTTTTCGCTTTATTAACGAGTACCGAATCCAGATCCCCTTTTAATAGATAGGGATTAACCGATTGCCAGACCCCATCCCAATCACTCAGCCCCCTATCCTTAACATCTTTGTCTGCAAAGATACCTTCACTTGCCGTGCGTGCAGCATCCGATTGATGGTGCTCATGTGATTGGCTATGTTTACCGTGCGCAAATGATTTAAAACTGATCAATGAAACACAAACACTCAATGCAATTATGGATAGGTAGTTATATTTTTTAGACATCAATAGCTCCTTGTTGAATAGCACAAGTGTAATGTTATACTATTACATATATGCTAATCAATAGACGCTTGCACAGTAGGCCACCAGATATTAGCTGCCGTCGCTGAGGCCGAGCATCGACCTATCCTGGAGAAGGCAAATGGCGGTTGTGCCGCTGCAATGACTACCAAAATTAAGTCAGGGCGAAAACCACAAATGAAATCAGACATGACTATTATTTTTATTAACAAAAAAGCGGGTTATGGCAAAACCGGGATGTCGAGAACCCCTGATTTCCGTTTAGAGAAGAAAGTTAAGGCCGCTATTTAGGCTTACATTGCCTCTAGTTCTTTCTGAGTTCGTCGACAGTACGCAAAAGCTAGCGGTCGAATAACTTTATGGGGCAGACGCCAGACGTCGGGCAGCTTCTATGACAGAGGATCTCCGTCTGGCATGTTCTTCTGCGCTATCTGGTCCCGTTAACATGCGCGCGACCTGTGGAACGGCAGACCACCATCCGGCCAAGGCTAACACCAAAAAAGCCAGATGATCTGCCCCAATGGCTTGGGTAACTATTCCCTCGCGCTGCCCATCGCTCACGGCCTGAATCTTGTATCCATAGTATTCGCGTCGCTGTTCTTCGTCCGGCACCTCATCACTGAATATCAACCCTTCCCAGCGCATGAGCCGACTCAGTTCAGGATTGTCGAGGTGATAATCGTAAGCACGGCCAGCGTAATCGCCAATATCTTCAACCGCAAAGGATGTAATGGGCAACGCCGATGCCACCTTGGCCAACTCACTACGTAATACGGCTGAGAACAGCGCTCGCTTATCGCCAAAGTAATTATAAACACGCTCCTTGTTTACCCCGGCCAACTTGGCAACCCGCTCAAGGGTAGTGCCATCGGGTCCGAGTCGGGCGAATTCGGTCATCGCCGCGTCCAGAATTTTGCGTTTCGTCCCTTCAGTATCCCAAGCCATTTTTCTTCTCTCTCATTTATGGGTTGTTGCTATCACGTAATCATACTATAGTTATTTCCAACTAAAACGTTGGAGTTGTAATTTTACTTTATAATCGGAGTCTGAACTATGAAAAACACCATCCTCATCTGTGGATATGGCCCGGGTATTTCCCATGCAGTCGCTCGCCGTTTTGGTAAGGCGGGTCATCCCGTAGCCTTGATTGCGCGCAATGCTCAGCGTCTCGCTGATGCGGTAACGGAATTGACCGCCGAAGGCATCCAGGCTCGCGCTTTCCCAGCCGATCTGAGCGATATTAAAGCGATTCGACATGCCGTCACGAACGTGCATGAGATAATGGGGCCTATAGGTATCCTGCACTGGAACGTTTTTCTCGATATCGAAGGTGACCTGCTGTCCACTCAGCCCGCAGATCTGAGCAAGAGTTTCGATCTCCGCGTTGTTGGCTACATCACTGCCGTACAAGAGAGCATGAACGACCTTGCGGCATCAAAAGGTACCGTACTGGTTACCAGCGGCGTCATGGCGCTCGATGACCCACAAATCAATGCGTTCGCCATCGATTATGCTGCGATTGCCATCAGCGTTGCAGCTCAACGTAAAACGACCCATATTCTGGCGCATACCCTCGCGTCACATGACATTCATGTCGGTGAGGTGATCGTCAACGGCTTCGTTGACGGAACACCGGGCGGTGTGGGTAAAAGTGATACCGTCGCACCAATGGACATCGCTGACCAATTCTGGGAACTGCATACTGCACGTCAGGTACATTCCGTCATCGTTGGGGGTGCTGTACCGATATCGGAAGCAGGGTTCCATGGCTGAAAATACGCAAGTCTCAGGCTTGGCTGATGAGGCCTTCAGCAAGCCCCCTCACCTCGGGCCAGCTCATTACGCGAGTGGGCCGGGTGTCACGCTACTGGTCGCGGTCGCCCTGTTGGTGCTGACCCAGCTTTACCTGGCAATCCCTTTGCTGACGTACGTCGGTCACTCTTTCAGTCCGGCAACACCGGGGGCCGTCTCGTTCGCGCTGGCCACTTGTTTCAGCCTGGCCTATGCTGGCGGGTTCCTGCTCTGGGGGCCGTTATCGGATCAGTATGGTCGTCGGCCAGTGATGCTGATGGGGCTGAGCGCCCTGTCGATTGCCACACTTGCCTGCGCCTTCGTGCCTTCGCTGCCATGGTTGGCGGGACTTCGGATGTTACAGGGGCTGGCTGCGTCCAGTTTTGCCCCCGTAGCACTGGCCTATCTTGCGGAAGCGGTGCCGACACGTCACCGAGCAACCGCCATCGGGGCCATGTCTACGTCTTTCCTCGTGGCGGGCATCCTTGGGCAAGTGTTCGCGGCCTGGGTGGCGTTACGATGGGATTGGTTCTGGGTATTTCTGATCACAGGAGGCGGTCTTGTGGTCATGCTTCCATTAATTGCGTTGATGATAAAGGAACCGGCACGCACTATCGTTGAGGGTCATCTGGGCCATCGTTTCGTGGCATTGGGCAAGATTGCCGTGCGGCCTGCCATTCTGCTGCTGTCATTTGCACACATCACACTTCTCCTGTCTTTCGTTGCGATGTATACGGCGTTGGGGCCGCATCTGGCGGGCTTGAACCTTTCTCCTGCCACAGTCATTGCACTGCGCCTGGTTGGATTGCCAGGGATGTTCATGGCGTTGCTGGTCGGGCCGCTTGCTGCTCGGATCGGGATGCCGGGCGTTGCGGGAGCAGGTTATCTGATTGCGGCCGTGGGCTTGGCCCTAGAGGCTGTGTTAGCGCAATCGCTGACTGGTATTGCCATTGGGAGTCTGGTCTTCGTGGTCGGCGTCGCTCTCGCTATCCCGGCAATGATCACCCAGTTTGGTGATCTGGCGGTACCTAACCGCGCCGCGGGCATGGCCCTCAATGGTTTTGTCCTGTTTATCGGTGCCAGCATCGGTCCATTTATCCTGTCCTGGGTGCCCGGCTTCGTCCCGCTATTGGTGGGGCTTGCGGTGGCACTTTTACTGGCCACTGTCTGCGTTGCGGGCAGTGCATCGCTTGCTTCATCCACGAGGAAATCATGAATTCTATCCGTTTTTCGCTCTCTTCAGTCCTGACTTCCTACCGTTGGATCCTGGTGTTCCGCATCAGTCTAGGGCTTACCACTGCGCTGTCTGCTTTCGCGTTGCAAACAGCCTCCGGTGCGGTTGGAGATAACCCGATCAGCATCCCAGATACTCATCATCAAACCAGTCAGCGTCCGGTCACTCTGGATGGTCAGCCCGCCGCACTCAGCCGTTACGAGAGACGCGATGAGCGCAATGCCTTCCTGGAGGGAGAACACTTTAGTACGGTGATCGCCGCCGATGGCACACTCAAGGGTTTTGCCAACATCTCGCTCGACCTGGTGGGAAAACCGTTACCGCCTCGTGAGCGCGCTGAGCAGATTGCGGCAGAGTTCTTGCGTAAGGCTGCGCCCGACTTGCTGACCAGCCTGGGGAGAGCGTCTGTTACTCTCCATGATGAACCTATTCGCTTATCACACGCAGGCCGTAACGAGACCGTTCAACTCACCGGTTTAAAATTCAAGGCACGCAATCTGGCTGATGGGCGTTGGTTCTGGGTCATCATCGGTAGCGATGAGAAACCGATGCTGTTCGAGCGCGATCTGGAATGGGCAACCCTGCTCGCTCGCCGCAAAACGGAACAATGGCTGCATGACCGATGGATAAAGGCACAAGATGCCCAACAGATCAGTAAACCAAGCCGTTGGAGTTTGCCATGGACTCATTAACTCAGATTGTTCTTGGCAGCAGTGTCGCCGCACTTGTCGTCCCCCCGCATCATCGACGCCAGGCAATACTGGCGGGTGGAGTACTTGGTACTTTGCCCGATCTGGACGTGCTCTGGTTCAAAGTGTTCAGCAGTGATGTGGTTACAGAAGTGACCTGGCACCGTGGTCCATCGCATTCACTCTTGATGCTAACGTTGTTGGGATTGCTGCTTTGGCTCTTACTCAAGTCTCGCAGTTCGCTGGTTCGAGGTGCCCCGTTGCGGTGGCTGTTAGCGATCTGGCTGGCCCTGATAACACATCCGTTGCTGGATGCCTTTACCGTCTACGGTACGCAGGTGTTATGGCCCATGAAGACCCCACCCGTCATGTGGGCGACAATCTTCGTCATTGATCCGTTGTATACAGTGCCGTTGCTGATAGGGGTTATGGCTGCCTGGCAGCTTTCACCACATAAAACTGAGCAGCAAACGAGTGGCTCAGGCCGAGACAGGGCGGCACGCAATTGGTTGGTAGCAGGCTTGCTCGTGAGCTCGGCCTACCTGGCTTGGAGTGTTGCCGCCAAATCTCTGGTTGACCGGGTAGCCTCGCCAAGCCTGGCTGTTCTGAACTTGCAGAATGCCCCGCGTTTTTCTACACCGCTTCCGTTCAACACGCTGGTTTGGCGGGTGATTGTGATGGTACCGGATGGCTACTGGCTCGGTGACCGGTCCCTTGTCGCGGATCGGGGAGCGATGCAATTTACTTTTCACGAAAGCGACAACCAGGCGTTGGCGCAGTTGACATCCGTACCGCAGTTGAAACGTCTATTGTGGTTCACACATGGGTTTATCGCCGCTCACGCTCAGCGACGTGAGGATGGCGAGCTTCGGCTAACCCTTGCAGATCTGCGAATGGGGTTAGAGCCCGATTATTTTTTCCGCTATGACATTGCTGGCATAGATGAAGGTGGCCACTGGGCAGCAGCAGCAGAAATTACCCAATTGCCTGAGTCGGGTGATACCGCCAAGATGCTAAGCTGGGTGTGGAGGCGTATTTATGACAGTAAAGCAACGCCATGAGTGACAAATGGCATTGTAATACTCTAGAACAAGGTTAATTGATTTATTGGATTATTTTCGCTAAACGGTGACTATCTGTAAGCCAATGCATTAGTAAATACTGATATATCATCCTATAAAAAATTATCTGAAATAAAAAATAACTACGATGTTAGTGTGTTTTCTGCGTGATTTGGCCTCAAACCCCAGTAGCACTCAACAGCAGAATGATAGGCTGTTAGTGCTACTGGTTTAATCGCGCCGACTGAGGTTAGCGCTTCTTGCGGTTACGATGCATATCTATGGCGACGGCACTGACAATAATGATGCCTTTGATTATGTCCTGAATGTAGGAGTCCACACCAATAAAAGTAAAACCACTCTTAATCAATCCTAAAATTACGGCGCCAATTACTGTACCGGTGATGCGACCGACCCCACCCATCAAGCTGCTACCACCAATAACGGCAGCCGCAATCGCATCCAATTCATAAGATTGGCCCATGCTTGATTGCCCGCTACTCACCCGGGCGGCCAAAACCACGCCCGCCAAGCCAGCTAATCCCCCGGCAATGGTATAAACCGTTACCAGATATTTATTAACGTTAATGCCTGATACTTTTGCTGAAATCATATTCCCGCCGATGGCATAGACGTATTTACCATAACGGGTGTGTTTCAGTGCAATATGGAATATCACCGCAATAACCAAAAAAATGATAACGGGCATAGCACCTTGCCCAATCGCGGTAAAATCATCGGAGAGAAAACTTACCGGATTGCCTTTAGTGTAATATTGGGCAAGCCCTCTGGCAGAAACCATCATTCCTAATGTAGCGATAAAGGGAGGAATACCTGTACGGGTTATCAAGAAACCATTAATAAATCCACACAGTATCCCGACCCCTATTCCTGCAATAATAGGGATAGCCGCGGGTAAATCCAATAAGTGCGGATACATAGGTGAAATACTTTCTGATGTCTGTGCCAGACTCGCCGCGACAACAGCCGTTAATGCAATTAAAGAGCCGGATGAGAGATCAATGCCGGTAGTGATAATAACTTGTGTCACCCCGACGGCAATGATACCTATAATAGCCACTTGCAGAACGATCAATAATAGCCGATTAGGATTCAATAAAAATGATTGGTCGCGAATAAACCAGCCAAGGAACTCAAAAATCAATGCAATACCGATCATGACAATAAAAATACCGGTATCTTTAGGTAATTTCCCTTTAAATCCAGACATGAATGAATGTGTTTTTGTTGACTCAACCGTTAATGATTTAGCAAATTTAACATTACTCATTATCGTTACCTTCCAGTAATTATTCTGAGGCCAGTGCCATTATCTTTTCTTGACTAGCATCTTGTTTGTCTAATATTCCAGTGATGTGTCCGCTGTGCATGACCATAACTCTATCACTCATACCAAGAATTTCAGGTAGCTCAGAGGAAACTAAAATAATGGCTACACCACGGTTCGCCAGTTCACTAATTAAACGATAAATTTCTGATTTTGCCCCAACGTCAATACCGCGAGTGGGTTCATCCAGAATAAGTATTTTGGGTTGAGCTAATAACCAGCGTGCTATGAGCACCTTTTGTTGATTACCGCCACTTAAATTATTAATTATTTGATCCATCGTAGGTGTTTTGATGTTTAATTTTTTAATCTGCTCCATGCAGTCTTTAGCCATTTGTCCATGACTGACAAAACCTTTTGTATTAATGTACTCAGAAAGATTTACGATGCTCATATTCTCAACCACAGACAAGACTAAGAATAACCCTGACTTCTTTCGGTCTTCGGTAAGAAAAGCCAATCCTTGTTCAATAGCCTTTGACGGGGAGTCGATATTGACTGGCAGACCCTCGATAAAAATTTCACCACTGTCCGCAGGGTGCATACCAAATAAGCTTTCCATAACCTCACTACGACCTGCGCCAACCAAACCAGCAACACCCAATATCTCGCCTCGTTTTACGGAAAATGAGATATTGCGAAATAGCCCATCTCGCCGTAACTCATTAACTCGTAAAACTTCTTCACCAATATTATTATTAAATTTTGGGAACATATGAGTAAGTTCGCGACCAACCATCATGGTGATTAATGACTGTTTTGTCAGGTTTTCCGTTTTATCTGTGGCAACAAACATACCATCGCGGAAAACACTGACCTCATCAGTAATTTCAAATATTTCATCCATTTTATGGCTGATATAGATAATGCCTTTTCCTTGCTCTTTTAACTCAGTAATAATCGCAAACAGATGAAAAACCTCACCTTCGGTCAGCGCTGATGTCGGCTCATCCATTATTAAAACATCTGCATCATAAGAAACAGCCTTAGCAATCTCTACCATTTGTTGGCTGGCAATATTCAATTCACCAACCAGCATATCTGGTTTCAATTTTATATTTAAATGCTTTAATAAATCCTCGGTTTTACTGTTGAGCAAATCGTGGTTAACAAAACCATAATGAACGGGCTCTCGCCCCAACCAAATATTTTCTGCCACCGTCATATGCGGGACTAAATTTAGCTCTTGATGAATCATTGCGATACCAGCATGGAGTGCATCTAATGTATCACTGAAGTTAACCGTTTCGCCCTTTACTTTTATTAAACCTTCATCAGGATGATATATTCCTATCAAACATTTCATCAGGGTCGATTTTCCTGCACCATTCTCGCCCATTAATGCATGGACACTTCCTGCTTTTATTTTAATGCCCACTTTATTCAATGCCTTGACACCAGGGAATTGCTTACTGATGCCTTCAGCCTCGAGAATGTAAGGATACATATCATCATCTCCTTGGTCATCATAATACGCTCAGTGGGTAAGTGCCGTATTTATCAAAAAAGTGATAACAATAAATACGGCACGACCTATCCATTAAAATATATTTAATGAATATTTGATTTTTCATGTATGAAAATTTGACTTGAAAAGTTAACTTATTCCTGTGTTTTTATAATTAACTATTAGCCAGGGGAAAAGGTTGTTTTCACTTTTTATTTTTATTAGCAAAGTCCTGGTAATTATCTTTAGTGATGAGTTGATAAGGAATCATAACACTGCTTTCAACTTTCTGGCCGGAGGTTAATTTAATCGCAGTATCTACAGCGCCTTCTCCTTGACCTTTAGCATCTTGGAAAATACTGACATTCAAATCGCCTTTCTTAATAAACTCAAGCGCATCGGGTGTGCCATCAATGCCACCAATTACTACGCCATTTTTCTTCGCTTGTTTTAAAGCTAAAATAGCCCCAATGGCCATTTCATCATTATTTGATGCAATGGCATCTATTTGTTGCCCAGACAAAACCCAATCAGTGGTAACGTCTACCGCTTCTTTGCGGAAAAATTTTGCAGTTTGCTTATCAATGATATGAATATCTGGATACTGAGCTGCAACTTTCTCTACTCCCCGAGTTCTATCACGAGTAGCCTCACTCGAGAGTTCCCCCATCAGGATCATTACGTTGCCTTTCCCCCCCATCAGCTTCGCTAATTCCTCCATCTGTAGACGACCTGCAAGCTCAGAATCTGATCCCACATAGGCCATACCAGCTGGTAACGTTATTTCAGGGCGGCGATTCACAAAAACCAATGGTATCTTCGCCTGTTCAGCTAATTTGATCATTGGCTTTACACCTTGAGTATCTACCGGATTCAGAATAATGGCATCGACTCCTTGACTGACAAAATTCTCTACCTGCTGAATTTGTTGGGCAATATCCCCTTTTGCATCCTCGAATTGCCCAGTGACATTCCCTTCTTCTTTCATTTTGTTTTGCATGGCCTGACGTAATATTGTCAGGAAGTTATCATCGAAGTAAGCCATGGAAACGCCAATTTTAAGATCTTTAGCATAGGCACCCAATGGCAACAGACAAATAGCGAGTGAGGCAATAATAATTTTTTTCAGCTTCATGAACTATACCCTTCAAAAGTGGAATGCATTAACATCTCAGCGCCCGCTTATTGAAAATATTTTTTTACAACTGCATGACTCGGCAGAAAATAAAAATAGTTATTTTAGGCACTTCAATGCACTTCCGTGAATGCAACCGCCCCATTCCCGGCTTGAAATTCACAAATAATCAATATAAAACAATTGGTTATTTTTTTATTATCTATTCTTCCATCTATCACCTCTTTTTTTAAATGTTTATTTCATAATTAAGATTATTGAAATTTTTAACACCAAACAACCGAAATGTGTGTTTTGTATAGAGCAAATAACAAAACTATGACATGGATCTAACAAATGCTGGTAATTTGAACACTATCGAGTGACCAGGCGCATGCCTTGGCAATGAGGAAATCTTCTTAGTTGCAGTTTGTGTGGCAGAGGGAAATTGTAAAAGGTATAGCGGTGATGCCCACAGTATCTATGTGAGCATCAGTTATAGCAGTCTTGCATGTGAAAAAGTAATCCCAAAGAATTGCATCACTTTGGTTTGTAATGAAAATTACAAAAAATATTCCCTTTTACCGCCAAGGAAATAAATCGACCCATAGCAAATGGCTATCCGCAGTAAGAGGCTGTAATTGCCCTCCCTTAATTGCAGGCAACCACCAACAGCCTTGCGAAGCAGTAAGTTGGTGTGTTTCGGTATGGCAAACAAGCCAGTTTCCCTTCACAACGTAGATCAACCCACTATGGGAAACAGGGAGTTTTTGTGCCGAACTCACCGACGATACCGATGCCTGCCAGCAACCGCGCCGCGTCATAATATTAAAGTCTTGACTACTCCCCCCTAATAAACGCGCATGAATAGGGATATCACCGGGGAAAGCAAACGGCTGCAACGGCTTGGAAAGAGTATGTGCCTCCCAGCCTGGGCTGGATAGTTCAACCCCTTCACCTGATAGCAGCGTAATTGACCGATCGATATCCGAAAACATTGAAAACGGGCCATCCTGTTCGATAGTAGCAATACTGGCACGCCAGGCAAAATCATCTCCACCAACGGGCCAACATGCTATTTCACGGGTTTCGCCGCCGCCATTTCGCCAACGGCTAACGGGTAAGCTGGCAAAATCAAAAAGGGTAAAGCTCATCAGACCTCCTGTTGACAGGCTTTCAATACCGTCAGAAAATCCTGTGCAGATTGCTGTTGCATTGGATGATATCTATCCACTATTACCGCTTTGCCTGCCACATAAACATCGCGAATTTGCGATTTGCCCCCCGCAAATAACCACCGATTCAACAAAGATGCCGATTTTGTACCAGCAATATAAGGATCATCGCCATCCAATACTAACCAGTCAGCGCGGTAGCCTTCTGTTAACTGACTAATTTTGCTGGCACAAGCCTGTCGTCCTCCCGCTAAAGCTTGGCTATAAAGCAAATCAGCCACGGCAGGATATTGCTCACTCGTCAGACGATTGCGGCGTTGATCACGCAGGCGCTGACCATATTCTAACCAACGTAATTCTTCCACCACATCCAATGAAACATGGCTATCTGAACCAATACCCCAGCGCCCCTGATAATGCAGATAATCGACCCCAGGGAAAATACCATCACCAAGGTTAGCCTCGGTAGTCGGGCATAATCCTGCCACAGCCTGACTTTCTGCCAAACGAACAAGCTCGGATTTATCCAGGTGTGTCGCATGAATCAGACACCAACGGCTGTCGACAGGCAAATGGTTATACAGCCATGCCACGGGGCGCTGCCCACTCCAATCCAGACAGTCGTTAACCTCCTTTTGCTGCTCAGCAATATGAATATGTACCGGTAATTGATTATCCGAAGCTTGTAGGATCTCCTGCATTTGGCTGAGCTCTACGGCGCGCAAAGAATGAAAGCATAAACCTTGGTTTTGTAATGGCTGATTAGCCAATTGTTTACTAATGACCTGCTGCTGTTTGAGATAGCTATCGGTGCTCTGAATAAAACGGCGCTGCCCCTGCTGAGCAGGCTGAGCACCAAACCCCGCGTAGCTGTACAATACGGGTAACAATGTCATCCCGATACCCGCCTCTTGCGCTGCCTGACTCAGTTGAGCGGTCATTTCACCTAGGCAATTGTATGGATTACCTTCGGGATCGTGGTGTAAATAATGAAACTCTGCGACTTGCGTATAGCCACCTTTCAGCATCTCGATATACAGTTGACGGGCAATCACACCAACATCTTCCGGTGTTAATTGCTGTACCAGTCGATACATCAGATCTCGCCAAGTCCAGAAGCTATCCTGTGGGTTACCGGCGATTTCGGCTAATCCAGACATCATGCGCTGAAAGGCATGGGAGTGAAGATTCGGCATGCCTGGCACTATTGGGCCGGATAAAACCTGACAACCAGTACCACTGCTGCCGGTCACAATGCGCTGAATATACCCCTGTTCGTCAACAGTAATTTGTACGTTATCTGCCCATCCACTCGATAAGAAAGCACGCTCGGTAAAATAAACTGGCATAGCGATATCCCAATATTTTGTTCAGAGTCAAACGCGCTAAGCAGCAGCGGCGTCAATTAATTAAACCACTCACTTGTATATACATATACATACGCTAAATTCAACCGTAGACTTAGCATATAAATCTTTTATTTGACGAGGTTAACGCCGTGGCGGAACAACAAAAAGTCTTACAATTAAGTGCCGCAATGGACGATACTCCGGCGCCAATTTATCAACGGGTTAAGTTGGCCATTATCCACCAGATCAGAAGCGAGGTCTGGCAGCCCCATCAACGCGTTCCCTCAGAAAGCGAGCTCGTTGCTGAGCTGGGGGTCAGCCGTATGACTATCAATCGTGCGTTACGTGAATTAACCAATGAAGGTTTCCTTATTCGTATGCAAGGCGTGGGAACTTTTGTTGCTGAAGCAAAAGCGCACAGTGCCCTGCTTGAAGTTCATAACATTGCTGACGAGATAACCGCTCGTGGTCATCGCCACAGCAGTAAAATTCTGCAACTAGAAGCTCGCCCGGCAACCCCTGAAGAAGCGGTAGCGTTAGGGATCCTGCCCGGTCAACAGTTGTTCTACTCGCAAATTGTGCATTATGAGAATGACTTCCCTGTTCAAGTCGAAAATCGCTGTGTTAATCCAAGCACGGCCCCCGACTATATGAAGCAGGATTTCAATCACATAACTCCTTACAGCTATCTCACACAAGCCGCGCCTCTGACTGAAGGTGAACATATTGTTGAAGCCGTGATCCCGAGCCAGACTGAGCGACAACTGCTGCAATTGGATGAGCATGAGCCTTGTCTGTTGATTCGCCGAAGAACCTGGTATGGAAAAGTGGTCGTCACTGCGGCGCAATTACTGTATCCAGGCTCACGCTATCAACTCTATGGTCGTTTTACCCCACAAGGCACCGTGACGTCCTGATCAATTTTATTTCTCTGTGAGAACTGCGAAGTGTTACGCAATTGTTTAAATCTCTATCTTGCTGATAGTGACTTTATGCGCTAGGTTGTCCATGATTGTATATACAACTTAATTTCGCTGTGTACTCGCCATCATTAACGCTATAGCAACAAATAAATTTCGGAGCACTGACTTACGCTAGTGATTCAATCAGTAAGCAGAGCTGTGGCGGCGGGTACAAAGGGTATAGCTTGAAGGAGTGAGATGGTGTCAGTAATTCACTGTGACAGTTTGTGGTACGGTGCCGATATCGTGACCATGTGTGGAGGGGAATATCATCTGATACCGCAAGGAGCAATAGCGGTCACAGGCGGTAAAATAGTCTGGATTGGGCCACACAAAGAGTTGCCAGCACTCCATGCCTCACGTGAGATCGTCTTTCAAGGTGGCCTGATTACCCCTGGTTTAATTGATTGCCATACACATCTCATCTTTGGCGGTGATCGCAGTGCTGAATTTGAACAACGCCTTAACGGGGTCAGCTATGCAGAGATTGCCGCTAATGGTGGTGGGATTATCTCAACGGTTAGGGCAACACGGAATACCAGTGAAGAACAATTGCTCGAACAAGCTTTATTTCGGCTGAAACCTCTTCTTGCCGAGGGCGTGACCTGCATAGAGATAAAATCCGGTTATGGCCTTAGTCTTGAAAGTGAAATAAAAATGCTGCGGGTTGCCCGCCGTTTGGGTGAATTACTCCCCATTATAGTTAAAACAACCTGTTTGGCAGCACATGCTTTACCGCCTGAGTTTGCCGGCAGAGCTGACGACTACATTGATTTCGTTTGTAATACCGTCATTCCTCGGGTAGCTGAAGAGGGGTTGGCCGATGCCGTTGACGCATTTTGTGAACACCTGGCATTTTCACCGGCACAGGTCGAGCGCATATTCTTGGCCGCCCAGAAAGTCGGTTTGCCGGTCAAACTGCATGCCGAGCAACTGTCGGCACTTGGTGGCAGTACTCTTGCAGCAAAATTTAATGCATTGTCGGCCGATCATCTTGAATATGCCACTGAGTCAGATGTTCAAGCCATGGGCCATGCGGGTACTGTGGCGGTATTGCTACCAGGTGCTTATTACTTGCTACGTGAAACACAATGCCCCCCCATTGAACTGTTTCGCCAGTATGGTGTGCCAATGGCCTTGGCCAGCGATGCCAACCCAGGAACCTCCCCTGCACTCTCTTTGCGTTTGATGCTCAATATGGCGTGCACCTTATTCCGTATGACACCGGAAGAAGCGTTGGCGGGTGTCACATGCTATGCCGCTCAGGCACTTGGTCTGCAAGAGACTCAAGGCACATTGGAAATTGGCAAACTGGCAAATTGGGTCCATTGGCCACTATCCCGCCCGGCCGAATTAGCTTACTGGCTAGGTGGCCAATTGTCTGCGACTGTCGTTTTCCAAGGAGAGGTTCGCCCATGAATCTAACTGACCCGTTAAGTTTTCACTCCGGTAAACTGCCTTTATTAATCAGCATTCCTCATGCCGGCACCCGACTAACCCCCGTGGTGGAGGCTGGCCTAACAGCTGCCGCACGCCCTTTATCAGATACTGATTGGCATATTCCTCGTCTCTATGATTTTGCCAGAAATATGGGGGCCAGCTTACTAATAGGTAATTACTCTCGCTTAGTCGTTGACCTTAATCGCCCAGAGGATGATCAGCCACTGTATACCACAGCAACAACTGGTTTATTCCCCGAAACGTTGTTCGATGGGCGACCTTGTTTTATCTCAGGTAAAACACCGTCGCCGCAGGAGCGTCAATCTTACCTGTTACATATCTGGCGTCCTTATCATCAGCAACTTCAATCCGAATTGGACCGGCTTAAAGCACAGTTTGGCTATGCATTGCTGTTAGATGCACATTCAATTGCATCAGTTATTCCGAGATTATTTGAAGGGCAATTACCCGATTTGAATTTTGGTACCAATAGTGGTGTCAGTTGTGACCCATCATTAAGCAAGCAATTAATTGAATGTTGTCAACATCAATCCACCTTCAGCCATATATTGAATGGGCGCTTTAAAGGTGGTCACATAACTCGGGCATATGGTCTGCCCCAGAATCAGCAACACGCCGTGCAACTGGAATTATCCCAGTTAAACTATATGTCTGAAACTGAGCCTTATCACTACCGACCTGAGCGAGCCACGCATTTGCAGCAGTTACTCGAACAGTTAATTCATATCATGTTGTCATGGGGTGAACAGCACTATCAACGCTGAAACATAACATTCCACTCACTGAGTTTTCAGTCGGTAATAAATGTAAAAAAGGCGGGGTTAAATCCCGCCTTTTTAATTCACCTATTTCCGACACAGAAAAGGGTAATAATTACTGCTAAGTTAACTTAGAAACGGTAAGTCAAGTTAACTGCAACAGTATCATCAGTGCCCAGGCCCAGTGGATTGTTATCTTCATCCAGTAAGTTAATCTGGTAGTCAACATAGGCAAACATGTTTTTGTTAATATAGTAAGTCACACCGATTTCAGCATATTTCAGCAAATCTGCATCGCCAACAACTGCCAGCTCTTTACCTTTAGACTGGACATAAGCGATGGACGGGCGAATGCCATTTTCGAACTGGTATTGAGCGACCAATTCAACGTTCTGGGTTTTATTCGCAATCAGTGCTTTATATGGCGTCATATTCAGCGTTTCGCCGTACATTGCTGCGATGTAAACTTGGTTTGCATCATATTTCAGCGCAGTCGCCCAAGCCTGAGCTTTATCCCCTGTCGCACTGTCAGCCAATGTTTTTTGGCCTAAGGTCCGATTGGAAGAAGAGTATGCACCCGCAAAGCCAATACCGCTGCCTTCGATGTCTTGGTAATCAACAGACAAACCAAAACCGTCGCCATTAGCCTTCTGGATTGCGCGCTCATTCTTAGTGGTATCTCCATCGTCATTACGACCTTGATACTGAGCAGCAACATTCAGACCTTTAACCAGGCCGAAGAAGTCAGAGTTACGGTAAGTTGCCAAACCAGTAGAACGACCTGTCATGTAATTGTCGGTATAAGCGATTGAGTCGCCACCGAACTCTGGCAGCATATCGGTATAGGCCAGCGCATCATAAACTACACCGTAGTTACGGCCGTAATCGAAAGAGCCAAACTCAGCAAATTTCAGACCAGCAAAACCCAAGCGGGTTTTATTGCCTTTGTCGCCCTGAGATTCTGCATTTTTAGCGGCTACGTTATATTCCCACTGGCCGAAACCGGTCAATTGGCTATTAATCTGTGTCTCACCCTTAAAACCGAAACGCACATAGGTATCATCAGCGTTATTATGGTTTGAGAAAAGGTATTTAGCGGCTACGCGGCCATAAAGATCCAGCTTATTACCGTCTTTATTATAAATCTCTGCTGCATTTGAAAGAGTAGGAACGATACTCAAGGTGACCGCCAAGGCCAGTAAACTGCGCTTCATCATTAATTTTCCTTTAAATTTTAATAAAACAAACCCATCGGGCTGAATTAAATTTTCAGCCTCATAAAAGTGAGTTTTTAATTTTTTATAGTTACCTGTCTTGTAAAGCGAAGAGACATTAGCATTAAGCACAAAAAGTTAAAACGGTAAACTTGTAGAAACATAGGTATAAACAGGTAATCAATTGTAACAAAATATGTTTAATGAAACCTTTCGTAACTGATTGATTATCTTTATTTTTAGGTAATTGCATATAACCAAAATAGTGCATGAGCACCAAAATGGTGCGAAAACATTTCAGTTTGTTTCTTTTTTGTTCTATTCGGATATCATATTTGTGAAATGGATCGAATATCACAGTTCCAATGCACTTTTTTATATATCTAAAGTAATTAGATGACTATTTAAAGTGCAAATAGAGAGTAATGTCATGTCACCTTTGGTGCAATAACATAAAAATTAAACATTAGGGGCGTTAATAGGGTTATAGAAAGTATGACTTTGTTTGGTTATTAATTATCGGCATTTTCATTGGAAGTGTATTTTTTATAAAAATCGCAATAAGAAAAACTTTAATTTAATGCATAAAAAATGAGCTTCCATAGCTAAAAGCTCATTTCCTATAGGTTAGAAACAATATACCACTTAAAATTTGGCTTAAGTTGTAATTCTGGTGGTGATATTACCTCAAGTAACTATCTATGGAGGTACTGGTAACACAGCCTTATTTATACCGTTGGTATCTCACTCTTATCCATTCGCACCAACATAATCCCTGCACGTAATCCAAGGGCTACCTGAGGGTTTGGAAACAAGATCCACTCATCTTCATGTTTAACACGGTAATACTCACCGGATTGCTCCGCCAACAGTGTACCTTGGTTAAAACGAGTAAAATTAACCGTATCATTGTCAACCCACAGTTTAAAATCAGGATGTTGTTTTAGCAGTGATTTCACCACCCGATAAAACACCATTCCTCCTGAGGGTTGTACAGGCAATGGTTCCCCACTAACTAATGAACGCAATCCACCGGCTATATGAGTAAATTCAGCCAGCTGATTTGCACCAAATGGTAGCGCTTTTCCCAACTCAAGCGTACAACTTGCGGCCAGGCAGTGCTCACTACTAAAATGAGCAAAAGTCCCCCCTGCCGAGGTATGCATCACTAATGCATCCAGTTGAATATCTTGTAACCACCGTAGCATTACTGCGCTATACGGTGTTGTTTGATAAGGCAACAATCCAAATCGAGTATGATGAGATTCGCGAATTGCCGTGTGTAAATCGTAATGCTGTCGCGTCAGTTGGCTCTCTGCTCGGAAAAACGCCGACACAGCTTGCTCAATAATTTCAACCCGTCGGGTTTCATTACTTGGCGGATAACGCCGGTGTCGCCCGCCAAACATACGGTTGATATCTGCTGAGAGGAAACGTTTGCCGGCGCTTATCGCCGCTGGATTGCCAAATATGACTAACAAACGGACGGCCAGCGTTAATTCACCCGCTAACAAATCTGACACCAATTGATTCAAAATCTCAATCGGGGCCGTTTCATTTCCGTGGATACCGGCAGATAACACCACTGACTGGGTGTAATTGCCAGAAGGTGTCAACATCAATATCCCTTCATCGAGCCATTGCCACTCGATACTCTGCGTCGCGCCACGGATCGGTTCTGGCGGATGGCCCGAGAGTGTTATCGCCAGGAAATCTAGCATCATCGTTCCTTCTAATTCTGCTGGAACGGATATACCGAGCCAATATTAAGTATCCGTGTCAATTCATCCAATGCCTGCCGCCCTTCTTGTAATAACTGCGGATCAGCCAAGTCTTTAAATTGCAAATGATCACGATAATGTTGGTCGACCCAATTATTCAGCGTCACAAACAGCGCCGGTGTCATCATTACTCGACTATTAACAGCTTGTAACTCTGTATCGGTCAAGGCAACACGCAAGCGTAAGCAAGCAGGGCCGCCCCCATTACGCATGCTCTCGCGTAAATCGAATACTTTGACACTGTCAATCGGACCACCGCTATTGATCAATTCCGACAGATATCGCCACACGAACGGGTTTTCTTGTGCCTCCTGCGGAATAACCAACAACATTTTACCATCCGGTTTACTTAATAACTGGCTGTTAAACAGATAGCTTGATACTGCATCAGCAACCGACACCTGCGCGTCAGGGACCGCTATACTGATCAACTGTTGTTCAATGCTACCCATTTTACGGCGAATCTCATCCATAGCTTGAATGCCAGGGACGAATGCATGCTGATGATGGAATAACACATTCTGATTGCTGACAGCGATGACATCATTGTGAAAAACCCCTTGGTCGATCACTGCGGGGTTCTGTTGCACAAAAACAGTTCGGTCTGGTGCCAGTTGATGCAGTCGAGCCACCGCTTCGCTGGCCTCTCGCGTTTGGCGAGCAGGGTATCGGCTAGGGTTTACTCCGTTTTCTAGTGCGTTGCGGCCATAAACAAAGACCTGAACCGCTGGCAAGCCGTATTCTCCCCCCAGACGATTATGATTAGCCGCACCTTCATCACCAAACAATTCCACAGCAGGTAGTGCATCGTGATGAACAAAGTGACGATGGTTATTAAAAACCCCTTTGAGTAAAGCCGACGTGGTTTCAGCCTCAATTGCACGGTGAAATTTGTTATTTAAATTGGCCACAGTAAAATGAACTCGCCCATCCGCGCTATCCGCAGCAGGTGATACCGTCGCCGCATTCGCCGTCCACATTGATGATGCGGAACTTACCGCAGATAATAGACGTGGGGATTTACGTGCCACTTCACTCAATACTTGTTCATCTGAACCACTAAAGCCCAACTGACGCAAAACGCCTATGGCTGGTCGCTCCTGTGGTGGCAAAATACCTTGTTTATAACCTAAATCGGCTAATGCTTTCATTTTCAGCAACCCCTGCCGCGCAGCCAGGCGAGGGTTGGAAATACTGTTTTGATGCGCAGTAGAGGCTTCATTACCAAATGACAATCCAGCATAGTGATGTGTCAGCCCAACCAATCCATCAAAATTAACCTCATATCCTGCCATCGTATTCTCCATTCATGGCTCAATGGCTATCGGGCAAATCGAAAGAGATACCCGGTGACAATGTTGCTGGTAGCGTCAAACTTTCGCTTTCGAGTGATGCCATTGGCCAGGCACAATAGTCGGCCGCATAGAAGGCACTTGGTCGATGATTACCTGATGCCCCAACCCCGCCAAAGGGTGCAGCACTTGATGCGCCGGTCAAGGGTTTGTTCCAGTTAACAATACCGGCTCGGGCTTCCAATAACAGTTGTTCAAATTGTTGCCGGTCCTCAGAAACCAGACCTATCGCCAAACCGAACCTGGTTTGATTAGCAATGTGTAATGCTTGCGTAAAATCGCCATAGCGAATAACGCTGACCAGTGGGCCGAAATACTCTTCGTCAGGGACATTGATACCAGTAATATCAATGATCCCCGGCGTCAGCACTGCACTTTGGCTGTCTGGGCGGGTCATGGCTAATAATGGCTTACCACCTAAATCCAGCAAATGTTGTTGCGCTGCCAGCATTTTTTCTGCTGCTTGTGATGAAATCACCGCGCCCATAAAGGGTGCTGGCTGCATATCCCAACGCCCGATACGCAGGGCTTTGGCAATAGCGACAAAACGCTGTAAAAATGCATCGCCTTCAGCGCCAGATTTAACCAGTAGACGGCGCGAACAAGTACAGCGTTGACCGGCTGAGATAAAAGCCGACTGAATAGCAAGATTTACTGCCGCATCACAGTCTACTATCTGCTCAACAATCAATGCATTATTGCCACCCATTTCCAGTGCCAGAATTTTTTCCGGTTGGCCGGCCAGTTGGCGATGCAAGTGATAACCGGTATTGGCGCTGCCGGTAAACAACAAACCATCAATATCATGTTGCGCAGCAAGGGCTTCACCTGTTTCACGCCCACCTTGTACTAAGTTTAATACCCCGTCAGGTATACCTGCCTGCTGCCACAATTTGACGGTTTCTTCTGCCGTCTTTGGTGTTAGCTCACTGGGTTTAAATACCACCGTGTTACCTGCCAGCAATGCAGGAACGATATGCCCATTAGGGAGATGCCCTGGGAAGTTGTAAGGGCCAAATACTGCTAATACACCATGAGGACGGTGTCGTAACACGGACATACCATCAGCCATCGGTGTTTGGCTACTCCCGGTTCGGCTTTGATAGGCTTGCAACGAGATAGCCACTTTGCCAATCATTGCTTGCACCTCTGTCAGTGTTTCCCAGAGTGGCTTACTGGTTTCCAAACTGATAGTGCAGGCCAGTTGCTGTTTATACTGCTCAAGTAATGCCGCAAAACGCTGTATCACCGCGACCCGCTGTTCCAGCGGTGTACGCGCCCAGGCAGGGAAAGCCTGCCGTGCCGCACGACAAGCCATTGCGACATCATGGCTGTCTGCGGCGCGCGCCTGCCACAATAATTGCCTATCTATGGGGTCAAGTTTGTCGAAATGCGCGCCGTTACCAGTGCGCCATTCCCCTTGCATAAACAGTGCTGGGTGAGTCATTTTTTAGTCTCCGGGGCAAAAAGGCTGACTATCCGAACCGTATCACCGGCTATGACACCCAGCGCTGCCGCATTTTTAGTCGTTAAATGCAGTAGCTCGTCTGAAAGATGAGTAGTAATCAATATTGAGCGGAAATATTGATAGCTGTCATTAGCCACTAAATAGGCAGTGCCACTCGGGTCAATATCGATGTCATCAATAACCACGATTCGCTTACTGCTGTCGCGCACCGCCCGCACTTCATCGGTGTTGGCCTCCAGTGTTGGGCCGCCATCAAAGATATCCACATATCCCTGATATTGCAGGCCTTCGGTTTCCAGCACTGCACGTGCGGGAGCCGTATGTGGATGGACCTGCCCGATGACTGCCCGCGCCTCTTCTGCCAGAAAATCCACATATAACGGGTGTTTTGGCATTAATTCAGCAATAAACGCTTTCTGCCCGGTACCACTGAGATAATCAGCTTTAGCAAATTCAATGGCAAAGAAGTGCCGCCCCACATTTTCCCAAAATGGCGAACGCCCCTGTTCATCGGTATAGCCTCGCATTTCCGCAATCACTTTGCGGGAGAAATACTGGCGGAATGCGGCAATGAAGAGAAAACGTACTTTTGATAAGAAGGGGCCATTTTTGTCTTTACGGTATTCAGGATCGAGAAACAAGGTACAGAGTTCGCTATACCCAGTGTGATCATTGCTTAAAAACAGGGTCGGTACCGATTTGTACACATTGAGTGTTTTGGATGCATGAACCAACGTGCCGACACGGAAGTTATACCAAGGGTCATGCAAACCAACAGCCACCTCAATAGCACTAACGCCCACCACTTTTTCTCGCTCACTGTCTTCCAGAACAAACAGATAGCCCTGTTCACCCGCAGCCAAAGAACCTTGCCAGGTATTTAACGCGCGCTCAATTCGAGCGGCGAGGTGTTGTTCATTTTGTGGCAGTGAAGTCATGCCAACGCCAGTTTTACCTGCCAATTCAAGGATATCGGCCAGATCACGGCGTTCTACCGGGCGAACTATCATCATAGTCAAGGTCCCTTGCTTACTGCATCAATGTTATGACTTAACCTGTCGACAAACCTGTTCAATACCCATGGCAAGCCGGGCTAAGCCCTCTTTAATATCCTGTTGAGAAATAATCAGGGACGGAGCAAAACGCACCACATTCGGACCCGCAATCAAAGCAATAAGCCCGTACTGTGCGGCAGCCTGAACAATCTCTTTGGCCTTCTCGTCATAATCCTTGTGAAGCACACAGCCAATCAGCAAACCGCGCCCACGGATTTCAGAAAAGACTTTGTGGCGGGCGTTTATTTCAGCCAATCCAGCCAAGAACCACTGATGCCTCTCTTTTACGCCTGCGAGGAGTTCTGGTGTGTTGATAAGAGACAAAACAGTACCCGCCACGGCACAAGCCAGTGGATTACCGCCGTAGGTAGTACCATGACTGCCGACATTAAGTGCGCTGGCATATTTGGTCGTCGTTAACATTGCCGCAATCGGGAAGCCGCCCCCAAGTGCTTTGGCACTGGTCAGCACATCAGGCGTTACACCGTAATGCATGTAGGCATAGAGTTCTCCGGTACGGCCAACCCCGGTTTGTACTTCATCAAAAATAAGTAATGCGTTATGACGATCACACAAAGCCCGCAAGCCATGTAGGAACTCGCTATCAGCGGGTAGCACACCACCTTCGCCCTGAATCGGTTCCACAATGACAGCACAGGTTCGGTCATTAATCAGTTCCTCAGCCGAGGCGATATCATTGAAAATACCGTGGCTGATCCCCCCCGGTAGCGGAGCAAAGTCTTGCGAATACTTCGGCTGCCCGCCCGCAGAAACGGTAAATAGCGTCCGGCCATGAAATGCATTCCTGAATGCCACAATCTGGTTCTTTTCGCCGGCAAGCCCTGGCTTATTACCGAAATTATTCAACGCATATTTACGGGCCAGTTTCAGTGCCGCTTCATTGGCTTCAGCCCCAGAGTTACAAAAGAAAACTTTCTCGGCAAAAGTGGCATCAATCAATTGTTTTGCCAGGCGCAGTACCGGCTCATTGGTATAGCCGTTACCCAAGTGCCATACTTTTTCTGCCTGCTCAATCAGTGCCGCTTTTACTGCCGGATGCCCATGTCCCAAGGCATTTACGGCGATACCACCAGCAAAATCGATATAAGATTTGCCCTGCTGATCCCACAGTGTCGCCCCTTCCCCTCGCACGATAATAAAATCTGCTGGTGCATAGGTTGGCACGATCCATTCATCAAAAGACTGTCGGGTAACGGGGATTGGGTGTTCCATAGTGGCCTCTTTGATCAGCGTAAATATGGGGTTGAGAGACTCATCGTTTGAGAGCACCATGCCTCAACAAAAATCTCTTATTCTGTTAACAATAAAAAATGAAATATATTCACCTGATATAAAGTGTACAGCAGCTTTCATGCCACACCAGATCCAATGTGAATAAATTGTACAAATTCCATTAAAACAATAATTTAAAATGCATAAGTATGCACATTGGTCGCATTCATACTGCATTTTGATTGATAAATAAGCCAGCCATGCTGGTTTGAGTAGAAATTATATGCATTTGACATCAATTTTGATTTTTGCTCTGTCAGATCACATTATGGCAACACAAAAATAACAACTAAGCTTTCCAACGCCCTATAAATGGGCAGTGCATGCATCAATTAAGTGCATTTCTTCTGCTAACAAAGCAGGCGATACGAAAGGAATTGCACCGTTTATGCATAATGGAATGAGGGATATTGCAGAAATAGCGGCAGAAGATAATGCTGTTATGGCTCCATTTTCTGGAGCCAGGTAAATATACTCATAGCGGAAATTAGATGGTTATCGACGCGAGCGGCTATTATCTGTGGCGCTGGTGAGTTGATTAATCAGTTGCGCCAGTATGCGGATGGCTTGTTCGCTCTGTTCCGACCAGGCAAACGAAGCATTCAGGCGGAAACAGTGATCAAACTGACTGCCTGTGGTAAACATTCTCCCCGGCGCGATGCTAACCCCCTGCGCCAACGCCCGCCGATATAACTCACTGGCATTAAACGGCGGTTCTAACTCCAGCCAAAGGAAATATCCCCCCGCAGGATGGCTGATTTTGACATTTTTAGGAAAATGCTCAATAACCGCCTGATGCAGCGTATTGAGCCGCTGTTCCATTAAGCGGCGCAGGCGGCGCAGATGAGTGTCATATCCCCCCTGACTGAGATAATCTGCAATCGCCAACTGAGTCGGCACACTGGCCGAAACCGTACTCATCAATTGTAAGTGCTGAATTCGCTGCGCATGTTCCCCTGCTGCGACCCAACCGACACGGAATCCCGGCGCCAGACATTTAGAAAACGATGAGCAATGCAGAATTTGCCGATGCTGATCGAGTGCTTTGGCTGGCAACGGCCGCTCCGCACCAAAGTACAACTCACCATAAACATCATCTTCAATCAACGAGATATTATTCTGCTGTAGCAGGGCTACGAGCCGTTCTTTCTGCGGCCAGGACATCGTGCAACCTAATGGATTTTGAAAATGTGTCATCAGCCAACAAGCTTTGATCGGGTATTGGTTGATCACCTGTTCGAGCGCATCGAGGTCCATACCCTGTTGCGGGTGGGTGGTAATGGCAATCGCTTTTAGCCGCAAACGCTCGATCGCCTGTAATGCACCATAAAATGCGGGTGACTCAATCACTACCCAATCTCCGGGCTGCGTAACCGCCTGTAAACTCAGGCTTAGTGATTCCATCGCGCCCGCAGTGATAACAATTTCTTCGGGGGAGACATTCATTCCACTGGCGGCATAACGCTGAGCTATATTGCGCCGCAAACTTTCGTTACCCGGTGGTAAGTTAGTCACAGAGCTTTGTGGTGATATCTTACGTGCGACGCTGGCCAGCGCCCGTGATAATCGGGGTTGTAACAATAAACTTGGATCGGGAAATGCCGAGCCAAATGGCATTATTGCTGGGTCTTTCCCTGCCTGTAGTACATCAAAAATAAAGGCATTAATGTCTACCTGTTCATCCAGATGCAGTTTTTTCCCTCGCTGTGGCTGGGGTAATTGTGTCGGCCGTGAAGCAACATAATATCCCGACTGCGGCCGGGCCACGATCCAACCTTGGCTTTCTAATAGCTGATAGGACTGCACTACAGTCATCAGGCTTAATCCTGATTGTTTACAACTTTCCCGCAATGAAGGCAGCTTGTCACCCGCCAGCCAGACCTTGGATTGTATTTGTGCCCGGATTTGCTGAGCTAACTGTTCATATCGAGTCATAAGCCAACTGTTATAGGTAAGATTGAATTAATTGTCACTATTATAGCCACTTTAACTTATGGTTAACTAACTGCCAAGTTTACTCCGCCAAATAATCGCCTGTTGTCACTACCTGTTATCGGGATAACTAATACCGGCGTGATTCATTTTATAGATTAATGAGGCAGTACCATGTTTGCAGCGAGGTCACTATGTTTGGCTTAACCGCTCTAGAATTGGCCAGAATCCAATTCGCTTTTACCATCTCATTCCATATCATCTTTCCAGCCATCACTATTGGGTTGGCCAGTTTTCTTGCGGTATTGGAAGGTTTATGGTTAAAAACCAAAAATGAGGATTACCGCGACCTCTATCATTTCTGGTCAAAAATATTTGCCGTTAACTTTGGTATGGGTGTGGTATCCGGTTTGGTCATGGCCTATCAATTCGGCACTAACTGGAGCTTTTTTTCAGAATTTGCGGGCAGTATCACCGGCCCGTTGCTGACATATGAAGTACTGACCGCGTTCTTCCTTGAAGCCGGTTTCCTCGGGGTGATGCTTTTTGGTTGGAACCGCGTTGGGCCGGGTTTGCATTTCTTTGCAACCTGCATGGTGGCATTAGGCACGTTGATGTCTACCTTCTGGATACTCGCCTCCAATAGCTGGATGCAAACCCCCCAAGGCTTTGAAGTTATTAATGGGCAAGTGGTGCCTGTCGATTGGTTGAAAGTGATATTCAATCCATCCTTCCCCTATCGGTTACTGCATATGTCCACGGCAGCTTTCCTTGCATCGGCATTCTTTGTCGGCGCCTCTGCCGCCTGGCACTTACTGCGTAAACGGGATACACCCGCGATGCGGAAAATGCTGTCAATGGCAATGTGGATGGCGTTGATCGTTGCCCCACTACAGGCAGTTATTGGCGATGCCCATGGCTTGAATACACTGGAATATCAACCGGCTAAGATTGCGGCGATTGAAGGGCACTGGGAAAACAAGCCCGGAGAACCCACGCCACTCATTCTGTTTGGTTGGCCAGACATGAAGCAGGAGAAAACCCATTTTGCGCTGGAAATTCCTTATTTAGGCAGCTTGATCCTCACTCACAGCTTAGAAAAACAGATCCCAGCGTTGAAATCTTTCCCAGTGGAAGATCGTCCTAACTCAACCATTGTCTTCTGGTCCTTCCGCATTATGGTCGGATTAGGCATGTTGATGATCTTGGCCGGTATCTGGAGTTTATGGCTACGCTGGCGTGGCAGTTTATACCAATCGCGCCCTTTCCTCTATTTTGTGCTGTGGATGGGACCGTCGGGTTTAATTGCTATTCTGGCCGGTTGGTTCACCACCGAAGTCGGCCGCCAACCGTGGATAGTCTACGGTTTGCAACGCACCAGTGATGCGGTTTCATCTCATGGCGAAATGCATATGAGTATCAGCCTGCTGGTCTTTATTGTGGTTTATGGTTCGGTATTTGGGGTTGGTTACGCTTACATGATGCGGCTTATCCGTAAGGGGCCAAAAGCGCATGAAGGTACTCAGCAACAACCCGGCGGACCCGGTCAGTCGAATACGCCATCACGGCCACTGTCGGCAGTAAGCGAATCATTTAGTTCTGACAACCACCAAAGCAGGAGCTAATTATGGGTATCGATCTTCCACTGATTTGGTTTGTTATTATCGTTTTCAGTACCATGATGTATGTGGTTATGGATGGTTTTGATTTGGGTATCGGAATCCTGTTTCCACTGGTAAAACACAGCCGTGACCGGGACTTGATGATGAACAGCGTCGCCCCCGTGTGGGATGGTAACGAAACCTGGCTGGTTCTTGGGGGGGCGGCCTTATTAGGTGCTTTCCCGTTGGCATATGCAGTTATTCTGGATGCACTGGCAATTCCTCTTACCCTAATGTTATTGGGTTTGATCTTCCGTGGCGTAGCCTTCGAATTTCGCTTTAAAGCCAGCGCTGAAAAACAGCATATCTGGGATAAAGCCTTTATCGGTGGGTCATTGATTGCCACCTTTACTCAGGGCATAGTGGTCGGTGCTTTTATTCACGGCTTCCCGGTAACGGGGCGGAGTTATAGTGGCGGCCCATTTGACTGGTTGACACCTTTTGCTCTGTTTTGCGGCTTCGGTCTGGTTATAGCCTATGCACTACTCGGCTGTACCTGGCTCATTATGAAAACCGAAGGACAGGTGCAACAGGTCATGCATAAGCTAGCCACACCACTGACATGTATAATGCTGCTCGTTATTGCCATCATTAGCCTGTGGACACCGCTTGCACATCCACAAATTGCGGCACGCTGGTTTACGCTACCCAATCTGTTTTTGTTCTTACCGGTGCCATTATTGGTAGTACTGGCTAGTTGGGCGTTACTGCGCTCAGTTAAACGGGGTGGGCATTATGCCCCCTTCCTATTGACGTTATTGCTGGTGTTCCTTGGCTATAGCGGTTTGGGTATTAGCATTTGGCCTTATCTTATTCCGCCATCCATTACTTTGTGGCAAGCGGCAGCTCCGCCGCAAAGTCTGGGTTTTATGCTGGTCGGCGCACTCTTTATTATTCCTATTATTTTGGTTTACACCTTCTGGAGCTACTACGTATTCCGCGGGAAAATCCATCACGATCAAGGTTACCACTAAGTACCAAGTGGATAATGACAATCATGGGCTAGTTCGCTGGCCCTGATATGTTCTTATTGTGAATATTAGAATTTGTATGCATGAGACTTATATGTCTGAAAATAACACGATAAAATCACAAACGACCCTTCAGCCAACTGAACAGCTAAAATCGCCTTGGTGGAAGAAGATCGGCTGGATGTTACTTATTTGGTGCGGTAGCGTATTGGCTTTATTCGCAGTTTCGATGTTGTTTCGTATGATGATGACTGCGGCCGGCATGAAGTCCCATTAACGCCCACATGACACGATGAACATACGGCAAGGTTGCCACGTTTATTGGTCAAAGGAATATTATGTTATGAAACGTTACCTCATCCCCTTGGTTAATCAGATAGCTTTACTGATGATGCTACTGGGTTTACTGGGCCTTGCCGGTATGACTATCTCGTCATGGATGGCGCAAAGTATTCAGGGTAACGCGCATGCCATCAACAAAGCAGGCTCGCTACGTATGCAAAGCTACCGGCTGCTTTCAATGGTACCGTTGAATAATGGTGATTTGCCTTACCTGGTTGCACTCGAGCAGGATAAAACCAGTAGCGATTTACAACATGCGTTACAGCGAGAAGGGTTAACCAGCCAATATCAACAAATAGAGCGTTACTGGCAAACCACGCTAAAACCACAGTTACTACAAGCTAAACATCCCGATGACGTTGCCGCCAACGTGGCAGACTTTGTCCACCAGCTAGATGCTCTGGTATTAGCCATTGACCATAAAACTGAACAACGCTTGTTATTGGTTACCATGATTCAACTGGTGTTCATTGTTCTGACAATGAGTTTACTATTGGCCACTATCTATTATTTGCGCCGCCGCATACTGCGTCCATGGCTGCAATTAATCTCCATGGCGAATGCCATTGGTCGCGGTGATTTCAGCAAACGCTATACGCTGTCTTATCAACGAGATGAAATGGGGATGCTGGGTACCGCATTGAATCGAATGTCGCAGGAACTTTCGTTGATATACAGTGACCTGGAGCAACGAGTTACTCAAAAAACCGCTGATTTACAACAAAAAAATCAAGTATTAGCCTTTCTATATCATAGTAGCCGTCAATTACATACCCACCAACCATTAAGCGAGCGCTTAGTTCCAATTATCGAGCAGCTACAAACACTGACACCACTGGAAAATGTGCAGATCTGTTTATATGAAAATCATCTTTATCGCGATAATCTCGCTGATAACGCCGATGGCGAATATCTGCCGCCCCAAAACAGCCCGGCACAACTCACTATTAGCAGCTCATCTGGCGGAGTGAGTAGTGCTGTTTTGCGGGAATCTTTGAGTTGGAGTCTGAGTGATAAGCTTGGTCAATATGGGTTGCTACTGGCAAAACTACCCACTGATAAATCACTCAATTCAGATCAGCAGCAACTGGTCAATATGCTGGTGGAGCAACTGAGCAGTACATTGGCACTGGAAAGCCAAGCCCGGCATCAGCAGCAATTATTATTGATGGAAGAGCGTTCAGCCATTGCCCGGGAACTGCATGACTCCATCGCCCAGTCGCTTTCCTGCCTCAAAATTCAAATCAGTTGCTTGCAGATGCAAGCGCCCGATATGCCGGAACCCAGTAAACTTTTAGTACAGCAAATGCGCGATGAACTTAACATCGCCTACCGCCAGCTACGTGAATTACTGACGACCTTCCGCCTGAAGCTAAATGAGGCAACATTACAAGCGGCACTCCAGACTTTGGTAAATGAATTCAGCGAGCGAGCCAGTTTACCCATTACCCTCGAGTTTAACTTGCCGTCAGGCTGTGTCCCCGACCATCAGGCCATTCATATGGTTAACATTGCCCGTGAAGCACTGAACAACATTTATAAGCATGCTCACGCCAGTATGGCCACTGTCAGGGTTACTGTTGAGCAAGGTGATGTCATCATGTCCATCCGTGATAACGGCTGTGGGATTGGACAGGCCAGCGAGCGGCCTAATCATTACGGTTTGATCATTATGCAGGATCGGGCAAATAGTCTGAACGGCCATTGCACTATCTGCCAGCGGGAAGATGGCGGAACAGAAGTTCAGGTACGATTTACGCCTGACAATGACTCTCTTGACTGATACTTTCTGTCCAGATGGCCTATCTATACCGCTTCGTGGCTAGATCTGGTAATCAATCACCACCTCATCCGCCGCCTCTGCCAACACTTTCTCTTTAATATCATGCAAAGAAAGTGTTGGATTACAGAGCTGTATAAAGAACCAAATAAAGTTACGTTGTAACTGACCTCGTTTTAGCCCTAGCCAAACAGTATTAGCATCAAACAAGTGTTCGGCATTTAGTCGTACTAACCCTTTATCACGATGTGCCTCGTAGGACATATCCGCCAGAATGCCGACCCCCATGCCGAGTTCAACATAGGTCTTAATTACATCAGAATCTTGTGCACTGAGTGCAATATCGGGTGTCAGTCCAGCATTTTTGAACGCATTGTCCAAACGTGAACGGCCAGTAATCCCCTGACGATAGGTAATCAATGGCAACGTACTCAGCGTTTCAAGGGTGATATTAGGGTCTTGTGTTAGCGGGTGATTATCCGGCACGACGATAGCGTGGTGCCAGCGATAATAAGGAAACGTGGCGACAGACTCGTCACTCATCAATAGCTCAGTAGCAATACCAATATCCGCTTCACCGGAATGCAGCATGGCTGCAATCTCTTGCGGGTTCCCCTGGCTAATAACTAACTTAACTTGCGGGTATAACAGGCGGAATTCTTTAATCACCCGAGGCAAACTGTAGCGGGCTTGAGTGTGTGTGGTAGCAATATGCAACTGTCCACTATCATTATTGCTGAATACATCAGCCAGACGGCGGATTTGATTAGCATCATTCAGCATGCGTTCGGCTACTGTCAGCAACTCCTTGCCCGGTTCAGTCATCCCGAGCAACCGCTTTCCTCGTCGAACGAAGATCTCAATACCCAATTCTTCTTCTAGTTCGCGAATATGCCGGCTAACACCCGATTGTGAGGTAAATAAAGTATTAGCCACTTCAGTCAGGTTATAGTTGCAACGGGCTGATTCCCGAATAATTTTAAGCTGCTGGAAATTCACATTTAGCCCCTTTTGATTTCACTCTATTTGGTAGATAGATTTACGGGGGAAAATGGCCAGCAACAAATACAAAAAAACCGTTGCTTATGTTTTTTTGTGCTAAGTAAAGCTTATGGCATACATAAATTACTATACTATGGTGGTAAAAATTGAAATAACCCAATTTATCAAAAAGATAGAGGGAATAGAGGGTCTTCTCATTTTGGGACAGAAATTAAAATCAGCTATATTTAATTACTTTTTAATATACCCAGAGCTATTGGTATTGCCGGCAGAGCGCCGACTCCCCTACTGATGCGTCAGTTACCCAGAGGATCGCACTTTGCCGTTAGACGCCCTTTTGGCTCGATGCTAAAATCGCTTAATAAAATTCATCTGCCAAGACTTTATCTCCTTCATATTCATGCCAGGGAGTGAGTTGACATTGATGTTATTCAGCCTTTTTAATATATGTAAGGCTGTTCAGGAGTTACTCATGCCATTGGCTATTATCGCACTCACCATTGCTACCTTTGGCATTGGTACCAGCGAGTTTGTAATTATGGGGTTATTGCCGGAAGTTGCCCATGACTTGGGGGTCAGTATCCCTAAAACCGGGATGTTGGTTTCTGTTTATGCCATGGGTGTGGTAATCGGCGCACCTTTATTGGCTATGGCAACGGCGCGAATCCCGCGTAAATCCACACTTTTGGGTTTAATTGTCCTGTTTATTATTGGCAATGTCCTGTGTGCATTGGCACAAACCTATAACTTATTAATGGCTGCCCGTATTATTGCAGCGCTCTGCCATGGCACTTTCTTTGGTTTGGCATCGGTGGTCGCAACTGATTTGGTCCAACCCAACCGCCGGGCGCGGGCAATAGCATTAGTCTTTATGGGTGTCACATTGGCAAATGTACTTGGTGTGCCATTAGGTACAGCAGTTGGACAAGCTTTTGGTTGGCGAGCCGCTTTCTGGGGTGTCAGTGCTATTGGTATTGTAGCTATCATCGCGGTGATCGCCTGGTTACCGAATAATATTCCGATGAAGAGAATCAGTCCTAAGCTGGAATTCAAAACCCTGATGCAGAAAAAAGTGCAAACCGCCTTACTGCTATCAGTATTAACCAATGCCAGCCTGTTTACTGTTTTCACTTATATTGCACCATTATTGCGTGAGGTGACGCGAGTTTCTGAACATGGCGTTACTGTGGTGTTATTGATTCTTGGGATTGGATTGTCCATCGGCAGCGTGATGGGGGGTCGTTTAGGCGACAAAAACCTGGTGGGATCCATGACCCGGCTAATCGCCATACTGATAGCTATCCTGTTGGCGCTGCATTACACCATTGGTTTCTATTTACCGGCACTACTGACATTGTTTATCTGGAGCATTGTGGCTTTTGCCTTGTGCCCAATGTTACAACTATTAGTGGTGGATCAGGCCCGTGACGCCCCTAATCTGGCATCAACCTTTAACCAAAGCGCGTTCAATTTAGGTAATGCATTGGGCGCCTGGTTCGGTGGCACCTTGCTAGCCTTTGGCCTGCAATTACAGCAACTTCCGCTGGCTGCAATGGTCGTGATGGCTATCGCACTGGTCACTATGTTGCGTTTAAGATTGCATTTCCGTCGAACGGCAATTGTAAAACCCATCAATTAAGCAATCAATTCATCTTGCCCTACATATCTGTGGGGCAAATGCGCCGTTGCAGCCTATCGCACTCTTTTTATGCAAATAATTATCATTAACATTGGTTGATGTTATAGTTTATCCCTTTATAAGCCACAACCTCTGCTGGCTGATGACCAAGAATAAAACATCATAGGATAAGAAGGATAAACTGTGACCACAGGATCAACCGCAGCAAAACCCGCATATCGCCCAGTTCCACCCCGTCTGGTTCAGGTGAAAAAGGTGGTGGATACCTCACCGCATTTACGTCGAATCACCTTCCATAGCCCGACATTGCAGAATTACCCGTCTGATTGCGCGGGCGCTCATTTGAAAATCTTCCTACCTTTGGCGAGCCAAACTCAGCCGCAACTGCCAGTACTTGGTGAAAAAGGTCCAATCTGGCCTGCCGCCGAGGTCCGTCCGATTGTTCGAACCTATTCTGTTCGTGCTTCTCGCCCAGAACTGGGTGAGCTGGATATTGAGTTTGCTATCCATGATCACCGTGGTCCGGCGGTCGATTTTGCCCGCAATGCCAAAGTCGGTGATTGGTTAGGGATTACTAATCCTGGTGGACCGGAAACTATGTTGCCAGCAGCGGCATACAGCTATCTGGTGGGTGACCCCTCCTCACTGCCCGCTATTGCCGCCTTACTGGAAACCCTGCCTGCAAATGCCGAAGGCCATGCCATCATCCGTGTAAATAGCCCGCAAGATGTATTGAATCTGATTAAACCTGCCGGGTTGGAACTAAGTTGGGTCATTGGGGGTACGGAAAAAACAGGTGATGTGATAACCCAATTCTGTGCGCTGAATCTGCTGATGGAAGAGTCAACATTCTGGCTGGCGGGAGAAGATAGCATGGTGGTGCAATTGCGCCGTTATCTGCGCCGAGAAAAAGGGTGTGAGCGGCAGCAACTTTATGCTGTACCCTACTGGCGCGAAGGGCTGAATGAAGAAGATTATCACCATAAGCGCCATGAAGTTATGGACAATATTGACGAGTAAGATTAATTAATATCTGTAAAATCAATGGACATTACCCTGTAGTGTCCGTTTTCATCGCTATTTTTTTCACCCTTTCCAGTTAAAACCTTGTAAATTTTCTGCGACAATTCCCTGTTATTTGTTAGTCTTAAAGCTACTTAGCCTACAATATGGCACTTAATTATCGTTAAATGGCTCTAATGCCCGTTTAATGCAGTAAAGTTATTAGGAGCGCTCTCGAAATGAAGTCGCAAAATGATCCTGGCCGATCTAAATCTCGCCATCACGAATACTCCCTCATCCTGCCGATCATTGCATTGGTCATTCTTAATATCTGGGGTGATACCAGCAATTTTGCTGCTGTTATTGTTATCAACCTGATCGCACTTGTGGGTATCCTGAGCAGTGCTTTTAGCGTAGTGCGCCATGCTGACGTATTAGCACACCGCCTGGGAGAACCCTATGGCTCGTTAATCCTCAGTCTGTCGGTTGTTGTGCTTGAGGTCAGTTTGATCTCAGCCATGATGGCAACAGGTGATGCCGCACCGGCCCTGATGCGCGATACGCTCTATTCAATCATCATGATTGTGATTGGTGGATTGGTCGGTGTTTCCTTGCTGCTCGGCGGTCGCAAATTTGCTACCCAGCATGTCAATCTGGTGGGTATTAAACAGTATCTGATGGCTATATTCCCGCTGGCTATCATTGTGTTGGTGCTACCGAGTACCCTGCCCGGCGGCAACTTTAGCGTGGCACAATCACTGGTTGTCGCAGCAATTTCAGCCGCGATGTACGGTGTTTTTCTGCTGATTCAAACCAAAACGCACCAAAGTCTGTTTGTGTATGAACATGAGGATGAAGGTGACGACCCGAGTGACCCTCACCATGGTAAGCCATCCTCACACAGCAGTTTGTGGCACACATTTTGGTTGTTAATTCATTTAATAGCAGTAATAGCCGTTACCAAATTTGATGCCAACCCATTAGAAGCGCTGCTTACTGAGTTAAATGCACCGGCTAAATTTACCGGTTTCCTGATTGCGCTGCTAATCCTCTCCCCTGAAGGATTAGGGGCGTTAAAAGCGGTGCTGGCTAATCAGGTACAGCGTGCGATGAACCTGTTCTTCGGCTCAGTGCTGGCAACCATTTCACTGACCGTTCCTGCGGTTACCTTGATTGCGGTAATCACCGGGCAAGAGTTGAACTTTGGTCTGGAAGCACCACATATCGTGGTGATGGTCAGCGTGTTGATTTTGTCGCAAATATCATTTTCCACCGGCAGAACCAACGTACTTAATGGTACCGCCCATCTGGCGCTATTTGCCGCTTATATGATGACTATCATGCTGTAACTTCATGCCCGCAAGGGGATAAGCAAAGGGCAAGCGTTTATCGCGCTTGCCCTTTTTTATCGGGTCATCCATTCATAACACTGAGTTATGAATAGGCATTTAGAGTGTGTTGGCAGAGTGCAGAGCGGACACAGTCCTGTTTATCAAAGCGGATGATACCAATCATTTCATCCTCAGCAAAACGCTCCAGCGCGTCACTGAGACCTGATTTCACACCACGCGGAAGGTCGCATTGGGTGATATCGCCATTAACGATGACCGTAACATTTTCACCGAGACGGGTTAGGAACATCTTCATTTGGCTGGCGGTTACATTTTGTGCCTCATCGAGGATCACTACCGCATTCTCAAAGGTACGCCCGCGCATATAGGCGAAAGGCGCAATTTCCACTTTGCCGATTTCTGGGCGCAGACAGTATTGCATGAAAGATGAGCCGAGCCGGCGCAGCAGAATGTCATACACCGGGCGGAAGTAAGGCGCGAATTTCTCAGAGATATCACCAGGTAAGAACCCCAGATCCTCATCAGCCTGTAGTACAGGTCGCGTCACAATTATCCGATCAACTTCTTTGTGAATCAGTGCTTCTGCGGCCTTGGCCGCGCTGATAAAGGTTTTACCACACCCAGCTTCGCCGGTCGCAAAGATGAGCAGTTTATTGTCTATGGCTGATAAGTAATGACCTTGAGCTTCCGTACGCGCCTGAATAACGGAGGTATCACGGCTATCCCGTGCCATACCTATTGATTCAACACCGCCCATTTGCACTAACGATGTCACGTTTTCTTCCTCACGTTGACGATGACTACGTGAATCACGTCTAATTACGCGTTTCGCTTCACGACGAGCTTTGATCACTGCTTTCTGTCTTCCCATAGTGGCACCTTACAGTTTGTTTCACCTACCGCAGCAGCGGTTGCCTGCGCGATTATATCCGTCATACTTCAAGCTGCATGTGTGTTGACTTCCTGCAACTCGAATTACTTTGGGTATATGTTTCACATACGGATGAGGTTTTTGGCTTCCTTCGCAGCCAATAATAGCCAATGAAAAATGCGAGTAGCGTCAACACCCAGGCCCCAAAATGACGTGGGTAAAAACAGGTCTGGGGTGAGAACGATATCGCAAGGGAGTTATTACGTGACATGAATACTTGAAACAATAACGCTGGAGACAAAAATATATCAGGGATAGATAATGACAGTACTGCTGGAAAATGAGAGTCGGAGGGGGAGCCCTCGTAACAACGAGTTGCTTGGGTAAAACAGTGGTCTTGTCTTAACAGCCCAATCATGGACTCTAGCATTAGCGATCCCCGCAGTGATAAACAACAGCCTAAGCTATGCACCGTGTGAAAAATACCGCCAGATGATTACAGTATAATGACACTCTTAAGTTTCGCGATCTCAAAATGTAAAAAAAAATAATTTTTTTATTTGCTCATTTTTTGCTCTGATTATTTTTTGCATCGCGCTATACTATTAAGCCCTGTTTTACTCCGTGCATCAAACGAGCTTCGTAATTTCGCCTTTACCCTTTTTATTTGGGTTATAAGTAAAGACGAAAATAAAAAAAACATCATTAATACAATAGAATAAACTCAAATGTAATTAACCAGATCCTGTCTAACGGCTGATTCTTAAATCCTGTAAACGTGCTATTTGTCGGCCTTCACTATCAAAGTTCTCCAGAGCCAGCCAATCATTAAATGCCTGCTTAATTAATGGCCATTCACGATCAGTTATGGAATACCAATTGGTGTCTCTATTGCGCCCTTTAGTCACAATCGCCTGACGAAATTGGCCTTCATACTGAAAACCAAAACGAGACGCAGCAGAGTTTGAGGGTTCATTCAATGAATCGCATTTCCACTCACAGCGCCGATAGCCTAATTTATCGAAGACATAATGTAATAGTAAATATATTGCCTCCGTCCCTGCTGAGTTACGTTTTAAACGTGGCGACCAATTCACTGAACCTATCTCGATAACACCATTATTCTCATCAATTCGCTGTAAACCAACCGTCCCCAATGCAAGGCCCGTTTGTGCATCAATAACCGTATAGTGGACAGCCCCCGGTGCATTGATCAGGGTTTGCAGATAGTGATGAAAATCAGCTTCATTTTCAGGTCGTTCACAATAAAAATAAGTCCAGTCATCTGCCTCTTTCGCCATGTGATACGCCTGATATAACGACGTTTCATGCTTGTCTGCATTCACTGGCGCGAGATAGCAAAAATGGCCGGGTAAAATCTCACGCTGAGGTTGCTGCGCTGATTGCCAATGCGGTAATTCAGTGCCGATAGTTTGCCCAAAATGGTTTTGCTTCACTGTATGCTCCTTTTAAACACAACTGGCAGAGGAATATCAATTATTACGATACTCAATGATTTCACACGCGGTAATCCCTGCCAAATCATAGCAATATATAAGGCAAGAATGGCAAAACAAAGTGACGTTTTTTGGCGGGGAATAGCTGAAATAATAGCAGGCAGGGTCTGAATACCCGATATAAGTACAGAATGACTTACTATCAGGTATTCAGAGATGATGGCCCATCACCCCCGGCGTAAATTAACTACCGGTGCAACGGTGGGAAGCTGTAGCCCTTCTTTGACGTCCAGCAATTGCCCATGTTCATCATTATATAACGTAAGGCAGGAACCCGCTTGAAGCTGAGCCACCATCTCCGCTGAAAGCTCCATACTGCTAGCCAACTCATCATCATTCAGATGGGGTCGATGCCCACGACGTTCTACCTGAAAACGCACCTGATTGTATTTAGCCCAGATGATGATTACCACGGCATTGAATGCCGCAATCGCCGCATACAATGCCAAGGTTGTCAGGCCACTAATAATATACATTCTGAACGGAATCGGCCCCATATTCGGCGCTCTGCCAATCATGTCGAGAAAACCTTTCACGAACAGAAAGATAAAACCTATCCAGGCCAATGCCGTGATAATAATGTCGATCCAGCGGGGTATCAGCCGCTGTTCAGTGTGAATAAGAGGTGCACTCATGGTTTAACCCTCCCGATCCCACGGTCAGGGCTAACCCAACGCGCACGTTTACGCTTGGTATTGAGCATGACTTTGGGGAACGAAACCACTGTGGTGAACAAGCTCAGCATCCAGTAGACCATGGGATACCAGATAATCCAAAACAGTGAACTACCCAGTTTAGGCTCATAGCGCCGTTCAATGACCAAGCTTATCGCAAACTGCATCAAGCAAGTCAACGCCAGTACCATCCCGGTAAAGGCCGGTGGGAAGACTGTTTGTACATGGATACCTGGCGGTAAAGTAATAACCAATCCCAGTAGGAACAGGATAATACTGAACAGGTAAGTGAACGCCCAGGTTATCGACAGTGAATATTCAAGAAACAGTAACCACATGCGGCGATTACGCCAGCGCCACAGCTTAAACATATTTTTCAGGAAAACTTCAGCCCCGCCCTGCGCCCAACGCAAACGTTGCTTCCACAGACCACGTAAGGTTTCCGGCATCAAAATCCAGCACAAACCGCGAGGCTCAAAGAATACTGACCAGTGCCTGATTTGTAATTTCCAACTGATATCGATGTCTTCCGTGATCATGTCCGGGCTCCAGTAGCCCACATCCGCCAGTGCTCGGCGACGGAACGCAGCAACCACACCAGAGACGGTGAAAACTTGACCATAGACACGTTGTGTCCGTTTAATCAGACCGATGATAGAAGAGAACTCACCAACCTGCACACGGCCAACCAACGTTGAGCGCGTACGGATTCGCGGGTTACCGGTAACCGCACCCGTGCGTGGATTCGCAATCAGCGGCGCGACCAAATAAGGCACCGCTTTGCTGTCCAGTAAGGCATCACCATCGATACATACCAGATATTCACTACGTGCCGCTGCTGCTCCCATACGCAGAGCAATAGCTTTACCCTGATTATGAGCCAGATGAATAACACGTAATCGCGAGTCCTCAGCCAACAGGCCATCCAGCACTTGTGCAGTATCATCACTGGAGCCATCGTTAATGGCGATCACTTCAATATTGGTGTAAGTCTGTGCCAATGCCGCGTGAATGGTTTCCCGCGCATTCTCTCCCTCATTAAAACAAGGGATTAAAATAGACACTAACGGATTACCTTTTAGCTCCGGTGCGGGCACATCATCGCCCCACGGCCAGTGTCTTTCTCGGCGTAGCCAAAAATAGACACCACCGGTTATCCAAATACCGGACATAAAGAGCGGATAGAAGAAAACAAAATTCAGCAACACATCACCGGTAAAGAGCAGGATCATACCCGCAGGTATACTCAGTACCAGGCATAGGATGAGTAACGCAATAATTCTATCGATCATATAAAGGGTACCAGGCAGAAGATAGCACAGGGCGGACATCTTTTAGCGGTGGTTCGCCAGTGATAAAGTTATCCGGATAGTAACCAAAATTTTGCGCGCCATTTAACTGCAACTGGCGCATCCATCCCGCCAGTATCGGGCCGCTGATGGCATTGCTGCCCTCAGGCTTGGTCCAGTCCTTCGATTGCAGTTCAAATACGGTTTTATTCAGGGCCCCAGGGCGCTGTGCAACTTTATTAACTAATTGCGATAGCCACTCATTAGACTCTGATAACGGCACCTTCTCCATTAGCGGCATTGCCATCGGGGCAACCCAATCATAGTTAGCCAGGAAATCATCAAGATTCTGTGCAAACCATGCTTCACTTTCCGGTTCTAAGATCGGCATAGCAAATATATTACGGGCGGATTTTACTTGTGGGCCACGGATATCACGCACCTGGCGTGTTAACTCATTAGTAAAATCAACCAGATATTTACTCTTATATCGCGTCCAGCGGGCCATGGTTTCCGGGTCTTGGCGTATGGTAGCAATCGAACCTGGGAAACCGGCTTTCTCATATGCACGGATAGCATCCGGCGATGCATCTTCAAAATCAGACATTACCGCGTCGTCATGATAGAGAATCCCGTCAATCGGTGCGCTATAGGCCATATCGCGATAAATATCGATGATGCGCTGTCTGACTTCCGGGTTAAATGGCGATAGGCGACGATATTGATCCGGATCGATACTGGTTTTCCCTGTTTTGGGGTCAATACGCTTAATCCGCGGTAACGACGAGTCCATCTCAAATGCCAACACGGGCATCCAGGCATAAACATCCACATCAGGGCGTGATGCTAGTTGCCAGGCAACGCGGTTAAACAGGTCCTGGCGCATAGGTATCCAACGGTTAGGGAAGTATACCTGACGAATATTGCCATCCCCTTTCGGATCAGAAAATGCTTGCAGGAACACCGTGGTAACGCGTAAATCAGAAATCCGTTGTACCAGTTTGTCGAGATTTTCCTTTTCCTGTACCGGGTCTGGATCGTAGAGATAATCCAGGTCAACATGCGCCACCCGCATGATGTCTTTTTCCTGCACAGAGGTAACCAACTGGGCAAAGTCTTTCAACGACGGATTATTACTGAT
Organism: Yersinia sp. 1652 StPb PI; assembly: GCF_041538345.1. Classification (NCBI taxonomy): domain Bacteria; kingdom Pseudomonadati; phylum Pseudomonadota; class Gammaproteobacteria; order Enterobacterales; family Yersiniaceae; genus Yersinia; species Yersinia sp. 1652 StPb PI. The sequence continues at coordinate 1,960,241 of NZ_JAULSM010000001.1, read as the reverse complement.
CAAGATACGCGGTATATTCATCAGATCATTGACGTTACCAATACCGGGTTCCAGTGTCATAGCCATCTGGTAACCGTGTTGGCGTAAGATATTTAACACGGTTCCATTGGCTGCACCGTATGGCCAAACCCAGACTCTCGGTTGCTTGCCCGTTGCCTGAATAAGACGCTGAGTTATCAAGGTAACGTCTTTTTCCATCCGCTGCTTGAAAGCCGCTTCAGTTTCATATTTTTTCGTTTTAGGGTCATAAATCAAGTTGGCTGCTGCCGGTTCGGTATTCCCCTGCGGGTTTGCTATCACGCCGTAATGGGAAGCGTAAGTATGTGCACCTATTTCAATCAGTTTTGATTTAGCCATTTCACTGATCTGTTTCCAGGTAAGAAAACGATCGCGATCAGTACTTAAACCACCGAAATCCACCTTCTTATTCGGTGGCGTATCGATCCAAGTCCCCACTGGAGCCAGTACTGCACTCAATTTATTGGCTTCTAACAATGGGTAAACACGGTTATAAAAACTACTGTAACCATCGTCAAAGGTCAGTAAAATGGCTTTATTAGGCAGCGGTGCGCCACCATTACGGGCCGCTAAAATCTGATCAACAGACACCACGTTGTAACGATTGTCCTTTAGCCAGGCCAATTGTTCACTTAATGCGCTGCTTCTTACTGACAGATAGCGTTGGTCTGCGGATTCATCTTCAACGTCGTGATAAGCAATAACCACAAAGGTATTTTTTTGCCACGGCCTTTCACTTAGCGGCAATGCCCGCTCAGCGGGTGGAACGAATACCGGTTTCTCTGCATAACACACCGAGGCCAGCACCGTTATCATTCCTACTACAAGTATTCGTATAAAAAATAGTATCTTCGCCATGGCGCTGATCCCTTAGAAACGGTAATTCAAATCGAAAGCGAGCGAGAGATCGTGCTCACGGACACCATCATAGGGGCGCTTATCGTAGGTCACTGCTATCCCAGTATCCACGACATCATTCCATTGAATGCGTTGCCCATAACCTGCCGTGGTTACCAGACCATTACCGAAGTTTTTCTCCCAATAACCGCCAACACCGAGCTGAATTTGTTGGCTCCAGACGGTTTTATAGTGGCGATACATAATGTGGTTTAAGGTAATGGCAGGGACGTAAGTGAAATCACTTTTCGGGTTATAGTAAATCACGTCTTCTTTGGTGTTATGGCTCGACGCTAACCCTAAGCTAAGATCTGCCGTCAGGTAAGGGCCCGTCCAGACACGTTGGCGTCCGTTGAACTCATATTCCCAACGGTTGTTGCCGTCAGAGAAACGTGACGGTGTCACGCTAATTTCAGCGTCACGCCGATCATCGGCTTTCCAGAACACATACGCTGACGCACTGTTAGCGGATATATTATTTTTTAATGCGCGCAATGGGGTATCTTTGGCCAGTCTCTCAACCTGCCCGCCAACTCGCCAGTGATCATTAAAATCGTACCAAGTCGATAACCGAGCACCGGTTTTGTTACCAAAACCGTAATTCTGATTATTCACTTCAGCCTCAACCCAATGGTCACGGGATGTCCACTCGCCCCCTAACCGCGTAGCACGATTAATGCCTTTTCCTTCTTCAAATTGCGCATTGTCGTAGCTGCCACCACCGAATACCCGCCAGTTTTCAGCTATCGGTGGGCTATACAGCAAGGTTTCAATGCCAAAATCCTTGTTACCACTGATTGGGCTGTTGGAAGAAATAGTTCGATTCCCGGTTACACGCAATTCATACATGTTATGCACTTTGCGCTGACGATCGAGCTCCTGCGAGGGAACATCTTCAGGAGAACGGGTAATCACATCATCAGTGAGTAACTCCATCTGATGCCATTCCTGCAAATCCATCGCAGTTTCAGCTTGTGCACGTTCCAGAATAAGACTGCGTGGCGCCAATGACTCTACTGCTTTCAATTCTTGTTCAGATTTACGTGGTAAATCTTTTGCCAAATAGATACCGGCCAGAGCAATACGTAAATTCTGGTTAGCAGGAGCAGTACTGGATAGCGTTTCCAGTTTTTTCTGCGCCGCAGGCAGATCATTGAGTGCTACCAGGGATTGAACCAGCAGAGTCTGCCCTTCCATCCAGTCATCATTCGGCTCTTTACCTGGCAGACCATAAACGCCAACCTGATACGGCGTTTGTTCGCTATAGTTTTTAGCGAATTGATGTGCCTTATCCAATTGTTCACTTTCATTCAACGAATAATAGAGATCATCTGCATCAAGCAAATCATCGCTATTGCGGAATGTTTTGCCATCGGCGTAATACAAACTGGTCAAGATGGGTGCTGCTTTTTCTGGCATCCGGCGATCGATATAAGCAGATGCCGCCCAGCGACGTGCATAATCCGGCATTTTGTAGCCTTCGGCTTCCATGCTTTCATATTCTTTAATGAGTTGTTCGGTATTACGGCGAACCAATAACGCGCCTAATCTATCGATACGAGCACGTTGATAATCGGCCTGCGCTTCGGGATCTTTGCTCCAGCGGGCTAACAAATCCTGATAATCAGCCAACGCTTGATCAGCAATATAAAATCGCTCCGTCTCGCTGCGTGTTGGTAGTACCGCCATACGGACTTGTTCCGCTGCAGCATCTCGCTCAAGTTGCCGATATTGCTCTGCGGTCACTAATTTTGGATTCTCTTTGGCAAGCTGCAACGCAGGATCGGCAATACGGTTTCTTTGCAGAATCTCGAGGTGATTTTTTAATACTTCCTCAGATTCCGGTGCCAGTCGTACCGCCTCACTCGAGGCCTGCAAAGCATCGTAATTGCGGTTGGTTGCCCGATTAAGATAAGAGAGGGTCATATAGTTTTTTGCAGAAGGGTCACGCGCAGCCAGGTCTTTCGCCTGCTGTAAAGCTTCACCACCGCGCCCGGAATCCGCCTGAGTCATTATCATGCCAGTGATAAGATCTGGGTTGGTTGGGTCTTTCTTTAAACTGCTTTGCCACAATGCCAACGCCTGATCCCAACGTTTTTCATTGCGATATGCACGCGCTGCGGACGCTAAGCCCCGCGAAGAGAGATTCATTGAAGAGTGGTATCTTTCGTAAACGTCAATAACCTCTTGATCACGCCCTGCCCAACCGGCTATTTGTAGCCAGTCGTCTACCTGCCCACTATTGAGAGGGCCAGATTTGGATTCTTTTTGTAAGTAGTCAAGGACCGGCGCGGTATCTCCTGATCTGGCTTGGATGATTAACGAATCATACTGTGTATCTGCCAAAACTGGATTAACTGAAAGGCCGGAAATTAATAGCGCTAATAAAGTTATTCTGTGCCGGTGCAACGGGCGCAGTAGTGTTGTAAATGCGTTATACATTATATAACCCTTAAGCCAGCAACTTGTTTGATGATCAAGGAAAGCTACTTCACGAACATCCATTTTTCATTATGGAATTATGATGAAATGAAGTCCTTAGAATGTATTACAGCATGTTACATAGGATAGTTGAAAGAAAATACTGTTGTCGAATTATTATAGAATATTGTTATTCCAGCGATTAATAGAGGTGAAAATGTGTTATAGCGGTTAGTTTTAATGAAATTAAGATTAATCTTAGGATAAAATCCTTTAAAAAGGTAAAATTTAGCGACTAAATATTTTCACTAAGGGAATCCTGCGATACAGTCGTCTGCAAAAGGGTAGCACGATTTGATTTTCGGGCTGTTTTAGCCTGTTTTTTTTACTACTTTTAATTTTAATATCTAAAATATTATTTATCTTATAACTAGAAAATAAGTCCGCTATTATTAGCAATAGTAGATTATCACTTCCGTTATCATTAAAAATGAACTGATTGAAAACCAGATCTTACTGCCAGAATGCCAGTAACCAAACTATTAAAACACTTCTACAATTTAACTCATTATTTTATATGCATTATTTTTATAACTATTTGAATGTTTGTCATATACGATTTTGACCTAAGAAAAATAGGCTCAGCTAAAATGGCTAGAGTCTATTTTCCAAGATGAATTTAATTCACATAAAGTGAGATGTTCAGCGCAGATTAGTCACAACGTTGTAAGCCGCGATCGAGTTTAGTTAAAAACTCATAACCATTATCAGTAATGAGAATCATATCCTCTAACATAATCGAACCGACCCCAATACCGTAATAGGGTGTTTCAAGGCTTAACACCATCCCAGGCTGGAACGTTTCAGTCGCTAATGTACTGATGAAAGGTGCTTCTTCTAATCCCAAAAATACACCATCACCGTGCCCTAGATGACCACGATTATAATGTGGCAAGCCCGATTTTTTAATGACGTCCATGGTGGAATCAAAAACATCTTTTAATTTAACCCCCGGTGCCACCCTTGAGAGCATATGTTCATGACCGATTCTAATGGTGTCATATATCTGCTTTGCTAGTGGGTCCGGCTCCCCCAGAACAAAAGTTCGCGCCAGATCGGCCCCATAACCTGCAACATCCACACCGCAGTCAAACTTAATTAAGTCTCCCGGCTTAGCTGGAGTGTCATCCGCCAGCATTTTAGGCGAGAAGTTATCACCAACCGAAATAAGATTGAAACGGGAGAAGTTCGTTTCCGGAAACGTCATTACTGCGGCTTTGAATGCCGCCGTCAATTGTGCCGCAGTACAACCGACGCGAATTTCTTTCGCTGCACGGGCAATACCAAACTCGGTTATTTCAGCACTTTTACGCAGATGTTCAATCTCCCACGGGCTTTTGATCATCCTGATTTCATTAAATAATGGCGTTGAATCAACCAATTTCAGCCCTGGCGCTACTTTGTCCAGAACACCTTTTCCCCCGTTAGACATGGCATGTAATTCAATGGCAATGGTCTTACCCAGCACCCCGGCGTCCTCAAGCGCTGCTTTGACTAAACTAAAAACAGCTTCAACTGGCGGGCCAATCGGCCGCTCACGCTTGGTCTGATGATTAAGGGGATTGCGTGGGTCATCGACATCGACCCACACCGGAAAGGTTTTTAGCACCATATTCGGCATATCAAAGTGGGCACTGGCTGCCTCAAACTCATTCATGATGATTTGCGAAGGAATTGCTGCATCACGGAACATAATCGCCACCGCCGCACCGGTATGGCGGAAGGTATACATAAAGAAGCTGGCGAACCCAGTGAGATAGTAGAAATTATCACAAACGGTGACCACCAGAGCATCAAGCCCTTCTCGCTCCATTACCGTACGGGCTTTGCGACTTACCGCGTCTAAATGCGCAATCTTTTCTTTATTCACCAAACTTTCCTTCAAGGCTTATTTTATCTGTAATCTGAATAATATACCTAAAGTCATTGAAGTTGCAGGTGCAGAGCTAAGACAATTTGTTACCGACTAATCAATCGTGTAATTCACCGACATCACTCCTTTTTTCTCCGAAATGGACTGAACAATAACCTTTCCCACATCGCGCAGCGAACTAACATGGGTACCGCCACAGGCATACGCGGGCAATTCACCAAATCCGATTTCGCGAAAATCACCCTGGATCAACGTCTGTCGGGCTAAATCCTGATGAATAAACTGCTCTAAAGCTATCTGAACAATATTAATATCAATTGGATGCGGATTTTCAGTCGGTTTAAATGAGACTCGGCCCTCACCCGGCCAGTGATGTGCCTTTATTGGCAACCAGCCATAACTTTCGCCAATATTGCCAATGATATGCCCAGCGGAATGCATGCGTGCATTCAGAATACGCCGGTCACTGTCGATACACGCGGGTTGTATCCCTAATGCAACGGGCAGCGCCACATAATGAACTAATTGATGTTGCACCACCACCACATGTAATACCGGGCTGCCGCCAATCGTACCGGTATCGCAAGGTTGCCCACCGCCTTGCGGATGGAAAATAGTAGCCTGCAATATTAAAGCAAATCGCTCACCATCAGGAGTACAACTCAGGACATTTACATCCGTAGCCAGCGTATCGTTATCAAAAAATAGACGAGTAGTCACAATCATTATCCTTTTATCATTTCCATTATGATTATATTAATGCCAATCTATTGTGATAATCCGTCATAACCTCAAAGGACTGTTGCGCTGTGAGCACAAATACGCCTCTGACTCTGCTAAGCGAAATGGCTATTTTCGTTAAAGTGGTAGAAACCGGTAGTTTCTCGGCAGTTGCACGCCAGTTAGGCGTTTCACCTTCAGCAATCAGCCGTAGCGTCAGCCGACTCGAAAAAGCGCTGGCTACGCGCTTATTGCAACGAACTACGCGTAAATTGCGATTGAGTGAAAGTGGCGAAGAGGTTTTTAAACGCTGTCATGCGATGCTTAGTGCAGCCAATTCAGTGATGGAAGTCAGTGGCCAGTACAATCTGGAACCGGAAGGGCTTATTCGTATCAGTGTACCAAAAGCGGTTGGCCGTTTTGTCGTTCACCCGCATATCCCTGAATTCTTGCGCCGCCACAGTAAAATAGATGTACAACTGATCTTAGATGACCGCTACGTTGATTTAATTGATGAAAATATCGATTTGGCAATTCGTATTACTGACCAACCCCCTGCTGGAATGATTGGCCGGCAATTGATGGCTATCGAACATTTGTTGTGCGCCACACCCGAATATCTCGCCACCCATGAGGTTCCCCTGCATCCGCATGATTTAGTGCACCATAGCTGTATTTATCTCGGAGAGACGCCAGGAGACGCCCGCTGGAAATTCCGTCAAGGTAGCAAAGCGGTAACTGTCGCGGTACGGGGCCGCTACGCAGCTAACCATACCGGTGTCAGGCTAGATGCTGTCTTGCAGCATATAGGTATCGGCAGCCTACCTTATTTTACGGCCAGAACAGCATTGCAACAGGGACTGATAGTACCGGTATTACCAGAATGGCGCTTTATCAGTTCGTACAGCGGTGGCTTATGGTTACTCTACCCGCCAACCCGCTATTTACCCCCCAAGCTGCGCGTATTTATTGATTATATTGTCGGTTGTTTGCGTAAAGAATCCAACTTACCCCCCGCGGCGGTTAAATTACCCGCGATTTAATATGCTGTATTAAACCCAACTAAGTCGCAGGTTGGGTACCTGGGGTGCAATTACCGTTTTTTCGCCAATAATGTCGCAAAGCGCAGTTTTATCCGATTACCTTCGGCGTCGGTCTTATGTAATTGCCCAACATCTTCGTTGTACTTAATAATATCCCAATCTTTATAGTAATGGCTTAACTCACCCGACTTTAATGTAAAGGAGAACGGCACAGTACAAGGGAAGTCATCCGTAGACATGGCAGAGATAATCAAATTATAACCACCGGACAAGGTACACTCCTGCATATTATTAATAATAGAGGGAATTCTTTCCGGTTGTAGGAACATCAGGACCACAGTCGATAGAATAAAATCATAGCGGTTGTCCACACTGGCTTCATTAATATTGTAAGTGCTGGCGGTAATATTTTGCAGATTTTCCTGTACTATAATCTGCTGTAAATTATGGATACTATCGCTATTTTTGTCTACCGCCGTGACATCAAAACCCAATAAATTCAAATACAAAGAATTACGACCAGAACCACAGCCTAAATCTAATGCTTTACCCGGTTTAACCATTTTCACGGCTTCAATGACTTCAGAGTGCGTCGGGGTTAAATTGTATTTTTTATGATAAAAATCTTCTGCCGTGCAATAGAAACTGAGTTGGCATTGCAGGTCATCTGAACAAGCGGCAATACGGTGCCAGACTTGGGGTTCTATAAAGGGCGGCTGCTGCTCACAAGAGAAGCTATGCCTCGCCAAAGTATTCCCCGCTTCATCGAGGATCAGAAAATCCATCTCCCCGTTTAGAATGGTCAGTTTGGCCCAAGTACCCGCCTTGGTATTGTGTTTTTCCCGGAACATCGCCGGTACAGCGGTACTATTCCAGACAGGTAACTCTTTATAACACAGCAGTGCTGATGTATTTTCCATACTGATATTCCTCAGATAACTTAAAGATGTATTTAATATGCAACATATAATACAGCATTAACATTATCAAATGAAGCCGTCGGAACAAACAAATTCGGCACGAGATTTGGTTTATTTAAATCAGTCAACAAATTGAAATAAAAGATAATATTGCATCAAGGCATTGTGCGTTTAATCGTTTTTAAGTTTTCGATATGGTCGGCCAGTTTTTGAATGTCGTCATCCGTCAGATGTGCTTTGGCCTTATTGCCCCGGCCAACAATCTTGCCATCGCGGCGAGCAGTTAGACCATCAACAATTTCATCACGCGATAACGATATCAGTGGCGGTGCTTTATCCAAGCCTTTGCGATCAGCCGAACGCCCATGGCAACTTGAACAGGTTTGTTTATAAATATGCTCACCGTCAGTGGCTGCCTGAGCCGTGACACTGAGCAGCAGGACACCCACGGTTAACAACAGCACTGCTTTCATTATGCACCCGCCGCCCATTGTTGGAACAACGTAACCAGCCCCTGCTCATTACGCGCGCCCTGATGCAATTGCGTCACTTTACCACTGCGGTCAATCAGAAAAGAAGTCGGGGTGCCAATAACCTGGTAGCGTTCTTGTGTGATACCTAATTGATCACGAATAACCGGATAACTAATATTCCGCTGTGCCAACACCGGATTGATATCCACCTGTTCAGGATCGGTGTTAATCGCCACAACCACGATATCATCCCGATATTCCTGACTCAGTTTATTCAGTGCCGCCATTTCAGCCAGACAACCGCCACAGCTAGCTGACCAGAAATTGAGGTACACCTGCTTACCTTTCCATTGATCAAGTGCCACCGGCTTGCCTTTTAGGTCATAAGCTGCCAATTGTGGGGCCGCTTCACCCACCACCAACTCTTCTTGTTTGCACGCGCTAAGTAGCAATAACACACCACACATGCCGATAACTTTTAACCGATTACGCCACATGATGACGGCTCTCTTCATTAAGATATTTACCGTGCTGGAGCCGGATTATCCGATCAGCAACACACCCTAAATCTGGATTGTGGGTAACCATGACAATGGTTCTACCCTGACGATGAATATGGTTTAGCAGATCCAGCACCCGCTGTTCATTCTCTTCATCAAGATTACCGGTCGGTTCATCAGCAAAAATGATAGGAGGCTGATTAACAAGCGCACGTGCAATACACACTCGCTGTTGCTCACCACCAGAGAGTTGGCTAGGCAGATGCCCCATACGTGGTGTCATCCCGACCTGTTCTAAAACCTGCCGCGCGGCGTCTTCATCAACCACACTGTGATAATGCTGCGCTAACATAATGTTCTCTAACGCAGTCAGGTAAGGAATCAGGTGAAATTGTTGAAAAACCAGCCCTATCTTGTCAGCCCGAAACTGCCGGCGGCCTTCTTCGTCTAAGCCTGCGGCATCAATACCGTCAAGTAACACCTGCCCTTCGCTAACGGTATCCAGACAGGTCAGGATATTCATTAATGTTGTTTTACCTGAGCCGGACGCCCCCATAATCGCGACAAACTCACCACGATTAATGCGAATATTAATGTCTTCCAGCGCTGTAACTTGACCAAAACGCTTATATAAATGTCGGGTTTCAATGACGGCATCCGCGGTGTATTCAGGTTTCACCCGTGTTAATGGCGATGTCATTTGCTACTCTCCTTTCAGGACTTTAGCGGGTTCGATATGAATAGCCCGACGGGTGGGAACAATGGCCGCCACGGCGGCGACTAACAATGACAATATCAGGGTCAATGGCAGTACTGGTGCTCGCAAAGCGATTGCCGCACTGAACACCGTCTGGCCCAATACTTGCGCCAACACATACCCAAGCAAAGCACCGCAGACTGCGGCAGCCAGCGATATGATCAGTGTTTCAGTCAGCATCTGACGAATAATATCGGCACCACTGGCACCCAATGCTTTTTGCAAGGCGAACTCTTTTGAACGCTCACCCACTATCGCCATTAAGGTGGTGTTAACGCACAGTGATGACAAAATGAGGATCACCACCGAGACCAGCCCCATCAGCCCTTTTATTTTATCAAGCACCTGCCCTTCAGAAGCCGAGACCTTACGGATTGGCCGAATTTCAAGATCGGGATATTGCTCACGCAGGCGGCTGGCAAATGTTTCAACCTGCCCCACATCATTACTGACGCTAAGGAGCGCATTGCTGATATGCCCCGGTTGATTGAGCCATTTTTGCGCCAGTTCAAGATTGACGATTAACATGTTATCCGTGGCGTCACCCGCTTCAACAATACCTTTGACCTGAAGACGCTGGCGAGTCGCTCCATTCACCAATGTAATGGTATCGCCTACTTTGACGTGCAAGCGTTCGGCAAGTTTGACACCAATCATGGCATTGCGATCATCAAAACTGACGCCGATCCAGTTGCCGGTGACTTGCCAGTAGGGAACGAGCTGTTGTAGGGATTCAAACCATACCCCCATCAGCACCACTTTTTCCAATTCGGTGCGGGCCATACCATAAATATAGGGGCTGGAAGCATTGATAAGCCCTTTTGGTGCCGCATCTATAATTGGCTGAAATCGCTGTTGTTCAAAAGAGTTACCATGCCCTGGGCCGATATAGAAATTGGCACCAAAGGTTCGTAACTCCTGACTCATCTTGGCATTAATATCGAAATAAACTGCTGACATTGCGGTGACAATCGCTGCACCAACAGTGAGTGCGGCAAATACCACACTGACCCGTTGCATCCGCAGGCGCAGTGCACGTAATACCAATCGCCAGAACATACTATTACTGACTTTATGCTGAATTGCCCGATGATTAACGGCCATAAAGCACCTCCACCGGATAGAGACTGGCAATACGCCGGGCAGGGAACCAGGTACCTATGACGGCAATCAACACGGATATCACCAGCACACAGGGCACCACCATCCAGGCAAAACTGAGCGGAGCGCCAAACAACATCAGGCCAATGGTTTTTGCCAAGCCCCAGCCAGCCAAACAGCCTGCCAGACCACCAATCAAGCCACTGATTGCTGCTTCAAGATAAAACAGCATCAAAATTTGCCACTGACGCGCCCCCAATGCTTTCATCAAACCAATCTCTTTAGCGCGTTCCATAATCGTGCTGGTCATCAGCGATGCAATCCCCATTGCCGCAGCAATCAACGCCGCCAGTGTAACCACCGCCAACAGCAGTTGTATCTTTTCAATCACCACCCCTTCAGATGCAGCAACTTGCCAAATTGGCCGCACCACGGAGCCAGAAATAGCCTCTTCCAATTGGTGTGCAATTGAAGAAACATAGGCGGTGCAATACCACAGGTCATATTCTTCGGCATTGAGGGCTTCAAGGTTTTCGCGCGCTTTACGCGACAACTCATTTTCTGGCACAGTCAATGCTGAGACCCGCACTGCCTGGATTTTTCCTGGCAAGCCGAGGAGTGATTGCACTGCGCTTAGGGGTAACACCAGGCGGCTCTCTTCTTCACCACCACTACTCAGCACCCCACTTATCTTCACCATTAGTGGGCCAGAAGCACCGTTGAGGTGCAACTCATCACCGACTTTCCAACCAGTTTGCTGTGCCAGTTGTTTACCTAACAATGCCTCAGCCATTGTCGCATCGGCTTTAACTGGCTCCTGCGGCCAGTTACCACTAACCTGCCAATACGGGCTGATAATTTGCTGACCGGTGTGATAGTCCTCTTCATCGGGTACATCAACCGGCTGATTAAAATAGGTCCCCAGCAGCGGAATAATTTGACCCTTAACATCAGTTTCGCCGCTCAGTAATGGCGCAAAACCGACAATATTGTTACGCCAAAAAATATCTTTGATATTGGGTAACTCAGCTTGATCGAGGAAATCCTGCCCGGTAAGTGGGTTACTCTGCTCGCCGAGCAATGAAGGCAGTGCCACCTGCCCAGCAGGTTCAATCAAAATATTGGCACCATAAGACTTCAACTCACGTGACATTTTATCGCCAATATCTATCGATACCGCCAACAATGACGAGATGAGTCCGGCAGCAAGGAAGACCGTAAATACCGCCAGGGATTTACGCCGGACATTCCTGAACCAAGACTGCTTGAGCATGCGCCATAACATAATTATGGATTCTCCTGCGTGTCACTGTCTTCACCACTGGCAACCGGCGTCACAAACTGCTCCGGGTGTTCACGGAAACGGTTGTAATTCGCCTCAGATGAGAAGAAATAGGTCTTCTCGCCATAACTGTACTTATATTCGGCCTTTTGATTGGTGAGGTGAGTTTTATCAACCGGATCAATTACATCAAGCGTTACTACCGTGGTGAAGTAATTGACACCCGCCTCCAAAGAGGCTTTGGGAATGACTAACTCTTTATCGTCACTTTTCCACCCCTCCAACGGTATCGGGTTACAGCCCCCTGCTTTACCGATCGACGGAATGAAAATATGCACGGCGCAGGCAACACAAATGACCTGATTGCCTTCCATGACATACCCTTGATCACCACACAACAAGCAGGCATCGAAAACCACACTCAGGCGCAGACGATCGGGATAACGGTTAATAATAAAGAAACGTACTGCTTTACCATCATCGGCGACCCAGACAAAACGATGCAACTTACCATCGCGTACCTGCTCTACTGGAATACGGACTAAACCATCAGCCGAGAGTGTCACGGGTAAGGCCTCGGACAACTGGGGCGGTTGAGAAGCGACTTTATCCCAGTAGAGTTGAGCACCTGCGACTATTACCCATGCCAGCAAGGAAAAAATAAAGATTCGGCGTACATTACGGTAATCAGCTAATGCTTTACGGTGAGCGATCGGGTCTGAATTTTCACCGACGATCCGGCGGGAATTACATAACGGTATCAAGTAACACAGCGTCGTAAATGCCAGAAGCAGCGCACAAATGTAACTCAACCAGGCATGCCCATTGGTAACTAAAGCGACATAACTGAGTAGTGATTTGGTCAGTGGCACAACCTGTAACTTCATCAATAACAGAATGCCATCGCCACTGAGTGGCAAAATCAGTAATACCGTTATCAGTATCAATAGTGGCCAACGGCAACGAGGCAATTGCCTGACCATCATCAGCAATAATGCGGCACTGAAAATCACCCAGCCAAATGCCACGACAATAGCCGCCAAATTGAGCAGTAAATCAGTGTTGATGACATGGGTATTGGTAAAGGCACCGAGATTCGGATTATTACCCCAATTGAATGCTGCGCCCAATACCAACAGGGCTTGCCAGACATAACCTAACGACTGGCGGAGCGTAAATTGACTTAACAAGAATAACAGCAGTGCGAGAAGTTGAACCCCCGCCAGAACTAACTGCAATTGCTGCGATTTTGGGTAATGGGTACCGGCCCAAATACCCACGATAGCCATGAGTATCGTTATCCATACCACCCGGTTCAATGCAGGAGCTGGCCTGAATGCCCAACTTAACCCCAATAACAACGCTACCGGTAAAAAGGCTTGTAGCACGGAAACAAAAAAATAACTCATTAGCACACACCTTGGGCAAGATAATCACAACACCTGCCAGTTATCACTGATCAGCTTTTACATCGCGCGGATAAAAACGCGCTGACTATCCAGCATTAAGAAAAAGCCGCGATAACTGTTTTAGTCATCGCGGCCATTGTTATCAATTCAAACCGGTATATTTAAAGTCATAACTCACATCAAACGGTTTCCACCAGCGGCCGACACCCGTTTCGCTATCAGTATGGCGATGTAACCCGGCTTTAGATGGCTCACTGATATGGTAAGTAACTTTATAGTTACCTACGCCCATCATTTTAATATTGGCACCGTAGTGTGGACCGTCACTGGCAACCATCGGCATGAATGTGCCTTCTTGTTTGGTACCAGTATCCGTATTCACCAAGGTATAAGCGATAGTCAGGTACGGCATCCATTCACCGGCACCAAATCCATTCTTATTGCCTTCGGTGGCATGGATATCCGCCTCCAGATGAATGTCAGCTTTCGCGGCAGGCAAACCCATGCCACGCGGTTCCATATCGATTGGCTGCAAGTAAACTGCAGCAATTTCCATATCGTTGATCTTGATAGGCTCGCCAGCCGGATACTCTTTAAAGGCGAAAGCAGCAGGCGCTGCAAAAATGCTGGCGATAATGCTGCTGGCAATAATCGTTTTCTTCATGGTCATGTAGCACACCCTCTGGTATCAAATGATAATTACATTGTCGTTATTCACACCGGCATCATGCCGGACCATTACGCTGAGACAGTACGACCACGCCGTTGCATTACCCAAAGAGCAACCAGCGCAGCAATCAGTAATATCCCTTGAGGAATCAATGTTTCCAGATATGGATAGATCCCCAACCAACTGATTTCAGGTACGCCCGGTAGCAATGTCGGCTCAAACAATTTACCTTCAATTAGTTCAAGAACACTCTTACCGGCAAATACAAACGCCATTAGGTACATAAAGCCACCGGTAAACATAAAGAAGGGTTTGAGTGGCAATTTGACTACGGTAAAGCGCATAACCAGATAAGCTGCCAGCAAGAATACACAGCCAACGCCAAAACCTGCCAGAATCGACAAGTGGCCGCTAGTGGTACTGGCATCGCCCATCAGGGCCAGATAGAACAGTACAGTTTCAGCACCTTCGCGATACACCGCCAGGAAGCTTGTCAGCCATAACCCGACCATCGATCCACTACTGAGTGACTTAGAAAATTTCCCTTCGAGATAAGCTTTCCATTGCCGTGCTTCAGTCTTCGACAATAACCAGTAACTCATTGAGAACAGCATCACCACGGCAATCATCATGGTGAAACCTTCTAATAACTCACGACTTTGCCCTGAATTAGCAAATAACCACTGGAAGACGAAAGCGGTTAGCACGCTGGCGATTAAGGCCACTACGACGGATTGACGAATGAGTGGTAATTTATCCTGATGGTTGTTTTTCACCAGATAAGCCACTATCGCGGCAACAATCAGTAAAGCTTCCAGCCCTTCACGCACAATAATCAGCAGGCTGTAGATGAACAGACTCCAGTTGGTTTCATCCCCCCCACCCAGCATCTCTACAGCACTGGCCAAATCCTTTTGCAACGCAACTGCTTCGGCTTGTAACTGTTCGACTGGCTGACCGGCTTTCATCAGACTGACTAAACGAGTGAAATGCCCCTCTAACGTCGATTTAAATGCAGCATCACGTGAACCAACTTTATTCTCCATGCCACTGGCTTCGAACAAATCAAAGTAGGTATCCTGTACAGCCATCATTGCCGGTGTAGTCTGCCCCTTTTGGTACTGACTGATAGCATCGCTGATGGCCTGATTTATCTTACTGGAAACCGCCGCCCAATCGGCATTAGCTTGTCCGTCAGAATTAGCAGCCGATGCCGAAGATTGCCCAACGTTGGCTTGATCTGCGGTGACTGGTTGCTGTTCACGCGTTGTGGGTAAGCCTGGCAGGGTGTCTTCGATAGTTTGCAGTAAACCAGTGACACGATAGGCAACTTCCGTTATTTGGTCTGGCTTGCGGGTGAGATCGATTAATGCGGTAAATTGTTGGTTAATTGCCGCCGCTGCTTGTGCGGAACGATTGCCCCGCACTGACATTTCCATTTCAGAGTTTTTAAAACCCTGATAATGAGCCTGTTGCACGCTTTCGCTGGCCGCGGCGAACTTCCCTTCTTGATATTCGCTTATGGCTTGTGCCAGTAAGTCATCAATGATTTTGAAACTCTGCTGCCAGTACAGTGCAATTTCACTGTTTTCATAGGCTGCATGTTGCTGTTCTGCATTAAGTTTATGCCCATCGGTCAGTATAGGCAGTACCGCAGTGAGTTCACTTTTAAGCCAATTAATTTTATTATCAACTTCCGCTTGCGGTTTGCCCTCCCCAATCATGCGCCGGATTTCGCCAAAAGCGGCTTCCATCTGGTAACTCTTCTGGGCAGATATATTGATACGAATCGGGCCTTCGAGGTTTTCGAAAACTTCAAAGTACGCCATCTGCACCGTAGTACGGGCTTCATCATTGTTCTGTTGTTGGTACAACTGAGACGTTTTATCGAGACGGGATTGGATATCATTAACCAACTGCGGGTAATCCGTCGCAGCCCAGGCTAATGAGGCTGATAGCCACCAACAGCAGCAAAGCAGAAAGAGTTTGTGCCAAGTTCGCATAATATGAGTAACGCACATGAAGTTGATAATGAGATTTATTAACATTAACACTAAACAAAGGAAATGTGTCTTGATCCGCATCAAAAAATATTTAGTTTATTGAATTTTTGTTTAAAAATGCGGCGCACTACGCAATTTCTTCTTAGGAAAGCGCAAAAAAATTCAAATAGCAGGTTTTTTATTCGCTGGTTCTGAGGGGACAAGAGTAGAAAATAACCTCGCCTGCTGCGGAAATACCACAGGCGTGCATAACCTAATTCCGCAGACAGGCATTTATTTAAGTGAAATTTAATCTGAGTAAAATATTAAATAACCAATTTAATTCATGTGGTCGCCAGTAATCTATTAGAAGAAATATTTAAATCTGGCACGGACACCATAGCGGTCATCGTTTTCAGCATTAACCACTTTATTATCAGGTGACACTTCCAATTTAGACCAGTAAGCACCAAGGTATAAATTAAAGTTATTCATATCCATGATATTGGCAATTTTATAGGAGGTGTGGATCGTGTGAACATCATATTTATCAGGCGAGGTTAATATCCCAGAGGTAACTACCCCTGCATTTGCACTGTTGAAATATTCGATATCATTGTGTGCGTAAATATAACCAATTTCAAAATTTCGCCATAAGATATTAGCCCCGGCACTGAAGTTCTTCTCATTGGTTGCATCCATATAAGCTGAGCTCAGATTAGCGACAATACCATTCTCAGGATCTTTATCCTGATTATTCCAAGTGAATGTTGCCCCATAGCCATTACGTTTCGATTGGTCCTGAAACTGGCCCTGATCATCACGATAACCATAGGCATTACTGATAACGTTACTTTCCATTGCTATAGCCGCAGAAAGGCTATCTTGTTTCCACGAAATCACCGGACGAACATATGCCACATTTTTTTCATTTTCCAGCGTATTACCATGATAAGTATTATTGGCAAATAACGTGGTTCCGTCTTTTAGAATGGTGTTAACTTCAAAATACCAGTTACCCAGAGTTTTACTGACCAGGAAGTTACCCCCATTGTTGCTGCGCCCACGGCCTTCTTTCATCATATAGATGTAACCATAGCCATCACTGTAAAGATCATTCGCAGTATTACCTGAGTGTTGGACAAACGTATCCTGATTCAGTGGGAACATATCATAGGCTTCAAAGCGACCGACTTTCACCTTCCAATCTTTCTCATGACCAAAGAAGAAGGCTGCATCATCGAGGTTCATATGACCACCAATATCAGCCAGTGGCTGTACAGTGAAACCCGCGAAATTGCCATTACTCATACGTCGATAACCATCCAGACCGATCAGTATTCTGCCATTAATATCCCATTGCTCTCTGCTCCCCGCTTTCCAGTCTTTATTTGCACTGGTGCGTAGAGAAGTGAGCTGCCCACTTTTACTGGCAGCATCCATATTAATCTCAACATCACCGTATAATTTCAGATTCCCTTGCGGGGTCTCCCAGGACACTTCAGCGAATACAGGCAATGATAAAAGACTGGTAAGTCCAACCAGTATAAACTTATTCATAATAACCATCTCTATTTAGGATAATGTGAACTAAAGTATTAGGCTCTAAAAATAAAGGCGACACTCAGCCAACCCATTTTAAAAGAGTTAATGATTTATTTATTTTTATACCCAGAAGTATCTTTTTGGCAAATAACCAGCCATGGCTAAATATTCATATTTGACCTCAGTGCAATAGTTAATTTAAATATTTCTTTGAGTTACACAATGAATTTCATTTACCCAAGGCGATTTATCCTCGCTGATATAATAATACTAATTCATTGGTTAATTCACGGGCTAATAACGATGTCATTAAATGATCTTGAGCATGGACCATAATCAGTGTCATCGGTGTTTTGGCTTCCCCGGCATCTTGTTCGATAAGCTTGGTTTGCATCCGATGTGCGGCCTTGGTAAAGCCATCCGATTCCGATAACAGTGCATGCGCTTGAACAAAATCACCTTCACGGGCGGCTCGCAATGCCTCAAAACAAAGACTTCTGGCCTGACCGGCATTGACGATAATCTCCATTACGGCCTCTTCCAAATCAATCATTTCGCTCTACCTCATCAAAACCTTGATTATTTGCCGTTGCCGCAAACCATTCGCCACTTTTTTTCACGATACGTTGCTGCGTTTTCAAATCTAACTGAACAAAACCATAACGATTTTTATAGGCATTACACCATGACCAGTTATCAATAAACGTCCACATATGATAACCAAGGCAATGGCTCCCTTGCGCCAAAGCACGGTGAACCCATTTTAAATGCTCGGAAACAAACTCAATACGATAACTATCATCTATCTGACCGTTGTGGCTGAATCGCTGTTCATTTTCGACACCCATACCATTTTCTGAAATAAAACAGCGCGGGTTGCCGTAGTTTTTTCGCAAGTTGGTTAGGATATCGTAAATACCGGGTTCATAAATTTCCCAACCCCGGTGCGGGTTCATTTTGCAGCCTGGCATCTGATAATAATCGAACAACCATTCTGGCATAAAGGGGGCTTCTGGGTTAACCCGGCTATCGCGGCATTTAATTCTACGTGGCTGATAATAATTGATACCGAGTAAATCTACTTTACCCTCAACAATTAATTCACTGTCTCCAGGTTGGCAGGCAGGCAGTTGATCGTAATCTTTCAGTAATGCCGTTAGCTCAGCCGGATACTCGCCGCGTAATACTGGATCGAGGAAACTGCGATTAAAAAGCAAGTCGGCGATATTGGCCGCTTTTACATCCGCAGGATTTTCAGAACGCGGATACGACGGCGTGAGATTTAAAATAATGCCAATCTCACCACCTAACTCACGTTGGCGATATTTTTTCACCGCCAAAGCATGAGCCAGCACGGTGTGATAAGCCACTGTGGCCGCCCGTTTGAAATCCACTATATTCGGATAATGGAAATCGTAGAGGTAGCCACCTTCGACTGGCACGATTGGTTCGTTGAAGGTAAACCAATGTTGTACCCGGTCACCAAATAAACGAAAACAGGTATCGGCATATTCAGCATAGGCGTCCACCACATAGCGGCTTTCCCAACCCCCCAGCTCTTGCATGACTGTTGGCATATCAAAATGAAACAGATTGATAAATGGGGTTATCCCCTGTGCCAGCAGTTCGTCAATGACACCATTGTAAAAATCCACTGCCTGCGGATTCACTTCACCTCGTCCGTTGGGGATCAGTCGCGCCCATGAGATGGAGGTACGGAAACTGTTGTGATTTAACTGTTTCAACAAAGCAATATCTTGCTGCCAATGTTGATAAAACGTTGATGTCTGTTGCGGCCCAATCTGCTGATGAAAACGCCCCGGTTGCTTGTCAAACCAAGTGTCCCAAATAGTGGCACTTTTACCACCACTCAAGCTTTCACCTTCGGTTTGCGGGGCTGAACTGGCACTGCCCCACCAAAAATCATGTGGAAATTGATACTTCATCATACTCTCCGTAAAGATTAATCTAATCACGACTTAGCGGGTTTCGGCTGACTCAGCAAAACTCAGTTGTTGCTCTTTTTCCTGGTCGGCTTTCAGCAAGCTGCGCTCATAAGCTTTGAGGAATGGGTAGTACATCACCGCCGAGAACACCATACATAACAGACACATAACTACCGGACTAAACGCCCAGTTGGCAGCCCAGGACGCACCAATTGGCGCAGGCGTCGTCCACGGGGTTAATGACACAACTTGCGCTATCCACCCTAATTTGGTCGCGATATAGGCCAATGTGGCGTTGATCATCGGAACGAAGATAAAAGGCAGGAAGAACACCGGGTTCATGATGATGGGGGCACCAAATAGAATCGGTTCATTAATATTAAAGAAGCTTGGAACTATCCCCATTTTGCCAATAGTGCGCAGATGAATGGCTTTGCTGCGTAATAGCAGGAAGGCCAGCGGTAAAGTCGACCCCACACCACCGATCAATAGATAGTGATCCCAGAAACCTTGCAGATAGATATGAGGTAACGGCGCTCCGGCAGCTAAAGCCGCTTGATTCAGCGCTAAATTGGTCATCCAGAACGGGTTCATGATACCGGTGACAATCAATGCGCCATGGATACCGGCGAACCACAAAATTTGGCATAACAGAACCGACAACAAAATGGCAGGCAGCGAATCTGAGGCAGAAACTAAAGGTGCCAACAGGTGCATAATCGCTTCTGGAATAATCATTCCTGTGGAGGATGCGATAAATAAATTCAGTGGATGCAATGTCGCAACCACTGCCACTACGGGGATCAGAATTTCAAAAGACCGTGCAACCCCGGTCGGCACTTCTTTCGGCAGGCGGATAGTAATATTGTGGCGTTTGAGGAATGCATACAACTCAGTGGAATACACCGCGGTAACGATGGCGGTGAAAATCCCTTGCCCTGAGAAATATTGGGTTGAAATGTGCCCATCAGCATAAGGTGCTGCTACCAGCAAAAAGGACATCAATGCCAGCAGACCGGTCATGATTGGGTCCAACTTATATTGCCGCCCAAGGCTGGCACCAATCCCCACCGAGATAAAGAAGGTCATCACCCCCATGCTGAGATTGAAAGGCAACATCAATTGCTCGCGATAGGTACTCGAGAAGTTTAACCAACCACGGGCAAAACCCCATGTGGTGTCCGCAGAAAACGGCGGGAAAATGAACACCAGCATAAATGAGCCAATAATCATAAACGGCAGTGCCGAAGTAAACCCGTCACGAATGGCGATTATGTATTTCTGTTGCCCCAGCCGCCCAGCCAGTGGCGTAATGGTTTGCTCTATCATTCCAACCATTGCTTGGTAAAGAGAACTCATTGCAGATACCTTTTATTTCACTGCATTAATAAGAGATAAGGCGAAGTCGAGCACCTTATCACCGCGTTGCATACCGTAATCCATCATGTCGATAGTCATCACCGGGATCCCTAACGGCTCAGCGATTGCCGCCAAATCACGTTGCATATATTTCACCTGTGGCCCCAATAGCACAACCTGATAGCGGCTGAACTGTTCATTGAATTCACTGGCACCGAAAGCATCAATCTGAACCTCAAGTCCGCGCGTTGCTGCCTCAGCCAACATTTTTTTCACTAACATGCTGGTAGACATCCCGGCGGAGCAGCACAACATTATCTTTTTCATTACGTATCGCCTCAGAGTGATTTGGTCATATTGAGCCTCATTGGAAACAAAATGGAAACCGGTTTCCATGCAAACGGAATAGATATGAGAGCGCGCTCAAATATTTAACCACTGAAAGATATGCAGTTGTGAAAGACGTCACAAAAAGCTAAGCACTGGGAGCTGTTTTATTGGATACTCCTTGGTAACAACGGTTTCCGTTATGATGATCGCGGTATAGAATAGATGCAGTAAGACTGGAACCAAGGAAATAGGGAACTGACCAGGCCCTCTGGCCATTGATCAGATAAAGTGGAGTGAAGTTATGTCGACTATTAATGATGTATCGCGGTTAGCCAACGTATCTAAAGCTACAGTGTCCCGGGTGTTAAGCGGTTCACGCGGCGTCAAGGAAGAGAGCCGTCTGGCGGTGATGAAGGCCGTTGAGACTCTGAATTATAAACCGAATGTCATCGCCCAGTTTCTGACTGCACAGTCAACCGGGTGTGTCGGTGTGATTTGCGCTACTGAACACATTCAACAAACAACCAGTTATCTGTTTGCCTTGGAAAAACAGTTCAGCCAGCATCAAAAGCATTTATTACTGCGTTTTGCCGACAATAGCATCGGGGTAGCAAATGCCATCGCTGAGCTCGCCAATGGTTTGTGCGATGCCATTATCATCATCGGGGCGCGCTTTGCGCTGCCATCTCATGATGAAAATATCATCATGATTGATTGTCTTGAGTCCTCTACCCCTAACAGTATTTTATTCGATCACTCATTCGCAGCAGAAACTGCCTGTCACTATTTGGTCAGTCAGGGCCGCCGACATATTGCGCTGTTAAATCATGCCTCTGGCACGGTGGCGGAACAGACGCTACTGGGTTATCAACGGGCGTTGGAGAATTACCTGATTCCCTATAACCGCAGTTTAGTGATGGGTAACGTTCACTCCTCTTCAGAGGCGTTGCAGACACTATTGAATAACGGTGCACAATTTAATGCGCTGTTGGTAATGGATGAAATCGAAGCGCAAAAGGCCATCTCGCTATTGCATGTCTTCAAGCGTACCGTTCCTGATAAAGTGATGGTTTTCAGCCTGGATGGTTCAGTGCAATTACCCGGTATCCCGGCAGTGCCAGCAATCGAGTATTCATTAGAAACATTGGCGAGAAAAGTGGTCGACTTAATTGATGCCCGCGCGGGTAAACATGTAAATCCGCAGGTTTTCCGGGGTAATTTGGTTGTTCCACATGGATTAATTGAGTAACGCTAGCCCTTTAGGTGGTAGATAATGCATAGCATTCAGACCGAATATGAAACTATCCGCGCATCTCTCAGTAATAGCGCGCAGGTCATCACCCTGCTGCATATTGGTCGTGATGCAAGCACGGTAATTACTGACCCGACGGGTGCTCAATGGCCACTTACCGTGGGTGATACCCATACAGCTCAGCGCTATTTTCGCCACAATCCGCCAACGGCTGATGAGATGGAAACCGCCATTATGGTGGTTGAAGATGAAGTTATCCGTATTAGCCCCGCGCTGAATAAAACCTCCCAATTAGTCACCACCGATAGCGAGATAGCCGAGATAGCTCAGCTCGCAGGTTTGCCTTTACAGAGCGAAATGCACTTATCGCTTGAGGCGGTAGAGCGGGTGTTTGACAGGCTGGCGGCGGTAATGATGGGTAGACCCGCAGCCTCTGAAGGGATACCGGCAGATAATGTGTTTGCCGCACGCTTGCTTATCCTGCGTGAGTTTATGCATCACTTGCAGTTCCCGGCGATTACGATATTGAAGTTGTAAAACGAGCATCAGTCATCAGCGCCGCCACAAGGCGCACTGCCGATGAGATTATAACTGATGGGGTTAAAGCGGGTTGAACACTGACAGTGGCTGTTTTCGCAGCACACTGCCAGGCTCGTTTTAGCGTTTTTCTTCTATCAATACAGCATGTTATTTGCGGGCTTTAGGATCCAGATTATCCGCAGGCAATTCGCCCGGTAAGTAATCAGGCAAGCGGCCTGCTGGGAAGATAGCCAGCAGTGATAGCAACGCCATAATCAGTAAGCCAAATTTCAGCGCTCGTAAACGTGCCTCTTCATTGACTCGCACCGCTTCGGCAACCTGTTCAGGTGTCGCCGTCGTCTGAGCTAACACACCTTGCAGGCGGTCATTGCTGACGAAGTTGATGCTGTCCATATTGATCTGAGCCTGAATTTCTGGCGTCAGAATTGGCGTTTCAGCCACACCACGCAGCACGTTAGCACTGAGCAAACCGACCAACAAAGCACCGGCAACCGCAGTACCGATGGCATTTGCCAGGTTGTTAGTCGTACCACGCAACGAACCAACATCGCCTGCCAACTCTTTCGGTGATGCACTGACTAATACGTTAAACAGCAAGGTCACCAATGCGCCCTGTGCCAGACCGAATACCACCAGGCCGAACAGTACCGCGAACTCACTCCAGTTATTGCGCACCACGAATGCCAACCACAACAGGGCGATGGTACAGGTGATAAAACCATAACGGCCGATTTTGCGTGGTGTCAATTTCTTGTAGAAACGGACTATCAGCATCGCGGAGAAGAACACTGACAAGTTAAATGGCATCATGGCAATCGCTGTTGCCATCGGGGTACTGCCCTGCACTATCTGGATATACAACGGAACTGAGAAGTTCAACATCGCTTCCAGTGCGACCACGGCAAACATAGCGAATACTGCCGCTTTTTCCGTAGATGAGGTAATCACTTCCAGTGCCAGTAACGGTGTTTTACCTTGTTCCTGACGGCGACGGGTCCAAACCACAAACGCCTGACCCAACACAATACCCAATACAATCATGAAGGGCGCGGGTGAGAAGCCTAACAAATCAAAGGGCGCACCATCACGCACCAGACCGAAGCCCCAGCGGTTCAGGTTATTAAAACCAAACGACAGCAGAATAATCGCCGATGCCGCCAGTACCACCCCAAACACATCGATGCCCACTTCAGGACGACCGTTATCAGATTTCAATCGGAAGCTCAGCACAAAGATCACGGCTGATAACACAATCAAAATACCGAACGCTGGACGCCAGCCGATATAGGTACCCAGGACACCACCGATCAGAAACGCCGCGACACCCGCACCGGCTCGAGCTGAGCCTAAAGCGCCGAGCGCCGTCGCCTGTTGTGTACCACGGTAGTTTTCAGCGATCAAAGCGACCAGAGCTGGCACCAAAGCCGCCCCCGCCAAGCCACTTAATGCTTGCGCACTGATCATTACAGTAACATTCGGGCTGAATGTCATCATGACCTGCGCGATACCAAACAGCAGTACTGTGCTGCGAAATACCACCAGCGGCCCAAAACGTTGGTTGAGTTTGGCACCCAACATCACGAAGCCCGCAACAGATAATGAGTACATAACAATCGCGGTGGCGATGGTGGTGGGTGGCACATTAAAACTTTTTACCATCCCACCCAACGCGACCGGTAGGGAGGCAACGTTGAATGACATCAGAATCTGGGCTAATGCGATGGTTATCATCGGCACCCAGGATTCTTTAACTTCCGCGCCAGCGCGGTGAGTTGATTGATTCGCCATAAATTCTCTGTCCTTTTGACATGTATTCTTGTTTTCGAGCCCTTTGGCTTGCGAGATAATTTCGTCTACCAAGTGCTCTCGTTCTTAAATCAACCTTGCACACGAAACAATATGACTGTCAGCGCAATGCTCAGATCGTGTAACTCAACTCTTTTCGGTGTAAGGCTCAGAAACAAACATGTCCATCCCAAGACTACGTGATAAGAACCGGGCAGCCAGTTGCCCTTTAACGCTGTTACCCGCACTGTCGAGTAGCGGTGCAAACGTCCCTAACCCCCCCTTTCCAGGTGACACTGTCACAATTCCACCACCAATACCGCTTTTGCCCGGCAGACCAATGTCATAAAGCCAGTCACCAGACGTTTCGTACAACCCTGCTGTTACCATTACCGCTAATGCGTAATGACATACATCGTTGTCCACCACCCGCTCGCGAGTCAGTGGGTTAACCCCACCATCAGCCAGTGTCGCGCCCATCACCGCAAGATCTTTGGCGCTGACATTCAGCGAACATTGGCGGGTATATAAGTCGGTAGCAATAAGAGGATCGCACCCCAGACGGCCATAACCATGCAGCACATTAGCGATACCACGGTTACGGAAGTTGGTTTCACAGGCAGATTGATACACTTCTTCGTTTAGTGTCAGCTTGCGTCCGGCAAAACGGCACAATCCGTCATAGATGAATTTCCACTGCTCATCACTGGTTGATCCAGGTACCAGACTGGTGGTGGCAATCGCACCGGAGTTCACCATCGGGTTAGTGCGGCCATCTGGCGTGCGTTCAATCGCAGTAACGGAGTTAAATGCCATACCGGTGCTGTTCACGCCCAGTTTTTCACGTGCGACTTTGGCTCCGATAGCCTGACAAACCAGTGCAAACACAAAGGGTTTGGAGACACTCATGATGGTAAACTCAACATCTACATCACCGGCAGAATGCACTTTACCGTTGGTGCCAACCATGCAGACGCCAAACAGATTCGGCGCAACGCGTTCCAATGCAGGATAAACGCTAGAAACTACACCTTCGGTATCTGCACCAAAACGTTTATGAGCTTCTTGCACCAATTTAACCACAGTGTCTGGGTCAGGTAGATGCCCGGTGGATACGTAGTCGATAATTCCATTCTTGCTATCATCTGTAGGCATATTCGCTATCTCCCGTTTACCTTTTGTTTATTTTTCTGTCTTTTTTTTTGCCTCTACCGCTTATTTTAGGCGACAGTAATACTTTCACATTTTAATTTATATAAAATGGTAATAATGAATCCTGACTTCTTTCACCTTTGGTTTTATCAATTAATCATGAAATTCTTAAGCTAAGATAGCTTAGGTTTAGAAAGCTGTATATCAGTTGTTTTCAATATATTGATTATTTTTGGTCAGACGAGAGAACAACGATACTATTGCAGTATCATGACATTAGCGATATGTGATAGGCGTAATGACGTAGGAATGATTTAATTAGCGGTAGTAGATTAGTAGGTAAGCTGACATTAAATTAGCATAATAGTGAGTGATTACTGGCAAAGTGTTGGGGAATAATCGCCACAGGGAAAGTGAATGTAATAAGAATCCGCCTGGCCTGCGGACTCTTATTATTAGTTTATTCCTATCGACTGCTGTTCTTTATACCAAGACCCATGCCAACCATACCAAAGCAAATCCGGTTAGCCCCATCAGCGTCGTCAATACTGTCCAGGTTTTTAATCCATCAGCGACGGAAAGCCCCAGATAACGTGTTACCACCCAAAATCCAGCATCATTAACATGGGATGACCCCAAGCCACCAAAACACGCCGAAAGGGTCACCAATACTAACTGCATGCTATCAAGCCCGGTAACTGCTTGGGTCAGCAAACCACTGGTAGTCAGGATTGCTACGGTAGCCGAGCCTTGAGAAGCACGTAACGCCAGCGAGAGCAGAAAAGCCGCGGGAATTAAAGGCAAGTGGATAGCTTCCAGTGAAACCGCCAATGCTTTGCCAACACCAGACTCAACCAGAACCTTACCAAAAGCGCCACCAGCGCCAGCAACCATAATGACCGCCGCCGACGTTGGAATAGCATCCCCCATAATCTGTTCTATTTTGTCCTTGCCCCAGCCACGGCGAATACCCAACAGATAGGTTGCTAACCCCAGAGCAATTAACAATGCAATGGCGGGCGTACCGATAAGCACGATAACTTCTCGCAGCAAGCTCTCTTCAGGCAACTCGGTGGCAGCCAACGAACCTAGCATGATCAAGGCGATGGGAATAATGATAAGTGAAGCAATTAACCCCGCCCCCGGGATTCGGTCGCGAATATCCTTTGCCGGTTCAGCAGCAATCCCGGTTTCAGGTTTTGCCAACTGCAACTGCTCCAATACGTCAATTGAAAGCGCATAGTTACGGCGATTCATACTCTTCGCGACCCAATACCCTATCAGCCCGACCGGAATAGAGATAAGGATGCCAATCATCATTAGCCGCCCCATATCCGCACCCAATAGCCCAGCCGCCGCTGCTGCTCCCGGATGAGTTGGCAAGGCCACATGTACTGTTAGCATGACCCCGGCCATAGGCAGGCCAAATTTAATGGGTGATACTTTAGCAACTTTAGCGAAACCATAAATAAGCGGGATAACAATGATAAAGCCAACTTCAAAAAATACCGGGATCCCCAAAATAAAGGCAGTCAGGGTTAATGCCATGACCGTGCGCTTGATCCCCAATGAGCCAGTAAATCGTTGAGCCAGAGATTCCGCACCACCGGAGGCTTCAATCAGCCCTCCCAGCATTGACCCAAGCACAATAATTATGGTTATCGAACCAAGCAATCCGCCCATACCGGACATAATCACTTTCATGATATTACTGACCGGAATACCTGTTGCTATTGCAACCAACAAACTGACAACCAATAGCGCAACAAAGGGATGGACCTTGGCTTTAATGACCAATATTAATAAAAGTAAAACGCTGGCAACAGCAATAGTCAGCAGTAGGGAGGTAGACATTATTTAAACCTCGATAACAAAAAATATTACATGGGTTGTTTGTTATGTGCTTATTGGCACTTTTCTATTAATTTTATTCTGAGCCACACCCGCCTAATGCGAGTAGCGAAGAAATAGCGCGCGGCCGCCAAACGACGTCACGATGTTTTCTCGACTCTGTAATTATTATTTCTGTGATTCAAACAACCCGGTGAAGTGTTCGATACCAGCAGCTATGATTGGTAAGGTTTTATCCAGCCTAAGCCTGCCATCGTATTAGCCCGTGGTTGATACTCGCAACCAACCCAGCCGCTATAGTTAATACTATCGAGTAGATCGAATAAGTACGGGTAGTTAATCTCCCCTTCATCTGGTTCATGACGATTCGGCACCGAGGCAATTTGAATATGGCCATAGCGCCCAGCTAAAGAGGTAATTAACTGACTGAGGTTGCCATCCACTATTTGCGCATGGAAGAGATCCAATTGGGTAAATACATTAGGGCGGTCGATAACATTAGCCAGTTCCAAGGTTTGATACTGGCTGGAAAAAAGATAATTAGGTTTTATTTTCGGGTTTAACGCCTCAATCATTACCTTAATATTATGTTCGGCAAAGCGGTCAGCCGCATAGCGAATATTTTCAACAAATGTCTGCTGATAAGCTGCACGATCGGCCCCCACCGGCACCACACCGGCCATCACATGGACTGACGGGCACCCCAGCACTAATGCATACTCCAACGCCAAATCAATATCGCGGCGCGCCTCTTGCTCCCGGCCGGGTAGTGCCGTCAGCCCCCATTCACCGCTACTGGTATTTCCAGGTGCGGTATTAAACAGCACTTGCTGCAAGCTGTTTTCTGCCAGTATCTGTGCAAGGAGTGCCGCCGGATAGTCGTAAGGGAATAGAAACTCCACCGCACTGAAACCGGCATCTTTGGCCGCCTTAAAGCGATCCAGGAAAGGAACCTCGGTAAACATCATTGATAAATTAGCCGCAAACTTAGGCATCTTTAACTCCTTAACTCTGCAATTTCGTCATCAGTCAAATAGCGAATAGGTCGGTCACCCAGCGTAAATATCAGACGAGCGGTTTCCTCTAGCTCCTCCATATTATCAGCGGCTTCCCGTAGGCTTTTACCCACCACAACCGGGCCATGATTTGCCAGCAGGAAAGCACGATAATGGGGTGCCAGCTTTGCCAACGCCTCACCCAACCGCGCATCACCTGGACGATAATATGGCACCACCGGGACATCGCCGACCCGCATCACCACATAAGGTGTAAAGGGCTTGATGGCATTACGGCTATCCAGCCCTTGTAAGCAGGAAAGCGCTGTCAGATAGAGGCAATGGAGGTGAACAACCGCTTCACACGCAGGGTTATTAAGATAGATTGCGCGATGAAAACTGACCTCTTTTGACGGTTTATCACCTGAGATCCATTCACCTTCCAAACTGACTTTTGATAACCGTTCCGCATGCAGTTCACCCAGACAGGAGCCTGTTGGTGTGGCCAATAATGTGCCATCAGCCAGTTTCATTGACAGATTTCCCGCTGAGCCGGTGGCGTAGCCCCGTTGGAAAAAGGACGCGCCTAACTTAACCATCTCTTCCCGCGCTTGCTGCTCATTCATACTGCGAACTCCGTTTGTGCTCTGGCAAAAAAGTTTTCGTCACCAAAATTACCTGACTTCAACGCCAGTGAAACCGGATGATCTGTGGATTTTACCCAAGGTACTCCCGGTGAGATTGCCGGGCCGATATGGAAAGCTTGAATACCCAGTGACTGCGCAACAATCCCTGAGGTTTCGCCACCCGCCACGATAAAACGCTGGAAGCCAAGTTGTTGTAAACGGTGTGCAATGGTACCGAACAGCCGCTCTACCGCCTCACTACTGGCAGCCGCCCCCCACTGCTGCTGAATTTTTTGTAACACCTCGGGTTCAGCGGTGGCATACAGTAACGGTGCCAACGGACCGCCCGCATTTTCCATTACCCATGCGCATAACTCTTCAGCATAAGATTCAGGTTCATTTAGGCAACGGGCGATATCTATCGATTGGCTAGGCGCTTGTGGTGCATAACGAGCCACTTGACGGTTGGTCATCGCCGAGCATGACCCCGACAGCACCACACACAGTTTGCCTTGTGGTGCACCAGCAGATGTGGCTTGCGGCTGATGGGACTCATCACAAGCCCATTGCCGTGCCAGACCGATGGCCAAGCCGGATCCCCCGGTCACCAGTACCATGTCGCGTACTGCTTCACCCTGCGTGAGCAAGTGACTCTCATTTAAGCTATCCAGCACCACATAACGTATGCCCTCTTCCTTCAGGCGAGTGAGCTGTGATCTCACGGCCTGAACCCCTTGGTCCATCACTGTACTGTTGATTAATCCACTGCGACCGCGCGCTTGTGCGTCCATCAGCCGCAAGAGATTGCTGTCTGTCATCGGCGTCACTGGGTGATTGCGCATCCCCGACTCCGCCAGCAGTTGCCCCATCACAAACAGGTAGCCCTGATATACCGTCCTTCCATTCACTGGTAGCGCCGGAGAGATGATGGTTTGTTGTTGACCCAGTGCATCCAGTAATGCATCAGTGACCGGGCCAATATTGCCTTGCGCGGTGCTGTCGAAGGTTGAGCAGTATTTGAAGTAGAATTGTTGGCAGCCCTGCGCTTGTAACCATGCCAGGGCCGCCAGTGAGTCCGCCACCGCAGTTGCCGTTGGGCAAGATCGTGATTTCAGGCTGACCACTGCCGCATCGGCATTCACATGATAATCGGCATCAGGCACACCATTGATTTGCACCGTCGACATGCCATTTTCCACCAGAAAACTGGCAATATCGGTCGCACCGGTAAAATCATCCGCAATTACACCGAGTCGCATTAGATATTCTCCTGTTTTTCCGGCAAGGTAATACCACTGAAAATCTTGATTACCGCGCTGTCATCCTGCTGACCAAAACCGGCGTTACTGGCTGAAGTAAACATGTTGAAGGCGGTTGATGCCAATGGCAGAGGAAAGTGCAGCGCTTTGGCGGTATCGGTCACCAGCCCTAAATCTTTTACAAAAATATCTACCGCCGATTTGGGCGAATAATCACCATCCACGACATGGCGCATACGGTTTTCAAACATCCACGAGTTACCCGCGGCATGGGTGACAACTTCATACATCGTATCCAACGGGATCCCCGCGCGCGCGGCCAGTGCCATCGCTTCGGCACCGGCAGCAATATGGACCCCGGCTAACAACTGGTGGATAATTTTCACGGTTGCGCCCAGGCCAATTTCATCACCGATGCGATAAACCTGCCCGGCTACCGCGTCTAATACTGGCTGTAACTTTTCGAAGGCAGCACTGCTACCGGAGGCCATTACCGTCATTTCACCCGCAGCAGCTTTCACTGCGCCGCCCGATACTGGCGCATCCAACATAATGAGGTTATGTGCCAACAGCCCTTGCTCGATCAATTTGGCATCCTGGGCTGAGATAGTTGACGACACCATAACGGCAGTGCCGGGCCTTAATTTGGCCGCCAACCCCTGCTCGCCCAATAGAATCTGTTTTACTTGAGCAGCATTCACCACCAGCACCACAACGGCATCCAATTTATTGGCAAAATCATCCGCGCTGACTTGGGCGCTTATCGCGCCATTTTTTCGTAAGGTTTCCAGTGCCAGCGGATTAAGATCAACGCCGTAGGTCTGTAGCCCGGCTTTAATACAAGACTGTGCGGCCCCCATTCCCATAGAGCCTAGCCCGATAACGCATACTGATAGTGTTTCTGCGTGAGTCATATTCTCTCCGTGTTAATTTTGGTGATAATTTGATTTCTTATGTTAAGCATAGCCGGAGGTAAAGGCTGTTATCGTGAGTTAAATCACAATAATTAACACAAAAAATCATTAAATCACATCATTTCACATTTACCCATTCAGTAGCTCAACCCTGCATTCAGCAGCAAAATTAATCAATTAGCTATTTTTACCGCCTTTTTTTACCCGCAACATCACCCATCTCACCGCGGTGCGTAACATTTACGTTAAAAAATGAGAAAGAAATTTTCACTCTTGACGTATAATCACATTAATTACCATCCTATAGCCCGCAAGTGGGTGAATTTGGCGAGGAGTTAACGTGATACCGGTTGAACGTCACCAACAGATACTGGCACTGGTTGCCGAACGTGGAGTGGTTAGCATTGCTGAACTGACTGATCGTTTAGGCGTATCACACATGACTATTCGCCGTGACGTGCAGAAGCTGGAAGAGCAAGGCGCGGTGTTATCAGTGTCAGGTGGGGTGCGTTCCACCGAGCGGCTGGCCGCAGAACCCTCGCATCTGGATAAGACACTGATGTATAGCAGCCAGAAAAATGCCATTGGCATGTCAGCCGCACTGCATATCCCACGTAATAGCTGTATTTATCTTGATGCGGGAACAACGACACTGGCACTGGCGCGCCAATTGGAAGCCAGGGATGATTTATTGGTGGTAACTAATGACTTCGTCATCGCCAACTTTCTGATTGAATCCTGCCAATGCAGAATGATTCACTCCGGCGGCACACTGTGTCGTGAAAACCGCTCATGTGTCGGTGAGGCAGCAGCCCGCGCCCTACGAAACTTGTCCATCGATATCGCTTTTATTTCCGCATCCTGCTGGGGATTGCGGGGTATCTCTACGCCAGACGAAGATAAGGTGGTGGTCAAACGAGCAGTCTGTGAAGTCAGCAGTAAGCGCGTGCTACTGGCTGATGCGTCAAAATACGGCAAAATAGCCACCTATCTGGCATTACCGTTAGCTGATTTTGATGTGGTTATCACTGATAGCAGTTTATCGGCAGCGGCCCATGACGAGTTGGCCGATAAAGAGATTGAATTGATCATCGCCTCCGCCCCCCGCCTGGCAAATTGATGATAAAACCGCTTGTAGCGGTTCCTTGCGCGGCAAATGGGACAACCGCCTGACAGCATTCAGTTTGAATAATTATATAAATCGTTATGTAGTTAAAGTAATTCTAAGTCTTAGCATCCTAATAAATAAACGGCGTAAACTATAGGGTAATTGAGTTTACCCGTTTATTTAGCTTACCGCTGATTCACCCACCCTCATTACCTCAATCTAGCGGTCGATGCATCACACTGGTCAGTGTCTCTGGAGCATGACATGAACAACGCAACAACGGCAGCAAAGCAAAAAGTGCCGTTACGGCTCAGCACCACGATTACCTTGATGGTTTCTGGGGTCATTGTCTCGGTGCTGTTGGTGGTTCACACCCTGTTCTTTATTCAGCTCAGTCAAATGGCACAGGATAGTTTGCAAGACAAGGCCGTTGCCGTAGCACGCACATTATCGTTCTCGCCCACGATTATTAACGGATTGAGTGACCCGGCTGCCGGACGGCAGATTCAGGCTTATGCCAGTGAAGTTCAGAAAGCCAATGGTCTGTTGTTCATCGTGGTTACCGATATGAAAGGCATCCGTTATTCACACCCTAATCCTGAAATGATCGGTCAACACTTTATCGGTAATGATCTGCAACCCGCGCTTGAGGGGAAAGAGAACAGTGCGATAAACCGTGGCGTCCTTGAGCGAGCATTACGTATTTTTATTCCGGTCTATGAGCCGCACGGCAAACAGCTAGGGGTGGTCGCTATTGGTATCTCACTGACCAGTATCGATTCGGTAGTGAGCGAAACTCGCTGGACCATTCCCTGGACCATATTATTCGGAGCTCTGATTGGCTCCTTGGGCACCTGGTTTTTAGTCAAAGCGCTTAAACGAATTATGCTAGGTTTCGAGCCGTATGAAATATCTAATTTATTCGAACAGCGTAACGCCATGTTGCAATCCATTAAGGAAGGCGTCATTGCGGTTGATGCCAACTCACGCATTACCGTCGTTAACCATGAAGCAAAGCGCTTATTTAAACAAAGTGGGCCGATGGAGAACTTATTATTAAGTAATGCCAGCAAATATTGGCCGGTGCGCTTGTACTTACAGCAAGTATTGGAAACGGGCATCGCTCGCCGTGATGAAGAGATAAACTTTAATGGCAGCATATTACTGACCAACACCGTTCCGGTAATAGTAAAAGGCGATATTATCGGTGCCATCGCCACCTTCCGCGATAAAACTGAAGTGAGCCAACTGATGCAACGCTTGACCGGTATGGTGCACTATGCCGACGCGTTGCGGGCGCAGTCACATGAATTTATGAATAAACTTCATGTCATTTTGGGTCTGTTGCATATGAAGTATTATCAGCAACTTGAAGATTACATCGTTAAAACCTCCAATAATTATCAGGCAGAAATTGGATCGCTGCTGCGTAAAGTAAAATCGCCGGTGATAGCCGGTTTCCTGTTGGGGAAAATTAACCGTGCGCGCGATTTGGGGATAACCTTATCCATCAGTGACGAGAGCCTGCTCCCCGATACCGATAATGAGCAAGTGACCACCACTTTGATTACGGTGTTGGGTAATCTAATCGAGAATGCCATGGACGCCATTGGTAGCCTGAGTCAACGGGAGATCAATGTCAGCTTCCACTATCAAAATGGCCGGATACATTGTGTTGTCAGCGATGATGGGCCGGGTATCGCATCAGAATTGCAAAGCCGTATTTTTGATAATGGTTTTTCCACTAAAGGAAATGAGCACGGTATCGGTTTGAGCCTGGTGCGTCAGAGTTTAGAGAGTATTGGTGGCAATATAGAATTTGATTCTGAAGCGGGCGTTTTTACCCAGTTCTTTATCAGCCTTCCTTACGACATCACACCGAATGACATTCCTTCAAACAACATCAGCGCGGTAAATCATGATTAATGTATTGATAGTAGATGATGATGCAATGGTAGCTGAGCTGAACAAGTGCTATCTGAGCCAAGTGGCGGGCTTTAACTGCTGCGGTACGGTGTCCAGTTTACAGCAAGCCAGAGAGCATTTGATGACAACAGAACACCCCATTGACCTGGTGTTGTTGGATGTTTTTATGCGCCAAGACAATGGCTTGGATTTGCTGCCAGTGTTGCGTGAATTCAGCGAACATACTGACGTGATTGTTATTTCATCTGCTACCGATGTGAATACCATCAAGAAAGCGCTGCAATACGGCGTAGTGGACTATTTAATTAAACCCTTCCAGTTTTCGCGTTTCGAAGAGGCACTCTCCACTTACCGGGAAAAACAGAGTTTGCTGGGACAACGTGAATATTGTGCTCAGGAAGATGTCGACTCATTACTGCGGCGTAGCAATGCGACGCCAGCTGAGCGCAAGAAACTACCCAAGGGGCTGACAGCACAAACACTGCGCACGGTGTGTGAATGGATTCAGGAAATGCAGGATGGGGAATTTTCAACCGAACAGATGGCCAACGCCATTGGTATTTCACGGGTTTCTTGTCGCAAATATTTGATTTACCTTTCTGATACCGAAGTTTTAAGCACTAAGGTACTTTACGGTGCGACCGGTCGGCCAGTTTATCTCTACAAGTTGCTACCCAGTCAGCAAGAAGTATTAAAGCAGTATTGCCAGTAATGAGCCGCACTGCCTCGAAGCTGTTTTTATCAATCAGCACGCACCAAAACTGTCCTGATAAAAAACCAGCGGCATCCGCTCAGGGATGCCGCTGATGACCTCAGTCTTATCGGGCTGTTATTTACATAATCCAACCCAACAGTAACGTAGCCCCAATGACGGTGGACGCACCGCCGATACGGGTTGCTATCTGGGCAAATGGCATCAGTGACATCCGGTTCGAGGCAGAGAGAATAGCAACATCACCGGTGCCACCTAGCCCGCTGTGGCAACTGGTGACGATCGACGCTTCAACCGGATACATATTCAGATAGGGCGCGATAATAAAACTGACTGCGGCCATCGACAACACCACCGCACCACACACCACCACATAA
The DNA here is from genome assembly GCF_041538345.1 of Yersinia sp. 1652 StPb PI. Lineage (NCBI taxonomy): Bacteria > Pseudomonadati > Pseudomonadota > Gammaproteobacteria > Enterobacterales > Yersiniaceae > Yersinia > Yersinia sp. 1652 StPb PI. The sequence continues at coordinate 1,924,438 of NZ_JAULSM010000001.1, read as the reverse complement.
CCGACAGAGAATACGGCGACGACACTTTCCAGTGGAACATACAGCATCCCCAATCCTATCATCAGCGGCCATACCAGTGTGGTGGAGACGAATTTATACCAACTGTGCGCACCTTGTTCCATTTTCGACGGAATAACCTGCGCATATTTACACATCACCGCAATCAAAATCATCAGCACCGGGCCGGGAATGTGGACAATCTTTTCAAATAAGCCCCCGACAATAAAGAAAGCACAGGTCATTAATAACCCACCGCCCATCAGTTGGAAATCGGCTTGCTTTGGCCCTTCCTGGGCGGTGAATACCGCATTATCTTGTGCCGAGCGAATTAACATCCCCTCGCCATTGAGATCCTTGCGACGCAGACCAATACGCGCCAGCACCCCGGCACAAATAATAGCGAAAATATTCCCCACCACCGCAGCCGGTGCCAGTTGAGCCACATACACATCAGGAGCCTGACCAAGGATAGCCGAGTAAGCCAACGATAATGGCAAGATGCCCTCGCCAATACCGCCACCGATGATAGGTACAATAATAAAGAAGAAGGTGTGATAGAGAGTAAAACCAAATAATTTACCCACCAGCAAACCCGTAACCACCGCCGTAATGGTTCCCACCACTAGCGGGACAAACATCCGGGTCATTCCCTGAATAAGCACCACGCGGTTCATCCCAAGAATACTGCCGACCACCAGACTGGCGATAACAAAATAGAGTAAGTTCGCCTCTTTCATCAGCAAATGGACAGTATCCAAGGTGTTGGTTTGGAAAATACCAAAATAAACCAAAACCGAGGGTACCATTAAACACAAAATTGCTGGCCCACCGATATCTTTCAACAGCGGTATGTGGCGGCCGATATGTGATAAAACAAAGCCCATCGTCATGATTACAGCCAGCCCGCCAATCATATTTTTGGGTAAATAGCTGGCATAAGCCGAAATGAATACAATGGCTGAAATAGTCATAAATAATGCCATTGGCATAGTATTTATGTTCATCTGATTTATGTGTGCAATAACTCTCTTGATTGCAGATTTCCCCGACATGTCAATCTGTTCGACGGGGGTAAGCACGACATCCTGATTTATTTTTTTCATTTTAGACCTACTATTGGGTAGCACCTAAGGAACGGGAGGTAACGGATCTAATGCTTTAGCCGGTTATAGTGATTTGATATTTGTTTTGACAGATGTTTCTCAATGAGGCATCGACCAACCTGGCACTTAAAAATCATTATTGATGTTAAAAACAACACAAAAAATTCAAATGTGAATATAGAATGGCAAACTACCACTCTATTTAAAATAAAAAAACAGTTAAGGTGAGACGATGTATTGTATTTGCGAGGATATCGTCAAGTTTATTTTAATTAACTTAACTTGGTGTTTTGTAATTAAATAATCTGAAGGATGTGAGATTTGTCTGTTATACTTTTTTGTCGCTGACAGACAAACCCATACTGAAATACCGCCGGTTGTTATTTGGTGCTACTCGTCATCTATTGACGAGCCTGCAATACGAACTAAATGAATGATTAAGTACAACATTTCATCATTTGAGAGAGTAATACTGAGCAGATTTTTGATGTATTCACCGATTAACATACTGCAGCGGTACTCACCAGGGTACTCGCGGATCATTTGTTCAAAAATAAAGTCATCTTTGGTTTCTATTTGGTTACTTTCAATCATACGCTGGATAAAAAATTGCATATGTGTCAAAAAGCGTTGGTAATTTAGCGAATCTTGATCAATTACAACATTAAAATGGTATTTAATAATATTAAATATGTCTTTCAACATCTTAACTGAGAGCAGTGTACTTTCCATACTCTGAATATCAGTTTGACCATTAACCAAGTGGAAAGCTATATTTCCCGCTTCCTCTTCAGGTAACTGAATATTGAGTTTCTCATTTAAGTATTTAACTGCTTGTTGCGCAATAGAAAATTCATGCGGATAAAATCTTTTTACTTCGTATAACAATCTATTTTGGATTGAAATCCCTTTGTGAAAACGTTCGATGGCAAAGGTAATATGGTCCGTTAGAGTAAAAAATAGCTGTTCACTAAGTTTTCCCTTCAGGCTGGCATTAGCGTCACTCATAATATTCTGCACCAAAGATATATACTCTTCTGGCGTATTTTCGATCAACCTAACATATTCTCTACTGGTTTGATTTTTTTGTACCACATAGACTTTTTCTATTTTCCCAGCATCAATCGCATCACCAATTTTGCTATTAAATCCAATACCTTTCCCCATAACAATAACTTCATTATTGTTGGCATCGACAGATAAGACCAGGCTGTTATTCAATACTTTAATGACATCCATTTTTCTAGCCACCTCTGTCTTTGCGCCGCAATGACTTTATATCATGATTAGCCCGGTCTACCGGGCTGTCTAGTATGCCAACTGTTCATCTGCCGTGGGCGGTTCTCTGCCGCCCAGAATATCAAACTACGGTCAAAGATACTGACCATTTGAGGCAATGACTTGTTGATACCAGGTAAAACTGGCTTTTTTTATACGCCTTAGGTCGAGTAAATCATGTTCATTCCGATTGACATAAATAAAGCCATAGCGCTTACCATAGCCCTGATGCGTGCTGACAACATCAATAACAGACCACGGGCAGTAGCCCATTAGCTCTACACCATCGCTGATAGCCAACTGCATTTGTTCTATATGTTTACGCAGAAAATCAATACGATAGTCATCGTTAATCTGATCGTCGCTTTGCAGCGAATCCGGTGCGCCAATACCATTTTCGCTAATCAGGATGGGCAGATGGTAGCGCTCATACGTCTTACGTAACGTGAGACGTAACCCAATGGGGTCGACCACCCAGCCATAGCGGGTTTTATCCACAAACGGATTTTCTGCTGCGCGATACACGCCCGGTTCACCCAACATGATCTGCTGATCTCCGGCACGGGCCGTGATATCTGAGGCATCGCCCCGACTGGCAGCAATAGTCGCCGTCGAATAATAGTTAATTGCGACAAAATCCGGCCGCCCTTGTGACAGGATTTCACTGTCACCACTTTCCACCGTGGGCGCTAATCCACGATCCTGCAAATAACGCCACGCCAACGCATTGTAACGACCATACACCGCCACATCGAGAAAACTCCAGCAGCGTAATGTTTCCCAGTTATGGGCTGCGATAGCATCTTGTGGTGCACAGGTTTCCTGATACATCGATGTGGTATTTATCGCCGGACCAATTTTACCTTCCGGGCACATTTGATGACACAACGCCATCACCTGCGCCTGTGCCAACATCATATGGTGACTCTGCTGATATAAGGATTTTTTATCCGGTAATTGACCATCGGGCGGAGTACCAATTGCCCCAGGATGGAGGATCATGGTGTTCTGCTCATTAATCGTCAGCCAATATTTTACTTTGCTACCAAAATGGCTAAAGAGCACTTTGGCGTATTCAACAAAGGCGTCAATCGTGGCGCGATGCCCCCACCCACCCTGCTGCTCCAGACAATAGGGCAAATCAAAATGGTAAAGTGTGACAACTGGCTCTATGCCGTAATGATTAAGTTCATCAATCAAATTCTGATAAAACGCGATCCCCGCAGGATTAACCGCCCCCGAACCATCAGGGATAATGCGGGTCCAGGCGACAGAAAATCGGTATGCCTTTAAGCCTAATTCGGCAAATAACTTAACGTCTTCTTTATAGTGATGGTAGTGGTCACTGGCGATTTTAAAATCTGCCGTCCCTGTTGGGTGCTGGCACATATCAATGATCGATGGACTTTTACCGTCTTCATCCCAGGCACCTTCAACCTGATAGGCAGAGGTGGAACCGCCCCAGAGGAATCCTGCTGGGAAGTTCTGTAATTGTTGATAAATCATAACCGCCCCCTAACCACGTGCACCCAGAGTAATAATCGGCTCACCAAACTGAGTTGGCCCGCAAGCTGCACTACTAACCTGCGAATACGTATCACTGTTTACAATCAATACCGGTGTGACGATATCGTAGCCTGCCTGAGTAATGGCGCTGATATCAAAACTCACCAGCAGGTCGCCCACCATGACACGATCCCCCACTTGCAGCGTCGAACTGAAGTACTGACCATTTAAGTTGACGGTATCAATACCGATATGAATCAAAACCTCAGCCCCGTCGTCTGATTTAATTCCGACAGCATGTTTACTGGGTAAGAACGTCATAATTTCACCTGTTACTGGGGCGCGCATTTCCCCCACATCAGGGATAATAGCCACCCCCTGTCCCAACAATCCCAGAGAAAACACATCATCGTTAACCTGACCTAATGGGATTAATTTTCCGCTTAATGGGCTACTTATGACTGCCGCCTGAGCCGCTGTCCCCGGAGTTCTCGCCACGGAGGCAGGCAAGGGAACGTTATCACTTTCATCAACTTGCGCTTGTTCATCTACCGGGTCTTCAAAGCCCAATACCCAGGTCAGGGCAAAAGTGACCACAATAGCAATCACGCAGGTTATTAATGCGTGCACAATGTTCATTGGGTTTTCGCCAATAAACGCCGGTAATGCAGCCAGCCCTGGTGATACAAAGGCGTAACGCACCACACCACTTAACCCCGCATAAACACCGGCGCAGCCCCCACCGATCATTGCCGCCACCAGCGGGCGTTTCAGCTTCAGGGTCACGCCATATAATGACGGCTCGGTTATTCCCAAAAGTGCAGTGAAGCCTGCTGAAGATGCCAGTTGTTTCAAGTTCTTATTCTTCGTTTTGAAGGCGACACAGAGTGTCGCCGCCCCCTGAGCAATATTGGATGCCAACATACCGGGGCCATTGATCATCTCATAGCCTTGCTTAGTCAATTGCATGGTTGCAATCGGGGTCATGGCCCAAGCCGTGCCCGTAATAACCAAGAAGGGTTGCAGCGCCCCCATTAGCATGGGAATAAGCCAACTGGCTTTCGTGTTTATAATGGCAGCACCACTGCCCACCATATCATTAAGAAAGATACCAAATGGCCCGATCACGACTAATGCCAAAGGAGCAGTAATCAATAATATAATCATTGGCTTGGTAAAAAATTTAATCATCGAGGGCGAAATTCGCTCGGCAAAGCGCTCGACATAAGACATCAACCAAACGGTAAAGATAATCGGTAATACCGAACCGGCATAATCAGCCAATCTAACCTGAATACCGATAAAGCTAACTGCGTCACCTTTTACCAACATTTGTGCCAAATTCGGGTGTAACAGTGCCCCGGCAATCGTCATTGCCAAAATAGGATTACATTCAAACTTAATCGCGGCACCATATGCCAGCAGAACCGGCAGGAAAAAGAATGCCGCATCCGCAATGGTATCGAGCAGCTGATAAGTGGTACTGCTAGCTGTAATCACACCGGTGAGTTTCAAAATTGCCAGCAACGCCTTAATCATCCCGGCTCCGGTAATAGCCGGAATGACAGGGGTAAAGGTGGTAGAAATCACACTGATTATCTGGCTGAAAATACCATTTTTGGTTTTATTTTTATTGCCCTGCTTCTCTGGTGTTGGCGCACTGCCAATTTCTTTCAATATCGTCCGATAGGTTTGCTGCACGTTGTTGCCGACAACTATTTGAAACTGGCCTCCTCGCTCGACCACACTGATCACACCCTCCAGTTTTTCAATCTGTTTAGCATCAACTTTAGTGTCATCGTTAAACTCAAAACGCAAGCGGGTGGCGCAATGTGTTAACTTACTGACATTATGCTTCCCCCCGATCAACGCTAAGATCTTCAATCCTAACTGCTGGTAATCCATCGCTATTCCCCTGAATTTATCACTTAAAAAAAAACAAAAAAAAAGACCAAAACAAAAATGCACCCGCGGACGGGGGACACTTTTATTTTGGTCTTGCCTGCTTTACCAGTAACACGCCTCAATAAAATTATGGCAATAAATATAACTATTGCGCTATCAGTATCATCATTGAAGGTGAGAGAATGCAATATCATTCTCGGAAAACTGTGTGTTAGATCTCATATTGCATCTTACGCAGTACGCTTTATGCACAGCACTAAGTCGAGGCGATTCGAATAAGAGTTTCTGCAACTTACCTATTAGATTGAGTCACGTTAATACAACGATCTAATTGCTTAATAAATATCATCGTAAATATTAACTGCGCTACACAAAAATAAATTATAAATTTTAAAATTAACACTTAGAAAAACAATATATTATTTTTATCTATAATAAGATAAATTGCAATTTTATGTGAAGCAATAATCTTAATAAATACACTCAATCTAAGAAGGGTTTATCGTTGAATAATATACAGCCAATCTATAACTCCGATCCGAAACAATTCTACTTTCATAAATGTAACAATGAGTTAAGAAATACTGATATTTCGCACCATAAGAATAAGTAATACATTACCATCAAAACATTTCTCCTGTATATAATTTAACCTTTCATTTGCAATTACTGATTCCGGTAATAGAACAAAAAAAATAATTTATAAGTGAATATTTTTTTGCCACATCACGATAGAAACGATAGCATGCCCTCCCAGAATCCAGTGGCAGCAATAGAAACCATAATAATCGAAGGCGCTAAGACGCTATTTATGCATTAACCTTTAGCAATCAGTTGCTGTAATACATTCACGATGATTGCACGACAGACAGGAAAATAGGGAAAGCTATGATGTCAGGAAAACACACTGCAAAGACCCATCACGCCGCCAAAAAACGCTGGCTAGACTCTCATGATACTGGCTACCACAAAAGTATGGGCCGACGTCATATACAGATGATCGCTATCGGTGGCTCTATTGGTACGGGGTTATTTTTAGGCACCGGTGCCCGCTTGCAAATGGCTGGCCCCGCACTGGCCTTAGTGTATCTGGTGTGTGGGATTTTCTCGTTTTTTATTCTCAGAGCACTTGGTGAATTAGTCATGCACCGCCCAACCAGTGGCAGCTTTGTTTCTTACGCCCGCGAATTCCTCGGTGAGAAAGCATCCTATGTTGCCGGATGGATGTATTTCCTTAATTGGGCCATGACCGGGATTGTCGATATCACTGCGGTGGCCCTTTATATGCACTATTGGGGGACATTCTCTGATGTTCCGCAGTGGCTATTTGCACTGGGTGCGCTCTCAATTGTTGCCACCATGAATATGATTGGCGTTAAATGGTTTGCTGAAATGGAATTTTGGTTTGCACTGATCAAAGTCGCAGCCATTGCTATCTTTCTGGTCGTGGGTGCTATCTTCCTCGGCACAGGGCAAAGTGTTGCCGGGCATCCCACCGGTATACACCTGATAACCGATAATGGCGGATTGTTCCCCCACGGGTTGTTACCCGCGTTGATATTGGTTCAAGGGGTGATATTCGCCTTTGCCGGTATTGAATTGATTGGTACGGCAGCCGGGGAATGTAAAGACCCGGAAAAGATGCTGCCAAAGGCAATTAATAGTGTGATTTGGCGGATTGGCCTATTTTACGTCGGTTCGGTGGTGCTACTGGTGTGTCTGCTGCCATGGAATGCCTATCAGGCCGGCCAAAGCCCTTTTGTCACCTTCTTTAGTAACTTAGGCGTCCCCTATATTGGGACCATCATGAATATCGTGGTACTTTCTGCCGCACTTTCCAGTTTGAACTCTGGCCTTTACTCGACAGGTCGCATTCTGCGCTCATTATCCATGGGTGGCTCAGCACCTAAATTCATGTCCAAAATGAGCCCACAATCTGTTCCCTACGCCGGCATATTGGTTACCGTGGGTATCTATGTCTTCGGCGTGCTACTTAACTATCTGGTACCATCACAGGTATTTGAAATCGTTCTTAATATTGCCTCTTTGGGTATTATCAGCTCATGGGCATTCATCATTATCTGTCAGATGAAATTACGTCAGGCAATAAAGCAGGGAACAGCAAAACCCGTATCCTTTAAAATGCCCGGTGCGCCGGTCACATCCTGGCTGACGCTGTTTTTCCTGGCAGGTGTTTTAGTGATGATGGCTTTCGACTATCCGAATGGGACCTGGACTATCGCCACATTGCCGGTGGTGGCCGTGTTATTGGTTGCCGGTTGGTTTAGTTTACGTAAGCGCGCCACTGAGGTCGCTGCCGCACCGGTAGATACAATGCCCAAACAGCGCCCGCGGGAAGATATAAACGCTTCAGAAGTGGCTCTGGCTAAGTTACGCGAACAAAACTCCACCGTTTAAGCCCATCGTTAGCCCGTAGGTTGATAGAGAGACCTACGGGCTGAATCGACACGCTTAGTGGCGGTTACGCACCAGTTGATAACGGCGCGTTAAATATTCGATGGGTACGCTCCAGATATGTACCAAGCGTGAGAATGGGAATAAAACAAAAAGGGTCAATCCCAAGACAATATGCAACTTGAAAATCAAGGCTACATCTGTCAGATAGGCCGATGCTCCGGTGCGGAAAGTCGCAATTGACTGCGCCCAACCGACCAATTTCATCATCTCGCTACCATCCATATGTTGAGCAGAAAACGGAATACTCAGTAGCCCCAAGCTAACTTGTACCACCAGCAATATCAGAATCAGGATATCTACCCGGGTACTGGTTGCTCTGATCCTCGAGTTAGTCAAGCGGCGGTGTAGCAGCATGACACCACCGACTAACATCATCAGACCGCAGGCACCGCCAGCAATCATCGCCATTTTTTGTTTTATCTCTATCGGTAAGAACGATTCATACATCCAATGTGGCGTCAGCATACCCAACACATGGCCGAAGAATATCCCCAGAATACCGATGTGGAATAAGTTAGATGCCAGCCATACACCTTTCTTATCTAACATCTGACTGGAGCCTGCTCGCCAGCTATATTGCCCATAGTCGTAACGCAACCAACTACCCACAAAGAAAATCACCATTGCCATGTAAGGATAAATATCAAAAAAGAATTTATTCAAAAAGCTCATAAGATGGCTCCTTTACGGTCCGTCGCCACATGGGACTGAACGACTTTTTTGCCCTCTGAGGCGGACTGAATACTGAGATATTGTGGTAGTACGGCATCGGCAAGGTGTTTGGGGGGCATCCCCTGCTGAGCTGATGCACACCCCTGCGTGCCGAGGAATTTCACTTGCTCCTCTTCCCATACCGCATCCAGTGCTTTGGCGGTGTCATCCCGGCTTTCACCCGCCACTTTATCGCCCAGATTTTCACTGCGGATAGCACTGCCAGACAGCACTAACAGCAGATCAAACAACTGGGCATAGTCGCTATCCCGCTGATGTAAACGTGCCCCCAGCAGCGCCAAAATGGGTGCAATATCCTGCAAACCCAAGGTGATATCCTGCACGGGCTGGTTAGCCAGATACTCAAGATAAAGTGGCAGGAAATCAGGCAACTCTTTACAGTCAAGCACTAACCCCGCACGTTGATACTGTGCCATGAGGTCCACCATGGCCTGACCACGATCGCGCGACTCACCATGCACATGTTCAAATAGCAACAATGAGGTGGCTCGCCCCCGGTCAAATAAGCCGCAATAGCTAGCCTGACACTCAAGCAATTCGCTCTGACATAATGTATTGATAAATTGCCTGAGCCGATGAACCTGTTCCGTCGTGAGTTCGTCGGCGTTGTCGAGCGCCTCAACAACTTCTTGCCGGTTTTGCCACAAATCAATATCTGGGTATTCCAGCAAACGTGAAATGATTCTCAAACTAATCATGAGTGGCCCCCTGGTCAGTCTTACGTGTGACATCAACGGCATCAATGCGGCGGCTATTGAACAAATTGAAACGGCTGTCACTGCCATGGCAACCATCGCCGAAACTGAAGCCGCACCCCTTACTTTCCGGGAAAGCGTCGCGAGCTATTTCACGGTGGCTGGATGGAATGACAAAGCGGTCTTCATAATTAGCAATCGCCAGATAGCGGTACATCTCTTGTGCTTGCGCCTCTGTTAGCCCCACCGCCTCCAGTGCACTGAGATCAGTTTTACCCTCAACGGTTTCAGCCCGTTTATAGTGGCGCATTGCCAGCATCCGTTTCAGTGCCATTAATACCGGTTGAGTATCACCGGCAGTCAGTAAGTTGGCTAAATACTGAACTGGGATACGCAGGCTTTCCACATCCGGTAGCACGCCGCTGTGGGGCAGCGCGCCAGAGTCTGCCGCGGACTGAATCGGTGACAACGGCGGGACATACCATACCATCGGCAAGGTCCGGTATTCGGGGTGCAACGGCAGTGCCAATTTCCATTCCACTGCCATTTTGTAAACCGGGGAGCGTTGGGCGGCCTCAATGACACTTAAGGGAATACCCTGTTTCTGCGCTTCGGCAATCACCAGCGGATCATGGGGATCGAGGAAAATATCCATTTGCCGTTGGTAGAGGTTTTTCTCATCAGTAGTAGCAGCGGCTTGTTCAATGCCATCCGCGTCATACAGTAGTACCCCCAGATAACGAATGCGCCCCACACAGGTTTCTGAACAAACGGTCGGTTCACCGGACTCAATGCGTGGATAGCAGAAAATACACTTCTCCGACTTGCCGCTTTTCCAGTTGAAATAGATTTTTTTATACGGGCAACCGGTCAGACACATACGCCAGCCCCGGCATTTATCCTGATCAATCAGCACAATACCGTCTTCAGCCCGTTTATAAATTGCCCCGCTGGGGCAAGTTGCGACACAGGCGGGGTTAAGGCAGTGTTCACATAAACGTGGCAAATACATCATGAAGGTATGTTCAAATTGCCCATACATCTCTTTCTGAATATGGGCGAAGTTCTGGTCTTTAGATCGCTTAGAAAACTCGCCGCCCAGGATCTCTTCCCAGTTAGGGCCGTTCTCGATTTTCTCCATTCGTTGACCGGTAATCAGCGAACGTGGGCGAGCCACCGGCTGATGTTTTCCAGCCGGTGCGTTGTGCAAGTGCTGGTAATCAAAATCGAAGGGTTCGTAATAATCATCTAATGCTGGTACATCAGGGTTAGCAAATATCTTAGCGAGGACCCCGACTCGGCTCCCCATACGGGGAGTCAGTTTGCCATTAATCTTGCGGATCCAGCCCCCCTTCCATTTATCCTGATTCTCCCAATCGTGCGGATAACCCAGCCCCGGTTTGCTTTCAACGTTGTTAAACCAGGCATATTCCATACCCTCGCGGCTGGTCCAAACATTTTTGCAGGTTACTGAACAGGTATGGCAGCCAATGCATTTGTCCAGATTCAGAACCATGCCGACTTGTGAACGGATTTTCATAGTTTGCCCCCGGTTTTGCTCTGGTTTTGCTGTTCGTCATCCAGCCAATCAATCTTATTCATCTTGCGCACCACCACGAACTCATCGCGATTGGACCCTACCGTGCCGTAGTAGTTAAAGCCGTAGGCTAATTGCGCATATCCGCCAATCATATGGGTTGGTTTTGGACTGATACGGGTGACTGAGTTATGAATACCGCCACGTTGGCCGGTAATTTCAGAACCGGGGATATTAATAATGCGCTCCTGTGCGTGGTACATCATGGTCATGCCTGACGGAATTCGCTGGCTGACGACGGCACGAGCAGTTAATGCGCCATTACTGTTAAACGCCTCAATCCAGTCGTTATCTTCTATCAGCAGATCTTGGGCATCATCTTCACTCAGCCAAACGATAGGCCCCCCTCTCGACAGTGTCAGCATCAACAGGTTGTCACTGTAGGTTGAGTGAATGCCCCACTTCTGATGGGGGGTCAGGAAGTTAAGTGCTTTCTCTGGGTTACCGTTCGGCTTCTTATTAAGCAAAGGTTGGGCGGCACGGGTATCTATTGGCGGGCGATAGCACAGCAAACTCTCACCAAAAGCACGCATCCATTCATGATCCTGATAAAGTTGTTGCCGGCCTGAAAGGGTGCGCCACGGGATCAACTCATGAACATTGGTGTAACAAGCATTATAGGAAACATGCTCATCTTCCAAGCCGGACCAGATTGGACTGGAAATGATTTTGCGTGGTTGCGCCTGAATATCGCGAAAACGAATTTTTTCATCTTCTTTATTCAGAGCTAAGTGAGCATGTTGGCGACCGGTAAGTTGTTCCAAAGCCTGCCAGGCTTTTACCGCCACCTGACCGTTGGTTTCAGGGGCCAAGGATAAAATCACCTCTGCGGCATCAATAGCAGTATCAATTCTTGGTCGTCCGGCGGCAGGGCCGTCAGGCTGGGTATGGTTAAGTTTTTTGAGGAAATCAATTTCAGTCTGGGTATTCCAGTTAATCCCTTTGCCGCCATTACCTAATTTATCCAATAGGGGACCCAAGGCAGTAAAGCGAGCATAGGTTGCTGGGTAATCGCGCTCGACCACCACAATGTGCGGCGCGGTTTGGCCCGGTATCAGTTCACATTCACCTTTTTTCCAGTCCTTTACACCATATGGCTGTGCCAGTTCGGCTGGCGAATCATGTTGGATGGGTAAGGTCACTACATCGGTTTCCTGACCTAAATGGCCGACGCAAACTCGAGAGAAGGTTTCGGCAATATCTTTGTAGATATCCCAGTCGCTTTTAGACTCCCAGGCAGGATCCACCGCCGCAGACAGCGGGTGAATAAACGGATGCATATCCGAGGTATTCATGTCGTCTTTTTCGTACCAGGTTGCGGTGGGTAAAATGATGTCTGAATAGAGACACGTACTAGACATGCGGAAATCCAATGTCACGACTAAATCCAGCTTGCCTTCGCCTCCCTGTTCCTGCCATTCAACCTCTTCCGGCATCACCCCACCTTGCTGGCCCAAATCTTTACCCTGAATACCATTTTCCGTACCCAACAAATACTTGAGCATATATTCATGCCCTTTGCCGGAAGAACCCAGTAGGTTGGAACGCCAGACAAACAAGTTTCGCGGGAAGTTTTGTGGATCATCTGGCTGTTCAGCGGCAAACCTCAGTGACCCGTTTTTAAGGCTATCGACGGTATATTCTACCGGTGTTTGACCGGCTTGTTGTGCGCTGGCGGCAAGGGTTAATGGATTGCAATTCAGCTGCGGGGCCGAAGGCAACCACCCCATACGTTCGGCGCGCACATTAAGGTCAATCAGACTTGGGCTAAAGCGCGAACTGTCGGCCAAGGGAGAGAGTAATTGGGTGGTGCTGACGGTCTCATAACGCCACTGACTGGAGTGATTATAGAAAAATGACGTACTGTTCATATGGCGCGGTGGACGTTGCCAATCGAGGCCAAATGCCAAAGGTAACCAGCCGGTTTGTGGTCGCAGTTTTTCCTGCCCCACATAGTGCGCCCAACCGCCGCCACTTTGCCCGACACAGCCGCAGAAAATCAGCATATTAATCAGTGCACGGTAGGTCATATCCATGTGATACCAGTGATTAATACCGGCCCCGACGATAATCATCGAACGGCCATGGGTTTTCTCGGCATTATCCGCAAATTCACGCGCAATACGGATAATATCCTGACGTGCAACGCCAGTAATTTTTTCAGCCCAGGCAGGGGTGTAAGCTTTTATATCGTCATAACTGCTGGCGCAGTTGTCATCAGCCAACCCCCGATCCAGGCCATAATTTGCCATCATCAGATCATAAACACTGGTCACCAGTGCTTCACTGCCATCGGCTAATGGCAACCGTTTTACCGGCAACTTATGTTGCAGTATTTCCTCTAGCGCAACACTTTGAAAATTCTCACTGATTTCGCCACCAAAGTAGGGAAATCCAACATTAACAATAGCATCATGTTGACCCAATAAACTGAGTTGTAATGAGACTTCCTGCTGCGTTTTGCCCTCGCGCTGCTCAAGGTTCCATTTACCCTTTTCACCCCAGCGATAACCGATAGACCCTTGCGGCGCTACCAACTGCCCGCTGTTACCGTCAATGGCAATGGTCTTCCATTCCGGGTTATTCTCCTCTCCCAGATTATCCACCAGATCGGCGGCGCGCAGTAACCGCCCGGCGGCATAATCGCCGCTATGACGAGGTTCAAGTAATACCAGCATCGGCATGTCAGTGTACTGACGCATGTATTCAACAAAGTAGCTGCTTTGTCGTTGTAGATGGAATTCATTGAGGATCACATGCCCCATTGCCATGGCCATGGCACTGTCTGTTCCTTGTTTCGGATTCAGCCATTGGTCACACAGTTTAGCAACCTCTGCATAATCCGGCGTCACCGCAACAGTCTTGGTCCCTTTGTAACGGACTTCGGTAAAGAAGTGGGCATCGGGTGTGCGGGTCTGCGGAACATTGGAACCCCAGGCAATAATATAGGATGAGTTGTACCAGTCAGCGGATTCTGGCACGTCAGTTTGCTCACCCCAGGTCATCGGTGATGCCGGAGGCAAATCGCAATACCAGTCATAGAAACTGAGGCAAACACCGCCGATCAATGAAAGATAGCGCGCGCCCGCCGCGTATGAAACCATCGACATCGCTGGAATCGGTGAAAAACCGATAATCCGATCCGGCCCATACTGTTTGGCGGTATAGACGTTAGCGGCGGCAATCAGTTCATTCACTTCCTGCCAGGTCGAACGGACAAAGCCGCCCCGGCCACGAGCTTGCTTATAATCCTTTGATTGTACGCTGTCGCCAACAATTGAAGCCCATGCATCCACCGGATCACTGTGCAGCACTTTGGCAGCACGCCACAATTGCAACAGATTCTTGCGCATCATCGGGTACTTCAGCCGATTAGCACTGTACAAATACCAGGAATAGCTGGCCCCACGTGGGCAACCACGGGGTTCATGATTAGGTAAATCCGGGCGGGTACGCGGGTAGTCAGTTTGCTGGGTTTCCCAAGTGACCAACCCATTTTTGACATAAATCTTCCAGCTACATGAACCCGTACAATTCACACCATGAGTTGAACGTACCACTTTGTCATGCTGCCAGCGGCTACGATAGCCATCTTCCCAATCACGATTGGTGTCCAGTGTCTGGCCATGGCCTTGTGCAAAAGGCTCAGCAAGTTGTTTAAAATAACGAAATCGGTCAAGAAATTTGCTCATCGGGAGACCTCCTGATTGGGGACATAACGGCCCTATTTATTTTTATAAGTGGATTAACATTGCTCAATGTTGCTTATTTATTGGACCGTACCGGTCAACGTGGTTTTTTGGTCGCCATACCCGCGTTAAGCTTGCGCCCGTAGACAAACCAGGTGATCAATACGCAAACCACATAAAAAACCACGAATAGCTTCATCGCGCCGGCCGGTGAACCGGTCAGGGCCAGCGACGTACCAAAGGATTTAGGAATAAAGAAACCGCCGATAGCGCCAATGGCTGAGATGAAACCCAGTGCCGCCGCCGATTCTCTGACGGCATCGTGCTGTGCTTGTTCATCACTACCACCAGCGAGGGTCACCCGATCGACAGTTAACTTGCGAAAGATCACCGCAATCATCTGAAACGTTGATCCACTGCCCAGTCCCGCCGTCAGAAACAGCAGCATGAATACGCCAAAAAAGGCAAAGAAGGAGCCGTTAACATGGGTACCCGGTAAGGTGAGGAAGAGTAATGCCGCAAATATTGCCATCAGAATAAAATTGACGAAGGTGACGCGAATGCCGCCAAAGCGATCAGAGAACGCACCGCCCATTGGACGAGCCAGTGCGCCCAATAGCGGGCCGAAGAAAGCGTAATGCAGGATGACAACATCAGGAAATTGTGTTTTTGCCAACATGGCAAATCCGGCTGAGAAACCAATAAATGAACCAAAAGTTGCCAGATATAACACCGCCAAAATCCACAAATGGCCACGTTTCAGGACCGGTAATTGCTGGATAATCGACGCTTTTGCAGCAGACAAGTCATTCATACCAAACCAGGCTGCCACACTGAATATCAGCAAAAAGGGGATCCAGATATAGGCTGCGTTTTGCAACCAGAGCTGGCTACCATCCGCTTGTGGATAGCCACTGCCCATAAAGGCACTGAACACTCCAACCGAAATAGCCATAGGGGCGATAAGTTGCATCACACTGACGCCAAGATTCCCCAATCCCCCATTAAGGCCCAGCGCGCCCCCCTGCCTGGCTTTTGGGAAGAAGAAACTGATATTAGCCATGCTGGAGGCAAAGTTCGCACCGGCAAAACCACACAACAATGAAATCAATACAAATGTTCCATACTGGGTGGTGCTGTCCTGTACCGCGATACCTAACCAGAGGCAGGGGATAACCAGAAACAGTGTGCTAATAGCCGTCCAGCGACGACCACCAAAGACCGGTATGACAAACGAGTATGGAACACGTAACAGTGCCCCCGATACTGAGGGTAATGCTGTCAGCATGAACAGTTGATCGGTGGTGAAGTTAAAGCCCACTTTATTCAGATTCACTGCAACCGCACTAAACAGCATCCAGACACAGAAACTCAGTAACAATGCCGGTACTGAAATCCACAAATTTCGCCGGGCGACACTATGCCCTACCTGTTGCCAGAACTGTGGATCTTCCGGGTACCACTGCGGTATTGATTGGCCACCGGCTAATTTTGCCGGGATAGCGGAAGATGATGAGTTAGTTAATGGTGTCGGAGAGTGCGACATAAAAACCTCAGTCAGGGTGACCACAAACGGGAAGTAATACGTCACCCTAGGCACCAGAGGCTATTTCAAAGTTGATTTACATCAAGAGGATGTGAAGTTAACTTTTAGCTAACAATACCCATACATCATTTGTGGGTAGTGGGTTTTCTGGCAAAAAATAGCCTCTTTTCATTTAGTTGCCGATGTGAATGTTTTCTTGAAACCGAGTAATACACCCGCTGACTATTAGGGGGTACTCCCTATTGGTTATGGGGTAATAGTCAAGGATGAGGAAGAATATCGATCAACCCTTCCGTTCGAGGTATTTACCCTCTCAGCTACAGGAACTATTCATGAGTGAACAAGACGCCGCGACCATCCTGTTGATTGATGACCACCCGATGCTAAGGCATGGTATTAAGCAATTAATTAGCATGGCACCTGGGTTATCCATCGCAGGTGAGGCCAGCAACGGTGCTCAAGGTATTATTCTCGCCACCAATCTTGATCCTGATTTGATCATGCTGGATTTAAACATGCCGGGCATGAATGGATTGGAAACACTGGATAGATTGCGTCAGCAGCCACTATCCGGGCGAATTGTGGTGTTTACCGTTTCTGACCATCAGGATGATGTCATCAGTGCCTTAAAACGCGGGGCCGATGGTTATCTGCTAAAAGATATGGACCCTGAAGATTTGCTGGTCTCACTGTATGATGCAGCAGCAGGACAAATGGTTCTCAGCGATGCATTGATGTCGATACTGGCAATCAACCTCCGCGAGAATAGGTCTGATAATGAGCGCGATATTAACACCCTAACCCCACGTGAACGCGACATATTGAAGCTGATCGCTAAAGGGTTACCGAATAAAACCATTGCCCGGAAATTGCTGATTGCAGAGAGCACCGTTAAAGTTCATGTCAAACATCTGTTGAAAAAAATGAAGCTGAAATCGCGGGTTGAAGCCGCAGTATGGGTATTACAAGAGAAAATACTATAGCTTGCTAAGCAGAAAATCACGTAACACTACCGCCTGATTCTGTTGCGTGTCGCGACTGCCATACAGCAACGTAATTGGCTGTTGTTTCAGTACGTCCAGTAAAGGTTGCCAGGCCGTTGAGCTATCAAGCTGGGCCTGATAACGCACCACAAACTCTGGCCAATCTAAACATTGATGAAACCATTTTCGTAATGCATTTTCCGGTGCCACTTCTTTTAACCATACCACCCCTAACAGGCGGGTTTTGCTAATGCCTCGCGGCCACAGCCGATCAGTCAGAAAAGTATTGGCTTGATATGGCGGCTGAACATCGTAAACACGCGCTAAAGTGATGCGATTTTCCATTGTTGTACTCCTCCTTTGTGCGGTATATATGCCATGTTAAACGATATCAACGTGAGTTTGTCGCCCAACCACAGATTTTATTCATGAAGTTACGGCAGAAGCATCTAAATACTTCACACTTCCCATACCGGAAATTTTAGCTGTATCTGGTCAGCATCCTGTAGGGTTAAAGGTATTAATAGCAAACGATCCGTCAGTAACGATTCCATCAAATAGTCCCTTTACAAGACAGCCTCTAAAGCATCAATATCGTGAAACGCGAGAGTCACGAAAACAGAAAATACCACGGGTGGTTATAGCTCGACAACGGTACTCAGTTATAGCAAAGTTTAATCACCACAACCATATGGATAAATGCCATGATAATTATTTCTTCATAAATACGAACATGTTATATTCATTTCAATTAAATCATTGGTGAATAAAATGACCACTGTACCGCTTAATACCACCCGGCAGATGAAACAAAAAAATATCATGTTGGTTGCAAGCACATTAAAATCGCTGTCATCCGCAACCAAAGGAGATATATCTGCTCAAACTGGATTAAGCTTGGCAACATGTGGCACCATTTTGAATGAATTATGTTCAAAGGGCGAAATCATTGAAGAATCCATTGATGAATCACGTGGTGGCCGGCCAGCAAAGCGCTATATATATAACTCAAATTACTTTAGCATATTAAGTATTTATATTGAAGGGAGCGATACCTCCGGCGTTATATCGTCATCCCTAAGGTCTGCAGATGGCAAAATCATTGTTGAGTACGATAAAATATATTCTGATTTAACTGAAGATATGTTGCTCACGCAAATTCAAGAATTTTCAGATAAATACAATAATATCAAAGCAATAGGGCTAGGATTGCCCGGTGTTATTGTGGATGGGAAAATACTTACTTGCGATATTACCCGCCTGGAGGGATTGGCAATCACTGAATTATTAAGTAACCGATTCGGTATTTTTGTTCAGGTGGGGAATGACATGAATTATACCGCATTTGGTTTTTATCGTAATCACTGCCGTAATATAAATGAACCTATCGCCTATATTTTTATGCCACCAAGACATTGTGCCGGCTGTGGCATTGTTATTTCAGGTAAAATGCTACGTGGTGCAAGTCAATTTGCAGGTGAAGTGTCGAAACTGCCATTTTATGACAATCTAGGGACTAATATAAATTCTCACCATGAACTGGTGCAACAACGACTTATTTATATTACTTCATCGTTGATCGCCATGATTAACCCTGTAACCATAGCCATCTCAGGAGAGCATATCAGTCAAAATTGTATTGCAGAATTATCTGCTCAATTACTCAAAAAATTTGATTGCAAACACATACCCCATTTTGTCTATCGCGACAACATTAAATACGATTATCACAATGGAATATCAGAATACACTCTTGATGCCTATAATAATTTTCGAGTATTTGAGATCTAGTATTCAGCGGTATCTATGATGAGAAAATTTTTCCAGAGTCCCTTCTCCCACCTTCAGGCTATCCTAACCGCCGTATGCCCTTTTCTCTAGGCGGTAAACCACCTTGATAGGCAAAAATGTTCTTGACAAGCCAGGTACCCACTGTATATTTCACAACTTAATATAAGTCTTTTATAAAGTGGCTTATACTTATTACTTGCTCGCTGCCACTTGCCAGAGAAAGGTGCTTAAATGTCTAGCCATGTCGTCGACTACCCTCTGGATACACCGGCTACACGCACATCTACGCGCTCTATCTTCTTTGTCGCTGGATTTGCTATGGGCCTTTGGGCATCGTTGGTGCCCTATGCACAGAATAGACTTCATTTTGATGCAGGCTCTTTGGGGATGTTATTACTTTGCTTGGGAACAGGCTCCCTACTGGCAATGCTATTCTCTGGCAAACTGATTGGCCGCTTCGGCTGTAGAAGCATAATACTATTAGGTATCGTGGTTAGCGCTGTTTTCCTGCCCACATTGGCAATTATTGATCAGTTCCCTTTGATGGCACTATGTCTGTTCTTTTTTGGCGCAGGCATTGGTTTAGTAGACGTTGCGGTTAATGTCCAAGGCTCTCTGGTTGAACAATCCTCGGATAAACCACTGATGTCAGGTTTCCACTGTTTATTCAGCATTGGTTCAATTGCGGGTGCTGGCGGCGGTGCAATATTATTTACTCTTGGCTTAATGCCCCTCCCCGTAACGCTGATTGCCGTCGTGATAATGGCTATAATTACCTCAGTCGTTTTCAAGGAATTAATCCCTTTTGGCGATCATAAGGAACCTAATCAACAGCCAAAAATAAAACCACGCCCAAACTTCAGGCTCATATTAATGGCACTTATGTGCATGATTTGTTTTATGGCGGAAGGTGCAGTATTAGATTGGAGTGGCGTATTTCTAACTAATGACCGTGGCCTTGACATAGCACATGCCGGTTGGGGGTTTGCTATTTTCGGTGGCGCCATGTCTGTAATGCGTTTCACTGGTGATAAAGTTGTCAGTATTTTGGGACGTAAGCATGTATTGGTTTTTAGCAGTATCATCGCCATGACCGGCTATGCCATTGCCGTCATAATACCTGACTGGAAATTTACGTTATTTGGCTTTGCATTGGTAGGAATAGGTGCAGCTAATATTGTTCCGGTACTTATCACGCTGGCTGGCCAGGAAAGTGTAATGCCCGTGAACATGTCGGTAGCCATGGTCGCAACGCTGGGTTATTTCGGTATTTTAGGGGGGCCGGCACTGATCGGTTTTATTGCACATATAACTGACCTCTACACTGCATTCACAGTGGTTGCTGTGACATTTATTGTCATAGCAGTTGGGGCATTCAAACTGAAATATTCCAGTGACTAAACATTTCTCTACCCATAAATAAAGCCGGTGGATAGTGGGTCAACCTGTTTTTTGAAGATAAAAGTGTGACTGAGTATGGTAATTTTACCTGCTAGCAAAATTATGCTAGCTTTTTTTTAGGTATACTATGCCGAGATATTCTCTATCAAACCAAGATATTAAAATGTTAAAGAGGGAAATTATATGAGCATTAAAATCATTGCTGTTGATATGGATGGAACCTTTCTCAATGATCAGATGAGTTTTGATAGGGAACGGTTTAGTACACAATATTCACAACTAAAAGAAAATGGAATAAAATTTGTTGTTGCCAGTGGTAATCAATATTATCAGCTAATTTCATTCTTCCCTGAGATTGCCAATGAAATCGCTTTTGTTGCTGAAAATGGGGCTTATGTCAGTAACAAGAATACTGAAATTTTCTGCGGTTCAATCTCTGATGAAGATTGTAATAAAGTGCTAAAAACATTACTACCAATACCCTATCTTGATGTCATTGTTTGTGGCAAAAATGGCGCTTACATGTTGAGTTCTTCAGATAATTATTTCTACACTACAATGAGTAAATACTACCATCGCCTTAAAATTATCGATAACTTCGATCAAGTAACAGAGTCTGCATTCAAATTTGCGATAAGTTTACCCAATGAGAAACTGGTAGACTTTATGAAATTTATCGAGCGAGAACTCGCAGATATAGTGACCCCGGTATCAAGTGGACATGGTTCTGTAGACCTTATAATACCCGGCATTCATAAAGCCAATGGCATTAAACTACTCCAAAAAATGTGGGATGTAACTGATCAACAAGTCGTCACTTTTGGCGATGGTGGCAATGATATTGAAATGTTACAGTACGCCGGCTTTGGTTATGCCATGGCAAATGCGCCAGACAACATTAAGAATGTAGCAAAGTATCAGGCCGAATCAAATAACGACTCTGGCGTATTAAATATAATTGATAAAATTCTAAAGAAAGAACATCCTTTCTCATAAGCCATATTTAATAACAAAAATATATTGGCGGGAAAGACTCCCGCCTATTAATTAATTCTCTCTATTATTGCGGCTCTCGCCACTCTATTTGTAAGCTATTTTAAAATATTAACAATCTTCTCTCACCAAAGCAGCTAATGTCTGTAAACCAATATCAGCTTGTTCTTCTGTTGCATGACTGAAGTTAAGTCGTAACTGGCCACAGCCCTCTGACGGATATGGCAGGAACGATTCGCCCGGCATAAATGCAATATTTTTTTCGAGTGCTTTAGGCAATAGTTTACGAGTATCAATACAATGATTAAGTGTGAGCCAGAAGAATAACCCACCGGCAGGTTTCTCCCAAGTGGCAAGAGAACCAAAATGGCGTTGTAAAGAGATCTCAAATGCATCACGACGACTCTTATAATATGTGGCCAGTTGGTCCATATGTTCAGCATGGTTGGCGGCACGTAGCTGTTGCAATACCAGCCATTGGCTGATTCGGCTACTGTGTAGATCAGCCGCCTGCTTTAGCCGTGTCAGATAAGGAATTAACTCTGACGAAGCAACCAGATAGCCTAACCGCAATGCCGGGGATAAACTTTTAGAAAAGGACCCCTGATAAATCCACGGTGCGTGCTGTAATAAGGCACATACCGGCTTTCGCTCACACGGATCATAGACCAGGTCATGATAGGGATCATCTTCAAACAGCGGCAACATAAGGTCATCACACGCCTTTGCTAATGTGGCCCGCTGTGTACTATCAAGACAGTGACCACTTGGATTCTGAAAAGTTGGGATGCTGTAGGCAAAAGCGGGCTTTTCTGTTTTGAGTTTATCAATATCAGGTTGTGCCGAATCATAAGCCACAAACTGTGCCCCGAAGAACCGAAATACCTGCAATGCTGCCAAATAAGTGGGCGACTCAACAGCGACAGGTGTTCCTGCATCAATAAATAATTTAGCGACCAGATCAATTCCTTGTTGCGAGCCTGAAATAATCAGGACCTGCTCCTCAGTGCAAGATAAACCGCGCCTACATAAATTCTGCGCAATATGCCTGCGCAATTCCGTTTCCCCTTCACTGGCCCCGTATTGCAACATCGATTGCGGCATTCCTTCCAGGTGCAAGTGCGGGAAACTTTCAACCGCAGGCAACCCGCCAGCAAATGAGATCATCCCAGGCCGTTCAATAACAGAGAGTATTTCCCGTATAGGCGAGGGGTGAAGATCGTGCAGCCGTGAGGAAAATCGATTATTCTGATCCACTACAGTCTTATTCATGGCAGTCCTTCCATAAAGGTCAACATATTTGACCTTTATGGACAGTAAAATGGACGGCTGATTACGTCAATAGTATTGACCTAATTATTTTTTAATTTGTGATAAAAATCCGATGGCAACCTCCAAAAACGTCCCGCAACAGGAAGACCAACGACTGCATCAAGCCATCGAACAGTTCTATTTTGGTTATCGGACATTTACTGAACTACCGGATAAATTACTGGCTCAACGAGGATTAGGTCGGGTTCACCACCGCATCCTGTACTTTGTCGGACACAATCCTGATATCGCCATCAATGCCTTGTTGGGAATTCTGAAAATCAGCAAACAAGCGCTTAATGCACCATTAAAACAATTAGTTAAAATGGAGCTAATCACGGTTACCACCGCCGAATATGATCAAAGAGTGCGGCAGTTATCTCTCTCCCCCGCCGGTAAAAAGCTTGAATCTCAATTAACAGAGACACAAATGCAACTGTTACGACAGGTATTCCAACAACTGGGAAAAGAAACAGAAACAGCGTGGCTGCAAGTTATGCAATGTCTTAATAAGGATTGAGATTAGCATCAAATTATAAGATGTTCTGTGTGAGTTATACTCGAATGAGATTAATGGCTGGCATTTAATAGAAGGGATAAAGAGTGATAGACCATACGGGGATTAACGTTACTAATATATTAATAAGTAAAGATTTTTACAGTGCAGCGCTTGCACCTCTCAATTACGAGATACGTCTAAACCTTGGTGATGCCTGTGGTTTTGGTGTGAAAATTTCAGCCAATGGGGATGATCCCGGCGGTGACTTTTGGGTAATGGAAGGTAAACCTTATACCCCAAGAAGCCATATCGCTTTCCGTGCTGCAAGCAAAAATGAGGTCAATCAATTCTATAATGCTGCCATGGAAGCTGGTGCAATATCGAATGGAGAGCCTGGCTACCGTCCTCATTATCATGAAAACTATTATGCTGCATTTGTTCTTGATCCAGATGGTTACAATATTGAAGCTGTCTATCATGGCAAATAATTTATAAAATAAAGCTTTCTACTTAATCAGAACGGCTATCTACTGATGATATGCACTGTTTTCGTGCATTAATTTTGACACTCACCATCGCCACTAAGCAATACTCCTAATTGCTATGTAGCATATCGATTATGCTTTTAATATCTGCTAGCATCCCTGCCAGCGCTATCACATAACTTAATTGATCGGAGAAAGCGCTCAATCCAGCAATGTCGGGCGTCATACGCTATTTTATTAGTTACTCAACCGCGATGAGTATTAATAACACTTTGAATAAGGCAATTTTGGAATTGAAGATAACGTTGATAATAGCCGGTATTGTTGTGATCATCGCGGTAATAGTCTGGCTCATTCTTCGCTCGGCAGCTAAAGACGTTGAGGATGATTATTAAATGATGATCCTCTGATTTAACCTCCCCCAGCTTGAAGCGCTGAAGATAAGGTTGAAATCCTTCTATGCTCCCAAACAGCCATTAAGAAACCAACGTTAAAATAAGTATTCTGCATATATTACTTGCTTCCCCATACCTTGTGTGAGCCTCGTTATATAAATAAGTGG
Organism: Yersinia sp. 1652 StPb PI; assembly: GCF_041538345.1. Classification (NCBI taxonomy): domain Bacteria; kingdom Pseudomonadati; phylum Pseudomonadota; class Gammaproteobacteria; order Enterobacterales; family Yersiniaceae; genus Yersinia; species Yersinia sp. 1652 StPb PI. The sequence continues at coordinate 1,899,884 of NZ_JAULSM010000001.1, read as the reverse complement.
GTTAGCTAGCAAACTTGTCGTTATGTGATGCATGTCATTTCAAATCAATTGTAACTGATCACTTTTTGATCAATCATTTTAGTGCCAAATCCACAGCGCTTTCATGTCTGTCAACCTGTAAGCAAGCTATGAGACCCTGTAAAAGGTTATGGATTCGGTCTTGCTTCCGCCACGAAACATCATGTCAACAAGCAATCAGATGCTAGTGGCGGCCTTTTGTATTGGAAACCGGACAATCACCTCCTCTACCTTCTTCCACCGAGCAATCATCACATGTCAGGTAAATTACCGTGCCACTGGCCTTGGTGTAACACTCTTCATTTTACCAATGCTCCACTAATCCCTTCAGTCCCCTCTTTAATAAGGAAACATTAAATACTCCGTCTCACCATCGCCCAATTTCTCTAATTTAGTGTTAAAGACCGCTTCATAGAATTTTTGTGCCCAAGACATGCCTGCAACACAAATCTCAAACTAGCCGCCGATATTTGCTTTGATCATATTCTCCAGTAGGTTTTTTCAGATAACGTCCTAACACTCATTCTTATAAGTGGTGTTTTTTTATGCAGCATTATCAATCAAGTTATCTGAAACTACTTCATTGACGAAATTTCAGAATATCGAGGGGTTATTTTTATCCATTATCAAGCTCTAGAAATGACAAAGCCCCAGCGATTAGCTGAGGCTTTAAATTTGGTGCTGTGATAGCTGACCCTGTAACCGTACCAATGATAATGCAATCCTTGCACCAAGGTAACTATCACAGCACTGTATAATTTACATTGTAATTATAAACAAACAGTAAACATGACCAACTTTATAGTGGGCATGACTCACAAAATGGCAAAGCCCCTACCGTTAAGCTAAGGGCTGAAATTTGGCCCGCCACCGAGGTCTCGAACCTCGCACCTACAACAACTATGGTTATCGGCTCTATCCAGCTGAGCTAGTGGCGGTTAGAGAGCGAATTCTAAGCATCAATTTATAAGCACACCATCAGCAAGGTTACTTTTCAGATTATTCAGCCCACCAATCCAAGTTCAAAAACGACAAAACCCCACTGAAGCGAGGTTTATTTGGCTGGCCAGGCACTTCTGCACAACCAACTCTTATCACACTAATGCACTTTTTGCGGCCGCACCGACACTTTTATCATAAATTTCTGACTTCAGCGTAAAGATGGCTATCGCCTCTTGGGTTCCCGCTCCTGCTCTGATGATCCGCTATTTGCCGTTGAAAACTACACCCGTTCCGCGCAAGTGTTGGCTGACACCATGGCTGAGGCCCATATATGGGCCAACGATAAGCCGCTCACACCCTTGCCAAAGACATTATTGAGGGCATCCGCGCCAAAATGCGCGAGCTGAAATCATTGGGTTAGCCGCGGTCTTTCAGAATCTTCATGTAGTGCCGCAATCCTTCGCCTGAATTCTCGTAGTAGTCGATGATATGGAGCTATTCACCGATTTCACGTACGAACCAGATGGCCGTAGAGTCACCCACGCCGATATCCCAGAACGTATGAACCGGTAGATGTGAGTTGTCAGGTAATTTGCAGATTTGTTTATTGATATAAAGCCAGCGGAACTGTTTGGCGTAGTACCAGATCTTCTGGCGCTCGTTCAAATGAACGCCGTGTTTGGCTTCCATCTCTGCAAAGTAATCAACCAGGCGCTGAGGTAAAGCCTCAACCGGGTCGATTGAATACTGCGGATTCTTCCACCAAGAGAAGAAAAAGAACTTCCAATCAAGAGCGGATAATTTCTTGCCCTGCAACTGAGCTTTCTCAGCCGTCTGGCAGTAATCGAAGAAGTAACCGGCGCGACCTCTATCGCGGCAAAGCAACCGGTTGATACGGCTTCAAACGCACTTGTGACAATCTCACGTGCTTTGTCTGGGTACTTAGCGCATATCTTGCCGAACCCGGAAACGTACAGGTAGCACCTTCACTGATGTTGTGTTGTGAGGTTATTTCACGCAGTGACATCAAGCCAGCTCGGTACGCCGATTCGATGGCCTCCCAATCTGGTTTGGTCATTTGTTTACTCCAATAAAAAACCGCCCGTAGGCGGTTTGATAATAATATTTAACACATAAAATGTGACTCCCAATATAGGGAATCTTCAACTATTTAATTATTAGTGCATCCGCCGTTAGCTTGACAGTGTCCATGTTCAGGAGTGCCAACATCTGGCCCCGTTGCAGGATCATTACAATACGGCCACCACTTGCTGGATGGATTACATTCTTCAGCCATAGCACCCGCAGATAGCGACATAACACTAACTAACAGTAAGCCTTTTAACATATCTTTCATCGTAACTTCCTCCATGATTAGCCGCCTAAAGTGACGGACGATGCGACGATTGCTTTTAGTAACCTGCAATAGCCACCCTAATCATTAATTCATCAAATCCACTAATCAATCAAATAAGTTGGTTTGTTTAACCACTGTTAATAATAATTCTTATTTCCATTAGTGAAGCATTGAATTAAGGAAGCTCTAATATATCCGCACCATTATCGATGGCACTCAATGAATGCCACCTGTAATGCTACTTTACTGAGGCAATTTCCAATTCTGAGCTGGCAGGCCAGCACATGTAGCCATCGTCACCGATTTGTCCAACCCTGCAGTTGTCAGGCACTTATTTGATGCCACATTTCGCACATCCGTACCAACACCTTGAAGAGCTTTCCATTGTTGTTTTGTGTTCTGATAATCACAGGTTGCCATGACCGGTGTTGAGCCACCTTCATCTGACAAACACTGCCCACTTTTCAACACGATGTAATGGAAGATGTTTTTTTCTGAACTGGCCTGTGCCACGCTATCACAGGCTAACAAGGTAGGCTTACCTTGGGTATTCTCATCCAAACAGTTACGGCCATTTGCAATATTAAGATGGCCGGATATTGTTTCGGTAGTCACAGTGACAACCTTAGCTCCTTGGATATCTTCTTGTGAAGTTGCTGCAATCGAAGAGAACGATACAGTTAAAGCAACAATTAATGCAGATAAACGAACTACCATATAATCACTCCTTGTGAATTAATTATCTTTCTAATTATTAACGTATTGTACTTAACAATAAATTAATGATCTGTTTTTTTATACAGTTAAAAACTGACGCTATCAAGCCTTTATTTACAAGTTATTAACTCCATTTATATAACTTTAATATACAATCCTTTTTCATTGCTTCCGGGTGGCGTTCTGCCGCCAGCTAATAACCTCATCGAGCCGCCCTTTACAAATCCGCAGCTCACGCTTCAAAGCCAACACATACAGCCCACTATCGCCCCAAGTGGTACCAACGAATTCAGGTACCTCGCATTCAGTTAATGCGGATTCTGGGGGCCATAACTGGATTAATTCGGCTGACTTATGCGGTGGGCTACTCTTACAGGATGCTAATGTTGCTATCAAGTATCCTGCTATCAATACACGGATCCCCGACCAAGATATACAGCGGGCCTGTTCTGAGACCGACAGAGCGATAGCCAAAGTGATACAGGGGCTATTGCCAGTATTCGGGAGAATGGAACCAGACAATATAAGACCTGAACATGTCAGAAAATATATGGATAAGAGAGGGCTTAGTAGCAGGACGCAAGCAAACAGGGAAAAAACGTTTATGTCTCGGGCCTATAGATGGGGGTATGAGCGGGGATTTGTGAAAGGGAATCCATGTAAGGGGGTTAAGCAATTTAAAGAGGGATCCAGGGAACGCTATATTACAGATGAAGAATATAACGCTCTGTATAAAGCTGCGCCTGACATTGTGCGGGCAGCAATGGAGATAGCGTACTTGTGCCTCGCAAGACAGGCTGATGTGCTTTCATTACGCAAGGATCAATTCAGAGAGTCAGGAAAATAAAAATTGTTCCAGTGGTAGGTAATCAGAAGAAGTGATTTTTTATGCGTTAGTTGAATTTTATGTTCCTAAATCATCTTCCTAAGTGTGATTTTAGGCACAAAAAAACCGCCTCTCGGCGGTTAACGACATACTCATACTACTTTGTTTTACTTAGAATATTTTCCATGGTGCCCGGGGCGGGACTTGAACCCGCACAGCCATAAGCCGAGGGATTTTAAAACGCCGGTAATATCTTTTTCTTTCATAAAGTTAACTGATTTTTTCGCCAAACTACGCATTTAATTATATGTAACAGATCAACAATTTAGAAAATCAGATCGAAGAATATGGCGAAGAAAACACAAGGGATTAAAAGTAACTTGTAAATAATATTTTTACTGTGAACCACCGTCATGGGGTGTCGGGGGTCGGAGGTTCAAATCCTCTCATGCCGACCAAATATCCCAAAGAAAACCAATCCGTTAGGGCTGGTTTTTTTATTTGTGGGATTTGGCGATGGTAAAACAATGGTAAGAGAATGGTAAAACTCCGTCTATATTTGGTCGCTATGGCTCAATACGTCTATTCAGTGTTGAGCCTATGTGTGATTACTCTGCACCTACCTGCACAACCGTGAAATATCAGCCATTTAACACAATCCTCAAAAATGCAACTACGCACAAATCTACACGTATATGAAAATGTTTTGCCCCATTTTTGCCCCATTCACTACTTACCACCTTCATCTCACAACCGGTAATTCAGCCCACTTGGTAGTGTACGCTGGCGATAACATCTCTCGTTTCATCTGCCATGCTTTCTGTATTCCCTGCCCAGCAAACCATACCTTTCCTTTGCCTGACCTATTAATATCGTCCAGCGCAGCCATCAGCGCTGCACTATTAACTTTTGGCTGGTTATCATCGAACAAGCCTAATTGAGCTATACTCTGGCTGTAAAAATCACCCAGCATCACCCCGCCCTTTTGATAGCGATAGCCATCTTTCCAGATCGCATCGAGACAGCCTACTGCTGCGGCAATGATGTCACGCGAGTCTTGAGTGGGGATATGAAGCTTAGTGCTCACTATGTTGCCATAGTAAGGCTCATTGAGTGCGAACGGGCTGGTTTTGATAAAAGCTGATATATGTCGGCAGTATTGATGCTCGCCGCGCAACTTCTCAGCCGCACGGACAGCATATCCGCAGATAGCTTCGCGCATATCCTGATAGCTGGTAATACGTTCCCCAAAGGACCGACTACAAACTATCTGCTGTTTTGTTGGGGCGAACTCTTCAAGCTCCAGGCATTGCTCGCCGTTAAGTTCTCTAACGGTTCGCTCTAACACTACATTGAAGTTTTTACGCACAAATTGAGAGTTTGTATCTGCAAGCTGTAATGCCGTGGTGATTCCCAGTTGATTGAGCTTTTTACCAATGCGCCGGCCAATACCCCATATGTCCTGTACCGGCGTTATCGCGAGTAACTTACGCTGTCTGCCAGGATCGGATAAATCCAACACGCCTCCAGTTTTGCTCCACTGCTTAGCCGCATGGTTAGCGAGTTTTGCAAGGGTTTTGGTTTGGGCTATCCCTACGCCTACGGTGAGACCAGTCCACTGTAATACCCGTTCACGAACCTCACGACCGAACTGGTCAAGACTCATGCAATTATTGATGCCGGATACATTAAGAAACGCTTCATCGATTGAGTATATTTCCGCAGCCGGCGACATGGATTCAAGCACAGTCATGACCCGGTTAGACATATCAGCGTAAAGCTCATAGTTGCTACTGAACGTGACCACGCCGTATTTTTGGATCAGATTGCGCATCTTAAAATATGGCTCACCCATTTTGATACCAAACAACTTGGCTTCACGACTGCGAGCTATGACACAGCCATCGTTGTTTGAAAGGACGACTATCGGTTTCCCCTGCAAGTCTGGCCGGAATACAGACTCGCAGGATGCATAAAACGAGTTTACGTCAGCGAGGGCAAACATTTGCTGCATCGTTAATAACGTATTTCACTACGCCAAAAGTCTCTAGATCGTCACCGCCATCATTTAAAATAATCGGGTCATAGTCTGGGTTCATGGCCTCTAGCTGCACAATAGGATGTAAGCACAGCTTTTTTACTGTGAACTCCCCTCCGACGGCAGCGATAATAATATCGCCATGTTGGGCTGTGATACTGCGATCGACAACAAGTAATGACCCGTCATAGATACCAGCCCCGGTCATTGAATTACCCGACACTCGAACAAAGTAAGTTGCAGCAGGATGAGCAATGCAAAGTTCATTCAAATCCAGTGGCCGTTCTACATAATCCGCTGCCGGGCTGGGAAACCCAGCAGGAATTTTATCGCTAAACAACGGGATAGGAACGATTTCACGAAGCGTAGAAAGTGGGTAAAAAATCATCATTCACATCCATAATTAACTGTATATATATACAGCATAAATTGTAGGGACATTCTTGTGAAGTAAGAAAACGAAAGTTTTTTGCAAGCCTCTGGATCTTCGAAGAAGATAAGAAAACTGACGAAGAGATTTTGAAGGATATGTGGGAAGTGCTGATGATTGGTTTCAGCCTTAGGCATAGCTGGAAAACCTTGAAGAGTAGTAACTAGTCGCTTAGTATTGCATTATCTAATTTCATAAAATAAATGAAATTTTAGCAACAAAATTCTAGCGATTTGAAAAGGCATTCAAAAAAACAATGAAAGAAATTACCCCTCACTTGTCACACCCCAAATACCGACCTGATATTGATGGGTTAAGGGCGATAGCTGTAATACTTGTTTTATTTTTTCATGCTAAAATCTTCGGTGTTAATTCTGGATTTGTTGGCGTTGATGTGTTTTTCGTGATATCAGGATATTTGATAACTTTAGGGATAAAAAATGGATTAGAAAAAGGTGATTTTTCATTCATTGATTTTTTCAAAAGAAGATTGTGGAGATTGCAACCTGTTTTTATTACTTTAATAATTGTAGTGACAATAATAACCACACTGACATACCTTCCTGATGATTATTTAAAATATACCAACAGTCTTAGATACGCATCCTCATTTTTATCAAACGATTATTTTTCCAACTTAAATAACGGATATTTTACAGATGATGTGAACATTATGCCTTTATTGCATACATGGTCATTGTCTGTAGAATGGCAATGGTATTTATTGTTACCTTTTTTAATGTTTATATTTTTTAAATTACTTAACATTAAAAAATGGACATATTGGATATTACCACTTACAGCTCTAATGATAATAGGCATTCACTTTGGCTCTCTTGCAATACAAATAAATGAAATAGATGAGAGTAAAACCTTGTCTTTTATCTTCAACGATAAAAACTCACTGAAGTATTACTATAGCTTTTCTGGCCGCATTTTTGAGATGCTTATAGGATCATCTTTAGCTGTTATTGGCTCGTTAAAAGTAGACCGAATTCCGCAATGGTTAAACTCCATCATTGGCATTGCTTGTATTGCAATTATTGTCGCTATAGGGATGAGAGGTGGAGTTTTAGATTTTTACCCAAATAAATATGCACTATCTGTATGTTTAAGCTCTGCCATTTTAATATATTTGGGTGGTTCAAAAAATAAAGGTTTTGCAACAAAAATATTATCAATAAGACCAATAGTATTCGTTGGGTTGATATCATACTCTCTTTATATTTGGCATTGGCCGGTACTAGCATTTATTAGAAACTTAAGTATAGAAGAAACATGGAGTGTTATTTCATTAGCATTACTTTTATCATTCTTACTTGCTTTTATATCTTATCGTTATGTTGAAACTTATTTCAGAAGAAAAAACTCATTATCTTTCGGTCAAACTTTAATTATTTTAGTACTCACACCTTACCTTCTTGTCTCACTATTAGACCATCAAAATAGAAATAACCATGGCACTCCGGAACGTTTAGGCAGTAGCTATATGAATTTAGTACATAACAAAACAATGCAATATAATTGGTTAGACCGAATAAAAAAAGAGTGTAATGTAGAAAATTTAAGTCTAATAATGCTTAACTGTCACTTTAATGTGAACGCAAAAAAAACCGCTCTGGTTATGGGTGATTCTTACTCTGATCATTCTTGGCAATTTGTAAAATCGATCATTGGAGATAATGATATATCACTAGAATCAAGTTCACTTGGTGGATGTTTAGCAGTTGAAAACAATTACAGTAATGATAATGAAAATGTATGTAGAAATAGAACCACCTCTAATTATAAAAAAATTGAAGAAGGATTATATCAGTACGTGATCATAAGCGAAACGTGGGCCAGATATATTAGCAAGGAAAATTACCCTAATACAGATGAAGCAAAAAAAAATCTAGAGGCAGGGCTTGAAAAGTCCATAAAAAAAATAGTTAACAGTAAAGCCAAACCAATTATTATCATTGGGATTTTTGACGCTTATAAAAATCAAAATCCATTCTATCTAGCAAAAATACAGCAAAACTCTTGTGTGATGAAGAAATACAAATCAAGAGGATTATTAGAATCCACTTGTGATTTCGATAGTAATTATAAAAATGACGAATATAGAATTTGGATTGACAATATGTTTTTAAGGTTAAAAGCCAAATTCCCTGAATTGATCTTAATAAACATGTATGAACTTCAATGTTCTACTGGCGTATGCAGGACGGATATTGACGGCTACCCCGTTTATCGAGATTGGTCACATTTAACTGATTACTCATCGCATCAATTTGGCATTGAATACCTTAAGATGCATGGTAATATCTTCAAATAATGACCGGGCAGAAATGCCCGGTCACTTTACAGATATATAGGTTGTGGTAAGAGTGGTTTTAACCACTCAGGAAGGGATTCAAAATATGTAATATATCTTAGGTCATTTGCATAAACCTCTCCTAATAAATGGTAATATTCCGATGATTGTTGGCAACAGAACCAGCTAATAATTACTGTTTCTGTTCCATCAGAAAATTGCACATATAAAATACCCATATAACTCCCGAGTTAAAATACATAATCAACTAAATTAGATGCAAAATTGCTTAATGTGCCAACCGTTGCATTAGCAGAGTAATAAATGGTTTGTGCAGTGATTACCGGGATATTCATAGCTGTATATGTTGACCCATAACCTGCCGTAGTGGTCATTGCGCTTGCCCGCCAAGCGATACCAGAAAGAGACGATGAAAATGCCATACCAACAACGCCATTAGTAGATGTCCCCAATGCGCCATCTACGCTGCAATACTTAGCATTTATAGGTAAGTAATTAGGCATATTTATTGGCAGTAGCGGTGTCGTTCCTGTTGTTGTAGTCAGTACGGTTATTCTAGGGAATGAAATAGAACGGTCTAACTGATAACCAACTGTAAACTGGCTGCTCGCAGTTCGCCACACACTGACTAATGCTGATGCTGTGTAGCCCGATGGCATATTTGCGCCAGAATATACTTCAGGGGCCAGCACTGACGTAGCATTAACTGCCAGTAATGCAGATATCTGGGTGGTTGGGTTATAAATCGCATACAGAGCCACAAAGCCCGCAGCCGGAACGGTGCCGGTATCCATACCACCAGCGCCATTAGTGGCAAGGTTAATTATTTTGTTGAAGTTGGTAAGCTTATACTGACGCCCACCTAACGCCGTTTGCACGATTAATTCATCTGCCGTAAAAGTGGCTGTTGCTGATGCTGCAGTAACACTCATTCGGGCATTGCGTGATGTGCCAATAACACCGGTTAATTGTGGAAGATGGGCTACATCGCTTAAACCAAGGTTTGCAAGAGCAGCAGTTACTGCCGCTGAACCAGCCGCCGCAATTTCAGAGAAATTATTACTTGTTCGAAGAAAAAGTTTTTTCAATGCTGTCAATAACTGAGTTCTGTTGGATTTATCAAGCACCACACCAGTGGATTCAACAACCCCAGCGATCTCCTCCTGAATAGCATCAAAATAATCATCATCCAAAGCCGTAGCCGGTACGCCGGTTTGTGGGTTACCGCGCGTAAAGCCGTTCTTACCCACGCCAAATTTATCAATTTGCGCGGAGGGGGTATCAATGCGATGCATAAAGGGTTACTCCAGATATAAGAAAGTCACGTAGGTGTGTGAGGGGCAAAGTTTGTTAATGACGCATTCGGCGGTAGTGTCGCCCCACGTTCTCAGGCTATCGGTACACAGTGAGACGCAAGTCATATCGGTGATCTGTGTGGCGGTCGGCATGTTGACCTGCCACCAGTAGCGCCATTCTTCCGAATAGAGCGAATCAACACAGGTGGATGTGCAGCGAAAAATATCACTTTCAAACTGGGTAATGGTGGCATCTGGGTAACCCAGCGCTGCCAATTGTGCCAGATAGAAACTCTTGTTAATCCCACCGATAATATTGATTTTTGCGTCAAGTCGTTGCTGACGTTGGGCTAAGGTCTGCACGCCTGCTGGCGCACAGGAATCGGGTAAGCCGGTTAACTGTTCATAACGGTCGATCAACTCGGTGGTAGTGCGTGGGTCAATCTCCACCATCAGACTATCCCCGCGCTGATGTACGCGGGAATATGACGGAGCCAGCCCCAACAGTAGGGGATCATCTCCCTCCCATGCCGGGCCACGGGGCAAGAGGTTTTTTAATAATTTGGCATAGCCGTCTGTTAGGTCCACGTCAGTTCTCCCACAATGGGCAATTCAGTGGCAGTCAGCGGTATATCGTCAGTAGGACTGACCAGGACGTGTTTGTATTCGCCAGTCGCAATACTAATGGCCTCATTGATGCGCGAATGATCCAACGTGCCACCAGGCACGCCATCACGCATAAACATGGCGCGTAATTCTGCCACCACTGCATAACGCACTTCGGCGGTATCTGGCGTGAGCCGAATATGGAACGGCACCACTTTGGCAACCGGCGGGAAGGTGTAGAGACTGGCTCCCGCCACTGGCGCTAGCGGTAAAAGGTGATCACGGACGGCGGTCACTACCGTATTATCTGGGATCGGGTTTTCTAAATCGCTGTTGGCCACCATCACACCGACAGTACCGGTCCCCATCCAGTGGCGGTAAGTCCACGCGCGGGTAACTCCAGGCACCTCTTTGGCCCAGATAATATAATCACCATCTGCACCGCCCTGTGGGGTGTAATACCACCGCTCAATGATCCGCGCCCGCCACTCCTCTACCGGCTCAATATCAGTGCCACCCTCTATACTATCCGCCACCGCTGACGATGGCAGGCCGTTAATCGGCTGAGTCAGCACCATGCCGATACCATCATCTGTATTCCCCAAAGTGCCAGCGACTGAACAAATCACCGGTACCCGCAGAACACCCGCAACAGATGTCGCTGCTGCCGTGGTGGTGTACTCCTGCAAATCATCTCGCTGAATAATTCTGCCGGCGGGAACTTCAATGTCGTTAGTTACCCCTTCCCAGCGTACAAAACCGGCCGCCGTTGATGGTTGCTTACGTGGGCATCGCTTCATATTCCCATGCCGCGCTAACCAATCCTCATCACACTGATCCGGTAATAGGTTGCGGGCCAGATAATCGATGTAGCCGTAAACCGTATGCACGGCCGCCGCATGCACCCGGCTATAAACCTCGGTGTCGGTACGGCGAAGAACTGCATCAGTTTGGAATCGAGAATTAAGGTCACTGCGGATTTGGGTTATGAGCTGGGGAAGTGTCGGGCGGTTAAATCCGCTGTCAGCCATTGAGTGCACTCCATAAATCATCGAATGTTATTAGCTGAGAATTGCCATCGTTGCGGTACAGCGTTATCTCCGCGGTCAGTATTTCGGTACCGCGCCGCAAAACATTGATGGCTATTCGTGAAACTACGCCGTCATCTTTTAGCCAGGCTAATGCTTGTTCCAAATAGCCCCGCGCCAGTTCGACCGTCTTATTAGTCAGCGTGGTGCGCTGGAGTAGATAAAGGCGGGAGCCGATGCGGTCATTTTGTATGGTGGGATAACTATCACCCCACCACCCCATGGGCTGTTCTGAATCATCATCCGGATCAGCGCGGCGCCAGGTGAAAAGAGAAATAATCACAGCTCGAGTGAGATTGTCCGTTGGTGTGGAGACTGATTGCCGCTGGCCGTTCACTATCAGGATCATGGTTTACTCCATCTGCTGGTTAGGAACGTCGGTGTTAGGTTCGCCGTGCGGGTGAGTATGCCCGTTGAACTGATCGCGCATAGCCTCCATGGTGCCGGTTTTATCTTTAACATCAGATGCCGACTCAATGTTGCCCAGCGCTTTAATCTTGGCATTCGTTTCAATCAGGGGCGTATTGAACACCGTCTTTTCCTCGGCGTTAACAATAAACTGTTTGGTGTTCACCTCTATTTTGTTACCGCGCTTGAGTATAATGCTGTCACCTTCGTCGCTGTAAATGGCAACCTCCCCATCCTTTAGCCCTTTAATTCGGTACCGGCGATCAGCAACTACCAACACCACACCGTGAGAACGATCACCATCAGGGAAGGCCGCGAACGCTTCCGCGCCAGTATGTGCGGCGCTGGTGAAACCGTAGGGCTCCAGATGTTCGATGTTGTCTTTTAACTCATCAGCTATCATCTGGATTTGCAGCATCTGATTTTTACTGCTGGAATTAAGGCGGCGAACCACCGCGCGAACCAACATATTGGACAGTCCACGCTGCAAAACAGTGAATAATCGACTCATTAGAATTCGTCCTCTTCGGCTTTCTTGCGTGGCTGCTTGTTCGGATTGGGTGGTTTTGGTAGGTAAGCATCGGGCGGGCCAACACGTAACTGGGTGATTGTTCCCTGCTCGTTTTTGCTGTAAGTCACCTCTGCTATCAGCATTTCGCGGTTGTTAAAGCCAAGCACCGGATCAAATACCGTCACCAGTTGATTGGGTGACCACAAATCGCCGTTACCCTGTCGCCAACCTTGCACTGTATAAGTTACTTCATCGGTACGCGCCGCCCGCCGTAGCATTTCAAACTGGCTGCGTTCAATCACCGTGGAGCCAGTCGCATTACCGCTCTGTTTGATAACCATGGGACGATAGCGACTCACGCCACCATCCACTGTTTTAGCCCGGACCGCATTGGTGGTCGCCTCACCGAAGTCGTCGTCATTGCCTGACCGTTGCCCGGCAACTACATATTCAGAAAAACGGTCTTTAATGCTCTGTTCTGTGTCGCAGGAGATAATATTTTCACCCAGTACCAGGGCAGTGACGGTACGTGAAGCGCCCACAGGACCAATAACCAGTGCGCCCGCTGGATTGTCATAGGCCAGCACTTGCTGGATGCCCATCATCTTATCGAGCACATCCACCACAGTTTCGCCGTAATCAACCTGCAACCCCTGCATGGGTGTGTTTTCCACACCGGCATTGACCACTGACACACCAAATGGCGCGGCAAGCTGGGTCGCTATCTGGACAAAAGAGCGGCCGGTAAATTGGGTTATCAGTGCGGCGCAGTCGATCAGGTCTTCTGTTTTACTGCGACCGACAATGCCCACCGATACTGAGCGGGCGTCATACCGCACAGGTGTGGCATCGATATAGCCGGTGACCACCAGGTCAGTGCCAATCAACACTGTGACCTGATCGCCCTTTTTCACTCGCGGCTGGAGGTGTCCGGCCTCTTCACTGCCGGGCCATTGGCGGGTGATTTCTACATTAAAGTCGCGGGCCAATCGCTCGATACCTGCTGAGATAGAGACAGAGGTCCACCCTACCCACTCACGGCCATTTACCCGCAACGTGACATCATTATTCATCGAATAGGTACCTGTAGTGTTTTCACTGGCACAAAGCCGGGATGGGTGATTTTGTTGCGACCGATAATGTCAGTTTCACGCGCGGCTGAGTCATACCAGTCAGCCGCCAGTACCAGTGCGGGCAGCACTTCATCTGGCGTTCGGAAAGTGGTTTTTTCTATCTGCTCGAGCCGCATACTGATATCGCGGTTCACATCAGCGCGAACGGTATTGATAGCCAGGAACAAAGCATCATCCGTCACACGTAGCAGCTCCTGATCAATAGCTGTATTCAGTGTGTCGCGGATCTCAGTTAATGACTCATAAGTCACTGGTGGGATAACGGCTACAGCGTCGCTGAGAGACGTTACCGCCGGATGAGTAACTAGCGGCAGTTGTGCTTGTGGGGTTACTGTTGCTGTCAATGGCGGACGGGTCTGCGGTAAATCAGACACGCTCTGTGCGGCTTCAGTCAGTGCGGTGGTACGGATGGCCTGAGCAACTACGTTTCGCTGTGCGGTTTGGGTCTGAATGGTCTTGCTGTCAGTTTTCCATACCCCGCGTGGAGCCAGATCACGGCCAACGGTAAAACCACTCAATCCTTTAATCTTGTTAATGATATCGCCACTGTTACCCAGCAGACTATTACCCGAACGCCACATACGCTGCAGCCTATTAACGAAATTCATACCGGAACTGGGTGGCATCAGCAGCACAGACAGATCACCATCCAACAATCGTCCCGCATCAGCAATAGCAGAATTCACACCGTCAAAGGTTTTAATGGCGGTGTTCATCATATCGCTGGCATCACTGATAACGCCGTTCTGGATAAAGTCGGCCATACCATCTAGCCCGAAATCTTTCCCAAACGCATCAGTGACACAATCGGTCATGGCATCACAGGAGGAAACCAGCTTCTGACCAGTGGCAACGCCGGAGGTCGGAAAAGAGAGTTCACCGGCTTCAACAAAGTTGAAACTGATGGTACACATGCGGCCATCAGCCGCGCTGTGGCTTACCCTTATCTCACCGTCTATACAGACATTTAGTTCACCGTACTGCGGGTGAATCAGTTTCCCTGGTCCAGCCTGATTAATGGCTGTGATCAGTTGATCGCGCTGTGCCTGGTAATCGTCGCCAATTAGATAGGCTGAAATGGTATCGCGGCGCGTTACCCGCCCCAAATCCTCGGAATAAGGTTTATCGCGGTTGGGATATTCGTGGGTCTGTGTCCGGCGCCCGAAAGTGGCCTCATCATCCTGCGTTTTAAATGGCACACCACGAAACGAGGCCGGTAATAGCTTATCTTTCCAGCTCATACATTCTCCGGGCATAAAAAAACCCACCGAAGTGGGTTAGAAAGAACCTTAATATCTAACGGGCCTAAATCCCTTTAAACGTGAAGCCTACGAGATAATGCTCTGGTTTTCCTTCATTTCGCCAAAAGTACATATCAACCCGATCCGTGGATGGCTTAAACCATTGAACATCTTTTAGTTTATTCAATTGATTGTGGAATATCGCCACGTCTGCACCCGTCAAATATCTATAAGCATTCCCAGCAAGTTTAATATTACTGCTGCTTATTTTAGCTTCAGCATCATCCACATAAAACACAACATTCACTTTACTTATGCAGGCGGGGTTGATGATTTCAATATTAAAATCAGGCTCCCATGAAGCACTATCATCAGCAAAAACGTCTTCAGCAGAGCCACCTTTTCTAAAATGATATGTATGTTTAACCGCACCACTCTCGTTACTGGCTTTATGGTTTGCCGGAGCCGCCCCAATAGAATGGAGTAACCCCTGTTCAGTAACAGGTGAGTTGCAAACTGCATAGGCGATATTTGCACTCAATAATGAAATCACTAACACAATGAATTTCACGACTACTCCTTTATTTTGGATAAGCATATCGATTGTAACCAACATCATAGCCCATCCCGAAGCCGGGTTGATTACTTTGGGTGCTCACCACATTCATGCCCGGCGGGGCGTTTTCAAACTTAACTGTCATTTCTCCATTAAGTTTTTGCTGGTTTTGGCTGGATAATAGGTAATTATTGGATTGTGTTGATAATCCCTGCGTAGCTGGTTGCCCGCTATTATCGTCGCCAAAAACATAATCCCAACCATCGTTTGCCCACCCTTTCACTTTATTCATCGCATTAAGGATTGGCTCGATATAAACGCTGACTCGCTCCCACATATCTTTAAACCAGCCAACTATCGGCTCCCAATTCTCAATAATGATTCCCAGAGGATGGTAGTTGAAAAACAGATCCTTAACGAACTGCCAGCCTGTGGCGCTGCACTCCTTGATAAATTCCCAAGCAGTGCTGAACCAGCCAGTAATTGAACCCCACATATCCTTAAACCATGGACCAAGGGTTCCCCAATTGGCCAGTATTAAGCCTGCCCCCATTGCTACAACACGAATAAGCATACCAATTGGACTCATACCGATAGTTTTACTTATCAGGCCGAGAGCAATATTCACGCCCAACATGCTCAACTTCAGGACAACAAACCCAGCAGCAAGGCCAATCGCTCCACGGATAACTTCAGGATTAGTGGCTGCAAAATCACTGAACCGCTCGGCTAAATCCCCCAACCAGGTAACAACATGTTTAGCATCACCAGCAAATGCCCCGCCAATTGCGGCAAGCCCATTAACTGCGGTTCCCGTCATGGCCTCCCATAAGTTAGTGAGCGTACCTAGCTGAGCATCAACACGCTGCTGCAACGTCGCCTGTTTATTCATCCGCTGCAATACTTCGTCGTAACCTTTTTTACCTTTAGTAATAAGGGCATCTACGACTTGTAGTGTCTCGGCATCATCACCAAATATTTGCTTAATGATGGTGGTTTTTTGCTTTGTAGTCAGTGACTGTAATTTCTGGAGTTGGGTAAACATATTATCCAGACCGCCAAACTCCCCCTTACCATCGGTAAAATCGAGCTTAATGCCTTTTTTACCCAGTAACTTATTGGCGGCATTCATCTTCTTGCCATCAAAACCCGCCTGAAATACTTTACGCAGTGCATTACCCGACGCCTCACCCTGCATACCCATCTGATCCATCATGACCGAGATCGGGGCTAATGCTCTGGCGGCGGTGAGGCCGTCCTTGTTGACCATCTTCAATACAGAACTGGTCTTACCGAAGAACGCCAGCATATTGGTATCATCCACCCCCATATAAAAGGCTTTTTGGATGGTATCAAACAGCCCCATCATGTCATTAGAAGCGGTCCCTGTAGCATCCTGCATTTTTGCCGCGAACTCGGCGGCGGCCTCAGGGGTTTTCTTCAACTGTACAGCCAGATAAGCAGAAGCTTCTCCCACCCCACTTAAAATATTAGTAGCGGGGATACCTTGCCTGACCAACATCTGCATCATGTTTTGGAAATCAGCAGTAGTACCGGGCAATTTATTACCCAATCCGACAGCCAGTTTATTGATCTTTTCGAATTCGATACCGACAGATCCACCAGCGTCCATCATGGCAACTTTTAAGCCTGTTGCTGCATCCTCCTGTTTTGCATAAGCAATACCGGCTCCAGCTAATCCAGCAACCAAACCAGCAGCTAATGGCATTGCGCCCGCTGAGCTTTTATCAAGGTTTCGGCGGAATGAACGCATGTTCTTCTGAATCCGGCCCAAAGCCGGAGACAGTTTATCAACACCTGTAATGAGTGCTTTTAGCTGGAAACTATCCGCCATTATTTTTTATCTCCTGCTCTATGCGGATAGCCTGTTTCTCCAGTAAATCGAGTGAAGAAAATGACTGATCAAGCATTTCTATTGGATTAATGCCCCAATATTTGGCGCAATTAAAATAGCGGGCGACAAGATCATCTGATGTTAACTGCCGAGGAAAAAACGAGCCACCGCCCAGCCTGCAAGATTTAAATCGGCCGGAGACATTGAATCCACCGCACTCGGTGGAATATTGCCAAGTCGAGTAATATATTTGCATACTGCAGCAGACAATAATTTCACTGACTCATCAGGGTTAAGTTGATAGGGATATCCGATTTCACGAACATCCTTACCCGTAGGGTCTCTCATTTCAATCTCTGTAACTTCTTCACCATGCGCGGTAATCGGTGCTGTTAATGTCAGTTTCATTGGTAAAAGCCCTCTTTCCCGTGGAATTCCATATCTACCGTACCCTCTTCGGCATTATGGTTCGCTTCGCCATGCAACCAGCCGCTGGAAAGTACATATACCTGACCGTTCGCCAACTCGCTGGTGATGGTCATGGTATCGGCGGAAATGATCTTGCTGATGGGGTAATCTTTAGGAACTATAAATGTCGCTTTGATATAGGGGGCGCGGTGAGTCTCTTTGTAGTACACCGAGCCATCCATGCCGATCACGTCATCTTTCACCGCCGTGTTCATTGGCACCTCAATACCGCCAGTCAGTGATAATTGCTGACCATCAATTTTAAAAAAGCACGTGCCGCCAACTCGGGACATTTAGGCCACCTCTTCGTTATATTGCAGACGGAACTGATTAAGCACCGCGAACACTCGCAGTTGGTTCACATAATCAGGTGGGAACAGCACATCAAGCCGGTTAGGGTTATCAGCATTGCGTTCGACAATCAGGTATTGATTGAACAGGTCAAAGTTCTCAACAATGCCCCCGCGTTCCAATTGGCGATAAATGGAAAGCAATTCCCCACGGATCACCTTAGGTGTGACAATCGCCTGACCTGCACCGAAGCGAGTGCCATCGTTAGCCAGCTTATGCCGTGGATATTTGCTGGTGATAACCGACTTTAACCGGCGCAACACATAGGCGCTGGTATGCAGCGTCTCACTATCAAGGAAACTGTTATCGGCATTGCCGTAGGTATTTTTCTGATAAGTGGTGATATCGCGCTGAATACGCAACACCCCGCCCTCGCTATAAGCCGTGGCGATGCCATGAGTTAACAGCGATTGTTGCTCTGACAGAATGAAACGCGTACCCACCGGGGCCGGTAATGCGCCATTCAGCAAGCCGGTTTGCGTTGGTCGTGCCGGATCGTTACGAATGAACACCGAATTACGCGCTGTTCGCGCCGCAATCAGCTCATCCGTTGCCATCTGCACGCCAGTTTCATACCCGGCGATTGTTAGATGTGGGTCGTTGAATGTGGCACCAAAAGCCACCAGATCCGACAAATCGCCCACCTTGGCGGTATAGACGTGGCCGTATAACTGCCGCGACCAGCTCCAGCGGCCGGTATCGTCGTTCATCTCTTTGCCGATGGTGGCCAGTGATGCTGAGTCATTGAACGGGAAAGCGATAAAGTCAAATAGCTCATCACCCAGGGTGGCAATAGTCGCTGACAGGTCCGGAGCGCCAGCACCGCCAGCTATCGGAACAATGGCCACATTCACACCCGATGGATTCTGCTCACCACCGACAGTACCGCGATAATTCAGACTGATTGGCAAACCGTTACCAGTAAGCCCGCTGTTTTTGGCTGTAAGAGTAACGACGCCCGCCGCCGCAACTGCGGTAACCGGCAAATCAAGCAGAGCATTAACCGCCGCAGCGATGCTGGCACCAATAATTGCCGGAGTATCCAGCGCAGTAACCACGACTTGCACCCGAGTAGAGCCGATATAAATCGACAATGTGCCGGAGGCTTGCGCGGTACCGGTGACAGTGAGTGTGCCGGTTGCTGGTGTGCTCGCTACTTCAGGGACAGCAACTACCCACAATTCACCAAAGGGATCGACAGCCCGGTAAGCTGCCACCATTCGGGCTAGTTGGCTACCCCGACCGGCCACCTGCCCCGCCCGATCTGCCGACGGCATAATGACGAGCGTATTCTTTTCAATCGAACTGGTTGCCAGCGCGTGGGCGATAATGAGCGAAGGCCCACTGTCTTGTGCCGTATTCGCCGCGCTGTTGTCCATTTCGGCAAAGAACAACGGCACCCGTAAATCATTAGGGATGTTGTTAAAATTCATTGTTTTTTGGCCTTCTGCTCAGGTTGAACGATGGGTGCCGGTAGTGCGGTTTCTTCAGGTTCTGCGGCCTTTACGGTCACTTCTCCTGATGCTATCCGGCGGTGCCAGTAAATATTTTCATCGACGTTTCGACCCTCTGCGGGCAAAAAGTCACCTCTAACCGGGTCAGGAACTGACCGGCCATCTTTGGGGATCACATGCATAAGGGGTTACTCGTCGTTAAGGGGGATGTTTAACTTGTGTTCAATGGTGCCGTCAGGGGTCATAAAATCAACATCCACCATGATTTTCTCCAGTTCTTCAAGTTGCTGAAGGTCATCCCACTGATGGGTATCTTCGACTGTGATATCCCGTGTGGCTGAGAAATCATACTGGTAATAAAGATGAGCGCGGTTCATATCCAGCAGGTTGCCACCGTCATACTGAATCGGGTCATAGCAAGATTCAGGCTCCCAACCCAGCAACGCTTTAAACAACTCGGACCGGATATCATCCACGGCATCAAAGGCGGCTTTTTGCCCGCGCTGGTCAGGCGTGTTATCCAGCACCACAATCACAGCGAAACCGTCAGTAAGATCCTGCCAATAGTCTGTTTGTGACTTTTGCTCACCAACATTGTCATCTAGCGGAATGACCCAAGCGGAGGGTAATTCCATCTTTGTCGTTTCTGGTATGGCTTTATATTCAGCAGCACCGGATATGCGCCCATTAAATGACGGGCAGCGCAATCGAAGTGCAGAAATAACCACTGAAAGTTTCATTTTTTAACGGGCCTCACTGAGCTTTGTAGCGCCTCAAATAACACACGCTGAATCCACGCCTGCCGGTTGAGTAACGCCTGCTCCATAAAGTTTTTACGGGGTTTGATTTTCCAGCCATCCCCACCTGCACCACCGCGACGGTGATTTTTATTGCGACGAGCGCCCTGTTTAACACCATAAAACAGGAAAGCAGGATAGAACGCGCCCTCAATAGGACGCGAACCTTTGCCGCCTTTCTGGTTTGGGGCGATTCGGACGAGGAAGCCGGGGCGGTTTGCCGTTGCTGTAGGGACGCGATAACCAATGGATTTAGCCAGCCGACCTGTACGGTAGCCCGGAGATTCTCCTGCTTTCGATATCGCCCGCCGTGCTACCAAGCGCCGCGCCTCACGCAAGACATTCTGACCGACACTGACAAATGCCCGTCGTACCCTCGCCTTGTTAAAGGTGATTTCGGTTTCTTTATCAAAATCAACGTGCAGATAAAGACCGCTGGTAGAGTTCTCAATCGCCATTATTGCCCCTCCCCAATAACTTCCACGGTACCCAGTTCTTCAGCAGTGATAACCAGAAAGCGGCTGGCTTCATTCAGGTTGGTGGTTCCCTTGACCCGATAAACCATTTTATTGATAACCACTTCATCATCCGTGGTGACACCCGTTCGGTAGCGGATAACAATGCGGTGCGTAATAGCGACATCAATCTGCACCGAACCGATACGGACAGAATCACCAATAGCTGACAGCTTCGCCCAAGTATCGAACTTATTGTGATAAACGGTATCAACACCCATATGATCGTGTCCGGGAACATCTTCACGGGTGCGGAACTGGGCGCGTTTGTTTAGCTCGCCTATCGACGGTGTACGGTAAGTGGCGGTAACTTCAGTCAATCTACGTTGAGTCATAGCTATACCCCATAGATGCGGTAAGGCTGGAGAAGTGAAGTTACTGCAAATGGAACCTCTGATGATTCAACAGTAGAGGTTGCTTCCCTGTTTTCATACCAATGACCAATACATAGCAGCATGGCTGTCAGCACATCATCATCAAGAAAAAGAGAGTCTTCACCAAAATCAGGATCTGCGGCATCTTCAAAAATCGTCCGCCGTGTGTAGTTTTCAACATATCGCCAGGCGGCCCGCATATATATCTTCAGTAAGGTTTCATCTGCATCTGAATCCAGCCGACAATGCTCTTTAACAACGAGGATATCGATCATGGTAGAACCTTATTTAGCTTTGCTTTTCTTGCCACCAGCATTGGAGTCAGGGGTTGGCTCCGTTTGCTCCGTTTGCTCCGTTTGCTCCGTTTGCTCCGTTTGCTCCGTTTGCTCCGTTTGCTCCGCAGGTTGTAATACCTCAGGCAGCTTCGCATAACCCTTTTTTAGTAATTCACGCCCATGCTGCTCGCCCGTTTCAAATTCCTGACCATTATCAAGAACGCTATAGCCGAAATAAATCTGCTTTAGTGCTATCAGTTTCATAATGTTATCTCTTATAAAGCGGCCCGCAGGCCGCTCATTGAGGTGAATTGATTAACCGCCGACAGGGGCAGGAACCGTAAACGCACCGGTAATAAACGCTTCAGGGCGATACACCGCCAGTGCGAGACGCTCTTCGCAACGAATGGTGATCATGTTTTTCTCAAAGTCGTCGGAGTTTTCGGTACTGATCACCACATTGGCGTCTTCGCGGTCAAAAATCTGAGCGCCTGCGTTAAAGGCACCGGTCAGGAACTTGCCTTTGAATGCCGCCGCTTCTGTAGCGACAACAGGCAGCCCCCACAAGGTCGGCGTAGTCAATGCTGACGGATTACCCAGGATGTAACGGCCCAATGTGTCTTTGGTCAGTTCGATCTTGGCCCAATCAATAAAGTGCAACACATGACCAGAGGCGGAGAAACGTGCAAGCTGAGACTGCAACATAGCCAGACGCAAATCATCAATGCCGTTCTGTTGGGCAACTTCAAATGACGGATTGAATACTGACGCCTGCGGCATAATCCCTTCAAGATGAACACCCGTGCCATCACCAAACAGGATCTCTTGCTCTTCGGCATATTTCAGGCCAAAGCGCATTTCAGTATCAATCGTTGATTGTAACTGTGAGAAATCATCAAGGATCTGTTTAGCGGCTTTAAACAGGTGGGCAATGGTACGAACGGGCGTGATTTTTTCTCCGAACTGAATATCGCTATAAGGCTTTTGCGTGTTTTCAGCAACGACTCGCGCATTATTGGTGAATCCGGTCTGCTGAACCCAATAAATGGTGCTTGATTGAGTGCGACCAGGTGCAAGCAAATCACGGATAAACAATCGCTGTTTAGGCGCAACATCGATACCCGGCAGGCGGTGTGGTGCCACAATTTGCCCCGGTACATCGACAGACAATAGTGCTGCTTTAACCGGAATACTGATCCGCTGACTTGCGGCAAGCGTTGATACAAAACCTTTTAACGCCTCTGCTGATACAACCTGCTGACCAATTGATTCAACCGTCTGTACAGCATTATTCAATGGCATTTGGGCAACGTGCTGCTCCAGATCGCCCAAAGCCACTTTGAGGGTTTTCTCTGCTGCTGTCAGCGCGTTAAACTCTAACGCCATTTTGTCTACAGCTTCTTTAGTAGATGCAGAAAGCTGGCCCGCGTTTTTAGCCTCTGTCAGCGCTTCTTCTGCCTTGGCGTTAAACTTGCCAGTGGCCTCTTCCAGTGCTGCGGAAACCTTTTTCAGTACATCGTTTACATCAGACATATATTCTCCAGATTATTGGCACGCCGCTTTCAGTCCACTTAATGCGGACTCGAAGCTAGCTAAAGTTTCAGTATTGATTTCGGTGGTAGCGCTTGGCGTACCGGATGGAGTAACAGCAGCGCCCGGCATGCTGTCGGTTAAGGCTTTAAGTAATTTTCGGCGCTCGGAGCGCGGGGTATTGGCTTTCGCCAGCAGCGCATCGAGTTTGCGAATAGCTGCTGACGGGCTTTGGTCATCATTGGTAATTTCATCAGCCGATAACAAACTGTCTGCGAAGCCTTTTTCGACTGCATCACTGCCTGCAATGTAGGTTTCATTGTCCATCATGGCTGCAATATCAGCTGCAGGGAGGCCGGTGCGGGCTGAATAAATATCACCCATGGCACGATCAAAGGGTTCAATATCAATAGCCGCTTTTGCCAGGTCGTGGCGGTTGCCCATCATGACAATCCAACAGTTGTGGATCATCAGAAACGCCCCGCGCCCGACCTGAATTTCATCACCGGCCATGGCAATAATGGAGGCGGCAGAAGCGGCAATCCCCAACACTTTCACCGTGACCCTGCCGCTGTACTCGCGCAGCAGGTTATAGATAGCCAATCCCTCGAACATGTCACCACCGGGCGAGTTGATGTTAACCGTCACATCCTCCCCGCCCATCGATCGCAGTGCTGCGGCAATGCGTTTTGTGCTGACACCCTCGCCCCAGTAGTCCTGCCCGATCACGTCAAAAATTGAGATGCTGTTCTCGCCAGTGGCAGCGGCTTTTAACCCACCGTTCCAGCGCTCTACCACACTTGGCGCAACCTCACAGGAAACACCCGCGCACGGGCGGCCCACCGGCGCTGCCGGAAGGTTTTTAATTGTCATTAGGTTCTACTCCTAAGCGGCTTGTTTTAGCGGTGACTGTTCGAGCGGGATGTCAGGGAACAGGTATCCGTGAAGCTCAGTGATGGCTTTCGCTTTAACAACAGCGTTATGTGATTTAAGGTCTTCAAGTGCAACAAGGTTAAGCTGCACGGTATAGATATCGCCGCCCGGGATCGGAGGCAGATTTTCAAGGCGGCGAACATCGTTGCGGTTCATCCAGCCATTTTGTAACGCAGTGGTGTAGTAGGCAGAACGGCCTGCGCTGTCGGCGCGTAACAAACCTTCAACAGAGAATTCAGCAAAGTAATCCTCATCACCGGCCAACAGGCAACGGACAATTTCCTGCTCAATATTGACCAACAGCGGGCGCAAGGTGTTGCTCAGAAAAAGGAGATTCATCCCCTCAACACTGGAAGCCCAACTGCTTTGTTTGGTCATGTGTCCCACCATAAACGGCGGTACCCTAAACCAGCGGCAAATCTCTTCGATACTGAATGCCCGACTCTCCAACATCTGAGCGTCTTCTGGATTCATGGTAACGCTTTGATAGGTCAAATCAGCCTCAAGCACCATGACTTTACCGGCATTTTTGGAGCCAGTGAACGCAGAAATACTCTTGCGTAATGCTTCTCGCTGATTATCTTTCAGTGCTGCTTTACTGGAAAGAAAACCCGAGTTTTGCATACCATTTTCGAAAACTTTCGCGGCTGACTCTTCGATAGCCATGGCTGAACCAAACACGTCTCGACCGGTATTCATCGGCATTAACCCACACATACCATCCAGACCAAACCCCCGGATGTGCATCATGGTTTTAACCGGAATAACCCGCTTCTTACCGTTCTCGGTATAGGTGTACTCAAGCTGGCCGTTATCAAGGCGCTTAACTACCATATTCTGTGGCAGTAACGGAATAAGAGAGACTACACGATCACCAATCATTCTCTTTTCTATGAACGCATTGCCCCGCAAACAGATACTGGCCACCAGCATTAGCATAAAGCGCGAGGGTGTCATTTCTGAGTTGGGGCTACGGCATAGCACCGGATAAAGTGGGTGATCGGTTGCTGTGCCTCGGGAGCCGTCCGGCATCCGCTTATACAATTTCAGGGGGAGAGTCGAAACCGATTCACTGATAAGCCGGACGCATGCCCAGGCTGCAGCCAACTGAATGACTTTATCGGCGGTGACCACCTTACCGCTGCTGCTGGTGCCAAACCATTCTTGAAAGAAGGTGCCAGTAGTGAGGCTAATTGGCACACCAAGCCAGTTAAGGAGCGCACTTTTAACGCGCCCCGGATGTTTATTTCGTGCCATTAGATACCTACTATTATTGGGTTATCAAAGAAACCATCCAGATCGCCCTCCTCCTCAATATCGGCATCTTCAGCAGCGCCGATTGCCATTGCAGAAGCAACCACGCCATCAATGCGGCCGGTGCTTTTCTTCTTGGCAAAGATACGGTTATCTTTCTGGTCTGCTTCGAGTACCGCCGAGGCTGCATTCCAGCGCAGGCAAGGGTTACGCTTGATAATCAACTCTTTGTTATTGAGTTTTTCCTCAAACAGTTCAATGGAGCGCGGCATCCATAAGCCGGATTCCTGCGCTTTGTAATAGCCCTGCCCATGAGGTACCAAAACGACACTGACCGAGTTGCTTTCCAGTTCAGGCTCAAGGTATTTGATGCGGTATTGGTCAAAAGCGATGCATTTGATATCAAACATGGCTGTTAGCTCACCGATTCTGTGGGCAACAAAACCATAATTCACAGCCTTACCTGGAGGCGCGTGGATAAAGCCAGCCTTTAACCATTTATCGTAAGGCACTCGGTCGGTTTTGGCGCGCTCGAGCAAACTGTCTTTAGGTGTCCAGAACTCGACAAACAACTTGTTATGCTTGGGGAAAAACAGCGCCAGCGAGGTTAAGTCGCGGGAGCCTGACAAATCGAGTCCGCCATAGCATTCCTCTCCCGCCAGTTCCTCAATATCGAATTCGTCTTCACAGTCCATCCAGGTATCACCGCCGATCCACGGTGTAGCTGATTCCACCCATTCGCAAAAGTTGAGGCGGCGCACGATGCTTTCTTTGGCGGGCATCCCTCGGGCGGCGGTCACCTGTTCGCGCAGGTATTTGAGTTCAAAGGTTTGACCTAGCGATGGGTTGGCTTTTCCCCAGCAAGATTCGTCTTTAAATGGGTCGTCACCTTCGTCCAGTGAGCAGATAAAACTAAAGAAACTGTCATCTTCCAGATCGCCGCTGGCGACCTTTTTGCCGTATTCGTGGTAGTCATAACAAACGCTGGTTTTATCGTGACCGCTATTAGTGATCAGGAATATCAGAGCCTGACGCCGCCCTTTCGTCCCGGCGCGCATCATCTCAACAACCTGATTGGTTTTGTGTTCGTGAACTTCGTCAATTAGCGCGCAGTGGGGGCGCGGACCCGATTGTCCATCGTCCGAGCTGATGGGTTTAAAGAATGAGCCGGTTTGTAGGAATGCCAGATTCCAGACATTCAAGCCAGTACCGGATTTAACCACTCGTTGTGTTAGTGCGGGGGACTGATCGACCATCGAGACGGCATCTCGAAATAGGATCATGGCCTGGTCTTTTTTGGTCGCCGCCGCATAAACTTCGGCCCGAGGTTCTTTGTCGGCCATCATGCAGTAAAGGCCAACCCCCCCAGCCAGTGGTGATTTGCCGGAACCTTTGCCTGATTCCACATACACCATGCGAAAACGGCGGCTGCCATCACTGGATTTCCAGCCAAAAATTGAGCCAATAACAAAGCATTGCCATGACAACAAAATAAACGGTTTACCTTCGTGGTCACCGCCATTGAGTTTTAATACGTTGGCAAAGAAAGCGATAACACGGGAGACAGCTTCTACATCCCAAACTAACCCGCGTTCGGGGCCAAACTCCAGATCCCGCAAATGTCTTTTACAGGCATGTCGAATGTCGGGACCTGCAACTATTTTCCCTGACGTCACATCAGTTGCATATTGTGTTACTGGATCAACCGAAGAACTGGGCGAGCGGGTCTTCTTCTTTTTCTCCGCCATTCACATTCACCTTTGATCTCGCGGCTGGGGTAAGGCCGAATTCAATTAAGTAACCTTTGAAGCGGCGATCCGCATCGGCAAGTTGCCCTACGGCAGGGTGCCCTTTAATGAGGAAGTCCCCCATCTGGGTTTTGGTCATGTAGGTGTTACCTTCTATATCAATCTGCTGGCGCAACCGTAAAATTTCCGCATACAGATCACAAAGGCGTTCCAGCGCCATGGTATCGGCAACGGTCAACACACCCATCTGATCCAGCAGTAAAGTCAGTCGCCCCCAAGCCGCCTTACCCCAATCAGTTAAATGAGAGGGAGGGCTTGGAATTTCTCGAGCTGGTTGAGGTTCATTCTTATTCAGTGGGCGCTTGCCCGGATTACCGGTGACCACCTTCAAGTGGGTCGGTTTTGGTCGGCGTCCAGCCATGGAAAACCTCCCAAAAAAAAGTTTTCAATTCGCGGTTGTGCACAGAAATGAGGGCTGGCGGTATGGAGAGCGAAGAGGTGGGAACTTTCGACCCACCCTCCCGATGATATTTATTCCCATTCACACCATTGGTTAAATGATAGTCACTCTCATTTATTCCAATGTGAATTGGGGTCAATCGGTATGCCATCAGCGGTACAGCCCGCCACATAGCCTCTCTTCTCCTGCCGCTGCTTGGTTGAATCATGGTGCTGCTTACACAATGGCTGCCAGTTCCCTTTATCCCAGAAGAGCTTCTGTGCTTTCTTTAGTTCATCGGGGGTCTTGGCTTCTTTCATCCGGTGTGGCTTGATGTGATCCACAACGACCGCTGCTGTCTTCCTGCCCTGCTGGTTGCACATAACGCAGAGAGGGTTGCTGCGAAGAAATGTGAGTCTGGCTTTTTGCCACGGACTGCTATAAATGCTGCTGGTCTTCATGGCATTACTCCAAAAGAAAAACCACCGGCTTATTAGGCCAGTGGCGTAGGTGTGCCGAAGCATCTCATATGACCTTACTATTTTTTGACAAGACATATTTCATTAAAAGGAAAACGCTCAACACTAAATACAGCTTCATTCCCATCTAAATACCCTGAGTAAATCGGCCTGTGCTCCAACATAAATTGAGGAATCGAATTAATTTTTTCCCTATCAATAACTAGTTGATTGCCAGAGTTTCGGTATTGAGCCGATTGAATTCCAAGTAACGGTATAGAGATTGTATTCATGATTTCTCCTGTGTTTTCGCTGCTACTTTTTCATCAAATCGATGTTACGTCAACAATTAAATAATTGTAACATATTGAATATTAAAATAATTCTAAACGCATTGCATTATCGATGGCACTCAATGAATGCCACCTGTAATGCTACTTTACTGAGGTAATGTCCAATTCTGAGCTGGCAGGCCAGCACATGCAGCCATCGTCACCGGCTTGTCCAGCCCTGCGGTCGTCAGGCACTTATTTGATGCCATATTACGGACATCCGTACCAATACCTTGAAGGGCTGTCCACTGTTGCTTCTTATCCTGAAAATCACAGACGGCCATGACCGGTGTTTTGCCACCTTCATCTGACAAGCACTGTCCACTTTTCAGTACGATGTAACGAACAGTACTTTTTTCAGGGCTGACTTTCTCTGCGCTCTCACAAGCTAACAGTGCCGGCTTTCCCTGTGCATTCTCAGACAAGCAGTTACGACCATTGGCAATATTAAGGTGACCCGACACGACATCAGTAGTGACAGTGATAACTTTTGCATCCTGAATGTCACTCTCTGAAGCGGCTACAGCAGAAAATGATGATGCAACGGCAATAAGTAATACAGCTAAACGAACGTTCATATTTCAATCCTTATGATTTAATTAACCTGTTAATTATTAATGAATTATTATTAATAATAATTAGTTGTACTGTTTTTTTATACAGTTAAATAATGGCCTTATCAAGGCTTTATTTATAAATTATCAACGCCGTTTAGATACTGTTAAGCTGTGTGCACTGATAGAAATTTGTGCATCAATGCCACCTACTCGAATTTACTACCATTGATTATTCGGCGGTCGTCAGTGACAACCTTTTGCAGCGCGGTGACCTTCTCGACTAACTTATCGGCTCGTTCAGCGATTGAAATAAGAAACCCGACATCTGCGTCTGAAAATCCGCAGTCTCTGGCTGCATCAGTGAGCTGTCCACTGGCGGGAGTAACGGGCATATCCCCAACTGAAGCGGCGAGACACTCGAAACGCTTTTGCAACTTGATATTGCCAGCACGGTAAGCAGCAATAGTGCCTTTTGCTTTGTTCTCAGCATCTACTACCCCTTGTTGATATGCCTTTAATCCGGCTGATTGTGATGCCTGAAGTTGGGCCTCTTTTTCGGTGGCACTCTTTTTGGCGGCTAGCTCTGCCGTTAGGTCTGATTTATCGCGCTTAGTCCATTTGAGTAACCATTCCGAATTTTTGCTATCGCTGCCCCACCAGTACCCGCCGCCGACTAAAACTGAAATCGTCAGTGCGACGGCTATCAATCTCAATAGGATTTCTTTCATGCAGATATCTCGAAGTGAGGACTATCCGTTTCTCCCTTCTCTTGAATGCCGTTTCCGTTCCAATCGGCACCCCAAGTAATTTTCACACCCAGTTCACTGGCAGCTTGAAACATCGCTTTGGATACAGCTTTAAAATAAGATAAGTTGTCCCAGCCGGTTACCGGCAATAAATCGACAGCATTGCCATCGATATGCTTAGATCTCATTGTCCAAGTGACAATTTTGCCGGGCGCCGTTCTTCCCTGAGCGTATAGTTGCTCTTGCCGCGCTACAGTGCGCACCCCTTCGATCACCGTAAAATCAACCGCTGATAACTCCAAAGCGCGGCGAACTACTTTCACCAGGTTAGCGTTAACTCCCTTGAGGTTATTCTCACTACGGGTACTAAATCTGTAATTTGTCATGGTTTGAGTCTCGCAGGTTTAGAGAAGCGCATGACGTTTCCACCTGCAGCAACAATTGCCACAGCCATGCTGATATTAATAAGAGTTTCGGACCAGTCGGCGTGGTTGTAATCGCCCGTTAAGATCCTGATAGTGACCGAAGCACTAGCGACCATCAGACCATAAGCAAAAATTGAGGCTATCGGTCGATAAGTAGCACCATGTCGGCGGTAAGCAAATAAACGGGCAGCTATCACCGCACAGGCAATAGCATCAAGTGTCAGCAGATAATTATTCATCTGGCTTTCCCCCACCACTTCTAAAGCGGTCGATGATATTGCCGGGGTTCTTTGACTCTTTGTTTGCCCACATCAATAGACGTATGACAACAGCACCAGCAACCATTGCGCCAACCGGCTCAGCGGCTTTAACTTCATTAGGTGTTAGGAAGTTAATACACGATGTAATGAAAGGGGCTGATAACACACCGGTACCCCATGACAAGCCAAATAGAAACAGTTTCTTAAACAGAGAGAAGTCTGACGCTGATAACACGAATACAGCAGCGCCAGCGAACGCCCCCACAACAACACCAGCATCCAGCCCCGATAACAGCCCGATAAAAGTAACGCCAGTAACAGTTGCAGTGGCGGCTCCGGTGCTGGTGATCGGTTCCGACATGATGGTTTCCTTATATGTGGGGAATTTAGCCCACCAGTGCAGCCACTCATTAGCAGTGATATGTGTGGAGTTGATTGGGTGACTTATGGGCTAAAACGAAAAAAGGCCACTTAAAGGGACCTTTGAGGTATTTGGAATTCTAATATTTATTGCTTAGCTAAGCGCTCTTTAACGTTATGCATGCATACAGGAAACTGACGGCTGCGGAAAAAATCTTTAGTTTCAGCGAATGGGGAACTCAACGAGCTGTAAAGCTTCCGCATGGGCTCTCCACCCTCTACCGAAACTTTTCTGTAGTCTTTTTCATCTATTCCAAAATCTGAGTATGAATAACCCAGTCGCTTAAACTTGCTCATTTCATCATCGACTATAGAGACAATGCTAGCATCAGTAGAACCCCATCTTTCGGCCATACTCCATTCACTTTCGCATAAATCTGTAGCTGCTTTGTCGACATTAGAAATCGAAGATAATGCGGGGCTGGAAGCTATCAGTAACAGAAGAATTGTTCGCTTCATATCTAATCCTTTAATGGTTACCTGAAGATATTAAACGATAATGACCAACACTACTCATCATTCTGCTGCTCCAGATAACGTTGGGCCACTCAACTGCCCCGCAGAAATAAAAAGGCCACCGGAGTGAGCCTTAAAACACGTACGTTAACGTTTTCATGCCGTTAACTATAATTTGAAGCCGGTTACGGTTCCGGCGTCAACACCTACCAATGTGCTGACCGCATACCTTTAAAATGCAAAAAGCCTACCAAAGTGAGCCTTTGAGCTATTGTAGAAATAGAAAATCTATTACTTTACGTATAACTCATTTCAATTTTTAAATATCTACGCATATTATTAAGAAATTCATTAATTGCGTTTTCTATGCCTGGTAGATTTACTGCATCGAGAGGAATTTCTTTTTTAGTTGCTTCTCGGATGATGCTTTCGCAATTTTTAAAACTCTTTTCTATACTTTTATATTCTGGATTATCAGTGTTAAGTAGGAGAAGCACTGAATTGGTATAACTGTTTAACTTTCTTGCAGCCTCAAATAATTCAGAGACATCTTGCATTTCTATACTTTTACCAGCGGCAATAAGAACTTTACGCTTGGCAAGCATCAGCGAACCGATAATTTCAACTTCAGCCGCATACTGTGCACTAAAATCCCTAATTTTATTATTCATCTCAATACTCTGAGTGAGCTTAAGTTGAGATGTCAGCAGTTTATTACTATTTGTTATTGATTTCCATGCAATCAAAGCAGGGATTGCTCCAGCGATGAAAGAACCAGCAACTGTTGCAATTACTGCTTCCCAAGCAAATCCAGAGTCAATAATTATTTTAGGAACTTTACTAATAGCAAGATAACTATTTGAAATAATGTGTTCCGGTATAAATGGAATCCCTTGCCATGCCATTATGCAATACCTATAAATATGAAAAACAAATCATAACCGTGGCTTAAGCTCATTAATAGGCGCTAAAGCGAATAAACCTCGCACAAAGGCGAGGTTTGTTTGACTGGATAAGCGCTACTGCACAACCAACTCTTATCACACTAGAACACTTTATGCGTAGCGCACTAATCCTTTTTTATCATTTTCATGAATATGTTGGATTTGGGTATAAGGGTCCATCTCAAGAACCGCGCCAGTCATTGCTAGGCAACCATCGACAAAACCCTCTGCGACCTGCATCTGCTGGCGAACTCGGCCCTCGGATACCTTGTATCGCTTCGCTATTTGACGCTTTGAAACGCCATAAATGTAATGTAGACATATCAGCGAGTATTCATGCGTCAGTCGCCGGGCTTTTAGCTGACCTACGGCGGCATCAACGATCAGACCATCATCATCACAACAAGATTCTTTACGACTCGATGTAACTGGCAATAGCCCCTTAAATCCCGCCGCTATAGATGAATAATCAGTACCGGAATTATCACGCGCCCAAACGCCCCAGCGGGCCAAAACTAAAGAAATGTCTCTCATGCTAATGTCTCCAAACTGCTGTAACCGGTCCGCATTCCGTTTACTGAATTCATAGTTTTACTCCACACAATTAAGGCCATGAGGCCATTGCCCCGATCGATATAGACCGATCCATAAAATGAAACCAAAGCTCAATTTGGCTTCCATGCTCCGCTTCCCACACACGCATATCAGCATGCAGTGCGTCATGACAGAGGCGGCATAGAGGAATGGTGAATAGGTCGTGGGCCTTGGTACCCATACCACCCTGCCCATGCCCAATGATGTGATGAGGGTCATCCGCTGAACTACCACACCCGCAGCACTGTTGGGATTTAACCCACTTGAGCCACTTCTTGTTCTCCCATCGATGCCGCTTCGGAATACGCATAAAGCTGGCTGGTGGCTCATCATCAATCTTTAGCGCCAGCACCTTCTTAACCTGTTCCACTTTGGTTTCAATGATTTGTGTCGGGTTTGGCGTCCAAGTGATATCACTCTCCCTCGTTGGCCCTGATTTCATCACTGCTGGTAGCATCCGCAAACTTGCTCGAGCAATTGAGTCGGGGAGCAAGTCGGAAACCTCATTAACGACAGCCCACCAACATAATTCCGGCATAGTGAGCTGGTGGCCCTCAGGAAGCCGAAAATAACTGCATATTGTCGATATTATCCAGGTGATGAGATTGCTGGTCGCCAGTTGGTTCAATCGGGGAAGTGTATGCTCTCTCAACTTATTATCATGATGCCAACACAAACGAATCGACCGTTGGCCATAGCGCAATATCGTGAGATTTTGAACGTGGGAATCATCCGGATCATGCCATTGGCACTCTTTCAACTGCTTAACCCATGCTTCCAGTACTCGAGGCCCACCAGCAGCATTGATAACTCGTTCCTGTTCAAAGAATGGCAGCAAGCGCGGATCATTAGCCAGTTGCTGATCGGTTGTTGGTAACCGACCTGATGGAAGTGCTTTAAATTCCTCCGGTTCAGTGGCCACCAGCAAGCGTCCAGATAAATATGGCAGCAGTTCAGCACCTGGCTTCAATATCACAACACCAAGTTCCTGCTGGATAAATGGGGTTAACAATGCCCTCATGCGGCACCTTTCTTTGCAAGATACTCAGCCCATAAGCCACCAACCCATTTAACGCCCTTCGGTGTAAAACGGGATTGGGCAAAAGCATGATTATTTAGGGTATTAGTGCCCGTTTTAACTTCAAATCGCCCCAATGCGCTATGTTGCTGGCGGGGCGTTAACGCGCCGTTCAAGCGGTACATGATGTGCTGATCTAGTAGAAAACAGTTGAATTCATACTCTTTGGCATTCAGCAACTTGGCAACCTGACGGAAAGTCATGGAGCCATTGGCCTTAACGTAGCGATCGACAAACTCAACTTTTGGCGCAGCAATAGAAAGCTGGTTTTCAAGCTGCTGCTTTTCCTCTGCCAAATTAGCAGCCAGGCGCAATGCCTCTGGCAAGGTTTGGGGGATCAGGTTCTGTTCCAGCTCTTGCCAGCGGTCAACCACCGCAGCTGTGAACTCAGGTGAGAGTCGGGCAACTAATACCAAAGAATCGCGCTTATTGAACCGATACTCAAAATACTGGTTACCGTTGTGCTCAAAATCGAACTGCGCCAACGGCGCGGTTAAAATACCAGCAGCGCATAGACGTTCTGCGGATCGCTTAACATCACCATGCTTACTGTTCACCAGTGCAGCGATTTCACGGCTGCTCATCGTCACAACCGATGCGGTAACACCTACGTAAGTATTCATACATGTACCTCGCTGATCTGTATTTCTACCTTCCCGCCCTTAGTCATAGGCATCCACTCCAATAACATCCGCTTTATCTGGCTGTCGTCTGCCCACACTCCGGCTTGCGTCAAGGCATCAAGAAGTGCTTTCAGGTAGTTGTCCATGTCCCTTATGCGCCGATCTGGTGGGTAAACATTAATAGTTACGGCTACATGGCCAGTAATGGCTTTCGGTACCCGCCGTAATTGCTCGAGCACACAAGCCAATGCTTCACTGCGGTATTTGCGACCGTCGACACTGATTAGATGGCGGCCAGCCAGCGGCCCCTTATTTGGGGCTCGCCAGTAGCCATTAACTGACGGTGGGAATGGCAGGATGAGTTTCATTCGGCTTCCTCCGGTTCGAGCAGGGCCAAAGATTTAGCATTCGGGGCTTGATCACCCCAAACGTCCCAGCCGGGCGATGAAGTGCGCGCAAACAGTTCTATGCGACGAGCATTTTTGAATCGGCGCTCGATCTGTTCACGGAAGAAATGAGGTTTCCCCGAGTGGGTACCGGTATATTTTTCTTCATAGACGGTGTACTGATTGCGTTCAGTCTGGTTGCTGCAGACTTTTCCTCGAGTGAATAGAAGTAAAAACTCAGCGTCATTCATTCCCCACGGGCCAACCACACCGTGCCGACTACCAGTGTGTTTCTTCTTTTCCCATACCTTATCGATACGGATGAATTTAAAGCCCCAAGCAGCACCGACAGTTAGCGCCTCGGACACCATTGCGCCAGTTACCCACATGAACAACGCAGCATTTTGACTGGCTATCCCACGAACCTGCATTGTGCAAAGCTCTGTTAAAGACATGGTGGAATATTCCAGACTCACACCACGATTGGGCTTACTTCCATACTGCCAAGGCGGATCGGCGTAAATAACATCGTAGAGCGGGGGTGGTAACACAGCAGCAATTCGCTGACCGAGCCATTGCATGACATTGACAGCCATGCTGTTGCCGATCGCTTTATATCTTGGACCATCAGCCGCAGCATGACAGCAATCCTCAAGGCTCTTTGTCCAGCCCCCCCGCATAAGATACTTCGCATAGTCTTTTGCCATTTTTTCAGGGCGAATAGCACGACCATAGGGAATGAGAGTGTAGTTGTCCGGCATACCCTGCAGACGCTCACATTCAACAACGGTCAGGCGGCGAACATCCATACCATCAATAATTGCCGGCGGTTGCCCACCATTTGCATTACTTTCACAACTATTTCCCGCTCGTAATGTCGGGGAGATATCAACTGAGGTATCACCGCCATAATCTTTATAGCTGAATGCATAGAGAGGAATATCGATACATATGCTCTGCTGCTCTTTCTGGAAAAGAACCGCAGGAATATTATTACATTGTAGTGCTCCGCTAATTTCGCTAAATCCAAGCGTTGACGAGGTATTGCCGCCAGCCTGCCAATTGAATGCTATAGCCAGATCGGTTGCATCTTTGTAATCTCTTGCTTTGCATGTAGAGGCTGTATCATCGTCGGCATATTCACCCAGCGCAGTCATTCTGAATGCTTTACTTAAGACTAAATGACCTGCTGTTGCCTGGTTGTCGTCTGCGCCACATGTTCCAACGCCACTTGCAGTAAGGGCGGCAACCGCTTTCCCCGATTCTCTGCTCGGCGCAAAATCCCTGCGCAAGCCGTCGAACTCAAATAATACTTGCGCGGGATTAACGTCTTTTCGAGAACTTGCGACAACGAACACACGACGGCGGCGTTGGGCCACTCCTAAATATTGGGCGTCTTTGATGATCCACGCGATTGCTCTTTTGGGTCCAGACACATAACCAGCGTTCGTCCATTTTTCCCCTGATGGGACAAGTGGCTCATCTTCTCCGGCAAGTGCTGCAAGAAAACACCCGAATGCGTTGTCTTTGCTACTGAGGACGCCCGGCACGTTTTCCCAGACGATAATTGATTCTTTTTCGCCACGTTCGCGGCGCGCGTCGTCGATTGCATCGGCTAATTCCACATATGAAAGAGTTAACTGGCCTCGGGCATCTGCCAGACCATTACGCAGGCCAGCAATGCTGAACGCCTGACAAGGGGTGCCACCGATAAGGATGTCTGGGGCTTCTACACTTCCGGAGCGTACTAACTCGGCAATCTTTGTCATGTCGCCAAGATTGGTAACTGTTGGCCCGCGATACGCCAGAACTGCTGATGGGAATGGTTCTATTTCACTAAACCATGTAGCTGCCCAGCCAAGTGGTTCCCATGCAAGGCTTACTGCTTCGATACCGCTACACACCGATCCGTATCTCATGCCGCAGCCTCCCCGCTCACGCGCTGGCTGCATTCTTTCCAGATGGCATTCCACTTACTCACGCCAAAACCATTCCCCATACCGCGCAAACCAAGTTTACTAGCCTCGTTGCTGACCATGGTTTCAAGTGGGGTTGGGTTACGAACGGGTAAGCCCGAACCAATGAACCGCATGTAGGCTTTATCGCGCAGAGTGGTATCGCCAGTCAGTAATTCCCCGCTCGCCTTAACCCATTTGCCATCTTTGCGGACTGGTCGTCCGTGTGCATGCCAGCGGCTGGCACCTTCAAGATATCCAGGGAATTTAGTTGGCTGGAAAAGTGTTGTAGGACGTAGATACTCGGCCATATCCAAATCAGCAGCCCACTTCGCGTGGAGGTAATCAACCGTGAGTTTCAGCTCGGCAACAGTGAATTGCTCTTTCAGTCGGGCGCGGATGTTCTCCAGCGATGATTTGCTGGTCTGGTACCGAGAGCCGGTGGTCAAGTTCAAGTGTTTTAAAACGTCTTTGGCCTGATCAGTAATTTCGACTTCAGGGTCGGTCGCCATTGGCGGCTGACAAGTAGGTTTTATACTTGATGGATCTGGTGTTGAATTTACTGACGGATCGCCCCCAGATTCTGGCGGGTCAAAAGTCCCATTATTGCCAGATTCTGACCCGTCGAATTTTGAGCCGTCAGATTTTGACCCGTCAGGTTTTGAGGTGTCAGATTCTGACGCATGAGCAGCAGCCTTAAGTTTGGCAACATTCAACTGATAAACATTACTGGCGTTGCGATTACCGGCACGGCGGGCTTTCTTGCTTAACCAGCCATCCGTTTCCAGATCAGCCAAGGCAGTACGAACAGTGCTCTCACCTGCCCCAATCTGCCGGGCAATCGTCGTCACTGACGGCCAGCACACCCCCTCATCATTAGAGAAATCAGCAAGACGGGCCATGATCGCCACCTTTGATATCTTCATACCAGCAGCCGCACAGCCGTCCCATACATAACTGGATAGCTTTACGCTCATACATCCACCTGTGTAAATTCTTTTCTGAACCGCTTGATAGGCTTTGATAACTCGCCATGCTCATAACCATCACGCAGGTAAATAACCTCGCCTGTGGTGCTGTCATAGCGAATGACGTGAACACGAACGCCGCGCTTATCGTTGTAATAACGATCAAGTAATTGGATTGGATTTGTTGTAGTTGAGCCAGGGTTAGTCATACGCGGCCCCACTTACGGCGAACTACACCCACAATTCCCCGCGCTCTGCTGTGGTTGCACGGTTTCCACTGGCCCCTTATCATTCGTTCATACCGGAACGGACTGACACAAACGCAACGCAGTTGCGGAATAGAACGTTTAGCCGCTACAATGTTCACGCGTTAATTACTCCACACGTTTAGTTAATGCACCCGACGCCTCTGTGCCGCACACGGAGGCGTCACCCCATAACATCTCTGATACAACAATAATTTCTGCAATAATCGACTGTGCTCTATACCCCTTAGCTTTCAGCCTCTTGCTCTCATCCCGATCTAAAACACCGTCTGCTGTGAACTGATTATGTGCACGACCAAAATCACCTAAGGCTGATAGCAGCTCGTTAAACTTGATAAGCAGCTCTTCGTTACCTGTCTCATCAACCTGCGGCAATTTCACGAACACACCACCAGCTCGCTTGCACATAGCTTCAGTGATATCGGAACGGCCTGAGATTGATTCCATCTCTACAGCCATCCCAAATGGCACTACCTGCCCCGCCAACTGGCGCACTCTGTTACGAAGCGCATTCTCAGTACCAGACAGTGGGCATAGCTGTTTTGCCATGGCGTCATACTTGCCCGGCGTTTGAGTGATCAGCTGATGTATCGCGTCGCTGATGTCTGGTTGGGTTGGAAAGTCTTTGTTATCCACAATGTTTCTTCCTATCTGGTGGTTTAACTCAGGCGGCTGGTGCCGTAGGCTTTTGATAGTCGGATGGGTCATATTTCAATTTCCCTTCCGTAATCTTTTCTGCTTTTAAAGCCTGCTTTTCTGGAATGATGTGACCCCATTGGCAAACGGCACTATGTGAAACACCAAGAGCGATAGCGGTTTTCGATGTGCCCTTGAAGAATTCAAGAACGTCAGTTTTATGCATAGTTACCTCCATAAAAGTAAGCATACTTACATCGTATATTCACAGACTACTTACGTCAACTGAATGTAAGATTACTTACGTCTTTTTTATATGGTGGATGCTATGAACACAGTTGGCGGGAGAATAAAATTCAGGCGGCGGCAGTTGAAGCTGACTCAAAAAGACATCGCTGAATATGTGGGAATCTCTGCATCTGCCGTAACCCAATGGGAAAGCGACGCTACCGGCCTGTCCAGTGACAGTTTACTTAAACTATCTTCATTACTGGAATGCGCACCAGAATGGCTTTTATCTGGGAAAGGTGACCTTGATCCTTCGCTAAAAGTTATGGCCAGTAAATCCAAGCTTGTGCCTGTGATTTCTTGGGTGCAGGCCGGCGCTTGGACTGAGGCTCTTAGTACAGCGGGATCCCGATCTGAGTGGATTGAAACAACGGCTAAAATTTCTGATTCCGCATTTGCCTTAAGAGTTAAAGGTGACTCAATGACCGCATCTGGTTCACTGAGCATTCCTGATGGGTCTATTGTTATAGTGGATCCTGAATATGGGTTTATTGAAGATGTTAATGAAAAAATTGTTATAGCTCAGACAAATGGCAATCATGAGGCGACAATTAAAAAATTTGTTATTGATGGTCCTAACAAATATTTGATGCCACTAAACCCTCAGTTCAAGCCCATTGAAGTGGATGACACCTGCAAATTAATTGGTGTAGTGAAGCAGATAATCATAGACCTACAATAATTACTTATATCTTCTTAAAACAGCCCGCGCTTTGCGGGTTTTTTTATGCCAAAACCAAAAAAGTAAGTTAACTTAATTTTACCCTTGACTTTAAATGTAAGTTTACTAATACTGAATACATCAACAGCGAACAGGCAGGACGCCCACGAAGTAGCTGCCGGTGGCATACGAAACACCGGATGATTCGCTTAGTAGGGTTAACAGTGTGGAGTATTGAGTATGAGTACAGAGCGCGAGCCGTACATTTACGCAGGTGATTTAAATACTGAGGAACTCTTAGCTTGGCTGGAGCATCGGTTAAATGTGGTTAAAGCTTTTGTCCGTAAAAAGGCTGCCATGGAAAGTGATTTAGTATCAGCAGCCTTTTTAGGTAGAGAAGTTATTGGTTGTCTTGATAAAGACGGCTTGTATGGTGTCCGTACTTCTCAGGAGTCCACTCTTCCAGCAGAGGTTTGTCAGGCACAAAAGCAGATTTCTGAATTTCGAGAATTTTTAAATAATTTTGGGATTCAGTTGAAAGGTTATCAGGGCGAAGATCTTCCAGCAAAACAAGCAAGCAGTCCTCATAACTGAGATCTCTGATTGTTTGCGGTAACCATTTTGTTTTTAAGAAGATTTTATGATGTAGGGCAGCAGCA
Organism: Yersinia sp. 1652 StPb PI; assembly: GCF_041538345.1. Classification (NCBI taxonomy): domain Bacteria; kingdom Pseudomonadati; phylum Pseudomonadota; class Gammaproteobacteria; order Enterobacterales; family Yersiniaceae; genus Yersinia; species Yersinia sp. 1652 StPb PI. Next base: position 1,859,693 of record NZ_JAULSM010000001.1, on the reverse strand, counting down.
CCAGAAAGGCTTACAGATGGAACTGAATACTTATCGCGATGCTCTTGCAGTATTAACTCAAGAATGAGGATCAAATAGGCGTTTGCTCTGGCATTGCGAACTTCAATTTTATCTCGGTAGGCTTCATGGGAAAAAGATGTATCGGAGACGTTTAGCTTCTTGCATACATCAGTAGAAATTTCATGCCACAGAATTGAATAGCTGCTCATATCACGTCCTTTCTTGGTTGTGTGAGAACTCCCAAGATACCACCGCCGCCTGAGGTGGAGAAGTAACCAGGCACAGATTTTAGTTCCATTGCTGTGCTGTGTCTTTTGCGGCTGCGCCTGCCAACACCAGATTAGGCCAGCCGCTCTTTTTACACACAAAGAAGTGCTCCGGGCGGGTTATCCCTTTAAACCCGTACAGTATAAAGCCCCCGGATCGGAGTACTTCTCTGTGTGTGGAGTAACTAAATAACAATTATCGGTGCGGTGATAATTGCTTATAAACCTATGTGGAGTAATTAACGTGGCCCTATTCAATTTTAAAAACTTACTTATATATCGCCTTAGTCGTGAGGTGGTATTCAATACCAAAGAACTGGAAAAGCAGTTAACAGCATTTAAATATTCACCTTGTGGTAGCCAAGATTTATCTAAATCTGGCTGGGTGTCACCACTTGGTAACCATTCAGAAAGTTTAATGCACTCTGTTAATGGTCAACTTATTGTTACTATTTTAAATCAATCTAAGATTCTTCCTGCTGAAGTTGTCAGAAAAGAACTGCAAGAAAAAATAGCAAAGCTAGAAGGTGAGCAGCATCGAAAACTTAAAAAGACTGAAAAAGACAGTCTGAAAGATGAGGTATTACAGTTATTAATACCGAGGGCATTTAGCAAATTTAATAAGACTCAGCTCTGGATAGATACAAAGGCGAATCTAATTATCGTTGATGCATCCAGCGCAAAGAAAGCAGAGGACGCTCTGTCGTTACTCCGTAAGAGTCTTGGCTCGTTGCCTGTCGTACCTTTGTATATGGAAACGCCGATCGAACTCACCATAACTGAATGGGTCCGTTCTGGTAATCCTCCTGCTGGTTTTGCCTTGCAGGATGAAGCTGAATTAAAGGCTATTTTGGAAGATGGCGGCATTATTCGTTGTAAGAAACAGGATTTAATCGGTGATGAAATTGCGACGAACATTGAGGCTGGAAAGTTAGTCACGAAACTAGCATTAGATTGGCAGGAAAGAATTACATTTATTTTATCAGATGATAATTCAATTAAGCGGGTTAAATTCTCCGATATATTACTTGAAAGAAACGATGATATTGATAGAGAGGATTTAGCTCAAAGGTTTGATGCTGATTTCGTTCTATTTACAGGTGAATTATCAGCATTAATTAAAGACCTTACTGTTGCCCTTGGCGGTGAATCTAAAATTTAAATAATACAGTTAGTTATAAGCCTCATTTATTGAGGGAGGATAACTGTTACCTAAATTCAGGCTGAGGGTTATTTCATGAATCCGATTCAATTTATCAGCAAGAACATTACACAGCAGCTTATGGATGAGGGTTATTCCTTACCGGTGGCTCAGGGGGGGGCAAATGAAGCGGTTGACCTGTATCGACGCGCCTCCCAGCCGACTACCCGTAGTCGTGGCATTTACGACGATTGCCTAAAAGTGGCTCTCAATTACGCAAAGATGAGCGGTGAAAAGGCCAAACCAATTAAAACCACCAAAAAGAAGAAAGCATAAACAAATACCGGCGCATGCGGGCGCTATCAACAGTGGAGTAAATTTCAATGTCATGCATAAAAACTTATCCAGACCGGCTGCATTTTGATTATGCAAACCCAAAAGAAAGCAGTATCAGCATCAATGATATTGCCCAGGCACTCTCTAATGAATGCCGGTTCGCTGGACATCTACCTAACTTCTATTCAGTGGCGGAGCACTCATGGCTTGTTAGTCAGCTTGTTAGCCCTGAATTCGCACTGGAAGCCTTGCTGCATGATGCATCTGAGGCGTATTGCAAAGATATTCCCTCCCCTTTAAAGCGCCTGTTGCCAGATTACAAAGGTATTGAGCGCGGCATTGATCTGGTTATCCGCAGTAAGTTTGGTTTACCTGCGGATATGTCACCAGAGGTTCACCATTTTGATTTAGTCATGCTGGCCACTGAGCGGCAAGAACTGGAAATAGATGATGGTGAAGTCTGGCCGATGCTCGAAGGGATTCAACCGGCCAATATTGCCATTTGTCCTATGTCGCCTGGTCATGCTCGCGTTGTTTTCTTAGCGCGCTTCAATGAGCTTACTGCGGCCAGCCAATCATGATGTACGGCCTGTTTTTACTCGTCTGCTACACATTCCAGCCGTGCCAGTACGAGCCTCAGGGCTACGTATACCCTGATGATAAGAACTGTATAGCCGACATTCAGCAGCAAGGTCTACCACCTGAATATGAATGCCTTCCGGTGGATGGCGTTCTCTATGCGAGGAAACAGTGATGATCAAGACAATTACAGCAGCACCAGTTGAACGTGATAGCCATGGTTTCTGGACTCACCCTGATTATTTTGTACCTGCAAACGGGAATGAGTTTGGGGTTGAAGGTGAATTTGATGCGTGGCAAGCATTAAACCGCGTCGTCGGTAAGTTGGAATGGATGGAATGCGAAGAAAACGCCGAAGAGCTACAAGCCGCATATGACGCTAGCGATTGTAATCTCAGCATGTGGCAGCCAGAGCCACCAGCGGGTGATGGTTGGTTCATGGCTTCAATTCATGACACAGAAGACGGGCCGGTCTGTTATTGGCTGCGTCCTATCGAATGCGATCCAAAAGCATTAGCAGTCCACTTCGACAATTGCTATGCGGAAGCATTCAAGACTGAACACCTGGTATCTGAACGCGATGCAGCACTCAATGCCTGCACTCTGATTGCTGAGGCTTTAGGTGTTACCGGTGCAGTCGCAGGTGACACTATTGCGCGGGTGCAACAGTTGGTTGGCGAGAATGCAGCTCTGTGGAACGAAAACTCAGTACCTGAAGTTAAATTGGGCCATCAAATGCAATGTTGGGCCATCGTCAGGTATACCAGCACCTTTAGCGGAAAAGTCACGGTTAGAGTTGCCATGCTGCGATATCTCAATATGCCTTGTGATGGAGGAGATGACGAAGCTGATTGGGCTCTGCAAGACGACAACGGCGATTATTACAATGCCGTTGGTTGGCATTCATATCATGGGCATCCTGAATATAGTGATTATTATCAATCGATTGAAAGTGGAGAAGAAGTCTTGGCGTGGAAGCCATTGGTGTATCCAGATCTGCCTGAAAAGTTCGCCGCCAGCCTGAGGGGTAACAACTGATGAATAACATCGAAGAGTTGGTTTACAGCGCAATGCAATCCTCGCTTGAGGGATATGCGGCCTCAGTAGTTGATTCCATTGAATTTGAATTGAAGCGTGAATTAACCACGGATGAACATCAACAAGTGTTTGTTGCTGTTGACCGCGCCATTACTGGTATTGCGGCGGAAAAGACAGAAATTCATAACCTGAAGATGAAACTAGCTGATGCCGGTTGTTTGCTTGTCGAGTGGAAGCAGCGAGTTGAGACAGCAGAAGCAGCGTTATCAGCGGCAAACGAGAAGCTTGGTAAAGCGGTTGTGGAAGAAATGGAATATTGCGAATGGCCCAATATTGATCATGACGACTCGTATGTTAACGGGTGGAATGATTGCGTATCGAAAATCAAAGCAGCCGGTTTCACGGCAGAGGGGGGGTGAGCCATGACAGCAGAAGAGTTATTAGCACTTACCCCGGAACAGGCCAAGGCATGGAAACGGTTTAAGGCGGCGGTGAAGGACTTCAAAAAAGCCGGTGGGCAATTTTATACCGCGCTGGATCATGTAAGTGTTTACAACGGAAAGTACGTTAAAGAAATCTCTAACGATAGAAGTGATTTCAGAGCAGACGATGCAGGGATGGAAGAAATAAGAGAGTCCGGCTTTTCTGGCTTTGCTGATGATGATCACTTTATTCATCTGACTGACAAGGGCCGCAGGCTGGTCGAGGAGGATTGATGGCAAAGCGTAACGCATTTGTGCGCGTTCAATTTAGAGGCGTATACACGGAAAATCTCGTTCACATATCCAATGATAGCTCAGGCTCTGACTATGCAACCTTGTGCGGGTTATCTGGCAACGATGACGAGCAACAAGAGCAGCCCGCTAAACGTGGTGACAAGGTTAACTGTCCGGCATGTTTCGCAATTTGGGAGTGTGCTAGACATTACCGAAAATCCGATTTTTGTAAGCTGTTGGTAGAGGGGAATGCAGATGCTGAGTAAAGAGCAGTTAGAGAAAATTGCGAATCCTGGTCCGGTGGATGTTGGTGGCACCCAGAATCCAATAGTTACGCAAATGGCTATTGAGCTATTGGAATCGCGCGCAGAATCGCTATCACTGCGTGAGCAACTTGCAGAGTTGAAGCAGCAGAAACCTATAGGCCAAGTCATTAGCTGCAACGGCAATAAAACCCTCGGTTGGATTAATGACGCGCCGGTAGGCACCTTGTTATTCACAGCAGCCAAGCCGGCGGGGGGTTAGATTATGAAAAGGCTAAAATTACCAACCGAATTAGCAGTGATAATAATCCTTACGCTGTTCTCTATTTGTCTGATTATTTACGTTATTGGTGATGCGATGAAAAATGTTCATGGATGACAGCTATCAGAATGATTTTAGTCACGGCCTGTGTGCGGCGGGCCTTTAAATAAACAGTGTGGAGTAAACCCCATGAGCGAAGATAGCGGAAAATTACTGAGTCGCGCTGAATTGGAAGAGATCACTGGTTTTGTTCAACCTAAGAAGCAGTGTGAATGCTTACGAGAAAATGGCATTTTTTTTATCGAACGCAAAGACGGTAGGCCCAGTACAACATGGGCGCATGTTGAACACCCTCTTTCTTCCCGCAATATCATTCAGAGCGTGCCTGAAGACCAACCTAACTATGGGGCTATTTAATGTCACGTCCACGCAAGAACCCAACAGATAACTGGATGCCACCACGGGTTCGTAAAGGCAAGTCTGCATATGAATTCAGGGCAATAGACGGGAGAACAATTCGACTATGTGGCTTTGAATGCAGTCAGGCTGATGTATGGGTTGCCTTTGAAAAATTAATGATTAGCCAAAAAGAGGATTCGACATTTACTGGTTTGATTAATGAATTTCTATTGTCAGGTGATTTCTGCGAACTGGCCACAGAGACACAAAAAGATTATCGAAAATACTCATCAAAGATAATAGCCGTGTTTGGAAAAATGTCTCCAGACAACATAAAACCAGAGCATATTCGAAAGTATATGGATAAACGCGGAGCAAAAAGCAGGGTTCAGGCAAACAGGGAAAAGTCCTTCATGTCGAGGGTATTTCGCTGGGGATATGAGCGTGGGAAAGTGAAGTTAAATCCTTGCCAAGGGGTTAAGCAATTTAAAGAAAAAGCCAGAACTCGCTATATAACAGATGAAGAATACACTGCACTTTATGATGTTGCTCCATCGGTCGTAAAAGTAGCTATGGAGTTAGCTTATTTATGCTGTACCAGGCAAGCGGATATTTTAGATATGAAAAAAGGGCAGTTGCTGGAGAATGGTATACTTATACAACAAAGCAAAACTGGCGTTGCCCAAATTAAAGCTTGGACACCTAGACTGCATGAGTCTATACGGCAGGCGGGTACCCTTCCTCTAAACCACGGTGTTATGAGTATCTATTTGTTACACCAGCAATCGGGATCACGCTTCACCCGCGATAGTTTTAATGCCCACTGGATGAAAGCAAAAAAAGCGGCTGCTGTGAAATATCCAGAACTGGAGTTTAATTTCACTTTCCACGATCTGAAAGCAAAAGGTATCTCAGATCTAACTGGTTCGCTATATGACAAGCAGGCAATCTCAGGGCACAAAAACGCATCACAGACCGCAAGATATGATAGAAAAATTAATATTGTTCCAGTTGTGGGCGGGCAAGATGTGGCGAAGTGATATGGTGAAACAATGGTGAAAGGTGATTTCAGGCACAAAAAAACCGCCTCTCGGCGGTTAACGACATACTCATACTACTTTGTTTTACTTAGAATATTTTCCATGGTGCCCGGGGCGGGACTTGAACCCGCACAGCCATAAGCCGAGGGATTTTAAATCCCTTGTGTCTACCGATTTCACCACCCGGGCTCTGGAAAACTGGAGGCGCGTCCCGGAGTCGAACCGAGGTAGACGGATTTGCAATCCGTAGCATGGCCACTCTGCCAACGCGCCTTATTCTTCTTTGCCTTTACAGCTGAGGTTCGCCTTAAGCCAACCTACTAATTTGGAGCGGGAAACGAGACTCGAACTCGCGACCCCGACCTTGGCAAGGTCGTGCTCTACCAACTGAGCTATTCCCGCAACATCAGAACTTACTGATTCTTTTGCTATCTTTCGGCATTTCGTTGCTGCCGTCTGATGCGATGCATTCTACTTACCTGACGCAATGAGTCAATAAAATTATCTGACTAATGTGTTCGTTTGCTGCTTTTTGCGGCGCTTCGATCAAGGTTCGAGCAAATCATTCCAGGCAGCGTTTAAATATTGAAACATTGACCAGAATGTCAGTACCGCAGCAATGTAGAGAAGAACAAAGCTGGCGAGCTCAACGTTATGGTCTGGGCGCCAAAGTAAGCCAACCAGCGAACCCATTTGAGCCGTGGTTTTCACTTTACCAATCCATGACACCGCAACACTGCTGCGCTTACCGATTTCAGCCATCCACTCACGCAGGGAGGAAATGATGATTTCACGGGCAATCATAGTTGCCGCCGGTAGAGTGATCCACCAGACATGATAATGCTCAGCAACCAGCACTAATGCGATGGCAACCATAACTTTATCCGCCACAGGGTCAAGAAAAGCCCCAAAACGGGTAGTTTGTTTCCAGCGGCGCGCTAAAAAGCCATCAAACCAATCGGTTGCTGCTGCAAACACAAATATGATGGCACAAACCATCGGAGCCCAAACGAATGGCAGATAAAACGCCAGAACGAAGAATGGGATGAGTACAACACGAAACAGGGTAAGCCAAGTCGGTATATTCAATTGCATAATGCTACGATAACTATCTGGCTGGGGTGGATATTATGAGTATGGTGCAACATTAGCCTCAGTGTTTCAATGCATTGTAGATTTTTTCTGCCAATGCTTGTGAAATACTCGGCACTTTTGCAATTTCCTCGACGCTAGCATTCAGTAAAGGTTGCAGTCCCCCCATATACTTCAGCAAAATTTGCCGCCGTTTAGGGCCAACTCCCTCTATCGTTTCTAATGCACTGGTATTTTTTACTTTCGCACGACGCTGCCTATGTCCGGTGATTGCATGGTTATGCGAGTCATCTCGGATATGTTGAATCAAATGCAATGCTGGTGAATCTGGTGGCAACGAGAACCCCTCCCCTTGCGCCTCCAGGAACAATGTTTCCAGCCCCGCTTTTCGATCACTTCCCTTAGCAACGCCGACCAATAATGGTTTTTGCTTATCCCACTCAACGGTGAGAGAAGCAAACACGTCAAAAGCCTGAGACAGCTGGCCTTTCCCTCCGTCAATGAAAATAACATCAGGAATTTTTTTGTCATCTAATGCCTTACCATATCGACGTTTAAGCACTTGAGACATCGCCGCATAATCATCACCAGGCGTTATGCCACTAATATTGTAGCGTCTATATTCCGAACGTACAGGACCATTTGCATCAAATACGACACAAGACGCGACAGTCTGCTCTCCCATCGTATGGCTGATATCAAAACATTCCATACGATTGATCTCATCAAGATTAAGAATCTTGGCTAACTCTTTCATTCGCTGATGTATTGTTGATTGCTGCGATAAACGAGTAATCAACGCAGTAGAGGCATTTGTGCGCGCAAGTTTAAGGTAACGCGCTCGATCCCCCCGAGGACGGCTTTGGATCTGAATTTTTCTTCCGGCCAACTCAGAAAGAGAGGAAGCCAGCAGATCCTTTTCCTCTAGAGTAAAGTCCAGCAAGATCTCACCTGGGAGTGTTCGCCCCTGGCTTCCTTGCAAATAAAACTGCCCAACAAAGGTCTGAACGACTTCACTGAGCTCAGTCCCGGCAGGAACTTTCGGGAAGTAACTCCGGCTTCCCAGCACTTTCCCTTGTCGAATAAATAGCACATGAACACAAGCTAATCCGGCATCAAACGCCACACCGATAACATCAAGATCTTCACTGTCGCCCGAAACGAACTGCTGTTCAGTAACTCGCCTTACTGCTTGTATTTGATCTCGAATACGTGCCGCATCTTCGAAATGCAACGATTGACTGGCTTCCTCCATCCGGGAAATCAGTTGTGTCAGTACCTGTTGGTCTTTGCCCGAGAGGAACAAACGCACATAATCAACCTGGCGTTGGTACTCATCATCACTCACAAGCCCTGCAACACAGGGGCCTGAACAACGGCCAATCTGATATTGCAGACAAGGCCGTGAACGATTGCGGTAGACACTGTTTTCACACTGTCTTACTGGAAAAAGTTTTTGCAATAATGCCAAGGTCTCGCGGACAGCATAAGAGTTTGGGAACGGGCCGAAATACTCACCCTTCTCATGCTTAGCACCGCGATGAATAGCTAAGCGCGGGTGAGTATCCGCACTCAAGAAAATAAGAGGATATGACTTATCATCACGCAACAGTACGTTGTAACGCGGCTGATAAAGCTTGATATAGTTATGCTCAAGCAGCAGTGCTTCCGTTTCTGTATGCGTCACGGTCACATCAATTTGAGCAATATTCTTAACCAAGGTCTCTGTTTTTCGACTGGCAACCTGAGCACGGAAATAACTCGTCAGACGTTTCTTGAGGTCTTTTGCTTTGCCGACATAAATAACTGTCCCCGTCTTATCATACATACGGTAAACACCAGGTTGGCTGGTGACAGTTTTCAAAAACTCTTTAGAATCGAAACAATCAGTCACTATTAGACAACGTCTCCGCGTTAAACAGACCGTGGCGAATGGCCAGATGGGTCAATTCAACGTCACCACTTATATTAAGCTTGCTAAACATCCGGTAGCGATAGCTGTTCACCGTTTTCGGACTCAGATGAAGTTGTTCCGAAATGTCGTTCACCTTTTGGCCTTTCGTTATCATGAGCATAATTTGTAACTCACGCTCTGACAAACAACTAAAAGGCGTTTCGGCTGGAGGCTCCAACTGACCCAAGGCCATCTGCTGCGCAATATCAGAAGCAATGTAGCGTTGCCCCGAATGAACCGCACGGATAGCCGTAACAACATCCTGAGGTGCCGCCCCCTTACTTAAATACCCACCGGCACCAGCCTGCATGACTTTTGCGGGCAGCGGGTTTTCAGTATGGATGGTTAGCATGATAACTTTAGTATCTGGAGAAAAACGCAAAATCTTACGAGTTGCTTCCAACCCGCCGATACCGGGCATATTCATATCCATCAAAACGATATCAACAACATGGCTACGGCACCATTTTACCGCATCTTCACCACACTGCATCTCGCCCGCTACTTTGATACCCTTGATATCTTCAAGAATGCGTCGAATCCCTGCGCGCACCAGTTCGTGGTCATCAACAAGAAGAACGCTAATCAAAGAAAATTCTCCAAAAATAAGGGAGTAACCTAATCACGCTTTGTTTACGACAATGATATTACTTGTTTTCGGCCAAAGAATGAATACAGAATAATTGCAAATTCATATCTATATTGTTTGACAGATATTATTTTTATCATCATTTCGACTATGTACATAAAATCGCTGACATATCAATTAACGACATGATAAAAAAGAAAAGTTTTTTTAAGAGTTTTCTTGGCATTACACTGCTATTCATGCAAACGGTAATTGCTGACATCCCGAAACTTATTTTTACCTGAAAAAGCACAACATATTGATACCACACAGGATCGGCTATTTCAGTTCTAATTTTGCGGCATAGGAATTATTCTTAGTTTTGTTTATTTATTGTTTATCTCTTATTCACGCTCAAAATGAGTGATTTTTGACACAAAATTACTCATTCAGAAATGATATGATTTTTATGAACAAAACTCACTTAATTAAGATAATACTTACATCGTCAGAGGAAGCATCATCCAGACATACCTATCCCCTGCCCGCCTTCGACCACATTTTGCGCCACGAACTAAAGATTAAGCACATGTTATCAAAGCTGACCATCAGTTTATGATATAATGCTATAACTGTTTAATAATGCCGCGAATGTTCACTGCGATACTGGGTTAACCCACATCACTTTGTTCACAGGTAAGCTATCACTTCAGGAAAAAAAATGAGTAATCCAGACTTTACCACTTCTGCTGACCCAGAAACTTTAGCGAATGAAGTTGCATGTTTGAAAGCAACATTGACTCTATTGCTAAAAGCGATCGGCCAAGCCGATGCTGGGAAAGTAATCTTAAATATCGAACGTTCCATTGCCGGTATCGAAGACACTGCTCAAGCTGAAGTTTTCACCAATACTCTGGCACAAATCAAGAACGGCTATCGTCAATAGCTTATCAAGATAGAGAGTCTTATTTTGCTCCGCTGCCATATATAGGAATTTCTTTGTTTTTCATTGAAATATATTCTATTGGCAGCTTTTTTAAATTTTTCGGGATAGCGATGGGACTGTTACTTAAAGCACTGATCGGCGCCATAGTTGTGGTATTGATTGGGCTATTATCGAAGACGCGCAATTACTATATTGCTGGTTTAATCCCGTTATTCCCTACTTTCGCCCTCATCGCACACTATATTGTCGGCCATGAGCGCAATATTGAAGCACTGCGCGTAACAATTATATTCGGTTTATGGGCTATCATTCCCTACTTTATCTATTTGATATCGCTTTATTTTTTAATTGACTATTTACGCCTACCACTCGCATTGACCGCGGCTGTTTTATGCTGGGCCATCGCTGCCTGGATACTTATAGCTGCCTGGAACCAATGGCATAGTTAACGAAAACCATACCATTATCAGCGCAATAGTAATAAAACAAGCGCATGAATAGCCAACAGCGCCACAGAGAAGGTGAGATTCAAATTACTGATAGACTTAGATCTGGCTTCATCAGAAGGTATATCACTTACTTGAATTTTTCTGACGCTGTAAACCCAGTACCCACCGAGCACCACAAAAAGCAAGGCCAGAGACACCGCCAAGAGTGGAGATCCCCAGACTAAGTACTCACTTAATCCTGCAATAGCAAACCAAAGAATGACAAAGACCATAATTAACCACCTAAAGTTTTGATAGTCCGAGCTTAGCACACTCCTTAAAAACCATTAAGACCCACTTACAAGAAAAAAAGGAATGCAGAAAACATAAAATATCAGTCTAAAAACATCATAAACAGCAGAATTGAAGTTAATAAATAGTTAATTTAAAAAAAGAACCGTATTGAACATCCACAATTAAATAGCATAAGATAAAGCGATAACTAAATTATAAGCCAAATCATCTTTGATTTTATCTAAAAAATGATAAATTCAGCTCAAAAAGCAACATTACCCTGTGTTTTGTACATTCAAATAAAATGCTTAAAAAATCAAATTAAGTAGTTTTATTACATCAAGAATTCATTTTATTTGCCGTTATACATTGCACCTTTATTTAATATACGTAATGTTCATGAAAAAGTTCTCCGACCTATCCATTTTGACAAAGTTACTCTCAGGCTTTTCGGTTGTTATTGTCATGATGTTATTGCTAGGTGCTGTGGCACTATCACAGTTAAGCAGTAATAACGCCAGGCTGGAAGCCTATCGCGACAGTTGGTTACCGGGTGTTCGCTATGCATTAGAGATGCGAGGCGTTTTAGCCGAATTGCGCCTGCAGCAGGTTCAGTATATCGCCTCATCGACAGAAAAAGAGCGCGAAGGACACCGTCTGGAGATATTACAGGCCGTAGACAACTTTCGTGCCGCGCAAGATAGATTTCTGAAATTACCCGAAGGTTACAATCACTCCGAACTATTCAAGAGAATAATGTCAGATTTTGACCACTTTTCTCAGGCAAACAGTTTCGTTATTGATGCAGTTAATAATAATCAATTAGCTGAGGCCACTAAAATTAGTGGTGATACATCAAGAAAATATCGCACACAGTTGATGAAAGACCTCGCTGAATTAGTCGTACTGGAAGTTCAAGGTGGAGAACAAGCTGCAACGGATGGTCAACAAAGTTTTAATACTGCCAAAAATGTACTTATCGCTTTATTGCTCTTTGCTGTTTTCATTTCTGCACTGCTTGCTGTCATGATTGCCCGCAACTTTTCTCGTTTATTGGGAGGGGAACCGGCCTACGCTGTGGCTATTATGGGCCATATCGCCGCCGGAAACTTATCCACTGAAATAAAACTTCGCCCAGGTGATAATAATAGCTTACTTGCTTCTCTGAATATCATGAACCGGCAGTTGAAGAAAACGATTAATGAGATCATGCATGGGAGTGAATCAATTTCTGTTGCGTCGAATCAGATTGCTCAGGGTAATGCTGACTTATCACAACGTACCGAGGAACAAGCATCCTCTCTGATTCAAACCTCAGCAAATATGCAGGAACTCACCCAAACCGTACGTCAGAATGCGGAGAATGCCCGGCAGGCAAGTGAGTTGGCGGTTAATACAGCAGCAACCGCCACAGAAGGCGGAATTATTGTTGATGAAATGCTACTTCGTATGCAAGAAATCACCAAAAGCTCGAGGAAGATCGTCGATATTATTGCTGTTATTGAAAGCATTGCCTTCCAAACCAATATATTAGCGTTAAATGCTGCAGTTGAGGCCGCCCGAGCGGGCACCGAAGGTAAGGGATTTGCCGTTGTCGCAAGCGAAGTACGCACTTTGGCACAGAAAAGTGCAAATGCAGCCAAAGAGATAAAGCAATTAATTGTTGGTACGGTTGAGAAAATTAATGCGGGTTCAGAACGCGCTGACCATGCCAGTCAAGCGATGGGCGAGATCGTCGACTCGGTGGGGAAAGTTGCTCATATCGTTGGCGAGATATCGACGGCATCACACGAGCAACACATTGGTATTCAAGAGATCGGTATCGCTGTAGAACAGATGGATCAAGTTACGCAACAAAATGCTGCATTGGTTGAACAAGCTGCCGCCGCCGCACAATCATTAACAGAACAAGGCGCGGAGTTGCGCCAGATTATCCGTTTCTTTCAAGTTAATCAGCCATCATTAAGCTAAGGAAATAATGACTAAGCGCTAAGTCGTGTAAATCATAGCAACTTAGCGCCTAGCTCAAGATAATATTGCATCTCTCTGAAGAACATATTCATTATACGGGTTACAGAAGTTCTTTCTGTACCCAAAGGCTAATACTCCCGCCATTAACAGGAAATGTCGCCCCACCATCTTCATCTGTAGTAATAATATCCTGACGATTACCTAAGTAATCAGCAAACTCTTTATTTTCAAAACCTCCACCAAGAACGATTGTTTTTTCACTTTCTGCGCCATTCGAAAGAATCACCACACAACCGGGTGCCTCCGCCGTGCCAGCACGAACAAAAGCAATACAGTTTTTATCATCAAAATAATCGGTTTGTGCGCCATGAGCGAAGCGTTGCCTGGCTTGAATTAGCCTCTCCAATTCAGCAACAACCGGCATCTCTATCTGATAAGTCCCCCCATCTTCACCGTTATCTTCATAATTGGCACCAAAAAGATCGGGGTAAAAAACACAGGGAATACCTTGTTCTCGTATTAAGATCAACGCGTAAGCCAAAGGTTTAAACCAAGGTTCTACCGGTGCTTCCAGAGCCTGAAGTGGCTGAGTATCGTGATTGGCCACCAACGTAATGGTATGTAACGGGTCAACTTCAATTAATGAGCCATTGAATATTTGCGTTAAGTCAAAATCTTCGCCCTGTTTCGATGCTTCGTGAAACTTGTGATGTAAAGCAACGTCGAACAACATTACATTGCCTTCTACCCGTGCCAGATATTGTTGTAATTTTTCGATATCAGGGGACCAATACTCCGCAATAATCAGTAAATCATGTTCTGTTTCATTTTGTATATATTCTATCCATGCTTTAAAAAACCATGCCGGGATATGTTTTACTGCATCCAATCTAAAACCATCAATTGATAGTGACTCCAGTAACCATTTTCCCCAATATTTTAACTCATCCATAACGGCAGGATTACGGAAATCAATATCCGCCCCCATCAGATAGTCGAAATTACCTAACTCATCATCAACCTCTGTATTCCATCCCTCATTGCTATAATCGTTTACTATCTTAAAAACCCCCTCATCTGAGGGTTCTTCAATATAATCAACACCGGTAAAACACTGTTTATCCCAAACAAAGGATGAATAAGTTTCATTGCGGCCAGGAAACGTAAAACGGGTATAGGCAAGGGCGTCGATAATATCATCGTCCATTTCAGTTCGGTTATCAGGATTAACTTTACGGACACTGACCTGTTCTTTTTCATCCGCCCCCATCTTGTGATTGAATACAACGTCAAAAAGAACTTTTATGCCATTCTCCTTCAATCGGTTAATCGCATTCTGTAATCCTTCTTTGTCGCCATATTTAGTCGACTGAGTCCCCTTCTGATCAAACTCCCCCAGATCAAACAAATCATAGGTGTCATATCCTACAGAATATCCTCCTGAGGCACCTTTATATGCGGGGGGAAGCCAAACGATATTAATTCCAAGTTGGCTAATATGTGCGGCTTGATCTGAGACCTCCTGCCATAATTTACCGCCATCAGGATAGTACCAATGGAAAAACTGGAAGATTGTGGGATTATTCATAGGCTTGATAACTCCATTTAACCGTACATCTCACAGTATGGCCCACTTTATAAAAGTTGGATTGGCAATAAGGTAATAGACTGTGTATTCGTTTTAATAGTGAGTTAATGTAAGGTCGGCCAGCATTAGAAAGAGGTAATTTAAATGAAAATAGTGGATATCCCCTTCGGTATCACCGATTGGTCAGAAATAGAAACAACTGAGCATAAGGGGGAACAAGGGGTTGCCTACTGGCGAACACAACTTTTTGGTCGTGTTAGAGTCCGTATGGTTGAGTACAGTGCTGGATACAAAGCTGACCATTGGTGTTCTAAAGGGCATATATTGCTGTGCCTTGAAGGTGAACTAAGCACTGAATTAGACGATGGGCGAAGCTTTATATTGAAGGCAGGTATGAGTTATCAGGTTGCCGATGGCGCCGAAGCACATCGTTCATCTACAATCTCAGGGGCCAGACTTTTTATTGTCGACTGATCACGTTTTTCGAAGATATCTATGAGTCCTTTATATTCAGCTAGCAGCCAGTCCTCGGCTGTTAGCTGAAATAAACGTTGTTACTGCCCTTCAGGTAATGAATCAACGGGGTTATCCGGGTATAAAACCCGAATACGTCGTCTGACAATCTCGACCTGAAATGCTGCCATGACTGCAATCATGATCAGGATTTCACCAAACCCGCCTTGTTCCGTTGGTTGATTATAAAGATATTGCAGTGTCCCTATAATCCATTTAGAACCAACCAATAGCAGAAATAAAGTTATCGTCAGTGGTGTTCCCTTGCAAAAAATACGTCCATCAGGTTCACGCCAAATCTCTATAAGGCGACCTTGCAAAACACCGACAACAATACTAAATAAAACTCCGCTACCTAAAACTACCCAGGAAGTCATCGTAGCGGGCATATATGTTCCACCGACTACCAGGCCGACCATCCCGTAAACCCAGGCCCATTTAAAACGGGCGGGGCCTAAAGACACCTCGTGGCTGACCGACTGGCGGTACAATGCAAAAAGTGTTAGCACCAGAATAATCAGTATTTGTACGGGAGTCATCGCTATCTCCTTCAAGAGAAGCATCTAATCAGGGATAAAGTGCCTTAATCTGGCATAGTGGCTACCTGCTCTCGCAGTATATTCACGCTTTATCAGTCTTTGGCAACACCAAACAGAAGGTGACCCTTCCCGAACGGTTAACGAAGTCCGTCAACACGTACTGTATAAAGTTTAGGCTATTTCTCAATAAATAACAGAATCCGCATAATATTAATTTATTCCGCACTCCATATTAAATAGTTTTAACTATCCGTTATTACATCTCAATTTCGCTTTAGCTAATCTCAGTCATTTGTATTTATAACAAAGGAATAACATTTGGCGGATCCTCTGATATATTCAATATCTTTTCATTAGTGCTAAACTGCCGATGCTTTTTATTCAGGAGTAAAAAGTTAATTTAAAGGAGAAGAGAAATGACTCAGAATATTTATGATAATCAGGCATTTTTTTCAGGGTATGCACAACTTCCCCGTTCAGTTGACGGATTGGCTGGCGCGCCAGAATGGGAAGCCATTCGCCAGATGCTGCCGTCGCTATCAGGAAGTAAAGTTGTAGATCTGGGTTGTGGCTATGGCTGGTTTTGTCGCTACGCATGCTCGCAAGGTGCCAGCGAAGTTTTAGGGTTGGATGTTTCAACGCGAATGTTAAACCGTGCTAAAGAGATGACCACTGACGAAAACATTATTTACCGTCAGGAAGACCTGGAACATTTGCATCTACCACCACAACTGTTCCAATTAGCCTATAGCTCACTCACATTGCATTATATAAAAGCACTGCCAGCACTGTTTGCCACGATTTATCAAGCACTAACTCCTGGGGGCAGTTTTGTTTTTTCCGCAGAACACCCTATCTTTACCGCAGCAAAGCAACCTGGTTGGTTAATTGCCGATAATGGGCAAAAATCCTGGCCGGTGAACAGTTATCAGGCGGAAGGGGAACGTATAACAAACTGGTTGGCAGAAGGCGTTATCAAGCAGCATCGGACATTAGGGACTTATATTAATTTTTTGATAAAACAAGGTTTTATAATTACACATATCGAAGAATGGGGACCAACAACACAGCAAATTATAGATTATCCTGCATTGGATGAAGAGAAAGAACGCCCTATGCTATTTTTACTTTCTGCGAAGAAACCTGAATAGAAATCGGGATGGTTTTTATTAAAAATTCCTGCATCAACTCGTGACTCTTGGGGAGGTTTACTCCCCCAGCGCCTGTTTGATATTGACTCGGCGAACCTAAAAACCACTAACTCATTATAAAACCCCTTAATAGGGTTAAATGACCTATAGTATAAATTAAATGCAACGCTGTATGGGATCCATTATGTCTAATAAAAATCACGAAGAAACAACAGTTAATGAAGGTTTGGCTAAAATTCATGAAGCTTCAGAACAACTTACCGAAGAGCAAATTGAACAGTTGGCTGAAGAAGCCAAAGCCGCAGCCAGAGATAATGTACAAAAGCATACACACGACTAATCAACAAAATGGGGGATGTATATGAATACTGTGCCGCCAGATGGATTACCAATATACCGGCTGATTACCGGACCAGATGATTCATCATTTTGTCACCGAGTGTCTGATCAATTGAAGCTTGGCTATGTATTATACGGCTCACCGTCAATCGCTTATGACCCAGAGAAAAAGACGATAATTGCAGCACAAGCGATCATTTGGCCCGGGAATTGAGCCTGATGGTAATAAAAGCTACCCGAGCCACAGTTGGTAATTTTTGATACGGGTGAATAGATTCTTGGATTGAGTTTTACGTCTGTAAAATGTCATCTCACTGATGAGAAAATAATTAATTTTCAATGCGTTAAATTTATTTTTGATGTTGTTTTGTAGCCACACCCAGTAGTACTTGATCACTACTGATAATCTTTGTTAGCGACACTTCGCGCTAAGTGGATAAGACAAGTAACAGGAGACGATGAATATGCAAGCTCCCCCGATACCTCAAGATGAGGCTAAGAGAATTGCTACATTACGCTCTTATAATATTCTCGATACCTCTCCCGAAGAACGCTTTGATCGTATCACCCGCTTAGCTAAACGTTTATTTAATGTGCCAATCGCGCTTATATCTATCGTCGACGTAAACCGGCAATGGTTTAAATCACATCCCGGACTGGAAACCAGCGAAACCCCCAGGGATATATCTTTTTGTGGTCATGCGATTTTAGGTGACGATATCCTTTTGGTACCCAATGCCCTTAACGACCTTCGTTTTAGTGACAACCCACTTGTTACCGACGATCCTGGCATTCGTTTTTATGCGGGTTGTCCGCTGGTTGTTCCCAATGGCAGTAAACTTGGCACACTCTGTATTATCGATCTTAAACCGCGCTCTTTAGATGAATACGACCAACAACTTTTATGTGACTTAGCGAAAATGGCTGAGCAAGAAATTGCTGCCGTTCAATTAGCAACTATTGACGAACTAACACAGTTAACCAACCGTCGAGGCTTTGAAATTCTGGCTCAGCATGCATTGACATTTTGCTCGCATAATAATATTCCTGCCACCTTGATTTTCTTTGATCTAAATGATTTTAAAGAAATAAATGACAGTTATGGTCATGCTGAAGGTGATAAGGCATTAGTCACTTTCGCTGAAGAGTTACAGCTTTTCTTTCGTGACACAGATGTTGTCGCCCGATTGGGGGGGGACGAATTTGTCACATTACTCACGGCATCAGGTTGTAGTGATATGCCAGCAATATTAAGCCGCTTTAAGAATGCATTAGAATTACGCAATAGCCAGGAATTGCGTGGTTATAATATTAATTTTAGCGTGGGGTACGCTAATTGCGATTTAGAGAAAGATACACCGATTAATGAACTACTCGCCGCCGCCGATTCATCCATGTACACGCATAAATTAGAGCTACGCACTAAAAAAACCCCTTTTTCTAAGAGTTAATGTCATATGTTATTACACTTCTCAAAGCAGCAATAAGTTGTCGTGTTAATAATTAATCAAATCAAAACTAAATACCTAAACAATAAATCTGCCAGGAGAGATATACCCGATATGCTCCTAAATGGTGCAAACTCCCTAAATAGGGGCGCTAACTTAGTTATCCATAATAAAAATAAACTATTTTTCAATTAGTTAGATATGGCGCAAATATTGCTTAATTAAAGACCATAACAGCAAGGAGGAAGAAATGAGAGCAATGTCCGCGTACTACTTACAATATACTGTATTTCTGCTACTGATTGCTGGAACCATCAATTTTATTTTTCAGTAACCGCTAAAAGAGTCTCGCTAATGCGCGGCTCTTTTGTTTTATCTCGGGTAAAAAGTACAATAAATTGTCGTGTTAATACGCAAAAAAATAATTGTTTGACTCATTGATCCTCACCCTACATGACTGTCATACAGCCATCGCGTCTCGACATTTAGCCTAAAATCGAAAGAATACTCTCAGGAAAGGTAGTATCAAACGTTTGAGCGATTTCCGCTTTCGACCACCATAGGTATTTACTGTTCACAGACCTCTCATATCACGGCCCCTGGATATTATGGAAAATTGAGATTTTTATTGTGCAATGTTAGTGAGTAAAGCATTACGATTATCACAACTACGGAGAAAATAAAACTATTCAGCGCAAGCTGATAATCATAATTGATGTTTATTCAACTTTATTTACTCAATTAACATTCGGGTTTTAACGTGTTTTACCCATATTCCTGGTTAAGATATACATAAAAAAGTCAATTATTTAAATCGAGACTCACTATTTATATATCATAAGAAATAGGCTGAGAGAGGATATTGAGATGCTAATAAGGCTTGTTCGTCGTTAACCCATCAATTTAATCCAGCATATGAAATAAACAGATGGAATATTAAATACTGCCGATACGAATATGGCACAAAAATATAAATAAGACATATGAAATTTAGTGTAACTTATTGATTTTGTTGGTGGGTCGTGCAGGGTTCGAACCTGCGACCAATTGATTAAGAGTCAACTGCTCTACCAACTGAGCTAACGACCCAACGGCGATAATTATTCTCCTGTTAGCCTTGGCTGTCAAACATTTCATCGGATTTTTCTGTTTATACTGTTTATATCCCTCTCTGGAGATTAATTATTCATCTGTTCTTTACGATTATTGTTAGTTATGTGACTTCATGTTGTAATTCCAGCTGCTGTGATGAACTTAACAAAATTCAGTGTGTGAAATATAAACACTGGAAAACGAGGCGTATTGTGCAATTATTGTTGCGAAGATATTAAATAATTCGCAAATTGTACTTAAAACATAGCAAAAAACAGACAGACAGACAGACAGACAGACAGACAGACAGACAGACAGACAGGTTAAGACCAAAGAGCCAACATAGAGCTCAACAACTTCACAAATACAGGAAGAGGGAATGGGAAAGATGGTAGACCAATCCAAGATAGTGGCAGAACAGTTGCCGGAACCTGAAGAGCATCTTCAACGAAGCCTCTCCAACCGCCATATCCAGCTAATTGCTATTGGCGGGGCTATAGGTACCGGATTGTTTATGGGATCGGGTAAAACCATCAGCCTTGCCGGGCCGTCGATTATTTTCGTTTATATGATAATCGGTTTTATGCTGTTTTTCGTGATGCGGGCCATGGGTGAGCTGCTGCTATCGAATCTGAAATATAAATCATTTAGTGATTTCGCCGCCGACTTACTCGGCCCTTGGGCTGGTTTTTTCACCGGCTGGACCTACTGGTTTTGTTGGGTCATCACCGGGATCGCTGATGTGGTTGCCATCACGGCTTACGCCCAATTTTGGTTCCCCGGTTTCTCCCAGTGGGTTGCCTCACTGCTAGTGGTTTTACTGTTGCTATCACTGAATTTGGCCACGGTAAAAATGTTCGGGGAAATGGAGTTCTGGTTTGCCATGATTAAAATTGTGGCAATTGTGGCACTGATCTTTGCCGGCTTAACCATGGTGTTAATGAGTTATCAGTCCCCTTCGGGTACCACCGCATCATTTACCCATTTATGGAATGATGGTGGGATGTTCCCGAAAGGAATCAGTGGATTCTTTGCGGGCTTCCAGATAGCCGTTTTTGCTTTTGTCGGTATTGAGTTAGTTGGGACCACCGCTGCTGAAACCAAAGATCCTGAAGTGGTATTACCACGTGCTATTAACTCCATCCCTATCCGCATCATCATGTTCTATGTTTTCTCATTGATTATGATTATGTCAGTGACACCATGGAGTTCAGTAGTTGCCGATAAAAGCCCGTTTGTTGAGTTATTCGTTCTGGTCGGGTTACCTGCCGCAGCGAGTGTGATCAACTTTGTGGTCCTAACCTCGGCGGCTTCGTCAGCTAACAGTGGCGTGTTTTCCACCAGCCGTATGTTGTTCGGTTTGGCAAAAGAAGGTGATGCACCAAAGCAATTTGGTAAGCTGTCGCGCCGTTCCGTCCCCGCATCCGGCCTGACATTCTCTTGTATCTGTTTGCTAGGTGGTGTGGTTCTCATTTACCTAATCCCGAACGTAATGACGGTGTTTACACTGGTCACCACAGTTTCAGCGATTCTGTTTATGTTCGTCTGGACCATCATCCTTTGCTCTTACCTGGTGTATCGCAAAAGACGCCCGGCATTACATAAGAAATCCATCTATAAAATGCCCGCTGGTATTTTCATGTCGTGGGTATGTATGGCGTTCTTTGCCTTTGTCCTGGTGCTGTTAACCTTGGAAAGTGATACCCGCCAAGCCCTGATAGTGACGCCGCTGTGGTTTGTCATTCTGACCATTGGTTATCTCATCTTGAAGAAGCGCAGAAGCTACTTGTACGACAACCGTAATCAGTAAGGCGTCATCATCACCTATAGCGGTTGTTTTATTATCATCACCTTACTCCCCTGCACGGGAGTAAGGTTTTTATACAGATATACTTAGGCTGCCGTGATTGCTTCGCGTAATCGGCGTGGCGTTAAGCCAAAATGCCGCTGAAAACGTGAAGTAAAACGGGATGGTGAAATATAACCGTGCTGTGCAGCGATCTCGCCAATCGAAAGTGATGTGGTTTGTAATGCATTTAATGCACACCCCATACGAACCTCTTCCAGAATCACGCGAAAACTGCGATCTTCTTGCATCAGTTTGCGCCGCAAAGTTGAATCCCCAAGATGCAAAGAGTGGGCGACATCACTCACGCTCCAGTTGCGCGCCGGATCGAGCAGTAAAACTTGTTGTACCTGTTCCGCCCATTTATCTCGTCGGTCGATTAATAACGTCCCTGCCTGCCCAGCCAAGTGCAGCGCCAATAAAACCCCCATCGCCGCATGCTGTAAGAGCGCATCTGGCGCATGACACTTCACGTTGAGCAATAAGCTATCCCATGCAAGGCGGGTATGGCTATCCAGAGGAACACATAGCGATGCAGTTGCCACTGGCGTCACCGCCGAGGCACCGTACCAGTGGCGAAACTGGCGTAATAAACTTTGCGGCAGATAGACCATATCAGAACAATAATGCCCCCGATCCGGGGTATTCGCGATACTGACTTCGATACCGGCAGGAAACAAAATAAGCGACGATTGCCCCGCACTGGCAGCCTGTGCCCCCCATTGCACCAATTTACTGCCCTGACGGACATGGCACAGTGCCGGTGAAAACACCGTGACCCGATGCAACGTATGTGCTTGGCGGGCAACAATTTCAGCGCTGGAGATAGCCATCTGGCTATGATTTATCTGCTGCATACTTCCTGCTCTTGGATTAATAATTAGCGGCCATAAGTGGCAACCAGTTGCGTTTTCGCAATCACATTACTGTTGAGCATAAAACCCACCAATGCACCACTGGCATCACTACTGAGGGGTAATTTATCTGTTTTCAATGCCCACACCGTGAACTGATAGCGATGAGGTTTATCTCCTGCTGGTGGGCAAGCCCCTCCGAATCCCGCATAGCCGAAGTCATTGCGCCCCTGAACAGCACCAACAGGTAAAGTGCCATTTTTGCTCTGCCCAGCATTAGTTGCCAATGAATGAACATCGGCGGGGATATTCACCACCGTCCAATGCCACCAGCCACTCCCCGTCGGGGCATCAGGATCATAAGCGGTAATGGCGAAGCTTTTGGTTCCTGCGGGCGCACCCTGCCATGAAAGCTGTGGCGATTGATTCCCGCCATCACAGCCAAATCCGTTAAAAACCTGCTGGGTTTGTAAGGGTCTACCTTCAGGCATATCGCTACTTTTGACGCTGAAGGTTTGTGCCTGAGCAGATAATGACACTGCGATAATCGCCAGAGACAGTGCTATTTTTTTCATGATGGTTCTCCTGTGAGGTAAGTTAGTAGCTTACGCAAACAGGCTTGTTTACATTGTGCCATAACGCTCTGTTAGTGTGCCAAAAAGCTCAATCAAGAGCGTTAAGGCGTTTTATGACCAAGACGTCACGCCATGTGCAGGATCATCGCGGTAAAATGCTCGCAACTGCGGTTAAATAAGTTGTGATAAGCGTGTCAGAAAGCTGTCGGGAACATGTCATGCTGCTGTCGTGGCAGTGACGAGGGCTTAAGCATAGGTTTGTTGATATCGCTTCAAACCTCATAGGAAAATCAGTATGAACATCTATCGTATTCGTGAATTGCGGTTGGCCCGGGCCTGGTCACAAGAACAGTTGGCTGAACTTTGCAGTCTGAGTGTGCGCACGATTCAACGCATAGAGAATGGTGAACAAGCCAGCCTGGAAACACTGAGTGCTATTGCGGCCGTCATGGATCTGAAAGTCAGTGAGCTGTATTGCCCAAATGTCTCTCAGGAACAGAGCACCCCGTCGCAAGCCGTTGACCAACGCGTCATTGATGCCCGCAAAGCGGTTGAGGATGAAATGTCTTTACTGCGTCAGTTACTGCGGGCGGTTATTCTGTGTGCAGTGCTGTTTGCTATCAATTGGTTTACGTCACCTGGCTATATGTGGGCCTGGTGGGTAGTGCTAGGGCTAAGTATCCCGCTGTGTCTGCGCGCAATAAATTTGTTATTGCTGGGTAATTGGGTCGAGCGCTGGCAGCAAAAACGCCTGCAAAAGAAGTTACGTAATCTGTAACAATATTGCGCTAATAAAACCAGCAGAAAGAGAAGGTTACCTCATATCCCGTTCACTTTCCGCACGACTAATAAGTTGCAGCCTGATTATATTGGCGTATGGTTAATAGGTGTCATTAGCAGCGACTATGATTACATCATCAGCATTATTCAATAAATTTGATTGGAGCATAGCGAGATGGCGAAAATTTTAGTGCTTTACTATTCCATGTATGGGCATATCGAAACACTTGCCGGTGCGATTGCCGAAGGTGCCCAAAAAGTCAGCGGTGTTGAAGTGACCATCAAGCGAGTCCCTGAAACCATGCCACCAGACGCCTTCGCCAATGCCGGCGGCAAAAACAACCAGCAAGCCCCGGTCGCAACGCCGCAAGAACTGGCCGATTACGATGGCATCATTTTTGGTACCCCAACCCGTTTCGGTAATATGGCAGGGCAAATGCGTACCTTCCTCGATCAAACCGGCGGGCTATGGGCTTCTGGTGCACTGTACGGCAAAGTTGCCAGTGTATTCTCCTCAACCGGTACTGGCGGCGGACAAGAGCACACCATCACCTCCACGTGGACCACATTAGCCCACCACGGTTTTATCATCGTGCCAATCGGCTATGGGGCCAAAGAGTTATTTGATGTTTCACAGACCCGTGGCGGTACCCCATATGGTGCAACAACCATTGCCGGTGGTGATGGCTCCCGTCAGCCAACTGCTGAAGAGCTTGCTATCGCCCGTTTCCAGGGCGAGCATGTGGCAAAAATTACCGCCAAACTGGTAAGCTAACGCCTTTCATAATACCTAATACCGCAGCGGGGTTAGTTTCGCTTAATATTCAGCCCATATCAGGGCTTGGCAAGTAGCGTTCAAATCTGCTTTGAGCATCAACCCTGCTGTCTGGCAATAAAAAAGCACCGCATGAAAGCGGTGCTCTTGCTTACTCATTAAACAGAGTTAGGCTTCAAGCAGCCCTTGTGCCAGATAGTGGTTAGCATCAACCACCCCAGGTAACACGAAGAAATATCCCCCACCGATCGGTTTGACATACTCTTCTAATGCCTCACCGTTCAACCGTTTTTGTACCGTCAGGAACGCCTTTTCCAAATCAGATTGGTAGCAGACAAACAGCAAGCCCATGTCCAGTTGCCCTGAATTTGACACTCCCAGCGAGTAACTGTAGCCACGGCGTAACATCAGGTTATTCTGAGTTTCTGCGGTACGTGGATTTGCCAGCCGGATATGTGCATCTAGCTTAATCACGTTGCCATCGGGATCTTTGGTGTAATCCGGCTCATCATGTTCATGTATGCTCCCCAAGGGTGCACCGCTATGTTTATCACGGCCAAAGATAGTCTGCTGTTCTTGTAACGGTGTGCGATCCCAGAATTCCACTTTAAAGCGAATAATCCGCGCCGCCTGATAGCTACCCCCGACAGCCCATGCGGGCTCGCCGATATTGTCCTGAACCCATACTACTTGATTAATCAGCGGCTTATCACTGGTTTTGGGATTCGCAGTGCCATCTTTAAAACCCAACAAATTGATCGGCGTTTCTTTACCTTTGCTACGGGCCGCATGAGCAGAAATAAAACCTTCACGCTTCCACCGCACACTGAGTAAATCTGGCGTGTGCTTGATAATATCGCGCAAAGCGTGAATCACCGTTTCATTGGTATTAGCACAAATTTGCAGCAAGATATCACCATGACACAAACCCGCATCCAGTGAATCATTGGGGAAGCGCGTCATTCTTTGTAGCCGCAGTGGTTTCTGTCCCTGCAAACCAAACCGCTCATCAAACAAAGAATCCCCCACAGAAACCGTAATGGTCAGGTTATCCGGGTAAATTTCCGGCCCCATAATTCCAGAATCCAGCGGTGGCAATTTGGCATTAACCGAAGGTGCATGCCCGCCGCGGGTCAGGAAGTCCAGCCGCTCAGTCAGCAGTTTGAATAATCGGGTTAAGGCCGCCTTATCAGTGGCCAATACATCAAATGCTACCAGCATCATGGCCGCTTGCTGTGGGGTTAATACCCCTGACTGATGCTGACCATAAAAGGGCTGCTTCTGCCAGCGTTCATCTTGCGCAAGTGCAGCCTCGGGTGCAGGGCAATCTGCCGCTCGGGCTATCTTTGCCCCGCCAAGCGCCAAGGCACCACTCATCATGCCCATACCCAGCAGTAAACGCCGACGGGACGGCAATGCCGCCCCGTTATCATGTTGATACGACCCGTGTTGCGGGCCGGTTTTCTTACTCATCTTAATGCCTCAATCCAAACCCAATACGCCACGAAGCTGAGCAAGGTCTTCCGCCAGTGCCGTAATCGGCCCTTTCATAGCATTACGATCGGCGTCAGTTAACTTCTCGTAAGACTCATAACCCTCTTTCGTGCGATATTTCGCCAATACGCTATCGACGGTTTTGAAGTTAGCATCGATTTTTTGCAGCAGCGGCTGGTCGGCTTTTTCCAGCAATGGCCGCAGCAGATTAACAATTTTCTGTGCTCCATCAACGTTGGCTTGGAAATCCCACAGATCAGTACGGCTGTAACGGTCTTCTTCACCACTGATTTTGCTGGCCGCAACCTCTTCGATTAAGCCCGCAGCACCACCAACCACTTTATTTGGCGCAAATGTCAGGCCGGTGATACGTTGTTGCAGTTCCAGGGTGTCCTTGTACAGTTGGTCGGCGA
Organism: Yersinia sp. 1652 StPb PI; assembly: GCF_041538345.1. Lineage (NCBI taxonomy): Bacteria > Pseudomonadati > Pseudomonadota > Gammaproteobacteria > Enterobacterales > Yersiniaceae > Yersinia > Yersinia sp. 1652 StPb PI. Next base: position 1,832,993 of record NZ_JAULSM010000001.1, on the reverse strand, counting down.
ATTTATCCGCGCCTTTAGTGGTGTTGTCACCAAACAGGATTTTTTCTAACCGATGAAAACCGGTAAATTTCGGATCAGCGGCCTTCTGCTCAAAATCGTCCTCACGGGCATCGATACTGCCATCCAAATCTGAGAACAATTCAGCAATCGGCTCGATACGCTCATAATGCTGGCGGGTTGGCGCATACAACTTGCGCGCCAGAGCCAAATCGCCTTTCTTGATTGCATCAGTAAAGGTTTTAGTTTGCGTGACTAATTGGGCAACTTCTTGTGTTACATAGACTTTATATTCGGCAATTGGCCCGACCAATGCCATCGCGTCCGGTTTTACCGCAGCGTGATCAGCGGCCGCCGTAACTGTCAATTTACCTTTCGGGTTGCTGAGTAAGCCACAGGTCATATCGTATTCACCCGGCTCCAGATTAGCCGTCATCTTCTGGGTAAAACCCGGGGCAATATTTTCGCGTTCCTCAACCACCATCACGCCTTTGAGGATCTCCCACTCCAACCCTTTCTGACTGGCATTATGGACAATAAATTGAGTTTTACCGGCAGGAATAGACAGCGCCATCGGCTCACACTGCTTATCGTTAACGGTAATTTTAATTTGTGGAATATCAGCTGCTTGTACGTTGATAGCCACAACAGGTAGTGCCAGTAACGCGGCGTGCAATGCAGTGCGACGGAAGAACCGGTTAGACATGTGAAAATTCCTGAATTATTGGTTAGTTTTCCGCGCAGCAGCGGCAATTGTGGCCGCCGTAGTGCGTGGTGGAAGGAAAAAGAGCATCAGTGCCGGAATCAGATAGATAAAGTAGACCGCAACTTCGCTAATTGTTGGTGCTTCCTGATAGCCAAACATCCCTTCAAGGAAGGTGCCGAGCAGTGAATGAGTGGAGAGCACATTCGTCAAATCGAACGCGATATCCTGAAAATGATTCCACAGACCGGCTTCATGGAAGGCTCTGATAGCTCCGGCGGCCAGGCCTGCGGCGACAAACAAGATAAACAGGCTGGTCCATTTGAAAAATTTAGCCAGATGCAACTTAACGCCGCCCCAGTAGATAGCCATCCCCACTAAAATGGCGCAGGTCAGGCCAAGTATTGCGCCAATTGGCGCGCCAATCCCGACATCCTGCTGGAAAGCCGCCAGTAAGAAGAATACCGATTCAAGCCCTTCGCGGGCCACGGCAAAAAAGACCATCGCCACCAATGCCCAGCCCTGACTGCGGCCTGAGTTGAGGGCATTATCAATTGCCCCTTCCAGATGGACTTTGACTGACTTGGATACCTTGCGCATCCAGAAAACCATATAGGTTAAAATGCAAACTGCGACCACCGCAATAATACCTTCAAACAGCTCTTGCTGTTTTTGCGGAAACTCACCCGTGGTTTCATTAATAAATATGCCGATAGCAAGGCATAGCGCGGCTGCCGTTACCACTCCAATCCACACTGCCCCCATCCATTGACCGCGTTGAGTGCGCTTAAGGTAACTGGCGATCAAGCTAACAATCAGCGCGGCTTCCAGCCCTTCACGAAACATAATTAGAAATGGGACAAACATGCTAAGCACCCCTGCGCTGGATATGGGTATAAATATGTAATTATGAGTAACGTCAATTTACGTAAAGAAAAGTAAAACTAAGAACGATAGTGATTATCATTCTGGCAAAAAGAAATTCAAGAGGCTAAATAAGAATATTGTTAAACAAACTGTGGCAAGTTGTTTCTGCCGGGTTAAATAACAAATAAATTCATTAAGATACGGTTTTTTAGCTTGCAACGCCCTCTCAGCCTATTTATCGATATCTGGCGCAATTTTCAGCAAAAAAAAAGCCTCCTGTGGTACAGGAGGCGATGTTAAGCAAAAGTAAATGCCATTAATAACAGCATGTGTGCGCTATTAAATGGTTTTAAACTCCGCTTCAGCATTACGGAAACGTTCAGTAATGGTATTACTTGGCGTATTGCCCAACAAGCTCACCACCACAATGGCGATACTGGCAAATAGGAAGCCTGGTATAATTTCATACAAGCCCAACCAGGCATATTGCTTCCAGACGATAACCGTAATAGCACCGAGCAACATCCCTGCCAGTGCACCATTGCGAGTCATTCGTGGCCAAATCACCGAGATAAGAACCACAGGACCAAATGCGGCGCCAAAACCGGCCCATGCATAGCTAACCAGACCAAGAACCCGATTATCCGGGTCCGCTGCCAGTGCGATAGCTATCAATGCCACCAGCAACACCATGGCACGGCCGACCCACACTAACTCTTTCTGACTGGCCTTTTTACGCAGGAATGCTTTGTACAGGTCTTCCGTCAACGCACTAGAACACACCAGTAACTGGCAGCTTAAGGTACTCATGACGGCTGCCAGAATAGCGGACAGTAAAATACCGGCAATCCATGGATTGAAGAGTAATTTAGCTAACTCAATGAAAACACGTTCGCCATTTTGGCTCACATTCCCGGCTTGTTCAGGATGGTTTTCAAAGTAAGCAATACCAAAGAAGCCCACCGCGATGGTCCCTGCCAGACAGAGGATCATCCAAGTCATACTGATGCGGCGTGCACTACGAATAGTACGGTGAGAGTCTGCCGCCATAAAACGCGCCAGAATATGTGGCTGACCAAAATAACCCAATCCCCAACCGAGTAGAGAGAGGATGGCAACCAGATTCAGCCCTTTAAACATGTCAATATTCGCCGGATTTTTCGCAGCAATGACCATCATGGAAGTGTCGATACCTCCCACCGCCAGAATAACAATAATCGGGGTCAGGATCAGAGCAAAAATCATCAGCGTTGCTTGTACTGTATCCGTCCAGCTTACTGCGAGGAAACCGCCAATAAAGGTATAGGCGATGGTAGCCGCAGCACCAGCCCATAATGCGGTGCCATAGCTCATATCAAACGTACTTTCGAATAAACGCGCACCGGCAACGATTCCTGAAGCGCAATAAATAGTGAAGAAAACCAAGATAACTACCGCTGATATCACCCGCAGCAATTTACTCTTATCTTCAAAACGGCTGGTGAAATAATCAGGCAATGTCAGTGCATTGTTATTGGCTTCGGTATGAACCCGCAAACGGCCTGCGACCAACTTCCAGTTAAGATAAGCACCAATCGTTAGACCAATGGCTATCCAGCTCTCGGAAATACCCGACAGGAATATCGCCCCCGGTAATCCCATTAATAACCAGCCACTCATATCGGAAGCACCGGCAGATAATGCAGTGACCACACTGCCTAAACTTCGCCCACCCAGAATATAATCATCAAAGTTATTGGTTGCCCGGTAGGCCATGAGGCCAATTAATATCATCCCAAAAATGTAAACTAAAAAAGTCACCAACATTGGCGTATTCATGGTCATGCAACGTCTCCATAGTGCGTATTATCGTTTTAATATATCCCGCTATTTTGAGTTCTTTCCGCTCAGTGCGGTATCATGTTTTCACTCTGGAGAGCCGGAACGTGACACTCAGTTGCACCAGAGATGAATCTCGAACTCAAATAAACTACCAGCACAACTATTCGCTGGCGAACGGCCATCTCGCGGTGGCTATCCTAGTGGAGGAGTTTCCTTACTCACAACAAATTAAACAAATTTTTTACAAAAAATTCACCCTGCATCACATTACGCCATGTTAGAGGTTACACCTTCCATTGCAAAATGAGTCATACCTAAGGTTAATCCCTCACAAAGCCTACCATTGTTAGCATTAGCATTAGCCTTAGTTAAACATAATATTCGATCCCTCCGACGCCCCGCTTGATTGTTAAAAACAAGACTGAATTCACACTTCATTCACGCCGTGATTTAACACGGTTGCACAAAGTTGCAACATGCCTGATATTATCAGGAATCAAATCATAACCCCCCTTATTAAAGGAGCCGGACAGCATGGGTAGCACCACAATGGGCGTGAAACTCGATGAAGCAACACGCGACCGTATCAAGGGCGCGGCACAGCGTATTGACCGCACGCCACACTGGCTGATCAAGCAGGCCATTTTTAACTATTTGGAACGACTGGAAAGTGGCAGTGAGCTACCCGAATTGCCAACACCCCATGTGACCCCTATCGCGGAAACGGACGATATTATGCCGCAAGTCACTGAAAGCGCACATCAACCATTTTTAGATTTTGCCGAGCAAGTGCTACCACAATCAGTAACTCGTGCGGCCATCACTGCGGCCTATCGTCGTCCCGAAACTGAAGCCATACCGATGTTATTGGAGCAAGCACGTTTACCGGCCGATTTAGCGCAAGAAACCCATAAGCTGGCCTATTCCATTGCTGAAAAATTGCGTAACCAGAAGAGTGCTAATGGTCGCGCGGGTATCGTGCAAAGCTTACTGCAAGAGTTCTCCCTCTCGTCACAAGAGGGTGTGGCATTGATGTGTCTTGCGGAAGCACTACTGCGTATTCCTGATAAGCCCACTCGTGATGCACTGATCCGCGATAAAATCAGTAACGGCAACTGGCACTCTCATTTGGGGCGCAGCCCGTCGATGTTTGTCAATGCGGTGACCTGGGGGCTGCTCTTTACCGGCCATCTGGTCTCTACTCATAATGAGGCTAAGCTCTCCGGCTCCTTAAATCGTATTATCGGTAAAGGTGGTGAGCCATTGATCCGCAAAGGTGTGGATATGGCGATGCGGCTGATGGGCGAGCAATTTGTGACCGGCGAGACCATTGCCGAGGCATTGGCGAACGCCCGTAAACTGGAAGATAAAGGATTCCGTTACTCTTACGATATGTTGGGTGAGGCAGCACTGACAGAGGCAGATGCTCAGGCTTATCTGCTCTCCTATCAACAAGCAATCCATGCTATCGGCAAAGCCTCAAATGGCAGGGGAATTTATGAAGGGCCAGGTATCTCAATTAAGCTGTCCGCCCTGCACCCTCGCTATAGCCGTGCTCAATATGAACGAGTAATGGATGAGCTGTATCCACGGCTATTATCGTTGACCTTGCAAGCACGGCAGTATGATATTGGCATTAACATTGATGCAGAAGAGGCTGATCGTCTGGAAATCTCCCTCGATCTGCTGGAAAAACTCTGTTTCGAGCCAAAATTGGCAGGTTGGAACGGTATCGGCTTCGTCATTCAGGCATACCAAAAACGTTGCCCCGCCACTATTGATGCCGTGATAGATATGGCCCAGCGCAGCCGCCGCCGGCTGATGATTCGCTTAGTCAAAGGCGCATACTGGGACAGCGAGATTAAACGCGCTCAAGTTGATGGGTTAGAAGGTTATCCGGTTTATACCCGCAAGGTGTATACCGATGTCTCTTATCTGGCTTGCGCGCGTAAATTACTGGCCGTACCTAATCTGATTTATCCCCAATTTGCCACTCATAACGCGCATACCTTGTCCGCTATCTATCATCTTGCAGGGCAAAATTATTACCCCGGCCAGTATGAGTTCCAATGCCTGCATGGCATGGGGGAACCGCTATATGAACAAGTCGTCGGGAAAGTTGCCGAGGGTAAGCTTAATCGCCCATGTCGTATTTACGCTCCGGTCGGTACCCACGAAACCTTACTGGCGTATCTGGTACGCCGCCTGCTGGAAAACGGGGCCAACACATCGTTTGTCAATCGCATTGCCGATACCACTCTGCCACTGGATGAACTGGTCGCTGATCCTGTTAGTGCTGTAGAAGCCATCGCCGCCAGTGAAGGGCAACTTGGTTTGCCTCATCCACGAATCCCGTTACCACGCGACCTCTACGGTAAAGATAGAGCCAATTCCAGCGGATTAGATTTGGCCAACGAACACCGTTTGGCCTCGCTCTCCAGTGCCCTCCTCACCAGTGCCAGCCAGATATGGCGGGCAGAACCGATGATTGGCGCAGAAAGTGATAGCGGTATAGCACTTGATAACCTGGCCGTTATCAACCCAGCAGAACCCGCTGATATCGTCGGTTACGTTCGCGAAACAACGGATGCTGAAATCAGTCGTGCGCTAGATGCGGCTGGCCGCGCGGGGGCTATCTGGTTTGCAACGCCACCGGCCGAGCGTGCGGCTATTTTAGTGCGCGCCGCCGAACTGATGGAAAGTCAGATGCAAGCGTTGATGGGGATACTGGTACGAGAGGCGGGTAAAACCTTCAGTAATGCCATTGCCGAAGTGCGTGAGGCTGTTGATTTTATACACTATTATGCTGGAATGGTCCGAGACAACTTCTCTAATGATAGCCATCGTCCTCTCGGCCCCGTGGTCTGTATCAGCCCATGGAACTTCCCGTTGGCAATATTTACCGGCCAGATTGCCGCAGCATTAGCTGCCGGTAACAGTGTATTAGCAAAACCGGCGGAACAAACGCCACTGATTGCTGCGCAAGCTGTACGTATCTTGCTAGAGGCCGGTATTCCTCACGGCGTGCTACAACTATTACCCGGCCGAGGCGACAACGTTGGGGCGACATTGGTCAATGACAACCGTGTGCGCGGCGTGATGTTTACCGGCTCAACCGAAGTCGCTGCTATTTTGCAACGCAGCATCGCAGGCCGCCTTGATCCTCAGGGCCGCCCAACGCCACTGATTGCCGAAACCGGTGGCCTCAATGCCATGATTGTTGATTCCTCTGCATTGACGGAACAGGTGGTGACCGATGTCGTCGCATCAGCCTTTGACAGCGCGGGCCAACGTTGTTCGGCCTTGCGTATTCTTTGCATTCAGGATGATGTTGCTGAGCACACGTTGCAAATGTTGCGTGGCGCGATGGCCGAGTGCCGGATGGGTAATCCAGAACGCCTGTCTACAGATATTGGGCCGGTGATTGATGCCGAGGCCAAAGCTGGGATTGAGCGCCATATTCAGGCCATGCGCGCTAAAGGGCGTAAAGTTTACCAGGCTGCCCGCACCAACAGTCAGGACGAAACCGAGTGGCAACGCGGTACCTTTATTAAGCCAACATTAATAGAGCTGGATAGCTTTGATGAGTTGAAAAAAGAGATCTTCGGGCCGGTACTGCATGTGGTACGTTTCCAGCGTCAGAACCTTGGCGCCTTAGTCGATCAAATCAACGCATCCGGCTATGGTTTAACCTTGGGCATTCACACCCGTATTGATGAAACTATCGCCCAAGTCACTGAAAAAGCTAAAGTAGGCAACCTCTACGTTAACCGCAATATGGTTGGGGCGGTGGTTGGCGTACAACCTTTTGGTGGTGAAGGGTTGTCAGGAACCGGCCCTAAAGCGGGTGGTCCACTGTATCTGTATCGTCTGTTGTGCAGCCGCCCAGAAGATGCGGTTCTTAAGACACTGGCACATCAAAATATTGAGCAACCACAGAATATGGCTGGTCGCGAAGCATTACAAATAGCCCATCGCGCTCTAATACAATGGGCTGACAAACAACAATATGCTGAATTAGTGCCTTTAGCGCAGCGCTATGGCGAACTGGCGCAAGGTGGCACCATACAGTTATTGCCTGGGCCAACCGGTGAGCGCAACAGTTATACCCTACTACCGCGTGAACGTGTTCTTTGTCTGGCGGATAATGACACTGATGCTCTAATACAACTGGCAGCCGTTCTGGCAATCGGCTGCGAGATCTTATGGCCAGAACAGGGGATACAAAAGGATCTGTTACGCCAGCTACCGGCGGTAGTGCAATCCCAAATTACCCTTACCCATGACTGGCAAACCGCCAACGTACCGTTTGATGCCGTTATCTATCACGGTGATGCTGATCAATTGCGCACCTTGTGTGAGCAGATAGCTCAAATTGAGGGGCCAATTGTCTCGGTACAGGGCTTCGCCCGTGGTGAAACAAATATACTGCTGGAACGCCTGCTGATTGAGCACTCACTGAGTGTGAATACCGCCGCAGCGGGAGGAAATGCCAGCCTGATGACCATCGGCTAGCTAACTAAGCCCACTCTTTTTCGCACTTAGAGTGCCTGCACCAATAAGGTCCTTCGGGACCTTATTCTTTACGTAGACTCCGGTCGCAACTGACGGGTTATTATTCGATATGTGCCGCATTCCCTGATGTAAAACGGGTATGAAACTATTTTCCTCTGGCAGCCTCTCGCATATTTGACATCACTCTGTTGAGCCTTTCCTGGTAATTAACTCATTATAAATTCAGACAAATGACGGAACTGTATACGTCCCTAGCTTTCTTCTTAGTGAAGATCTTATGTACAACCCCTCTCAGGAGTGATAATAATATTCATGTCTGATAAAAAGATTGTCGATGAGACTCATCAAATTGCTAACCGGCGGGGTAATGGTCAATTACGCCGTGAAATATGGGCTGATCGGGTCGGTACTATCACCCGTTATAATTTAGCCTATATCAATCACCATTTATCACAGGGTGATAATGGTCGCGTAATAGGTTACGACAATGCGCATGGTTTTCACCATCGCCATTACTTAGGTGGCATTGAAGCAGTTGATTTTGTCAGCTTTGAACAGATAGAGGATTGCTTTCAGAAGGATTGGACTTCATTAAGGAGAAGTTAATGGACAAACTCGTCATCAAAACAGCAACGGAAGATGATTTTTTCAAACGAGGCAAACAACTCGCGGCTCTGGCAGATGCAGGGAAAGCCTTACCTGAAGAACACACTATTACCTTTGAAGACCCATTAGCGATGGTGCGGATATTAAGTGCTGCGCGCATTGTTCTGCTACGGGCGGTAAAAATGCACCCCGGCTCTATCACCTCCCTTTCAACCCGTTTAAAACGGGATCGCAGTGCCGTCACCCGTGATGTGGCTATTTTGAAAAAAGCGGGGTTGGTCACCGTCGAACAAAAAGTATTACCGGGTCATGGGCAGATGAAGGAAGTTAAAGCTACCGCGCTTCGCCTTAAGCTGGAAGCCTTTTTGTAGGATGATTTGATAAAACTGGGGGCCCAAAAGTGCCCCCTATTTCGCTGAGTCTGGCTATCAGCTTCGCAGTAAATGACTCAGTGATTGTTCAGGAACTTATCAAGGAATAACCGAGTACGCTCATGCTGCGGATGGGCAAATAACTCTTTTGCTGGACCTTGCTCAACAATCCGTCCGTGATCCATAAAAATAGCCCTGTCAGCCACATCGCGGGCAAAGCTCATTTCATGCGTCACAATCACCATGGTGCGTTTTTCCTCAGCCAGTGCGCGGATAGTGTTGAGAACCTCCCCCACCAGTTCAGGATCCAACGCTGACGTCGGTTCATCAAACAGAATAACCTGTGGTTGCATTGCTAATGCTCGTGCTATGGCAACCCGCTGCTGCTGACCACCGGATAAACGGCGTGGGTAAGCATCTTCTTTCCCACTTAGCCCTACTTTTGCCAGCAGTTCACGAGCGCGTTTCTCCGCAGAGGCTCGCTTTTCGCCTTTAACAATAACCGGCCCTTCAATAATATTCTCCAGCACCGAACGGTGTGGAAACAAATTGAAGCTCTGAAACACAAACCCGACCTGTTGGCGCAGTGCACGCACCTGACGTTGCTGCTTGCTGATAGGTATACTGCCATCAATCTCAATATCACCGACACGAATAATCCCTGAATCAGGGACCTCCAGTAGATTAATACTGCGCAATAAAGTCGTTTTACCTGAGCCACTCGGCCCGATGATCGCCACCACTTCACCGCTATTTACTTCAAGTGAGATACCGTGCAGCACCTGCTGACCTTTAAACTGTTTGGTCAGTTGTTTAATGTCTATGGCACTCATGGCTACTCCTGATCCTGACGATTAACATGGGCTTCCAGCCGATTTTGTAATGCTGACAACAATGTCGCCATGACCCAATAAATCAACGAGGCCGCCAGATACATAGTGAAAACTTCCAATGTACGGGAAGTGACCAATTGCGCCTGACGGAAAAGTTCAGGAACCTGGATAGTCGCCGCCAAAGAGGTATCTTTTACCAGACCGATAAAACTGTTCCCTAGCGGAGGTAATGCGGTGCGCCCGGCTTGCGGCAATATCACCCGATAAAGTGTCTGCCAACGTGTCATACCGATACTGGCCGCCGCTTCCCACTGCCCTTTCTCAATTGACGAAATAGCAGCACGCAATGTCTCAGATGTATAAGCGGCGGTATTAAGTGATAGACCGATCAATGCAGCAGGCATCGGATCCAGTTCAATGCCGAACTGTGGCAGACCATAATAGATCATAAATAGCTGAGCTATTAATGGAGTACCACGGAAAATGGAGACATAGAAACGAGAAAGGAGTGATAACGGCAAGAAACGAGATAACCGCATCATGGCCAACATAAAACCTAATGCCAGACCAAAAAACATCCCCCCCAGACTGAGCTGGAGGGTAAACCAGGCACCTTTCAATAAAAATGGTGCTGAATCCAGCACCAATTGAATACTTTCTTGCATTATTTAGTTACGTCCGCACCAAAATATTTCTCAGAGATTTTGGCCAACGTGCCATCTTTTTGCATCTCAGTGATCGCCTGATTGATTGCCGCTAACAACTCTGGGTTGTTCTTACGCAATGCTACGCCAGACTCCTGACGAGCAAACGCCGGGCCTGCAACAGCAAGAGTACCATTGGTTTTCTTTACCAGATCCAATGCAGCTAAACGGTCAACCAAAATGGCGTCCGTACGGCCTACACGCAGATCCTGATATTTAGTTGGGTCATCATCATAGGTGCGAATATCAACACCTTTCAGGTTGTCACGTAACCATTGTTCGTAGTTACTACCCAAGCCAACACCGACTTTCTTGCCTTGCAAATCTTCAGGTTTAGTGAAGTTACCTTCGTTACCTTTCTTAGTCAGCACCTGAATACCAGAAATGGTATAAGGCGTTGAGAAATCATATTTTTTCTTACGTTCTTCAGAAATGGTGACTTGGTTAATCGCCACATCAATACGCTTGGACTCCAATGAAGCCAACATGCCATCCCATTTAGTCGGGGTGATTTTGGCCTTAACGCCCATGTGTTCTGCTAATGCATTAGCAAAATCCACTTCAAACCCAGTGAGTTTCCCATCTTCACCTTGGAAACTGAACGGCGGATAAGTGCCCTCCAGCCCAACAATCAGAGTTCCTCGATCTTTGACCTGACTCAGCAAATCACCTGCAGCATAAGACTTCACATTCAAGCCTGTTGCCAGTGCGACTGCCACCATGCCCAGAACTAACCGGCGACGAACAATTGAAAAACCCATAAATACCCCGACTGTCATGTTTATTTTTTGATATTCAACACTTTATCAGTGCTGTTAATGGAATAAAGGAATATAAACTAATAACGATAGCTATAAACGGAATAAGCAATAACTAAAGGTTACACCCGTGGATGATAAGCAAACAATGCGGGTGCACCACCGGTGTGGATAAACAGAATTGGACCCTCATCGCGAAACTTTTTCTGCGCAAGACCATCCAGTAAACCCGCCATCGCCTTGCCGGTATACACCGGATCGAGCAGTACACCTTCAAGCCTTGCCAACAGCCCAATAGCTGCCAACCCTTCATCGTTCGGCATGCCATATTGCGGGGCGAAATAATCATCCCACAAGATAATTTCTGCCTGCTCCCCGGTAATCCCCAGGGACGCAGCTAACTCTTGCTGAATATGCGCCACTTTAGGGCGTTGCTCATCGGCTTTACGCGATACGGTCACCCCAATCAACTCGGCATCAGGCAATAATTGTTGCAACCCTACTGCCAGACCTGCGTGGGTGCCCGCACTGCCCGATGCCACAACCACCGAGCTAAAAGTGACATTCCCAGCCGACTGAGCCGCAATCTCTAATGCACATTGCACATAACCTAAAGCGCCTAAGGCATTAGAACCACCAACCGGCACCACATACGGCCGAAAGCCCTGAGCCTCCAGACGGGTTGCCAGCTCAGCCAATTGTTGGTTCGGGTCATGTAACCCGTCGCACATCACTACTTCTACGTTAAATAGACCCAATAGTAACCGATTGCCGTTGGTCAGATAATTTTCCTGTGCCGTGCCAATTGGATTCTCAAGCAATGCGACACAACGCAGCCCCAATTTCGCCGCAACTGCTGCTGTTTGGCGGACATGATTAGACTGAATAGCGCCCGCGGTAACCAGCGTATCCGCGCCCTGACTTAACGCATCTGCTGCCAAAAACTCTAACTTACGCAATTTGTTCCCCCCTAATGCCAGAGGTGTTACATCATCACGTTTGATATAAATTTCACGCCCCAGATAATCGGAGAGTCGAGATAGTTTTTCCAATGGCGTCGGATTGCCGACCAGATCTAGACGCGGAAATTGCGCCAGTTTGTGTTGAAACGTCACGGATCCCCCAGGGAATTAATAAGTCAACTGTTGCCCAACGAACTTGGCGTGTAGGTAGGTACGGATAAGTCAATGTAACTAACCCCTGCGGCTGCAAGTACCAAGAGGAAATATAGATTTATCAGATGTAACACCAATAATCACTTATTTTTATTATAGATGTCGTTGACGATAGCGCAGGGGAATAACGTAATATGCGGAATAAATAGACGATACTTAGCGATTTCAAGCTGTAGAGGGTGGCACTACTCAGCTTAATCAAGTCAGTCATTCGAGGGAACGAGGGTAGCTAACACCTCTACAGCGTACAGAATGAAGGGTATTAACCCGGCACGGGGAACCTTGCCGGGCGTAAAATAATGACTGAAGGGTTTCGCGTTATACTCGCGACGCTGTTAGCGAAAATACAGAGTTTTCTCAACTGCCTGAACGCACGTACCAGTCTCAGTAATTTTTTTGCCATTCCAGATACTGATCATATTTACGCAAGGCAATACGATAATTGTTATGCGCCGCATTAGGCAACTCATCAATAATGCGCTGATGCATGGTCTCACTGGCAAACTTTTCGGCCGGATAATTAGTGGCAACCAACATTTCATCCAGACGACGTAGGCGCACAACATATTCGCGAACAGTACTATGGCTCATCTCAGTTTGTTCAAATAAATATTGCTTGAACGCCATAATATCGAAATAACCGGGCGTGCTATTACAATATATTTCGCTGCAAAAACGACATAATGCAGTCAACTCATGCTGAAGCTTTGACCATACTTGATCGTCAATGGGCTGATCCATACCGGAGATAGCTTCTTTATTAATGATTTGTCCACGGAAAACCAACGCCATACGGTCAAGTTCTTTATGACAATGTGAACAATGAGTTTGGCCGTGTTTATAATCTTTTAAATAACGGCTCAGTGGCCGTTTTTTTAACTGAAGTCCTGGCATAAGAAGACCTGCATTAATAAAATAGAAACTGTGATATCACTGAGCGGAAGTGAATTAAGAGTCGTTATTCAGGCGGGCGCGTAAGCGTTTTATCGCCTGGCTATGAAGCTGGCTGACGCGGGACTCCCCGACCTCAAGCACCGCTCCGATTTCTTTCAGGTTCAGCTCTTCCTGGTAATACAACGTCAGCACCATCTTTTCGCGTTCCGGCAATGCCTCGATCGCTTCAATCACGCGTTGACGCAGATTTCCTTCCAACAAATGTTGCAATGGATTGGCATCCTCATGCCCTTCCAGCAGGGGTTCGACACTTTCACCATGCTCTTCCCGCCATTCGTCATAGGAGAAAAGTTGGCTATTGTTGGTATCCAATAAAATCTGACGGTACTCCGCCAAATTAATATCAAGAATTTGCGCTACTTCCTGCTCAGTTGCAGGGCGCCCCACCCGTTGTTCAACCTGTTGCATGGCACTGGCTACTTCACGTGCATTACGACGCACACTGCGTGGCGCCCAATCTCGGCTACGCAGTTCATCTAGCATGGCACCCCGTATACGCTGTACCGCATAAGTGGTAAACGCAGTCCCTTGCAAAGCGTCATAACGCTCGACAGCATTCAGCAGACCAATACCTCCAGCCTGCAACAAATCATCCAACTCCACGCTGGCCGGCAGGCGAACCTGCAAACGCAGTGCCTCATGGCGAACCAAAGGAACATAGCGTTGCCAGAGGGAATTTTTGTCCATCACGCCTTCGGCGGTATACAGATCGCTCACTAGACAGGCACCTAAGGGTAAGAGAGTCGTACCATTATCCTGTCAGGTCAGCCAGACAATCGCTGGAATAGGCCTATAAAAGGGCGGCTATTTGGCTTATGCCCGTTAATTTTACTGTTAACCTATTGCAGTCATTGAAAAAACAGAGCGATAAATAGAGATGAAAACCGCTAAAAATAAGCCATTAGCGCCTGGTTTAAACTTATTCCCACTGGAAAAAGTGCTCTTTTCTCTTTCCAGTGAGTAATATAAAAACCCCGCCGCAGCGGGGTTGACATAATGTGGTCTTTCTGGCGAATTAACGCAGCAGAGACAGCACAGTTTGTGGTACTTGGTTTGCTTGTGCCAATACTGAAGTCCCTGCTTGTTGCAGGATTTGAGCACGGCTCATGTTAGAAACTTCAGTAGAGTAATCAGCATCCTGGATACGGCTACGAGCTGAAGTCAGGTTATTGATGGTGTTACCCAAGTTGGTGATAGCTGAGTCAAAACGGTTTTGTACCGCACCCAGGCCACTACGCAGCGCATCAACTTGTGCCAGCGCTTTATCAACAGTCGCCAGTTGGTTCTCAGTTGATTTCTGAGATGCAGCAGCATCTTCATTGATCAGGGTGGTGTTGCCGTTAGCAGTACGTGACATGTACATTACTTTGCCACCGAGGGTGATTTCATCACCTTTGGCGTTAGCGGTGTATGCAGTACCGTTAACAGTCAAAGTACTGCCAGTTTTGGTAGCACCTTGTAAATCCAGATCAGCTAAGGTTGCAGCACGGTTGGTTTCAGCAGCTTTTGTGGTTAAACCACCACCAACAACAGAGGTGAATACAGCGCTAGAAGTTTTCACTTCAGCAGCGGTACCGACAGGTGCAGTACTGGCTGAAGTTGTGAAATCAACACTTTTACCATCAACTGTAGCACTGAAAACACCGTTACCATTCGCGTCAGCCGCAGTCTTAACGGTAAATTCCATGCCTTCAGCAGTGAATTTATCACCTATCGCTTTACCAACAGACGCGGCAGCGATAGAAGTAGCTTCTGTGCCAGCGGTTGCTGTAGTTGTGTAGGCAGTTGCGGTGTTAGCAGCGGTCGCAGTGCCGGAGAATGCACCGGTACCCGCATCAATATATTGTGCTACACCGGCTTTAGTCACTGCACCGCTGTTGATATCAGTTTTATATGCAACACCGCCAACATCAAAGTTGTTAGTCCCAGTGGCTTTGAACTGAGAAGTCAAATCATCAACAGAGGCTTGTTTTGCGCCATCAACGTTGAAGCCTTGCAGACCCAAACTTTTTGAGTCGATTTTTTCCAGATTGATGCTGATAGTTTCGCCATCGTTAGCGCCAACCTGAACTTTCATGCTACTGTCGCCAGCCAAAACTTTCACGCCGTTGAACTGAGTTTGGTCAGATACACGGTCGATTTCGTCCAGACGTTGTTTAATTTCGTCCTGGATTGATTTCAGGTCAGAAGATGAGTTAGAACCTGTAGCAGCCTGAACACTCAACTCACGCACACGTTGCAAGTTGTTGTTGATTTCGCCCAACGCACCTTCAGTGGTTTGCGCCAGAGAGATACCGTCGTTTGCGTTACGGGAAGCCTGAGTCAGGCCTTTGATGTTAGAAGTGAAACGGTTAGCGATTGCCTGACCCGCAGCATCGTCTTTCGCACTGTTGATACGTTGACCAGAGGACAAACGCTCAATGGCGGAACCTAAAGCTGACTGGGATTTGTTCATGTTGTTCTGAGTCGTCAGAGACAGAATGTTAGTGTTAATTACCGCCATAATGTTATTCCTTAAATGCTGTTGGGTTATGGTTTGGGCTTACTGCCCACGGCTTCATCACCGTCACAACTTGTATCGGCGCTCTTTAAGGAACCTTTAGCCATTCTGTGAAATAATTTTAAATTTAGGTAAAATTATTTTTTCTCTCTTCTTTAATTATCACTCTATTCAATAGGGCAAATAGCGCCCTGTTATCCCCCGTTATTCCAGCCATCATAAATTCCATTTTATGTGTAAACTTTTCAATTCTCTGGCCGATAACCCCTGTAACGACACTTGAATATTAAGGATTAGACATGGCAAGTATCAGTTCTCTGGGTATCGGTTCAAATTTGGAGCTAGGCACTTTACTGGATAAATTAAGTGCCGGGGAACAAACCCGCTTAACTCCGCTAACCAACCAGCAGACCAGTTATAAAGGCAAGCTTACTGCCTATGGCGTGTTACAAAGCGCTCTGGCTAAAGTCGAAACGGCATCTGCAGCACTAAAAAAAGCCGATACCCTAGCTACGACCTCTGTTAACAGCACCAATACCGCTTTTGCCGCCACTACCAGCAGTGGTGCGACAGCAGGTAATTACACGATTGAAGTGACTAATCTGGCTAAAGCGCAATCATTACTCTCTTCTGATGTGCCGAACGCCACAGATAAACTGGGTAATAGTAACGACAGCCGGACAATTACTATCACTCAACCCGGTCAAACAAAACCACTGGAAGTAAAACTGACCAGTGAGCAGACCTCGTTGACCGGTATTCGCGATGCGATTAATAAACAAGAAGGTAGTGTCAGCGCCAGTATCATGAAAGCGGATGATGATACTTACTATCTCGCATTAACCTCCAAGGAAACAGGGACGAAGTCAGAAATGACAGTCAGTGTTTCTGGTGATGACACTTTAAACAACTTTTTGAACTACACCCCAAGCACCACCGGTGGTAGTGGCGCTTTAACGCAAAAAGTAAAAGCTGAAGATGCAACACTGACAGTAAATGGCGTATCCATTACCCGTCAAAGCAATACCATTACTGATGCACCACAAGGCGTTACACTCAGCCTGAAAGCCTTAACAAAAAAAGATGAACCTGAGCAACTGACAATTACACGTGACTCCACCGCGACCAAAGCTGCGATTCAAACATTTGTCGATGCGTATAATTCATTACAAACCACGTTTGCTTCTTTAACCAAATATACTGCGGTTGAAGCGGGTAAGGATCAATCAACCAGTAATGGCGCATTAGTTGGCGATGGCACATTGCGCAGCATCCAAACGCAATTGAAGAGCCAATTAGCCTCTGCCCAGGCCGGTGATGTGAAAACCCTGGCAGCGATGGGTATTACTCAAGATCTTGATGGAAAATTAGTCATTGATTCGAAGAAACTTGATAAAGCACTGACTGACCAGCCGAATAACGTAACAGCATTTTTTGTCGGCGATGGCAAAACCACCGGTTTCGCCACTCAGATGGATAACCTGCTAAATACCGCACTGGATTCCACCAAAGGCTCATTAAAGACAGCCACTGATGGTATTAACAAGACATTAAAATCATTAGAGAAACAGGTTACCTCAACCACTGATAGCATTAATGCCACCATTGAACGCTATAAGGCACAATTTACCCAGTTGGACAAATTGGTGAGTTCATTAACCAATACCGGTAATTTCTTAACTCAACAATTCTCTTCATAAAGGATAGAGCATGTACAGCCGATCAGGGGTTCAAGCTTACGCAAACGTAGGAGTCGAAAGTGGTGTAATGAGTGCCAGCCCTCATCAATTGATCGTGATGCTCTTCGACGGGGCGCAAAGCGCCCTGGTTCGTGCTCGCATCTTGATGAGTCAGGGAGATATTCCGGCCAAAGGTGCTGCACTGTCAAAAGCCATTAATATTATTGATAATGGGCTGAGTGCAGGACTGGATATGGAAAAAGGCGGTGAGCTGGCACAGAATTTGTCAGCTTTATATGACTATATGTCGCGGCGCTTGCTGCATGCCAATTTGCATAATGACGAACAGGCAATTAATGAAGTGTCTGCTTTGCTCGAAAATATTGCAGACGCCTGGCGGCAGATCGGCCCCAATTATCAACCTGATTAGGACCCCATTTAATGGAACGTCACCAGCACCTTTTGTCCGAATATCAACAAATCCTGACACTCAGTGAGCAAATGCTTGCATTGGCAACTGAGGGGAATTGGGATGCGCTGGTTGATCTCGAAATGACTTACCTTAAAGCGGTAGAAAGCACGGCAAACGTCACTATATCCTCATGCTCATCTCAGGTGTTGCAAGAGCTGTTACGTGAGAAATTGAGAGCTATTTTGGAAAATGAAATAGAAATTAAACGTCTATTACAGTTACGCCTGGATGCACTCAGTGAATTAGTCGGGCAATCAACCCGACAGCAAGCTGTTAATAATACTTATGGTCAATTCCCTGATCATGCATTGCTGCTGGGTGAAACACAGTAGCGGTCAGTTACCGAAAACGATTACACCTTTTGTTGTAAAGAAATTACATGTCACTGCAATTATTAACATGTCAATTAATTTTTATTGTCATTGTTTTTAACATGGGATTATATTGACAGTAACAATCACTCATATCGAGCTGGCTATTATTCTCACCCTTAATATTTTTCGCTAAAATAGCCAGTTGCTGTAAATTTTCTATTAAAATGAGTTGCTACTCTGCCACTCAAAGCGTAAAGATATTCTCAGGCTAAAATTGTGAAATGAATATCGATGGAACGTACAATTAATTTTTGCCCCGGTGTGGGTAGCTCGGCACATGTTATTCAACACACAGAGCTGCTACTCACCTCCGTCTATATTGAGCATCCATTGCTCATTATGGTTAACCGTGGGTACAAAATCATTCGCTGGGATAATCAGGAATGTATTATACAGGCCGGTGAAATAGTCGCGGTGAGTAGTGGCCAAACAGTTGATGTAATAAATGGCTTATCTGACGACGGACTATTTTTTAGCCACCAACTTCGCTGTGATCCCCGTTTGATTGCCACCTTTGCCAATCATCCAGCATCCGCTGGTCTTGGGTATGTTCCCGGCGTTATGCCGGTACGTAATTTAGCACCTGAATTCATCAATACATTCGGCAATACGTTTAAAGCAATATCTGACATTGGTGATATTCCGCCAACTATCGTCAGACACCGCATGCTTGAATTGTTACTTTGGTTGGCTCAGCGTGGCGTTAAATTTATATTAAATGAAAGTGATTCGTTAAGTGAGAGAGT
Organism: Yersinia sp. 1652 StPb PI; assembly: GCF_041538345.1. Lineage (NCBI taxonomy): Bacteria > Pseudomonadati > Pseudomonadota > Gammaproteobacteria > Enterobacterales > Yersiniaceae > Yersinia > Yersinia sp. 1652 StPb PI. Next base: position 1,813,918 of record NZ_JAULSM010000001.1, on the reverse strand, counting down.
GCGCCGTTGTTTGGCGACTGATCCATACAAAATATGGTCGGCATCACAAGTTGCAGACCATATGGCGATGAGCGAAGTTGTATTACGCCGAAAATTAGCTGCCGAAAAAATACTATTACGTGACTTAATGATTGATGTCCGCATGACCAGTGCATTGCGTTTATTGCAAGGTACTGATTGGCCAATATCATTAATAGCCAGCCAAGTGGGCTACGAGAGTGCATCACGTTTTGCTGAACGTTTTCGCAAACGTTTTGGTTTTGCACCCACCGCCATCCGTGGGCACCATCGCTTACATCCGACAGATAATGATCCACCCCCTGATAACTATCATCGCTATTTAGACCTGCATGCGTCTGATTTAGGGCCAATATGAACCTATTGAGATGATACTTTTAATAATTCCCGATATGGCCTGTTTAATGCCGGTCAGTAAATCCGCTGCATCCCATTCGACTCATCAAGTCCTTTTAACCGCCTAAAAATCGGGCTGCTAAATACTGCTTTTAGATATTCTGCACGTTAAAACATTTTTTTTCTGACTGTGATTGGTTTTTTCATCCAACAATTCCAATGCAATATAAAACAAAGCTTTTACAATCATGTAATTACATACAACCTACTGAAAGATAGGGGAATATGCTGATTATGTCAGTACATTCTATGATTATAAGTAATTAAATAATAAACTTCCGGGATGGCTATGATGCTAAGTAATCTATTCGGGCTAAAAAACCGCTATCCTTTGCATATCCAGATAGCCGCTCTCTTCACCTTGTTGATCGTCTCAATAGGTACCGTCATTATTATTTTTGGTCATAGCCAACTGACTAAATTGACTGAAATCAGCACCAATCGGCAGTATCAAAAAACCGGAGAGGCGATTGCCGCTGAATTGGATGCTGTAACACGACCAATGATAATGTCGGTTAATATTCTTGCCAGTATGCAAATCACAGAACTATCGACCCTTGAACAACGAATGGCCTTTGTCGATAAATTTATTGAAATTCTGAAGCAGAATAGTTATGCCAGTGCCGTGTATAGCGCCTACGCTAATGGTGATTTTTTTATGCTGCGGCGTTTAACGGAAGCTAACCGTACATTATTCCATGCCCCTGAAGATGCCGAATGGATGGTTCAAAGTAATCGTTTTCTTGATAGTTTACCGGAGAAACGTTTTATTTATCTTAATAAGCAGCAGCGAGTGATTGCTGTTATGCCGCGTGAAAATGATAACTACGATCCACGGCGGCGGGATTGGTTTATTCTGGCCGCCGCAAGTCCTATGCTGATCACCTCTCCTATTTATATTTTTAAAGGCACCGGAGAAATCGGTTTTACTTATAGCCGTCAGGCTGAGAATAAACAGACAATCATTGGATTGGACGTTTCCCTGGCTTCACTTTCGCAATTTTTAATAAAACAAAATCTGCCGCCAGGTAGCCAGGCCATTATTATTAATTCCCATGGTGAAGTTATCGCTAGCCTGCCAAAACCTAAAGATAAGGCGGCAGATAACACCAATGCAGACCGGCAAATCCCTGTATTGCAAGTTTTGCTCAATAGTCAAAAAAATAGTCAGACAGCTAGCAACTCACCGGTAAACAATGCTAATCGTAGTATCATGTTTGAGGCACAAAATCAGCGCTGGTTCGGCTCAGTTGTTGAGATTAATAGCAACGGCAATGCCTATCAGTTGATTATTGCGACACCCGCCAGCTATCTGACAGCCGATGCAAATTCTATTCGTAATCACTCAACCTTTATTGCGTTTATTCTGTTAATGCTCAGCTTGCCGTTAGTTTGGTATTTCTCCAGAAAAATATCCAAACCCCTTATTCGTCTACGCCAGGACGCGGACTCCATCAGTAATCTCCATTTCGAAGAGCGCGAATTAGAACGCTCTGTGATTGAGGAAGTTGACGAGCTCCACAAATCAATGTCTAAAATGAAATCAACACTGAAGCAGTTTATTTCGATGGGAAATATGCTGACAGCAGAAAGTAATTTCTTCCGGCAGATGCAAGGGCTATTAAGTGAAACCACGGAAATTGCTGCCATGACCGGAGGGATTATTTTTCTGTCAGATAAAGATGAGGGAACCTTCACACCAACGGCATTTCGCTGGAATGGTGAAAATATCCCGGTAGCAGAAATGTCCTCATTACAAATTAAAGAAGACAATCTCACGACTTTCCTACCGGTACTCGAAGGGAAAACCATTGTAGGAACGCTCAATAAAGATAATATCTTTAGCCAATTACATGACTTCCTACAACCTTATTTGCCCCTACGCTTTGTTGCCGTACCGATGAAGACCCATGATAACCAATTGCTCGGATTCCTCCTGTTATTTAACCCTTATGAGCTAAATGCTGAGCGTGAACGCTCAAAAATTCAATTAGTTAATGCCCTGGTGGGCAGTTTATCAGTTTCAGTAGAAACACAGCGATTATTGCAAGAGCAAAAAAACCTGCTCAACGCATTTATTGAGCTTATTGCCGGAGCTATCGATGCCAAAAGTGCCTATACCGGTGGGCATTGCCAGCGTGTGCCTGAAATAACTAAAATGCTCGCCCGTGCCGCAGTCAATATTAAACAGGGGCCTTTCGCCAACTTTACGTTATCAGAAAATGAGTGGGAAGAGCTACATACAGCCTGCTGGTTACATGACTGTGGCAAGATTACCACGCCGGAATTTGTAGTCGATAAATCAACAAAACTGGAGCTAATTTATGATCGCATCCATGAAATACGCATGCGGTTTGAAGTCTTAAAACGTGAGAAAGAAATCGCCTTCTTACGCCAATATGGTGCGATGAGCGCCAGTGAAGCCGATCAACAGTTGTTAGCTGAAGAATTACGCCAATTAGATGAAGATTTTTACTTTATTGCCAACTGCAATGTGGGTGGCGAGTATATGTCTGACGAAGCTATCGCGCGTATCCAGCAAATTGCCTCTTACCATTGGACTCGCACATTAGATGATAATGCAGGTATTGCCCAAGAAGAGCGAGTACGTAAAGCCAGACAACCCGCCGCTCCACTACCGGTACAGGAGCCAATGCTGGCGGATAAAGATGAACATATTATTTACCGTGATAATAAAAATAAGCGCCCGGAATATTTTGATTTCAAAGTACAGGAACCGAAGTTCCTCTATAACCGTGGCGAAATTTATAACCTCAGTATTCGCCGTGGCACCCTGACAGACGAGGATCGCTATAAAATAAACGAGCACATCATGCAGACCATCGTGATGTTAAATAAACTCCCCTTCCCACGAACCATGGCAAATGTCCCGGTCATTGCGGGTGGGCATCATGAACGCATGGACGGTAAAGGGTACCCTTATCAGCTCACCTATAAACAGATGAGTATTCCGGTGAGGATGATGGCCATAGCTGACGTATTTGAGGCTCTGACGGCTGCCGATCGACCTTATAAACCAGGGAAGTTGTTGTCCGAAGCCCTCAATATCATGGTCAACATGGTGAATGAGAATCATCTGGACCGGGAACTGTTTATTTTGTTCCTGCAATCGGGTATCTGGCACGAATATGCCGTTGCTTATCTACAAACAGATAAAATTGATCCAATTGATATTCCTGCATTATTGCAAAAAATTGGCCACCAGAATATCTCATTGGCAAAGACAGGATAACGACAAGGCGTGTTATTTTCCTGAGCGGTGAGTGTTATTTTTTAATCCATTCACCGCTCTCATTTTTACGATAGCTTTGTTTTACCGCACTCCAGGCGACTTTATGGGCAGTCTCTTCATGCGAGTCATCTCCGCGCCGTTCATCACTGTCCTGATATTGATCCCATGCACTGTTAAATGCCGCACGATATATATCTTGCGCATGGGCGGGGAGAACACTCCTCACTGAGTCTGGTAGTAATTCATTAGATTTATAAGGCATAACCCCTTCTTTTTCAGCTAATTACCAATACATAAACATATAGCTTACAGCGATAAATAAAATAATAATCCCGATTATATAACCTACCTTTGTCGGAAAAGCTTTCTCACCCGTTTTCGATGAGGGATCACTGGTTGTCTTTCTATTTTCTTCACTCATTATCTAATCCTCATTATGCTAATAGGTGATATGTACCTAAATGAAGCATTATTTTTTAAATAGATGAATAATAAATATAGCAGTGATAGTGGTCAGATAATTCTCAATTGTAAAAAAACATCAGCAACAAACAGAGTGTGCAGCAGCTAGAATTAGCGCTATGATTTTTAACTTTCTACTTATATATTTTATTACGTCGATAACAGGGGGCTGTCAGGCATGTTCTATCGTTACGGTGAAACAGAAATTAACCATCTCAAACGGCGTGATAAAAAGATGGCCGCCGCCATCGAACGGCTGGGGATGATAACTCGCCCGCTATCCCCTGATTTATTTGCTGCATTGATCAGAAATATCGTTGACCAACAAATTTCGGTCAAGGCGGCACTAACGGTCAACGCACGGTTGGTCGCATTGCTCGGGGCCGTGACACCAATAACTGTCGCAACTGCAACGGTAGAGGCTATTCAAGGGTGTGGTATGACGATGAGGAAAGCGGGATACATTAAAGGTGCTGCGGATGCTGCACTTAATGGCACGCTGGATTTATCTGCTATTTCCCTGCTGCCCGATAACGACGTTATTGCGCAGCTATCAAGCCTCAACGGTGTCGGCATCTGGACCGCAGAAATGTTATTGATCTCCTCACTTGCACGACCCGATGTCGTCAGTTGGGGAGATTTAGCGATCCGGCGCGGCATGATGAATCTATATGGCCATAAAACGCTGCCACGAGAACGCTTTGAGCGTTACCGCCGCCGTTACACACCCTATGGAACAACGGCATCCCTCTATCTATGGGCACTGTCACATGAGACGGTATAAGTAGCCTCACACCCCCATATTCATCATGTGAAGTGGTTGATTTTAAATTCGCGTAAGTTCGTGTGAACTTCGCGGCTGGCAGTGACTTACCGCAAAGTGTCTCAACTGTGATTGGCATAGTTCGAGTTAGTTTGCGGTAATTTTTTGCCCCATTTTTGCCCCACTGCCCACCCCCGCCTCAATAGGCATCCCTCCCAACCATCCCCATGCTCGAGATATCGTTGCCTCTTGTGTGCTAATTGATGAGAATAAAATTTATTCTACAGTGTTTATTCGTAGCAAAAATCACAGAACCTACTAAAATACATGCAATTTTTATGATTAATTCTTCATTAGTGGATATGAAATGAGTGTATCAAAAGACAATAAGAACAGTGATATACAAGTATTGCGAGCAATAGCCATCATATTGGTTCTCATACAGCATTATAAATGGAGAATGCCTTCCCCAGATTGGTATGTAGGAATATTTGATTACGTAAACTTTTGGGGTGGTGTAGATATTTTTTTAGCGATATCTGGTTTTTTAATGTATGGGATAATATCGAAAGAAATATCAAGAAGTGGTAGAACGTTAACGACTTTCTTTAGCTTTATATCAAAACGATTTTTTAGATTATATCCAGCGCTAATAATTTGGTCTATATTATCTGTATTTGCAGCATGGTATATCACCCCTGACTTTGACACGGATATAGGTAAGACAATTTACAATATAATCCCGACCTTACTCTCTTACTCTAATTTTTATTGGTTTAATTGCGCAAGCTCTGCCATATCTTGCGGCTCTAGTGACCTAAGCGGAATAACATGGTCATTATCACTTGAGTGGCAGCTTTACATATCTCTATCAATTATAATGCTTTTGACTAGAGGCAAAGCATTTATCATGGTGCTTATATCTATATTTATATTGTCTCTATTAATAGGCTACGGTCATGGCGGGTTTAAGTCAATAGCATGGTGGACCAGACCGCATGCATTTATTCTTGGGGCTATTTTGTGTGCGGCAAATTCAAGATTTAATATAAATATCAATAAAAATTTAAGAGTTGCGCTTCTATTTATTAGTATAGTATTAATTTGCATTGTGCCTAACTATGCACCAGAAAACACGGTGGTTTTACTTGTCGGGTTGCTGGGCGCGGCTTGCCTTTTAGCATGTATTAATGGGGACCTATTCAGAGATTCTTTTTTAAGAAGCATGCTTACTTGGATTGGTGATAGGTCATACTCAATATATTTAGGGCATTTTATTGTTATGCACGTAATAGCTAAATCTATTCGCACATATAGTGAGATTAAATTTATTAATGAGAATGCATTTTTTGCTTTAATAGTTTACGTTTTCGCATTATTAGTTACATCACACTTATCATTTAAGTATATTGAAATGCCATTTATAGAAATAGGGAAAAGTACAATCAAGAAGATAGTGAAATGTAAGGCAGCATGATCGCTGCCATTACTATATATATAAAACAGCATTGGTAGTCGATAAGATACAGCTATGGATATATTGGCTGTGGTAAAAATGGTTTCACCCATTCAGGTTGAGACTCGAAATAAACGATATATCTTGGATCGTCTGCGTAAATCTCTCCTAAATTATCGTATACCTCTGGTGACTGAGGGCAGCAAAACCAAGATACTATTACTGTTTCTGTTTCATCAGAAAACTGCACATATAGAATATCCAAAATAAACCACCTTAGAATTCATACGCATGAATAGTTGAATTGAATGAAAGCGTGCCCGCGCCAATTGTGACAGAATAATATATTGTTTGAGGGGTGATAATTGGCAAGTCAATTCCTTGCCCGGTAACTCCAGTACCAGTTGTTGTATATCCAGCGATAGCTTTCCAAGCAATCCCTGAAGCCGATGATGAAAATCCAAACCCTGCATTTGTTGAGGTCGATGAACTTACCGCAGCATCAACATTGCATGAAATAGCGTTTATTGGCAGATAGTTTGGAATATTCAGCGCAGTCATACTTGCTTGCTGAGTTGATGTGGCGAGTATTGCAATCCTCTGGAAGGAAACTTGTCTTGCTACCTGATAACCTATTATGAACTGGCTGCTTGCAGTTCGCCACACACTGACCAGCGCGGACGCCGTATAACCCGATGGCATGTTAGCCCCGCCATATACTTCAGGGGCCAGCACTGACGTAGCATTAACCGCTAGCAATGCAGAGACTTGAGTGGTTGGGTTATAAATCGCATACAGAGCCACAAAGCCCGCTGCCGGAACGGTGCCGGTATCCATCCCGCCAGCGCCGGTGGTGGCAAGGTTAATTGTCTTGCTGAAGCTGGTTAACAGATACGGCTGTCCACTCAGCCCAGTAGTAACCGTCAGTTGATCTGCGGTAAATGTTGCAATGGCTGAGGCAGCCGTTACGGACATTTTCGCATTACGAGAAGCGCCGACAACAGGTGACCACTGAGCATTACCCTGCCCTAAGTTTACTGCGTGATTGTTGTTTGTCGCTGCCTGCACCATCAGTGGGCCATTCAATGTGATATTCGTTCCATCACTGAATACGACTGCTGTAGTTCCTACAGGGATAGCAACACCAGTTCCTGAAGCGGTTTTACAGGTTACAGTAAAATTCCCAGTACAGTTGTTGGTTACGATCCACTTTGATAACCAGGCGGGGAACACGACATTAATATTCGCAGTTAGCACGCCAGCCAAAGTTACACGGTCATTTGAAGCTTGCAGAGCGGTCAGCGTGACGTTGGCGGCCGCAAGTCCAGTAATGGCAGTTACACCGTTATTTTTAAATGGAACCCATCCTGTTGCTGTTCCAGACTCTGGGTTTGAAGTATTCCCGTCAACTGTATTTAACCAGCTTCCAGTAAATGTTGAGTTAGCTAATTGGGAACCTTTTGGGTACCCATTCACTGCTGTAGAGAACGCGGAATCATATGCGTTTAATGCTCCTGCGCTTGACCATCTGGATAGGCTTGATAGTTCAAATAGCACCTGATTCATATCCTGACCTTTAGGGGGTAATCCTCCCGCAGTCTTTAAGATCATGGTAATCGGTGGGAAGCCTAAATTATACGATGCAGAGTTGTCTCCTGGGGTTGTGTCTGGTTCAATAACTTCTCGCTGCCCGTTAACTCCGAAAGGTACTGGTTGCTTTGTTGGTTCGTCAGATCTGTTCATTTAAATATCTCTGAAAAATGTTCCATCGTTGAAAGGATAGGCGTCTGGAGCGAAGCCAAAATAAGGAGATACAATTTGACGTAAATTTACCAACACCCCACTTGGTATTGGCAGAACTTCATAATTTTCTAATATTGATATCTCAAATGGCTCTAACTTAAATTCACATATTATTCCCATCCTCATATCGCCATAATCGGCACAATAAGCCCGCCCACGGTCAAGAAATAGCATGGTAAGAAATCTGTTTATGTCTTTTATTGTGGCGATACTTATGTTCGAAAAAGCTTTGCAGAGAATGAGTGTTCGGTAAGCCTCGTTGCTTAGTCTTACTGTTTCTGTTTCTTGAGTTCCTGCATAAAATGGACTATCACCAAATGGCGATGGGTAACCACCACCATCATCGGCCTCTGAAAAGCCAAAGCAGTCATTATCTATTTCCGCTCTAATATATCGAGATACACCAACAACCTTACCCCACATATCTAGCCCAAAGGTTTCACAAGTTGTGATATCCCACACTTTTTCTATAAACTCATCAGTGAAGTCTGAAAGGCTTACGGCTTGATTGAATGTGTCGATTATAGAGAGGATTCTATTGCTGGCTGAGTATTGCGTTAGAATAGTATCTTCTTGGCTCACACTAGTGTCACCTCTATATCAGATTGTTGTATTGTAGGTATCTGGTCGATACCCGGCGTAACTGACTGTGTAAATGTCGAGCCATCTTTAGATATGGTAATTGAAGATATGCTTACATAATCTGGTGAGATAGAAATTACAGGAGCGTAATAAACTCCGGCATTGATTCTCGCGCCAATTCTCGCTTTTGGTATTCCTTCATATCCGCCATTGAATACACTCTCAACCATGGTTTTCACTTGAGAGGTTATATCTGAAGGAAGATTTTCATTTATCTCAATTTCTATCCTGAAATAAATTCTTGTTGGCGTTACCTTTTCCCACTGCATATCGTAGGATGGATATGGTGCGCTGTAGTTGTCTTTATCTTCAATCGTGTAGTGAGTATCGCCATTAAGATTTGCCCCAGGGTTTTTCCTGCTCAAAATAGCATTGGCTACATTTGCATCCTCTCCACCATAAACGCCAATATAAATTGAGTGAGCGACTACAGGGTAGTTTGTTGTTCCCTTGTTGACTGTTACGGCTTCACGATTTGACCAAACATAAGCATCAAGAACACCTTCCGTTTCAAGCAACACCGCGAGCAATGATGCATCGGTGTTGCTACCGTTCCTTGCTACAGACTGGCGGCGGCGGGTTTCAAATGCAACGCGGGATTCAACATCAATACCCACAACGCCTGGCGCGTCATTAGTGATTGCATCCCATCCTGAAACTGAAGCATATATTTGATTTAACTCACCCACTCCGCATGGGATTGGCCCGGTAGTTTGATTCTGAAATTCAACGTCTACAGACCCTGTTGAGTCTATGGTTGCAGCATTGATTGACTGGTAAATATATCCAGCCTCATCTTGCGCAGTGCTCCCAGTTGGAATCAACGTCCCTACTGCGCCATTGCATGTTGCTGTGACAACGGTCCCTTGAGCTGATATGCGTTCCTGAAAATAGATTCTCCCTATACCGTCCTGAAATCGACCGGTCGCATAGTCAGGATTCATCTGGTTGAACAGGCAAAGCAAAGCATCATAGTTTGTTGCGATGATCTCTGTATCTGACTGAGATATTTGGCCCTGTGGTGATGATAGTGACTGACTGGCACCGCCCCCCATGGCTGAATCAAAATCAGTAAGCCTGCCTGATAGGACGTCAGCAATATCAGGAACTAGCAAGCCAGTCTCTGTGATGGTTACGCCGGGAACCGCTGTTTTCAAAGTTGTCATAGAATTACCTGTGATTGGTTTCCGTCTCTATCAGTCACCAGAATGGCACCCCGAGCTCTACGTGTGCTTTTGTCAAAAAATACGTTGGCGATAGCCTGGCTAACAATGGGCAATTTCTTTGCCTCACCTTCCATCTTTTTGGCAATATAGCCAGCGGATGGCCGAGAGCCCAGCACCTCTTCTTTCCATGGGATCCCCAGAGTATTGTCGTAATAACACTCACCAGAAAACACCAGGCAGGCTGATGCGACATCCTGAGCGACAGCATAACCACCATCTGCAATGCCAATGTTCCCATTGCCATCCAACGTTAAGTCCCACGTATCGGGGTCTAGCAATAATGTTCTGTATGTCATGCTGGGCTGTCCGTTACATTAGAAGTTACCGTTGAGGTGCCAGTTTGCACGCCAGTAACTGGGTGCTTATGACCATCGTATTTATCACGTAACGTTTTCAGTGATGCGCTTTGCGAACTAGCATTATCAGTGATATTCCCATCAGCTTTGATATCACCAGAAAAGTGAGCCAGTGGAGTCGTGAATTCCACGCCATCAGGAGCGATCACAGTAGCCTTTGAGCAAGTTATGTTTACTGGATTTGGAGATGTGATATTTATCGCACCATCTGCAAACTCGATAAACTGTGTTGGCTGACCATTCAGCACGCCACCAAAGTAAATAGCATCTGATTGTGAGTGAGTTCTGAGGCTACCAGGAACAGATTCTTTTCGAGTTGCCCTCGCCACTGATATATCCACATCGCTCACTGCGATAAGCCCAATATCACCAACTACTGGATCCATAATTATTGCGCTACCACCACGCTGTAATCTCCAAACGGGAATGCTGTAGATCTGCGAACCCTGAATGATAGTTCTATCACTGCTACGGACATCTGCTACCAGTGGTAATACATCGACCACAAGATTAGGTGCTGCACCACGAACGGCGGTTACAGTAGCAAGTCTGATAAAGTAATTTGAGTTAAGTAGCTTATTGAATGATGAGGCGAATGCATCACTATCATTGGATTGATTTTGAGATTGAGAATAAGGGTTATTCATTGGTTATTCTCCTGCATCATTCTTGAGGCTTGGCACACTGTGTGCCAACTGCCACCTTCCGTCCATGAACTGAGGAAGTGCTCAACGACATTCAATAAATATCTTCCGCTGGCATTAGGCAGTGATGTAACAAGCTCAATTACTCTGCCTTGGGATAGCAATGTGGAAAATTGAGTTTGGAAAGTTATTCCGTTTTGCGAGAACACAGGATATCCAATCAATCCACTTTCTGAAGATACTAATGGAACAACATCATCTATTGCCGACTTCTCCGGCCATACGGTTACAACATTATCGAAAATCTGATATCTCAACCCATGGGCAAGGCATATGTCCCTTATTTGATCCATTGGACTACCGGCAAAATTAGGGCTTTGAGCAATGATTCCATCAAGGCCGTGAGCGTTTAATTTAAATCCAAATATATTGCAGATTGCACCAAGCATTGTGGATACAGGGACAGCGCCAGGCTGCGAGAATGCGCTAGATGATGAAGTCTTCAGGCTTAATCCAGCAACCGCATTCATAATTAGAGCGGTTTCTGGTTGACCATTCATGTTGGCGTAACTGGCGAAAATGCCACCTGAAAATATTTTATTTACCCCAACGTAGACGCTAATGCTTGTGTCTTGTGCTGGCGTCCATACCCCAATACCTTTACCTGACAACATGGCTAAGCGATCTAAACTAAGCCCGAATATCATTATTTCTGATTGAACGCCGCCGTAACTTCCATACGAACCAACCCGAAATGAAGATTTAACGTTATCAATGCTTATTTTGTCATTTCCCTCTTTATCAAAAGATCCATTCGATAAAGCAAACTCATAACGTAGTTCTTTTTTGCTATACAAGTTCAGCCTCCGTTATGAAATAAAGAGGAAATCTATCCGCAAGCCCATTCCATTGAGGGTCAGACTGACCTTCATTATCAAGAAAAAATAAATCACCTCTAAACCCAAGATATTTGTATCTAACAATCTTATTTGCATATAAGCATGGAACACCTTGAAGTATGGGGTCACCATTGACTGTGAGATCCATATATATATAACTATCTCTTTGTATAAGCCTTATTAAACAACTTTGACCTTCAAGCGTTATAAATATTGATTGAGATTTTTTATTTTCCAGCGTGATTACATTCATGTTATCTCGCTTTTTATAGAGTTAACCAGATTGGTTGTTTTATCAGCAGCCGATGTAGCAGCCTCAATCAGAGGCCCCTTAACTGTATCAATAGCAGAGGTGAACCCTGTTGATATTGCCCCAGTTACACCATCGACTGTGTCACCAACTGCTTTTTTCAAGTTAGTCCATGACTTTTGAAGTTCGTCAATTTTTGATGGTGACGAATCTCCGTTATTGGCACCCTCTCCAACTCCGGTATTACCGTTCTGAGTCCCATCTTTTGTGGGGGTGTTTTTTGCTTGAGTACTTGATAGATGGACCTCCATTTGCTGCCTAATCTCTTCAAATATCAGACTGACAACAAGCAAAGACACCCCACGCTTACTATTTACCGAGTAGCCATGGTCAATAAGATCATAACTTTCATATGTATCCTTCGGTGTATCAATGTCATACAGGTTTGCTGATTCAAGCATTGATTTGATTGTGGTAAGAGATTTAGATTGGCTAGTAAATGTAAGATCAAAAATATTTGGGATTGAGCCGGTTAAACCAGTAAGACCAGATATGACCACATCACATACAACCCTACCAGGACGAGCGACTTTATTGATAGATTGGTACTTGCCATTTTCAATAGGAGCAGTGACAACGCTGGCTCCCGCGCTAGGCTGGATTGATGCCATCCCGCTGAATTCAAGTGCCGTGGTTGCCTGCCCATGATTTCGGATCGAGTATGATGGATGGATTACGCTATCAATAATAGACAACGGAGAACCACCACCAATAGCGTTGAATATGTCGCTGGTGTTTATGTCTATAATGCTCATGGTTACCGCCAGAAAGAAAAATTCCACCTGAGTAGGCTGTTTTGCGTGTTATTGCATCAGCTAATGGGTAAAATCATCGAAAACATAAGGAAATTCATATGAAAATAAAGACCAGTTTTACTGGTGCAGTCCTAGCAACGGCATCACTTCTTATCGCGTTTTACTCATCGGCAAAAACACTCAATGCTCTAAGTGATTATCCTATGGAAGTAACTACTATTATTAATGACATAAAAAACGAAATGGTTATGGTGAAGTCATTCAACGTTGAAATATCTGGTTGCGACGTTAATGAAAAAATGATGAAAATTGAAAAAATCACAATGGATTCTGATGATAGATACCCTGAGAAAATGACTTTTTCCGACATGAATAACGCGAGCATCAGTATACCGACAAACTTCTCATCATTGGATAATGCTAGTCGTTCATGGGTTGATGGTATATTTTCCGATAGTGACTGGGTGTATGTTCAATACTCCATGTGCGGTTCTGGTGGATTTCCTCAAATTACAGCAATATCCAAACATTCAAAGCGATTCCCTCAGGCCGGAATTACAATAAATAAAGAAAAGTAGTCTTAGTAATTTCCAGAGATAAACGAACCAGTCATCCCACTTCGACGAAGTTGCTCTTCAATGGATTTCTGTATTGCGTCAACGCTTTGAGGGTTGCTATTAACCTGAACAGTTCCAATGTGTGTAGTGCTAGTCTGACTGTTGTCGCTGCTTTGACTATTTTGAGGTATTGAAGACATTGATGCGGCATTAGCTAGATCGCTACCATAGTATTTCGATACCCTGCCAACATAAGCGCTTGTTTCTTTGTTCAGGTCTTGAGGTCTTGATCCTGAATTAATCCACCTATCCAAGGCCCCTGGTCCGACATTGTATGCTTTAAGTCCAAGGTCAACGCTTCCGTATTTATTGATTTGCCGATTAAGGTACTTCCGTGCCGCCTCCCTGGATTTTATCGGGTCCTTTCTTTCATCAACCTCATTATCTACTCGCAGCCCCATGTCTCGAGCCGTTCCCTCCATTAGTTGATATGCTCCCACAGCGCCAGCCTTCGATACAGCCTTCGAATTGCCACCACTCTCGGCCATCATCAGCGCATCAAGTAATTTTTCTTCGTCATATTTCCCATCACCTTTCAGCAAGTCAAGGATATCTTTATCTTTTATTCCCTTCCACCACTCCCAAGCCGAATTGCCCTTTAGCTTTTTATTCATATAGCCGCCAACATCTATAACCGGCTTGTTGAACCCAGATATCAAGTTGAAGTTGTCTGATACCTGTGCCCACTGGTGAATGGCGTTTTTATTGCCAGCCAATGCTGCGGAAAATTGCCGAACCCATTTATCTGCATCTTTGAAGAAATCAATAACATTACCTCCGTTTGCTGTGACCCATTGATTGAAGGTTTCCATAAGTGCCACAGCATCGGGGCCAAAAACCTTAACCAGATTATTTCCCAAGCTCTCAGTGGTCTGGTCTAATTTCACCATCACCTCCTTCACCTCTAGAGCCTGCTTAATCATCTGTTCAGTATTGTTTGAAGTACCTTGAAACTTCCCCTGCTTTTGGTCAAGAGAGCCATCAAGGATTGATGGTAGCAATGATGTGTCATATCCAAGTCGCTGAATATAGGTCGACGCTTGTTCTTTTGGAAGTTTACGCAACGCCTCTTCAACCTTTTTAAACATCTCGCCTGGATCTTTGGCCCCAATTATATCTACCCCAACTTGTGAGCCTAGTTGTAATATTGCCTGGGTAGAATCGTCTGGCGCTCCCATGCCAGATACTGACCAGTTTTTGGTGTTTTTTAACTTCACTAATGCACTGGTTATCGCCTCAGCAGAACTCCCTACCGATTCCGCACCTTTCTTCCAACCATCAACCTCTTTAGGATTTAGGTCTAGGAACTTTGACGCATTCCCTAAATCAACAAGGCTATTAGTTGCCGAGGTAAACAAACGACGAGTCCCTTCAATGGACAGGGCCAAACCTAGGAACTTGGCAGTTCCAGTGACAACACTACCCAATGCTTCCTTGCCTTCTTTGCCAAACTCCTTAGCACCCTTGGCAGCACCAAAGAATCCGCCACTGATAAAACCAAATGGGCGCTTGGTATCATCAGCAGTACGGCGCACTTGGTCACCGACTTTCTTGACTTCCGTGCCAATGCCTTTTGTGCTGGTTTCCGCCTCACCCAAGGCATCTGACACATTTTTGCCAAGGCTCTTAGCTCCCTCTTCGACCTTTTTCTTACCAGAGAGAAATTCCTCGGTTCTTACAGTAACTTTGTATGCCAGCTCTTCTATAATCACCGTGGTTTCTCCATATGCTGCCGCCAGGCAACGCTGTTGTGTGCTTCCACCGCGATAACTTCCAGCAGATTAAACATATCCCTCACAGACAGGTCGTTCTGCAATTCTGCATACGTGGCCTTTCCTGAGCATATAACGGCGTATATGTTCTTAGGAATGTTTACTGTTGCGGTGAGTTTTCGCGGTGGACTTGGGGTTTCGAGGTAAGGAAACTTTACTTGGCGGCGAGTGATAAAAAACCAAAGTTCAGTTCAAAAACCTTATCCTTCAGTGTTCGAATGGTTGAAATTTCTTCGAAGTCGATAGGCTTGATAGCTCGGGTAATATCTTTCCCTTCATTGGTTATCACAATCTCTACTGTCGATAGAATTCTATCGGAAATAGGTCGTGATACTGATGCAGGAGCGGCAGCAAGAACAGATACACCTACCGTAGCCAAACCTGCAACCCCCATCGACACAACATCAGCCGGTAATGAGTTAAATTCACCATGACCCATGGCCCGGTAAATCTCTTCCGAAAGTTCTTCGGCATCCCATGCTGACATCTCAGTGATAATGAACTCCTTGCCCTTATCTCTGCCTTCATCTTCCACGATATACGTGATTTGTTTTCTGGACATTATGCGGCGCTCGGTGTGCAGGATTCAAAGTGGAATATCGCGGGCCGTGGTTGTAATACCCGCTTGCCCGGAGGTGCTGGGGTCCACGTATAAAGCACCCCATTCACAAAGTTATACTTAATATTAAGGGCTGGGATGGTCAGCACTGCGTTGCAAGCAAACTTAGCCACTGCGGTTCGCTCGGCTGCGTACCAATCCCCTATTAGCTGGGCAGCGGTAGACGTCGCCATTAGAGTGATAGTCAGCTCCGTTGGGTTGAAGATAAAGCCAGCATGGTATTTACCATCTGCTGACATCATATCCTCAGCGTTCTGCAATGCGCCGGTATCAAACATATCTTCAGCCGCGTAATCATCAACATCGAACCCACCAGGGTAAAACGATGGCACGATGATACGCAGCTTCGAGTTGGCACTTGTAATATCGATAGGCATTTTCAGTCCTTACAGGATATTTGTTGAGGTCATGTCGATGCTTTGAATCAACTGCCCGTCGACGTAATAGAAGATTGCACCATCAAGGCTGCGCTCGGTGCGTGATGCACCTGTTTGCTGAGGGATGAAGAAGAACCAGCCCTGCGTATACAGCACATTAGAAATGTCAGTTCCCACGGCATCATTAACGATGTTGATTTGCGCCTGATCCAACGTAACGCCAGCACGAATAGCACCAAAGTTAATCGCATTGGTAGCCACATCAATCACAGCAGCAGATATGGAAGCGTAACCACCGGCATTGAACGCATATGAAGCGTTATTGGTGAACAGGTTAGCGAATGCGGCAACAAGATTGGCGTTGATCCATACTTGGCTGATGAAGCTATCAAGCCACAGGAATTTGCCTGTGATGGCACCATCCGACACGTAGTTAGCCAGGGTCTTATTCTGACCGTATGCGCCATAGAAGTTATAGCCATTTGACTCTAGCGCGGCAGCAGTTGCGTTATCAGTTACGTTTGGCGCGATACCTGCGAATGCCCGGAATTTGTAAGATACTCGGCCATTGGTTCGGTTGAAATTAAGTGATGCAGAGTAAGCCAGCGCCAGCACTGCGTAGAGATATGAACCATAAACAGGGAACACATTTTCATAGCCATTCAGAATGACCACACTTTGAACGAAGCACAAATCATTATTGGAAACTGTCGCATCTTCCGATGTGTCATACATCGAGTAGGCATAGCGGTTAGTTGATGCGCTTACCCATGCACACAGTTCTTCTTTTTCTTCGTCAGCGAGATCAACCAGGCTAGCGGTCATCACCCAATCCTGATTCTGATTTACAATCGCCGCCATTGTATCTGTAATGCTGGTTATATCAGATCCGGGAGAAGTTGTAGCCGCGGTGTCAGCGGTTAGTTTCAATGCAGTTGCAGTGGCGCTAACGGATGCTTGGGATACAGAACTGCTTGCCCCTGTAGAGGTTGAGCGAATAAAAAACCTGCTCTGAATAGGAAGCCAATTAACCGTAGCTCCTGCGCCTATCGAGGCAGCAATTAATGTAGCTGCTTCGGTAAAGCTTGTGGCTCCAGATAGATCAATAGCTGAGGTCGTTAATGGAACGCCATCCAATTCTAATGTGATTGTTCCAGAAACCTCTTGTAAGTCCGAAATTTTCACGCCTTTAAAGCTTCCAGACAAAAGCCATCCATAAGCAGGGGCGCGGACTAGCCGACCAAACAAGACTGCGCCAGGTCGAACAGTGGAATTGTCATACCCGGACATATATAGCGACGCGGCCAGGTATTCTTTGCTGGTTGTGCCAAGGGCGGCACCAACGTCTGCTGCGCTGGTAAACTCTGAAACCTTACCAACAGGCAGCAACTCGTTATCGGATAAAAGAAGACCGTAAACATCCAGCGCGGTACCGGCTGCGTTTACAGTGGATGGCGTGATCTTAAAGTCACGCGATAATGGAATTTTGCTCATGAAGTCGCCTTATCAGCCTGTTGAGTTGTTATTTCTGCTTTGTCGAAGTAGTCCTGCGGAACATCGATAGTAATGTGAACCTGTAGCGAGACGGTCACCATGTAACGCTCTTGCCACTGGTTTTCGCCATTAATCATTGGGGCCTGAATAGCCTCAGAGCTGTAAAGAGGCGCCACTCGATCATCAATGGATTTAATTAGGTCATATGCATACCCAGTGCGAAATAAGGTCTCCAGAGCGATAGCCCTATCCCCAGCGTTATCGCCGTAGATATCAACCTGAATATCAGCCTGTCTAACCTCAGTAAAGCCAATGGCACTTGTTGATGGTGAGCCGGTATCTTTCTTGATTTCTCGGCTGGTTGAGTGACGCTTAAATCGCAATGGCGTCAGAATGCAAAACTGGCCCTTATCCATTGGAACCCGGTTAGCCTGTGCTTGCTCACACTTACCAATGAATGGCTCTGCAAAGTCAGCCAGCACATCGATCACGTTATCAATGGTCATATCATTCATGGCGTCACCTGCAACTGAACAAGCAATCGGCACCAGTCTGGCCAAAGCTCAAGTGGTTCAATAACAAGCCATTCTTCACTGCCAATGATAAACAAGTCACCGCCGAGCACTTTTTGACGGTTCACGCCGTAAAAATTCCCATCAACATGAATCGATTTGAGCAGGCCGGATATGTTTAGCCCGTCCACATGCTTCAAGTCGCCAGCGGATAGAGGCTGCAACTGAATAGTGACCGGCGCGTCAGGGAAATACTTGGGGACCTGTTTCCGGCCCTCACCATTAGTGAAACCATCAGACCGGCGAACAAGTGCAGAAATAAATGGATTAATGGCACCAATAGCACCAGATACAATTCCATGAAGGTTCATTTGGTCACCTCATAATCAACGCTATCAAGCATGTGACCAGTATCAATTAGAGGCTTACTAAACCCTTTGGCTTTGATTGTGGCTTCACTAAGTGGTGGTTCAACCAGTTCTCTGATGGATTCTCTTATATGCCCTGATATTACTTCCCCCATAATTTGTAGAACTTTTCCAGTGTCACCATCATTGGATGACATTAGTTTTTCTACATTTTCTGACCACTCTGAAGAATGCCTAGAAATAGCATTCCTAAAGAATGGTCTTGGCGGTTGATTGTTTCCAGGGTTCCCGAATTCATTAACTGCCGCAACCATGGGTAGTGAGGTGCCATCTGGATATGTGGCACCTTTAAGGAATCCAACCTTCAATTGCACTGAAGAAAGAGATCCCCCAACTTTATTTAGCTTGTCCATCACACTACCCATTTATCGAATCCCCCTACCATTTCTAAAGTAATGATTCGGCCAATTTGACGGTGATGAACCAGGAACGTACCTGAACGAACGGAATGGAGCGGTAGCTTGCCAGTAAGCTGCACCGTATTTTGTTTGCATGAACCACGCGGCGGCAGCCGACACAGCACCCATGTCTGCATGAACACTCACAGAACCTTCACTCGCACTGTCAATGCGGCCCACTAATGGGTTGGCGACCTGACCATTGACGATTAGATTGAGCTGGGCAATGTGAGCGACAAGCATGTTAAGAAGCATTGCACGCTGACTAACATCGGTGACTGGGCTTGCATCGGTGTTATTAAGGTAAATCGTCGCTTCGATGAAATACTGCTCAAGAAGCGCATTATCTACCGCCTGAAACTCGGGGTAACGCGCCCGAAACGCAGCAATATCGAAGCTGACGACCGCCATTATTATTTATCCTTACCTTTAACTGGCTCGATACCCGGCGCAGGCTTGTCTGGATTTAGCCCCTCAAGCCCGGTCTGAATATCCTTCTGCTCATTGGCTTGCGCTGTTGCGCTTGAGTGCTTACCTTGTGCGAAAACAAGCTGGTTTTTCACATAAGGAACATCAGCATAAACTGATAGGAAACGGTCGAATAAGTCCTTGTCGACGCCCTCTGTCAGCCCGTAACCACCCGCAATGGAGGACGAGTTAGATCCGTTCAACACGACAGTCTTGCCATCGATATTGATATTCAGTCCATGTGGCAGCTTGCAGCCAACGATTACTGTTTCTGCCATGACTTAAACCCCAAGTAATTGAGCGATAGCCGTAGGACGGCGAATGATAGAACCCCAGGTGCCAGCAGATTTTTTCTGCAAGAAACTGGATAATTGGATGATTACCGGATGTGCACGCATCTTTTCAGTAAACGCTGCGTATGCTGATTTAGTGCCTTCCAATTCATCGGCGATCAGCTGAACCAGTTCGCCAGATGTAGTGGAGTATTCAACAGCAGTAACAACACGCAGATTAGGGAAGTTTTTCTTCAGCTGGTCGGAAACGTTCACGTTGTACATGTTCGTTTTGGTGAAGTTAGCTTCAGATTGCGGAGACAGACCCAAGGTCATGCGTGTTTCACGGTCTACATAACCTTTATTCTGTGTAACCAAAAGAGTGTATAAGGCCTGAACATCGTCATAAACTTCCTGACCGCCTTTGGTAGCCCAAGTTGTGCCTCCACTGGTTCCTGTTGCGGCAGGAGTGATTGGCGCTGACAAGTTAGGGTCATTCAATAATCCATAGTTCTCCAACCCAGCAATGCCGAAGAAATAACTCTTATTCTGGAATTTGTTCAATACCAGAGCGGAAGCGATGTTCATGTCGGAGGCATAATTGATTTTTGCCAGACCATACATTTCCAGCTCCAGCTCGCCCCATTGGGTTACTGTCTGGTAGTGATAGCTCTGACGAGGAACAAAGTTCACGTTTGAACTGGTTGAACCGTTGTTAGAGTAATCGCCATACGAACTAACTTGACCCGCTGATTCGACGACTGGGAACTGAGTCGTTTTCAGCGTCCAATCACCTTTTTTAGTTTCACCAATGATTTCAGCTGCTTTCATCGGCGTAACAAGTACTCGAACGAACTCAGGGTCAATCAGGTTGGATAGGAAAGCCGGAATACCGGCGTTGCTCACAGTTACCAGTGATGGCTGGGCATCCATTGCTAAGTCAAATCGACTCTTGAAGTGATCCTCAACGTAACCGCCCGCTGTTGGCATGACTACGCCATAATCACCGGCAAGCTTTTGCATGTCAGCGTTAAATTGTGCTCGATTCATTATTTAGCTCCAGGTGCCGATTTTGATAAGTTCGTTTGCGGCGGCAGCACTGCCAACCTTAAATGAAGTTTCGATGTAGCCAGCAATGGTTGCGCCAGCAGCACCGGTTTGGATTTGCCCAGTAGTTAGAGATGCAAATACCTTCTGACCAACGGTTGCCACAGTTGATGACTTAGCCCAGTAATCCCCGGCCACTTGAAGCGTTACAGGTAAGCCCTCAGGGATGAGCATTGATTGCTGACCTAGCCAGTCAGTGATTAGCGCTTGCCCTTCACGGTGAACGAAGCCTGAAGGAGCACCAGATCCAGCATTAGAAGCTACTCCAGCAACAGCCCATGCAAAGCGGCCAACGGTCACACCGGCTGAGCCAGCAACTAACTCACCCTCACCAGCAAGGAACGATGCGTGTGGGTTAGCAGAGGCAAAATCACCCTCTACGCCAGGCGCTGGATATTGATTAATTTGTTTCTGAAATCCCATGATTAACTCCGTACCAATTTGCCAGCAGAAGGGAAGCGCTTACTGAAGTCATCAGCAGCAGCCGAGTCGAGAGCGATCACCGGATTCTTTGGTGCTGCTTTCTGCGTTTTTGCCATCTCGATTAGCGCAGGGAACGCTGATGGGTGAACACCTTTGTGAGCAATATTCAGTGAGTCCAAAGCAAACTTGTAGATATCGTCTGCTGAGTCCATCGCTACTACATCGCCAATTAAAGGTTTGACGTCAGCTTCAGCCCGACGAATGGCATTAAAACGAGCTACGGCTTTAGCTTCTGCATCCGAACCGGCCTTGCGGATAGCTGCATCCATCGCTGTTTTCTTGTCTTCATCGTCTTTCTTCTTGTCGTCTTCCTCTTCGTCTTCAGCCGCTTTCTCTTTGGCTTCACGTTCGGCTTTTTCTTCTTCCGTTTCCTCGTCTTCAGCTTTCTTCTTGGCTGCTTCAGATTCTTCGTCTTCTGCCTTTTTATCGGCTTTTTCTTCTTTGTCGGCTTCATCAAGAGCTAACATTGTTTTGCGCACCAGGACGTCTAAATCAGCATCTTGTGCCATGCCTGACAGCGCAGAGCGGATAGCCGCCTCTTTGCGTTTCTTCATTTGTAACTCCAGTGGTAGTGAATCACCGACAATGACGTCGGATCCGGCCCGGCCGTTTTCGACCAAGGCAACGTGGTTGCCGACGATGTCACGCATTACGCCGTCAAATTTGACGCCTTCGTATTCGCCGGGGGTCATATCTGCTCTGTACCGATAAGCAGATGAGAGTTCTTTCACCTCTCCGGTCTCTATCCCTGCTATTGCAGGGTTATCCCAAACGACCAGTGAGTTATTTAGATAAGGGTGAGAAAAGTTTGCATTTGAACCAGTAGATCCCGATACGCTCTCTTTTTGAGGGTCCGAGGCGCTAACGGGTATATGCTTGTTTAGTAATGGAAGGTTGTTGAATGTAGATGCAGCCTTAGCTAACTCTTCCGGATCGCGAAGCAGGTAATAAATCTTATCCGGCTCAAGGCCCAGCGCTTCAGAGTTCGGTATCTCTCGCCCGTAATAAGGGCAGACATTAGCTTTACTAATTGGAGTCATCGCCACATGCAACCGACCATCCACGTCATACGTGCGCACGGATGCGCGATCGAACGCGAGGCGATCTGGATTCATTTTTCTATCTCGGATTTGAGGCAATAAAAAAGGCCGCCTAAGCGACCTTGATTTTGTAGTGGGGAATTACTTTATTAATTTAGAAAAAATATCACTCTGATTGTCGATAGACTTTTTCACCGACTCGCGATCAAGAATATCTTGAACCATTTTATTTACCGCAGAGAAAATAACTTCATCATTTTTCATTTGCTTAAGTTTTCTTGCGCCATGCCTTCTATTACTCATAATGGCCTCGATTTTTTACGAATCCAACCCAGGTATTATAGCACTCCATGTGCACCGGCAGTTAATGGCTTCACCAGGAAGTTGCCACTCACCATCAAGATACATTCCTTTGGATAACTCAAAACGTTTCCCATCAGCTTTCACATGTGAAGCGCGCTGAGTTTTCCCTGCATGCGAGTGATGCCAGATTCCTTCTGTAATCCCCAGCGCCTGCTGCCTTGCTGATTGCATGGTTGCGGTAGCTTTATTGTTCTGGTCTCTGGCTATGGTTGCGGCGCGGCGTTTAGTTATTCCGTATCGCTTTTGCAGTTCTTCAGCTAGATGGCCCAAATCACGCCCTCGGCCTACAGACTGCATAACCATTGTTTCGACTTGCGTTAGATATTGCTCGGGGATCGACTTAATCAGATTGACGTTTTCACCAATGACCGACTGAAGCGCGTTATTCATTTCATTGGTCATAGTGAATTTAACGGTAACGCCGATATCACTTAAAGCAGACGACAGAGACACATCAGAGTTTCGCAATGACCGGTCAGCAAATCTACCAGCCAGCTTGTCGGCCATATCATCAAACCTTTTCTGCCAGCGCCGACTCAGCTTCTTGATAGCGCCTTGCAGTAGCTTTACAGGGCTGGCATCTATAGCAATAAATTGTTGCGTAGACTTTTGCCTATCCTCTTCTACATCCGCTAGCGCTGTCTTGTATCCACTTTTCAGCCAGTACCCAACCGACTCGTTCATCTCATCGACAAGCTGAGTCAGTTGTTTATGGTACCAGGCATGCACTCCGGCGTTAGGTTGTACCCGCTTCAATGTCGTTGGTTTCGTCGTCCTCTTCTTCGTCGAGTTCATCGGTTATCTCCAACGATTGATAAGGGCTATCAGGATCAGCCGCAAGGCGTTCGCGAGATTCATTAATTGAAATGGCAGAAACACCTATTAGAACAGCATCTGCATCGGCATCAATCTTGCGTATTTCCGCTTTCTCTTTGTCTGACATCTCATACAGAGATACAAACTCAAACGTAATTTCCGGATCAATATCACCAAACTCAGAAAGCTGGATGATGTCGAAAATCACTTTCAACGGGTCGCGGAAAATGCATTCTTGTTCTGATTTAATCCCATCATAAAAAACTCTAATCTCGCCGTCAGACGACGCATTTAATCCGCTTGGGGTAATGCCCAAAAGCTTAACTAATGGCGTCTTGCTGACCGCTGCTTGCTGCTCTTGTGCTTGTGCCTGTAATGCGTCAAGTCCACTTAGCGGAGTGTTAACCTGAATTAAATCTTCGCCACTCCCATCTTGACCATTCCCGGCATTCAGTGCCAACACCCCACGGTTATCTCGACATTGGTTAAGCAAGTCGAGCCGGTCGAAGAATCCTTGGTCATACACACCCGAAAGCGTGTTTTGCATGTTGGTTTTGATGGCGGTGATGGAAAACGAGTGGATCATGTCTGAAATACTATCTCTCGTTCTGAGCCAATTATTTACATATGGCTCGGCAATCTGGCTAAGCGAGAGGCCGCCAAAGTTATAGGCCGCCTTTAAAACATCAGGAACATCACGGCTTATAAACGACAGCAACCGGCTACTGTGAACCTCTTTCCCCATGACATACCAAGATGTTGGTTTATAGAAATCTTCACTCAGCGGGTTATCTGCGTTGTATACGCCTGGGTAAGTCCATATAGGTTCAATGACTTGAAATCCAACTAGGCTATCTTTCGTTATTTTCTTATTCGACAGGAACAATCGAGACTGAAGCTCTACCGGGTCGAATGTCGCAAGAGTGCCTTTTGGTGAGCGAATATTGATATAGATCTGCGCGCGCCCAAAGAAGCCATCATGCTCGGCTGCTTCCTTAAATTTCTCACGAACGCGATATCTGACTAAGGCCTCTTCAATTGCTTGAATCCGGTCTGTTTTATCTTCATCGCCAACTGACTTAACCTCAATCCATTTGCGCGTCATTTCCTCGGCACGAATGCTAACCATATTCCGATACTCAGGAAGCAACGCCAATTGACTAAGGTACGGATAGCCAGGGAAGCCAACAGCGCCGAATACTTGGTTAACATAACCATAAGGCGTGGAGTCCATCGCCATTGCTGCATTTTTACCAACGCTATCAGGTATGACACCAGGTGGTGGCTCATATGCTTCAATGGGTCTTTCTGGCTCACTCCTTGGCTTTGCAGCAAGTGCCATTGTTTGACTATGTATCTTCGTACCGATTGGGCTTTTAGTTTCTTCATCGCTGCCAACCGGTTTAACTTCGGCGGCTTCGTCTTTCTTTTTAAACCACCACATTAAGCTCGCCTCAAAGTTTCTTGTGAGATACGCATCGGAGTTACCCCCGAAATAAGGTTGTCGTCGATGGCGTCCATCCACGTGTCGAGAATATCGTCGTTGTCATGACTATCATCAGCCGAGAACGCGGCGCACTCAGTCAGGGCTGTTAATACCCAATTTGTTGAACCAGCAACGCTGTCATCGTCGTAATAAACTAATGGGATCGCCGCACCCGTCTCATCATGAGTAGCAGGCACGTATACTTTTCCAGTCTTTATTTGAGGGATGACGTTCAGGCAGCGGACAATCTTGTTTTGGCCGGCTCCGCGCGGGATTTCATGCACGGGGATAGCTTTGCGTTTCTTCAGAGTGGTTATTAACCCCTGACCAGCTTGCTTATCCTCGATTGCCATCTTTGTGAGGGGTCTCGGGTGATAGGCGTTAAACGGTTTCCATTTATCCCAAAGCTCTTCTGCTTTCTTTAGCATGTCTTCTGGGTCCCATCGCCCCCGAACAACCTCGATAATGTAGAGATTCCCGTCAACGCCCATTCCAACTAGTGAGAAAACGGTGTAATCGAGGAAGTCGCCAACCTTGCCGCTGTTTGTATCAACATATACGGCTCTATATCGAAGTGCTGGGAGCTTCTGGTAAGTCTGAAACCAACTGGTATCAATGATGCCGCCAGTCAACTCCATTGGGTTCTGCTGGTACTGAGACAGGAATGTGTACCGGTCTTTTTCCCACAGAGCCGCAAGGTCGCCAACGTATTCCATTTGCGGCCAGTACGACCAATAACGCTCACCACCGATAACAACTGATTCAGTGTCTTTTACTGTTTCCCAGCACAGGGAGCGCCAAGGCTCAGATAGGCTTTGAATGTATTTTTCATTAAACAGGGCCGGGATCGCTACATGATGAAAATCAACACCCATCCCGCCAGTTAGCATGAAGCCTGTAGCGTCACTGGTGTGCAGTCTCTGCTGTATCGAACAGAACGGCGTTGGGTGCTCTTTAGACTTATCGCCACGACGCGAACGGATGGTGTTAACTAGCAAGGTGTTGGCGCTATTCCTGCGCGACTCACTCAGCATGTCTACCGGCTTGTTGTAGTCATCAAGCATTACAACGCCTGAGAACTTTTCACCGTAGTAACCACCACGCCCACCGGTTATTTGCCCATTGCTTGAGCGTGATATCGTCTGTCCGGTCGAGCGACCGCGTTCATTGAGTATTTCCCACTCTTCAGCCTGATTAACGCCAAACGAGCAAGGCCATATCTCTTGATATTCCTTACTGGCAATAATGTCGCGAGTACGACGCGAGTTGCGCTTAACCAGTGTGTCGGCGAATGACACATTCAAGTTTCTGAACCGGTTTAACTGGCCCTCTTGAACAAGGGCATTAACGTATGCTGGGAAGTGAATGGAGAAGAATTCTGTTTTTGTGCCACCAGGCGGAATATTAATAATCAGATTGCGCGGATTAAGTCGCCCGGCGATCAAGTCATCAATCTTGGATGCCATCAACCGGTGGTGCCAGTTAACCAGTAGCCGATCACCTTGAATCAGTTCAAACCAAATTCGGGTAAAGTTAAGAAACGATTTTGCGGATTTACGCTTTAGCGCCAAGCGCTCAAGAAATGACAAGTCATCCCACTCAATAACTTTTGCCATATCAATCCAATCCGTCTAGTTTGTCCTCCAGTGCTTTAGAGGCGGCTGCGTAATCAGCCGGGGTATAGCTCACCACCTGAATCGGCAAGCCGTCTTTGCCAACGTGCTCACTTTTCAGATTTTCTTTGAATGCCTGAACGGTGACATGCTTACCAAGAAGTTCAAGGTTCTTCACTTTATCCGGCCATTTAATTTTTTTGAGGATGCCTACCATCTCTCGGTCTTCACCTCGACCTTCAAACATATCAGCCAGATCGAAACCGCTAAGATATCGCCGCCATGAAACCGGCCATTCAGATACTGGCTTGATGCTCATGTCATCGGTCATAATATCGAGCACATCCATCTGGTCTATTTCAACCAGCCGACGCAGGACATAGGCGGCGTCAATGCCCACCTCTTCATTGCGCACATCCTTTAATTCAATGATGCGTTCTGCAATGTCTGGTTTTGTGAGGTTTTCGCTGCCTATCTTCCGGGCGGTCTTTTCGCTGTAACCCGCCCTGATTGCTGCCTGTGTGGCATTGAGGTCTTTCAGGTACTCACGGGCAAACAGCTCTTGTTTGTCGGTGAGCTTTGCCATTGCTTAATCCTTAATCGCTGATTTCTACCACAATCAAATTGCCTACTCTCTTTTTCACTTCTTCAGTAAATTTGAATGCGTTTACTGCATTAAGCGGCAATCCTGTCATTTCACTTTCAACATCAATCCCAACCTGAATGACTTCTTCGAATGAGGGAAATTTCCAATTGAATTGAGTTACGAGCTCTGCCATTTTCAGCACATCCTACTTTTCACTCTCGGAGGGTTTCTAACTAGACGATATTAATGAGTTGCAATTTAAACATTACGCAGCAGGAATAGCTGCAATCTGGCGAGCGATCTCATCATGAATAACTTTTGCCGACCATGTTCTGGCGACCGTGTCAGTACCAGCTTGAATCTGTGCGGCTGTTCCTGGGGTTACTGATGATGGAATATCACTTGGGCTGGCAGCATCAACAGGAACGCCGCTTGCGCCTACTACTCGTACAGTCATTTTGCTTTCCTTCTGGTTTATGTCTGTAATGATTGAGAGCCGTTGTGAAAGTGGCTCTCAACCTGTAATTAATTGATTTGTATTCAAAGTGTGATTTAACACTTTGGGATATCAGGCCGCCAACCGGTGTTGTTCTTCAATGATTACCGAGTAGTCATCCCAGTCAGGGACATCATCCATCGAGCAGCCGATATCTGTTGCAATAGCCTTTTTGTCATAGCTGGCTACATATTGGTCTTTGTCGTGCTCGTCAAAGCCATTCGGATAACAAAGCCATATACTTTCATCTCCAATCAAGGTTACGCATGGAGACATAAACAGCTCGTCATAAATTCTTTTGGCGTACATTAATCCCAGGCTAAAGCTGAATTCAATTGCCTCGGCTGTCCATTCAGCACTTATCATTCCGTCCCGAATAACCTTTAATTGTTCCACCTGATAAAAGTAAGCGTTAGCTAGTCCAGATAGACCATCAATTTTCGCTTCTTCTGCTTTTTCAGCTTCGTCAGTGGCGATCATTGCCATAACATCATTAATGCACTTCACTGCATCCGCGAAGTCAATGCGAAACCACTCCCCCACAACTCTGAGCTTGGAAAGTTTTGCGTGGCATTGAAGCTCCACCTTTGAGTACAGATACGATGCTTCAGATATAAAGATGTTGCCGGAGATAAATCCACCCTGTGTTTGGAGAGCCTTAATTCTCTGACTTGGTCGGAAGCTTCTGCCAATCTTAACTAAATCTTCGTTCTGAACTGCGTATACATTGCCTTTCATCGTATTTCCTTTTTGGGATATGATTCAGTTCTCCAGATATGGACAGCCCAAGAGCGGCACGATGAAAGCCACCGTCCTATCCCTGCCTCACATCCCGAAAAAGACTCTTGGTTTTTATTGCGCGGAGAATGCGCGGTGATTTACTGCCAATAAAAAAGGCCCAGTCGTTAAACTGAGCCTTCATGTTCTTTGTTCGCGGCTGTGCTACTCCTCTCGGCGTTGCTACACCACTTACGGCTTACCCGTCAGCAAGATAATGATCAACCTCCAGTGGGGTTAAACAATCTCTGTCTTGACGCCATGCTTCACGATGAGGTTACCAATGGCGTCAATGTTTGGTTCGGTTGCGAAGAGGAAACAGAAAATTTTTAAAGTGTGCAGGTATGGAATTACCCACCACTTAATGCTTATTTTGCACGCCAGTATTTTCGCCATGTTGGCACTCCGCCTTTAACTTGGAGTAAGCTGACTCAAATCCTATCTGCTCACGCCAGTATCTGAATCTCTGCCAATTGATACGCCACGCTGGATACCAAGCCATACCAATCCTTATTTCAGGCACACGTTATTGATATACGCCTGTAAGCCGTTTATTTGGCTGGTTGCAATTCCGATTCGCTCGCGGAGACTGAGATAATCCCGTTCAGCGGACTCAGTAAGTCGGGGGCTGGCATCATCAGGGATGCTGGCGGGGCCGGTGGTTTTGGACACTGGCTTTGTACATGTTGCGTTGAGCTGCAACCGCTTAGTGCCATTAGCGACATCAGCACGAAGGCGCTCGTTTTCAGATTTGGCATCTGCCAACTCCTTGGTGTGTTTGATATCGATAGCGGCTACGGCTTGGCGCTGGGTTTCTATCTGGTCGAGAGTGGCTTGTTGCTGCTTGGCTACATTGCTTAACTCTGCTACATCACGGTTTAGTGATTGAACTCTGTAGTGGTAGTAAGTCAGACCGAAGAGCGATGCGATAAGCACGGCGACGAGAGCGGCGGTTAATTTCCCAGACATAGCGCCTTCTCCTTCTCACGCCGAACAACCAGTCCGGGGAGCTGTTTCCCGCCACCATATGTCCAGCGAGGGAATTGATAACAGGCTTCAGTAAACTTCCCTTCTCGCAGCATTCGATACATCGTTGATTTCTGCATTTGGGCGCAACCGGCATTAAAGGTGATCGACGTGACCGCATCAAACTGGCCTTGGTTCAGCTTGTTGCCATTGCCGTACTTGTTCACGCAGGATTCAGCCTGAAGAATATTCTTCTCCCAGTCTGCGGCTATCTGAGTGTCGGTCTTAATGACTCCAGCCTTGACGCCATGAGTATTACCAATGCCATCGGTCAACACTCCGGCCGGGCAAACATACGGGTCACGGCGGCATGATTCAGCATTACCAATAAGCTCTAACCCTTTCTCGCTGGTCCTAACCGTTCCGTTAGATACGACGATTGCAATAATGGCTGATACAGCGCAGGCGGTACCGGTGGCAACACGCTTTAATGTCGCCATCACTCACTCTCCATTTGCTGCAACGCTTCATTGACCACCTGAATAGCCTCCGGGTGGCTGCCAATAGGCTTGCCCTGCAAGTAATCTTTTAGTATCTGCGTCCGGTCCTGCTGCTCTTTAATCTGAGCCGCTTTCTCTCTTCGATTTGCGTAATACGTCTTTATGGTGAACCAGGCACTTATCAGCGCGCCGATTATAAAAATGTATTCCTGCAAGCTAAGAGCGGAGAACAAAGCAAGTGAGGCTGTCCACCAATAAGGTAATTGCCCGGTATCGTTCATCTTCATGACCCACCCCCCAGTTGGGGATATATCCCCGGCTATTGGTCGGGTGCTGTTGTGTAGGGAATAGCTCCCGTCGTAGTCATTCGAAAGTGTGAGGGTGTTTTCAGTGATTGACTGTTTTGACGGGAGCTAAATAAAAAAGGCCACCAAATTGGCAGCCTTAAAAGTTGGTATGTGGTGTCCGGCGCTAATCTCGGATATGTCAGACTTTCACTGCGCTACTCCGCGTGTCGGGGAGTGGTTTTACACTCTCCCTTGCAGGCCGTCTGCTGGAGTTTTGCCAGCCTGCACGGTCACTTCATCTCCAGTATTGCGGCTCTTTAGCATGAGCATTCACCACATTCGGCTGGATACTGTTTCACAACGATTGGATTAACCAATCCAGTACCCATGCGAATGTAGAAAGCAAAAAGGCCGCACATAGCGACCTATTATTTGATATGGTTTTGTAATTACACGTCGTAACCGTGTTTAATTATTGCTTCTGTTATTTGGCTTTTACCGACTTGGCAGAATAATGCGAAATAGGCAAACTTATGGACAGACAGTTCTCTGTGTTCCCACATCTGAACATCGACAGCGTCCTCCAATCCATCATCGCCAATCATATGCCACTTTAGCGTCCCATCTGGTGCGTTAACTACCTTACTTACACCACCAGAAAAGATAACTATTTTCATATACAACCTCGCCTAGTTGTTCGTCATGGTTCGCTATGGCAGGCAGTGACGATACCGCTTTTCGATTGGCCTATCTAGCCATAGCTAACAAAAAAGCCCCGGCGATTAACCGAGGCTTATAATTTTACCGACCTCTCAGCCAGTATGGTTGGAGTTCCAGACCTAAGTCGAAGTGACCAACTCGGCGGTATCTATGGTTAACAAGTGCCGCCGCAAAATCTTGTTTACCAACTCAACGGATGCAATTACCACCGTTAGAGATGAATCTAGTCCATTTCCGCCAAATAGTCAACACTTTGCTTTTAAAATGTCGCCATCCGTGGCAATCGTGCTTCTATCGTGTCACCGCATGCAATTGTGCGTCAGCGAAACCCTCTTCTGCATGGCATTTGCTTATCAGAGCTTCATACATGGGTTTAAAGTTACGACGCCATGTGGTTTCTGGTATCTCACCGACGAACTCCTCAAGGGCCGCGCAAGCCTCAGATGATGGCAGTCGAGAATAACCACGACCTGAGCATTTCCCGCAGGTTTTATAAACCGGAATCCCCTGCTGTTCTGATTTCTCTTTGTCCACCACAGTGCCTTTCCCATTACAGCGGCATGAGTTGGAAACCACCCCTTTCCCACCGCACGGCTTACATAGCAATTTTACTTTTTCACGCAGACCCCTATGGACTTCATACTCTGAAGGCCGGAATCCCTCAACTCCAAAACTAATGGAGCCTTTAACGATCTCCCTGTTGAATAGTGGCATTGAAGTTTTAGTCGTGAACACCTCTGATTCAGTGAACCCTTCCCCTTTGCAGCATTCACACTCGCGAACACTGGCAGCACTCCGCGCATAATCAGCAAACGCATATCTTGCGAGTGTTTGCACGACGCTTTGTTTAATATCCTCATCGAGCTTAGAGATTGCTTTGTACTTAACGGATTCTTTCAGCGCATATTGAGTAATACTATCCACGGCGCGATGCGGATTACTGATCCCCTGTTTTGCCAAAAACAATTCCAGCCCGAAGCCGCTTTTAAGGTCTGCCAACCCTAACGCTGCCATGATATCGGTGCCGGTAAGTGAATCAGAAGCCGTTGCCCGTGGAGAGTCGCTAATCATTGTGGATTTAGCGAAGAAGTGTTTCGTTATTGATTCCAGTCTCATTTATCAATCCTCTTCCTGCCAGTTGTCCCAACCATCAGCCGACCATTAACAATTGCGTGCCGTTCGCCCTTCACGTCATTGGCGTATTTCTTTACCGTTGAGCGCTGAGTATTTAGCTGGGCCGCCACAGTTGATTGGTTGCCATAAGCGGCGATAAGTAACTCTGGAATGGTTTTCACATATGCGTTCACGCTGCTACCTCCTGAAAATGGGATCGCCTTTTCTCAAGCATCTTGGTTTTTTTGGTGAAGATGGTTTTAATGCGGATTAGATATGGAATGTCGAACTTGCGGGTTTCGTGGTTTGAATCTACTTCCTGAACTTTGTCTAAGCCGTCACGCTCGATAAGCCCTATTCTGAATCCGGCTACATTGCCGCTTAGGTGTCGATTGCAATAAACGCATTGGGACCCAGTATTGTGAAGATTAAATCGGAGGTGGGGTGCTGCGCCGCGGCTTCGATAGTGACCACACTCCATCGTTCCGCCGTACTTCTGTTCTGGATACCTGCCGCAACTGATGCAGGGTTTACCTAAATATTTGAGCCTCACATACTTGTTAAACGCTGTTTGGGCCTCTGCCATTCGCTGTGGTTTGGTCTTTAACTTCTCCCTCCTGGCTTTCAATTCGTCTTTCTGTGTCTTGGCTAACTGCTTATCTGCTACTGATTTCTTCTTCTGCCTTCGCTCACGGTCTTTTCGGTATAAAAGTATGCAGTATTCTTCCTTGTGCTCTGGACAGCACCACCACGTTTCTACGCGGTCAGGCTTGAACCTCGTTTTGCATACTTTGCAGTTACGATGGCTCGGTAGCTTGTTTATCATCGGCTTCCTCCTTCGCTGCTTTATCAATGCATTTCTGATGAGCGTAGGTTTCACCCTTGTTAAGCATCAGAAAGCAGAAGATACATATTGATTGGGGGAGTTCAGGCATGGCTAACCTCCGGCTTTGGCAGTCCGTCATAGACTTCAGATAAGTGACCTCTGATTTGCATTCTTCGTAGGGCGCTGTACATGAGGTCGCATTCGGCCTGTTTATTAGCCTTGAATGGCTTATAGGCTGTAGAACACCACATGGCGTTACCGGGCCAGCCGTGCACCTTGTAAACTCGTCCGTTCTTTACGTGCAATAACCCCCACCCTTGCGGCAGGTCATTGGCACTGATAATTCCCGGTTCACAGATAAAGAACCGCCAGTCGCCCATACCTAGATCTGGATTAATACGAAAACGCTTTTTCTTGTCTGCCAAAAAATCAGAGCGGGAGCATTTCGCCTCAATCAAGCATGACGCCAGATTTCTAAACCCTATTGCATCGGGCTGTTCTCCAGTTGATACGGCGGCAACAAAGCGATCATGAAATGCCACTTTAAATCCGTTGTTCCTGAGAAACTTTTCAGCTATCAGGCATAGCTCATCGTGAGTTAATGACTGCTCACTCATCGCGTTCTCCTTACTCTGTCGAATTTTGCGCGCAGCAATACCGGTACCGGGTCATAGGTTGGTATCTGGCTGGCGGGGATTTGTTTGGTTGGCTTGGTTCGAGAGGTCTTGCGGAATATCAGGTTGTCTATGGCTATCTGGGTGGGACTTCGTTGTCGGCTCATTCATGCCGCCTTCCTGATTTGCACAGGAAAATCCAATAGGGCCATGTGATGCCAATGCAAAACGCCCTTGCATACCCCGCAACTGTTTCTTTACTGCCTTGAATGTCATGAGCCCATTCAGATACAACGCCAGCCATCCAGAAATAAGCTGCGACTAATATCAGAGTAATCATGTGCCACCTCAGAAGTAGCTATAAAGTTGGTTGATAATGTTCTGGTCAGTCGTGCGACCAAACAGGTGTTTTATTGCGGCGTTAACCATTGCGTTGTAGCAGCGTTCGAACTCGTCAGGCTCCATGTTCGCGTAAGCCAAGCTCTTTGCCCTCACCTTTGTTTCGCCTTTGATGGTTGTCACGACGTCAAAAAATCCAGCCAGAATAGTCAGGTTGTTCCTGAATTCTTTTTTCTGGGTATATTCGTCTGTGAATTCATAACCAGCACTCTCTGCCGCCCAATGAGCAAAGCAGAAGTTAAAGAAGGCAAACATCTTTCGGTGAAAGGCGGGGTTTCGAGTTAGCTTAATATCGGCAGTGTACATCTCGCCGTTTTTGAACTTGGTTAACCTGGGTAAGTCATGATCGAACGCTGGAACAAAAACGCCACCGGCATTCTTGACCATTTCGATTTGCATTAAATATCTACCTGCTCGGGTGAGATAGCCAAATTAGCCATACGAAGAATATTCCGGAACATATGGCACCTAAGAAATAAAACCACT
The DNA here is from genome assembly GCF_041538345.1 of Yersinia sp. 1652 StPb PI. Classification (NCBI taxonomy): domain Bacteria; kingdom Pseudomonadati; phylum Pseudomonadota; class Gammaproteobacteria; order Enterobacterales; family Yersiniaceae; genus Yersinia; species Yersinia sp. 1652 StPb PI. Next base: position 1,779,300 of record NZ_JAULSM010000001.1, on the reverse strand, counting down.
CACTGGTCATAGTGGCTTCTCCGGCGCGGCGGCTAGCATGGCTTGATATATGCGCATAAATTTACCTCTATCAGTTCCGCCCATAGCAAAATGCCCTTGCGACATCATTTGGCGTGTCGGCGCAATCGGCACCAGCTTCCAACCATCCGGTATCTCCGGAGAGTTCAACTGTGGGGTGGTGTAGAGCGCCAACGTATCGCATCGCATTTCGCTGGCGTAATTACCGGCAGCGAAAAGACTGTTGAATAATTTCCCGGAAACTTCATACCCCCACGGATCAGCCCTCTTTGCAGCTAACGCGATTCGGGCCAGTGAAAGCAGTAATCGAGGGCTTACAGGAAACTCATCGCTGGTTGGCGTGTTGTGAATTTCTTGCTGGCAGGAACTTATAATTTCTTCAATTTCTTCTACAGTGAAACTATCTAATGATTTCATGCTGTGTATCTCCATACTGAATTGCCGCGGCGTGAATAGTATTCGTCCAGACAGATGGCCGGCATTCCTTTAATTTCCTTTCTGATATCGGCGCAACTGAATTTTTGTTTGTGCTCATTCTCCAGGTGGTTTCGAATATTCCACGTAGCCATTTGCACTGGGTATCCCGCACCTAAATTCTCGTCCTGCCATTCTTTGTATTTCTTGAAAACGTCAATTATTTGATTGGCTAGTTCACTCATTCACTCTCTCCCTTGATTCATTGATAATCCCATTCAATATCTGCATTATCATCAGAGTTGATTCTGATAACCCCAAATCCACCGCATGAACGACAAACAACTGCATCACCATCATAAAAAACATTATCGATATCGCTATCTGTGTGTACCGTCTTTTTAATACCGTTGCATTGATAGCAGTCGGTCATTTTTGTAGTATCTACGCTATGCATATAATTTCCCCTTTAAGACTTTCAATCACCCTTGATTCGAATACCGGCAGTGCGGAGGGCTTCGGCGCACTCGTCAAGCGTGTTGTTTCTGGAGCGCCCGCCGTGATTTCCATCCCAATCTCTTTCTGTGTAAGCGTCGGCATTACGTTTAGGCAACTCCACCTCGATGCTTTCACGGCTGGCTTTCCAGCCCTCCCACAAATCAAGATATGAGTTAGCTGCCCAAGCACCGTAGCTAGTCACTGCATATCCCGAGCCACATCTGATCACGTGCTTTGGCATCGGGAATTTTTCTTCAAACTCTTCCCGCGATTTAGTTATGTCCATCAGAAACCACCTTGTTTTTTAGTTGACCGGCGCTCAGATTCAGCAGCCTTAGCTTTAGCCTGCTCCTGGTTGCAGTCATAGATTGCGCCGTGGCGCTGCTCAACGAATACAACACCGCCGCTTCCGTGCCGGTTAAGCCGGAGTAGTAACTCTGTATCCTGCTGATTGGCGTTCTCGTCGTAAGCACCTTCGCGGTATATCCCCAGCCAGTAATCACAGTCTTGCTCAATCTGTCCTGTGTCGCGGGAGTCGCTTGGTTGAGGCCGCTTATTGACGCGCTTTTCTAAATCACGGTTTAGCTGAGTCAGCAGAACGACAACACAATCCAGCTCTTTGGCGAGGTTCTTTAGCCCCTTGGTGATCATCCCGTAAGCCAGATCATTACGGTCTGCTTTTTCGGCGGTCATCAGTGTGAGGTAATCAACCAACACCATGCCTACAACACCACGTTCGCGCTTGATGCGGCGGCACTCAGAAACTATGTGGGACAGTGGAATGCCCGGCGTATCGTCGATATACAAATTTCCACTTCTTGCCAGCTCTAACCCTTTCGCAGATGCCAATGCAAAACGGTTATCGTCGTACCCATCAAGATAAAAATTACTGCTGGATACCCCAGAGGCTTGAGAGATCATACCTTCGCCAAGCTGCACTCCAGGCATTTCAAGACTAAACGCCAGCGCAGGGAGGTTCTCATTCAGCGCGCAGTTGATTGCCATGTTTGAATAGAGCGTTGTCTTACCCATTTTGGGGCGGGCACCGACCACGAACAGTGAACCTTTCACAATTCGCTTAGGTTCCAGCATGGCGTCCAGTGATGCTATCCCGCTGGTTAGTCCAATGGCTCGCGGGTCACCGGAAAGTCGCTGATCAACAACATCAACCCAATCTGAGAACACACTTTCGAATGTTCGCAGCCCTCTGCGGTTACCTGTCTTGGCGTGATCCGTAATCTCGGTAGATAGCGCCTGTATTGCCTCAAGCTTTTGCGTTGCTGTCATGCCGTTGTTGGCATAAAGCAACTCGGTCATCGCATTGGTTTTGGCAATGCTGTAACGAGTGATCGCCTTATCGCGGACTTCCATCGCGTAGTGCACGATATTCGCGGCGCTGGGGGTGTTCTTCGATAGCTCTGCCATGTAAGCAAAACCGCCTACAGTGCTGCTGATCCCCTTGTTCTCCATTTGGTTGAACAGAGTCAGAAGGTCAATAGGGATCTGCCTGCTAACCAAGTCTTTAATTTCAGCAAAAATAACTTGGTGCGGGCGGGTGTAAAACGATTCTGGTTTCAGCATGGACAGGACTTTAGCGACGTTATCACTGCCGTCATCCAGCATCAGGCCGCCAAGAACGCTTTGTTCAGCATCGAGGTTATGTGGTGGTGTTTTGTAATCAACGGTCATCCTTGTCTCCTTCGCGTACATCCCGGTAAAGCTTTTCTGACAGGAAGCTATCAAACTTCATCCTGCGCCATGTCTTGCCACTGCGGTTATCAGGGCGGTCTTCCAGCATCCAGCGGCAGTTCTCGCTGATGTACTGGAGATATTCCCTGAACCCCTGCATCGTAAGCGGCTGACCGTTATCCATCTGACGGGCAATTTTGTTTGCCTTAGCCCAAAAGCGTCTAATCAGGTTGCGCCGGTCATCGTCCATTACTCGCCAACCTCTAGCTTCGGGTAGCTCTTCTTTCAGGCATTGCCAGACTTCTTCGCAGGAAATCTTTTGTCCCTGATTGACCGTTTTTGAGTCGCCAGTTGCACACTTAATATCTTTAGATATTAAGTTAGTATTTAGTATTTCATTGTTTGTGGCACTTTGTTGGTAATCTGTTGGCACAACCTCTGCGCCAGCGCTTGGTACAAGCGGCTTTGCGTTGGCACTTTGTTGGTAATCTGTTGGCACAATATTTGGCTGATATTCGTCGTATTTTGTGACGTAAATTAGTGAGAATTTCTTGGTGGTTGACTTGGTGATCATCCCAAGTTTTTCAAATTTACCGATGAGATATTTAATGCGGTTACCGGTAATACCGGTTGCCAGTTCCAGCTTATTGCGACCGGTCATAAATTCACCACGGCGAACCATGACATCACCCAACTCAGTATTAATTATTGCCGGTGCGTGATTGGCGATAAGTATGAAATGGAACCACAAGTGAACCGCTTCAGAATCCGTCCTGTAGAAAGGCAGATCCATTATTTTCCTATGCATCAAGGCAAACCCCTTACCGGTTGCCTCCGGCCTTACTGTGTCTGGTTGACGAAACGCTAAGACGTTACTCATTGGCTTTCCCCTGCATAGCCTTAAGCTCCTTGAATTTCTCAACGAGCTTGTGACCGAATATTGGATTGTCCACGCAGACCATGACTAACTCGTCCGGCTTTGCAGAACGCTGCTGAGTAACTTCTCGCTGTTTTGCGTTAGTTTTCTTTCGCATCATTTGGCCTCCATGCGCTCAAACTCAATTACCCATACCCATGGGTTAGCTTCCCAGCTTTCCTCTCCGTAGATGGACTGCCATAAGCTGCTGAAATAACCTTTTGCAGTTGGTCTGCCAGTCATATTATGGTCAGCAATACAGTCATAATGGTCTTGAGATTCAGCAAGATAATCAGCGTCTACACCTTCAGCCAGTGCATCCGCATCACTGATATCATTCAACCGCTCAACACGAACGCCAGTGATTAGCAGGTTGATGCGGGAAGCTCTGCGCGGCATATGAATCGACGGCTTAGGCTTCGTCCAGTTCCCCCACTCAGGATTGCCGTCTGCCCAATACCAATAATCAGAGATGACATCGGGCACTGAAGGATTGAAAAAATCGAAGTCTTCGAGGTCCGAAAAACACTCGCGAACCCATAACTGATCGCCGGGCTTACCAAGCGGACAATTTCTGTAGTCACCCGCGTTAACCTCTCCGGCTAATTCATTCCCAGCCAGTTCACAACCCATGTTCTTATCGATAAGCGGGAGTTTGATAATTCGTCTCGTCTGTGTCTTGCGACCACTGAGAATGGCTTGAACCATTTCGGAATTGAAAAGTATTGGCTTCTCGTTCATAATTACTCCTGTGAATTGATCCAGTTAATTTGCATTGATGCCCTGACAGTTCGCGCTGTTGGGGCATTTTCTTTAGAACAAAGCTGGAGTCCTGTTGACTGGCTTCCTAGCTTTGGCTTTCTTTGCTTCGGCTTTATCAGCCGCCGTTGTGTTCTTAATTGCCCACGCCTTAGCAAGCCGTAAGCAGTCATCAAACATCTTTCCCTTTGCGCTTGCCTGTGAGCAGCGCCGATAGTGGTCAACTCCAAAACTTGCCCCCCCCTGAGCGATTGGTAACGAGTACCCAGCCGCTAGAAGCTCTTGCTTGATGTTGTGTTCGATAAATTGGATGTGGTTCATGACACCTCCTAAGCAGCAAGTGAGTTAGCGTCACTGCCGGTGATTTCTAACTGATACTTTGCAAACTCCATTGAAATGGTCATCAGATACCGGTACTGATCAATCGGTAGCTTCTTCTCACCTTCCATCACGAAGTCCTGAACACCACTCGCCGCTAATTGCTCCATGATTTCTGGGTACTTCTCAGCGCGTCGCATGACTGTTGAGTCGGCAACACTGAGTAGCTTTGCAACTACCGTTTGTCGTGTATGACTTAAGGCGTGGTGAGCCGATGAAAGGAGATGGCGACCAATAAATTCAACTGAATTTCTTTTGCGTGTTTTTGCACGTTCCATTGCGTACTCTTCCCTTGTTAGATGTTGTTACGTGACAAAGCTGTGAGCTTGTCACTTTGGTAGTGTTATTTTTTGCGCGCCATTGACAGTCAACCTTGACCACGCCGGGCACCCGACCGTATACCGGGTCGTTCGGTTACTAAGTTGTTGTTAAGCTGCTTGTTCCGGGTGAGGGAATAAGTCAGTCAAATCAGGGCGGATTCGGTATGCAGGGATTAGTCCTTTGGTCGCCTTCTCAATACGTTTTGCATTTTCGGCGGAAACCTTTTTCTTCCCATGCAACCAAGACCATACGGAGGGCTGTTTAACCTCACAGGCTTCAGCAAGTTTCTGCTGGCTCCCCACGATGTTAATAGCCGACTTAATAGCTTCGTTGACCATAAATAACTCCTGCTTTTGTAGATACAGGAATAATAGCCAAAGCTATTCATATTGTAAATAGCTTTAGATATTTGATTGGGTATAGCTGCGGCTATAAACTATGCGAATGGAAAAAATGACTTTTGCAGATCGGCTAAATCTAGCCATGAAAGAAGGTGGGTTTACTCAGGGTTCACTTGCTGAGGCCGTAGGTATGGCACAACCTAGCGTATGGAAACTAACTTCAGGAAAAGCCAGTTCTTCAAGGAAATCCGTTCAGATAGCCAGAGTGTTAGGCGTTCGCCCTGAATGGCTTAGTGAAGGAATAGAACCAATGCGCGAAGATGGCGCAAAGCCACACCATCCAGATTCAACAATCCCGCCTGAAAGCGAATGGGTTGGAGTTGAGGTATGGGACAGTTCCACCCCGCTTGGAGAGGATGACGTAGAAATTCCTTACTATAAAAGCATAGAGCTAGCAGCTGGGAGTGGTTGCGAAAACAACGAAGATCACAATGGTTTTAAGTTGCGATTTTCAAAGACCACCTTACGCAGGGCTGGAGCAGATCCAAAGAGCGTCATGGCCTTCCCTGTTCATGGCAATAGCATGGAGCCAGTACTTCCCAATGGAACGACTGTAACGGTTGATAACGCCAATAAGCGCATCGTTGACGGTGGGATTTACGCGATAGACCAGGATGATTTTTTTAGGGTTAAGCTGCTTTACCGGATGCCAGGCAAAAAGTTAAGCATTCGAAGCTACAACAAAGAAGAGTTCCCGGATGAGGAAGCGGATATGGATGATGTGAAGATCATTGGTCGAGTCATTCATTATTCGGTGATGCTGGTTTAGCTCATTACTAGCCCATCGTACCCGGCCCAGATGCCGGGTTTTTGTGCCTGTAATCTAAAGATGGAATAATTTCAGGAATATTTTGTTGTCGATTTTGGTGTTCCGATCCCCACTTGGTAATCACCCTAACATACTGATATTACTATCGTACGATTGAGATAATCCTCTTTTGGTGCCCACCCCGATCCCCATCGGCTGACAGAACGGCACCAGAATGTAAACCCGGCTGACATGAAAAACACCAACTACTCACCACCCTACCCGCTTTAAACACTACTCACCTCACACTTTTCACGCCTGATTGCCAGGTGCGATGAGTCACGTCTGCATATTTATTAAAAATAAATTACTTTATCAATCAATAGCTAAATAGCTTTATCTATATAATTATATCTTTAGCTATTTACATGGAATATATCCAAAGCTATTATCTATTCCATCAACACGGCAGGACGCCAACTAAGCAACACGCACCGAGGTGAGCGATGTAATCACTTCCGGCCCCGAGAGGGATCGACCGCTAAGTGTTCTTTAAAGGAGAAGTGAATTTATACCCTGTCGCTGTCAGTTCGAGGCGGCAGTAATAAGTTCTCTAAATGAGAGGTGAGTATGAAGAATGAAATTCGCTGTCCGGTGTGTGGGTTGAACTTCAATCCAAGGATACCGCTTATGCACATCGAGAAGCACCACAGGGGCGCGAAAGATTGTGACCTAGCAAAGATAAGGGATGCGCGTCGTAAATGCTTCACGGAGCCTACAGCAAAGAAGTCTGGCGGTAAGACCTGCTTACCACAGGTAGCTAAGTTTGCAGCAGGCTTCCGTAAGTCAGAATCATTAACAGCCCGTTAGGGCTCCACCGAGGATTTCATAATGGGATGCGATATTCATTTATACCGTGAGAAAAAAGTCTCAGGGGATTGGGTTACAGCTGATGTGTGGGAAGAGCAAGACGACGGCGATGACGGTGTTTACTTTGAAGTCCCATGGCGAAATAGATTCACTGACCGCAACTACAAATTGTTTGGGCTTTTAAGTGAGGGTGTTCGCTGTGAAATACCATTTGCATTCAAGCAGCGCGGAATACCTTTTAATGCCTGCAAAGAGGTTGCAGACAATAGCGCTCGCTGGGAAGGCGATGGTCACTCTCACAGCTATTTGTATCTGCATGAACTCAAGGATATGAGTGAATTTATCCAGAAGGCGAGCATCAATGTCACCGGCATGATGGAAAGAGATCAACTTAAAAAGCTTCAAGATAGCATCCGATCTGGCAGCCCAGACTGGAACCTGCTTTACCCATACTGCCGCATGGGTGGCAGTAGCAGTTATGTTGATTTCGATATCGACGTACCAGCGGCTTTTATCATGGCAAATTGTCTTGATTCAATTATTTCATCATTTAACGGTGTTGACGGCGACAACCACCGAATCGTTTTCTGGTTCGACAATTAATCATCAACATCGGCAAAAGCATCCCGCTTATTTAGAATCCCACCACATAGTTAAGGGGTAAGAGATGAAAATTAAGAATATGGAAGTAGCAGTTCAAGTTGTCGCAGCCCAGTGTTTGGCTAAACAATTGGAAGAACAATTAGTTCTTTGCACCACAGTGCAAACGGAGAAAGCAAAAGAGATTGCCGCCGCCGTCCGCACTGCTTTTGAAGAATTACTCAGTGATTAGTAAGGAATATCTTCTTATTGCTTATCCTTTTTGAAATGCTGTACAGCTTGGTCATACATTTTTAACAGATTATCCATATTACCAGAGCTGTGCATTGGCACTTTATCTCCACGAATTAACTCTACTACCAGTTGTAGCGCAGCCTTCTCAGGTAAAACTGTTGGATCAGAAATAGGTTCTGACATTCTCAATTCCTTATTTTGACTGTGGAATAACCAACATATCAATTTCCTTTGACTGTGGAAAGTAGGGAAACCACGGCTGGGCGTGGCTAAATACCCCAGCACAAATTATCAGGGTCGCATAACGCGGCCTTTTTTATTGGCGGGTAAATGAGGAATGAATGATGAGTAAGGAAAAGCGTGAAATAGCATGGCTGAATTGTGAGCGATGTGACCACAGCCCTGTGATTGTAGAAACCTCCGCACCAGTCGGGATGATTAATTTCAACGATAAGGCCGCATGCCCATCGTGCGGTTTGGAAGGTCATGCAGAGGTTGATAGTCCAGAGGAAGCATATATCTGCTGGAATGAATTTGAATGACCAGTGACCTTACCCCTGCCACTTAACCGGTGGCAGCAATAAGACCACTAGATGAGGTGATGTATGACAGATGAAATTAAAACAGGCGGCCCAGCGTTTCCGTGGTGTGGTGATTTGAATAATACGGCGCACATTGGGCTTGGTATGCAACTGCGCGATTACATGGCAGCTAAGTACATGCAGGGTGTAAGCGCGAGCCCTGAAAGATTGTACAGCAACGATGACTTAGCAGAAGAAGCCTACCAGATGGCAGACGCAATGATTAAGGCGAGAGGGTGATATATGGGAAAGATGACTTTTGTTGTTGAGTTCGAGGATGGAAAAGAACCGGCAATAAGTAAAGCCACTGAGATTCTCGGCGGGAAGTTGATTAGAGCCTCATTCAGGGACGGAATACTTAATGTGGATGACATCAATCAAGAAGCCTTAGCCGTTGAGCTTTGGAATGAGTTAACGGAATTAACTCAAAGCAGCGAAACAGAGTGGGAAGATGAGCCTTACGCTGATTTTTATCGCGATGCAGTGACTAATCTTCTCGAAAGCATTCAGAACCAATTTCAGGACTAACCCTCACCACCCCCACCAATCCCCAGAGTAAATAACTGACAACTGTCGGTGTTTTGCTGTGGGCGAAAATAAACAAACTTTATTAGGAACAACCCATGCAACAGCTAATTTGTGCAGGGTGGCCTTGCGTGGTCTGCTCTGATGAACCACCACGCAATCCACTTATAGAACTTCTGCTCTGGATTGCCAAAACACTTAATCAGCGAGGTGAGCCTTAATGGATATCGTAAAAGCACTTCAATTGCTCGCGGTTGATGCTCGCCGCGTTGGTAATAACGACCTGTGGCAAGTTGCAAATTGCTTATTTTATCGGGGGTTGAAATGAACGTATCTCAAATTATGGCTCTCGATAAAATCACAAAAGGATTTGATTCTCGCGATGAGAAAGCGCTGGAAGCGCGAACCGCCGAGCTGAATACCGAAATCAAGATTAAGCACATTGAGGCGCTGTTTAAACAGGTCGGCTTCTGTGACTTAAACCATAAGGTGCTTCACCTAATGCTTAATAACTCTGACTTCCAAGAAATGGCATCTCAATTTTTATGGGACTCAATGCTTATTGCAGCGAAGTACGAGCGAGCAATGATGATTGACGGGCATGGGGAGGCGGCGTGATGAGCTTCAGTATTGTTGAATTTGTAAAGCAACAGGAACCGCTATTCTCCAGTGCACTGACGGATCAGGGAGTGACATGGGCTAAGGAAAGCCAATTCGCTGTGCAGCTTTTCCAGAGAAATGAATATCTGACAAAAACAGCGATAGCCAATCCAGCTAGTGCACAGAACGCAATTATCAACGTGGCGGCAATTGGCATCACATTGAACCCAGCCAGTAAGCTGGCCTATCTGGTTCCTCGCGACGGCATGGTGTGCCTTGATATCAGCTATATGGGCCTTCTTCACTTGGCTCAAGCGACAGGGGCTATTAAGTGGGGTCAATGCAAACTCGTTTACTCAAATGATACGTATGAATCCAATGGATTGGATTGCGCCCCGACTCATAAGTACAACACATTTGGCGACAGAGGAACTGTTGTTGGTGGCTATTGCACTATAAAAACACCGGATGGTGACTACCTTACAGAAGAAATGAGCCTCGCAGAAATTAAAGCAACTGAAGCTACCAGCAAGGCAAAAAATGGCCCATGGAAAAACTTTTGGGAAGAGATGGCACGGAAGACCATCGTCAAGAGAGCAAGCAAATACTGGCCCCGCCGTGAACGTCTGGATGCGGCTATTGATTATGTCAATACGGAAGGCGGTGAGGGAAATAACTTCGATAATGCAAAGTCGCCTGAGCGAGATGTTACGCCAATAACGGCTGAGCAAAACGATAGAATTAACTCCATTCTTATCCAGGTTAATTCCACATTCGACAGTCTAAAAAAAGCATGCAAAACACTCACAGGACGTGAAGTTAATAACCAATCTGAACTGACTAACGAAGAAGCAGGGATGCTTATATCAAGCATGGAGCGCCGGTTAGCCAATAGCAAGGAGGCCGCAAATGCTTAGCAACGCAATAGCATCACAGAGGCTTGGCTTTGATATTTCCGCTATCGAGCAAGGAAGCGACGAGTGGAAAATGTGCCGGTTAGCATGCATTACAGCTTCAAGAGTTGGCGATATTTTGACAGAACCAAAGTCAAAAAAGGACAAGGATGCAGGCGTTCTATCTGGCATGGCTGAAACATACATGATGGATTTGATTGCTGAAGTCTGTACGGGAAGAATCCCCGACGAAATACCCGCTCGCCCCCTGCTTTGGGGGAAGAAACACGAAGAGGCTGCAAGGTTTCTTTTTGAGTTTGAAAACGACCTGACAACTACCCAGCCACCTATTTATTACAAGGATGAATCAATGCGCTGTGCATGCTCACCTGATGGCATGTGCAGCGACGGGAGAGGACTTGAGCTTAAGTCACCTTACACATCATCTCAGTACGTTAAGTTTCGCCTTGGCGGTATTGAGGCGGTTAAAAAGGAGTACATGGCACAGGTTCAATACTCCATGTGGGTCGCAGGATGTGATCAGTGGTGGTTTAGCAATTATGACCCGCGCATGCGCCGCGAGAACATGCACTCAATCATTATCGACAAAGACAATGAGTTTCAGGATGCCTTTGAGTTGAAGATACCCCAATTCATTAAGACCATGGATGAGGCTCTTGACGTTTTAGGCTTCAAATTTGGTGACCAGTGGGGGATTCAATGATGAAACCCTATGAACCATGGGAAGGATATGAAGAGCAGTTTATGAGAGAGGTTGCCGGATACATGCCCGGCGACCTGATAGCTGAAAAGCTTGAACGCTCTCTTCAGTCGATTTACGCAAAAGCTTCTTCGATGGGAATCGCACTAATATCCAACCGCCCAGCGCGACGCTGGACAGAAACGGAATTGCGGCTGCTCGGCAAGGATGCCGATGAGAAAGTAGCACACCTAACCGGCAGGACGCTGAAATCAGTGATATGCAAACGCGCTTCATTATCCATCCCGAAAGCAGCCTAATCCCCCACCCCATTACCGGCAGTCAATCTGCTGAGGAAACAGTTATGTCTGAAAATACTGATTACGAAACGTTAAAAGATGAGCGCGATTCAGCACTCAATACCTGCACTCTGATTGCCGAGGCTTTGGGTATTACCGGCGCGGTGGCGGGTGACACCATTGCTAGGGTACAGCAGTTGGTTAGTGAGAATGCAGCTCTGTGGAACGAAAACTCAGTACCTGAAGTTAAATTGGGACATCAAATGCAATGTTGGGCCATCGTCAGGTATACCAGCACCTTTAGCGGGAAAGTCACGGTTAGAGTTGCCATGCTGCGATATCTCAATATGCCTTGTGATGGAGGAGATGACGAATCTGATTGGGCTCTGCAAGACGACAACGGCGATTATTACAATGCCGTTGGTTGGCATTCATATCACGGACATCCTGAATATAGTGATTATTATCAATCGATTGAAAGTGGAGAAGAAGTATTGGCGTGGAAGCCACTGATTTATCCAAAGTTGCCTGAAAGGTTCGCCGCCAGCCTGAGGGGTGAGCATGAAATCAAATCGTGAAGCTAAGCGGCTGCTTGGCATGACGTTCAATATCAGTCGGCGGCGAATAGTGACTAAATCTGAATGGACTGGATTACACGTAACGGTTAAGCCATCTGCCAGCCAGAACCGTACTAAAAAACGGGCCGAGGAAGTCGAATATGCAGAATGCGTATGCGGTGAGTGGGGTGAAGTTAATTTTGACGGTCGCAGGTATTACTGCGGCTGCTCACCACGATGCTGCCCATAGGAGTAAAAATTGATGAATAACATAGAAGAGTTGAAACCCTGCCCATTCTGTGGCGGTAAAGCTCATTTATTAACGAGTAATGGAATGAGCTTTCTAGTTGAGTGCTCAGTCTGCCTGACTGATTTCCTCAATGGCCCCGTAGGTATTGGATGGTATCGCAGTGAAAAGGATGCTGCCGCCGACTGGAATGACAGACCTAGTGAACGTGCACTGATAGCCCAACTGGAAGCGGCACAGAAAGAAAACGGCGTTGTGCGTAATAAATATGAATCCATGTCTACTGCATATTCGTCAGTTACAGCAGAGCTAGCAAAAGCAGAAGCAGCGTTATCAGCGGCAAACGAGAAGCTGAAAGGCGATCAGGTGCCGGTAGCGTGGACTGACGCAGAAGAACTGCGAGGCATGGCTAACGATGGCTGCGGCTACCTGTTTAAGATTGACCCTGCAAACCCATTCACCGACCCGCGCAGGCAGATAATGCTATTCACCGGCACGCAGCAAAAGCCGGTTGTGTTGCTTGATAAGTATGTCCGAAATGAAAAAGGGCAGTATATTCTTGACGGAAAATGTGAGCCGCGCATAGGTTTTGCTGTGGGCTGGAACGCAGCAATCAAAGCAGCCGGTTTCATGGTCGAGGGGGGGTGATGACAAAGCCTCAGATAATTAAAGACCTCAAGCGGTCATATGAGTTGGCGCGTGACCACATGCTTTTGTCGCAGCGAATCACTGACTGGTTTGAGGATAGATACGGGGTTGATATCACCCCTGCCAGTGTTGATTGCGACGCAATCATTGACTCAATGGATTATGGGGTTGCTGGGCCATTATCAACGATTGAACGGATTGATGAGGAGATGGCCCTGTGCGGTGCTTATCCTTTGAACAAAGAGGGGAATGCAGATGCTGAGTAAAGAACAGAAATTACAGATAAAAATGTCGATGAATGACAAGTGGCAGTTAGTCAAACTAACTCACGTTTGGCCCGATGGTCACTTAATCAATCAAATGGCCCATGCTCTGATTGAACGAAATGCTGAACTGCTATCACTGCGTGAGCAATTGGAGGCACTAAAAAATCAGGAGCCTATAGCGTGGGGATTGGCCGATAAAAATGATATTGCTTATTATAATGAGTGCTGCATTGGTGATAAGGGAGTTATGGAGGATGAGGCTAGTAATTATAATGATTACGCAGATTCAGAAGATGACTTTATCCATGTGATACCGCTTTTCACAGTAGCAAAACCAGCGGAGGACTAATGCTAATCGGCTTTGTTCTTCTCATAAGCTCCTGCGGCTTTGATGTCTGTGATGCCCTGCCAGTTACCGAAGATATCTACCCTACTCAATCCGAATGCTTAACCATCTCAACGCTGATTAAAGAGCGCAAGCCCAACGTTGTGCTCATGTGCAGCGAAGTGTATCGGTAACTCGCTTTAACCCCACCACGGAACTCTCAGTAAACGGATTTCACTATCTGGAGTTCAGCATGAGCGACTCATTCGAAAAGTGGCTCAACGAGCCAATCGGGCCTAACGGTGAACAACGCCGCTACGTTCTCAGTATACCCCGTCAACACTTCGCTAAAACCGTATGGACAGATTGCGAGAAAGCAATCAAAGGGAAACGGACTTCATCTAAATAACCTGGAGATTCCCTATGAAAACTCACGACCTGAAAATCAGGCCGGAATTCTTTGCGCCCGTATATCAGGGGGTGAAGACCGCCGAAGTGCGCCTGAATGATAGAGATTACATGGTTGGTGACCTGTTAATTCTTAATGAATTTAATGGAACCCAATACACAGGAAAAATTGTAATCCGGCAGGTGACGCATGTTGCTGATATTAGCGAATTAAAGGCTGGATACGTGCTGTTGAGCATGGTCCCTTTTGAAATGGCAGAGGTGGCCTGATGGACGATATCAGCGAACTAATTCTGACTGTCGGCCGCGCGCCGGATGACGGACGTGACCACAAAGAAGCCTATTTGTGGGACATGAAAATAAAGCAGCGGCTACGAACCGGCGATAAATCAAAGAGACCGGTACCGCGGCAAGTTGTCCCGCCAACTCCAGTTAAAACGGTGAAGTCAGTGAAAGCGAAAGTGAGAAAGATAATGGAGGCGGCATGAGTGATTACGGCGGCAGCCACACCCCGGATAACTTGAAAGATTTATGGATGACACCCGCCGACATATTCACCGCATTAGATATTGAGTTTGGCTTTTACCTGGATGCAGCAGCCAGTCACAAAAGCGCCCTGTGCGCCCGATACCTCACCGAGCAAGACGATGCACTTATTAGTGCATGGGAAAGTTGCGGCGCTATCTGGTGCAATCCACCCTACTCCGATATCTCACCCTGGGTAACCAAGGCGGCTGAGCAATGTAAGCAGCAACTCCAGCCGGTAGTGATGCTTGTGCCGGCCGACTCATCTGTAGGCTGGTTTAGCCAGGCACTGCAATCTGTGGATGAGGTGCGATTCATTACTGATGGCCGGATATCGTTTCTACGCTCTGATACTGGAAAGCCAATCAACGGTAACAACAAAGGTTCGCTGTTGTTCATCTGGCGGCCATTCATCAAACCTCGCTGCATGTTCACGACCGTTAAGCGCGATGAGCTAAAAGCGATTGGGCAGGAAATATTAACCGGGAGTAAAGCAGCATGAAACGACTCAAATTATCAACTGAGATACTTGTGGTGATAATCCTCACCCTCTTCTTTATGTGCATGGTTGTCTATGTTGTGGGTGATGCGCTGAAGGGAGTTCACTGATGGATGCGTTTAGCTTTTTAATGGCATATCTCGACTGGATTCTTTTGCTAATCGGCGTCTGCGCAGCTTTCTGGTTGGTGCGAGTAAAAGGATGGTGACACGTGACTCCAGAAGAGAGACAGAACGCGCTCCAATCTACCGCCAGAATGTGTAACAACGAAATTAAAATCACCCTCGCCGCTCTGCCGGCCAACACAAACAAAGACTCCATCACCCGCCCTATCATCCTGCGCCACTACGAAAAGCTAAAGCCACTTGGCTACAAGCTGGCTTGGCTTCTTTTCGCCATCGGAGTGCTGAATGGTCAGTTTAAGTGGAATAGGTGATGGGATTGATAAAGAGATAAGAGGCCAGATATGACAAATGTTATTCAAATTGTGCCGAATAAGTGGGTAACAGAGGATCTGCTTATTACTTTAACCGGCCTTCGTCCTGGAACAATTAAGAGGGCCAGAGAGAAATCGTGGCTGCAAGGGAGGGAGTATTTACTGGTTTCTCCTGAAGATGATCCAAAACCCAATAGCGAGTGTATGTATAACAGGGAAGCTATTGATAACTGGGTCGAGCGTCAAAAAAGTATCCAGCCATCAACCGCAAAGCTAAAAAAAGCGGTATAACCTACAGTCCAATCAACCTCATAAGGGTCAATTATGAGCAAACAGCAATACCCTACCGGCGTAGAGCATCATGGAGGATATCTACGCATTTGGTTTATGTATCAGAAAAAGCGTTGCAGGGAATCCCTTGGGGTTCCTGATACGCCTAAGAACAGAAAAATAGCATCTGATTTGCGTCAGTCAATTGGGTACGCTATTAAGACCGGAACATTTGACTATGCAAAACAGTTTCCTGAGTCACCAAATGCATCACAATATACAACCACAGAAATCAGGAATATTACCGTTCAGGTGTTGTTCAACAAATGGCTTTCCCTGAAAGAGCCGGAGGTTTCGCTAAACACCCACGATAGATATACATCAACACTGAAAACGGCAGCTATTCTACTTGGTCCTGACCGGCAGGCTTCATCAATCAGAAATGAAGACATTTTGAAGTTGAGAAATGAGTTGCTTAATGGGATGCAATTACCTCGACGTCACCAGATTACGGCGGTTAGAGGGCGGTCGGTGCCAACTGTTAATTATTGCCTGGCATGTGTTAAATCAGCATTTATGTTTGCGGCGGGGAATGGGTACTCTAATTCAGATCCAACATCAAATTTGGTTCGACTGAGGAAAAGTAAGCCACAGCCAGATCCGCTAACAAGAGATGAGTTCTTTAGAATGCTCGATGGTTGCACCCATCAGCAAATTAAAAACTTATGGACACTCGCTGTATATACCGGCATGCGGCATGGAGAACTTTGTGCACTGGCGTGGGAGGATGTAGACCTCGAAGCGGGCACAATTATGGTAAGGAGAAATCTTACCCGAGTTAAGCAGTTTACTTTACCAAAAACCGACGCAGGAACCGATCGCATTATTCAGCTTACGGACAATGCAAAAGAAGCCCTGCGCAGTCAAATGCTATACACAAGGATGGGGCCGCAATATCAAATACTGATCCATACAAGAGAAGCAAGAAAAACAAGGGAAGACAGTTGCACTTTCGTCTTCATACCCAGAGTTACATCATCAAACCAGCTTTGCGGTGATTATTACTCAACTGAGTCACTAGGCCAGATATGGAACGGAGCATTGAGGAGATCGGGGATCAGGTCAAGGAAACCATATCAATCACGTCATACATTCGCATGCTGGCTGTTGTCGGCCGGTGCAAACCCATCATTCATCGCTTCACAGATGGGACACGCATCTGCGCAGATGGTTTTCTCTGTTTATGGGGAATGGATGCCAGAAAGCAACAATGAGCAAATTGCACTTTTGAATGCTAAATTTTCTCAAAATGCCCCACTCATGCCCCACAAGAAAATTGTATAGTGGTTTTTACTATATAATTCAATAGCATTACCCACTCACACGCCCATATTCATCACATCTTGATAAGCCGCAACTAACTTATTACGAACTTGAATGCCCAGTTGCAAAGATACTGATGACTTTTGCATATCTACCATCACATCATTCAGGCCAACACCGGGCACACCCAATTCAAAATTCTGAGCCTGAGTGCGGGCATGCTGTTGGTTTTCACTGATTTTGCCGATGGCCGCTTTCAACTCACTGGCGAAGCCGGCCTCTACTGGCAACATCTTTGCCGAACCGGATGCCTGCAATGCAGTGACCTGCAACTGCTGTAAAACCCCTTCAATACCTTGAACAGACATGCTCATCCTCAAACGATGTAATGGGTCAAATAACAACATGGAAAATGAGTCCGTAAATGCGGTTATTCACCATTCGCCACGTGTCACTATTTTCAGGATGACACCCTAACACATCATTTTTGTACTAAAGCCGCTAATTAGACACAAAAATACCGGCTTATTGAGCCATCGAATTCATCACTTACAGCAAATAATGGCATGCCCATAAAAGGGGAGATCAGCTATTGATGCTTTATCGCTCACAGCACTTGGGAGTCTGTTTTGTTTCGACACACTAGTTACATAAAAAATACTAACTCAAACGTTGTTCAGCTTGGCCAAGGACGTGTATGAATGCCTCGATAACTGGCGGTGAAAATCGTGAGAATGTTTTTACGACGACACTGGCACGCCTACGCGCGAATCCAAAAATCCCACTGCTGATTGCTGCGGCTGCGGCTGTCGCTATTATTGTCGCGCTGATGTTATGGGCTAAAAGCCCGGATTATCGCGTCCTTTATAGCAACCTGAATGATCGTGACGGTGGTGATATCGTTACGCAACTGACACAACTGAATATCCCTTATCGCTTCGCTGATAATGGTGGCGCGTTGTTGGTCCCGGCAGATAAGGTACATGAAACCCGCCTGCGTCTGGCCCAACAAGGCTTGCCTAAAGGCGGTGCGGTAGGTTTTGAACTGCTGGATCAGGAAAAGTTTGGCATCAGCCAATTCAGTGAGCAAATTAACTATCAGCGCGCTTTGGAAGGTGAACTGGCGCGCACTATTGGCACCCTCGGGCCAGTGATGAATGTGCGTGTTCACTTGGCAATGCCAAAACCTTCTCTCTTTGTTCGGGAACAAAAGTCTCCAACCGCCTCTGTAACACTCGCATTGCAACCAGGTCGTGCCCTTGATGATGGCCAGATTAACGCCATCGTATATATGGTTTCCAGCAGCGTGGCCGGTTTACCGCCGGGTAACGTGACTGTCGTTGACCAAACCGGCCGTTTGTTAACGCAATCCGACAGTGCGGGCCGTGATTTAAACGCCGCACAACTCAAATTTACTAACGAAGTTGAAAATCGCTTCCAACGTCGCATTGAAACCATACTCGCCCCGATGGTCGGTAACGGTAATGTGCATGCGCAGGTCACGGCTCAAGTTGATTTTGCCAGCCGTGAACAGACCGATGAAGAGTACAAGCCTAATCAGGCCGCCGACAAAGGCGCGGTCCGCTCACAGCAAGTTAGCACCAGTGAACAACTGGGGGGAACCAATGTCGGTGGTGTGCCGGGGGCATTATCCAATCAGCCATCTGCCACACCGGTCGCACCGATTGAAACCCCAGCAGCGACGCCTGCTGCCGGTGCTGCTGGTGCCACAGCGAACAATGCCAACGCGGCTAATCGTCCGGCCACTGCCGCTAAATCGACAGCGACGTCAAGCAACAGCCGCCACGACCAAACCACTAACTTTGAAGTTGACCGCACAATCCGTCATACCCAGCAACAAGCTGGCATGGTGCAGCGCCTCTCTGTTGCCGTTGTTGTTAATTACGGCAGTGATAAGGCGGGCAAGCCAGTTGCGCTGACCAAGGATCAATTGGCACAAGTGGAATCCCTGACACGCG
The DNA here is from genome assembly GCF_041538345.1 of Yersinia sp. 1652 StPb PI. Taxonomy (NCBI): domain Bacteria; kingdom Pseudomonadati; phylum Pseudomonadota; class Gammaproteobacteria; order Enterobacterales; family Yersiniaceae; genus Yersinia; species Yersinia sp. 1652 StPb PI. The sequence continues at coordinate 1,760,373 of NZ_JAULSM010000001.1, read as the reverse complement.
AGGCGATGGGCTTCTCTACTGATCGTGGCGACACATTAAATGTGGTGAATACACCATTTAACGCCACCGATGATGCCAGCGGCAACACACTGCCCTTCTGGCAGCAACAATCGTTCTTTGATCAGATGTTAAATGCTGGTCGTTATCTGCTTATCTTGCTGGTGGCATGGATTTTATGGCGCAAATTAGTGCGCCCTATGGTCGCTAAGAAACAAGTTGCTGATAAGGCTGCGGCATCGGTCAATAACATTGTCCAGACTGCGGTAGCGTCTGAAAATGCCAAACAGAGTAAAGAAGAGCTGGCCTTACGTAAGAAAAATCAGCAGCGAGTGAGTGCTGAAGTTCAGGCCCAGCGTATACGCGAACTTGCGGATAAAGACCCACGTGTTGTCGCGCTGGTTATCCGTCAATGGATGAGTAATGACCAATGAGCCTGACCGGAACTGAAAAAAGCGCCATCATGCTGATGACTCTGGGTGAAGACCATGCCGCTGAGGTGTTTAAACACCTCTCCTCGCGCGAAGTGCAGCAACTCAGTACCACCATGGCCAGTATGCGTCAGGTTTCTCACCAGCAACTGATTGATGTATTGGCTGAATTTGAAGACGATGCCGAGCAATATGCCGCACTGAGCGTCAACGCCAGTGATTACCTGCGCAGTGTGCTGATAAAAGCCCTGGGGGAAGAGCGCGCATCCAGCTTGTTGGAAGATATTCTGGAATCGCGCGAAACCACCAGTGGCATGGAAACGCTCAACTTTATGGAACCGCAGATGGCGGCCGACCTGATCCGCGACGAACATCCGCAGATTATCGCCACCATCCTGGTCCATCTGAAACGCGCTCAGGCCGCCGACATACTGGCGCTGTTCGACGAGCGCCTGCGCAACGATGTGATGTTGCGTATCGCCACCTTTGGTGGTGTCCAGCCCGCCGCATTGGCTGAGTTGACCGAAGTATTGAACAACCTGCTCGATGGCCAGAACCTCAAACGCAGCAAAATGGGCGGTATCCGCACAGCGGCCGAGATTATCAACCTGATGAAAACACAACAGGAAGAGACGGTCATGGACGCAGTACGCGAATACGACGGCGAATTGGCTCAAAAAATTATCGACGAAATGTTCCTGTTCGAGAATTTGGTCAGTGTCGACGACCGCAGCATTCAGCGTTTACTGCAAGAGATAGACAACGAATCACTGTTGATCGCCCTGAAAGGTGCCGATCAAGCATTGCGCGAGCGTTTCCTCAGCAATATGTCATTGCGTGCAGCAGAAATCTTGCGCGACGATCTGGCAACCCGTGGACCGGTACGTATGTCACTGGTCGAAAACGAACAGAAAGCCATCTTGCTTATCGTCCGTCGTCTGGCGGAAAGCGGCGAGATAGTCATTGGTGGTGGCGAGGATATCTATGTCTGACAGGATAAATGCCCTGCCCTGGCAACCTTGGTCACTCAACGACTTTGCCACTACATCGGATACTACTCCGCCCGCGGCTGCGCCGGATATCAGTATGCTGTTTACTGATGAACCGGATACGGGTAGCGATAGCGAATCAACCGGGGTCAGTGAGCAGCAAGCACTGGTAAATCTGCAACTCGAAGCCGAGAAGCAGGGCCGCCAACAAGGGTTCGCTAAAGGGTTACAAGAAGGGTTGGATAAAGGTTACCAGACCGGTCTGGAGGAAGGTCATCAACAGGCACTGGCCGATGCTCAAAAGCAATTGGCCCCGATGACTGCCCACTGGCAACTGCTGGTGAACGACTTCCAAAGTACCCTTGATGCACTCGACAGCGTGATTGCCTCGCGGTTAATGCAAATGGCCCTGGCCGCCGCGAAACAAATTCTCGGGCAACCTGCAATCTGTGATGGCACGGCATTATTGGCCCAAATCCAACAACTGATTCAGCAAGAACCGATGTTCACCGGTAAGCCACAACTGCGGGTTAATCCTGATGATCTGGCTGTCGTCGAGCAACGCTTAGGCAGCACCTTAAGTCTGCATGGCTGGCGCTTGCTGGGTGATAGTCAAATTCATCCGGGTGGCTGCAAAGTCAGCGCCGAAGAAGGTGATCTCGATGCCAGTTTGGCGACCCGCTGGCATGAGTTGTGCCGCCTCGCCGCGCCGGGAGAATTATGATGACCGCGCGCCTTGGTCGTTGGCTCGCCTCTTTAGATAAATTCGAAGAGCGCATCAGCCAGTCAACCACTATCCGTCGCTACGGGCGGTTGACCCGCGCCACGGGTTTAGTCCTGGAGGCCACGGGATTACAGCTGCCATTGGGCGCAACTTGTCTGATTGAGCGCCACGATAACGGCGCAGTGCAGGAAGTTGAAAGTGAAGTGGTCGGTTTTAACGGCCATCGCCTGTTTCTGATGCCGCTGGAAGAAGTCGAAGGCATTGTACCCGGTGCCAGAGTCTATGCCCGGGTGACCACAGGCGGTGCTTCAGCCAGTAAACAACTGCCGCTCGGCCCGGAACTCCTGGGGCGGGTATTGGATGGCAGTGCCAAACCGCTTGATGGTCTGCCTGCACCAGAAACCAGTTATCGCGCCCCACTGATCACCCCGCCAATCAATCCATTACAACGTACCGCGATTGTGCAGGTACTCGATGTCGGTGTGCGGACGATTAATGCCCTACTGACCGTTGGCCGTGGGCAACGTATGGGTCTGTTCGCCGGCTCTGGGGTAGGTAAAAGTGTGCTGCTCGGCATGATGGCGCGTTATACCCAAGCAGATGTCATTGTGGTGGGTCTGATTGGCGAACGTGGCCGTGAAGTAAAAGACTTTATCGAGAATATTTTAGGGCCGGAAGGCCGTGCTCGTTCGGTAGTGATAGCCGCGCCTGCCGACGTATCGCCATTACTGCGTATGCAAGGTGCCGCTTATGCAACTCGCATTGCAGAAGATTTCCGTGACCGTGGTCAGCACGTATTGCTGATTATGGACTCGCTGACTCGCTATGCCATGGCGCAACGTGAAATTGCGCTGGCCATCGGCGAACCACCGGCAACGAAAGGTTATCCACCCTCCGTATTCGCTAAATTACCGGCGCTGGTGGAACGTGCGGGTAACGGTGTCACCGGCGGTGGCTCGATTACTGCATTTTATACCGTATTAACCGAAGGCGATGACCAGCAAGACCCGATTGCCGACTCGGCACGCGCCATTCTCGACGGTCATGTGGTGTTATCACGCCGTCTGGCTGAATCTGGCCACTATCCGGCCATCGATATTGAAGCATCGATCAGTCGTGCCATGACATCACTGATCGATGAGAACCATTACAGTCAAGTTCGCCAGTTTAAACAACTACTTGCCAGTTATCAGCGTAACCGTGACTTGGTCAGTGTGGGTGCCTATGCCGCCGGTAGTGATCCGCTACTGGATAAGGCTATCGCCCTTTACCCGCAAATGGAAATCTTCTTACAGCAAGGCATGTTCGAACGCAGCAGTTACGACGATGCATGCCAGCATCTGAAGAGTCTGTTTCCGGGTTGATAGCCAGTGACTCAAGCCACCGCCCCTGTCGTATACCCAAAGAAATTGGCGTGGCAGGTAGGCGGCAAATGAATGACAAATCGGTCGGGAACCGATTTGAACAGCATTTATGCTAGCCCGTAGGGTGAGCCTCATTAATCCCAATAAGCTTACACAGTCAAGTCATTTGGGTAAGTGAAGGTAGCCAACACCCCTGCGGCTTCAAGTACGGAGGGTATAAGGAATACGATGAAAAGTCAGTCACCTCTCATCACCCTGCGCGATCTGGCCCAGAAAGCCGTCGAACAGGCAAGCACGCAACTGGGTCAGGTTCGCCTGTCCTATCAGAATGCTGAGCAGCAACTCACGATGTTGCTGACTTATCAGGATGAATACCGGGTGCGGTTGAATGACACACTGAGTAACGGGATGGCCTCCTCCAGTTGGCAAAACTATCAGCAATTTATTCAGACGCTGGAGCAAGCCATTGACCAACATCGTAATCAGTTGGCTCAGTGGAATGCCAAAGTTGAGCAGGCAGTTAAGCATTGGCAAGAAAAGCAGCAACGGTTAAATGCATTTGAAACCTTGAATGAGCGGGCTGAAACCACCGCGCGCTTGCAAGAAAACCGTTTGGATCAAAAATTGATGGATGAGTTCGCACAGCGCGCCTCACAAAGGAGTCTTAATTCATGAATCTGTCCCTATTGCCTGCCACTGCAACTGCCAGTGAGACTGAGGGTGCATCTTCCTCTTCATCGATTGCTGCGCTGTTTACAGACGCAGGGCTACCGGCTGATTTTGCCAAATTATTGGGTGACCAACTGGGTAAAGAGCTGACGGCTATGGATGCCTCGACCCTGAAATCATCGCTGGCTGCAACCACTGATATCACTGCCAATGTGGACGGAGGAAAGTCAATCAGTGGTAACAGTAAATTGAATCAGTTATTGGCCGCCTTAGGTGATATTAGCGCCACGTTGCCTGTAGGCCTGACCCACGCAGGGCAGACTGGAGACGCGGCTAATGTGAAGAAAAACACATTAGATGATGACAGCACGCTGGATAAAACCACCGCGCTGGCCGAATCCAGTGCGTTGCAGTCGTTATTAGCCATGTTACCTCACCAGGTTGCTACCACGCTGGGCAGTGCCAACAATGGACAGAAAACGCCATTGACTGACGGCAATGGCCTGACCAGCGACAAAACCAGCGCCAGGCAGGACTTAGCTACTCTGACCAGTCTGACCTCACAAGATAAAGGTTTGGCGGCATTGATCAGCGGCACAATCGGCACTGCGAAAAGTGACAATGCCACCAACAACGCACTGCCAGCGGCCACCCCCGGTAAGGCTAAAACCACTACCGCCCAAGATAAGCTGGCACGTCTGACGACAGCACAGGATGCAGATAGCAGCCTTAGTGCCAAAGCCGCCCCCGTAGCCGTACCGACCGACAAAACCATTGCCACAGCCGCGGTGGATAAAATAGCCGTGAGTTCAGCCACGGTAACACCATCACTCCCTCCGGTTTCCAGCCCGGTTCTGCCAGCGACAGCCAGTGGCCCGGTTAGCGTGCCCGTCAGTGGCCATTTAAGCGCTCAGTTGGGTAGCCAGGAATGGCAACAATCGCTGGGGCAACAAGTGGTGATGTTTAGTCGTAACGGCCAACAAAATGCCGAACTGCGGCTACATCCGCAAGAGTTGGGGGCATTGCAAATCAGCCTGAAAATGGAAGATAACCAAGCTCAGTTGCACTTTGCTTCAGCTCACAGCCAGGTTCGGGCAGCTATTGAAGCGGCGATGCCAAGTTTACGCTCGGCATTGGCTGAAAGTGGTATCCAGTTGGGCCAAAGCAGTGTCGGCAGTGAAGGACAGTGGCAACAGGCACAACAACAGAGCCAACAAAATCAGCAGAGTTTCGCATCACACGGCCAACCCGCTTACGGTAGCAGCGCATCGGGTGATGTATCGAACAGCACACCGCTCGTGACACCTGCGGCGTTGCAATCGCTGGCTAATGGTAATGGTGGTGTTGATATTTTCGCCTAAAACGGGTGTTAATTTCAGCAAAAGGTGACAAACGGACAAGTTAGGCCGTTTTTCGCCACCTATTCTGCCTATTGGCATTAAAGATACGCGGGATAATCATCAGTAATAATTCGGATAGCATGGGGTTATTTGTCGGTGGTCAGCGGTTTGTACCATCCAGCAATGAGATACCCCAGGTTATTGTCGTGATTCACCGGTTTGATACCGAAACAGGAATTTGTCTTCTCCATGTCTGATAATACCTTCCCGGCCAAGCGTAAGAGTTCGATCTGGGTGATCCTGCTAGTGCTGATTGCTGTGGCAGCATCTGCAGGTGGCGGTTATAGCTGGTGGATACTCCATAAGAGTAAACCTACCGCTGCGAAAGCCGTTCCTGTTATTCCGGTGTTTATGCCGCTGGAGACCTTTACGGTCAATCTGATCACGCCAGATAACAATCTGGATCGCGTGCTTTATATCGGATTAACGTTAAGGCTGCCCGACGATGCGACTCGCGCCAAACTCAATGACTATCTGCCGGAAGTTCGCAGCCGCTTGCTGTTGCTACTTTCTCGGCAGTCCGCCGATAGCCTGTCAAATGAAGAAGGCAAACAGCGTTTAGTCGGTGAAATTAAAAACGTACTTAGCCCGCCAATGGTTAAAGGCCAACCTAATCAGGTAGTCAGCGATGTGCTGTTTACCGCATTTATATTGCGATAATCATTATGGGCGATAGCATTCTTTCACAAGCAGAGATTGACGCACTGTTAAACGGTGACAGCGGTGGCGATGAGCCAGTTGCTGTCGTCGGTAATGAAACAGACGTTAAACCTTACGATCCGACGACCCAGCGACGTGTGGTGCGTGAACGCCTGCAAGCGTTGGAGATCATCAATGAACGTTTTGCTCGTCAGTTCCGTATGGGGCTGTTTAACCTGTTACGTCGCAGCCCGGATATCACCGTCGGCCCGATAAAAATTCAGCCATACCACGACTTTGCCCGTAATCTGCCGGTACCGACCAATCTCAACCTGATTCATCTCAAACCGCTACGTGGCACCGCGCTATTCGTTTTCGCCCCGAGCCTGGTCTTTATTGCGGTTGATAATCTGTTCGGTGGTGATGGTCGCTTCCCAACTAAAGTAGAAGGTCGCGAGTTTACCCACACTGAGCAACGTGTGATTAACCGCATGTTACGGCTAGCGCTGGATGCCTACCGTGATGCCTGGGCGCCTATCTATAAAATTGATGTGGAATATGTCCGTTCTGAAATACAGGTGAAATTCACCAATATCACCACCTCCCCCAACGATATCGTGGTCACCACCCCTTTCCATGTGGAGATCGGGGCGTTGAGTGGTGAGTTCAACATCTGTATTCCCTTCGCCATGATCGAGCCATTGCGTGAGCTGCTAACCAACCCACCGTTGGAAAATTCCCGACAGGAAGATAGCCACTGGCGCGAAACACTGGTGAAGCAAGTGCAGCACTCCGAGCTGGAGCTGGTGGCTAATTTTGTCGATATCCCGCTGAGACTATCGCAGATACTCAAGCTGCAACCAGGGGATGTATTACCCATAGATAAACCGGATCGACTGATTGCGCATGTCGACGGCGTACCGGTACTGACCAGTCAGTACGGGACATTAAACGGGCAATATGCCCTACGTGTTGAACATTTGATTAACCCTATTTTGAATGCTCTGAATGAGGAACAGCCCAATGAGTGACCCTAAGCTTCCGTCTGACGATGGAAAGGAATCCGTTGACTCCCTGTGGGCTGATGCGTTTAATGAGCAGCAGGCAGCGGATAAACCAGCGGCCACCACCGAGGGTGTATTTAAATCACTGGAAGCACCGGATGCCTTGGGTAACCTACAGGATATCGATTTAATTCTGGATATCCCGGTAAAGCTGACCGTTGAACTGGGTCGCACCAAAATGACCATCAAAGAGTTACTGCGCTTGTCTCAAGGCTCGGTCGTCTCCCTTGATGGCCTGGCCGGTGAGCCATTGGATATTTTGATTAACGGTTATCTGATTGCGCAGGGTGAAGTGGTGGTAGTCGCTGATAAATATGGCGTACGTATCACTGACATCATTACTCCGTCAGAACGTATGCGCCGTCTGAGCCGCTAATGACCGCAGCACAGGTTGATACTGCCGCATCCACGGTTACGACACCGGTTACTGGCTTTGCCGCCAGCCACTCTGGTACGGCGGTGCAACAGACGGCACCAGCGATACCTGCCGGCTCGGTGTTAACGCAGGTTGGCAGCGTGTTAGGCGGTATTTTACTGCTGATTTTATGTGGTGCCTGGCTGGTACGCCGTTTAGGTTTTGCCCCGCAGGCACGTAACAACAAATTATTGAATGTGAAGGCCAGTTGTCAGGTTGGTCAGCGCGAGCGGGTGGTCATTGTTGAAGTAGACAATACCTGGCTGGTGTTAGGCGTAACTGCACAGCAGGTGACACAACTCCACACTCTGACACGTCCTGCGATTGATGAAGCCACAGCGGCTTCGTCGCCCGACCGTGCGAAACCGGCCGATTTTCGCCAGCTACTGAACAACCATCTATTTAACAAGAAATCGAAACACCCGGAAAAATCGGCATGATGTCTCTTCGCCCCGTGCTTACCACAGCCAATAGCGTAACAACCGCAGCGGCCAACACTGATTTCACTTATCGGTTGCTGCTGCGCCGTCTTCTGGCTGCACTCATCAATAAAACCACCCTACTGCTATTGGGCTTACTCTGCTCTCCGGCGGTGCTGGCTCAACTGCCCGGTATCATCAGCCAGCCATTAGCTAATGGTGGGCAGAGCTGGTCTTTACCGGTGCAGACCTTGGTTTTCATCACCACCCTGAGTTTCCTGCCTGCCGCCTTACTGATGATGACCAGTTTTACCCGTATTATTATTGTGCTCGGGTTGCTGCGCAACGCATTGGGTACCCCCTCTGCACCCCCCAATCAGGTGATGTTGGGTCTGGCGCTGTTTCTGACATTTTTTATTATGTCGCCGGTATTTGACAAGGTGTATCAGGACGCTTATCTGCCTTTCAGTCAGGACAAGATAAGCATGGAAGTGGCGATGGATAAAGGCTCACAACCTTTACGTGAATTTATGCTGCGCCAAACCCGCGAATCAGATCTGGCACTGTATGCCAGGCTGGCCAATCTGCCGCCATTGGAAGGTCCCGAAGTGGTACCGATGCGCATTCTGCTACCTGCTTATGTCACCAGCGAGCTGAAAACCGCCTTCCAAATCGGTTTTACCGTGTTTATTCCCTTCCTGATTATCGATCTGGTGGTAGCCAGTGTGCTGATGGCATTGGGGATGATGATGGTTCCCCCAGCCAGTATCTCACTGCCCTTCAAGCTGATGCTATTTGTCTTGGTTGATGGTTGGCAGCTACTACTGGGTTCCCTGGCACAGAGTTTTTATAGCTAAGGTAGACTCATCATGACACCTGAATCGGTAATGGCCCTCGGCGTTGAGGCAATGAAGATTGCACTTGCCCTGGCTGCGCCCTTGTTATTAGCCGCCCTGATAAGCGGCCTGATCGTGAGCCTGTTGCAGGCAGCAACGCAAATTAACGAAATGACATTGTCATTCATCCCAAAAATACTGGCCGTGTTCGCCACGATGGTGATCGCAGGCCCATGGATGCTGAACCTGATACTGGACTATATGCGTAATCTGTTCACCAGCCTGCCCACGTTGATTGGCTAACGGTGCTTTCCCTCGATACCACTCAACTTAGCCTCTGGGTCAGCCAGTATTTCTGGCCGTTAATTCGGGTGCTGGCGCTGATCACCACTGCGCCGGTGTTTAGTGAGAAACAGATAAACCGCAAAGTTAAAGTCGGTTTGGCGCTGTTAATTACCTTTCTGATTGCCCCTTCGCTACCCCCGGTCAATATTCCCTTAGTCTCAACCGGTGCAGTCTGGGTCGCCGCCCAACAAGTGTTGATTGGGGTAGCCATCGGCTTGACCATGCAATTTGCTTTTGCTGCCATCCGGCTGGCCGGTGAAGTGATTGGTTTACAGATGGGATTATCGTTCGCGACCTTCTTTGACCCCTCGGGGGGGCCGAATATGCCGGTTTTAGCCCGGTTACTTAACTTGCTGGCCCTGCTGTTATTCCTCACTTTTGATGGTCATTTATGGCTAATTTCATTGTTGGCCGACAGTTTTCATACCTTACCCATTCAGTTCGAACCGCTCAATGGTAATGGCTTTCTGGCATTGACGCAGGCCGGCTCATTAATCTTTATGAATGGACTGATGTTAGCATTGCCGCTGATCACGCTGTTGTTAACTCTGAATATGGCATTAGGCATGCTAAACCGAATGACACCTCAACTTTCGGTGTTCGTTATCGGTTTCCCGCTGACGTTGACCGTCGGTATCATCTCAATAGGGTTGATAATGCCATTATTGCCCCCCTTTGCTGAGCATCTGTTCGGGGAAGTTTTTGACCGATTAGCCGGCGTATTGAGCGGATTGGCAAACTGAGTCGCTGCAAAAAAATGGTATGTCACCCCAAACCTTAGTGGGAAAAGATGACACACCAAAAAGTGCACCCGGTTTAAGTACACTTAAGAGGGAACCTGTGGGGTAGACCCACAGGCAGAAGACGGATTACTTATTAAGCTGGAACAGGGACAAACCCTGCATATTGGTAAATGTGGTATATGAAGCCTGTAGCGCAGCCTGCTGCATCACATATGACGAGATAGCCGCGGTCCAATCCACATCCTGCAAATCACTCAAACGCTGTTTATTAATCAAACTACGATCACTGCCCAAACTATCCAGGTTGTCTAGCTCTTGCAGTTGGGTACCGATTTCGGCTTGAACCGACAACACATTATTCAATGAGTTGGACATCCCACGGATACCTTTATCCATATCGGCATTAGCTTGATCTTTAACCGCATCAGTCGCCCCTTGTAACGGGACTTTCAGTGAGTTCAGCACGGTATCGATGGTATTGAAAATATTGCTTTCTGACGCAACCGGATTACCACCGGCATCATCAGGTTCAGGTTTCGCATTACTGGTCAATGCCATAAAGACACTGGAACCGGTATGTCCAACCGTAATCGAACGGTTAGCATCGACTTTCTGCTCAATAGCGACATCGCCGCCCTGATAAGTCACATCACCGGTAGCACTAACCGCAAACGGCGCTTTGTCACTTTTGAAGCCAGCAAAGATGTAACGACCGTTGCCATCAGTGGTGTTAGCCTGATTGACCAGTTGGTCTTTCAAACCCTGTAACTGAGTGGCATAAGAGGCACGGTCATCATCACTCAATATATCGCTCTTAGCGCTAATGACTAAGGTCTGAATTGATTGAATGGTACTGGTCGCCTGCGCCAAAACCGTGGTTTCCAGCGAAGAACTTTGGCGAGCGAAACTGCGCGCTAAAGTATATTGGCTATTTTCCGATTGGGCTTGCGACACCATCACCGCTTGAGATGCGGCCATCGGGTCATCGGAAGGGTTAACCACCCGCTTGCCGCTGGAGAGTTGTTGGCCCGACTGCATCCACAGTGATTGGGCGTTAGTCACGCCCTGCATATTTTGCTGATACAGCATGCTGGTACTTAAGCGCATGATGCCAGTTCCTTTTAGTAATCGTTCAGCCCGCTAACCCCGTCTCAACAATCAATCTGTCTTAACAGGGATACTGACTAACCGCTAAATAAGATAAGTAGCGACAGGGACTCTCTGCCGCTGACAAAAAATTAACCGCGCAGACTCAGCAACGCATTAAACAGCGTCGAAGCCGTCTGAATGACCTGGGCATTCGCCAGATAATATTGCTGGAAACGCTGTAAATCGCCGTACTCTTCATCCAGGTTCACGCCGGAAATAGACTGCTGCTCGGCGGTCAACTGTTTGACGATATTGGCTTGCGCCGTGCTGTTGGTTTTCGCGGTGCTGGTTTGGTTACCGACGTTACTGACCAAACCGGCATAAGCACCAGACAGCGTGGCTTTGCCATCAACCAGTTTTTTGGTTTGCAGATCTAACAATGCCTGGGCGTTAACGTTGTCACTCGCGCCACCATCAGCGGTACCGGCAGCAGCAATCTTACTTGAGTCGGTGATATCGACCTGTAAATTAGCAGCCACGTTAGAGACGGTTTTGACGATGAATTTATCTCTGGCTTGCGCGCCAGCAGTGCCGTTATCAACACTGACGGCGACACCATCAAAGCTCAGCCCGGTGGTGTTACCACTGCCGTCTTTCACCGGGTTAGCCGGCACTTTGGTGTTATCAGACAGCCGTGTCACCTGCCAGTCAGTTCCATCAAACTCCACACTATAATCACTGGCTTTGACTTTTGAAGTATCGGTGTAGGACACCGTCAAGCTGGCATCACCCTGATTTCTCGCATTTTTCAACACATTCGGTTGTGCAAAGCTGAAGAAATCAACGCCCGGATCACCGCTGGTATCAAACCCGGCTTTATGCTGAGTATTGAAGCTGTCTGCCATGACCAGGGCCAATTGCCCCAGTTGGTTACGTGCACTGTCGAGTGCCTCACTGCGGAATTTCAGCGTACCACCCAGGCTACCGGTGGTCAGGCGGCTTTCGTCCACTTCAAGCACATCGCCACTACCATATTTGTAGCCAATGGTTAATCGGGTAGCATCACTGCTGGAAGGTATGGCTTCGACTTTATAAGAATCCGGTCCTTGCACCAATGGCAGACCGCTGGCAAAAGAAACGTTGTAAGCATCGCCGTCTTGCTGGGTCACGGTCACGCCAACAATCTGGTTCAATTCTGTGACCAATTGGTCGCGCTGATCGAGTAACGCATTTGGCTCGCTGCCACTGCTGCCGCGCAAACGGGTAATTTGATCGTTTAACTTAGCAATTTGGTCAGCATAGTTATTGATTTGCGTAACGCTTTCGGTGATCTTCTGGTTTACGCCGGTATCCATATCACGCAGATATTTATCTGCATTCTGGAACTGGTTAACCAACCCTTCAGCCTTGCCCAATACCGTTTTACGGGCCGCATCATCACCGGAATTACTCACCAGATTTTGCAGGTTACTGAAAAAGTCCTGCATGGTGCTGGAGAGGTTATTGGACGAATTAGAGAGCAAATTATCAATTTGCGAAATTTGCTGATAATAGGTAGTTAAGCCACTGCTTTGCGTTTGTGAAGAACGTAATTGGTTGGTAATAAACGAGTTATATTCACGGTTAACACCGGTTACTGCAACGCCATTACCAATAAAGCCGGCGGGACTTAAGGTTCCACCGTTTTGTGCAAAAATAGTATTCTGACGGTTATAGCCCGCCACCTGAAAATTAGTGATGTTATTACTGACGGTGCTCAGGGCATATTGCGCTGCGCTCAGACCACTCATCGCAGTATTCATTAAACTATTGGACATGAAGAAATCCTTTTACCACAGACGACGAGCATCGCAGCGCCTGCATTAATTAATATTGGGATACTGCCTGAGGAGACCTTAGCCTCCGCACAGCCTGTGATTATTATCGGCTCGACTTTGGAAAACTTGAGTCAAAATATGGGTGTAAATCTCGATCCTCACCAATCCAATAGGCGTTATTGTCGCAGACAGTTTGGGTGTGGCCAGCGCACAGGCAACGGAGCGTACACCATGACTTTGTAAGTTATGGCTACGTGACGCCGCCGAGCACTGTCCAATCCCAAAATGACAAATAAAATAGCCTATTTAGAACAACTGACTTAGGTCGCTGCTGTATGCCTTTACTGCTTGTTCGCCGCTATTTTTCATTTGCTGGATCACGCTGACTAATTTTTGCGCATATTGCGGGTCGGTGGCATAACCGGCTTGTTGCAGCGCATGTGCCCCCTGCTCAGGGCTTTGTGCTGCGGCAACATTGGCGTAGCGCGGGTTTTGTGTCAGTAATTTGACATAATCACTGACGGCCTCGACATAGGAGCCATATACCCGGAAGCGAGCTTTGGTTTTCTTCGCCACACCTTGCTCATATTCGGTAGTCGTAATTTCACTGACTGGACCATCCCAGTTGCTACCCGCTTTGATGCCAAATACGTTGTAACTGGTTTTGCCGTCGGCCGTCGGAATTTCACGCTGACCCCAGCCCGACTCCAGTGCCGCCTGAGCCACAATCAGCTGATGAGGAATGCCACTTTGCTGACTGGCAATTTGTGCCGGAATAGACATCCGCGCCACGAAATTACCGGTGCCTTGTGGCAATGACGCTGAGTTGTTGGCTGGCGGTGTCGGCATGGCACGACGTACCATTTGTGCCAATGCCTGTGCTGGCAATGTTTGCAGCACTTCATTATCCAGCAGCATCGGCACCGTTCCTGCCGTTTCACTTGGCGAGGTAGAGCCTGAAAGCTGCTCCACCATCATATCGGCCAGGCCCAACCCCTTGACCGACATTTGCTGCGCGACTTGTTGGTCATACATCGAGGTATAAAGCCGGGTCTGATCACTGTTCATCACGCCATCTTGCGGCAAGGCAGAACGCATACTTTTCAGCATCATCTGCACAAACATCCCCTCTACCTGCTGAGCAACCTGCCTCAAGTTACCTTGTGGATCTCTTGCCGCATCACGTTTTAAGGTATTCAGTGATTGGGCGTCATACGCCGCCCCAGACATCGCCATCAAATCACTCATCAGATAATTTCCAATTTAGCCCGCAAGCAGCCAGCACTTTGCATTGCCTGCAAGATAGACATCAAATCGATCGGGGTTGCCCCCAGCGAGTTCAGGGCGCGGACCACATTATTCAGATTCGGGCTGGCATTGACGCGTTGCAATACCCCACCTTGTTGCTGAACGGAAATCTGAGTATTCGGGGTAACTACGGTCTGCCCACCACCAAATGGGGTATCAGGCTGGCTGACGGTATTTTGCTTATCAATCACCACCGATAGATTCCCTTGCGCCACAGCACAAGAATCCAGCATTACATTGCGGTTCATCACCACCGAGCCGGTACGAGAGTTGATAATCACCTTGGCATCACCCGCATCGACATTCACTGGGATATTTTGAATATCTGCCAGGAAACGCACTTGCGAGCTGCTGCCGCGCGGGACCAAAACCTGAATGGTGCGAGCATCAATCGCTGTGGCAGAACCAAAACCGCGCTGGCGGTTAATGGCATCACTCACCTGTTGTGCCATGGTGAAATCCTCGGTATTCAATTGAAGATTAATCACACCATCGGTACCAAAGGTCGTCGGCAGCTCACGTTCGATAGTGGCACCATTGCTGATTCGCCCACCGGTCAGTTGGTTGACCTGTACACTACTGCCACCCGATGCCGCACCCGCACCGCCGACCAGCACGTTACCTTGTGCCAGGGCATAAACCTGATTATCCACCCCTTTCAATGGGGTCATCAGCAGGGTGCCGCCGCGAATACTTTTGGCATTACCCATTGAAGAAACCACAATATCAATGGTTTGCCCGGCACGGGAGAATGCCGGTAACTTGGCCGTGACCATCACTGCTGCTACGTTTTTGAGCTGCATATTGGTACCTGGCGGTACGGTAATCCCCAACTGCGACAGCATGTTACTCAGGCTCTGCGTGGTAAACGGCGTTTGCATGGTCTGGTCACCGGAACCATCCAGGCCGACCACCAGGCCATAACCGATTAACGCGTTATCACGTACTCCCTGCACGGTCACCAAATCGCGGATACGCTCTGCGGTGGCAGGTAATGACACCAGTGTGAGCAGCGCAATAAGCTGTATAACAAATAGAGTGACAAGTGACTGTTTACGCATCGACGGCCTCTTAGTACGGTGAGATATTAAGGAAGAACCGCTGCAACCAGCCCATGGTCTGCGCTTCATTGATATAACCATTACCCACATACTCGATGCGCGCATCTGCAACCTGCGTTGAGGTCACGGTATTGCTGCCGCTGATGGTGCGTGGGTTTACTACCCCAGAGAAGCGGATAAATTCAGTCCCCTGGTTGATTGCAATCTGTTTCTCACCGACCACATGCAAGTTGCCGTTAGCGAGCACGCGATCGACGGTAACGGTGATCGTGCCGCTGAAGGTGTTGTTGGCATTCGCCCCGCCCTTACCGCCAAAGGTATTGTCACCCGAGATATCCATATCAGCCCGCGCATTGCCCAATAATCCTTCCAGATAACGCGGCGCGGTGGCGACACCAAATTTGCTTGAACCATTACGGCTGGCGTTGGCAGAGGAGCTTTTGCTGGCACTGACATTTTCCTGCAAGGTAATGGTCAGCGTGTCACCGACATTACGTGGGCGACGGTCTTCGAACAAAGGCTGATAACCATAGTTCATCGGCTGAGCAGCCTGGAAAATAGAGCCATTCGGCAACGGCGCACTGGCCGGTGCCGGTTGTGCCGAGGTGGTACCCTCCACCAGTGGTTTATGCGGAATATACGCGCAGCCATTGAGCAGCATCGCCGTCAACGGCATACAGACCCATTTCAATCCACCTGATTTGCGCAGCGGCTTTCTGTCCATCTCTGATTATCAGTCCTGTAACCGGTAAGAGGCCACGCGGTCGGCCTCATCTACTCATTATTCTGTTGCAGTCAGGGGGCTAAATTACCCCCTGAAAGCGGATTTACAATTGGGTCAGTTTTTGCAACATCTGGTCTGAAGTTGAAACCGCTTTACTGTTGATTTCATAGGCTCGTTGCGTCTGGATCATATTGACCAACTCTTCCGCCACATTGACGTTAGAGGTCTCAACATAGCCCTGATACAGCAAGCCCCCGCCGTTCAGACCTGGCGTGGTTTCGTTTGGTGCACCGGAACTGGCGGTCTCCTGATACAGGTTTTCGCCAATACTTTCCAAGCCACTGTTATTGATAAATGTGGTCAATGTCAGTTGCCCGACTTGCTGCGTGGCAGTTTGCCCCTGCAAGGTGACACTGACTATCCCGTCGCGCCCCACCGTCATGCTCAGGGCATTGGCCGGAATGGTAATCGCCGGTTGTACCTGAAAACCGCCGGATGTTACTAACTGGCCGTTTTGGTCCACCTGAAAAGACCCATCGCGAGTATAAGCGTTGGTACCATCAGGCATTTGCACCTGAAAGAACCCTTCACCTTTAATGGCGATATCTTTGGTATTGTCGGTTTTGGACAGGTTACCTTGACTGTGTAAACGCTCTGTCGCTACCGGGCGAACACCGGTACCAATCTGTAAACCCGATGGCAAGGTTGTCTGCTCGGAGGATTGCGCACCCGGCTGGCGCATGGTCTGGTAGAGCAAATCTTCAAATACCGCCCGCTGGCGCTTAAAGCCATTGGTGCTGACGTTCGCCAGGTTGTTGGCGATGACATCCATATTGGTCTGCTGTGCATCCAAACCGGTTTTGGCAATCCATAATGATCGGATCATCAGTTTATTCCTCTGCGCCTGCGCGCTTAGCCCATTGCTAACAGCTGATTAGCGCGCTGTTCATTTTCATCCACACTGTGAATGACTTTCATCTGCATTTCGAAACTGCGGGCATTGGCAATCATGTCTGTCATGGCTTCAACCGCTTTCACGTTGCTGCCCTCCAGTACACCCGGCATAATTTTAATCAGCGGGTCATTGGCCAACTGAGCACCACGCGCCTGTTGCGTCGCGGGAGTCAGATGGAACAAACCGTCATCACCGTGCATCACTTCACCCGCATTGGCCCTAACCCGTTTGATTTGGCCGAGCTGAGCAATCGTATTCGGTGAGTCACCGGCGTTCAGCGCCGAAATGGTGCCATCAGCCGCAATAGTCACTGCGGCCTGCGGTGGCACTTCAATCGGGCCGTTATCGCCCATCAGCGGGTAGCCCTGCACGGTCATTTGACCGTTAGCCGCAACCTGAATATTCCCGTTGCGAGTATAAGCCTCGGTGCCATCAGGCAGTTGCACCGCCAGATAACCATCTTGCTGTAAGGCAACATCCAATGGGCGGCCGCTATAATTCATCGTCCCCTGACTGATATCCACACCGGGGGTCGATGCCGTCACCATGGTACGGGTTGCCATGCTCGGCCCGTCGATAGGTACGGCACGCATCGCTGACAACTGCGCGCGGAAACCCGGCGTCGAGGCGTTAGCCAGATTGTTAGCCGTAACCGCTTGCTGCTCCAGCGACTGCCTGGCAGCCCCCATCGCGGTATATATTGCGTGGTCCATGAGCTTATCCCGTCAGTTCGATTAACGCAGGTTAACCAGAGTTTGTAAGATCTGATCCTGAGTTTTGATGGTCTGCGCATTGGACTGATAGTTACGTTGCGCCACAATCATATTCACCAGTTCTTTACTCAAATCCACGTTAGAAGACTCCAACGCGCCACTGGTCAAGGTGCCGAAACCGCCACCACCGGCGGTACCGAGGATCGGGTTACCGGAAGACTTGGTTTCTTTCCAAACGTTATCGCCTTCAGGAGACAAACCTTCAGGGTTAGAGAAGTTAACCAGCACAATTTGGCCAAGCAGTTGGGTCTGCTGGTTTGAATAAGTGCCGACAACCGAGCCATCGTTGTTGATCTGGAAGCCGGTGAACTCACCTGCGGCATAGCCGGTTTGGTTTTGAGTCACAATACCGTCAGTACCGGTATTTTGCTGTTTGCTACCCCCAACATTCAGCGCGAAGGTTTGCGCCGGGGCACCATTCACCACCGCCATAGGGACGGTCAGATTGAAGTCAGTGGTACTGGCAGCACCCGCGCCATTTTTCACGCTTTTCAGTGCGCCATTGGTATCAAATACCATCGTTCCGCGCAGAGAGGCAGCGGCAGGGTCAGCAGGGTCAAAAGGTTTAGTCGCATCGGCCAATGTCCCGCTGCTGTCTTTGGTATAGACATTCCAGCTATTACCATTGACGGCATCTTCAGCGGTTTTCACATAATACACATTGATAACGTGGCGGTTACCCAGGCTATCGTAGGTGGTCATGTTATTCACAAAGCTGTAAGTATCTGGTTTTTGCGGATCAAAGGTTGCGCTAATAACATCATGGGTTGAGGTCAGGTTAGCGACCATATTGCCCGAGGTGGTGGCTTTCGCGGCAATCATATCCTGAGGAATCGACAAGGGTACCGGATTTGCCCCTTGCTGTATGGTAGGAGGAGTCCCTGTTGCCGGATAACCGGTCAGACTCAGCCCTTGCATGTTAACGATGTTGCGGTTTTCATCAAGTTTGAACTGGCCGTTACGGGCAAAGTACACACCGCCGCTGCTATCTTGCATGCGGAAGAAACCACTCTGGCTGATGGCTAAATCCAAACGGCGGTTGGTGGTGGTTGGCGTACCGTCGTTAAAGTCTTGAGTAATCCCGGCAACTTTAACCCCCATACCGGTCTGGGAACCTGCGAACATATCGGCAAAAGAAACTGAGCCGGCTTTAAAACCTGATGTCGCCGAGTTGGCGATATTGTTACCGATCACATCCAGATTGCTGGATGCTGCGTTCAAACCGCTGACTGCTTGAGAAAAGCCCATTTTCTTCTCCGTTAGATTCGGGGTCCGTTATAGACCTTGAGCATTGATGACATATCAAACGCTATTTAAAATATTAAGATGAGTTTTTTCAATTAGTTAACTCACCATGGTGTTTGTTTGGTTACTGCTTAAGACTGATCTCTGACCTACAAAATCTGACGGACTTTATCCATGGTGATAGTCCCCGCCAGGCCCAGATCCAGCTTGGAACCGTCACTGCCACGGGTCACACCATTAACAACCGCGTAGCTCAGCGGAGTAGCAACCAGTGACTCGCTACCACTACTGGCGGCGATCGTCACGGTGTAAGCACCATCTGGCGCATTACCGCCCGCGTCCAGTGAACCATCCCAGGTAAAGGAGTGGACACCTGCTGACAGGCCACCGATTTCAATGGTGCGTACTGCCAGACCATTGCTGTCGCTGATGGTTGCCGTCACTTTGTCTGCGGAACGTTCTAACTCAACACCAAATGGCGTGGTAGTGACGGTGCCATCTTTGCTGCCTGCCAACACCGTGGTGCCGGGGATCATCACGCCGTGGCCAATCAGGCTACTGGCTTGCAGCGACTGGCTGCTATCAATCTGCCCGGAGATGGAGCCCAGTGTAGTATTCAACTTTTCAATGCCACTTACGGTGTTGATTTGCGCCAATTGCGTTGTCAACTCGTTGTTTTGCATTGGGTTAGTCGGGTCCTGATTCTTTAACTGGGCAACCAGCAACGTTAGGAAACTGTTCTGCAAATCCTGACTGGTGCTACCGCTACCGGTGGTGGAATTAGCCCCGGTGGTGTTGGTAATACCGTAATCGCTCTCAGTCAGAGAATTGGTAATGGCCATATAGACAAGCTCCTGTTATTGACCCAGTGTTAGCGTCTTGAGCATCAGAGATTTAGTGGTATTAAGCACTTCAACGTTGGCTTGATAGCTACGCGAGGCCGAAATGGTGTTAATCATTTCCCCTGTTACATCAACGTTGGGCATGCGGACATAACCCTTGGCATCAGCCAGCGGATTACCCGGCTGATACACCAAACGATCCGGTGCGGGATCGTCAACGATTTGTGATACACGTACCCCGCCGGTTTCCTGCCCTGGTTGAGCCGCTACCTGAAACACCACTTGCTTGGCACGATAAGGCTGACCATCCGGGCCGGTAACGCTATCGGCGTTGGCCATGTTACTGGCGCTGACGTTCAACCGTTGCGATTGGGCTGATAATGCCGAACCGGCAATATCAAAAATATTCAGTAAAGACATACGTCTTATCCTTGTTGTAACACTGACATCATCCCTTTGATCTGGCCGCCAAGAACGGTCAAATCGGTCTGATATTTCAGGCTGTTATCGGCAAAATTAGTACGTTCACGATCCATATCAACCGTGTTACCGTCCATCGCCGGCTGGTCTGGAACCCGGAATAAAAGGTCAAGGTCAGGTGGCGCAACGGTGCTTGCCGGGATATGACGGGCTGACGTTAAACTGAGCGACACCCCTGTACCTGTGGCACGGCCTTGCTCCATCACTTTTTTCAGTTGGCTGGAGAAATCAATATCACGTGCCTGAAAGCCGGGTGTATCCGCATTTGCAATATTGGACGACAGGATCTCCTGTCGTTGCGCACGCAAATTAAGCGCCTCTTGTTGAAAACGCAGAGCACCGTCCAGTTTGTCGAGCATAGTCCCCCCGCAAGGTTAGAATTTGGAGTCGACAGCATAAACGCCGTATAGGAAAGCCTATCGCCAGAATAAGAGCAAAATGCGTCGCTATTTGTCCCCTTAACCTCATCGCGCTACAGGTACACTAGTGTGCAAAAGGGGTGTGCCCTGGTATTACCTGGTTACACAGGCAGAAAGGAGATTGATGACAATGAATAAAAATGGCGTCATAAAGTTGGCTTGGGGGGTGCTGTTGCTGAGTCAGACCGTCACTCATTCAGCGATGGCGGCAGATTTATCAACGCAGGTAAATCAATTCTTCCAACAGCAATACCCGGATAAAGAGAGTCAGGTTAAGGTGGTTATCAAAACGCCACAGAACCAATGGCCGCAATGCGAAGTGCCAGAAATCACGCTGCCTGCCAATGCGCGCCCGTGGGGCAATATCAGTTTGTCCGTACGCTGTGAGGGGGTTCGCCGTTTTATTCAGACACAAGTGCAGGTCAGTGGGCAATATGCTGTGGCTGGCCGCCAACTGGCAGCGGGTGAGAAAATTGCCGTGTCTGATATACAGATGAAACAAGGCCGGTTGGATACCCTCCCCCCCGGCGCCTTGCTGGATTCGCATTTTGCTCAAGGTGCCGTCAGCTTGCGGCAAATCAGTGCCGGCCAGCCGCTGACGCGCAATATGCTGCGTCGATTGTGGGTCATTAAAGCAGGGCAAGAGGTGCAAGTTTTGGCACAGGGAGAAGGATTTAATGTTAACAGTAATGGTAAAGCGATGAACAACGCCGCCATACAGGATAACGTTCGGGTGCGCATGGCATCCGGCCAAATCGTCAGTGGCACCGTAGCCGAAGATGGCACAATTCGGATTATGTTATAGTGATTAAAGTTTTTTTAACCTTTGCCGATAACTCTGGTATGCAGTTATTTGCGGGTAGCACTGTGACAATCCCGCCTTTCTTTTTGTTAAAAGATAAAAGTCTCGCGGGTCGATAAACGTCAATCCCGCTATAGAGGGAGCAACACAATATGAGTATTGATCGCACTCAACCGTTATTACCGGTATCGCAAGTGCAGCCACGGGAAACCAGTGACATTGCGCAGCAGATGCGTAAACCTTCTGCCCAGACAAAAGCACAGGTGAGTGGTACTGAGGTTAAATTAAGTGATGCGCAGGCAAAACTGATGCAACCGGGCAGCCAGGACATCAACGTAGAACGTGTAGAAACCTTAAAACAGGCTATCCGCTCAGGTCAACTGACGATGGACACCGGTAAAATTGCCGATGCTCTGTTAAAGAATGTCGCGGATTTTCTGAGAAATAGCTAAACATAACAAAAGTCATTAACCCTAGAATAATCGTTAACCGCAAAACAGTTGTTAACCGTAAAAGGATACGTGGTGGTGGAAAGACTACAGACCAATTTGGACCAGCAACTGGAACTTCTCGAGTCACTGACGACTGTGGTAGCACAAGAGCAGCAATTACTCTGCTCCGGTCGGATTCAAGGTGTCGTGCTGCAAGGTGTGACGGAACAAAAAAGTTCAATACTGGCCACCTTGGCTTATCTGGATCAAACCCGGCTCACCACCGAAATTGCGGCCAATATACAGGCGCCTTATAGCGAGATTCAAGAGTTGGCAATTCGTTGGCAACGTATCTTGCAGCTGGCTGAGAACCTTCAGTACAGTAATTTGCACAATGGATTATTGCTACAACAGCATATTGAGCATAATACTCAGGCGCTGGCAGTATTGAATACCCGCCACGGCCAGTCACTATACGGGCCAGATGGTCATTCTAAAGGTGCCAGTCTACTGGGCCGCAAGATCGGTATTTAAAACCGCATCCCTACGGATATAAACCGCCGCTCAGCCGAGGCTTATATCCGTACCGTTCCTCCGCGCTCATTGGCTCGTGCCCTCAATGCTTTCTACCTACTTAAAAAATGAGTTTTCCTGTTTTTCTCCGATGTTTTAATCTGCTGAAACTGAGCAAATGTGCTTAGTGTCAAGGAGGAAATATGAAAAAAAGGTATGTAAGTCTGTTATTGGGGTGGGTTTTCTGTGGTGCGGCAGCACTAACCATGAGTCAAACAGCGCAGGCCGTTGAGGTCTACAATCAGTTAGAACATCCGTTCTATTTCTGTACGACTTGCTATCACCCCTTCGTCTGGTTTTAGCGATAATTGACCAGCACCTGATTGCTGATCACTTGCAACGGCGGGTTAACCCGGCCTTTACCGGCAATAAAATAAACAAACCTCAGTTGAGTTGCTGCCGCCTCTCCCGCCAGTCCCCGGCTCTGTCCGCTGCCACCTTCAAGTGGCATACAACGGGTCGGGGTGCATAATTTAACCTGTAAACCCTCTGGCGCTGTCGACATTAATTGGTAGCGCCAGCCAACCGACACGATGCGCGCATTTTCCTGCGCCAGCGCTACCGGTGGTTGCAGTACCGCCGACGAGGTAGCTACCCCGCGCAAACCCTGCGTAACCCCAATATCGTCCGCCACCCAAGTGCCTGAAGCGACAGCATTCAACGGCAATACACATACCGGAAGTAGTGTAGCCAACATTAGGGAGAGACGAGTTAGCATCAAGCAGCTCCTATCGTTGATGTCATCCGGATCTGGCGATTATCGCCAATTTCCAGATTAGACAGCACCACCATCTGCGGCAAACTGCGGCGCAAGAAACGGGCTAAAAGTGCCCGCAGTGCATGGTTAACCAGTAACACCGGCGGTGCACCCAACATCTCCTGACGTTGCAGCGCTTGTTTAGATTGATCCAACAAACGGTCAGCCAGACCTGGCTCCAGACCACCCCCACCTTGCAGCGCCTGTAGTAACAAACGCTCTAATGCCGCATCCAGCCCGATGACCTGAATTTCGCCGGTTCCCGGGAACCATTGTTGCGCAATGGAGCGCCCTAACGCCACTCGAACTACCGCCGTTAATTCGTAAGGGTCGGTCTGGTTTGGCGCATGTTCAGCCAGTGTCTCGATAATGGTGCGCATATCGCGAATGGATACCCGCTCCATTAGCAGATTTTGCAGTACTTTATGCAGCGTGGTTAAGGTGACGACGCCGGGAATGAAGTCTTCCGTCAGCTTCGGCATCTCTTGCGCAACTCTGTCCAGCAATTGCTGGGTTTCCTGGCGGCCAAACAGTTCGCTGGCAAATTGGCTAATCAGATGGTTTAGATGGGTCGCCACAACGGTACTGGCCTCAACCACGGTAAAACCTTGAATCTGCGCCTGCTCACGTAATGCACTTTCAATCCAAACCGCCGCCAATCCGAAGGCGGGATCATGGGTGGCCTCACCGGGTAACGAACCGACCGCATTGCCGGGGTTAATGGCTAACCAACGGCCGGGATGAGCTTCGCCACTGCCAATCTCGACCCCTTTCATTAATATCCGATAGTTTGCTGGTGGCAGTTCCAGATTATCTCTGATATGCACCACCGGTGGCAGGTATCCCATCTCTTGAGCAAACTTTTTACGAATACTGCGAATCCGCCCCAACAGCTCACCATTTTGCTGGAAATCCACCATCGGAATCAGGCGATACCCCACCTCCATACCCAGCGGATCTTCCAGTTGAACATCTGACCAGGTCGCTTCAGTGGCTTGTTGCTGGTCTTGCACCACCGGTGATTCTGCCACCATGGGTTGCTGCATTTGTTTGCCACGTAAACGCCAGGCTAATGCCAACAGTGCGCTGGTGAATAGCAGGAAGACAAAGTTAGGCATGCCAGGCACCATCCCCAGTAACCCGAGGACACTGGCACTCAGCACCATCACGCGTGGGTTATTAAATAGCTGGGTGACCATTTGCTGGCCAACATCCTGGTCGGTACTGACGCGGGTCACGATAACACCCGCCGCCGTCGAGATAACCAATGCCGGGATTTGTGCTACCAGGCCGTCACCAATCGTCAACAAGGTATAGGTTTCTGCTGCATGGCCCACCGCCATGTCGTGCTGAAGCACCCCTACCAGTAAGCCACCGACCACGTTAATCACCATGATCAGTAACCCGGCAACCGCATCGCCACGAACAAACTTACTGGCCCCGTCCATTGAGCCGTAGAAGTCAGCTTCTTGCGTAACATCGGAACGGCGTTTTTTGGCTTCGTCTTCACCAATCAAGCCAGCATTTAAGTCGGCATCGATCGCCATCTGCTTACCGGGCATACCATCCAGAACAAAGCGCGCCCCCACTTCTGCAATACGCCCCGCCCCTTTGGTGATAACCATAAAGTTGATTATGACCAAAATAATAAAGACCACGATACCGATGGCAAAGTTGCCACCAACCAGAAAGTGACCAAACGCTTCCACCACACGGCCCGCAGCCGCCGCACCGGTATGCCCATCCATCAGAATGATACGGGTGGAGGCGACGTTTAGCGATAAACGCAACAGCGTTGAGAACAGCAGAATGGTTGGGAAGGCGGCAAAATCCAGCGTGCGTTGGGTAAACATGGCAACCAACAGCACCATAATGGACAGCGCGATATTAAAGGTAAACAGCAAATCAAGGATGAAGGGCGGCAGCGGCAGCACCATCATCGACAAGATCATCAGGATAAGAATTGGCCCGGCAAGGATTTGCCACTGCGTATCTTTAAAATTGCCCGGTAAACGTAGCAGGGCGGCCAAGTTAGCCATTAGTCAGTCTCACTCTCTGTTGCAAAATCCAGTGCTTCCGGCACTGGCAGATGTTCAGGTTTTTTCGGGATTAGCCCGCCTTCCCGTTTCCAACGCTTCAACTGGTATACCCAGGCAAGAACTTCTGCCACCGCGGCATAAAGGGTGGCTGGAATATGTTGGCCTACCTCGCTGTGCCGAAACAGTGCCCTGGCCAGCGGCGGCGCTTCTAATAACGGAATACGATGCTCTGCACCTAACTCGCGGATACGCAGTGCCACTGCGCCAGCACCTTTCGCCAGCACCTTGGGTGCACTCATTTTTGCTTCGTTGTATTGCAAGGCAACAGCATAGTGGGTTGGGTTGGTCACTATTACATCAGCTTTAGGGACATCAGCCATCATTCGGCGGCGAGCCATAGCCCGTTGCTGCTGACGAATGCGCCCTTTCACATGTGGGTCACCTTCTTGATCTTTGAATTCATCACGTATCTCTTGTTTGGTCATACGTAATTTTTTAATGTGGCTGGTTATTTGGAAGAACACGTCGAATCCAACCATCGGGGTCAGGCCTAATACCACCACCAGTCCGCAGAAAATAATCAAGTGGACAGCATCACTTAAAGCCGCCACTGGCGGGGCTGCCATCAACCGCATCATATCTGGCCAGTTGTGCCAGAGGAATATTCCCGTGACCCAACCGACCAGCGTGGCCTTGAGGATGGCTTTCAGCAATTCGGCCAGAGCCTGAGAAGAAAACATACGCTTTAAGCCCGCAATCAGACTCATCCGCTGAAAATCGAACTTGATGGATTCTCCGCTGAACAGCACCCCACCTAACAGCATCGGTACTGCTAGCGCCACGATCACCAATCCGGCAAAGATTGGCAGTAATGCCATCATCGTTTGACTCAGCAGCATCCCTATTTGGCGCAACATCTGCTTATCATCGCTGATAATGCCATGGTCAAAATGCAGCCCTTGGGCAATCATCGCCGCCAGTTGGCGAGCCATCGATTCCCCAGATACCCACAGGATCGCCAAACCGGCCCCGAGCATCAGCATCGAGGTCAGTTCGCGCGAACGCGGTATTTGGCCTTTTTCGCGAGCCTTCTCCAGCTTGTGGGCTGTGGGTTCCTCGCTCTTTTCCGCGTCGCTATCTTCAGCCACAGCAGGTTTTCCTGTTCAGCGTAAGCGTTCCCATATCAGATAATTAGGAAATAAAAAATTGCTGTCTAGCATGACAAATATTCAGCAAGGTTATGGATGGAACAAAGCAGCAATTAGGGGGTTATTTCTCGGATGAGGACATCATGTCAGGCTCAGTCGTCTGTTAGGGGGCTGGTTGTTGTCAGATTTTGATAGCCAAGAACACCCATAGCCAGTGATACCTTGTATTGGAGAGTAGTCCTGTACTGGCACTCTAATTAATCGGCAATTAAATGGTTCTTGTTAAACAACATGAAATATTCATTATTAGCAAACGGCAATCCATCACCAACACTATATTTGCATCTAACGATATTTATAAAGGAATAGTTATAAATGCAATAAAAATAGCAACTCACCTGGTTATATCAAAAGGAAATAAAAATGAAACGTTTTAACGTTACATATGACATTCTAAATAATAAAAGAAAGACATTCTCTATAATAAAATCCACTGACACCCTTATAATAAGAATGCATCAGGAGGCTAATTTTGCCGACATGATGCTCAGTGTCATGAATGATAATGGCATACAATATAAGGTTCTTTTTAACATTGCCAAAGCCAATATCTATGTTGTTAGCATAGATGCCCCAGCCGATAGCGTTAGCGAGATAAAGAAAACCATCGCTAATCATAACGATGTTAGATTCGCCGGATACGGGTTTAAAAATGAGGGCAATAAAAAACCTTTTATTTACACTGAGAATCTTTTTATTCAGTTCAACGATAATTTATCCGAGGGTGACTGCGAGAAAGTAATCGATGAATATCGCCTCAGCATTAAAATGAAATTATCATTTATTAACAATGCCTTTTTTGTTTCAATGCCGGAGAATACCGGTGAGAATATGTTCACTATCGCTGAATGTATTTTAAATCGCAAGGATGTTAAACATTGCCATCCTGAATTAATTCATCTTAAAAAAAATAAAATCATTCATCCTAATCAGTGGCATTTGAAGAAAACCACTGTACGAGTTGAAATCGATATTGATGCCAGCGCGAATGTTGAAAACGCGCATAAAATCACCTTAGGCCAAGGTACGACGATTGCCGTTATCGATGATGGATTCGACTTAGGCCATCCAGAGTTTTGGCGTGAAGGGAAAATAGTCCATCCGTATAATCTGGCGGGCGAGGACACTGATGACGATCCAACTCCGTGGCCCGGTGACAATCACGGGACGGCATGTGCGGGGGTAGCCTGTGCCGATGGCCGTTATGGTGCTTCTGGTGTGGCCCCGGAGGCCAGACTTATGCCGATACGACTAATGGAAGGATTAGGCTCAATGGGGGAATCTCTCGCCTTTGTTTGGGCAGCCGATCAGGGTGCTGATATTATCTCTTGCAGTTGGGGGCCAGTGGATGGCAGGTGGTATGACGTAGATGACCCTGAGCATGACGTTGTCACCGAACTCCCGGCAGCAACCAGAATAGCCATTGATTATGCGATAAAAAAGGGGCGCAAAGGTAAAGGGTGTGTGATCTTTTTTGCCGCTGGTAACGGCAATGAATCAGTCGAAAATGATGGTTACGCCAGCTATGAACAGGTTATTGCTGTCGCCGCCTGCAATGACCGTACTCTCCGTTCTGTTTACAGTGATTATGGCAGATCACTCTGGTGCGCCTTCCCGAGCGGTGATATGGCTGATCCACACTTCTCCGGTTCAGGTTCCTTAACTACCGGTATCTGGACCACCGATCTGCGTCATGAGCATGGCTATAATCGGGGATTCACAGCCGCAGGGGATGTTTTTGGTAATTACACCAATAGGTTCAGTGGTACCTCTAGCGCCTGCCCCGGTGCTGCTGGTGTAGCAGCATTGATCCTCGCGGTGAACCCCTCACTTAACTATCATGAGGTCAAAGATATCATCCGCTACAGTTGCGACAAAATAGATGAAGAAAACGCAGGCTATGATGAAAATGGTCACAGTGAACTGTACGGCTATGGACGAGTCAATGCCGAGAATGCTGTGATATTGGCCAGAAAATGGGAATGGAAGGACACTATCAGCCATCCCGCCAAGAATAGCTAAACAACAAGCAGCCTTAAATGAAGTTATCGCGCAGATCAATACAGAGAGAAATAATGGCAGATGAGATATCCCCTCACCTGCCTATTATGGTCATCAGTCGGCTTAGAAGCCTAAACTGTCCAGCAGATCATCAACTTGATCCTGGTTGGCAATAACACCAGCACCATTCTTATCCAGTTGTGGCCCATTGAGTAGACTGTCAGCAGGTTTTTGCGGTTTAGATGGCATATCTGGGATATTTTCCATCAGTACCATTAATAGCTGCTTCTCAATCTCTTGCACCACATCCATCATGCGTTTGATAACCTGACCGGTAAGGTCCTGGAAATCTTGCGCCATCATGATTTCCAACAATTGTGCATTGGTAAATGAGGTATGTTGCGGCACGACTTCCAGATATTCACGGGTATCAGCGACCAGAGAGCGGGCATCTGACAGCTCGACAGGATTAGCAAACCATTCGTCCCAACGAACTTTAAGCGCCTTCGCCGATGACTCCAGCTCATTTTGGCGCGGCTGTGCTGCCTCAACACAGTTCAGTGCTCTTTCTGCGGCCTGAGCCGTCATATGAACGACATAATCCAGTCGATCACGCGCATCTGGAATGGCTTCCGCAGCCTGTGCAATCGCCTGATCAAGACCTAATTCGCGCAGGCTGTCGCGTAACATCCGCGTCAATTGGCCAATGCGGCTTATTATATCACTGGCCGATGCCGCATCTGTTGCGGGCATTTGATGGTTACTCATCTCGCCTCCTTACATACCCAACTTTTCAAAAATCTTATTGAGCTTCTCTTCCAAGGTAGCGGCAGTGAAAGGTTTCACTACATAACCACTGGCACCTGCTTGCGCTGCTGCGATGATATTCTCTTTTTTCGCTTCGGCAGTTACCATCAGAACCGGCAAAGTACTAAGAGCACCATCGGCACGGATAGTTTTCAACAGGTCCAGGCCATCCATATTCGGCATATTCCAATCAGAAACCACAAAATCAAAACCACCCGCACGTAATTTATTCAATGCGTCGACGCCATCTTCGGCCTCTTCCACATTGTTAAAACCCAGCTCTTTCAGCAGGTTTCTGACAATACGACGCATGGTCGAAAAATCGTCTACCACCAAAAATCTGAGATTCTTATCCGCCATACCAACTCCTAAGGTTTGTTGCTCACCGCTGAGCGATTAACTATCAACGCCCGATTTCCACCGGAAAATGTCTACTAGATTCGCAGGGCTTGACCACTGCTAATCTGCGCCAACATACGCTGGCTTATCTGGTTCAAATCCAGAACTTCATTAACGCCCCCCATACCAATCGCTTCACGCGGCATGCCGAAAACCACACAACTGGCCTCGTTTTGCGCGATGGTATAAGCACCGGCGCGATACATCTCCAATAACCCGGCCGCACCATCATTGCCCATCCCCGTCAGGATAACCCCCACGGCGTTACGCCCGGCATACTGCGCCACTGAGCGAAATAGGACATCAACCGAGGGACGATGGCGATTAACCGCCGGCCCGTCATGAATGCGAACCTGATAGTTCGCCCCACTACGCGCCAGTTCCATATGCCGATCGCCGGGCGCAATATAGGCATGCCCCGGTAAGACCCGCTCACCGTCTTCTGCTTCTTTCACAGTGATTTGACACAGCTTATTGAGTCGCTCAGCAAATGAACGGGTAAAACCCGGCGGCATATGCTGAGTAATTAACAGTGCCGGGCTGGTCGGTGGCAACGGCTGTAATACCATACGGATAGCTTCTGTCCCCCCGGTAGAGGCACCAATTGCAATTAACTTTTCACTACTGAGCAGTGGTGTATGCGTCAGCATAACCGGCGCGTTTTCTGGGCCGCGCTGCGGCAGGCGAGCTTTAGCAGCCGTACGAATTTTCTCCGCAATCAACTCACTGTAAGCCAGCATTCCCTCTCTGATCCCAAGCTGAGGTTTGGTAACAAAATCAATCGCTCCCAACTCCAACGCACGCATGGTTATCTCGGAGTTCTTACCGGTTAATGATGAGACCATCACCACCGGCATCGGCCGCAACCGCATCAGCTTTTCAAGAAAATCCAAACCATCCATCCGCGGCATTTCGACATCGAGCGTCAAAACCTGCGGATTGAATTTTTTGATCAAATCACGGGCAACCAACGGATCGGGAGCCGTTGCAACCATTTCCATGTCCGGGTGACTATTAATAATCTCGGTCATTAGTTGGCGCATCAATGCAGAATCATCAACGCACAATACTCTGATTTTACTCATCACCTCTCCTTGGTCAGCCCATAAACGGTCTGCCCGCGCAAATAGAATTCCCGACTAATTTGACTGAAATTCTCCGAGTGGCCTGCAAACATCAGACCACCTGGTTTTAGCAAAGGGACAAAGCGACGCAGAATGCGCTCCTGCGTTTCTTTATCAAAATAAATCATCACATTACGACAAAAAATAGCATCAAACTGCCCGGGTAACGCCCACTCTGGTGCCAACAGATTGAGTTGCTGGAAATGGATCATATTGGCCAATTCCGGGCGCACTCGCACCATGCCTTGATGTGGGCCGGTGCCACGCAAGAAATAGCGTTGCATCTGTTGTGCCGACAATGAACGCAATTCATCTTGCCGGTATACACCACTGGTCGCTTTTTCCAGTACTTGCGTATCGATATCGCTGGCTAACACCTGACACGAACCCGCTCTATTACCCAACACATCACACAGTGTCATCGCGATAGAGTACGGCTCTTCACCGGTCGATGCCGCCGTACTCCACACCGAATAGCTTCCCGGCCGCTGGCGGGCATGTTCAGCCAGAATCGGAAAATGGTGTGCCTCACGGAAAAATGCCGTCAGATTAGTGGTCAAGGCATTAACAAATGCCTGCCACTCTGCACTGTTCGGGTCGGTCTCCAGCAAAGCAAGGTATTGACCAAAATCGTTAATCCCCAGCAATCTCAGCCGCCTGACCAGGCGGTTATAGACCATTTCCCGTTTGTGATCGGCCAGTACTATCCCGGCTCGTTGATAAATAAGTTGGCAGATGCGCCGGAAGTGAACATCCGGCAACGGGAGCCGTTGAATCATCTGAGTCAGGATCGACCCAGACTCTTGGGGTGATGGCTGTTTCATCGATGATGGTTTCATCCGGCCTCACCCCACAACAAAGTCTTCGTTACGCCGTTTGACAATCTGGAATTTCCTTAACAGCCGGTTGTTTACCACTGCCGTCTGCTGCCTGCCCCTCCCCGCTGTCGCTATCCTGCTCCAAACGAAAAACAGACACTGCATCGGAGAGCATACTTGCCTGCTCTTCGAGTGCGTTAGCCGCAGCCGCAGCCTCTTCCACTAATGCGGCGTTTTGCTGAGTGACCTGATCCATCTGTGTTACTGCCAGTGAAACCTGCTCTATACCTCGGCTTTGCTCATCCGAGGCGGAAGCGATTTCACCCATAATGTCGGTAACCCGAGTCACTGAGCGAACAATCTCTTCCATGGTAGTACCCGCATTTTCAACCAGAGTGGAGCCCTGGCGAACACGGCTGACCGATTCATCGATCAACCCTTTAATCTCTTTTGCTGCTTGTGCACTGCGCTGGGCCAGATTACGAACTTCACCGGCGACGACAGCAAAACCGCGCCCCTGCTCACCGGCGCGAGCAGCCTCAACAGCAGCATTTAACGCCAGAATATTGGTCTGGAAGGCAATACCGTCAATAACACTGGTAATGGCACCAATCTTCTGTGAACTGGTGGCGATATCATGCATGGTTGTCACCACACTGCCCGTCAACTCACCCCCTTTGGCAGCGGTTGCTGATGCGTCTTTCGCCAGCAATGTTGCCTGACGAGCATTATCCGCATTCTGTTTGACCGTCGCGGTCAGTTGCTCCATGCTGGCCGCAGTTTGTTCCAGTGACGCCGCTTGCTGTTCGGTTCTTGCCGACAAATCATTGTTACCAGCAGAAATTTCCTGAATCCCCGTTAGCATTGCTTCAGTGCCATCCCGGACATGACTAACGGTGGTGATAAGCGACTGCTGCATGATGCGTAAACTGGCAAACATCTCGCTGATTTCATTACGCCCGGAGACATGAATCTGCGCCGATAAATCCCCCCGTGCGATGCGGTCAAAATGCGCGCGCATAATTTTCAGCGGCCTGACAAACATGGTGCGCAGCCAAACAAGCGACGAAATCGCCATGGCTATTACCATTACAATCGCCGCACCAAATATCCACATGGAGAGATGGTACGCCTGCTGGTTTTGGGTACCGGCCTCAGCAATCACTTCATTGGCATACTGCAAATACTGTAAAAAATCGGCTTCGAACAAATCTTGTGTTTTCTGGGTGGGTTGGTCCATAAAGCCTTGTAAATTACCGGCTTCCAGAAAATCGATTAGTTGTCGTAACGACGTCCGTAAGTTCTGATAACTGTTTTTAGTGGCATCCAACAATTCGCCACCGTTATCACTCTCATCAAGGCGTGGCACCGCAATAAACTGATTGAAGTAGAGGTCCGCTTTCTGTAATGAGCTGCGCGCACTGCCCATTAATGCGTTGACTTGCTCCTGAGGTACTTTGAGAGCCGAGCGCGTCCCCGCCCGGTTTAAGGTATTACGCGCCTGAAGCAAGGATACCCAACTGAGGCTTAATGCATCCCGTTGCTGGCTACTGAGATCCACCCGGTTCAAATTTTGGTAGTCTGAGCGAAAAGCAGTAAATGACAGACCACTTGAAATTAACTGTATCGAGCAAATTAATATCAGTAACAGGAAAAAGCTGGTAGAAATCCGAATTCGGCCAAACATCGTAACCTCTTCTCAGCCGGCTCATTGGCCGGCTTTATCTATTTTTGTCCACCCAAAATAATTGGAGTTGCAGGTAGGCAGCCAGCAAACGAATCCCGATGAGCTTACGCAGTCAAGTGATTCGGGTTCGTGAGCGCAGTTAACACCCCTGCAATTTCAAGTATGAAGGGTTGTAGGGGACTAGAAAGTTTCCCAATTGTCTTGCAGGCCACTTCCCAGTGTTTTTTTAGCTGTGATGCTCAAATCCTGTGTCGGCTGCTTTATTTTTCTAACATCTCTTGTAGTACTACCGTTATCCATACGCAGAATGAATACAGACATGGATTGGGTTAACATACTGGCTTGTTCTTCCAGTGCGGCGGCGGCAGAGGCTGACTCTTCCACCAAAGAGGCGTTTTGCTGGGTTACCCGGTCCATTTCAGTGACCGCCTGACCCACCTGATCGATACCGCGACTTTGCTCATCGGAAGCAGAAGCGATTTCACCCATGATGTCGGTGACGCGGGTTACCGCATTAACGATATCTCCCATGGTTTCACCCGCACTTTCAACCAGTACTGACCCCATATCGACACGGCTAACCGAGTCTTCAATAAGGCCTTTAATCTCTTTTGCAGCTTGCGCACTACGTTGTGCCAGGTTACGTACTTCACCGGCAACAACGGCAAAACCACGACCCTGCTCACCGGCACGGGCAGCTTCAACGGCGGCGTTCAGCGCCAGGATATTGGTCTGGAAAGCGATACCATCGATGACACTGGTAATATCTGCAATTTTCTGTGAACTACCGGCAATCTCATGCATGGTTTGCACCACATTCGCCACCACTTTGCCACCTTTCTGTGCCGTTTCCGATGCACTTAAGGCCAGTTGGCTAGCTTGACGGGCATTCTCAGCATTCTGTTTCACTGTGGCGGTTAACTGCTCCATACTGGCGGCGGTTTCTTCCAGTGAGGCGGCTTGTTGTTCTGTACGCGCTGACAGATCGTTGTTGCCGGCGGAAATTTCTGAGGCACCGCTATAGATAGCATCGGCACCTAAACGCACGTCACTGACGGTGGTAATCAATTCAGATTGCATGTGTTTCAGGCTGGCTGCCAATGTGCCCATTTCGTTGCGGCTATGCACTTCGATAGTCTGCGTTAAGTCACCGTTAGCGATATGTTTAATATGTTCTATCAAGTGTTTAAGCGGATTAATCAAAATGTGTTGCATACCAAGCCAAACAACAATAATTACCGCGAATACCACAATCAGTACGGTAACAATCACCCCCATCGCGAAGCTAAATGACTGGTTGCTGTCTTCCACTGCAGAGGCATACAAGCGATCATTTTGTGTCAGGTAAGTGTTGTAATCCTGTTCAAAAGCATTTTGGAAGCTAGAGGTGGGTTGGTCGAAGAACTCATTGATCTTGCCAGCTTCCATCAATTGGATCAGTTCGGTCAACGCACCAAAGTATTGGTCATAAGTCTGTTTTAATTTTTTAGCTGATTCGGCATCTTGCTGGCTATCCAACGGGATCTGTTCGTAGCTTTTAAAACGCTCCGCCGCCACACCCAATGTCCCTTTGGCTGATGCCAACAGGTCATTCACCGTAGGGCCACTCCCGGTGTGATTCACATCCATCATGTAGCGGATGCCTGCGCGGTTCAGCGTATTACGGGTTTGCAGCAGATTTACCCAACTTTCATTCAACACCGACTGTTGCTGACGAATAACCTGTAAAACCGCAAAGTTCTCTTTGTCATTTTTCAGGGAATTGAAGAAAAGCCCGCCGGAAACGAACTGTAAGGCACCAAATAGCACTAACACCAACAGGAGGCTGGTGACCACTTTCATACGCTTAAACATGTTATCCCTTCATAAGTACGTCAAAACACAGGTACGCCAAAACATAGGACGTCTAATTAACTGTGTTATCGGCACTGGGAGGGGGAACTTTACCGGAGAGAGACATTATTTTAACGAGATGAGGATGAGTGTTAGCAGTTTGTTATTATCGAGGTGAAAACCGGCCTCATCAGGTTTTGGCCGGACAAAAACGGACCACGGTTTCGATGGAGACCGACGTGGTGATTGGTTCGGTTGACATGAGACAGGAGATCACCTGATCACTGAACGAATATCAACCGAAACCCGATAGGCAAATTAACCGAAACTTACCCTTTAATGACGGAGTCAATCAACGACATCTCTTCACTGCTCAACAGCTTTTCGATATCCACCAAAATCAGCATTCTTTCCCCGAGTGAACCTAAACCTGTTAGATACTCAGTTGCCAGAGTGACGGCAAATTCTGGAGCAGGACGTATTTGCTCATTGGTTAATGACAGCACATCAGACACACCATCAACGACAATACCCACCACGCGCTGATCAAAATTCAGTACGATCACTACGGTATTTTCGTTATAGCTCACGCCTTTTTGTGCAAACTTAACCCGTAAATCAATAATAGGAACAATGACGCCGCGTAAGTTAGTGACACCTTTAATGAACGTCGGGGTGTTAGCGATACGGGTCACCTGATCGTAGCCACGGATCTCTTGTACTTTCAGAATATCAATCCCGTACTCTTCATCGCCCAGCGTAAAAATCAGGAACTCTTGTCCTACCGTTTCGCCAGCCAGCTTCGTGACGGTTGCTAGTCCTGCCATGTTTTTACCCTTCAATCAATAGGTTGAATTTATGTTTGTTTTCAGGACCGGAACACTCCGTGCCCTATACCTGTTTTCATACGGGTTCCATACAGGCTTCAATTGGTCC
Source organism: Yersinia sp. 1652 StPb PI (assembly GCF_041538345.1). NCBI lineage: Bacteria > Pseudomonadati > Pseudomonadota > Gammaproteobacteria > Enterobacterales > Yersiniaceae > Yersinia > Yersinia sp. 1652 StPb PI. The sequence continues at coordinate 1,724,210 of NZ_JAULSM010000001.1, read as the reverse complement.
ACCTGTTAGGCTGCGACCACATCATCAGCCGTTACACGCTTTTCCCGGTTTAATGCCTGCAAAGCCGACACATCAACAATTAATGCCACGCTGCCATCACCCAATATGGTTGCGGCTGAAATACCTGGCACCTTGCGATAGTTACTCTCGAGGTTTTTCACCACCACCTGATGCTGACCAATCAACTGATCTACCAAGAGTGCATAACGACGCCCGGCACTTTGCAGAATCACAACGATGCCCTGAGTGGCTTCAGTTTTGGCGTTTTCAACATCAAATACCCGGTACAATTCAACCAAAGGTAAATACTCACCGCGCACTTGTAATACCCGTTCACCGCCGGCTAGCGGGTGTAAATCTTCAGCCAAAGGTTGCAGTGATTCCATTACCGCATTCAATGGCAAGATGAAGACTTCATCACTGACTTTTACTGACATTCCATCAAGAATAGCTAGCGTCAATGGCAATAGAATACGGATTGAAGTGCCAAGACCGGCCTGGAAACTGACTTGCACATGGCCGCCCATCTCCTGAATATTTCGCTTAACCACGTCCATACCGACACCGCGGCCAGAAACATCAGTGACTTGCTCTGCGGTGGAGAATCCGGGAGCAAAAATCAGCATCCCAACATCTTCATCACTCATATGCTCATTAATGGCCATTCCTTGAGACTGCGCTTTTGCCAGAATCTTCTGCCGGTTTAACCCTGCGCCATCATCCAAGACTTCAATACAGATATTACCGCCCTGATGCTCTGCGGACAGCGTCAGATTCCCCACCGGCGGTTTACCGGCAGCAATACGGGTTTCAGCATCTTCAATACCGTGGTCCAAACTGTTACGAACCAAATGGGTCAGGGGATCGATAATGCGTTCAATCAGGCTTTTATCCAGTTCGGTAGAACTGCCAAGCAGCGTCAGTTCGACTTGCTTATTGAGCTTACTGGCTAAATCGCGCACCAAACGAGGGAAGCGGCTGAACACATACTCCATCGGCATCATACGGATCGACATCACCGACTCTTGCAAGTCACGCGCATTGCGTTCCAACTGCCCCATACTATTGAGCAAATCACCGTTGATGACGGGATCCAGCGTGCTGGAGCGCTGTGCCAACATTGATTGAGTAATCACCAACTCGCCCACCAGATTAATCAACTGGTCAACTTTCTCAACCGCGACGCGAATACTGGTTGACTCACTGGCTTTCGCTTTTGGTTTTACATGTTCCGGGCTGGTCGGTGCGGCAATAACACCCGTTTTAGGGGAACTGTTGGTTTCAGCCACTGGGGCCACCGCCGTTGGCGGTAATTCTGCGATAACCGGCGCCACTACAGCCATTTCAGCTGTAGCTTCTGGTTGCAATTCAGCGGGTATAAAACTGATCTGTTCCGGTTCCAACACAAAACAGAGCACGGCGCTGATATCATCTTCACTGACAGACGTAATCAGGGTGGCTTCCAGGCTATCAGCACTTTGATGCGGATCTTTCACTTCACCCAGATTGCCTAGCTCTTCCAACATCAGTGGGATTTCTTGCTCTTTCAGGCCAGACAAGCGAATGCGCATTCCCCCCTGAACTAATGCCGGTGACTTACCCCCCACTTTGGTGTCAGTCATCACAACGCCATTCCCTTGTGCTACTGATGTGTTGGTTCCTGTGCTTTGTTGTTCTAAAGCCTCTAATGCCAGTTGGCGCAATGCGTGGCAGATATACTCAAAGCTTTCCGCATTAGGTTCCTGAGAGGTTTTATAGGCGTCCAACTGTTCCTGCATAATATCTTTCGTTTCCAAAAACAGGTTGATGATATCAGTGCTCAACCGCATTTCATCGCGACGAGCACCATCCAACAGGTTTTCCAACAGATGGGTTGTCTCTTGTAATACCGTAAAGCCAAACGTCGCTGCACCGCCTTTGATCGAATGAGCAGCACGGAAAATGGCATTGAGTTGTTCTTTATCTGGTGCCAGTGGGTCCAGCAATAACAAGTGCTGTTCCATATCTGCCAACAGTTCATCTGCTTCATCAAAGAAAGTCTGATAAAACGCGGTAATATCCATGCTCACGGTGTCACCTCTACTGTGCGTCGCGGCTTGTCGGAGAGACCGGTGCATTACTTGCAGGTGCCGCTGGCAACGATGTCGTTGGCCCAGTGGTCGCTGGAGTGATGCTCCCCGTGCTCGATTGTTGTGTTTGTGGTGCTGTTGCAGGCTGCGTTATCGTTTTCACAGGTGCTGCCGTTACCGGTACTGCCGCCGCCGATACTGTTACCGCCCCAGTCGCGGTTTGCCCGGTGGAGGTTGCCGTACCCGTTGGCGCTGTCGCAGCAGCAGGCGTCGCGGTTGGCACAGTCCCACTGGTTTCAAGCTGCTTTAAGCTCGCGGCTTTTTCTATATCCAGCGCTTTGTTATCTAAATTCTCATGCTCAATATCATGTTGCGTCTGTTTGTTCAGCACTAAAATACTGATTCGACGGTTAACCGGATCATCCGCTGCTTGCTCTTTTAAGCGCATCGTCGAGGCCATGCCCACCACCCGCAGCACTTTTCCCTCATCCAAACCACCGGCGAGCAATTCACGCCGTGAAGCATTAGCACGATCAGCCGACAACTCCCAGTTGCTGTAACCTCGTTCGCCATTGGCATACGGCAGATCATCGGTATGCCCAGACAGACTGATTTTGTTTGGTATGTCATTCAAGATAGGGGCTATAGCACGTAAAATATCACGCATATACGGCTCTACCTGCGCACTGCCCATCTTAAACATGGGCCGATTCTGGCTATCAATAATCTGAATTCTTAGCCCTTCTTCCATCATGTTAATCAACAGATGTGGCCGTAATGCTCTCAATCTCGGGTCGGATTCGATTAATTGATCCAGTTTTTCCCGCAACTTGTTCAGTCGATACTCTTCTTTGCGACTCTCTTCTGAATCGATGTGCTTGCGTACCTCGCCCACTTGCTGGGTGGGATCATCACCGCCCCCAGGAATCGGACTGGTACTGGCACTGCTCTTATCACCGCTGGTCAACGCTATTTTCAACGGTGTCCGAAAATACTCCGCAATTTGCGTCAGTTGCTGCGGGCTGGAAACCGATAGCAACCACATCACCAGAAAGAAGGCCATCATCGCTGTCATAAAGTCAGCGTAAGCAATTTTCCATGACCCGCCATGATGACCGCCACCATGCTTAGCTTTTCGCTTTCTAATCACAATAACGGGGTGGTTCTGATGCTTCATGCGTCCTCTTCTGTCGCTTGCGGTGCCGGCGCTTTCACTCTGCGTACATGCTCTTCCAGCTCAATGAACGATGGACGCTCAGTGGTGTAGAGCGTTTTACGACCAAACTCCACGGCAATTTGTGGCGCATATCCGTTCAGGCTGGAAAGCAGTGTCACCTTGATGCACTGCATCATTTTGGTGGTTTCTGCACTCTGTTGACGCAACAAGGTGGCCAAAGGTGAAATAAAGCCATATGCCAGCAAAATACCCAGAAACGTCCCCACCATCGCATGGGCAATTAGTGCCCCAAGTTCTGCGGCGGGTCGGTCGGCGGAAGCCAGGGCATGTACCACCCCCATAACCGCAGCAACAATACCGAACGCGGGTAACGAATCCCCCACCATCGCCAGGCTACCTGCGGGAACTTCACATTCTTGTTCGTGAGTTTCTATCTCTTCATCCATCAGTGCTTCGATTTCAAAAGCATTCATATTTCCGCTGACAATTAACCGTAAATAATCAGTAATAAATTCCACTAATAACTTATCGGCCAAGATCCGAGGATAATTAGAGAAAATTTCACTTTCCCGCGGACTTTCTATATCCCGTTCCAGTGACAGCATTCCCTGTTGACGGGATTTAGCTAATAAACGGTAAAGTAACGCCATTAAGTCCATATACAGGACTTTGTTATATTTAGAACGGCGCATCAATTTTGGCATGACCTTTATTGTCGCTTTTATCGCTTTGCCGTTGTTACCCACGATAAATGCACCGATACCTGCACCGCCGATAATTAAAAATTCGGCTGGCTGATACAGTGCGCCAAGGTTGCCACCAACAATCATGTAGCCACCGAAGACCGCACCTAAGACCACGATATAACCCAAAATAACTAACACGCGACATCCTTAGCAAAGTGTGTGGGTGGAAGGTGAGGCGTTAGCACCCTTTGAGTGCAATGAATTGTCATTAACTGGCTACAGGAACGGTATCCATACCGCAGCTGTAACCAAAAAACTCTGACAACTCAAAGAGACTCAAACTGCGCGTCTAACCTGCTCATCCAGCAGTTGTGAAGTAATATCGGCAGATGGCGGAGAAAGTTTACGTTTTTTTACTGCGCGGGAAGGTGGCTGGCAGAGACTGCAAACAAAGCTATTTCGTGGTTGATGCGCATGGGTGATAAAAGTCCCACCACAGCAACTGCAACCTGAGAGTTGCAACATACCACTGTCAACGAATCGAACCAGGGTCCAGGCACGAGTTAACGCCAGTAATGGCGGCACTCCAGACTGATCAGGACACTGTTCCAGATAAAGACGATAGGCCTTAATAACGGCCTCAACACCGGTGCATTGCCCGCTTTTTAGCAGGAAGCTATAAGCGTTATAAAACATCGATGAATGAATGTTTTGTTCCCAGGTCATAAACCAATCAGTCGAAAACGGCAGCATTCCTTTAGGTGGCGGACTCCCTCTCAGCTCTTTGTAAAGCTTAATTAATCGCCCCCGGCTGAGTTGCGTTTCGCTTTCAAGCATCTGCAAACGCGCACCTAAAGTGATCAACTCCATTGCCAAATGAATGTCTTTGGCTTCCTGGACAATACTTTTCACAACCATCAGTCATGCTCTTTTTTTAGGCGCACTACCGTCTTGTAACGATAGCTCGTGGAGTAAGTGACTCGACAATAGGATCCCTGTGTGGATTTGCTGCAAGTCATCGACACGAGATTCTTTCGTCAGATGATGAATAGTGTTGTGGTCACTGAAACGGAAATGACAGACTAATTGGTTAGTCTCAGCTAATTTAACCATTTGCGGTAAAGTTAACTGCGCTAATGCGTCGGCCATAGTATCTGTAATACCCAGACGAAACATCGCTGAGGCTTTTTCATCGTTAATTAACCGTTGTGCTAAAAGCAAGTAAGACAAATTAATATCATAAATATGTTTGAGTAATTCAGACGTACTCATTTTATACATCCCGACTGATTATGTTTTAAAACATAAGTTGGATGATAGAATTCTTCACCCAAGACCTGGGATCCTTCCCGCTATACAGTTAATTAAAACCCATAGAACTAAAAGTAATTAAAACCTACTGGTGTTACATTACAAAAATACCATTTTGGTATGAAATAACATGTCGTAAACTTGGCAGCTCGGTTTTGTGCTGCTCTGATAGTGCATTTTGCTATGCAATTTTTCTTACAAAATATTAGGATTATTCCTAAAGAGGCCCAACTCTACTCCCGAATCGTTAGCACATACAATGTGACTAGTGATTCATTTTAAATGTAATGTGATGCAGGTCACAAAAATAAAATATAAAGCTGTTTCTTACACCCATAATTGTTCATTTTTCACTCACATCCATGGTTAAAAAACACTCACAAGTCAGAAAAGAGCTAAAAAACTAGATATATAGGCCCAATTCTTAGTGTTTTTAGATCAGTTCGAACAAAAGCATTCCTAAAGCAAAATAGCAGAACATAAATCTGTTATAACCCAAAATTATCAGCAGTAAGGACTAAAGCAGAGGATTATAGTTCGGTTATCCTATAACTACCCTTCCGAAACTATTTTGTTTTAACGAATATTTATGCGATTTCACAAAACACCGCCTATCGACCATTTATTAACCCATTTACCTTTTAACGTTAAAAAACCCAACAACATGTATTAAAAAAGGCAACAGAGGTAACTGCATGTTTCAGTTCAACGCTATTGCACACATTTCATTCTGCCGCAGTTTTAACTTTGGTTCATATCCGCGTTTTTACAAGGAATTTGTGAATACAATGTAATTGAAAGTAATTAATAATGTTTGAAACATAAGTTTCAAACATTGCTTATTAGCGACTATTTTAATTAACGCCCTATCACGGCTCGCATTATTGGCTGGTCGTAACCAAATGTGACTGATATCCCATTTATCAAAGGTGTATTCCCCTAACCTTTAATCTATAGCCGCGCTTATGGGAGCTTAATGATGGGATACAGAAATGTACTGGTCGCAGTTGCCCTTTCACCCGATAGCCAACAATTGGTTAATAAAGCCGTTTCTATCGTGCGGCCCTATAATGGCAGGGTTTCGTTAATCACCCTGACAACTGAGCCAGAAATGTACAGCAGTTATGCTGCCCCCATGCTGGGAGACTTGCGTTCTGTGTTGCAAGAAGAAGCGCAACTATTTATGGAGGAGTTAGCGATTAATGCAGATTATCCCATAGAGGATAGATCCATTGTGCACGGGCAATTCGCTGATAGCATGGCTTACGTTTGCCAACAGCAGCATATTGATTTAGTTATCTGCGGTAACCACAGTACAAGCCTGATGAATAAACTCTCCTGTTCTGCTGCCAAGCTGATTAATACCAGTAGTGTCGACGTGTTGATCGTCCCACTTTAATTAACCCGCAGCTGCGCGTTGCGGCAACCGTTCTGTCAGAACCGTAATACCTTTCGCTGTGTTGCCGCACTATTAGCTGAAATCATCCCGCCGAGTTCTACTATTATTCTCAACACGCGTTATTTTTAATATTCGCTATGTTCACTACCGGCCTTTTTACTCCGTCCAAGTAAGGGAATTTGATGCCTCAAGATAAAACCAGTAACCGCCGTATTCTGCTGGCTTCACGCCCACATGGCACACCAACCAGCGAAAATTTCACCTTAGATATTCAACCTATTGCGCAACCCGCAGCAGGTCAGGTGCTACTTCGCACTCGCTATTTGTCGCTTGACCCCTATATGCGTGGCCGTATGAGCGACGCCCCCTCCTATGCCGCGCCGGTTGAAATTGGTGACGTCATGGTGGGCGGGGCCGTCTCACGCGTTGAAGCCTCTAATCACCCGGAGTTTCAAGTGGGTGATTGGGTTTTGGCCAACAGTGGCTGGCAAGACTATACGTTATCGGATGGTGCTGGTATCCGCAATTTGGGGCCACAACTCTCCCATCCTTCACGCTCTCTGGGCGTTTTGGGCATGCCTGGTTTCACGGCTTATATGGGACTATTGGATATTGGTCAGCCCAAAGCGGGCGAAACTCTGGTCGTTGCCGCAGCCAGTGGCGCGGTGGGCTCAGTTGTCGGGCAAGTCGGTAAACTAAAAGGATGCAAAGTTATCGGGATAGCCGGAGGATCGGAGAAATGCCGCTATGTGGTGGAAGAATTGGGCTTCGACGCCTGTATTGACCACCGGGCAACAGATTTTGCGCAACAATTGGAGAAAGCCTGTTCTGACGGCATTGATATTTATTATGAAAACGTAGGTGGTGCGGTATTTGACGCGGTATTGCCATTGCTGAACCCACGCGCCCGTATTCCAGTATGCGGGTTGATAGCACGCTATAACGATACGGAATTACCGGACGGCCCGGATCGTTTGCCACTGTTGCAAAGCATCATTTTGCGCAAACGGATTAGGATGCAAGGATTTATCATTTTTGATGACTATGGCCATCATTTTGGTGATTTCCTACAGCAAATGACCCAATGGGTTGATCAGGGCAAAATCAAGTTCCGTGAAGACTTGGTTGACGGACTAGAAAATGCGCCGCAAGCCTTTATCGGCCTATTGGAAGGCAAGAATTTTGGCAAGTTGGTGATTCGCGTCAGTAATGAATAGTCGACATAATTCCGGGGCCAACTCGCCCCGGAAACTGTTATATCAATGCCCTGATAGCAACAAATAATCTTGCCGGATATAAAACCTAGCCATTAATCGAAGCAATTACAGCCACTCGCCGAAGCGGCGAATATAAAATTGCTTCATCATTTGCGCAACAACACAGTAGCTGACTAAGGTACCTGCCAACCAAGGGAAATATTGCCACGGTAATGGTTGCAATCCGACTAATGCTCCCAATGGTGAGAACGGAATATAGATACCTATTGCCATGATCAATCCGGTGGTCAATAGCACTGGCAAGGCGGCGGTACTTTGAATAAACGGTATTTTTTGTGTGCGCAACATATGGACAACCAACGTCTGCGACAACAGACCTTCAATAAACCAACCGGACTGGAACAAAGCCTGATGCTCAACACTGTTAGCCGCAAAAACAAACCACATCAGTGCATAAGTCGTAATATCAAAAATTGAGGAAGTTGGCCCAATCCATAGCATAAAGCGGCCAATATTCTTAGCATCCCACTTACGCGGTTTGCGTAAAAACTCTTTGTCCATTTTATCCCACGGCAGGGAGAGCTGGGAAATGTCATACATCAGGTTTTGTAACAGCAGGTGGATGGCAAGCATGGGTAAGAAAGGAATAAATGCACTGGCAACCAGCACTGAGAACACATTGCCGAAATTCGAGCTAGCCGTCATATTCAGATATTTGATGATATTACCGAAGGTTTCACGCCCTATAATAACCCCCTCCTCCAGCACCATCAGATTCTTTTCTAACAGAATAATATCTGCCGACTCTTTAGCGATATCAGTGCCAGTATCAACCGATATCCCCACGTCAGCATCGCGTAATGCCGGTGCATCATTGATGCCATCGCCAAGAAAACCAACGGTATGCCCATTGCTTTGCAGCATTTTTAGCACCCGTGATTTTTGCAAAGGGGTAAGTTTGGTAAACACTGTGCGCAACTCGACTTCACGCGCTAACGTTTCATCATCCATACCTTCAATATCACGGCCACTCAACGGTTCCCCCGGCTCCAACCCGACATCGCGGCAGATTTTTGCCGTAATAATCGGGTTATCGCCCGTTAACACTTTTACTGCAACGCCATTTTCACGCAGTGCGGTGATAGCAGCCTCCGCGCTCTCTTTTGGCGGATCGAGGAAAGTCAGTAGCCCTTGAACAACCAAATCACGTTCATCATTAATATTTAACGGTAATTCACTGAGCTGAGTCCCTAACTCACGGGTTGCCAGTAACAAAACACGAAAACCGTCTTCATTATATTGCGTGGCTAACGCCAGTAATTTAGCTCTGCGGGCTTCATCCAGTGGGTATATCTTATCTCCCTCGCGAACTTGGGTGCAGATACTCAGCATCTCTTCCACCGCACCTTTGCAAATTAAGCGCTGGTGCTGCTGCTCATCTTTTACCACAATTGACAGACGGCGACGGATAAAATCAAACGGTAATTCATCGACCTTGTTAAAGCCGCGCAAAGCATCTATTTCAGGTTTACCGCGGCTAAATTTTATGACCGCCTGATCCATCAGATTGCGCATACCACTTTGATGGAAACTATTAAGCCATGCTAATTGCAGCACTTTATTGTCATTGCTGCCATTGGCATCCAGGTGGTGTTCAAGAATGATGCGGTCCTGGGTTAATGTGCCGGTTTTATCTGTGCACAACACATCCATAGCACCAAAGTTCTGTATTGCATTCAATCGCTTAACCACAACTTTGCGCCGTGACATAGCAATTGCACCTTTCGCCAGGTTAGAACTGACAATCATTGGCAACATTTCAGGGGTTAACCCAACCGCAACTGCCAATGCAAATAGTGCCGCTTCAGTCCAATCACCTTTTGTAAAACCATTAATTAGCAATACAATCGGTACCATTACCAACATAAAACGAATCAATAACCAACTGACACTGTTGACGCCACGATCAAATGCCGTCTGCGCGCGTGTGCCAACAATCGACTTAGCAAGCGACCCGAAATAAGTATGCCCGCCGGTAGCCACAACCACAGCCATTGCCGTTCCACTGGCAACGTTAGTTCCCATCAGACAAATATTAGATAATTCAAGTAATTCACTCTCGCTATTGGCATCCGCATCTACTGATTTTGAGCTGATGGCCCCCATTGCGTCGTACTTTTCAATAGGGATAGCTTCTCCGGTCAGGATCGCCTGGCTGATAAACAAATCTCTGGATTTAATGAGCCGTAAATCTGCCGGAATCATATCTCCGGCGGATAACAGAATGATATCCCCCGGCACTAATTGCTTAATCGCAATTTCTTGTTTTGCCGGTTGGGCACTATGGCTACTACGGCGTAATACTGTGGCGGTGGTTCGCACCATCGATTTCAGGGCTTCAGCCGCTTTATTGGTGCGGTACTCCTGCCAGAAACGCAATAAACCACTGATCAATACCATCGTCACAATAATAGTGACACCTATCAGATCAGTCTCCTCACCCTGTTGTAATGGCAGCCAATAATCAGTAAAGAAACTGATTGCCGCCAATACCATCAAAACAAAAATAAAAGGATTATTAAATGCTGCCAATAACTGAAGCAACGCTGGGGGCGCTTTCTCATGTGCTACCTGATTAATGCCGTATAATTCCAGTCGCTCCCTGGCATCCTCTTCTGTCAGCCCATTTAAATTAGCATTCAACTTGGATAATGTTTGATCCAAACTATTCTTGGCTTCTTGCGCGATAGCAAAAGTTTTTTTATTACTGCTACGGCTGGTAACTGTTTTTTTGAATTGGGTCATAACGCTTCTCTTTTAATTCTAAACGCACAGGGTTTATCTGCTCAATTATTGAGAGATAAATGTGCTGAACTATTATTGCGCTGCCAACTTTGTATTTATATTTAATTAGCAGCGACTAATTTGGTTAACTCCGGGGTGATCGTCCATAACAACTCCTTACTACCACATGGGTCAGTATTTAATTATTTATTGCAAAAAATTGAGCAACTTATTAATGAGTAAATTACTTTATTATTAAGCAGGTAATTCAGATGCGATACGCCAATGGACGGCACTGACGCTCCGCTCCAGACTGACACGGCAAACAATACTTTCAATTTCTCTTTGCGCTGCGGGTGTCGCCATTATTTCTGCACACACTTCCAACTGACCGGGTTTGGCAATATCTGCACTGCAAAGTGACTGTAATCGTAATGCCACACCATTTAACGCCTGTAAAATAAGGGTGCGAACCAATATCTCATCTTCCGCACCACAAGTGACCTGAATCCGGTAACGAACTTCCAGGTCTATAGCTTGTTGCTGAGGCTGCATATTAATCCGTTGCGCCGCCTCCCGTAACAATATATTGGCACACAGAATAACGGCAGTGGCGGCCACTGCATTCCAATACAGTCCCAAGCCACAAAGCACACCAATACCCGCCGAGCACCAGAGTGTAGCTGCGGTGTTCAGGCCACGAATATTCATGCCTTCACGCATAATGACGCCTGCACCCAAAAAACCGATACCTGAAACAACTTGAGCGGCGATACGACCAGGGCTATCAGGGGATGTGGCATAAGAGCTGAGAATAAATACTGCAGCACCGGTCGCGACTAATGCATTAGTACGTAAGCCCGCCATACGCTGGCGCCATTGTCTTTCAGCGCCAATTAATGCGCCCAAACACATCGCCAGTAATAAATTTACGACAAAAGGAGTTAATGCCATGATTCTCTCCATGAATTAATCACTGGTAGAATAATCATGTGCTATTTAGCACACAGGTAATTGTGCTGAGATATATAACCCGAGGGTATAAATCAGCAATAGCCCGTGTTTCTGCCGGGAGGAAAAAGTGCGTGGTTGTTAAATACCATAATAAAAACCCGAATTATTACCCTCGATGATTAAACATCGAGTGAAATATTACACCCACACTCATTGGCGTTATAACCAGACAACGATTGAATGAATCTCGTTGCGCTGACTAAAACATGGGCTTCAAGTGAATAAACACCACCAGCGCCACGATAACGTCAAGTAATAAGGGTCTACTTGGGTATGCACAACTCAGGAAATAAGAGAGGGTGCTGCCCGCCATTTTCGGCAAGCAACAAATCTGTAGAGAGATAGGTTAGCTTGCCTTGCTTATTTGACTACTACTTTGCGTATCCATTATTTTCTCCACCGAAATTTTTCAAGAGTATAGTTGCGTGTGATAATTATGTAAAGTCTATATTTCTAAACAAAACCTAAACCAGCCCCAATGAATTAAACAATAAACTTAATATTTATAATATATCGATTAATTACATCATACTCTACTCAAGCCATTGAGCATGCGTCAGGGGCATATAAGAATAAAACAGAGATAAGAGAATCAACTCAAACACTCTTACCTGCCATTCCCCGCGTCGGTGCCCATACTCAATCACCCTCGCTAAGACTCGCGCACAATGACACCTATACCCCCTCACTCAGCCAACTGAGTGCATCCCCCTATCCTTACCATCAAGTCATTGACACAATTACAGAAATCCCATCAATCTTTAATCCAAATTGCGATCGTGATCCCATTTATAACCCTAACTATTTTAGCTCCGTTGCCGATAGGTTCTTAAAGGACTGTTGAGATTTTTTTAGATATAGGGGTGGATTAACTGTAAGTAGCGATGCCTGTACCCACCGTAAATCGGCGTTACAGCGAACCAGGCTATAGCTTCAAACATACCGGGTACATCAGGCAAGGACCTTTCCTCGAGCGACTATAGAAACGGAACTAACAATGAAACGTGGAAGTACGCATCAGCCATTGGATATAAAAATAGCGCCAGAACAGAATAAAAATACGAAAGTATTGTTTATTAATAATATGCGTCTGGTCACTTTGTTTATCGCCATCTTGGCGGGAATACTGCTTTTATTTGCAGCGGCGATTGGGACGTCAGGTTACTTCTTAAAACAGAGTAACCAATCACTGGAAGAGGCGACGCAAGAGCTAGATATCCGCCTGGGTCTGTCTAACAGTTCGAACCACCTGCGTACTGCACGCCTTATTCTGATTCAAGCAGCATCAGCGGCACGTATCGGTGATACCGAGGGTTATCAGCAGGGGCTAAAAAACGCTGAGAGCCGTATCGCTCAATCGCAGCAAATGTTTAATCTCTACTATAACCGTCCGGTTAAATCCGAAACGGATAGCGCATTAGATGCACCATTGAAAAAAGCCTATGAACAGTATCGCGACGAGGGGATGAAACTCATGCTCGACGCGACGAAAGAAGGTCATTTTGAAGAAGTTATTTCCCTCGAAGCTGAAAAACTTAATCAGTTGGATGATGCTTATAATGAACCACTGCTGAAAGCAGTTAAGTATCGCACCGAACGGGCTAACCAGATTAATCAGACCGCCCAACAACAAGCCCGTCTTGGTTATATGCTGATGGGAGGCGCTTTTATTCTGGCCATCTTACTGACATTAATTGCTTTTTTAGTGATCAGCAAAGTCATCATCAAGCCGATTAATTGGCTGGTAGCACGTATTCAGCGTATTGCTCAGGGGGATTTGACACAAAGTTCGGTCTCATTTGGCCGCAATGAAATTGGTGTGCTGGGTAACAATATCCAACAAATGCAGGATTCGTTATCCCTAACTGTGGAAGCTGTGCGCAGCAGTGCTGAATCTATTTACCAGGGATCGAGTGAAATTGCACTGGGTAATACCGACCTTTCGGCACGTACCGAGCAACAAGCCGCATCACTTGAACAGACCGCCGCCAGCATGGAGCAACTGACCGCAACCGTGAAACAAAATGCGGAGAATGCCCATCATGCGAGCCAGCTCGCAGCCAACGCCTCAGGTAAAGCTGCTCAGGGTGGCGATATCGTTAATGATGTTGTTAGCACGATGGATAAGATATCCCTCAGTTCAATGAAAATTGCTGAAATTACCAATGTAATTAATAGTATCGCGTTCCAAACGAATATTCTGGCTCTGAATGCTGCGGTTGAAGCTGCCCGAGCGGGCGAACAAGGCCGTGGTTTTGCTGTAGTGGCCAGTGAAGTCCGTAATCTGGCCCAGCGCAGTGCCGATGCTGCCAAAGAGATAGAATCGTTGATTGAGGCCTCGGTTGACCTGATTGGTGATGGATCCATCCTGGTGTCCGATGCCGGTAAAGCGATGAATGAGATCGTGACAGCCGTTAGTCATGTAACTGATATTATGGGTGAAATTGCCTCTGCTTCTGATGAGCAGAGTCGTGGTATTAGTCAGGTTGCCCAGGCAGTTTCAGAAATGGACAATGTCACGCAACAGAATGCCTCTTTAGTTCAGGAAGCGTCAGCGGCGGCGGCCTCGTTGGAACAACAAGCTGAAATCTTGACTCAAGCCGTTGCAGTATTCCATTTAAAAGGCGGCAACCCTGCCCCGTCACTGAATACTCCAGCACCTATGTCCACCAAACAGAAGAGCGCGGTCGGGAATAAGAAGTCCGGTGACGACTCACTAAACTGGGAAACGTTCTGAGTTAACACCGAAATCGTTCAACCAAACTATAGTGACGATATTTAGATAGCAAAACCGGAGGCAAGGTGTACTCACCTTCCTCCGGTTTTTTATTGCGCCGCTTGCAGCACAACAGACAGAACACCAATGTTACGGGTGAAGCGGCTCGACAAAGGTGCCATCATGGCTATCAATCTCGTTAAAGAACCAGACACCTGCGGGGTAATCTTCCAACGAAACCAGATACATAATGCCCTCACTAAACTGCTCAACCTCTAACACAACCCCCTCACGCCGTGGGCCGCCATCGGTTTTTACTGTCACCCGATCATTCACTTTCATGATATTACCTTCAATTAAATCAATGCTGTTAGTGTAGTACAGAATAAGGTGAGAATGATAAGGTTTACGTATAAACAACGGTATGCTTTTGGTGAATATATTCGAGGGTAGAACAGTATTGGCTTACTGAGTAAGAGAAGCTGAGTTAATCAGAATCGAGGGGATAAAGCAGAGGATCTTGCCGGATGCCAGAAAGTAAAAAACCCGCCTTAGCGGGTTTTTTTATAATCAGCCAAAGGCCAATTAGATTGCAGTTACGTTTGCTGCAGACGGACCTTTAGCACCGTTCTCGATAGAGAACTGTACATTCTGGCCTTCAGCCAGGGTCTTGAAGCCTTGATCTTGGATTGCAGAGAAGTGAACGAACACGTCTTTGCTGCCATCAGCTGGAGTGATGAAACCGAAGCCTTTAGACTCGTTGAACCACTTTACTTGACCTTTCATCATGTTAGACATGTGTATTTCCTTTATTAAAAAAATTTGCCACCATGGGCGTGTTATAGCCGGTTATCAGTCGTTACTTATGGAGGCACTATGAAGGAAATTCGTCAGTGAAGAGCTATCAACGATAACGCTTTAAATATGAACCACTTTACTCAAGATGTCGTGCATAAATAGGTCTGTACCACAGGCCGAGACGCATTAACTCATGACCGGCTTTTAATAGCAACTCTTTTTAGCGGGCAAACTACAGATTCTTGTTTGCATGGCTAAAATAAAACCAAAAAAGCTATTAATTATACTCTTGATGCCCACTTTTACGCAGAATAATCATAAAATTTATTGTTACTAAACTACTGCTGCCCAAACGCTGGCGATAATAAAAAGAGCAAAATGTATTAAATGGGCTGTTTTACGTCATGTTTTCCGATGGGGACTGAAAGTTTATCTCATGAGTTTGCTATAATATGCAGCCACCTATCCCTGAGAAGAACGCATGAGGCCGAAGTCTGTCACCTTAGATGATGTTGCACGTCAGGCGGGAGTGTCATATCAAACCGTATCACGTGTTTTAAACCAGGCCCTTCATGTCTCGCCAAAAACCCGCAGCAAGGTCGAACAGGCCATGGCTGACTTAAACTATGTTCCTAACCGCGTAGCACAGCAATTAGCGGGGAAACATAGCCTTACGCTTGGGCTGGCAACGACAGATCTCGCGTTGCATGCCCCTTCTCAAATAGCTGCAGCGATAAAAAGCAAAGCCCGCGAGTTGGGATACGCAATAGTGATTGCCATGGTTGATGATCAAACTGGCCCAGCCTGCCAGCAAGCCATAAATGAGCTATTAGCCCAACGGGTGGACGGGATCTTAGTGAATATTCCGCTGAAGCCCAAAGGCTGCGAGAAAATTGTCCAGCAGTGTGCTGATACTCCAGTGCTGTTCCTGGATGTTGATCCACAATCCACCGCCTTCAGTGTTCTGTTTGACGCCAAAGTCGGGGCTGTTCAGGGGGCTGAACACCTAATTAGCTTAGGCCACCAGCAGATTGCCCTTATCTGTGGGCCCAAAAATGCCATTTCAGCCCAGTTACGTTATCAGGGCTGGTTACAGGTACTCAATGATGCCTCGTTAACACCGCAGGCGGTCTATCACGGTGAGTGGAATGCCAAAAGCGGCTATCAGACCACACTGCAACTTATTACCAGCAACATCCCTTTTAGCGCCATTTTGGTCGCTAACGATCAAATGGCTCTTGGTGTATTACGCGCTCTGCATGAGCATAATATCAATGTCCCTGAGCACGTCTCGGTCATTGGTTACGATGACACCGCAGACAGTGCCTATTTCCAACCGCCACTGACGACTGTCAGGCAGGACTTCAAGCAATTAGGGGCAGAGAGCGTTTCCCGCCTGATTGTCAGGCTGCATCACTCAATTGAGTTACCTTCTGCGTCTCTCTTGTTAGCCACTGAACTGACAATACGCCAAACAACAGCACGCTTTAAGCGCTCTATCCTTAAAAACGAATAAATGCGATCACTCTCGACTATTTATCCAACCACTATTTACTTTATCTGTCGTTGAATTCATCTTTATCCCAACACAATTGTGAGCGCATAACATTTTTACCCTTTGATCACTTACCAGCACAAAAAGTATCCACGCACATCGCAGAAATGAGGCTGATATCATGACGTCACAGCAGAAGGTTCAACAGCAGGTTCAACCGCCCCTATCGCAGATTTTGTCACGCAGAGATTGGGAGAACCCGCAGGTGACGCAGTATCACCGCCTTGAAGCACATCCTCCCTTTTACAGTTGGCGTGATAGCGACAGCGCAAAAAATGATACCCCTTCGCCACAACGGTGTTTACTCAACGGACAATGGTCATTCAGCTATTTTGACCAGCCAGAAAGAGTACCAGATGAGTGGGTTGAGCACGATTTATCGGGAGCGAGATTACTGCCAGTCCCCGCCAACTGGCAACGCCATGGTTACGACACCCCGATTTACACTAACGTCCAATACCCTATTCCGGTCAACCCGCCGCGAGTACCACAACAGAACCCGACCGGTTGTTATTCGCGTAATTTCGTTTTAGAGCCAGATTGGCTCTCATCAGGCCAAACACGCATTATTTTTGATGGTGTCAGTTCCGCATTTTATCTGTGGTGTAACGGAAAATGGGTGGGTTATTCCCAAGACAGTCGCCTGCCTGCTGAGTTCGATCTCACTCCTTACTTACAGGCAGGTGATAACCGTATCGCCGTTCTGGTTTTACGTTGGAGTGATGGCAGTTATCTGGAAGATCAGGATATGTGGCGCATGAGCGGTATTTTCCGTGATGTCAGTTTGCTTCACAAACCAGCGATCCATTTGCGGGATATCCATATCGCCACACATTTGTCCCTGGAGTTCAGCTCTGCCAATTTAGAGGTAATGGCAGCGATAAATATTCCTCCACTCAGCATCAACGATCCACAGATAACTGGGGCTTACCAAGTCCGCGTACAATTGTGGCTGGCAGATAAGTTAATTAGCAGTTTGCAGCAACCGCTAGGTACCCAAGCCATTGATGAACGTGGGCAATACACTGATCGCACCCATCTTAAGCTGCGGGTGGAATCCCCCTCTTTATGGAGTGCAGAACAACCCACGCTGTATCGCGCCGTGATTTCGCTGCTCACGCAGCAGCAAGAATTGATTGAGTCGGAAGCCTATGATGTCGGTTTTCGACAAGTTGCCATCCACCAGGGTCTGCTTAAGGTTAATGGTAAAGCGGTATTGATTCGGGGGGTGAACCGTCATGAGCATCATCCGCAAACCGGTCAGACCATAGATGAAGAGAGCATGCGGCAAGACATCATTCTGATGAAACAGCATAACTTTAATGCCGTGCGCTGCTCACACTATCCAAACCATCCATTGTGGTACCGCCTGTGTGATCGCTATGGTCTGTATGTTGTGGACGAAGCCAATATTGAAACACACGGTATGCAACCGATGGGGCGTCTCGCGGACGATCCTCAGTGGTTCTCTGCTTTCAGCGAACGGGTTACGCGCATGGTTCAGCGTGACCGTAATCACCCCTGTATCATTATTTGGTCTTTGGGCAACGAATCTGGCCATGGCGCAACCCATGATGCCCTCTATCGCTGGATTAAAACCAATGACCCGACACGTCCGGTACAATACGAAGGCGGCGGCGCAAATACGCTCGCGACCGATATTGTATGCCCAATGTATGCTCGCGTGGATGAGGACCAACCTTTCCCAGCGGTACCAAAGTGGGCAATCAAGAAATGGATTGGTTTGCCTGATGAATCTCGCCCATTGATTCTGTGTGAATACGCTCATGCAATGGGTAATAGCTTTGGTGGGTTTGCCCGTTACTGGCAGGCATTCCGCCAATATCCTCGGTTACAGGGTGGTTTTATTTGGGATTGGGTAGATCAAAGCCTTGTCCGCGATGATGAGAATGGTGAACCTTACTGGGCTTATGGTGGTGATTTTGGTGATAGCCCCAATGACCGTCAATTTTGTATGAACGGGTTAGTTTTCCCTGACCGCAGCCCTCATCCCAGCTTGTACGAAGCACAATGCGCGCAGCAGTTTTTCCAATTTTCATTACTGAGCACCACGCCACTGGTGATAAGTGTCACCAGTGAATATCTGTTCAGACACAGTGATAATGAACAGCTCTATTGGCGAATTGAATTAGACGGCGAATTGATACAGGAAGGTGACTTTTCTCTTGATTTATCTCCTGAGGCTACGCAGCACTACAGGCTGGCAGAGCAATTACCCCTGACAGATAAACCCGGCCATTTATGGTTAAACGTCGACGTCAGGCTGAGAACAGAAACACCTTGGGCAGCCAGTAACCATCGCAGCGCCTGGCATCAATGGCGTTTACCTCGGGCGCTATCTATACCCCGCCGCTCTGTGCCAAATAGCACTGAGCTAAATAGTACCGAGCCAAGCGAGCTTCAGCTCATTCAAGATGCGCACTCGATTATGGTGACTCACCAGCAACAGCGTTGGCAGTTCAATCGTCAGACTGGCTTGCTGGAACAATGGTGGGTGGGTGAATTACCGGTGTTACTTAGCCCGCTGCGTGATCAATTTGTTCGTGCGCCACTGGATAACGATATCGGTATTAGCGAAGCAACCCGTATCGACCCCAACGCCTGGGTTGAACGCTGGAAAAAGGCGGGAATGTATCAGTTGGAACAACGTTGTCTATCATTACACGCTGATAGCCTCTCCCACTCAATACAAATCTGTGCCGACTACAGCTATGAGTTTGCCAATGAAGTGCTATTGCATTCACATTGGTTATACCGTTTTGATCAGCAAGGCCGTATGACCATTGATGTTCAGGTTGAAGTGGCAACATCACTTCCCCCTCCGGCCAGAATCGGTATGTGCTGCCAACTATCAGATCTCGCTCCATATGTTGACTGGCAAGGGTTAGGGCCACATGAAAACTATCCTGACCGACAGCTTTCAGCACAATATGGTCAGTGGTCACAGCCGCTTGAGCAGATGCACACACCCTACATTTTCCCGAGTGAAAATGGCTTACGCTGTAATACCCACTCTATGCGTTACGGAAACTGGCAATTAACCGGTCGGTTCCATTTTGGTATCAGCCGTTACAGCACGCAGCAACTGATGACAACCAGCCACCAGCACTTACTAAAACCAGAGCAAGGTACCTGGTTGAATATCGATGGTTTTCATATGGGGGTCGGTGGTGACGACTCATGGAGCCCTAGTGTTCACGCTGATCACTTGCTGACGAATGAAAGCTATCACTATCAGGTCTGCTGGCACTATAAGGGTTAGGGTTAGGCTTAGCGCGGCGTACGGTGGCTATCTCGTCACCGTACGCCGCGGGTTATCCTGGTCCACAATTTCAGATTTATACCTATAGCGTAAGAAAAGTAATGTTCATACAATCAAAGTGTTCCAAACATCTCTTAGTCTTGATTGTAGCCCTGCAAGTAAGCCATACATGCACGACTCCTTTGCAAATTTGTGCGCCCACTCTGTTGGGCGCTTTTTTTTGTTTTCTACTTCACTGATGTTTTCTGACGCTTATTTTTGTCATCACTTAAGCACATTCTCGTCATGAATTATTTCCATTACCAGACTAAGATAGTCTCGTAGTCACTGGCATAGCATCGGACTTACCACTTTTAGGCGACAAGAGGAATATTATGACATCGTTAACGCACCTCCCGGCGAATATGGTCGCAATTGAAATCACTCAGTCTGGTGGACCAGAAGTCTTAGCGGCCGTACAGCGTCCAACACCGATGCCTGCTGCGGGCGAAATATTAGTTAAAGTTTCAGCCGCAGGTGTTAACCGCCCTGATGTGATGCAACGTCGTGGTCAGTATGCGCCGCCGCCGGGAGCCTCAGATATTCCTGGATTAGAAGTTGCCGGCGAAGTGGTCGCCATTGCGGCTGATGTTAGCCGTTTTAAGATCGGAGACAGAGTCTGTGGGCTGATAGCTGGTGGGGGTTATGCGCAATACTGTGTCATACATGAAACCAATGCCTTACCTATTCCCTCCCCCCTTACTGATATTGAAGCAGCGGCGTTACCTGAAACATTCTTTACCGTATGGACCAACCTATTCCAACGAGGCCATTTTAGCGCCGGTGAAACAGTCTTAATTCACGGCGGATCTTCGGGTATTGGGACCACCGCAATATTACTGAGCAAAGCATTTGGCGCACAGACAGTGATTGTCACTGTGGGTTCAGAGGAAAAACGTCAAGCGTGCCTGAAGTTAGGGGCAGATGTTGCTATTAACTACCACACCCAAGATTTTGTCACTGAAACTAAACGCGCTACTGCCGGCAAAGGGGCTGATGTTATTGTTGATTTAATTGCTGGAGAGTATGTCGGGCGCAATTATGAAGCTGCGGCCATGAATGGGCGTATTGTTCAAATTGGTACACAAAATGGTAATGCTAAAGATCTTAACCTGATGTTAATGTTGCTAAAATGCCTGACACACACCGGCTCCACATTGCGCTCTCGTAGCGTTGCAGAAAAAGCACTGATCGCCCAAGAACTGCAAAAGCAAGTCTGGCCTTTACTGGGTAAGGGCAATATGAAGCCGCAAATCTGCCAGACATTCCCACTGGAAGAAGCATCGAAAGCGCATGAGTTGATGGAAGGCAGTACACATATCGGGAAAATTGTTTTGACCGTTTAAAGCAATGCAAAACGATAAAAACCGCTATTATTTATACTCATCCGCAGAAATCGACACTCAAGGGTTGATTTCTGCGGATGAGTAAATAATATACATCACTATTATCCCTTATCAGCCTATAACAGTTTAGCTAACTAATTTATTGAACTGATATACTTTAGATTTGATCTTCTATGTTAATCTATAACAAACCATTATGGTTTAATTTTTATGAGTCATTAATCACAAGGTCATAATTATGGACATAATTAAAAAAATATTAATTGACGACATCGCAAGAATAAATCAAAAAGAAAAAAGAGATGGCCGGTTAAAATTTAACAGCGATTTTGTCTACAAACATCCCTACCTTTGCCTGGCAATGCTAGTGTCATATTTTTTCGTCTTAGTTTTGATGTACTTAACGCCATACTTTGGCACAGGCTACATGATTGCATTTACCGCTTTCTTTGTCCTGATGTCAGCCATCCTTATGATGGAAATCAAACCTGTATTTAAGTTTGAGGATATTGGCATTCTTGACTTACGCGTTTGCTACAACGGAGAGTGGTTCTTTAGTCGTGCGTTATCAACACAAGCAATTGATGAAATATTAAATAACAAGAATATCAGTGATGACTTTAAACTTCGCTTTAAGCATATTATTAATAATAAAGGCGAAATAGATTTTTATGATGTCTATGATTTGGCCTATTTACAAAAAAAGCCCTCACGGTTTAATGAACCAAACGTCACCTCCTCGTTAGCCAGTTCGTCAGTTATTGGGCAGTAAATACCCGTATTCAGAACACTTATGCCCCGTATGGGGCTTTAATCGTTATATCAAAGTAGCCTTTTTATCCAGCATACTTATTAGTTTTGTTAGGCAGATATCGTTAATACGCTAAAATGTTGCCTATAATAAGGTTAATGCTCCTAATAAAAAGAGGCTGATAGGTATGGATAAAATTGATGAACAACTGATTGCTATTTTAGCGGAAAATTCTCGTATATCTCTAAAAGATCTGTCACAACAAGTGGACCTCTCCTCTCCGAGTACATCCGAACGTCTGCGGCGTCTTGAAGAACGTAATATCATCCGCAGCTACACTCTAGACTTAGACCCGCGAGCTTTCGGTTATAACTTGCAAGCCATTGTCCGGGTCAAACCCTTGACGGGAATGCTGCATAGCGTTGCAAAGATGATCCAGGAGACACCAGAATGTGTTGAGTGTGACAAAGTAACCGGTGACGATTGCTTTATTAGCCGTCTATACCTTCAGTCATTGGAGCAATTAGATGCCATCACTGACCATTGGTCCGAACACGCCGAAATTCATACCTCAATCGTAAAATCATCCCCTATTATGCGGCGATTACCCCCATTAATGCAGCCAATCAGGGGCACAAAAATCTAAAATATATGCCTCCAGGCTCACTTTATTTATAATAAAGAGTTATGCTTCCTACCATTAGATAGATATCAAAAAAATGGATAGTTGATGAGCAGTGAAACCCTAAGTCAGGTGCCGGAGTCATTGATTCTAACACTCCCCAACAGCAGTTGGGATCAGAGTGAAACAGAAAGTGCCCGCGCTATTGAGGCTCTAGAACAAGGTAAAGTGCTATTTTTACCTCATCTGGCCTTTGCACTAAGTGAACAGGAGAAACAACTGCTCAACCCTGCATTAGTTGATGTTAAGCGTAAGAATATCAGCTACAAGCCAGTGGAAGGCACGTTAACGGGTGTCACTGATGAAAGCAAAATTGCCTTAACCCGTCAGTTACTTGAACGCTATTACCAACGTTGCTTAAATTTAATTAATCAACTATTGCCAGAGTATAAATCTGCCCTGCACAGCCCAACCAATAGTTTACGTTTACACCCGGTTACGGCCTGGCGTGATAACACATCATGGCGTAAAGACGATAGCCGCCTACATGTTGATGCATTCCCTTCACGCCCCAATTATGGCGAACGCATCATCCGTATCTTCACCAATATCAACCCTCAGGGTGAACCCCGGTCATGGCGTGTTGGCGAAAATTTCACCCAGTTGGCCAGCCGTTATTTACCGCAACTGGATGACTACTCCCCTATCAGTAGTTGGCTACAAAATAAAGTGGGTATCACTAAACGCCGTCGCAGCCATTACGACCATCTGATGCTTCAGTTACACGACAAAATGAAGTCCGATTTGGATTATCAGAAGAATGGCCTACAACAAGCGATTGATTTCCCATCGGGCAGCAGTTGGATCTGTTTTTCTGATCAAACCCCCCATGCCGCAATGGGAGGGCAATATATGTTAGAACAAACTTTCCTATTGCCGGTTACCGGTATGAAACACCCTGAGCAATCCCCGCTAAAGATACTGGAATCATTGACACAGAAAACACTAATATAATCTATACAGATATTCCACTAATCCGCCAACACGGCGGATTACTGATTAAAGATATCATTGCCAAGCTGCACCGGTTATATCGCGAGTAAATTAGCAAAAAAAAAATCATTGTTAAGCTTGATCCTCGATAAAAAATAAATATAATTTCTCACGTTATGTAAGCCAACTCCGCAATAGTTTTACTTGAGGTAAATAGATTAGCCTCATTGAGCACAATCCATATAGGGTATATTATTGCTCTGTTTGTGATTTTAGATAGCAGTTTTATTATATAGCTTATAATCATGGAATCTGATCAGATAGCGATTGGAGGTTAATATGGTTAAGGTCTATGACAGAAACAGAAACCAAATTATCCCGGGAAAACGTGTAATGGTCGCACAAACCGGTGAGATTGACATAGCAAAAGCTATCCATGCCGACGGGCTGCCCCCAGTACAGGCCGAACGGGAAAGAGTAGTTGAATTGCAGCAAACAGGTGAACGTTACGTGCCTTTCGATTTAGTCAGATTAGGCTAATAGTCGTGAGTACATATAATGAATAGATTTAGACATACGATTTTCTTGGCGAAAATTGAAAAGCTAATTTATTAGCAGTGGCACTAATACGCTGGGGCACCTATATTAAAAAGGTCGCCCCATCATTTTTATATAACCTTGCTATTTATATGATTATGGCATTTGATAACGCAACTATTTGACAACGCAACTATAGTAGCCATCAACTATAACAGCAGAGAGTGGAATCCTAGCCAACACTGATTATCATCAACTGCCAATAATATATCCGGCGGGTGTTAATGACCACCCGTCGGATCAGCGTTATTTAAATATGACAAGCCGGTTCAATCGCCTGAGCCACTTTCTTTTGGAAGGTCTCAAGCTGACAAAGTTTGTCCTCTCCGCTGTTTTCACAACCTTCAATCGCAACAGGAACCCTACCTGCCGGATTGTTTTTCAAATCTAGTTTCTCAGCATTTCGTAATTGCTCCATGGTTTGATAGAACATTTTCACCGCGACATAGCGTTGATGATTATCTGGGTTCTGCCATAGCTCAAAGACTAACCCTCCACCGGGCGGTGTATTATCGGGTTGCTGTGGTAGTTGCCAATTGGCACCCAACATTCCGCCAATATTGGCAATATTCGTATCATGCCCACCAAGGAAAAGAACTTTGGTTTGTGGTGATAACGGCAGTGTTTGTCCCTGAGCATCGCGCTGAAGGACGAGTGCGGTCTCGATCTGTTGCAATAATGGAGTGCCCTTATGACGAGCGATATAAGGTGTTTTGGCCATTAAATCAAATTGCGCATTATGCAACGATAATAACGAGATCCAATTTTCTTCTCCCGTTAACCGATGCCAGGCAACATCAGGCATCGCTTGTGAATTCTGTAGCAGGAAGATCTCACCCAAGGTTGATGATAGCGCCAATGGTCCACTGAGCGAGACTTTTGTCCCACTATTATTCACCGTGATTTCATTCGCTGCAAATTGGGCAAAATCACAGATTTTTCCTTGTTTTTGCAGTAACTTACAGTAAGGCGATGCTGCAAAGTTCAATACCTCGCCCATTTGGGCAAAGGGTTTAGCATAGCGCTGGCTTAGTTCACTTAATGGCGCGCCTAGTCGCTCCTCAACAGCCTGATGGGTTTGTGTCGAATCTAACTTACACACCCCCGCGTCGACAGGGTGAAACAGCGGATCCACTTTTTTCAAATCAGCCTGATAATGTACTTTCAGGCCGCACCCCGGTGCTATTCCATCAAGAAATGCCTGCCCGGTTAAACGCGTTCGTTGATCAACATCGGCCTGCGCATAGATAGCCGTGTCAGTTGGGCACCCTGGCGCGAGTAACCCTTTGCTACGGAAGTAATCGCCATAGAATCCGCCCATCAATGTTACTAATTGTGCACCTCGGGGGGTTAAGTATCCTGCGGCGACCGGCCATTGCGGCCACTTGTCGGGGGTTACATCATTCATTAACTGTGTTTGTTTGGTTGGCGAGCGGACACCATGGCGGCTCAAAATAACCACGCGCTCCAATGTGTAACCGGTAGGCGGGATAGCAACCGGTGCGGCACTAATCGCGCTGCTACTTAGCATCAAAACCAGTGCGGATAATCGCAGACTATCTACTGTTACTGTCATAATTTTATATCCTTATTAAAACTACGAATATTTTTGCCTCAACGAGTATGGTCGACGATCGACGCCCCCACAATGTGCGAAAGCAATAAACAGTAGGAGTGCTAATAAGTGCTATAGAGCAAAAAATTATGTCAATTGGCGCTAAACTTGATTCGCTTCTCAGTGTTAGAACCATAATTAGCCGATTATGTCATTAACGATATTTATATTGAAAGGAGGGAGGGTACAAATCCGCTTTATCATTCCGGCCATTGTCCGAAAAGCATTAAGCGCATAAAAGCATTTGGCACATTAGGATTGGAGAATATAGCCCGTAATCCGGCAGCTATACATACACATCATAAGGAGTCTGACATGCGGAAAACAGGCGATATCGACAGAGTCATGTCGGCCAGACAACTTCCAAACAAAGCCGTAGCACTGATTCTTGCAGGAGGCCGTGGCTCACGCCTTAAAGATCTTACGTCCGTTCGCGCGAAACCCGCAGTTCACTTTGGCGGAAAATACCGCATTATCGACTTCGCACTCTCTAACTGCCTCAATTCAGGTATTCGCCGAATCGGCGTAATAACGCAGTATCAGTCTCATACCTTGGTGCAACATATTCAGCATGGTTGGTCGTTTCTCAGTGAAGAGATGAACGAGTTTGTTGATTTGTTACCTGCACAACAGCGCCAAGGACAAGAGCACTGGTATACCGGCACCGCTGATGCCGTCTTCCAGAACCTGGATATTATCCGCCGTTATCGTTCTGAATATGTCGTGATCCTCGCCGGGGACCATATATATAAAATGGACTACTCCCGCATGCTGTTGGATCACGTGGAAAGCGGCGCTGCCTGCACCGTAGCCTGTATTGAAGTGCCCAAAGAGGAAGCGAGTGCCTTCGGTGTAATGGAAGTGTCTGAAGATCTACAAGTAAAAATGTTTTGGGAAAAACCGGAGGATCCGCCAACGTTACCCGGCAAACCCGAGCGCAGCCTGGCCAGTATGGGAATTTATGTCTTTAATGCTGAGTTCCTGTTCAATTTACTGGAAAGCGATCACGCCGATAAAGGCAGTAGCCATGATTTTGGCAAAGATATCTTGCCGAAAATTACTGAACAAGGTCATGTCTGGGCGCATCCGTTCTCACTGTCTTGTGTCTCAACATCACCCGATGCCCCTGATTATTGGCGTGATGTAGGAACATTGGATGCCTACTGGCAGGCTAACCTTGATCAAGCAGCTATCACACCCGAGCTGGATATGTATGACCCTCATTGGCCAATACGTACCTATGCCGAGCCCTTACCACCGGCGAAATTTGTTCAGGATCGTTCTGGCAGTCACGGGATGACCATGAATACCTTAGTTTCCGGCGGCTGCTTTATCTCCGGTTCAGTGGTGGTCAACTCAGTGCTATTTTCCCGAGTGCGGGTCAACTCCTTCTGCAATATTGATTCTTGCGTATTGCTACCCGACGTCAATGTGGGCCGCTCTTGTCGTCTACACCGTTGTGTAATCGATCGTGCGAGTACTATCCCCGAGGGGATGGTGATTGGCGAAAATGCAGATGAAGATGCCCGTCGTTTCTATCGTTCAGAGAGTGGCATTGTATTAGTCACCCGCGAGATGCTGGCAAAGCTGTAAGGACAGAGGTGGCCTGACATGGACAAGTGAGGAATAATTTATATAATCAGACCAAACAAATCAAAAGGTCTGATTATGTCGTTTACTGAATGGGTCATATTGGGTGTGGTTATTGGTTGTGCCGTTGGCGCGTTACTGAGGATTTTTGGTAAGAAGAAAGACCGCTAACCTTTTCAGTTGTCAGAATATACCCTAAATAATTCAAGTTGCAGGAAGACGGCAAGCGAGATACAAATCGGTCGGGAGCAGGTTTGAACGCTGCTTGCAGCGGCTTCGCACAGGCGAGGCCCAAGGATGGGCCGAGTAACGAGCGCAGCCAACACACATGCAGCTTGAAGTATGGCGGGTATTGATAGAGTAAGACGGCGCATTACTGTGCCGTCTTTTTTGTGATAACAATCTCATTATCGATCAGAAAGTGTAACGTAACCCTAAGCGGAAACGATATTGCTCGCTGTTGTATTCATTCCAACGATCCAACCATTGCAATTCAAAATAGGGCATCCAGTGAGTGTCAATTTTATAACTGAATTTATTGGTTATTTCCCAGTGAGAACTTTTGCCATTTTTACCGTGAAAATCATTGACGCGCACAAAGTAATGAGGTTCAAAAGTATATGACAACGCATCAGTCAGTTTGAAATTCCAATAAGTGGCAAACTCATGGGTGTCATTGTGAGCATAATGACCATTGAGATCTTTTGATTCATAGTTATTGTGGTTATAACGATAGCGCGCAGTCAAATTAAATACCGGTAAGAATTTGTAGTTAAAATCCATATAGGCGGAACCACCCGAACCTGAGCTATTGGAGTTCACTAAGCCGCCAGGGGAAATAGTGAATTTATCTGTCGGGCGAAATAATGGATACCAACCCTCCAGTTCGTTATAGCTATGTTTGAATTGATCCATTTTCCCTGTGTTATAAGCATTCGTTAACATCAAGCCGGAACCATTATCAAAGTTATACCCACCGCGCAGGATAACTTCATGCAGCTCAGAGGCCGTATTATATGCTGCCCGGGTTTCAACATAAGCTCGACCGGCAAAGGCACTGGCAGAGCAAACCAACGAGGTAATCAAGATAATTGAATTATATTTATTCATGACAAATCCCTATTGATAACAATAAATGAAGGTTTATTATTTTTCTTACATCATGAAAAATGACAAATAGTTATCATGGCTATTCCTCTGCCATAAATAACCGGTAGAGGAATAACACAATCAAAATAACAACATGCCAGTTTTTAACGTCACATTACTCTATATTTAATAGCATTTCTTATTACTACTAAAAAATAGAAATCACCCCGGCGTAGCCATTTTACGTAAATTCAATTCAGCAATAATTTTAACAAAGCGCTGCTCATTGAGCTTATAAAATAGCCCCATGGTTATGGCTGCAATCATTGCCAGAGTGCAAGGGTAAATAAAAATCAATTGGCGTAACCCCTCCAATACTGATGCCGATTGGGCAACATTGGGAATATAACCAATCTGAGTGAGCATGATACCGGGCAGAAATCCAGCCAGTGCGGCAGAAATTTTTCGCGAGAAGGTATAGCCGGTATACACCGACCCTTCTGCGCGAATACCTGTTTTCCATTCACCATAATCCACCGTATCGGAGACTAATGCCCAGTTCAGGCTGTTGACAAATGCAGTACCGAAAAAGGCCATACAGGAGAATGCAACAAAGCTGACCGAACTGGTGCCCCAGATATAATTCAGTACATCCCCCATGCCCCATAACATTAAGCCACTAAGGTAGACGGTTTTCTTGCCGAAATACTTCACCGCCGTGGGGACCAGCAATACGCCAATCAAAATACAGCCCATACTGAAAAAACCCATATAGGACAGTAAATGAATATCCTGCAATACGTACTGAGTGTAATAAACCTGAATCGCCAGTTTGATATTGAATGCTGCCAACGTGCACAGATTGGCAATACATAACACTAATAGCGGCGGGTTCTTAAAGATGGCGCAGAATGATTTAAAAATACCCGGTTTATGGTGTACCGATACCGGTTCCACATAGCGTTCTTTGACACCGGAATAACACCACCACATGCAGACCAGGCCGAACGTGACAAATATTAGCGCTGCAACCAGATAACCTATCTCAGGCGAGGACGTAAACAGCAGTTGAATTGGCATAAAAGCGACCGTGCACAGTAATAGCCCTACCGTCGCCCCACCCTGTCGCCAGGCTGCCAGGTGTGCGCGCTCATTTGGGTTTTTGGTCATTGCCGGGACCATCGCACCATAAGAGCAATTCATCAGACTGTAGAATAAACCGAATAACATAAACAGCACTGTTGCCAATACCGTTTTGATATTTAGACTAAAGCCAGTATTGAGAAAGTTCGCGACAGCCAACAACGCCACAGGTAATGAGGCATACAGAATAAATGGCCGGAACTTCCCTTTCACACCAATGTGACGGCGAGAATCTAATAGCACGCCGGTAAACATATCGGTAAAGGCGGTAAAGAACTTGGCAATCAAAAAAATCACGCCACCGTAAATAGCCGGGAGCCCCAGAATATCGGTATAAAACTTCAGTAAATAAAGTGTCCCGATGCACAGCATCAGGTTAGAACCAAAATCGCCCATCCCATAAGCTATTTTTTCCCGCAGCGGTAATCGAAGTGTTACCGGGTCCTGGTAAGTTGAATTCGGCATCTGACAGGTCCTTTTTATTTTTTAACCCGCTTACCTCCGGTTAAATCTCACTCGCACCGGATCCTGCCATAAGCGGGTTGTAGGGTTTTGGTGGTGTTAATTCATCTGATTAAACAGATCAAGGCTAGATTGCCGGACTGACATCGCGTTTGCGCTCTTCCAGCTCGCTGACAATCTTGATGTAATTTTTCTCGGTCAGATGGTAGAACAACCCCATAGTCAGTGCGGTAAGTATCGCCAACCCGCATGGGTACAAGAAGATAAGCTGCGTTAGCCCCTCCAGCGTTCTTTCTCCCTGTGCCACGTTAGGCACATAGCCGATATACGCCAGCATGACACCGGGGAAAAAACCTGCTAACCCTTGGGAAATCTTACGGAAGAAGGTGAAACCGGTGTATACCGTCCCCTCTGAACGCACGCCGGTTTTCCACTCACCATATTCCACCGTGTCAGAAACCAGCGCCCAGTTCAGGCTGTTCACAAAAGCGGTGCCGAAGAAAGCCAGGCAAGAGAACAGAACAAATAAAGTCGAGGTGCTGCCCCACATGTAGTTCATGGCATCCCCCAGAATCCACAAGCTCAGTCCCCCCAGATAGACGTTTTTCTTACCAAAGCGTTTCACCACCGTCGGTACCAGCAGCACCCCCAGCAAGATGCATCCCATACTGAAGAAGCCCATGTATGACAGTAACGTGACATCGTTGAGTACGTATTGGGTGTAATAGATCTGAATCGCCAGTTTGATATTGAAACCAGCCAAGGTGCACAGATTAGCAATACAGAGTACAAACAACGGCTTATTGCCAGTAATGGCTTTGAATGATTGCAACAGACCAGGTTTGGCTGCTCCCGGTTTTGGCAGTTCGACATAACGTTCTTTGACGCCGGAATAACACCACCACATGCACAGCATGCCGACAAAAGCGAAGATGGATGCAGCCACCAGATAACCGGTCTGCGCCTGCCCTTCAAATAGCGACAAAATGGGCACAAAACCGACGGTACACAATAGTAGTCCGACGGTTGCCCCCCCCTGACGCCATGCGGCAAGCTGAGCTCGCTCTTGTGGGTTTTTGGTCATGGCGGGAACCATTGCACCGTATGAGCAGTTCATCATGCTAAAGAACAGGCCAAAGCTCATAAAGATCAACGTAGCCGTGATGGTTTTACCGGTAATACTAAATGAGGTACCAATAAAGTTAGCCACCACCAGCAAGGCCACCGGCATCGATGCATAGAGGATAAAGGGGCGGAACTTACCCTTTGGCCCGATATTGCGGCGGTTATCCAGCATGACACCGGTACCAATATCGGTGAATGCAGTAAAGAAACGCGAGATTAGAAAGATTAATCCTCCCCAGGCGGCGGGGATTTCCAACACATCCGTATAAAACTTAAGCAAGTACAATGTACCCACACACAACAGTAAGTTTGAACCCACATCGCCAATCCCGTAGGAGAATTTCTCGCGCAGCGGCAGTGTCAATTTTACTGGATCTTGATGTATTTCACTCATGTCACTCTCCTGAGAGGCCCGCCACCCGCGGGCCTCTGCCTGTGTTATAACGCCCGTAATGATGCAAACAATTCAGCCCATTCACTGCTCGCCCGGTAGAACACCGGCGGCTGTCCCATTGGTGCCGCGACAGTTACATCAGCCCCGCCACAGTGTGATTCATCGGTCCACAGATTGATCCAGTTGTCTGATGGCAAATAGAGTGTCCAATCGGTGCGCCCCTCTTCATATACCGGTGCAACTAACAGATCACGGCCAAACAGATACTGGTATTTCAGGCCATAGGTGTGAGCATCATTCTCGTAATGCAGGAACAGTGGGCGCATTACCGGCAAGCCAGATTGTGAGTTAAGCGCCACGGCTTGTTTGATATACGGCTTCAGCGTGGTAAAGACTTGGGTCATCCGGGCAAACTGACGGATAGTCTCGACATCGCTATCAAACTGCCAGTTATCATCCGGGCGGTTACCTTCATGAGTACGCATCAGGGGGGTAAAGGCGCAGAATTCACACCAGCGCATCAACAACTCTTTACTGCGTTTCATCTCAAATAACGTGGTGTAACCACCAATATCGCTGTGATGCAAACCATGACCGGTCATTGCCAGTGATAACGCCGCAGGTATAACAGATGCCAACCCATCATCCAGACTCCAATCCACGTTCTGGTCCCCAGCCCACATCATCACCGAGTATTTTTGGCTACCGGTATAACCGGCCCGCATAAAGAACAATATTTCGCCTAATTTGCCGGTTTCGGCCAGGGCGTCGTAGTTACATTTGGCCCACAGCGCGGGCCAGGCGTTATGCATGATTTCAGCATCGACACCATTGTCCATCACGGTGTCGGTCGGCAAGTATTCGCCAAAGTCGGCCATCCAGCCATCAAGGCCAAACGCGATCAGATTCTTTTTAATCACTTCCTTATACCAGTCGTAGGCCGCCGGTTTGGTCAGATCAACCACCCCGGCATAGAATTCACCAAACTCC
The DNA here is from genome assembly GCF_041538345.1 of Yersinia sp. 1652 StPb PI. Classification (NCBI taxonomy): domain Bacteria; kingdom Pseudomonadati; phylum Pseudomonadota; class Gammaproteobacteria; order Enterobacterales; family Yersiniaceae; genus Yersinia; species Yersinia sp. 1652 StPb PI. The sequence goes on along the minus strand of NZ_JAULSM010000001.1, from coordinate 1,691,445 downwards.
ACCTGGTAGTCATTGCCGCTGTAGTCTTTGGTCAAATAGCCCTTCTCTGCCGCTTCGGCATACAGCTCTTTTTCAATCGCCACATAGGGATTGATATAGCCGAGGAAGCGCACACCTTCTTTCTTCCATTGCACAATACGTTTATCCAGCTCAGGATAGAGGTCGCTGTCCCAGCGCCAGTTCCACATCAGGCGTTTACCAAAAGATGTTATGCGACGGCCCTCCCAGTCCTGCGCCCAAATACCGCTGACTTTCACCCCATGCTCACGCATCATCTCCAGCTTTTGCTGGCACACCTCGGTCCCGCCCTGAATCCCCAGAATCACGCCGTCATATACCCAATCCGGTAACTCAGGCTGGCGGCCCAATAATGCGGTCAATTGCTCCAACAGACCGATATAGCTGTCAGCACACTCAAACCGTAGCACCGCTACGTCTTGCCAAATCGCCAGTTCGTGATAGTCAGGGGCTGAAAAATCGAAATTCATATAGCAACTGTTATCAACGTGACAGTAGTATTTTTGGCTGCTAACAAAAGTGGGCTGCGGGAAGAAGGTCCAGTAATAGTCACCGCCCGCGTTCTCTTTACAGTCGGCCTGCCAGGTAACATAACTTTGCTTGTTGCGCCCCACCCCCTGCTCGCTGGTCCACAGTGGGAACGGCTTGCCACGGAGATCGAAATAGGAGAACTGTTCACCACCGCCGTAGATATGGTCCTCCGGTTGCGCGGCGAGCCGTAGCCACATTCGGTTATTCTCTTTATCACCATTGCGCAGGGACATCTCCAACCGCCCGGCCGCGTCGTAGGTAATATGTAATGTGGCTTGGGCTACCTCTCCCCGGCTAAATTGAATCTCCCACCCCTGCTGTTGTGGGGTGATAACCGCATCGGTCAATGCCAGTTTTTCACTCAAGCAATCTTTGATACTGAAATTGCCACGGAACATATCAATGTCCGCTTTACCCCGACCAATCCACAGGCACGGTGTTTGTGCGCTGTGTTGCAGTAACAAACGTTGTTGGAATGAAAGAGTGAAACCGCCATCGTGCTCAACCAATACCACTCCCGGCAGGTTGCCCGCTTGATAAGTCATAATAAAAATCCCCAAAAAGTATAAATACTGTTGATTTAGTTAGGGTTCTTAACTTTCATCAGAACCCCTATTATCAGAATGGTTGCCCTATCAGGTCAGCTCAATCACCTCAAGGTTGAGTAAACGAGCCACCTTGCGCAGCAGCGGGCGATGCTCGCCATAGACCAGCGAGGTATGATGTTCCATACCGGCATCCAGTAGCCGTTGACGATAGCTATCAGCATCGATATCCAGTTTTGCCGTCCCGGCAGTGCCAGAGAACGCCAGCGGAGCTTTGATCATCTCGCCGCCTGCCAGCATCAGACGCAACTTGCCTTCACCCTGCGTAATACGGCATAGGGTGATGCGGCCCGGTTTAAGGGCAAACTCGGATAGCAGGGGTAACTTGCGGTTGGAGTGGATGGTGGCTTGCACCGGCCCGTCGCGATCAGCCATTTCAATCGGTGCCTGACCACAATGCCAGAACACCACACTGTTGCTCACCGGGTCGATATCGACCAAGTCGGTATTGAACGCGGCACTACCAGAAGCCCACTGCGCCATTAATGACGAGAGCACGCCGAACATGTCAGCCTCGCAGCCACACGGAACGAGGTCTTCATTCATCAGCGCCAATGCGCCACAGGCAGCACAACCATAATCGGTGAAGAAGTCTGGCCAGCAGCGCACCGCAATACCGGAGTAACCCTTCTGTTGCGCTTTCTCACGCAACGCTGAGTAGACTTTCAGCGTTTTACAGGTCGCACTTTGGTCCATTTCCGCCAAATTCGGGAAATCTTTAGCGCGGCGCTGATAGGGTGCATCGGCGGCACTGTCCGGTAGCGCTTTTACTTCATCGATAAATTCCAACACGGGTTGGCGATCAACGCTGACACCAAAGTGTTGTGTCAGTTGTTGTTGGTTGTAGTTACAAGCATCGAACCCCAGTGGATGTTCGCCTATTACCATCACTTTGGCGCACTTAAAACGATTGACGATCGCGGCAGCCTGCGCCAATTGTTGTAGCTCGCTGACCACATGGGCATCATCCGGCAGGCCATGAACAGTCTGGACCTTGATATTTTCGCGGCTCAGTGCATGACAGGCCAAATTAACCCCGCAGAAGGAGTTGAGCCGTAAACGGCCACCGGTACGAGCCTCCGGGAAGGACCACATAGCTGTTGGGACCGGGAAGTCACGCACCACTTCACAGGTCAGCGAAGCATCGGTAAACGTCACCTGTAAAATTAGCAGTAAATCAAGGTTGGCCTGCTTCAGCGCGGGCAAGGCTTGTAACGCAGACTCGGCATCAAACTGTAATGCCGGTTCCCCAATCAACTCGATATCCATTGCTCTCAGGGTATTCCACGCCTGCGCCAGCATTTCCTGCGCATACGGCACATCAAAAGTACTACGACCCAAGGCCAACACGCCCACTTTTGCTTTTTTATTCATCATATTGCTTCCAGTGAATTTAATGACTTATCGGTTGGCGCAGCTCAAGCGACAACACTGAAACGGTGTTCGGTGTAGCTAGAATAATTTTGATTTGGTCGCAGAATGACATCGGGGAAGTGCCCCTGATGAATGCTGTCAGGGAAGGCCTGTGTCTCCAGACATATTCCTGAAAATGCCTGATAGCGATGCCCTGCTTTGCCATTCCATACCTTGTTAGAAAGCTTGAATGCGTTATAAAACTGAATACCTGGCAAGGTGGTATGAACCGCCATCACCCGACCTGAATGTGGGCAAATCAGCGTGGCCGCTGGTTGCAGAGTGGTGCTATTTTTCTGCGATAAATCGTTTTTTTTCAGCACATAGTTGATGTCAAAATCCTGCGCTGGCCGCTGTTGCATCGCATCACCCAAGCGGCGGGCATTACGAAAGTCAAATGCAGTGCCTGCAACACGGACAATCTCGCCGGTCGGTAGCATGCTGCTTTCATCCACTGGCGTGATAAAGTCAGCGTCAATTTTCAGTTGCTGGTCGTGAATTAAATGAGTGTGACCGCGCAGATTGTAATGGCTGTGATTCACCAGATTGACGATGGTTGCCTTATCGGTTTGCGCCTCGAAACTGAAGGTCATGACATTGTCATCCGTCAGGCCGATACGGTGGCGCACCTGTAAATTCCCCGGATATCCCTCTTCGCCATCGGGCGACGTGCGGCTAAAAATAAGACCATCGCCCTCTTCCTGCGCCTGCCAGACATACTTATCAAAACCGCGCAGGCCACCGTGCAAATGCTGCCCGGTCGGCAGTTCATTGGTTGCCAGCAGATACTCTTGCCCGTCAATGTTAAAGCGCCCACCCGCAATGCGATTGGCACAGCGACCGGCAATGGCACCAAAGAACGGATGACCGGCCTGATAGGAGGTCAAATCATCAAACCCCATCACCACATCCTCCAGTTGCCCGTGGCGGTCCGGCACCCAAAGTTGGGTGATGATACAACCGTAGTCGGTCACGCAGAGCCGCATACCATTGCGGTTAGTTAGTGTAAACAGCGAAACTTCCTGCCCCTGATGCTCGCCAAATTGCTGGCGTTGAATTGTCGTCATACACTCAACCTCGTATTTCGTACGGCTTTAGTCGCCTGCCCGTTCAGATGCAAAACGCCATGCCGTACGATAGATAGAAAGGATTAGCCAGCAAAAGCAGCGGCTTTCCCCTGGCTGCCAAACAAGCGGATTTTTTCAATCACTTTTTGTTTCATCACATCACGCCCGTGGCCCAGAGAAACCGCCAAGACATACTCCTCTGGTGATTGATGCAATACTTCGCTAACCCCTTGGGTAAAGGCCTGACGCAGCTCGGTATCGACATTGACCTTGGCAACCCCCAAGGTAATCGCGCGGCGAATTTGCTCATCCGGCACCCCAGAGCCGCCATGCAATACGATAGGTTTCTTGACGATTTCGCGGATTTCTTGCAGCCGCTCAAATGCCAGTTTCGGCTCTTGCTTATACATTCCGTGAGCGGTACCAATCGATACCGCCAGATAATCAACGGTGGTCAGTTCGGCGAACTGTAGCGCTTCATCGCAACCGGTGATCAGGGCATCTTTTTCGTCAACTGAGATATCATCTTCAGTACCACCGATTTTACCAATTTCACCCTCAACGCCGATATTCAAGGCATGAGCGACATCTGCCACCGCGCGGGTAATACGCACATTTTCATCGAATGGCAGGTGAGAGCCATCGAACATCACCGACTGGAAACCGGCCTGAACCGCCGCCATGGTCTGCTCAAAACTACGGCTGTGATCCAGATGGATACAGACCGGTACCCTAATGTCGTGCATAAAGGCATCAACCATCTCTTTCATGGGTTTTAACCCCATGACGCTAATCACTTTCTGCCCAATTTGCAGCATGATGGGCGCCTGCTCCTCTTCGGCAGCCAGCAAGATCGCACGGATTGTTTCCGCATTGTGGGCACTAAAAGCGCCGATGGCATAGCCATGCTGCCATGCGTGTTGAATCAAGGTATTACCGGATACATAAGACATTTTCTCTCCCTCTGCGTGCTGATAACAGCCGCTTTAAAAACAATCAATTAATCGGAAATCATTCGGTTGTTGGCAGACCAGACTGACTGCGAACCTGTTGTAAAATGGCACTCCAATCCTGGCGCCCGCGCCCGCAGGCTCTGGCCTGACTGTAAACCTCGCGGGAAGCAGCCCCCATCGGCATGGTGACGTGCAATTGGTTAGCCACATCAAGAGCGATACCTAAATCTTTATGTGCTAAATCAATCATGAACGCTGGCGTTAAATCCCCCTTCAGCACCTTATTTGGCCACGTAGTAGTGAAATGCCCTTTACCCGCCGGAGTGCCACTCATCACTTGCAGTGCGACATCGAAAGACAGTCCCAGTGCTTCGCATAGCACGGCGGCCTCCGCCGACAACGCATTGAGCGCAATACTCATGTAGTTGTTGATAAGCTTCACGCGGATCCCCATCCCCGGCCCGCCCGCATTGATAAGTTCAGATCCCATTGCCATCAGCAATGGCGTTGCCCGCTCAACCTGCGCTTGCGTTCCCCCCGCCAGTATCAATAAGGTGCCGGCCTGTGCATGGTCAGAGGTACGCCCCACCGGCGCATCCATAAAACCATACCCTTTGGCCTGCATCTGTTGCGCCAAACGGTCAGTCTGTAATGGATGGATAGTGGACATATCAATCACCAGTGCATCTGGTGACAAGCGGCTACAAACGCCGTCGTTGCCGAACAGCACGTCATGCACCAGTTCTCCGTTAGGGAGCATGGTGATAACAAACTCTGCTCCTTTGGCGGCCTGCCCTGCGTTACCACATGGCGTGGCACCCAGCGCAGCCAACACCGCTACCGCGCCGGGGTTGGTATCGAAAACATGCAATTGATGCCCGTGTTTAATGAGGTTACGCGCCATGGGCGATCCCATTTGCCCTAACCCGATGAATGCTACCTGTGCCATTATTCTCTCCTGTCACCTGATGTCATTTTTCGTCACTTGATTGGAATATTTTGTCTGTTTTTGATCGTATTTGTAATTTATGGTCAAAAAATTGACATTCGTCACTCTTTTAACATTTGAACGAATTAAAATGGTCACATCGTGATCAACAGCCCTTTTTTGGCTAACCAAGGAACTGAAACCATGACCCGGATTGCATGTGTAGGAATTGCGGTGCAGGACCGCCTCTATTACCTGGCAAAACTGCCCGATAGCGGCGGTAAATATGTGGCGGATGATTATCGTGAGATTGGTGGAGGGCCTGCGGCAACAGCAGCGGTAGCGGCGGCTCGACTGGGCGCGCAAGTCGATTTTATTGGCCGGGTAGGTGATGATGCCACGGGCAATACTCTGCTCGATGAGCTGGAACACTATGGGGTAAATACCGCCCTTAGCCGCCGCTACGCCAATGCCCGTTCATCGCAGTCGGCGGTCTTGGTCGACCATCATGGGGAGCGCATCATCATTAACCATCCCAGTCCTGACCTGCCAGAAGATGCCCAATGGCTGACGGGGATAGATTTCAGCCACTATGATGTCGTGTTGGCGGATGTCCGTTGGCATCAGGGGGCGCTAACCGCATTTACACTGGCCCGCCAAGCCGGTATCACCACCCTACTTGATGCTGATGTCACGCCGCAAGATATCCGCCCGTTGGTCGCTCTTGCGGACCACGCGGTCTTCTCCGAGCCGGGTTTACAGCGAATGACGGGCAAAAATGACACTGACGCTGCGCTCTTATTAGCCGCCAGTGACACAAACGGACAGGTGTATGTCACCCGAGGTAAAAAGGGTTGTTATTGGCTGGAGAATGGCGAACAGCAACATCAGGCGGGATTTGAGGTAGTCGTGGTCGATACCACCGGTGCGGGGGATGTTTTTCATGGTGCATTGGCGGTAACGCTGGGCCGACAACACACAATTACTGCGGCAGTGCGCTATGCTAATGCCGTGGCGGCATTAAAATGTACCCGCCCCGGTGGGCGGGCCGGAATACCTGATTGTGATCAAACTGACTCTTTCCTGACGCATTTTGTATAAAATAAACAATAGTATGATGAATGAGAGAGAGCAAAGCATGAGTCTGACCGAACTAACCGGTAACCCACGCCACGATCAACTGATTCAACTGATCGCCAGTCGTGGCTATATGAATATTGATGAATTGGCACAATTGCTGGATGTTTCGACTCAAACCGTGCGTCGCGATATCCGTAAGCTTAGCGAACAAGGGCTGATTACCCGTCATCACGGGGGAGCCGGGCGAGCGTCTAGCGTCGTGAATACCGCGTTTGAACAGCGAGAGCTTTCATATACTAAAGAGAAAATGGCCATTGCTGAGGCGATTGCTGATTACATTCCCGATCGTTCAACGGTGTTTATCACTATTGGTACCACTGTTGAACATATCGCCCGCGCATTGATAAATCACAGCCACCTGCGGATTATTACTAATAGCCTGAGGGTGGCACACATTTTATATAAAAATACCGATTTTGAAGTGATGGTGCCAGGCGGTACGCTACGACCAAATAATGGTGGCATTATTGGCCCCAGTGCGGTCTCTTTCGTTGAAGGTTTCCGCGCCGACTATCTGATTACCAGCATGGGAGCAATTGATAGCGACGGCAGCCTGCTGGAGTTTGATGTTAATGAGGCGACAGTGGTGAAAGCGATGATGGCACATTCCCGCCACATCTTATTGGCAGCCGATCATACCAAGTTCCACGCCTCCGCCGCCGTCGAAATTGGTAATGTTGCCAAAGCTACAGCGCTGTTTACCAATGTTTCTCCCCCGTCACAACTGGCCGCACTGTTGCAGCAACAACAGGTGGAACTGGTGATCACACAGTTAGGTAATCAGGAACCCACTATCTAAATTTTACGCAAAAAAAAGCAGGCGACACGGCCTGCTTTTTCAGGATTTAACGCGCTAAGAACAGGTCAGTTAATGGTGCTATCACCATGACCAACCACAAGAGTAACGCACTGAACATAGCGCGCTGTAGCAATTTCCGAGCGCCCTGCCAGCGAGAGTCCAGGCTGCGCCCGCTGATAGGCTTGCTACGCCATACATGTTGTAACGCCGCATCAAAATCCTCAGTTTGCGCTGAGTTGGCATACAGCAAGGCAAATAACCGCTCATCAAGCCATAAGCGCCAACAGTAATAATGGGTGATACCCGCGAGCATCAAGAGCAACGTAGCGACCGGACTATCCGCGCCCCATAAGGCAAAGACTATCGGTGGTACCGTCAGTGCGGCCAGATAACGCCAACTGGCAAGATGAATAGTCAGAACCTGACCCGCTATTGGCCGGTTGAGCATGATGTTTCCTTTTGTTGCCATACTGCCAACGCCCGTAAGTGCTGTGGCTGTAACACCACTTGCGGCCGGGCCTGTCGTAATAATTCAGCGGCCGCCAATGGCGTCGCAACCCGCCCCTGATCAAGCAACCATGCAGCAATCACCAGTGCGCTGCGAGACATGCCCAAAGCACAATGAACCAGCACCGTGCCATGTTGCTGATGCAGTTGATTAAGTAACGTAACCGCCTGCATTAATTGCCGTTGCTCGGGCACCACTAAATCCATCAATGGGCAGCATCTATAAGGTTTACCCTGGCTGTAACGACTGCGGCTAAACTCCGCCGTCACATCCAATACGCTTGCTGGCAATATGTCGGATCGCGGATAACTGCCAATAAATACCCCATCAGCCACCGCAATTACCGAGGGAAGCTGGCGAGTGAACCCATACATCGACAATCTGGCTCCTAGCCGATAAGGCCATAATAGCAGCCGGGCTGAGGGTGAGATCCGGCCATCAGCGCGCTTTTGGCATACATCAGCCCCCCAGCCGCAATAACCCACAGCCACAGCCAGCAGTGACAGCACCGGCCACCACAGTAAACTCCATCCGCCGCCCAGCCACCCTGCCAGCCCAGTTGCCAATAAGGCACCGCCACCATAGTAAAAAGCCAGTTTCAGCGATGAACGACAAGGCGGTAGCCAACGCCAGCCACCCGTTATCGGGACCAGATAACTGACAACCACACCTGCCGCCAGCCCTGTAACAAGATCAATCACATGATGCTGCCAGGTCGTGAGCACCGAGACTGCAATCAATGCAAACCAACCACTCATCAACCAACGGAATACCCCTTTGCAGTGCGGCCAGAATCGTAGCCACAGCAACCATGCCAGCATAATATGTAGCGATGGTGCCTGGTTGTAGGGTAAATCAAACATTTCCAATTGCTGGAATAGCCAACCGAACGGCCCGTCGGTTACTGGGCGAATAAAGCTGAATTTTAGTGGGAACAGCAGAAAACCCAGGCACGCCACCAGTGATGCCATTACCAACCGCAGCGCGTGACGCGTCTGCTCTTGCTGTGAAGTGCAAATAAACAGCGACAAACCATACAACAGATCAATGCTCCAATAGGGCACGATGGTCCATGGCAGAAAAGGGATCTGCTGCTCCCAATCATATACCACACTGCCAACCCCAATACGGCTGGCCGTAAAGTGGTTGGTCTGACCGTAGCTAATAAAAAATAGCGGGGCCAGCAACAGCAGCCATAATGCGCCACGCCACCACAGTGACTTGCGTGGCGAGCGAATATCAGATTCAGACATCGGCACGGCGAACCGCCAGCGACACGGTAAAAATACCCCATTCATCAATCAGTTGATGACATTTATCAAAGCCGGCCTGTTCAACCAGCGCATCCATCTCGCCCTGACTGCGCACCCGCATCACCCAAGGCTGACCACCTTGATGGCTGGTCAATGCGCGGGCAATCATGTTAAGTTGCGGATGCCACGGCTGGCCGGTATAAACCAATATACCGCCGACAGGAATTGCCGCGGCCAACCCGGCCAATGATGCCTGAATCATGTCGTTGTGCGGGAAGAGTTCGTATAAACCGGAAACGATCGCCAGCGTCGGATTTGGGGCCAGATTGGCTAACGAGTCACGATCAAATGCATCTCCTTTCTCGAAACGCGCCACCTCGGCCAGATTGCGCTCTACAATCATCTGCTGCCCTTTCTCCACGTTCAGGTCGCTGTAGTCACGCAGTAGGATTTGCTCAACATCAGGTTGGTTCGTCAGCGCATCCAACACATAACGGCCATGACCGGCCGCGATATCAACAATTCGCAGCGCCATGCCTTTATCTCGTAACTGCTGGAGTGCTTGTTGAATCGTCTGTTGTAAATGTACTTTACGCCTACGAATACCGCGCCAGCCAATACTATTGAGGTATTGCTGGTCAATGTAGCGCCCTAGCTTGTTAGTGCCTTGCGGCTGATTGCGATAGACGTAATCTAGCGTACTGCCAGAGTCAAAACCGGTTTCAAACCCTAAGCGCACCCCAGTTGCACTGCGGCCCAACGTTTGCATACCGTAACGCAAAGCAGAGTAGTAGATTCCCTCCGCGGAGTACGGTTTCAGGGGCACTTGCAGTGCACGGTAGCTGTCCGCACTGGCACTCCAGCGGTCTTCGTAGCGGTAATTGTGCGTTGGCAATTGTGCGGTATACAGGCTTTCAATAAAGCACCGCATTTTATCGAATGCCAAATGCCGCTCTTTCTCGCCCAAGGTGTCGTGATAAAAACCGGGTAGGATATGTTGTTCTTTGACCGGGCTACTTAGGCGCTGATAAAACTTCAGTTGCGGTGCCCGATGAACCACAAAATCATCACCGGAAATCAGCAGTTGCGTTGGCAATGTAATGGCCGCGGCATCTTGCACAATCCGCTCAGCCGCACGGTAAAGATCTAACAGAATATTCACCGCAATAGGTCGGCTGACCAGCGGGTCGCTATCAAAACTGGTAACCCGTGATGCATCGTGGCTGAGAAACTTACCTTTGACGTAGGATTTAACATAGAACAAACCCCGTAAGCGGTGCATTAGCGCCAATCCTGGGCGGGCAAATGGCACATACAGTTTCACTTTAAACGCTGGCGATGCCAAAATCATGCCCCGTATTTTCGGTGCGTAATCATGAACCCAAGTTGAAACCAACACCGCGCCAACACTTTGTGCCACCACCACAATGTCCTGCAACGGCACACCACTATCCACGGCGGCGAAACGGACAAACTCATCAACATCTTGCACCGAACGGGCCAGACTTGGGCTATAACCACGATCACCCGGTGATTGACCATGGCCACGCGCATCCCAGGCATAAAAAGTTACATCCGGCAGCATCAATTCATCGACAATATGCTGTAGACGCCCCGAGTGTTCATGACCACGATGAAACAGCACCATCACCCGCTTGGCAACGCCGCTCTCAGCAGGCCAACAACGGTAGAATAACGGAACATTATCACTGGTGCTAAACGTCAGTTCCTGCGCGAGACGGTTTCCTTGAGTCACGGTATTTTCCTTGTGGCAAGTTGTTGCAAAATGATAAAGCGCTGCTGCAATTCTGTGCGAAACACCTGTTTATCATCATGATAATAGAAAGGTTTATCCACATAGATATCAATAAAAAATGGCACCGGAATGTGTTGCCCTTTGCCCATCGCCCGCCCCAGCCCATGCATATAAATCGGCGTTATCGGGACGCTGGGGAACTGACGGCTTAAATACCACAATCCCGATTTAAACGCTGAAAACTGCTCCGGTTCGCCACGTGTCCCTTCGGGGAACAGAATAACAATTTTGTTGTTTGATAACGCCTCGATGCAACCCGCTAAGGGATCATTGCCCTTGGTCGAACCACCGCGCACCACCGGGATAATGCCGATTACCTTGGTCGCGAACCATGCCATGGCACGATTACGGAGGAAATAGTCAGCGGCAGCCACCGGATGCACTTGCGATAGCGTTGACAGCGGAAACAGGGTAAATAGCGTCAGGATATCCAAATGGCTATTATGATTCGCCACCACAATTGCCGGGCCGTTCAGCGGCAACTGCTTGCGCTGCCAAACGGAAACCCCCAGCCATACCAGCACCACCGGATACGCCACACAAAGTGTAAAACACCAGCGCAAAAGTCGGTTCACAGTGTAGCCTCAGTAATAAAAGTAGCGGATAAAATGGAAGAACAGCGGCGCGGTATAAATAAGCGAATCCAGCCGGTCAAGAATACCGCCGTGGCCGGGTAATAATTTGCCTGAATCTTTCACCCCAAGATCTCGCTTAACCGCAGACATCACCACATCACCGCAGAAACCAGTCAAACCAATAAGTAATCCGGCCAACAGAGAGAAATAGATATTCATCGGCGTTAGAATCGGCCCCAGAATGGCCGCCAGCAACATGGTGGTTGCCACACCCCCCAACAAACCGGCCAATGTCTTATTCGGGCTAACGCTGGGGGTGACTTTGATGCGGCCCAGTGATTTCCCCCACAGGTATTGAGCTATGTCATTCAGTTCGGTCAACGCAACCAGGAATACCACCAGCAGTGCCCCCTGCGTGCCAATAGGGCCAGGCAGTACCATCAGGAATGCCACATGGCTCAAGGCAAATACGGTGGTCATCAATCCCCAATGCATATTTGATGCTGCGTGCAGGAACCCTTTGGTGTCACCAATCAGCACCATCCTGACGGGCAGGAACAAGAATGCATAAATTGGAATGAAAATGACGAACATGCCGTACCACCCTATGCCGACCCACAGATAATGAATTGGGATAGCCAAATACATCCATAACAGTGGGATATTATCGGAGCGGCGGGTTGATATCAGTGTTAGAAACTCTTTTAGCGCCAGAAAACTGATGAAACCGAAGATAACCAGTGACAGCCATTTCGGGCTAACCATCGCTACAGTGAAAACGATAATAATCAACCACCAACTGGTGATGCGCTGACGTAACTCCAACCACTCTTTTTGCGGGTAACGCAGCATCAATATCACGATAATCACGCTGGCAAGCGCCAACAGACCAAAAATAACCATCAGACTGATAGCAAGTCTCGAGTCCATATTATGCCTCGCCCTTTAGCGCTGCCCGGCAGCGGTTGATACATGTCCACAGCAATAACAACGATGCTAAAGCGAACAGCCATGCGGAAAAGGTTAAAGCGACAGGCCACAAAGCAACTGCTAACCCATAAGCGCCGAACAACAGGGCGCGATCGCTTTTTCCCAATGGTCCCTGATAACCTCGCGGCTGCCCCAGCGTTTGCGCCATAATGCCGCAGAACTCCGTCAGAAAAGCCAGAAACAGTGCCAAGATAACCCACTCAGGACGCGCATAAGGCAGCAAAGCAAACGGCAGGTAGAGCGCAATATCCGAGATAACGTCGCCAATCTCATTGAGCAACGCGCCGAGGCGTGACTGCTGGTTAAACTCCCTCGCTAACATGCCATCAATCGCATTCAGCGCCATACGGAAAAAGAGAAACACGGGGAGTAGAATAAACATCATGCGTGATGGGAATAACGCCAATAAGCCGCCCACCAGCACTGAAGCAATCAGAGTAAATAATGTGACTTGATTCGCCGTAATCCCCCGCCGATACAACCAGGCCAAACACGGTCGCAACAGCGCCTGAAATCGCGGTTTAATATCATAAAGCGTCATAAATATACCTGTGTATTGACCCTGAAAAGTCAGCAATTAGCTATGCGGATGGTTAATGAAATTATTCCACACCAAATTATTATAGAAAGGTATCACTTGTGGCCGGAGAGACCAATAGGAAAAACAAAGCAGGAATGAATTGTATCCATTTGATTTGTAGGATTTTTCTTATGACCACGTTGTTTGCCTGTTTGCGGGCTATCGTTGGTCTCGCCGCAGCAGTAAGGAGTAACAACGCGGGTTATTGTAGTGGCTGTTGACCTTCCACTGTCGAGCCAAAATCATCAATAATTGAGAAGAATACCGTCATATTCTTAGCCGGAATTTGATTACCGACTAGCCCACCATCGATGCTACTTTTCGGGGCGACCATATCGTCATTCCCCAACTTAACCGGGGTTCTCGCGGCACTTTTACTTTGCGCAATCTCCACAGTCTGGAATGTCACATTAAATGGCGTCGGATTGGTGACACGAAAGACCCCGCCACTGCCCTCTGGAATCCATCTGAAAGAGAGTTGGTTAAGCACCCCCTCTGAACTGGCAGGAATACCCGCCGGGCGATAGAACAGTTTGATGCGTGAGCGGAAGGCAATTTGTACTTCATTGCCGGCAGCCTGCGGTGAAGCGGTTTTCGGTGGCACTTCTAATACATTCAGCCAAAACATCGATTCGCGATCAGACGGCAGTTGACCGGCAGTACCGGTATAGTAAATGCGAACAGATTTATTGGTTTGAGGATCAAGGCGGAACACCGGAGTATCAACAACAAAGGGTACCTTTATCTGCTCAATGGATTTATCCATTTCAGCAATATTGTTATCAACCCACAGTTGCAGTAAAGCTGGGCGATTGCCCTTATTGAGGATCTGCACGCTGCCTGATTTATCATCTCCAGTAACCACCACTCGGGTCAGACCAATAGCAATACCCGCCTGCGCTGTGGTAGTGAGCAACAAGGAGGCAAGGGTCACCGCCGCAAACACGTGGTACCAATGCGTGAACCTGCGGATATACAGCATGAGCCAGTACGAAAACGTTTTCATTTATAGATCAACGTAAAAGTAAATGCGCCGTTGACGGAACCACTTTGCACGGTGCTTTCAGTTTGATAAAGCCCGGCGTTCATCGGCACGGTGTAGCTCTGCGTGCTTGCTGAATTATAGCCGCTCAAGGTGTATTCGGTATTCAACACGATAGGTGTATTTGTCTGGCTACGCAATAATACCCCCACGCCTCTGGCGGTAGATCCGCTATTCAACGCTACCACACCATTTGCCGCATTCAGCACATTAGTTGCCGCGCCAAACGTATAATTAATACCCGCCAATCCACCGGGGCAGTTATTAAAATTGAGATTAAATGATTTTAACCCTTCAATATTGCCAATCCCAGTAAATTTATTGCTGGCGACATCCGGTAAATTGACAATCACATCCGGTGTGGTGCAGGTCTGTGTCATTAACTGGATATTCAGGGAATTTGGCGCAAAATCAAATAATCGGTAGCGGGTTGATTCAAGATAACTACTGGTGCCATTGTTATAGGTGCGATAGTTATAGGCATAAGCAGGGTCAAAAGCGGCAGCCCATCCACTGGTTAATGTCGTGGCAATCTTAACAAACTTGATTTGTAGTTCTATGTTCAAGTTAAAATTAGCCCCATTGTTGTAAGGAATAGGGCCTAACAGCGGTGAGGAATAAACTATATTTGCCGCGCTAAAGCCATTCATCGGCTTCCAGTCGCTGCTGAAACCTGCGCCGGTCACGCGAAAACGCAGTGCATAGCCTAAGCCAGCTTTACCGGTATAAGAAAATACACTGTGACTATTGCCATCAATGTTGATTGTCCGATCGATGCTGTACGGCGAGAACAGCCCAGCCCCAGCCTTAATACTGTCATTCATTGAGGTGGATAATATCTTGCACACCCAGCCCCCTGCGGGGAAGCTTATCCATGAACCAATCGGCGAACCAACCGCAGTGTTGGGCGGAACTCGCAGCGTGGTTGTCGGGCCATAAATATAGTAAGTACCGCTATAGTCACAATCCATGGCAGAGCCCAAGGCATTAGCATTATGGCTGATCGCTAAACCACTCATCACCAGTAACCACAGTAAAAGTTGTTTTAGTTGACGGCAGCCGTGCGCTATCGAATCACTGGCTGCACCACAGGACCTGTCCATGTAATATTGCGCTATATTCCGATAAGAACTCATTTGCATATCACCTCTAACTGCCGGAATTCACCCTTAACCAACGCGCCGCGGGGTAATTTATAATCAAAGCCGCAACTATCACCAACGCCCTCACCCCATATCACGCGCAGATGTCCATCTTGCTGGTTCACCCGCACCATGGCTTGCCCGCCCTGAGCGATATAGCCCACACTGGCACCAGTGGCATCTTTCACCTCGGCACCAAACGGCAGTGGTGTGTTATCCGCCCGATGTCCGGTCAATAACATCGAATAGCCACTAGATGTCTCAAACTTCACCAGTGCCACCGCACCGGCAGTAGGGGCAACCCGCTGACTGGTGGTTTTAAATTCCACATCCGACGATAAGCCTTTTGGATCCAGTTCGACATCATTTTGTCGGTAAGGGCTTAAGTAAGGCACCACCGCCCGGCCACTGCTATCGAGACGCATCCCCGAGTAGTTGGCCACACGGGCTCCGGCAGCATCCGGGGCCTCAACAATCCCTACCGTATCGCCCAGATAGGAGGCAAAAACCACACCACCACCGTAGGCGACGATGCCACCAGACATATTGACACTGGCCTGCTCGTAATCATTACTTTTCGAATAACTGCCGCCAATAGTCGTTTTAGGCGCCAGCCAACTGCCCGTCACGCCTACAGTGTTGTAGTTACCGTTCACGTCAGTACGGTTATTCGCCGCTGAAACACCATAGTTAAATTGATTATCGTCGCCAGCAGAACCTGAAACCCCGGTTTGAACTGAACTGCTGTCACGAGTGTGGGTGTAACTGGTGCTCAACCGCGGTGAACCCCGTTTGCTGCCCAACGGAATGGAGAAAGAGACGCTCAGTTGATTATCCCAATCCCCACTGGACATATTGCGCAGCCGATTAAGAGCCAGGTTATAACTCAGTGACTTATAACTATTATTATAACCGAGCTGGAAATTCATATCGCGACGCTGCCCGCCCCAATAATCCTGCGCATTCGCATTGGCATAAAACGAACCATAACCCTCTGGCAAACCTTGAGTAATACTGATTTGCGCCTGATTGCGGCGACGATACTTAAAACTGTCATCGTAGCGGGTATTACCATCTGGCAGGCTTGAATTGAAAATAGTGTTATTAACTTCGCCATGTTGCAAATAGTCACGCATGCGCATCGCTTCTGACGGCGTATAAAAACCGTCACTGGAATAGTGGTAACTGGCGATGGTCAGGCTGGTATCGGTTTGCGGTAATGAGTTCGCATAGGTAATGCCCATACTCTGACCGTTCTGATCACTCTCACCGGGTAACCTGGTTTGCGCTTGTGTCAAACTAAATGCCACCGCTCCGACGGGGGTATTAAACGCCAGCCCGGCAGAGGCCGATAGATACCCTTCGGCCGCAACTACTCCGCCGTTGCCGGTAATTAAATTGGATAAGCCATGGCGTAAGGTTCCCATCAAGAGAGCCGGTTTTTCCGCCATTGAATTATCACGATACTCACCGGCCATTAAAGAATAGCGCGTGGTTCCCGGCCGCAATAGCTCGGCAATTGATGCAAATGGCACGGTAAACGACTGCTCGCTACCATCAGCTTCAGTAATAGTGACAATCAGATTGCCGCCCTGGCCTGTAGGGTAGAGATCGTCGATGGTAAAAGGCCCCGGTGGCACCGTGGTTTCATAAATAGATTGGCCTTGTTGACGCACCACGACACGGGCGTTAGTACGGGCGATGCCGCGCACCACGGGTGCATAACCACGCTGAGAGTCAGCGAACATACGATCATCCGAGCTTAATTCAATGCCACGATAGCTGAGACTGTCGAATACCTGACCATCAGTATTGGAGTCACCAATCGTCATTTTGCTGTATAAGGATGGCACCGCACGCTCTGCGTAGGTGGCCAGATTTTGATAATCAAATCCCTGACTGTCACTTCGATTTAATGCGCTACGATAGTATAAACGCCAACTTTGCCAGTTGAATCCGCCTAGCAGCCCGAGATATTGATAAGTCTGGCTGCTGGCATCACTCTGATTACTGCGATAACCGGTGTAATCATATTTCAGCGTTGCCGCCGTCACACCGTCATCCCAATATTTGGGATTAACATAGCCACGCGCCTGGCGGATTAAAGAAGCCTGTGGGATCTGAATATCCAACCGCTGGGTATTCTCATCAAAAATGGCATTCCCACCGTCCAGCAGAGTACTCAATGATGAGCAAACACGGGCAGTTTCCAGTTGTTTCAGTACATCAGGCGTGAGCTTAGTGGTATCAATTCCGAGTTCATCAAACAACTTTAAGTCAAAACACGGAAGGGCCACTTTAGATTCTGGCGACGGCAACTCAAAGCGTATCGCCTGACGCCCGATCCATTGCTCATTCAAATAGATATCAATGCTACGCTCACCTGGAGCAACGGGATTGCCCTCACTATAGCGACTGGCATCAACAGAAAAACGGAGGAAAGAATCACTGAACTCAACATGTTCAGGGTCTTCAGCACAGGCGGGTAAACTAAATAGCATGCCGCCCAAGCTAAAAATAACAAAGGAGAATGCCGACAAATATTTCGGGCGCTCGTTTTTTTGATAATACATGTAATAATTAAACATTATATCGAGGCCATTTAATAAATATGCACCTGGTGGATGCAGAGAAAGACTAATTAATTATATTTATGTTTTTATTGCGCCAACTTTTGAACACCCTGCGTTTCGCCACCCTGGTCATTGATAACAGAATAAAAAACTTGTGTAGTATTATTTATTGGACCGTTAACGCTAACCGGTAAGCTAAGCTCAGCAAAAGGTGCAATCATCTTATTATTTATTTTGCTCAAGTTCGCCACCGCTGGGCTCTCTTTTGATGCCCGTAACTCCAATTTTCTAAAGGTTATATAATACGGTGATGCATTTTTTATAACCAGTTGATTGCCCTTTTTAGAAAAGGTCAGATTCGTAATAGCCTGTTCTATCGGCATCGTTAATTCTGCCGGGCGATAGAACATTTTTATTCGGGTACGGAAAGCCAATTGCAATTTATTATCTTCCCCCGTGGCACCTTTAGTGGGTTTAGGTGGAATTTCTAGCAAATTAAACCAAAAAAGCGTTTCACGATCGGCTGCTAAGCCGCTGCCAGTACGGAACAGGCGAATAGTCTGATCCCGTTTAGGATCCAGACGCACTACTGGTGGCGTAACACTAAAAGGCACCTTGATAGTATCAGGACGCGCATTCGCATCACCGTTATCAATCCAGGCTTGAAGAAGAACCGGCATATTACCGGTATTGGAAACCTTAACCACGCCTTCACGCTGCTTCTCGTCATAAATAACACGCGTACCCGTGATCATTACTTCAGCACGGGTAACCGTTGCTGCAACCAGTAATGTGACAAAAGCAAAGGCTATAAAGTATGTTTTGCGCATAAGTGTTTCCAATTATAGAGCGAATGAAACAGGGAGCATTAAGCTCCCATTCGGCAACAGATAACATTAGCTATAACAAGCACTTGCTATCAACCACGCTATATCACACGCTTTGATTAATCGTAAACAATAGTATAGTCGACTTGTGTTACAACGGTACCAGCACCAACAGTGCCACTATTCGCATAATATTGTGCGTAGTAGCCCAATGTTGCATCACCAGTGGAAATATCTTCCACCACGCCGCCCTGGCTAGCGCCGCCTACCATGATTGCTGTGCTGCTTTTGTCTAACAAACGAACCTGAACACCCGTCGCTGTACCGCTATTGTTGTTCAACCGGCCAGTGCTGGTCTCAACAAAAGCACCTGGTTCGAAATAAGCATAAGCGGTATTCAGTGTCGCCCCAGTACAACCAGACAACGAGATATTGAAAGGAGTGGTACCCGCAACGGAGTTGACAGAACTCAGTGCGCTTGTAGAAATAGTCGGTAAGTTAACGGTCCCATCTTTAGTGCCGTTGTTGACAGAGACACCACAAGTCGTATCTGTAATTTGGCCGTTAATGGTAATAGTTCCATCAGCAGCAAATGCTGATTGTGCAATAAATACGCTTGCAATAGCAGCGATTAATGCATTGCTAGTTTTAATTTTCATGTTTATTTCCCCGTGCTTTAAAATAAGGTTTTAGGCCAATAATATTAATTAGGATTAATATCCTGAATCAGTGACGTCCGATTTCGTACGGCTATTATTTCAGCATTTTAAATATTGTCAATCCAGCCCAAAACGTGAGGTTATAAATGCATTACCAAATAATAAGAATCACAGAATACAAACAAAAGAAGAGTGGAAATTTACGGTAGGATATATCTCATTCCATGTAGGAAATTACCTACAATCGATAGATAACATATAAAAATAAGTTATGCTCGATATTAAACACGCGAATAACTCACAAATAAAAAAACAATATAAAACAGGCTTGTGGGACTTTTCTTACGCTGATAGATGAGGACATGTTAAAAAAACACCATTCTTGGATATACCACATCAAAAAACGCTAAACATAAATTTAGCTAAAAATGATCTTTACAAATTATTTATAATATTTAAGTGAAAAATATCTATTTATCGAAGAATTAAATTAATATCAACAAATCTCATGACAAAAAGAAACAAAAATAGCCACTTTTATTATCTTATAAACAGAAATAATTATCACTTACTGTTATCTTTTTTGGCTCTGCCAATCATTGTAAGCCAGTACGTAATGCCATCTTATGGCGCGATAGCATCACCTCATCTCCACCTGGGTGCCTAATTTACGCGCTAACCCTTTGGCACCTTCTCGCATAACGCTATCATGATTCCAGCGAAATAATGGGGCAGCGATTGGCGCCAGACAGTTCATCCAGCGCGTATTGGTTCGAATATGCCAATCGTAACGAACAATGGTGTCGCTGCCATTGTAAAATAATGACCACTGCCCAATCCCTTCAACTTCACCACTCGCCTGCCCCTCTAACAAATGTAAAGGCATAATGGTTACTACATGAATATCAAAGGTTATCCGATAAGGAAGTACACCTTTCCAGGTATAACGATGTAATGCGCCGATACCCTGTAGATCGCCTTTTTCTATCTCAATGATTTGCTCCAGGCTTTTCCACCAATGCGGCCACATATCCGGGTGGCATAAAATATCCCATACCGCCTGAAGTGGTGCCTTGACCTGCCAAATAGTGGAAAACCGATACTCAGCCATACCAGCGAACTCCGCATCAAGGGGTGAAAAAACGCTCAGGAAAATGCAAATTGATAATCATTGCCGCCATAATGACCGTTTCCAGTTGCTCTTCATCCACCCCATAGCTGATCACTTTGACAGGCAAATGGGATCGATTATCTAGCCAGATGTCACAACGATGCACCTTATCCACAGTGAAACCGGCCGGGCCAGTTATTGAGAGGTGCAATACCGGTTGTTGCGCGAAAACCTCCTCACCAAGAATTGCGGTCTTGCCACCTTGTTGCAGGCGCTGGATGTTGTCTAACAACCTTCCAATGTCTGATTGATCCACCCGGTGGCCATTTTTATCGCGTATTAAGATATTGGTGGGCAAAAGGCTCAGCACGGGTAGCGTGTTTACACCGAAGGGCCATAATCGAACTTTGCCACTGTCAGGGCTATAGACCAGCGCGGCGCCATTGTGGGGCTCAGTAAAATCCATACGCACATATCCCGGCTTACGATAGCTATAACGAATTACCGTAGCCTCGCCCTGTGCTGACAGAGAATGAATTATGACCTGATAGGATTCAATCTGCTCAAAATGGTGTTGAGCGACCCGAATCGGGTCAGAGGTGAGGAGACTCGATATTGGCATAAACATCGGGCTGGCATCACCCGCCATCGCTGCATAGGCAACACTGCCCGGAAGCAGTAGCGCCGTCAGTATTACAATGAAACCGGTTAAGCCGCGAATAGCCTTCTCCTGCATTTGGGACTCATCAGTCAGAACTCTCTGATGTCATAATTAAATATAGGCCTAAATAGCAGCAAACAATCAACAACCCTGATCTATTATTTATCATCTTGCCACGCCAACTTAGTGTGATAAAGATCGCTGAATTTTTTTTCTATAAGTGCTTGAATAATGGCGGAGCAAGTGGGGGTTTTTCCCTCAGAAAGGTTATCTTCTCAGTCGTTTTCGGGGCAACCTCTTCAGCCGCTCCGGTATCTCTCCATGAAACGGTTGCGATCATGCACCTTTTTACGGCATGTTTATGGCAACACCTCCCTGCTTTAGATATTCGAATTATCACTTTGTGAGCAACCTGATGATTAAGTGGCTGTGGAAAGCAAATCAACCGCAAGCGGAGATGCTTGCGCAGTGGCAGGAAGCACTGAACATCCCACTGTTGGCTCCGCTGAATGAGCAGGAGCAGCAGCGGCTGGTTTCTGTTGCCAGTAATTTGCTGCAACAAAAGCGGCTGGTGCCATTGCAGGGGTTAGAACTAACACCGCTGATGCAAGCCCGCCTTTGTCTGCTATTCGCACTGCCAGTGATGGAACTCGGCGCCAAATGGTTAGATGGCTTTCATGAAGTCCTTATTTATCCTTCACCTTTTGTGGTTGACGACGACTGGCAAGATGATCTCGGCTTGGTGCACTCTGGCCAAACGGTACAATCGGGTCAAAGTTGGGAACAAGGGCCGATTGTCTTGAACTGGCAAGATATTCAAGATTCCTTTGATTTATCAGGCTTTAATCTGGTTATTCATGAGGCCTCGCATAAGCTGGATATGCGTAATGGTGGCAATTCTAACGGGGTGCCTCCTATTGCTATGCGTGATGTAGCTGCATGGGAATATGACCTGCATCAGGCGATGGACAGTATTCAAGATGAGATAGATATGGTGGGTGTCGAGGCTGCCAGTATGGATGCGTATGCCGCCAGTGATCCGGCCGAATGTTTTGCGGTATTATCAGAGTATTTCTTCAGTGCGCCTGAACTATTAGAAAGTCGTTTTCCTGTTGTTTATCAGCATTTCTGCGCATTCTATCGTCAGGACCCACTCGCCCGATTAAAACGTTGGGAAAATGGGTTAGCGGATAATCAAAACACCGATAATATGCAGCCACTAAGTTAATTACCTATACCTTCGTTGAAGCAGTAAAGAGTCGATAGTTAATAATAAATCGCGGACTGGCCTTATTTAGCCGCTATCTCCCCCCTCTTTGCTCAGATGCTGAGCAGTCAATCGCAATGTACTAATTTAGCGTTGACAGTATCGGGCATGCTAGATATCATGCGCCCCGTTCACACGATTCCTCTGTAGTTCAGTCGGTAGAACGGCGGACTGTTAATCCGTATGTCACTGGTTCGAGTCCAGTCAGAGGAGCCAAATTTATGTTTTCATGCATCTTCACGAATCTTTATAAGTTTTAGATTCAACGAGTTAGTGTGAAAAGTCTTCCCGATGCATTTTCATCTCCCCCTCCGCATCGGGCAAGATTGGTGGTCTGATTTGGGGTCATTTCAGTTCGATTATGGAGTGACCACCTTATGTCTCTGAACGACACTAAAATCCGCAGTCTCAAGCCTTCTGAAAAACCTTTCAAAGTTTCCGATTCCCACGGTCTATACTTTTTAGTCAATCCAAGCGGTTCACGTCTCTGGTATCTTAAATATCGTATCAACAAAAAAGAATCTCGCCTTGGCTTAGGTGCCTACCCTGATGTATCTCTGGCCGATGCCCGTCAGCAGCGTGACGGTATCCGTAAATTGCCGGCGCAGAATATCAACCCGGCGCAATAGCGCTCAGCTGAAAGAGCTATTTCCGCACCAGAAAAAACCTTCAAGTACGTGGCACTGAGTTGGCATGAAAGTAACCGGAAATGGTCAGAGAATCATGCCGCCCGTCTGCTTGCCAGCATGAACAACCATATCTTCCCGATAATTGGACACTTTCCTGTCACTGAACTGAAAACCCATCACTTTATCGACCTGCTGAAAGGCATCGAGAAAAAAGGCCTGCTGGAAGTGGCGGCACGTACTCGACAACATATGTGTAATATCATGCGTCATGCCGTGCATCAGGAACTGATAGAAAACAATCCAGCGGCAAATCTGGACGGTATCATCGCCCCTCCCGTTAAACGCCACTACCCTGCCCTTCCACTGGAGCAACTACCGGAACTGTTGACACGCATTGACGGCTACCAGCAAGGACGAGAATTAACCCGGTTGGCAGTATCGCTCACTCTGCACCTGTTTATCCGTTCCAGTGAGCTGCGTTTTGCCCGTTGGTCTGAGATCGATTTCAGAAACCGAATCTGGACCATTCCCGCCACCCGCGAAGCTATCCCCGACGTTCGCTATTCCGGGCGTGGCGCGAAAATGCACACACCGCATATTGTGCCCCTCTCCCATCAGGCCATCACCCTTCTGAAACAGATAAAGGGAATATCCGGGCATCAGGTGCTGATATTCCCCGGTGACCATAATCCGTATAAGCCAATGTGCGAAAACACGGTCAACAAGGCTTTGCGCCTGATGGGTTATGACACAAAAGATGAAATCTGCGGCCACGGATTCCGTGCCATGGCCTGTAGTGCCCTAATGGAATCTGGAAGGTGGTCACGGGATGCCATTAAACTCCAGATGAGTCATCACCGTCAGGGCGGCCTACAATCATCTGGCAGAGCACCTTGAAGTCAGATATCAGATGATGCAATGGTGGGCTGATTATCTTGATGTGAATCAGTCAAATTATGTTGCCCCTTACCAAAAAAATGACCCGCCCTAAATAGCGTTGACACGTTCCCCCTAATATCAGGAGAACGCGATGAACCAATATGTTAAACGCACGTAACATGATGACTCTCTATCGACCCAAAAAATATATGTACAGGCGTACCAATAGGATCGAGAGATATTCCTATCTAATGTCAAGCATTGTAGAAGTTGCACTGTTACATTGTTTAAGAGGAAATGGCAGCAAACTGCATCAGTGCTCCCATGGCGTCTGCTGCCATCGTTCAAGTAAGAAGTCACTGAAGACGGTCAGTCGGTGCGGCACGGGTTCTCTGCGTGCTCGCACGAGGCTGATTTTGGATGCCACGCCTTCCCAGTCAGGCAAGACACGTACCAGTTGGCCATTGTGCAATTCCTCGTGAACGTCCCAAATTTCACGCAAAGAAATTCCCAAGCCAGCAAGACACCATTCATGTAAAACTTCGCCATTGTCGCTGCAGAGCATGCCGTCGATGACGATGGACTTCTCGCATCGGCCTTTTCGCAGCGGCCATGTGTTTTGCAGTAATCCAGGATAGGCAAACACCAGGCAATTGTAGTGCTCTAACTCTTCCGGTCGTGCGGGATTTCCATGTGTCGCAATAAAGGTCGGCGAAGCCACTAGAATGCGTCGGTTATCGGCGATCCGACGAGCAAGAAGTCTTGAGTCTGCCAACTCACCCATACGAATCGCCAGATCCAGATCGCCTCTGTACAAATCCTGGATCTGATCGGAAAGACGCAGGTCAAATCCAACTCTTGGGTGTAACCGACAAAAATCAGTTATCGCTGGGGCAACAAATTTTCGCCCAAAGGGAGCTGGCGCGGTTAAGCGTATGTGTCCGGTCAGTTCCTGACTTCCGCCTTGAGCAAGCTCTTTCACTTCATCCAAAACAGAAAGGGCAACACGTACTCTTTCTGCAATGGCGCGTCCCTCATCCGTGATACGTAAGTTACGGGTGTTCCTTTCAAACAAGGTCGTCCCAAGAGCCCCCTCTAACCTGGCAATCTGCTTGCTGACAGCTTTGGGGGTAATATGAAGGTTTCTTGCCGCCGCTGAAAAGCTGAGACAGTCAACAACATGCAGAAAGACGGCGAGATCATCGTTGCGCAACTTATTTGGGCCATTTAAGGGAAAGTGTTTGTCTATTTTAGTCACTTTAATACTTAAAGCAAATCATCCAGAATAACCTCTGATGATGTTCATCCCACCTAAGCAGTTTTGAGCTGTGGACGGATGCCCTCCCCCTCTTTACGTTTAAAGGAACCAACAAATGGCACAGCGCATACTGTTCGTATTGACCAGTCATGATCGAAAAGGTCCCGCAGATGCAATGGACGCCGCACCGAGCGGTTTCTACCTGTCTGAGGTAACACACCCACATAAAGTGCTCATCGAAGCCGGTTTCAGCATCGATTTCGTTAGCCCCAAGGGAGGCAAAACCCATGTCGACGGATTGGATCTCGAGGATCCGGTCAATGCTGCATTCTGGAATGATGTAGTGCTTCGTAAGGCCATCGAAAACACGCTGGCACCGTCACAGGTAGATCCCGATGCCTATGCGGCGATCTTCTATGCAGGTGGTCATGCGACGATGTGGGACTTCCCAGATAACACAAAACTGGCCGCTATTGCCGCGAGTATTTATGAGCGTGGAGGAGTGGTCTCTGCGGTATGCCATGGACCGGCAGGTCTGGTGAATATCAAGCTCGCTGATGGTCACTATCTGGTCGCAGACAAGGAAATTTCGGCATTCACCAACGAAGAGGAGCGTGCGGTTGGTTTGTACGAGACGGTGCCTTTTTTGCTCGCCGATGCCTTGCAGGAACGAGGGGCCAGGCATCTGCCAGTAGCAGACTTTCAGGCTCAGGTCGTGGTGAGCGAGAGGCTGGTGACTGGCCAGAACCCAGCCTCTGCTAAAGGTGTTGCTGAAGCGATGCTACCTCTGTTGGTGTCTAGCGCTTATGGGCGGGAATAAGCCATGAACGAGCGCATGCCCTTCGTTATCTACGTCTTCGCGCTCTGTGCCTTCGCATTGGGATTCACCGAGTTTGTCACCATAGGTCTGGTATCCAACATTTCCGCTGATCTGCACTCCAGCATCAGTCAGGTGGGAACGGCAGTGACGGCTTATGCGCTGGGGGCGGTCATTGGCGCCCCGGGACTGACAGCGCTCGCCACCCGCTGGCCACGAAAGCGTCTCCTGTTAGCGGCCATGGGGTTATTCACGCTGGGAAATACGGTGGTGGGTTTGTCGGACACCCTGACGCCTATGTTGGTGGCTCGCTTTGCTTCCGGACTTGGTCATGGTGTATTTCTCGCTGTGGCCTCCAGCGTTGCCACACAACTGGTTGGGCCTAACCGCGCCGGTGCTGCGGTTGCGGTTGTCTTCGCAGGTCTGACGCTTGCCTTGGCTTTGGGCGTACCGCTAGGGACTTACCTGGGTAGTATCTTGAGCTGGCAGGTGATCTTCATGGCTGTGGCCGCCTGTGGCACAATCGGCTTCGTGGGCCTACTGATCCTGATGCCGACCGACCACAATGATACTTCGGCGCAGGCCAACGCGATGGATGGCCTCAAGGCTATATTCAATCCGCGCCTCCTGGCAGGTGCTGGCATCACTGTACTGGCTTATGCTGGCTCGTTCACGTTCTACACCTACATTTCGCCTATCCTGCTGGTAGTAACCAAAGTCAGCGAAAGCACTGCCAGCCTGCTGATGCTGGGCTATGGCGTGATGGCTGCTGTCGGTAATGTCTGGGGGGGGCGCCTAGCCGACCGCAGAGGTGCTGATGCGGCAGTGATGACAGTACTGATCGGTTTGGTCGTGGTGTTAATTGCAATCTGGATATTTGCTCCATCGCTGACGCTCATGGTGTCACTGGTAGGCCTGTTGGGTGCGCTAACCTACGCCGCAGTGCCCGCCTTACAGGCTCGTTTGATCGGACTATCGCACATCCATGCACCACAAGCACCTGCGGTAGCTGCCGGGTTGAATATCGCAGGCTTCAATGGCGGCATTGCACTGGGTTCTCTGCTGGGCGGGGTAAGTCTGGGGACGATGGGGTTGGCCAGCACTGGATGGGTCGGTGCGTTCACTGTTTGCCTGGGCATTATTTGGATGCTCTGGCAGATCCACCGTCCCGCGTTCCAGGATACTAGAGTTAAAGGATAGTGTAGGCCTTCAACTGATTCGCTTATAAGTGTGGTGCTTACCCTGCTAAGTAACAGAGCAACTTATTGCTGACTGATGGGTAAAATAAGACTCTACTCTGATTTGAGAATGGTGCTAAGCGCACCTCTCGTAGCGCCAAAAGTCGCAGCCTTGGTAAGTTCCAGGTATTGCTTTAAGATCTCTGACGAGTTGTCTGGGGAATATGCAACAGCGATACCACTGGACAAACTTTTAGCCTCTGCTTTTAGTCGTCGAAAGACAACGCCCTGCCGCTTGACCTTCTGTAGTGATGAAAAGATGAATGCGATCCCTTGTCCCTCGGCAATAAGGCCGAGCAAGATATGGTGATCATCGGGTTCAGGGATCATGTTGGGTTTGAAGTCAATCTGTTCGAAGAACGACTGGCAGTGATCATAAAAACCTGGGTTCAGTCGCCGTTCAAAGCGAAATATTGACTCACCGCGAAGGTCATCAAAGCCTAGACTGCGCTTACGGGCAAGAGGATGAATGGCGGGCAATGCGACTATGAGTGGATCCTCAAATAGCATCTCGACCTTCAGACCTTTAGCCTCGGTATGCAAGCCGATAAAGGCTACATCCATTATTCCGTTTTTGATATCCCGCACAAGACTGATCGAATGCTTGCCTTGAGTAACAATCTGCCAGTTAGGGAAACGCTGACGTAAAGGCTCAAATACATCAGGAATAACGCTTCGGTCAAACACGGTTGTGTAACCCACGACGAACTTACCTGCAACGATAACGCGTGCCGCTCTAGCGGCAGCTATGGCCTTATTTGCTTGCGCTAATGTCCGCCTGACCTCGGGTAAAAATGCGGCACCTGCTTTTGTCAGTGTCACCCCGCTCCGGGTTCGCACGAACAGCTCAACGCCCAACACCGCTTCGAGCTGCTGGATCTGCCTGCTCAATGGGGGCTGGGATATGTGTAGTCGCGCCGCAGCCCGCCCGAAATTAAGCTCCTCGCTGACAGCAAGGAAGTATCGAAATTGTCGTAGATCTATAGGTTCATTCATACCTAAAAGGTATCACAAAAATGGTATTGGATGAACCCATTGGGTGAAATGTAAAGTGCACACATCAGTTAACTAAGGAGTGATGATGAACAACGAACGCTATGTCAGAGGCTGGGAGAAGCTCAAAGAGATTGATGGAAAAGCGGGTGAGAACGTCATAGAAAGTCTGGAAGATATCGCCCCCGACTTTGCTCGGCTACTCATTGAGTTTCCGTTTGGTGACATCTATTCAAGACCGGGACTCGACCTCAAAACTCGAGAACTTGCCGTGGTAGCATCCCTCACAGCGATGGGGAACGCATCTCCACAACTCAAGGTGCATATCTATGGCGCTCGCAATGTTGGCTGCTCTCGGCAAGAGATCATCGAAGTTATCATGCAGATGGCGGTTTATGCTGGCTTTCCTGCTGCAATCAACGGCCTACTTGCCGCTAAAGAAGTCTTCTTGCAGGAAAGAAGCTCTTCTGATCTCTGCGGCTGATACTCATTATGGCAGCTTCACCGAGTTGGTCTATAGCACAACCAAAAGTGATCAAAAGATATATTGATGTTGGACAGCGTAGTGTGCAGGCACCACGTTTTAGATTCACTCATTGCGGCGTAAAGTTACAAATGCATAAATTCACAAAATCAATACTTACTAACAGAACCATGGCTGCTTCACTCCTGTGTTTATTGATGAACCCAGTGCATGCCGGAGAACCCCTATTCACAGGGTTCCAGTCACCCACTGCTATCGTAACCGCACAAGACGGTATGACCTACGTATCGGACTGGAGTGCCGATACTGTAACGCGCATCAGTGCAGATGGAAGACGTACCATCTTAGCGCGCAACATTCCTGCGGCCTCCGGCTTGGCGCTGGATAGCGCAGGAGGACTCTATGTGAGCTCGTATTCAGGCCATTACATCCTACACATCGCTGCCGATGGGAAGAGTCGTCGAATTGCCGAGAACTTGGCTACACCTACTGGGATCGCTTTTGGACGCAACGGGCGGTTGCTTGTCGCGAACCGAAGTTCTGGGGAAATACTCTCTATTGATGTCTCAACCGGACAAGCTGAGATCGTGGCTCGGTCACTTTCGCTGCCAGTCGGCGTCGTGGAAATGGAAGATGGTAGCCTGGTGGCGTCTCAGTATGGCGGGCGAGTGACTCGGATCTCGCCTGATGGGAAACATCAGGAGATGGGGGCCAGTTTCAATCGTCCAGGCGTAGGTATTTTGTCTGATGGCAAAGATGCTGTGTTCGTTATTGACAACGGTGCTAACGTAGTTCGGAGAGTAACGTTTGATGGTCGCTCGACCATCGTGGTCAATGATTTATCTGGGAGTGCGGTCGCTCTGGGTCGAGGACGTAACGCTGATTTATTGGTGGGGACCTGGGTAACAGGAAATGTCTACAGCATTCGGCCCTAAGTGATGGGTTTTTGGGGCTGCGACAGCACCACGGGCAGTTAAGGGACACAGCCCAATTTCCCTCCATTCTTTTATATGGTTAGTCAGAGAATTCGATCGCACATTCTGCTCTAAACTCAGAGTTTTTGTAGACTTCATGGCTGGCCATCTTCTCCCTCTTCAGGAAGGTTGAACCGCTATGATGTTTTCATACAACAGTGCGCTGCGGCAGGCCGCTTATTGCGAATTGTCAGGTTCCAGTTGTTGTTTCAGCCATTCAAATGAACGCTTGATCAGCTCAGGCCTGTTTCTGATGTAATGGTCCATGTCTTCGATGCGCCAATACGTCACATCCACACCGGCTTGCTTTGCTTTTTTATAAAAATCATCGTTTGATTGGATCAGTGTGTCTTTCACGCCGGTCACCATCAGGAGTTTCCCCTGTCTATTTTTATAATCCGGCCCAGGGTATGTCAGGGCATCGGCCATATAAGCGTCGTTGCCAGCTTCGAGGGTATGAGAGTAATTGGCTCGGTAAGACTCAACGAATTCGCCCCCAAAGCCCGTCACTTTATCGACCTACTGAAAGGCATCGAGAAAAAAGGTCTGCTGGAAGTGGTGGTCCGTACAGTCCAAAAATAAACGCAGTAATAACCCGCCTATCGTCGAAGGCGGGTTATTAACGGTGCTAAATATTGCTTATTCCAGTTGCCAGGCTCCGGCATCGCATAATATCGCCGTTCCATTCCAGGCAAATAAACTTAACTCACGTCGATTGGCATCAGGATAAATTCGGCTGCTGAGGCATGCCTCGCCATCATTAACAAATACTTCTACCGAGGAGCTATCGATATATAAACGCAAAGTAAGAGCAGTTCCGGCCACCAGCGGTACGCTGCGCGTGCCACATAATCCGTGCTGAGGATAGTAGCGCTCAAGCACTAAACGCTGCATTTGGGTGTCTGCATAGACGCGCAGACCTTCACCAAGGCTTAGACCATACTGTTCAGCATCACAGTTCGCGCAATCCCAGTGAAGCACAACCTCCATGGCCTCCCCCTTGTTCGCCGTCAGGATCTGCTGGTTTTTCAAGGTGCTGACAGGCCACGGGAACCAAGCCTGGCGCAGAGCTTCTACCTCTTTCGCGGGCCGCATCTGCAGGTGATTGTTCTCATCAAGACTCAGTTCACGCGGCAGAGACAACATCCCGGCCCAGCCGTCCTGTTGTTCCGGTAGCGGCGACTCCCACATATCCAGCCAGCCAATGACGATGCGGCGGCCATCCGGCGTGAGGAAGCTCTGCGGGGCATAGAAGTCGTGTCCGTGATCCATTTCGACAAATTCTCCTACGCGGACAAACTGCTGTCCGGGCTGCCAGTCACCCACCAGATAGCCGCTCTGGAACAGGTTGCGGTTCTCAAAACCCTGCGCGGCTATCCCCTGTGGAGAAAACATCAAAACGCGTTTACCATTGAGGAGAAAGAAGTCGGGGCACTCCCACATAAAGCCCATACCGGTTTCCGCCTCATCCAGGATCCCTTCTTCCTGCCATTGGCGCAGATCAGCTGAGCGATATAACCGTACTTGCCCAGTATCGCCAACGCGCGCACCGACGACCATGTACCAGCTATCCTCTTCGCGCCAGACCTTAGGGTCGCGGAAGTGATGCAAACCCGGAGGAGTATCCACAATGATCCCCTCACGCTTGAAGTGAATACCATCGCGGCTCGTTGCCAGGCACTGCACCTGATAAAGGTTCTCTTCATTGCTGGCGTCGCCGTGAAATTTGTGCCCGGTGTAAATAAGCGCCAGGGTATCGCCATCCACCACCGCCGAACCAGAAAAACAGCCGTCTTTGTCTTCCGGCCCTTCCGGGGCCAATGCAACGGGTAAGTGCTCCCAATGAAGTAAATCTTTGCTACGCGCATGTCCCCAGTGCATCGGTCCCCACTGGGTGGAATAGGGATGATGCTGGTAAAATGCGTGATAACAACCCTCAAACCAAATCAAGCCATTAGGATCGTTAATCCAGCCAGCCCTTGCGGCCAGATGATAGCGCGGGTACCAGCGCAGGTTTAGCACCTCGTGTTTAGCTTGAAGTTCCTGTTCAGCGTTAGCAATTGAGTACGTCATAGTCTTCACTCTTTTCATTCAGATAGTGGAAAGTTGCGGCGTTTGCGGATCCCTGGAGGGTTTACTGGAGTGCAACAAGAAGATGGATATAAAGGTGATACAAAACACCATCAGCCCCATAACTAGATAGGACTGAGCAAATCCATATTTTTCGTAGCTGTAGCCTGCGAGGGGTGACAACACGGTGGCTATCACTGAGCTCGTACAGGCAAAGCCCACCAGATAGAGCGTAGATGAGAGTCGTTTATCGAAGTTAAGGCTGTTGTATTTGAAGATAGCGATTAACAGTATCGGGAGTTCAACGGCGTGTAACAGCTTAGTGATGGAGATAAGCAGTGGACCCTCCACTAATCCGGAAACGATCATGCGCATCGCCATCACCATTCCGGCGAAAATCAGACCATTTTTGGCACCGACTCGATTGACCAACCATGGAGCACAAAACATACCGGCTGCCTCAAGGAACACCTGAAACGAATTTAGATATCCGTACATGGCGTTTCCTTCATGTTGCGTCGGGAACTGTGAGGAAAAGTAGACCGGGAACTGTTGATCGTAGACGCCGTAAATACAGGTCCCGACGACAAAGAACACTAGAGCCCAGAAGCGCGGCAGGGTCAGCAGGCGTAATGCATCTTCCAGCGTGACTTTTCCGCCTGACACGGCCTCCTGCATTGCGTGTGGTGCCGAAGAGACGCGTAACCGCATCAAAAGCATAAAGAAGACCAGACCGGAGCAGCTGGCGACCACGAAGTTTAATTTCGGGTTAATATTAAACAGCAGCCCGGCGAAAAACGTTGCCACGGCCCAACCCAGCGATCCCCACATTCTTGCTTTTCCGAATTCAAACTGGCTCTGGCGAGCGACACGCTCAGTGTAGGATTCCAGGACACCAATACCGCCATTGAATGTCAGACCGATATAGACTCCACCAAAAAAGCTGCCGAGAAAGACATTAATTTTCAAAAGATGGCCAAAAAGCAGATAGGCCGGACCAGAAAAGATCAACAATGCCGTGATAAACCAGAGCAGATTCTTACGCAGACCGAGCTTATCCTGAATAAAACCATAACAAATTTGCACAAACAGAGTGGAAAGCGACATCACTGAAAAAATGATCCCGGTGTCTCCTGCTTTCAAACCGACCTCCTGATGCAGCCAGATAGAGAGCAGCGAACCTGTGGCAGACCAGGTCACAAAGAAAAAGAATAATAAAGCGCTGAGTATCAGATAACTGTGAGAATGATGGGTTTTCATCATGGCAATCTCATGCTGAAGTGGTGCCAAAATGATAACGTTAACACAAAACAAAACTCATGCTATTTTACTGCAATTATAGATGTTAATCACAAAAGTTAACGTTAACATTGTCGGTATGAGATCATGATCAACTTTTCTGATTCACAGCAATCAACACACGCAATTCAAAATCACGTATGATCGTTTTACATCAGCAAGTTAGTTTTATAGCCTGTGGCGTAGTGACTAGTTTGGAGCAAGAAGAATGGCATCCCTGAAAGATGTGGCAAAACTGGCAAACGTATCGCTGATGACTGTTTCCAGAGCATTAAACTCCCCGGAACGCCTGAAGCCGGAGACCTTGTCTCGCGTACAGTCCGCTATCGACGCGACTAATTATGTACCCGATTTATCGGCAAAAAAAATACGTGGCGCTCACGCGATTCCAAAAACCATCGGTGTGTTGGCACTTGATACCGTCACCACACCCTTTTCAGTGGAAATCACACTCTCCATCGAAGAAACTGCACGTGCGCATGGCTGGAACAGCTTTGTGGTTAACATGTTTTCCGATGACAGCCCGGAAAATATCGTCGATTTGCTTCTCTCGCATCGGCCGGATGGCATTATCTATACAACTATGGGATTGCGGCAGGTGCCGCTACCCGAGAAGCTGTTAAGCCTCCCCTGCGTACTGGCTAACTGCGAAAGCTTACATCAGCAGGTAGCGAGCTATATTCCGAATGATGAACAAGGACAATATTCTGCGGTGCATGCACTTTTATCCGCAGGTTACCGTCACCCACTCTGCTTACATTTACCTGCAAATCAACTTGCTACCGTCAGGCGCCGTAAAGGTCTGGAGCAGGCATGCACGGAAGCGGGTGTGGCTCCTGATACACTTGATCACTATTACATGGAGTGTGGGGATGAACATTATCGCGATATTCCCGACATGCTGCTGGTGCATATCCACCACGGTAAACCTCATTTCGATTCAGTGATATGTGGTAACGATCGTATCGCCTTTATGGTCTATCAGACGCTACTGGCACAGGGATTAAGGATCCCCCATGATGTCGCGGTGGTAGGCTACGATAATATGGTGGGTATCGGTGACCTTTTTTTACCACCACTTTCAACGGTGCAATTACCCCATTACGAGATCGGACGCCTTAGCGCGCTTCATATTATCAACGGTGAGTCTCATCAGAGAACTGTGGCAGTTGAAAGCCCATTACTACTCCGTGAATCAGTGAAAAAAGCAAAGTAAATCAGCTTTACCTCTTCAATTCAGCTGATCCCCTACTGAAAATAGTACCAGTATAAATTGAAGAGTCTGATCTTTCTTTCCATACCATTACATCCTTGTTGCAACTGAATTAAAACTGTATAGAGGGCCGTCTCCGATTGAACAACTAAATATTTATATTGATTCCAAAATCTCCGCCAGTACATCCCGCGGCCGTTCAAGAACGGCCAGATGAGTTTTGGCATTCTCCAAACGTTTAACTTTAAAGAAATCATGCGCCAAAGCGAAACGCTATTGTAAAGCAAGGTATTCGTCGTTTCTGTCGAGGGAATAGATATGAGTAGCCTTCGGTGGGTTTTTGAGTTTTCGAGGCATTGAAGCGGCGAGCCGTAATGATGATAGGCATCAGCGATCACCTGCCCTGCAAGTCGCCACAGTTGGTAGCTGGATTCTGCCATCTCAGTTTTAAGATGATGGACCATAATGGGTGAGTCGCTTTCTGCCAACCAAAATTCGTACAGATGACCCCGTGCATATTGTCAGCGATCTTCATGCTGCATCTCTCTGATTGCAGTGAAAAACTCCGTCACAGGCTGATTCATGATCCAATCAAGGAATATCACCGCAGGTACACGTTCCTTTAAACTGTCCACCAAATCAACAGCTATCCAACTGGCATGTGCAATGGAAACCGGTACTATCCGGGTCAAGCCGAGATGTTCAATCAGTGTCAAAGCTTCTGTTAATAAATCCGCACCGTCAAAATCTTGACCATCAGTCGATGATTTTCCATGATCACGCCAGTCTATAATGACAACAGGGAAGAAAACGGCACCAACCCGGCATGAGGAACAGAGTTGTGTCGCCCATACCGATATCTTGATAATCGATATCACCACAGTTTGCCCGTCCGTTCGTTAAAACTAATAAAAACGACTTCGTTGATGCCGAAGCTATCTGTGAGGCTGCATCACGTCCATCAATGCGCTTCGTTCAGCCTAAAACGGAGTCTCAACAGGCCATGCGGGCCCTACATCGGGTTCGTGAGTCTCTGGTGCAGGATAAGGTCAAAACGACTAATCAAATGCATGCTTTTCTGCTGGAGTTTGGCGTCAGCGTTTACTGACGATCCCCTGTGTGGGTACGCTGACAGCCAATACCATTTCCACTGAGCTTGGTGACGGGAAGCAGTACGCCAGCAGCCGTGATTTTGCGGCAGCAACAGGACTGGTACCACGTCAGTACAGCACGGGCGGCCGGACGTCGTTGCTGGGGATCAGCAAGCGAGGCAACAAAAAGATCCGAACCTTACTGGTTCAGTGTGCCAGAGTTTTTATACAAAAACTGGAACACCAGTCTGGCAAGCTAGCCGACTGGATTAGGGATCTGTTGTGCCGAAAAAGTAATTTTGTCGTGACCTGTGCTCTGGCAAACAAGCTTGCCAGAATAGCCTGGGCACTGACGGCACGACAACAGACGTTCCATGCGTAAGGTCAACAATAATAATGATTTTAAACAGCCACTTATCTGGTTTTGCGAATAATGATTATTGATGATACGAACGGCCAACCGGCCTGTTGAGGAATCTGTAAAACGGAAAGGCTCATCTGAAGCCGTATATTTTCTAGAGGCGGAACTCATCGAGGCGCGGGCAATTAAGCTCATTCAGACGCCGGATAGATTCAAGCAAGCCAACGATATCTTCAAAATCAGTGTTGCAAAAATGGGAGTGAGCATAGATTCCGTTTTCCAAGCGGACCCAAGTACATCTACCCATGCGGCCCCTTATCCAATAACAGCATTAACCTGATAGCTCACCGGCATAAACTTGAATAATCAACAACAATGGCATCCTCCACGACCGTATCTTTGACGTTCTGTAAGACTCAGTGTCCTAAGTTAGTTACCCACATGATATAGACAAAGTAATGTAGTCGTTTTATGGAATTCAATATCAATGACATGTCAATAATTTTGATAAATAAAATCGGTATTTCTAATATTGTAATGAGTGACTTAATTTTTTTCGAGGGTGAAAAAAGTGTATTCTTATTTAAGCCGTGTACATTGAATGGAGAAAAGTGGCGTACCATGTAAGAATGTTCCTACGGATGACTGCGCGCACTCCTATATATACATTGTCTGGGTTAATTCATAATGGTTGTATGGAATGTTGCTTTCTTATTCTGGGTTAATAGTTATAGAGAATAACATTTTTATTGTTGGGGATGATTTTCATTTGATATTTTCACTAAGGCGATAGCAAAAAAACCTAGTGGAATATTGATTGTTTTATTTGTTTCAGTCCCGCTTTTAAAATCTTCTCTGAAAGAATGAGTGGATTGGATAGTATCGGCATTATTAGTATTGGGTAATGCTAGCATACTTTCAACTATCGGGTTATTTACCACACCATCACATAATACAAATTATGTTGATTTGCTTATAAAATACTATTTATGGATTCAAAAATGAAAAAAAACTTAATGGCGCTTGCATTAGTGGCTTCTGGCATTCTGGCGTCTTCAGCTTATGCGGCTGACGGTACGATTAACTTCGAAGGTGAAATTACCGATTCTGCATGTATTGTCGATACCAATTCAGAAAATCTGACTGTTTCCCTTGGTCGGGTTTCTGCCGCATCATTTGCCGGAGCTGGGTCTTACTCTTCCGCAACCCAGTTCCAACTGGTTCTGAAGGAGTGCCCAGCCTCTGCAACAACGGCTATCATCAAGTTTGATGGCACCAGTGTTGCTGGTGATAACAGCGTATTGGCTTTGACACCTGGTGCTGGTGTGGCTACGGGGGTAGGTATTGAGTTGTCCGATGCCAGCCAACGTGTGGTTAATTTATACACTGAATCAGCACCTTATACTCTGGTAACTGGTGCAGGTTCTGAGACCAACTTGGACTTCACTGCGCGCTACAAATCGCTCGATACTACTGTCGGTGCCGGTATTGCAAACGCATCTGCACAGTTTACTGTTATCTACCAGTAATTGTTATTTGGTCTGTAAAACAGGCCAAGTATTGTTGAAAGCAGGTCGGTTTTTTTGCCGACCTTGCTGTATACCATCCAACACAACAGTTTATATTATTAGTGTTTTGGGGTGTCCCATAATATTAAGAATTGAAATGGTTATCATTAACATTATACAAAGTAAGTAAAATTAAACAGATTAGCGTTAAATAAAGTGTAAGTGTATTTGAAATAATTATACTTCATTTAACTCTTATCCAAATTAGAATACAGGAAATACACACATGAAGTTATGGTTAATAGTATTAGCTACGGGGTTATTTGCCCCGGCATTTAGTTCAACTGCAGGGGTTGTAGTCGGTGGGACTCGTCTTATTTATGATAGCGAAAAAAAAGAAACCACATTAAACGTAAGTAACCCAGATAAAGTCCCTTATCTGATCCAGTCTTGGGTGGACACTCAAGATGGAGGAGCAGCCAAGGCTCCTTTTATTATTACTCCACCATTATTTAGGCTGGACAGTAACAAGGATAATGTATTACGTGTTGTACGGGCCGGCGGAAATTTACCGGAAGATAAGGAATCACTGTTTTGGTTGAATGTTAAATCTATTCCTTCTAGTGAAAAGATAGATAACACCCTACAAATTGCTGTCAAAACACGTATCAAGCTGATTTATCGCCCACAAAGCATTAAAGAAACAGTAGAGCAGTCAGCAAAAAGCATTAAATGGCAGCGTAGCAGTAATACCTTGAAAGCCATCAATGACTCGGCTCATTACATAACCTTCTTTTCCGTCAGTATGGGAGGGAAAGATATTCCCAACGTCACTATGGTTGCACCAGGTTCAACACTGAATATCAATTTGCCTGCGGGTATGACTGGAAGCAGCGTCAGTTGGAAGATTATTAATGATTACGGCGGGACCAGTGAAGCTTATCAAGCCTCACTATAAATCGAATCGGTTGTAAGTTAACAACCCTGCCGCGTCAATACTTTGGGTAATAGAAAATGAAAAATGGGCTGGGTAAAGACCCTATTAAAAAAATAAAACATAATATTCATTTGACGCGGTTGAGCTATTTCATTTTGTGTCAGTTGGGCTTACTGATGACAGATATTAGTAGTGTACGAGCAGAAGATTATTTTAACCCAGAGTTACTTGAGCTGGATAATCCATCCCAAGCCGGTGCCGATTTATCTGTATTTGAGCGAAATAATGCACAGGCTCCAGGGGTTTATCGCGTTGATGTCCTGTTGAATAACGAATTCATCGATACTCGCGAACTGGAGTTCGCCCTAGTAAATGATACCACCGCGAAGGAAAGCCTGCAGCCTTGTCTGACAATCGATGAGTTGGCGCAGTTAGGTGTCAAAGTCAGTGCATTTCCAGGGCTGGCAAATGAAGGGTGTGTGGACCTGTCCACCGCTATTCCTCAAGCTTCGACAGAGTTTCGCTTTGACCAACAACAGCTCAACCTGAGCATTCCGCAGGCGGCGCTGACCAGACAGGTTCGTGGATATGTCTCGCCAACACAGTGGGACCAGGGGATTACTGCGTTGCTGGCCAACTACAGCTTTAGCGGTTCTAACTCTCGAGTAAGTCATGAGGGGAGTAACAGCAACAGTTACTTTCTGAATTTGCGCAGCGGGGTGAATGTCGGCCCATGGCGACTGCGTAATTATTCAACTTGGAACCGTGACACTGCCGGAACCAATGAGTGGAATTCAATCAATACCTATTTGCAGCGTAACATTATTGCCCTGCGCAGCCAGCTCACATTGGGTGACAGTAGTTCTCCCAGTGATGTTTTTGACAGTGTGCCATTTCGCGGTGGTCAGTTAACTTCGGATGAGGAGATGTTGCCGGACAGCATGAAAGGGTATTCACCGGTAGTTCGTGGGATTGCTAAGAGTAATGCTCAGATAACTGTACGCCAAAACGGCTTTGTTATTTATCAGAGTTATGTCTCACCTGGGGCATTTGAAATCAATGATTTGTACTCTACGTCTGGTAGCGGTGATTTGGCGGTAACGGTCACTGAAGCCGATGGCAGTGAACAGAATTTTGTGGTGCCTTTTGCGTCAGTCCCGGTATTACAGCGTGAGGGGGCATTGAAGTACAGCCTAACTGGCGGCAACTATCGCTCTTCTGACCGCAGTGTAGATAAAACGACATTTGCACAAGGAACCGCTATTTACGGGTTGCCCTGGGGGTTGACGGTATACGGTGGTATTCAAGGCGCTGGGAATTATCAGGCAGTCTCTGGCGGTTTCGGTAAAAATATGGGCCGTATTGGGGCAATTTCACTGGATATTACCGAGGCGCAAGCGACTTTCTCCGATGAGAGTAACAGCAGTGGCCAGTCATGGCGTTTTCGTTACGGTAAAAGCTTTGTTGAGACAGGGACCAACTTCAGTCTGGCCGGTTACCGTTACTCCACACAGGGTTTTTATACCTTGCAGGAAACACTGGACACGTTTAACAGCAATAATAACCAACCGAACCAGCAACATAAACGTAGCCGTGCTGAGGTCGTTGTGAGTCAAAATCTGGGGCAATCTGCCGGTTCTTTGTCAGTAAGTCTCATTGATGAAGGCTACTGGGACAACGGTCAGAAAACACAATCAATGAGTGTGGGGTATAGCAACAGTTGGCAAGGTATTAGCTATGGCATCAATTATAACCGTAATAAAAATGCCGCCAGCAGTAATGGGACCCGCAGCGAAACGACTGATCAGGTCGTTGCGCTTAATGTCAGTATTCCGATTGACCGCTGGATGAGTAACTCATGGGCAAATTACAGCATGAGTAGCACCAAAGGCGGTCGTACTACACATAACGTTGGGGTGAGTGGTACCTCGTTGGAAAATAACAATCTTAGCTGGGGTGTTAACCAAGGGTATACCACGCAAGGTGATGGGAGCAATGGTAACGTGACGGCCAGTTATGACGGTAGTAGTGGCCAAATTAATGGCGGCTACAGTTATGACAAAAGTCAGAATCGCATCAACTATGGTGTGCAAGGTGGTGTGGTTTTTCACTCGGGTGGGGTCACTCTTTCCCAGTCACTGGGTGAAACGGTCGTGTTGGTGAAAGCCCCCGGTGCAGAGGGAGTGGCTGTCAATAACAATCGCGGAATTAGAACCGATGCCCGTGGTTATGCGGTAGTGCCTTATACCAGCCCGTATCGCAGTAATCCTGTCAGCCTCGATACAGGCTCGCTGCCTGATGATGTTGAATTGGAGTTAACCAGTCAAACGGTGATCCCAACACGCGGGGCGGTGGTAGTGGCCAATTATCAAACCAAAATTGGCCAGCGAGTGATGATGACATTGCAGCGCAGCAATGGTCAGCCGGTGCCTTTCGGTGCCACAGTCAGCGATGCGTCAACTACATCAGAGAATGGATTTATCGTTGGTGATGAGGGACAGGTTTATCTAACCGGGATGGCAAATAGCGGCAAACTGCTGGTGCAATGGGGTAAAAATAGCGATAGCCAATGTGTGGTTGATTATCAATTGTCGAAACACCGGACTCAGGATACGACGTCAAACGGTATCCTGATGATGCGTAGCCGTTGCCAATAAAGGAACAAAAGAGATGAAGAATACCGTTAAGATGATGGGAGCTCTGTTGTTTTTATACAGTACCCACTCCTGGTCTTTCTCTGCTTGTACGACTGAGTCTGCTGGCGTCACTATCAATGCACCGCCGCTACTTGTTGTTCAGCGAGATGTACCCGTCGGTGCGCGGCTAGCGGTACCGGAATTCACGTCACCAGTCCTGCTGTTATTCAGTTGTCCTGCTGGGAGGACCTATCCCACGGGCGGACAAAATCTTGCTGTTAAAGCAGCAACAGCTTTTTCTGGTATGACTGCGGGTGGTGGTGCGCGCATTTACGCAACTAATATACCCGGTCTGGGGATACAATTGGGGGGGGTTAACTCCCAAACTTTGACTGTTTCTGGCTGGATTGGGCGTGCACCCAATATAGATGGCAATGTGAATCAAGGCGCATTTATTAGTACTAATGGCGTGTTTAAGACAGCGGAGGCCGGCGCGGCAGTCACTTTTTATAAAATAGGGGCGATGTCGTCAGGCGTTCTTACTCAAAAAGTCGGGTCACTGATTCTTGGCAATGCAACAAGTTGGGCTAAACCCGAAGTGCCCGTCAGTATTATAGGGATGAATGTGACGGTATTAGCCTGCTCGCTCACAACACCGACAATAAGTGTCCCGTTGGGGAATGTATACGCGGCTGATTTTACCGGAGTCGGTACCACCAAGGGTGATAAGGAATTTAATCTGGGGCTGAACTGTGCTGCGGGTACTAAAGTCAACGTTGCTCTGGCCGGTACACAAAACGCAGACACGGTCAATACCAGTGTGCTGGCATTGACCGGGGCAGGAAGCGCGGGGGTAGCAAAAGGGATTGGTGCACAAATTTTATATAACAATACACCACTTAATATTGGCAGCAAGTTGTTATTAAAAGAATCCGCTGGAGGGATAGAAACATTTCCGTTTAAAGCGCGTTATTACCAGACACTGACCAGTATTTCTCCGGGCACTGCAAATGCCACGGCCACCCTGAGTATTACGTATCAATAATTTAAATGCTATCTATTAACTATTTTTGTGAGAGTAAAATAATGTTATCAACCCCAAAATATATACTGGCAGGTTTCGGTTTCCTTGCGGCCCCAATAATCATGGCGGCAGATACTAGCACGATTAATATTACTGGCAATGTTATAGCATCTCCTTGCACAGTTAATGCGGCTAACTCGGCGATGAATATTAAACTAGATGATATTCAGGCCACGGATTTAAGTGCTGCGGGAGCTGCAAGCCCATGGAAAATTTTTACGATTACACTGATCAATTGCCCTGTTTCGACCACCAAAGTAGATGCGGCGTTTTCTGGCACTGCTGATACACAAGACGCGGCCCGTTACAAAAATGCCGGTACGGCCACCAATCTTTCTATTGAGCTAACTGACAGTGTCGGGACTAATTTGGGGCCTGGGAAAGTAACCAATGTGTCAGTAAATGCAACCAGTAAAGAGGCGGTTTTTAGCTTAAAAACGCGAACATATTCTGCTCGCGGGGGGGTTATGCCAGGAACCATTAACGG
Organism: Yersinia sp. 1652 StPb PI; assembly: GCF_041538345.1. Lineage (NCBI taxonomy): Bacteria > Pseudomonadati > Pseudomonadota > Gammaproteobacteria > Enterobacterales > Yersiniaceae > Yersinia > Yersinia sp. 1652 StPb PI. Next base: position 1,649,029 of record NZ_JAULSM010000001.1, on the reverse strand, counting down.
TACCGTTCTGGCCACCTTTACGTATCGATAGCATTATTGCCCAATCTATAATATGGACAGCAAGATGAAACTGCATACTTTTGGAATATTATTGATATCCGGCATATTAAGTAGTGAATGCATGGCGGCGGCATCTGATCTTTCTATTAGCGGCAATGTGGTCGCCAGCCCGTGTGTCATTGATGTTGATAGTGCTAATCAGACGATAGATTTCGGTCAAAGTCGCAGTGGCGATTTTGTAACTGCAGGTCAAGGGGGAGAATGGAAACCTTTCTCTATTATGTTAACTGAGTGTCCGTTAACCACTCGCCATGTGATGGTGTCACTGACAGGCACCTCTAATCCTGATGATGATACTCTTTACATCAACACCGGGTCGGCACCCCATGTAGGGATACAGATTGCGGAGGGCCAAACACAACAAATCTTGAGACCGGGTAGTCAGGTTACGGTAGCGGTCGATAGCATCAGCAAGAAGGTGACCATCCCTCTGGTCAGCAGACTTTATAGTACTGGCCAAATCAGCGCAGGTTCGGTAAGAGGAGCACTGCAACTTAATTTTACTTATCAGTAAGTTCAGGTTTGAGATAATGTTCATTTCATTCTCAAAAACTGAAATTCACACTCTTGATGATGGCCTCTATATGGATGTGCGCTCCGATCCCAATTGACTTCAAGTGAAGAGCATTAATCGAGGAGTCGCTACAGTTCGTTTGTAAGTAATTACATTTTAAAAAGTATGATTTAAAGTTAATGGTAAATTTCTTTCATCACTACGCTTCCCGTCCTAGATAAAGCATTTCACAATAATGATATTTATTATTAGTAATTAATGAAAAATAACAATACTGATATCCAGTCGATGTTATGTAATAAGTTTATTATTTTAATCTTGCCATTTAGTTAACATATATATAACCAAACTTTACTCAATTAAAAGAGGCTTGGTTGTGCTATGTGACTTCAGTATTTAGTGCGAAAAACGTAAGTTATATATTGTGAGTAAACAAATATTAGCACTGTGTTGCACTATCGTTATTATATTGAGTTGTAAATATACCCTGATGTTTTGTTAAATTATTGGGTGTTAATTTATTTCGTTTAATGTTGTATTTTTTGTTATTTGAGGTTTTTCATGATGAATTTAATTATATTTAGCCGTAGTGGGTTGATTTTATTTTCTCTGCGCAAAATGGTCATGGATGTTATGGAAAATGATCCTTCGCTATTCGAGATCACTTTGTGCACTGAGTTTAGTAAATTTGTTGATATTCTATTGTATAAAAATGATGTTATATGTATTTTCGATATTGATGGTATTAGTGAGAAAGAACAAGGGAGTGCCATTGGTTTTATTAAAGAACGTTTCGGAATTGCGTCTCTATTGATATTGAGTAAAAATGGCACCGTGCCATTTGTCAGTAATGTCATGATAGAAAATCAGTATGCTATTGCAAGTAAAAAACAGTTTTTATCAGAGATTGGCCTAAAATTTTTAAATTTGGTTCGCGTTAGGCGTTCTGGTTTGGCACAAATAATTGGTTATGAAAAGGTGATTGATGATAGCGAAAAAGATGAGTTAACCGTCCGTCAACGTCAGGTTTTAAAACTCATCATCTCTGGTATGAATGTCAATCAGATATCTAAGAAAATTGGTATAAGTAATAAAACAGTTTATAACCACAGAAGAAATATTTATAAAAAGTATAATGTTGACAGTGATCTAGAACTTTACTACAAAGTAAGAGAAATGTTGTCTTATTGACGATGGGAGACTTATTTCAGTAAGGGGCTACGCTCAAATAAACGGGACTTGTCTAGCATGCAAAACTATCAACTTACCTTAGTCAATTCCAGTTAAGCTGATCTTAGTAAATAACATTTACGGAATGAGTACTCTTCGAATCCGTGAGAGTGAGGAATTAAAAAATGCCGACCGATATTTGAAAAAAAGCAGTATTGCACATAGTGTTTTGGCCGCCACTTTTGTAATATTGCCGAAATATCTGTTTTTACCAATAGCCTCTATACTATTGAGATTGTTTTATCGTAATATTTACGTTTATCTCTGAGCAATATTGCTTCATCTGGCTATATGCAGCAACCTCATTTTTTATCTAAAGCGAAGCTGAACAAGTGATATAGGTTGTACCATCTAAAGGGAAGCTGAATAGATTGCCATTCCCCAGATAGACATAATGCCGTTCGTTACTATCATTGGTAAGTTCCCTCACCCAATAATTACCCGAAAACCAACCATTAGAGTAACTGCCCATAGTCCCCCACTCATTCCACAATCTCCCGTTTGCGTCTCTACTCGATCCCGTTGGCATCATTGGCACTCTGTCGGTCATCTGGCTATAATTTGGTATGGTGTAATCCCCCACAAGTGAGCTGCACCATGTTTGTGCATCACTGTATCTCATAAGGTTGAAGCTGTTGTTTCTAAACCAGCGGCCTACGGTAAATCGATAAGTTAATAGCGAACCATTGGTTTTATGTTCAGCAGTTATGGTAACTGTATTATTGCCAGAAGTGGGTTCCTGATTAAATCTAACACTCCCGACAGCATCCACACTGACCCAGCCCTGATCGGCATGCCAGTTATACTCTGTATTCTCCGCAGTGGATTCCCCAATGACTAACTGGAATACTGCTCCTGTGAACCCTGTTTTAGGGAACCCATCATTGACTGAGAAAGAAGTGCCATTGACTAAAATATGCGTCATCTGTTTTTCATTGAAAAATTCAACAGTGGCCGTAGCGGAAAGACCGCTACGTGTCGTTGCCGTAACCTCACTTCTGGCCGCCGTATTGCTGGTGAGGAATATTTCTACTTCGCCATTACTGTCGGTTTCACCGCTGGTATAAAGTAGGTTAACACCGTTTGTGGCAGTGAAGTTCACAGTTTCGCCCACTACATCATTGTGATGACGGTCGTTCACTCTGACCAATATCCTATTGTCATCTGATCCGTTGGCAACTGCATTATTTTGAGTCACTTCCGCATTAATGAGCTCGGCAGGACCCGCAATAAATAAGGTATCTATAGATTGGACATCCTCATCAATACTTGCCGTTACCTTAGTGGACCCAGAGATAAAATTTGTTACGAAAGCAGTTGTAATACCATCGGTTCCAGTTGGCTCATTCGGTGTGACTACACCTAAATTATTTGCAGAAAAATGTACAACCGCATTCACTGCAGGCGTACCATCCAGATATTCAACAGTCGCACGAACTGTATTAACAGCAAGTCCATCTGCAACAGCACCCAATGGTGATTCAGCCCATATCAGACTGGAGATAGCCCGTTGCCATTTAATATTGATCGTACTGGGTAGTTGAACCGGTAATCCAACGCTGGGTTCGGTAATACTGGGGTCTGTCTGTGGAGTTACGACCACATTCAGCTCACTGCCTACAATTATGTCGCTGAGACTCAGCGTATAATTTTGACTCGTCGCACCGCTAATAAGGTTACCGTCCAGTATCCACTGATAGGTTGTTCCAAATTCGGTATCACTGTCTGCGTCGTTAAAAGCAGATGTCACCGTAATCACATCTCCGACCCGTGGCTTGGTATTGTTGACTGAGAGGATTGTCGTCGGCGCTCGCCCGTGAACGGGCGCTGTTGATTGTTGAACAGCCTGCACTGCCTGGCTCATGATGACCATCAGGATCAGTAATAGTCTGATTAACAATTCATTAAAGATAAAATGACGGTGCAGCATCCAGTGTATCCATCATACTAATATTACGTTAATTGACCCCGACACACTTAACAAACTAAGCATGCCGGGGTTTACTCTTTATTACAGACTCAGTTAGTTGCTAACAACAACCTGAATCCTCAATCTCTGGTCTGTACGTACCGGTGTATAGGTATTACTCGTTGCTCCGCTAATGTCAATGAACGTATTCGTTCCTTGTCCAGTTTCAATCTGCCACTGGTAAGTTACACCATTACAGGCACCGCCCGCACACGTTACTGTCGCAGTCAGTGCAGAATCAACCTGAGGATAGCCGCCGACTTCGCCGGAAACTGTTACGCCAGTGACTGTACCGCCAGCAATGACCGTCAAGGCATTAGAGGCAACGGACAAACCAACGGCAGGATCAGTAATTGCCGGGTCTGTATGCGGCGTAACCTCCACAGTAATAGTTTTGCCCAAATCACCAGCAGCTATAGTGTAGGTATTTGATGTTGCTCCTGGGATATCGACACCATCGGCCCGCCATTGATATGTTTCCGGTATCGCTGCATCACCGTCAGCATCGCTGAATACGCCGGGAGTACTGATACTTAACGTATCTCCGACATCTATCAAACCATTGCCGTTGGCATTATCTGAGACAATAGTGCTTTGAGTGACTACAGGGGCACGCCCTATAACGTTGGCAGTCGGAATGGATGTAACGAGCGCCCATGCAGACCCTGCTGTCAGCAGACTCAACAATATCCCCAAGACGAGAGACTCGAGCCCTTTAAGTGAGCCTATCTTGCTTTTCATTGTTTTCTTTCCTCTTTTGTACTAGAACCCAATATATTAGTCACATTTTATTGCCGTTCAGAATGATGATAAATGCCTTGTTTTAATGCGAAACGACTCGAATAGCTCGTTTTTGTAAGCCTGCTGTTATTGTCAATGACTCAGAAGTAGCGCCAGGTATAGCAATGAACACTCCCGATCCCACAAAAGACTCTACTTCCCACTGATAATTCACTGGAACACCGTTACACAACGCAATTGAACACATCGCAACGGCCACGAGGGTATCGTCAACAACAGGGTGAGTTGTTAATTCTACTCCATTGCTATATATCATTAATTTCACTGGAGTTTCCGATATAAAAGAAGTGTCGATACTCTGACTATTGTCATTGAAACTGGCTATCACAGTTGTAACACCTGCATTGATATTGGCAAGCGTAGCCGTCACCTCACCATTAGCATCTGTAATGGCTGTGGGGGTGATGGTCGCATCATTGTTCGCTTCAAATTCCACCTGTACATTCGGAATAGAATTCCCATTCTTGTCAGTCACATGTGCCTGTACTTTATTGAGGTCGACGCCATTGGCGATTGCATTATCAGTGATCATCGTCATCTCAATAGTCGCGGTGCGATAATCTGCCGTAAGTATTATCTCATTCGATTTCTCTGCTATAGGAGAACCATTCAGCGTAGGTATGACCGTCGCGATACCTGCCGATATCCCGCTAAGCTCAGCATGATACACGCCGTTATCTTCGGTTATCGCACTCACGGTAACACCGGAAATACCTGTAACTTCAAATGCCAACACTAATTGATGAATTGGTTGTTTGTTAATATCCAAAGCAGTAAAGCTGAGCGTACTGGCCTCTATTCCATCAGCAATAATCGTCGCAGGGGCTACTTTGAAAAGAGAATACTCTGTACTCAATGCATGGAGGCTCTCTGTTAAGATAATCTTAGCCGATGCCAGAGAGATATCATTAATTACCGGAGCAATAATGGTTTCCCCTCTGGTGAACCCAGCAGTTAATTGGAATGTATATACACCTGGAGCAGTCTCAGTAATCGCACTTAACTGCGGTTTGCTCACAGGAGCTGCAGCTGTTTTGTCTGGCGTAAAATTTAAATCCAGTGTCAATTGATCGCTCTTACCCTGAACCGGCAGATTACTACTGTCTTTCAGAGACAACGTTAGGAGGCTGATGGCAACGCCATCAGCGGGTATTTCAGCGGGTGAAGCCTGTATCGTAGAGTTCGCCGGATTAATATCCTGCGGTGTGACAATGACCTGGGTTGTGCTTCGTTTTGAGACATTTCCCTGGCTGTCGTAGGCAACCGCACTCAGTGTATAAACATTACTGTTTATTTTATAGGGAGGGAGTTTAATCGATAGGGTTTGTGACGAAATCTGTATCACCTCTCCCCCTGCCGCGACCAGAGATGCAGTGTCCCAATCGATTCGTTTAAGCCCATATTTAGCCGTCACTTGTGCATCGACTTTGATAATTCCAAACGCGCTTCCTGACACGTGATCTGGCAATGATAGTTGAATCAATTCCTTTTTTTGGTAATCCAACACAATATTGTTGTTACGCTCAACCAGATCATAACGACTGCCTGCTAACGTGCGGCTTGTTGCCACCGCCGATGGGTCGATCTGCGATTGCCATGATGCACCAAGCCGATAATTCAATTCGATGCTCATGTTGGTTTCATTCCTGCCACCTTTACCAACGCGGTTTTCTGCACCAATAGTTATCAATGGGATAGGTGTATAATTTATCCCAGTGGTCACTGCATAAGGATTCTTCTGCCTATTATCTTTGCCAAACAGCGCCACATCATCACCACGATAATATTCATATGCCAACTTACTGCCCAACTGAGGATAAGTGGGTAGATAAGCTTCAATACGAAGATCATAGCCGTTGGCTGGGCGTTCATTATAATCAGTGAAATCCCGGGACTGGTGCCAGTCAGTGATACGCAAATAACTGTTAGCTGAAAACTTCAGATAATCAGTCCAGGCTTCAACTCCTAAGCCAACACGGTTATTTTTACCCGTTATGTCACGATCAAAAAAAGTATTGATACCGTACATCCAATCACCCTGCAGTATTCGCCCCCCCGCACCGATATTGACCGTATTCCGACCATCTTTCTTACGCATACCAAGCTGGCTGAATAACAGAGAACCTTGGTAGTCGTACAATGGCACCAATAGATCGACCGCGCTTCCATCAAGACCAAGATCGTTATTAACACCCAATTTAACTCGCGCAGTACCAAACTGACTCAGCCAATGCGCCACTGAGTCGCTGGCTTCCCCCACCACAGCAGATCGTGCGATGTTAGCTGCCGCGCCAGCTGTATCACTGTCAGCCAGAAGTGTTCCACCCTTTATCAAACTGTGTGCCAACCTTTCTTTATATTGAGGAGGAGCTGTCGAGTAAGGAGGTGCGTTACTGCTATTTTTAAAAGGTAACGGCGTAGAACGTGGAATGTCAATTTCATCCCCCGCACCCAGTTGAATGAAAGCCTTTGAAAATGTGCGGAACTGGTTTAATTTCCGAAGTTCACCCACCGTAATGTGATACTTTTTGGCAACAACATATACGTTTTCACCGGGTGACAATATATATGGTACAGTTTCATAAACTGCCCCCGTTAAAGTGTGAGGTTCAGAGGTAAGCATTTTTGCTATTGCAGGGTAAAAAGGTTGTGTCAACGGTAACAACAGTTGAAAAGTGATATTAGTCCACGCGACGATAGATTTAGGTGTCATTAAGAAAAACCCCATCTTAATATTAGTCAGCGCAGCTTTGCATTCTAATTTCCTTGAGTTATTGTTAAGATTATAGCTCTATTATCATGATTATTTTTTCGTCTTAACTATATAAATGCAACTAATGGTACACTTCAATGCCAAGTCACGTTCTTTCTGGCCGTTTACTTGTATATTGGAAGCCAGTAAAATCTAATTATTTAGGCAAGGCAAATGGCGTGACGATATACAGTATCAGTGAAGTAGCACAGCTTTGCGGTATTAATTCGGTAACGCCGCGAGTGTGGTAACACAATTATAACCATTTAAAACAAAAAATTACTGAAGGAAGCCATCGGCAGTATATAGAGACGATATTGTTCGTATCCGCAGTATTAGGTGTGCCGGTTGGGTTTACTTGACGGTAGTGTGGTATCAGATGACAGCACTAACTGGGTATGTAGTGGTCAAGCAAAACTGGCCACGGCTTTCGAATTTTTCCAGAACAACCGTTCTGATTCATTCGGCGTCAAACTGTAAGTATCCCCTCAAAATGACCCATTCACTTTTAGAGATCTTCCGCATACTGATTATGTCACCTGGTGAGATAGCTATGCGTAAGATCCGATTCACCGAGCGCCAGATTATCGCCGAACTAAAATCAGTCGAAGCTGGCAGGAGCGTCAAAGATGTGTGTCGCGAGGCCGCTATTTCCGAAGCCAGCTATTACAACTGGAAGGCGAAATATGGCGGGATGAAAGCCGCTAATATCAAAAAGATCAAAGATCTTGAGGACGAGAATCGTCGTCTGAAGCAGACCTTTGCCGATCTAAATCTGGAATGCCGGGCGCTGAAAAACTTTATCGAAAAAAGCTTTAAAACCAGCGATAAAGCGTGAGTTCGCCAACTATTTGACCGCGTAGTTTACGATGAGCATACGCCAGGTATGCAGAACGTAGGGGGATTAGTCAGATCCCAGTTGCTGCCGGAAGTGGTGATAACGCAGCCGGTGCTATTGGTATCGGTTTATACCGCACCGGACAGGCAATGCTTTCACTCGGAACTTCCGGCATTTACTTTGCCGTCAGCGACGGTTTTCTGAGTAATCCTGACCGTGCAGTACACAACTTCAGCCATGCCCTGCCCTGTCCAATAACTGGCATCTAATGTCTGTCATGCTCAGCGCCGCCTGCTTAGAATGGGCTTGTAAGCTAACGAATGTAGCCAGCGTTTCGGAACTGTTGGCAAATATTGAGCGCCCCCCCTCAGTCCGACAATCCCGTCTGGTTCTTGCCTTATCTTTATGGGGAGCTTACTCGCCATAATAATCCTAATTCTAAAGGGGAGTTGGGGGGCTTTACTCATCGACATAATGCGACTGATTTAGTCCGTGCGGTACTGGAAGGTATAAGTTTCGCTTTAGCCGATGGTATGGATGTGCTACATGCTACAGCCTAAGCAAATTATGTTGATCGGCGGCGGGGCCCGTAGCCCATACTGGCGGCAGATACTGGCAGACGTTAGTGGTCGGTCGCTGGAATACCGTACCGGCAGAGATGTTGGCCCAGCACTGGGGGCAGGTCACTACCTCTGTTATCTACCACGTTTGCTAGCCGTGTAATAAAAAGTTAAAAAATAGGTAAATCACAGATAATAATTAAGCCTGAAACTTTTCACATATTCGCATAGGCCAGGAATTGAAGTATGGGCACCTCGGATTTAAAATTAACGGGCAGACTGGCAACGGACGATAATAACCCCGGATTAACTACAGCGACGTAATTACTCACGCTTTTTTATTCTTTCTTTATAGATAAAACAAAAAAGAGGAAGAGCTAACGAGTGTCAACCCTTCTCCCCAACAAGAGGTAATGGGTATAATTTATACAAGTAATGATGAGGGTACTAATCACTATTGGTCGAACAACTGTTGCGATATAGCGGCAGGCTATATATTACCAACTGTACTGAACACCAACACGGTAACGTGTTTGACGTTCATCAGTGATTTTGCTACCAGGAACGTTGCCGATAGCAGCATATGGCCTCCAATTTTTATCCCATTTATAGGCAATTTTCAGGTCATGGCTCCATTCGTCTTTCTCATTGTTTGACAGAATTTCATCTTCAGACTTCTTGTAATTCAATTCGTATTCAGCTGAATAGTCTTTCAAGAAACTATAGGCAAATAGCATAGTAAACTCATGGCCTTTCTCTATAGATTTGGTTTGAGCAGGCTGGTTACGCTTGTAGTATGGACGATAACGCAGTGATGTTGAAAAATCATCAGTGAAGGACACTTTACCACGCAGATAAGGGCGGTAGTTGTTATAGTCAGATGATGACTCTAATGAGAAGCCTGGCTCAAGCTGGAATGTTTTATTGAATTGATAGATGTAACTGGCAACGACTTCAGTGCCATTGCTGACTTGCTCGTTGAAAGGTTTGTTTGGTGTCGTATCAGAGCTGTGCTGGCCCCATTTTCCTTCTAAAGACAAACCGAAACCATTGGCAAAACGATTGGAAATCAGTAAGCGATCTTTATGATCAGATTGACGGGTATCTTTCATCTCATGTCGATAGTCAATTGTTGTTGCAACAGAACTAAAACTAATAATAGAGACTACTGCCAGAGTAAGTGATTTTAATTTCATTTTTATATAATCCTAGTCGTAGAGTAATTTAAATAATCAATCATTAATAATTTTATAAAAAAACAGACTCATTTATATCCAAAATCATCAGCGTTGCCATCAGGCAGCCAATGAACATAACCCGCCAAATAGACTAAAGTTCAACTAATTTAGGTAAATAAACGCTACTAACAACGTGACAGTTTCAAATAGTTAATGTATGGACATTAGATTTAACGTCAGGTGGAATTATTAATGGTCACCATAAAACACCAAAATAAATAGTGACCATCTAGACGGTCACTTATAAAAAAACTACCATTATTTCAACATACATTAAAAGTGAGTCCAAAATAATGAAGGTTCACATTTTAAGCTCATTGAACATTAGACGGTTAAATCCATCTCGGGATTATTCTTTTAACTCATCATCTACACATTCGGCTGATTCACCAAGGTAATACAAAGGATCCAGGATTTTATTAATATCCAACGTATCTGGAACATTTGCTTTCTTAAGTTCATCATGAATTGATTCAGCAAATGTGAGTTTTTTCGCTATTGAATTCATTGCTGCCTCATACAGAATATGATGTGCGGCTGGGCGGCCAATGTGTTCCGCTAATTGCATCATCACGGCTTCAGAAAGGATTAAACCGCCGGATATATCTAGATTTTTCTTCATGTTTTCAGGGTAAACATTCAAACCAGAGATCAGCTTGTGTAGCCCCTCCACAATAGATACAGCAAAAATAGACACCTCAGGTAATGACACATCCATAATATTACTCTCAGCAGCATCCCCTTCATTCATTCTTATCATTGATGTATTACCCAACATCATTCTTGAGCGCAGCAATTGTGATATACCCACCAGATTCTGGGTATGCTGTGGATTTCGCTTTTGTGACATAGTGGAACTGCCTACTTTGCCATGATGAAAACTCTCTTCAACTTCAGCAACCTCGGTTCGTTGTAAGAAAATAACTTCTTCACCAATTTTTTCTACGGTAGCAGCAAGTAAGCCAAAAACATTAATGTAAGCGGCTAATGAGTCACAAGACGATCTGACAGGGATCGTCGATGATTTAAGATCCAGTAGCTCTGCGACTTTATTCTGCACATTTCGTCCATTGCCACCCATCGCTGAAAAAACACCCACGGCGCCCCCCATCGTGACGATGAAAGCATCCTCAGCGGCATGTATTAAGCGCGCTCTATGTCGCCGGATTTCAGCACGCCAGCCTGCAACTTTAAAACCGAAGGTGATCGGCAGTGCATGCTGACCATGCGTTCTACCCGCCTGAGGAATATTCTTCGTATCGGCGGCAAGTTTAGCCATTGCATTAAGCACATTATCAAGTTCTGACAGAATAATGTTATGTGTTTTTCTTAATTGTAATACAGCACCTGTATCAAAAATATTTTGGGTTGTGGCACCCCAATGTATATATGACGCAGCTTCAGTACCACAAATGGCTTCATATTGACGCAATACAGGTACAAAAGGGTGCATGGTTTCTTTAATACCTGCAGATATTTTATCTGTATCTAACAGTTTAACATGAGCCTTCTCTGCAATTATGTCCGCAGCAAACTTGGGGATCATCCCTAATTCAGCTTGGGCTAATGCCAATGCTGCTTCTACATCGAGCCAGCTTTGAATTGTGCTCAGATCAGACCAGATATCTTTTGCTTTCTGGCTGAACCAATGTCCAGTGATACATGAGTCAAACATTCCCACACTTGCCATAATTCACTTACCTCAGGTTTATCATTTTAGTTATGATAAAATATACATTGATATATACAGTGATATTTATCACAAAACACAATAAATTCATAACGTGTTGTTTTAAAATGAAAATATTTATTTTAATTAAATCGTGGATGACATCACTATTTATCTTGGTGACTTATGGTTATATCTTCATAACCTTAAAGGAAGGGTGTGAGTGTTACACCATGATACTTGCACAGAATCATGAACTCTATGTGAGATATAAAATGACTGAATCTACTGGAATGAAAAACATCAAAAAACCCTTATTTATATGGATAATCAGCATCCCCATAATTTTAGCTTCTATGTATCTCTGTTTTGGTCAGAAAACATTTATTCTTGCGGCATCTTTCACTGTTATCATATTGATTGGCATGGGAATAATGAAGAAAATATATGCGCAGGCGCTAGTATTGGTCGGTGGTTGCGTACTTCTGCTAATGGCCGCTTTTCTTTTTCCTGATAGTGCCATAACGAACCCCAGTTCCGGTTCAAAAGTCATCGATGTCTTTGTGGAAATAAAAAATGTTTTCAGTAAAAACATTGCCAGTCTAGGACTCATTATCATGGTCATCGCGGGTTTTTCACGTTATATGAATGATATTGGCGCATCTGGAAAATTGGTTGAGATTTGTGTAAAACCTTTGGGGAAATTAAAATCAAGGTACATGCTTCTTGGAGTGTGCTATATAATAATGCAACTTTTAGCATTATTTATATCAAGCCCATCAGGACTGGCTCTCCTCATGATGTCTACCTTATATCCTATTCTTCGCTCTATTGGATGCAGTAAAGCATCTGTGGCCGCTGTTATTGCATCCGGGGTTTGTATTGATTATGGCCCATCGGCAACTGGCAGTATCCTTATTGCTGAAATAACCCACTATGACCTCTTCAGTTTTTTTGTTGAAAAGCAAATCCCCGTTGTATGGATACTCTTTATATTCATCGGTATTATGCATATGTTCGTCCAAGCTTATTGGGATAGAAAAGAAACTATATCATCACAAGATGACAGCTTATTGATGCATCAACAGGTATCGTCTGAAAAAGTTCCCTATTTATTCGCTTTATTACCTGTAATTCCAATGATACTTTTATTTGTATTCTCTAGTTTAGCTGAAGAATGGCTTCCCAAAGCTATGAGATTTAAAATGGATGTGGTTACCGCAATGTTTATCTCATTCTTTATCGCGTTCTTTTGCGATTTTGTTCGTACTTTCAGTATAAAAAAAGCAGCTGATAAAATATCTGGCCTTTTTGACCAAATGGGGCAATCATTTATCATGATTGTTTCAATTTTGCTCTGTGCTCAAGTCCTTGCTCAAGGAATGATAAAAATAGGTTTTATTGAAACATTGTTTAGTTTCATTCCTTCTGGTACTCACACTCATATCCTTGTTGTTCTCTCTTTCAGCATTTTAGTATTTTTTAGCTCTGTAGTCTTGGGCACGGGTTCAACATTTAATGCTTTTGCACCATTAGCCGCTGAAGTATCTAAAGGTGCAGGGATCTCTGTATTCAAGGTTCTTATCCCAATGCATTTTTCAGGTAGCTTGGGGCGCAGTTTCTCTCCCATCGCTGGTGTAACTATTGCTGTCGCAGGATTAGTAGGATTGACTCCATTTGATATAATTAAGCGAAATGCTCTACAACTTGGCAGCGCTTATATTTTGATGTTAATACTCTCTCATTTCTTAATTGTGTGAAAAAATATTTTTTAATTAAACAATGCCTTGGTGTGACTAGACCTCATTCACACCAAAGCATTGACGACTCTATATTAGAGCGGTTCTGAGTATCGGTCAGGTGAGGGTTGATTTTGATGAATATACTCAAGGTAGCGTTGTATATGTGGAGGATTTAGATTTGAAAGCGTAAAAAATGATATATCATCTGACACTTCAGGAATGAAATCTTTAAAAATGACTTGAGGGTCATTGATAGTTGAGGCAGGAAATGAGGGTATCAAACAAATTCCTGAATTAGCCCTTACAAATTCCAATGCTGAAAATGAGTCAGAAACTTCAGCTACAATATTGTACGACACTCCCGATTTATCTAATACCCGATCAAGCTTCGTTCTTGAAATATTTCTTTTGATGAAAATAATCATTCTCTTTTGATTAAGATCCTCAGGAGTAATAATATCTTTGCTAGCCAATTCATCCAATCGATTCATTGCGCAAACTATTTTAGTTCTTCTTAAAGGAAATTCGCTTACATTTATACTTGCCGTATTTAGGGATGAATCACCAAGAGCAATATCTGCTCGACCCTCATTTAAATTGCTCAGCAATTTTGAAGCAGTAACAATGTCAATTTTTATATTTAAATCAGAGTTTTCTTTTATATATTGAGCTGTCAAAGGCATAAGAAAACAATATGCAATTGTAGGTGTGGAAATTATGTTTAGAGATTTCCCTTCTTCTTTATTCCATTCAAAATTTGTTAATCTCCCAAAAGAATCTGAAATTTTTACAATTTCTTCATATAAAGATAATGCATCTGAATTTGGTATTAACTTACCCCCTTCTCTTTTAAAGAGTACACGTCCTGATCTTGACTCAATCAGGCTTAACGTTCTACTTATTGCTGGTTGAGAAATACCCAGAAACTCTGCAGCTAATGTTGCAGTTCTCACCTCGATGAGTGTCTTTATTATTTCTAAATCTCTTAATGTAGCCCAACCACCTGACCAAGAAGATTTTTTCATCATTTCCGTGACCCTATATTTTTACAGCAATCGGTAGAACACAAGGCGATTTTATTATATTTCACATATTAAATATTTTTCGGATCAACATCTTACACTACCTTAATAAAAATTTTAAATCTTAATTCAAGTTAAATACAAACTGTATTTCAAACAACAGATAGTAGAAGGAACTACCTCCTCAGTAGTTCTGAATGTAACAGTTGGCATTGACAGGAATAATGTTGTCGTCAGCACCTAAAGCCGCTCAGGGACGTCCCAGGTAATTATGAATCCAACTGCCGTAAACACGGTGTGGTTAATGCTGTTGGCCTGGCTCTTAACTGTTTTAAGAGCCCGAACGGAATGCGTCATAAACGTCTGGCTTCGCAGGCGCATCTTCATGATGAGGATGCGCCTGCGAATGCCTTTAGGGACCACGATCAAAGGCCCCATCTGAGCCCAAATGTATGACTCCCTTCTTACACTGTTAGCATTGTTTTTGGCTGGGTGGTTTGATTTGTGGTGGATCCAATGATACCTAATCACCCTGCGCTAAATTAATAATCTCAAAAGATCAACAGGACCGAGTTCTAACTCAATGATGCTATTATCGCGCCAGGATTGCCGCAGTGGCGACGATTATGATTGTGTTTTCAGTTTTGATACTTCTCACTCTAGAGTTCTTACGGCGGAGTAATGATCGCTTAAAGCTTGTAACTGATACCAGACGATGATCCTGTTAATCCACATATAAACCTAAAGACAAAATGTAGGTTTCATATTGTACTTTGCATAATTGATTAAACATAAGTATTGATGAGTTCCAACTGCTCAGAGATGTCTCACCCTGGAGTTTCAGTCACCCCTACAGTCCGAGCAGATGATCACTTTTGGTTAGAGAGTATGAACGAAGGGCCGTAAGAGCACACTGCAATCCACTGTGGGTCATATTACTGACGACCCGCCACCGGTATCTGACACCGTGTTACGGTCTGAATTGAAGTGGTATTCTCCGATTTCACAAAAACTAAAAGTTGTATCTATAATAGCCCCTGTGATGCCAAACAACGCGGATAACGAAGCTTGGCAGGAGCTATTCTATCAGAGATAGACCCCACTTCACTTTACGCCTCACTCAATTTATAGGGCACACCACTGGTGTGGTTCCAGCCATTTCTTTTTGCCTGATACAATTACAGGTCAGCTTGAAACAGACCCCAAGGCTAACGCTGACAAAGGGATAAACAGAAAAGCCGGTATGAGGAATTTTCTGCTCAAGAAGTTGCAACCTGATAGTTTCAGCAACCTCCATAGCCCCGACTAACTCGGTGTTGGGGAGTAGGCAGACAAACTCCTCACCGCCATGCCTACACGATTAACGTATTCGGCAACCCCGATGAGATACGCGATTCTTTGCAAGGAGTCTGCTATCTGTTCTGTATGGCCCAACTATTCTCTGTCAGGTAATTTTTACATAGCCCGAAGCCCTGCCCCCCACTGCTTGCCAGTTTTTGGCGTGCATTTTAGTCAATTGTACATTTGTATAAACCACAGTTTGTGCAATGTTACTCAGGAGTAGATATGGGGGGAAACAGGATAAAAACACCTAAAGGTGACACGTTGAGCGCACATGTATGTATAGAATTATTTGACGAGGCACCGACGGCGTTCGTACATGCACATAGTGTGTTTTCCGGCACGTATGTGCCCAGCAGGCAGCCTCCTTTTGTCATGAGGTAATAAACTAAAGACCGAATAAAAAAGCCATTCACAGTGATGAGCTACACCGGAATGGCTTTTTTGTATTGTCTTAATCAAACAGTAATCAAATATTACAATCCGGCCTTTCTCCGCAATCCTTCAGCATCTGCCGTACGTAACGCCGCCAGCAGGTTTAGCGGATTGATATCATGGGGTTCGTTATGCATGGTCTCTCCAGGCTGACAACTGGCTTCGGCAACTTTCAGTAACTCATCATCTGTCACATTCCCCAGTCCGATGTCAGCCAGAGTAGTCGGTAAACCAATTGATTCACAGAAACTATAAACAGTATCAATAACTTCGGGTTCACGGTCTGTCAGCATCAACATCACGAGTGTACCAAATGCCACTTTCTCACCATGCCAGTAACAGTGAGTTTGCGGTAATACGGTAAGCCCATTATGAATAGCATGAGCGGCTGCCAGACCACCACTTTCAAAACCTAAACCAGAAAGCAATGTATTCGCCTCAATCACATGATCCAGCGCGGGTGTTACCTGATGATGTTCGCAGGCACTTTTCGCCAGCACGCCGTATTTCAATAATGTGTCATAGCATAAACGCGCTAATCCAAATGCTGACATCGGCCCGGGGCGGGTTGTCATGTTACCGGCACCTTTAATACGGCAATCCTCCGCTTCAAACCAGGTAGCAAGAGCATCTCCCATGCCGGATACCAGGAAACGGACCGGTGCATCAGCAATTACCTGCGAATCCACTAATACCACGTCAGGGTTACGTGGTATCATCAAATAGCGTTTAAACCTGCCTTCCTGAGTGTAGATAACCACTAGCGAGCTGCAAGGTGCATCGGTAGATGCCAGTGTCGGTACAATAGCAATCGGCTTTTTTAACATCGCGCCGGTAGCTTTAGCAGTATCGAGCGTCTTTCCACCGCCGATACCAACAATAACATCCGCCTGATAAGATTCAGCCAATACTGAAATACGACTTATCTCTTCATCAGAACATTCACTATTAAATACTTCAACCAAATACTCAACTTTCCCGCTCAGAGCCTGATTTATCTTATCACCCAATTTTTGGTGAACGACAGGGTCCTGCAATACTAATGCCCTCTGTCCTAATCGGGATAACTCATCACCCAGATAAATACTTATTGATTCAGCACCCTGTACATAACGCGCAGGGAATATAGCTGTAGTGATCATTGTATGTCCTTACAGTAAGTTGGAAAAAATTAAATAGCATGATGTGATTAATGAACAGACTCGTTGTTGATTTCCATTTTATTATCGAAATTAATCATCAATGAGCAAATCAGATAACCCACGGCTGCCGCAGCGAAAAACATCATGGCAATGTAATAATTACCCGTAATCTGAACAACAAAACCAATTAAGATAGGAATAATTGCAGCGAATAAGTTACTACTGAAATTCATTGTTCCACAGAGAGTACCAGCAACTTTTTGTGCACCTAATAATGAAGGAATAGACCAGTAGACACTCGCCCAGCGTAATGGGAACATCGCTACCCCCAGCAAGATAACCGCCGAAATGGGATTATTAATATTAGCGCATATAAATATCCCGACGCCAGCCGTCACCGCCGAGATACCCAGCATGGTATGCATGACTTTGTTGGTATCGGCACCGGAATTCCTCCAGCGGTCCATGATATATCCACCAGTTAATTGGCCGATAAAACACAACAGAAAAATAAAGGCCATTGCGCCACCCATTGATTTAATATCAAAACCATAGGTTTTCTGAAAATACAATGGCAACCAAGTCATTAATCCGTAAAATACCGTACTATAACAAACCCAACCACCGATTAATGCCTGGACATTCCGTTGTTTCAGGTAGGGTAGTACATCTTTTATTTTATATTTTTCTGGTTTTTTGGTAGAGAGTTCATTATTTTTATTAATATGCTCTAATTCAGCCTTGTTAATTCTAGGGTGTTCGTGAGGATAGGTCCTGATATACCACCATGCCAGCATCCCCGCCAACATCGTTCCCAACCCCGCAATAATAAAGGCCATGCGCCATGAACCAAAGAATGCAATCAGCCAGGTCAGGATCACCGCACCCATGGCTGTCCCCAGAGCCGCACCACCGTCTAACAACATTGACCCACGTCCACGTTCCGTTGGTGTCAGCCATGTCCCCATCAGCTTGGCACCTGCTGGCATAATTGGTGCTTCTGATACGCCCAGTCCAACACGGGATAATGCCAGGAAGGTCGTTGAGTGGCACAGTGCTGCAATGGCCTGGAATGCCCCCCAGGTAATTGTCGCACAGGCAATAATTGTCCGTGTTTTAAATCTATCGGCTAATACGCCGCTAGGAACCTGCATTAAGGCATAGGCCCAAAAAAAGGCACTGTGCAACAGCCCCACAACAATAGTATCTTTAATATTAAATTCTTCGACAATATACGGCATGGCGATCGCCAGCGAGGTTCTGTCGATATAATTGATAGCCCCCAGAAGCAGTAATATTAAGAATATATTCCATCTAACCTTAGTCGGTGAGGTATTATGGTAAGCCTCATTCCTTATTATAGACATGACACTCTCCTGACCATATTTATGCATATGGTTTTTATCAAGAATTGTTTAACTAAAATAAATTATATTACATGATTGAGCCGATATTCCATGGCACAAACTCCAGGCTGCCATATCCAAACTGTTCACTTTTAGTTTTTTTCCCTGATGCCATTTCAAGTATCATGGCATACAATCTTTCACCTGCTTCAGCGATAGTTTCCTTGCCTTCAACCACATCCCCGCAATTAATATCCATATCTTCCTGCTGGCGAACCCACAACGTATTGTTGGTCGCTAATTTAAGGCATGGAGTGGGCTTACTGCCAAATGCAGAACCGCGACCCGTGGTGAAACACAATAAATTTGCGCCCCCGGCAATTTGCCCGGTAACAGCAATAGGGTCATACCCGGGGGTATCCATAAATACCAGTCCTTTGGCCGTAACAGGCTCTGCATACTCATAGACTTCAACTAAATTGGACGTGCCGCCTTTAGCAATTCCCCCAAGTGATTTTTCCAGTACCGTGGTTAACCCCCCCACTTTATTGCCCGCCGATGGGTTATTATTCATTTCACTTTTGGTTCGCTGACAATAATCTTCCCACCACTCAATGCGGGCGATCAATTTTTTACCTACGGCTTCTGAAACAGCACGACGTGTTAATAAATGTTCTGCACCATAGATTTCTGAGGTTTCAGACAGGATTGCTGTTCCCCCCTGCTGGACAATTTTGTCTGCCGCATACCCCAAGACGGGATTAGCAGAAATACCGGAATAACTGTCCGAGCCACCGCATTCAAGTGCCAAAATAATTTCCGATACCGGTACTGGTTCACGTTTAACCTGATTTGCATCATTCAGCATGCTATCAATAACGGTAATACCTTGAGTGATAGTTTTCTGGGTTCCACCAGTCTCCTGTATTGTCATGGTATGCAGTTTCGCACTCTCTTTCAGCCCTTCAGTGTTAATCAAATCCTTTATTTGGTTAGATTCACAACCTAAGCCAATAATTAATACGCCAGCAAAATTCACATGCCTCGCATATCCACTCAACGTCCGGCGCATAACAATCATTGCTTCGCTGTCAGTGCCAATAGCGCAACCAAAACTCTGTGGCAGAGCAACAATCCCATCCACATTCGGATACTCATCCAGTCCGATTTTCTTATAGTGATCTTCGATAGCTCTGGCCACTGTAGCACTGCAGTTAACGGTGGTTAAAATACCGATAAAATTGCGGGTCGCAACACGGCCATCCACACGTTTGATCCCCATAAACGTATCGGTCTTTTCTGCTTTAGGCAGTGTCAGGGTATCTTCGCCAAACGCATAGTCACGGGTAAACTCACCCATACCCAAATTGTGCATGTGAATATGCTCACCTGCATTTATAGGTTGTGACGCAAAACCAATAATTTGTCCATAACGCTTAACGGGGGCATTTTTCTCGATATTGCGTATAGCAATCTTATGCCCTTCCGGTACCGGGTTGAGAACGGTGATCTCCTCTTCAGGAAGCGGTGTACCCGCACTGATATTGATGCGGGCAATAACAACATCATCGTTAGGATTGATTTTTATTGCAGGATAGACATTACTCATCATTATTATCCTCTTATTGATCTACCTGATGCTATTTAGGATTTCTTTTACTTGATTGATTTTTTCTGCCGATAATTTTCGGGTCGGTGCAATGACCTCCGTTGAAATACTCACGCCACTGGCATTGATGGCTTCCTTTACTACACCAAAGAACGGTGTTTCTAATGCATACAGTGACGAGAGTTTGGCAAGACGGCGTTGCAACACAAAGGCCTGCTCATACTCTTTATTGATGAACGCATCATAGATCCCACCGGTCACCTCCGGCGCAAAATTGAAGGTAGCCGGGATCCCCCCGTGCCCGCCCAAAATTAGCGTATCAAGCATATATTCATCATAACCCGAGAAAATGATAAAGCCGGGCCGGACAGCATGAACGCGATTAATCACTTCACGCGTATGACTGATATTATCAATAGTATCTTTGATACCAACGATATTCGGAACCTCTCTGGCCAGTTGGGTAATAACATCCAGACCGATATCTTGTCCGGTTAATGCCGGGAAGTTGTACAAAAATACCGGCAGCGTGAGCGCTTCAGCGATGGTTCGGTAATGATGATAAAGATAATCGCTATTGAGCTGAGCATAATAAGGATTCACCGCCAGAACGGCATCAACACCAATCGACGCCGCATGTTGGCCATAGGCAATAGTTTCAGCCGTTCCCGGCGCGGCAATCCCCAACAATACCGGCACTCGCCCATCGATATGCTGGACGCAGAACTCGGCGACCTCAAGACGCATTTCATGTGACATATGACAGAACTCGCCGCCACTGCCCAAGATAAGTACCCCGTGAGCTCCCTGCGCAATCACATGGTCCAACAGTTTTGCCATGCCGGTTTTATCAAGCTGACCTTTTGCATCAACCACGGTAGGGACGGGAGGAAAAACACCTTTAAATCTGTTCACATTCACCACCATCAAGTTCTGCATATGGAACTTATGTTCCTTGTATGGAAAATGATGCGAGAAAATTGAACCTGAGTCAACTGGCTCAAATAGTGAACTGTGATCGAACGCTTATTTTAGTTACTTAACGTGGGATAATGGTGTGATGACCTGATGACCCCGTCATCAGGCTTTGAGTAACGAACTTAATACAGAGCAGGTATGTTGGACACGATGGGCAATATCTTCCCACTCGTCATTCGGCAGTTGGAAAAGTACTCCGGACACACTGATTGCAGCAATGACCTTACCCTGAGCATCATGCACAGGTGCTGAAATACAACGTACGCCGAGACTGTCCTCTTCATCATCGCATGCCCAACCGCGCTGACGGATTTCAGCCAATTGCATTTTGTAGGTGGTACGGTGGGTAATCGTTTTTTCGGTAAAAGCCGGAAAATGCTCTCCTTCAGGCAACAGATCATCAATCTCTTCATCAGATAGCCAGGCCAGCAATACTTTACCTAAACCCGAGCTGTATAAAGAAAGACGTTTCCCTTCCCAACTACGAACCACAATAGCCTGAGGACTTTCCATTTTTAACAAATAAATCGCCGCCCGGCCTTCCAATACACCAAGATGGCAAGTCAGGTTAGTACTGTCGCGCAATTCTGCTAATAATGGCAATGCGATGGTTTTAATATCAAACTGTTGAATTGCTTTATTGCCCAATTCATATAACAGCAGGCCGAGTGAATACTTATCTTTTTCCTGACGGAGCAGTCCCTGCACCACCATGGCATTAAGTAAAGTGGACGTGCTGCTCTTGGGTAAATCAACACCGCAGTAAATTTGACTGAAAGTAGCACTGCCGTGTTCTGCCAGGTAATGACAGACACGAATAGCTTTATCAAGAGCCGGGACCGGAGTGGTAGGTGTCTTCATCATCGTGTCAGTTGGATAAGATTATTAATGGATACCGAATGAGAATTGTAACGTTTTTATGAGGCTATGTACCAATTAAATGAGTCACCTGCATTAGGGGAAACCGTGGCCCAGTATTCTTTAAGATAACGTGATAACTCTCACTATTTCTATCCGTGGGCGTACGTGCTGTCTTTGCCTAATCTGCTGGCAGGCTTCACTCTATTTAGTCCATGTCACGACCTCTTGCTTATCATAATGGGATGACCCGAAAGATATTTCCGAGCTATTGGTCTTCATTAAATTCTGTTCAACATTATCTAAACCAGACACTGGAAAAATCTGCTGCAGACGTAACCGACGCTGATATCGAGCAGTTTTGGCGCGGGTTCAGTACGGCCATCGAGCAGCAAAAGAGTAAAGCTGCGAATGCCCGATAAAAACGCTAGAATCAGTCATCTCCGCCCGGTGAAAGCAGAATAAATGACCGACACTCCACTTCCTCAAACATCAGGCTCCACAATAGCAACAGACTCTCCTTCATCTCAAATGGTCACCCAAAATTTGGGGCATCTCGCTTTCTGTGCGCTGACAGCCCTGCATCTGGCTCGTCAGGAGGGGGCCATCAACTCCCCGTATGCCGAAAATATGTTTCTGATTCGCTGGTTATCCCTGGCCCAAAAACAGAAGCGATTTCCTAAAACGGTCGCTCAGGACATTGTCTGGTTGCAGGAGAAAGGGCGACTCAAGGGAACAACCGCCAATTTGAAAAAGCATGTTGAGTATCTGTACCGCTCGTGTCCAAGGGTGATTGAAGATCAAACGGATTTGTTCAGATTAACCTATTCCATTGAAACGCTGAAAGAGCGTGGCTGGCGAAATATCTTGCTGACGCCGTGTGAATTACAACGCGGAGAAGACATCAATTTGTTAACCGACGGTTCAGCCCTCTATACCGAAAAGTCAGCGCTGAGTCATAGCTTTAACAGTGAAGGAACGCCGACGCGCTGGTCTCATGCGCGTTACTCATCCCGTCACTCCGTTAATTTATCGACAATAATTTCCAACTAAAATCTAATCAATTTACCACTGTCAATAATCATGATTCTGAAAAAATTATTTTGTAATAGGCACCACAACGCAGCTAGTCCAAGAAAACATCCGCACCTTCCTTTGGTCATAATTCCCTTAAGATAGGCTCTTCTATGCTCGCTTTAGCTACGCTTCCCTTGCTGGGAACACCATAGTAACGATCACCACATGCCGAGGAACGCTCAAACCATCTTTATATAACCCACAACTATTGGTGGTCATTCTGGTGGTCTTGACAGGAGGGTAATTCAGGTTTAGCTTACTTATTAGCCAGTTACTGGCAAAGGCGATCCCAGTCAGAGGAGCCAAATTAGAAAAGCTCGCTTAGGCAACTAAGCGGGCTTTTTGCTTTTGTTTTTTGATCGTTTTTGTGTGTTACTGGCCGAAGCCTCTTTTCTAAGCTGCCTGTACGGCAGTGAACGGTGTGGTGCTGGGCAGTGTTCTTTCAGTTGTTTTCTAAGCTGCCTGTACGGCAGTGAACCAGGCCAGCCCGCAAACCGTGGTTATCCGCGTTTTCTAAGCTGCCTGTACGGCAGTGAACAGTTATAAAATACACATAACTTGCTGATGGTAAAAGAACAATAGACTGCGAGGGTAAAAAAGGCTTTTTTAATACTCTCGGCCAACCCTGTATAAAATCAATACGTTAGTATTGGCCGAAAAAAGAGGGTTAAAAATAGAGAATGGTGGCGATGATGCTGCAACCATAAACGCTAAACCTTCCTGTAATCAGAATTTTCTGCAACTCACCTTGCTCAACAAATAACAAGAAGTGTAGTGTACTAAACTGGCTTTTTAGTCGTAAAAAAAGCAGATTACACCACTGCTAATGGCGGTTTGGAATACGTTATTTTGCTTCGTTTTCCGTTATCCACCGGCCTATATTTGGATTGATCCTGTGCGGCTATTATCGTACCAGGCCGACATTTTGATATGTTAATTGTTAGATATCCTGGAAATTACAACGTTGTGTGCAACGGAGACATCCGTACAAAAGTGCGAGATGGGTATTAGTCGACGCGAAGGAATATGAATATGGCTGAGTTTCAGAATCCGTTTTTCACCAGCACGTCAGAAGACGTGGAAGCCGAATACGTTTGTGGTGTTGAAGCCTTACGGGCAGGCGATTGTAACGCTGCAAGCAGACACTTAGGCAATGCTGTTCGGGGAGGTCACGTTTCGGCATTATTCAATCTTTCTCTTCTTTGGGGGTCAGGCAGTGTGACGCCCTATGATTTCGATCTGGCGGCAGACTGTTGGTATAAAGCAGCGGAAGCCGGTCATCCTCGAGCCAAAGCTATTCTCTGGCAGTTGGAGGCAGCGGATCGAGGTGGATTTGGGGCAAATAATCTCGCTAAATTTGCCAAAGACGCGAATTCTGGGGATAGCCTGATATATTCGATAATGGTTTGTGCCGCCCGCTTTTATGATGTGATTTGCCGAAAATACGGCGCTACGGTGGACGTTATCGCTTATGAATTGGATGCAGCCACAATGAGCAATTTTGATTTCGTTCATTCATTCGTCAAGCGAACTGGCATAAACAAGGACTTCTACGAAGGGGGGTTGAACCGGTTAAAACCCGATTCAGCTGCGGATCAAATCGTTGATGGCCTAAATCAGTTACATGCTGCGATGAGATCGTCAGGTGTAAGCGAAAAGCTCGCTGCCATGGCCCGTTGCTCTATCGTGGGACATATCATTGCAAAATCACCCTACGGAGAGCATTCTCAGCCGCTTCGCGGTATAGATACGTTCTTTATTGAGGATGCCGGATTATTAGCTGAATCGGACGAGAGTCATGCCAACGAAATGGACTTATCTACCAGAAAGCGGGAGTCTCAGGTCGAGCAAGCTCAGAGACAAATCGCAGTTAATCTTGAGCAGATGGGGGCATCGGTCCTCCTCATAACGCAATCAGGGAAAGTCGTTATGACGGCAGACAGCTTGCAAGACCGACCACGCAATTGGTTTGGTGGGAAGGTCATGGAGGTCATGATAAGCCGCCCAGGCTTAGCCCCGTATTTCATCTATTATGAGAACGACGAGTACTACTACAACATGTCTGGGCCTGCTCAGCAGTCCTTTTCCAACGCTCAAGGCTACAACAACTATCGCAGTAACGTATCGCAAGCCCTATGCATGTATTTGGTGGTACACCTGATAGCAACACAGGGTAACGATATAAGTCATCCTGAGATGTCATTCAGTCACAACAGAATACACACTAATGTCATCGCCTACGTTGATAGGCTGAATAACTGGTACCCCATTCAACACAACTCGGCAGAATCAGACTCAGCGACAGAACGCAAGGTCGCACTGGTTAATAGGGGCGAGATCGACATTACTGATGTTATTGCCGTTCATCATACATCTCCCTCATAGATTAACCGCGGTTGCGGGGAGTAGCCTTTATCGGCAATTCCCCGAACTGATCCAGACGTGCGCGGCTATCTTCCAGGATTACTGTCCGATGGGTTGATACCCTGCCACTCCGGTTTATTCGGCATGTCCGCGTCGTCTAACACTCTATAAAATGAACTTCATAAAACTATACATAAAAGGCTGATTATTATAATGAAGCCACTTTAGGCATTGGTTTTGCGTTCAAATACCTAAGACCATCCTGCGTCACTGTTATAAATTGCACTCTTTGTGTCGTGGTTTACGCAGATTGAAGTGACTATCCTTGGTGGGCAACTGGCAATTAATACACGCAGCAGCACAATGTCGCCGCGTATCGATTAATGTCGAATGGCTATTCGGTTATCCCCTCTTTTGCAGATGATTCAGGCTGCCATACAACGTCAGCAAATGTGCGTATTCAGTCGTATCATAAAAATTACAGGTACCTCGTCCATATTCTTTGGCCACTTCAACGGCGAATTTTACCACCAATGCAATATCCACTTCGTGGCTGGCCCCGGTACCACATCCCGGTACAACCGACTCGGTGCAGATTGCGACGCCGACCACCGGCGCAGTTGTGGCGGTAGAGGGCTGGAGAATACTGTTGATATGATGCACACCATTACCATACGGTGTGATGTCTTGCGTCGTGATAGGGAATGTTACTGCCGGGCGACCACTGGTCATCTCCATGATGCGTAAAAGATCTTCCGCCACCCGCAAAATATAGCCTTCCTTCACCGTCGGTGAAAGTGCGTAGCCTTTGTGATTGAGTATACGGTTGCCTTTGGTCGTGTCGATCGACAAAATGGCATCGGCTTGCGTGATCATCTCATTATTATTCATCGTCACGTCATCAATCGGCGAATCCATAAAATCAACGGGATCGTGCGAGCGAGTTGGTGCATTTGGACAAATGTGGGTGGTGACTATCACATCTCCCGGTAATACATCTCCGTTATGTTGCATCTGTGCCAGTTTCAGCGCGCTGGCAATTACCGCAATGGCACCATCACCGTCGGAAACCAGCCCGATACGTGTTGGCCGCGCACCAACCCCACCGAGGCGGCCAATAATACCCAATGTAGGTGCCTTGCCGCCCAGGGTCTTGCCTTCACTGCCCACAATTTCAATGCGCACAAAATCAGTTGCCCCTTTCTCGCCATCGACGCGATGGGTCGTGGCTTTTACCGCCGGGTATTGGGCAAACAACGCGACAATCTCTTGTCCGTTAACATATGCACTATCTATTAATTCATAGGCTTGTATTGTTTGTTTCAAACTCATTTTTATACCTCAATCATGTTGCCGGGTGAATCAATGCATCCTGCATCAGCCGCTACTGGTTATTTCCCTTTACTGGAAAAAATGGAGTTAAAGAAGTTATACAGTGCATCGCCGGCAATAAAGCCTGCCGCCATAATTTCCATCGGCGTGCGGCCTTTATCACCCCAGCGTTTAATAATTAGGATACGCAGTGCGATACCCACCACTACCGCCCACCCTGCCATCGCGTTGTTAATTAGCAATCCGGTGGCCAGCAGCACCCCAAGCTGCCGCTTCGGCCCACCAATGAATTGCACGATAGCGCCGGGAATAGCCCAGATAAGCAGATTCAATGCAATGCCCGGCTGTGCACCGGCCTCGATAGTCTTGGCATATACCCGCGCCACTGGTGGAACCAAGCCCTGTAGGAAATAACTGGTGTAAGAGAAATAAACTACCGGAATGGCAATCACAAAAGCGATAAGTGCAGCGATCAGTTGAATGCGGCGCCCCCACAACTCTTGCTGCAAGTCTTTACCATAACCTCGCAGGATAAAACCGGCTTTCAGATCAAATCCCATATCGGCAAATGCCGGCCCGGTTGCCGCAGTGAAGCCTGTCAGAATGCATAATGCTAGCGGGGGGAAACCAATTAAAATACCTATAATCAAGGTAATCAGCGCGACGGCAAAGGCAGGGAACCAACCAGAGTGCATCGCTGCGATACCCACGATCAATTCATGTACAAAGGCAGCAAAAGCTGCATAAATCACAAACAGTAACAGCATGACCAATGACATTTCACTGTATAGACTACCGGCCAAAGCCAGCAGTGCAGCAATAATGATATACCCAACCGCGCCCAGTCCCAGTGCCTTACGCACCTCGCTGTCAGGTTGCGCATGAGTGGATTTGCTCTCGCCATTCTTATTGCGAATCATCTGTACAACTTGAATCAAGGCCACCAAACCGGCCCCAACCATCACCCCGTGTGGAATAAAATGTGCATTGATATCGACTCCGGTCATTGGCTGGCCGTAAGCTCTCAGCAACAAACCGACTCCAAACATGCTCAGAGCCCAAATATTGCCAATAAAAGCGGTACCAAAGGCTGCCATCGGAACTTTTAGCATTGAACCGGCGATACCCACCAGAACACCCACCACGAGCAGCCATGCTTGCTTACCACCTCGGTCACCGGCTTTGATTGCTTCCGCAGCAGCCACACCGGGAGGCCAGGCATTAGCGGCCGGAAAGACTTTGGTATCAAATAATCGATACAATAGATAAGCATCCAGCAACATCGCTGCCGCAACACCACATAGCATCGGTAGGATCAATTGCGGTTGGCCCATGACATAGGGCACAGCAATCGGCATCAACAAACTATTAGCAGCACCGAAGGTGGCTGAAGAAATAACGGTTTGCGCCAGATTCTGGGTATGTATCGAACGATAGCGCTGAAACATCTGTAATGGAATGCGCGCAAGCAGCATGGCAATAAGCGCACCGATAATCGAGGTATTAGGCGTCACGCCCAAGGTTGTTATCAGTTGTACGCCGATAATTGCCCCCATAACGGATAACAGCACCATAACCAGCAGCGTGCTGATATCTTTCAACGGATTTATCGCTTTTTCTGGTTTCATAAGCCCCTGTCTATCTTTGGTATTTGGCAAAAATAATATTTCAGGCATAGGATGCCGTCGCAGTTCCAATATTTGGAACCAACAATGAAATTTATTATTTATAGCCTGACTTAGCTTATTTAATTGCACCGTGCTTATTCACAGTGCAATTAAATAATCGGTAAGATGCCCTGGTGTTGGCATACTGATTTATTAATCAAAAACAAAACTCTATTCGCGGTGAGTTATTTGATCTGTTGCCAATATTCATCACCGAGTTTTTTCGCTAATTGCCGGGAAACCGTTATCAATGCCGCCAAAACCTGAGGTGGATAAGGCTGATCATCGGACTGAGAGGGGAAAGATAAGCATAACCCCACCGTTTCACTACGGTGTTTATTGGTTACCGCCGTCGCGAGTGAGCTGATCCCAGGCAGGGTTTCGTTACGCGCCAAAGACCACCCCTGCCCCCTGATTTGCGCCAGTTTTGGCAGCAATGTATCGAGCATTTGTCCAGAATCCGGCAGGGCACCTTGATAGCCAGCGATAAAGCGTTGCCGAACATCATCATCACTTTCTCGTGCCAATATGGCCCGGCCTACCGAGGTTTCCGCGGCGGGTGAACATCCGCCAACCGGCGTGACCACATGTAAGAAATGACGGCCAGGGAAGGTTCGCATAACCCTGATATCTCGCCCCTCCAGTACCGATATATAACCGGTACAAAAAGTCAGTTGGCCTAAATGCGCCATAGCGACTGCCGCATTGTCCACCAATGGCGTTGATAAATAGTGGCTAGCAACGGAAAGCAGTAAATGACCAATTTTATACAAGCGAGTCTGAGGATCTCGCTCCAGCAACCCTTGGTTTTCCATCGTTTGTAATAGGCGCGAAACTGTGCTTTTCGGTAAACTCAGTTGTTCAACCACATCGCTGAATGAAATACCCGGCTGACCGTGCGTTATGCATCGATGAGAAAATAACTTCAATACCGCAGTGGCATTTTCTAATGTCGTCATCTCACACCTGTTCCATTATATGGAACCAAGTTCTTAAATGGTATTTCGAAATTAGAACCCGTCAAACTTATTGTCAATAAGTTTATTTTTTTATGTGAAGTGAAATTGAAAATAATGATAATGTTATAAAAACACTCCAGCATCTAGTACAAGAGCAGTAGCACCTTAATTTGTATTTATTCTATTTTAAAGGGAAACACCAGCATAAGATGCTAGTAAATGGCGTCATATAGGGAATATAAACAATCGTCCAGAGATCACGGATTTTTCCACTGTCCGATTTTAAAAGTGTATGAAATAAAACAATTCATTTTACATTGAGAAACAAAACAAGAAATATCTGATAAATATGCGTATCATCGGTAAACGTAATCAAGTAAAACTTAACAAACCGCTTGATGTTATTTTCTATCTAGTTGGTCTGACTATAATTATCAAAAAAAAACCATTATTTGGTCACATTCACTTTAAATAAATTAGTTTGGAGTGAAAAATCATTATTTCTTGTTATAACTTTAATTAAGATAAAAATACATTCATAATTAGTCGTATTTTTTTGGCAGCGTAAACTATAACTTTTATACTTCCAGAAAAGGATAACACTATGGTTTTTTGGCAATGCTACTTAAATGGATGGCAACGCACCTTTGATTTTAAAGGCGTTTCATCGAGGCAAGAGTTCTGGATATTTTTCTTAACCAATTCTTTACTTAAAATTCTATTAATTATAATAATTGCCACATTGTCAGTAACAAAAACAATCGATTCAGTAGACTATCTCTTGACCATAAATATATTTATTAACATTGTAGTGCCTTTACCACTGCTTGCTGTTGGCATTAGAAGAATGCATGACATTGATTTATCTGGCTGGTTTTTTGGTATGCTTTACATCTTTATTTTCTTGTTTTATTTTTTGAACCGATTTATTTGGGCTTTTGAACTCGCTAGCCCACGGAATTTATATTACATAAGAATATTCTTGTTAATTACCCTTTGCTGGGTACCTATGCTGATCGTCGGCATACTATGTTGTATTAAAAATGAATAAATGCCTTTCACACAAAGAGTCCTTGTCGATGAGCCATAACTCACTAGTGTTGATACTTTATGTTCTCGTGTATTGAAATGATTTAATTCTTTATATTAACTCTCACACATCAAATTTTATTTATATTTTTTTGGATAATGTTAATACAAATGGAGTGTTTTGAAAAATGAAAGTTTTAAAATATACAGGATTTATCGTCCTTTTCTTTATTGCCGTTTACATTTCTGCCATCACGCCTTACCAACGGTTTTTTTATCTTTTTGAAAGTGAAGTGTCTGAAGGCAACATTAGAAATGCAAAATCAGGTGAACAGTATGAGGGGAAAAAAGCCGGAGATACTATTCCAACCATTAAAACGTTAGCAGATATCAGAGTGGGTAGTTACTTCACTATAGAAACCGAGTCTCTCGAACCAACCGAATTATATGGTATTGTTGATATTCAACGTGGTGGATTTATTACTTCAGGGTCTGGGCGGAAAAAAAAGACCAAATTCATTCCTTATTGGACACAAAGTAAAATAAAAACACTTATTAATGAACTAGACTACGCCAGATTCTATATTGCAAAGTTACCCGATGGAAACAACGTTATTGTTCTTATTGATGATACATTGCTCAGTACCAGCAATGGAGATAAGATTCGTTTACCCATTGGTTCAAAAGCAGTGCCATTTCATGTAACAAAACAAAGATCAGGAACGTTTGCACAATATTTTCATGAGAATGCTGAAAAGTACTCTTTAAACAATCAAACCAATGGATATATTAATATGGCGAGTAAGTCATTCAATGACACTTACCGACTGACAGTTCTTATTTTAAGAATAATAGGTACCGTGGTTATATTCACTATATTGTATATGGTTGCTAATAGAATACTTTCCATATTTAATAAAAAAACAGAACGTAATCAGTCAAATGATAGGGATAACTTGATTAGTAAATAATACCCCCCCTCCAAGTGTCAGTTTTCCCAACATTTGGAGGGCAGCTCGTATAGATCTATCCGTTATAACTGCATAACTTTATGATGTAACAAGAAATAGTTATGCTTATGAGGTAGATTTTATTACCTGATTCTAAATTCACAACCCAAAAAAATCATTAAACAACATGGGCAATAGGTGAAAGTCAGGATACAGATTCACCGTTAACTGCAGGAGGGATTTTAGGGGGGATGATGAGGATGATTTTTACTGAGTGAAGTAGAGCTTGTCATTGTCGGAGCCCATGACGCTTAGCAATAATCGACAACTGAATAATAGACTTCGCATTGAACTTTTCATGCAATTTTCTTTTATATGCACTAATTGTCTTTCGACTAACATTGATGTTATTGGCTATATCATTAATCGTCAAACCCTGGCTAATCCCTTGCATAACAGCAATTTCATTAGGTGATAGACTTTTTATTATAAGATATTCATTTCTTTGTTCATCATTATCATCATTTTTAAAACTAATAATAAGCTTTGGAAAATAACAATAACCCGACATAACCGCTTTAATGGCACTTTCCAAATTATCAATGCTATCGGTTTTAGAGACATAACCATAAACACCACAGTCCATACATTTTATAGCATAATCATTAAATACCATCGCAGTGAAAATTATTATTTTTGAATCAGGTGAAACTCTTAATATTTGTTCAATCAGGCCAAGACCTGAATATTCATTTGTAAGAATATCAAGAATAATCAAATCTGGTTTATGCATATGGGCTATCCTAACCGATTCTGTTCGACAATTACTTTCTAAAACCTCACCTCCTTTACACTCTATAATACGTTTTATAACACTTCTAATTATAGGATGTTCATCAACAACAAGCACTGTCATGTCAAGCATCATATCTCCTTAATAAAGTACCCGCAACCTTTATAGGGCGTAATCCATCAAATAGACACCTAAGAAAATTCATTATTATTCAGATGCACCATAGTATTAATGCACAATAACACCCTCCATTTCAAATCGATAAAAATGGAAAATTCTCACTGTATTGGAATATCTAACCTTACTTTACTTAGGTCGAATTAAAAGAGCAGGGAACCATTAATATCTCCTACAATTCTCACAGAAAGAACACTCATAAAAATCGCCGATTACTGTACGCTAAACTCGCCTGAAAACTCACAATTTAATTGCGGTAACGAGGTTTCTGCGGAGCTAGATGGCTGTTTAACATAAACACCAAAATAAAGTGCCGGTGTTGAGAACGTTGAAATAGTATCACCAAAACCAGACAAGGAGATTGTCTGAGTATGTGTATAACCTGAAGCTGTCCCGGCAAGCGTATTTTTATAAACTCCGCAAGCTACCTGAGTATTACTGCCGGTGGCGGCCCCTTCGCTCGGAGTGACGACAAAGTCGACCGCTTTGGTATTAGCCGTTGGGCTCCAATTAACACAGTTCATAGATACATCAATAGGATTAATGGCTTGTGATAAGCGCGTCCCATTACTATCATGCACATATATATGTGGCCCACTTAGGGTCGCTGAACGTTGTGACAAACTACTCGCCTCACATACAACATCAATATTGGCTGTTTTAAGGTTAAAGTTATATGTACCTAGTAGAGCAGATGAAAATGTATAACATGAGGTACCCGCCGCATTACAGGGTTTTCCCTCAGCTCCAGTTATCATTGCAAAACTCCCCGATGTACCGGATATCGAAACCAGTGCTGAGCGTGATATCACTATGCGATAAGAAAGTATTACCCCGTGAAATTGTGCGATCGCTAGTGCTTCGTCCATTGTTGAAGCAGCTAACAATTGTTGGTCATATGTGCCATCCCCTCGTAAATCAAACGCGCCAGTGTATAAGTCAACCCCTAGACCTCCGGAGGTAACTGCTCTGACTTTATATGTTAGTAAACAACGTTCTAATGTAGTATGGCTAACATTTTGTGGCCGACAATAATTAACATACGCAGAACCACCAGGCTGGAATACCACATCCATACTCATTTCTGACAAACTTGTTTGCAGGTTTTTTATGATAAATTCCGCATAAACAGTGCCAGGAAACACTGTCATCAGCAGAATAAACACCAGTAGATTTAATAATCTCATCTTAATCTATTTCCATAATATCAGTCCACTAACGCAATATCGGAACAGTAATAACTAAAGGAAAGCGTTTTATACTAAATAACGTTTACAATAATTTATCGAAACCGAAATAATGATACTTAAGCTAAAGGGCTTCTATTTAATTAGATGCCCTTTAGCTTTCCTCTTTTCCCTGCCGCCTACTAATACATACTTCTGTCTATTCCTGCTAATGTCCTCAATGCGTCAAGAACCTAACGCTGCCACCATAAAGTGTCATCAGCTACAGCACGGTTATCCCCCCATGGTTAAGGTCAATCTGATCTCAAAAGGTACAGCAACAAATGTCATCACAACCATTGCGCTACTGGTATTATCCAGTGTTGCGGTCACCGCGCTATTACCAATTGTTGAACTTTTCAGTGTTATAACAAAAGTCCCATCGGCACCGCTGGTACCATTACTATTACTGCTGATAATTGCGCCATTATCCGCAACAACGGTTATATTCTGGCCTGGCAATGGATTATTGTTGGCATCTGTTACCGTCACTTTTATTGCAGCATCTGCCACCCCATCAGCAGGTTGATTATCTAGGCTCTTTTCTAAAATCACTTTCGCGCTATTAACATCGGCAATAAAGAGCACGTCTATCTTTTTGGTGTCATTACTGACCCCGATAAGGGTGGCAATCACCGCGATATCCCCGGCTCGGATACTGGTTAATGCCGCCGGGATATACCCGTCACTGTCAGTCATCATCACCGATGGCATCAGCGTGGCACCATTACCGACGGTAAAAATCACTACCTGATTGACCAGCGGGTTATCGTTCGCATCGGTGACCTGCGCCCGCACACTATGGATCTCATTGCCGTCCGCCACGATGCCACTGTTTAGCGCGGTGGTTTCAGTCAGGGTGGCGATTTTTGCGGTACTGACATCAGCAATAAAGGTCACTTCCACCTCTTTACTGCTGCCCCCACTCAGGCTGGCGCTCACGGTGATGGCCCCGGCCCGGATACTGGACAGTGCCGTCGGGATATACCCATCACTGTCGGTCATCACCACCGACGGCACCAACGTGGCACCACTGCTGGCGACAAAGGTCACCGTCTGATTGGCCAGCGGGTTACCGTTCGCATCGGTGACCTGCGCCCGCACACTGTGAGTCTGGCTGCCGTCCGCCACAATGCCACTGTTTGGCGCGGTGATTTCGCTCAGGGTGACTATCTGTGCGGTAGTAACATCAGCAATAAAGATGATTTGCACCGTCATATTGTTACCACTGCCCCCAGTCAGGGTTGCGGTAACATTAACAGCCCCAGCCCGGGTATTGGTCAGATTTGTCCTGATATACCCATCACTGTCAGTGGCCGTCTGACTTACCAGGGTGGCGCCGTTGTCAGCGGTAAAAATTACCGTCTGATTGGCCAGCGGGTTACCCTTAGCATCGGTGACCTGCGCCTGCACGCTATGGATATCGTTGCCATCTGCCACGATGTCACTGTTAAGCGCAGTGATTTTGGTCAGGGCAACGATCTGTGCGGTAGTGACATCAGCAATAAAGATCACTTCCACCTCTTTACTGTTACCCCCGTTCAGGCTGGCAGTCACATTGACTGCCCCGGCCCGGATATTGGTCAGTGCCATCGGGATATACCCGTCACTGTCGGTCACTGTCACCGCCTGATTCACCAGCGTGGCACCGTTATCGGCGGCAAAGGTTACCGTCTGATTGGCCAGCGGGTTACCGTTCGCATCGGTGACCTGCGCCCGCACGCTATGGATCTCATTGCCGTCCGCCACGATGCCACTGTTTAGCGCGGTGGTTTCAGTCAGGGTGGCGATTTGTGCGGTAGTGACATCAGCAATAAAGATCACGTCCACCGTTTTGTCGTTACTTCCACTGAGGCTGGCGGTCACGGTGATGGCCCCGGCCCGAATACTGGTCAGCGCCATTGGGATATAGCCGTCACTGTCGGTCACCGTCACCGATGGCACCAGCGTGGCACCACTGCTGGCGACAAAGGTCACCGTCTGATTGGCCAGCGGATTACCGTTTGCATCGGTGACCTGCGCCCGCACACTGTGGGTCTGGCTGTCGTCCGCCACGATGCCACTGTTTGGCGCTGTGGTTTCGCTCAGGGTGACTATCTGTGCGGTAGTGACATCAGCAATAAAGATCACTTGCACCTCTTTACTGTTGCCCCCGCTCAGGCTGGCGCTCACGGTGATGATCCCGGCCCGGATACTGGTCAGTGCCGCCGGGATATACCCGTCACTGTCGGTTACCGTCACCGACGGTACCAGCGTGGCGCCATTACTGGCGGCAAAGGTTACCGTCTGATTGGCCAGCGGGTTGCCGTTTGCATCGGTAACCTGCGCCCGCACACTGAGTCTGGCTGCCGTCCGCCACGATGCCACTGTTTGGCGCTGTGGTTTCGCTCAGGGTGACTATCTGTGCGGTAGTGACATCAGCAATAAAGATCACTTCCACCTCTTTACTGTTGCCCCCGCTCAGGCTGGCTGTCACATTGACTGCCCCGGCCCGGATACTGGTCAGCGCCATTGGGATATACCCGTCACTGTCGGTCACCGTCACCGACGGTACCAGCGTGACGCCATTACTGGCGGCAAAGGTTACCGTCTGATTAATCA
Source organism: Yersinia sp. 1652 StPb PI (assembly GCF_041538345.1). NCBI lineage: Bacteria > Pseudomonadati > Pseudomonadota > Gammaproteobacteria > Enterobacterales > Yersiniaceae > Yersinia > Yersinia sp. 1652 StPb PI. The sequence goes on along the minus strand of NZ_JAULSM010000001.1, from coordinate 1,612,750 downwards.
GTGGGTTACCGTTAGCATCGGTGACCTGCGCCCGCACACTGTGGGTCTGGCTGCCGTCCGCCACAATGCCACTGTTTGGCGCGGTGGTTTCGCTCAGGGTGACTATCTGTGCGGTAGTGACATCAGCAATAAAGATCACTTCCACCTCTTTACTGTTGCCCCCGCTCAGGCTGGCTGTCACATTGACTGCCCCGGCCCGGATGCTGGTCAGCGCCATCGGGATATACCCGTCACTGTCCGTCATCACCACCGACGGCACCAGCGTGGCACCATTACCGGCGCTAAAGGTCACGGTCTGATTAGCCAGCGGGTTACCGTTCGCATCGCTGACCTGGGCCCGTACGGTATGGGTCTGGCTGCCGTCCGCCACAATGCCGCTGTTTGGCGCGGTGGTTTCGCTCAGGGCGACTATCTGTGCGGTAGTGGCATCGGCAATAAAGATCACTTGCACCTTTTACTGTTACCCCCGCTCAGGCTGGCAGTCACATTGACTGCCCCGGCCCGGATATTGGTCAGTGCCGCCGGGATATACCCGTTACTGTCGGTCACCGTCATCGCCTGATTCACCAGCGTGGCGCCATTACTGGCGGCAAAGGTCACGGTCTGATTGGCCAGCGGGTTGCCGTTCGCATCGCTGACCTGCGCCCGCACACTGTGGGTCTGGCTGCCGTCCGCCACAATGCCGCTGTTTGGCGCGGTGGTTTCGCTCAGGGCGACTATCTGTGCGGTGACATCAGCAATAAAGATCACATCCACCTCTTTACTGTTGCCCCCGCTCAGGCTGGCGCTCACGGTGATGGCCCCGGCCCGAATACTGGTCAGTGCCGCCGGGATATACCCGTCACTGTCGGTGACTGTCACCGTCTGATTCACCAGGGTGGCACCGTTACCGGCGCTAAAGGTCACCGTCTGGTTGGCCAGCGGATTGCCCTGTGCATCCGTCACTCGCGCCCGTACGCTATGGGTCTGGCTGCCGTCCGCCACAATGCCATTGTTTGCCGCCGTGGTTTCAGTCAGCGTCGCGATGCGTGCACTGCTGGTATCAGCAGTAAAGGTTACGTCTACTGTTTTGCTATTGCTTCCGCTGAGGCTGGCGGTCACGGTGATGACCCCGGCCCGGATACTGGTCAGTGCCATCGGGATATGCCCGTCACTGTCGGTTACCGTCACCGACGGTACCAGCGTGGCGCCATTACTGGCGGTAAAAGTCACCGTCTGATTGGCCAGTGGGTTACCGTTCGCATCGCTGACCCGCGCCCGTACGCTATGGGTCTGGCTGCCGTCCGCCATAATGCCGCTGTTTGGCGCGGTGGTTTCGCTCAGAGTGACTATCTGTGCGGTAGTAGCATCAGCAATAAAGGCGACGTCCACCACTTTGCTATTGCTTCCGCTCAGGCTGGCGGTCACGGTGATGGCTCCGGCCCGGATACTGGTCAGCGCCATTGGGAGATACCCGTCACTGTCGGTCACCGTCACCGTCTGGCTCACCAGAGTAGCGCCACTGCTGGCGACAAAGGTCACCGTCTGATTAATCAGTGGGTTACCCTGCGCATCGGTGACCTGCGCCCGCACACTGTGGGTCTGGCTACCGTCCGCCACAATGCCACTGTTTGGCGCCGTGATTTCAGTCAGGGTGGCGATTTGTGCGGTAGTGACATCAGCAATAAAGGTGACAACCACCGTTTTGTCGTTACTTCCGCTGAGGCTGGCGGTCACGGTGACCGCCCCGGCCCGGATACTGGTCAGTGCCATTGGGATATACCCGTCACTGTCGGTCACCGTCACCGCCTGATTCACCAGCGTGGCACCGTTATCGGCGCTAAAGGTCACGGTCCGATTAATCAGTGGGTTACCGTTTGCATCGGTCACCCGTGCCTGTACGGTATGGGTCTGGCTGCCGTCCGCCACAATGCCGCTATTTGGCCCAGTGATTTCGCTCAGAGTGACTATCTGTGCGGTAGTGACATCAGCAATAAAGATCACTTGCACCTCTTTACTGTTGCCCCCGCTGAGACTGGCGGTCACGGTGATGGCTCCGGCCCGGATACTGGTCAGCGCCATTGGGATATACCCGTCACTGTCGGTCACCGTCACCGCCTGATTCACCAGCGTGGCACCGTTATCGGCGGCAAAGGTTACTGTCTGATTGGCCAGCGGGTTACCGTTCACATCGGTGACCTGCGCCCGCACGCTATGGATCTCGTTGCCGTCCGCCACGATGCCACTGTTTAGCGCGGTGGTTTCAGTCAGGGTGGCGATTTGTGCGGTAGTGACATCAGCAATAAAGATCACGTCCACCGTTTTGTCGTTACTTCCACTGAGGCTGGCGGTCACGGTGATGGTCCCGGCCTGGATACTGGTCAGTGCCGCCGGGATATACCCGTCACTGTCGGTCACCGTCACCGTCTGATTCACCAGGGTAGCACCGCTGCTGGCGACAAAGGTCACAGTCTGATTAATCAGTGGGTTACCCTGCGCATCGGTCACCCGTGCCTGCACGCGATGGGTCTGGCTGCCGTCCGCCACAATGCCATTGTTTGCCGCCGTGATTTCAGTCAGCGTCGTGATGCGCGCACTGCTGGTATCGGCAATAAAGGCCACAGCCACCGTTTTGCTATTGCTTCCGCTCAGGCTGGCGGTCACGGTGATGGCTCCAGCCCGGATACTGGTCAGTGCCATTGGGATATACCCGTCACTGTCGGTCACCGTCACCGTCTGATTCACCAGGGTAGCGCCGCTACTGGCGGCAAAGGTCACCGTCTGATTGGGCAGCGGGTTACCCTGCGCATCGGTGACCTGCGCTCGCACGCTATGGGTCTGGCTACCATCGGCCACAATGCCACTGTTCGCCGCCGTGATTTCAGTCAGCGTCGCGATGTGTGCACTGCTGGTATCGGCAATAAAGGCCACAGCCACCGTTTTGCTGTTGCCACTGCCCCCAATCAGGGTGGCAGTAACAGTGACAGTCCCGGCCAGCGTACTGGTCAGTGCCATCGGGATATACCCGTCACTGTCGGTCACTGTCACCGTTTGACTCACCAGCGTGGCACCATTACCGGCGCTAAAGGTCACGGTCTGATTGACCAGCGGGTTACCCTGCGCATCAGTCACCCGCGCCTGCACGCTATGGGTCTGGCTACCGTTCGCCACAATGCCACTGTTTGACGCCGTGATTTCGGTCAGCGTCTCAAGCCGCGCACTGTTAGCATCAGCAATAAAGGCCACAGCCACCGTTTTGCTGTTGCCACTGCCCCCAATCAGGGTGGCAGTAACGGTGACAGTCCCGGCCAGCGTACTGGTCAGTGCCATCGGGAGATAACCGTCACTGTCGGTCACCGTCATCGTCTGATTCACCAGCGTGGCACCATTACTGACGCTAAAGGTCACGGTCTGATTAAGCAGCGGGTTGCCCTGCGCATCCGTCACTCGTGCCCGCACACGGTGGGTCTGGCTGCCATCCGCCACAATGCCGCTGTTCGCTGCGGTGACTTCAGTCAACGTCTCAAGCCGCGCACTGCTGGTATCAGCAATAAAGGCCACATCCACTGTTTTACTGTTACCACTGCCCCCACGGAGGGTGGCGGTCACGGTGATCACCCCGGCCCGGAGACTGGTCAGTGCCATCGGGATATACCCGTCACTGTCGGTGACTGTCACCACCGACGACACCAGTGTAGCGCCGCTGCTGGCGGCAAAGGTCACGGTCTGATTGACCAGCGGGTTACCCTGCGCATCGGTCACCCGTGCCTGTACCCTGTGGGTCTGGCTGCCGTCCGCCACAATGCCACTGTTTAGTGCGGTGACTTCCGTTAGCGTCTGGATTTGCGCAGTACTCACATCGGCAATAAAGGTCACGTCCACCGTTTGAGCACTACCATTAATAGTTGCCGTCACGGTAACAACACCGGCTTTGATACTGGTAAGCATTACCGTTACCGAACCATCTGGGCCCGTCGTGCCCTGAGTGGCGATAGTGGCACCGCTTCCGTTGGCAACACTGAAACTGACCACTTGATTTGATACTGGTGCATTGTGTCCATCAGTAACAATGGCTTTCACACTGTTAGTTTTCGTACCATTCGCAACAGCGCCGTCAGTAACGACTTTCAAGTTACCACTGGCAATGTTGGCGGGGGTAACAAATGTCACATTGACACTTTGGCTACTGCCATTGACGCTAGCGGTTACAGTAACAACAGTACTGATGGTATTGGTGAGTGTCATGATCACACTACCATCAGCATCAGTAATGCCACTGCTGGCAATAACAGCATTATTATTGGCGTAGAAACTGACCGCCTGATCGGATACTGGATTGCCGTTAGCATCCTTGATAATGGCCTTCACACTGTTAGTCGCGACGCCGTTGGCAATCGCCTTGTCACGAACGACAGTCAGGTCACCATTAATAATTCTTACCGTGCTACTGTCTGCCGTGAACCTGACCGGTTTTGTATCATGGTTGCCGTTCATCAAGGAGGCAGAAACTGTCCCACTCCCTGAACGAGTACTGGTTGTGACAATACCACTAACCTTTCCGTTACTGTCGGTTGCCGCAGTTTGCGGAGTGATTGTTCCCAGGGTAGAACTGAGCGTAACGGCCATACCCGTTATCGGTTGGTTAGCATTATTCGCGGTATTAATCACTGTGGCTTCAAAAGCCACCGTAGATAAACCATCGGCCAGCGTTGTGTGATTACCAACATGTTTAAGGGTAATATTATGTAGAGAGCGCTCAACCAGCAGGGTTGTGGTAGCCGTATTGGATTTATTACCCCGGACATCATATGCCGTGGCGCTAACTTGATAATTATTCAGGCTAACGGATGGTTGATAGGCCGGGAGAGTGATTAACACTGTTCCCACACTTGACATCGTTATACTGCCACCGGCAGCAAGCAATGCAGGGGCATGCCATACGATATTTTTCACCCCGTATTTCGAGGCCACTTTTGCCGTTAGTGAGATATCTTCCATAGCATATGCGGTAATCTGCTCAGGCAAACTCAGATGAATTAAGTCCTGCTTTTGATATTGCATAACAATATCGTAATTACGGTCAATGATATCGTAACGGCTACCCGCCACACTGCGCATTAAACCAACGGTCTGTTTGCTAATTTGATCAATCCACGGTACGCCAAAACGGTAATTTAAATTGATCCCTAGCTGAAAATCATTATCGACATTGCGCCCTTTCTTATGGGAAGCATCGAAAGTTACCAATGGAATAGGCGTATAATTAACCCCAACGGTAATGGCAGAGGGTGAATGACCTAAATCATCAGGGCTGGTATTTCCACTGCCTAATGCAACGCCTTTACCAAAATACTTTTCATAGACTAGCCGTCCACCCAATTGGGGATGAGAGGGTAAATAGGCCTCTGCCCGCACATCAAACCCGTTAGCCGGGCGTTCGTTATAATCCTCCATATCGGACAATACCGACTGATGCCAGTCGGTTATTCGGAAATAACCATTTGTGGAGAATTTGAGATAATCTGTCCAAGCTTCACCCCCGACCCCCAAACGGCTATTTTTACCGGTCATGTCATAGTCATAAAAGGTATTTACACCGAAGGTCCAGTCATCGGTAAATCCACGTACGCCAATGCCGCTATTATTTGTTGCGCGTTGTCCATTATGACGGACCCCTAGTTGAGCAAATAACAGTGCACTTTCTGATTCTGCTAGTGGCAGCAATACATCGGCATTACCGGTACCTGATGAGTTCAATTGCACTCTGGCATTACCGTATTGCCCCAACCAATCTGAAGCCATTTGTGAGGCCAGACCTGAGGAGACGCCTTTTATTGCATTTTCGCCAGCTTTGCCAGGCTCACTACTGCTCATCACACTGCCAAAATTGGAAAACGCACTCGCCACGTTATTTTCCGTGATCTCATATTTATTATTAGTACGGATGTCGCCAACTTCATGTTTATCTGAGCCTAAATCTGGTAACCCATTTTGCTGTGATGCAATCAAGGGCTCTGCGGGCTCATTTAGAGGTGAAGATGGCGAAAAAATAGGAGGATTTACTGTCTCTTGCGGTGGATTGTTAGATCGACTTGAATCAATAGTCACTGCTGCCGAAGTGTGTTCATTCAAGATATCTGATGCTCTCATATTTATCATTGCATCATCTAAGCTATCGGCATGCGCGGACAGTGAAATAATAGGTGTGATGGTAGCGGTAAGAAGTAAGCATATTTGAACCACTAAAGTGATAAATGCCACTCCCCGCATAAACACGCAGTTAGAATTAAATTGATTCATGTGAGTAAAAATTCCATTTTGAGAGCAAGCAACTAGCACTCGAATACGCTATATGCACGACATAAATGATGATGAAGATATTAGATAATTATCCCCAGTAATTTTAAATTAACGTCACCGCCACTTAATTAACTTAAAATTAACAAGCACACTTTAAAATAACGTCAATAATATAAATTATATTCTTTGTATAACCCTCAATTAAAAATGAGTGATTTAGCATGCCAAACCACCCTACAATAGACATCTTAATTAGCTTTACTAAAAAATGAGCATCAAAATAAAATCAACACCACCCTGTCAATTATTAAGAATAATTAAACATTACTATTTTAATCACAATTATAACTTCGCGATTACATTTACTTTTCTTTGAACCTCGTTAAAAGTAGTATGCCTAACTCTGGCACACACCATTTTTAGTTTAGAATTCAACTCCAGAGAAATAAGTTGTTTTGGGTCATCATCAAGAATATTTCTATTCTGATCCAGGAAAGCATACATGTGATTAATCTGCTCAAACTGTCCTCTAAAAACGCCAAACTCATCAGTGTTCAATTTTTTCAGAACTGAAAAATCGTTTACACACTGATTGCTTGTATTGTTCTTAATAATGGTAGCCGTTTGCTTTTCTGATTCGGTTTTATCTTTTGTCGCGCATCCTCCTAAAAATGTACTGACCATCAATATCACTATTGCTACTGATTTCATAAAATTCCCTTATAAAAAATCACTGATTATCTGTTCACTAATTATTATTTTATGCCACTGCATTTCAACCCTGAGCATCAATAAATTAAATTGATGACGACGTTATACTGCTGATATGTATCATCGACAAATTATAAAATAGATCTAAAGGATTGAATTTTTTCATCAAAACGAATAAATTCACTCTAAGCATATTTAAAGTCCCATCAATAATATAGAAAATGAGACATTTAATCGGGCATTTTCCTAAAACAAATAATGAAATATATACCAAACCCTGATTGGTAAAATAAAAAACGAACATAAGATAATGAAATTAAAGAGTAAAAATAAAGAATCAGAAAATAAATCAAGAATTTTGTAACTTTAAACTATAATAATCAATTTAACAGGATTAAGTGCTACTTGTGGTATCTTTAATTCAGTTTACGGATATTTAACTCCAAGTGGCTTTAATTAAACTCATTTAAGTCCGATATATATGAATAAATTTCATTTTATAGCCCACTAAAATATAAACCCATCACAAATGTTAAAAATAATGTCACCAATTGTTTTATTGAGTTTGAAATGTCTTTATAAATTATAGGCGCTTATTTTATTTTTCTGTCTGAGGTCGTTAATGGGCGTATAAACACAACACCATTGTCTTCAGGCACTGCCGAAATTCTGCTTAATCTTTCTTACACCAAGTTTAAATTGTCACCATGTTCATAAAGCTCGTGTTCGTAAGACACAGAGTGGAAAAACACCTTATGCCGTGTTAAAACTAAACGGCATCTTTAAGATAAAATATCAGCCTGAATTATGAGTGTTACATAAAGTTAGAGACAGTAGCGGATAACAGTCCCAGCACGGTAACGTGCTCAATTAAAAAAGGATATGTATATGGAATTGTGTGTGGCGAGTGTTACTGATATTGAACAAGTCATGGCATTACTAAAAAAATACCATGTAGCAACGATTAATGAAGATGATAAAAAAGAGGGTTTTGTTACCACACAGATGACACAACAACAGATGTTATCACTGGTGACGGAGGAACAAGGATTATTTATCGCCAAGAAAGAGGGGAATGTGGTGGCTTTTGTTATGGCTGCATCCTGGCAATTCTGGTCTCCCTGGCCATTGTTCGAACATATGATAAATAAATTAGATGAGAATACCTTTGCTGGACAAACATTGTCTGTCGAAAACTCCTATCAGTATGGTCCCATTTGTATAGACCAATCCATGCGCGGTAGCGGTGTACTTCAGCAGCTTTTTGCTTTCTCTTTGGAAAAAATGTCTACACGCTTTCCTATTCTGATAACCTTTATTAATGAAATAAATCATCGCTCATACGTTGCGCATTCACGTAAGTTGGGATTACAGGTACTGAGTAAGTTTGAATTTAATAATAATCACTATTACTGGATGGCCTGCTCAACCCAGGTACCAAATACCGCAACACCATAAGCAAAAGCTTGCTACAGACCTAACTCGTGTTCTGCAATATCTTCATTTTCTTGCCAGGAAAATAACGGAATTGGCTATTGGTACATTGAAATAGTTGACTCACCCCGTCAGTGGGGCAGAAATAAGAATGCGATTAGCCCCGACAAACAGAACAGGGCTATATCGCAGTCGTCCTCTAGCCTAACTCAATGATAAGGGGCTTCCAGATGTAAATTTTGGGTAGAAAGCAGGGCCTGTTCTATGCGTTCCCATGCCAGCGAAAAGGGTAATCGTGCTGCAATATGCGGAGCAATAACGACGCCCTTAGCAATCTTTTTCACCTGTTCATCATTATGCTTGAATCCCAAATCTTCTAACGTCAACGGGCAGCCAAAACGAGGTAATAACGACAATAACTCATCACGATCAGCCTCTTGCTCGTGCTCGATAAACGACTGTACCACCAGCCCGAAGCCGACTTTCTCACCGTGTAGCCAATGGTGAAGCTCTGGCAGACGGGTCATGCTGTTATGGATCGCGTGAGCAATTCCGATTCGTGGAATATCATCAGCCATGCTATTAGCTAAGCCTGCCAGTGCGATAACTGCATCGATCACTTTACGCAGTGCAACACTGACTTCCTGGCGTTGATTAGCTGCGATAGCCTGCTGTCCATAGGTATTAAAGGTATCCAGTGCCTGTTTCGCGACCTGTGACTTTAGTATCAGTGCCAATCCATCATCACCCTTTCGCAGATAAGGAAGAAACTCATACCATTTAGCCAATGCATCGACGATACCTGCATTCAGGTAGCGTGGCGCTGTTCTGGCAATCGTCTGGCTATCGACCAATACCCAGACCGGTAACCGCGTTAAGGATAAAGGGCCGATATGAGCCCCAGCCTCATCATAAATAACGCTAATAGGTGACCATGCGGCACAGGTCGCCGCAATTGTCGGTAGTGTGATTACCGGCAATTGCCCCAATGTCTCCCCTACCGCTTTCGCACTGTCTAATACCCGACCACCGCCTACCCCCAGAATAAGTTCTGAGCCTAGTTGCTGTGCTTGTACAACCAATGCATCAATAGCTGTACGGGTACAATCTCCTGGCAAATAGCTGATATGAAACGAGATATGATGCCGTTGCAGGCTCGTTATCACACTTACTCCCACCGACTGCCAGGCGCGTGGGCTGGTCACGATAAGCACCTTCTGAGCCAATGGCGCAATAAACTGCCCCACTTTCTCAGTCACGCCATCTTGATTCAGGTAATTTTGTGGGGTTTTAATTGCCAGCATGGTTAACTCCTGTAAATAGTATTAGCGCTGCATACCCCAGCGCTTGACGGTCAGTTTCTCTATAGTGGCGAAAATAAGCCCTTCGACCAGTAAACCAATGACGATTACGGTCGCCAGACCGGCAAATACCCTATCGGTATACAGTTCATTGCGATTTTGGAAGATATACCAGCCAAGCCCGCCTTGACCGCTAGACGCACCAAAAACCAGCTCTGCGGCAATGAGCGTGCGCCATGCAAAGGCCCAGCCGATTTTAAGTCCTGACAAAATAGAAGGCAGTGCTGCCGGGATAAGAATATGAGCCACATAGCGCCCACCGCGTAGCCCATAGTTACGACCGGCCATCCGTAATGTGTCCGAAACACCGAGAAAACCGGCGTAGGTATTCAACGCCATCGGCCACATCACCGAATGGATTAGCACAAAAACCAGACTCTTTTCTCCCAGCCCAAACCACAGCAACGCCAGAGGCAGTAGTGCAATAGCAGGCAACGGATTAAACATCGACGTTAGAATATTAAGCAGATCCCGACCAAAACGGGTCGACACCGCTAAAGCACTTAGCCCTAATGCAAACACGCTACCTATGGCATACCCTTTAAGAAGAGTGCTGAGCGAGATAGCAACCTTAGCGGGCAACTCGCCGCTGGCCATATCCTGGGTAAATGCCCGCAGTGTTTGCATAAATCCCGGAAACATTAGGTCATTATCCTGCAAACGTGCAGCCAGTTCCCACAGCGCCAGTAATACCAGTAATACCGTCAACTGGCGTAGCCACTGCTGGTTCCAACAGCGGGTAATGATGGGCAATGGCTGGGTCAACACCACTTCTGGTAGTGGGGCCAGTTCACGCTGATATTCGCAGCGGATCGGGGGTTGAGTGCTCATATGGTTTACCTTGCAGTGGGATCGACGGAGCAGCTTGTGCTTGCTCAGTGGGGAACAGCAGATGATGGATACGCTGTGCGGCGAATTGAAACTCATCGCTACCGTAGTCAGCTAGAGAAAACTGATGGCTGTTCACCTCGGCACAAACCCGCCCAGGATGTGGTGACAGCAGTAGTATCCGGCTGCCAACCACCAGCGCTTCCTCAATAGAATGAGTCACAAATAGCAACGTAAAACGTATTTCCTCCCACAGCACCAGTAACTCCTCTTGCATTTTACGGCGCGTCAGTGCATCAAGCGCGGCAAAAGGCTCATCCATCAGTAATACCTTGGGCTGCATCGCTAACGCGCGAGCAATGGCTACCCGCTGCTTCATACCGCCCGATAACATATGCGGATAAGCATCGGCAAATCCGGCAAGCCCCACTTTATCCAGGTAGTGTAATGCCCGCTCTCGTGCTTGCTTATGGGTAGCCTGACGACTGGCAACCAGCGGGAACAGCGTATTTTCCAGCACCGTTTTCCACGGGGGCAATTGATCAAACTCCTGAAATACCATCATGCGGTCCGGCCCCGGCTCCACAATGACCTCACCGTCAAGGCGTATCTCTCCGTCAACCGGCGGCAGAAAACCGCCAATCGATTTAAGCAGGCTGGATTTACCACAACCCGATGGCCCCAGCAGAACAAAACGATCGGCAGGATAGACATCAAAACTGACGTCATGTGTTGCACGAACGCGTTTCTGGCGGGTTCGATACTCCAAACCCACACCTGCGGCCTGTAATAACGGCTGCGGTGATATTTCATTAATGATGCGGCTCATACCCCCTCCGGCGTAATTGGGAAAAAGACCGTCTGTCTAGCGTTTTCCAAAGAAACCAACAACTCAGCTACCGGCCCCGTTATGAGCTTCGGCGAAGAAATAGTCCTGCCACGAGTCGGCTTTATTCTTGAGGATACCTAATTGCTGCAACTGGTCAGCGTACACATAGGTGCGCTGTGGTGTGATAGTGAAATCAATTTCTGGGTCTTCAACGATTTTCTTCACCAATTCAGGTGATAAACGCGACTTTTCTACCCGAATATAGGTTTCAGCCGCCGCGGCTTTGTTGGCTTTAACTATCTGAGAAGCTTCAGCCAGCGCATCATAGAAAGCCCGATAGGTTTTAGGATTTTCATCATGAAATTTTTGCGTGGTGTACAGCACATTAAATGTTGCCGGCCCTCCCAGAACGTCATAGGAGCTAAGAATCTTATGTACGTTGCCGTGCTCTAGCGCCTGATATTGGAACGGCGGGCTGGAAAAATGAGCAGAAATTTCAGAGCCACCGGCAATCAACGCGGCATTGGCATCAGGATGGGGCAAGCTTACCGTGATGGTATCAAAGCGTTTATAATCGCTATTGCCATACAGTTTGGCGGTTTCAATTTGTAGGGTACGGGACTGGAAACCCACACCGGCAGCCGGTACCGCGATACGGTCTTTTTCACTAAGATCTGCTATCTTTTTTACTGCTGGATTGTTGCTTAGCAGGTAATTCGGCATCGAACCCAGTGACGCTATCGCCTTCACATTCTGACGCCCACGGGTACGATCCCACACTGTAAGCATCGGGGGTACACCCGCAGCCGCAACATCAAGAGCACCAGAAAGCAGTGCCTCATTCATTCCTGTTGCTCCCGAGATAGTGCGCCAGTCAACGTTAATATCCAGCCCTTGCTGTTTACCATGCTTTTCTATCAGTTGTTGATCACGCACCACATCAAGAATCAGATAACCAATACCAAACTGCTGTGCAATGCTAATAGACCCTTCTGCATGTGCACCAAAGGTACTTAGAGCAAGACAAGTGAACGCAAATATACCTGTAACTTTTTTTATCCGTTTTTCTGTTAGTGACTTATTCATTTCCCTGCCTCTTATATGTCCGAATTAAAATTTTAATCATCCTAGGGGGTAAATGACGCCATTTATAAATTATTTTTTGGAATAAGGTAGATGTGATATTTAATAAAAAGCACAGAGCGATGATAAAAAATAATATCACATTAACATTTAAAGTTTGTAGCTTATTTTAAGCTAACGATAGCTATATATTATATATGTATCGAACATTGAAAGCGTTATAGTTCCCGATATTCCATTATTATTTTCGGAGCTAGAAATGCCCGTTTTCAGTCATCATTTTCTTCGGCAATATCTGCATGATCGATTGGTCGATATTTCAGTAGACTCAGGCATCGCCGCTAACGTGGCTGATAATTTGGTGGAGTCCAGTCTCAAAGGCCATGACTCCCACGGTGTTAGTATGTTGCCCCGCTATATCGCGGCAATTCATGAGGGAGGATTAAATCCTGCAGCAAAGGTTAAAATCACCACAGATTTTGGAGCGTTGATTTCATTTGACGGGCAGCATGGCTTCGGCCAGGTTATTGGAAAACAAGTGATTGAACTGGGTATTGAACGCGCCCGACAGCACGGAGTCACGGTTTTGAGTCTGGCAAATGCACACCACTTAGGCCGCATCGGTGCCTGGGCTGAACAAGCTGCCGCGGCGGGGTTAGTCTCATTGCATTTTGCGAATGTAAACAATCGCGCCAATGTCATCCCCTGGCAAGGGCAATCAGCCCGACTAGGAACCAATCCCTTCTGCGCAGGCGTTCCCTTGTTATCCGGCGAGCCAATCATTCTGGACTTTGCCACTAGCGTTATTGCGGGTAATAAAGCACGTATTGCGTGGAATGAGGGGCGACAATTAGAGCCTGGTTGCGCGGTAGACCACCAAGGCATGCCCACGGTCGACCCACGTTATTTGATGGAAGAACCCTTTGGCGCTCTGCGGGCATTCGGCGAACATAAAGGTTCGGGGCTGGCACTCATCTGTTCTTTGCTGGGAGCGGCATTAACCGGGGGCAACACCGAACGAAATACGCAGCCGGGGCAGCAGAGAATCATCAATAATATGCTGACAATATTAATTGACCCTGAGCGTTTGGGCGGAGCACAGCGTTATCAGCAGGAAATACCAGCTCTGTTAGACTGGGTACGTAGTTCCCATTCCGATAATAATCTGACATTATCTGGAGAATGGGAACAAAGAAATCATCAACAACGTTTGACTCATGGCATATTTATTGATGATGTCAGTTGGCAGCAATTATCCAATTTGCAATCCATTCCAGAAAATTTAAAATAGTTATTTACTACAACATCCCCTTAATGCGCCGAAATTAATCATTTAAATCGCCCTATTTAAAAAGGGCGCTATTGTATGTGAAAACTATTAGCCGATTGTGAATGTTGCCATAACGTCACACAATGCTGAGCTAAGGCATATGCAGGGTCAATACTCAAAGCCAGTAGTGGCGATTCAATAGCGTTAAACGCGAGCGGAATTTCAGTACAAGCCAACACTAATTTTTCGGCACCACGCCCTACCAATTCTGTAGCCAACTGTTGCAAGAGTTGGCCCCCAAGAGCTACCTCACCACGCTTTACCGCATAACATCCTGGGACAAACAAGGTTTTTAATGCCTGTTCGGTCGGTAAAATGACGCTGATCCCTAATGCCGCCAATCGCTGCTGATACCACTGCGCTTGCAGTGTTGCCTCGGTTGCGATCACCCCGACCCGTTGTGGTCGGGGGTGCAAACTAGCTATGTGGGCTACGGCAATATCGACAATATGCAGGATAGGTGCCCGGCTAGCATTGGCCAGTTGTGGATACCAGTGATGTGCCGTATTACAGGGTATAGCAATATGACTGACATCTAACTGATTCAGTTGCTGTATTGCATGTAACAACTGTGGCAACGGTGATTCCCCACATCCCGCCAATGCTTTTTGTCGATCAGGTATTTGCGGGACATTCCATGTCACTACCGGTAAATGGTCCTGATCCCGACTAACTGGCGTTACTTCAATAATTTTGTGCAATAGATCCAGTGTCGCAAGGGGTCCCATCCCACCCAGCACACCAAATAAAAGAGGTTTAGTCATCCTTGCCTACCTGCTCTAATACCTGGCGGTAACCGAACAGCCCGGCAGAACCGCCGGTATGGATAAAGACAACATTATCGTCTGGTGAAAAATATCCCTGGCGCACTAAATCGATCAACCCCGCCATTCCTTTTCCTGAATAGACAGGATCAAGCAGAATCCCTTCTAATTGTGCCACCAACGTCAGCGCTTCAAGCATGCCATCAGTCGGTAAACCATAACCCGCACCGACATAATCGCTATTAACGATCACGCTTTCCCGAGGGAATTCCCCCTTTAGCCCCAGCAGTTCCCCAGTCCGTTGTGCCAAAGAGTAAACATTTTGCTCCTGTTTATCTTGTGGTGCGCGAACACTGATGCCCAGTACCGGAATACCACTATTACTGGCAACCAGCCCTGTAACCAACCCGGCTTGTGTTCCCGTACTGCCTGTTGCGTGTACAATATGATCAATTCGTAGCTGCTGCTGGCTAGACTGATAAAGTAACTCTTGCGCGCAAGCAACATAACCTAAAGCACCGATCGGATTCGACCCACCACCCGGGATGATATATGGCTTTTTCCCTTGTGCCCGCAATGTCTCTGCCAAATGCTCCATCGCCTGCTGCATATCCGTCCCCGCTGGCAAGTGAGCCGCTATCGTTCCCCCTAATAAATTATCCAACAAGATATTGCCCGAAAACTGGTAATCATCGCCAAAATCACTGACTCGTTTCTCCAGCAAAATTTGTGCTTCCAAACCCAATTTTGCCGCCGCAGCAATCGTCTGACGGACATGATTTGACTGGGTAGCCCCTTGCGTAATCACCACATCGGCCCCTTGTTGCAGCGCATCCGCCAGCAGAAATTCTAATTTACGCGTCTTGTTGCCACCGGTCGCCAGCCCCGTGCAATCATCACGTTTAATATAAATATTAGGACCACCTAAATAACGTGATAACGCGGGCAATGCCTCTAATGGCGTAGGGAAATGGCCCAATGAAAGGCGAGGAAACCGAGCGAGATGCATAGTAATTCCTTAATAATATTATATTAGTTATTGAAATGACGGCGGGCTTCACTACGAACTCGATGCAATATCCGCTGTTTAATTTCGCTATAACCCTCAGCCTGAGCCAACGTTTCTATGTCACGCTGACGGCCAAAAGGCAGTTTTATTTCATCTACGATACAACCGGGGTGTGCTGACATGATAAGGATCCGGTCGGCCAGAAACAGAGCCTCCTCAACATCATGTGTCACAAACAAAATCGTGGTGCCGGTTTGCTGCCAGGCTGATAACAACAATTCCTGCATCATGAGACGGGTTTGCGCGTCCAACGCACCAAAAGGTTCATCCATCAGCAATATGTCGGGGTTGGGTAACCAGGCTCTGGCCATCGCGACCCGTTGTTTCATGCCACCGGATAATTGCCATGGATAGTGATCTTCAAACCCTTGCAAACCCACCAGTTTCAGGAATGCCTGTGTTTCCGGTAGGATTTGCGCAGGCGTCGCCCCCTGCATCCGTGGGCCGAAAGAGACGTTATCGCGTACCGTTAACCATGGGAATAGATTTGCCTGCTGAAATACCATCCCTCGATCCGGTCCAGGTGCTGACACCACATCTCCCTGGCATTGAATATTGCCACTGTCGGGGTGCTCAAAGCCGGCTATCAAATTAAGAATGGTTGACTTACCACAGCCCGACGGCCCGAGCAGTACCACAAATTCACCCAGCTCGATGCTCAAAGAGATATCTTCCAGCACCTGCTGCCGCCCCTGCTTAGTGGCAAAACCCAAATTGACCCGATTAACCGTAATAGATGCCGATGGTTCCTTTCGCATTACTCTCTCCCTGCCCATGGCACCAATAATCGCTGTAAACCTACAATCAGCAGATCAAGCAGATAACCAATACCACCCAGTAACAGTATTCCCAGCATCACAATGTCAGTACGTAAATACGAGCTGGCATTGATCACCATCCAGCCTAGCCCTGATGTCGCAGCAACCATTTCAGCAGCAATCAGCGACGTCCAACCAATACCAATGGATAAGCGCACACTGGTAAACAATTCTGGTAGCGTTTCAGGTAGTACTACACGAAAAAAAATCTGCCGACGGCTAGCACCTAATGTTTGGGCGACACGAATTCTGGCTCGTCCAATACGTTCAACCGCAGCGCAAGCCCCAACCACCACACTGAGAAATGTGGCAATAAAAATCAGGAAAAACTTGGATGACTCACCGATACCCAGCCAGACAACCGCTAAGGGGATCAATGCTATCTTGGGTAATGGCCGTAAAAACTGCACAAATGGGTTAAGCAGCGCTGCAATAGGTTGCGACAGACCCATAACCAATCCCAATGGCACGCCAACCAAGATAGCGACGGCGAATGCACTCAATGCCCGGGCAACACTGACAGCAATGTGTTGCCACAATGGCACTTGCCGGTATCCCTCTTGCAGCAACTCGCCGGCGGTGAGGGCAATATCCGATAATGGCGGTAACAGCAATGGATCGATCCACTGCTCAGCCCCCACCACCTGCCACAATAAGAAGAATGAAATAACCGCCCCAACGCTTAACCCAACCTGCTGCACTCGATTCATAAATACCCTATTGCTGTACTTGTGCGGCGATCGCATCCTTTAAATAACTGACATTAATTCCCTTTTCAAACGAGCTGGGAATGTCACGTTTACGCACTTCACCAATGCTTTCCAAGAACCCAGCAGTTTTATGCACCGCCTGCCCAATACCACTGTTATCAGTATCGGAACCGTTGCCTAACCACTGCGCCGTTTCCTGCTGTTTAAGTGTTGGATATTCCAAACCAGATAAGGTATTCGTTGCCGTAGTCACCGGTGCGCCAACATCTTTCGCCACGATAGCCGCCGCTTTTATTGGATCACGCTTAAATTCATCAACTTTTTGCTGATGTACTTGCAAGAATTGGCTCAATAACTCGGGATGCGCTTTAGCAAACGCAGTTCTGACCACATAATTGTTATAAATGAGATAACCGTCCTGCTGAAGCTGTTTGGTCTCGAATACGGGATGCCCGCCAGAGACTTCGAGCTCTTGCGCAAAAGGAGCCCAAACATAGCCCGCGTCAATATCTCCCCGTTTCCACGCAGCAACCATTTCTGCGGGTCGCAATGGAATTAATGTCACCTTATTACGGTCAATATGATTGACCACTATCGCGGCATCTAATGCATATTGAGCGGTTGAATTAGGCGGATAAGCGACACGTTTACCTTCAATATCCTTCAAAGAGGTAATCGTATCTTTAGCAATAAGGCGTTCAGACGTAGCTATCACACCTGATATACCAAATATTTCTATTGGCAGTTTTCGCACCAAACCCGCGACCGCAGGGCTTGAACCTATATTGGCAATATCAATCGCATCGCTGGCAAAATAACCTAATGCATCAGCACCGGTGGCAAATTGTACCCATTTCACCTTGGTATTGAGTGCTTTTTCCAACGAACCATCGACTTTCGCCAGAACCAGAACCTGTGAGCTACCACCGTAGGCCACGCGAACTTCATCGGGTAATGGTTCATCTGCCTGAGCATGAAAAGTGAGTAGGGATAAACTTGTTAATCCCAAAGAAAATGCGATAGGTTTCAACATGATACTGTCCTTGATTAATAATAATCGTAAAGTAATAATAAATAAAAACAGCCTTTAGCTATAATCACCCTGTACTTTTTCCTTAATCACCATTAGGAATAAAGTATATTTATTCGACACTATCGTCTTAATAGGAATATTAGGTTATTCCGTTTGGTTATTTATAATAATATATTTAAATACCAAGTTTTAATTTTGACGTAAAAATAACCCTCACATCCACTGTGCGATTAGTTTACTGTATGAATATAATTCACTATATAAGTAGAGTTTTATAGTCAGGAATAGGAATAATGCTCACACTACCTCCTTGTACTGTTAATGAATGAAAATATTATTATGCATAAGTGACTTGCGATAATATTATTATTTTATACTGCCAAAAGTTCATGCTATGCAAACAACATAAATATCTATCGTTATCTATTAACGTCATATAGAGGCATACGCGATAGTAACCTACTCTTTTTCTGAGTACCCAGGTTCTGTTTCAGGATGGAAACATGCGCGAATGGCATCAAATCGCCTTAATAACTTTATGCCGAAGTGGTTAATAAAAGTCACTACTGTTAAGCGTCAGCCAGCACATTGAGATGGTTTTACAACTACCAAATTAAAAAAGCCCACTTAAGCAACCTCAAGTGAACTTTTTGCTATTTAATCTGCTAATAAACCCTACAATTCCAGGCTTACACGACCCTCCCCCTATTTACGATTAAGGATACGGAGAAAATCCTGTTTATTTGAGATTAATGAGAGCGCATTGGCAATAATTTCATCACTAAAAATCGAGGCTACATCTTTTAACACATCAATATGCTCTTTTTCTTTAGCAATAACCCCAATGGCAATAAACATAACATTACTTCTATCCCAGATGACACCATCAGGGAATTGAAAAATCTCAACACCGGTTTTAACAATGATATTTGTGGCTGATTTAGGCAGATGAGGTAAGGTAATACCATTCCCCAAGAATGTAGAGACTTGTTGTTCTCTTTCATTAAGAAAAGAGATACAGTCTTGGTTAATATAACCTTTTAATTTAAACTCTTTTCCTATCATTGCTAAAACTTCAGCTTTATTTTTTGCATGACATCCTAAGTGTAGGTTATCAACGGTAATATTATCTATCATTATCTGTCCCTTTTGCGATATGATCTTTTTTATCTCATATAAAAATTATGTTATTAATTACCGGCAGACAGTTCTTCTTCAAGTTGTTCTAATGATTTATTGGATGTTTCTGGTAAGGCGGTAATCACAAAGATAATCGCCAGATAGTTGATAAGAGCAAAAATCAAGAAGACCGGACCCAAGCCAAGTTTCGCCTGAAGCACGGGGAACAAATAACTCACAATAGCATTCATGATCCACATGAAAAATACTGAGATCCCCATAGATAGGCCACGAATCTTTAATGGGAACAGTTCTGCTAATACGACCCAAGTCAGAAAGCCCATCGTACCCTGCATGACCCCGACAAACAGTGCACCCAGCAACCAAATAACAGTGGCCTTTATTTCACCAACCAGATAATAATCCGCGCCAGCAATAATCAAGTGCAGCGTTGCCATCAGGGCAAAACCATACACAATCAGTGTTTTTCGTTTAAAACGATCAACCAGGAACATAACCCCAATAACCATCCCCCCGACAGAAAAAACGCCATTTAACACGTTACAGATTAGCGACATTCTTTCCGAGAATCCGGCAGTTTTTAATATTTCCGTACCATAATACATAATGACGTTAACACCGGTAGTTTGCTGTAAAGCTGCCCAGGCAATACCCACCAAAATTAATTTTAAGATCCACGGTGTTTGAAAAATAATAGCCAAATCATTTTTAGCATACAATTTCTTTTCTTTTTCGATATCAATCAACGTTACGATATCATTAAACTCTTTAATAGCCCGTGGCTCAGGGCGAATTTGTTTTAAAATTGTTAATGCCTCTTCCCGCCTATTTTTACTGATCAACCAACGGGGGCTTTCTGGCGAACGCCACATTCCCACTAACAGGCAAATAGCAGGGATAGTTTGAACCAATAGCATATAACGCCAGACCTCAGGCAGATGGCCCCAGGCAATACCAATTACCGCATTTACTGCAAATGCTGCTAATTGTCCAATAACAATGGCAACTTCATTCAACCCGGTAAGTTTGCCCCGCATTTCTGTCGGCGCAACCTCGGATATAAATGTAGGTGCAGTAACCGATGCCCCGCCTACCGCGTAACCAAGTAAAAATCTGGCAATTAAAAGAGTGGTGATATTAGGCGATAATGCACACAATAACGCACCAAAGAAAAAAACGAAGGAGAGATAGAGCAGGTATTTTCTTCGACCAAAAAAGTCAGCCAATTTTCCGCCAAAAACACTACCAATGGCGGCACCGACCAACAGTACACTCATTACCAGGCCCACAGTCGTCGGCGTCAGGGCCATATTTTCTTTCAATGAAGAAAATGCACCATTAATAACACCGGTATCATAACCAAAGAGCAAGCCACCAAATGTAGCGACTAATGTTATTTGATGTAATCGTTTTCTCTGTTGTGCATTGAGATTCATCATTAACGACATATCATTACCTTTTTATTTGATTATCCATTTAATGTCAAAAAGGGTTTCAAAAAACAAAAGTAACTCCTTCTCCACCTTAAAACATGGAGGTGATGAAGAACTTTTTGACACTCTGATTTATTAATAAGATAAATGCAGTTATTGAAGACAAATAAGTTTTATTCCAGAGTGCGATATTATATGATTCTTGCTACGGTTTTTATTTTGCATGATCCTTTTGCGCTCCCAATTTTTAAAATGTACCGATTACCGTGGTGGTACTGGTAATACGTTATATTTTGCTAACCCGCCTCAACCGAAGTCCCGGCCCCTCATTCTGCTGACAGCACAAACAAAGGTTGCGGCCTGAAACCAACCGACGGCTTGACTGCAATAACCACCACCAATCAATCCAACACTGACTTCTTTCATCTATATCCTCCTGACGAGACAAAAATAGACTATCAATGAATGCTCGCTAGCGGTTTCTGGCGATCCTCAACTGGCGTTATCACTGATAAGTATGTTAACTCACTGTGACACAACATATCATTTGAATTGAAATTAAAATTCTATATCGATCACAACATGGCATTCTAATTTCATTTTTGGCGGGGAAAATTTCAGGTAAAACAGGTGGGCCATCATCAAACATATCATTATCGCACTGATATATAAGTACTATTATGCTTAGAATAGATGACGGTACTGATGAGTTATTCACGCTATAATTACAAAAAAATTTACAACTTTGTGACTTAGATAACTATATTGTTTCAAAAACAACTATCAATAGAATAAAATATTCCATTGGTTTTTGACGGCTCTAAGTATCAATTTTGGGTGTGATGTTTGTCTGAGTCTGGATTTGTGGCGGGGTTGCGGGCGTCAAAAAAGAAAAGTGATCAAGATAATTGATGAGAAAGCCCCACATAGTTAAGTTTGGGCAGGGCTCTCGCTATTTGATAGTCTGTTCTGTGAGCCGTTTTCTTTCACAGTGCATAAAAAATCAATACGGCAATACCACCGAATAATATCCATTTAATCAAATAATAGATCCTACGATTCCAGGCTTTCAACCGTTTCCCCACCTTGCGCACTGCATAGATGTATTTAAACATACGATTGACACCACCGGTACGATCCCCCTCTTCGTTGGGGGCAGTGGCTGCACTCATTAAATTGCGCCCCAACCAGTGGTTAATCCATTGCGCCCAGCGGTAACGCATTGGCCGCTCAATATCACAAAACAGGATCAGCCTATTCTGCCCACTCTGATTCTCGGCATAATGAATATAAGTTTCATCAAATAAAATGCCTTCACCGTCACGCCAACTGTAAGTGGTGCCATCAACATCAATAAAACAGCGGTCATCATTCGGGGTGATTAAACCAAGGTGATAACGTAAAGAACCGGCATAAGGATCACGATGCCGAGGCAGGCGGCTACCGTGCGGTAATTCAGCAAACATCGCTGCCTTTACCGAAGGTAATCCGCGTAATAACGAGGTGGTATAAGGGCAAAGTGTCATCGCCGAAGGATGGCTGTCTTCATACCATTTCAGATAAAAACGTTTCCAGCCAGTTTTAAAAAACGAATTAAAACCCGCATCATTATATTTATCCGATGCTTTGATTTGCTGGATTTCCATCAGCGCCTTACCTTCATCCCTGATTTGCTGCCAGTTTTCACGCAGCACGGTCAATTCAGGGAAAAGATCCTGCTTTAAATAGGGTGTGGTGGGTACCCGTGAAAACAGATACATAAACACATTGATGGGTGAAACAAATGTCGAATGATCTGAGAGCTGACGCCAGAACTTGTAGCGAACTTTGCCACGAAAATGCACATAGACTACACATAAGATAAAAACGAATAGCACTATATATTTCATGATGTCCTATCAAATAAATATGGTTGATAGTCAAATATTTAGTCTATATCGATTGAAATTTCCAACTTAAAAAAATAAAAAGTTATTACAACAAGTGACTAGTACCAACTTAGTAAGCAATAAATGTTTGAATATCACTGTCATTAACAGTGAAACATCCCGTAAAAATGCGGCCTGCTGGGAAGTCACTGCTGAGATCCCGTAATAGCTGCAACTCAAAACGCCCTGATGCCATGGAATAACTCAGGAAACGGGCCTCCAGGAAGTCAAAATAACGCCCTAGCTGTGGATACACTGCTTTAAATAGACTCTCTTTGGCTGAAAAAGCCAATGTCAGTAACTGGTTGAATACTAATGGGCCTTCCTGAAGGTCGCGGTACTCCTGCTCACTAAGGATTCCGGGCCATAGATCATTCGCCCTTTCAACGGCAATCAGGCTTTCAATATCTAGCCCAACACCGTGGACATGAGCACTTTCATCAGAATACTCTGTAGCCGGCGTTATAATTTGCGCAGTGCACAGAGCACGTTGGTTGTTATGACTGATGCTGCCAATCAAACCGGCGGGCCATAGTGGCGCGCGATCTAGCCCATTCGCCAACGGATAATTGCGTACTTCTAGCATATTCAGCACTTGTCGGGCGACAAAACGGCCCGCCAGGTATTCGGCACGCCGTTTTGCCACTGCTTTTTGTAAACTGCCGGGAAACGCAATGCCATAAACAGCAAACAGCTCATCCCGGTATTCATTGACATCAAAATCACATTTTGCCAACAGGCCGTGAAACAATGGCTGGCCATTTAAACCGCTGGCTGGCAGTGCGGCAAAGGTAAAGTTACGAATAAATACCGACGTCACGCGTTATCCTAATCATCTGGATTCATAGGCCTTTATAATAGTAGTTAACCCACAGCACCACAATATCCGAACCTATCCCGGTGGCTAAAACACATCAGTGAAAGCAAGTTGCTGCCAAAAGCCAAAACACCAATCCCATCAACAAATAACCCAATACGACTTAATTCATTATGAAATGTCACTTCACAATTATTGAAACGCAGTTCCTGACGTTTCTTTTTCTGTGACAATGGTCAATTTAAAAGAAAATGTAAACAGCTAGGTTAATTACCAGAGGGATAAAGGAATAACCTTTTTTTATATATTGATATATCCGTCAGGTTACAGGTTACAGATGCGCACCTGCTGCTTGAATTCTATTGGGTATATACCTATCCCATTATTAAAAATAATCCATTTTATCTTTTGTATAGCGACTTCTGGAGAACACTGAATGAAATTCCCAAAGCCTTTGCCCACACTGTGCCTGGCTATTTCTGCCATATTATTTAGTCAAATGGCCTCTGCTCAACAAATTAAAGCTGCCGATGTTCATCCCAAAGATTATCCTAATGTTGTTGCTGTTAAAAATATGGGCGACAAACTAAAGACCGCAACGGATGGTCGCCTGGAAATTAAAACATTCCCGGGTGGTGTCTTAGGTGATGAAAAGCAAATGATAGAACAGGCTCAAATGGGAGCAATTGATATTATTCGTGTTTCTATGACCCCTGTTGCCTCTATTCTGCCGGAGATCAGTGTCTTTACCCTGCCCTATATGTTCCGCGACGAAGACCATTTACATAAAGTTATTGATGGTCAAATCGGCCAAGAAATCGGTGATAAAATCACTAACAATAAGAACTCAAAATTGGTATTTCTCGGCTGGATGGATGCGGGTACCCGTAATCTGATTACCAAAGAACCGGTGGTTAAACCAGAAGATCTCAAAGGTATGAAAATCCGCGTTCAGGGCAGCCCGATTGCACTGGCTACCCTTAAAGCCATGGGTGCCAACTCACTCAGTATGGGCGTAAGCGAGGTATTCAGCGGGATGCAAACCGGGGTGATTGATGGTACCGAAAATAACGAACCGACCTTTATCGCCCATAATTATCTGCCGGTTGTCAAAAACTATACCCTGAGCGGCCATTTTATTATTCCTGAGCTGTTCCTTTATTCCAAAACCAAATGGGATAAATTATCTGCTGAAGATCAACAAACCATTCTGAAATTGGCCAAAGAAGCACAGGCTGAGCAGCGCGTATTATGGCAAGCCTATGTGCAGCAATCCCATGACAAAATGAAAGCCGGTGGCGTGCAATATCATGAAATGGATCATGACTATTATTATAAAGCCACTCAACCTGTTCGTGATGAATTCGGTAAGGATCATCAAGAACTGATCAAGCAGATTGCAGCCATGCAATAACATCTTTCCGACAGTATTAAATTTTTTAATACTACTGATATTTACCCAAGGTCATGGGTGTTGCAGCCAATGACCCTGGGTACACTGAGGTCTCCGCTATGGCTCGCTATTATCTATCAACGATGGATGCGTTATATCGCCTGTCGATCTGGGTCGCTGGTATTGCCTTAATCATTATGGTTGCAGTTATCCCTATGGGGATATTTGCCCGTTATGTCCAAAACGATGGCTTATCCTGGCCAGAGCCCGTCGCCATATTATGTATGGTGACATTTACTTTTATTGGTGCTGCCGCCAGTTATCGATCTGGTTCACATATTGCCGTCAGTATGGTCACTGATCGGCTCTCTGAGACCGGTAAAAAAGTATGCCTGTTATTGGTTGATTTGCTGATGGTGCTGATAAGCCTGTTTATTTTGGTCTATAGCTACATTCTGTGTAGCGAGCTTTGGTCACAACCAGTGGCTGAGTTCCCATTACTGACAGCCGGACAAAGCTATATTCCTCTGCCAATCGGCTCCGCGATAACGCTGATGTTTATCATCGAGCGGCTATTTTTTGGCCCGCAGACCCACCGCCCGGTAGTGATGATCGGCAATTCATAATTTGGGGAACTTTGCCTTATGGACGCATTTATTTTAGTTTTTACGCTGGCAATCTTGCTGGCGATTGGTGTCCCGGTGGCTTATGCCGTCGGTTTAAGTGCCATCGCCGGGGCATTTTGGATTGATTTACCGTTGGAAGCGGTGATGATTCAAATCACCAGTGGCGTCAATAAATTCTCATTACTGGCCATTCCGTTCTTTATTCTGGCGGGGGCCATTATGGCCGAAGGTGGCATCGCACGGCGGCTGGTGAGTTTCGCCTATATTTTCGTTGGTTTCATCCGTGGTGGTTTGTCGCTAGTTAACATTGTCGCTTCAACATTTTTCGGTGCCATTTCAGGATCATCAGTGGCAGATACCGCCTCCATTGGCTCGGTAATGATCCCGGAAATGGATAAAAAAGGCTATCCGCGTGATTTTGCCGCCGCAGTCACCGCCAGTGGTTCAGTGCAGGCGATATTGACCCCACCCAGCCATAATTCGGTGATTTACTCACTGGCAACCGGCGGCACCGTATCCATCGCGGCGCTGTTTATTGCCGGGATTTTACCGGGCTTGCTGCTCAGTTTTACCCTGATGCTAATGTGTGTCGGCTTTGCCTATAAGCGAGGTTACCCTAAAGGTGAACGAGTGCCGTTCCGTCAGGCGCTTAAAATCTTTGTCGATACATTATGGGGGTTGATGACGGTGGTCATCATCATGGGAGGAATTCTTTCCGGGGTATTTACCGCCACAGAATCTGCCGCGATTGCCTGTTTGTGGTCATTCTTCGTCACTATGTTTATCTATCGCGACTATAAATGGTCCGAATTGCCTAAACTGATGTATCGCACGGTAAAAACTGTCACTATCGTGATGATTTTAATCGGTTTTGCCGCCAGTTTCGGCGCTATCATGACCTACATGCAGTTGCCAGAACGTATCACTGAATTCTTTACCTCGGTTTCTGATAACAAATACGTGATTCTGATGTGTATCAATATCATGCTGCTGCTGATTGGCACCTTGATGGATATGGCACCGCTGATTCTGATCCTAACACCGGTACTGATGCCAGTGACCAATTCATTAGGTATTGATCCGGTCCATTTCGGTATGATTATGTTGATCAATTTGGGGATTGGTCTGATCACCCCCCCGGTGGGGTCGGTGCTGTTTGTCGCCAGTGCGGTGAGTAAACAGAAGATTGAACAAGTGGTAAAAGCGATGTTGCCGTTCTACGGCGCACTGTTCCTGGTGCTGATGTTGGTCACTTATATTCCTGAAATATCCCTGTGGCTACCAAGGGTATTTGGCGTGTACACCGGCTGATAAAACGATAATCATGAGTCGGGCCGCTGACCGGCCCTTCTCACGGTTACTTTGTCATCAATACCACAGGCTCATGATTGGCCAGCCCACCAGTAGCAACATTGAGATGTAGAACACCCCCATGATGCCACCCAGCCGCCAGTAATCTTTCGATTTCACATAACCACAGCCATAGATAATCACACCAGGGCCAGTCGCATACGGCGTCAGGACACCCATGATCCCAATGGATAACACCAGCAGCATGGATAAATGCTCCATCGGCACACCACTTAAACCTTTACCGACTGCCAAAATAACCGGCAGCATGGTTGCCGTGTGGGCAGACAAGCTGGCAAACAGATAATGAGAGAAATAGAACACCAATACTAGCGCCACCACCGTCATATTCGGCGAGAAACCATCCAAATGGGTACTCATGGTATTGGCGAACCAATCAATGAAGCCCGACCGCGTTAAGCCATTGGCCATCACCACCAGTGTGGCCAGATTGACCAGCGTGTTCCAGGCACTTGAGTATTTAGTAATGTCTTTCCACGACACCACATGCAGTGCCAACATCAGGGATACTGCCAGCAACCCTACCGCCGTCGCATCGATGAATTTACCGCCAAACACCCATAAGCACAGGCTCAGCAGCACCAAACCAATCAGAATTGCTTCCTTGCGCGTTAACGCCCCCATCTCAGTCAGTGCTGTTTGCGCCCAAGCTGCTACCTCATCGCTTTTGGTCACGCCGGGTTTATACAACACATAAGAGAGCCAGGGTGCCACGATCAGTAAAATTAACCCAACGGGCAGGAACGCCAGGAACCACTGCATCCAGCCAATATGAACACCGGCAATTTTATTGACAAACTCAATACCCAGCACGTTAGGTGCCGCGCCAGTGACAAACATGGAGGAGCTGATACTGGTCCCGATCACCATCATCCACATTAGGTACCCACCGATACGCCGTGACGACGGATCATTGGGGAATGAGTCAAACAGGGGTGGCAGATTTTTTACTACCGGGAACACTGTCCCCCCGGTACGGGCAGTATTGGATGGTGTAAAGGGTGCCAACAGAATATCTATAATAACAATGGCATAACCCAACGTCAGGGTACGTTTGCCCATGAATTTCACCATGAACAGGGCGATACGGCGGCCAAGTCCGGTGGCTTCATAACCCAGCGCAAAGATAAATGCCCCAAACACCAGCCAGACGGTGGTACTGGAGAACCCGGCCAGCCCCCATTTTAAAGACTCTTTACCGCCGTTAAAGCTGGCATCAGCCACTTCAGCCGCACTAAATAGCACCCAATCTGAACTCAGTACACATATCGTCACGGCGATAAAGCTTATCGCGGTGGCGGGGATCGGTTCTAAAATCATCCCAACAATCATGGCGACAAAAATCGCAAAATAGCGCCAGGCTTGAGGTGGCATTCCTTCCGGGGTGGGAATCAACAGCAGAACAGCCAGCACCACAAAAGGCGCGAGCGCTTTCCATAATTTCTCTTGCGACTTCAACATAGAGATACTCCTATAGCTGTTACTGGTTCAATAACAACGCTATTATTTTTGTGAGGGAGATGATGAGGGAACTGCGCCAGAAACCAGGTTAGGATCAGCAGGTCAGCACTGCCGCCGGGACTAAGGTTGCGAGCGATACATTGGGTATCAAACATTCGCACCCGCCTCAGGCTGAGAGGAGAACCCATCCCTGCCGATGCGAGTGAGGCCAGAATCTCTGTCGCCTGCTGTTGCAGCCATTGCAGCCCGGCCATACCGCCACGGGACACCACATTGGTATCGCGGTTGACGGACATCAAAATCAGCAAGGTGTGCAATAAGGCATGGTCGGATTCCGCCCCGTTAACTAATAAGCGTTGGTAAGCGGGCAAGGCATAATTCAACACTGTAGCGAAGCCAGATTCGGCCTCGCCGCGTGCGCCGGTCAGGCCATAGTGATAGAACAGCCGTTGGCCCGCCGTTTGTTGTGGATTGGATTGACGCAACTCACGCTCTGTCAGCCCAGAACACAGGCGCGCCGCCTCCTGGCAAATAGCATTAGCGCTAATCCATTCACCTCGCGCTTTCAGCCGCCCCAACGCACAGCAAATTAATCCCAGCGAAAAAACGCTACCTTTATGGGTATTCACCCCCCCGGTGGCGTGGAACATACTGTTTTCACACGCCAGTCCCAGCGGTCGCAGGCTGTTCAGTGCTGCCTGCCCACCAAGCTGAGCATGGTTGATACCCTGTTCTATAAAGCGCGGGAGCCACGGCGCAATAGCATCAGCACTGTGATAAAAATCGATCAGCGCCATATCCTTATGTGCACCACAATTGAAGCGATCCACCAGGCCCGGTTTCGGTGTCAGATTCACCTCTGCCAGCATGGCGCGATACGCCAGTGCGCCATATTTTTTGGCAAAGTCAGAGGAGGCGGCAGGTGATTGAGCCGCCCTGTTGTCAGTGCGTTGCAGTTGTGGCATTGAGCATCAACTCCATCTGAACCAATAGTTGGTCAATACTGTGGGTTTGCGCGCGGGCACAGACATTGGCTGGACGGTGACAAAGCAGACAGCGGCGCGGCGCTAACCCCACATCACGGCGCGATAAGATTTGCCCCGATGCATCAAGCACATCGATATCCCATAACCGGCCCTGCGGGTGTTTTAGCTCAAGTAACAACGCGGCGTCCTTCACCTGTTCCGCAGGTAAATCCACCGCCATCAAACCTTCACAGCCGGTCGGCAGTGGAAAAATCTCTTGCTGCAACACTGGCCAACACTGCCGTTGACTTAGCGAGGTGATCGCCTGCCATGCCAATGCAAATAATTTGCGCGTCAATGGGTTATCTTTCACCGCACCGGGTGCCACCAACGTCAGTGAAATCAACGTCACCTGATGGCGAGCCAGCCACGCCTGTTGTCTGCTCTGACGGGACTCACGGCTGGTAAGTAACTCCGGTAAGCTGATGGGCCGATTGGCCGCTAACGCAGGAGAGAGTGTGTTCATCGCCTACTCCTGTATTTGATGCACAACGTCAATCACTGAGCCGTCGCGATAGCGCACCACCGCTACCACGCGATCAGTAAATGCAATAGGTTGTGGCACGCCAGTCAGTAGTAACGCGCGCTGATGCAGCCATTCGATGGTGACTACGGCTAAACCGGCTTGCTGTAAGCGTTCCGCCAATTCGGGCCGGGCTGGATTAACCGCAATACCATGATCGGTCACTAAAATATCGACACTGGAACCGGGCGTCACACAGGTGGTGACGTCATTGACCAGCGTCGGGATCCGGCCACGAACCAAGGGAGCGACGATGATAGAGAGTCGGGCGGCGACCGCAGTATCGCAATGGCCGCCAGAGGCTCCGCGTAACACGCCATCCGAGCCGGTCAGTACATTGACGTTAAAACGGGTATCAATCTCCAGAGCACTGAGCACCACCACATCCAGTCGATCGACTGACGCACCTTTCGAACTAAAATTGGCGTATTGATTGGCACTGATTTCGATGTGACGTGGGTTACGGGCCAGTGAGGAGGCAGCCTGCCGGTCAAAGCTTTGCACATCCAACAACTTGGTAATCAGCCCTTTTTCGTGCAGTTCTACCATCGTTGAAGTAATGCCACCGAGGGCAAAAGCGGCAGTAATGTTGCGCCGCAGCATTTTATCCTCAAGGAAGCGCGTCACTGCCAGTGATGCCCCGCCAGTCCCGGTTTGCAAAGAAAATCCATCGACAAAATAGCCGGAACCGGCAATCACCTCGGCAGCTCGGCGGGCAATCAGTAACTCACGAGGATTGGAGGTCATTCGGGTGGTATCAGCACCGATCTTGTCGGCATCACCGACCTTTTCAACCTGTACAATCAGGTCAACTTGATCTTGGGTAATACTGGCCGGATGATGGGGATAGGTCACCACCGCTTCTGTCAGCAACACCACACAGTGTGCATAGTCTGCATCGACTTTGGCATAGCCCAACGAGCCACAACAGGCATTGCCGCTAAAGCCATTGGCGTTACCAAATTCATCACAGGCCGGTACGCCGATAAAGGCAATATCGATAGTCAGTTCGCCGGATTCAATCAGATTAACCCGGCCACCGTGGGAGTGAATCTGTACGGGTTTAGCCAGTAACCCGCGAGAGATCTCTTCTGCCAACGGCCCGCGCAGACCAGAGGTATAGATCTCACTGACCACCCCATTGCGGATATGATCCACCAGCGGTGAATGGCAGTCGCTCAGCGAACTGGAGGCCAGACGCAGATTTTTGAATCCCATGGCGGCAATGGTATCCATCACCAGATTCAGGGTTAAATCACCAGCACGAAAAGCATGGTGAAAGGAGATAGTCATGCCATCTTGCAACCCGCAACGGCGGATAACTGTCTCCAGTGAGTCGCATATTTTGATATCACGGGGTTTCTGCGCCTGTAAATTCGCTTTCGAGGTGTTTTGATACAGGTGGTACGCCGGGCCGTTATCCTGAGTGCGACTTAAACTTTCTACTCGTTGTTGCCTATTCATCTTTTATTCCTCACGCAGGCCACTGACCGCACGTTGCAAAACCAACCGTGCCCGTTCAATCACCGGGCTATCTACCATCTTGCCGTTCAGGGAGACCACCCCACGTCCTTCGGCTTCCGCCGCCGCCGCCGCATCGACCACTCGTTGTGCGTGCTGGACTTCCTTCTCGGTCGGGGCGTAGAGGTTATGTAGCAGTTCGATTTGCCGTGGGTTAATCAGCGATTTGCCATCAAAGCCCAGTTGTTTGATCAATGCGGCTTCCTGCAAAAAACCGGCCTCGTTGTTGGCATCGGAATAGACGGTATCGAAAGCCTGAATTCCAACAGCGCGGGCCGCCTGCAAAATTGAACAGCGCGCAAACAGCAGCTCAATACCTTCTGGTGAGCGCTCGGTACGCAAGTTACGCACATAATCCTCTGCACCTAATGCAATCCCCATCAGGCGCGGAGATGCCTGTGCAATAGCCAGTGCCTGAGTAATCCCTTGTGCTGACTCAATCGCGGCCAGTAGACCTGTACTGCCAACGTCGCGGCCGCATTCCGACTCGATACGGCTGATCTCGCGCGCCATATCGGTCACATCTTGCGCACAGTCAGTTTTGGGCAGACGTACAATATCGGCCCCCCCTCGGACCACCGCTTCCAAATCGGCCAGTCCGTAGGCTGAGTCCAACGCATTGACTCGCACAATGGTTTCCACATCTTGATAAAGCGGGTGTTGCAAGGCGTGATAGACCAAACGTCGGGCGGCATCTTTTTCGCGCAGAATAACCGAGTCTTCCAGATCGAACATCAATGCATCAGCCTGATAAATAAAGGCATTACTTACCATTGCAGCATTAGCGCCGGGAACAAATAACATGCTGCGACGCATTCTGTTTTTCATTTCAGGTTTCATCACGATGCTCTCCATGGCAGAATTTTTTCGTTACTTGCCCTGAGTAGCGCGGTTTCCAACCGTGCCTGCAATACGCAATCCAGTGCGCCTTTATCGTCAATAATCAGTTGCACTCCGTTTACCCGATACTGTTCCAACAGCGCCAAAACGCTGTAACGAATAGCTTCACCAAACTGCTTATCCACACTGCTATGTATTTGCAGATCTATTTCGGGTGGATTTAATGGCGCAATGCGCACCATCACGTCGCTCGACTCCAGTGTTCCGGCGACGGCCTCTCTGATAATTTTCATTTTTCACCTGATTAACTTGTCTTCAAATTCGAGGTTGCTGATCTACGTATCTGCACCTATCTTTGCGCCCTGTTTTATTCGGCTAAAACAGGGCTGGATCCTTTGCTGAAGCTACCTTTTTTGCCCGCTGCGCCAGTAGGCGTTGTAGATAGTGGCAGGTGGCGGGGGGGACCAATTTACGAATGGTTTCGCCATCCCCCTGAGCCAGTAATTTGCGTACCCAAGAGGCAGAAATAGCGGTGTTGTGATATTTAAGGCGCTCAATTTCTACCAGTGAGATGGGGGGATAGACTAATAACGGGGTTTCCAGCCAGTAGCTCATGTCATGGTTATATTTGGCGGTCACGGTACAAAACGGTTCGGTACCAACAAAGCGGTGAGTGACACCCAATGCCGGGGCCAAATATTGACGGAATATCTTCAGATCGATTTCGGTATAGCAGTCATCGGCCACACCTTGATCTTTAATGAAATAACATGGGAAAGTGGCACGAGAGATCATATATTCCGAGCCAGGATGCACGGTAAGATTGGTAATATCCTCGGTGCCACTGAGCACTAATTGCAGGCGGTCTTCATAAGGGAAACGCGAGTTATCTTCTTTCACCAAAAACAGGTGCAACCAATCACACTGTGCCGCGGCCTGGCGGACTAAATATTGATGCCCACGGGTAAACGGATTGGCATTCATTACGATGCTGCCAATTTTTTGTCCCGGTTGGCGTAACTGGCTTAATTGTTTGGCATAACGCTGCAAGCGGCAGGCGCTATTTTCCATCAACACCACAATACCGGGGACACTGGCTATCGGATAAAAGCCACAGGCTTTAAATAAGTCTTCATTCTTGGTCTTGGTATAAATAAACAGATGGCTATGGTGACGTTCATAGGCCAAATTGACCAGTTCGGTCGCCAGGGTCAGCGCCAATCCTTCCCCCCTAACCTGCTCACTGATTGCCACGCATTTGATAATATTACCGGCAATCCCGCCACAGGCCACGAGTTGTTCATTACGGCTTACGGTAATAAATACGTCAACAGTGGTATCTATATTCAGATCGTTAGCACGCAAGAAACGTGTTATTTCTGCAATTTGCTGATGCTCTGAACGATTAATTTGACTAAATACCGTATCCATAATTCACTCTCTAGCATAACGTTTATATAACAAATAAAGCACAAGTTAAACTCCCGATAATCAGGCAAGTAAAAGCGTGCGATTTAAATTAAAAATTCACATAAAAACAACAATATAAAATAACCATTTAAAAACTGATTTTTAATTTCAATTAATTTACGACCACATGCTAAACATAAAAATAGCGTTGTTAATTGACCTATTTCACATATAAGAGAGTAAATATAAGTTATTTAATGGTTTTAATTTCTTTAATTATTAATATTATTTTTTATTTCTCTTAGCTATTTAATTATTGCTTAAATTCACTTATGTTAATGCCTGTGCTAATGGTCCATATGTTAATTAAGGTGAGTAGCATGCCCAGTTCCTCTTCAGGTTCTTCCCCATTACGCAAATTAAAATGGCACGGTCTGAAATGGAGTCGCTTGAAGAATATTGCCTTCCCACTGCGTATATTTTTGCTGCTATTAACCGTCTCGATCATTTTGGTTGGTACACTTGATCGTTTTCTGAGCCACAGTTTTGAACAATATTTACTGGATCAGGTCAGTAAAACCGCGATGAATCAGGCCAAGATTATCGCCGCGATGGATTCGGTGGTGGATGCAGTAAAACGCCGCGATAAAGCTCAGTTAGCACAAATTGTGGGGCGGTTAGGTGATACCTCAGATCTTGATTATCTGGTGATTGGCGATACTCAGTCGATTCGTCTGTATCACCCTAATCCGCAAATGATTGGTTATCCGATGCAATGGACGAAACCCGGTGCGCTGGAACGAGGTGAAAGTTATATCATTTTCGGTAAAGGCTCGATGGGGGAAGCGATGCGGGCTAAAACCCCGATCCGCGACGAACACGGACAAATCATCGGGGTCGTTTCTCTGGGCTACCTCATCAGCAAGATTGACCACTGGCGACTCATTTATCTGCTGCCACTCACTCACTCGTTTATCATGGTGCTGATTGTATTGCTATTGCTGTCATGGCTGTTTGCACACCACATCCGCCGCCAAATGATGGGAATGGAGCCGAAAGAGATAGCGCGAGTATTACGCCAACAAGAAGCCTTGTTTGGTGCCGTATTTGAAGGGCTGCTGGCGGTTGATCCTGAGGGAAGGATCACTGCAATCAATCAAAATGCGCGTAAAATGCTGCACATCTCCGCCACACCACAACAGTTAATAGGTTGCAACGTCAGTGAAGTGGTCTCACCTGACCATTTCTTCCTCGATCAAACCGGCGATAACCGTCAGGATGAGCTATGTACCTTTAATGGCTTGAATACTATCGCCAATCGGGCGGGTATTTGGTCTGAAGAGGGGGTGTTTCAAGGCTGGGTGGTGAGCTTTCGTAGCCAGGATGATATTCATACTCTTAGCGTCCAACTGAGCCAGATTAAGCAATATGTCGAGAATCTACGCACGGTGCGCCATGAACACTTGAACTGGATGTCAACCATCAGTGGGTTGTTGCAGATGAAAGAGTTTGATCGGGCACTTGAGATGGTAAAAACCGAGTCTTCATCCCATCAGGCTCTGATTGATATGTTACGCACCGCGTTCAGTAACCGGCAAATTGCCGCTTTACTCTTCGGTAAATACCACCGGGCCAAAGAGTTAGGGCTGAGCTTGAACTTTATTCCCGGTTGCCAGTTGGGCATACTGCCGCCCACCATCGGGGAGAACGAATTGGCTGCTATCATGGGGAATTTATTGGATAACGCTTTTGAGGCTAGCTTGAAGAACCCGGAATGCGATAAACAGGTTGAAATTTACCTTTCTGATGAAGGGGATAACTTGATTTTGGAGGTTGCCGACCACGGTTGCGGTATCGATCCGCAACTGCAAGATAGCTTATTCGAACGCGGTATCAGCTCTAAAAATTCAGACGAACACGGGATCGGCCTGTACCTGGTAGCCACCTATGTTCAGCAAAGTGGCGGCACCATTACGATAGAAGAAAATCCGCCGCGCGGCACCTTATTTACGGTCTTTATTCCGAAGACGCGTTGATCTCAAAGATGAGGAGATCCCATGGAATGGCTTAATATTTTAGTGGTAGAAGACGAAACACCGCTGGCAGAGATGCATGCAGAATTTATCAAACAAAGCAGCTATTGCCACGAAGTTTGGCTCGCGGGTAATTTGCAACAAGCCCGCAGCATGGTGATGCGTTTCAAGCCTGATTTAATTTTGCTGGATAACTATCTGCCCGATGGTAGTGGCCTGGAATTACTGCGTGAGATGACCTTACAGGGTTTCTCTGGTGGCATTATTTTCGTCACTGCGGCCAGCGATAGTGAGACGGTATCTGAAGCAATCCGTTATGGGGTTTTTGATTACCTGATTAAACCGGTAGCCTATGAGCGGTTGGAGCAGTCATTAGCCCGTTACAGCCACCGCCATCAGGTATTACAAGATGGTACCAAGGTTAATCAGCGCCAGATCGATGAAATGTATAATACCTATGCCCGTGGTGAACAGAAAGTGACGCTACCATTAGGCATAGACCAGATGACATTGGACAAAATCCAAACCCTATTCAGTGATAACAC
Organism: Yersinia sp. 1652 StPb PI; assembly: GCF_041538345.1. Lineage (NCBI taxonomy): Bacteria > Pseudomonadati > Pseudomonadota > Gammaproteobacteria > Enterobacterales > Yersiniaceae > Yersinia > Yersinia sp. 1652 StPb PI. The sequence goes on along the minus strand of NZ_JAULSM010000001.1, from coordinate 1,576,435 downwards.
GGCGGAGTACACCGCAGAAACTGTCGCCCAGGTTCTGGGATTAAGCCGTACCACGGCACGCCGTTATCTGGAGTTCTGTGCCACTAATCAGGCCCTACAGGCAGAAATTATTTATGGCAAGGTGGGTCGGCCACAGCGGATTTATCGCAGTAAAAAATCAGCGTAGTTGGGACGGCTCCCCACTCGATAGCAAAGGCGTTCCACCGTCAATCACGTGGAGCGCTTCATTTCTCAGATAATAATTGCCTAGTTAATAATCAGATTTTTCCTGCATCTGTTAAGCCTCTAACATTTTTGATAACAATTATTGCTACAACAAAGATTGATGAGCATCATGCAGGCTAGGTTCCGTAATACAGAAAAATCATGATTAATGTTGCATTGATAGATGACCATATTGTCGTCCGCTCTGGGTTTGCCCAACTGCTCTCGCTGGAAAAAGATATTCGCATTATTGGTGAATATGGTTCGGCAGCGCAGGCGTGGGCCGAACTACCGAATATCGATGTGCATGTTACCGTTATGGATATTTCGATGCCGGATGAAAGCGGGCTAAGTCTGCTCAAACGTCTGCGTCAAACCATGCCTCATTTTCGCGCAATTATTCTGAGTATTTATGACACCACCGCCTTTGTGCAAAGTGCGATGGATGCGGGTGCCAGCGGCTATCTGACTAAACGCTGTGGCCCGGATGAATTGGTTCAGGCGCTGCGGACGGTCAATGGCGGCGGCCTCTATCTGTGTGCTGACGCACTGCGAGCACTGCGTTATATACCACAACATCCGCCACAACTGGCAATATTAACGCCACGCGAGAAAGAGGTTTTCCAATTGTTAATCAATGGAATCAGTGTTAAATCCATTGCCGAGCAATTGTCACTCAGCCACAAAACCGTCCACGTCCATCGAGCCAATATTCTGGGCAAACTCAACTGTGAAACCACTGTCGAACTGGTGCATTTTGCCCTACAGCATCAGTTGTTGGCAGGTAATTAAGTATGTTACAGCTACGGTCGGTGGGGCTATCGCTGTTTCTGACCATCTTCTACTCTCTGAGTTGGCTCGCCCTGTGGACCATCAGTTTTTATCTCAGCAATGACGGCTTACACGCCGTTTTACTGCTGCCGCAAGGGCTACGGCTGGCCTTAATGATTCTGCTACCCCGCCGTTATTGGCCGGTACTGCTGCTGGCCGAATCTGGGATGTTGTGGTGGTTGTATAGCGAAAAGTTGCAAGTTACTGCCTTAATTGTGCTTTCATCGGCGCTGAGTTTATTGCCCGCCTGGCTGAGTCAACGTTTCTGGCATCACTACACCCTTTATTGGCAACGGCTATTACTTTTACTCACTGCGGTGACGGGCAACAGCTTACTGCACGGCTTCGTACTGGGTTTTTGGCTGCCTTTATCGTTAACGCAGACCCTGCTTGCCACCTTTACCGGCGGTATTTTGCTAGTCCCCTTTACCTATCTTATCTATGAATATTTAAAGCAGCAGCACATCCGTAACCTGTTTTCCCAACAGATGCCCGATCCGCCGCTGCGTACCTCGCTACTGATTTGGTGCTCGCTTATTTTTGCCATTGGCGTGTGTATACAGGTTGCTATTACGCCGAATATGGAGCGCCTGTTGCTGATTTTTGTTTTTCTACCCAATGTGTTTATGGCTTACAAATTCGGTTGGCAAGGGGGGGTATTGGCTGCGGTATTAGGCAGCCTGATGATAACAGTCACCCGTCAGGCCAGTGGCGCTTTTCATGACCTGTCGGAACTGGAGCTGTTCCTCTCGACCCAGGCCTTACTGGGAATGACATTAGGTATCGCCATCAGCCGCCAACAGCAACTGACCCAACATCTGCACCGTTACCGCAATCAGTTAGAACAAGAACTGCAAACCCGCCGTAAGCTGATGGAACGGTTGGTGCATACCGAGGAGGATGTGCGCAAAGAGATCGCACGCGAATTGCATGATGAAATTGGCCAGAATATCACCGCAATTCAAATCCAGGCGATGTTAGTCAACCGCAGCGCCCCCTCTGCGGCAGCGCAATCCGCAGCAAATCAGATAAGTACCCTGTCGCAACGTATTCATCAAACCACGCGCCAACTGTTACGCCAGTTACGTCCGCCAGTTCTGGATGAAATGCCGCTGGATCAAGCACTGCACCATCTGGCTGAAGAATTTGCTTTTGCCGAGCAAGGTATCAACTTCCAACTGGATTATGCGCTGCCACCCGACCCTGGTGAAGATGCGGTGATATTCACCCTGTATCGACTGGTGCAGGAGTTATTGAACAATATTAATAAGCATGCCAAGGCTCGCAATATTCATGTCAGCCTGCGCATCGGTAACAATATCATCACGCTGGACGTGCGCGATGATGGCATGGGTATTCCGGTGCAACCGCCAGGAGGTGGTTTTGGCCTGCGTGGCATTGAAGAACGGGTGCGCGCACTGGGGGGAGACTGGTTACTGCAACGCCGGTTAGGTACCCGGGTGGTGGTCAATCTACCCACTCACGTCCGCAGTAATGACACTGTGAACCTGCCCACAAAATTGAATCAAAAGTCTTCATAAATAAGCATTATTCCTAGCCGCCTAAAACCTTGTCTCATCTCTTTCACTTTCACCTTCCCTACACTCAACTCACTTACTGGAGGAATCCATGCCTGCATCGCACACGTCGTCGAAGACTTTACCCCCCGAGCCTTTGACGCCGGAACAGGTGAATGCGCGTTATCGCTATTGGCGGCCGCGCCTGATGGCCGCCATGGTGATGGGTTACGCCGCTTTTTATTTAACGCGTAAAAGTGTCAATTACGCGATGCCAGTGATGCAACTGGAACTGGGGTTGGACAAAGGGGATATCGGCTTACTCGGCACCCTGTTTTACCTGGCTTACGGCGGTTCTAAATTTGTCTCCGGTATCGTCAGCGACCGGACTCAAGCCCGCTGGATTATGGGTATCGGCCTGATGATGACCGGGGTGCTGAATGTGGTGTTCACCCTATGCCACACCCTACCCGCACTGTTAATTGTGTGGACCTTGAATGGCTTCTTTCAAGGATGGGGCTGGCCGCCATGCGCCAAATTGCTCAGCACATGGTATTCACGCAGTGAACGCGGTAGCTGGTGGGGATGCTGGAATACCTCTATCAGCATCGGGGGGGCGGCAGTGCCTCTGCTGTCTGCCTTTCTGGCCTCGCACTATGGCTGGCAAGCCGCACTACTGGTACCGGGTGCGATAGGCATCATATTAGGGATTTGGCTGTGCTGGCAGTTGTGCGATAAGCCGCAACAGCAAGGTTTGCCGACTATCGGCCAATGGCGGCGCGATCCACAGGATCAATGGCAGGAGCAACAAAGCCCGCCGATGCCGATGGGGCGTATTTTACGTGATGCCATTTTAGGTAATCGCACCATCTGGTTGCTGGGGGTCTCTTATGTGCTGGTCTATTTGATCCGCATTGCTCTCAACGACTGGGGCAATATCTGGCTGGCGGAGAGCCATGGAGTCAATTTGCTCAGTGCCAATGCCACGTTATCGCTATTTGAGTTAGGTGGATTATTTGGCGCGCTGTTTGCTGGCTGGGGATCAGATCTGTTATTTCGTGGTCAGCGGGCACCGATGATTTTGTTATTCGCGCTGGGGTTATTTCTGACTATGACCGCGCTGTGGTTGGCACCGGTACATAACTATCCGCTGCTGTCAGTGACGTTTTTCAGTATCGGTTTTTTTGTTTTCGGACCGCAAATGCTGATTGGATTGGCGGCAACGGAATATACCCATAAAGACGCCGCCGGTACGGTCACTGGATTTCTCGGATTATTTGCCTACCTCGGTGCAGCACTCGCGGGATGGCCACTGGCGCAAGTATTGCAACATTATGGCTGGCAAGGTTTTTTTGCCTTACTGACGCTGGCATCAGCCGGGGTTGGGTTGCTATTAATGCCGCTATTAATGACCGGTATGAATTTGTCGGGGTTGGAACTCGCGCAAAAGAGATTCGCCCCACAAGATAAAGATAATCTTTAGCCCGCAATGGAACGCAGGTGAGTAGTACCTAAAAAAGAAAATAAAACAGTACGTTACGTGAAGTGAGCACGACCTCGACCCTACAACATCAGCCCGACCTGTCACCCCGTATCGGCGACAAAAAGGGATAAAAGGATAATGTTATGAAACTCGCACCACTCTCAGTTCTGATTGCCGCCGGCCTCACCCTGAGCGCCTTGACTACTGTCGCCAAAGCCGAAGGCCGTCTGGTGATTTATTGCAGTGCCACCAATGCGATGTGTGAAGAAGAAGCCAAAGCCTTTGGGGCAAAATACGATGTAAAAACCAGCTTTATTCGTAATGGTTCCGGCAGCACGCTGGCCAAAGTGGATGCTGAGAAAAAGAACCCGCAGGCCGATGTTTGGTATGGCGGCACTCTGGATCCACAATCTCAAGCGGGTGAAATGGACCTGCTCTATCCTTACCAGTCACCTAATCTGGCGCAAATCATGCCGCAGTTCCGTGATCCGGCCAAACGCAAAGGTAACTACTCTTCAGCGGTTTACATCGGCATTTTAGGCATGGGCGTGAATACCGACCGCTTGAAAGAAAAAGGTCTGCCAGAGCCAAAATGTTGGAAAGACCTGACCAACCCAGTTTACAAAGGTGAAATTCAAATTGCTGATCCGCAAAGCTCTGGTACCGCCTACACCGCGTTGGCAACTTTTTCACAATTATGGGGTGAAGATGCCGCCTTCGATTACCTGAAAAAACTGAATGCCAACGTGTCGCAATACACCAAATCCGGTATTGCCCCGGCCCGGAATGCTGCCCGTGGCGAAACCACAATTGGTATTGGCTTCCTGCACGACTACTCACTGGAAAAAGAGAAAGGCGCACCGTTGAAATTGATCTCGCCATGTGAGGGTTCCGGCTATGAAATCGGCGGAGTCAGTATCCTAAAGGGTGCTCGTAATCTGGATAATGCCAAGTTATTTGTTGATTGGGTGTTGTCAAAAGAGGCACAAGAACTGGCATGGCAGAAGGGCCAGTCCTACCAGATTCTGACCAATACCACGGCGGCAACCTCACCTAACTCGCTCAAGTTGGATGATCTGAAGCTGATTAACTACGACATGGACACTTATGGTGCCACAGAAATGCGTAAGAAGCTGATCACCAAGTGGGTCAACGACGTCAAGATGGGCCAATAAAAGCCCACAAAGGACTCCGACTCATATAAATAATTTATTTCTATAACCGAGTCATTGGCGTTACAGCAAGTGAATAACAGATCGGTCGGGGACCGGTTTGAATAGCATTCATGCCGGTTCGCAAGGTAAGCGAACATTGCTGTAACGCCAGGGACAAAGGGTATCTGGGGAACACCATGACACATGCACATGCTCTGCGGCTCCCGCAGACACGGGATGCCATTTTCTATTGGCTGGCTTTCGCCGTGGCTGCTTTTGCCCTATTGCCCACGTTTAGCCTGGATTACGGCCTGCTTGAGGCCAGTCGTTCGGAGCTACTGGCCTCTTATGGTTGGTCTGGCCTTAATATCAGTACGCTGTGGTTTGGCCTGCCGTTACTGCTGCTTTTCAGGCCATTGTCACCCGTTGGTCGCGAACATCGCTACCGCCATCTGTTTGATGCAGGCTATGCCTTATTCTGCGCACTGCTGGTGGTGGTAAGCTCAGCCTGGCTCGGGCGCGGGTTAGGATTTGCCACTATCGGGCTGTTTATCGCTCTGGGGGCAATCATTACTCTGGCGCTGGCGCGCCTTGAATGGCTGGGTGGTGACCGTTTTGTACTCGGATCACTGGTGACTATCATTGCCCTGATCACCGTTTTTATTCTGTTCCCCAGTATTGCCATTTTTATCCCGATCTTTACCGATGAGAGTGGCGCTTTTGCACCGTGGCAGTTTATGGCAATCCTCGGTCAAGCGCATATCCTGCAAGTTATCTGGAATTCGTTCCTGCTGTCGGTGGCGGTTGGCATAGGTTGTACCTTTTTCGGTATGGTGCTGGCTATCTATACCACGCGTATTGCCAAACGCTCCGCTTTGCTGGGGCGCATCTTCTCAATTCTGCCTATTGTTACCCCACCCTTTGTCGTCGGGCTGGGTGTAACCTTGATGATGGGCCGCTCCGGCTATGTGACAGAGTTGATGGTCACTTGGTTCGGACTGACCAATACTAACTGGTTATATGGCTTCACCGGCATCTGGCTGGCACAAGTTTTAGCCTTTACGCCGATGTCATTTATGATCCTCGATGGCGCAATCAAAACTATCCACCCGTCGCTGGAGGAAGCCTCTTATACCTTGCGGGCCAGCCGTTGGCAGACCTTTATGCAGGTGTTTTTACCCTTGCTAAAACCGGCGCTGGCCAACTCATTCCTAATCGTTATTGTGCAATCACTGGCTGATTTCAGTAACCCATTAGTGTTGGGTGGTAACTTTGACGTGCTGGCTACCCAAATCTACTTCTATATCACGGGTGCACAACTTGACTATCCAGCCGCCTCCACGCTGGGGGTTATCTTACTGATGTTTTCACTGTTTATCTTCTGCATTCAGTATATGTGGATAGGTAAACGCTCTTACGTCACCATTTCTGGTAAGTCTTCTCGGGGCGATGTCCAACCATTACCGGTATCACTGGTGTGGGGCACCACCGCCATGCTGTATGTGTGGATTGCCTTTAACGTCTTACTGTATGGCAGCATTTTCTACGGCAGTTTTACCGTCAACTGGGGGGTCGATTACACCCTGACGCTGAATAACTTTAATCAGCTATTTGGTCAAGGTTTCAGTGACGGCGCATGGCCTTCTCTGCTCGATACGCTGCTCTATGCGGGTATTGCTGCCCCTATCACCGCCGCCTTTGGTCTGCTGATTGCCTATATCGTGGTGCGCCAACAGTTCCGTGGTAAAAAAACCATCGAATTCAGCACCATGTTGTGCTTCGCGGTACCGGGTACGGTCGCGGGGGTGTCCTATATTCTGGCCTTTAATAGTGCCCCGGTGTACCTGACCGGTACTGCCGCCATCGTTATTATCTCTATGGTGATGCGTAATGTGCCGGTAGGGATACGCGCGGGGATTGCCGGGCTGGGACAACTGGATAAATCATTGGATGAGGCATCACTTAGTCTGCGGGCGGGTTCGCTGCGTACTGTGATTTATATTCTACTGCCGTTGCTACGCCCGGCGATTCTATCGGCGCTGATTTACAGTTTTGTGCGCGCCATGACTACCGTCAGTGCCATCGTCTTCCTGGTAACACCTGATACACGGGTCGCCACCTCTTACATCCTTAACCGGGTAGAAGATGGCGAATACGGTATTGCCATCGCTTATGGTTCGATTCTGATTGTGGTCATGCTCGCCATCATCTTCCTGTTTGATTATCTGGTTGGCGAAGCGCGTACTGCCCGCTCGAAAGCCAGTAATGCTGAATAATGACGTACTGATAAGGCTGAATGCTATGTCTACTATAAATACAGTATCTACTCAAAAAAATCTGTCAGAGCAAAAGACAGTCACTCGCGATAAGAAACATTTCGTCGAGCTAAAACACGTCACCAAGCGTTTTGGTAGCAATATCGTGATTGACAGTCTCAATCTGGCTATCCCTAAAGGGGAAATGGTCACCCTGCTGGGGCCATCGGGTTGTGGTAAAACCACGGTATTACGGCTGGTTGCCGGGCTAGAAAAACCGTCCGGCGGACAAATCTTTATCGATGGTGAAGATGTGACTGACCGATCTATCCAGCAGCGGGATATCTGCATGGTATTCCAGTCCTATGCCTTGTTCCCGCACATGTCACTGGGCGAAAACATTGGCTATGGTCTGAAAATGCTGGGCCGGCCGAAAGATGAGATTCGAGATCGTGTACAAGAAGCCTTAGCGTTAGTAGATTTAGACGGCTTTGCCGATCGCTTCGTGGATCAAATATCCGGTGGGCAGCAACAACGTGTTGCGCTGGCCAGGGCACTAATCCTCAAACCTAAAGTGCTGCTTTTTGATGAACCGCTCAGTAATCTGGATGCTAATTTGCGCCGCAGCATGCGTGATAAAATTCGAGAATTGCAGCAGCAGTTTACTATTACCTCGCTGTATGTTACCCACGACCAAAGTGAAGCCTTTGCCGTGTCTGATACCGTGCTGGTGATGAATAAAGGTAAAATAATGCAAATTGGTGCGCCACAAAAACTGTATCGCCATCCCGCCTCGCATTTTATGGCCAGTTTCATGGGCGACGCTAACGTCTTTCCAGCCACTATTCACAGCAGTAGCGTTGAAATCTTCGGTTATCACATCCCTAAACCACAGGGATTTGCCGCCCAACGGCAACAGTCCACCGTGGGTGTACGACCAGAGGCTATCACGCTAAGTCAGCAAGGTGAGCCAAGCCAGCGGTGTACTATTAATAAAGTGGCTTATATGGGGCCGCAATATGAGGTACTGGTGGATTGGCAAGGTCAATCTTTGCTATTGCAAGTAAATGCCACACAACTGCAACCCGCCCCCGGTGACAGTTATTATCTGCAAATCCATCCCTATGGCATGTTTGTTCTGGCTGATACGCCCCAGTAGACTTGTTGGCGAGCAGCGTAACAATACGTTGCTCGCTCTTTCGTTAAACAATCGGCCGCTTTTTGCGCAAGGATTGAGCTAAAAGTCAAAATTCTCAATAAGTTGCGCAAACTGTAAGCAAACAATCCAAATTTACTGTTTCCCCTTTGACATGTTCCTCATACCCCGCTATTATTCGCCCCGTTCAGACAATTCCTCTGTAGTTCAGTCGGTAGAACGGCGGACTGTTAATCCGTATGTCACTGGTTCGAGTCCAGTCAGAGGAGCCAAATTTGAGAAGCCCGCTTAGGCAACTAAGCGGGCTTTTTGTTTTAATCCTGTAGATTCACGCTCCGCCGCAGTTTTGCGACAGTTAATGTATTATCATTAATTGCATTAGGTTACCATCCGCAAACCATTATCAGATAGGACCTATCTCCCTGATATTCATACTAGAATAACCCACACAATAGATTATAGAAGTTTCCTACACCCTACTCTGAAAAGTCGTATATATTTACATTTGGAATTATAAATTAACTATTTCTTCTCTGTTTTTCTGAATAATCTATTTTAAATTTAATAAAAAAATTCCTAATTCGTTTATAATCAATTCACTAGGCAGAATAAGGTTGCGGTGATGAGTTGGCTTCAGCGGGCTATACATGAGTAAGAATCTTTTCTTGATAATCTATAATTAGAGATTAGAATCACCGAAATAGTACTTTGGGCATCGGCAGCGTGGTTCTTGTTTATCTCGTCTTGGGTAATCATTTGGAGTCGATCGGTGCGAGTGAGGAGCAGTGAATTAACTCTGCGAATCCCAAGATATAACGATTTACGGAGAGAACATGACAAAATCAGTGATGATAGTTGATGACCACCCGGCTATTCGTGTCGCCATTCGTGCATTACTATCACAAAGTAACGAATTTTCAACCATTTACGAATCGGTTGATGGCAGTGAAGCCTTAGAGATTTTAAAAAACAACCCTGTTGATCTGGTTATTATCGATATTGAGTTACCTAACTTCGATGGTTTCTCGTTGTTGAAAAAACTACAGCAACGTGGATTTACAGGCAAATCATTATTCTTGTCCGCCAAGAATGAGCAAGTTTTTGCGGTACGGGCATTACAGGCCGGTGCCAACGGTTTCATCAGTAAAAATAAAGATATTAGCGAAATTCTTTTTGCTGCACAGAACGTATTACGTGGGTATTCTTTCTTCCCCTCTGAAACGTTGACCCAATTAGCCGGGCAACCTTCCAGCCATGATCCTGTCAATCGGGCGCGGTTGTTGTCAGAACGAGAAATTAATGTTTTACGTTATCTGGTGAATGGTTTGTCAAATAAACAGATTGCCGACGAAATGTTTATCAGTAACAAAACTGTCAGTACCTATAAAACCCGCATCTTGACCAAGTTAGGGCTAAGTTCCGTAATTGAACTGGCAGATTATGCACATACCCATAATTTGGTATAATTCAGGCGGCTCTGGTTTACCACGGGCAACCTTATCTTTACCGAGTAGGTTCTCTTTGCGAATTCTTCTTTACTGTTTGCTGTTGCTTAGCGGGCAGCTTAATGCCGCAATGATGACCGGTCGTCAGGGGTGCGATACTGGGCAGCCATTGACGATACACAGTATCGCTAATAGCTACAGTGAAGATCTATTACTGACACCTTCCACGGACACTCGCCAATCAAGCCGGCGCACGGTGAAAGTGGGGGTGGTCATGGATGCCAATACTCCTTTTGTCGTTAACCGTGATGATAATGCCATTGAAGGTATTGTTGCGGATTACCTGAAAATAATCAGTGATGCCAGCCAATTATCTTTCCAGATGATCGGTTATTGCGATTACGGGTTAGTTTTGAATGCCTTGGAAAATGGCCAGATTGACTTAATGGCCGGGACACCTATGCCCCCTCAGCCGGGGCTGATAGCTTCCCATGCCTTCTTTACCAACCGGCATGTCGAAGTTCGCAGCAAAAATTGGGACCCGACCAAACGTACCCACCCAGAAACGGTGGCTATCGTTAATAACGAGCCACTCTCCCCTGAGTTTTTATTTAATTATCATGCCGATAAAATTGTTGCCTACCCCAACCAATTGCAGGGGTTGTTGGCTGTCGCCTATGGTAATGCCGATGTCTTTGTCGCGAATGCCACAACAGCTAACTATCTGATTGATCAGTTACAATTGCTGACGTTGCAAATTCGTAACTTTACCCCTTATCACCCTGCCCCTTACACATTCCTGGCGAGGGAAAATAATCAAAAGCTGATTGACTACATTAATCAGATTTTAGAATTATTACCTACCCGCGCGACCGGTGATATTCAGCAACGCTGGTTTGGTAGCAAACATCATTACAATATTGATGCCAAGTTACTGTTGACCGAACAAGAGGTGAGCTGGATTCAGCACCATCCGGTGGTGAGTTATGTCGCCCCACTTGATCTGGCACCACTGATATTCCGCGATCGTCAAACCGGACAAATAGCCGGTTTCTCAGTCGATCTTATCGATATTATCGCGCGCCGAACCGGGATTAAATTTGAACCGGTCTATACCAAAGATACCGGTGAAGGGGTGCGTGATTTTATCGCCGGTAAAACCGATTTACTGCCGATTGTAGCCGTTCGCAACGGTATGTATGGTAACAACCTTTACTCCTCACCAGTAGCTCAATCCTTATGGGGTATATTGACGCGCGAAGATCGCCTGGATATCAACAATGTGGCAGATCTGGCAGGAAAGCGCGTGGGGATACAAGCCGGTAGTGCTTCTGGCGGGATTATTGGTAACCCCCTGTTAGCCCAAAAGATTACCTTTGTCCAAGCCCCGGATACCATGACACTGGTGCGTTGGTTGCAGCAAGGTAAAGTGGATGCTGTCGTTAAGAATATGATGACCGCCAACTACCTGTCAGCTCAGAATTTTAGCCCGAATATAAAAACGGTCGCGGTTGCAGGTGAAGAACCGCTGATGATGGCATTTGCCATCCGCCCAGACCTGCCCGAATTAAAGGCCATTATAGATAAAGTAATTGAATCTATTCCACCAGAAGAGTTAGACAACTTAATTAGCGAATGGAGTACCTTCAAGCCTAAGCCAATAAGTTTTGATGAAGACTCATCAGATAATGAATGGCTGATGATGGCGTTGAAAATAAGTTCAGGGCTATTGTTGGTCTTCGGTTTATACCTGTGCTATCTGGTGTTCAATAAGCGCCGCCAGGCCAAGTTGCTACATGCCCGTTTGCTACAACAAGAATCGATTATCAATGCATTGCCCTTTGCGGTCTTTATTCGTACAACCAATGCCGAGTTAGCCGTTTATAACAGCCATTTTGCTGCGGCTCACCAAGATAAGCTTCACGATTTGCTCAATCAGGATATTGAACAAGCCAACTGGCCGATGACCAGTCCGCTTGATCGCGAGATAGATAAATACTGTCGTTATGTATTACAGGACAGAAAACCACAAATGGTGGATTTATCCCTTGAAATCAATGGTGAGCTACGGGATATCTTCCTGTGGATTATTCCACTGGACAATGCCGAACGCAGTTTACTGGGCGGCTGGCTGGACATTAGCCAACGTAAAACCGTTGAGCGTGAGTTAGAAGCGGCCCGTGTCGAAGCCGAAAGCGCCAACCGGACCAAGAGTACGTTCCTTGCCACAATCAGTCATGAACTGCGAACGCCAATGTACGCCATCATGGGCTTATTGGAGCTGGAGATCCGCAGCTCCCAGCCGGTTGATAAAGATACACTGGTTACCGTGTCCAAATCAGCTCAATCGTTGATGTTACTGCTTGATGACATCATCGACTCTGCCAAAATTGAAGCAGGCCAACTGAGTGTTCACCCTGCGGTGGTAGATTTCCGCCAGGAAATGGAACGGATGCTGACTATCTATCAACCCATCGCCGATGAGCGTGGGCTTCGATTCTCGGGTTGGCTGGATGACCAAATCCCTCACCTGCTGATGGCAGATATGCTCAGAGTGCGACAAGTGATGGGTAATCTGTTAGGTAACGCGTTGAAATTTACCGAACAAGGTAGTGTTTCAGTGGATGTGACTTGGGAGCCGACAGATGATAAGCATGGCGTAATGAATATCGATATTACCGATACCGGTATTGGTATTTCTCCAGCGGCACAGGCAACGCTGTTCCAACCCTTTAGCCAGGCGAACGAAGGTAAATCACCCCGTTTTGGTGGCTCAGGGCTAGGGCTTTGGATCTGCCATCAATTGATTCATAAAATGGGCGGACAAATCAGCTTGGAAAGCCAGCTCGGCAAAGGCACCAGTTTGTTTATTACGTTACCACTGGAGATTGCCACTGCTGATGATTTACCGCCAGATGCGACTATTCTGCATGCTGATGAAAAGCAGTTAGACCAGTTGAAAAATCTGCGTGTTCTGGTGGTGGATGACCTTCCGGCCAACCGCCAGTTACTTCAGCAGCAATTGGCCTTTATCGGCATCGAACAGGTGATGAGCGCAGAAAATGGCGCAGAAGCCTGGAAAATATTGCAACATTACAGTTTTGATATCGTCATCACCGATTACAACATGCCGCTGATGAATGGCTATGAACTTGCCGCCCATATCCGCAATAGTCCGGCAATGAAGGAGATGATAATCATTGGCTGTACCGCAGATGCGCGGGAAGAGAGCATAACTCGCTGTTCTGATGCTGGTATGAATGATTGCATGGTTAAACCGGTGACTATTGACACCTTACGCACTGTTTTGCTGCATCAACAGATTGTCGGTAAAGATGTCGAGGCGAATTATCATCACACTACTGGCGACGATGGCATCAATGCGATGGAGATGAGCCATCAGGAAAATAGGGACTCAACCGCGGACAACAGTGAGCCCCCAAAAACGCAACAGCCCCCTATTGTCGCAGCACAAGATAAATTGACATCGCTCTCGGGTGGCAGAGCTGAGGTAGAGTTGCAGTTATTACAATCGTTGCTGGAAAGCAATGTGCAGGATACTGCCGCGCTAACGAAACTGTTTGACCATCTGATAACGGATGATAGCAGTACGAATGCTAGCGATATTTATAACGAAATGGCAACGTTGGTGCACCGGATCAAAGGCGCGGTACAACTGATTGATGCGCAAGATCTGGTAGATTGTTGTATCAGATTCGAACCCCTGTTACTCGCTCATGATAGGCCAGCCGTCATTTCACTTGGAGCAGACTATCTGAAACAGTTAACGGAGACTAATCAGTTATTAGTTAAGCTGGTTGCCTCATACGCCGAAATAGATAGCGATACCCCCGATTAAATAAATATTTAAATAGTGCTTTCATCTAAAGCCCGCCAGTACATACTTGGTGGGCTTTTTTATTTATCAACTAATCATCCCTGCACGATAGCAAAAATATAATTTCATATTTAATCAAAATAAATCACATAAGATATTGAAATTAAAGTAATTTATAATTTTTGCTTTTTTAATCGACTAAGTTCCTACACCTTTTGTGGGAAATTTCACATATAAAACAAGGACGCCTCTCATTTTACCCGTCTCTATTTCCCCCTACACTAGCCTCGGCCCGGATACCAAATAGCACAACTCAATCACGGCTGACTTTATTCAACTTAATGATCGCTCATTGTGATGAATGCTAGAGGTCTCCGTACAACTAAATATAAATTATAAAATTAAGTAGGAATTAAATGGGAAAGACTCTAATGACGTTGGTGCTACTTACCCTGCCGGGTATGGCGTTAGCTGCAACCTCAAATAACACTATCAAGTTTCAGGGAGAGGTAGCCGAACAAACTTGCATGGTGGATATCAATGGCACAGCTAACACCCCGGTAGTTTTGTTACCAACAGTTTCGACCAGCAACCTGAATCAAGTTAATGCAGTTGCAGGTAAAACCAATTTTACGATTAACCTAACCGGCTGCAATATTGCCATTCAAGACACCAAGATTAGTTCGGTTTTTCAGGGGATGAACGTCACTTCGGCGGGTAATTTGGGCAATGTGGGTACAGCTCAAAATGTTGCTATTCAGTTACTTGATACCAATGGTGCCCCAATTCGCATGTCTGGTGGCAGTGTTGAAGTACCGGGAATCACCTTGGTCGCCGGTGCAACCTCAGCATCACAGGATCTGGCAGCTCAATATATTACGGAAGAAGGTCGTGCGACCGCCGGGAGCGTTATTGCTTCCGCACAATACGCGATCACCTATCCCTGACTATTCATGAGATCCAAGCCATATCATGAATACGTTGCCAATCGGTAACGAAGTCGAAACAAACCAGAAGTATCAAGGATAAGTAATTGCTATGACACTGATTGCCCACAGAATGATCGCCTGCTCGTTGTTGCTGCTCAGCGGCGTACCCTTATGGACGCAAGCCAGTGTTGTCATGACCGGTACTCGTATTATTTATCCCGAAGGTACGCGGGAAAAAGTAATACAGCTCAGTAACAAAGATGACCATCCGAATTTAGTCCAATTATGGATGGACGACGGTAATAACCAGTCTTCGCCATCAAAAAGTGATGTCCCTTTCACACTGACACCACAGATATTCCGTATGGAAGCCCAAAGTGGGCAAGTGGTACGGTTGTCATATGTTGAGCGCCATTTACCTAAAGATCGTGAATCAGTTTTCTATCTTAACTTCTTGCAGATCCCCGCGTTAAAAGCAGATAAGCAGACCGAAAACAAACTGGTTTTGATCGTTAATAACCGAATGAAAGTTTTTTACCGCCCTGCGGCATTAAAAGAAAATGTCGATACATTAGGTGAAAAGATACGCGTTACTCTGGATGGCACTAGCGGTGATAAAATCAAGATAAGTAACCCGACAGGTTATTATATCAGCCTGCGTGATGCCAAATTGGTCAGTGATGGGAAAACGATTTCGTTCGCCACCAGTGAGATGTTCTCGCCCAATTCGACCACTGATTTAGCCTTACCCGCTGGGATTAAGGCCAAAAAGGGCGAAGTGCTGACGCTGAACGTGGTTAATGATTATGGCACCAACATTTCCACGAATTATCATTTGTAGTCCAGCCGTGATGATAATCCAGACTGTGCCCAGTTATAGAGATAACCAGTGAGGTTTGCTCCCTGGTTATCCTATTTGCTAACGCACGGTTTACTGGCGAGCCATTTCGTGTCAGCAGCAGAGCAGAGTAATCAAGACGAATATGTATTTGAGGATGCGTTAGTCCGCGGCTCAGCGCTCGGCTTAGGCTCCATCTCCCGCTTTAATAAAAAAGACACCTATCAAGAAGGCAAATATCAAGTTGATCTCTATATGAACAACAATTTTGTTGATCGTATAGAAATGATATTTATTGCAAAAAATGATGCGGTTATTCCCTGTTTGTCAGTCGCACTACTGCAACAAGCCGGCGTCACTGAGGAGGCGCTGAAAAACAGCGACCCAAAAGATGACTGTTTGGATTTTAAAACCACCTTGCCGGCCAGTGACTATCGCTTTGATTACGCCAAGTTGCGCTTCGACTTGTCAGTACCACAGCTGTTCGTTAAAAAAGTGCCGCGTGGCTATGTTGACCCCCATAATTTAACCTCGGGGGATACCATTGGTTTCAGCAATTACAACTTGAACCAATATCACGTGGGCTATAACAAAGATGGAATTAAGCGTTCAACCAACTCAACTTATCTCAGCCTAACCAATGGTATCAATGCTGGCATGTGGCGTTTGCGTCAACAGGGTTCATTGCGCTATGACCCTACCCGAGGAGCCAACTGGACCTCTAACCGGCTATACAGCCAACGCGCGCTGCCCGCCATAGGCAGTGAAGTGACCTTGGGCCAAACGTTCAGCGCGGGTCAGTTTTTCTCCAGTCTGGGCTTTAACGGCATCGCATTGGCCACTGATGACCGCATGTTGCCTGAATCGCAACGCGGCTATGCCCCTATTGTGCGAGGGATTGCCAGAACCAATGCCAAAGTCACGGTTTATCAAAACAATCGGTCTATTTACCAAACCACTGTGTCACCAGGACCGTTTGAATTTAATGATTTATCAGCCACCAATTTCGGCGGTGACCTGACGGTAGAAATTCAGGAAGCGGATGGCAGCGTAAGCACCTTTCAGGTGCCATTCTCTTCCGTGCCGGAGTCGTTGCGCCCCGGTTATTCCCGCTATAGCTTCGCCGCTGGGCAAGTGCGGGATCTGAGCAGTAGTGAAGTGTTCAGTGAACTGACTTATCAACGAGGGGTCAGTAACGCCATTACCGCCAATACCGGGCTACGCGTGGCGTCAGGTTATCAGGCCATCATGCTGGGGGGCGTCTTTACCCACTATATTGGTGCCTTAGGGCTGGATGCTACCTATTCGAATGCCAGCCTAGCGGATGACAACAGTTATGGTGATGAACGGCAGCAGGGCTGGATGGCGCGAGCCTCCTTCAGCCGCACGTTCGAAGCTACCAATACCACATTATCCGTGGCGGGTTACCGCTATTCTACCGAGGGTTATCGCGATTTAAGTGATGTTTTGGGGGTACGTGCAGCCCGTAATGGCAAAGTCTGGAATTCAGATACTTACCGGCAACGCAGCCGGGCAGAAATATCGATGAATCAGAGTTTTAACAGCTACGGTTCTCTGTATTTGACCGCGTCTTCACAGGATTATCGCAATGACCGCAAGCGGGATACACAGTTGCAATTAGGCTATGCCAATACTCTGTGGCGCGATACCAGTTTCAATATTGCGGTCTCACGACAAAAAACCGGAGGCGGCAGCAACGAAACCTACTTTGTCGACCCCGGTAGCGGCATGCCAGCGGCCAATGGCGCAAATATTCTTGGCATCAGCGAGACTGTGGTGCAGATGTCGGTCTCATTCCCATTAGGTGGTAGTGCGCATGCGCCGTATATCTCCGCCGGTGCTGTCAACAGTAAGCTCAGTGGCGCCAGCTATCAGACCTCATTATCCGGTGTGATGGGCGAGGACCAATCCGCCAGTTACAGTATGGATTTTGCCCGCAGTGAACAAACGAAAGAAAACACCTTTAGTGGCAGTTTACAAAAACGGCTTCCTGTCACTAGTCTGAGCGGCAGTGCGTCCAGCAGCCCTGGTTATTGGCAAGGTTCAGCCAGCGCCCGTGGGGCGGTGGCCTTCCATAGTGGCGGTGTGACACTGGGACCTTATCTGAGTGATACTTTTGCCCTGATCGAGGCCAAAGGCGCCAGTGGTGCCAAAGTGATGTATGGCCAAGGTTCAAGTATTGACAGATTTGGCTATGCACTGGTGCCAACACTCACCCCGTATCGCTACAACACCATTACGCTCAATCCTGATGGCATGGATTTCAATACAGAGCTTCAGGATGGTGAGCGGCAAGTTGCTCCCTTTGCCGGCTCAGCAGTGAAAGTCACTTTCCGCACCCTCAGCGGTTACCCGGTACTCATTACCGTCCGGCTGGCTGATGGGAGTCAGTTACCTATGGGCACCGTGGTATACAGCACGACGGCCGACGGCGACAACAGTGCTCCGCAGCAAAAGAACGAGGTTGGTATGGTTGGTCAGGCCAGCCAGGCTTATGTTCGGGCTGAAGGAACCCGAGGCACACTCATTTTGGTATGGGGCGATGCCGCCGATGAACGCTGCCAGTTAAATTACGACTTAGGCACGCCCAATAACGATAAACAGTTATATAAACTCGATGCCTTGTGTGTCGTTACCCAGCATTGAATCAGAGAAACAGTATGAATCCTATAACGACTCACTACGCCAGGTTATACCGATACAAGCCCCTATTCTCACACTATATGGGGTTATTCTTTTCACTCGCATTATTGAGCATCAGCTTACCCAGTTATGCACAATGTGTTTGGAAAGGCGCCAATATCGGTGGTGATAACTACGGTGCGTCTTTGCAATTAGGCAATATCAATATAACCAGTAATTACATTCAGCCTGTCGATTCAATCCTGGCCTCCAGCATTATCAGCTTGGTACCCGCCCGTTTCTGGTCAGACCCGGAAGCGGTTATCTATGAATGTGATGTGGCCGATAAAGACAGTTTATTTGAAGTTTTTGCGACTAATGGCGACAGTAATGTCGGCGGCTACAGCAATATGGGTGATAACTATTTTCAGACTTTCTTCCCCTATACCGCATTGAAACTGACTCATGTTGATACTGGCGTCGAATTTACTCGTATCTGGCAGCAGGTCCCGTTGAGAAAGTACGACGTAGTCGGGAATAAAATTCAAATTAAGGGTAAACATTTCAGCCAAATCCGTGCTGAGCTAAAAAAAGTAGGTTCTGTAGACCGCACGCCCGGCCCTTCCAGTTGGGGATGTTCTGGTCCTGCGGCTGATAACTATTCGGGTAGCTATTCCTGCAATCAACCCAACGGTTACGTGGTATTCAAAGGGCCCGGCATGCCAGTACCGGAAACCGGCTATGACTCAGCAACCAATTACCAAACATGGGGAAGTGGCCGCTATATGGCATTTGGTATGAATACCTCTCCGGTCTCTGTCCTGACACGCAAAAATACCTGCGTAGTACGTAACGTCACACCTTATGTGGTTTTCCCTATTATCACCGTGAACGAACTTAATGATAATCAATCACGCAGCGCGGATATCACTGTCGATATCGAATGCCAGTCGGGTACGGAATCTGGCATTAATAGTGGGCAAACTGCGCTGGGCATCCAAACTTCATTACCCGGTTATCTGAAAGCACAAGGACTCGGGTTAGTAAACGCAGCCGGCGGCGTGAGTTATCTTTTATCAGACCACTATGGTACTGACAAAAATATAGCCACCGGCGTGGGAATCAGCCTGAGTGACAGCAGCGGCGCGGCAATGAATTTTGTTGGTTGGGGAGGATGTGTCAGTAATTGCAATGCCAATACCAACGCGGGTTGGTACCCGGTACTCACGGGTGCCAGTGCTAATGGCAGCAATGGGGCTGGTTATGATAACTATTCACATCACTTTGTCGCCACCTTGAAAAAATTACCTAACGGCACGCCTACTGCTGGCAAAGTCGATGCGACCGCTTACGTTTTGGTGAAGATACAATGAGACTCCTCTGCCTATTTTTACTGATGTTGAGCATCAGCCAACACACCATGGCCGGTTTAGTGGCCGGTTCAACCCGCATGATTTATCAGCCTGAATCGCGTGAGCGCACCCTGATGTTGGCTAATACCAATGATTATCCGGTCGTGGTGCAGACCTGGATTGATGATGGCGATGTGGACAGCACTCCCGATCAGAGCAAAGCGCCTTTCATTGTCTTACCTGCTGTTTTCAAAATGCAGGCAGGAGCGGCTCAAGGGCTGCGCATTATCAATAAAGGTGACAATCTGCCGACAGATCGAGAGTCTGTTTATTGGCTCAATCTGTATGAAATTCCGCCTAAATCTCGGCGTAACACCGATGCTCAGGCCCAGGTTGCTATGGCGATGAATACCCAAATGAAAATATTCTATCGGCCTGATGGGCTAACGCCGAAACCGGCTGAGGCAATGAAAAAAGTCAGTTTTACCCTTAAGAAGAAAAACAAAGAATATATTCTCACCGCCCATAACCCCACACCATACCATGTCTCTTTTGGTCAGATTCAGCTAGAAAACCAACAACAACGCTTTCTGATAGCACAAGAGATGGACATGATGGTCACACCCTTTGCTGAGCGCCAATATCATTTTGAACAGCAGCCTACCTCACTCAATGGTGAAGTAACCTTGAACTATGTTTATTTTGATGATGCTGGCAATCAGCTAAAAAACAGCCAGTTAATAAAAGTGACGTTGTAACAAATTACTGTTTTCACGGTTAATCGCAGAGGAATTGCAGCGCTCATGTAATTCCTCTGACAATTCTGGCTACCCGCCACGAAATTATTACCCTATTGAATTTAGGAGGTATTTTACACATGTCCCACTTATGTTGCTTATGTCACTAAAACACACGGCTAAAAGTGTCTTTCCTACTGATTAGCGGGTTTAAATACATAACCTCGGCGTGTAATGGGCGCTTTTCGGTCACTACCGAGCCAATCACCTTCCCCAATACAAACGCGCCTCTCAGCCTTATTAAAAATAACCTCATTTGGCGGGATAACTCACGAGAAAATAAACAAGTTTGCTGAAAAACAAGCCAATAAGCTCATTCTCTCAGCAAACGCACATTTTTAGTGTTTTTCTACTTTGACAAACGTCACCACCCTCGCTATTATTCGCCTCGTTCACACGATTCCTCTGTAGTTCAGTCGGTAGAACGGCGGACTGTTAATCCGTATGTCACTGGTTCGAGTCCAGTCAGAGGAGCCAAATTTTTGTTTTCATGCCTCTTTGCGAATCTTTATAAGATTTAGATTCAACGAGTTAGTGTGAAAAGTCTTCCCGCTGCATTTTCATTTCCCCCTCCGCATCGGGCAAGATTGGTGGTCTGATTTGGGGTCATTTCAGTTCGATTATGGAGTGACCACCCTATGTCTGTGAACGACACTAAAATCCGCAGTCTCAAGCCTTCTGAAAAACCTTTCAAAGTTTCCGATTCCCACGGTCTACACCTTTTAGTCAATCCAAGCGGTTCACGTCTCTGGTATCTTAAATATCGTATCAACAAAAAAGAATCTCGCCTTGGCTTAGGTGCCTACCCTGATGTATCTCTGGCCGATGCCCGTCAGCAGCGTGACGGTATCCGTAAATTGCCGGCGCAGAATATCAACCCGGCGCAATAGCGCTCAGCTGAAAGAGCTATTTCCGCACCAGAAAAAACCTTCAAGTACGTGGCACTGAGTTGGCATGAAAGTAACCGGAAATGGTCAGAGAATCATGCCGCCCGTCTGCTTGCCAGCATGAACAACCATATCTTCCCGATAATTGGACACTTTCCTGTCACTGAACTGAAAACCCATCACTTTATCGACCTGCTGAAAGGCATCGAGAAAAAAGGCCTGCTGGAAGTGGCGGCACGTACTCGACAACATATGTGTAATATCATGCGTCATGCCGTGCATCAGGAACTGATAGAAAACAATCCAGCGGCAAATCTGGACGGTATCATCGCCCCTCCCGTTAAACGCCACTACCCTGCCCTTCCACTGGAGCAACTACCGGAACTGTTGACACGCATTGACGGCTACCAGCAAGGACGAGAATTAACCCGGTTGGCAGTATCGCTCACTCTGCACCTGTTTATCCGTTCCAGTGAGCTGCGTTTTGCCCGTTGGTCTGAGATCGATTTCAGAAACCGAATCTGGACCATTCCCGCCACCCGCGAAGCTATCCCCGATGTCCGCTATTCCGGGCGTGGCGCGAAAATGCGCACACCGCATATTGTGCCCCTCTCCCATCAGGCCATCACCCTTCTGAAACAGATAAAGGGAATACAGAACCCGAGCCTGCCGTCGCCCCTTTTGCTGTCACCGTTTCTTGTACCAACGTACTTGGTTTATTTGTCGCAGGAACATCTAACCCCTTCATCCCATACACTGCACCACCAATCGCCGCCGTGGTGTGCGTTATCGCTATGCCAGTATACAGTGCCGAAGCCGTCTCTACACTGACGCCCCAGTTCTTCGCTATGGTATGGATATCTTTAGCTTTCTGGGCCTGAGCATCTGCTGTCGCATACTGCCACAGCAGGCCATCAACTTTATCGGCTCCCTCTTTGTAAACGCTGGCCATGGTGCCGATGTACTGACCATCCATTTGTTAATCATAGCTTTTGCCCATCGCGGCCAGTTCTTGCCGCATTCCCCTGCACTGAGCTGATGACAGATGCTTACATGCTGCGTCTATGGCTGCATCGAATGCTTTATCTTTCGCGTCAAGGTCAGTGACCAGTTTTTCAGCCTGTACCTTCTTATCACCTTCCAGATAAGGCAGTGACCACTTCGCATCCTGACGCAGCTTCTCATCTTTAGAGGATAATGTATTATTCTCAACCGCATTTTTCCCAGCCTGTGCACCAGCCACTGCGCTATTACTGCTGTCACCTACCAACCCACCCGCCAACCCTGCTGCCAGTGTACCCAACGCGCTGACAGTTTGTTTCTGCTGTTCGGTGAGATGGTCTTTATCCCAGCCCATCGCCTTGATAATTGCGGGGGCGGCGGCCTCTGCCGTAAAGGCCGATACGGCACCGACTGTCGCATTGCCGTTAAAGTGCCCGACCACCGCACCCAACACCGCATGGGCCATCAGATTCGCACTCTGGTTCTGATCGGCGGGCAGATATTTGCTGATTTCGTGCGCCAGATACGGTGCGCTGCCGCCTGCCAACGCCTGACCAAGATTACCGCCGGTCAGCCCCTGCGTGACCGCAGTCGCGGCCTGAATAGCCCGTTGTAAATCACTGCCGGTGCCGTAACTGGCTGACGCTGTATTACGTATCTGGTTGGTAAGCTGTTCTTGTGTTGGCGTCAGATTGCCGTTCGCCGCCAACGCTTCTTTTGCTGCCTGAATCGCTTGCGGATCTTTCAGCGCTTTTTCTTCCGCTATCTTACCCTGCGTGCGCGCAATATCGCCAACCTGATTGCCTATCTCCCCGATCAAATTGATTTCACGCAGGCGATTCTGCTCTTTCTCTTTATCAAAGATAGGCGAAAGTGCATTGTTAGCGTGTTCAGCATCACGGCTCAGGTCAGCGACATTTTGTTGTTGTTTATCCGTGTCCCTGATGGTGATAGTGTCATCCGGTGGTGCCTTCCGCGTGCCCATCATTGCCCAGCCCCGACAGGACCACGCCGCCCAGTGTGCTGGTATCCAACTCAGTATTTATAAACATAGGTCACTACACCTAACCTATTTCATCAAAATAACTGGTGTAGCAATCCCAGTTTTGTCATTAATGGTATAATTTCCTCCATCCCATCTATACGCAATTATTCCACCATCATCACATAATGTCAGACTTGTGAAAGGATTACCCTCACAATCAAAGTCACTACTCACTTGCCAAATAGTCGCTCCATACATATCTAATAAATAAATATTTCGCGCACATTCAATTTTTCCGTATAGGTTCTCCATTCCTAGCCTATCAAGGAGAATTATTTTATTTCCATCAGAAAAATAGTATTCAGTTAGCACATTATTAGTCATGATTTCTCTCTTACTTTAAGGATTTCGGTATCCCAAAACTGCTAGTTGGGATCTGTTGCAAAAGTTGATACTGAACCCCACCCGCATTAGGTGCATCGAACTGAGGTTGAGCTGCAACTTTACCGACTTGCATTTTCGTTCCTGCTGGTACAAGAACATCAGCTATTTGCGTCGGAATTTTAGGTAAGGCTAAATATTTTTGGATCTGGATTGAAGTCATACCTGCAATTTCATCTGCACGGACTAAGAAACCACCTACGGGGTTATCAACCGTTGAAACACGCACAAAAGTAAGATCTGATGCTGTAGTAAATGTTCGTACTTGGGTTGCCGAATCATAAGGAGCTCCCCAACCTTTTGCTACAAACGGAGCATTGGCCTCAGTTGCACTTATAGATTTCACATCAGCTATTGAGCCAGTTGGAATCACACCTTTTGTCACAGGAACTTCAGTCTTCATCCCATACACTGCACCACCAATCGCCGCAGTGGTATGCGTTATTGCCATTCCTGTATACAGTGCGGAGGCTGTCTCGATACTGACGCCCCAGTTACTCGCTATAGTTTGGATGTCTTTGGCTTTCTGAGCTTGAGCGTCTGCTGTTGCATATTGCCACATCAGACCATCGACTTTATCCGCACCCTCTTTGTAAACACTTGCCATGGTGCCGATGTACTGGCCATCCATTTGTTCATCATAGCTTTTGCCCATCGCGGCCAGTTCTTGCCGCATTCCCCTGCACTGAGCTGATGACAGATGCTTACATGCTGCGTCTATGGCTGCATCGAATGCTTTATCTTTCGCGTCAAGGTCAGTGACCAGTTTTTCAGCCTGTACCTTCTTATCACCTTCCAGATAAGGCAGTGACCACTTCGCATCCTGACGCAGCTTCTCATCTTTAGAGGATAATGTATTATTCTCAACCGCATTTTTCCCAGCCTGTGCACCAGCCACTGCGCTATTACTGCTGTCACCTACCAACCCACCCGCCAACCCTGCTGCCAGTGTACCCAACGCGCTGACAGTTTGTTTCTGCTGTTCGGTGAGATGGTCTTTATCCCAGCCCATCGCCTTGATAATTGCGGGGGCGGCGGCCTCTGCCGTAAAGGCCGATACGGCACCGACTGTCGCATTGCCGTTAAAGTGCCCGACCACCGCACCCAACACCGCATGGGCCATCAGATTCGCACTCTGGTTCTGATCGGCGGGCAGATATTTGCTGATTTCGTGCGCCAGATACGGTGCACTGCCGCCTGCCAACGCCTGACCAAGATTACCGCCGGTCAGCCCCTGCGTGACCGCAGTCGCGGCCTGAATAGCCCGTTGTAAATCACTGCCGGTGCCGTAGGTCGCCATCGCGGTATTGCGTATCTGTTCGGTCAGCTGTTTTTCCGTTGGCGTCAGATTGCCGTTCGCCGCCAACGCTTCTTTTGCTGCCTGAATCGCTTGCGGATCTTTCAGCGCTTTTTCTTCTGCTATCTTACCCTGCGTGCGCGCAATATCGCCAACCTGATTGCCTATCTCCCCGATCAAATTGATTTCACGCAGGCGGTTTTGCTCTTTCTCTTTATCAAAGATAGGCGAAAGTGCATTGTTAGCGTGTTCAGCATCACGGCTCAGGTCAGTGACATTTTGTTGTTGTTTATCCGTGTCACGCACCGTGATAGTGCCATCGGATACTGCCGCATAGGTAGTGGAACTGGCATCACCATTATTACCGCCCGTGATGGGGATGCCCCCGCCCATATTGCTGATAAAGTCCTTGCTGCCGGTAAAGCCGCCACTGCTCAGGCCCATGCTACTGGTCGAGGTGTTAAAACTGGCCTGATTATCGAGATCCGAGAAGCCGAGCGTGCCAGTATCCAGTGTGTTTTTATCGGCAGTGGCCGTCGAGCCAATCACCGCACCGTTGAGCTGAGTGTGGTCGCCGACGGTGATATCAAAACCCCCTTTGCCAGCAAAGAACCCGGTCTGTTCCTGTACTGATGTGTAGTCTGAGTCAATTTTAGACTTACTGGCACTGACACTCCCGCTGCCGGTCATGGTGCCAAAGGTGAAGCTGCCACTGGCACTCACGCTGCTCTGTTTGCTGTCGTAGTTGTTGCGGTCTTGCTCACTTTGCAGGGTTAAATTGCGGCCAGCATCCACTTTCACCGTTTCACCGCTGACCTGCGCGCCTTGCAGCGTGGTATCACGGCCACTGCTGATACTTACCGTATTGCCCGCTTTCAACTGGCTTTCAGTATGGGTCAGGCTGTCGCCCTGTTCTTTGCCTTTACTGGCGTTCACGCCCGCAAAGATACTAATACCGGCGCCTTTCCCTGCGCCGATGCCCACCCCGATATTGCCGCCCGAACTTTTATTGCTGCCACGCAGGCTTTCACTGTTTTCAGCGCTGTTCAGCGCAATATCATTTTTGGCATCCAGACTGAGGTTTTTCCCTGCCTGCAATTCGCTGCCCTGTACGCGAATATCCCCGGCCCCGTGGTTCCCGGTGGCGGTGATGGACAGATTATTCCCGGCCGCCATGTTACTGCCGCTGGCGGTAGTCTGCTCAAGGTGACTTTCTGATTTACTTTTTTGGCTGCCCAGTGAAATGCTTACCCCTACCGCATTGGGGTCGCCGGTTTCATTGGCCAACACCGCGCCTTGTGCTGCCTGAACGCCCTGAAGGACTGCTTTGGTGGTCTGCAATGCCTGGAGACGGCCATTGGTCTCTTTTTTGGCATCCTGGGCAGTAGTGACGGCGCTGTTGATGGCACTGCCTACCGCACCTGACAGGGCGAGGGTGATGCCACTCTGTTTGCTCTCGGTGGTATGCTGTTGAGACAGGTTGTTTTCCGCCGCAGTTATCGCGACATCTGACCCTTGCAGGCTGATGTCTTTATTGGCGATCACTTCGCTGCCATGAATAGTTAACTGATTTCCCGCATCAAGAGTGACATTGCCGCCCAGACTGCCAATCGTGCTACCCACGTTGCTCAGAGTCTGCGTTTTGTCGGTGGTTTTTTGGCTGTTGCTACCCACCGTGACACCAATGCCGCCAGTGGTCATCAGGCCGGATTTTTTCTGCTCATACCGATGAGATTCGCTCTCGCTCTGTTGTGCTGTGCCGACGGTGATGTTCTCTTTAGCCCGCAGGTTAATATCGTTATCGGCCACCACATTGCTGCCGGTGACCGCGATATTGTTGCCGCTGACATCGATAGAACCTGCTGACAGCATGGAGCCGACCGCCAGTGTCTGGCTAATACTGTCTTCGGTACGAGTGGTCGTCGTCGATGCCAGCCCTTTACTCTTACCGGTATGATTGCGCTGTTGATCATGCTGTTCGGTCTGGGTGGTGAGCGTGACATCGCCGCCCGCCGCCAGCTTCAGCGCACCGTCGGTTTGTACCGTGCTGGCACTGAGGGTGATGTCTTTTGCTGCCTGTAAATTGATATCGCTTTTGGCGTTCAACTGGCTGCCGAGCAGCGTTTCATCGTAGAGATCCACTGAACTGGTATGGCGCTTGCTCGAGGATTCACCGCTGACGTGCAGGCTGTCGGTCGCCGCACTCAGGTTAATGTTTTGTGCCTGCACATCCACCGTGCCGGCGTTAATGTTAGCCCCCACCGCAGTCAGGTTGTCTACTTTAGCGGTCAGCGCACCGCCAACATTCACCTCGCTGCCCAGATGGCGGATATGCTCACTGGCCGAACTGCCATAACCATAATTCGCACTTATCTGGTCGCTGCTTTGCACGGTATTGAGGATCCAGTCGCCGCCGGTATTGACCTGAAGATCCTTGCCAACCGTCAGGCCAGCGCCTTGCAGGATAAAATCACGACCGGTATTGATAGCGGCGTTATTACTGACATTAATGCTCGCCAGCGGCCCCAGTAGGGTTTGATTGCGCAGCACAGCGCCATTGCTGCTACTGAGTTGCTCACTGCTGGTGCGCAGGATCACATCGCGCCCGCTATCGAGTTGCAGGTTAGTGGCATTTAACCGCGCGCCGGTCAGGTCAATATCGCTGTTGAGCGTACTGAGCAGCATGTTGCCACCGGCCTGAAGTAAGCCGCCATTGCTGGTCAGGGTGATATCTTTTGCCATGTCAATGTGCAGATCATTGCTGGCTTTAATCGCCCCCTGATTGGTGAAACCCTGCATATCGGTGAGTTCGATATTATTCGCGGCAATCAATGCTCCGTTGGCACGCAAGTCGCCTGGTTTCACCCCCGCCAGATACACCACCGGTACCAGCACGGTTTGCCCGGCGACTTCGCGGCTTTCCATCAACACGATATTGCGGGTCAATGCCGCCATCTGTTCCGCACTGAGGTGGCTACCAAGAGCAATATTAAATGCCTTACTGTATTCGAGTCCCGCCGCAAAGAGCTGCTCGAACTGCTCTTGAGCGCTGCGGTAATCACTGGCGACCGTTTGGCCAGTTAAGGCCAGCACCTGATCGCGCACCAGACGCTGCTCATAGGCATTATCCCCCAGCCGTTTATGGATGAAAGCAGGATCGCTATTTAACTGCTGGAGATAGTAATCCGACCCTTTCCAGTGATTCAGATTGGCAAAAGCCGGGTTGGTTTCTATCAGATAGCCGCCACTTACCGCACGATCAGGGGCGGTGAGGCCGATGCGATCCAGGTTGGCAGACGGGTTATTGATACTGCCAAGCGAGAGGTCACCTTCCGGGGCTGGCGCGTAGTGACCTTTGTCTGTACTGAGTTGATACAACCCACCGCTGGGAAGTGTCAGCGAAATACCGTTAAACTCAACAGCAATATTCTTACCGATATTGTCACGATCACTCGGTAGAGAGATTGCGCCGGAGTTTGCCCCATTGTTAATCGTCGTCCCACTGCCACTAATGGTTTTCGCCGTAAGACTGGAGGCGTATTGGTGGGTGGTGTGTTCTTTGACCTCCGGCCCCCAACCGGTACCCCACAAATTGCCTTTGTAGGTGCGGTAGCGCCACTCACCGCTGGAGGTGGTTCTTTCGATCAGCCGTTGTGCATTCCCCCAACCATCCTGGTTCAGGGTGACACCCGAAAGATCAATCTCGCCTTGCGCACTCACTTTACTCCAGAAGTTTTCCAGTGTGCCGACATGAGGCGCTAAGTTACCGCCCGCTAACAGTTGTGCTTCAGGGCTTATCTTATCGATGCCGTTTTTGGCGGTAGTCGAGGTATAGTTTGTACCAATATAATCGCTGTTCATCGAGCCGCCATGAGGTGGCTCAGCATAGCGCCCGCCGGGGATATCGGGGTTTGCTGTTGTCCAGTAGGCCGTCCCACTCACTGTACCCGCTGCCACGAAATTGCTATTGGCGGTTAAGATATGACGGCTATTGGTCAGCTTGCTGGCGTAAACCAGCAGATCTTTGCCTGATTCAATCAAACCAGAAATGTTGAGGATCTGAGCCGCCGTCTGGTAATTTCCGCTATTATCTTGCCCGCCCGCCAGAATGACCTTGCCCATCCCTAAAAGGGTGGTGGTCGGGGCGCTGTCGGTATGGGTGACGGTATCACTGTTTTCAATCACCGGTGCCAGCAAGGCCAGGGTGCCGTTTTCATCGGTGGCGCCGATCAGGGCGTTAGGGCCGGAGTTGGTGATGCGATCTCGCGCTTTAAGTGTGGCTTCAGCCGCAATAATGCTGCCACTGTTGAATAAGGTGGTGGAGTCGGTACTGAGTTTTCGACCTGCCAACAACTGCCCACCATTGGTTAAGGCACCCTGAGTGGTAAAGGTTAAATCTCGTCCAGCCTGGAGGGTGGAACCTGCCAGATTATTGAAATCACTCAGTAAACCAAGGGTCAGATCCTGACTGGCACTGACTTTACCTGCGCCGCCATCAAACTGACCAAGATTCAACGAGATATTATTCGCCGCCAGTGCGCCGCCCTGGTTATTGAGTGTTTGAGCTGCATTTGCGCCCGCAGTAATGGTCAGCGAGCCAAGGGAGATAATGTTGGCGCGTTGTGTGCTGACATCACCACTGTTGGCGATAATATTCATCTCGCGGGCTTGCGTGTGGCTGTCGGCAAGATTCACCCGACTGCCGGTTAACGTCATGGCTCCCGCCGCGAGGGTTTGACCTTGTGCGATCAAATCCTGACGGGTGGTTACCGCCAGGTTGCCCGCATCAGTCAGGCGGCCATCATTCTGTATCCCAGCACCCAACAGGCTGGTGCTGTTGCTATCAAGGCGCTGTGCCTGCACCGTCACGTTACCTTTGGATAGCAGGGTGCCCGCGCGGTTATCCAGATAACCGGCCAGATTGAGATTGAAATCAGTGATGCCGGTTTGTGCGATGACACCGCCGAGATTGGAGAGCGATTGGGCGCTAAGTGTGACCCTCTCCGCCATCAGGTTGGCCTTATCGGTACGCAGCAGGGCGGTGGTGTTGGCCGACAGTTGCGTGGCCGCTTTTACCACGGCCTCCGTTAAGGTGATATCGCCAGATTTAGCCACAAAGTTGATGGCGTTGGCCTGAGTCTGGCTGCCAGTGAGATCAAGTTGGCTCCCCGATAGCGCCAATGCACCGGCGGCCATGTTTTGCCCTTGCGCTATCAAGGTGTGCTCTGTGCTGACCGTCAAATCACCGCTGCTGGCGCGGTTGCCGTCAGATTGCAATCCCGCCCCTATCAGGGATTGATGGGTGC
Organism: Yersinia sp. 1652 StPb PI; assembly: GCF_041538345.1. NCBI lineage: Bacteria > Pseudomonadati > Pseudomonadota > Gammaproteobacteria > Enterobacterales > Yersiniaceae > Yersinia > Yersinia sp. 1652 StPb PI. The sequence goes on along the minus strand of NZ_JAULSM010000001.1, from coordinate 1,546,075 downwards.
TAAATAAGTCATTAGCGCGCAGTTGGAGATCGCCAAATGCGGCGATTGAACCACTGTTGCCTACGCGCCCATCAGCCTGCCACTGTAGTGCGCCCTGAGTATAAATCGAGCCGCTGTTAACCGCGTCGCCGTGCGTAATGAGTTCGCTATTGCCTGCGCTATACAGGCTGCCGCTGTTATCCAGATAACCTTCTGCCCGCAGGTGGACGTTGCCATTGGCGGCGTACAGCTTGCTCTGATTGGTTAGATTACCGGTGGTTAACACCTGCATCTGGTCACCGCCACTGTACAGGGTGCCACTGTTATTGAGGTCGCCCTGCGTCGATAACCGCATATCACCGCGCGTTTGTATCACACCGCGGTTAGCCAGATTGCCCGCAGAGGCTAAAGTCAATTGCTGGTCGGTGTAGATCTCGCCCCGATTTTCGGCATTGCCGTTAACCGTAAATTGCCCGACACCGGTGGCATACAGAGTTCCGCTGTTAAACAGGCTATCGGTGTTAAATGACAAATCCCGACCTGCCAGTAGTGCGCTGCTGTTATCAGCATTAGTGTTGCTGATACTGAGCGCCGTGAGCTGCATATCCCGCCCGGCTTCCAGTTTATACTGATTAGTCAGTGCGCCACTGGTGCTAAAGACCAGATCACGCCCCGCCGTTAAACGTGCGCCAGCCTGATGAGTGAAATCACTTTGCAGGCGTATCCACAGGTCGGTCGCTGCTGCAATTTCCCCTTTGCTGCTATCCAATTTGGCGAGATTGAGCTGAATATTATCAGCATGCAATTTACCGCCACTGTTATTCAGGGTTTGTTTCGGGTTTGCTGCGGCGGTGATCGCAAGGGTTCCGGGGGTGAGTACCGTCGCGTCTTGCGTAGAAATATCGCCGTCGCGGGCCGTTATAGTGATATTGCCAGCCTGAGTTTGGCTACCGGTAAGGTCGACACGGCTGCCGGTTAGCGTCATGTCTTGTGCTGCGACGTTCTGCCCCTGAGCAATCAATGCTTGCCGCGTGGCGACATTCAGTTCTCCACTCTGAGCCAGCTTGCCATCGCTCTGCACTCCGGCACCGAGCAAGCTGTTAGCATTGCTGTTCAGCGTTTCGACTTGCAACGCGAGTTTGCCACCAGAGAGGATCTTGCCATCACGGTTATCAATATTACCCGGCAGATTCAGATTGAAATCTGTGGTCCCCGTTTGTGCTATCACGCCGCCAATATTGGAGAGCGATTGGGCGTTCAGCGTGACCCTCTCCGCAATCAGTCTGGCGCTGTCGGTACGTAACAGCGCGGCGGTCGACGCAGACAGGTTGCCACTGGCTAACAGTTCAGCGCCGGTGAGATCGATAGCGCCACCTTGTGCGGTGAGTGTCAGGTCACGGCTCTGTGTTTGGCTGCCACTCAGATCGATACTGTGCGCGTTAAGCACTTGCGCCGTCCCGCTAATATTTTTGCCTTGGGCGGTTAACATCCCGCTGGCATCAACGCGCAAGGTGCCACTGGTGATCGCGCTGTTGTCGGACTTGACACCGGCACCCAGTACCGAGTTGCGGCTACTATTGACTTCTGCCGCGCGCAGCGAGGTATCACCTGCCGCCGCGACAGTGCCGGTGTTATTCAACTTGCCTGCGGTGGTGAGCTGGGTATTGCCCTGCGCATAGAGCACACCTGCGTTCGCTATACCGGCGGCGGTATTCACCGCCAGATGTTGAGCACTGTTGATCTGGCCGTTGTTTACCAGCATGCCATCCGCCGTGATAGTGATATCGCCGGCTGACGCCCCTATTTCACCGGCATTGCGCACCCCGACACCGCTTTCAGTCCCGATCAGGCGAATTTTACCGGCGTACATGCCACCCAAATTGGCGACATCCACCGCCACGGTAGGGCGAGCGCTGCCATCGTCGGCTTTGGTGGTAATATTTTGGTGCGCGGCGTCAACCTGATTGCGTCCGGCGGTGACTTTTAGATCATTGGCCCAGATGCCGGCATTGACTTTAACCGAACGGGCAATCAGGTCGGTATGGTCCTGACGGCTGCTGTCCAGACCTTTGCCCTGAATAACAATCTCACCCCGATCCACATCGTAGCCAGTGAGTTGGCCGTTATTGAGCTGTGCCTGACCGGTGGTCAGCGTGGCGCGGTTGGCATTAATAAAGCCGCAGCCATCACAGGTAATGCCTGATGGGTTGGCGATAACCACCTGCGCTTTGCGGCCAGCGACCTCGATATAACCGTTGAGTCTGCTGGGGTCGCGGCTGTTGACTTCATTGAGAATAATACTGGCTTCACCGCGTGCCAGCGACGGGTTGCCGCTGACAAATCCGCCAAGTTGAGTCTGATTAACACCCTGGCCGTTATTGAGGATCACGCCACGATTATCGACATCAAACTGGCTGTAAACGTTACGCGAAACCCCACCGCTACTGGGTGTCTGGATATTGACCTGTGGCGTACCGTTGGCGCTGCTGATAAGGGTCGGCTGTTGGTTACCCGGCGCACTGGCATCGGCGACAATAGTGGCTTGCGCGGATAACGAGACGCAGCCCAAGGCCAGTAACAGACTAAAACTCAGCGACGATAAGGCACTGATACGGCGGTTTTGCGTATGCCCAACACCTGACGACGGCGACGAGGCGGCCCGACCGGAGGCGGCGATATCAGCCACCACCATTAATAAGCCACGCGCTTTGTTGAAAACGATACGGTACAGGTTGTTATTCATAACTCATCCCAGAGTAAAGCGTTAATCGGGCGCATCAGTATTGCCAGTTCAGGTTAAAGCCCACCGTCACCGAGTCGGTTTTGAATCCATCAGGTTTAGACAGCGGCTTGCCAGCAAACAGGTCATAACGGGTATTCAGAATATTGCCGCGCATACCGATGGCACCGCCCGCCAAATGCTGGCCCAGCAGATAAGAGGCGCTGCGTCCCCCGACCTCGCCATAGTCAACACCGACATACAGCTCATGCCCCGGTAGCGGGGTGTACCAGCCGAGATCATTGCGCACTGTCCAGCCACGGTCCGCATTCAGCGTGCGTTCGCCATCAAACCCGCGCACTGACCAGCGGCCGCCGATGGAGAATTGATCCTGTGGCGTCAGCAGCGTATTAGTGCTTTGCCGCTGGTATTGCAGGTTGTAGTGGAATTTTTGCGTCAAGACGGCAAAAGGAATATCCAGTTGCGCATTCAAGCGCAGAATTTTACTTAGGGCGGTGGCTTCCCCGACATACTCTTCCTGCGCGGGCATCGCACCAAACCAGCGGGTACCGCGCTGATAGCTGATACCGGCATCCAGTGTGGCCTGCGAAATAAAGTGGCGATGTTCCAGCCCAATACGCCAGGCAGAGGTGCGGCGGCGCTGCACTTCCACTTCGGTATCATTAATGTAGTTTTTCGACGAGCGGGTCAGCACATCGTAGGTAAAACTGGTTTTCTGGTTGGCGTTGCGGTGCAGCAGACGGCTGAGTTGCAGTGTTACATTCTCACTTTCACCCCGATAGCTGTAATCGCCATTCAGGCCCGCCACCGTCTGATGATAGTCATAGCTGCTGGCGGTAATACCTGCGGTCCAGTAACCGAACGGCAGCGAGTAATGGCCGGTCAGGTTATTGGTGCCTTTCTCGCCGCGATTTTTTATTGAACCGCCAGCCGAGACATAAAACAGGTCACTCAGGGATAAAGGGTTATCCAGAAACAGGGTTGCGCCCCCTTGATAACGGCCGGTGCTGCGGGTGCCGGAGTCATCCAGTGAGGCTGCCAGCCGCCACATTTTGCGCTGCTGCCAGTTCAGGGCGATATCGGTCTCGCCGGGGGCATCACCCGGGATCAATTCCATACTGGCTTGCACGGTGGGGACGCGCTGCAGGTTCTCCAGTCCTTGTTCGATATCACGTAAATTCAACAAGTTACCGGGGCGGGCAGGGAAAGCACTGAACAGCGTGACATGGCGGTCACTGCCCTGCGTCAGCTCAACATGGCGTATTGTGCCGGGCACCACGTGTAACGCCAGTGTGCCGCTGTTCAAATCCTGCTGCGGGGCCAGAACACGAGTGGTGACATAGCCGTGGTCGATCAGGCGGTTTTGCATCTGGCTCATCAGCAGATTAATGCCCTGGCCCCCCAAACACTGGCCTTGCGCCTGATTGGCGATGCGTTGCAGTGGCAACCAGCGGGGTAAAGGCTCTGCGCCACTGATTTTTATACGATCAATGGCAAAGCAGGGCTTTTCAACCGGAAAGACAATCCGGTCCAAAGTGGCTGCCGGTGCCGATAAGCGCACATCCGGTGTAGAGGGGGCCAGACGCTCTTCCAATGCCCGTTGCCGTTCCTGCTGATGAATACTTTGCTCAACGGGGGGGAATTCCGCACCATAACTGGATAACGGAATAATCAATACTGGCGATAATACGCCAGCTATTAATTTTAAATAGTAGGAACGCAGCACAGGGAATATCCTTATTTGCCCGGCTGGGGCAGATAAACGGCTGAATAAAATAATTCAGCGCATTATGCCCGCGAAAAAGTTATTTTCAATGCATTTCTACAATATAAAAAACACCCAATAATTAAATTATAAATACCGTAGAAAATATCGTACAAACGGGAAGTGATCGTGATAAATATCTCATTAAATGAGATTTCAATTACAGTTATAAGTCAGGGGAATAATATCGCTCTAACTTATAACAATCTTAAAAAAGGACTTAAGCCCGTATTCTCTGGCAAAGCAGCAGGGATAATCACACACCTATAATTCCAACCCCAAAATCTAATAAGTTATTTTTTACATTGTAAATAAGGATGGAAGACAAGGACCAAATCGCACACCAACTCGACCACCAACAGCAAAAGTTTCTCCTTTATTTAGGGTACGCGGAGAAGGATCAGTTGTTCCATCAACATAAAATCCATAACCGGCTCCAATCCAATAGTAGCCTCACCTTTACGCATAAGGTTTCACTTTATATGTAACACCAGAGGATGGGCTGAGATGTAAATCAGTTATTGTCTCAAGCTGCCGCCGTGGTTGGTCGTAGTGAGTAGTGGTGTCGCGGGGGGGTTGTTAAGTGTGGCACTGTGAGGTTCCTGACGTGGCAGACAAAGAACTTTACGGCCGTTTGCACATTCTGCATCTCGCAGCTGAAGAACCCGTCTTTAGCCTCGGCCTCATTGAGGAATTAAGACATCACGGTTACGATCTCAGCCAAGGTACCTTAATCCGGCGTGCACTCGTATAACGTCTGCTCCTCGCTCATAGCTGACTGTAATACTTGGTTGTGTGCTGTATGAGAAAACTGTCAGGCGATATGAGACATCAATCCCTCCTTAGGGCTGTCTTAATTCCACTGCAGGAATATGACTGTTCGGTGCTCGCTTTGGCTGTGCTCCGCCTCACTCATGTACCTACAGCGTTTCTGTTTAAACCTGCACTTGATGAAAAAAAGCATTCCTTTGCGACTTCTTCCTGCTCAGATTTTATCCATCAAATAACGATGCGCTTTGGATGCCGCGCTGGCGGCCTTGAAAATATAGCGTTTGTCGTTCTTCAGTGCTTTCAGCCAGGAAGCGATATAGCTTTCATGCTGAACCTCTCCGACAATCCCCAGATCCGCCATCAGGAACGCGCTTCCCAGTTCGGCGATCAACTCCTCAAACGCATAACCCTCACTACCAAACTTCCCTTTCATTTCACGGTTCAGCCGACTTTTTGCCCCGCTCCAGTGAACCAGCTCATGTAGGCCAGTGGCGTAGAAATTGGCGGCATCGGTAAAAAGACAACGTTCAGGTAGCCGAATTTCGTCGGTTAACGGTACGAAAAAGGCGTTCTGTCCCTTCTCAATGATGGTTGCACCACTGTTACGGAAAAGCGCTTCCGCCTGCGGTAGCGGCTCAAAGGTCTCTGCCGGGAAAACTGCTTCATCACTGAGAGGCAAACCATCAATTTGCTCAACATTAAACACGGTGAACGTCTTCAGCATCGGGATATAGTCAGTTTCTCCGTCGTCATTTTCCCTTTCCAGCATGGTATAGAAAATGGCGGTAGTACCGTGTTCTCCCTTGCGTACCTGCCCGCCTTCCGCTTTTGCCTGTTTGTAGGTCATCCAGCGCGAATCACTGAATCCTTGTTTTGAGGCACTGCACCACAACAGCATGATATTCATTCCACTGTAAGCAGCTCCAGTTGAGTAATTTGAAGGTAATCCTGACATACCCGGTACGCGCTGCCACGGACAGGACCACGGCTTAGCGCCTGCTTCAAGAGCAGAAATAATGCTGTCAGTGACGGTCTGATAAATATCGGTTTTGGATCTGGAAAATTTCGTTTTTGAGGAGCCTGACGGGTCCAGCGGGGATACGCTGGTCGCCGCTGCGGTGTTAGGGGCGCTAGTCTGGGTATGCAGGGAAATAGTCATGGTTTTTTCTCCGTCAGTGGTGTGATTTTCGTCTTCGTATCGCCTGACGGTTCGCTTTCCCGGCATCGTTCCGGCACGCAAGGGCGCAGAATGCGTGCCATTTACCCTTGCGGGACGGGTTGTGTTGGGAAACGATTAACCGGAAGTTGATACGAGGAATGAAAAGCACACAGGAGAAAAGGATCAGTCTCTACAAAGCCAGATGTAGCGCCCCTTGCTCCGCAGCGGTGAAAGGGATTTGGGATTTGGGATTTGGGATTTGGGATTTGGGGTTTGGGGTTTGGGGTTTGGGGTTTGGGGTTACACTCTTATAGCCAATTACTGATATTCCAAATTTCATTTCAACTAAAAAACAACTATGAATTGCATCAAACGCATAATCCCCCTTACCCTTTTTTAGGTGAAGAGGAATGTCATTAACTCATTAAAAAAACGAGAAAAGAAAGTATAATGCAATCATAAATTTGTCATACAGGCAATCAATAGCAATTGAATTATGACCCTAGTAAGTTTTAAAAAAGGAACTAAAGTGAATATCGAGGAGAAAAGTATTGTAAAACTGGGTCCACCTATTGGGAAAGCAGATGCTTATTTACCACTGGAGCTTATGGAGCCTAAAACGTTTGAGTTATTTTGCTGTGAGCTTATTAAAAAACGGCTGAAAAATATAGGTGGCAAGATAATAGATACTATGAAAATTGGCGTTCCCGGCCAGTCACAGTTTGGTGCCGATATTATTTCACATCGTCAACATGGCAATCAGGATTTTTATTCGCTATACGAAGTAAAACGTTTTAAAAACTTCAGAGAAAATGATTACCTTGCCACTGTTGAGCGTTTTCATGTGCATCGGGAAAAATGGCAGTTCAATGTAACTGAGTTTTATATTTTCCTCAGTGAGAAAGCCTCTGCAAAATTAATTTCCGAACACAAAGTACAAGAAGCCCGGTTAAAAAAACTGAGTATAGAGCATCGTTTACTGGATACAGAAACGATCCACGACTGGTTGAAAGATCTTGATTGTCCGGATCTACTCTACCGCTTTTGCCATGAGAGCTGGGTAGCTCTTTTTTATGGCGAGCGGGCGTTGCTTAATATCAAGAACTATGGCCTATGGGACTATCAAGAGTCTTCAGCCTGGCGAAATTATAAACAACCGTATCACAGAATTGATGGCAATATTTTCACGCTACAAAACGATCATGTACTGATAAAAGCGTTTTTACCCAGTCTGAGAGATAGCTCTCTTTCCTGCTTTATCGATCTACGTAATGGTCGCTATTCCCATGTGTTATTGACAATAAGCCAGAAAAACCTGCTAAATTCGGCTTTCGAAGGGGCTGGCAGCCCACCAGAGGCTGAAGTCAGACCGTGGATTTTGAGAGAACATCAGGGTGAAAATTATTACTGCGACATCGGCAACTGCCGTCTTCTGCTTACTCTGAATGAAGCCCAGGCGCTCTGTGATGCATTTGACGTATTGTGGCACAGTTATAAACAGTGTATGGAAGAAATTGACCGAATTTGCCGTACCGAAGGTTTTTCGGGTAGTACGCCGCTCGGCGATAATATTCAGCTAATCAATATCCCTTTATGGTTATGGAATCGTATTAACGTTTTTTGTCAGCGTCATGATTATCTGGATACCGAAGGAGAATGGTCGATATTTAACGCCGCGCATGAACATATTATGGTATTTAATCGTCATAAAGATGAAGTGATGAACGAGGGACATCACGTTACCTTACAGGCCAGGCGCGATCCTGATTTTAACAGCGTTAATAATCAGAGTGTGGCGTTAATCTGGCAGCCTCCCGGCCGATTCGATCGCCATAATAAGGAAGAGGACGCCATCGGGCCACGTAATTACTGGGATGCACTAACGACATACCACTGGTTGGTGGAAAAGCTGATACCGGAGGCGGATAGTTGGTATTGCGCTAATTTCTGTCCTCCGCGCCGGGGCTGGCAACGACTACCTTTTCTAGCCCCCGCCATACTGCCTATACGCCCCATGATATCTATTCGCGCTACCGGCCCGAAAATAATATCTCGGTTAAACAGGTCAACAGCAAACAGGGTCTGCTGGCGCTGCTGAATGAACTACAATATTTTTATCATAGCTATACTCATCGGGTATGTTTTAAGGTGGCAGAGTTTGAGCAACTCTGCGATGCCTTCCTCTTTTTGTTGAACGAAACTACCGTCAGTTACTGGGACTATATTCGCGGCAGTGTCGGGGCTTCGCAGGACAACCGCCAGTCAGTAGTAGAGGCACTGCAAAAGTATCGGATGGAAAGTAAGAATAATGTTAAAAACCTGTCGCTATATGACTATCTTTTCCGCGGTATAATGGCGCTATTTCGTGATGGCGACTGTCATATCAATGAGGTGGAAGCGCTGAAGGTTGCGATGCTGCTGAGCCCCTTTGCGGATAAGATGTCGGAAGTGCGTTTTTTGCGACGCTGTCAGAAGCGGTTGTGAGGGGGATTGCCAATGTTGCTTTTACGACAGCCACTCTATCTGACCGGTTTAATATTCAGCTGCAAGATAGTTTTCTGGATACTATCTCTCTGTTTTATTGGCAAACTATCCGTAAAATAAGTCCCAAGAACAGTAAGAATAGTGCGTCAGCACAGCATTCAATATATGAAGGTGGAATTTGTCTGATATAAATCTGAACGGTCCTGCAAACGGCGGTGGCGCAGCAACCAGCAGCGGTATTTTATTTCAGCAACAGTTGGGGGCTCACTTTGCTGCTCAGATCCTTTCAGATAGCAGACTGGATGCACGTTTAGGGCTGGGCAACGCTTCTTCTGTTTGGTTGCGCTTTGAAACGGAAGCGCCCGTTGACGATATACTGGTAGCGACATCCGCAGGTGGCTTTATCGCCATCCAGGCTAAAACAACCGTTTCGCTTTCAGATGATGAAAGAAATCCTTTTTACCGGACCATAGAACAGTTTGTCCGACACTGGCTAACATGCCGAGATGGTAATGGTTCTCTGGAGTGGAATCGACCTCTCGATTCGGATAAAGACCGTCTGGTTTTAGCCGTAAGTTCCAGAGCTCCGACTTCAATTCGAAATGATCTTCCTGCTGCCTTGTCCCTTTTATCTCAGCACGGCTGCAGAGCTGTAAATCAAAGCCAAGAAAAGGCATATGACATTTTTGACCGCTGCATTTCCACAGCCTGGAATAGCATAACCTCGGATCCCCTACCACTTCACCTTGTTTCTGAACTTTGCCGCCTGGTTGTTGTTTTGGTTGTTGATGTTGAAAACATGGCTTCACCGGCCTATTCACAGCTTACTCAGAGCCTTGTTAAAGATGCAGACGCAACGACTGCATTAAGTGTTCTTGTCGAAATTTGCGGGAAAATGATGTCACGTAGGGGGGCGGCGATCTGTCAATATTTCGCAACGAGCTTACAGGAAAAGGGATTGAGCTCGCAGCACCACCTCGATACAAGGATGATATTGCTCGACTTCAACATCATTCTCAGGAAATTGCAGATTCTCTTAATCGATATGAGGCGATTGAAAGTCTGGCAGGTCAACCGGTTACCCTCCGCAGGGAATGTCAGAGCGAAGTTGAACAAGCCGTACAGTCAGGTTCATTACTGATTATCGGAGAACCGGGAGCCGGTAAAAGCGGAGTGCTTAATGCACTGTCCCGCAACCTGCGCAATCGGGGAAATGATGTCTTGGAACTGGCTGTTGACCGATATTCCGTGGAGTCGCTTGAAGGTCTGAGCCGTGAGCTCAGGCTTGAACATAGTTTTACCGACGTGCTTGAGGCGTGGGATGGCCCATCTCAGGGCTGGCTAATTATAGATGCGCTGGATGCCACCAGAGGGGGCAAGGGAGAAGCCGTTTTCCAACCTCTGATTGAACAGGTTCTAGCTTGGGATGGCCGCTGGCGAGTGGTTGCTTCAATACGTAGCTTTGATCTGCGCATGGGGGTAAAACTTCGTGACTTGTTTAAAGGCCAGCCTCCCATTGCTGACCGTGCTGATGATATGTTTTCTTCAGTTCGCCACATTGTTATTCCGCGCTGGTCGGACAATGAATTCAACCAGTTATTGGAACTATCTACTGCGCTGGCCACTGCTCTTGACGGTGCCTCAGCAAGGCTTAAAGACCTTGCTAAAGTACCATTTAACACCAGACTGCTGGCCGAACTGATTTCACAAAATATGGATATCAGCCTGACTGCTATTTCGTCCCAAACAGAATTGTTAAAACTGTACTGGCAACATCGCGTCGAGGAGCATGGACTTAATGCGACCCGAAATATCAAGACACTGGTGGACGCCATGATCGATGCACGTTCACTTAGTGTGTCATCCCTACTTGCGGGTACGGATCCAGACATGATCGATACACTCTGCCGCGAAGGGGTATTGGTTCGGGAACAAAATGACCGTCGAATACAGTTTCGCCATCACCTTTTATTTGACTTCGCTGCGGCACAAATATCATTCGATCCGGATGCGCTAATTACAGGGACATTACGTTTCCAGAAACAGCAAGCTCAGGGGTTGATGCTATCCCCCGCACTCGGCTTTGTTCTTCAGGAAATATGGAGTTATGACGATAACCATCACAGTTTCTGGCAGGCGGTGAATAATCTGGTCAATGACAACGATGGCGATCCAATAATTCGAAGTTCGGCGGGTCGGATTGCGGCGGAGTATCCTGTTGCAGAAAATGACCTGCTCTGGCTTGCTGAACGTGTGACTGCCGGTGATGAGAAAGTGATAAGCACTTTCGGTCATATTTGCGGTGCGCTTGCAATACGATTTGAGGATGAACAAGAGGTTGTAGCTCTTCCGTGGGTACATCTGGTAGCAGCGCTGACGCCCCAGGTGCATAAGGTCTCAGAAACGTTATGTTTTCTGTTGCACCCGCTTATCAAGCGTGTTACCGAGAAACCCTTATGTAATATGCTGGGTACAGCCAGCCGCGCAGTACTTTCCTATGCCCTTACGCTGAGTAAGCCAGATTATTTTGTCAGGAGCGCTATTCTTCTCGTTATAGATACTTTCAACACTAATGTTCAGGCTTCCCGTCAATTACTGGAACAGATTATTAGTTCGGAACGTCTCCAGGCTTTTGGTTCAGAAGAGATTCCCGTACTCTGTTACAACATCAAGAAAATCGGAGTTCTTGCACCTGAGTTTGTAGTCAAAGTATTCGAGTTTGTCTATAGCTATGACGTCACAGAAGAACGGGAAACAAAGCTGGGAAACAGCCGAATTCTGCCTCTGAGATCAAATGCCCGACAGGATTATGAATCAGCTCGCTATTCACTCGGTGAGTATTTCCCTCATTTTATCGAGCAATATCCTGGTCTGGCTGTGGACGCCGCAATAAGCGCAATAAACGGGTACGTTTCCCGACGACATCCCTTAGATGATACGCCTGTGATGCATGTGTCCATTTCAGGGCATGATATTTATCTTAAGGCCGATCGCAGCCATATCTGGGCACACGATCCTGATGGCAAACACGCTCATGACGGTGAAGTACTGGTTAAAAAATTATTCCAGCGCCTGCAAAACTCGCCTGAACCTGACGCGCTCGCAAAATTTATCAGTGAAAAAGCTTCGCTTGCAATATTCTGGGCCAGACTCTTTCTGGCGGCAAATAAACGCAACGATGGCCTGATTGATTTTCTCTGGCCTATTGCTGCACAAGAAGCGTTTATTCAAAATGCCGATACCTGTAAAGACGCTATCGATCTGGTCGCTATGGGAATTATGCGTCGTTCAGAACATGAGCTTGAAGAACTGGAACATTCCGCATTTGAGTATGACTTCTCTGATTATTACTCCCCAGAGGAAGCAAAGAACAGTCTGTTGTACCGCCTTTTCAGAACAATTGGTTCAGAGAATCTTCATACTGAACTAGCCAGGGATTTCTGAAGAACGCCTCACGGGATAATAAAATATCTGGTAATAATAGGCTTTTCAGCATTTCCCCCGTTAGAGTCAGCACCGATATACCTTACGATTTTATTGATGGTCTGGATCGGAACGAACCAGACAACGCCACTCTTATCAATGCAGTCGAAACCGCTAAAACTGCCTTGGGGCTAACAACGAATAATACGCTTTCGTCCGAATTATCGCTGCAGGATGTTTTTAGCATTCTCGAACCGCTTCATAAACAACTCAATCTGGAAAATGCTCATTCATATGTACGTACAACCGCAGAGGATTTCATTGTACGGGCCTGCGTCGCCGTTGTTGAACAGAAATTACTTCCTTCTCCTGTAAATGACAATCGGACTGATAGGCCTACATCTTATTTTTTAGATTTAATACATCTCGCTTCCTGTGCAACTGCCCCGATCTTGAATGAAGATACAGAAAAGAACTTTGAAGATAATGTTAGCTGGGGCTCTCCTGCACCTAGGATCGATGCTGCACAGATTTTGCTCGATGTTATTCCATTACGTCCCGACCTGTATGAGCGGTTGAAACCAGATATTGAAAAAATGTTAATTGACCCTCATCCAGCCGTTCGACTACAGGCATCAGTACGCCTGCTACGGTTGTGGGATGTTGATCGGGATAGTATGTGGCGCCACTTGAGTGAACGGTTGGAGCAGGAAACCAATACCGGCGTAATAGCACATATAGTTGGGGATGGAGTCAGAAACCTGTTATATACCGATCCTCAGCGTACTTTCTGCCTTATTCAGAAATTGTTAGGGCGTTTTAATGGAGACCCTGAACGTCAGAAACGTATTCGTAGTTTTGTTTGCAGCGATCTTGCGATTCTCTGGGGAGTCCTTGAAGTCAGAGAGGCATACAATATTCTTCAGTGCTGGATTACTGACCCCGCCGTTTATAATGATGAACTTATTCAAGTCCTATTTACATTAAGGGATGGATTCGCTCTTGGCATTGTCGGACAAAGTAAAGAGTCAGATACCGAACTCAGGCAACGGGCGCTGGACATGGCCTATAGCATTATTGATGCTGCTGGTAAAAAACTGGAAGAATACTCTCCCCGTACTGACCTTACAGAGGCCGAACAGAAAAATAAAACACTGCTTTGCAATTATAGACAGAGCATGTCTACAACTTCGTTTCGTTTGTGAAGGGAAGCATAATTCTGATAAGGCATCATTAGAATATGAAGAACTTAAGCAATTTCTGAACGAAACTGAATTGCACATGCGCCGTATTGGTGATTGCAGCTCGCCACATACTGTTTATTATCTTCTGGAGTTGCTTGAAACGCTTGTTCCTGTCGACCCTGCCAAGTGTTTTGACCTGATGGCTCATGCGTTAAGTCATGCAGAAAAATCCGGTTTCCAGAACGAAACGCTGGGAATGGAACAATTAGTAAAAATGATGGGCGTGTTTCTTGCCGATTATAAAACCATCTTTGAAGATGAGAACAGACGAGCTCGTTTGATAGATAGTCTGGATATTTTTCTGGCCGCGGGTTGGCCCGCAGCCAGACGCCTGCTTTACCGTCTGCCGGAGTTAATTCAGTGAACGAACAACTGTTGCGTAATCAGTTTCGCGGTGATTCATCCAAATTGATTGAGGATCTTAAGCGCTTTCTTGAAGATGCAGAGATTAATCCCTATTCAAAAGATAGCGCAAATACGCTGCACGAGCATAATACGCGTATCTTTTTTTCGATCGTTTACTGGAAATTATAGGCTGGCATTTGGGATGCCGGTGGTAATGTTGCAGAAGAAGCCAGAATAAAAGCAGATACAACACGTTTTATGGATTACGTCGGTCTAAATCTGGACACTAAAGCACCTTTAATTATCCAAGAGGTATATAGTTTTCATATTGAACCTCACCGATGATCCCCAAATCCGCCATCCGCAACGCACTTCCCAGCTCACGTTCAACTCTTCAAATGCATTCCCTTCACTGGCAAACTTCCCTTTCATTTCACGGGTTTAGTTTTTTTTGACCGCTCCAGTGAACTGGCTCATGCAGGGCTGTAGTGCCGTGTTCCCCCTGCGCACCTGTCCACCTTCCACCCTCGCCTGTTTGTAGGTCATCCAGCGTGAATCACTGAAACCCTGTTTTGATGCATTGCACCACAGCAACATGATATTCATTCCGCTGTAGGCTACGCCGGTGGCGTAATTGGATGGCAGACCAGACATGCCGGATACACGCTGCCACGGGCAGGACCAGGGTTTCACACCGGATTCCAGCGCTGCAATAATGTTGTCGGTAACGGTCTGATAAATATCCGTTCTGGTTTTAGAAAATTTCGTTTTTGAGGAGCCTGACGGGTCCAGCGGGTATACGCTGGTCGCCGCTGCGGTGTTAGGGGCGCTAGTATAGGTATGCAGGGAAATAGTCATGTTTTTTCTCCGTCAGTGGTGTGATTTTCATCTTCGTCTCGCCTGACGGTTCGCTTTCCCGGCATCGTTCCGGCCTGCAAGGGCGCAGAATGCGTGCCATTTACCCTTGCGGGACGGGTTGTGTTGGGAAACGATTAACCGGAAGTTGATACGAAACGGAAAATACACAGGAGAAAAAAATCAGTCCCTGTATAGCCTAGCCAGATGTAGCGCCCCTTACTCCACAGCGGTGAAAAGGGGTTTGGGGTTTGGGGTTTGGGGTTTGGGGTTTGGGCGAATGATTTTAGTTCTTCATGATAAACGTAGATAAATGGTCATCCGTGCCAATTAAGACGGAAGCGTATACTCCGCTCAGATCTATTTCACATCAACTCCATCGTGCAGATAGTCACTTAAAATGTAAGGAGTTATAATCCAGCAGGCCTATCTGAATCTAAGGACAAATTTCAATGTCAGACAGCTTACTTGTTCGTGCCAGTAGGGATGGGGATCAATTTCACTACCTTTGGGCTGCCCGCCGTGCCCTCCGATTGTTAGACCCCAAATCCTCTTTAGCTGCTCTTACCATTGAAGGTGCTTCAGCAACCGAAATGGGATCACAACCGTCGGTGGAGGAAGGCGAAGAGATCATTGATATTGCCGAATACTATGGCAGTAATGAGTTCGAGCGAGCTACTACTGTCAGATATATGCAATTGAAACATTCAACATTGCATGCTGAAACCACATGGCCCCCTAGCGGATTACAGAAAACGATAGAAGGATTCGCTAAACGGTATAAAGAACTTTTGCAGCGATTTCCTGCTGAATCCTTGCATACTAAGCTTGAATTATGGTTTGTCACTAACCGCCCTGTCAGTACGAGTTTCAGTGAAGCAATTACAGATATGGCAAATCAACGCCCTCCTCGCCATCCAGACGACCTTGCTAAACTAAAAAAATTCACAGGTCTGAAAGATCAAGGGTTGGTGTCCTTTTGCCAAATGCTTCGCATTGAAGGACGACAGGATGGTTACTGGGAACAGCGAAATATTCTCCTGAGAGAATCTAACGGATATCTCCCCGATCTTGACACCCAAGCCCCGCTGAACCTAAAAGAACTGATTACCCGGAAAGCGCTATCAGAAAGTGCGTCAGACCCTGCTATTACCAGAATGGATGTTTTACGTGCGTTAGGGGTAGACGAAACAGATCTGTTCCCCGCACCTTGCCTGATAGAGAAAATTGATAATGTGATACCTCGAATACAAGAGGTTTCACTGGTCAAAAATATTGTTGAGTCCATGGGCTCACCTATCATCGTTCGTGCCGACGCAGGTGTCGGCAAATCAATTTTCTCAACCCGCATTCATCAACACCTGCCTGAGGGGTCAGTCAGTATTCTGTATGACTGCTTTGGTAATGGACAATATCGCAATGCTTCAGCCTATCGCCATCACCACCGAACCGCATTAGTGCAGATTGCTAATGAGATAGCCTCACATGGTCTATGTCATCCCTTAATTCCGAACGCCAGTACTGACATTTCTCACTATATGCGTGCATTTATGTATCGTGTCTCTCAGGGGATTTCCACGCTTCGGGCGTCACATCCTGAGGCAATATTGTGCATTATTGTTGATGCTGCAGATAATGCACAAATGGCCGCAGAGGAAATCAACGAATCACGTTCATTTATAAGAGATTTACTCAGAGAGAATATTCCCGCAGGAGTTTGTATTGTCGCACTTTGCAGACCACATAGGCAGAGTCTGCTTGATCCACGCCCTAGCACGCCTAGCCTGACTTTACAGCCTTTCGATCGTAGCGAAACTGCCGCACACCTGCGTGGAATATTCCCGGATGCAAATGATCAGGATGTGGATGAATTCCATCGACTGAGCTCTCATAACCCCAGAGTACAGGCGTTATCACTTTCGCGACGTTTATCACTGTCAGAGACATTGAGATTGTTAGGTCCTAATCCCAAAACGGTGGAGGATACTATCGGAGAAGTACTCGAAGCCGCCATCGGACAGTTGAAAGATGCTACAGGGCATACAGAACGTGCGCAGATCGATTTTATTTGTGCAGCACTGGCGGTACTTCGCCCACTCATTCCCATCGCAATTTTGTCTGCTATCGCTGAAATCGATGAATCCGCAATAAAAAGTTTTGCGTTAGATCTTGGGCGGCCGCTAATCGTCAATGGGGATACTATCCAGTTCTTTGATGAACCAGCTGAAACGTGGTTTCAGGAACGATATCGCCCTAAAGAAAAAGAGCTTCGTCAGTTTATTGCCCGACTGACACCGTTAACAAAAAATAGTGCCTACGCTGCGTCAGTATTACCACCGTTAATGCTTGAGGCAGGGCAATTTTCGGAACTCGTCACTCTGGCAATGACATCACAAGGGTTGCCAGAAACGAGTCCTATCGAACGCCGTGATGTTGAATTTCAAAGACTGCAGTTTGCCCTGAAAGCAGCGTTACGCCTTGAGAAGTATCAGGATGCTGCAAAACTTGCGCTCAAAGCAGGTGGAGAAAGTGCAGGTGACAGCAGGCAGCGAAAATTATTGCAGGATAATCTTGATCTAACTGCAAAATTTATGGACAGCCACAGTGTTCAGGAGCTTATTTCACGCCGTGCCTTTTCTGATACTGGTTGGGTTGGGTCACAAAACGTCTACAACTCTACACTTTTATCGGAATTTTCTGAGCTCTCTGGTGATGCCCGAAGCCGATTGCGTATTGCTCTGGAATGGTTAGATAACTGGAGTAAATTATCCGATGATGAACGAAGCAGAGAAAACGTAACGGCTAAGGATAGAGCAGTCATGGCGATCGCCTATCTGAATATTCATGGTGCAGATGAAGCTGCAAGAAGCCTTCGCCGGTGGCGACCTCGGGAATTATCTTTCGATGCCGGCATAATCATTGCCAAACAATTACTGGATCATGGCCGTTATACAGAGCTGAACCAGTTAGCTATTGCGGCAGGAAATGATCTTGGATTAATTTTGGCTATTGTACTGATTGCCAGAAAATTCCATTACCAATTACCTGAGCAATCTATAAAGAGAGGCTACCGTTTATTGGCCAGCTCTCATCTGAAAATAGAAATCAGATATTCATTTGATAATCAGACAATAGCAGCAATAACTAGCATGGTTGAAATGGCGCTACAGCTTAATGTTTGTAATGACAAAGAAGCTACAACACTTTTAAACCGCTACTTGCCCCAATCCGCTCCGAATGCCCTGTCCTCTAAATACAGTAAAGAACGAGTACAATATATACGAATGTATGCACTGCGCGCTGCATTGAGTCGCTCATCATTAAACTTAACTGATATTGCATCTGATAAGGTCATCGAAGAGATTAACTCTGAAAGAAAGTATAGTGAATCACAGGAACTTCGAGAACTAAAGCAATATAGCGGTGTATTAGTCCCTTGGTATAACTTATGGGCTAAAGCGTTTTTACAGGAAGTATCCAAAGCTGAATTAGATAATCAACTCGCTGATACTAAAAAGCTGTCAGCGGAAATAAAAGGGTATTCATACTCGGAACATTCCTCTAGCAGTGATGAAATAGCTAATATCTGGTTCGACATTTTATCTGAAGTCGGAGATATTAGCTGTGCTGATATCGAAGAAATCACTGCATGGTATCAGCATAAAGACAATCGAGTCTTTACACCGACATTACACAGATTTTCCCGTCTTTGCTCGCAGACAACTGGGCTTGAAAAATTTTCATTTATCTTCACGCAACAGGCACTATCTCTGTGGAAAGATGACCACACTGACGCACAAACCAAGGCTGAGAACTATATCGATATAGCTAGATCGCTTATTTTACTCGATAAGTCAGAAGCTCAAGAATATTTTAACCACGCTATTGAGGTCACCAATAAACTCGGTGATGAAAATCTGGAACGATGGGGAGCATTACTTGATCTGGCGGAATACATTGCCGACAAAAACATAGCTTCGTCAGAAATTGCCTATAAATTTTCACGCTGTGCCGAAGTAACTCGAGAATATGTTGATCGTGATAAACATTTTGCATGGAATGATACGATAAAAGCGTTGTCTGAATTATGCCCCTGTTCCACTCTGGCCATCATTAGTCGTTGGCGAGATCGTACGTTTGGCGATCACCGAAATATACTGGCGCTGACGATAGAACAACTAGTAAAGAAAAATAAAATCAATCCACTTGATGCAGCAGCATTAATCCCTTTCCGGGAAGAGTGGGACGAAGATAAGTTGTTAATAGCTGCTTTGCCTTTATGTAAAAACGATCAGGACAAACACGCGCTTTTTCATTGGGTTTATAATTACATCCAATTCACCTCACCTCGTTCAGAAAAATTAGCACAAATTAAAACTATTGCTTTATCCATTGGAATAGATCCCACTGAACTGAACATATACAGTTCAGCTGAAGAACAAACCGGATCAGATTTGGAATTAACAAGCGACCACGTCACTGAAATTGACGGAAAAACTAAAGTAGCATGGCATAGAGTTTTCAGTCTGTGTGATTTATCCACATCCGAAGGGATTTCTATTGCATACCAAAACTTCCGTCGTGAACCTGATCTTTATTCAACCGAACTGTTCATTCAAAAGGCGATAACTCGTATTAGTTTTGGCAAAGAAAAAGACTTTATTAACGCTTTTGGTAACTTATCTGAGATCAGCCTTTATAGCTTCACGACTTTTCTTGAATCAATTCCTCAGGAATGGACATCCCGGTTAAGCATAAAAACAGCTATTGCTTCAGTAGCCAAAAGTTACTGCCAGCGGTTCTGCATGCTTATTAGAAAGCATCGCTACTACGAAGTATTCCCTTTTAAGCTTGCCAGCGAGCTATCCGGGCTCAATGAAGATGATTTAATTAGTATTGTTCTAAATGCGACATCTGAATCACCAGAACCATCAGATTCACGACAATTATTTAGCCTTGTCGGGCTATTGGTTAATAAGTTGACCTCAGAAGAAGCATTAAATGTTCTGTCTTATGGGCTGGACTTATTCAATGAAATATTGAAAGAGGAAGATGGTGATGGCCCATGGGGACCTACATTAATTCCCCCTACTCAGATAGAGGATTCTCTTGCGGGGTATATATGGGCCAGGCTAGCATCGCCAGAATCAACCGTTCGCTGGGAAGCCGCTCATGCAGTTCTTATGCTTTGTCGACTAGAACGTTCCGAAGTGCTTCAAGGAATATTTAAACATGCCGAAAATTGCTCGACGCAGCCTTTTTGCGATCGCAATCTTCCCTTCTATACCCTTCACGCTCAATTATGGTTATTAATTGCTGTTGCACGTGCCGCACAAGATGACGGAAAAGCATTGATACCCTATACCGATTATTTTTATCGCTACGCCACAAGTGAACAGCCGCATGTATTAATCCGTCTTTTTGCCGCCAGAACCCTGAGCGCACTTAGTGAAGCCAGGTTGATATCTATAACCAATCAAGAAAGGGACAAACTTTGCAACATAAACCAGTCAACATATGACTCTACAGTGAGCCAATCTGAAAGCCTAATGGGCGAAGATTCGTACACTTTTGGTATCGATTTTGGCCCATATTGGCTGAAACCTTTAGGCCGCTGTTTTGGAGTATCTCAAAAACAGCTTGAACCTGAAATGTTACGTATTATTCGCAATGACTTTGGTTTCAAAGGAAGCCGTAATTGGGAAGAAGATGAGCGTAATAAACGACGCTACTATCAAGACAGTGATAATCATCACAGCCATGGTTCCTATCCACGTGTTGATGATTACCATTTTTATCTCTCCTATCATGCTATGTTCATGTGCGCTGGAAAGCTACTAGCGACCAAACCTCTGGTTGATAGTCGTTACGACGAAGTAGAAGATGTTTTTCAGGACTGGCTCAAAAGACATGATATTTCACGCCGCGATGGCCGTTGGCTCGCTGATCGGCGAGATCCGCAACCCGAAATCAGACCAAGCTGGATTAATGATACTTCTGGTAATCTCAATGAATGGCTGGGATCAATTTCAGAAAACATTTTTGACAAAGCATTAAGTCCCGCAGCTGGATTGCTGACCATATGGGGTCACTGGTCAGAGAATCGTACTGATCGAAGAGAATCAGTTTCCGTTTATACGGCCTTAGTTTCACCTGAAAGATCATTCTCTTTACTCCGGGCACTACAAACTGCCGAAAATGTACATGACTATAAAATTCCCAGTGCTGGTGAGGATATGGAAATTGATCATATGTCCTATCAATTAAAGGGATGGATTAAAGACATCAGTGAATATAAAGGCATTGATGAACACGACCCATGGGCTGGTGATGTGACATTCCCGTTACCTAAGCCAGCGCCGTTTATCGTTGAAGCCATGAAATTAACCACAGATAAAGACCAGCGAGTATGGCATACCACTCATAGCACCGAACCAGAAATGATCTCCAGTATCTGGGGTAACCTAGCAGAAAAAAATGAAGACGAAAAACCAAGTGGTCACAAACTTTGTGCCTCGGTGGATTTTATCAAAAACGTGTTAACTACATTAGACATGGATCTCATTATAGAGGTTGATGTAAATCGCTACTCGCGGAGTGACAGATATGGGCGGAGTAATGAAAATGAGCTCGAGAATATCCCCTCAAGTACCAGAATCTTCCTCGTTAAACATGACGGAACCTTCCGAACGCTACACGGCAATTATACAACTGGGGAAAAAGCTGGTTGAAGAACTTGAGTTAAACAATTCTGTTGATACGTTAGGCCGTTGGATGGCTCACCATATTGCAGAACTGATTTACGACGCAGAAAATACCACGAATGAAACTGTGCGCATCGCGAAACAGTTGGAGATCAGGGACTCTGTTTGGGCCTTCTGGACTAACCGCTACGAATTACCATTTGGCAATAAGCCATTTAAAGAGCTAGAACCCATCCTAAGGGCTTTAGAAAGTCTTGATCCTGAAAACCAGCAACCGAGACATATCTTCCCCTACCCAGGACTGACTGATGATAGAGAAAAGGAATCTACGGAGACTCAAAAATGGTTGAAAGTGGCCGAAAGCATCGACTCGACCTCAAAAATCCTGATTGATTATTGCCTCTCTTTAGCCGCAGAAAATTCTATTGATAAGTCTCAAGAATGGGTGGAACTAGCACAAAAAGCTGGGTTAGACGAAGACATTGATCTAATTGAATTTCGTATTTTTCAATTACGTGGGAACGCAGCCAACACAACTAATCCCAGTAGTGCACAATGGCGAGTTCTAGAAAAACGACAAAAGAATCTTGCCGTATTTCTTTCTTTGGCCACTCAGTTAGATGAACAACTCAAATCACAACTTGAAGCCCTACCAGCAATAGAAGATGAGCCAGAAAAAGACGATGACAATGTTTGAGATGACACATTTTTAGCATTCATGATAATTTAAAAAGCATATTACTCTCTAGACCAAAGCGTTGAGATTCCCTTAACATTTAGTAAAAGGAGTTCATATGTTAGTGTCCAGATTTTTGATAGAGAACAACGGTTCAAATCAGAACAATATAAAGCTAGCCATAAGCAAAGCCTATCATCTATGCCAAGATGCAGGGTTGCAGCGAATCACATTGTTATTTCCTGCAAAAGGAACATTTTCTCACTCTGATATTGCAACATTTCTTGGCGAGCAAGCGGTAAAAGCTTTGCTAAAAGACCAAAAAATCGATTTGGGTAACAACATTCAGCTAAATTTTAATATTCCTAAAAACTTTTCTGCACATGGCAACCATGACATTGTGTTAGCCACATATCTATCTGATAAAGACATGGATATTGTTGATAGTGCTGGAAACGTCAATAGCATCGTTTTCTTACCTTGGTCAGAGATCGAAGGTAAACGCTGGTTATCCACATGGGCACCTGAAAGAGTCGGCCCTTCTACCTGGGAAGTACAAAAAATACAGTTATTAATTTCCATTGGGGATGAAATTATACGCCTAGGTCGTTGCATCAACATGTCAACAGGGCTTAGTCATCCATCAGATAAAGACATGGCAAAACGAATTTTTACTAGCCTAAAAAAGCAAGGACTCAGAGCAACAGAAGAAGAGATCAGACAATTCGCGGTCAATAACGGATGGGAACCCGTCAGAGCGAAAGAGTTAGCTAGTTTTGCAAAAAAATATATGGGGTAGTGAAGCTTAAAAAGCTAACTCGTTGTATGTTCAGCCCGAGCTAAATTGGTGGTCATTCTGGTGGTCTTGACAGAAAGTGGATTCAGGTTTAGCTTTTTATTCAGCCAGTTACTGGCAAAGGCGATCCCAGTCAGAGGAGCCACTTTCTATTCCAAGGATGTTTACTGATGTCCATGGAAGCAGTAAGATCAATAAGTTATACGTAAATGTGGTTACACTGAGTTCCACATTGTTACGTTGACTGCCACAACTTTTGGGGGCTTTATTAGGGGCCTGTTCGGTTCGATAATATCGAGGCCCCCAAATGTCAATTTCTGATGTTGTAATCCGAAACACCAAGCCCCAAGACAAACCCTTCAAGCTGAGTGATAGCGCCGGTCTATACCTTCTGGTCAAACCCAACGGTTCAAAACTCTGGTATCTCAAGTACCGCTATGGCGGAAAGGAAAGGAAGCTGGCCTTTGGTGCCTACCCTGCCGTCTCCTTAGTGCTGGCCAGAAAATTACGCGACAACTCACGCTCCGAATTGGCTCAAGATAAAGACCCAGGACAAACTCGGCGTCATGAAAAACAGGTCAGAAAGGTAGGCATTACTCTGGAAGAAGTAGCTCGCACCTGGCACAAGAGCAACCGCACCTGGTCTGAAAATCACTCAAACCGTATATTACGAAGCCTTGAAATGTATCTGTTCCCGCCTCTGGGAAAACAAACTATTTCCGATATCAGCACGGCTGACTTGCTGTATGTCCTCAAAGCCATCGAAGACAAAGGATTTCTGGAGGTTGCCATGCGGCTGCAGCAGCGCATCGTCAACATTATGCGCTACGCCATTCAGAATCAGATGATCAAATATAACCCGGCGCTCGACTTGAGCGGAGCCATTGCCGTACCGAAAAAACGTCACCATGCTGCCCTTCCACTCTCTCGTCTGCCCGATTTCTTTGCCAGACTAAATCAGGATAATGGACGGCTTCTGACCCGTTTGGCACTGCGCTTTAACTTGTATGTCTTTGTCCGTTCCAGCGAGTTACGTTTTGCCCGCTGGGAAGAGATTGATTTTGATAATGCACTCTGGACCATTCCTGATACCCGAGATCCTGTTCCCGGTATCCGCTATTCCGAGCGAGGCGCCAAGATGAAAACTCCACATCTGGTGCCACTTTCTACCCAGTCCATTACAATCCTCAAGCAAATACAGCAGCTATCAGGACACGGTCAATTCATTTTCCCCAATGACCACGATATGTTTAAAGTCATGAGTGAGAACACCATAAATAAAGTACTGCGGCGTCTGGGATACGACACGAAATCTGAAATATGTGCGCATGGCCTAAGAGCCATGGCCTGCAGTTCCCTCATTGAGTCAGGAAAGTGGTCGCGGGATGCTATTGAACTTCAGATGAGCCATCAGGAAAGAAACTCTGTCAGAGCTGCCTATAACCATCTGGCTGAGCACCTTGAGATCAGATATCAGATGATGCAGTGGTGGGCTGACTATCTTGACGCGAATCAGTCAAATTATGTTGCCCCTTACCATTTCTTTCAAAAACAACAAAGAAAGAAAAACATCAAACAGCTCCTCCCGTGTTAGGGATTGAGTGACGATATCGTGGTCAGTGATTTATCTGGGAGTGCGGTCGCGCTGGGTCGAGGACGTAACGCTGATTTATTGGTGGGGACCTGGGTAACAGGAAATGTCTACAGCATTCGGCCCTAAGTGATGGTTTTTTGGGGCTGCGACAGCACCACGGGCAGTTAAGGGACACAGCCCAATTTCCCTCCATTCTTTTATATGGTTAGTCAGAGAATTCGATCGCACATTCTGCTCTAAACTCAGAGTTTTTGTAGACTTCATGGCTGGCCATCTTCTCCCTCTTCAGGAAGGTTGAACCGCTATGATGTTTTCATACAACAGTGCGCGCTTATTGCGAATTGTCAGGTTCCAGTTGTTGTTTCAGCCATTCAAATGAACGCTTGATCAGCTCAGGCCTGTTTCTGATGTAATGGTCCATATCTTCCATGCTTCAATAGATCACATCCACACCGGCCTGCTTTGCTTTTATAAAAATCATCGCTTGATTGAATCAGTGTGTCTTTCACACCAGTCACCATTAGGAGTTTCCCCTGTATATTTTTATGATCTGGCCCAAAGTGGACTTAAAACTATCCAAGAAAATCGGTGCGGTTCAATCTCAGATTTCATTACATTCCGGGCAGGTTCCGAAGTATCTGTAAAGTACAGCGCTTGCACATGACTCGGAGCAATGAAGTGGTTAAAAACGGAGCGCCATAATTTGTCTCAAATAGATAATTTGGCTTACAGCCTTTTGAACCAAAACACCCCCACTTTTCCACGTGAAGTTACCCCCCTAAACCTGTAAGGTGTCTTTGTTTTTACCTATAAATGATAGCTGAGATACCCTATTTTCAGCTCTTGCCAGGCGGTTTTGAATTTATTGATCGGGTACTGATATCGACTCGTTCAGCCAGAAAATCCAGAAAAGCCCGCACACGCAACGGCAGATGACCCCCCTGCCCGACATACACGGCATGAATTTCCTCGATATAGCCAGGATCGCAATCCTCAAGTACGGGTATCAATCGGCCAGCACCGATATCCTCACGTACCTGAAAGGCAGCAAGACGCGCCAATCCTAGCCCAGCCAAGGCTAGACGATGCAATGCCTCACCATCATTGACTTGAGCGTTGCCACTAATGGGTATCACGATATTCTTGTCACCCTGACGCAATAACCAGCCAGGTTGGGCACGCACGTAATTCGTTCCCAGACGATTGTGCTGGTATAAATCCTCTGGCGTCACTGGGACACCATGGCGAACCAGATAATCAGGCGACCCGACAATTATCTTGCATGTCTGACCCAATTTACGCGCCATCAGGTTAGAGCTTTTGAGCGGCCCCGCCCGCACGGCCACATCGGTACGTTCTTCCAGAAGATCGATGACCTCATCGGTCAGCATAATATCCAGCATGACCTCAGGATAACGCTCCAAAAATTCAGGTATCAACGGCAGCAGGAAGTGATGCCCAAAGGGCACATTGGCATTGACCCTTAACCGACCACGTGGCGCAGCGTTTTCACTGGCACAGCGATCTGCCTCGTCCAAATCAGCAAGGATACGCACTACGCGCTCGTAGTAGGCACAGCCTTCTGGTGTCAGTTGCAGTTGTCGTGTGGAACGATTCACTAGCCGTGTACCCAGCCGTTTCTCTAGTCGTGCGACCAACTTGCTGACAGCTGAGGGTGTCATGCCACAGGCGCGGGCGGCGGTAGAAAAGCCGCCTAGCTCAATCACACGCACGAACACTTCTAATTCGCCGGAGCGGTTGACTTCTTGGCGGGCCATATCTGCCTCCTTGATGAGTTTAATTCACAAATGCTATTCCGCTGAACAGTCTATCGTGATTGTGTCTTTGAATTCATAATTAATACACGATTTATTTTTGAGTTCACTAATATGAAAAAGCAATTCAAATCATTTTTAACGACTTCATCTAGAAAAATTATAACTTGGGCCCTTGCAGTGGGTACTGCCATGGTAACCACCACTGCGGTAGCTGCCACACCGTCTTGGGTTGCAACGTGGGGGGCCAGCCCACAGCCTGTATGGGGTTCGAGTTTTCCGCTTCCCACAAATATACCAACCGAACTGCATGATCAAACAGTTCGCCAAGTGGCGCGTATCAGCCTGGGTGGAGAGCGTTTTCGTATCGTGCTATCCAATACCCATGGCAGTCAGCCACTCACCGTGGGCAAAGTAACGTTTGCACAGACACAGAACAACCACAGCATTGCGGCTGATAGCTTACGCACTGTGACATTTGGTGGCCAGGAAGCAGCGACGATCCTCCCTGGCGCTTTGTTGGTCAGCGATCCTGTAACATCACACATACCTGCATTGACTCAGGTTGCCGTGAGTTTCTATCTACCGAAGGCTACCACTATGAGCACCTTCCACTGGGATGGCCGTCAGACTAGCTGGATTGTTCCAGGAGATCAGACCTCAGCCCTGGAGCTTAAGGTGACAGATGCTTCCATTCAGAGCACGACGACACGTCCGCTGCTGGTGGGGGTTCATGTTGAAACTGAACAGGCAGCGCAGACAGTTGTGGTTCTCGGAGATTCCATTACTGATGGTAATGCTGCAAGTCTGGACAAGAATAGCCGCTGGCCAGACTTCCTGGCTACTCGCCTTGCCTCGCGGGGTATCAGTGTTATCAACTCTGGCATCTCCGGTGCCCGGCTTCTCTCTGACGGTATGGGTGTCAATGCATTGGCACGGTTGGACCGTGACGTGTTGGCTCAACCAGGAGTGCAAAGCGTTATTGTCATGATAGGGATTAACGACATTGCCTGGCCGGGTACCATTTTCGCTCCACAGAGCCCAAGACCCACACTCGAGGCGTTAACAGCTGGCTATCGCCAACTGGCTGAGCAGGTTCATGCTCGCGGTCTGCGTGTTATCGGTGCAACACTGACACCATTCGAAGGGGCATTGCCTGGTACACCGATGGACAATTATTACCAACCAGAGAAAGAAGCATTACGCCAGCAGGTGAATACTTGGATACGCCAGAGTGACACCTTTGATGCCGTTATTGATTTTGATACGGTGTTACGTGACCCTGAGCATCGTACCCGCCTGCTGTCGCGTTTTGACTCAGGTGACCGACTCCATCCCAGCGATGAAGGTAACCGTGCGATGGCTGAATCGGTTGATCTTAAAATCTTATTTCCCGGCAACAATGCCTTATTGAAACCCAGCCACTAACAGGAACACCAAACTATGCTTTTACCCTCTATCGGCTGGGCAATCTGGAATTGCTCAACCACATCGTTAACCGTCCATAATATGTGCGAGTGCGGGTAACGTTACTACCGTGATAATGAACGGAGATCATGCACCATGCGCCTCGGGTACCTACACCACTTAGACAAACCTTCGTAACATACACGGATAAAAAGCATCAGATTGGGTTTTTTGTTGGCTATATTCATTTTTTGAATACCTGAAATGAACAGTTTTGTTTTTTAGAATTATAGCGAATCGCCTAAGCTGACAGCCAGTTCATGATTCATGCGCTGCGGCGCTCAACGGAGAAAATGATGAAAATCCTGATGGTATTAACTTCTCATGACAAGCTGGGTAGTACAGGTCATAAAACTGGCTTTTGGCTGGAGGAATTTGCATCACCTTATTACGTTTTCCTCGATGCCGGAGCGGAGATCACCCTGGCTTCCCCCAAAGGTGGCCAACCGCCGCTTGATCCGAAAAGCAGCCAGCCGGATGCCCAAACTGCGTCCACCCATCGGTTCGCATTGGACAACACTGTGCAGCAAGCACTGGCAAAAACTCTGAGACTACAGGAGGTTAGCGCCGATGATTTTGATGCACTGTTTTACCCCGGTGGCCACGGCCCGCTATGGGATTTGGCGGAAGACCCCTATTCAATAGCCCTAATAGAGCAATTCCAGGCGCAGAGCAAACCGGTCGCTGCGGTGTGCCACACGCCTGCGGTACTGCGCCATGCCAAGAATACGTCAGGCAAACCGCTGGTGATGGGGAAACAAGTTACGGGTTTTAGTAATAGTGAGGAAGACGCCGTAGAACTGACTCAGACAGTGCCGTTCCTGGTTGAAGAAATGCTCAAGGCCAACGGTGGGCTCTACAGCCGTGGCGAAAACTGGCAAAGCCACATTGCGGTAGATGGTTTGTTGATTACCGGACAAAACCCGGCGTCTTCAGACGCTACTGCTGAAGCCATGCTAAAGCTGTTGTAAATCACGGCAGCCAATATAACACCCTAATAACCTGGATGTTTGTTATGCGATTAACTAAATATGTGATTGCCCTGCTGCTTTGCCTGGGTATGGGTGCCACTGCTTTGGCAGCGGAAACCCATGGACGGATACTGGTACTGCTCTCTGGTGAAAACCAGTTACCGCTTAAAGAGGGAAAAACCTATCCGACCGGGTATTATCTCAATGAATTCGGTGTGCCTGCAGATGGCCTGCAAAAAGCGGGATATGAACTGGTGCTGGTTACGCCAAACGGCCAGGCACCGAGCGTTGACCAGCTTTCGGTTGATCCGCTCTATTTTGGCGGTAACAGTACGGAAATGCTGCGTATTCAATCGGTGGTAGCAAATATGCCAGGGATTAATAAGCCGCACAAACTGGCAGAAGTACTGGCTGGTGATCTCTCTCAATATGCCGGTCTATTGATCCCTGGTGGCCATGCGCCGTTGATTGACCTTGCCAATAACCCACAGGTGGGGGAGTTGCTGAAGCATTTCCACTCTGCAGGCAAGCCTACCGCCGCCATCTGCCATGGTCCGATTACCCTACTGTCAGCACAAGACGATCCGCAGGATTTTGAAGCAGGACTGATCCAAGGCAAAACGTCACAGGCAAAGAACTGGATATATCAGGGATATCGCATGACTATTTTTGCGGATGAAGAGGAACAGGTTTTTGAGGATTCACTGAAGGGGGGGAAGATCCGGTATTACCCAGCCAAAGCTATGGCGACAGCAGGCGGCGAGTTGACACAGGCAAAAGCCTGGACCCCGAATGTAGTTGTTGATCGTGAGTTGATCACCGGTCAAAACCCATTCTCTGACCATGCTCTTACCAAAGCGTTGTTAGCGCAGTTGCAAAACGGGCATTAATCCCTGCTTGCGCTGATCAGGTTGCCGCCAATAAGTATCCCCCGTCACAGCCGGGGGTTTTTCATATGCGCCTCTATCTCCGTTGAGCGCCACAACCCGTGGATCAGCAAACTGGCTATCAGCCTGGATGGCTCGCTATAATTCTAAAAATAAAAAGCGATCATTTCAGGCATTCAAAAAATGAATATAGCCAACAAAGACCTCAACCTGCTGCTGTTCTTTCACGTACTGTATCAGGAGCGTAATGCTTCTCAGGCTGCGATCAGGATGTCACTCAGCCAGCCCGCAATGAGTCATAAGCTTAACAAGTTACGGCATGAATTTGGCGATCCGCTGTTTGTCAGGGCACCGCGAGGCCTGGCCCCCACGCCACGTGCCCATCAGCTTGCGACTCAGGTTCAAAAGCTGGTTGAAGATATCGAGACGTTTTACGATCAATGTGAAGGGCGCGATTTTCTTGCACGGGCTGAGCGGATACATATCTATACAACTGACTACATGGAGCAGATCCTGCTGCCGGGTTTATTACCCATCTTGCGGCAGGAGGCTCCCAATCTGGTGTTGATAACCCATAACACGCGTGGAATGCTACCGCGTGACGAGCTTGAAAAAGGTACCTGTGACCTGGCTATTGCCGGTTTTTACGAGCAGCTTCCAGAGACTTTTCATCAGCAGCGTTTGCTGAGCGAGGATTTTGTCGTGCTGGCAGCGGCAGATCATCCTCTGCTGTTACAGGGGCTGGATCTGAACAGCTATCTGGCTTGCGAGCATGTTCTGACAACCTTGACCGGCGATCTGAACGGGCTGGTTGATCGTGACCTTCAACGTCAGGGACTGGCTCGTAAAGTCGTTGCCGGGTTGTCCAGTTTTCTTGCGCCAAGCCGTTTAATCAGAGGTAGTGACTTGTTACTTACCTGCCTGCGTTCGGTGGGGGAAGAGGCCGTTGCCCGCGATCCTGAATTGCGCCTGTACCCGTTACCTTTGGCACTGCCGCGCATCGACATGATGCAGATCTGGCATGAGCGGACACATAGCGATCGGTTACGCCGCTGGTTGCGTTTAAAAATTTACCAACATGCTCAGGCTCTGGCTGAAAGCCGGATTATGCTTGAAATATCGAGCCATCGAACGACTTAACTGTTATTGATTTTCAGCATGACCACCGCGTCCGTGGCCGGCATGTGGAACCGGTGCCGAGCCGCCATATCGAGCTTCTCAATATTCGCGGCCTGGAAATACTTACACGCCCATTTATCATTCACGGAGTAGCTTTACTGTTGTAAATGCGTTTCCATACCCAACTCAACGTCTTGACGAAATCACCGGACTCAGGCATTTGGATTATTTCGGGTGCTGCTACCCAAACGCCACGGTCATCTATGCCAGCAATGTCATAGCGGAAAAAATAATCGGGCTCTAGCCCCATTCGCAGATCGGTAAGGATCAACCGAAGCTCGCCATCCTCACGTCGCTGCGCGTGAGCGGCGACAAACCCCTGAGTGAACCACAATAGGCGTTTCAACTGCGGCACGGAGGTCAATTGCGTCAACGCTGGGTTGTCACTTGCGTGAAAAGTAAATTGCATTGGTCCTCGATCCGCGACAAGGGACCGGTCACCGAGCCAGTAGCCATCCGGTACCATCACAATCACCCGCCAAGCCAGCGTGTTGAAAGGAAGCGGTGTAGAAAAACGCGGGGCATTCTGCAAGTTCAGGACAGCCAGACTTTGCGATGCGACTCGGTCGACCAGAGATTTGGCGGCAACACTCCAAACCAGGTAGGTCGAGCTCACGAGCAGGCCTGCTACCAACCAATTGCGTGCCGCCCTGTCTCTGCCAGAGCCACTCGTTTGCTGCGCGGTTTTGTGTGGTGATAGCCGCCAGGCAGCAATAACCCCTATCAGCAAGGGCACGGTATATAAAGGATCAATGACGAAGATTGTCGCCCACATGACGGGAGGGGTCTTCATGGGCCATAACAGTTGAGTGCCGTAGACGGTAAAGGCGTCCAGCAACGGATGCGTTATCAAGGTCAGCCAGATCGCCAACAGCCACTGCAACGGGGAGGACTGGATCAGGCTACTGCGGGATTTGAGCAACAGCCAAAGCAATAATCCCAACACCGTTAGCACCAAAAGAGAATGCGATGGGCCACGGTGCCAGGTCACTTCTGTAACCACATCACTGCTGAAGACCTTGAACCAGAGTACGTCCAGATCGGGCAAGGTACCGAGTACTCCACCCGCCAGTATTGCCCGGCGTCGATGATTCGGGGGGACGACAAGTGCAGCAACACTACTGCCAAGAACGATCTGAGTTAATGAGTCCATGGCAGACTCCAGCGGCTTGGTTTATCGATCTGTTGGGCATCCTGGAGCTTTATCCATCGGTCATGCAGCCATTGTTCCGTTTTGCGGCGAGCGAGCAGAGTGGCCCATTCCAGATCGCGCTCGAACAGCATCGGTTTCTCATCGCTATCAACGTGGCATCGTTTCACTGGCTAAATCCGTTCGCAAGGAACGCATGATTGAAAATTTCAACATCCTGGATTTTGAACTCAGTGCGATGGAGATGACACAGATAGCTGCAATGGATTCGGCCACCAGTGCCTTCTTCTCTCATCGCGATCCGGCAATGGTTGAGTGGCTGGCCAACCGTAAACTGGATGTTTAAGCATCCACACACTCATAGTAGTTCTAAAGTGAATAGTCTCTCCATTATGTAGAAACACTGGGCTCTCACTGTAATGTCACCATTAAAATGAGATATCCATCACAATTATTACATGCAAATATTTTAGGGGCTTTATTGGGGGATTAGTCATCAAGAACCATCAATTTAAAATAATAAAATCAAGTAATTAAAGCAAAGTTCTAGCCCAATCAGAGGAGCCAAATT
This sequence comes from Yersinia sp. 1652 StPb PI, assembly GCF_041538345.1. Lineage (NCBI taxonomy): Bacteria > Pseudomonadati > Pseudomonadota > Gammaproteobacteria > Enterobacterales > Yersiniaceae > Yersinia > Yersinia sp. 1652 StPb PI. The sequence continues at coordinate 1,513,540 of NZ_JAULSM010000001.1, read as the reverse complement.
TGTGTTTTCATGCATCTTCACGAATCTTTATACGATTTAGATTCAACGAGTTAGTGTGAAAAGTCTTCCCGCTGCATTTTCATTTCCCCCTCCGCATCGGGCAAGATTGGTGGTCTGATTTGGGGTCATTTCAGTTCGATTATGGAGTGACCACCCAATGTCTGTGAACGACACTAAAATCCGCAGTCTCAAGCCTTCTGAAAAACCTGTCAAAGTTTCCGATTCACACGGTTTGTACCTTTTGGTCAATCCAGGTGGTTCACGTCTCTGGTATCTTAAATATCAAACCGAATCAGGACCATTGGCCACGGATGCCATGGCCTGTAGTGCCCTGATGGAATCTGGTCTGTGGTCACAGGATGCGGTTGAACGCCAGATGAGTCATCAGGAACGCAACAGCCTGCGGGCGGCTTACCCCCATAAAGCAGAATATCTCAATGCCCGTAAAGCGATGATGCAGTGGTGGTCGGATTATCTGGATATGAACCAAGAAGAATATGTTGCATCATACGTTTATGCGCAACATAAAACGGCTGGAACAGCCTGATCGATAACGCTTTGATAACAGCAGACCCTGATAGATGAGGCTGTAGTCCCAGTCCCCCATGAATTATTAAGCGAATTTCTCAGCTTCTTCGTGAGTCGTGATGAAGCTTTCGCCAAAACCAATCGCAATCAAAACGCCCACGATATAGCCTGCTAGCTTACTGTTTAGAATTTTCTTGAGCATCAATCCCCCAATTCAGAGAAGTCATTATCCTATACCCTTTTAAAATATTGGAGAAGACCCACAATAGTGCAGCCCTATAATTTGAATTATCTTGCAAAAATACACGCACTTTCAGCGATAATGAGTAAATGACATGGTCAAAAGGAAAATTGCCCCATGAATACCGGATTTATCCTGCTCTGCATTTACGGAATTGGGGCTATTGTCTCTACCCTCATCATCTTTCCACTAACACGTGATCAGAGCTTAGCAGTAAGGTGCTTATCATCATCTCTTATCGGATTAACGTGGCCCTTGAGCCTGCCCGTTGCCTTACTGCTTTCGATATTCTGATTAATAATACCGATGGATAAATAATCAGGCCGAATCACTAAGTGCCTGATCCAATGCCGAGAATATATTTAATTTACCCCTCGTTCAGTTGATAGAGCATCCCACTAGTTTGATTCCGGCCATTTTTCTTTGCCTGATACAATTGCAGGTCAGTTTGACGCAGAAGTGCAGTTGACATACCGATGCTTTGATTTTCTTTGCAGCAGACCCCAAGGCTAATGCTAACAAAGGGGTAAACTGTGGAACCAGAATGTTGAATTTTTTGCTCAAGAATTTGCAGCCTGATAGTTTCTGCCATATCCATTGCTCCGGCTAACTCGGTGTCGGGGAGCAGACAAACAAATTCTTCGCCACCATAGCGGGCCACCAAATCCGCAGGGCGTCGGAGAGCTTCCCGGATAACTTTTGCAATACTCCGCAAACAATCGTCCCCTGCCTGATGCCCATATAAATCATTATATTTTTTGAAAAAATCAACATCAATCATGATCATGCTAAGTGGAGTCTGGTTACGATTTGAGAGTTTCCACTCCAATTCTAACTGTTTATCAAAATAACGCCGGTTATGTACTTCGGTTAATCCATCTAAATAAACTAGTTGGCGTAATAAGTCGGATTGAGCTTTAAGCAATAAGTGTGTTTTCACTCTAGCCCGAACGGTGTTCCTGTTAATAGGTTTACTGATAAAATCTACGGCACCTTCGCTAAAGCAGCGAGTTTCGGTCTCTTCATCAATATGCGCAGTGACAAAGATAACAGGAATATCCTGAGTGTCTGGCGATGCCTTGAGTCTGGCACAAACCTCAAAACCATTCATACCGGGCATTTCAATATCCAGTAGAATCAAGTCTGGATGTTGACTAATACAGACGTCGAGTGCCTGTTTACCACTGGTGGCCATACACACATGATAATCGGAAGAGAATGCTTGATAGAGCATCTGAATATTTATCGGATGATCATCAACAATAAGGATCTTGGGCTTCCCCGTGCCGGGTAGATCCAAGGTCAAATCTTGCGAAAAAGAATGGATTATAGTCATATCTTCTTATCTCTCTGAGTAGGAAGATTAACCATCAAGGCTTGGCATAACTTGATAGCGTTGGCAAAATCTAGTTGGTTTACTGCATCATTAAGGGGAGATAATTGTCCATTAAGTTGCTTAGCAAAAGTCATCATCAATTTATTCATCAGCTCTAACGCAGCCATATCTGAGTTTTGTAATAACAGCATCAAACGATTCAGTTCCAACTCGATAGGTTTTATATCAACTGCCTCTGCCACGACATTATTAGTGTTATCTTTCGATAGCATTGGGATTAGTGTCACTATCCCAGATTGTATAACGGATACTTTATTTCGCATCTCGCTCAGTAATTGATTAATCGTATCTGCCGTAGGTATCGCGCCCTGGCTAAATAACTTCTCCCCCTGCCCCGCACTCAAAGAAAGACCCGTGGCCCCCAGCTGTGCGGCAAGTCCTTTGATGGTATGTAGCAGACGAGATGCCGACAGATGGTCGCCTTCAGTCAATAATGTCTCCAACTGGGTAGGGAAATTAGCCAAATCCTCACTAAGCAGCGATAACATTTTTTGGTACAGCGTAATATCGCCACCTAATCGATTAAGGGCGGTATCAACGTCAATTCCTGCCGTTGCCGCGACATTTTTCAATTCAGCAGATAACAAAACAGGCGTTAGATGGCTAACCGTAGCGGCAACATCAGTTTGCCCACTGTATTTCCGTATGACGTGTATTAGATTATTCAAGTCAAAGGGTTTACCAATATGGTCATTCATTCCAGCAGCAAGGCAGGCATCACGATCAGAGGCCATCGCATTAGCTGTCATGGCTATAATCGGTAAGTTTTTTAACCCAAGACTTTTTCGAATATATTTCGTCGCATTGTAGCCATCCATGACCGGCATTTGTAAATCCATCAATATCAGATCAAATGAAGACGGATGATGTTCTAATATCTCAATTGCCTCTTTGCCATGATTGGCAATACTGACCTCTGCTCCCTCATCCTCAAGTAACTCACGGGCTATTTGCTGGTTATTCAAGTTATCTTCAACAATTAATAGCCTTATACCAGACAGTCGGTGTAAAGATTCGGTTATTGCCGGTTTCGCAACATCAGGTTGTTTGCGTTCGCTTAATGCATCAATCACTGAATCCAACAACATCGATGCGGTGATCGGCTTAACCAAATAACCATCCAGTAATGCCTGCTCTTCTTCGCTGCGCTGTAATAACATTTCGCGATCATGGGCGGTTATCATGACAATCATAGGGCCGTTATCTACTGGCATCAGTTCACGCACACATTTACTGGTCTGCCAACCATCTAACCCCGGCATTTGCCAGTCAATAAAGAGCGCCCCGTAGGTAATACCACTATCATGCTGCTGTCTCATCAATTGCAATGCATCATTGCCACTGGTTGCGACATCAACGGTCCATTTTAGTGATTCCCCCATCCGTTTGATCAGGTCACAGGCGGTCGGATTATCATCAACAACCAAGACTCGTAAATTATTCAATGCCTGTGCTCTATTTACCAAAGTGTTTGGTGTTTCATTATTAATAACCAGATTGGTATAAGAAGGTAGTGACAGCGTTATGGTGAAATGAAATAGGCTCCCTTTACCCGGTTCACTTTCTAAGGTGAGTGTCCCGCCCATCAGTGCAACAAAGCGCTGGCTTATCACTAGCCCTAAGCCCGTGCCACCAAACCGGCGCGTTGTCGAGGCTTCTGCTTGTGTAAAACCACTAAAAATACTTTCTTGATTCTCTGGTGCAATGCCAATTCCGGTATCGCGCACCCCAAAATGCAACGTAACGTGATGGCTATCCTGTGTGATAACTTTGATGAAAAGCACCACCTCACCAAATTCGGTGAACTTCAGCGCATTGCCCCCCAGATTGGTTAATATCTGCTGGAGTCGCATGCTATCGCCTTCAACAAACTGGGGTAGTGAAGGGTCAATATCAAATAAGACCTCAACCTTTTTAACCTTCAGATTGCTCGATAAGATAACCGCCAAATCACGCAACATCACATGAATATCAAACGGGATACATTCCAGTTCCATTTTACCGGATTCGATTTTGGAGAAGTCCAGGATATCGTTCAGCAAGCGCAGCAAGGTACGCGTGGCGGCTTCACTTTTAACCGCATAATCGGCTTGTTTCCTATCAAGACCCGTTCTACGCAGCAATGTCAGCATGCCAAGGATGGCATTCATCGGGGTCCGTAGCTCATGACTCATATTGGCCAAAAATGCAGACTTGGCTTTATTGGCTTCTTCAGCAGCTTCTCTGGCTGTTTTCAGGATATTCTCGGCCTCGCGTTGTTGAGTAATATCCCGATTAATCCCCATCATCAACATTGCTTTGCCACTTTCATCCCGTTCAACCGTTCCAGTTGATTGAATAAAGTGGACTTCATTTCTCACCAAAATACGGAAAACCTGACGATAGACACTTTCATTTTCTAACGCCGCTTTTATTGCACTTTTAACGTCGGGAATATCCTCTGGATACAAAAGGCTATACCAATACGCCAACGGGATATCGGCATTGTGTAACTCTTCAGGGATCCCATAGATATTATTCATCCGCTCATCGAAAGAAAGCGTGCCTTCTGGAATGCTCCAGGTCCAAATACCTAACTCAGCAACATCCGCCGCTCTGACTAATTGATTTCGAGCAATAATCAGATTGGCTTGCTGATTTTTATTGGTTGTAATATCAACTTGAATGGAAATATATCGCTCAATCTGGCCAGTACTATTGTTAAACGGAGCAATCGTGGTATCGACCCAATATAAAGAGCCATCTTTAGCTTTATTACAGATTTCTCCACGCCACGAGATCCCATTAGCAATGTCATGCCACATCGATTGCCAAAAATCAGTCGAATGTGTATGAGAATCAACTAAGCGGTAAGTCTGCCCTATAAGTTCTTCGCGACTGTAACCACTGATAGTACAAAATGCGTCATTAACATCCGTGATTATCCCATCCCGGTCTGCGGTAGAGATAATACCGTGTAAATTAAGGGTGCTGAGTAAGGCATTATTTTCACGTAAGGCCGCTTCAAGACGTTGATAAGTCGCTTTACGTTCACTGATATCCGACTCAATAGCCATAAAGCCGATAAGTTCACTCTTATCGTTATAACGCGGTTGAATCTCCAGCTCAATCCAATATTCTTGCCCCGATTTAGCGCGATTGACTATTTCACCTTTAAATGGCTCTCCGGCATCTAACGCAATTTTCATCTCACTTGCTACGCCTTGGTCTGTATTACTGCATTGCAGTAATTTCCCCGGCGACTTGCCGAAAGCCTCGGCTAGACTGTATCCGGTAATACGTTCAAAACCCTCGTTAACCCAGACAACTTTACGGTTTACATCGGTAATAACGACGGCGTTAGAGGTATTCTTGGCCACTAAAGCCAGACGTTCAAGATCTGCAGTCATATTCCGCGCCAGCATTTCTGCCCGATTACGCCCACTGATTTGCTGGCGAATAAGTAAAGCCAATGCCGAACTGAGCAAAAGGCCAAAAGCAAATAACAACCAAGGGACATAACGCTCTATTTGTGCTTCAAACACCGGTGTACTGCTGATTCGCAGTGTCATTTCTCGGCCTGGTAGTGGCAAGATGCTGGTACTGTGAAATATTCTGGCGGCTATTGCTCCATCATGACCCTCTTCATCGGGTATGAAATCGGCGTATTTGCTACCATCGGCATCGAAGACCATCGTTTTATTAGATAAATCATTGAGACTGTCAAACAACTCAACATCCACTCGCCCGTCCATAAACTCAGGAATATCACTTAATAGTTCTGTAATTGCGATGGGTGAATAGAGAATACCCACTAATGACGCTTGCCTTTCAGCTGGGGTGGTAGGATTTGAGCCATAGCTATAAACCGGAATAAAAAGCAGTACCCCGGGGGCTTTAAAGTTAGACTGAACCAGATGAATAGATCCAGAGAAGGTAGGTTTACCACTGTTTATTGCTGAGAGTACGGCGGCGCGTCGTACCGGCTCAGAGCCAACATCGAATCCTTCCGCACCTTGGTTCCCTTCAGATGGCTCTATATATTTAATAATATACAAATCGTCATGTTGTCTATCCTGTAGCTGACGCAGCGCAAATTTCGGTGCGCCATCTGCTTGGGTCTCAGCCATAAAGGTATTTAACTGGTTGCGTTGCACCCGCTGAATAAAGCCGAATCCCCTGACACCAGGAAACTCAACCGATAAATTACGCGAGGCGACATAAGCATGAAATTGTCCACGGGTTAAAGCACCGTCAGCCGCATAAGCCCCTTTTATGCCATTCAGCCCATAGACAGGAAGATTGAAACGCTGAGCAACTTCTCCAGAGACTCGGTCAACATTACGTTGAAAATCGATTTCTGCATTGGCTTTAATTTCGTTATAAAGCCACCATGCTCCCGCACTTGAAATAACCAGCCCAATAATGAAAACAACCAGTGGCAGCAAAATACTTTTTTGTAACTTAAATGGAAACCAAGATGAGGACAATTGCTGCGTGTGGGCATTGAATGGAGAAGGATTCATATAATATCTATACCCTTATAATCACTATTGGCTAAAGCATAGGATCACTCTGTAATTTAAGATAGTATTGGCCACAATCAAATCTAACTTAAGCATTCTCTGCTAATAATAAGCAGTATTAGTTAGGGTTGAATATGAATTTGTAATTCATTATGGCCTAATATCTCACCCCGTTCGTTAATAATGTCACTCATTACATTCATTGGTTGAACGCTACGAGGTATAACTTGCAATTCAATCACCTTTTGACCGCTATCCGCCATTAATTTTATGTCCTGCGATCCTTTAGATAAAATCATGCCACTTTGCAATATTTTCCAATGTAATGATGCCTTTTGATAGTTGAACCAGTGATCGTTAATGGCCCATAAATCAATACGCCCTCTCTGCCCCTGCACCCAATTTTCTGTTTTCGGATCTATAGAGGGTAAAACGGGCTGATAAGCTCGCTGCAAAGCAAAATAACCCGGCTTAGGATGGCGGAGATAGTCCACCACGCCCCAGTTAATTGACGGCCAGTTTTCAGTAAACATAAAGTGAAATAATGCAGCAACGGGTTGATAGCGTTGGCGTCGATAACTCTCTGCGGCGAGTTGGATTAAACTTGCCTGATACTGTTGGCTGTTCTTGATAAACGTATTGATATTTGGCCCGCGAGTCACCTTAGCTAATTCAAATGTCTCATGAGGTTGAAAATTATGGTATGCCCAGATACGCCAACCTTCGTCTTGTTTATCCGCCGTTTTTGGCCACAGATCAGCGTGCGGAATTATCGTGTTTAACGTTGCCAAGTCAGGTAAGGCTTGTGCGCCAAACTCGCTGATTATTGAGGTGGTTGCCGGTTTAAGATGATCATTTTTCTGCCCTGAGTACCACCCTTGCCAGTAGTGTTCAGCAGTGGATGAGTAAGCATGAGTGATCCGGCTATGGTCCTGACTGAGCACCTGCGCGACGCTCGCGGTTAACGCCCGGTTGGTGTCAGGCCGCCAGTCTGAATAACGATATTGCATCCATGTGGCATCCCAGGGCGGTTCATTGTGCCCAGACCACAATACAATCGCTGGATGGCTGCCAAACTGCTGTGTCATATCTGCGGCCTGCCTGGCAGCCTCTCTGGCAAAAGAGGCTGAATCGTCATATCCCCATTGCAGTGGAAAATCTTGCCAGAGCAGTATCCCAATCTCATCAGCCAGGTCGTACAACGCCCGCCCAGCCACATGGGCATGTACTCTTATGGCGTTGATGTTCGCCTGCTGCATCATGAGCAAGTCATGGCGATAATCTGTCGGTGTCAGGCTTCCCAGCCACGGGCTACCAATATAGTTCGTCCCTCTGATGAATAGGCGTTTGCCATTGATTGACCAACTTTGCTGTTGGGGGTCTATCGCAATTTGCCGTAAGCCAGTGCGAATATGAGTCACATCCATCATGCCTAAACGGTCTGAGAAACTGACCTCCAGCCGATAAAGATTTTGTTTCCCATGACCAGACGGCCACCACAATGCGGGGTTATCAAGCAGAAAATTAGCAGTGAGAGTTTGTGCATTACGCTGACTGGCAACCAATGAAACGCTTTTCTCCAGTTGATAAGATTGGCCGATAAAATTATCGGGTATCAGACGTAGCAACATAACAACGGAGCGGTTGTGGTTAGCACGATAATCCAAACTCACTTTTAGAATCGGATGTGCAAGCCCCCGTGACCAGTCAGGCACGGCCAGTACATTGTCTATAACGGCGCCACGGCTGATATGTGACGCCACCGGAGCCCAAATACCACCCGAATTGGCATCTTGCCCGTGATCCGACCACGCGCCACCGGGCCGAGTATCATGATGATTGAACACGCCCTTAATCAGTTGCTTACGAAATGACCAAATTTTGCCCGGAGTCTCGTAAGGGCTATCTACACGCATAGCCAGCACATTATCTATTCGGGCTATATCGGTGATATCGATACTGAACCGCTGAAAATACCCCTTATGTTGCCCCGCTCGTTGACTGTTGAGCCAAATATCCGTTTGATAATCGACGCCATCGAATACCAAGGTCGCCATATCATCGGTATCTAAAACCGGTAATGTAAACCGGGTGCGATACCATAATACGCCTTGATGATCGACGCCCTCACTGTACCAATTAGCGGGCACTTTCAAATGTTGCCACTGGCTGTCATCCAGGGTGTCACGCCAGGCGTCAGAAGCTGGCGGATTGCCATCCCGTATTCGCCACTGACCGGACAAATCTAAAGTGGATGGCAACTGAGCAACAACAACCGACGAGATAAGTTGTAAAAGAAATCCCAAACTTAAAATGGAAGCCCTGCACCGGCAATTAATGTTCATTTCGATGCCGCCTGTCGACGGATGACTCTTTCTTGCGGCAGGCATAATTGTGGACGTGAAAAAACATCACTCATGCGCACATCCAGATATCCCGCCGTAGAGTCGCTATTAATTAAACTCCCCGCCGCTTTATAGAGCAGCGTTTCCAATACCATAGCGTTTGTCGTCAGACTAATGGTCTTGTTATATGCACCATTATTTTCATAACGCCCCTCATACCATCCGCGTTGTTCATCATATTGCATCTGAGTCAACTGCATTAATGCATCGGTATAAGGGCTATTCCACAAAACCCATAAGCCAAAAACTGCGCGGGTTGATACCAACGCCAGGTCAGGATGAAATTGCCCGTCTTCGCTAATCGTATTCCAATGATAACCGTTAGCGAACACCGTATCGTAAACGTGATATGGCGCAACTGAGGTGAAATAATCACTACGTGCCGTCAATATATGTTCTTTTTGCCACCGTATTTCTTGTACCCGATAGACATTATCTATCCGTTTTTTTTGCTGTTTAAATATTGGGGTGCTTTTTAATTCCATCGCAGTAAGTAAATAAGGCAAGCTGACGACAATAGAGGGTACATAGGTTGTTCGGGCATCTCTGATATCGAAATCGATAGGTATGTCATAAATAAACGTGGTGTTATAGGGAAGATTAGCTGATATTCCTACAGGAAAACCCCACAGTCCAAACGCACCAGCGGTATATTCGCTATAACCCAACACGCCTTCGGGTTTGGCTATAAATCTGCCATTAACCGTCGCTGATTTCAGCAACTCACCGTGACCATCAATAATCTGACAGAAATTCCATCGTAATAGGACCTTATCCAAATACTCAGCATATTCAGGATAAAAACGCACCACAACTTTCAAACCTATCATTAAGCGGCCGATATCTTGTGCAGACCACCCCAGTGGTTTTGGCTGGTGAGCATAATCAATCATCTGTCCGTTGGCGGTGTTGTAAAGCAGATTTGGCGTTTTTCCCTCCACCAAAGGTAAATGACTTATTGTTGCCAATAATAGTGTGAGGCGCTGATCAAACTCCTGACGATTGATCAACCCTAATTGGGCTGCTGCGGTTAATGTGACAAGTGTGTCGCCGATTTGCCAGAGATTAACAACCGGGTAATTATCCAAAGAATTAACCAGCCCAGTATTCACTTGCGTATTATTAACAAAGTAACGCCAAGCTACTTTCGCCCACAATTGTTCATTATCAGATAGCACACCACTACGGGCAGAATAGGCAACAGAGCTGTGAGTAATACTGCTTGCCACAAACATACCGCCCGTAAATGCAGCACCCAGTAGCCCAGCACCAATAACCCAGGCAAAAGCGGCGGACTTCACTATTTTGCGCATGATGATGTTGCCGCCGGTAATTTAAATAAATTATTACTGCTGCTTTCATCCTGACACTGAGCACACTGGCAGCTCTTACAATCTGGTGCTTTACGTATCGCAATGCCCGTTTGATCACAAAATGCGGCTAAGCTCGGTGTTGCATCAATATACGGCCGATTCCTTTTACTGTTATTATCATCAAAAGCATTAATTAACTGCCGTTCCCACAACGAGGGAATATAATCTTTATGGCTAGGATCACCACTGGTGAAACGGAGTATTTTCCCTGCTTTTTTAAATAATAGCGCTTCTAACATGATGCCATTATTATTTGCCGTAAACTCTTTAATTGGCCCTTTACCATTTTCGTAGAGGCCCTCGTTAAAGCCGATATCCTTAACGTTAGCATTTTCTATTGCATCAAATAATCGGTCAGTGTACGGCGAGTGCCAAAATACCCACATACCTAACGCAGCTTTTAATGACACTGCCGCATTTTCAGGGACAAAAATGCCCTGATCGGTAATTGTGTTCCAGTTATAGCCATCGGAAAAAACCGTGTCATAAACAAAGTAAGGGGCGTGGTCTAACTGATGCTCCGAACGCGCTGTCAGTATTCCCGTTTCACGATAGCGGTTTTCCTGTGCCTGATAGACCCGATTGGCGAAGTCTTTCATCCACGGATGGCTGTAGCTCGCCGCTTTATTAGCCCGATCATTACTGCGATCCCACCCCATCTCAAGGCCATGTAAGATATACGACTCGGTAACTACATAGTTGTGTTGATTAGTTTTGCGTGCATCTCTAGAGTCGTAAGGTACTAATACACAATAAATTTTAGCCAAATCATAAGGTTCAGGTCGTGACGCCTGACAGGTTGAAAAACCCCAAAGTTGAAAGCCACTGGCAGCGTACTCCTCATAGCCCAGTCGCCCTTCCTGCACATACTGAGGCGTGTTATTTTTATCTAATATCGCACCATATAACGTACCGCAATCATCGACAACATGTGAAAAATCCCAACCTAAGACCACGTTATCAATGCTATTGGCATATTCAGGATAACGTTCTTTAATAATTTTCAGCCAAATTAACATACGGCCAGTATCAATAGCTGAAAATCCTATTTCACCGGGTTTATTCATATAGTTAACTTTTTCAGCAGTTATGGTGTTGTAAGCTTTATTGGGTAATTGCCCTTGGAATAGTGAAATATTATTCAGTGTCTTTAAAAAAGGTAACATTCGGTGGTCAAACTCTTCCTTATTAATAATACCCAACTCGCGCGCCGACACCAGTGCCGCCAAATAAGATGCACTATCCCACATTGTGGTCGAAGGATAATTATTAACTGCATTAACAAGCCCAGTTGTAGGTTGTAAATTATGGACAAAATATTGCCAGGCATTAACTGCAACCGCCATCTCTCTGGGCGTTAACTCACCGTGCCGGACAGGGTAGTTTTCAGCAGCTAATTTATTGCCAGGTAATTCGGCAAAGGTATTAAAAGACGGTATGGCCAGGAGTATCAAAATCAAGCCGCCAGCCTTAACAATGAGACTTAACCTTATCAAAAATGACTGATTTCCCATCATAAAACCTTCCTACTTTAGTTGTTTATCTGTTGCGCCAACGGATTGCATCACCTGAGTACAGGCAGCACAAAGTAGTTTTCCACCCTTGATAAAAGCCAAACTTTCTAACACCACGCCATTGGTATTGGCATTTAGTGAAGTATTTATTTTATTGTTAACTTCATAAATTCCGCTATACCAACCTTTGTTCGAATCCATTAAGCTATTTAATTGATTCCGTGTCTGTTCACTATAAGGTGTGCGCCATAAGGCATACCAACTAAATGCCGATTTGGTTGATAACTGTCGTAACTGATTGACACGCTCACCTTTGTCCGTAATTACCGCCCAATCTTCATTAGCATAATGGAGTGTGCTATAAATAAAGAAAGGAGCTTGATCCACATGATCCTCACTGACAGAGGTATATATAGCAGTACGCTGAAAACGATTCTCCTGAGCCTTAAAAACCCGCCAGGCTAGTTCTGCTGAATAAAGATCAAAACCCAACTCTAAGCCGGTCAAGATATAGGGTTCACTGACGATAAATGTATTTGCTCCCTCTTTTTGCGAGATACGGTCATCATCAGGCACCAATATCCCTTCAACTTTAATAAATTGCAGATGTGCAGTGTAATCAAGGGCTAAACTAGCATTAATACCCACCAGTTGCAGGGTCCGTGCCGCATATTGCTCATACCCCATACGCCCTTCCTGATGCAATGAAATGAGCTGAGTTTTATCATCAACTACCGAACCTTGTAATTGATCATCAACCACTAGCGCATCTAATTGCCAACGTGAAATAACCTTATTGACCTCGACAGCATGCTGGGGATAACTCCAGACCAATATATTTAATGGCACCATCATTCGACTGATATCAATAGCCGACCAACCTATACCTTTCGTACTGGGCTGATTAATATAATTAACCATAGATAGAGTCTGTGTATTATAGGCTTTATTAGGTAATTTACCTTCAAATAGTGGCAATTTAGCCAATGCACCTAATGCATTACTGATTCGGGTATCAAACTCATCTTGTTGAATAATACCAATTCGTTGCGCTGAAATCAGCGCCATAAAATAACTACTGGTATCCCACATTGTCGACGATGGGAATTTATCCACGGAATTCACTAAACCACTCGGCTGAGTATTATTAATAAAATATTGCCATGCAGCCTTAGCCCAAATTATTTCTTCGGAACTCAGTGGTCGAGGAGCCGGTGTTAATGGTCGGCCAATACTGGTGGTGATATGGACACGAGAATCTTCCATATCTTGAGAGTTCTTTTCGACATACAACACAATAGAAAATGCGATTAAAATACCGATCACCATTGCCAGATAACTTCTCGCCTTGAGGAGGTTATATTTGAATGACATCAAGCCCCCTCCTGTCCGGTGTATTCAGCATGCTCGGGTTGCCAAAATGCGGCTAAAACCATCGGCATCATGGCTGCAATATTTGCAGCTCCCCAAAAGATATTGATCACAAAACCTGAGGGATCTTTTATGTTCCCTACGGCTATCTGAATCGCCCCCCAAATCAACCCCAATAACGTCAGCCCAATAATGGCGAGCTGAGGTTTAACTAAGGATAAAAAATTGCCCTGTTGGCGTTCTTTGGGCGTCACATGAAACTTGATTTTCTCTCCTCGTAGTACTGTATCAAGAGCTCGTAGATTCATGGAAAATAAAGCAAGAAAAGACGATTTCCCATCCCACGCCGATATACCCCAGGTGCCAAACATAAATGCTAATTCAGAGACAATCATAAAGGGCAAAAAATGCAAATAAAAAGGAGATGAGTAAGTCGAAACGGGGGGGATCCCCGTAAAAAGATAAATTAATGGGGCAATCAAGAATACCGTATTCCAGATACAGGCAAAATAGGACCAAAAAGTAGTTCCGTACATTAATTTTTGTATTGCACTGAGCTTAATCCTTTTACTGGTGAAAAGTCTGTCGTGCAAGGCAATATCCATTGAACCAGCCGCATATTTAAATCTCTGGATCATCCAAGTCAACAAATCCTGCGGTGAAAGCATTTTTGATTCTATTTGCGGGTGCATGACAGATCGCCATTTACGGCCTGGATCACCATGTAAAACGATAGAAGTATAGATATCTTCTGAAACATGAAATTTATATGGCATCAGCTCGGTATCATGCACCACATGAGGTAACATGGCCTTAGCCAAGTCTGCTTTGGTTTCTTTATCAGTTAGGTCGCCCGTATATTGCTCGATCTCATCTTCTATATTATCTACATAGCGACGCAGCGCAGCTTGCATAATAGCTTCACGACGATGAATTGATGCAGCGCCACAACAAAAAGCCGCATTAGCCCAATTACGTCGGCGTAAAATAACATCGTAAAACATTTGCGGATCATTAAAAAAGGGATCATGCCCCACAGTCAGCGGGCCAACCAATTTTTCAATCCCTTTACCAACAAAATAGCCTGTTGAACCTAACTTTTGCTTTGCCCATTCAGGTAATCGCTTGCCCTGTGGTAAATCATAAAACCACTGAGGAGTCTGGACCCAGGCAACATCAACATCACGAAAATAACCCAAAGTATGAGTCAATATTGTGGGGAAAACTCGGGTATCTGCATCACAGATAATAATAAAGTCACCGTCCGTCATATCCAGCCCGTGGCGGAGATTACCTGCTTTATAACCGATATTATTTTCCCGACTTAAGTAATTAACCCCCTCTTCTTTTGCAACAACCTCCATTTCGCTTCGTTTACCATCATCTAATACATGAATGCGATAATCCAAGGGGAAGGGATAAGTTACGGCGAGTGCATCCCGAATCGATAAACGCACCAATTCGACATCTTCATTATAGGTGGCAATAAACAAATCAACTTTTATCTGACGCCTTTCTTGCATCTCTTCAGCGGCTATACAGTCATCGATTGTTTCAGGTACTGGGAGGACAGGAATATCTCTGACTTTCCAGAGGTTGATAGTGAATAAAACAGAACCAATATAGGCTAGTGTTTCAGCCATTACCAAGGGGATGGAATACCAAAGCGCATCGTAATTAAGTGAATTCATCCAGCGCCAGCGGATATAATTTGCCCCCAAGATAAGCGCTGCAACCGCCAGACTTTGCCATAAAAACTCAGTAGCCCAATGAGTTTTGAGTGGTGATGGTGGTTTCCTGTTTTCAAACGAAGAGAAATAAAAAGCCATTATCACAACCTCAGTCAATCCATGAAGATAAGTGAGATAAATCAGCCCATTTTAAGGGGGAGTTCGAAGAGCATTATTTTATGAATAAACATAATTTTTACGCCTACTCTTCTATTTTCTTTATCAGCGATAGGTAATTGATGCCCTCTTCCACTTTATAACTGATGTCATCAACGGCATTAAACATCATCATCAATCCCATCCCATTTTCTGGCCAAGAATCCGGCGCTGACAACTCAGGAATATGAGACAACCCACTTTTATTTTGCAAAAATTTTGTAGGTATAGGCTTTCCTTTATCTTGTAAGGTCACAGCCAGTTGGTTATTGCCATAATGCATCACAATAGTAATATTTTGGGTGGCATCATAGTTAACACCATGCTTTACAATATTGATAAATGCTTCATTTAATGCAAGTTCCATAGCATAACTGCTAGATGAATCAATCTTTAAGGGTTGAATAAATTGTAGTAACTTTTCATGTAAAACATTCAGGCTAGACAAGGAGGCAGGCAAACATATTCTCATTAACCAGCTCTGTGAGCCACATTGGTGATAACTCATATCAACGTATCTTTATGTAGGAATTCATCGAACAAAGATTTCTCTGCCATAATAATATCTTTACGCCGTTTATCATCAATGAGCCAGTTTAAACCCGCCTCAGATAAATCAATGGCCATACCGTCTGGTGAGATAACTTTCCCAGCAAAAATCATCTGTTGATGCAAATGCGCAATACCCCCGACCCGGGTATAATCAGCAATAAAACTTTGATCGATAACAGCTCCCTGCTCTAATAAACACCCCGCACCAATAATTGTAGGCCCTTTAATCGTTACGCCGGACTGTATTTCTGTACTACTACCAATATAGACTGGCCCTTCAATATCTAAGGTCGAAAAGTCGGCTTTAACATTAAGTCCACACCAGATTTGAGGTGCAATCTTAATTCCCGGCATGGGATAGTCGGGTAAATCCTGATTAAGGATCATGCGATTCACATGCCAAAAATCTTGTAGAGACCCAATATCAACCCATTGGAATGGCAAGGCAATACCGTAGAAAGGAACACCTAATTCAGCAAGTTTGGGGAACAACTGACTACCAATGTCGTATTCAACGCCATCAGGAATATAATCGAATATTTCTGGCTCAAAAACATAAATTCCGGTATTGGCATTGTTTGATAATGCATCCTCGGTTTTAGGTTTTTCTTGAAACTTACTAACTCTACCCTGCTCATCAGTAACAACAATACCGTATTTGTTTACCTGATCTGCTGAGACTGGGCGCATCACCAAGGTTGCCACACTTTTTCTGGCTCGATGGAAAGCCAATACCTTATCGAAATCTACATCAATTAATGCATCACCACAGACAACGACAAAAGTTTCATCAAAAAAACCTGAGAAATTTTGGATGTGTTTCATTCCACCCGCTGAACCCAGAACATTGTCAACAAAAGTATTACCCTCCATAATACCTTCGTAGGAGTAACCTATTTCTACTCCCCAGGCATGGCCATCACGAAAATAATTCTCGATGTCCACAGATAGATAGCTGGTATTCACCATTAACTGATTAAAACCATATTTTCTTAAATGCTCAATAATCGATTCCATAATAGGTTTTCGAATCAATGGAATCATTGGCTTTGGCAGTATGGTGGTCAGTGGTCTGGCTCTGGTTCCTTTCCCGGCAGCAAGGATCATGGCTTTCATAAATAAGTATTCCTTACAAATTAAGGTGCTACGGAATGCATCTGCTGTAATGTATCGGGTTGATTAGCACCGATAGTAAATATCCTATCCATCCGGGTTAATTTGAACATTCCGTGGATATTATTATTCAGTGAGCAAATAGCCAGTTCACCTTTCCCATTTAAGGTCTTCAACAACGAAACCAGAGCACCTAAACAACTACTGTCGATGAAATCTACCCGACTAAAATCCAATAAAATATTTTTGGCTCCCTGAGCGATCATTGCTTGTATATCTTCCTTAAATTTCAGGGAAACTGATGCATCGAGTCGCCTGATCAAGGGGGTTATCACCAATACATTGTCAATTGTCTGAGTTTCAAAGTTCATTATTTCTTCCTTACAATGCTGTTAGGAGAGGGGAATTGTTATTGCGTTCGATCACCAGTAACGAGATATCATCACTAAATGCAGAACGCCCATTCTGAATATCACTTTGATGTTCATCTTCTTGTACCGGATGCCAGTATTTCAATGCCTGCTGTACTTGCCCAAAAACAGTTTGCACACAATCACGTTGACTTGCGGCCAGTAAGTCTTGTAATCGTCGTTCTCCAAATAGCTCTTGCTCAGGATTTTCACACTCAACAATGCCATCGGTGAATAAATAGAGCCTATCACCCGAAGCAAGAGTGAACGCAGTGTCCTGATAGTCCATCGAATCAATAAGTCCAACCGGTGCACCACCGTCACCAATAGGGGTAATCTGACCTGAACTACTGACAATAAAGGGGGTCGGATGCCCAGCTTGGCAAAGCACCCCACCCGCTGTTTGAACATCAATAACGCCATAAATAAGAGTGAAATAGCTGGCGATATCATCATTTTCTATACAGAAACGGCGATTAAGTTCGCTCACAACTTTGTGTGGCGGGGTAATTAGATAACCAGAGGGAGTATCTGCCAGTGAAATCAGTAAGTTATCTACCGTGCGCCCATTAAGAAATTGGCGTGCAACTGACAGTGACAGCATCGCTGCGGCCACGCCATGCCCTGCAACATCAATACTATAAAAACCAATGTGTTGATTTCCCAGTTGGAAAAAACTTAACAAGTCACCCGAAACATACGCGGAGGGTATAAACATCCATTCGGCTTGAAAACCACTCACCATTAGTTTTTCTGCTGGCAAAACACTACGTTGCAATTTTGCCGCAGCTTGCAAGTCATCTTCTATTTGTTGGTAGGCTTGGGACAGTTTCTGATTACGGGCATCGAGGGTTGCCTCTAGCATTAATATCCGTTCACCTGCATGTAATCGGGCGCGTAGCTCACTTTGATTTATCGGCTTTGACAGAAAATCATCGGCGCCCGCATCTAATCCTGCGATCAAATCCTCGATGGATTGCCGCACGGTTATCAATACTAAGTAAATATACCTATCGGAATAATGTTTACGGATAGTAGTACAGAGTTTCAACCCATCCATAACTGGCATTTCCCAGTCACTGATCACCATATTGATGGCATTATTATCAAGGATAGCCAAAGCATCTTGGCCATTTTCTGCTTCAAAAACAGTAAATTGCCAATTTTTTAGTAGATTAACCAATAAAAAGCGATAACTTGCTGAATCATCAACAACAAGAATAGATGTCACACCAGTAGCGGAAGGATGTGGTTGCATAAGTTACCCAAGAGCTTCGTGTAAACATAATTTATCAAACATCATCGTCAATAGAGGATGCTCAACGTCCCTGAACCTTTCATACCCACCAAAACATTATTCTCACTTAACTATTAATCGCGTAATTAAGCGTAGCACAGATTCTTACACCTTCAATTTATAGGGGTAATGTCCAACTGAGATTTATTGTCCCACTACGAAAATTAGCATTTGCATTCTGCCGCCACGGGTAGCGAGTCCCGGTGTAATTGCCATAAAAAAGCGACCAGGACCCCGGAGCGTAGCCAGACGTATAACCAAAACTATAGGTATAATCATAATTCCAAGGTTGCTGCTGGTTCTTGTCAGGGTAATAAAACGCGGACAAACGCAAAAAATAGTGCTGTTGTAAGGTATAGCCACAACTCCCTAAAAAACTGTTCTTATTTTCTTTGATAGTTGATGAAGCATCAGAGTAATAACGAGGCACATAGCTATAGCCAATTTGACAAATCAGTGAGTCATCTTTGTTAATCAATAATGCTGACTCCACCGTCTTGGGTAAGGTAAACTTATAGCCCAAAGTCCAAGAGCCTTGTTCAAACCGTGTTCTTTGGGCACCTGTCGCAGGGAAAAAACTATTATTATCGTTGTAATTACCATAAACCAAACTAAAAGTACCCGGATGCCAATCGTCATAACCAAAACTATAAACAAAGTCGGTACTGTATTTACTGGTATTTTGTAATGGAACCCGAACCGTCATATTGGCAAAAAGATAACTTATTGGGGAATACTGCACACTAAAAAGCCCCCGCTGATTTAGTTTATATACTTCCTCCGAGCTATATTTCCCTGTAGGTACATTAACCATCTTTTTTTTAAGTGGTGAACTATAGGTTAATGCCGTTGAAAATGTGTTCTCATCACCAGAAAAAAGGCGTGACCAAGGGCTGGTAAATAATTTAACAGCTGGTGGATTAGTCGTTTCACTCGCAGTCACCAGTGGGCAGAAAAAGAGTCCACTAAGTAATACCGTGAGTGATTTGTAATGTTTCACTTAAGGTTGTCCTCCCCCCAAATATCCTTGCTGTATCCACGAATAGTTCTGTCGCTGGAAAACTCTCCCATACCACTTATCGTATTTAATGCTCGCTTGTGCCAACTGTAAGTATCGCTATAATCGGTCAATGCTTGATATTGTGCGTAACAATAACTATCAAAATCAGCCAAATGGAAATAGTGGTCACCGTGACTCACTAGCATATGGAATATCGGTGAAAACAGGCTCTTATCGGCATGAAAAGTACCTGAAATAAGTGAATCAACAGTCTCTTTAAGTTCTGTATTAGATAAATACTCATCATATGATGACCGTCCTTTAGCTCTTTGCTCAGCAATTTGCTCCGCAGATAAACCAAAAACATAGAAATTCTCATGACCCACAGCGTCTCTAATTTCAATATTAGCGCCATCTAGCGTTCCGATAGTTAAAGCACCATTCATCGCCAGCTTCATATTGCTGGTACCCGATGCTTCAGTACCCGCAGTAGATATCTGCTCTGATAAGTCAGCGGCTGGAATAATATTTTCCGCGAGCGAAACTTTATAGTCTTCTAAAAAAACCACTTTTAGTTGCTCATTGACTCTAGGATCATTGTTCACTTTAAGAGCAACTTGATTAATCAACTGGATGATCAATTTGGCCATGGCATAACCCGGAGCAGCTTTGCCCGAGAATATATGGACTTTCGGCGAAACAGTTCCTCTTCCATTCAGTATTTTCTGGTAAAGGTTTATCACATAGAGGATGTTGAGTAATTGCCGTTTATACTCATGAATTCGTTTGATCTGACAGTCGAACATAGCTTCGGGATTGATAATTATCCCTTGCTGACGCGTAATTATCTGACTTAATTTTAATTTATTAAATTTTTTAATTTCAGCCAGTTCAGCAATAATGTCACGTTCGTTCGCTAACGATTTAAGTTTAGTCAACAGAGTCAGATCGGTAACCCATTCATGGCCTAAGTGACAATCCAGAAATGTCGATAACCGGGGATTAGCCTGCTGAATCCAGCGACGAGGTGTAACACCGTTGGTTTGATTAGTGAACTTCTCTGGCATTAAATGATAAAAATCGGGTACAAGATTCGATTTAATTAATTCCGAATGAAGTTTAGCCACTCCATTCACTTTGTGACTACCAATAATAGCAAGATAGGCCATGCGAACTTTCTTTTCAGGCGTCTCTTCAATCAAAGACATTGATGCTAATAAATCTGCACGTTCAGGACGCCATCTATGTATTTCCAGTAAGAAACGGCGGTTGATTTCATAGATAATTTGTAGATGTCGAGGCAGCAACAACTCGAATAAATTAACTGACCACTTCTCTAACGCCTCTGGCATTAAAGTATGATTGGTGTAGGCGCAAACCCGTTGTGTCAAATCCCAAGCGATATCCCAATCAACAGTATGTTCATCTACCAATATTCTCATTAGCTCAACAATAGCCAGGGCTGGGTGGGTATCATTAAGTTGAATGGCTACAAAATCCGGCAACTGGTTAATATCACTGGAAAGTAAGAAGAAATCATGCATGACATCACGTAATGTACAAGCCACCAGAAAATACTCTTGTGTTAAGCGTAATTCCTTCCCTGCCAACACTTCATCGGAGGGATAAAGCACTTTAGAGATATTTTCCGATGCTATTTTTTGATTAACAGCATTCAGATAATCACCATGATTAAAGATATGAATATCAAATGAATCTGAAGCGCAAGCACTATATAAACGCAATGAGTTTACGGTATGATTAATATAACCTGAGACCAGATAGTCATGAGGCACACCAATAATTATTTTCCAATCCATCCACATTGGATTGTAATTTCCTTGCTGGTCCTCTATTTCGACTATGCGCCCATACAGCGGAATTATCATTGCCTGACTTTGATGTTCTATTAGCCAGGGTGAGTGTGCAGAGTGCCAATCATCAGGCTTCTCTATTTGTTGTCCATCCTGAATTTGTTGGTGAAACAAGCCATATTCGTATTTTATACCATGACCAGAGCCAGCAATATCCAAGGTTGCCATTGAATCAATGAAACATGCAGCCAGGCGCCCCAACCCTCCATTACCTAATGCTGCATCTTCTTCACTTTTTACAATAACTTCAAAATCTACCCCAAGAGATTCCAATGCGGCTTTAGCTATCTCCATCATCCCTTGATTTATTAAGTTATTCCGCAGAGATTGACCAATTAAAAACTCCATAGAAATATAATAGATACGTTTTTTTCTTGCCTGATGATGTCGTTCCCGGGTGTTAAAATAATCATCAGTTTGGTTACGTCGTACGACCAGTGCTAATGCACTAAAAATGTCACTGGATGATGCTGTTGATAGTATCACTCCGAGAGAATATTTCAGTTCATAAAGTATGCTATTACGTAGCTTACTGATCTGATTCTTATCTGAAGTCGATGGAGTATTTTTCATTTCTAGCCTATTTATAAGATTGAGTCGAAAAAATACAAATCAGTTAGGAATGAATCTCCTACCGACATCATATTTTGCTAATAGCCATAACATCATTAAGGCACAGAGATGAACCAATGTATTTAGCAACCATACCCTATGCCATAAACCAAAATCAACTACCTGACTAACCAATAAGACCACATACACGTGGATAATAAAAACATACAAAGAATGTTGGCCTAATGTTATTAAAAACCAACCACATATCTTATTTATTGGTTTCCAAAAATAACTCAACACCAAATAACACGTTGTTAGCAGACTAAAATCATTAATAATACGCAGTGGACCTAGTGCATTCTTTTCAGCAAAGTTCAGATAGAACCAATTGAAATTTTTTGCATTTATGATATGGAGCATCGTGTTATAGGGCATAAATGGATTGGTATGATTCTGTGCAATAAACATCATTACTAATGTAAATAATACCACAACTGACAAACTCCAGAATCCAGCCTGAGTATGGGCTAAAGAAAGCAACTCTTCTTTGTACCAACCAATTGTCATTCCCAAGACATAAATAAATTGCCAAGCCAAAAATGGAAAAGCAAACTCAAACTCCGCTGATGTAACTCGTATCCCGGTAATATGGTAGGTGATATATAACGCCAAAGATAACAGCAGCAATACACCAACCCATCGGCGTTGCAATAAATAGATAAAAATAGGACTGGCCAACAGCAGATAGAAATACAGCCCCAAAATCTGGCTCTGATGAGGCCCGATCTGTAAGTAGAGCACCATGTTAAACCAAGATTCTTTTAGCTGGTCGTAAACTGGATATAACGTATAACTTACGTTTGAAAAGCGATCGGTAAAATGGGTTACTTCGAAAGTATTTATGAACGTCAGTTTAGTTAGAAGTAAAATACTAAGGATGATCACTATATTAACTACATATATTTTTGCTGCTCGTCGATATAGTGCATAGCTTATAGTTAGCAGAACTTCTTTTTTTAAACGCTGGCGATTGATTACACCCAACATAAATCCCGAGAGAATAACAAACCCTTCAGCGCCGGTTGTCAGGCCAAAACGCTCCCAAGTAAAGATATTCAATAGCGACATCACTTCAATGTGGGCTACAACCATCATCACCAGAGCAATGCCCCGCAGCAGATCAATCCTTAAATCACGCTTATCTGATGATATATAACGAAACGATTTTACCCAAGCAAGTATTGTCCTACATTTATCTTCAAGTACAGAAAATGCGTGAATCATCCAATCACCCGCAAAAATTACCTGCCAATAAAAAGGGGTAGCATTTATTTATCAGCCTAACCCTATTTCCCGTTGAAAACATTAACGCCCTTTAACTGTAGAGCAATCCGGCAATTATGGTTAATAATCAGAATAATTTATGCGTAATGGGATACCTAAAAGATAACCCCTTAAATGGGTGCCACTTTCGAAGATTATCCAGCACCTTCTTCTTTAAGCTGTCGCACTCACCTTCAGGCTAAGTTATTTGCCGCAGGAGCGAACCAAATTCTACCGTCGTGAAGAACTATCTTTTAGTTGTAGCCAGGAGTCATGTCTTTATTGGGTGCCTGGTAAAAGAGACTCAATGGACCCGCTATTTAGCGTATTCATGAATGCTGCTCATAGTGCTTATCCTACTACCTGCCATTATCTCTTTGCATAAATCCGTTAACATGCGTTCATCTCTTAATATTCAGATAGATGATCATGACCAACCCACAGACACGCTCGCAACTAGCTGCCGGAAAAACCAGCGGCCTTACACTTGTTTTAATTCTCAGTGCGTTAATGGCTATCACATCCTTATCAACCGATATCTATTTACCTGCCATGCCAGTCATGGCAATAGATTTGCAGGGCGATGTGGAATTGACTATCACCGGCTTTTTAATCGGCTTTTGTCTTGCCCAACTGATTTGGGGGCCAATTAGTGACCACTTTGGTCGACGCCTGCCACTGTTTATTGGCATGATATTGTTCGTTATAGGCTCTGTGGGCTGCGCATTATCGACTGATATTGTGCAAATCGTTTTCTGGCGTGTCTTTCAGGCTTTGGGAGCATGTACAGGCCCCATGCTGGCACGGGCAATGATACGCGATCTGTTTAGTCGTACTCGTGCAGCACAGATGCTTTCTACCCTGATGATCATTATGGCTATTGCGCCCATTGCCGGGCCACTGGTCGGCGGACAAATGATTAGAATCACCTCCTGGTACGCCATTTTCTGGTTGCTGGCGATTATCGGTGCATTGATGCTGGTTTCTCTATTCTGGCTTGCAGAAACCTTACCTACAGAAAAACGGGTTAAAGCATCTTTGTCCGGCGCTTTTGGTAACTATTTCATACTGTTGAAGAACACCAGGTTTATGCGCTTCACGCTATGCCTGACATTCTACTACGTCGCGGCCTATGCGTTTATTACGGGATCCCCCTTCGTTTACATCACTTATTTCGGCGTTGACCCGCAGCATTACGGCTGGCTGTTCGCTGTAAATATCGTCGGATTAATGGCAGTTAGCATGGTTAACCGGCATCTGGTGCATCGTTATCCGCTTGAGTCTTTGCTTAGGTTTGCCGTATTCATCGCCACTCTCGCCGCAGTGGTACTTGCCATTGCGACCGGACTGGGATTCGGTGGGATTAGCCTGATTATGGGCGCGGTATTTGTTTTCTTTTCCATGAACGGAATTATTGCTGCAACCTCAACGGCCTGCGCATTGGATGCCGTGCCGAACGTCGCGGGTTCGGCTTCGGCACTGATGGGATCGCTGCAATACGGGAGCGGAATTATTTCTTCACTTTTACTGGCCCTGCTTAGCGATGGTACACCTTGGACAATGGGTTGGATTATTGCAGTATTTACGGTGGCCAGCGCTGTGATGGCGCTGACTACAAAAGCAACAAAAACGGGCGATTCGACTGCGACATAACCCAATAAACTGCTACCAGCTCACCCGCACGCCAACCGTGCCGCCGACAGCATAGTTATCTCCAACATGACGGGTTGCCGTCAGCAAACTCACATTACCATATAATGCATAACGGCCATTCTGCCACTCATGAGTAGCACCTGCTCCGATCCCCACTGACTGACGTTCATCGCGGGTGCTGAAATCGACGCCAGAATTGGCCCCAGACACTCTGACTTTGCTACCATCAAGAAACTCGTTGTATAAATCCAGATTACTGTACAGATGTGAACGGCTGATAGTTCCGTCTTTGGCGCGCCACGATACCTCTTTATCTAATGCGACACCGATTCTTCCACGCAGGCTGTCAGCGTCTTCAAGCGACACATTACTGCCATACGGATCACTGAAAGGATCAAAATCCACCCGAGAATAGGTTAGTTGCATCTGCGGCGTCAGTGATAATCCATTACCCAACGAGTAACGTTTACCTGTCTCAACCGAAGAAGCATAGCCTCTGCCATTATTGCCATTGGCCACTGAATGCCCTTCAGTGCTGGAGTTCAGATCACTGTCAAACCACATGGTCTGTAGCTGCCCATCGACATACACCCCGTTATTGCCATACCAAGTGAGAGTGGCACCTACACCATAACCAGAGGAATCAATCGAGCCGTAGCCAAAGTAGGAACTGATATCCGCTTTGGCTTTACCGTAAGAGAAGTTTACCCCGCCAGTCAACAATGCGCCGTCGTTACCCTGATGTAATGGCACATCAATGCCAGTCTGCAACTTCCATATATCAATGTCACGACTCGAACTGCTGGTAGAACGGGCAGGATCAGTGACCTGACGGCTACCTTCGATACGCCCCCAAGCCCATTGGTTATCGTCAAGGCTGTTTGGCATTTGTTTCGACAGTGCTTCTTGTGACCAGTAACGATTACCGACGCGCTGTTGTAGCGTAGGTAATGTATTAAGGGCTGCCAGCACCTGCGGATATTGTTCATACAATGGAGCACCCGGCTGATAGCGAGTTTCCCCTTCAGTTCCTGTTGGTGTCAGTTCTGAAGAGAGATACCAGTTACGACCGGCAACAGTGGCGTCACCACTGGCTTGCAAGGTATAAGCATAAGCTCCGCCAATAACCGCTTGTTGCCCTTCAGGGGTAATATAATCTCCGGCCAGCAAGAAAGAACCATCAGGAGCCAGTCCCCCCACGTCAATAATACTGATACCATTGATGGTCTGCCCGCCAAGGCCACCTAAATTAGTAACTCTGACAGAAGTATTACCGCTCGCGTTACCGGTTATTATCAACTTGTCCGTTGCTGAGCTGTCATCGCCCAGTACTGTTTCGATATGTAATTCACCGTTATTACCAGTGTAGTTACCATTAACTGTAAAGGTTCCGATCGAATTACCTGGAGAAAGTATTCCGCCGTTGACAGTATTTCCCACTCGCCCATGGCCTTCGAGCATACCGCCGGCGAGGATAGATGCTGTACCGCCAGACATATCGCCATTTACGCTAATAATACCGTTGTCACTGACTTGAAGGGTGCCGGTGAAATCACCGTGGTCACTGTTGAACAATGTTCTGCCGTTCAATGAGTCAATCAGGATATTGCCCACCAGACCTGTGCCTGAACCCACAGCGTTATTCGCACCGCCGTTAAGCGAACTGTCGAGGACATAATCTGTTGCATTGTGGTTAAGAATAATGCTGCCGGAACCCTGACCCACAGTAATTTGCTGTCCAACCAGCGTCCCGGGGGCAGTCAACGCACTGCCGCCAATAATAAAAGTACCACTACTGCCCGTGTTCATTCCTAGTGTCGTATTATTGGCATTGACCGTGCCACTGTCAGCAACGATTAACGTGCCAGTCCCTCCCCCGCCAATAACAAGGCCATTTAGGGTGTTCCAGATGGAACCCGCACCGTTTACCTCCACAGTGCCCGTCGCTGATGCATTGAGGCCAATATTACTGGTTGAACTGCTCGTTACCAAACCACCTTCACGGATAAGCAGGCTGCCGTTACCTGTATGCCCAACGTAGAGGAAGCTGGAGTTATCCCAGCGAGAACCGTTGCCCGTCACAACCACTCGCCCTTCTGAACCAGTAGCCTGAGCGATAAAACCACTGAAGTTACTTACCTCACCCGTTGCCCCACCACTAATACCGATATTTAAAGTACCATTAATGAGTAAATTCAGCGCCGTTGCTGCCTACATCACCGGGAACGGTCACCGTTTCCCCGTCATTAATATTATCAAGAGCCAGCGCACTCATTGATATCGGAATAAGAAATGAGATGATCAATTTACCAAGGCGGCGAGTAACATTGCCAGTAAGACTGGAGGTTCTCGTGATACGCGACAACCGGAATTTAACAGTCATAACATATACCCTCTGCGTTGCCATCCCAAAAAAATGCCTGTATTTGAGTTGGAATACTAAAAAGAACTTTTTTTAGAACCAAGTCGCACACAAAATTTGAGTTCCCTTTATATGGCGGCCTGATTTTTGAGCCAGTGACAATGGTTGAGAAAAAGGGATATAGATCATCGCTTCCAGTCTCTACTTGAATAGGTATCACTGATAAAGCATTAAGGGGGACAGTAGACATGGTTACACCAGATGAATTAAGTAAGTTTAGTCTCTATAAGATAGTTACAAGCCCATACTTCAACCATTACACCATAAATTATAATATAACAAATAACTAACAAGATAATTGGTATCAAAGCACGGGATAGATAATATTGTGCTGGTATGCGAATTGAATAGGTAACATCTGGTATGGTGTGGGAATTCTCCTACGTCATGCCAGATTGAATGTAGTATACCGTAGGGTACAGCGCTGAGGTGGTTGAGGGCCAACGGGATTAAACCAACGCTAAGCCACGCCCCAGATTACCCACATTAGCTTTACCACTAATTTATTTGTTGATCCATAAATCCCAAATAGGCAAAACGAAGATCATCGATTAAGTGCTTCGCCAATGGCGTCAACGTCTGTTGCTGCCGATAAATTAAACTATAGTGCCCATCAGGTAGTTTTTCTTTGATAGGGATAATGGAGACAATTTTTTTCAGGTGAGGCACTGCCAGCATAGTTTTTGGCCCGACAAACAGGTAGTCCTCATTTAATACCAACTGTTCCGCAATAGCCGCAGAATCGCCAAAAATCACCGAACAGGTTGATTCTTTGCCATAGGGGAAAATTAACGCTTCCATATTACTGAAATACCCTGTGCTGGCCGTAGGTAAATACCATTTCGCCGCCCGTAAATCGCGTAATGACATGCTATTAATTAACGGATGTCCTTTACGAGCAATAACACCGAATTCAGCAATAGCTAAATGTTCATCATTAAATTCATGCAGAGAAATATCGGGAGAGATAACGCCAATAAAGAAATCCATGCGGCCAAGGCGTAAAGAGGGCAGTAATTCTGACAGTTGTCCCTCAATCACGGTCAGTCTGGCGGTCGGGTAACGCTCCTGAAATTTCTTAACCACAGTAGGAACAATGCCAAATGCAGGTAAGTGGGAGCAACCGAAGGTCACTGACCCATGAGATGATCGTTCAATCTGCCTTAATTCATCAATTGCTCGTTCCAGTTCATTAAGAATCATATTCATTCTAGGCTCAAATATCCTCCCCATCTCGGTTAAAACCGCACCTCGTGCCCCTCTGACCAACAGTGAAACACCTAATATTTTTTCTAATTCCTGAATGCTGCGCGTCATCGCTGGCTGGGTTTGGTGCGAAGCCTGAGAGGCAGCTCGTATGCTGCCAAATTGTATAATTGCTTTGAGGTTTTTAAGTTGATTAATCTTCGGCAGTTCTCTCATCATATACCTGCTGTTTCTATTAGATTTATTCATATAACTGTGAAAATTAAATGCAGCACTCATCTATGTAAACATAGCCCATCCTACAAAATATCGTGATAAAATAAATTATATCGTGGCCCCTATTTTTTCAATAACACATTGATTTTATGCCCAAAAAACATTCTGCTCGATAAATTTAACCCGGCAGAAATTTTCTTTTCCGTTATTCCTGAATAATATTGACTCTCTTTTAGTCAATAACGCCTTGAGTGATTGGCAGATCATTCGTGTTTTGTTTAGTTAGCGCCAAAGTTCAGAGTATTTTCAATAGAAACATCATGAGTTACAGCACCGGTAGAATAGCGGATACCAAAGCAGTCTCCACACTTCACTTGTCTTAGAATGAGACTTCACACTATTTAGAGGTTAGCGACATGCGTCACTTCTTTAATTTTGAATATAACTCCAACAGATTATTTACCTGAAATTTATTGAGAATATTGGCTCGATGTGCACTGATAGTCTTAGGGCTAATACTCAGTATACGGGCAATATTAATATTAGAGTACCCTGACAGAAGGTACTGGCAAACTTGGCTTTCTCTTTGGGTAAGAACAGGTTGTTGCATTTTATCTGGCATTAGAGCTGATTCTTTCTTCTTAAATATTACATTACAGCTATTCAATAGTGGATAGAATACGCTTTCCAACTGTGCCTGCGTGGCAGTTTTACTGAATACGAGTGAAGCTATATATCTTACTGCGACCACGTACTTTGACTCTTCAGATTCTTTAGTGAAAATAAAAATACGCTCACTTTTTGTTGTTTGTTTAATTAATTTTAAAAGACGAAACTGATCAAACCTAGAAACATTATCAGTATCAAAAAAGATGATGGGTTGGTCAATGGTTTGTATTGCATTTTCAATTTCGGGTAAAGAGTGACATAGCGTAATATCTGGTTTTTCTTTTTTGGGGTGCATTCCAGTAACTTTATCAACAACAGTTTTCAAGAAAAACATAATGATATCATAATGACTGAAGATAATAACATTAATCATAATAAACCCTACGGTATTAACATGCAGTATTGAAGCAGTCATTATTAATTAACATAATTACTTCGTGAGCAATAACGTTATATAATGAACAATAATCTTTGAAGGAAGAACAAGATTTTTCGTTAGTGTAATATGTCATAATGAGTTAAGTACATTTATTATGGCGTAGGTACTATAGAGAAAAATGACGCCTTCTGGAAGTAAGTTAAATTTTAACGTGATGCTAAAAATGCATAACTGATAAAGGAATGCCAGTCCTGTTTGGGAGCAGCACCATTTCTTCCCCCTTTCAGTTTTTACGAGATGCATGAATCAGCACCGATGAACGCACTACCGGAGGATATCATTCATGCTGTCGAGCACCTCAATATGCAAAATGACGGTGTGATCCGCTCGTTGATGGCATTACGGCAGTTACCAATGAATATCAGTGATCTGTTCACTATTGATTAACACGCCTTGGTATTAGCAACATCCGCTCTTGGTATGAGCAGAAATTTAGACCTCTTTGAACACAGTTCCTTTAGGATAGACTCTTCGATGCTCGCTCTAACTACACTTCCTTTTAAGGGAAAACCATAGTAACGATCACCACATGCTGAGGATCACTCAAACCAGATTTATGTAACCCGCAGTTATTGGTGGTCATGCTGGTGGTGTTGACATAAAGGGAATTCAGGTTTGGCTTATTTATTAGCCAGTTACAGTATCCACCTCTGCACTGATGTAATGGTACTGGCTGATGGCAGGTAACTCCTAACTTCATCACAATATTGCGGTAACCCGTGTTACAGAGCTCAAAACCCAATATTCATAATTTCAGCTGCACACAAAAGATAATAACAGTGCTGAACTAGATTAATTCACCCCAGTTTAAACTTATAATTAAAAACATTTCTTTTCATTCTCATCTTATTAAGATTATCAATTACACATCTAACAATGATTCAGTTTTATTTAACTATCACACACTAAACGCATTGAGCATTGTATCCGTAACCTGAAATAAGAATAGATATAAAACTGTGGCTGAGATAATTGCAACGGAAAAATAGCAGCAAGTTACCCTCTCAGTTACTATGGTTAACTCAACCGCTATCAATATAAAGATAACGCCCCAATAAATCCGAAACACCACGCCACCAAAGCCATAATCACAACCATAACAAATTGAAAAATAACAAGTAAAACTTAAAAAACAAACGTCTTACATTTACAACAAGTCGCACTGCACTTAATAAATCAATTAAATCAATTAAATCAATTTAGGGAAATTTCCTACAACACCCCTATCGCCCTCCTATATTCGTAATTAAGGGGGTGAGTTATATTGTGCTGATTAAAAGGTCAACCTTGTTAATTTAACATTTTAAACAATCCTACTCAGTTCTAAACCAACACCCTTGTGGATAGACCAGATTATCAGGTCTACGCATCTAATTAGAGTAATACAATGAATAAAGTATTTAAAGTCATTTGGAATAGTGCCTTAGGCCGCTATGACGTTGCATCTGAAATCTCTAAATCAGGAAAAAAAACTAAGTCACTTTGCTCAGGAACTGTCGATACAACTTTAGGTTTAACGACCCCTTCTCGCCTGAGCCAGATTGCCATCACCTTGATGTTTACATTAGGGGCGAGCTCTGCTTTTGCTGCGGATGTAAGTGTTCCCGGATTTACACCTGAAGTTGATTTTACGCAGACGTTTAGTGGAGCCAACAATACTTTATCGGGGAGCTTTAGCAGCATTACTCGCGGAGCCAATGGTTTTACAAACATGAAGTTAGGGGATATTCCGACAGATAAATTCCTTAATGGTGCTGAGAATCTGCTCAGTAAAAATATTTTCAACTTGGGTTCAATGGTAACTGAAACCTTCCTTGACCCGAAAGGCACTGGCGCATTAATTACCATTAATGTGTATAACAACGACAAAATGTCAATTAAACCACTTGCTGATTTTTCGGTACCGGTTTCTCATGCGGTCGGTGAAAATGGTCAGTATGTGAATCGCAACCTATTCCATGTGCTGGATGGTAGCGACCTAAGTGTGAATGTTGGTAGCACTGCCGCAGGCTGGGTTAATGACAGCGATAACTATTTTAACGCCATTCTTAAAGGCAGCCTGAAAAGTGAAGCTGCAACAACGACCTCTTCAGGATTCTATGTTGAATCTACTACATCGGCCCAGAATACAGTCTTAAATTATAACGCTAAGACAGTGGTCAACTTGGGTAATAACAGTAATAACCTTCGTGACCGCGACACCGCAGTGGCGAATGCTGTACTTGATGACTTTACCGGCGCATTCACCAGCCCTTATCTAGGGGCCCAAAATGTTCAAAATTTTGCAGATTTCCAAAAATATAACCAAGACCTGATCGATGCTATTAAGAGTGGTGCTATTACACTGAGCAGTACCGCCTATCAGACAGAACTGGCGAGAGCCTATATCACTAATGGCAGCAATAGCTCACCTAAAGTTACCCCGATCTATCTTGATATGGGGATTGATGCTAATGATGCTGTAAACCATTTCGTTGATTCTGATCGTGTTGCCTTTATTCATGGTGAAGGTCAGCATGCCATAGTGAACATTGGTGCTGATGCCAATATTCAGGCTTATAACACCGATATTTCAGTGGTGCGTCTGGAAGACGGTGCAACATTGAATAATGCTGGGACACTAGGTTCAGCCGCAGGCACTGTTCGTGGCACCAATATTATTTTTGCCACTGATAGTACGGTAGTTATTGAATCTACAGGTGTTTTGGATGCAGGGACTAACCCTGACATGCTGGATTTCAAACCCACCCCGACCTCCACATTACCGCTATATGTTGCCAACGGCAGCCATACCGCTATTTTGGCTAATGGAACTTCGTCAGTCACCAACAATGGTGTGATAAATACCGCTTCTCGTGGGGCAAGCGTTTATACTCGCGCAGCGATGATCGATGGCAACTCATCCTTCGTCAATAACGGTGCAATCAACATCGCGGCAACTGTCGATTTAGTCCCTCCGGCAGGATATATGAATGAAGGGGTTAATGTTCAGAAAGGCTCTACCTTTGAAAATAACGGTACTGTCTATGTGGGTCGTCAAGCCCAACGTTCAGCGACTGATATCGTCACTGATCTGGCTATTAAGACCCAGTCTTATGCCGTCAAATTACTACAAGATACCGTTAATCTGAGCAATATCGCCACCTTTACCAATAGTGCGACCGGTAAAATCGTGATTGGTAGCAAAACTGAAAACTCTATTGCTGTTGATGCGCAAGGGGTGAGAACGGCAGTCAATCAGAACGGTACCATCGAGCTAAACGGTGCGGGTGCAACACCTGGAGAAAAATCAGCGCAGAATATTGGTATCTTATCCCGTTACAGCGCCACGAATATCTTCAATAATGGCGACATCGTTATAAATGGTATCAATACCGTCGGTATTAAAGTGCTGACCAACAGCTCAGCCACTAACGCCGGTAACGTTTATGTGAATAACGGGCTTGATGCTGCCACTAATCTGGCGAACTACGGTATTCAGGCGGTTGGTGCAGGCGCGGTAGCTAATCTTTCTGGTCAAGTTTATCTTGCTGGCGATGGGGCTATCGGGGTGGTTGCCGAAGATAAAGGCACCATTAATGTCTCCGGTACCGGTCAGGTTGAGTTTGTCTCCGGCACCAAACAAGTGGGCTACCTGATTTATGGTGCCGGTGCGAGTGTTAATAACACCGCGGTTGGTGCTGAAACCGTTGCAACTGAAGGTTCTACCTTATATCGCGTCGATAAAGGGGCCTCTTTCGCTGGAACGACGGCCTCAACCATGAATGCAACGGGTAAGAACTCATCCCTTATTCAGGTTACGGGTGCTGGCAGTAGCTTTACCTCCGGCGCGTTAGATATGGTCCTGTCTGGCGAGGGCTCTACTGGGGTCAAAGTTGAAGGAGGAGCTACCGGCACCATCACGGCAGATGCCAGTCTGGAATTGAGCGGTGATGGGGCTACTGCCGGTATCGTCGATGGCAACTACTACGGCCTGGATGGTATTGCCACCGGAGCTACCGGAAAATCTGTCTTAACCAGTTCGGCGGTATTGACCACCGGTAACACCGCGTCTGGTGCCTATGGCTATATCGCCCGTAATGGTGGTGAGCTTATCCACAAGGGCTCCATTGATTTTACACAAGCAGGCAGTACTGGCGTGCTGGTAGACGGCGGGATTCTGACCAACCAAAACCTCATCACCGTAAATGGGACTGCGGTCAATATTCAGGGCGCTAACTCTACCGTGAATAACAGCGGTACCGTCAACGCAACCGACGGCACTGCCGCTTATCTGCTGGGTGCGGGTGCGAGCCTGACCTTATCCGGTAACGGTGAAACCAAAGCGGGCGGCACTGCCCATGGCGTACTGCTTGATACCGGTGCCACGGCACTGACCGTGGATGGCGCAACCATTACCATGACCGCGGGCGGCACAGGTAATGCGATTGAAAACAAAGCGGAAATTACCGGCATTCAGTTAAAAAACACCTCGCTGACGGTGGGTAATGGTGCAGGTATTCGTACCGGTGCCTCCATGGCGGCAACCAACTCTGGCACGATCAATGTCAACGGCAGCGGTACCGGTATTCTGTTTGCCAACACGGGCGACACCATCACCGATAATACGCTGGACATGTCCGACTCGGCCGATCTGGTGATTAACGTCAATTCAGCCGCGGGCAAAGGGATTGTCACCAACTCCAGCCAGGATCTGAAAACCGGTGCCAGCGTAAACGTCAATGATGCCGCAGGCGGTGCAGCGCTTATCGTTGGCGGCACCACGGCACAAGTGGAACAATCAGGTAACCTGAAATCTAAGTCACTGAGCAGCCCGGTGGTCGATATTGATAATGGTTTTGTTAACAGCTTCGTCAACAGCGGCACCATTCAAGCCAACAGCGCCACGCAGCAGGCTGTCGTAACCAATACTGGGACGGGTCTGGCCTTTACCAACGCCACGGGTGGCACAATTGTTGGCAAGGTGGATCTGTTAGCGGGCAACAACACCGTGACCCTGATGCAAGGCAGTAAAGGCAATGATTTCACCACCGGCGCGGGTGACGACCTGTTTATTCTGAAAGATCTTACATTAACTGATACAGGTGTGTTCAGCTCACTGAACGGCGGTACCGGCATGGATACCCTGCGCTTTGATAACTCGGCGTATACCCTGAGTAACGCTGCTGCCATCAGTAATATGGATTATATCGATCTGATCAATAACTCGACGCTGACACTGGACAACGTGCTGCTGGCGCTGGGTGACAGTCAGGATGACAATGCCAACACCGGTTTTAATCTGGGTGACGGCAGTCTGTTGCAGGTTAATAACCTGAATGCCGTGAGCTTTAACAGCAAGTTGAACGGCCTCGGCACGATGGCCGTTAATACCGCCGGTAATGCCTTTGATTTTACGGCTAATGCGGCACAGAACGCCTTTAACGGGGTACTGGCATTAGGTCACGCCACTTTTGAACTGGCGGCGGATAACACGGCAGCATTAGTGAATGCCACCCTGAAACTGGGCGCGGACAGTATCACCACCGTCGGTGACGGTGTGCAAACTATCGGTGGGTTGGCCTTTGACGGCGGTACGGTGAAATTTAACACCGGCACTCCGGGTGAGACGGTGGCGAAAAGCACTATCCATACCACCAAAGAGATGAACCTGCTGGGCACCGGGACGGTGGTTGTGGACATCGACAGCGTCGACAACAGCCAGACGCCGGTCAATCCAGTACTGCCCATCATGGAGCAGGATGACGCCAATACCGTGCTACAACTGGCGGTGAGTGATGTGGCCGTGCAAGGCAATGGCGGCAATCTGGTGCTGAAAGACCAGGATGGTAATGTCATTACCGATGCCACCACGGCCGATATTGCACAGAATGGCACCACGGTCGCCAAAGGCACTTACGATTATCGCCTGAGCAGCGGTACGGGTAACGACGGTTTGTATATCGGTTACGGCCTGACCGAAGTTGAACTGCTGGGCAGCGGTGCAGATGCACTGGCGCTGTATGCCACCAATAAAACCGGTCCTGCGGCGGATTTGAGTGCCAAAGTGACGGGCAGTGGTGAGTTGGCGATTGATACCGGTGCAGGAAATACGGTAACACTGTCCAATCTGGATAATGATTACACCGGTTCTACCGATGTACGCAGCGGCACCTTGCAGATGCTGAATAATAATGTGTTGGGGAATACCTCGCTGTTATCACTGGCAGCAGATACTGCCTTTGACATGAGGGGTCACAGCCAAACCGTGGGCGAACTGAACAGTACTGCGGGTTCAACGGTTGATCTCAATGGTGGCAGCTTAACCTTGAGTCAGGGCGGTGTGTCTGAGGGTGAACTGACCGGCAGTGGCGCGCTGACAATTGCCGCCAATGTGCTGACCGTTAAGGGTGCCAATACTGGCCTGAGCGCGGTGACCACCATTGCCAGTGGCGCACAAGCGTTACTGAACAATGCAGCGGGTCTGGGCGATGGCAATATCGTTAACGCCGGTCTGCTGACACTGAAAGGGGCTGCGGGCCAGTTAGCAAATGCTATCAGTGATGCTGGCAGTGTGGTGCTGGAAGATAACAGCGACATCACATTGAGCGGTGATAACCGCCTGTTCAGCGGCCTGTTTGCTATCACGAACGGCAGCCAGTTAACCGCTTCTCAGGCAGAACATCTGGGGACGGCAGCGGTCACTAACGACGGTTCATTGGTGCTCAATAGCGATAATAACTGGTTGTTGGCAAACAGCATTACCGGCAGTGGTAGTCTGACTAAAAACGGTGACGGTACCCTGTCATTGACTCAAACGGCGGCCTATACCGGCCAGACAGATATCAATGCGGGTGGCCTGATGTTAGGCAGCAGCGCTGACCCCATGACGCTGGCAAGCCAGCAGGTGAATATAGCCAGCGGTGCCTTTATGGGCGGTTTTGGTGGCGTAGCGGGAGCGGTTGATAACCAGGGCGTGCTGTTTGTGGGCAACCCAACGGCACCGGTGGTACCGGCGATGGGCCGTCTGGCCTCGGCCAGTAACATCTTTACCGTTGGCACTGACTTAACCAACAGTGGCACAATTTTTATCGGCAATAAAACTAATGATGGTACGGGCACCACGGGGAATCAATTAGTGGTAAACGGCAACTACATTGGCAACAATGGTCTGCTGCATTTCAATACGGCGTTGGGTGCAGATGACTCCGCAACTGACAGCATGATTGTGAACGGTAACACCAGCGGCACCACTAACGTAAGCGTAGATAATGCGGGCGGTACGGGCGCTAAAACCTTAAACGGTATTGAGCTCATTCAGGTGAACGGCCAGTCAGACGGTGAGTTTGTGAACCCTGGCCGTATCGTAGCGGGTGCATATGATTACTCACTGGTACGTGGGGTGGGTTCAAACGCCAGTAACTGGTATTTGACCAGCCTGAGTAATTTGCCGATTGATCCAGAGAACCCGGTTGATCCAGAAAACCCGGCGGGTCCAGGCGAGGAAACTAAACGTCCTGAAGCCGGCAGCTACACCGCGAACCTGGCCGCAGCCAACACTATGTTTGTGACGCGTCTGCACGATCGTTTGGGCGAAACACAGTATATCGACGCCCTGACTGGCGAGCAGAAAGTGACCAGCATGTGGTTGCGTAACGAAGGCGGACATAACCGTTCACGTGACACCAGTGGTCAGTTGAAAACCCAAAGCAACCGCTATGTGATGCAATTGGGTGGCGATATTGCCCAGTGGAGCAACGATGGTCTGGACCGTTTACACCTGGGTGTGATGGCCGGTTACGGTAATAGCAAGAGCGACACCCACGCGAAATCGGGCTATAAGTCGAGTGGTTCGGTTGATGGTTACACCGCCGGGGTGTACAGCACCTGGTATGCCAACGACGAAGACAAGTCGGGCTTGTATGTTGACGGTTGGGCGCAGTACAGCTGGTTTAACAATAGCGTGCAGGGCGACGGTCTGGCGACGGAAGAGTATAAATCGAAAGGGATCACCGCGTCGGTCGAGAGCGGCTACACCTTTAAGATCGGTGAAAATCAGTCTAAGAACGAAACGTACTTTATCCAGCCGAAAGCCCAAATCACCTGGATGGGTGTGAAGGCTGACGAGCACCGTGAAGCAAACGGTACTCAGGTGAGTGGTCAAGGCGACGGTAATATCCAGACGCGTCTGGGGCTGCGTTCTTATATGAAAGGCCACCACGAAAGTGATAATGGCAAGGATCGCGAGTTCCAACCGTTTGTGGAAGCCAACTGGATCCACAACACCAAAGATTTTGGCACCAATATGAACGCCGTTGACGTGAAACAAGCTGGCGCGAAGAATATCGGTGAACTGAAAGTGGGTGTTGAGGGGCAATTGAACAAGCAACTGAATGTCTGGGGTAACGTTGGCCAGCAATTGGGTGACAAAGGTTACAGTGATACCGCAGTGATGTTAGGGGTGAAATACAACTTCTAATCGTTATTAGCTCTCATCAATAACGGTGCTTCGGCACCGTTATTGATCTCCGAACAATTTAATAAAATCTCATTCTGAATAACTAAAAATTGCAGAGTAGATCAGAAGCCGCCATCAATATCAGTCACACCAATCAGCTTATGATTGACAAACTCCTTCAGTCCCAGACCAATCAGCTCGCGGCCATAGCCTGAGCGGCGCACACCGCCAAATGGCAGGTCAGCCTTCACCGCAGTCGGATGGTTGATGTAGACCATGCCGGTAGACATTTGAGCTGCAACCTTGCGGCCCCGTTCGATGTCTTGAGTGAACACCGAACCGCCAAGCCCGAAAGGCGAGTCATTCGCAATCTCGATAGCTTCCGCTTCATCTTTGGCTTTAAAGACCAGCGATACCGGGCCAAAGAATTCCCAGTAATACGCCGGGTTATCCTTAGTCAGGCCGGTGAGCAACACCGGTTGCACGAAGGCGCCCTGCGACGGCACCTCAGCGCCAATCACGGTCAGGGTCGCGCCGTGGCCGACAGCTTCCTTCACCTGTTTACGCACATCGTCGGCCGCACCCTGTGAGGACAGCGGCGCCAGAGTCGTGGCAGGGTCCAGCGGATCGCCGGCCTTGAGCTGGGCAACGCCAGCTGTGTACTTATCAAGGAAAGCGTCGTAGATAGCCTCGACCACGATAATACGCTTGGACGAGCAGCACACCTGGCCGGCATTCCAGTGGCGGCCAAACACCGCCCACTTAGCGGCCTTGTCCAGATCAGCATCTTCCAACACCACAAAGGCGTCAGCACCACCCAGCTCCATCGTCGACTTCTTCAATGCCTTACCGGCCTGTGCTGCAACCACAGCGCCTGCGTCCTCCGAACCCGTTAGCGCAACACCATGTACACGCGGATCGTTAATGATGGTTTCGAGTTGCTCACGGCTAGCGTAGAGGTTTTTGAATCCGCCTACCGGCAGGCCGGCTTCAAGCATCAGCTTCTCAAACACATCGGCAGATTGCGGTACGTTAGACGCATGCTTGAGTATCACGACATTCCCGGCCGCTAACTGCGGCGCGATGATTCGAGCTATCTGGTAGTAGGGAAAATTCCACGGTTCGATAGCCAGGATGATGCCTAGAGGCTCATGCACCAGCCACGCTTCGGTTACCGCAGGGTCTTTAGAATGCAGCTTCTCCGGCGCCAGTTGCTGCTGCGCATTCTCGACGTAGTACTCAAAGATAGCCGCCGATAGTTCGACCTCCGCTTCGGCCTCTCCCAGTAGCTTACCCATCTCCAGTGTCAACAACTTGGCGTATTCGGTATGCTTGGCTCGGAGCAAGTCGGCCGCCTTTTGCAGCACGGCAACACGATCGGCGATTGTGGTATTTTTCCATTGCTTGAATGCCCCATCGCCTTGATCCAGAGCAAGAGCAACATCGGCGGTAGTGGCGTCAGGAAACGTCTTGATCGTTTCGCCGGTGTAGGGATTGGTTGTTGCGTAGGCCATCTTTCGTTCCTTGGTTGCATGCAGGGGCCGTTCGCGAACGAACAGCCTATAAAAGAAAGTCCGACTCAGGATCGTCACCGACTAAAACCAGAGCGTTCCCGGGAGAGGAAACGTCATTCGGACGGCAGTGATATCACTCAACAATTAGATGATGAACGTAATACAAATAAAAAACGGCATCGTAGAAGAGTGTATTCGCTCCATGGCGATTCAGACACTTTTATCCGATTAAAATATGTGACTCTCTTAGCGCTATTTATAAACTGGCTTCAAGCGAAATCATGGGTACTGTTTTTAATGAGCCAGAACAGCATCTCCGTCTGAGCCTGCATAGACCAACACCTATCGCCCCTTCTTGCGCTAAACCAGCACCGCCTCACACAAAGTCCACGCCAAACACTATTGCAGTCGGCTGACTCATTCCATTTCGTCATTGCACATAATTACATCATCTAAGTGTCAAAGAGGATTCACTTGCACAAATAGATTATGAGTGTCATATATAATAGATGTTGGTCATCATAAATAATTATTGGGATGGGGAATCAATATGAAATACACCACTTTTGGTCGTAATAGCGGCCTACGGGTCTCCGAACTGGCACTGGGTACCGGTAACTTTGGTACTGCCTGGGGATATGGCTCGGAAAAAGAGGAAGCAAAACAGGTATTTGACCGCTATGCCGAGGCCGGGGGGAATTTCATCGACACCGCAGATACTTACCAATTCGGTCAATCTGAACAGATCGTAGGAGAGTTTATTGCTGCGGAACGTGATCGTTTTGTGGTCGCAACAAAGTATACGCTGGGAGCACAACCGGATGCGGGGATTGCTCAAACCGGAAACAGCCGCCGCAATATGATTGCTTCCGTGGAAAGCAGCCTTAAACGGCTTAACACCGACCGCATTGATTTATTGTGGGCCCATTTTGATGACCAGTTAACGCCTCTTGAAGAAATTGTGCGCGCTTTTGACGACCTGACTCGTGCAGGCAAAATACAGTATGCAGGGCTTTCCAATTTCCCGGCATGGCGCATTGCACGGGCAGATACCTTGGCAGAATTACGCGGCTGGTCACGTATTGCCGGTATTCAGGTAGAGTACAGTTTGGTACAGCGAACGGCTGAACGTGAACTACTGCCGATGGCCGAAGCACTCGGCTTAGCAGCCACACTGTGGTCACCTCTGGGGGGAGGATTGCTGACAGGAAAATATCGTCAAAGCGATGAAGGTCGTCTACTTGGTTTTGCGGGCCGATTGGTGCATACCGAGCAAGATACTGCGCTACTCGATGAAGTTATCGCAATAGCACAGGAACACCACATGCAACCATTACATATTGCTATTGCCTGGTTGCGCCATAAAGCCGCAAACTCCCCTACCAGTCTAATCCCTATTTTAGGCTCCCGTACCCAAGCCCAACTGGCTGACACACTGGCAGCATTAGATGTGATATTGAGTGATGAACAAGTGGCACGTCTTGATAAGGTCAGCGCCATTACTCTGGGGACGCCACACGAACAAATCGCCAACACTCTGGCACGGGCGCAGGGCGGCGATAGTACCCGTATCATCGCCCCCCTACCACCGCGGGCATGAATCAAGGTCTGTATTGATGAGAGGCAACATCTATTGATGTGCTAGCATGGCATACTTTATGATGCTGCCTGTTCAATCAGGAGAAATGTATGGCCCGAGTATCAAAGCAACAGATGGCACTCAATCGCGAGTCAATCGTACAGACCTCTTCGCAACTCTTCCGTGCCCGGGGTTTGAATGGTGTCAGCGTCAACGATTTAATGGCTGCGGTCGGATTGACCCATGGCGGGTTCTATGGACACTTTACCTCTAAAGATGAATTGGCGGCTATCGCCAGTCGCAAAGCGCTCGACGATTCCAGCACCCGTTGGCAGCAAATCAGCAGCCAGCCCGAGCATCATAATCTGCGCACGTTAGTCGAACTTTATCTCTCAACCACCCACCGTGACCATGCAGAAGATGGCTGTGCAATTACTGCGCTAGCCAGCGATGTGGCACGTGAGAATGATGAGAATCCGGTGCGAGAGGTTTATCTCAGTGGCGTGAGATCCCTGCTAGACAGATTAATGTCTGTTTCTGATATAGAAAATGAAGAACAACGCAGGCAACACGCGCTGGTACAGCTTGCTATGTTGTCCGGTGCATTAACACTGGCGCGCGCCACCGCCGGGGATAAGTTGTCGGATGAATTTCTTGAAGCAGCCAAAAAAGCCTTATTGACTGAAGAAAAGTAATGTCCCCACGGCCGGATTATCAAGATGCCAATCATGCTGTGCTAAAAACTTTTCGCCTATAGCTTAAGTGGCTATTTGCCCGCAAACATCCTGTCACTAAGGAAATCGATAAATACCCGTAATTTAGGCGTGATATAACGCCCGGAAGGCCACACCACATGCAAGCTCACTGTGCGCTTTACATAACTATCCAGCAAGCTTCGTAATTTGCCTTCCGCCACTGCCTTTCCCATCGAAAAATCCGGTAAGCAGGCGATGCCCAATCCTCTTAAAGCAAAACACATTCTGGTTTCAATGTTGTTGCATACCATCGAGATTGGGATCCGCAAATCAGACTCATTGGGCAAGGGCCAGGTTTCCAATTTTCCGCTGTTAGGGAAACGATAATGCAGGCAGATATGATTCGCCAGTTCAACAGGGTGCATAGGCTCACCATGCTGCTCCAGATAGGCGGGCGATGCCACCAGTAGCATGGTGGACTGCCCCAACTTACGGGCTGACAAACGGGAATCAGTCAGTTCACCGGTACGGACGACGGCATCAAATCCCTCTTCGACCACATCAACAATCCGATCACTAAAATCCAGATCCAGCTCAATGTCGGGGTATGCGAGCATAAAATCGGCCAATACGGGTAACAACAATGTGCTCACCAGTGGTAAACTGACCCGCAACCTGCCGCGCGGTTTATCGGTAAGTTGTAACAGCTCAAGCTCTGCCGCCTCTACCTCAGCAAGAATCCGCCGACTACGTTCAAGAAAAAGCGCACCTTCGGAAGTCAGTGCTATGCTGCGAGTGCTGCGGTGAAATAATCTCACGCCTAACCGCCCCTCGAGCCGTGCGATATTCTTACCAACCG
The DNA here is from genome assembly GCF_041538345.1 of Yersinia sp. 1652 StPb PI. Classification (NCBI taxonomy): domain Bacteria; kingdom Pseudomonadati; phylum Pseudomonadota; class Gammaproteobacteria; order Enterobacterales; family Yersiniaceae; genus Yersinia; species Yersinia sp. 1652 StPb PI. Next base: position 1,470,508 of record NZ_JAULSM010000001.1, on the reverse strand, counting down.
CTGAAGCGGAAACACCCAATATACGCCCTGCCATCACAAAACTACGGGTCTCGGCCACTTGAACAAAAACACTCAGACTGCTTAGGCTATCCATCACGGCTCCGATTGCGGACATTTATATCCTCTAATACTGGAAATCTACCCCACTTTTTCCTGATTGCGTAGTTATCTATTGTTAGATTGCCATCTATGGTTAAGTCTTCATTCATTCAGATTAAGGAATTACTATGTCTGCGAGTTCGTTAGTGCCAATACAGCCAGTGCATCTGGCAGCCAGAATTAATACAGTGATTGATAAGGCGCTCACCGAACAGCGCTTGGTGGGTACCGTGGTCATGGTGGCGCTTAACGGCGAGACACATTTCAGCCGGGCAGCAGGATGGGCGGATCGCGAAACCAAACAACCGATGACCTCCAATACCCTGTTTCGTTTGGCATCCATCAGTAAGCCGATTGTTTCTACAGCAGCAATGGTATTAGTCGCACAGGGTAAGCTCGACCTTGATGGCGATATCCGGCGCTGGTTACCTGACTTTCAACCCCGGCTGGCAAATGAGGAATTACCAACCATTACGATACGCCAATTACTCAGCCATACCGCCGGTTTGAGCTATCGCTTTTGTGAAGCTGATGAGGATGGGCCCTATGCTCGCGCGGGGATCTCCGATGGCATGGATCGTTCAGCAATCACACTCAACGAGAACTTACGTCGATTAGCCGATGTGCCGCTATATTATGCCCCAGGAACTGCATGGGCTTATTCATTGGCAATTGATGTCTTAGGTGCAGTTGTCGAGCAAGTTTGTGGTCAGCCATTAGATCAGGCAGTAAGGGCATTGGTCACCGAGCCACTACATATGCAGGACACGGATTTTTTCACCCATGATGTCAGTCGGCTAGCTACGCCTTATGTCAGTGATACACCTGCACCACACCCCTTGCAGGAAGATGAACTTGTCGCCGCGTTCCCCGGTACCATCGGTATTCGATTTTCTCCTGCCCGTGCACTCAATCGCCATGCTTTCCCTTCTGGCGGTGCGGGGATGATAGGCAGTGCCAACGACCTGTTGCGCTTGCTGGAAACGCTACGTCGGGGTGGCTCACCACTGCTTCCAGCGGCTTTAGTCGATGAGATGGGACGAGACCAAACTCAGGGTCTTATCTTACCTGACTCTCCCGGTTTGGGCTTCGGGTTAGGCTTTTCGGTCTTGCGTGATCCACACCTGGCTGATTCACCTGAGTCCGTTGGTACATGGCGTTGGGGAGGTGCATATGGCCACTCATGGTTTGTTGATAGGATTCAAGGGATATCCGCAGTCGCATTAACTAATACCCTATACGAAGGTATGTCCGGGCAATTTGTCAACGATCTGCGGGACGCCATCTATGGCGTCGGGAAACAATAATGAAAACAGCACCCTTTCCTCTCTCGGCATTATTGGCTCTCGCGATGACGGGCTTTATTGCCATCATGACCGAGACATTACCTGCTGGATTATTGCCGCAGATCGGCCAAGGGTTGGGGGTTTCACAAGCATTGGCCGGCCAATTGGTGACACTCTATGCTCTGGGTTCGTTACTGGCTGCGATCCCCTTAATTACTTTGACCCGTAGTTGGGGGCGGCGTAAAGCCTTACTCAGCGCCATTGTCGGTTTTTTCATATTCAATACTTTAACCACTATTTCGCCTTGGTTCACTTTAACCTTACTGGCCCGTTTTATGGCCGGTGCTGCCGCTGGACTGGCATGGGGGCTTATCGCCGGTTACGCACGACGTATGGTACAACCTCATCAACAAGGGCGCGCGATGGCGATCGCCATGACCGGCACCCCTATCGCCCTGGCACTAGGGGTTCCATTGGGGGCATGGCTGGGCATGGTGCTCAGTTGGCGCAATGCATTTGCCATTATGTCGGGATTAACTTTGCTGTTGATTGTCTGGGTTATCGTGAAAATACCTGATTATCCAGGACAATCGGCCAAACAGCAGCAACCGGTGCGCAAAGTGTTCACCACCCCTGGCGTACGCCCCATTTTGTCGGTTATTGTCCTTTGGATGCTGGCACATAATATTCTTTATACCTATATTGCCCCTTTTATCACCCCTGCCGGGCTGGAAAATCAGCTCGATAAAGTGCTGTTGGTATTTGGTGTCAGTGCGCTAGCGGGAACTTGGTTCACCGGATTAGTCGTGGATCGATGGTTACGTGGCGCGGTATTACTGAGTCTTGGTACCTTTATTCTGGCTGCATTGATATTGGTAATCGCCGGGGGATCCCCCACCGCGATTTATGGCAGCATGTTGCTCTGGGGCCTCAGTTTTGGTGGCGCATCCACACTATTGCAAACCGCGTCGGCGGACGCCGCAGGACAAAATGCCGATGTGGCGCAGTCAATGATTGTGGTGGCTTGGAATTTAGCCATTGCCGGGGGCGGGGTCATCGGTGGCCTGTTGTTACAAAGCGCCGGAGCAGTAAGTTTCCCGTGGACAGTGTTGGGGTTATTACTCCTTGGGTTGATTATTGTCTGGCAGGCTCAACAATACGGGTTCAAACCGGGTATTCGTACTGCAATGCACGCTGAAAAATGCTGAGGTAATACACATAAAGACACCCGCTATTGGGTGGGTGTTGTAAAATAATATTAATTGGCGTAGATGATTTTATCTGAATAGATAGCTTCAATTGCTTGTTTATGAATATTCTTCTTTTTATCGGTGACAATAATATCAATATCATTGATGTCACTTATTTTCATTAACCCACTTTGGCCAAATTTACTGGTGTCACATAAAATAACTTTCTGTCTGCCCATCGCCAACATTTTCTTGGCAATACGCCCTTCATCTAAATTTTTTACCATCACGCCAAAATCACTGTCTATTCCGCCAACTCCGACGAAAGTGAAATCAGTATGAATATCGTTCATTTGCTCAATGGTCTGAATGCCTAAGTTAGCCTTGTAGGTATGATTATATTCACCACCTAATACATGCACGACAGCCATATTATTTTTACTTTTAATTTGATCAGCAATTAATGATGAATTAGTAAAAACAGTAAACTTCACTAATGGTAAGAATGAAGCAAAAATAAGTGTGGTGGTACAAGAATCAATAAATAAAGTATCGTTTTCAGTCACCAATGATGCAGCATATTGACCAATTAGCATTTTTTCCTGGCGATTTAAATCCATTCGTTGGGCAAAACTGCCCTCTTGTATATTCTGAACTTTTATCGCACCGCCATGGACTTTGGTGACCTCACCGCTCTTTTCCAAATAGGAAAGATCCCGGCGGATGGTTTCAGACGTCACACCCAACTCTTCGGAAAGACCAATAACCGAAACCTCACCAAGACTATCCAGCTTTTCTAAAATAAACTGTTTGCGTTTGATCTGATTCATAAGAATAGCGGCCCGAAGCTGTGCGATACATAGTGTCATTCTACTGAATAATTTTATGAAACAAAAGGCGATTCAATCACACCGGCCAGAGTTGATTAACGGTAAAAGCGACCCGGTGTTGGTTATTATCCTGACTTACCCTACCCACACAAGATTTGACAAAATCACTGACATTACCCATTGCCACACCCACAGCAGAAAACTGAAACATACTGATATCATGCTGCTGATCACCAATACTGACCACGGCTTGAGCACTAATATTTAAGTGCTGAGATAAATAATGCAATCCTTACCCCTTACTGATGCCATATTTCATTATTTCATAATAATGATTGCTGGTTTTACTGAGTGAGTAACGTGCCATCAAGAGCAAGCGCTAATAACTTATACATACGTTGACTCCAATAAAAAAGGGAGAATAGATTATTGCTAATATACTCTCCCTCCTTGCTCACATTATACTATCAGTGGGTAATAAAGCGCGATACCACATCCTTTGCCGCGTTGCAGACAACATTATCAATGGCGGTGCCCACCACCAAAATATTTACACCGGTATCTTTAAATGCTTTGGCATTTTCCAGATTGATCCCCCCTTCTGCTAATGTTGGTACCGAAACCGCACCGACCAAAGCCAGAAGCCGCTGTTTGATAGCATCAGGAATATCACCCGCACTGACACCTTCGTAGCTCATGCCAGTCATTAAACCAATCATATCAACACCCAGTGCCTCCATCGTTTTAGCCACTTGCGCAACGTCAGCGGGGGTTTCAGCGGCAATACCGAAGGTATGCAAGTCACTCGGGTGACCAATATAAGCATCCACCGTCAGACCATATTTATGGGCTAAATCCACCAGTTCCTTTAAATCTTCAAAACTTGACTTATGGGTATGTAAACCATCAGCCCCTGATTGAGCTATCAATAAAATATCTTGTTCTGTCACGGGTGTAGGTACAGTTTCAGTAAAGCCCCCGGCGATGCCGACGGTAATAAAAATATCGTCAGCCACCACATTACGCACCCCCCGCACGGCTTGTGCCATTTGGCCGATGGTTATCTCATGACGAATACGCTCCGCAGCATGCATATTCGTCACGCCATTATGGCCGCGAGCCAGTGCCAACGCCGGGTGATTAGGTTCCAATAATTTAACACCTGAATCGCATACTGCTTTCGCTAAGCGAGCATCATCTCCGGTTATTCCAGTACTGAGAATAGTTTGACCGCCATGTAATGAAATTGCATTTCGTACTTTATCCATAGCGACGGAACGTTTCTTACTCATATCAGCGTTGAACATATTTACCTCTACTTGATTTATATAAAACGGCTTTTTTAATTGTTAACTCTTAGCCCGAGATCCCTGGTGTTGGTGATTCGGGTACTGCTTTTTTAATTGCGACAAACTTGTTGGCTAATAGGGTGATTACACAGGTCAACACCAGTGTTACCGCCATGACTATCGCCATATAAAAAGCGTTATTCGACAAGAATGGGGAGGCGAATGCAGGTACATATGCCACGCCTTTAATATTTAATAATCCCAGCAACATGCCGCCAACGCCGGCGGAGAATATTGCTCCAGCAAAGACGACTTTATTAGAGAACATGAACGGGTAAGCAGATTCGACGAACGTCCCAAAACCGAGGTTAATTAACAACCCAGGGGCAGCTACTGCGGCTTCACTTTTCTCGCGCGGAGCAATCACGTTTGCCAGATTAATACCGGCTGCCACCATCACCAGCCCGACCATATCGACCGCGCCGAGGAAGCTGACACCGGATTTTTCCATTTCCAGTAATACCAGTGGCAATATAACTGCGTGATAAACCCCACCCAGAATAGCTGGCCAAATAACCAGACCGGCCAGTAATCCGGCTAAAATCGGGCTAAAGGCCAGAGTGGCTTCGATAGCCAATTTGATATAGTCACCAGCGGCTAATGCCAATGGGCTAAGCAGGTAATACATCACTAAACCGGAGAATAAACCGGACAAACCACCCGCTACGATATTGATGGTGGTCATTGGGAATTGCCATCTCAGACAGAGCCCGAACAGGTAACGCACCATAATACCGGCGCCGATCCCTCCCAAAATACCGCCAATTAAGCCACCTTCTACCGACAGCACCCCGGCGACAACCCCCGCCACAATCGACACTTCATCTAGCTCAGAAACCTGTTTAGCCGCAATAACCGCGACAATAACCGGCAACCCCTTCAACAGCAGTTCAAAAATGGCATTGAGTGATTGCAACCCTGGGATATGGCTTAGCGCCAATACAATGGCCATGGCAATAAAACCAGGCAGAGCTGGGATCATGATGCTACGGATATTGATTCTTTTTAGCAGGCTCTTGTCACTGCCCGGCATGTTGGCCTCGCTACTGCCCAGCACTGGGGTATATTTTATCTGCCAATGTTTGCATAGCGAGGCGGTAAAAGAGATAGCCCGTGTGCGGCTATTGGTCCCGGTGGTGCCAGAGGTGGCAATCACATTGGCACCTTTGGAGGTGATAATTGCCATCGAGGTGCCGCCAGTGCCCACAATAGGGATTTTCTTTTCTATCGCCGCCAAAATAGCGTCTTTATTACTGCGATCAGGGTCGGCACTCATGATAATGATGCCATCAATATCACCGGCTCGGATTTGTGCCGCAATGGCCGCGTCCGATGATTTTACCGCGTCATTCACCTCGGAGAGTTTCCCCTGGAAGCTAATCCGTGGTTTATCCCCTTCCTCCGCGATTATTGAATAAACGGCGGCGGCGGTGGTCGGCTTTGCCACATCCATCGATTCTTCCGCTGCAATAAATTGCACCGCACTAACACCTAACCCAGCAGAGTGGAGTTGGGTATAGATTTCTTGTAGAAGTCTTTCGGGGTAGGCACCACCGAGATTGAACAGATTTCCCCCGCTGCTTCCGAGTATTGCTACATTTTTCATGTCGGGCCTCAAAAGATAAGAAATATTAGAAAGTGTTATTATGTTTTTAACTGCAATTCACCATCACAGAAATAATCATTCAAAGCAACATTAAACAACATAAATCCATCTATTAACCCCACTAACATGACAGTGATTAATACCAATAATTTAATTAAAAAATCACATAATCAAACTAATATTCTATTAAATTAAGATAATGAAAAACTAAAAATCACAAACTGGCATTTTGTTGTTTTATTTTGTTTTGTTGTTTTCGTGATGAAGGTCAAATTGTTGCCGTTGGCTATTTCTGGCGAAGAAAGAAATGTGGGAAAAATGATTGGCATCGGACCCTCTCCGCACCGGATTATGCCAAGGGGAGCGGTGAGTGATGAAGAATTAGAGCAACCCGCTTAGGAAACTAAGCAAGTTTTTGGTGATTTGAATGCTATCAGGGCTGTTCAATCACTCGCGCCAATTCAGCCAAAGCACTTGTGCTGATTGCCAGCCCGACACTGGGATTAACCCAGCTTGATGATTTAACCACGGTGACACTCTTTCACGTCGAGAACCGACATATTCCGCAGCCCTCACCAAACTGGGAACATTGGCGTGATCAATATGGTCCGAAAACGCTGGATATTGAGGCCAGCCTGCGTTTTACCGATGAAACCCACGCGATTCAAACCGCCATCGCCAGGCAAGGTGTGGCCATTGTCAGCAGTTTGCTGGCGAAGGATTTTATCGATAAACAGATCCTCACCGTCCCATTTGATATGGCGCTACCGGGCGGGAAATACTTGTCACCAAAAGCACCGCGGGAAGATGTGCGAGAGTTAAAATTGTGGGTAGAGGGAAGTATCGCGGGTCGTTAAATAGCACAGTGCCATAACGGTTTTAGGCAAGAGTGATCAGTCGGCCCGTTCCTGCTCATGTGAGCATGCAGGAAAAGGCCGCAGGTATCATGGTGGTTACGCGTTTATCGCTTTCTTTGAATCCAGAGCGCTATGGATGGCGGCTTCCAATTCGTTGACTTCGAATTTTGCCACATAAGCATCTGCCCCAACTTTGCGGACATGGTCTTCATTGGCACTACCCGATAATGACGAATGGATTATCACCGGAATATTTTTCAAGAACTCATCGCGTTTTATATTCAGCGTCAAGGTAAAACCATCCATCTCCGGCATTTCTAAATCGGTTAACACAAAGGCGATTTTATCCGAGATAGGTACCCCTTCGGCCCGCGCTTCATCGGCCATCTTCTTGATCTTATTCCACGCTTCCAGACCAGTGATATGCATCACGGCAGGGATATTCATCATCTTCAGACCCTGTTCAAGCATCGAACGCGCCACCTTAGAATCTTCAGCCACAATCGCAACTGAGCCTGGCTTAAGTTCAAATGCCTTGGTCTTCTCACTGTCGATTTGAACATTGCGATTAGCAGGAATAATGTCATATAGAATCTGTTCAACATCCAGCACCAGTGCCAATCGGTTGCTGGTAGGATCGTTATCCAAGCGCGCGATACTGGTAATATTGCGGCTCTTAACACCCGCGTCGGCAGCCAGTACCTGGCTCCATTCAAGGCGCACGATATCGTCAACGGATTCCACGGCAAAAGCCTGTGTGCTCCGGGCGTACTCAGTCACCAGCAGAATATTTAGTCCAGTTTTTGGCACGCAACCGACGATAGACGGGAGGTCAATCACCGGAATGATTTCTCCGCGAATATTCGCAATACCCATCATCGGAGATGCCATACCCGCGGCTTTGGTCAGCGTAGGCATGGGTACAATTTCACGCAGTTTGAACACGTTGATACCGAATAACTCGGATTTCTCTTCTTCTTGAGATACCCCCAGTCGGAACAACAAAAGTTCAAATCGGTTTGATGAGGTGAGATTTGTTCTCTCTTCAATCTCTTTTTGAAAATTATCCATACTTTCCCCAATGCAAATAATTGTTGATGTGCAATAACAAGGCGATATCAGCCATTCGGAAAATAAGGAATAACATTCTGCTCAGCGGCAACTAATGCTTCACCCTTTCATTCGGGAACAGGAAAATACAGCACGCACGGTGCTCTCTCGTCCCACGTCTGTCCATTGCCTTTTCTCATTCTCACCATGGTGGAACTTATAGTGTTATCGGCACCTGGGAGAAAATGCTTAATAATTCGACTTAAGAGAAAAACGCGACACCGAGCACTGCCTGACGTCGCCGCTGCACATACTTAACGACCATCTGTGTCCATTGGAAAATGCGATAAAAGTCGCCAGGCGCTGGCCCGCAAACGGGCGCAAATGAACTTTAGTGGTCAGGCTGTGGGCCGATAGCGCCATAGCCAACGGCCAGAGGACATTCGCCGATAAAACAGCACACCACGCACTATCCAATCGAGGAACATGCCCATCCACACGCCAATGACGCCAAATCCTAGCGTCACCCCCAGAATGTAACCGACGATAATCCGGCAACCCCACATCCCGGCCAGTGCCACCCACATAGTGTAACTGGCATCCTTCGCCCCTTTTAGGCCGGATGGTAACACCCAAGAGGCGGCCCAAATCGGCATAAACAGTGCATTTATCCAGATCAGGTGTTTAACGACAGTAATGACGCCCGGCTCGTTGGTATACAACGAAGCCAAAAAACCTGCGCTGGGGATCGATAATAGCGCGATAAAACACACACCAACCGTCGATAACCAGAAGATATGCTTGAGTTGGCGGATCGGTTGCAAGATCTGCCCTTTCCCTAACCGCGTGCCGATAATAATCGTCGAGGTATAGCCCAGCGCATTGCCCGGCAAGTTAATCAGCCCGACAATTGAAAATGCGATGAAATTACCGGCGATCACTTCGGTCCCCATCCCCGCCACAAAACGCTGAGTAATCAGCTTACCAATGCTAAACATCACTGATTCAACACTCGCGGGAATACCAATACTCAACACCTCAAACATAATCGCCGAGGTAAACGGCATAAAATACGCTTTGAACGGGATGCGCAGAGTGTGATTGGCACCAAAAATCAGCATTAGCACCACCACCAGCGCGCCGATATAGCGAGAAAGCGTGATACCGATACCGGCACCAATAAAGCCTAAACCCTGCCAGCTAAATAGGCCGTAAATCAATATGCTACTGATAGCAATATTGAGAATGTTCATCATAATATTGATGAACATGGGTAATCGGGTATTACCGGCTCCGCGCAGTGCACCACAACCCACCAAGGTGATGGCCATTGCGGGATAATTCCAGACGGTCAGGTGCAGATAGGTCAGCGCCATCGCCTTAACGGAGGGATCGGCTTGACTGGCCATCAGATTAATAATCGTCTCACCGGTAAAATGCACCAGTAGCACCAAAAATAATGAGATGAGCACCAGTAGAGAGATCGATTGACGCGCTGCCGTTTGTGCTTGTTTGCGTTTACGCTGACCAAGGCTAAATGACACCACAACCGATGTTCCCAGCGCAACAGAGGCAAAAAAGGCCACAATCAACATATTGAAGCTATCCGCCAGCCCCACCGCCGCCATGGCCTCTTTACCCAACCAACTCACCAGCAGTGTGCTAAACACCCCCATCAGCAGCACACAAAGCCCTTCAATAAACAGTGGGATAGCCAGTGGCGTTATCTCACGCCAAAACAGTACCCGATAGGATTTTCGCTTTTTATACCACGCGCTTGCGTGAAAGATTTTCAACTTAACAGTCCCTGGAATCACGTCCATTTGCATACATCAACGCTTTCCACCACTATGGTGAAACATCCCGATGCGCTGATTTACCATGGTGATTGCCCGCGTTAAATTTTAACGTTTTGTCCGCGGTAAAAAACCCTTGCAGATCTCATAATAGAACATGCGATAAATTTTAGTGAAACATCATTTCACCATAGTGGTGATGAAATACTTATGCAATGAAACATACATAAATATGCAAAATGTCTTTGACTAGAATAGGGGTTTTGCGATATCAATGTAGGCATTGAAACCTTTGCCAGACAGACCTAATTCATACAGGATTTAATTGATGACAACTATTCTCAAACACCTTCCTATTAATCAGCGTGTTGGTATTGCTTTTTCTGGTGGCCTGGACACCAGCGCAGCACTGTTATGGATGCAGAAAAAGGGTGCAATTCCTTATGCATATACCGCCAATTTGGGTCAGCCTGACGAAGAAGATTACGATGCAATTCCGCGTAAGGCAATGGAGTATGGCGCAGAGAAAGCCCGTCTGGTTGATTGCCGCAAACAACTGGTTGCTGAGGGTATCGCAGCCATTCAATGTGGTGCATTCCATAACACCACCGCCGGTGTGACCTACTTTAACACCACCCCGTTGGGCCGTGCTGTCACCGGTACCATGCTGGTTGCCGCCATGAAAGAAGATGGTGTCAATATCTGGGGTGATGGCAGTACCTATAAAGGTAACGATATCGAGCGTTTCTATCGTTATGGTCTGTTGACCAATGCTGAGTTGAAAATTTACAAACCGTGGCTGGATACTGATTTCATTGATGAATTGGGCGGCCGTCATGAAATGTCCGAGTTTATGATTCAGTCCGGTTTCGACTATAAAATGTCGACCGAGAAAGCCTATTCCACTGACTCTAATATGCTTGGAGCCACTCACGAAGCCAAAGACTTGGAATTCCTTAATTCCAGCGTCAAAATCGTTAACCCGATTATGGGCGTGAAGTTCTGGGATGAAAACGTGGTAGTGAAAGCGGAAGAAGTCTCTATCCGTTTTGAACGTGGGTATCCGGTTGCTCTAAATGGCGTAGTGTTTGACGACAGTGTTGAGCTGATGATGGAAGCCAACCGTATTGGTGGCCGTCATGGTTTGGGGATGAGCGACCAAATTGAGAACCGTATTATCGAAGCCAAGAGCCGTGGCATTTATGAAGCCCCAGGGATGGCGTTGTTGCATATCGCTTATGAGCGTCTGCTAACCGGTATTCATAACGAAGATACTATCGAGCAATATCATGCCAATGGCCGGGTGTTGGGTCGTCTGCTGTATCAAGGCCGTTGGTTTGATCCACAAGCATTGATGCTGCGCGATTCTGCGCAACGTTGGGTTGCGAGCGAGATTACCGGTGAAGTGACACTGGAACTGCGTCGTGGCAATGACTATTCGATTCTCAATACGGTATCTGACAATCTGACCTACAAACCAGAGCGCCTGACCATGGAGAAAGGGGATTCCGTATTCTCACCTGACGATCGTATTGGTCAGTTGACTATGCGTAATCTGGATATCACCGACACCCGTGAGAAGCTGTTTAACTATGTTGAAACCGGTTTATTATCCTCTTCAGCAACCACTGGGCTGCCACAAGTTGATAATAACAACTTAGGCACACGCGGGATTCAGAACAAGAGTAAGTAATTATTCTCTTGAACTAAAATTTTTAGGCCGTAAAGGAAAGCCGTCCGAGTTTGTACACCAATACGTGCCCGCTAAATACTTGACAGTGAGTAGCAATCAGACCGAAATATCAACACTAGATCGCCCTTGCGTTACGTTGGTAACAAAGCCCTGCTGGAAAGGCCGCTTACCTGACCAGCACAAAAAAACCGCCTACCTGGCGGTTTTTTTGTTTCTATTTGATTATTCAACGACTAAAAACTCCCTTAGCAATTCAAAGCCATTCAAGTTACAGGTAGGCAGCAAGAGAATGAACTCCGATGAGCTTACTCATGTAAGTGATTCGGGTGAATGAACGTAGCTAACACCCCCTGTAATTTCAAGGACGAAGGAAACACCCCAAAGTCATTGGGATTACAGGTAGGCAGCAAGAGAATGAACTCCGATGAGCTTACTCATGTAAGTGATTCGGGTGAATGAACGTAGCTAACACCCCTGTAATTTCAAGGACGAAGGGGAGTAGGTAACTCAATATTACTTTCAGCCAACAACCCCATATTGTTATACATAGCACAGGCGGCATCCACTAAATGCATGGCAATTGCGGCGCCACTGCCCTCACCTAGCCGCATGCCCATTTGCAAGTATGGCTCGAGTTGCAGATGGCTTAACGCAATGACCGCACCTTTTTCTGCTGATAGATGAGAGGGGATCAAATAGTCACGGACCCCCGGTGCGATACGGCAAGCCGCTAACGCAGAAGCATATGAGAGGAAACCATCCAACACCACCGGTAACCCCGCCGCCGCCGCACCAAGCATCACGCCGGTCATACCTACCAAATCAAAACCACCCACTTTCGCCAACACATCAATACCATCACTGGCATCTGGATGATTGGTTTCGATAGCACGGCGCACTACCGCCACTTTATGATGCAACTGCGCGCTAGGAAAATTAGCCCCAATCCCCACCACCAATTCAGGATCGCTGTCAGTAAACACGCTGACCATCGCCGCTGCTGGCGTAGTATTCGCCATACCCAACTCACCAACACCAAATACTTTCACGCCTTCAGCCGCCTGCCGTAATGTCAGCAGTGCACTGGCACAAAGTAAATCCTCTGCCTGCTGGCGAGTCATTGCCGCTTCACGGGCGATATTGCCACTGCCACGCGCCACTTTCATATCCACCACACCGGGTAGCGTCTCGCTATCAATACCCACATCGACAATTTTTACTTCAACACCGGCATTAGCCGCTAGCACGCAAACACCCGTTACCCCTTTCACCATGTTCAACGCCTGAACCAGCGTGACCACTCGAGGTGAAATAGCCACGCCTTCATCGTAGACGCCATGATCTGCTGCCATCACAATAATTTGTTTGCGCTCAACTTGATGCCCGTATAACCCCCGCATTCCAGCCAGTTGAACCGCCAGTTGTTCCAGGCGACCTAAGCTACCTGGTGGTTTCAGTAAACCATCCAACCGCACCTGTGCTCGGGCCATCGCCTTGCTATCCAGCGGCGCAATCGTGCGCAGAATCGATGAAAGTGTTTGCATGTACTTAACCTCGTATTGCAGGCTGCCAAACAGCCCGACTGTTAAACGCACGCAGCGTGACAAATCCATCATGGATCTCTAATACGCTGTATGCCCCCTGATCAAAATGAAAATGCCACATAGCCGCCGCTGGCATGGCCAGCAAACGAGCCAACATCAGGCTTAATACCCCCTGATGAGCAACCAGTAGCCGATTGTTATCATTACTTTGTGGTGAAGTGCCCGATGCTAACAACAGTGGCTGGATAACCTCTTCAACCCGGGCAGAAAACTGAGGGAATGACTCTCCTCCAGTGGGACTTGCCTGTTGCCAATCGGCCACCCATTGTGCCCATGCATCCGGGTCTTCTCGCTGTAAATCATGATGATGGCGCATTTCCCAGTCGCCAAAATTCATTTCATTTAATTGCCCGTCGCTATCGGCGCTCACCCGGTGCCCAGCAAGTATGATGTCGGCGGTATGGCGGGCGCGCAGCAACTGGCTGCTGACGCCCTGACAAAAATTCACATCCGCTAACCAATCGGCCACCCATCCGGCCTGCTCCACACCCTGTGGTGTCAGTGCCAAATCGGTCAGGCCGCAAAAAACGCCACGCAAATTGGCCTCGGTTTGCCCGTGGCGTACCAGAAAAAGTCGCATAGAATGGCTCAATCTTGAGATTATTCAGGAAATAACGCTGTTATTGCAGGGCAGCTACAACAGCGCCAGCAAAAACACCAACTCACCTATTTCAGCAGCCGCGCCCAATGTATCACCGGTTTGCCCGCCTAAACGGCGACGCAGATAGGTTGCCAACAGCAGCACTACCGCCATGGTAATCACCAGTGCCAACAGCGCAGTCCCTTTCCCCAGTAACAGGGTAAGTATTGCGCCACCCACTAATGTGACGGCAGTTTGCCGGCCGGTAACTTTACCGATGTAAATATTGCCCAAGCCATTGCCTGCGCGGGCATAACGCTGGCGGTACATCAACAACACAATCACCGTGCGCCCCGCCACTGAAGCTGCCATTAGCATCAATAGCATCGGCACATCGCGCAGTGCCAGTTCACTCACCACCAGCACTTTCGCCACCACGATAAAGATCAAGGCTAAACCGCCGTTAGTACCAAGGCGGCTATCACGCATGATCTCCAACATCTGCTCGCGTTTACGAGCGGAAAACACGCCATCGCAGGTATCTGCCAAACCATCAAGGTGGAAAGCGCCAGTGACCAGCGCCAGTGCCAGCACATAACCCAGTGCCGCTAACGGAATGCCACACCAGGGGGCCAGCAGGGTAAAGACCAGCGCGCCGATGATACCGACAATCAGCCCAATCAGCGGGAAACCGATAATACCGCGTTCGTACTGATCCATCGCCAACCCTTGCGTCCAGCGCTCTGGCACCGGAATCCGGGTCATAAACTGCAAGGTGGCGAGAAATAGACGCAGGCTCATTTAATTTTTACCTCAATGCCGGAAACCACCAGAAACACCTGGTCAGCGGCAGCAGCCAGGCGCTGATTGACCCGACCGGCGATATCGCGAAAATGTCGCGCTAAACGATTTTCCGGCACAATGCCCATCCCCAGTTCATTCGTCACCAAATAAATCGGTGCTGAACTTCGGGCACAGGCGGCCAGCAGATCGGTAATTTGTTGCTGAATCCCCGCTTCAAGTAACATGAAATCCATCTGCTCCGGCGGCGTATCACCGGCCTGTTCAAACAGCAGATTAGTGATAAGGGTGGTAATACACTCCAACATCACCGCTTCGCCGGGTTCCACTTGCTGATCCAACACTGCCCCCAGATCCCGATAACCTTCCCAGGTACGCCAGTGTGCCGGGCGACTGGCGCGATGTAACTCAACCCGCGCGGCCATTTCCACATCTGTTACCACTGAGGTGGCAATGTAAAACACCCGCTCAGCCGCCTGTGCCGCCAACCGTTCAGCCAGCGAACTTTTGCCGCTGCGCGCACCTCCGGTAATCAAAATCACTGCGCGCTCTCCTGTCGATGTGTTTTCATTATTTTATAAATACTTTCAATATCAATATGTTGTCGCATATGTGCTGCCAGAATATCAAACTGTTGCTGCTTATGTTCGGCGTAATTCACCGTCACACCGTCAAACGCCGCTAGCCCTTTACGTTGGCGCAAATTGTCCAGCAGTGGGCGAGTGAAGTTGTGGCTGTCAAACAGACCATGAATATAGCTGCCCAGCACACTGCCGTCGGCGTTCACCGCCCCTTCCAACCATTGCTCCACTAGCCCGTTACGCAATGTCAATTGTGCGAAAGGCTTGGCTGCCGCTCCAAGCAGGGATGCACCCATATGAATTTCATAGCCTTCCAGTTGCTGCTCGCCGCAGCTTTCCAGCATCCCCGGCAGGCCCGTCAGACAATAGCCACTGACCCGCGTGGTCACTTTGTCCTGTGCAAACTGCGTTTCCACATCCAGCAAACCAAGGCCTGCCATCTGTTCCAGCCCAGACTCCACACCATCAATAATACGTTTTCCCAACATCTGATAACCGCCACAGATACCCAGCACCGGTACCTGATGTTGATGTTGTGCCAATAACGCGGCGGCCAGCCCACTGTGATGCAACCACTGTAAATCGCCCAAGGTATTTTTGCTGCCAGGCAGAATAATCAGATCCGGTTGCCCCAAGGCTGAGGGCTGCGAAACATAGCGCAGGCGCACATCTGGCTGGGCCGCCAACGCATTAAAATCAGTAAAGTTGGCAATGTGTGGCAAGTGAATGACAGCGATATCCAGCGCTTTTTCCGCCGCATCCTGATATTTGCCATTTTGTAATGCCACACCATCTTCATCTTCCAAATCAATATCCAGCCACGGCATTACCCCTAATACCGGCACATCCGTCAGCGCTTCAATCTGTTCCAACCCGGGTTTAAGCAGCGCAATGTCACCCCGAAACTTATTGATTATCACCCCTTTGACCCGGGCTTTTTCATGAGGATGCAACAGGGCTAAGGTGCCATAAATAGCCGCAAACACCCCACCGCGATCGATATCAGCCACCAGTATCACCGGTGCATCGGCCATTGCCGCCATCCCCATATTGACGATATCGCGGTCACGCAGGTTAATTTCTGCCGGGCTACCCGCCCCTTCCAGTACCATGACGTCATATTCACGGGCTAAACTTTGGTAAACCTCGCTGATTTGTTGCTGCAATTGCGGCTTATATTGATGATATTCCACCGCATCCATATTGCAGGCAACTTTGCCCATCAGTACCACCTGCGCCTTACGGTCACTGGTGGGTTTGAGTAGTACCGGATTCATGCGCACATCAGGGGTGATGCCTGCGGCTTCCGCCTGAAAAATCTGTGCCCGCCCCATCTCCTCACCCTGCGGCGTAATACCTGAGTTGAGCGCCATATTCTGCGATTTAAACGGTGCACAACGATAGCCATCCTGCATAAAAATACGGCATAACCCAGCCACCAATACGCTCTTACCTACATCAGATGCGGTACCTTGCACCATCACCGATAAACTCATTGCGCCTCCTCGGTTTCACGCTGACGCATCAACGCAAAAAGTTGTTCTTCCGTTTTGCATAACGGTAACCCTAGCTCGCAGTGCATTTTGACCAACCATGGCTGGATAAGCCCGGCAGCGCGCAGTTTATCCTGTTGCAGAAACACCTCAGTCGTTTCACCGGCCATCATTAAGCGACCATGAGATAAGACATACAGATAGTCACAAACCTTGTAGACCAAATCGATATCATGGCTGGAGAGAATAACCCGTTTCCCTTCTGCCACAATGCGTTCAATGATGGTAATCATGTGCTGACGCCCGGCCGGATCCAGCCCAGCGGTCGGCTCATCGAGTAACAGATACTCTGCTTCCATCACCAGTGCTCCGGCAATTGCCACCCGTTTTTTCTGACCGTGACTGAGGTGCTGAATAGATTTATGGCGAAAACCCTGCGCATCAACCAGTGTCAGCGCCCGATCCACTCGCGCGGCGATCACCGTTTCCTCCACGCCGAGATTACGCAGGCTGAACGCGATATCACTGTCGATATCGGTATAAAAAATCTGCTGTTCCGGGTCTTGGAATACCGTTGTCACCCGTTGGCGTAGCTCACGCAGGCTGGCCTTTTTATAACTCAGCGGCTCTCCTTGCCACAGCACAGTCCCGTGTTGGGGTTGCAAAATACCGGTCAGATTCATAAATAAGGTGGATTTGCCACAGCCATTGGCGCCCAAGACACCAGTGACCGCGTGCTGACTGAAATCCAGCGTCAGATCGTGCAATACCTGCTCATCCTGATAGCTGAAACCTAACTGCCTGGTGGCTAACATCAAATCCTGCCTTACAGGTGGAAATCACCCTGATAAAGTTTCATATCCAGCGAGATAACCATCTGTTGATAGCGAATCATCACGCGGGTAAATAGCATACTCACCAACATAGCCAGCGAATGGTAGCCAGTACGCAATGAGATATAACCAAACCGCAGGGACTGCGCATGATGGATAGCAGCAGCCTCTTCAGCCAAAATAAAAATAAAGCGCCAGGTCAGCAAAATTTGCTCAGTCAGCAAACGGGGGGCATGGCAGCGTTTAAGTATCTGAATAAGCTGTGGGAATGGCGTATTCAGCACAAACCAGAAAGTCGCGGCCAATGCAGCCAGGCTACGCCACAAGGTCTGATTGGCAGTGGTTAGACCGACTTTATCGATACCGAACCACCAATTGCCGATTTGTATACTCCACCACATGCTCTCCGGTTGACGGGCGAGGGATAACACAATAGTCACCAACCCCACCAACAGGAATGACAGCGGGATAGCCAGCCAGCGCAGATAACGGCGCGGGCCAATGCGTAACAAGTAGCAGGTCAGCGCGGCGATAAATATCAGCAGTAGCGCCTGATAGAGCGGCGGGCTGAGCATCGCCAACAACAGGAAAACCCCATACAGCACCAGTTTTCCTATTGGGTCAACCTGCCGCCAGCGGCTTTGATAACTTAGTTTATCAATCCCCAGCATGCTCACCGCGTTTCCCCCGGTAGTAACCCAAGATATAGAAAATCACCGCTGCGCCAATGGAGCCTTGCAGGGTGAACAACAGACTCTCAATTTCACCACTGGCAGGTTCATATAATGGCTGGAACCAAGGCTCATAGTGCGGTGCTGTTTGCTGGATCAGCGCTTCAGCCTCACCATCCGAGCCACCGTATTCGCCACCGTGATTAATAAAGAACGGCATAATAACCAGTGCAATCACCATTGCCAGCAGGATCAGGGTCTTTTTCATGTTAATGGCTCTCCGCGTGAATTAAGCGCCGTTTGGTTAATTGGTCGTAAATCATGACCGTCAGCAACCCTTCGGCAATCGCAATTGGGATCTGGGTAATACAGAACACCCCCATAAACTTGATAACTGAACCACTGATACCAAATTGTGGATCGGGGAATGCCAAGCCAAGTTGCACAGAGGTGACAAAGTAAGTGGTTAAATCCGCTAACATGGCACAGAGGAAGACCCCAACATCACGGCGTAATCCCGCTTTACAGGCCAATTTCCACACCAAATACCCCACTACCGGCCCGATCACCGCCATCGACATACCGTTAGCACCGAGCGTTGTCAGCCCGCCGTGTGCCAGCAATAGCGCCTGGAACAGCAGTACAATCGCCCCCAGCACTGCCACCACCACCGGCCCAAACAAGATGACAGCCAGCCCTACCCCTGTAGGGTGCGAGCAACTGCCGGTCACCGACGGAATTTTCAGTGCTGAGAGCACGAAAATAAACGCACCACACAGCGCCAGTAACACTTTCTGATTGCTGTCTTCAGCCACAATCTGCTTTAAGCGCACCAACCCCATAAACAGACATGGCAGAAACAATACCCACCAAGCCAGCGCCCACATCGGCGGCAGAAAACCTTCCATAATGTGCATGGCAAAAACGTCATTCGGTGCCAGCGTGAGCAAGATTGCCATTGCCACTCCGCTATAAGACAGTTTCTTTAACTCTTTTTCCATTTCCATTAGTTGCTCCAATCACTTTGGGGAGTAATTTAAAATTAATTAACCCTCTATTTAACTAACCTGTTATCCATTAACTCGTTGCTGTTTATTCACTAAAATGGTCGAGAAATAGGGCAATGGCTGGTCAGCGGCGATGCTATCAAGCTGACGCCAGCACACTTCGCCGGGCAATGAGGCTTCCGACATCAACAGCGCATGTGGGAACAGCTCCAACCGTGCCAGCAGCGCCTGGATCCGAGCAAAACGGCCGTAGACTTTCATTAGCACCACACAGTCGTGATCCCGCAGTGCGCGCTCCAATTCGGCCTCCGGCGCGGTACAGGACATGATGGCCAGTGACTGCTGCTCCATCGCCAGCGGTAGCGCCGCACGCGAGGCAATGGCGGCAAATGAGGTTACGCCCGGTACGATTTCCAACCAATCAGGCCGCCCGATGCGTTCCAATAAAAACACCCACGTGCTGAATAACATGGCATCGCCGAGGGTGATAAACCCCACCTGACGGCCATTGGCCACTTCCGATTGCAACTGTTGTGCCACCTCATCCCATACCGCTTGCTTCTCACTATCATCAGCGCTCATAGGGAAATGACAGGTGCGGATTTCGGTATGTGGTGAAAGGTATTCGCGCACGATAGAGAGCGCCAGACTGTCGCCACCTTTGCGCCCGGCAGGCGCATACAGCACATCGAGTTTGGCTATCAGCCGTGCTGCGCGCACCGTAATTAAATCACTGGCACCTGGGCCAACACCCAATGCATAAAGTCTGCCGCTCATTACGCTGCCTCCTGCTGTTTTTGTTGTAAGGCTTGGTCCAGATGTTCGACAAACATTTGACGTATCAATGGGTTCTCACCCAATCCTTGTAACCAGGAGTGAGCACAGATACCGGCGGCCTCCAATTGCGATTGCCATGAGTCCGGCTCATCAGAGGCCATATCGTTGATGGCATGGCAGCCTGCCACCAACATCAGCGGCATTAAGTGCACTTTACGTACCCCCTGCTGTTGCAGCCGGGTAATGATATGGCTGATTTCTGGATAACTTTCTACCGCGCCCACCAATGCCGGGAAATGCAGCGAGGTCATCAGATGATCAAGGCAGGCATAGGCTGAAAAGGCATAATGGCTGGCGCCGTGGCCCATAAAAACCACCCGCTCATCGGCGGCCAGCACCGGCATTTGAGCCTGTAACGCCACCAGCAGTTGTTGGTAATCGGCAAAACTGCTTAACAACGGCGTACCCAATACCAGACGATGGAAACAGTCGCTAAAGGTGCGCACTTCATTAGCAATTTTTTCGTATTCATCGCCGTTTATCACATGCAGCGATTGGATGGCGACATCCTGATAGCCCTGTTCAGCCAGGTGTTTTAGCGCCTCCCGTGGGTTGTTGATCAGCAAACCATCGCGTTTGCGCAATTTGCGGATGATCATCTCCGAGGTAAACGCGCGAAAGACATCACGATCGCTGTAAGCTGCCGCCAGTTGCTGCTCGCAAGCATCAATATTCTTTTGGCGGGTTTGTTCATAACTGGTGCCAAAACTGATCACCAACAGTGCCTTTTTCATTTTATTGTCCTCGTTGTTCTTGCCTGTGGGCCAAATTGTTGCCAGTGGTTCAGATGTTGACTAAATTCATCTAATGACGTCACTTGCTGACCAATACCGCCCAATACCACGCTGGCGGGGCGACACACCACAATGCAGGGGATATTCAGTGCCAGACAGGGGGCGACTTTTTCCTGATATCCCCCCAGGGCACCGGACTCTTTAGTGATAACCACATCCGGCTGGCAAAACTCATACAGTGCCTGATTGAACGACGCGCTGAATGGCCCGCGCAGCGCAATAATGTGGTCTACCCCCAGCCCCAGCGCCTCACATTGGTTCAGCACTTGCGCCGTGGGCAGCACCCGAACCAGTAAGGTTTTACCCACCAGCCCACGTTGATATTCAGCCAACTGCTTGCTGCCAGTCGTGAGTAACACCCGCGGCCCCAGCCGTTTGGCCACCTCACAGGCCGCAGCGACACTATCGACCTTGTGCAGTAGAGGGTGGCTCAGAACATCAATTTCACTTGGTCGTTGGTAACGGGTCAGCGTGACATTTGACTGTTCGCAGGCCGCCACCACATTGTCACTGAGCATGCAGGCATAAGGATGCGAGGCATCAATCACCCACTGGACCTGTCTGATCGCCAAAAAATCAGCCATCTGCCCTGCATCCATCCGCCCAACCATGACCTCACCGCCAATATCCCCCGCCAGTTGTTTACCGGCGTCCGTGGCGACCGACAGGCTATAGCGCTGCTCTGCGACATCCAGTAATTGGCAAATCAGCCGCGCATCACTGGTACCGCCAAACACATGAATCGGTGGATAAGGGTGATGGCCCATCACAATGAATAGCCCCGTGGCGTGATCATCAGCCCATCACGGCAATAGGTCGCCTGATTACCGACGATAACCAGACTGGTCATATCCACCGGTTCGAAATCCATCTCACCCAGCGTGGTTAGCCATTTCTCCTGTTTTTTACGCCCGGCGGCTTTCACTACCCCGACCGGCGTTTCAGGCCGCTTCCACGGCTGCATTAGCTCAAACGCGCGGGCCAGATGCCCTTCACGGCCACGGCTGCGTGGGTTATAGAAACAGATAACAAAATCAGCCTGCGCTGCCGCGATAATGCGCTTTTCGATCACCGCCCACGGCGTCATCAAATCACTCAGGCTGATATGACAAAAATCATGCATTAGCGGCGCACCGAGTAACGAGGCGGCAGCAATACTGGCGGTGATCCCCGCCACCAACCGCACCTCCAACTCCAATTTTTGTTGCGTTACCAGCTCCAGCACCAAGCCCGCCATACCATAGATCCCGGCATCACCACTGCTGATAAGCGCCACGTTATGGCCCGCCAGCGCCAGATCAATGGCGGTTTGGCAGCGCTCTATCTCTTTACACATGCCGGTTTTGATCACCTGCTTATCCCCAGTCAAGGGTTTCACCAGATGGGTATAGGTTTTATAACCAACGATAATTTCCGCCTCGCGGATTGCGGCGATGGCTTCCTGCGTCATCATCGATTCACTGCCCGGCCCAATGCCAATTACGGTTAACATTAATGCGATACTCCCAGAGTGATGGTGACACCCTGCTGACGCAGAGTATTGCCAACCAATTTACCGTCGCTCATCAGCCAGGCGACCGGTTGTGAAACGCTGCCGACACCCACCGTTTGGCGGACAAAATCAGAAGCAGGGAAACGTTGCTCATGGCGGCTCAGTTCGCCGACACTGAACAGTTCGAACGGTACTCGCCAGCACTGAGCCAATTGATGTAACGCGGGTTCATCTTTTTTGATAGTGACACTGCCAATAGCCCGCAGCGCCATGAGGTCAAAGTGATTCTCGGCCATTTGCTGTTGTAACAATTCAACCAAGGTTTGCAGCGAGGTGGCCCGGCGGCAACCGATACCCGCGACTACCCGGCGTGGCACCAGTTTGTAAACCGGTAATGGTAATGGGGGCAGGCTGTCGCGTAACGTGACGCAAACTAGTGCATCCAGTTTTGGCAATTGATCCAACGAATCGACCGCTACAAAACCACGGGTGTCACAGCGTTCACGCTCAGCTAACAGGGGTGCATCCCACCACAACCCCACTTTTTGTTCGCTGACCAACATTTGATTGACCACTTTGACGGCGTGACGAAAATCCTGCATTTCGCCGTCCAGTTGGGTCGCCAGCGTATCCAATGCCGCCATCTGGTTAACGTCGGTTGCAGTAGTTATCACCGGATCGGCCCCGAGAATGCCCGCCAGATAACGGGTTAACGTATTGGCACCACCCACGTGACCAGACAACAGACTAATAACATGTTGCCCACGCTCATCAATCACCACCACCGCCGGATCACTCATTTTGTCATTCACCAACGGGGCGATAACCCGCACTGTCAGGCCGATAGCCCCGACCACCACCAGTGCCGAGTACTGTTTAAATGCCTCGCGGATGGTGTCGCCAAAACTGCCATTGAACGGCAGAAAACCCGGTTCCAACAGTTTTTCACTGGTAAAGCAGGTCAGCGGCAAGTGGGTCTGCAAACGCCGCGCCAACCGCACCCCGCCCGGAGTCAGGCAAAATACCGCTATGGATTCAGGCTTGACGATATTCATGGCTAAACCCCGCATCATAGAGTTTGGAATAGTGGTATTCATCGCCGAGGAACGCCCCCACCAAAATCAGTGCAGTTTTATGAATAGCGGCGGCGCGGACCAATTCGGCGATATCAGCCAGCGTACCGCGCACAGTAAGGCTTTCAGCCCATGTCGCTTTGTACACCACCGCAACAGGAGTCGTCGCCGGGTATCCGCCAGCAATCAAACGTTCAGCTACGCGGTCCATCTCTTGCACTGACAAGAAAATCGCCATCGACGTTTGGTGCGCGGCAAACGCCTCCAGTTGCTCCAGCGGCGGCATCGGGGTTCGCCCTTCGATTCGGGTAATAATCAAGCTCTGCGCCACTTCTGGCACGGTGTATTCCACCCCCAGTTGCGCTGCTGCGCCAAGAAAAGCACTGACACCCGGTACCGACACAAAACCAATACCGTGCTCACTCAACACCTCCCCCTGCTCACGGATCGAACCATATAAAGAGAGGTCACCGGTTTGTAATCGCACCACCAACTTGCCAGCCCGCACACCATCAACCATCAGTGTGATGATCTGTTCCAAATTCAAACCCGCGCTATCGTGGCATTGCGCCTCTGGCGAACAATATTCCAGCAGTTCGGTATTGATCAGCGAGCCGGCGTAGATAACCACCTCTGCTTGCTGTAACAACCGGTAGCCTTTCAGGGTGATCAACTCTTTGTCGCCCGGCCCTGCACCGACAAACCAGATTTTTTGTGTATCCCAGGGTTGTATTACCGCTGTTGATACAGCATCAGGATGCTCAGACATTGCGCGCCTCCTTGTGGCAGGAAATAAGATAAGTAGGATTATTAGGTTTAAAATAGTGTCCGCTGCCCAAAGGGGTCAGGGTGGAGAGTTGCAACTGCACGCAATCTAACTGGCTGACAGCGCAGTGCTGTAAGTGAGCCAACGCGTCATTAAGGTTATTGAGCAAAATAAAGGTCAGTACCAAACGGCCATCGGGCTTTAGTGTCATCAGCGCCCAATCAATCAGATCGGTTAAATGCCCGCCGCTGCCACCAATAAAAATGGCATCGGCTGCGGCCGTATTAGGCAAGGGGGCAACGCCTGCAATAATCGCCACATTGTGGCAACCCAGCCGCTGGCGGTTTTCGCTAATCAGTTCCAGTGCCGCTGGATTGCGCTCAATCGCGGTGACCTGCAAATCGGGGAAGCGCAGTGCCGCCTCCAACGCCACACTGCCCGTCCCGGCGCCCACATCAATCAGATGGCCATAACAAGGTAACTCCAGCCGTTCCAGTGCCAATGCGCGCACCGCTTCTTTGGTCATCGGGACTTTTTGCCCACGTAAGAACAGATCATCTCTCATTGAGGATCACCACCACATTCATGTCATAACGCGCCGCCACCTGTTGTTGCGACAGACGGTGAATACGTTCATTGGGTTGTGACAGGTTTTCACCGATAATCAAGGTGCGGGACAGACCACGCTGATGTAATGCATCGGCGATGGCACGCGGGCCGATAATACTGTCAGTCACCATCGCCACCTTGTCATGCTGGAAAATCCAGTCAAAATCGGGTACCCGCCCGTGGCTGCTGGTAAGAAAAAGGTCATTCATATCCAGCGCCACTTTGGCACACAGATATTGAATAGCGCTGATGCCGGGCACGATATGTAACTCGTCAGTGCCGAAGTTCGCCGCCAGCAGTTTGCCAATGCCATACAGCAGAGGATCACCGGAAGCCAGTACCACAATGGCGCGAGTTTTGTTGCTATCCAGCCACTCCAGTAACCCCAGCAGATCCGCATCTAACCAGCGGGACTCACGGACATTGCTGCTAAATGTTGCCAGATGGCGCTTCCCGCCCACCAATACCTCAGCCTGGCTGATAGCCCGCCGGGCTTCAGGGGTCAGATAGTCGATATCACCTGGGCCGATGCCAACAACCGTAATCATCGCAATGCCTCCACAATCTCATCCAGAGGCCGGCTGCTGCCTAACACCTGATTATCGAAAGAGAATAAAATCGCATCGCACTGCGGCGGATTAACGGAGAAACGCATCATTTCAGCAATTCGCTCACAGATACGTTCGGCAATACGGCTGTAGACCGCCTGCCACCCCTGCTCAGCAATCAATTCCATCGCCGCTTCAGTGGTATCGCACTGGTTCACTTCAAGCAGTAGCGCATGCGGCGCCCCCATCAGCGCCAGATGGGCAACCAATGTTTCCATACGCCCATCCGCGATATGGCTGTGGGTATGGAAGATACCGGCGGCCACTTTCACTAATTTGCCGGGATGCCCTACCAGCAGCACCTGACGAAAGCCCAGTCGCACGGTTTCCTGCAACATATAGCCGACGAAATTACTCATGGTCACCACCCGCTGGCTGTCGAGGCCCAGATGGTCGCGAACAAAGCGCTCGCCATGATTGCCCGGTACCAGAATGACGCGATCTTCACCCGCCGCGCGCTTCATCTCCAATTCCAGTGCCAGCGAGCGTTTCCAGCTCTCTTCCGACATCGGTGTCACAATGCCGGTAGTACCGATGATGGAAATGCCACCGAGGATCCCCAACCGCCCGTTGTAGGTTTTTTTCGCCCGCTGTTGCCCTTCGGGAGCAAAGATCTCTATTTCAGCACCGCGTAACGGGCCGATGACCTCGCGCACTGCTGCCTCGATGGTCTGGCGTGGTGTACGATTAATGGCTGAGCTGCCGACGGGGAGGCCAATACCTTTACGGGTTACTGTCCCGACTCCTTCGCCACCGCGCAGAGTAATTTCCGTCTGTTCACGCAGCGTGACGCGAGCAAAAATCAGCATGCCGTGGGTCGCATCAACATCATCACCACCATCTTTGCGGATGGCCGCCGTAGCTTGCTGGCCCTCAATGAGGGGTTGTTCTACATTCAGGCATAACGTGACACCGGAAGGCGTCACAATTGAAATCTGGTCAATCACTTGCTGGCGCAACACCATTAGCGCCGCCACTTTAGCCGCCGCCGTCGCACAAGAACCGGTGGTGTAGCCTTTGCGATATTGTTTGCCGTTATGCCAAATACTGTCTAATTGCTGGTTTTGCAGCATCTGACTGTCATTGACAGTAGCCTCACTCATAGCGCCCCCCGTAACTGATAGAGGATGGCGTTGATGATGGCTGCTGCCACATTGCTGCCCCCTTTGCGCCCAAGTGCTGCAATGCACGGCAGGTCACTGGCAACCAAGGCATCTTTGGATTCAGCCGCCCCGACAAACCCCACCGGTACACCAATGACCGCGATCGGTGTGGCGTGGCGTTCCAACAAGCGGAATAACGCAGTCGGGGCATTACCAAAGACAAACAGCTTTTCTCCTGACTCTGCCAGAGCAACATCCACTGCGGCCATCGAGCGAGTAATACCCTGTAGCGGCGCACTCTCCACCACCCGTGGGTCACTGATGTAGCAACGGCATTCACATCCCATCTGCTTTAACAGCACTTTGTTGATACCGGACATCGCCATCGTGGTATCGGTATAAAGGGTGCAACCCCGGCGGATACCCTCGGCAATATGGGTCAGTACCTGCGGTGAGAAATGCAGAATATCCAGCCAATCAAAATCCGCCGTGGTATGGATAACCCGCTTGATCACCGCTTCTTGCATCTCACTGACAAAGCGAAAGTCCGGCCGCTCATCGGCAATAATGTCACCGATGATGGCAAAACTGTTTTGCTCTATTTCCTGCGGGTTCTTTATATAGTTCATCAGGTTATCCTTGTTAAATGCCGACCAGCAGCAGACGAATCAGGGCAAACAGTAATAGTGCTAATAACGACGCCACCAGCATCAAATGGATAGTGCGCGGGATATCGCCCAGATCCACCTCGCGCCGTTCATCACCGATCCAGGGTTTTTCAACCCGCACGCCAAAGTAATCATTCGGCCCCCCCAACCGCACGCCCAGCGCACCGGCAACCGTGGCCTCAGACCAGGCGCAGTTAGGACTGGCGTGCTGATAACGATCACGCCAGCCGATGCGCAATGCCTGACGATAATCGGCCCGGAGTAACCATGCGGCTGCGCTGAGTAATAGCCAGCTCAGACGGGCTGGGATCCAGTTCGCCAGATCATCCATCCGTGCCGACACATAACCAATTGCGCGGTATTTTGGCGTTTTGTAACCCACCATCGAATCAAGGGTATTGACTGCTTTGTAAGCCATTGCCAGCGGAGCGCCGCCTAACATCAGAAAGAACAGCGGTGCAATCACGCCATCAACGCTGTTTTCGGCCACTGTCTCTACCACCGCACGGGTGATTTGTGGCTTCTCCAGTTGTGAGGTGTCACGCCCGACAATCCATGACAGCTTCTCGCGGCTTTGTGCCAGCGAACCGTGTTTCAGGGCATCAAACACCAGCAGCGCTGCGTCACTCAGGCAACGTCCCGCTAATAAGGTGTAAATCATCCACACTTGCGCCAACCAGCCGAGCCACGGATTGATGTGTGTCATCAGTGATAAGAATCCCCAACTCAGCAGCCATGTCACACCGACCACCACCAACCACAACACTGCGCCCCCCCACTTCAATGCCCGTTCGCTTTGGCAAACCGCACGAATCGCACGCTGCATGACAGAGATCAGGTTACCCATCCAGCGCACCGGATGCGGCCAGTGCGGCGGGTCGCCGAGCCAGCTATCAAGCAAGAAAGCGACAAACCATGCGCTCAGGGTCATAGCACGCTCCGGGCAGCGGTCAGCCAGCCATCCAGTAAACCGGGGCGCTGAGCAAAATGGATATGCAGATAGCTGGCCTGAGTGCACTGGAGTTGATAGCCACTGTGCCAGCGCTGAATAGCGACGCCATCACGCCATTTGCTGCTATCAAATACCGGCGTCAATGGGCTGGTAAAATCGGAATAATGGAATTCATGACCACGTAGAATTTCACCTTGTGCAGCCAATAAGGTGTCACTGCGGGCCTGTGCCTGACAGTAACCAAAGCGAGTCAGCCGTTTCCCCATCTGGCTCTCACCGGCCAAAATACCAACCATCGGGTGGCGCTGCCCCCCCTCATCCGTTAAGCCATCACCGAGGTACATCAGGCCACCGCATTCGGCATACAGCGGAATCTGTTGGCGGTGCGCTTGCTGTAACGCTGCATGCATCGCTGTATTTGCGGCTAAGCGAGCAGCGTGAATTTCGGGATAACCGCCCCCGAGATAAATCATCTGGCAATCAGGTAACCGGCGGTCATGAAGTGGGCTGAAACGTTGGATGCGCACGCCTGCCTGCTCTAGCAGGTCAAGGTTATCGGGGTAATAGAAATTGAATGCTTCATCTTCGGCCAAGGCCAGTGTCAGGCCGTTAGCCAGTGTGGATGAAGGTAAGGAAGGGGGGGTGCCGGCAGGCTGTGCCGCACAATGCGTCAGTGCCAGTAATCGGTCAAGATCGATAAAGGCTTCAACCTGCTGTGCCAGCCGTTGCCAGCGGGGCGAGCTGTCGGGCTGATAGGTTTTACCCGCCACGCCCTCACGCTGTTCTTGCACCGGTATCAACCCTAAATGGCGTGATGGCAGCGCGATATCATCCATCACCGGCAAACGGCCCAGCACGGGAATACCGCAGTAATGCTCGATGGCGTGGCGGATTAGCTGATAATGGTTTTCTGAATTAACACGGTTAACAATCACGCCTGCAATGGTGAGATTCCGGTCAAACTGGCAGAACCCTAGCACGGTAGCTGCAACCGAGGTGGATACCGCCTTGCCATCCACCAGTAAGATAACCGGACAGCCCAGTTGCTTGGCCATCGCCGCACTACTGCAATAATCAGGATCAGTGCCGTAGCCGTCATACAAGCCCATCACACCTTCGATCACCGCCACATCAGCATGGCGCATATGCTGATTATACAGCCCATTCAAGGTCGCAGGCGGTAGCATAAAAGCATCGAGGTTACGCGAGGTAACACCGCTGACGGCGCTATGCCAGCCGGTATCCAGGTAATCTGGCCCGACCTTAAACGGCTGCACAGACAACCCGCGCACCATCAGCGCCCGCAGAATACCCAACGTCACGGTTGTTTTACCGCATCCACTGCCGGTACCTGCGATAATAAATGCTTGTTTGCCAGACCGTTGCATAAAAAATCCCGCCATTTCGAGCGGGATATGCAGTGTCAAAAAGGTGCGTCTGCGCAACGTCACCGCAGCGCGCATCTGATGACAACCCGCTTCCCACCGAAGGAGTTGAATATATTTTACCGATCTGGCTGGTCTTCTGGCTTAGCGTCATCCTCCCCCGCACCTTCCCAATCCAGTGGATCAGTGGTTTCAGCGGGTTCGTCGGCATCACAGCAGCGGGGGCTGCGGGGGATTTTCACCCCCTTCCCTGTCGTGTATTAAGTATCAATGCATACACGACATAACCATTTCAGTAACTTCCCCCTCGTATTGATAGCTACAGCGTTGTTAGCAACTCTCACGCCCCTGCATCACTGACCTTAGTCAGCTCCACGGGTTTGTTCGTTTGCTACCTTGCTGCAACGCCAACTACGTTGAGGTATGTATTTATCTAATACAGTAGATTATTTTATTTCTATTTCGTTATAGAATTTATCTCTTTATTTACACAGTTGTAACGTCAACTGATTTATTAAATCCGGTTAACGTTAATATACTCTTTTCCACAAATAAAAAATGGTTAATTTCATTTTTTGGGGATTATTTTTTAGTGTCAACACAGCAAATAATTGCCACCACATTATTAAAAATAACTTAAAAACAATCACTTACAACGATAACGACATTTAAGAACATAACAAAAAATTGTCATTATTTATTTAATATATTAATACCCATCACAGTTCTTAAATATATAAACATGAGCATAGAGCATGACTAATTGTTATTAGATCAATAACTGTCATTCCATTTCACTGCGTTCAGAAGAAAGTGAACGAAATACCTGCGGTGTCACATTATAGGTCTGGCGGAACACCTTGCAAAAATAGCTGGTTTGGGAAAATCCAAGATTTTTGGCAATGCTGGCAATGCTCCAATCACTGTGCTGCAACATCTCTCTGGCATTGGCCATGCGTTGTTGGTTGACCCAGGCATTGAAGCCGATCCCCTGATATTTTTTAAATAATTTACTGAAATAGTAAGGGCTGAGATACACCTTGCCAGCCACTTCTTCCAACCGCAGCTCTTCTGACAAATGCGTGTCTATATAGCGTAGTGCTTTCTTCATTTTGCTGTCATGCGGGTGGACCGGCCGTACCCTGCCCGGCTCTTTGCTCCCCATATTGTCATTGATTACAACGAAATTGAGGTGTTTTTTCAGGCAGTTCTCAACAATCAGCTTCAGCAAATCAGCCGAGGCTATTACCCGAGAAAAATCCATTATCGGTACATTATGGAACTCATCCATTAGCGCCGGATTCTGCTGCCAGTTATTATCGACATTCAGAATATCAATAAGGTAAACATCTGCATGCAGCCGGACCTGCCCACATAACACAAAACCCACCAGATGGCCGGCAATCACCAAAGGAATAGAAAAATCAGTTAATCCGGCATGGCAGCGGTAGATGCAGGGCTCATTGGATTTGGACGCTTCAAGGCCACCACAACGATCACTCATCCGACAACGCAGATGGTTAACCGGATCTTGACGCATTAATTGACAAAATGGAGTGAAATTAAACAGGTCAGAGATTTCCTCACCGTGAATATTCACCACCACCACCGCCAATCCGGTAGCTTGGGCAAAATCCTGGGCGATTTTATTTATGAGCTCTGAGTTAAGAGAACTGGCAGAAATCATGATAAAACCTCTCAGTTAATTTATTGTTATTAAATTTTATTTTATTGTTATAAAGCATCCCTGTAATAAGTAATATGTTAGAACATTGTTATTTAGTCATTCCTATTCACCAGGTTAAAATCTATTTCCCTGAAAAGGTAAAGTAACAATTTACTCTACCAGAGTCATAAACGTCAGGGGACAATTAATGAGCCATTAACCAGAATGGATCACGAAATTTCCTCACCCAGTGTCAGATGAGGAAATCCATATTGCTTTATAAATTAACTTTCTCATCCTCTAACTTACAGGTATTACAAGGTAGATTTTTGCCAATGAGGAAGCGATAAACTGCGGCCCCGAGGCAAGCACCAATAATCGGCGCCACAATCGGAATAATGAAATAAGGGATATCACGGCCGCCGGTCATTGAGATTTTTCCCCAACCAGCAAAGAAGGTAAATAATTTAGGACCAAAATCACGTGCTGGATTCATGGCAAAACCAGTTAATGGAGCGGTAGAAGCCCCAATAACCGCCACCAGAATACCGATCAATAGTGGACCTAATGCACCGCGTGGCACACCGTTACCATCATCAGTTAGTGCCATAATCAGCCCCATAAGAATCGAGGTGATAATAATTTCAACAAATGCAGCCTGCCATACGCTGATTGCCGGTGATGGGAAGGTGCTGAAGATACTGGCTAATTGCAGACTTTCCATGCTGCCACGCACCATCTGGTGTGCGGCTTCGAAATCAGTAAATAAATTATGATAGAGCATATAGGCCAGTGCCGCGCCACCAAAAGCACCGGCAACTTGAGCAATGCTGTACGGGATGACTTTCCGTGCGGGGAAACAGGCAAATAGCCATAACGCGATAGTAATGGCCGGGTTGAGGTGAGCACCGGAAATTCCTGCCGTCAGGTAGACCGCCAGTGAAATACCCAGCCCCCACACGATACAGATTTCCCACAAACCAAAACTGGCACCTGCTACTTTCAATGCAGCTAAACAACTAATACCAAAAAACAAAAACAGCCCGGTACCGAGAAATTCCGCAATACACTGCGCTTTTAGTGAGTCGTTCATAGGGTTACCCTGCTTGTTATTAAATTAATACGTTATATACCCTAAATAATTCAAGTTTCAGGAAAGCGGCAACTGAGTAAATCCCCAGGAGCTTACATCAGTAAGTGACTGGGGTGAGCGAAGGCAGCCAACGCACATGCAGCTCGAAGTATGACGGGTATGGAAATGCACGGCCCATGACCCAGCCACTATAAAGAGAGCAAAAATGAAAGTGTTGTCGTGATGTGCCATTAATTAAATAAAAAATAGACCTTGAATAACAAATTATTGTCATTTCCGTAGAAAAGTTAGCGCCAACACCGTGTTAACAGGCACTTTTATGCTTTATTCCGCTATATGACTTTCTTGCCATTTATTCTTTCCGTTATTGTTATCAAGCTCGCACTTTTGTGGCTGCTCCCCCCTCAGGTGTATCATTATATTTATGCGCGCGATCACGCGAACTATTTAATCGGGCAGGCGCGCAATTAGCAAATTTAATAGCTACTGTCACCTAATAAATTGTAATTCTGAATATGCAATAGCCAGTTATTACCACCCAACATCAACGAAATAACGTTTTAAAACATAATATTAAGTTATAGCCATGACAATAATTTGTTATTTCCTCACTAACCATTCCCGTCAGTAAATTCAATACAGCCATTCTTTTTCATTGCTTGTTTGTATATTCGTTCTCAGCACGAACCTGACAACTTTATTTTTAAACTTACCGAATTTGTTTTTTTAAATTTACTGAATGGCCCCAACACGACAATTTTTATTTTAGAACCTGAAGCGCGTTTGAAACCGTAATAGCTGTATTTCCAACGCACAAACATCAGGTCCCTGACATCCCCGTCGAGGTATTTATGCAACAAGAAGCACTAGGAATGGTGGAAACCAAAGGGTTGACTGCGGCCATTGAGGCTGCGGACACCATGGTGAAATCGGCCAATGTGACATTAGTCGGCTATGAAAAAATTGGCTCTGGTCTGGTCACCGTCATCGTACGTGGTGATGTGGGCGCAGTTAAAGCAGCCACTGATGCCGGTGCAAGTGCGGCTGCGAAAGTGGGTGAAGTGAAATCGACCCATGTCATCCCACGGCCACACACCGATGTCGAGAAGTTCTTGCCAAAGGGAAATAGCTAATGAAAAGCAATGACCTGGTCGACCAAATCATGGCGCAGGTGATAGCAAAAGTCAGCGAACACGCTCCGGCGTCTTCTAAACAACCCTCCTATAAACAACGAGATACGGCTATGGCTGAGAAGACTTGCAGTTTAACGGAATTTGTTGGTACCGCGATCGGTGACACGGTCGGACTGGTGATCGCCAACGTCGACAGCGCCCTACTGGACGCAATGAAGCTGGAAAAACGCTATCGCTCCATCGGTATTTTGGGCGCACGTACCGGCGCAGGCCCGCACATCATGGCGGCCGATGAAGCTGTCAAAGCCACCAATACTGAAGTGGTCAGTATTGAGTTACCCCGCGATACCAAGGGCGGTGCCGGTCATGGCTCGCTGATCATCTTCGGTGGTGATGATGTTTCTGATGTGAAACGTGCCGTCGAAGTGGCACTGAAAGAGCTGGATCGGACCTTCGGCGATGTTTACGCCAATGAAGCCGGTCACATTGAATTGCAGTACAGCGCACGTGCCAGCCACGCATTGGAAAAAGCATTTGGCGCGCCATTGGGCCGTTCTTGCGGTGTGATAGTCGGTGCACCGGCGTCGATTGGTGTTTTGATGGCGGATACCGCCGTGAAATCTGCCAACGTTGACGTGGTGGCTTACAGCTCCCCCGCACATGGCACCAGCTTCAGTAACGAAGTGATTCTGGTTATCTCCGGTGATTCTGGCGCAGTTCGTCAGGCAGTAATTTCTGCCCGTGAGATTGGCAAAACGGTATTAGCGACCTTGGGTTCTGAACCGAAAAACGACCGCCCTTCTTATATCTGACGCCACAGTGAGGCTGTTTCATGAAATCGAAAAGATTTGAAGCGTTGGCGAAACGCCCGGTTAATCAGGACGGCTTTGTCAAAGAGTGGATCGAGGAAGGCTTTATTGCCATGGAAAGCCCGAATGATCCAAAACCTTCCATCAAGATTGTTAACGGTGTGGTGACCGAATTAGACGGTAAGCCACAAAGCAGTTTCGACCTGATAGACCACTTTATCGCCCGCTACGGTATCAATCTGGCGCATGCGGAAGAAGTGATGAAGATGGATTCCATCAAGTTGGCCAACATGCTGTGTGATCCTAACGTATCGCGCCGCACCATTGTGCCACTCACTACAGCAATGACCCCGGCCAAAATTGTCGAGGTGGTTTCTCATATGAACGTGGTGGAAATGATGATGTCGATGCAGAAAATGCGCGCACGTCGTACCCCATCACAACAGGCTCACGTCACTAACGTTAAAGATAACCCGGTGCAGATTGCCGCCGATGCCGCCGAAGGCGCATACCGTGGCTTTGATGAGCAGGAAACTACCGTGGCCGTGGCCCGCTATGCGCCATTCAATGCCATCGCGCTGTTGGTCGGTTCGCAAGTGGGTCGCCCTGGTGTGCTGACGCAATGTTCGTTGGAAGAAGCCACCGAGTTGAAGCTGGGGATGCTGGGCCATACCTGTTATGCCGAAACTATTTCGGTTTACGGTACTGAGCCGGTATTTACCGACGGTGATGACACGCCATGGTCCAAAGGCTTCCTCGCCTCGTCCTATGCATCACGCGGTTTGAAAATGCGTTTTACCTCTGGTTCAGGCTCCGAGGTGCAAATGGGTTATGCCGAAGGCAAATCCATGCTGTATCTGGAAGCTCGCTGTATCTATATCACCAAAGCTGCCGGGGTTCAGGGGCTGCAAAATGGTTCAGTGAGTTGTGTCGGCGTGCCGTCCGCGGTGCCATCAGGCATCCGGGCCATCCTGGCAGAAAACCTGATTTGCTCTGCACTGGATTTGGAATGTGCTTCCAGTAACGACCAGACCTTTACCCACTCCGATATGCGCCGTACCGCCCGTCTGCTGATGCAGTTCCTGCCGGGTACTGACTTTATCTCCTCTGGTTTTTCTGCGGTGCCTAACTACGACAACATGTTCGCCGGTTCCAACGAAGATGCCGAAGACTTTGACGATTACAACGTATTGCAGCGCGACTTGAAAGTTGATGGTGGCTTGCGTCCGGTGCTGGAAGCTGACGTGGTGGCGATTCGTAATAAAGCTGCCCGTGCGCTGCAAGCGGTATTTGCCGGTATGGGCCTGCCACCAATTACTGACGAAGAAGTGATTGCGGCGACATATGCACACGGCTCGAAAGATATGCCGGAACGTAACATCGTTGAAGACATCAAGTTCGCTCAGGAAATCATCAGCAAAAACCGTACCGGTTTGGAAGTGGTAAAAGCATTGGCTCAAGGCGGTTTCGAAGATGTAGCGCAAGACATGCTCAACATCCAGAAAGCCAAAATTGCCGGTGACTACCTGCATACCTCGGCGATCATTAAAGGTGACAACCAAGTGCTGTCAGCGGTGAATGACGTCAATGACTACGCGGGTCCAGCTACCGGTTACCGGCTGGAAGGTGCACGTTGGGAAGAGATCAAAAACATTCCAAACGCGCTTGATCCGAATGAGCTTGGTTAAGGGGTTCACGAGATGGTGGATATTAACGAAAAACTGTTACGTCAAATTATCGAAGGCGTATTGCAGGAAATGCAGGGAGACAAAAATACCGTCTCCTTTAAGCAGGATACCCAACCCGCAGCGGCTACGGCCACTGTTGCTGAAGGAAATTTCCTGACCGAAGTGGGTGAAGCCCGCCCTGGCAGCAATCAGGATGAAGTGATCATTGCCGTCGGCCCGGCATTTGGCCTGTCGCAAACGGCAAACATCGTCGGTATCCCGCACAAAAATATTCTGCGCGAATTGATTGCCGGTATTGAGGAAGAAGGCATTAAAGCACGGGTTATCCGCTGCTTTAAATCCTCCGACGTGGCGTTTGTTGCCGTCGAGGGTAACCGCCTGAGTGGTTCCGGTATCTCTATCGGCATTCAATCCAAAGGCACTACGGTGATTCATCAGCAAGGCTTACCGCCGCTCTCCAACCTGGAGTTGTTCCCGCAGGCCCCACTGTTGACGCTGGAAACTTATCGCCAAATTGGTAAAAACGCCGCGCGTTATGCCAAACGGGAATCACCACAACCGGTTCCTACCCTGAACGACCAAATGGCACGGCCAAAATATCAGGCCAAATCAGCGATTCTGCATATTAAAGAAACCAAATATGTGGTGACCGGCAAGAATCCTCAGGAACTCCGGGTGGCGCTTTAACAAAGGAAAACACAATGAATTCCGAAGCTATTGAATCCATGGTTCGCGATGTGCTGAGCAAGATGAACAGCTTGCAAGGCCAGACACCTGCGGCTGCTTGTGCGGCACCAACAGCCAGTTCGCGCAATGATGCCAAAGTCTCTGATTATCCGTTGGCAAATAAACACCCTGATTGGGTCAAAACAGCCACTAACAAAACGCTGGATGACCTCACGCTGGCTAACGTTTTGAACGGCAGTGTTACTTCGCAAGATTTGCGGATTACACCGGAAATCCTGCGTATTCAGGCATCCATTGCCCGTGATGCGGGTCGTCCACTGTTGGCAATTAACTTCGAGCGTGCGGCCGAGCTGACCGCGGTACCGGATGACAAGGTATTGGATATCTACAACGCCCTGCGGCCATTCCGCTCCAGCAAAGAGGAGCTGAACGCTATCGCCGACGACCTGGAACAGACCTACCAAGCGACCATCTGTGCGGCATTCGTCCGTGAAGCTGCCGTTTTGTATGTCCAGCGTAAGAAGCTAAAAGGCGACGATTAACGCAGTGATATCAATCAAGGGGAAGCGTGCCATGGGGGTCGTAGCGGCGTAAGCCGCCGGAGAGCCCCTAGGTACGATAGCCCCGTTGATCACGACATCCAGTTATTAGTCATTTAAGGATCGGATATGGATTACATCGTCGGTGTGGATATTGGTAACTCATCAACAGAAGTGGCATTAGCACAATGCACGGCTGATGGTCAGTTGCACTTTATTACCAGTACCCTGACCGAAACGACGGGTATCAAAGGGACTCAACGCAATATTTTCGGCATCAACAAGGCGCTGAATATGTTGGTGGAAAAGGCCGGTATTGCGCTAAGCGATATCAGCCTGATCCGCATTAACGAGGCCACACCGGTGATCGGTGATGTGGCGATGGAGACAATTACCGAAACCATCATCACCGAATCCACCATGATCGGTCATAACCCGAAAACCCCTGGTGGACTGGGATTGGGGGTTGGGCTGACCATTACTATTGATGAGTTAGTTACCCGTGACCCTGCCCAACCTTACATTCTGGTGGTGCCATCAGCGGTGGATTTCGCCGATGTCGCGGCGGTGGTAAATGCCGCCAACGGCGCTGGCTACCGCATCACTGCGGTTATCTTGCAACGGGACGATGGCGTGCTGGTCAGTAATCGGCTGGCGCATCCGCTACCGATCGTTGATGAGGTGCTACATATCGACCGCATCCCGATGGGCATGCTGGCGGCGGTAGAAGTTGCGATGCCGGGTCAGGTGATTGAAACCCTCTCTAACCCCTATGGCATTGCCACCGTATTTGAACTGAGTGCCGAAGAAACCAAAAACATTGTGCCGGTGGCACGAGCGTTGATTGGTACCCGCTCGGCGGTGGTAGTGAAAACCCCAGAAGGGGATGTTAAAGCTCGCTCGATACCGGCCGGTCATCTGGAGTTATTTGCCGACGGTCGCACGGTGCGGGTGGATGTGGCGACCGGAAGTGAAGCCATTATGACCGCGGTTAACAGCTTTCGCCATTTGGACAATGTCAGTGGTGAAGCAGGAACCAATATCGGCGGCATGCTCGAACACGTTCGCCAAACCATGGCGGAACTGACCAATAAACCAACCAATGAGATCTTCATTCAAGACTTGCTGGCAGTAGACACTGCCGTGCCGGTCAATGTCACCGGCGGTCTGGCGGGCGAATTCTCGCTTGAACAAGCGGTGGGCATCGCCTCCATGGTGAAGTCTGATCGCCTGCAAATGGCGCATATCGCCAGAGAAATCGAAAAAACTCTGAATATTGATGTTCAGGTTGGGGGGGCGGAAGCCGAAGCGGCGATACTCGGCGCGCTGACCACACCAGGGACGCAACGGCCACTCGCCATCCTCGATTTGGGGGCGGGATCTACCGACGCCTCTATCA
The DNA here is from genome assembly GCF_041538345.1 of Yersinia sp. 1652 StPb PI. NCBI lineage: Bacteria > Pseudomonadati > Pseudomonadota > Gammaproteobacteria > Enterobacterales > Yersiniaceae > Yersinia > Yersinia sp. 1652 StPb PI. The sequence goes on along the minus strand of NZ_JAULSM010000001.1, from coordinate 1,431,881 downwards.
TCAATGCTCAGGGCCAAATCGTCGCCACCCATCTGGCGGGAGCCGGCGATATGGTCACGATGATCATCGCCTCTGAATTAGATTTACAAGACCGCTATCTGGCAGAGGACATCAAAAAGTATCCGCTGGCAAAAGTGGAAAGCTTATTCCACCTGCGCCATGAAGATGGCAGCGTTCAGTTCTTCCCACAACCGCTGCCGCCAGAGGTCTTTGCCCGACTGGTGGTGGTCAAGCCGGAAGGTTTGGTGCCACTGCCGGGGGATTACGCGCTGGAAAAAGTACGCAATATCCGCCGCTCCGCTAAAGAGCGGGTGTTTGTTACCAATGCGCTTCGCGCCCTGCGTCAAGTCAGCCCGACCGGCAATATCCGCGATATCCCCTTCGTGGTGTTGGTTGGCGGCTCGTCGCTGGACTTTGAAATCCCGCAATTAGTCACCGATGCCCTCTCTCACTACAAATTGGTGGCGGGGCGCGGCAACATTCGCGCCAGCGAGGGGCCGCGTAATGCGGTAGCCACCGGGCTGATTCTGGCCTATCAACGGGAGAATCACGGATGAATTTCACCCATGACACCCCCGCAATAGTAATCAGTCTGACCACACCGACACCCGAAGCCGTCTGGCATCAGGTGCTGCTAGGTATTGAGGAGGAAGGTATTCCCTGGCGCTGGCAACAAGACGACGACGGCGATGTAGCACAACGCGCCTGGCAGGCCGCAACCCGCTCCCCGCTATTGGTCGGGCTGGCCTGTTCCGGCGACGAAGTGGTCGTGCATTTCCGTAACTTACCGCCCGCCAACCCGCTATTTCGCCAGCGGCGCGGGCAGAACGAGGACCAACTACGGCGGCTTGGCAATAACGCAGCCCGGTTAGTCAAAGGATTACCATTTAAATAACCCCATACAAATCTCAGGGCGTTGTCGGTGCAGGCAGTTTGGACTTGGCCAGCGCACAGCCACCGGAGCGTACACCTGGTGTTGTAAAAGCCAAGGTTCGTGAGGATGGCGAGCACTGCCCTGGTTCAAAATGGCAAACAAGATAGCCCTTACTTGATAACAAGGATAAATGAAACATGAATAACGCATTAGGTTTAGTCGAAACCAAAGGTCTGGTCGCTGCTATCGAAGCGGCTGATGCCATGGTCAAATCCGCCAACGTACAACTGGTGGGCTACGAAAAAATCGGCTCCGGTCTGGTCACCGTAATGGTACGTGGCGATGTCGGCGCAGTAAAAGCCGCTGTTGATGCCGGTTCTGCGGCTGCCAGCGCGGTGGGTGAAGTGAAATCCTGCCATGTGATCCCACGCCCACACAGCGATGTAGAAGCCATTTTACCGACCTCTGCCTAAGGGTAAGAAGAGGAGCACAGCGTGAAAACGTCACTGGGTTTACTTGAAGTTAGCGGTCTAGCGCTGGCGATCAGTGCGGCGGATGCGATGGCAAAATCAGCATCTATCAACCTGATAGGTATAGAAAAAACCAATGGTTCTGGCTGGATGTTAATTCGTCTGACCGGTGATGTGGCCTCGGTGCAGGCGGCAATCAGTACCGGTGCCGCCTTTGCCGAACTGCATCACGGATTGGTGTCGCGCGCGGTTCTGGCCCGTCCGACAAAAGCCCTGTTGGCCTATTGGCTGACAGAGACTGTTGAGGTCACGGCCCCCGAAATCGCTGTGGCGATAGAGCCAGTTGTCGTTACAGCGCCCATTAACGAAGAGACGGAAGCAGCAGAGACTCAGCCCGCTGCGGCTACCGCCACAGATGATGTACCTGAACCTGTCTTTAGTGCTGAAAAAATCAGCACCGAAGAAAGTAGTGTGGAAAGTGAGGCTCTAATCGCTCCCCGGGTGAGCTGTAATCTCTGCCTCGATCCGGCTTGCCGACGCCATAAAGGCGAGCCTCGCTTTCGCTGTATCCACTTGGGTAAACGAGGAAAAGTCTGATGGAAAAAGCGTTACTGGAACCCGTTGTCAATAAGATCCTCGACGAAATGCGTCTTCGTCCGATCCCACTTGGGGTTTCCAACCGACACCTGCATCTTTCGGTGCAGGACTACCAACGGCTGTTCCCGCAGCAGCCGATTACTGAAAAGAAAGCGCTGCTCCAGCCCGGCCAGTACGCCGCCGAACAGACGGTAACGCTGGTCGGGCCGAAAGGCAGCCTGAAAAATGTGCGTATTCTTGGCCCGTTGCGTAGCCACAGCCAGGTGGAGATCTCCCGTACCGATGCACGCACGCTGGGTATCAATGCCCCTCTGCGGATGTCTGGCAATCTGGACGATACCCCTGCCATCACGTTAGTCAGCCCGTTCGCTGAGCTGACGTTACCCCATGGGGTGATTGTGGCACTGCGCCATATTCATATGTCGCCGCTGGATGCCCTTATCTACCGGGTAAAACACGGTGACCGGGTACAAGTTGCCATTCAGGGCAGTGGCCGTCGCCTGATACTGGATGATGTGGCGATCCGCGTTTCACCCCAAATGAAACTGGAAATGCATATCGATACCGACGAGGCCAATGCGGCGGGTGCCGACGACCCTGCGGCATTTGCCACGATATTAACCTCATCAGGGACAACGCGGCCATGAATCTGACTCAGGCGCAAACCGAACAACTGGTCAGCCAGATTGTCACGCGGTTAGTTGAGCGCGAACGCCGGGTTCACGCCCTGCTACTGCCTCAATTGCGCGCCGGGCTTGATCCATCGGTATTCGTACACCATGCCACGCTGCATCTGATGTTGCCAGACCTGGCATTTATCCACCGACTGGCGCAGTTCGATACCACCTGCCCTGCGGTGGCGGCGCTAAACGAGGCATGGTCGTGGGGCATGAAAGTGCATATCAGCTTACATCGCCAACTACTGGCTGCTCTGCCCTGTGCCGCGCTGCACTCATTGCCGCTCAGTTTCAGCGACAGTCAGGGCGTTGCTATACGGTTGCACGCGGGCAAGGTTCTAAGTTATCGCGATATCGCCACTCTCGACTCCGGCTGGCTACTCATTGCAAGCCACACGCTGGTTACACCGCTGGCGCAGGACACCGTGTCAGCCCGTCACATTCAACTGTTAAGGCAGGAGTAAATCATGCAACTGGCCAGAGTGGTAGGTTCCGTGGTCTCAACGCAAAAATCACCCACGTTGATCGGTAGGAAGCTGCTGCTGGTGCGCCGTGTTGCCGGTGATGGCTCACTGCCACCCGACAGCAAAACGCCGGACGAAGTGGCCGTCGATTCGGTCGGTGCCGGTCAGGGCGATTTGGTCTTGCTGTCAGGCGGTTCCAGTGCCAGACGGGTATTTTCCGAGCCGAATGATGCCATCGATTTGGCGATTGTCGCCATCGTCGATGAATGTTCTTACTGATGATTAATGTTCTTACTGATTGAACGGGGACCTTATGAGCATTTATACCAAAACCGGCGATGCGGGCACCACTGCCCTGTTCACCGGACAACGTGTGAAAAAGAGCCATCCCCGGGTGGAAACTTACGGCACGCTGGATGAACTCAATGCAGCACTGAGCTTGTGTGCCCGCGTGACGCAGGGCGAGGAAAACCGTCAATTACTCGATGCCATACAACATCAGTTGTTTTATTTCAGCGCTGAATTGGCAAGCGAAGGTATCGAAACACCGCCTGCCGGGCGCAAAAGCATTAATGAACCCGAGATCCAAGCGCTGGAGCAAGCCGTAGACCGCTGTATGGCGGGGCTGCCACCGGTACAGGGTTTTATTCTGCCGGGTAGCAGTGAAGCCGGTAGCCGATTGCATTTTGCCCGCACTCTGGCACGGCGCTGTGAACGGCGGCTGATTGAACTGGCTGAACAAGTCCCGGTACGCCCGGTGTTATTGCAATACCTAAACCGTTTATCGGATTGCCTGTATGCACTGGCTCGTGATGAAGACCAGCGCCAACAGTTACAACACACCACGCAAACCGTGGTGGCCCGTTATCTGGCGGCAACAGCACTCCCTCCAGCCACAAGTCAGCCACAAACAGCGGCCTCTCTGGGATTTTCTGATGTTCATCAGTTAGTTAAATTGGCGGTCGATGCCGCTATGAAATTACAAATTGCCGTGGTCGTGGCACTGACTGACCGCCACGGCAACATGATTATGACCTACCGCATGCCAGACACCTTGCTGGTCAGCAGCGAACTGGCACCGAAAAAAGCCTGGACCGCTGTGGCGATGAAAACGGCAACTCACCAACTTAGCGACGCCGTACAACCGGGGGCCGACCTGTTCCAGCTTGAGGCCAGTACCGGTGGCAAAGTGGTGAGCTTTGGTGGTGGCTACCCGCTATGGCGTAACGGCCAATTGGTGGGGGGCTTAGGCATCAGCGGCGGTAGCGTCGAACAAGATATGCACATAGCAGAAGCGGCCATATCGGCTTTACATCTGAGGAATGAATAATGAATACCAATGACCTTGAATCTCTCATTCGCACTATCCTCATTGAGCAACTGACGCCCACACCCGCGTCTGCCTCCAGCGCCATTTTTGCCAGCGTGGATGAAGCTGTCAATGCCGCTCATAACGCATTTTTGCGTTATCAACAAAGCCCGATGAAAACCCGCAGCGCGATTATCCGCGCCCTGCGTGAACAGCTAAAAGCACAGTTGCCTTCACTATCAGAACGCGGTGCCAGTGAAACCGGCATGGGGAATAAAGAAGATAAGTTGCTGAAAAACAAAGCCGCGTTAGAAAACACCCCAGGTATTGAAGATTTGTCCACCACGGCGCTGACCGGCGATGGCGGCATGGTGTTATTCGAATACTCGCCTTTTGGCGTGATAGGTTCCGTTGCCCCTAGCACTAACCCAACCGAAACCATTATTAATAACAGCATCAGTATGTTAGCTGCCGGTAATGCCATCTATTTTAGCCCACACCCAGGCGCTAAATCGGTATCACTGGATTTAATCGCCCAAATTGAAGAGATAATCTTCAACAGTTGCGGCATTCGCAATCTGGTAGTGACAGTGAAAGAGCCAAGCTTTGAAGCCACTCAGCAGATGATGGCGCACGACAAAATCGCCTTGCTGGCTATCACTGGCGGGCCTGCCATTGTGGCGATGGGCATGAAGAGCGGCAAAAAAGTGATTGGGGCGGGGGCCGGTAACCCACCTTGTCTGGTGGATGAAACGGCTGAATTGGTAAAAGCGGCGCAGGATATCGTGGCAGGAGCCTCATTCGATAATAACCTGCCCTGTATCGCTGAAAAGAGCCTGATTGTGGTGGAAAGTGTTGCCGATCGGTTGTTGCAACAGATGCAAGCCTTCGATGCATTACTTATCAGTAATCCGCAAGAGGTCGACAGCCTGCGCAAAGCCTGCCTGACCCCTCAAGGCCACGCCAATAAGAATCTGGTCGGTAAAAGCCCGCTTGAACTGCTGAAAGCGGCGGGTATCGCTTGTCCGGCCAAAGCACCGCGCTTGCTGCTGGTTGAAGTAGCCGGTGACGATCCTCTGGTCACTACCGAACAACTGATGCCGCTGTTACCGGTGGTCCGGGTAAAGGATTTTGATGCTGGCCTGACGCTGGCACTGCAAGTGGAAGGCGGCCTGCACCATACCGCCACCATGCACTCACAAAATGTCTCACGCCTGAATCTGGCCGCCCGACTGTTACAAACCTCTATTTTTGTTAAAAACGGCCCGTCCTATGCCGGGATAGGCGTCGGCGGTGAAGGCTTTACCACCTTTACCATCGCCACCCCGACCGGAGAAGGCACCACCTCGGCTCGCACCTTTGCGCGCCAGCGTCGCTGTGTGCTGACTAACGGTTTTTCCATTCGCTGAGCGAGGACGTATGAAGACTTTTTTCCTGCAAACACGTATTTACAGCGGGGAAGGCAGCCTTAAGGTGCTGCAACGCTTCCATCAGCGCAAAATCTGGATTGTCTGCGATGGCTTTCTGGCCACCTCGCCGTTGCTGGATCGCTTAAAACAGTCGCTGGCAGAGGATAACCAAATCAGTCTGTTCAGCGACATTACGCCGGACCCGAACATTAACACCGTGGTTAAGGGCATTGAGCAGATGCATGCCTTGCGCCCCGATGTGGTGATTGGTTTTGGTGGTGGCTCCGCGCTAGATGCAGCAAAAGCTATTGTCTGGTTCAGTCGTAAACAGGGGATAGAGATCGAGACCTGTATTGCTATCCCGACCACCAGCGGCACGGGTTCAGAAGTGACCAGTGCCTGTGTAATCAGCGACCCGGAAAAGAGTATTAAATACCCGCTGTTTGACGATGAGATTTACCCGGACATCGCCATTCTGGACCCGGCTCTGGTGGTTACCGTGCCGCCAGTTATCACCGCCAATACCGGGTTGGATGTGTTGACTCACGCACTGGAAGCCTATGTTTCACCACGTGCCAGTGACTTTACTGATGCGCTGGCAGAAAAAGCGGTGCAGTTGGTGTTCCGCCATCTGCCCACCGCTTGCCGCAAAGGCGATTGCCTGATTACCCGAGGCAAGATGCACAATGCTTCCACGCTGGCTGGCATGGCATTCAGCCAGGCTGGTCTGGGCATCAATCATGCTATCGCGCACCAGTTGGGGGGGCAATTTCATATCGCGCACGGTTTGGCGAATGCCTTGCTATTGGTGCCGGTGATTCGCTTTAACGCGCTTGATGCACGGGCATGTAAACGCTATGCGCGATTGGCAAAACTGTGCCATTTCAGTGCGGCAAATAGCGATGAGCGCAGTGCAGTTAACCAATTGGTCCATCAGATTGAACAACTCAAACGTCAATGCGGATTACCTCAGCCGCTGGCCGCGATGAAAATCAATGAAGGCCAGTTAGAGCAACGCATTCCCGACATAATTACCGCCGCACTTGCCGACGTGACACTGCGCACTAACCCGCGTGCGGCTGACGGCAATGATATCCGTGGGATTATCGAGGCGCTTTATGAGTGACCTACACATTGCGGATACCTGCTTGCTACCCGCCTACGGTGAACTGGCTGATTGTGATGCCGTGACTATTCAGCAACGGGTTCAGCACGCTGGCGTGGTCGGTGCCGGAGGTGCTGGTTTCCCAACGGCGGTGAAGCTACAAGCGCAGGCCGAGATTTTTCTGGTCAATGCGGCTGAGTGCGAACCAATGCTGAAAGTGGATCAGCAGTTGATGCCGCGCCAGGCAGCCCGACTGGTGCGCGGTGTGCTGTATGGCATGAGAGCCACCGGCGCGCGGGAAGGCATCATCGCCTTGAAAGCCAAATATAGTGAGGCGATTGCCGCACTAACCCCCTTGCTACCATCACAAATCCGGCTGCACATTCTGCCCGATGTCTATCCCGCCGGTGATGAGGTTATCACTATCTGGCTGGCAACCGGTCGCCGGGTGCCACCTGCGGCGCTGCCGGTCAGCATCGGTGTGGTAGTGAATAATGTGCAAACACTACTCAATGTGGCGCGGGCGGTGGAACAGCAGTGGCCGGTGACTCGCCGCACCCTGACCGTAAATGGTGCGGTGGCGAAACCCTTAACCCTGACGGTACCGCTGGGTACCCCGCTGCGCGAAGTTCTGGCGCTGGCAGGAGGGGCTACCATCAACAATCCGGCCTATATCAATGGCGGGCCGATGATGGGCCATGCCCTGCATGACCTTGACCAACCGGTAACCAAAACTACCGGTGGCCTACTGGTACTGCCCGCTGATCACTTACTGATTACCCGCCGCGCCCGCAGCGACCAGGATGTGTTAGCCATTGCTCGTGCCGTATGTGAGCAGTGCCGCATGTGTACCGAGTTATGCCCGCGCCACTTGATTGGCCATGAGCTACCCCCGCATCTGCTGGTGCGCGCGATAACCTACCAACAAGTTGCCACACCAGACATTTTACTCAGCGCCCTGACCTGCTCGGAATGCGGGCTATGTGAAAGCTACGCCTGCCCGGTAGATATCTCACCGATGCGCATTAACCGCCTGCTGAAAACGCAGTTGCGGGCGCAAGGTGCCCGCTATCAAGGGGCGCTACGTGAGGCCGATCCGATGGCTAATTACCGCATGGTACCGATATCAAGGCTGATTGCCCGTCTGGATCTCACCGACTGGTATCAAGCTGCGCCATTCAGCGAACAAGGCTACCGACCACAACAGGTGGTACTGCCATTGCGCCAGCATATCGGGGCTGCCGCCGAACCCGTGGTCACGGTCGGCGAACGGGTCGATCACGGTCAACTTATTGGCCAAATTCCGAATAACGCGTTAGGCGCACCGGTGCATGCCAGTATCAGCGGCACGGTCACGGCCATCAGCGCAAATGCCATCACCATTAAACGGGCTGATGTTTATTAAAAGGAAGGGCTATGTCACAAGCCATTGGAATTGTTGAATTAAGCAGTATCGCCAAGGGCATGGAGGTCTGCGACTTGATGCTGAAAAGCGCTAACGTCAGCCTATTGGTGAGCAAAACCCTGTGCCCCGGTAAATATCTGTTGATGGTCGGTGGCGATATCGGTGCCGTCACCCAGTCGGTACAAAACGGCGAGCGGCACAGCGGGCATCTGTTGGTCGATAGCATCGTCCTGCCCAACCTTCATCCATCCGTATTACCGGCGATCAGCGGCCTGAATACGGTGGAAAATCGTCAAGCGGCGGGTGTGGTGGAAACCTGGAGTGTGGCGGCCTGTATTACTGCCGCCGACCGTGCGGTTAAAGCGGCCAATGTCACGCTGGTGCGCATCCATATGGCGTTTGGCATCGGCGGCAAATGTTATCAAGTGCTCAGCGGCGATATTGCTGATGTACAAACTGCCGTGGACGTTGCCAGCCAGTGTGCCGGTGAGAAGGGATTATTGGTTTACAGCTCAGTGATCCCACGGCCCCATGAGGCGCTATGGCGTCAGTTAGTTCAGGAGGCATGATGGAAAAGAGCAGCACCCCCGAGCGCGTAATTCAGGAATATGTTCCCGGTAAACAGATAACCCTGGCGCATCTGATAGCCAATCCTAATAAGGCACTTTACAAAAAACTGGGGCTGAATGATGTCAGTAGCGCCATTGGCATTCTGACCATTACCCCTAGCGAAGCCTCGATTATTGCCAGTGATATCGCCACCAAATCCGGTGCGGTTGAGATTGGTTTTATCGACCGTTTCACCGGTGCGGTGGTGTTTACTGGTGATGTGTCAGCGGTGGAATATGCGCTGAAACAGGTGATCCACACCCTCGGCGACATGATGAAATTTACCGCCTGCCCAATGACCCGGACCTGATGCCATGCAACGCATCATGTTGATTGGCCCTAGCCAGTGCGGCAAAACCTCGCTTATCCAGCGTTTGCAGGGTGAGGCGCTTAATTACCAGAAAACCCAAGCCATTATCTGGCAGGACAATGCCATTGATACTCCCGGTGAATACCTGGAAAACCGCTGTTTATACAGTGCGTTACTGGCAAGCGCCTGTGAAGCGGATGTGGTGGGGCTGGTACAAAATGCGGATGCGACCCAAAGCTGGTTTGCCCCGATGTTGGCGCAGGTTTTCAACCAGCCGGTCATTGGCATTATCAGTAAAGCCGACACCGTTAACCACCCAGACCAATTGCGTTGGGCTGCTGACAGCCTCACGCAGGCGGGCGCACAACACCTATTTGTGACCTCGGCGCTGAGCGGTGAGGGATTAACCGACCTTATTACTTATTTGAATCATTCTGGAGAGTCGCATGCCCGGTAAGATTATGGCGATTAACGCCGGCAGTTCTTCGTTGAAGTTTCAGTTGTTTTCCTTACCTGATGAAAAAGTGATCTGTCAGGGATTAATCGAACGTATCGGTATGGATGATGCGATATTTAACCTCCGCGCCACAGATGTGAAATGGCGCGAGATTCTGCCTATCGCCGATTGCCGCCAAGGTGCTGAACACCTACTTCACGCGCTGATTGAACACAATATTATTGATTCACTGGATGAAATTACCGGTGTCGGCCATCGTGTCGCGCACGGCGGTGAAGCATTCGCCGATTCGGTCGTGATAACCCCCGAGGTGCTGGATAAGATAGAGCAGCTTGGCGCACTGGCCCCCCTGCATAATCCGATTAATGCGCTCGGTATCCGGGTGTTCCAACATGCCCTGCCCCATGCCAGCGCGGTGGCGGTATTTGATACTGCATTCCACCAAACGCTGAGCCAGACCGCCTATTTGTATCCATTACCGTGGCGTTACTATGAAGAGCTGGGTATTCGCCGTTATGGTTTCCATGGCACCAGTCATAAATATGTCAGTGCCGTTTGCGCCGAACGAATGGGGCGGCCCTTAGAAGAACTGCGCATTGTCTCCTGCCATCTTGGCAACGGCTCCAGCATTTGTGCTATCGGCAACGGCCAGTCGGTGAATACCTCGATGGGCTTCACCCCGCAGGCCGGTATCATGATGGGCACCCGCAGCGGTGATATTGACCCCTCCATCCTACCGTTTATTCAGCAAGCGGAAGGAAAAAGCGCCAGTGAAATCAACCATTTGATTAATAACCAGTCCGGCTTGCTGGGTGTCTCCGGCATCTCACACGATTATCGCGATGTCGAACATGCCGCCGCCAATGGCAACCCGCGCGCTAAAGTGGCGCTCGACCTGTTTGCCGAACGTATCCGCGCGATGATTGGCAGCTATATCGTACAACTGGGCGGAATTGATGCACTGATATTTACCGGCGGTATCGGTGAAAATGCCCGCACAGCCCGCCAGCAGATCTGCCGTGGTTTAGCTTTTCTCGGTATCGAGTTGGACGAAGAGAAAAATATCAACAATCAACCATTTATCCAACATGACTCGGCGCCGGTACAGATTGCTATCGTCAATACCAATGAAGAATTAATGATTGCCCGTGATGTCATTCGCGTGGCCCTGAATCTGCCGGTACAACCGGCCCTCGCCGCACAATGAGAGGCAATATGAAAAGTGGGAAAGTTTGGTTGGTAGGCGCCGGGCCTGGGGATGCCGCGCTGATTACGGTGAAGGGATTACATGTTATTCGTCGCGCTGACGCGTTGGTCTATGACCGTTTGGTGTGTGCTGAGTTACTGGCAGAAGCCCCTGATGGTTGTGAAATGATCAATGTGGGCAAAAACCCCAACCACCATTTGGTGCCACAAACAGAAATCAATCAAATTCTGGTTGATTGCGCCCAACGTGGGCTAAATGTGGTGCGACTCAAAGGTGGTGATCCTTATGTCTTTGGGCGCGGTGGTGAAGAGGCTGAAACACTGGCGTTGGCGGGTATTCCGTTTGAGGTAGTTCCAGGGATAAGCTCCGCCATTGGCGGGTTGGCTTATGCCGGTATTCCGGTAACACATCGTGATTATGCCTCAGGCTTTCATGTGATAACCGGCCATTTGCGCCAAGGCAACGAGCCGCAGGACTGGGCAACATTAGCCAAGCTGGAAGGTACGCTGATTATCCTGATGGGAATGACACAACTGACAACCATTTGCCAGCAATTGGTCGCCGGGGGGAAAGCCCCCACGACCCCTGCCGCCGTGGTGATGTACGCCAGCCACCAGCAGCAACAAGTTGCCAGCGGCACATTGCTTACATTAGCCGATCAAGTTGCCGCACAGGGTTTATCGGCACCGGCGCTGATTGTCATTGGCGACGTGGTTCGCCTACGAGATGTGCTCGCCTTCACGCCGGAGCTATTGTCGCTAAACGCCATTCCCTCGCTGATATACCCAAAGTCATTGGCGTTGTAGGTAGGCTGCAAGTAAACGCATCCCTATGAGCTTATTCATATAGGGTCAACGACAAGTAAGTGATTCGGGTGCGTGAGTGTAGCGAACAACCCTACAGCATCCAGGACGAAGGGTATGGTACTCTAAACGCACAAGCTATATAGGGGAATAGAGTAGCAATGAGTGAGCATGGTGGGAATGTGCTGGAAATGGCACTGAAAATCGGCACAGATGCAGCCAATATCGTTGACTTCAGTGCCAATATTAATCCGCAGGGCATGCCGGGATCCTTGAAAACGGCGATTATCGAACAATTGGCCCGTGCCGAACACTATCCTGATGTTGAGTATCGCCAATTACACGCAGCGCTGGCCCGCGCTCACCACTGCCTGCCAGAGAATATTATGGCCGGCAATGGTGCCACTGAGCTGATTTACGCAGTGGTGCAACATCTGCAACCCCGCACTGCGGTACTGTTGACTCCGGGCTTTGCTGAGTACCGCCGCGCCCTGCAACGGGTCGGCTGCCAGATTCATGATTATCAGATGAGTGAGTCAGATGGCTATCAGCCCGATGAACGCCTACTGGCGCTATTAGCCCAACAGCGCCCAGACTGCCTATTTCTGGCGACACCCAATAACCCGACCGGCCTGATGCCTGATGCCAAATTGCTGCAAGCCATTGTGCAGTGTTGCCATCAGCACCATATTGCTTTAATTATCGATGAAGCTTTTATCGATTTCTTGCCAGATGCGCCGGGGCTTACCCCTCAATTAGCGGATTTCCCACACTTATACTTGTTACGCTCACTGACCAAGTTCTTTGCCATTCCCGGGTTGCGCCTCGGTTATCTGCTCAGTGGTGACCTGGCGGCGCTGGCGCAAATGAAACAGCACCGCGAGCCTTGGACTATCAATGCTTTTGCCGCACTGGCGGGTGAGATTATTCTCGATGACCAACCTTATATTCAAGCCACACATCAATGGTTGGCGCAGCAGCGACCTTGGTTATATCAGCATTTAGCCGCCCTGCCCGCGTTGCAGGTGTGGCAAGGGTGCGCCAATTATATTTTCCTGCGCTGCCTTAAACCTGAACTTAATCTGCAACACGCGCTATTAAAGCACCATATTCTGATCCGCCATTGTGCTAATTACCCCGGTCTAACCCGCGACCACTATCGTGTAGCCATTAAAAGCGCGGCAGATAACCAACGGCTGATCAATGCCTTACAGCAGGTCTTTGGTCATGGCTGAAGCCCGTTGCCCGGCCTCTTGTGGTGAGCTGATTCAGGGCTGGATACTGGGGGGGGAGAAGCTTATCTCCTGCCCGGTAAACTGGTTTAGTACGGTTTCGGTGACCGATGGCGTACCGGGCAAGAATGAACGCCCACGCATGCGCCAGATGTTGGCGGCGGTACTGGCCTATTTTGGCCAACCGGCACAGATGGCTAATGGCCTGCACATCAGTTTTGATTCCACCATTCCGGTAGCAAAAGGACTTGCCAGCAGTACCGCCGATATCGCCGCCACCGCACTGGCAACCGCCCGCCATCTCGGTGAAACACTCAATGAAGCCGCACTGGCAGCACTGTGTGTCAGGCTGGAACCGACTGACAGCACCCTGTTTCAACAACTGACACTGTTTGACCACCAAACTGCCGCAACACAAATCTCTTATAACTGGCAGCCAGCGGTAGATATTTTGTTACTGGAAAGCCCACAGATTCTCAAAACCGAGGATTACCACCGACGTGATCGTCAACCGGCGCTGTTAGCCAGTGCCATCTCACTGGAACGGGCATGGCAACTGTTTACCCAAGCCGCCGAGCGCCGCGATTGTTCACTGCTGGGCCAGGCCACCACATTGAGTGCGCAAGCCAGCCAGCGTTTACTGGTAAAACCTGACTTTAGCGCCCTGCTGAGGCTAGTGGAGGAGTTGGATTTATACGGGTTGAACGTAGCCCACAGTGGCAGCGTGGTTGGATTATTGCTTGACCGTCAACGGCATGACGTGGAGCAGGTGTTCTGGCAATTGCAGCAGCGCAATATCAACCGCCACTACCCCCGCCAACACCTGTTAACCATGGTGCCCGGTGGCGTGCGTTAGCCCGTAATTCAGCATCAAGCCATGATAGCGAAAAATTGAGAATCATCTGAACCAGAATATCCATGTAAACCTCACTGTTATTAACCTGCCGCTTACCATTTTTATGTAATTCTGTTTGTCTTGCCCCTCAAAATCATGACTTCAGTCACAAACAGGGAATGCAGCTATTTTGTCCATGTAAATAGCATTCATGTATATGGGGGAAACTGCTATCAAGGTATTAGATCCCACCAGCAGGAAATGTAGTGAAGATGTAAAATCTGTTTCCTGTTAAATCTTCATTTTTTTAAAAACATAAATAAAATTCATGTAATACAGCATGCTGATTATTGCACCAATACCTTAAATAACAATTACCTCAACCTACATGAGTTCCGGGAGCCTTAAATGAAAAAATTGAGTGTGAAAACCCTGTTGGCAGCCAGTCTGTTCAGCATGATGGTGTGCTCGGGCAGTGCACTGGCGCAGGAAGTCGAAGTGGTTAATATCTCAAAAATCGCCGGTATGCCGTGGTTTAACCGCATGGGCGAAGGTGTGGATCGCGCTGGTAAAGATCTGGCTATCAAAGCCTATCAAATCGGCCCTTCCAGTACCGATGCCCCGCAGCAGGTTAAAATTATCGAAGACTTAATCGCGAAAAAAGTCAGTGCTATCAGTATTGTGCCCAACGATGCCGATGTACTGGAACCGGTATTCAAGAAAGCCCGTGAAGCCGGTATTGTGGTGTTAACCAACGAATCTCCAGGGCAACCCAGCGCCAACTGGGATATCGAAATCATCGATAACGCCAAATTTGCCGCAGATAACGTAGAAGAGATGGCAAAAGCCATGGGTGGTAAAGGTGGCTATGTGATTTATGTCGGCAGCCTGACGGTGCCACAGCATAACCTGTGGGCCGATCTGTTTGTTAAATATCAGAAAGAGCACTACCCCGATATGTTTGAGGTGACCAGCCGCATGCCTGTTGCCGAGAGTATTGATGATTCACGCCGTACCACGCTCGATTTAATGAAAGCGCACAGTGACCTGAAAGGTATTGTCGCCTTCGGTTCGCAAGGTCCGATCGGTGCTGGCCGTGCCGTGAAAGAGAAACGTGCGAAAAACAACGTCCATGTGTTCGGTATGATGATCCCTTCACAGGCGGCATCCCTGATTAAAAGCGGTGATATCGCAATGGGCGTGACCTATGACCCAGGTTCTGCCGGTTATGCACTGACCGCAGTGGCGGACAAAGTGCTGAAAGGTGAAAAAATTGAGTCAGGTATGGAAATTCCTGGCGTGGGTAAAGCTGAAGTTGACCAAGATAAGCATCTGATCCAGTTCCACAATGTATTACGGGTAACCAAAGACAACGTGGATTCGCTGTATTGATTCACTAAGTTATTGCGGAGCCGGACGCCCTGTCTGGTTCCGCAATTAATTAATTAAGAATCAAAAGGACACAGGATATATGCAGCCATTTATTACCCTGGAAAATGTTAGTAAGACCTTTTATGGCGTCAAAGCGCTAAATAAAGTGGCTATGACCCTGTTACCCGGTGAAGTACATTGTCTTGCAGGGCAAAACGGATGTGGCAAATCGACCCTCATCAAGATTATTTCCGGCGTCTATCAGCCCGATGCTGATGCCACGATTACCATTGATGGCAAAACTTACTCAAGCCTGACCCCGATTGAATCCGTTCGCTTAGGGATTCAGGTAATTTATCAGGATTTGTCGTTATTCCCGAACCTGACTGTGGCTGAGAATATCGCCATGAACCATTATCACCATCACCTGTGGGTGGACAAACGCCAGATGCGCGCCACGGCTGAGCAGGTGATCAGCAGCATTGATGCGCATCTCAATCTGGATGAACTGGTTGAGAATTTGCCCATCGCCCAGAAGCAACTGGTGGCTATTTGCCGTGCCTTGGCACAGGATGCCCGGTTGATTGTGATGGATGAGCCTACCGCCTCCCTCACCCGACAAGAAGTTAATGGCTTGCTGCGGGTGGTACATGAACTGAAATCACGCAATATCTGCGTAGTCTTTGTCAGCCACCGATTAAGTGAAGTGTTGGAGATTTCAGACCGCATCACGGTGCTAAAGGATGGTGATTGGGTTGGCACTTACCCGGCCACCGAAGTGGACAACCAGCGGCTGGCGTGGCTGATGACCGGCATGAAATTTGATTTTCAGGTGCTACCGCCCTACAGTGCCGCCCGCCCGCCGGTGCTGGCCGTGGAGGAGCTTTGCCGTAGTAATGAATATCACAACATCTCATTGACGCTGCATCCGGGGGAAATTGTCTCGTTGGTGGGCCTGCTCGGTTCTGGCCGCACTGAACTGTGTCTTAGTTTATTCGGTTTGACCTCACCGGAGTCAGGCACCATCCGAATTAACGATAAACCGATGTATTTCAGCAGTAACCGTGATGCTATTGCGGCGGGGGTCGGTTATGTGTCAGAAGACCGAATGAGCACCGGGCTGATTATGGAACAATCCATTCGTGACAATATCAGTGCCACTGTTCTGCATCGCCTGAAAAACGTGTTCCATCTGATGCGTAGTGAGCGGGTCGATACGCTGGTCGAGGATATGGTGAAACACCTGTCGATCAAAATCGGCAACAGCGACCTTCCGGTCAATACGCTGTCTGGCGGCAATGCGCAGCGCATTGCTATCGCTAAATGGCTGGCAACCGATCCGCAAATTTTGATCCTTGACTCCCCCACTGTAGGTGTGGATATCGCTAACAAAGCCGGTATCTATAATATTATCAATGCATTGGCAGCTCGCGGTATCGCTGTGTTAATGGTCTGCGATGAAATTGATGAAGCTTATTTCAATAGCCACCGTATTTTAGTGATGCGGGCCGGACGACTGGTACAAGAGTTTTTACCGGGTAACAGTAGCGAAGCAGCCATTGCGGAGGTAGTAAATGGCTAACCCCCATGCAGTTAATAAATCTGCGGTAGGTAAAACAGGTTTATTCAATAAAGAACAACTAAAACGCCATGAAGTGATGCTGGCATTCACTATTTTGCTTATTTCGACTTATCTTGCGTTCACCAGCCCGGATTTTCTGACCCTTGCTAATATTTATGATCTGATAAATAACTACGCCATGTTAACCATTTTGGCCTGTGGCTTATTTATCGTATTGATTTCTGGCGGTATTGATATTTCATTCCCAGCGATGACCATTATTTCGCAATATGTCATGGTGACATTAATTGTGAAGTTTGGTGGCAACTTCCCGGTAGCTTTTGCGCTGGCTGGTGGTATCGGCCTACTTTTGGGCTTGGTTAATGCCCTGCTGGTTAACCGCTTACGCGTACCGTCGATCATTATCACCATTTCCACACTGAATATTTTCTACGGTTTACTGTTGTATCTCAGCCGTGGTGTTTGGCTGTATAGCTACCCTGAATGGTTTGAACACGGGCCAATGCTATTCGCCTTTACCGCTGCCGATGGTTATGACTACGGCCTGTCGCTCCCTATTCTAACGCTGCTAATTACCATTATTGTTACCGCTCTACTGATGACCCGCACCAGTATTGGCAGGCAAATCTATGCCTTAGGGGGCAATCAGGAAGCGGCGTCACGCATGGGGTTCAGTATTCTCAAACTGCAACTGTTCGTGTATGGCTATATGGGCTTTCTGTCCGGTATCGCCGGCGTAGTACAGTCTTATACCGTATTAACCGTAGCGCCTGATTCATTACTGGGCTATGAGCTTACAGTGCTGGCAGCCGTGGTGCTCGGCGGTACCAGTATTGTGGGTGGCCGTGGAACACTTACCGGTACCTTGCTGGGGGTGATTTTGCTGGCAATATTACAAAATGGTTTGAATTTACTGAGCATTTCGTCGTACTGGCATACCGTGGTTATCGGGCTGGTAATTGTCATCAGTATCAGTGTGACGGCCTGGGGCCAACGCCATAAGGTAGGGATATAACCATGTCGAAAACAACGCAACGTGATCATACCGAACGCTGGCTGGTTGCCCTGCTGGTGCTGGTCGGCGTAGGATTCAGCCTATTTATTCCACAGGTATTTTGGTCGGCGGCTAACTTCCAATCCATCGCCTCGCAAATCCCTGTCGCGGGGGTATTAACTCTGGCCATGGCGATTACTATGCTGACCGGTGGGATTAACTTATCGATTATTGCTACCGCGAATGCCAGCGCCCTGGTGATGGCATGGGTTTGTACCCATCTTGCGCCAACCTTTAGTTCAATGATGTTGATGTTACTGGCGGGTGCCTCGGTGGCATTGGTTGTGGGGCTTATCAACGGGATACTTATCTCGGTGGTACGAGTATCCCCTATTCTGGCCACTCTGGGCATCATGACCTTGCTCAAAGGCGTGAATGTACTTATCTCCAAAGGTTCGGCTATCTCAAACTTCCCGAACTATGTACTGGCACTGGATCGCAGCAACTTTCTCGGTGTGCCAGTGCCACTTTATCTGTTCGTCGCGGTAGCACTGACCATCTGGCTGATTCTGGCTAAAACGCCACTGGGCCGCCAAATCTATTTGTCCGGTTCTAATGAGAAGGCCACCTTCTTCTCTGGGATTAACACGCGCCGCACACTGGTTTGGGTGTATGTAATTTCATCTTTACTGTGTGCGGTAGCGGCCTTATTAATGATGTCGAAACTGAACTCAGCCAAAGCATCCTACGGTGAGTCGCTGTTACTTATCACTATTTTGGCAACCGTACTGGGTGGGGTAAATCCCGATGGTGGATTTGGCAAAGTTTTCGGCATTGTACTGGCGCTGTTCCTGCTGCAAATGCTGGAAAGCGGGCTGAATATCATGGGTGTCAGTAGTTATATCACTATGGCGCTGTGGGGCTCGTTACTGCTGGCGTTTATCTTTGTCAAAGGTGCTAAAATCCCAGCGTTTAGTTTCTTGCGGCAGAACAAACCGTCAAGTTAGAGCCATTTTAGCCAAAAAAAAGGCTGGCAATTGATGCCAGCCTTTCTCTTAATAGTGTTAAAACAAGCTATCAAACCTTGGTGAAGTTACTTAACTTCGCCCATCGCTTTCAGTTTTTTCGACAATTCACGACGTTCTTTAGACAGATCGGCATTTTTGATGGTGTAATCATCAACACGATCTTCGTAAGCAGTACGCATGTCCGCGATAATGGCCTGAATTTCTTCAATACTCATCCCCGGCTTGATGTAATCACTCAAGTTATCGAGCAACAGAACGCGTTTTTGGTTATCACGGATTTTCTTTTCGTTATCAACGATTTCACGCTGCAACTTGTTTTTGCGACGAAACATACGCACAAACTCCAAAACGTCCTGGAAAGTCGGCTTAATTGCATTATCCATTTTTACACCTTCACTTAAGTTTTACACAAATTCAATTGCTGGTGACCAGGCTACCTGCACCATACCGCTTTGCCGTACCTGGTGACAAGATTCATTGGCTTATCTTACCTGCTTTACTCGCCAGACAGAAATTTCATCTGCCTTCAGCGGCGAGAGATCACCTGCATAACGTCATATTAATCAGATAGTCGAATTCCTCAAGCTGTTTGGTTAGCTCCATCCTCAGCCAAACATAGCCATAAATCGGCGTTTCTACCTGCTGCTCTTGCGTTACCGCCAGCATCAATGATTTCACTGCGGTCGTAATTTCACTTAATTCGGCGGCAACCTCTCGCTCATGTGCTGGACTGACTCAGGGCGGCTTTCAATTTAGGTTCTAAGCGCGGGCAGTTGACACATGCGCTGACAGGTAAGCGGCGTAGATCTGGCTGATAAGCGGATAATCAATGATGAGACATAAACTGGAAAAGTTATTCCCCGCAATCTGTCGTTATGCGGGGAGAAATGTTTATTTAAAATCAACCGCCATTTGCTGCTGGATAGTTATTCCATGGCTGGACTCCACACAACAGGCAATATAATCTGTGAAGCGTGGTGATCTTGGCATACCCAAACTGAGCAGGCGTTCATTACTGAACCGCACATTTAACACTGCAAAAGAGCCATATAAACGCATGGCTTTCAACATTAAGCGCTCATTGCAGGGGCCGAAAATGCTTTTTAGTTGGTTACGCATCTGCACCAAAGCACCGTAGTCTACCTGGCAATAATCTGTACCCATCGGTTTTTGCCGCGCGGCCCATGACATCGCTTGATCAATTTCGGCAAAACTGACGCTGTCTTTTTCTCCGGCAGAAATATGATAAATATTTTCGGTCAAGTGGGGATGGAACAAAATACACAGCAGAGCATCCGCACAATAATCGACTGGGATAACGTCGATATAGTCATCCAATGAACACATAAACTTACGCAGCATTAATGCCATGCGAAATACCCAGAAAATACTGCTAGAGGGCTGACACCCCAAACGGGTATGCCCAACGACAATCGATGGCCGGGCTAATACCAGCGGTAAATTCGGGCATTGCTCTGCCAGCAATCGTTCAATAGCTGATTTGGACTTGGTATATTCCACTAAATGCGCATCATCTTGCGCTGATAATACTTGCTCGCTAACCACCGTTCCGGCATCTGGTGTGCACGACATGGCGGTACCCACGTGGATAAAGCGCTGTAATCCCACTACATTTGCCATTCTTTTGCCAAACGCCAGAGTGCCGTCTACATTTACTTTCCAGATTAAGGGATTATTACCAAATGACGCGACAGCAGCACAGTTAATAACATGGGTCACATCATCGATACGTGGGTCATTAATAAAGCTATCCGGCTCTGCCAAATCGCCTAATAAAATATGGTTGATATTTATTTTATTCAGCCGCTGACTGGGGAGATAAAATTTCGCCAGATTTTCACGGATGCGGTTTAGCCCCTGCTCCAGCGTAGTCGCCCGTACTAATAATAAATAATTAAAATCGGCGTCTGCCAACAATAATTTTTCAAGCACTGCCCCGCCCAGAAACCCTGTTGCGCCGGTTAGCAGAAGTTTTTTCACCATGATTCCTACCGTGTCATTTAGTAGGCGAATTGTATGAATAGCTGAGTAAACGGTAGGTAAATACTAATTAGATCGGCATGTTTCTGGCAAAACATAAGTATGTCGAAATAAATCCTGACGTCTCGGCGCACTTGAAATGATATTCTAACACTAACGTTATTGGTCACTGCGGCTTACCACCAAAACGGTGGCCCATCACTAAAGAATGACCATAGTAAAAAGGGTTAAACCGAATAATGTCAGATAAAAATAAGCAACCTACTTTCTACATTCACGATTACGAGACCTTTGGTCAGCGTCCGGCATTGGACCGGCCGGCCCAGTTTGCCGGGGTGCGCACCGATTTAGATTTCAATATTATCGAAGAACCATTGGTCATTTACTGTGCTCCCGCCGATGACTATCTGCCACAGCCAGAGGCTGTGATGATAACCGGTATCACGCCACAGCATGCCTTAGCCAATGGCGTGAATGAGGCAGAATTTGCCCGCCAAATCCATCAGGCTTTCAATGTGCCGGGCACCTGTATCCTCGGTTACAACAATATTCGTTTTGATGATGAAGTCAGTCGCAATATTTTCTACCGCAATTTTTACGATCCCTATGCCTATAGCTGGCAAGGAGGGAATTCCCGCTGGGATCTGTTAGATGTGATGCGAGCTTGTTACGCCCTGCGCCCGGAAGGTATCGTCTGGCCGGAAAATGAAGATGGCCTGCCGAGTTTCAAGCTTGAGCATCTGACCAAAGCCAATGGTGTTGAGCATTTGCATGCCCATGATGCGATGTCAGATGTGTATGCCACCATCGCGATGGCGAAATTGGTCAAACAGGCGCAACCCCGCCTATTCGACTATTTATATCAACACCGCAGTAAGCATAAAATAAACGCACTGATTGATATCGCGGAGATAACGCCGTTGGTTCATGTCTCTGGCATGTTTGGCGCGGCACGGGGCAATACCAGTTGGGTTGCGCCGCTGGCATGGCATCCTGAGAATAAAAATGCGGTGATTATGTGTGACCTGGCCGGTGATATGTCGCCATTGCTGGCGTTGGATAGCGATACACTGCGCGAGCGTCTGTATACCCGCCGCGACAAACTCAATGCACAGGATGCAGCGGTGCCACTGAAACTGGTGCATATCAATAAATGCCCGGTACTGGCTCCGGCTAAAACTTTATTACCGGAAAATGCTGATCGTTTGGGCATTGATCGCCAACGTTGCCTGCAAAATTTACAATTATTGCGGCAAAATCCGCAAGTACGTGAAAAAGTGGTGGCACTGTTCGCCGAAGCCGAACCTTTTGCGGTATCCGATGATGTCGATGCACAACTGTATAATGGCTTCTTCAGCGATGCCGACCGCGCCACCATGAAGATCATTTTACAAACTGAACCGCAAAACCTGCCCGCACTGGATTTGACCTTTCAAGATCCACGGCTGGAAGCGCTATTTTTCCGCTTTCGCGCCCGTAATTACCCCAATACGCTGACTGACAGTGAGCAACAGCGTTGGCTGGAACATCGCCGCGAAGCCCTCAATCCTGAAAGAGTGCAGGACTACGTGCTGCAACTGGAACAATTCTATAACCAGTATGAAGACGATAAAGAGAAGCTGGCACTGCTGAAAGCACTGTTTGAGTATGCCAGAGGCTTGGTGAGCTAGGGTTGTGGCAGCAAATTATCCCATAAAAAACGGAGCCATCAGGCTCCGTTTTAGTCAGCAATTGCGCAATATCAGATGCGACTACTGTGCCAGTTCGCCATTAAATTGAGGCAGAGCCTGACGGAAAGCACGGGTTTTCCAGACCATATAAGCCAGACCAATCGCGCCCCACACCAGCCCCAGTGTCATTGAACTGCTTTCCAGATTCATCCACAGCACCCCCACCGTTCCGGCACCAATCATTGGCAGAATCAGGTAGCTGAAATGATCCTTAAACGTTTTGTTACGGCGTTCACGGATATAGAACTGTGAAATCACTGACAGGTTCACGAAGGTAAAGGCCACCAGCGCACCGAAGTTAATCAATGCGGTCGCCGTCACCAGATCAAAGGAAATAGCTGACAATGCCACGCCACCGACCAACAGTACGTTGATTGCCGGAGTCCGCCATTTCGGGTGCACGTAACCAAATATTTTTTCTGGGAATACCCCATCGCGGCCCATCACATACAGCAGACGCGAAACGCCAGCATGTGCCGCCATCCCTGATGCCAATACCGTGACACAGGAGAAGCACAAGATAACTGACTGGAAGAATTTGCCAGCAACAAACAGCATAATTTCTGGCTGTGACGCATCAGGATCAGTGAAGCGCGAAATATCCGGGAAATAGAGCTGTAAGAAATAAGACACCACAATAAAGATCACGCCGCCAATCAATGCCGTCAAGAAAATCGCTTTCGGGATCACTTTACCGGCATTAGGGGTTTCTTCAGACAATGAACTGATGCCGTCGAAACCCAGGAATGAGAAGCACAGTATCGTGGCCCCGGTTATCATCGGCACCAAATGGGCATTTTCAGAATAGAACGGGCGTGGGCTTACCAATGTGCCCGCACCTTCACCCTGATAAACACCATGAATCAATAGCCCCATAAAGACCACCATGATAGCCACCTGAACCACAACAATAACCGAGTTCAAGTTTGCCACCACGTTGATGCCACGCAGGTTAAACAGCGTCATCAGGCTGACCAGCGCGCCAACAAAAATCCACGATGGCACACCAGGGAAAATCGCTTCGAGGTAAATTTTTGCCAACAGAATATTAATCATCGGCATGAACAGATAGTCCAGCAGTGATGACCAACCCACCATAAAGCCAACATTCGGACTAATGGATTTCTGGGCGTAAGTATACGCCGACCCCGCAGACGGGAAGCGTTTAACCAGTTTGCCATAGCTGATTGCCGTGAACAGCACCGCAATCAACGCAATGGCGTAAGAGGTCGCGACATGACCATCGGTCAAACCGGAAACAATGCCAAAAGTATCGAAAATGGTCATCGGCTGTAAATAAGCCAGACCCATCATCACCACTTGGACCAGTGTTAGTGTTTTTCTGAGTTGGACGCGGTTGTTGGTACCCGTTTGGTTAGTACCGACTGCAACAGTAGCGTTATGCGTCATGATTCAGCCTCCCCATACCTTTAACCCGATTCGCAAGTGTAGCGCACAGGTTAGAGGTGACGGGGAAACTTCGTATCTGCCTGGGATACGTAAGTGGGGAAATAAGAGCGGAGTAACGGGTATTTGCCATACCTGCTGCGCCATAATCGCTGCATGTGCAGCGCATACCGGTGGGCACCGGTGCCAGTGTGAATAATTGCCCCATCTTTCTTTCCTCATAACGGCGATTTCAGTATGTGAATAATCGCTCGCGGACCTGTTTATCTATCCGGATCGTTGTCCGGCCTCTTGATTTGTGAAAACATGAATGCAAAAAAATAACCGACGCGTTTAAACGTCGGTTATTGCATGGCGCGTATTCTGCCCTAAGTTGAGAGCAAAAAACAAGATGTTAAAGCACTTGAAACAATATTCTTATGACAGTTTGATCTATACCCTAAATAATTCGAGTTGTAGGAAGGCGGCAAGCGAGAAAATCCCGATGAGCTTACATGAGTAAGTGATTCGGGTTATTGAGCGTAGCCAACGCACATGCAGCTTGAAGTATAACGGGTATAAACGGCTATTCCCGCGTGCTATCAGTGCTGAGCGGCCATTTCTACCCGCTCAATTGCCGCCCACAGTTTGTCTGAATTCAATGCAATAGGCAGATAATGAATTGATTCACTCGGCTTCAGAATTCGACCAATCACCCGCTCAATAGCATCGCGATCATTAATATCAACATCCAGCGCCGCTAAATGGGTTGGCAAGCCCAACTTTTTAAACGCCACAATCAATGACTGTAATGCCTCATCCTGCTCCAGCAGGGCTGTCTGGACCAAAATCCCATAGGCCACTTTGGTGCCATGCAGAAAATGCTCGGTTTGGGGTAACAGAGTCAGGCCATTGTGCACTGCATGTGCCGCCGCCACCCGGGTATAACGCTCCCCCAACCCACCAACCATGCCGCCCCCGGCAATAATCGCATCCACCACATCCAGAAAGTCCTGTGTCAGTTCAGCTTGCTTAACCGCCCGTAACGCGGCTTCACTTTGCTTTAGCAGCACATTACGAATATCCAACGCAGCCTGTAATCCGAGGCGAACGGTGAGAGATAACGTTTCCGGCTGTGGGCTAAGTACCACGGCTTCGTACCATTTTGCCAAGGTATCGCCAATACCTGCCAGCAGATATTCCACCGGTGCTTGCAAAATGATGCGCGGTTCAACTAAGACTAAGTGATTAGCATCTTTGAAAATTTCAAAATTCAGTGCCTGCCCGGCGTCGCTATACCAGACGGAGAGTGGCGTCCAGGCGGCGCAGGTTGCAGCGATAGTCGGGATAGCGACCAGTGGCAACCCCAGCTTACGTGCCACCACTTTTGCGGTATCCAATACTGCCCCACCGCCGATACCGATCACCACCAGGCGGTCATTGCCCGCCGTTTTCACCAAATCCGCAACAGTAGACTCACTGCAATGGGTTGAAAACGCAGCACGCACCGCTTGCGGCCCGTGGAACGCGGCGGGCAAGTAATCACTGACTGCCGCCAAAGCACGCTCACCAAAGATCCACAGTGCCTTATCCAGGGCCGCCGGAGGGTAGAACTCACTCAGTTTGTCGATAGCACCCGGAAAAGAAAAATAGTTGGCCGGACCTACCTGTACCCGGATTGCATTCGTGCTCATCGCGCGTTCCTTTTAAATTACGTTCTTATCGCTGTTTTTCTCATCTTAAGGGGTAAGCCAGCAATGTTTAATAATTTTTTGATATACCTTAACTACTTTAGTTTGTTGCGAATAATAGAAACTGTGTTAAAAAAGAAAGCTATCAGCAGCATTATTGACTGCCTGTTTCTCCGGTTGATTGACCTGAGAAAAATCGTAAGCCTATTTCTGAATAGCAAAAAGGGGTAGGTCGCCAAAATACTTTATAGGGCAGTCACAGAAATTTATGTCCAGCATCAGCTCCTCCCGCCTTGAGATGCGCAATATCTCTATTTCGTTTTCTGGATTCCATGCACTGCAACAAGTTGATTTTACACTGGAAGGTGGTTCCACCCATGCACTGGTCGGTGCTAATGGTGCAGGAAAATCAACCTTGATGGCTATTCTTTCCGGCGCTCACAGTCACTATCGTGGTGAGATCTATATTGATGGCCAACAGATAGATATTCATTCCCCCCGACAAGCCAAACAACAGGGTATCCATGTGGTTCAGCAAGAGGTTGATGTCGCGCTGATCCCCACCCTGTCTGTGGCGGAAAATATTATGCTGGATACACTGGCGGAGCAGGGACATCTGTTTAACTGGCCGCAGCTTTACCGTCAGGCAGAAGCGCTACTCGGGCAACTTGATGTTAAATTAAATGTTCGTCAACGTCTGGAATCCTGCACGCTGGCAGAGAAACAACAGGTGTTATTAGCCCGCGCCCTTTCCCACCAATGCCGTTTCCTGATTTTAGATGAACCCACCGCACCACTGGATCAAGAAGAGAGCGCGCGCTTGTTCCGCGTAGTCCGCCGTTTGCAATCGGAAGGCATGGCAATCGTTTTCATTTCACATCGCATCCATGAATTACGCGAAATTTGCGATCAATTAACGGTGTTACGTGATGGGCGGCGTGTCAGCCATGATGCCATGGGTGAGCTAAGCGGCGAGCAGATTGTGGAAAAAATGCTTGGCCATACGCTGGATGATATTTTTCCCCCTCGGCGAGCGGCGGTCAGCCGTAAAACACTGCTGGCAGTACGTGGTTTACATGATCAACACAAATTGCGCGATATTTCCCTGACACTGCATGAAGGGGAGATTCTGGGTATTGCCGGGTTAGCCGGTGCGGGGAAAACCGAACTGTGCAAAGCGTTGTTTGGCGCAACACCCAGCCGTGTCGACAGTGGCGAATTACAAGGTAAAACCTGGAAGCCACGCTCGCCCGCCCAATCTGTCGCACAAGGATTGGCATTGGTACCGGAAGAGCGGCGCAAAGAAGGTATTTTTATCCACGAAGGGATTGCGATGAATCTCAGTGTGGCCGCCGATGACAGTTTTTCCCGCTGGAGTATTTTTAGCCGCCGTCAGGAGCTAAATTGGGCCAAAGAGTTAATTCAGCGTCTTGGGATACGTGCCTCTTCGCCGCAACAGAAACTCGCGCGCCTATCGGGAGGCAATCAGCAGAAAGTGGCAATCGGCAAGTGGTTGCGCGGTGATGCGCAGGTACTGATTTTTGATGAACCGACTAAAGGTGTCGACATCAAAGCCAAGCAAGACCTGTTCACTCTGATTGATGCTTTAGCACAGAGTGGGAAAGGCATTATTTATGCATCCGGTGAATTCTCAGAATTGGTCGGTTTATGCTCTCGCATCTGTGTGTTGTGGGATGGGCGTATTGTCGCCGAACTGAACGCCGCCGATGTTGATGAAGAGACATTATTACTATTCTCTACTGGAGGAACCCCTCAGTGAACAAAGAAATCCCCCTAGCCGACGCACAACCATGGCGTCATCAGCTCTTTGATTTTCTCTACAAATGGGGGATGTTACTCACCGTTGTGGCGCTAATCGCGTTATTTGGCTTGGCATCGGATAACTTCCTCGATCCAAACAATATTATAAATATTTTGCGCTCCATCGCCATCGTGACGGTGATTGCCATTGGAGTGTCGATTTCGCTGTCGATTGGTGGTTTTGATCTGTCGGTGGGTTCCACCGCTTCGTTGGCCAATGCCATCGTGGTATCGCTATTTGTCTGGTACGGTTTTGGTACCACTGGCGCCATTATTCTAACGCTACTGATTTGTACCTTGGTCGGCCTGTTTAACGCGTTTCTGATCGTGGTACTGAAGATCCCTGACATGCTGGCCACCCTTGCCAGTCTATTTGTGATTCAGGGCGTGGCGATGACCTACAGTTATGGCGGGTCTATCACGCAAAATATGTTGCTACCCAGCGGCGATATGGCGGAAGGCGTCATTCCTGAGATGTTTTCAGCGCTGGGCCAAGTGCCGGTAATTGTGCTGATTATGCTGGCGGTGACAATTGTAGTGCAGTTGTATCTGTCGCTAACCAAACATGGCCGGCGCATGTATGCAATTGGGGGTAATCCAGAAGCGGCTCGATTGGCGGGTATCCGTACCGTGCGTTATCGGGTGCTGGCCTATGTGCTCTCTTCCCTGTTAGCGGCACTGGGTGGCATTCTGCTGGCATCACGTATTGGCTCGTCGCAGGTGAACGCCGGGGGGGGCTACCTAATGGATGCCGTGGCAGCAGCGTATATCGGTTTCTCTTTGGCCGGTTCTGGCAAGCCTAATGCTTTCGGCACCTTAATTGGCGCGGTGATCTTGGGTGTATTACAAAACGGCCTGGTGATGCTGTCAGTACCTTATTATGCCATGGATATCATCAAAGGACTGGTATTAGCGATGGCGCTGGCGCTGACCTATATCCATCAAAAGCGGTGATAGGGCATTGATTCTTATGTTGTAATGCTTTCAATATCCATTCAAGGCATAGCGAGCGAAAGTAGTTTGGGTGCGGCCAGCGCGCAAAAACCGGAGCGTACACGTAGTACGTGAGGATTTCGAGCACTGCCCAAGCCCAAAATACAAACGCTCAGTAGCCGATAAGATAATTAATTCAAAGGCATTCGATTTGGGTCTGGATATTGATACTCAAACCCCAGCTCGCTACAAATTTTGCTGCCATCAATCTCACGTGGTGCTTCCTCAATATCCTCGGGAGCAAACTCCGGTGGCGTCAATTGTAATGCTCGCGCGCACTCAGGATAGAAATCACGCTTGGCGGGATGGTGTGGCGCACACAAATTATAAATATGGCCGCCCCTTGGCAGCTTAAGCAACAACTCGATGGCTGAAATAACATCTTCCTGATGCACCAGGTTAACCCCCAGTGAGCCGCCTTGCACACCGCATTTCCCTGCCAGAAAACGGCCAGGATGGCGATCGGTGCCCACTAGCCCGGCAAGGCGCAAGATATCCACCGAAGTATTGGGTAACTTATGCAACCAAAGCTCTAGCTCCATCAGTGTTTTACCGGCAGTGGTCACCGGTTGAAGCGGTGAACTCTCTTTGATTCGGCCACGGGTTTCGCCATACACCGAGGTAGAACTGGTAAAAATAATGCGCGGCATACCGAAAGCCAATGCGCTGTCGACCACCATCTGTACCGCCTGAAGATATTGTTCCCCACGTTCGGCGGTGCGGCTGGCAGGTAAGGTAATGACCAAAGCATCAGCGGTCATCAGTTGCTCCAGATCGTCTGGAGAGCAAATCAGTTCCGGTGTCAGTTGCAATTGAAAACAATCAACTCCGCTCATTCTGGCGGCATCGACACCATCTGGCGTAGTCTTACTGCCAACCACTTGTATTCCACGACGGATTAATGATTGCGCCAATGGCATCCCCAGCCAGCCCAACCCAATAATGGCTACTTTCTTCATTTCAATTGCTCTCCACGGATTCATACCGATAACCTATACCCTAAATAATTCGAGTTGCAGGAAGGCGGCTAATGCACATGCAGCTTGAAGTATGACGGGTGTATACCGATAACACACGTAATACGCATAAGTTACGCCAACTACTGTTACCTAACAATTACTCTCTATTATGGGCCTCTTTCTATAAATCGGTATAATGACGCTGGGTAAATATTTCATGCTTATACTGACATAAAACAAAGTGATAATGACTAAGTAGAAAACCATTACTGGTTGATAAGCCGCACCCTTCCAGGGTGAAATAAATGCATCAGGCGAAAAAAAGGTTGCGCGCTACCGAGCAGATGGTTTAGGTTGATTGACAGAAGTTATGCCACGTCATGGCTATATGGATACATCAAGGCTATTTTGATTTGCTCAAAACCGCCCAAACAGAGAAATTATTATGAACTGCGTTCAATTTAATCACCATCATCACCATCATCCTGACTAGTCTTGCAGGCCGATGTGTGCTGGAAGACGGTTAACGAATCTTCCAGGTGGCGGTAGAACGCAATAGAGAAAGCCCTCGGAAGATTATCTTCCGAGGGCTTTTTTGTTGCTCATCATTTTATATGATTAATTAATAGATTGAGGATTTACCATGCTGGATAAAACACGTTTACGCATTGCAATGCAGAAATCAGGCCGCCTGAGTGATGATTGCCATGAATTGTTATCGCGCTGCGGGATTAAAATCAATTTGCAACAACAGCGCCTGATCGCTTTTGCAGAAAATATGCCAATCGATATCCTGCGAGTACGTGATGACGATATCCCAGGACTGGTGATGGATGGGGTGGTTGATCTGGGGATTATTGGCGAAAACGTGCTGGAAGAAGAGTTACTGAGCCGCCGTGCTCAAGGCGAAGATCCCCGTTACTTCACCTTACGCCGCCTGGATTTCGGTGGCTGTCGCCTGTCACTGGCAGCCTCACTGGATACCGAGTATACCGGCCCGCAATGCCTGCAAAATAAGCGCATCGCCACCTCTTACCCACACATTTTAAAGCAATACCTTGATAAACAAGGGGTTACCTTTAAATCCTGTTTGCTTAACGGTTCCGTTGAAGTAGCACCACGTGCCGGTTTGGCGGATGTTATCTGTGATTTGGTGTCAACCGGTGCCACCCTGGAAGCCAACGGCCTGCGCGAAGTTGAAGTCATTTACCGCTCCAAAGCGTGCCTGATTCAGCGTGATGGCGAAATGCCAGCCGATAAGCAACAACTGATTGATCGCCTGATGACCCGAATTCAGGGCGTTATTCAAGCACGTGAATCCAAATACATCATGATGCATGCACCCAGTGAACGTTTGGACGAAATCATTACTCTGCTGCCAGGTGCCGAGCGCCCTACTATTCTGCCATTGGCCGGTGATAAGAGCCGTGTCGCCATGCACATGGTCAGTAGCGAGACGCTGTTCTGGGAAACCATGGAAAAACTGAAAGCGTTAGGTGCCAGCTCCATTCTGGTATTACCGATTGAAAAAATGATGGAGTAACTGATGCAGCCGACGAATTTCAATACCCTAATCGACTGGCAGCAATGCAGCGAAGAGCAGAAAAAATCGCTGTTGAGCCGCCCGGCTATTAATGCTTCTGAGCGAATCACCGCAACCGTCAGTGAAATCCTTGACCGGGTGAAAGCCGAGGGTGACAGTGCCTTGCGTGATTTCAGCCAACGCTTTGATACGGTGCAGGTTACCAATATCCGCATCAGTAGCGATGAGATAACTGCCGCCGTCGGGCGCTTGAATGACGACATTAAACAAGCCATGGCGAAAGCAGTATGTAATATTGAAATCTTCCACAACGCGCAGAAAATGCCCGTGGTGGATGTTGAAACGCAACCGGGCGTACGCTGCCAGCAAATCACCCGTCCGATTGCCTCCGTCGGCTTGTATATTCCCGGTGGTTCCGCCCCGCTGCTGTCTACCGTACTCATGCTCGGTACCCCAGCACGCATTGCCGGTTGCCAGCGGGTCATTTTATGTTCCCCGCCGCCGATTGCCGATGAAATACTGTATGCCGCGCAACTGTGTGGGATTAATGAAGTGTTCCAGATTGGTGGAGCACAAGCGATTGCTGCCATGGCATTCGGTAGCGAATCAATACCGAAAGTGAACAAGATTTTTGGCCCCGGCAACGCGTATGTCACTGAAGCGAAGCGTCAGGTAAGCCAACGTTTGGATGGTGCTGCAATTGACATGCCAGCTGGCCCGTCAGAAGTGTTGGTTATTGCCGACAGTGGTGCTACACCGGCGTTTATTGCCTCTGATTTGCTGTCTCAAGCGGAGCACGGGCCGGATTCACAAGTGGTATTACTGACCCCGGATGCCGCCATTGCCCAAGCAGTCGCTGTTGAGGTAGAGCAGCAACTTAAATTGTTATCGCGCGCTGATATCGCTCGTCAGGCACTGGAAAGCAGCCGTTTGATCGTCACCAAAGATTTGCAACAATGTATTGATATCAGTAACCAATACGGCCCAGAACACTTAATTTTGCAAATCCGTCAGCCGGAAGACATTATCGATCAGATTAATAATGCCGGTTCAGTCTTTATGGGTGACTGGTCGCCGGAATCTGCGGGTGATTATGCCTCAGGTACCAACCACGTGTTACCGACTTATGGTTATACCTCAACTTATTCCAGTTTGGGTCTGGCCGATTTTGTTAAGCGAATGACAGTACAGCAATTAACACCACAGGGCTTGCTGGGTCTGGCTTCGACTATCGAAATTTTAGCGCAAGCCGAACAACTCACCGCCCACAAAAACGCCGTTACCCTACGTGTTGCGGCCCTGACAGCCGCCCAAAAGGAGCAAGCATGAGCCAATCTACCAACGTCACCGATTTGGCCCGTGCCAATGTCCGTGCCCTGACCCCTTATATGTCTGCCCGCCGTTTGGGCGGTAATGGCGATGTTTGGCTTAATGCCAACGAATACCCGCTAGCGACCGAATACCAACTTACGGTACAAAACTTCAATCGCTATCCAGAATGTCAGCCGAAACAGGTGATTGAGCGTTATGCCGCCTATGCCGGTTTAGCAACTGATCAAGTGTTAGTCAGCCGTGGTGCCGATGAAGGTATTGAACTGCTAATCCGTGCATTCTGTGAACCGGGTGAAGATGCGATACTCTTCTGCCCGCCAACCTATGGTATGTATGCCGTCAGCGCCGAGACCTTTGGTGTGGAACTGCGTACCGTGCAAACCACCGCGGACTGGCAGTTAGATCTACCGGCAATTAAAGAAAACCTGGATCGGGTGAAATTGATCTATGTTTGCAGCCCAAATAACCCAACTGGCAATTTAATCAACCCAGCCTCTCTGCGTGAAGTGCTGGAACTGGCGCAAGGTCGCGCTATCGTGGCTATCGATGAAGCCTATATCGAGTTCTGTCCACAGGCCTCGGTAAGCGGTTGGCTAAAAGATTATCCGAATTTAGTCATTTTGCGCACCTTATCGAAAGCTTTTGCATTGGCCGGTTTACGTTGTGGCTTTACCTTGGCCAACAGCGATATCATCCAATTGTTGCTGAAAGTGATCGCGCCCTATCCGTTGTCTACACCGGTGGCCGATATTGCTGCACAAGCGCTCAGCCCACAAGGTCTTGAGCAAATGCGCCAGCGGGTAAACGAAGTACGAACTAACCGCGCATGGTTACAAAGCGCGCTGCAAGACTGTGCCTGTGTTGAGCAGGTATTTACCAGTGAAAGTAACTATTTACTGGCCCGTTTTACCGCCGCCAGCAATGTATTCAAAACCCTGTGGGACCAAGGCATCATCCTGCGTGACCAAAATAAGCAACCTGGGTTATCCAACTG
Source organism: Yersinia sp. 1652 StPb PI (assembly GCF_041538345.1). Lineage (NCBI taxonomy): Bacteria > Pseudomonadati > Pseudomonadota > Gammaproteobacteria > Enterobacterales > Yersiniaceae > Yersinia > Yersinia sp. 1652 StPb PI. The sequence goes on along the minus strand of NZ_JAULSM010000001.1, from coordinate 1,398,693 downwards.
CCTGCGCATTACGGTAGGCACCCGTCAGGAGTGTGAGCGAGTGATTGCCGCCCTTGCTCCCCTGCCTGGTATCAATAGCCCCAATAGCACTAATACCTCCAGCCTGCGTAAGGAAACGATATGAGCCAGAAATTTCTTTTTATTGACAGAGACGGCACCCTGATTGCTGAGCCACCGGAAGACTTTCAGGTTGACCGGCTGGACAAACTGGCGCTGGAGCCAGAAGTGATCCCGGCCTTGCTGGCACTGCAAAAAGCGGATTATCGTTTGGTGATGATAACCAATCAAGATGGCTTGGGTACCCACAGTTTCCCACAGGAAACGTTTGATCCTCCCCATAACCTGATGATGCAAATATTTAGCTCTCAGGGCGTCAATTTCGAGCAAGTGCTAATTTGCCCGCACCTACCTGCGGATAATTGTACTTGCCGTAAGCCGAAAACCGAGTTGGTAGAAAGTTATCTGGCTGAAGGCGTAATGAATAGTGCTAATAGCTATGTTATCGGCGACCGAGAAACTGACCTGCAATTGGCTCACAATATGGGCATCAGCGGCTTGCGTTATCAGCGTGATGGTTTGAACTGGTCGCAGATTGCCAAGCAGCTAACCCAACGAGACCGTCATGCCTATGTTAACCGTGTCACCAAAGAGACGGCAATTGATGTAAATGTGTGGCTCGATCGTGAAGGGGGCAGCAAGATCAAAACTGGCGTGGGCTTCTTCGACCATATGCTGGATCAAATCGCCACTCACGGCGGTTTCCGTATGGATATTCAGGTCAGCGGTGACCTCTACATTGATGACCACCACACCGTAGAAGATACGGCACTGGCACTGGGCGAAGCGATTAACAACGCGCTCGGTGACAAACGCGGTATTGGCCGTTTTGGTTTTGTCTTGCCAATGGACGAGTGTCTGGCGCGCTGCGCGCTAGATATTTCCGGCCGCCCGCATCTGGAATACAAAGCGGAATTTAACTACCAGCGCGTGGGTGACCTGAGCACTGAGATGGTTGAGCACTTCTTCCGCTCCCTCTCTTATGCCATGGCCTGTACCCTGCACTTGAAAACCAAAGGCCGTAACGATCACCACCGGGTCGAGAGCCTGTTTAAAGTGTTTGGTCGTACTTTACGTCAGGCGATCCGCGTTGAGGGCAATACCCTGCCAAGTTCCAAAGGAGTGCTGTAATGAATGTGGTGATTCTGGATACAGGGTGCGCCAACCTCTCCTCTGTCACCTATGCGGTGCAACGTTTGGGTTATGCACCCGTTATCAGCCGTGACCCTGAGATTGTACTGCGTGCAGATAAGCTTTTCCTGCCAGGTGTCGGTACTGCCCATGCAGCAATGGATCAGTTAAAAGAACGCGAACTTATCGAACTGATTAAGAGCTGTACTCAGCCGGTATTGGGTATCTGCCTGGGAATGCAGTTGCTGGCGACCAGCAGCGAGGAGAGTGGTGGCATTGAAACTCTCGGTATTATTGATACGCCGGTAAAACAGATGATGGATTTTGGTTTACCGCTGCCGCACATGGGCTGGAATCAAATTACCCCACAAGCGGGTAATCATCTGTTTCGTGGGATCCCGGATGGGACCTATTTCTACTTTGTGCACGGATATGCAATGCCAATATGCCCAGATACCATCGCCCAGGCCAATTACGGCGAGCCGTTTACCGCCGCAGTAGAAAAAGACAACTTCTTTGGCGTGCAGTTTCATCCGGAACGCTCCGGTGCGGCTGGAGCCCAATTGCTGAAAAACTTTCTGGAGATGTGAGCACCATGATTATTCCTGCGTTGGATTTGATCGAAGGCAAGGTGGTGCGTTTGCATCAGGGCGATTACGGCCAGCAGCGTGATTACGGTAATCACCCACTGCCTCGCTTACAGGATTATCAGCAGCAAGGCGCTCAGGTGTTACATCTGGTCGATCTTACCGGGGCCAAAGATCCGGCAGCCCGTCAGATCCCCTTGCTGCGCGAGTTACTGGCTGGTGTGGATGTCCCGGTGCAGGTGGGCGGCGGTATCCGTAACGAACAAGATGTGGTCGCACTGCTGGAAGCCGGTGCAACACGGGTTGTTGTGGGTTCGACAGCCGTTAAGCAGCCAGAAATGGTGCAACAGTGGTTTGAGCGCTATGGCGCTGAAGCCATTGTATTAGCGCTGGATGTCCGAATTAATGAGGCGGGCCGCAAACAGGTGGCTATCAGCGGTTGGCAGGAAAACTCAGATGCTACGCTGGAACAAATCGTCGAGCAATACCTGCCGTTTGGCCTAAAACATGTGTTGTGTACTGACATTTCCCGCGATGGCACCCTAAGTGGTTCCAATGTAGAACTGTATCAGGAAGTGTGCCAGCGCTACCCACAAGTGGCATTCCAGGCTTCCGGTGGTATCGGTTGTCTGGATGATATTGCCCGCCTGCGTGGCAGTGGTGTGCAAGGTGTGATTGTGGGCCGCGCGCTATTGGACGGCAAGTTTAACGTGAAGGAGGCGATCGCATGCTGGCAAAACGTATAATCCCTTGTCTGGATGTGAAAGACGGCCAAGTGGTCAAAGGCGTCCAGTTCCGTAATCACGAAATCATCGGCGACATCGTGCCACTGGCGCAGCGTTATGCACAAGAAGGTGCCGACGAGCTGGTGTTTTACGATATTACTGCGTCATCTGACGGCCGTGTGGTCGATAAAAGCTGGGTATCGCGGGTCGCAGAAGTGATTGATATTCCTTTCTGCGTGGCGGGTGGGATTAAAAGCGTTGAAGATGCCGGTCAGATCCTGACCTTCGGTGCCGATAAAATCTCTATCAACTCACCGGCGCTGGCAGATCCGACCTTAATTACCCGTTTGGCCGACCGCTATGGCGTACAATGCATTGTCGTCGGTATTGATACTTGGTATGACGCGGAAAGTGACAGTTATCAGGTTTATCAATTTACCGGCGATGAAAAACGGACCAAAGCCACCACCTGGCAGACCGAGGATTGGATCAAAGAGGTCCAGTTACGTGGAGCCGGTGAGATTGTGCTGAATATGATGAACCAAGATGGCGTGCGCAACGGCTACGATTTACGTCAGTTGAAACAGATGCGAGCCATCTGCCATGTTCCGTTGATAGCCTCTGGCGGTGCAGGTACCCCAGAACACTTCCTTGAGGCTTTCCGTGACACAGATGTCGATGGTGCGCTGGCAGCCTCGGTGTTCCATAAACAAATCATTAATATCGGCGAATTGAAAAAGTATTTGTCTGAACAAGGCGTGGAGATAAGAGTGTGTTAAGCGAACAACAAATTGCCCAACTGGATTGGGATAAAGTCGACAATCTGATGCCAGCCATCGTTCAGCATGCCATTTCCGGTGAAGTTCTGATGATGGGGTATATGAATCAGGCCGCACTGACGGTGACACAGCAAACCGGCAAGGTAACCTTTTTCTCTCGCACCAAACAACGTTTGTGGACCAAGGGCGAAAGCTCCGGTAACGTGCTGAATGTAGTGAATATCTATCCTGACTGCGACAATGATACCCTGCTCATTCTGGCTAATCCTGTTGGCCCAACCTGTCATTTAGGCAATAACAGTTGCTTCGCCCCGGCGGCCAGCGATTGGGGCTTCCTGTACCAGTTAGAGCAGTTATTAGCCTCACGTAAATCAGCCGATCCAGCCAGTTCTTACACCGCCAAGCTGTATGCCAGCGGCACTAAGCGTATCGCACAAAAAGTGGGGGAAGAAGGGGTAGAAACCGCCCTCGCCGCAACAGTGAATGACCGTGAAGAGTTGACCAACGAAGCATCGGATTTGATCTATCACCTACTGGTGTTGTTGCAAGACCAAGATTTGAATCTGAGTAAAGTGATTGGCCGTCTGCGCGAACGCCACGAGAAGTAATTGCCTGATTGCCTTTCTTATCAGCAAAAAAACGCCCTCGACTTAGCATCGAGGGCGTTTTTATTAGGGCAAACCTTTTAAATCAGCGACCACCTGTTCTTGCTAAGTTTGTCTTAACAGCAAGTCCATTCAAGGCGTCGCGAGCGAAAGTAGTTTGATTGCGGACAGCGCACAGTCACCGGAGCGTACACACAGTACGTGAGGATGACGAGCACTGCCCAATATCAAAATACGAACGCGCAGTAGCCGTTAACTTAAAGCCATTCGGTGTGGAACACGCCGTCTTTATCAGTACGCTTATAGGTATGCGCACCGAAATAGTCGCGCTGTGCCTGAATCAAGTTGGCTGGCAGTACGGCTGAACGGTAGCTATCGTAATAATTAATCGCCGCAGAGAATGTTGGTGTTGGGATACCGTTTTGAACTGCATAAGACACTACATCACGCAGTGCTTGCTGGTATTCATCAGCGATCTGCTTGAAGTAAGGTGCCAACAGCAAATTAGCAATATCTGCATTTTCTGCATATGCATCAGTGATTTTTTGCAGGAATTGTGCACGGATAATACAACCCGCACGGAAAATCTTGGCTATCTCACCGTAATGCAAATCCCAGTTATTTTCGTCAGAAGCGGCTTTCAGTTGAGAGAAGCCCTGAGCATAAGAGACGATTTTACCCAGATACAACGCACGACGGATTTTCTCGATAAATTCAGCTTTATCACCGACAAAAGGCTGCACTTTAGGGCCAGTCAGTACTTTAGAGGCAGCTACGCGCTGATCTTTCAGAGAAGACAAATAGCGAGCAAACACAGACTCAGTGATCAGTGTTAATGGCTCACCCAAATCCAGAGAACTTTGGCTGGTCCATTTACCGGTGCCTTTGTTCGCCGCTTCATCCAGAATCACATCGACCAGATATTTACCGGCTTCGTCTTTTTTGGTGAAGATATCTTTGGTGATATCAATCAGGTAGCTGTTCAGCTCTCCCTTGTTCCACTCAGCAAAGGTGCTAGCCAGCTCTTCGTTGCTTAAACCTAAAGACTGTTTCAACAGGGAATAAGCTTCTGCGATCAATTGCATGTCACCGTATTCAATGCCGTTGTGAACCATTTTAACGTAATGGCCGGCACCATCGGCACCGATATACGCCACACAAGCATCACCGTCATCAGCACGGGCAGCAATCTTCTCAAGGATAGGCGCAACCAGTTCGTAGGCTTCTTTCTGGCCACCTGGCATGATAGATGGGCCTTTCAATGCGCCCTCTTCGCCACCGGAAACACCAGTACCGATAAAGTTGAAGCCTTGCGCAGAAAGTTCGCGATTACGGCGGATGGTGTCTTTGTAATAAGTATTACCACCATCAATCAGAATGTCACCTTTATCCAGATGTGGAGTCAGTGAAGCGATAGTCTTATCAGTGGCTTCACCCGCTTTCACCATCAGCAGGATGCGACGCGGTTTTTCCAATGAATCAACAAACTCTTCCACGGTATAACTCGGCACCAGATTTTTACCTGGGTTCTCGGCAACCACTTCGTCGGTTTTGTCTGATGAACGGTTAAAGATAGAAACGGAATAGCCACGACTTTCGATGTTGAGCGCCAGGTTACGGCCCATCACCGCCATACCAACAACGCCAATCTGTTGTTTGGACATTAAAAAACTCCTGTCTGAAGGATGACACCTGTTACCGGCCTTGAGGCCAACAGGTTTTTGATGTGGGAAACATGTTAACTCAGGATTATGTCAGCTGGGTAGTGATTGGTGCGATAGATAGCACAACTGACCAGTTGCTGAATTGCATTCAGTAGAGTTAATCTTTTTTGTGCTACCTTTTCTGTTTATCCGCAAAAGCCCAAGACTTCATGGCTACAAAACTTAGTATTGGTACAAAAATAATAATCAAGGCGAAGCCAATTAAGTAGTGAAGTCCATAATATTTTGCTATAGATGACAATAGTAATGTCAAACCTAACGATAATAGAGATGCAAATAAAAATCTTAGATATAAGATAAATGAAATAGGTTTCTTAAAAGTTAAAATCGTATTCATAAAATATGAAAAAATATTTGCAAACATAAATGAAATAAAGTTAGACAGAACAACCTCAAGTTTAAAAATCTCGACAGTCAATACCAAAATAGAACCATGTATAATAGTGTTAATCCCACCAATCAATGCAAATTTAATAAATTGAGCGTGCTTGATAAAAAATTTAATATTCAATTATTAGAATACCTTTCTCACAATATATATCGGCCTATTCTTAACTTCTAAGAATATCCTACCTATATATTCACCTAATATCCCAATGCCAATAAGTTGAATACCAGTTGAGAACAAGACAACCACCATCAAAGATGCGTAACCTGGAGTATCAACACCTAAGAATACAGTTTTTAAAATCAAGTAAATAGAATACAAAAAAGCAAATAAGGAAATCACCCCACCAATATATGACCATACTCTTAATGGTACAGTACTAAAACTCGTAATCCCTTCTAACGCAAAATTCCATAGTTTCCAAGTATTAAAACTTGATTTTCCATACTCGCGGGGTTCGACTTTATACTCAACTGTTGTTGTTCTAAACCCTACCCATGCGAAAATGCCTTTCATAAATCGACTATTTTCTCTTAAAGTCCTAGTGGCCTCAACTACCTTTCGGTCCATTAAGCGAAAATCACCCACATCAGCGGGTATTTCTACGTGAGAAATCTTATTGCTAACTTTATAAAAAGTTCTTGCCGTCACTTTCTGAATTGCACCATCAGTATCTCTATCAATTCTTTTGGCGAGAACAACATCAAACCCATTTTCCCACTTTTCAAGCATGTCTAAAATTAGTTCTGGTGGGTGTTGCAAATCTGAGTCAATTGGTATAACAGCATCGCCATCTGCAAAATCTAATCCTGCAGTAACTGCGGCCTCTTTCCCAAAATTTCTCGAAAAATCAATTATCTTTACCCAGTGAAAAGTTTCTTTTGCGTGAAGCAGTTCGTCAAGAGTTCGGTCTTTACTTCCATCATTGATACAGACAACTTCTATATCATATTTCCCCATTATAGGGGAAAAAACTTGATTTATTCTTTCAAAAAAAGGGAATACGCCATTTTCTTCATTATAGAATGGTGCGATCAGCGTTATTTTCTTATTCTTAACTTCCATTAGGTGCCCTCACTCAATATAAGGATTATCTGCAAATATATGCAAAATCTACTTCGTTACATACTGGTGGTTTTTCTGCTGGGAATATTTTATTTAATACATCCATTTTTTGACTTTCTCCTTTCACAAAAATATAAGCAGAATTAGTCCGTGAAGATTGTTTAATTTCAGATTCTAAATTATCGCAAGTAGGGTTATGGCGCGATATATAACCAGTATTTAAATTTAAATTTCTATATGCAGCATATTTCATTACTGGCAATATAGTGTTATTGGGATCCCCTCCACATTTAAACTTTGGATATATATATAAGGTTTTCACATCATTCCCAATTACACCATCCCAAGCAGAATAATTAATTTTAGATATACTTTCACGCGATAATGTGTCTTTTAATTTTTTATAATGATTCTTTACATCCATAATTTGAAGCATAGTAATAGAAATCATAATTGCAATATAAATAATAGTTCTGTTTTTAAAATATTTATACAACATTAAAAAAGAAAAAATCACTATGCAATAACCTACGGGCCAAAAGAAACGTCCAGAAACTCGAAACTGCGAGGTTATAGAATCTAAAATAGCAGGATAATCAATAATCATAACTAACTGACTACCAAAATATACATTATCCGATAGTGAATATACAAAATAACCAAGCAGTAAAATCATCAACTGCCAGTTATTACGCAAGCAATGATTGTTATTGTCTTTTATCAAAAATAAAGATGCGAAAAAGGCTATAATTACCCCAAGGCCTAAATAATTAAATCCTTCATACTGACCTGGCATTATAGTCGCTTGTAGTTGAATAAATCTCCCACCAGTAAATGGAGATAAAAGATTCATAGAATAGAAACCGAACCCTGTATCTCTTGCTATTCCATCGGAAGGTAGTGGGAGTAAAAAAATAAATAGGCTAGCAGTCAAAGTAAGAAATGGAATTAAACACTTTAAAATGAGCCCTATACTGAACTTCTGTTTATTTGAAAATATAGCTGCAAAGTAGATTCCAGAAGCCATAACAAAAAGATAAATATTAATATAAAAAATAGAAACCAAAAGAATTGTCCATATGCCTATAGATAATTTTTTTTGTCTACGACCTCTGATATAAAGAGCTAACGAAAAAAGCAAAACCCAGTGGGACATTAAAGAAATATGCCCAATACGCGCTAGCAATGCTGGGTAGGTCAAAAATGTTAATAATAGTAATATAAAGAAAAGCCAAGAATTAACATTAAGTTCTTTTGTTATCCACCAAGCAGAAATTCCTTGTAACAGAAGACAAAGGGCAATCCAATATCCAAATGGATTGAATGGTGCAATGTTTTCAGGAAGTAATAACTTTAAAACAAATGAATATATTGGTATTGCATCAACGAAAGTAACTCTAGTTCCTTGAGGGTAATTTAGGCTATCAAAGGCGAGCAATGGGAAATTCCAAGGTGATGATAAGTACATATTAAACCCAGAAATATACTGAGTCACATCATCTACTTCACTCATCCAAAAGGATGAATCACCTATTATAAAATGCGGTCCATAAGTAGCTAAAATATACCCTATCGAAATTAATATAGCTAATATAGCTCCAGGGTATTTAGTCACATTCAATCTAAAGTTCAATTTTTTCTCCAAAAAATAAATCACATCAAAGCCCTTATCTATAAAATTAACAATTTAATATGATTAATTATATAATATTATGTCATATAACACTCTAATAACTTATGGCATTTAGCAAAAATGATTATCTGCCTTAACTACTAAAGATAGGTGCTGTATAACCATGGTTTAATTAGAATTAATGCCACACCTGAATTTACATTTCAGAGTCAAAAATAATGAAACATCAATTAATTATATAATGTGGATTTAGGGGGTCGATTATAATGTATAGACTATGAACCCCGCAATCAAAAAAGTATATAATCATATTCATCGTAATTATATTTTCAATATCACATACAAAAATCGATATTAAGTGTAAGGTATGTACATTTGAACTATCAATAGTAAAAAATACAAATCATCGCCCCCCAGTACGTTTAGCTACCCATAAACTCTTTCAACCAAGCCTTAAATTCTGCACCTTGTTTGGGGTGACGCAGGCCGTAGGCGACATAAGCCTGCATATATCCGAGCTTCTCGCCACAATTATAGGATTGGCCGGTTAATGCCACACCTTCGACTGGTTTAATCGCAGCCAGAGCATCAATGGCATCGGTCAGTTGGATACGGCCCCAAGCACCAGGCTTGGTTTTTTCCAGCATTGACCAAATATCCGCAGATAAGACATAACGCCCTACTGCCGACAGATTGGATTTGAGGTCAGCCGGACTTTGCGGTTTCTCAACCATTGCGTTAATTCGACTACTTTCACCCGGTGCCAGATCCGCTTTTTCACAAGAAATGACCGAATAGTTCGATAACGCCTCAGGTTCGACCGAGTGAACCAACACTTGGCTCGTACCGGTCTCTTCGAAACGTCTAACCAACTGAGCCAAATTATCACGGGTTAAATCCGATTTTGCGTCATCAATCAAGACATCTGGCAACAACACCGCAAATGGTGAGTCACCTACTAGCGGTTTGGCACACAACACCGCATGCCCCAAACCTTCAGGATGCCCTTGACGGATATGCATGATAGTCACACCCGGTGGACAGATAGATTGTACCTCATCCAATAGCTGACGTTTCACACGCGCTTCCAACATGGCTTCCAGCTCATAAGACGTATCGAAATGGTTTTCTACCGCATTTTTCGAAGAATGGGTTATCAGAATGATTTCTTTAATACCAGCAGCAACACATTCGTTGACCACATATTGGATCAATGGTTTATCGACAATAGGCAGCATTTCTTTTGGAATGGCTTTAGTCGCGGGAAGCATTCGCATACCTAAACCGGCAACTGGGATCACTGCTTTCAATTTGGTCATAATTAACCTACTGATTTCTTGAAGCGAATTTAAAATCTATTCCTACTCAGCCGCTAAGCTGAAGTTAGTCAATTTGCTGTTTCAGCCAGGCGGTAAAGCTCTCGCCCTCGGTGTTATGGCGCACGCCATAAGTGACAAAGGCTTTCATATAACCCAATTTGTCCCCGCAGTCGTGCGATTTACCGGTCATATGAAAAGCCTCAACATCCTCTTGCTCCATTAACATTGCAATGGCATCAGTAAGCTGAATTTCATCACCCGCCCCGCGTGGCGTTTTCTTCAGCAGCGGCCAAATGTCTTTTGACAATACATAACGCCCAACCACGGCAAGATTAGAAGGCGCATCAGCAAGTGAGGGCTTCTCTACCACTGCCGTCATTAGGGTACTTTCACCCGGAGACAAAGCCACATGATCACAATCAGCAATACCGTACTTGGAAACATCAGCTTTAGGCACCGGCTCCACCATAATCTGGCTACGCCCGGTCTCTTCAAAGCGCTTAATCATACTGGCAAGATTTTCTTTAGATAAATCTGCTGTTGAATCATCAAGTAAAACGTCTGGCAGCAGCACAATAAATGGGTTATCACCCACCATCGGTTGGGCACATAATACCGCATGCCCCAAGCCCTTGGCATGGCCTTGGCGCACTTGCATGATAGTGACATCCGGCGGGCAGATATTTTTAATCTCTTGCAATAGCTGCCGCTTAACACGTGATTCCAGTGCAGCTTCCAGCTCAAATGATGTATCAAAATGGTTTTCTATCGCATTTTTAGAGGAATGGCTGACCAGCACTATCTCTTTTACTCCGGCGACCACACATTCATTAACGATATATTGGATCAGAGGCTTATCCACCACCGGCAGCATTTCCTTTGGGATCGCTTTAGTCGCTGGCAGCATTCGGGTACCAAGCCCGGCAACAGGAATGACCGCTTTTAAACACTTCATTACTATGACCTCTTCAACTTTGGACAGCAAAACTTACAGGATTAACTCTATAATAATTAGTCAAATAATCTATGATTACTTATTATTCCTTTATCTTTGTACAAGCTTACATCAGAACGTCTTTGATTACATTCTTAAATGTATCAATAATCATTTCAACAAGTTATAGATTAATATCTTAGCTAAATCAAAATAGTAATAATGTCTTAGACTTTCTAGCAATAATGCTTACTTATCGATAATTTCATTATATAAGTCTATATAACTCGAAACCATTTTCTCGGAGGTGAAATTTTCTAAATAGCGATTTCGGGCATTTCGGCCAAATTTTTCTGATAACTCAATATCATCCCATAACTGATCCATCGCAGTTCTCAACGCGACAGGATCTGATGGGGGAACAACTAATCCAGTCTGTTGATCAATATTTATAAATGTCGTACCTGTACCAATCTCACTCGAAATTAGAGGCTTACCATACATCGCGCCCTCTAATAAGGTGATGCCAAAAGCCTCAGAGCGCAAATGTGATGGAAAGACTACGGCATAACAAAGTGATAGTAATGAAGCTTTATCTTCGTCAGATACGGCACCAAGAAAATAGATATTCTGTATATCTAATTTTTCCGCCTGTTTTTTTAATTCTGATTCAATTGGGCCAGCTCCGACAATCACAATCGGATAAGATGAATTTTTAGCTGCTTCGATTAGAATGTGAAGACCTTTATAATAACGAAAGGCACCAATAAACAGAAAAAAACGTGTTCCGAATTTATTTTTCCAGAAATCAATGCGTTCAGATAGTGGCGTTGGATATGAATCCTCATCTAAACCGTAAGGTATCACACTTACTTTTCGAGAGAATTTCTTTAAAGTTGCACTTGTGGCAACATAATTTGGCGATGCAGCAACAATTCGGGAAACACTACCAAGAAATAGGTTCATCAATGGTGTATATATCTTTAAAATATTTTTTTGCTTAACAATATCAGAATGATAACTAACAACCGTTGGTTTATTAATACCAGATATAAAGTGAACCATATCCATAAAAGGAAACGGAAAATGATAATGAATAATGTCAGCCTGCTGCGCCAATTTTTTGAAATCTTTAATCGCTTGAAAAGAAAAAGGAGTTGAGGCCGCTTCAAAATTTACAGGTGAACAATATACGGTATGTGTTCCTATTTTTTTATTTATAATACCACCACGCTTACTTAAAGAAAGCACTGTAGAATCGATACCTTTACTCGCTCCACCTTCACATAATTGAAAAATAACCTGTTCAATACCGCCGAAAGAATCTGGGTAATATGTTTTATAAAAATGCAGTACTTTTAGCATTATATTATTATACCTGCTTATAGGCTTTAATTGTTTCCTGAGTGCATCGCTTCCAGGAGAATGTACTAGCTCTGGCGAGCCCTGCTGCTATCGCCTTATTTCGCCAACCTTCATCCTGCAAACTTTTAACGATAGCGGTAGTCAGCCCCTCAACATCCAAGGCATCGCACATTAGACCCGACTCACCTATGACCTCAGGCAATGATGCCGCATTTGAACAAACGACAGGGATACCTGATGCCATAGCCTCAAGAACGGGTAAGCCAAACCCCTCATATAATGAAGGAAATAGAAATGTCCTTGCGCCAGAAAAAAGCAAAGGAAGATCATCCGAACTTAAATAGCCAAGGTATAATAACCAGCCTTGTTGTGTGGCTAATTCAAAACGGCGATGTAATGACTCACTGTTCCATCCAGAGAAGCCACATATTACCAAGGGATACCGAGAGCGAAGATCCAAAGGCAGGCGTTCATAAACATCAAGTAAGGTTGCAATATTTTTTCTTGGTTCGATAGTACCGGTAAATAATGTGTATTGTCCTGCAACCAAGTTCAAGCGGGTCATTAAATTTTGCAGAGACACATACTCTCGTGGATAAAATTCACCACTACTGGCTAACGGCGCTGAAACTATTTTTTCAACAGGGTAATCAAAATACTCGGCTAACTCTTTACGAGTAAATTCAGAGTCAGTAATTAAGACTTTCGCCCTTTTTATCGTGAGTAATAATTCTTTTTGCATATATCGTACACGATTTTCTGGATGGCACTGTGGCCATTTAAAAATCGAAAGATCATGAAAAGTTGAGACAGCATTATCAACTCGCGGGGGTAAATAAAAATTGGTGCTATGGTAAATAAAACCCTGGTAAGGTTTTAATGCCAAACTTTTTAGCCACGGAGCAGAAAGCCGATACAACTCACTCGCAATTGCACTATTTTTTACCGCAGTTTTTAACCCTGAAGTAGCACTCGACTCAGCCTTAACAGCAGGCAAATCCCGAGATATTTTTCTACCCTGTAAAAACAAGAGATCTGAGATATCGTCGTTGTTTTGCAGCTCTCGGGCTAACTCATATGTGTAGCGGCCAATACCCGTCAGTGGGTATTTAATAGAGTCAATAGAAAAAACCACTCTCATTATTTTCTTTCCAGCATCCAGCGTAGTGTTTGCTCTAATGGCGGCGTATTCCATCCATCAACAATACTTTGTAATTTGCTCGCATCACCGCATAACGTTTTTACTTCATTAGCACGAATAAAAGCTGGATTAACGCGAATTGATAGACTGTGTGAGGTTATTTCTTCGCATATCCTAATTACTTCACGTAATGAATAGGTTCTACCAGAGCAGACGTTAACAATCTCGCCAATAGGTTTGGCTGTTAGTAGTCCTAAATATGCTTTTACTAATGCTCTAACATCCGTAAAGTCACGCCATACGTCTAAATTGCCTAACTCTATTTCGTCGGCTTTACGTTTGAAGTGAGAGACTATTTTAGGCAATAAGAAATTATTTGATTGTCCGACACCGGTATAGTTAAAGGGACGAACAATGATAATCGGTAATTTTTCAGACCATAATTTAGCCATATATTCCATGGCTAACTTGCTGACGGCATAATCATTAGCAGGATTCACCACAGCTGTTTCACTCAACATACCAGCTTGAGTGTTACCATAAACATTAGCACTGCTGGCAAGCAAAACTGCGTCTATAGTAGACGCAACACTACTCAATGCGGCCAATAAATTCCTGGTACCAACAACATTGACATCATAAAAAGCGCCAGGATCTCCATGCCCGACAAATGCAATTGCGGCAAGGTGAATAACAAGATCCGGTCTTACCTGCTCAATAATAGAAGTAAGCCCGCTAGCATCAAGTAAATCCACTTGAAAATAATCAGGCTCATTTGAGGGCTGTGAACCTAAACCAAATACCCGGTAGCCGGCAGCGGATAACTCCGCTGCCATATAATGGCCCGTAAATCCCTGAATACCGGTGATCAGGGCACGTTTGCCATTCATTACCATCAGAATGAGAAACCTTGTTGATTACGACGGAGATCTTCTTCCACCATCATCTGGCAAAGTTCTTCTAATGTAGTTTTAGGCTCCCAACCAAGTACATCCTTGGCTTTTTGAGGGTTACCAATTAACAATTCAACTTCAGCAGGGCGGTAGAACTTCGGATTAACTTTAACTAAAGTGTTTCCTGTTTCAATGTCGATCCCAACTTCATTGTCATCTTTACCCTCAAATCGCAAATTGAAACCTGCAGCTTTAAATGCCATAGATACGAAATCACGTACAGTTTCGGTACGGTTGGTCGCCAGAACAAAAGTATCAGGAACATCTGCTTGCAGCATACGCCACATGCCTTCTACATATTCTTTGGCAAAACCCCAGTCACGTTTGGCATCCATATTCCCTAATTCAAGAATATCCAGTTTACCTAATTTAATTTTTGCGACTGAATCTGTAATTTTACGGGTAACAAACTCACGTCCACGCAGAGGAGACTCATGATTAAAGAGAATACCACTACAACCAAAAATACCGTAACTCTCACGATAGTTGATTGTCATCCAGTGCGCGTATAACTTAGCTACACCATAAGGACTACGTGGATAGAATGGAGTCTCTTCGATTTGTGGTATAGCTTGAACTTTCCCGAACATTTCAGAAGTAGATGCCTGATAAAAACGAATTTTAGTATTAACAATACGAATGGCTTCTAATAAGTTCAGTGGACCAATACCTGTAATTTCCGCCGTTGTTACAGGTTGATCGAAAGAAACACCAACAAAACTTTGAGCTGCAAGGTTATAAACTTCCGTTGCTTGTGTTGATTGCAACAAACGGATGCTAGCAGAAAGATCAGTGAGGTCATATTCGACTAAATGGAGATTAGGATGTTTGTCGATACCTAATTCTTCAATACGCCAGAAGTTTACAGAACTGGTACGGCGATAGGTGCCATAAACTTTATAGCCTTTCTCAAGTAACAATTCAGCCAGATATGCACCATCTTGACCTGTAACACCGGTAATTACTGCAGTTTTCATTCTAACCTCTGTTTTATTTATTAATAGTTTTTACTTGTTCAAAAATAGTCTCGGCAGATAAACTCCAAGAGTTAACTTTATAATAATTCCTTATACTGTTCTCTTTATCCACTAGTAATTCTTTGTTATAAATATACTTCTTAAGCGCTTCAGTCCAACCAACAACATCCCAAGGAGATATATACTCAATAAAGTCTCCTCCAGCTTCTGGTATAGAGGCTGCATTTGAAGCTAAGCAAAATTTTCCATATGCTAGACTTTCAGATACAGGCAGTCCCCAGCCTTCATACAACGACGGATATACACTGAAGAGGCTGTTTCTATACAAAAGTGAGAGCATGTTATCTTCAATATTATTGAAAATTTTAATTTTATCTTTTACTCTAGGGTCAAGAGCAATATCTTGAAGAAAGTCATGAACTCCCCAACCTGGCATACCTACAAATACGAGTATAGGTAAATTCTCACACTTTTCCTCTATTAGATTGATATATGCCTTATATAAAGTTTCATGATTTTTTCTTCTTTCAACTGTTGACACAAAAAGAATATATTCACTATTTTTAAGATCAGCTGGTAATTCCATTACTTCATTATTTTTCAAATTAGGTAAATCACATCCCAATTGTATAACATTTAACTCAGGAATTGGTGTACCCATTTCAACTAAAAGTTCACGGAGATCTTTTCTGGAACAGTCTGAGATACATAATATTTTATCAGCACACCACGCCACATTTGAAAAATAATGCCTAAAGGCAGCTGAAACATTACCGACACAAAGGTGAGGCAGTTTCACTGGAATTACGTCATAGCAAAATAATATAACGTTTAAAGAAAACTCTTTTTTAAGAGAATATAAATAGGTTAAATCTTTCTGATCCCAATCTAGTCCTAAGGATAAATAAACATCATTCGCTGCAAAAGGAGAATCTCTTTCTAATTTATTGGCTTTAGCTTTTACATTAGAAGAATTTTTTTCATGTTTAGCGAAGAGTTCTTTTAGACCAGCCTTCAGGTGCCTTGCACTACCAAGAAAATATCCAAAAGCACTTTTTTTTCTGACAAGAAACGAATGTAAGGAAGATGAAATAGAACGAGGTAGTTTGGAGTTATACTTCAAAAATAAAGTCTTTAGCCTCTGTTCAAATCCTATTTTAGATGCATCGTCAATTAATATTGATTTTTTTTGATACTTAGAAAAATTAGCAAAATAGGAGTTTACAGTATCCCGACTAACTTCATAATACCCGACGAGAGGATCATATACACAGAATTTTATATCATTATCAGTTTGTCCAATAGCATATTTTGCACATTCAGCTTCAACTCTAATTATTCCAACAGCAGGACGATTCCATTTACTAATAGTAGTAACGTCCATCCAGATAGATGACATTTATTTTCCCTCAATTACTTTTTTTACAGTTTGTGGAATAATCTGAAGGCAATGTTCCCAAAGTAAATCATCTAGGTTATTCGGCTCTTCAGTTGTAGTGCATTGCGATTTATCGTTTAAGATAGACCTGATAGATGAAGTAAAATCCTGACTATTATGACAAATTTTTATTTTATCAAGATCTTTATAACGCTCATAGCCTCTTAATGCTGTTTCAGTGGCAATAACATATTTTTTCGAAAAAATAGCTTCTGCCGTTTTGATATTAGATCCACCACCATGTGGGATTGGTAAAAGAAAAGCCGTTGCAAGTTCCTTTACTGCAGCCAAATCTTCATCTGAGAGCATATAAAGTAACTGAAGCCTACTTTTATTTATACTATTGTAATCAGTATCAACTAATTGACCGTAAAGACTTTCGCACACACTGCCAACAACGACAAGTTTGGAGTCTGGAGGTATACAAGCTAAAGAATCACCGATACAGGCTTTAAACCCCGTAAAGTTAGGGGGGTGTCCGCTAGCCACATACAAAATCCAAGGGACCATTGGTAGTTGACTTCGCCAATAATCTAGTCGGTCCTTTGCCGCTGTCCATTTTGAAATTCCATTTCTGGCAAGAATTACATTCTGTGCACCATAAGTAGATAATACATCTAAATCATTTTCTGTTACAGCACATACAATATCAGCTTGTTGAGTTGCACTAATTTCTAATTCTTTTATTTTTTGGATAATAGATTCAGCTTCGTTGATTGAATAACTTTCTAAAATATCTTTTTTAAGTATCCATTCAATATTTTGTGAACCATATATTAATATAGGTCTTCTAACAAAAAATTCACTAATTAATCGCTCAGTTAAAGGCCATAACCAAGGCTGCTCAACATGTATAACATCAATATCTTTAGGTATTATTTTTATCAGTTTATCAAAAAAATCCCTATCTTTAGATACATATTCGCCACATTGAAGATCAGTAATAAGTGGAACTAATTTTCCATCAAATTTCCTATAAGGTGAATTAAAATCAAAAGGTAGATCATGAGAATCAACATCACTTTTAGGATAGTTTTCAGGCTCGTATAAAGCAAAATTTATTACGTCAAAACCATTACTTTCATATGCCTTTTTAATATTAGCTAATCTTATCTGTCCCCCATGCCGTGGTTTGACTAACGGATATGTACTTAACAAAAGCACCTTACTTTTCATATTTACCTTCAAATCATAACTGATTTTTATGAGAATACTCATTTCAAAAAAATAGAGCCATCTTGTTATAGATGTATGACTTTATTCCTTTGTTTTTTTACTTTTGACTGAATTAATAAAATATTTTATCGGCTTAACTATCAGTGATATAATACTCTTACAATATTTTATTATATTAATCTCCTCTCGCGAGCTATCCCTTTTATAGCAATCTAATTCATCCTTAATTTCATTGACCTTATTATTTAGTTCACAAACCTCTTGATTAAGTTCATTAAGCTTACTAGTGAACTCACTAATTTCCTTTCTAAGTTCATTAAAAAGCATTTTTCTCTCCATTATTTTTTCTAAATAATAGTTAAGATGAAAATTGCGAATTTCCTTTTCACTAGGATTTGAGAGTCTCCAGTCATAATAATTTTTATCATATAAAAATTCTAATGGAATTAAATAATTTAGAACAGTAAAATCAAGAAACTTACCAGCATATTCTCTATCCGTACATTCACTTAATAACTTGAATGGGGAATCACCTAAGATTATTGTCTTTTTGCCATATAAAATAGCTTCGAGACCAACACTAGAATTTATAGTCACTATATTCCGACATTTATCTATAAAATCTTGGGGAGTTAACTCCTCACTATTTGGAGTTATCTCAGAGTAATTTATATATCCAGAAGGATGTTTACGAATCAAAATATTATTTGATAAAGAGCGACAATAATTTATCAACTCAAAATTAGAGAATCCATTTGAAAATGCAATAATATTTGAATCATCTTCTACTTGTAATGGAACACCAATATCATATACTTCTTCAATCAATCTTTCTTTTTCTTGCCCTTCTATTTTAAGTAAATTTAATAAATAATTTCTATCAAACTGAATAATCTCAATAAAATCTTTTTCTTTGCTAAAAGAAGTAAACCTTTTACTAGCTTCTGTATTGCCATTCACGCCGCTGAAATCAAAATAGCAAGTTCCTACATAATTAGGTGCCCGCAGAGGCCCCATCTCATTGTGTATAACTTTTATTTTCATCTGCTCAGCAATATAAACAACACTAGGAATATTACACCACAGCACAATGGCAGAAATTTCATACTTTGATACTAAATCATTAAAAATGTCATTTAGTAAAATCTCAAGAGGTAAATACCGCTCAGTTAATAATTTTCCCCAAACAATATTTTTTGATTTGTATTTTTTTTCCAATTCATCAAATATTTCAGGATTGATTAAAATTTTATCAATCGATGTTAATAAATCTTCTGTGGGTATGTTAGCATCATAAGATGCTAACCAATTTTCAGGTATATCAGCAGATGGAGGTTCGAAAATTTTTTTTTGGCCTATATGAATAGCATTTTTGATTGGAAACCTATCTAGTGCTAGATATAAGCTAGTTAAAAAAGTTTTATGCGTATATTTCACATCATAAGGTAACCAAAAAAATATATATTTATTATCTTTTTTGGAATACATATATATTTACCTGGCCTTGAACCTTTTCAACAGGCAACATTGCATTTTCATTCAACAATTGATGTGTATTGATTCCATGCTCATCAAATTGATAAACATCTTGGCCATACCATGTTAGCAATTCTAAACCATTACTGAATTTAGATAAAAAATCTAAATGAGTGTAATGTCTAAAATGAAATTTATGTGGATTCAGATCTAAACTGTGTTTCTCCTGATTGGGTACAGAAACTATAATCAATCCATCTTTTTTACATGATTTTTTGATTTCGTCAAAAAGTTGTTCATCTTTATCTACGTGCTCAAGTGACTCAAAGCAGGTTATTACATCAAATACATTGACGGGCAGTGTGAATGGAAAAAGTTTATTAGCGAAAATATTATTTTCTTTAACGTAATTTTTATTAGCTTCTAAGATCGCTTCAGAAGAACCATCAAGACCAATAAAATTGGCCTGTTCGAATTCAGAAGACAACATAAAAATACCATATCCATTCCCGCAAAAAATATCTGCAGCATTTATGATGATGTGTTTTTTCTGTCTTATGATCTCTATAGCCAACTCATATCTTGACGTATGATCACGCCGAATACCATCAATTGTATTAGAGGTCTGCCGTTCACCGCTATAAAGGGAATAATCTTTAGTTTCATCTAAGCATTCTTCAACAGATACATTGCTAACTTCACTAGTATTCTGAGAATAATCTACGTTAGTAGTATCTTTATTATTTTTGAAAAATTTCAACATCTGCTGGAACATAAAGTATCCCTCCAAAATTATTTTTTAAAAGATTACTAGGGGTATTCACGGTAAATACCTTCGCACAAAAAACTCTATCATAAAAGTTAGGGGAATACGGGTCCTCTTTTATGCCTATATCTACTCTGTAATCTCCCATAAAAAATGGTATTTTAAATCGCCAAGTTATAATAGACACCATACCCTTATTCATTAATGGAAGTCTCTTATTATAGTAATTGGAATTCATGCTGAGTAAAGGGAAACCAGCCTTATCTCCGATTAATAATCCGATAACGGCTCCTTCTGGGGTAGCGTCATTGCAACGAATGACAGCTTTAAATACTACCTCATCTTGGGCATAGAAAGTATTACTTTCAATCTCATCTGAATTTAGAATATCAAAACTAATAAATTCCAGGCTCTTGGTTCCTGTGTCTATAAGTAATGAATTAGCTCGTAGATTAGGATCGACTTTAATTTCGTTCGCTACAACCTCAGTATAATTAATCTCAACATTTTTAGAATTTTTATTGCTAGATTTATTTTCAACAAGATCATTTTGGTAAAAATCACAAACAGTCGCAGCATCACCAATAGATTTAATCTTTCCATCAGCAATATAGATTGCTCTATTACAAAATTGTCTGACTTGTGCTAATGAATGACTTACGAAAAGAATAGTAACTTTATCCGCTAATAAAGAATTCATTCGCTGCATACATTTAGCTTGAAATGCCAAATCCCCGACACTTAATGCCTCATCGACAATTAAAATATCAGGTTTTACGGCTGTAGCAACAGAGAATGCTACTCTTGCCTGCATCCCACTTGAATAAGTTCTTACTGGCTTATCAAAATAATCTCCCACGGCGGCAAAGCTTTCAATCTCCGGCATAATGCCATTGATCTCTTCTTGACTGAAGCCTAAAAGTTGCCCTGCCATATACGCATTCTGCCGTCCTGTGAAATCGGGATGAAAGCCCATACCTAGCTCGAGCAACGCAGCAACTCTTCCCTCAGTGTGTATTGAGCCAGTTGTAGGTGTCGTCGTCCCAGTGATCATCTTTAGTAACGTACTTTTCCCTGCACCATTTACGCCAATAATACCTATAGAATCCCCAGGATTAATAGTAAAGGTTATATCTCTTAATATCCATTTTTCAGTATGTCTTTTTTTAGCCGGAATAGAGATCCACTCGATAAACCTACTAAATTTATTCGGATATTGCTTATAAGCTTTTCCGACATTATTTACTATGATACTACTCATTATAGTTCATCCACCATGTCTGCCGAGTGTTTTTTAAATAGCTTAAATCCTAGATAACAAAAGACAATAGATAATACAATGACTAATTTTAATGGTCCCACTTGTGGCCATTGACCATGAACAAAAATGTTCTGATAAGAATTAATCAGCCCAGCCATTGGATTCCATCTAATTAATTTTTGCGCCCATTCGGGTAGTGTTCCAACCATATATACTATTGGAGTAAACCAAAACCAGAATTGGAGTAAGATACTAATAAATTGCCCAACATCTCGGAAGAAAACATTGATCACACCTACGGTCATTCCTAGACCTATGGAAAATACTATCTGTAGTATAAGAAGAGGAACCATTGCTAGAATAACGACTCCAGGAAAATTTCCACTTAGTATTAAAAACAAAATAAAGATAGTGAATATTATAATGAAATTAAGTAATGATGAAATGCTAATAATAATTGGTAAGCATATTCTGGGAAAATTTAATTTTTTTAATAAATTTGCATTGTCGGTAAATACATTTTGACTTCTAGATATAATCTCCGCAAAAAGCCCCCAGGTTAAGATGCCTGAACACAAATATATACTGTATGAAAAGGATCCAGATGTTTGTGGTAACCTAGCTTGCATTAATTGAGAAAAAATGACAGTGTAGACGATAATCATGGATAACGGTTGTAATACTAACCAAGAAATACCCAGCATACTCATCTGATAGCGCGATTGAAAATCACGCTTTACGCTGCCAAAAATAAACCCTCGATAGCGATATATTGCCAATAACATCTCTTTCACTGTTATTCCCTACCTAGTAATTCTAAAATTTCCTGAGTCTTATCATTCATTAGTTCAATATTAGCTAAAGACTCAACATTCAAGCGCACAACCGGCTCTGTATTCGACGTTCTTAAATTAAAGCGCCAGTCGCTGTATTCAATATTGACACCATCGGTTAAATCAATATTGGTCGCATCAGGCTCGTAAATAGCTCTAATTTGAGCAATGTGTTTGTGAGCATCAGTGAGTTTACGGTTAATCTCACCAGAGGCCGGGAATGCTTTCATTCTCTCACCCACAAATTGGCTTAAAGACATATTTTTGACGCAAAGCAACTCTGCAACTAACAACCATGGGATCATACCACTATCACAGTATGCAAAATCTCGGAAATAGTGGTGGGCACTCATTTCTCCACCATATATTGCATCTTCTTTACGCATTCTTTCTTTGATAAAGGCATGCCCCGTTTTTGACATAATTGGAATGCCACCAGCTTTTTCTACTATATCTATAGTATTCCAAGTCAAACGCGGATCATGAATAATCTTGGCACCAGGTTCTTTTTTCAAAAAAGCTTCAGCCAATAAACCAACAATATAATAACCTTCAATAAATTGCCCACTCTCATCGAAGAAGAAACAGCGGTCGAAATCTCCATCAAATGCTATGCCCATATCTGCACCAGATTCGGTAACAGCTCTTGCCGTGTCCGCGCGACATTCAGGTAACAGCGGATTAGGGATACCATTGGGGAAATTACCATCAGGCTGATGGTGAACTGTTACAAATTCGATAGGGAGATGGGCTGCAGTAAAACGTTTTTCAATTTCATCAATAACATGTCCGGCCGCACCATTACCGGAATTTATTACTAACTTCAAAGGCTTGGTAAAGTTTTTAAAGTCAATATAGCCCATCAAATGATCAATATATTCATTAAGGACCGATACCTTCTTATAACTCCCTCTTTTACTTTGAACTGGTACAGTAAAGTTATTTTCTTCAGCAAGTTTTTGGATATCGCATAACCCTGTATCACCGCTAATGGGTTTAGCATTCTCTCTAACTAACTTCATACCGTTATAGTTCATCGGATTATGGCTGGCTGTTACTTCGACTCCACCATCAACACCTAAATAAAATGTGGCGAAATAGATTTCTTCTGTTCCACTTAAACCAATATCTAATACATCGCTACCAGCATCCATCAAACCTTCTGCCAATGCCATTTTCAATGATTCACTAGTTAAACGAACATCGCCACCGACAACGATAGTTTTTGGTTTTAGATATTCACCAAAAGCTCGACCAATACGGTAAGCAATATCTTCATTTAACTCTGGACCTAATTGACCACGGATATCATAAGCTTTAAAACAAGTTAAGGTATTCATTGTTTCCTCTAAATCAGCAACGGCCATAATGGTCTTTAACTCGAATAATATCGTCATCGCCTAGATAAGAACCTGACTGGACTTCAATAAGCTCAAGTGGGATCTTACCGGGGTTTTCCAACATATGAAGTGAACCAATAGGGATAAATGTCGATTGATTTTCAGTAATTAAAAATGTTTTGTCGCCAATCGTCACTTTTGCTGTTCCTGATAACACAATCCAGTGCTCTGCCCGATGATGATGCATCTGCATGGAAAACGCGCCACCAGGTTTAACTGTAATCCGGTTAACATTAAAACGCTGTTCATTAACCACAATATCGCAGCGCCCCCAAGGACGATAAGTTTCTCGGTGACGGCGATACTCGCTACGTTTCGTCTGCTTGAGATATTCAACAATCTTTTTAACGTCTTGTACTTTAGATTTATCTACCACTAGCACCGCATCTTTAGTGCTGACAATGACTAAATTATCCACACCAACTGCAGCAACTAATTTCTCATCAGTATTGATATAGCAATTCTGTGTATCATGCAGGAATGTATCACCTGTAGTGGCATTACCTGATTTATCTTTGTTACTCACATCCCAAAGTGCGGACCAGGAACCAACGTCACTCCACCCCGCATCCAGCGGCACCACTACGGCGTTATTTGTTTTCTCCATTACCGCATAATCGATTGACTCATCAGGGCAGGCACTGAACTGATCTTTATCTATAGTGATGAAATCTTTGTCTGAATCAGAATCCTTCATCGCAGCTTTACAAGCATCAAGAATGTCTGGTCTAAATTTCTCTAACTCTTGAATATAACGTTTGGCCCGGAACATAAACATGCCACTATTCCAATAATATTCACCAGAATTGATATATTGTTCAGCAGTTTCTGAATTAGGTTTCTCAACAAACCGCTTGACGCTAAAAGCTTCCAAAGCCTCTTTGACTGTCGATTCTCCACGTTGAATATAACCATAACCCGTTTCTGGGCCGGTCGGAACAATCCCGAATGTTACCAGGCAATCCTTTTTAGCAAAAGGAATCGCACCGATAATAGCCTGGTGGTATGCATTACAGTTATTGATGATATGGTCAGCAGCCAACACCAACATTATCGGGTCGTCGCCTTGAGAGATAGCATTTAATGCGGCTAAAGCAATTGCAGGGGCAGTGTTGCGGCCAACGGGTTCTAATATTATATTATGTGAAAGTTTATTAATTTGTCGCAACTGCTCTGCGACCAGGAAACGGTGTTCTTCGTTACAAATGACAACCGGTTCTCTGACAGAAATCCCTTCTAAACGATTTACAGTCTCCTGCAACATCGAATTCACCCCGTGCAAGCGTAAAAATTGCTTTGGATAGAGTTCTCTTGACATCGGCCACAGGCGGCTGCCCGTACCGCCAGCCATAATCACGGGAAGTAACATCATATATCCTTAATCACCATAAAGTTTGAACTAAAGAGGTACCGCCACAACAAATGAGAATGAAAACTATTTCACTTTAAATAATATTCTATTAAATAATTAGTTTTTACAATGCTACCGCCCTTGGCTTTTCAGCTACCAATAGCTATTTGGTCACATTTACAGCATAGTTTACGCATATCTTGCATTGCAGAATGCATGATTTTAGTAAGGAAAACACACCCAATTAATCATTTTATTTTATGGTTATTATATAGCATTAACTTTGACTTTAACTAGGAAACATCTGTGATTTTTATATGTTCACCAGAATTTACATACCATAATAATATATCCACTTCAACCATTTAGATGTAAGTTTACGGTAACTCTCTAGCATACTTTTTATTTTCAATCTCATCCAATTTTTATATTTAGATTTGAAAATTCCCAAGTATAAGCCCATTATTCACTTTGGCGGCATAAGCCGTAGAAATCAAAGGTGAAATTGGATATATGGAATGGATCGCAGATCCTACTATTTGGGCAGGACTGGCAACGCTGGTCGTGCTCGAAATTGTATTAGGCATTGACAACCTGATATTTATCGCCATTTTGGCAGAAAAGCTTCCACGTCATCAACGAGATAAAGCCAGAGTTACCGGTTTACTGTGCGCACTGTTGATGCGTTTGGTGCTGTTAGCCAGTATTTCATGGCTGGCCACATTAACGGCTCCCTTGGTCACCTTATCTGGCCACCCGTTCAGCGCCCGTGACTTAATCATGCTAGTCGGTGGGATATTCCTGCTCTTTAAAGCCACCATGGAGTTAAACGAGCGGCTTGAGGGCAAGGACCAGCATCAAGGTCAGCAGCGCAAAGGCGCACGGTTCTGGCCGGTCGTCGCACAAATTGTGGTGCTGGATGCCATATTCTCGCTCGATTCGGTTATTACTGCCGTCGGTATGGTAGACCACCTCGCGGTCATGATGGCTGCGGTGTGTATTGCCATAGGTTTGATGCTGTTGGCCAGTAAGCCATTAACCCGTTTTGTCAACGCGCATCCAACCATTGTCATACTCTGTCTGAGCTTCTTACTGATGATCGGTTTCAGCTTAGTGGCTGAAGGCTTTGGTTACCATATTCCAAAAGGGTATCTGTACGCTGCGATTGGTTTCTCCGTCATTATTGAATCGCTCAATCAATTCGCACAATTCAATCGCCGTCGCTTTTTGTCAACGGTTAGACCGTTACGTGAAAGAACCGCAGAAGCAGTGTTACGTATGCTAAGTGGCAAACACGAAGAGGCCGAGCTGGATAACCATACTGCTAACCTGATCGCTGATAATACCAGTGTCGGCCAAGAGGTGTTCAATGAGCAGGAACGCCGCATGATTGAACGGGTGTTGGGGCTGGCGCAACGTACCGTGAGCAGCATCATGACATCACGGCATGATGTTGAGTATCTGGATCTTAACGATCCGCCAGAGAAACTGACTCAGTTGCTGACAAAAAATTTGCATACCCGAATTGTGGTTACTGAAGATAGTTCGACCGATGAACCCTTGGGTGTTATTCACGTCATTGATTTATTAAGGCAGCAGTTAGCAGATGAAAAGCTCGACTTACGCGCATTGATTCGCCAACCGTTGATTTTCCCCGAGCAGGTTTCGCTGTTGATGGCATTAGAGCAGTTCCGTCAGGCACAGACGCATTTTGCCTTTGTCGTGGATGAATTTGGTTCCATCGAAGGGGTGGTTACCCTGACCGATGTGATGGAAACCATTGCCGGTAATCTGCCCGTGGCCGGTGAAGAGTTGGATGCCCGTCATGATATTCAGCAAACCGAGGATGGTTGCTGGATTGCGAATGGCTATATGCCGCTGGAAGATTTGGTGCTCTATCTGCCGCTACCTATCGATGATAAACGTGAATATCACACCTTGGCCGGGTTAATCATGGAGTATACCCAGCGCATCCCGCAGGTCGGTGAACAGATGAAAATTGGTGACTACCTATTTGAGCCGTTGGAAGTCAGCAGCCATCGTATCTTGAAGGTAAAAATAACACCGTTGAAAGTGCCTGACCCAGATTATGAAGTGTAATAAACCGTCGTGATTTGGCGTAAAAGCCGGGTAAACTCGCCCGGCTTTTTTATCGTGATAGATTGTGATTACAAGTGCACAGGCACCAGAATCTCAGTGGCAACAATCACCACCACCAACCCGACTAAAACCGGTACCGAGGTGCGTTTCACCACTTCAAATGGTGAAATTTTTGCCATACCAGCAACAGCAACCACCACGCCTGAAACCGGGGATAAAGTACGCCCCAAATTTGAAGCCTGTAGCATCGGAATAACCAGATAGGCTGGATTTATCCCCATCTGAGCTGCCAGTTTTGGAATCAATTCAACAAACGCATAGAACGGCGCATTGCCTGACCCGGTGGTCATAGCCGCCAGCATCGTAATCACCACCAGTACCAGCATCATAATAATGCCACCGGTACCAAAAGATTGAGCTAGCCCAATCAGACCACTGATAAAACCAACGGTACTCAACCCTTGTGCAAATACCCCGGCGGCAACCAAAAGCATTACTACAGTAGCAAACGCATCGGCCATGCCACGATAAGCCACCTCAAGGCCGGTAAATACTGTTTTAGCACTGAAGCTGCGTAAGAATTCAATGACGGCGGCAATCAGCATGCAAATCACCAACACTGTAATAATATGCAGTTCCGGCCCCCATTTACCGTCAAATATCAGCACGCCGATAATCGGGGTAAAGGGTAAAATGGCATAGAAACCCGGCGCATTGGTGGTGATGTCATTAACATCCATCATCTCATGCTTTTCCTGACTTTTATTATCCAGATAGCGCTGCCAGAAGAAGTGCGCGATAGCCATGCAGACAATCGCGGCAATAGAGATAGGTAAGGTGGTTTTAAAAGCAAAATCGACTAATGGCATCTCAGAGGCTTTCGCTGCCAGTACCACATCGCCTGAGGTTGGCGCGAGAATAATTGCCGCCGGTGATGCACAGATTGCAGCTGCGGCACCCCGACTGATACCGACGTTAACCATCACTGGGAACAGTGTCGCCATCAGTAACACGCCCAACCCGGTTGCCGATGATACCGCCAACGACATCAAGCAAGCCACAAGATAAGCCGCAACCATCAGTAAGTATGGGGAATTGATCATTTGCAGTGGTTTAGAGGCAATCTTAACCACGACATCATTGGCACCGATATGGGTCATATAAGCCGCAAAGCCACATAACATCATGATCATCATGCCAAGATCGCCACCACGGCTCATCAGCAAGATTTTGACATATTCAACAATGTCCGTCGCCCGCCAGCCGGTTGAGGTCGCACTGGCAGGTAATACATTCTTGCCCATCAAGGCACTGATAATTAATAGCAGTAAGCCACCGACCATCAGCACACCTGTTGCTGAATAGCCTTTAATAATATAACGGCCTACACCTACGGCCACGACTATCCCAATCAAAAGATCTAACATATACCCTCTCTGAATCTTGCCTGTTGCTGTGTGTTGCTAAATATTGCTTCAGCATTATTATCGTTAAAATACTTAAATGGCTCTGCACTCTGCCCAAAGTCCATCGGCGAGTTTATGACATCTATCAATGATTCGCAGAGATTTTAGAAACAAATAGTAGTTTGTGAGCAAGAGAGAGGATTTTATGTTTTGAATGGCGAGATTGGTGAACAATTATACAACAAATAGATAACAGTATGCCGTCATTATCTCCGATAAACAGCCATGCCTATCGGAGATAATGGGTAATTAAAGCTTATCGATAAGCTTTTTAAGATCTTTGCTAGCACGGTTTTGTTGATTACGCTCTGCCCAATCATTGAGTGCTTTTTTAGCTCGCTGCTGTAATTCATTACGCAACAACTGTTCGACATTCAATTGATAGCTAAGCTGAGTCCACGGACCATAAATGCGCAGAGGGATATCAGTAGCTTGCAACATTTTTACCAGGCTATCTTGCCCGCTCCAGCCTTGCATAACCCGCACCGCCAGATTCATATCACATTGCTGTGCGGGTAAATTAAGTGACCCATTACCTTTAATAGAAATCAACGCCGAATCGGCACTAAGATTACTGACTTTCATTGATCCTCGGTGCAACGCCAGGCTCGCTTGTAGCTGTGTAACCTCAGTATAACGCTCATAACGATCCTGACCTTTGACATCACTGGAACTGCGAGTCACCGCCTGTTGAATAAGCTGTTGAATATTCAGCCCTTCCAGCCGCGCATTAGTCATGCCGAACTGCGCATCCCCCTGCCAACGGTGGTTGAATGCCTCAACATTGAGGCCATCACCAGACAACTGCGCTTTCATGGAAAATTTGCCCGTCATCATCGGCGGCAAACCGGCGGCCAATAGAACCGGCCCCAATTCCATATGGTTTATCACTGGGTTAACGGTAGCCAGGACCCTCTTGCCCGTCACATCCAGTGAGCCTGGCAACGAAAAATCGCCCTCAACCGCACTACCGGTTAAGCGGCTAATCTCTACATTCCCGCGCTGATTAGAGGCTTGAAGATTGAGTTGACTGATTTTAATCGCCCGATAGACCAGGTTATTCGCCGTTAGCGATATTTGGGCGGTAAAGTCGCGTAATGCCTGCAAGTCCTGCCCGACATCATCATCAGCCTGAATCGCAATCACCGGCGCTGTCACGGCAAGCTGTTTGGCCGTTTCTTTGCTGGCAATCGTACTTTTAGACTCCCAACCAAAAATAGAATCCAGATTAAGATTGTCGGCAGCCAAATTGATAACATAATCGGGTACCTCCCCCAAGGTGGCCTTGGCGGTCCCCGTCAACTGGTTGTTATTAGCCGAGAAGCTCAGTTGGTTCAGCAATAATTGTTGAATATCGTGTTGATAACTGGCTTGTAGTGTCCCTTCGCCGCTCACGCCGCCAACAGGAATATCCGCACCTTCCAATTTATAACTGAATTGGCTGATATTGGCGCTGTACTGCTGTGGATAATGGCGCATGTCTGCATCCGCGACCAGTGAGAAAGTCACATCACGTTGGTTACGGTTAACACGGCTGGAGAGAGAGATATGTACTTGGCGTTGGGCATCTTGTTGAAGTTCAAGATTGATATCACGTACATTGACTTGATCATTGTCTGCCCGCTGCCAAATCAACAGGCTATCAGCGATTTGTACTTTATTAATGTCGAGCTTCCAGGCACGGTGCTCATTAACAGGCACATTACCGGATGGTGCAACAGGAGCGTCAGGCTGTTGTTGGGCTTCACTGTCGGGCGTCAAGCGGATAACCGCCCCTTTCAACATCACCTGTTTTACTTCAAGTTGATGTGATAATAGAGGCCAAAGTTTGACATCCAGCCGCATATTTTCAGCACTGACAACCGGTGCCGCCGCACCGGGGGCAGTCAGCGCGGTCCGGCCAGCAATAATGCTAAGCTGGGGCCAGACATGCCAACGCAAATCTCCTTCCAGTTGCAACTGATAACCACTTTTTCTCTCTACCTGTTTGACCATGTAGGCGCGAAAGTCATTAGGATTAACCAGCAATACTAATGCGCTCATCCCTGCAACTAACACAACCAGCAGGATAATTAACGTCGTCAGTAATCGTCTCATGACATCCTCTTGTCTAATCAGGCTAAAAAGTCCAAACAGGCTAAACTTTGCGCAAGAAATGGCTAATCTTTATCGATACGACTGGCTACAGCACCTTGTTGACCACGATATTTTGCGTCCTGACGGCTGTTATAAGGGCGCGCTGCCGGGCCGGAGAGTGGTTCAAAACTCAGCGCGCCAATTAACATCCCTGGGCGTAGCGCCAATGGCAGCTTACCTGAATTATAGAACTCCAGCACAATCCTGCCTTGCCAACCCGGATCTATACGGTGTGCGGTAACATGCACCATTAATCCAAGGCGAGCTAATGAGGAACGACCATCAAGCCAGCCGACCAAGTCATCAGGGATTGTCACCGACTCCAGTGTCACTGCCAGCGCCAACTCCCCTGGATGCAGGAAGAATGCCTCTCCTTCCGGCAGATTGATTTCATCGCTCATGACTCGTTCCAGCGCTTCGCTGACTTCATCCTTAGGACCGCTTAAGTCAATAAATGCCGCCGTGTGACCATTGAATACACGGAATTGGTTGCCTAAGCGAACATCGACTGTGGCACCATTGATACGTTCTACCGGTGGGCGAGGATCAATACCTAATTTACCGCTGTCCAGCCAGGCTTCTATGTCACGATCGCACAGTCTCATTGCTAAAATCTCCATCAAAATTCGCATGTTACAGCTTATCTACTACGCAAGCTGCCATATTAAGAAGCAAAGGTCCAGACGAACATTACTCAAAGAACTGACTGATTTTCGCTTTTAGAATATCGATCGCAATTCGGTTCTTACCACCGCGAGGAACGATAATGTCAGCATATTGTTTGGATGGTTCTATAAATTGCAGAAACATTGGACGCACAGTCTTCTGATATTGCGCCATCACAGAGTCCATCGAACGACCACGCTCATTAACATCACGCTTCATACGGCGCATCAGGCAGATATCCAGCGGGGTATCAACAAAGATCGAGAAATTCATCTCCTGACGCAGACGGATATCGGTCAACAACAAGATCCCTTCCAAAATAATCACTTTTTTGGGTTCTAAATGGACGGTTTCTTTTTTGCGGGTGTGCTCAGTGTAACTGTAAAGCGGCAGTTCAATCGACCGGCCTGCTTTCAACGATTGCAAATGCTCCAGCAATAAGTTGTGATCCATGGCACTGGGATGGTCATAGTTGGTTTTGACCCGCTCTTCCATTGACAGATGACTCTGGTCTTTGTAATAACCATCCTCAGGGATAACGCCGATATGTTGGTCACCTACCTGCTCGCGTAATTCGCGATACAGCGTGCTGGCGATAAGACTTTTTCCGGAGGCTGAGGCACCCGCTATCCCGATAATGACGCACTGGTGTGCTTTGTCAGTCATAAAATTAAAGACCTGATTACGAAGTGTGAGGGGAGACAAAGCACGCTAGGTGCTTCGAGCGCGGCAATTATAAGGAGTTAGCGGGTTTGATGCCAGCACTATACCCTGCGTCTTTGACGCCGCAGGGGTGTTAGCGGCTCTCACGCCCCCGAATTACTGACCTATGTCAGCTCATCGGGGTTTATTCGTTTGCTGCCTACCTGCAACGCCAATGACTTTGGGTATAATTTTGCGTCTTTGACGCCGCAGGGGTGTTAGCGGCTGTTACACCGCGCGGAATGAGATTTCCGTTGGGATAGCTTCCCCTTGCCAGTACATCTCTGCCGCCACATTTGATGCCAGTTGGCGATAGATATCAGCAAATTCACTGTCAGGGTGGCTAATAACCGTTGGTTCGCCGCGATCAAGGTCTTCGCGCAAAGAAATATGCAATGGAATTTGGCCCAACAGTTTGCAATGGTACTTCTGCGCCAGTTTCTCCGCCCCGCCGGTGCCGAAAATAGGCTCCAAGTGGCCGCAATTGCTGCAAATATGCATGCTCATATTTTCAATAATACCCAACACTGGCACATGCACTTTCTCAAACATCACAATGCCTTTCATGGCATCGATTAAGGCAATGTCTTGTGGCGTTGTCACCACCAATGCTCCCGTCACCGGGATATTTTGCGACAGCGTCAACTGGATATCACCGGTACCCGGTGGCATATCAATCACCAAATAATCCAAGTCCGGCCATAAGGTGTCTTGCAGCATCTGCATCAATGCCTTACTGGCCATCGGGCCGCGCCACACCATAGCGTTCTCATCAGTGACCAGATAACCAATCGAGTTAGTCGCCAGACCGTGAGCCATGATCGGTGCCATATGCTTGCCGTCAGGGGACGTTGGCCGCTGATTCATGGTTCCAAGCATATTGGGAATGGAAGGGCCATAAATATCGGCATCCAGAATGCCGACTTTGGCCCCCTCTTCCGCCAATGCCAGTGCCAGATTAACGGCGGTACTGGATTTCCCCACACCACCTTTACCCGAACTGACAGCCACAATATTACGCACGCCTTTGATACCCGGCTGATCATTGGCACGTTTGAGCGTGGTGATATTATGTGACAGCTTCCAATCAATAGCTTTAGCACCAGTCACTGCCAGCAATTCCCCGCTGACCGACTCTTTCAATGCATCAAAACCATATTGCCAGGCAAACGGCATCACCAGCTCGATATGCAACACATTGTCCAATAAGGCGCAATGGTGGATAGCACGCAGGGTATGGAGATCCTTTTGCAAGGTTGGGTGAGTAAAGGCCGTAAGAACCTTTGAAATTTGTGATTGCAGCAGGTCAGGGGTGGTCTGCTCGGGGGATTTTGGGCTCATCCCGGCTCCTTGAATTTATCGTTATTAACCAATGATAGTGTACCAGAACTCAGTTGCCCCTGTGTCACAAAAGTAAACCGATTATGACTTAAGGCAAAGTGCGGGTTGCCTTACCCTAGCGGCAAGCCAGCATATCGGTTAACATCAAAGACCCTTTAATCGACATAAAGAAAGCAATTTCCCACTATGGCTCAAGTCGCGAAAAAAATATTGGTGACGTCCGCGCTACCATACGCTAACGGTTCTATACATCTCGGCCACATGCTCGAGCACATCCAGGCAGATATCTGGGTCCGTTTCCAGCGAATGCGCGGCAACCAGGTTCATTTTATCTGTGCAGATGATGCCCACGGCACCCCGATCATGCTGAAAGCTCAGCAACTGGGTATCGAACCAGAGCAGATGATTGCCGAAATGAGCCAGGAACACCAACAGGATTTCGCCGGTTTCGCTATCAGTTATGATAACTATCACTCCACTCACAGTGATGAAAACCGTGAACTGTCGAGCCTGATATACAGCCGTCTGAAAGCAAACGGTTATATCAAGAATCGCACCATTTCTCAGCTCTATGACCCTGAGAAAGGCATGTTCCTGCCCGATCGTTTTGTCAAAGGCACCTGTCCGAAGTGTAAAGCGCCAGATCAATATGGCGATAACTGTGAAGTGTGTGGCGCAACCTACAGCCCGACTGAACTTATCAGCCCAAAATCGGCGGTTTCTGGTGCGACTCCGGTGATGCGCGAATCTGAACATTTCTTCTTCGACCTGCCGGCCTTCAGCGATATGTTACAAGCCTGGACGCGTTCTGGTGCGCTGCAAGAGCAAGTTGCGAACAAAATGCAAGAATGGTTTGAGTCTGGCCTACAACAGTGGGATATCACCCGTGATGCGCCCTACTTCGGTTTTGAAGTGCCGGATGCGCCAGGTAAATATTTCTATGTCTGGCTGGATGCCCCAATCGGCTATATGGGGTCGTTTAAGAATCTGTGCGACAAGCGCGGCGATCTGGACTTTGATGAGTTCTGGCGTGAAGGTTCTGAAACCGATCTTTATCACTTTATTGGTAAAGACATTGTTTACTTCCATAGCCTGTTTTGGCCTGCCATGTTGGAAGGTAGCAATTTCCGCAAACCGACCAATATCTTTGTTCATGGTTATGTCACGGTAAACGGCGCGAAAATGTCGAAATCACGCGGCACATTCATTAAAGCCAGCACCTACCTGCAACACTTTGATGCTGATTGCTTGCGTTATTACTACGCCGCGAAACTCTCTTCACGCATTGATGATATTGATTTAAATCTGGAAGATTTTGTCCAGCGTGTTAATACCGATATCGTCAATAAAGTTGTGAATCTGGCTTCGCGTAATGCAGGTTTTATCAATAAACGCTTTGGCGGTAAATTAGCCGACCAGTTGGCAGATCCGGTGCTGTATAAAACCTTCACTGATGCGGCTATCAGCATTGCAGATGCCTATAACAGCCGCGAATCAGGCAAAGCTATCCGTGAAATCATGGCACTGGCTGATATTGCCAATCGTTATGTTGATGAACAAGCCCCGTGGGTGATAGCGAAAGAGGAAGGTCGCGATGCCGACCTACAAGCGGTTTGCTCCTTGGGTATCAATCTGTTCCGCGTACTGATGACTTACCTGAAACCGGTATTGCCATCGCTGACTGAACGTACTGAGGCTTTCCTCAATACCGAACTGACGTGGGATAGCATTCAACAACCGCTGTTAGGCCATCAGATCAATACCTTTAAAGCCCTGTTCAATCGTATCGATTTAGATAAAGTTAACGAAATGGTTACTTCGTCTAAAGCGGATATGGCACCAACAGTGGTAGCCACCGGGCCATTAGCTGACTCTCCGATTCAGGAAACCATCAGTTTTGATGATTTTGCTAAAGTGGATATGCGTATTGCGCTGATTCAGCAGGCAGAATTTGTTGAAGGCTCTGATAAGTTATTGAAATTGACTTTGGATATCGGCGGCCAAACTCGCCAGGTCTTCTCTGGCATCCGTTCTGCCTATCCTGACCCGAAAGTATTGGAAGGCCGATTGACCATGATGGTGGCTAACCTGGCACCACGCAAAATGCGCTTCGGTCTTTCAGAAGGTATGGTGATGGCAGCAGGCCCTGGCGGTAAAGATATCTTCCTGCTTAGCCCAGACAGTGGTGCCCAACCCGGCATGCAAGTGAAATGATTTGATGTATGACAGAGTTCTCTGACGAAAGTGGTTGTCAGGGAATAACTAAATTGTCAGGAAATAGCAAAAATGCCGGTCAGGGGAAACCCAACCGGCATTTTTTATCGCACAATGTTGGTAATGGTGGACAACCGCTCCCGTTGCCATGCCTCCAACCAAAACAGCATATTAATAAATAAGCTTAATGAGAAAATAAGAAACAGAATACTGTCCAGCAAGGAAACCTTAATTAGCGCATTAATAATAATATTCTTATGATGTTTCATCTCGACAAAACCTGATGCGAAAAACCAAAATACGCCGATGACGCCTAATAAATTTAACATCACAACCGGCCAATGCCACCTTGCCAGTAAAAAGAAAATCCACGACAGTAACATCAGGGAAATAACGGCATCATCCAGTTCAAATAATAGAAAGAAACTTATATATAATGCACTAAAGCAAGCAATAGTGAGACCAAACGGATACTCTTCCGGTATAACAGCAGCAAATTGTTTTTTTCGCTCACAATCTGGCAGTTTCACATTATAAATATTGATAAATATCAGATACAGTAAAAATAAATCTGATAAGAATGAGGTAACTGTATTGTGTATAACCATTTCAATAATGGGGAAAAGATGAAAAACCAACCAATAAGGCGTCAGATTTTGGTAGGTTAACCGATTGTAGCAAGGCAGCAATAAGACTAATGAGTAGACTGCGGGGAAAACCTGAATCGATAAAGACAAGACTTCATCTGCTAAATCAGGAAATAGTATCATTATTAAAAAAATAAGTACCGTTAATGCTAATAAATAGCGAATAAATAGAAATAAAAACTCACTGCGTGACAGATAAAAATAGATGTTCTTATAGGTAAAACAGCACAAACTCAGTTGTGTTCTATCAGCACTCTCCTGCCTGAATTTATATAGACTGCTAACTTTTTCCATAGTGACTTTAATCCTTTAAATATCATTAACTTTAACATTACAAAACCTATCTATATTATGGAATTGAACCTCTATTATTGATTACTACACATTTTCATTAGGGTATCAGTACTGAGCAAACAACGAAATAAAAAATTAATCCTAATAAAAATAAGGAATACTCATCGTCAGAATAAACCATTGCAATAGAAAGGTTATTAAGCCTATTTCCTCGCAGCATAATAATCCATTCGCCCTATTTTGCTGCTTATTTAAGCCATCCAAACTAAAAGATATAACCCAATCCAAAAATTCATAACAAAGTTAATTCCTAATCAAAATAGTTATGGTTATGATGCTGTACAGCAGCGAATAGACGTCTAGACACAAAGATAGCCATAACAACGACAACAACACTCACTTTGCATAACTTATCGACACCATGACGGAGTTTCGGATGAAAAAAATTGCTTCCCCTTTGCTGGCCCTGAGCCTACTGACAGCACTGCCGGTATTCGCAGCGGACACCGCCACGGTAGCCCCGATCCCAGATGCTATCGCCAAACATCCAGGGCAGATTAAAATTGCCGTGATCCGTAACCTGGGATCTGATGACAACACCACTCAGTTTTTGTCCGGTGTATTAAAAGAAGGTAAAAAGCTCGGTTTCAAAGTCGATACCTTCTTGAGCAATGGTGACGACGCCCGTTTTCAAGACTTTGTGAATCAGGCCATCAGCCAAAAATATGACGGCATCATTCTCTCTCAGGGGCGTGACCCGTACTCAACCGAACTGGTCAAACGGATTGCAGCCAGCGGTATTGCGGTATCGGTGTTCGATACCGCTATTCAGGGCGAGATTCCCGGCCTGACCGTCACTCAGCAGGATGATGCATCCCTGACCAATGAATCCTTTGGTCAATTGGTCAAAGACTTCAACGGTAAAGCCAATATCATCAAGCTTTGGGTTGCCGGTTTCCCACCGATGGAACGTCGCCAGGCCGCTTATCAGGCACTGCTAAAACAGAATCCGGGTATTCATGAACTGGAGTCTATCGGAGCCGTGTCTTCTGATGTGCAGGGTGATACCGCCAATAAAGTCGGTGCCGTATTGGCAAAATATCCGAAAGGCAAAATCGATGCAATCTGGGGAACTTGGGATGCCTTTACTCAAGGCGCTTATAAAGCCTTACAGGAAAATGGCCGTACCGAGATCAAACTCTACAGCATTGATATATCGAATCAGGATTTACAACTGATGCGTGAAGCCAATAGCCCATGGAAAGTCAGTGTTGCCGTCGATCCTAAACTGATTGGAGCCGTTAACTTGCGTTTGGTCGCCAAGAAGATTGCTGGGGAAGAGACGCCTGCCAGTTATGAGTTCCGTGCTGCATCCATTCCACAAGCCTTGCTGGCCAGTCAACCCGGCGCGGTTAACGTGGCAGGCTTGAGTAAAATCATTCCGGGCTGGGGCCAATCTGATGATTTCAACTCACCCTGGTTTGCCACCCTTGCCGCCAAAAACGGCCAGTAAATCTAACCGATTGGGAGTGAAATAGATGGCAACGCAAGCTTCCTTGCCACAACCCGAATACAGCCGCAATATGCGGCTGATTGGCCATAGCAATCAGGGCGGAAAACCCGACGGTGTACAGGTAATGGTGCACCGTGGCTACGCCTATGTCGGCCATATGGTATCGCAAGGGGTATCAATTATTGATGTGCGGGATGCAAAAAATCCGCGCCCGGCAGGTTTTATCGCCGCCCCCCCCAATACCTGGAACGTACACTTACAAGTCCATGATGACCTGCTGCTGGTGATTAACGCACGCGACCTGTTTGCCGACGCCAGTTTTGCGCAAGAGAAAGTCTATTACACTCGCTCCGTAGCACAAACCGTCAGTACCCGGCAGGAAGGTCGCAGTTGGAGTGCCGGTTTACGTATTTTTGATATTTCGATACCGGATAGACCGCGTGAAATTAGCTTCCTGCCGCTTGATGGTATTGGTATTCATCGCATCTGGTATGTTGGCGGCCGCTGGGCTTATGTTTCTGCATTGCTGGATGGCTACAGTGATTATATTTTCCTGACCATTGATCTGGCTGACCCGCAAAAACCACAGGTGGCGGGGCGTTATGCTTTACCCGGCATGCATACTGCGGCGGGTGAGCAACCAAGCTGGCCAGAAGGCAAACGTTACGCATTGCATCATGCCATTATCAGCGGTGATACAGCCTATGGCAGTTGGCGCGATGGTGGCCTGACCCTGCTGGATGTCTCTGACCGGCATGAGCCGAAACTGATAAGCCATCGCAACTGGAGCCCTCCCTTTGGCGGCGGCACCCATACTGCACTCCCATTGCCAGACCGCGACCTATTAGTGGTGCTGGATGAGGCGGTGCTGGATAATCAGGAAGATGGTGAAAAGCATATTTGGCTGTTCGATATTCGTGCGCCAAGCAATCCGGTGAGTATCTCAACTTTTCCGGTACCTGATGAGCGAGATTACGTCTCAAAAGGGGCGCATTTCGGCCCGCACAATCTGCATGAGAACCGCCCAGGCAGCTTTATCAGTTCGTCACTGATTTTTGCTACCTATCAAAATGCCGGAGTGCGCGCTTACGACATCAGTAACCCATACCAACCGAAGGAAACCGGTGCATTAGTGCCTGCAGCCCCGGAAAAAATGGTGGATAAACGCCCTGGTCGGCCACAAGTTATTCAGTCATGTGATGTGTTTGTTGATGCACAAGGGATTATCTACAGCACCGATTATAACGCTGGGCTGTCAATCATCGAATATTTAGGTTAATTATCCTCTTCGTCCTTGACGTTACTGCTATGTTAGCGGTAACGCCCATGACCTTGGCGATATCAATTAATGGCAGATCGATTCAGGTCGATCTGCTGCTTACAAAAATTTTTCCTCCCTCCCCCTCTTTTTATCGCCGCAATAGTCTAATGTAGTTGGTTGAGCCACTGTCGTAGCGCTGTGCGAGTCATTCTTTTTATTAGAAATAATCCGCATAGATATATCTTATTATCCAAATAATTAAAAAAGAAAATACCATGAAAGGATTTCCATCACGTGTCACCAATTTATTGATTGCTTCGCTGGTCCTGACTATTGGCCGAGCTATCACCCTGCCCTTTATAACTATCTATTTGGCTGAGCATTTTCAGTTGGCTCCCGATAAAGTCGGGCTGGTGTTAGGGGCAAGTTTGACGCTAGGTATTTTCACTAGCCTATATGGTGGCTATCTGGTGGACAAATTCAATAAAAAGCTATTGATTTTGCTCGCAATAAGTCTGTTTTCTGCCACATTTTTTACTTTGCCATGGATTGAGCATCCGGCCTGGATCATTCTGATTTTGGCGCTGCTGCATTCGGCCTACTCGGTTTACAGTATCGCGCTCAAAGCCTGCTTTGCTGATTGGCTGCCAGTAAATGAACGTATTAAAGCCTTTTCAGCTAACTACACACTGGTCAATGTCGGCTGGGCGGTGGGGCCGGCGATGGGGGTTTTGGTGGTTGGTTTTGGCTCACAATTGCCTTTTATCATTTCGGGGGTATTGGCGTTGCTGGTCGCGGTGGCGTTGAAATTCAGAATAAGCAGTACCGATATGTTAGCAACAGAACATTCAGCTAGCGAATCAGTACCGGATTTCCGCCAAACATTTACTATCTTACGTTGTGATAAACGGCTGATTTATTTCACCCTCGGCAGCATGCTCAGTGCTATTGTCTTTGGCCAATTCTCGGGTTATTTATCTCAATATCTGATTACGGTGTCAGATGCTAAATTTGCCTATCAGGTGATCGGGGCAGTAATGACCGTTAATGCAACTATTGTGATTACCCTGCAATACTTATTAAGTCGCCGTATGAATCAGCAGAACTTAATGCGCTGGCTGATGTTTGGCACCCTGTTCTTTATCATTGGCCTACTCGGATTTATGGCGGCTCAAGATTCAATTCCACTATGGATGCTGGCAATGGCGATTTTCTCATTGGGCGAAATTATTGTTATCCCAGTCGAATACTTGTTTATCGATTTTATTGCTCCAGCGAATCTCAAAGGCAGTTACTATGGGGTACAAAATCTCGGTCAATTAGGCGGAGCCATTAATCCGGTACTTTGTGGCTTCTTGCTAGCCTGGGCCGCACCGCAGATGATGTTCTATATGCTGATTATCGCGGCTATTTTGGGGCTGGCATTTTTCTATCGTGGCTATCGATTGGCTAAGACGCAGTCGGCTCAACCCCATCAGGTATCAGAACATACCCAATAGTCGCCCAAATGCAGCAAGGAGGGCTGCGAATAAGTTATGTGTAGTAGCAAATCAACACGCTCACAGTTTGATACATGATGAGTCTATTATTCATAGTGTGACAGCTAGCACATAATCAAACTTAATTGTATGATGAATGCACTCCGTAACTCAGGACCTTTTCTATGCGCAATGTGACTTCACTTTGCTGGCAGTACCTGCGGGCTTTCGCCATTATTTATCTGTGCTTATGGGCGGGTAAAGCACTGGCCTTGCTGCTGCCTATCACCATCCCTGGCAGTATCATTGGGATGCTGATTCTATTTGCTCTGCTGGCATCCCAGATATTGCCTTCAATCTGGGTGAAACCCGGTTGCCACTTACTGATCCGTTATATGGCGCTGTTGTTTGTGCCGATTGGTGTCGGTGTGATGCAGTACTACGACCAACTGACTAAACAGTTTGGTCCCATCGTAGTTTCCTGCTTTGTCAGCACCCTAATTGTCATGCTGGTGGTAGCTTACAGTTCTCATTATGTTCACCGCGAACGCAAAGTCATTGGTTCTCCTACCCATACCGAGGACGACAAATGATCAGCAATTTATGGTGGTCACTGCCACTCACCTTAATCGTATTCTTTGGTGCGCGTCGTTTAGCCCGCTGGCTGAAAATGCCACTGCTTAACCCATTATTGATATCGATGGTTGTTATCATTCCATTGCTGCTGGTCACGCATATGCCCTATGCCAACTATTTTGCTGGCAGCAAAGTATTAAATGATTTACTGCAACCCGCCGTGGTGGCGCTAGCTTTCCCGCTATATGAACAATTGCATCAAATTCGCGCCCGCTGGAAATCCATTATCAGTATCTGTTTTATTGGCAGTATTACCGCCATGGTCAGTGGTACGGCGGTCGCCCTGTGGATGGGAGCAACCCCGGAGATTGCGGCTTCGGTATTGCCTAAATCTGTCACCACACCTATTGCCATGGCCGTCGCTGAGTCTATCCATGGCTTACCCGCCATCAGCGCAGTATGCGTCATTTTTGTCGGTATTCTGGGTGCGGTATTTGGCCATAGCTTGCTAAATTTATTAAAGATAACCACTAAGGCCTCGCGAGGTTTAGCCATGGGTACCGCCTCCCATGCACTGGGTACCGCCCGTTGTGCTGAAATGGACTTTCAGGAAGGCGCATTTAGCTCACTGGCACTGGTAATCTGCGGGATTATCACTTCACTGTTGGCTCCTTTCCTATTCCCGGTGTTACTCCATTTGTTCGGCTAATGGCGTGAGACCCTGGCGCGCAAACGCACATCAGGGTCTACAGTAACAAGGTGAAATAGCGCCCGTTTTCAGGTTTAAATTTGAGATACATCTCTCATTTGAGATTTTACTTGCATCGATTTCATTAGTAATGAGACCTCAATCACATCAAGAAGCCCCTAAGCTGCCTAAAATAGTTTCCCGTTACTCTTGGAGAGACTCCCTATGCAAGCACGTTTTCATGCCCCTTGGGCTAAGCTACCCGCTTCACTGCAATCAGCACTTGAACCTATTCTGAGCGCAAACGATTTCCCTGCCATGTTGACAGCGAAGCAAGTGGAAACGGTAAAAAGCATCAGTGGGTTGGATGACAATGCGCTGGCATTCGCGTTGTTGCCGCTGGCTGCCGCGTGTGCGCTGGCGCCAATCTCTCATTTTATGGTTGGTGCTATCGCTCAGGGGAGCAGCGGCAACCTCTATTTTGGCGCCAATATGGAGTTTAGCGGTGTACCGCTACAACAAACCATTCATGCCGAGCAGTGTGCGGTTACTCATGCCTGGTTACGCGGCGAAGCCAGCCTGGTCGCAATTACTGTTAATTACACTCCCTGTGGTCATTGCCGCCAGTTTATGAATGAGCTGAATAGCGGAACCGACCTGCATATCCATTTGCCGGGCCGCCCTGCCGCAACCCTGGGTCACTATTTGCCAGATTCTTTCGGCCCGAAAGATTTGGATATCACCACGCTGCTGATGGATCCGGTGTTTCATGGCTACACCGTGGCTGAAACCGATGCACTGACTCAGGCAGCCCTCGAAGGTGCGAACCACAGTCATGCTCCTTATAGCAATGCTCATAGCGGTGTTGCATTGGAAGCGGCTGATGGCGCTATCTATGTGGGCCGTTATGCAGAAAATGCCGCCTTCAACCCCAGCCTGCCACCGCTGCAAGCTGCATTGATCCTGACCAACATTACCGGTGGGGATTGCGCGGCCATTCGCCGTGCGGTGCTGATTGAGGGCAGTAATCCGACACTGACTCAGTGGGATGCCACACTGGCAACACTGGCAGCCTTGGGTTGCGATGATGTAAAACACGTGACATTTTTGCCGAAATAATACCCAACTAATCGGGGGTTACATGGCTAACCCCCGGTTATCACGCTAATCCTACCTATTCCCCTAAATAGCAGTGAAACTCATTCCCGCGTGTACAACCTGATCAATCATCTGGTATTCCAAGCCATAAGCCGGCCTGAGCGATGCCGAATAGCACCAAGACCTCGCAACGAATGACGCCGGGTTCCAATAAACTGCTCAGCTAAATCTGCAAGTTAACTCGCACTTTTACCGATTACAGACATATTTAACTAACAAAAGCTGTACATATTCTTCTTATCTTTTAGGATCAGGGCAACAATTGCTATCAATACCCATAGTCATATAAGAGTAAAACTCATGGAACTTGAATACGAAAGTAAGCGCACCCTCTATATCCCCTACGCTGGTCCGATCCTGTTGGAATTCCCTCTCCTTAACAAAGGCAGCGCCTTTACTAATGATGAGCGCAACCACTTTAACTTACACGGATTGTTGCCTGAAGCGGTTGAAACTATTGAAGAACAAGCTGAGCGCGCTTACCGCCAGTATCAAGATTTTAAAAATGACGACGATAAGCATATCTATCTGCGCAACATTCAAGACACCAATGAGACTCTGTTTTACCGCCTGCTGGACGCCCATCTCAGCGAGATGATGCCAATTATCTACACGCCTACCGTTGGCGAGGCTTGTGAACACTTCTCTGATATCTATCGTCGTGCGCGTGGGTTATTTATCTCTTACCCAAACCGTGAACACATTGACGATATGTTACAAAACGCCACTAAACAGAACGTAAAAGTTATCGTGGTAACCGACGGTGAGCGTATTCTCGGCCTTGGCGATCAGGGCATTGGCGGCATGGGGATCCCCATTGGTAAATTGTCGCTGTATACCGCGTGCGGTGGTATCAGTCCAGCCTATACATTGCCGGTAGTGTTAGATGTCGGGACCAACAACCCGCAACGCCTGAATGACCCGCTGTATATGGGATGGCGTCATCCGCGTATTTCCGGTGATGAATATTATGCTTTTGTTGACGAATTCATTCAGGCGGTCAAACGCCGCTGGCCAAATGTGTTGTTGCAGTTTGAAGATTTTGCGCAGAACAATGCCACCCCGCTGCTGAACCGCTACCGTGACGAGCTATGTTG
This sequence comes from Yersinia sp. 1652 StPb PI, assembly GCF_041538345.1. Classification (NCBI taxonomy): domain Bacteria; kingdom Pseudomonadati; phylum Pseudomonadota; class Gammaproteobacteria; order Enterobacterales; family Yersiniaceae; genus Yersinia; species Yersinia sp. 1652 StPb PI. The sequence continues at coordinate 1,354,272 of NZ_JAULSM010000001.1, read as the reverse complement.
TTTCAATGATGATATTCAGGGTACCGCGGCGGTCACGCTGGGTAGCCTGATTGCTGCCAGCCATGCCGCAGGCAGCCAGTTACGCGACCAAACCGTCACCTTCCTCGGCGCCGGATCAGCAGGTTGCGGTATTGCTGAACAGATCATTGCACAGATGATTTCAGAAGGTTTGAGTGAAGATCAGGCCCGGGCGCGAGTCTTTATGGTTGACCGTTTTGGTCTGTTGACTGACAAACTACCTAACTTATTGGATTTCCAAAGTAAACTGGTGCAAAAGAGTGAGGCGCTACAAAGCTGGAATCTGGCCAGTGACTCAATTTCACTGCTGGATGTGGTGCGCAATGCTAAACCGACTGTGCTGATTGGTGTCTCAGGCCAGCCGGGGTTGTTTACTGAAGAGCTGATCCGCGAGATGCACCAGCACTGTCCACGGCCGATTGTAATGCCATTGTCTAACCCGACATCACGGGTTGAAGCACGGCCAGAAGACATTATTAACTGGACCGATGGTGCCGCATTGGTTGCCACGGGCAGCCCATTCTCACCGGTTAGTTATAAGGAGAAGCTGTATCCGATTGCACAATGCAATAACTCTTATATCTTCCCAGGGATTGGTTTGGGGGTGTTGGCATCGGGCGCCCGGCGGGTGACCGACGGTATGTTGATGGCAGCCAGCCGTGCATTGGCTGACTGTTCACCACTAGCATCGAACGGTGAAGGGGCATTGCTGCCGCGTATCGACGATATTCAGGCTGTGTCAAAGAGCATTGCAATGCAGGTGGGCAAAGCGGCGCAGTTGCAAGGTGTCGCCATTGTTACCTCAGAAGAAGCGCTGGCAAAAGCCATTGAGCATAACTATTGGCAGCCGCAGTACCGCACTTATAAGCGCACATCGTTCTAGTTATTATTCGGCCTGTACTTCGGTATGGGCTGAATAACGAATCCCCCTGTAGCTTCAAGGACGAAGATAATACCCAAAGGCATTGGAGTTACAGCTAGCCGGCCAGTGAAATAATCCCGATGAGCTGACTCATGTCAGTGATTCGGGTTAGCACGCGCAGCCAACAACGCTGTAGCTTCAAGGACGAAGGGTATAAGGCTTGCGCCGCATGCGCAGGTAAAGTAGCCTTGCAAATATGACCAGTAGATTGAATGCATCAAAGGCCTGAGAATGTGGAAACGCCTGATTATTAGCTTGATTACCATCGTAGGGTTGCTGATGGTGACTGCTATTGCGCTCGATCGCTGGATTAGCTGGAAAACAGCCCCCTTTATCTATGATGAGCTACAAGACTTGCCCCACCGGCAGGTCGGTGTGGTCTTGGGTACAGCTAAATATTATCGCACTGGTGGTATTAATCAGTTTTATCAATACCGGATTCAAGGGGCGATAAACGCCTATAACAGTGGCAAAGTCAGTTATTTACTGCTCAGCGGTGATAATGCGCTGCAAAGTTATAATGAGCCGATGACCATGCGCCGCGACCTGATCGCCGCCGGTGTCGCCCCCGCTGATATCGTACTGGATTACGCGGGCTTCCGAACATTGGACTCCATCGTGCGCACCCGTAAGGTATTCGACACCAACGATTTTATTATCATTACCCAGCGCTTCCACTGCGAACGGGCACTGTTTATCGCCCTCCATATGGGGATTCAGGCGCAGTGTTTTGCCGTCCCGTCCCCCAAAGATATGCTCAATGTGCGAGTGCGTGAGATTTTTGCCCGTCTCGGCGCATTGACGGATCTCTATATTCTGAAACGCGAACCACGTTTTCTTGGGCCATTAATCCCTATCCCTGCGATACATGTGATCCCCGATGACGCACAAGGTTATCCGGCCGTCTCACCAGAACAATTGGTTGAACTGGAACACCGGCTGGCAGAAGAAAAGCAGAAAAATCCAGCACCAGCACCAGCACCAGCACCAGCACCATGATTTTGAATTAGCTTTTGCTATTGGATTGGGTTTATCAAAGGTCAAGTGAGCTGTGAGGCACTAACTACCGAAATCTAACCCGATCCTGTTTTTAATAATACACCCGTCCGGTTAACCACTTTGCCCCAAGAATGCCCCTACATCACTCTCAACCTCCCCCATCTGCTGTAACAACTGCAAAGTTTCCAGCGCTTCCTCTTCATCCAGCCTGCTCATGGCAAACCCAACATGCACCAGCACCCAATGGCCGATTAATGCCAGACTGGCCTGCGAGTCGGCAGCCACCAGCATAATATTCACCGAACGCCGCACACCGCACACATCCACCCAGGCGGTACCGGGCTGAGTTTCATCCAGTGCGACAATTTGACCAGGGATACCTATACACATAGCCTGGCCTCTGCGTTATTCAATCGCCCAATTTCAGTTAAAAAAAGTAAACTCATTCCACCTCCAGTCGCTTAAGTATGACGCCATCATCAGATGCGCCGATGCGTAAATGGCTCCCGGCACACAATGGGCAACGTATCACTTTGCTACTCAGCAAATTAACCTGCTGCTGGCAATCAAAGCACCACACCTGTGACGGCTGCTGGCTAAGATGCAGCACACAACCTTCCGCCAGTGTGCCTCGGCATACCAACTCAAAACAGAACTCTAATGCCTGCGGTTCGACGCAGGAAAATGCGCCGGTTTCCAACCACACCCCGGTAATTCGCTGCGCGCCATGTAAGCGGGCCTGCTGTTCCATCATGGCAATAGCATGCTGGCACAAGGTTATTTCATGCATGACCGTGCTGCTCCTGTGGCGTATCCCTGACAATAGCGATGCAAAGAAGATGCCAGCCACACGCTGATTTTCACCTGTGCGAAAAATCATCTAAACAGCTAATAAATAACACTATTATTTAGATGTGGCCGCGACCAGATGATTAAAGTGAGCAATCACTGTCGAAGTGTCATTGATGAGCGGCGGTTTCGTCACTAATGTCGACACTTAACCACCGTAATTACGCCATTTTCACTGCCGTTTAAATCTCCGCTATTTACTCCCCCCGCCCCAATGCACAGCAGGCGTGCCTTCACCGCTCTTTTACAGCAGCAGCAGGCGTGCTGGCACAGAATATGCTTTGCAGCTTAGAAATGATTGCTATCAGCCTGACTGTCACCAGATTTTTGTCCCGGAGGGTATGGCTATGAACCGCTTTGTCATTGCGGAGTCGAGGCTTTGTATTGGATGCAATACCTGCATGGCTGCTTGCAGCCAGGTGCATAAAGCCAAGGGTTTACAACAGCACCCCAGATTGACCGTGATGCGAAATGCCACGGTCACAGCACCGATTCTCTGTCGCCACTGCGAGGATGCATGGTGCGCGCGAGTCTGTCCGGTCAATGCCATCACGTTGACCAATAACGCCGTTGAGTTGGATGAAACCACCTGCATCGGCTGCAAGCTCTGTGGTATCGCCTGCCCGTTTGGCGCAATTACGCCCGCGGGCAGTAAGCCATTAGCCGTACCGGAGAGCTTCCCTGAATATATTCCGATGACCGAGCTGTCTGATGTGCCATTCAGCCCAGCCAATATGAACCCATTCCTGGCCTGGACGGCCGGTGTTCGTACCATTGCTGTGAAATGTGACTTATGTAGCTTCCAACCACAGGGACCGGAATGTGTACGGGTCTGCCCCACCAACGCGCTGATGTTGGTGGATGAACACAGCATCGAGCAAGCCAATCAGGCTAAACGGCTCGCTGCGGCCCGTGGGTTTGCCAACGACCTGCCCTTTATTACCGGGGACAGCTCGCCCACCCTCTCTCACGAGGAGCAGAAAAGATGATGAACTCTCTGGAGCTACTGTGGCTCTCCTTACTGCTCTATCTGGCTGGTGCACTACTTTCGCTGCTTTTGGCTCGTCGCGAAACGCTGGCGATTTATGCCGCAGGGCTGGCCTCATTGCTGGGCGGGGTTGCGGGCCTGCTGGCTGCCGCGCCAACCTTACTGGGGGGCGGTATCATTACCTTTATCACCGCCGGACCCTTCCCCTTCGCGGCCTTCAGTCTGCGCCTTGATCCATTGGCGGCCTTTATGCTGATGGTCATTTCACTGCTGGTGGTCGTCACTTCGCTGTATTCACTGGCTTATGTACAGGAATACAAAGGGCGTGGGGCATGGGGAATGGGGGTATTTATGAACCTGTTCATCGCCTCGATGGTGGCACTGGTGGTAGTGGATAACGCCTTCTACTTTATTATTTTCTTTGAAATGATGTCATTGGCTTCCTACTTCCTGGTGATTTCCGATCAAGACGACGATGCTATCAGTGCCGGCCTACTCTACTTTCTGATTGCCCACGCCGGTTCCGTGTTAATCATGATTGCCTTCTTCTTATTGTACCGCCAGAGCGGCAGCCTGGAATTTGCCGCCTTCCGGCAGGTGCATCCAGAGCCGGTGATGGCTTCCGTTATCTTCCTGCTGGCTTTCTTCGGTTTTGGTGCCAAAGCCGGGATGCTGCCATTACATGGCTGGCTCCCACGCGCCCACCCCGCAGCCCCATCTCATGCCTCGGCCTTGATGTCCGGCGTGATGGTAAAAATTGGTATCTTCGGCATCATCAAGGTTGGTATCGATTTACTCGGTGCCAGCCAAATGTGGTGGGGAGTGGTGGTGCTGGCCTTTGGTGCGGTGTCATCGGTACTGGGAGTGCTGTATGCATTAGCCGAGCACGATATCAAACGGCTGCTGGCTTATCACACAGTTGAAAACATCGGCATTATTCTGATGGGCGTTGGGGTTGGCATGATAGGTATCGCGGGCCACCAGCCTATATTGGCCGCCCTTGGCCTACTGGGTGCACTCTACCATCTGCTTAACCATGCAGTATTCAAAGGGTTATTGTTCCTTGGCGCTGGCGCCGTTATCTACCGGGTGCACACCAAAGATATGGAAAAGATGGGTGGGTTGGCAAGGATGATGCCGTATACCGCACTGGCGTTTCTGGTGGGATGTATGGCAATTTCAGCACTGCCACCCTTCAATGGTTTTGTCAGTGAATGGTTCACCTATCAATCGTTATTTACTATGACCAAAGATGGTGGATTTATTATTCGTCTGGCCGGACCGATTGCCATCGTCATGCTGGCAATTACCGGCGCGCTGGCGGCCATGTGCTTCGTTAAAGTCTACGGCATTAGCTTCTGCGGCCTGCCGCGCACGGAAAAAGCCGCACAGGCGCGGGAAGTGCCGTGGCCAATGACGGCAGCCATGCTGTTGCTGGCCCTGCTGTGCCTGGCATTGGGGATTGGTGCCACCCAGGTAGCACCGGTGATTGCCCGCATTGCCAGTAGCCTGATAGCGGCCCCTGCGGCACAGTCGTTACAGGTTGCACAAGGGGCGCTGTTGTTCCCACAACACAGTTCTCAAGCGATGCTGTCTACCCTCTACATCTTCTTCGGCTTATTAATCCTGCCATTGGTGATTTTACTGATAGCCAGTCTCTACAAAGGCAGCCGTCTGGCATTTCGCCATGGCGGTGACCCATGGGCCTGTGGTTATGCCTACGAACAAGCAATGACCGTCTCCGCCGGTGGTTTTACTCAACCCTTGCGGATGATGTTTGCCCCACTCTATCGAATACGCAAAACCCTCTCCCCCGCACCGATGATGCAACGTGCTCTTGAGCACTCGATCAGTGGTGCCGGGCGGGTAGAGCCGCTATGGGACGACAAAATTGTGGCCCCGCTTATTCGCCTGATCCAATGGTTCAGCCAGCGTATTCAATGGCTACAACAGGGTGATTTCCGCCTCTACTGTCTGTATGTGGTCGCCGCACTGGTTACCCTGCTGATAATCGCGGCTCTTTAAGGAGACGAGCAATGCCAACTACTGATATGCCCGCGGTCTCTATGATTGCCTTCGCCATTGGGCAGGCGCTTTTCATGCTGGCGCTGGCACCATTGATGTCGGGTATTTCGCGCATGGTAAAAGCCCGCATGCACTCACGCCGTGGGCCGGGCGTGCTACAAGACTATCGTGATTTAGCCAAACTGTTAAAACGTCAGGATGTAGCACCAGCGAATGCAGGCATCATCTTCCGTCTGATGCCTTATGTGTTATTAGGCAGCATGTTGCTGATTGCGATGGCGCTGCCCATTTTCACGCTGGCATCGCCATTTGGCGTGGCAGGAGACCTGATAGCCCTGCTTTATCTGTTCGCGCTGTTCCGCTTCTTCTTCTCACTGGCCGGTCTGGATAGCGGCAGCATCTTTGCCGGTATCGGTGCCAGCCGTGAGTTAACCCTTGGTGTGCTGGTGGAACCGACACTGATTCTGTCATTACTAGTGGTGGGGTTAATCGCCGGTTCGACCAATATCGGCACCATCAGTACTGCACTTTCGACCGGCCACTGGCAATCGCCGACCGCAACCGCGCTGGCGTTACTGGCCTGTGGTTTCGCCGTGTTTATCGAGATGGGCAAAATCCCGTTTGATGTCGCCGAAGCGGAGCAAGAGTTACAAGAAGGGCCGCTAACCGAATACTCAGGTGCCGCGCTGGGTCTGGTCAAATGGGGCATCAGCCTGAAACAAGTGGTGGTGGCACAACTGTTCCTCGCCGTGTTTATCCCGTTCGGCAAGCTGGCAGTACTCACTGGATTTGGCCTGCTGTGGGCGCTACTGGCCTGCATTATCAAGCTGGTGGTGGTGTTTGTACTGGCCTCCATCGTGGAAAACAGTATCGCCCGTGGGCGCTTCCTGTTGACCTCCCGTGTTACCTGGCTGGGGTTTGGTGTTGCTGCCTTGTCCCTGGTTTTCTATCTCACCGGTCTTTAAGGAGCTAATAAACCCATCATGGAGAACATGGCTCTTATGAATATCGCCCTAATGAACATCGCCCTTGCGACCATTCTGGTCCCATTTGCCGGTGCCATCCTCACGGCCTGCTTGCCACAGCAATGGGCGAAATGGTCCTGTACTTTCTTTTCACTACTGGCAACCCTCGGAACCCTGTTGCTGGCCTATATCTACTTAAGTGGCGGGAAGATTGATGTCACGGTTGATCTGATTCACTACGGCGATATGGCGCTGTTTGGCCTGACTATCGACCGCATCAGTACCTTGATTGCTTTCGCCGTCGTCTTTCTTGGGCTGTTGGTCAGTATCTATTCTACCGGTTATCTGACCCTGGATAATCGCGAGCATCCGCACGAAGGCACTAACCGCTACTACGCCCTGTTGCTGGTATTTATCGGTGCAATGGCCGGGTTGGTATTGTCATCCACTCTGCTGGGTCAGTTGTTCTTCTTTGAAATCACCGGCGGTTGTTCGTGGGGATTAATTGGTTACTACCAGAGTCAGAAGTCACTGCGCTCGGCACTGAAAGCGCTGCTGGTAACCCATGTTGCGGCTATCGGTCTGTATCTGGCGGCCGCGGTGTTGCTGGTTAATACCGGCACCTTTGCCCTAACGGCACTGGCGCAATTGGACAACAGCACCAAAATCATGGTGTTCGGTGGCATCCTGTTTGCCGCTTGGGGGAAATCCGCCCAGTTGCCACTGCATATCTGGTTACCGGATGCGATGGAAGCCCCGACGCCGGTCAGTTCATACCTGCACGCCGCTTCTATGGTCAAGGTGGGGGTTTATATCTTTGCCCGCGCTATTTATTCCGCTGGCGATGTACCACAAATAATTGGCACCGTGGGCATGGTGATGGCGGTGATTACGCTGATCTATGGCTTCTTTATGTATCTGCCACAAAAAGATATGAAGCGGCTGCTGGCCTACTCCACCATCACCCAGTTGTCTTACATCTTCTTCGCTCTGTCGTTGGCTATCTATGGCTCAAAAATGGCCTTTGATGGCGGCATTGCCTACATCTTTAACCATGCGTTTGCCAAAAGTCTGTTCTTCTTAGTGGCTGGTGCGCTGAGCTATAGCTGCGGTACCCGTATGTTACCCAAACTCAAAGGCATCATGGGCAAAATGCCACTGCTGGGGGTGGGGTTCTGTGTCGCCGCACTGGCGATCACTGGGGTGCCGCCTTTTAATGGCTTCTTCAGCAAATTCCCTATTTTTGCCGCTGGCTTCTCGCTCTCTCACGAACATTGGCTACTGATACCCCTGCTGGTGCTGGCGCTACTTGAATCGGTAGCGAGCTTTGGCTGGTTCCTCTACTGGTTCGGACAGACCGTCCCCGGTAAGCCATCACCAGAGGTCGCCTGCGCCAAACCGCTGCCACTGGCGATGCAGGGGGTATTGGTGATTCTGGTGATTATGTCGGTGTGCTCAAGCTTTATTGCTGTCGCCTGGCTCGGATAAGGGAGTAGAAAATGACCGGAACACTTCTTGTCAACAATTTGGTCGTAAATAATCTCGCAGGGCTGCTGATCATTACCTCACTACTGGTAATCATCGCCAAGAAACCCGCCACTTCGGCACTGCTTTATGCCTTGCAGTCACTGGTACTGGTGCTTATTTTTCTGGTGCTGGCTGAAACCTTGGGTGCCCACGAGTTGTACCTGTGGTCGCTGAGTGCCTTTGTCACCAAGGTGGTGCTGGTGCCGTGGATTATGTATCGCGCTTTTCGCCAAATGGACGATCCCAAAGCCAATGGCGGCATCATTGGTACCGCCAGCCTGATTTTTATCGCCGCCATCATTATCTTGCTGAGCTACTTCGTGGTTGAACCGGTGCAACTGCCCATGGTCAGCGCACTGAAACCGGCTCTGGCCGTCTCATTGGGGCATTTCCTGATTGGACTGCTGTGTATCGTCACCCAACGCAATATTCTGAAAAATATCTTTGGCTATTGCCTGATGGAGAACGGGGCTCATCTGATGCTGGCGCTGCTGGCCTTCCGCGCACCGGAATTGGTCGAGATTGGCGTTGCCACCGATGCCATCTTCGCGGTGATTGTGATGACGCTAATGGCGCGCAAGATTTACCGCACGCTGCACACGCTGGATGTTAAACAACTGACGGCGCTAAAGGGGTAATGAAATGAGTAATACTGACCTGCTGTTGTTGCTGCTGGCGATACCTCTAATAGCCTCATTGCTCGCGTTCGCTTGCCGGGCGTTAGGCAGTGCCGCACGGATGGCAACCACTTGGGTGCATTTTACCGGCATCACTGTGTTGCTAGTGGTGGCGCTGACGGTAGTGTGCCGGGTTGCGCTGGGCGGGGAGATTCTGGCGGCACATAATTGGCTGCATATCGATAGTCTCAGCGCGCTGTTCCTCGCTATTCTGGGCATTATCGGCTTTATCACTGGCCTTTACTCCCTTGGCTATATGCGCCATGAAGTGAATAATGGCGAAATCACGGTTGGCACGCTGTGCAACTACTACGGTTTCTTCCATCTGTTCCTGTTCACCATGCTGTTGGTGGTCACCAGTAATAACCTGATCCTGATGTGGGTTGGTATTGAAGCCACTACCCTCAGCTCAGCCTTTTTGGTGGGATTATACGGGCAGCGCTCCTCACTGGAGGCGGCGTGGAAGTACATTATTATCTGTACCGTCGGTGTGGCATTCGGGCTGTACGGCACGGTGCTGGTATATGCCAATGCCGCGAATGTGCTGGCAGATCCGGGCAGTGCTATCTTCTGGACCGTGGTTTCTGAACACGCTAAAGAGTTGGACCCCAGCCTGATGCATCTGGCGTTTGTCTTTATCTTGATTGGCTTCGGTACCAAAACCGGGCTGTTCCCAATGCATTCGTGGCTACCGGATGCCCACAGTGAAGCCCCTAGCCCCACCAGTGCCCTGTTATCCGCCGTACTGCTTAACTGCGCCCTGCTGGTTATCATCCGTTACTACATCATTATCAGCGCCGCCATCGGGCCACATTTCCCACAAATGCTGCTGTTGGTGTTCGGCATGATGTCGGTTGCGGTATCCGCCTTCTTTATTCTGGCCCAGCGCGATATAAAGCGTTTACTGGCCTATTCCAGCGTCGAGAATATGGGGTTAATTGCGGTGGCGCTGGGCATTGGTGGCCCGCTAGGTGTGCTGGCAGCACTGTTCCACACCTTGAATCACAGTCTGGCTAAGACCTTGCTGTTCTGTGGTTCCGGCAATGTGTTATTGAAATACGGCACGCGGGATATGGGCGCGATTAAAGGCATTATCCGCGTCGCACCGCTGACTGCGGTGTTACTGGCTGGTGGCGCATTAGCGCTGGCCGGGATGCCGCCGTTTAACGTGTTTATCAGTGAATTTATGGTGGTGGCTGCCGCGATTAACGCCGGCCATATTTGGCTGGTTATCGTCCTGCTCTTGCTACTAACACTGGTACTGGCCGGATTGGTACGCATGATAGCCAACACCGTGTTGGGAACACCACCGGCAGCGGTCAGCAAAGGCGAACTGGGTATTCTGACCACCGCGCCGATGGCGATACTGTTGCTGTTGATGCTGTTGCTTGGCGTGCATATTCCGGCTCCAGTGACCCGTTTATTGACCGATGCGGCACAAATTGTTCTCAATAACGATGGCAGTGAGCCAACCCAGCAACAATTTATGCTGCCGTGGCAGCACCTCTCTCCACCGCAACCCGTAACTCAGCCCATTCCATCCGTTGCACAGAGCCATAGTGCGGTGCAACTAACCCCGAATCGTCAGGAGATGTAACGTGACTCGCGAAACCCCTATTTCAGCTATTCCGGGTTCAGGTCAGCCGGTGTCAAGCCATCCACACAGCGGTGAAAAGCTGGGTGCGGCCTATGTAGCCCGCCTGCGTGAACAATTTCCTGCGGCGATTTTAGATGAAGAGTGGCAAACCCCTGATCAACTGACCATTACCATCAAACTAAATAGCCTGCCCGATGTGGTAGAGCACCTTTATTATCAACAAGGTGGCTGGTTGTCGGTGCTGTTTGGTAATGATGAACGCAGCCTGAATGGCTATTTTGCCATTTACTATGTGCTGTCGATGGAAGGCCGTGAACAATATGGCGAAGAGACCGGTAAGCAGTATGGCGATAAGTGCTGGGTGATTGTCAAAGCACTTATCAGCCCCGAACGACCGGAGTTCCCGTCAGTCACACCTCGGGTACCTGCCGCCGTCTGGGGCGAGCGTGAAGTACGCGATATGTATGGTCTGCAACCGGTTGGTCTGCCTGATGAGCGCCGTTTAGTGCTGCCCGATGATTGGCCAGATGACCTCTATCCGCTGCGCAAAGACACCATGGACTATCGCCAGCGCCCCACGCCCACCAGCGATACGGAAACCTATCAGTTCGAAAACGAAGCAGGTAGCAGTAGCCGGGTGGTGCCTATTGGCCCAATGCATATTACCTCTGACGAACCGGGTCACTTCCGGCTGTTTGTCGACGGCGAAGATATTATTGATGCCGATTACCGCCTGTTCTATGTCCATCGCGGCATGGAAAAACTGGCTGAAACTCGCATGGGTTACAACGACGTCACCTTCCTGTCAGATCGCATCTGCGGCATTTGTGGCTTCACCCACAGCGTGGCCTACACCTCTTCCATTGAAAATGCTTTGGGCATTATCGTGCCGCCTCGGGCACAGATGATCCGCACCATTTTGCTTGAAGTGGAGCGGCTGCACAGCCATCTGCTCAATATCGGTTTGTCTTGTCACTTTGTTGGTTTCGATACCGGTTTTATGCAGTTCTTCCGCGTGCGTGAAAAAGCGATGACGATTGCTGAGATGCTCACTGGCGCACGTAAAACCTATGGTCTGAATCTGATTGGTGGCGTCCGCCGCGATATCCTGAAAGCTGATCGCATCAAAACGCTGCAATTGGTCTCGGAGATGCGTGCCGATATCGGCCAGTTAGTGGATATGTTGATGAGCACCGCCAATATCGAACAACGCACCGTGGGGGTGGGCCTGCTGGATCGCAAAATCGCCCGCGATTTCAGCCCGGTCGGCCCAATGATCCGCGCCAGTGGCTATGCGCGTGATATGCGCCATGACCACAGCTACGCCAACTATGCCAATGTGCCCAAAGAGTTGTTTACCCTCGATGGCTGCGATGTCCACTCCCGCCTGCTGGTGCGGGTGCGCGAGTTCTTTGACTCGCTGGTAATGATTGAATATGGCCTGAACCATATGCCTGGCGGGCCGCTGCTGGAAGAAAAAGTCAATTACCAACCTTACAAGTTCGCCCTCGGGTTCTCGGAAGCACCGCGTGGCGAAGATGTGCATTGGAGCATGACCGGCGACAACCAGAAGCTGTTCCGCTGGCGCTGCCGTGCGGCAACTTACGCCAATTGGCCGGTGCTGCGTTATATGTTGCGCGGCAATACCGTCTCTGATGCGCCACTGATTATCGGCAGCCTCGATCCCTGCTACTCCTGTACTGACCGGGTCACGCTGGTGGATGTGCGCAAGCAAAAATCCGTCACTGTGCCGTACAAAGAGATCGAGCGTTATGGCATTGAGCGCACCCATTCGCCGCTCAAATAGAGGGATGAAGAATGTTAAAACTGTTTAAAACCATCCTGAAAGTGGGCGACACCACGGTGAAATACCCGTTTAAGCCGCTTGAGGTCAGCCACGGTTTTCGCGGCAAACCGCAATATGATGCCGAGCAATGCATCGCCTGTGGTGCTTGTACCATGGCCTGCCCTGCCAATGCGCTAACCATGGAAACCGATCTTGCTAGCGGCACTCGTCAGTGGCAGTTATTTCTCGGGCGCTGCATTTTTTGTGGCCGCTGTGAGGAGGTCTGCCCGACCCGTGCCATTGTGTTATCGCAAGAGTTTGAACTGGCCGTCTTCAACAAAGCGGATTTGTATCAGCGTGCCAGTTTTACCCTTGCCCATTGCCAGCAATGCCAGCAACCCTTTGCGCCGAAAAAAGCAGTGGATTATGTCATGGCACTGCTGATTCATTCCGGGATGGCGGCCGAGGATATCGAGCAGCAGCGACCTCATTTTGAAACTTGCCCTGAGTGTAAGCGCAAACAGAATATCGTTATTAATAACAACGTTATGCTGGATCAGCACAACGAAGGGAGGGGCAACCTATGAGCCAACCACATTCATTAAAACCGGGCTGGGGGCACCATGTTAGTCAACCGATCGCACTTGATCCCTCGGTTGCCCAGTTAAAAAGTAAATTATTGAAAGATATCAAGCGCTCCGCCTATGTCTATCGGGTGGATTGTGGTGGCTGCAACGGCTGTGAGATTGAGATTTTCTCCTCAATCACCCCACTGTTCGACACCGAGCGCTTTGGTATCAAAGTTGTTGCCTCCCCCCGCCACGCGGATATTTTGCTGTTTACCGGTGCGGTTACTCGCGCCATGCGCACACCGGCACTGCGCGCTTATGAATCGGCACCGGACCCAAAAATCTGCGTCTCTTACGGCGCGTGTGGTTGTGGTGGTGGCATCTTCCATGACCTGTACTGTGTCTGGGGTGGCAGCGATACCATCGTACCGATTGATGTGTACATTCCCGGTTGCCCGCCGACCCCAGCCGCGACCATCTATGGTTTTGCCGTGGCATTGGGTCTGCTGGAGCAGAAACTGAAAGGCGAAGAGCATCAGGAGAGTGCCGATGAACGCGCCGCGCTGATTCACCCCGATGCACCGCTCAATCTGCGAGTGCTGTTGGAGCGTGAAGCGCGCCGTATGGCCGGCTATCGCCAGGGGCGGGAAATCACCGACAGCTTCTTGTCGCTGCTGGTCAATCAGCCATTACCGGAATTTGAACAGCGCTGCCAGAACTACCTGCGCCAACAAGATGATCCGCGTCTGAGCGAGATATTCGCCAACCTGCAACACATTGCCCTGATACAACTGGCGGGAGGCAAAGCTGATGTCCGCTAAGGTTATTTTCTATGCACTGAATCAGAAGTTCCTCGACAGTGATGACGATATGCCCGAGCAAGCACAACAAGTGATGTATTACTCACTGGCTATCGGCCACCATGTGGGGGTGATTGATTGCTTAAAAGCCATCATGGAATGCCCGCTGGCAGAATATGAACAATGGTTTGGTCAGTTGCCCGCAGGCGAGGCTCACCGCAAAATGGCCGGCTTACTGAAGTTTGGTGAAATCACCATCGACAGTACCCATACCCAGTTATTGGCAAAAGCCTTCGCGCCGCTGGCTGAAAACCCAGCCTCGCTCCACCAGCCATGGAGCCAACAACTGCTGCAAACCCTGTACGATATCGAGCAGGAACCGGCCATCTATTTAATGGTGAAACGCCGCCCATGAACATGCCACATCCCCCCGCCACTCACACCACCGCCCTCAATCTGGTGTTAACCGTTGGCAACAGCATGATGGGCGATGACGGCGCAGGCCCACTACTGGCTGAACGCATGACACAACAACCACTGATTGACTGGCAGGTGATTGACGGTGGTTCGGCACCGGAAAATGTGGTGCATCGTATCCGCGCGTTGCAACCGACACGATTAGTTATTGTCGATGCTGCCGATATGGAGCTGTCGCCGGGTGAGATTCGCATCATTGACCCTGAGCGAATTGCCGAAATGTTTATCATGAGCACCCACAATCTGCCGCTCAACTTTCTAATTGATCAGTTAAAGGAAGATATTAGCGAAGTCATTTTTGTGGGGATTCAACCCACCTTAGTGGCGTTCTACTTCCCAATGACCGAGCCAGTAAAACAGGCGGTAGAAACGGTGTATCAACAACTACCACACTGGCAAGGTGACGGTGGTTTCGCGCATTTATAGCGAAATGACGGCATGCCGTCGTCAAATTTGCCGACGTCATGCCAGCCGACAGTTTCCCGTTAACCTCCCCGCCCACATCAGTATCCATTAATCCTTTATAAAACAATCATATTCATTCACTTTTACCTGACCACTTCAAGTTGGCATAAACCATGCAGTATGTAAGGCAATGAGCCAGATTAGCTGTTCTAAACGTGAATCTGCCAGATCTATCAATTTATACCCAATAGATATCAAGGTGCAGGAAAGCGGTAAGCAAGTGCAGCCAACACCTCTGCAACTTGAAAGATGAAGACATTTATCCCCAATAGATTTCAAGATGCGGGAAGGCGGCAAGCAAGTGCAGCCAACACATCTGCAACTTGAAAGATGAAGGGGAAGGAGAGAAAACAATGAACCGGTTCATAATCGCAGACCCCAAAAAGTGTATTGGCTGCCGCACCTGTGAGGTTGCCTGCGTGCTGGCACACAACGGTGGCAAGCTGGACACGCTAACTAAAGCCAATTTCGCGCCTCGGCTGAAGGTGGTTAAAGGGCTAAATGTCAGTACCGCCATTATGTGTCGGCACTGTGAAGATGCCCCTTGTGCCAATGTTTGCCCGAACGGCGCAATTGTTCGAGCAGCGGACAGTATTCAAGTGTTGCAGGAAAAATGCATTGGCTGCAAAACCTGTGTCGTTGCCTGCCCGTATGGTGCGATGAGCGTCGTGACCAAACAGGTCGAAGTGATGTTTAACGGCCTCTCACAGGGATTCTGCCTGAAAGCCGAAGCACAGAAATGTGACTTGTGCGAAGGGCAAGCCGCCGGCCCGGCGTGTATCTCCGTTTGCCCAACGCAGGCGCTGCACATGATTGGCCGCGACACCATGCAGGCCATGCTGCGCAAAAAACAGATGCGTGCTGCTTTAGATGAAGCCAACGAAATGAGCTTTTAGTCAATAAGGCTGCGGCCCCAAAAACGAAGGGATGACCCAAAGTAATTGGTGTTGCAGCAAGGCAGCAATTGAGCGAATCCCGATGAGCTGACTCAGGTCAGTGATTCGGGTGAACGAGAGCAGCTAACACCGCTGCGGCTCCAAGAACGAAGGATGATTAATATGCACAAGGCACTCACTGTCTGTCCTTACTGCGGCTCCGGCTGCAAAATCAATTTACTGGTCGAAAATGGCAAAGTTATTGGCGCTGAAGGCGCAAATGGCGTCACCAATCAGGGTGAGTTGTGTCTGAAAGGCTACTATGGCTGGGACTTTCTCAATGATACCAAATTGCTAACTCCGCGCCTTAAACAGCCGATGATCCGTCGCCAAAAAGGCGGCAAGCTGGAGGCGGTATCTTGGGATGAAGCGATTGAGTTTGCTAGCAGTAAACTGCGAGCAATCAAAGAAAAATATGGCCCGGAAGCCATTATGCATACCGGCTCATCCCGTGGCCCAGGTAATGAAACCAACTATGTGATGCAGAAATTTGCCCGTGCGGTTACCGGCAGCAACAATATTGACTGCTGCGCCCGTGTTTGCCACGGCCCGTCGGTCGCCGGGCTGCAAGTGACATTGGGTAATGGCGCGATGAGTAATTCAATCTGCGAGATTGAAGATACCAAATGTATTTTAGTGTTTGGCTACAACGCCGCTGACTCCCATCCGATCGTGGCCCGCCGTATTCTGAAAGCCAAAGAAAAAGGCGCGAAAGTGATTGTCTGCGATCCACGCCATATCGAAACGGCGCGTATTGCAGATCTCTGGTTACCCCTGAAAAACGGCTCCAATATGGCACTGGTAAATGCCTTTGCCAATGTGTTGATCACTGAAGAGCTGTACGATAAAGATTACGTCTCACGCTATACCGAGGGCTTCGACGAGTACCGTGAAATCGTCGCCAAATACACCCCGGAATATGTCGAAAGCATTACTGGCCTGTCGGCGAAATCAATTCGTGAGGCTATGCGTATCTATGCCGCCGCCCCTTCAGCCACCATCTTGTGGGGGATGGGTGTCACTCAGTGGGGCCAGGGTGTAGATGTCGTGAAAGGGCTGTCAGGACTGGCACTGTTAACCGGTAATCTGGGGCGTCCGAATGTCGGTGTTGGTCCGGTACGCGGGCAGAACAACGTGCAGGGTGCCTGCGATATGGGCGCATTGCCAAATATGTATCCGGGTTATCAATCTGTGACCGATCCCGCCACACTGGAAAAATTTGCCAAAGCCTGGGGGGTACCATCCCTGTCCGATAAAGTCGGTTACTCGCTGACCGATGTTCCACATAAAGTGAAAGAGGGGAAAATTAAAGCCAACTACGTGATGGGCGAAGATCCACTCCAGACCGAACCGGATTTGTCCATGATGCGTGAAGCCTTCAGCGAATTAGAACTGCTGATTGTGCAAGATATCTTTATGACCAAAACCGCAGCCGAGGCGGATGTTATCTTCCCCGCCACCTCGTGGGGCGAACATGAAGGGGTCTATTCTGCGGCAGACCGTGGTTTCCAGCGGTTTGAAAAAGCGGTTGAGCCACAAGGTGATGTAAAACCAGATTGGGAAATTATTAGTCTGATGGCGACCGCACTCGGCTATCCGATGAAATATAACAATACCAAAGAGATTTGGGATGAACTGCGTGAATTGTGCCCGCTGTACTATGGCGCAACCTACGAGAAAATGGCAGGTTTGGGCTATATCCCATGGCCATGTACCACTGAAGACAGCCCCGGTACACCCTGGTTGTATGCCGGTAATAAGTTTGACCGCCCTGGCGGCAAAGGGTTGTTATTTGCCAGTGAATGGCGTGCGCCAATGGAACTGGTGGATGAGCAATATCCACTGGTGTTGTGTACCGTGCGTGAGGTCGGCCACTACTCCTGCCGTTCGATGACTGGCAACTGTTCCGCACTGCAAACACTGGCCGATGAACCGGGTTATGTGCAAATCAGCCCGCAGGATGCGGATAAAATGCGCTTGCAGGATCAACAACTGGTGTGGGTAGAATCGCGTCGCGGTAAAGTTATTACGCGAGTTTCAGTCAGTGAACGCATTAATATCGGTACGGTATATATGACCTACCAGTGGTGGATTGGTGCCTGTAATGAGCTGACGCTGGACCATCTGGATCCAATTTCCAAAACACCGGAATATAAATATTGCGCGGTGAAGCTGGAAGCCATCCCGGATCAGACGTGGGCAGAAAACTATGTGCAGCAGGAGTATAGCCAGTTGAAGGCGCGGTTACGTAGAGAAGCCGAAGTGGGGTGATCGGTTAACGGCTACTGCGCTTTGCCATTCTGGGTTTACGCAGTGCTCGCCACCGCCATGTACTTATGTACACTCCGGTGGCTGTGCGCTGAGCGCGCCCAGACTGGCTTTGCTCGCGACGCCTCGTTCAGGTAGAAGGGTTTGGCACTGCTTGGTTCAACACGGTATTCGGTAAATAGATACTAGTTTTATTCGAAGCAAATAAATGAGTTAATCCATCCCATCTTCATCTTCGATACTTTTTACTGATATTCCTAACCGCTGCATGCGGGATAACAAAGTGGTGCGTTTTAGCCCTAACTTAATGGCAGCCCCTTTTGGCCCAGCAACCACGCCGTTGGTTTCGCGTAATACTCGAATAATTCGCGTGCGCTCAGACTCTGAAGATTCAGGCTCTTCACTTTCGGGTAACAAGGTTTTATGCACTACCCTTTCTGCCACAGGTTTAGTAACCTCTAGCGGTGACAGATGATATTCCAGCTCTTGTAACTGCAAATTCAGCGTAGTGCCACGGCTAAGGATGACCGCCCGCTCAATAACATTTTCCAATTCACGAATATTGCCCGGCCACGGTAAACGGCTGAGCAAACGTAATGTTTCACCAGGAATTGTGTCGATAGTGCGATTCATCCGTTTGGCTATTTTTTGAGTAAAGAATTTTACCAGCAACGGAATATCTTCCGGCCGCTCACGCAGCGGAGGGATCACAATCGGAAAAACATTAAGCCGATAATAAAGGTCGCTGCGGTATTCGCGATTCACCATCATCAATTTTAAATCACGATTGGTCGCAGCAATCAGCCGAACATCCACCGGAATAATTTTACTGCCGCCAAGGCGTTCTATTTCCCGCTCTTGCAATACACGTAATAATTTAGGCTGTAGTTCCAGAGGAATATCGCCCACTTCATCAAGAAATAGTGTGCCACCGTCAGCCATTTCAAACCGGCCAATACGCTGTGATGATGCACCGGTATAAGCCCCCTTCTCATGACCGAACAGATCACTTTCCATCAATCCCGATGGAATGGCTGCACAGTTCATTTTCACCATGCGTTTATTCTTGCGGGTACTCAAATTATGAATAGCCCGGGCAATCAGCTCCTTGCCGGTGCCGGTTTCCCCCAGAATCAATACAGTACAATCACTGGAGGCCACCATCTCAACTTGTTCCAGTACCGCTTTAATCCCTGCACTATTACCGATTATTTCGCCAAACTCTTCATTATGAATAATCTGATCCGTTAGATAGAGATTTTCATTTACCAACGAATCTTTTAGGCGGGTAATTTCGTTGTAGGCCAGCGCGTTATCAACCGCAATGGCAATACGCGCCGCAATTTGGCGCAACAGTTTTACATTGCTATCAGTGAAAATATCACTCTGACATTGTGCCAGTTTCAAAACACCTAACATTTTGTGGCCGAAAAAAAGCGGCAACAGGCAGACAACTTGTAACCCTTCATCCAGCATATTTGCCAGTTGCTTATCATCCGGTGCCAAAAGAGAGATATCAGCCAAATTAACCAACAATAACGCTTTGCTCTGTAAAACCTGCCCAGCCAAAGTGCCGGTAATATCCACCCATGCCTGCTGATACTGTACGGCCTTACCACTCTGGTAGCGGGTAGAGAATACATTTAATTTATTTTTATCCTTATGGGTACCGCACAGCGCTAAGCTAATGTAATCAATATTAAAAAATCGATGTATCTCTTTTGAAACCTCTGCCGCTAATACATCCAATTCCAGCTTAGAAATAACCGTATTGGTCACATCCACTAAAATACGATAATGGTCGCGCTCAAAGCGCAGTTTTTCACGCTCAGAAAATGCCCGATTAATCTCAGCAATATTATCAACGGCAATTGCCACTACATCTGCCAGTAACCCCAGAAAAGTAACTGCTTGTTCATCAAACTCACTGTCATCAGTTTTAATAAATTCAATACAGCCTGACCAATGATTGTCATGGCCCAAGGGAAAATGGCAGCCAGAGTGCAATTCCTGATAGGGAATCAAATCACAAACAGCAGAAAACTCCCTTTGCATACGGCGATGGTCAGTCTGCAAAGGCGTCTGTTGCTGCCAGGCTAAGCCACCGGGGCCTTCGGCAAACAAGATATTTTGCGATCCCTGCACCCTGTTGGTCGCATCGTCATGGGTATAAAGGGTATTTTGGTTATAAAGAGGGTTAAGCAATAATAAATTGACCCGCTGAAAACGCACCACAGAAAAAGAGAGCTTTCTGAGTTCATTCACTAAATCGGTTATATCCCGTAGCAATAATAACTTTTTTGATACCGTGAACAGTGTATCTTGCCAAACTTGAGCCAATGTGGGACGGGGTAGTTTTTTTGCTCTATCCATAAACGTCGTTATTAAGCCCAGAAAAATGATCACTACTTTAAGGTATTAAACTGAACAAATATATATCAACAGCCGATAAGCTTGATCTGGGTTAACAAACTATTTCTCCGCAATTTATCCATCTTACCAATCAGTTGAAATTACGTCTCATTTTCATCGTAAGATAAATAAAAACATTAGGTTACATGTGATACTCACCACACATGGAACATCAAATCACAACTGGCGCTATATAAATAAATGCATATCGAAATCAAAGATACGTATTAATATCTGATTCGAAAAAAAACAATTTTAGGAAAAATACAAAATGCAACAATAAAAACCGCTCAATGAATGTCTGGTATGAAAAATGCATTACATTTAGGTCAGGAAAATAATTTATTAATATTTAGTTTTCATTCCCCTACACCGATAAAATAATAAGTAAGGAGTTATCAATGAGCATTGAAAATCCCTTTGATCTGCGCCTTCCGGTTGATATGGCAAAACTGGCAGAGCAAGTTGGTATATATAAAGCCACTAAGAATCCGGCCACCACCTTTTATTTAGCCATGACTGCCGGTGTATTCATCTCTATCGCTTTTGTCTTCTACATTACAGCAACAACCGGCACTGCTGGCGTGGTGGCATTTGGGTTGGCGAAGTTGGTAGGCGGCCTGTGTTTCTCTCTTGGCCTGATTTTAGTGATTATCTGTGGGGCTGATTTGTTCACATCCACAGTACTCATTGTGGTGGCTAAAGCCAGTGGCAAAATCAGTTGGCGGCAATTAATCTGTAATTGGGTGAATGTCTATTTCGGTAATCTTATTGGCGCACTGTTCTTTGTGGCATTGATTTGGTTTGCCGGTCAGCATACGGCGGCAAATGGTTTATGGGGTTTGAATGTGTTGCAAACTGCCGAACACAAATTACATCATACGTTTGTAGAAGCGGTGTGTTTGGGGATTCTGGCTAATCTAATGGTCTGCCTGGCAGTATGGATGAGCTATTCCGGCCATACATTGACGGATAAAATTGTGGTGATGTTACTGCCTATCGGCATGTTTGTCGCCAGCGGTTTTGAACACAGCATTGCCAATATGTTTTTGATCCCATTAGCTATTATCATCCGTGATTATGCATCACCGGAGTTCTGGCTATCAATTAATGCTACCCCGGATCAATTTTCTGCGCTGACCCTAAACAACTTTATTATCGATAATCTAATCCCGGTGACTATCGGCAATATTATTGGTGGTGGTTTATTGGTTGGCCTGACCTATTGGATTATTTATCTGCGCAATCCAGCTCATTGAGTCAATAGCGCCATTGATATCGACAAATATGACGAAATGACGTGAATAAAAGTGACACCCATAACAGAACAGCCAGCCGGGTTTACCCCTGACTGGCTGTTACGTTAATTCACAATAACCGATTATTTCTTCTTAGCGTATTTCAGTGAGTCTAATGCGACGGCAAAGATAATGATCGCACCTTTAATAATATACTGCCAATAAGGGTTCACACCGATATAAGTTAATCCGTAGTTAATAACGGTAAAGATAATTACCCCTGTCACTACACCGATAACGGTACCAACACCACCACTAAAGGACACACCGCCCACCACACAGGCGGCAATCGCATCCAACTCGTACATAAAGCCAAGGTTGTTAGTCGCACTACCGATACGGCCTGCTTCCAACATACCGCCGAAGGCATAGAACACACCGGACAAGGCATAGATCATGATCAAGTTTAGTGGCACATTCACACCAGAAACTTTTGCCGCTTCCGGGTTACCGCCGATGGCAAAAATATTTTTACCAAAGCGAGTTTTATTCCACAGCACCCAGACAAAGCCGATAGCAATCAAAGCATAGAAGGTAATATAAGACAGTTTGAAATCACCAAACCGCAAGAACCCTTGAGCAAAGGTTGAGAATGCCGGATCAAAACCTGCAATCGGTGATGCGCCAACGAAATCGTAATACAGGGAGTTAATCCCGTAGACGATAATCATCGTACCTAATGTAGTAATAAATGGAGTCACATTCAGGTAAGCAATGATAATACCGTTGACCAAACCAATAATCGCACCAATCAAACAGACGGTTAAAATAACAATCGGAATCGGCACGGTGTGTAAATCAGGGAAAACTTTATTAACGTTATCCATTGCTTGCAACATGGTCGCCGCAACTACCGCCGCCAAACCTACCTGACGCCCGGCTGACAGGTCGGTCCCTTGGGTAACAATCAGCCCTGCCACACCCAGTGCGATAATAATACGCACCGATGATTGGGTCAGAATGTTACTTAAGTTCATCAGACTTAAAAACGTCGGGTCCTTAACAATAATAATTGCCAGTAATACGAACAACACCACATAAATCCCGCTCTCTTTAAGGTAAGTGAGCATACTTTTCTTATTTAACGCATTCATAATAAGAACCTTCGACTAGATTAGAGATGCAAGGATGCAAGACGTAATATTTCATTTTGCGTGGTTTGCTTAGTATCAACAATTCCCGCAACCTGACCATTACTCATTACTAAAATTCTGTCAGTGATCCCTAGTAGCTCAGGCATTTCAGAGGAGATAATAATAATCCCTTTGTCTTTCTTCGCTAATTCAGTCATTAACTGATAGATTTCAAACTTAGCACCGACATCAATACCTCGAGTCGGCTCATCCAACATTAATATTTCTGGTTGAGTCAGTAGCCAACGGCCAATAATTACTTTCTGCTGGTTACCACCGGATAAAGAGCCAATACTGGTACGGTGACCGGGCGTTTTTACACGCATCGCATCGATAACCCATTGGGTATCGCTCTTCATGCGCGTATTATCCAGCAGCCCAAATTTATTTTTATAGTTACGGATATTAGAGATTAGGGAATTAAAACCCACATCGAGATAAGCGTAAATCCCGGTTGAGCGGCGCTCTTCAGTTACCAGTGCAAACCCATGATTAATGGCTTCATTGGCACTATGGTTATTAATACTTTTGCCATGTAACTTAATGGTCCCGGCCACTTTTTCGCGGATACCAAATAAGGTTTCAACAATATCGGTGCGCTTGGCCCCAACCAAGCCAGCAATCCCCAAAATCTCGCCTTTATGCAAATCAAAGGAGACATCACGGATCGAGGGTTGGCGCAGCGAGGTCAGATTTTTCACTTCCAGAATGACTTCACCCGGCTTGTTCAGGCGATCAGGGAAACGCTGACTCAGTGAGCGCCCCACCATCATTGAGATTATCTGATCCATGGTCAGCCCTTCCAGCGGCTGGGTAGTAATCCACTGACCATCACGCAAAATAGTGATTTCATCACACAGTTGGAATATTTCTTCCATCTTGTGAGAGATATAAACAATGCCGCAGCCACGCTCTTTCAATTTACGAATAATCGTAAATAGATGATTAACCTCTTTCTCGGTTAATGAAGAGGTCGGCTCATCCATGATGACGATTTTGGCGTTATAAGAGAATGCCTTGGCAATCTCGATCATTTGCATTTGAGATACTGATAATGTTGCGACTTTATCGCGGGGATCAATATCAATATCCAATTCATCAAAGATAGCTTTGGTATCTTTGTACATTTTATCTTGATCGACAAAAAAACCTTTGGTTGGGTAACGACCCAGCCACATGTTGTCCATCACTGTACGTTGTAACACCAGGTTTAATTCCTGATGAACCATAGAGACACCGTGCTCTAATGCTTCTTTAGAGCTTTTAAATTCTATTTCTTGCCCCTGAAAGAGAATACTCCCGGAGTCTTTTTTATAGATACCAAACAGACATTTTAATAGCGTTGACTTACCTGCGCCATTTTCTCCCATTAATGCATGGATCGAACTTGGCCGCACTTTAAGATTTACGTTATCTAACGCCTTTACACCTGGAAATGATTTATTGATATTACTCATTTCCAGCAACCACTCACGGGGTTGTGCTGTATTAATATCGGCCATAGTTATACCTGGCTAAGAATTGCCACTCACCTGCGAGATAAATACCTTATCCGCCGATAAGTGCATATTCAAAATAAGGATCAATGCAAAAAACCTTCTGCCCCGGTGCTGGTTACCCAATATCGGGGCCAGAAGGTTAATAATTACTGCTTTACCCTTAGCACTGACACAGCTTTGGGCACTACCTATCACGACAGGCTGTTATTTAGTAAATTCAGCCAGGTTATCTTTATCAACACCTACATACGGAATACGTACGATTTTGTTTTCAATTTTCCAGTTAGTCCCTTCAGCAGCAGGTTTACCGGCAGCCAGATTTTTAACTAAATCGAAAGTTGCTTTAGCTTGATTGTTGGCATCGTTCAATACGGTACCGGCCATTTGGCCTGATTTCACCAGTGCTAACGCTTCTGGCAAGGCATCAACACCAAATACTGGAATACTGGTTTTGTTATGAGCTTTCAAGGCTTCTACTGCACCCATCGCCATCGCATCGTTGTTAGCAATAACCACTTCGATCTTGTTGGCGTTAGGGCCAGATAACCAGGCATCCATTTTATCTTTAGCTTGCGCGGTATCCCACATTGCAGTATCTAACTGCAATTGTTGAGTCGGCAGACCTTTTTCATTCAACGTTTTAATGACATAAGTTGTACGTGCTTCGGCGTCTGGGTGACCCGGCTCGCCTTTCAACAGCACAAATTGGATTTTGCCATCTTTGTTCAGATCCCATGCTGGGTTGGCTTTCCAGTGTTTCGCAATCAGCTCACCCTGAATAACACCAGACTCTTTAGAGTCAGTCCCTACATAGTAAGCTTTATCGTAACTATCCAATGCCTTACGTGAAGGTTCTTTGTTATAGAACACGATCGGCACATCGTTGCCGCGTGCTTTATCAATAACAACCGGAGCTGCTGCTGGGTCAACCAGGTTAATGGCCAGCCCTTTCACACCTTTAGCCAGCAATACGTCAATCTGATCGTTTTGCTTGGACTGGTCATTTTGGGAGTCATTCATCAGTAAGGTAACGTCAGGAGATGCTTTAGCATCTTTCTCGATAGCTTTACGGACCACGGACATAAAGTTGTCATCATATTTATAAATAGTGACACCAATACGGGTATCAGCTTGAGCAGCCGCGCCAAACATCATGCTGGCAACCAGGGTCGCTAATGTGAAAACCTTCTTATTCATTTGTATCTCCGGGTTTATGTAGGGTAGTACAGGGTGATAACACCGTCGCCTTAACGTGAGAAAGACCCATCGTTCAAAGCTGCTGACACTGAATATCTATCGTCCTTGAGCGCACTCCACTCCGAGAAAGCCGCCTGAGTCGTCAAAAACCATGCCACTTACAAACTCAACATCTGCGGAACGCGTGTTTGTAAATCACTATTCTAAAACCCGCTACCGTGTGTTTTTTTATCCGGTAACCGATGACATATTGATACATTCAGGTAGAAAACAACTAGAGCATAGACGGGCCGTTGTTAAGAATCTGTGAATTTTCTCACAGATTGAAAACGGTTACACAAGAATAAATACGTAACTAGTGAGCGACCCCACAAATTGCGACAGAATGACGCGGTACCAATGTGGGTTTAAAACAATAAGCCGCGTGCGGGTCTGGCGGATGACTGGCCCCCTCAAGTGCCAGCTCTGTGGCTAAAGTTGCCATAGAAACAATAGGATAACGCACTGTGGTCAATTTGGGGCTGGTATAGCGGGCAATAGGGATATCATCAAAGCCCACCAGCGAAAACTGCTCAGGGACACTGATACCGTTTTCTTTCAACACCGCCAGCGCACCAGCAGCCATTGAGTCGTTATAGGCAAACACCGCACTGAGCTGTAAATTGCGACCCAGCAAGTCAATCATGGCACGCTCCCCCCCAGCCAGATCAGGAGTACCAAATGCTCGCCAACTGTCAGGAGCAGTGATACCGGCGGTCTCAAGCGCATTTAGGTAACCCGTTTGACGCTGGATAACATCATCAATCGGGTGGTTGGAACCGAGAAAACCGATACGTTGGTGCCCTTGTTTAAGCAGTAAACGGCATGCCATTTGCGCACCGCTAATATTGTCTAATCCTACACAACGGTGCTCAAACCCAGGAATAATCCTATTAATCAGAACCATACCTGGAACCTGATCTAAAAAAGCGATTAACTCACCGTCACTCAATGCCTTAGCGTGAACAACCAATGAATTACAGCGTTGACGCAGTAGCACTTCAATGGCATGACGCTCTTTATCGGCCTGGTGGTAGCTATTACCAATCAACAGATATTTTTGATGTCGTTGGGCTACGGTGTCTACCGCTTTCACCAAGGCACCAAAAAAGGGATCAGAGACATCCATCACCACCACACCGACAGTATCGCTACTTTGTGTTGCCAGTTTTTGTGCATTAGCATTTGGGCGGTAGCCCAGTTCTGACACCGCTTTCAGCACTGCGGCGCGCGTTTCTGGCCGAATAGCAGCGCTGTTATTGAGGACACGGGATACCGTAGCCAGCGAAACGCCAGCCCGCGAGGCCACATCACGAATGGTGATACTATTTCCAGATGAATGCAGAGCAGCCATGACCTTATCCTGTGAATAAGTAACCATGCGCGTGTTGATATGAACTGGGCATGGCAGGTGGCTTATCCTACCCAGTTTGTTGAATTTGCCACGTGAAATGCGTCACAAGAAAGAAAACGTTTACATACAAATTTGCAACCCGCTCGATCATTTTTACTTTACAGACGCATTCAGGGCTTAGTGTTGCGTGGTTGTAACGATTGACCGCAAGCATAGGCGGTCAATTTTCGCCATAACCACTCGAGTGGCCCTTGGGCAAAGTAATGCAGCCATAGCAGGGAGAATAGGATATTACACAGCCAGACCAGTGGAACAATCGCGAGAAGTTGTAGGCGGTCAAGCTGTTGATATAAGCCGAAGTGATAGAAGATCAGCGTACATATCAATGTTTGCAGTAAATAATTACTCAGAGCCATGCGCCCTACCTGTGCCAACCAATGATTGACACGCCAACCGGATATTGTGGGACCGAAGCCATACAGCAGAGCCAGATAGCCCACAGCCTGTAATGGAGCCCCTAACTCACGGGGAACTTGCAACAAAAAACCGCTCCAACGGTAATCCCAGCCCACTGCCCATTGCAGTGCCACCCCCGGTATTTGGATAACTAATGAAAGCGGTATCAAACATGCCGCAAGCAAACGGTAGTGCCGCAAGCTAAAATCACCGCGTAGCCAGCCAGAACGCATTAACCCAGCACCAAATAACATCGAGCCCGCCAGCTCCCAGCCATATTGGGCGCCGATAGCAATCAAATTGGATGACAACAGATCTAACCGGTTCTTCCAGGCTTCCATGCCCCCCTGCAACTTCCAAAATTGCTCATATTGCAGATCCGCAGGCCCCGGCTGCCAAAATCGCCCCGGTTCGCCATTGGTGATAAACCCCAGTAGCAGCAATACCGCGACACCCACTAAATACAGCACCGCACCGGTACGCAACAAACTGGCGGCATCTTTGGCATCACGAATCATTCGCCAACACACCAGACCGATCAAACCATAAGCAAATAGAATGTCTCCATCCCAGAAAAAGATACCGTGAATTAATCCCAGTAATAGCAATAAGGAAAGTCGCGCCCGAATCCAGCTCTTGCCGCGTTTAAGTAATAGCTCAAGGCCCGCACCAAACAGAATGGCGAAAATAGATAAGAACTTGGCCTGTGCCACAATATCGAGAATGGCCCAAGTCCAGGCATCGGATAGCGAAGGAAGGCCCAGATAGGCCGGATTAAGATAAGCAGCCTTTGACAGACCGAAGGCGCTGATATTGAGCAGCAGAATGCCAAGGATGGCCAGCCCTCGCGCACTGTCTAACGTTGCGATGCGTTGACGCATACCCGACATCCTGTGTACGGGCACCCACTGGCACCCTCTCTGAAAAGGCTAATTAGCCGTTGTGACGTTAGCTATTATGACGAACAGCACGCAGGAATTCCTGGCGTGTATTCTGGCTGGATTTGAATAACCCGCCTAATGATGTCGTGGTGGTCGCACTGGTAGCATCACGGATACCGCGCGCTTTAACGCAATAATGCACTGCATCGATAGAAACTGCGACATTATTAGTGCCTAACAGTGTCTGTAGTGCCAACAGGATTTGCTGTGTCAGCCGCTCTTGCACTTGCGGGCGCTGAGCAAAGAACTGCACGATACGGTTGATTTTAGATAAGCCAATCACACTGTCTTTGGGAATATAAGCGACAGTGGCTTTACCATCGATAGTGACAAAATGATGTTCGCAGGTACTGGTCAGGGTGATATCTCGTACCGTGACCATTTCATCGACCTTCATTTTATTCTGAATCAGGGTGATTTTGGGGAAATTTTCGTAATCCAGTCCAGAGAAAATCTCATCAACATACATTTTGGCAATACGTCTTGGCGTATCCGCCAGACTATCGTCTGACAAATCAAGATTCAGCAATTGCATGACTTCAGTCATATGCGCTTGAATCTTGGTTTTACGCGTTTGGGCATCTAACTCTTGTTTGCGCAGCGGGGTTTCAAGACCACGGGCCAGCAATGCCTCATGAACCAACTCAGCTTCTTTACTTAGCGATGACATTCTTTTCTCCAGCAGGCGTACACATCCGAACAGTATAAACATGATGTAGATCACGTTCGGATTTTGCTCCTCACTTTAGTTGAGAGCAAAATGATTATCCAGTGATTGTTATTCATATCGAATCATTATTTACATCATGATGAAATAGTTGCATTTGGTGCATCCACGGTAGCGTAAATCAACCGGTAACCGTTTCCTGAGCGCGACGTGGCGTTTTGATAACCAACCCTCCAGCAATGAACAGTGCCACCACTGCCACGTACAGCGCAGGCTCTAACCGGTGAGTCAAGGTTGTTGAGATAGCGGATAAGATTGGGCCAACCAGTTGTCCAATAGCATAACCGGTGGTCAGTAAACCGGCCATATAGCGGGTGTGTTGCGGTGCCAGCTCCCGGCCATGCTGCAATGAAAGTTGCACCACACTCAGGAAACCGCCACCGGTCAGTAATGCCCCTAAGGCCAACCCACTCACTCCCGGCACTAGCTCCGCGCACAATACCCCCAATGCCTGTACCCAGAGTGTTAATGCCAGGCGGGTTTGCGAACTCAGGCAATGGCGGGTCAAAATACCGATAGTGATCCCTATCACCGCCGCGCCACCAAACACCGGCCAGACAAACTGGGCAAACAGGCTCTCTGGGAAGCGCGCTGCTGCCATTTGCGATAAAAATGTTGCGGGCAGAATATAACCGAATCCCGCCAAACTGTAGCTCCACACCAGGCGCTTGAGTGCTGGCGTTAAGGTCAGCGGAATCGCCGCAATATGCGGGCGATGTAGTTCCCCACTTCGCGGCAGATTAATACTTATCATGGCAATAATAACTAACGCCAATACACCATAGACCAGCCAGGCTTGAGCGGCCGATAAACCATAGCTATGAATAACCACTGCTAACATACCGCTGATGAATATGCCCGCGCCCGGCCCGGCAAATACTGCGGCACTGAGTGCCGGACGACCGAAGTGGGCCAGACGTTCATTGGTCCAGGCGGCGATAAGCACCATCGACCAGCCACTGGCCCAGCCAATGGCAAAACGTACCACGCCATGCCACCACGGCCCATCAACTACTGCGGATAGCAGCGTAAGCGTTACCGCCCCCCACAATCCGAGCCATAAACGGCGCTCCACATGGCGGCTGGCGCGCATAGCATCAAAAGCGCCAAACAGGTATCCCAGATAATTAAATGCTGCCACCAGCCCGGCACCGGTTAGGGTGAACTGATGCTCTGCGATCATTAGCGGCACTTGCGGCGTAAAAGCAAAACGGCCAATTCCCATCGCCACCACTAACGCGAGAAAACCACTTAATGCAATTCTTAATGCCATCTGCCCTGCCCATTGATTGCTGACAGATAATTCCTGCCAGACGGTTAAAAGAAAGTTGCCAATATCATGCCTGAGCATTAGAATCACAAAAAATGAATAATACTCATTAAGTTCATCACAAAAAGAGAACACCTATGGACCTGACCCAGCTACGCATGTTTTGCTGTGTAGCAGAAACCGGTTCCGTTGCCCGGGCAGCGGAGCAGATGCACCGCGTCCCGTCAAATTTGACGACCCGCCTGCGCCAACTTGAAGTTGAGCTGGGTGCCGACCTGTTTATCCGTGAAAAACAGCGCCTGCGGCTCTCCCCGATGGGCCATAACTTCCTCTGCTACGCCAACCGGATTCTGGCGCTAAGCGAAGAGGCAATGCGCATTACGCATGCTGGCGAACCGGCGGGTAACTTCCCATTAGGCTCGATGGAAAGCACTGCTGCCACCCGTCTGCCTAATTTGCTGGCGGCCTATCATCAGCGCTACCCACAGGTGTCCTTATCACTGATCACCGGGACATCGGGTGAAATCATTGAACAGGTACGGGCCGGAACACTGGCGGCAGCACTCGTTGATGGGCCAGTTCAACATGATGAACTGCACGGGTGCCGCTCTTTCGACGAGCAACTGGTGATCATTTCTTGTCTGGACCACCCTCCGATTATGCAAGCCCGCGATGCGGTGGATGAGACACTATTTGCCTTTCGCCCCAGTTGCTCTTACCGCTTGCGCCTGGAGAGTTGGTTCCGTCAGGCCGGTGTCTTACCGGGCCATATTATGGAAATCCAGTCTTACCATGCCATGCTGGCCTGTGTTGCCAGTGGTGCCGGGCTGGCATTGATACCCCATTCGGTATTGGCGCTACTGCCGGGCCATGAACGGGTACAAGTTCATGCCTTACCGGCTGATGTTGCCAATACCGCAACTTGGCTTATCTGGCGTAAAGATGCCTTTAGCCCCAATGTCCGCAGCTTAAAAGAACTGATTATCGAGCAGATTGAAATTCAGTGACTTATCTGACGGCTTGCCGCTTATCGGCCATAATTTATACAAACCATGTTGACTTACGCCCAGACAGCCAGACGCAACATATTAGATACATTAAAAATTCATTTATATAACACTCATCACACAGAAGCTATAGGAGCAACACCATGCAGATGATTAAAACTCGCGCCGCAGTCGCATGGGGGCCAAACCAGCCGCTATCGGTTGAAGAAGTTGATTTGATGCCACCGCAGAAAGGCGAAGTGCTGGTACGGATTGTCGCCAGTGGCGTATGCCACACCGATGCCTACACCTTGTCAGGCAAAGATCCCGAAGGGATATTCCCAGTGATCCTCGGCCATGAAGGTGGTGGGATTGTAGAAGCAATCGGCGAAGGTGTTACCAGCGTTGCAGTGGGTGATCACGTCATTCCGCTGTACACACCAGAATGCGGTGAATGTAAATTCTGCCGCTCCGGTAAAACCAATTTGTGTCAGGCGATCCGTAGCACTCAGGGCAAGGGTTTGATGCCTGATGGCACCACTCGTTTCTCTAAAAATGGCCAGCCGATCTTCCATTACATGGGGACTTCAACCTTCTCTGAACTGACAGTGGTACCGGAAATATCACTGGCAAAAATCAATAAAGAAGCGCCATTAGAAGAAGTTTGTCTGCTCGGTTGTGGCGTCACCACCGGCATGGGGGCTGTGATGAACACAGCAAAAGTCAAACCGGGCGACACTGTCGCCATCTTCGGCTTGGGTGGCATTGGTTTATCGGCAGTGATTGGGGCGAAAATGGCTGGCGCCAGCCGCATCATTGGCATTGATCTCAATACCAGTAAATTCGAGCTGGCCCGCAAACTGGGCGCAACAGACCTGATTAACCCGAAAGATTATGATAAACCTATTCAGGATGTGATCGTCGAGCTGACCGATGGCGGCGTAGATTTCTCCTTTGAATGTATTGGTAACGTCAATGTTATGCGCTCAGCGCTTGAGTGCTGCCATAAAGGCTGGGGCGAATCAGTCATCATTGGTGTTGCCGGTGCCGGTGAAGAGATTTCAACCCGTCCATTCCAATTGGTCACCGGCCGTGTATGGCGTGGCTCAGCATTTGGTGGTGTCAAAGGGCGCTCCGAGTTACCGGGCATCGTGCAGCAATATCTGGACGGTAAATTCGCTCTGAATGATTTTATTACCCATACCATGGGGTTAGATCAAATCAACGAAGCCTTCGATTTGATGCATGAAGGTAAATCTATCCGTACCGTGATCCATTTTAATCATTCCTCACAAAACAAATAAGGCAAGGAGGCAGGCAACGCATGAATACGTCACTTGAACTTCTCGAAGAGCACCGGATGTTTGGCGGGTGGCAGCAACGCTATCGCCACGCCGCCAGCAGCCTGAATTGCAATATGACCTTCAGCATCTATCTGCCCCCCCTACGGGATGACAACCCGCCACCGGTGCTTTACTGGCTGTCGGGTCTGACCTGTAATGATGAAAACTTTACATTGAAAGCCGGTGCGCAGCGGGTAGCCGCTGAGTTGGGTCTGGTACTGGTTATGCCGGATACCAGCCCACGTGGCGATGATGTGCCGAATGACGAAGGTTATGATTTAGGGCAAGGCGCGGGGTTCTATCTCAACGCAACACAAGCGCCCTGGTCTAAACATTTTCAGATGTATGATTATATCAGCCAGGAGTTACCGGCGCTGATCGCCCAGCATTTCGAAGTGAGTGGCCGTCAGTCTATTTGTGGCCATTCAATGGGGGGCCACGGGGCATTGATGCTAGCACTGCGTAACCCGCAGCAATACCAATCAGTTTCGGCCTTTGCGCCGATAGTCAATCCGTGTCAGGTGCCTTGGGGGCGCAAAGCCTTTACTGCGTATTTGGGTACCGATGAGAGTCAGTGGTTGCAATATGATAGTTGCCACTTACTTACACATGCCCACACCCAACTGCCGATGCTGGTAGATCAAGGTGATAGTGATCAGTTTCTGGCAGACCAGTTACAACCGGCAAAATTAGCTGAATTGGCACGGCAACACGATTGGCTACTGAGACTTCGTATTCAGCCGGGTTATGACCATAGCTATTTCACCATAGCCACATTTATTGAAGATCACCTACGCTTCCATGCGAAATTCTTACATCGCTAACGGATATCACTCAGCCGATCAACAATAATAGAAAACTTAAAGCTCCTTCGGGAGCTTTTTATTTTATTTAAGATATATAGCTTACTATTGTTACGCCAATAACTAATAATCCTTTAGTTTAATAACATAATTAATAAATTATTATAAAAAGCATGATGAAAAAAACATTGATAAAATAGGAGAAAAGAATTACAAATAAATAGCTCAATACTCACCGAGGGTGAGCAGCACAAGAAAGGAATAAACTTAAAAGGAGATTTATATGTTTACGTCGAATCAATCAAATGAAAGAATAAATAACACTCACTTAATGGCATTAAAGGCTAAGTTAGAGTCGTTAGAACAATCATTTAAAAATAATTTATTTTCTATAAATGACCATGAAATAGAAAATCTAAAACGCAGCAACTCCAACAACCAAATAACCGCCTGGAATTGGTCAAAAAGTTTTACACAACAATAAATCAAACAATGGTGCTTTTAATTAAACCAAATTAAGATGCTATTAGTAACATCTTAATTATAACAATCATTATCGTTTGGTGAATTTTAGAAAAAAATAACATCACCACTCTATTTTATTAAAATCAGCGAGATGTTTTCCATGCTAACAAGTGAATTTTTCAATGATCTGAAGCTAAGCCCAGTATCAAGCATGTTAGCAATACTAATAACGGCTATAGGATTGATCTCACTATTTTTTGTATTGCTTCTTTATTTAACAGACTCTTGTATTGAAAAACATAATAGTAACTATAAAGATATATATCGGATAGAAACATCATTTAATCTACCTAACGGCGATGAAGTGAAGTCAGCACAAGTTCCATTCCCACTTATTTCCGTATTAAGAAATGATAAAGATATCAAAAAGATTGATTACATCGCACGTATTTTCACCAACCTACATATCAATGATAAGACGTATTCAAATATTGATATCTATGCAATTAGCACCGATTTTTTTAACACATTGAATCCCTATCAACAAAAAAATCTCTATCTGGCGCAGAATGAAATTATCATTACCCCAGAGTTTAACCGACAATATCTTCATCTGGATAATCCTCAAGGGCATGTCATAACGTTAGGTGATAAAGGCCAATTTCTTATTAAAGATGTTGTTGAATTTAATCCATCCAGCCGTTTTAAAACGACTGCAGTTATCGCATTCTCTCCTGAAATATTAGATGGCTACCACGATAAAAGACATGATTGGTATGATACCCATGCCTACGCTTTTATCACGATGAAATCTGGGATCAGCCCCACCCCAGAGCAACTAAACTCTCACGTTATTCAGCACGCACCACAGCTTCCAGGAGCCCCTTTTAGTCCAGAAGAATTCATTCAGCTTTCAGCACGTAATATTGCTGATATCCATTATGACAATGCATTGCCTGATGAAATTAGCACTGTAGTTTCAAACTCATACTTAAATATTTTATACGCCTCAGGTGTATTTATTTTTTTTGCTACGACAATGAATTTCTTCAATATTAACAATGTGATAAATACAAAGAAGAGAAACAGTTTCTATATAAAAAAAGCCGTTGGCGCGTCCCGTTACCAGCTAATCACAGAAGCATTTTTTATTGCTACATTCCAAACTGCATTTGTATTGTTAGTTGCTCTTTTTATTTTGATGTCACTCGTGCAATTTTCCGATAGTGCCAGAGAGCTTATCTTTACTCATGGCAGTTATGACTTCTCAACCGCGTTATCTATTACTACGGCGCTAACTTATGCAGCTATTTTACTCGCCCACTACCTCTTTTTGCTGACGCTGACTTTGCCTAATAATACCTATAGCCACAGCATTGCTGCACAATCATCACAGTCACACTATATGACTCGTATTATGTTCTGCATGCAGATAATTATTGCAGGTATCATCATATACCTGTGGGCGGGTATAATGACACAGATGCATTTTATGAAAGATTACAATTTTGGTTATGAAAAAGAAAATGTAATAACATTTATGCTAAGTGACGAATTAAAATCAAAGACCGCAATAAACAATTTACAAGATGAATTAAGGAATGCAGCTGGAGTTAATAGTATCTCGTTAAGTAACTGGCGGCCATTTGACATGTCTCGGCAGAATACTTCTGTATTCCATAGTAATCAGCAAGAAAAAGACAAACTAGCCACAGTTAACATCCTAAAGGTAAATGAGCACTTTATTAATACCTGGGGGGTAAATATTCTAGCGGGGGAAAAAAGCCCATTATTACCCAGTGATAATAGCAACATTTACCATGCAATTGCCACGAAATCGTTTATGACATTAATGGGACAACAGTCCTATGACCATATACTGAATACTATTTTTTATATTAATGAGAATAACTCGCAACATTCAGTTAGGGTACTGAATGTGATCGATGACTTTTATCTGGCAGATAGAGAGGAGACAGCGCCTCCCTTACTTATTCTCATTCAAAACAATCCCCAACGCTATGGCGCTGTCAAACTTGAAAACATTCAAGACATCGGGAAAATAGAGAAAATATTACAACGCTATCACGTTAATACTGAGCATATAAAATCAGTCAGCAAGTTACACCAAGAATATTTCAGTAATAATATACTTATGTATAACACGATCAACACGGTAACATTATTTACAGTCATATTAGTATTAATAAGCACAATAATAATCAGCACCTCAGAGACCAAACGGCTCGAAAAAACACTAGCAATAATGGAGTCTATTGGCGGATCAATTTATACGCATATTATTTTCTTTATACAGCAGAACATTACACCTATCGTCATAGCAGTAATAATATCACTTCCTCTCGGTTTTATGTTATTGCATAATTGGCTGACACAATATAGTGTAATTAAAGGGTTATCTTATGTATATGCGACAGGTTCATTTATTACTTTTATTTTATGCGTAATTATCGTTATGACTATTACACTTATTTTCAATAGTAATACACTAAATAGTCAGAAGAAGAAATAACATCATGGATATAAATATTGAGCAGAGAAAAAATAAAAACACAACTGCTAAGTTAATTATTTTTTGCGTATTATTAGTTGTTATTGCTTGTCTTTATTATATTTATTATTTATCTACCGCTCAGCGCTCTTTACTCATATCACGAGAGAATGCTGTTTTCCATACTATTGAATCAGAAGTGTATCAGGATGTGCTGACAACCCGAGCTATCGCGGTACCTAAAGAAAGTATGATTGTATCAAGTGAACGAGGAGGAAAAGTCACTGAAGTCGCCAAACAGGCTTTCGATACTGTCGAGAAAGGCGATGTTATTATTCGTTTATCTAACTATGATTTTATGCTGGAAGCGACATCCAGAATAGTGAATATTACCGAGCAAATAAGCAATCTACGCAATATGAAAATACAATTGGAACAAGATAATAGAGAGACAAAACTTAATTTACAAGAGGCTCAGCATCAAATAACGACTATATCGAGAGATTTAGCCAGGCATAAAATCCTCGACATGAAATCAATGATTGCAAAATCCGAACTGGAAAACCAAGTCGGCATGTTAAAAAACTGGCAAATAAAAAGTGAAATTTTAAAAGAACATGATAATAAAAATAAAGAATCATTCCCCTCACAATTTAAGAGGATAGATGATTCTATATTATTACTGGAGAGAATACTGGATATCATAGAAAACGGGATGGAACAATTAGTTATAACAGCCCCCATTGATGGAGTTTTATCTATCCTTGATGTAGAACTGGGTCAACAAATAAAACCCGGCGAAAAAATTGCAATTATCGACAACCTTAAATCATATTATTTTAATGTTTATTTCAGTGAATATTACCTCGATAAAATTAAGCCACAAAGCCAAATCTTGGCAACAATAAATGGTCAAAATACACCACTACTTATTGAGTCAGTATCCACTATTATTGAAAATGGTAAATTCAAAGCAAAACTGATCCCTCTACATGACACTACCTCCCTACTTAAAAGAGGGCAATCTATTGAAATACAAATCCCACTACAAGAAAAAAACAGCTCTGCATTGATGGTACCAACTGATAGTATCATTTCCGATGATGATGGAAATAATTTCATCTATATATATCAGCCAGAAAATGATCTAGCTATTAAATCTAAAATAGAAATAGATCGTCGAAGCCCGATGAAAACAGAGATAATAGCAGGAATAAAGGTTGGGGAAATCATTGTCACCCCCCCAGAAACTAACAATAGTGAATACGATATTATTGAGTTCAAATAACATGCTAAATATACAAAATGCTGAAAAGTGTTATACCACCAAAACAATTAAAACCAAGGTTCTTAATCATCTTAGCTTCAGCGTTGAAAAAGGTGATTTCGTTTCTATTATGGGGCCATCAGGCTCAGGAAAATCCACATTACTTAATATCATCGGTCTGTTTGACTCTCTTGATAATGGTTCATTCACACTGGCGAAAAAAAACATTATTGATATGAGCTACTCACAAAAAATAATATTAAGACGATTATTAATAGGTTATATATTTCAATCATTCAATCTCATTTCACACTTATCTATTTTTGATAACGTTGCCTTACCACTTAAATATCGGGGCATTGGTAAAAAGGAACGTACCGAACAAGTTAACCAAATTTTAAACCTGTTCGATATTGATAACCGGAAAAATCATAAACCAATGCAACTCTCAGGCGGTCAACAACAACGAGTCGCCATCGCCAGAGCGATGGTATCTAACCCTGCATTGCTCTTGGCTGATGAGCCTACTGGCAATTTAGACAGTAAAAATGCCCGTTCTGTATTACAGCAATTAAAATATATAAACCAAAAAGGTACAACTATTATTATGGTTACACATTCAGATGAAGCTTCTGCATATGGCAACAGAATAATAAACATGAGAGATGGAATACTTACATAAACAAATAGGAATATACTATGGATAATATAATTCCGGTAAAATTCATTGATTGCACTAAGATAAATGATATAGGTCTCAAAGAACTGGAAAAGCTCGATACATGTGAATACAGAACACTATCATCTTATCTTATTGGTAAAATACCAGCAAAAAAATTACTCGATAGTGATGAGCTAGATACATTCAACGAAGAGATTAAAAAAAGTATTTCAGTGAAAGCTATTCAAGCAAAAAAACTGGTTGTTGTGTTAAAGGCAACCCGTTTATGTAATCTTCGTTGTACCTACTGCCACTCATGGGCAGAAGGCCCCAATCAGACGGTGTCATTTCATACCCTCGTCCGGACAGTACGGCAGATCCTTGCCATTCCTAATGTAAATAGATTTGAGTTTGTCTGGCATGGCGGTGAAATAACACTACTAAAGCCATCATTTTTTAAAAAGCTTATTTGGTTGCAGCAACAATTCAAGCGGCCAGAGCAATATATAACCAACACCATGCAATCAAATGTCGTTAACATCTCAAATGAGTGGTTAATATTTATTAAAGGTATTGGCATGAATGTCGGAATTAGTCTTGATGGAGTACCAGCGGTAAATGATAAACGGCGGGTAGACTATCGAGGCAGAAAGACATCTGATCGCATAGCCAAAGGAATAAAAAAACTTCTAGAGTATAATATTCCATATGGTGCTCTTATTGTTGTTGACCGAGAAGTTTATCAAACTGACATGAAAGAGATGTTGGACTATTTTATCTCAATAGAATTAACCCACATTGAGTTTCTTAATATAGTTCCTGATAATAGACTCGTTAAAGGGCAGTATGTTGGCGAAGGATTTATCAGTTATGCTGAATTTATCCAGTTTCTATCAGAGCTGTTTACTATTTGGGTAAACGGTTATCAGGGAAAGATACATATTGCTGTTTTTGATGATTTTATTCGTGTATTGAAAGATGCTAAAAATAAACCTTCCGCATGTTATTGGTCTGGCAATTGCTCGCAGGAAATTATCACCTTAGAACCCAATGGTGACATCTCTCCCTGCGACAAATATGTGGGTGATAAAGGTAGCATCTATGGATCTTTGTTAAATACTAACCTGGCGGATCTTTTAGCTCATTCATCGCATAATCAACAAGCCATCAATGAGGAAAAAAACGCGACTGAAAAAATGCAACATTGCGAGTGGTTTTCTATTTGTCATGGCGGCTGCCCTCACGACAGAGTTATTAATCGCAGACATACTGCAGGATATGATGATACATGTTGTGGAACAGGGAAATTACTGGCCACTATTAAGCATCATTTAGCCCATAGTTACTGAAGCCATCTTATTGTGGCTTCAGTTGTACACTACATTAGCCCTTTATAGTTCAACCTCTTGCCCTTTGCGGTGCAGGCGCAATGAAACCAGGAAGGTGACGAAGCACATTGCCGAAACGTACCAAAAGAAGCTGTTTTCCATATCAAAAGACTTGAGAGACAGCGCCACGTATTCAGCACTCCCACCAAACATGGCATTTGCAACTGCATAAGACAGGCCAACACCCAAAGCTCTGACTTCTGGTGGGAACATCTCTGCTTTTAGTAACCCGCCAATAGAAGTATAAAAACTGAGAATAATCAGGGCGGTAATAATCAGCATAAACGCAATATATGGACTGGTTACCCCTTTTAGTGCATGCAGAATAGGTACCGTTAATAGCATTGATAATAGACCAAACGTTAGCATAGATGTACGGCGGCTAATGCGATCGGATAATGCACCAAATAAAGGTTGTACCAACATAAAAATAAATAATGCCGCCGTCATGACCAGACTGGCGGTTTTCACATCCATCCCGGCGGTATTGACTAAATACTTTTGCATATAGGTGGTGTAGGTATAAAAAGAAAGAGAGCCACCCGCGGTGAAGCCTAGTACCATAATAAATGCGCGACGGTTCTTCCATAGCCCTTTCAAGCTGCCCGCATCCTTCTTATTACGGTTCTTCTCATCCGAGGTTTCATTCAGTGAACGGCGTAAGTAAAGAGCAACCACTGCCAACAGTGCGCCCAGAACAAAAGGAATACGCCAGCCCCAACTGTGCAATACCTCTGATGAAAGTGTTTGCTGTAATAGAACCAGCACCAATAATGCCAGCAATTGGCCGCCAATTAATGTGACATATTGGAACGAAGCATAAAACCCTTTGTGCCCTTTCACTGCGACTTCACTCATATAGGTGGCACTGGTGCCATATTCGCCCCCAACAGATAACCCCTGGAATAAACGGGCGACTAACAGTAAGACCGGTGCCAGGCTACCAATTGACGCATAGGTTGGCAGGCAGGCAATCATCAGCGAGCCGGCACACATCATATAGACCGAAATCAACATGGATAACTTGCGGCCATGTTTGTCAGCAATATAACCAAATAACCAGCCGCCAATCGGGCGCATCAAAAAACCAGCAGCAAAAACACCGGCAGTCTGCACTAATTGGGTGGTTGGATTATCACTGGGGAAAAAAAGCGGGGCAAAATAGAGCGCGCAAAAAGAGTAAATATAGAAATCAAACCATTCTACCAAATTCCCAGAAGAGGCCCCAACAATGGCTCGTATCCGTTGCCGGGTATCTGCTTTATCTGTCAGACGTGCTGATGTTCCCTGACCTTCTACCACAGTAGTGTCTAATGAAGTTGTTTCAACCATAATGATGCGTCTGCCATATTGTTAAACGTCCATGCCATATAAGCTCAGAACCGAGAAATCACAGACACTGAACTCTCATTTTTATATTGTTAGATTGTTATATATTGGTAACATTATCGTTTCAATGAGAGTTATAGCGCAGAGAGTAGTTTAGGAAAAACCTCAATTTTCTGTGTGATGTCAATGGCATAAATATGTTAAGTCGACTATTTGGTGAAGGCTTTTTTGTGAGCTGAACGACAGAAACAAACGGGAACAGTACGTAGTAAAAGTGACGATAAGTGGCCAGCACAGCGATGTTGCTGACCCTGTATTCGTCTGCCCTTTTCCGCCTAGAAAGCAGAATCGGGCTGGAGAAGAAAAGCCTGTTCCTCTGCACTTGAGACTCGCCCAAGGATATGATTGCGGTGTGGGTAGCGGCCAAAGCGATCAATAATCGCTTTATGGCGTAACTCATAATCAAGCTGATTGTCATTACCCAATTCGGTAAAGAGTTCTAATGCCTGTTTATGAATAAGCGCCGATTCGGAATGCATAAAAGGAAGATATAGAAAGCCGCGTTGAATATCAGATAATTGTTTCGTCTGACCACTGCTGATTGCTTCCTGCGCTAACACCAGCGCCATCCCGTCACAAGAAAATGACGCAGGTAAATCACGGAACAGGTTTCTGCTAAATTGATCCAGTATCAATATTTCCGCCAAACGCCCTTCAATTTTAAACCGCCAGTCGGCCAATTCCCCCTTTGATGCCGCTTGCCAAACCGGGCCAAACCGTTTGCGTAGCAGAGCATCAAAGTCCTCATCCTTTTTGAACCACAACGCCGGGTCCATCTCGTTAAACCAAAAGTCCAGAATCGATTGATACTCCATGTCACACCCCTGTGTTGCCTGCCGAAGGTTTATACCCATGAAAATAATAGCACTGATCAAGGTAGTATCAGTCTATCGTCTCTTTGCGCCGCCATCCATTCACCCACCTGACAATCTCTGCCATAATGGTTTCATTATTTGATGGTAGCTCAGCACCCATAATTACCTCTAGCTAACGGTGCACACTGACCACGGAGTCCAGCATGGATCACAGTAATACCTCGGATTTACTCTCTCTCGAACAAGCTCTGACTAAAATGCTGTCGCAGGTTACGCCATTGCAGGCAACAGAAATCATCGCATTGACCGAAGCGGCGGGACGTATCACCGCCAGTGCAATTACATCACCGATTGCTGTGCCCCCCTTCGCCAATTCAGCCATGGACGGATATGCTGTGCGTTGTAATGAGCTTAGCAGCACATTACCGCTGCCGGTGGCTGGTAAAGCTTTTGCTGGTGCGCCGTTTAAAGGTGAGTGGCCGGCCAATACTTGCGTGCGTATCATGACCGGTGCCCCAATCCCTGAGGGAGCCGATGCCGTCATCATGCAAGAACAAGCCGTGACCAGTGAACAAGGTGTCATATTCAATGGCCAGGTGCAGGTTGGGCAAAATATCCGCTTGCCGGGCGAAGATATCCAACAAGGTGCTGCCGTTTTCCCCGCAGGGGTAAAATTAGGTGCGGCGCAATTGCCGCTACTCGCCTCATTAGGCATTGCAGAGATTGCAGTATTTCGCTCACTAAAAGTGGCTATTTTCTCCACCGGAGATGAATTGCAACCAGTCGGGCAGCCCTTGGGCGAAGGGCAGATTTACGATACCAATCGTTTTGCAGTACGGTTAATGCTGCAACAGTTAGGCTGCCAGATAGT
Source organism: Yersinia sp. 1652 StPb PI (assembly GCF_041538345.1). Classification (NCBI taxonomy): domain Bacteria; kingdom Pseudomonadati; phylum Pseudomonadota; class Gammaproteobacteria; order Enterobacterales; family Yersiniaceae; genus Yersinia; species Yersinia sp. 1652 StPb PI. Next base: position 1,311,579 of record NZ_JAULSM010000001.1, on the reverse strand, counting down.
TGACCTTGGCGTGATCCGTGACGATCAACGCGCCTTGCGCACCGCATTTGAACAAGCCGATACCGCCGCTGACCTTGTTATCAGCAGTGGTGGTGTCTCGGTGGGTGAAGCGGATTACACCAAACAGATGCTGGAAGAGTTAGGCGATATCGGTTTCTGGAAGTTGGCGATAAAACCCGGCAAACCTTTTGCTTTCGGCAAATTGGATAACGCCTGGTTCTGTGGCTTACCGGGTAATCCAGTCTCGGCTGCGCTAACATTCTATCAGTTGGTACAACCCCTTATTGCTAAACTCTCCGGCCATGCGGGGTGGCGTGCACCACTGCGCCTCAACGCAGTCGCGACGACAAAATTGAAGAAATCCCCCGGCCGTTTAGATTTTCAACGCGGTATTTTCTCCACCAATGCTAGCGGTGAATTGGAAGTACGTACCACCGGCCATCAAGGGTCTCACGTCTTTAGTTCGTTCAGCCAAGGTAACTGCTTTATTGTGCTGGAACGAGAACGCGGCTCAGTCTCGATCGGTGAAACAGTTGAAATCGAACTGTTTAACGGGCTATTGGGACAATGAATTGTAAATTGTGCGGAGGCTGAGATGCTGCCAGAACTGACCGATGCCCAAGCCCTGCGTTATAACCGGCAAATCGTGCTGCGCGGTTTTGATTTTGACGGTCAGGAAAAACTGAATGCTGCCAAGGTGTTAATCGTTGGATTAGGGGGGCTAGGATGCGCAGCTGCACAATATCTGGCAGCCGCAGGCGTGGGCCACCTTACCCTGCTGGATTTTGATACGGTTTCGCTTTCCAACCTGCAGCGGCAGGTTTTGCATCGCGATAATCGTATCGGAATGTCAAAAGTGGCCTCTGCGGCATTGACGCTGTCTGAAATGAACCCCCATTTGGCACTGAAATCCATTGATGGTCAGTTAGATGACCAACAACTCGCGGCAACCATTGCTGAACATCAGTTGGTGCTGGATTGTACTGATAATGTCACCAGCCGCGAGCAACTCAATCGCCTGTGTCATGCACAACGTAAACCATTGGTTTCAGGTGCAGCAATTCGCATGGAGGGGCAAATCAGTGTTTTCACTTATCAGCCAAACCAACCCTGCTATCGCTGCCTCAGTCGGTTATTCGGTGACAATGCACTGACCTGTGTTGAAGCCGGGGTAATGTCGCCCCTGGTGGGGATTATTGGTAATTTACAAGCGATGGAAACCATAAAGCTGTTAGCTGATTATGGTCAGGTGATATCTGGGCGCATATTGATGTATGACGCCGCAACGGCAGAGTTTCGGACCATGAAGCTTGCCAAAGATGTCCACTGTGAAGTCTGTGGCAAAGATTAGCCGCCTATTTAGCGCAAAAAAAAAAGCTGATGCAATGCATCAGCTCTCTTATCAACACACCATCAATTAATCAGGACTGAATACCCTGGCTACGCAGATAGTCTTCGTAGTTACCGGTAAAGTCGATCAGCTTGCCTGGTGTCATTTCAATCACTCGGGTCGCTAAAGAACTGACGAACTCACGGTCATGGGAAACGAAGATTAGCGTGCCTTCGTACATTTCCAATGCCATGTTCAGCGCTTCAATCGATTCCATATCCAAATGGTTGGTTGGCTCATCCATTACCATGATGTTAGGACGCTGCATCATCAGCTTACCAAACAACATCCGCCCTTTCTCACCACCAGACAAGACCTGTACTTTCTTCTTAATATCATCCTGGCTAAACAGTAAACGGCCCAGCACACTGCGCACAGCCTGCTCGTCGTCTTTTTCCTGTTTCCACTGACTCATCCAGTCAAATACCGTCAGATCGATTTCAAAGTCGCTGGCATGATCCTGCGCGTAGTAACCGATCTTACTGTTTTCAGACCATTTCACGGTGCCAGAATCCGGCTCATAATCCCCTACCAAGGTTTTCAGCAAAGTCGATTTACCGATACCGTTTGGCCCGAGGATAGCCACTTTTTCACCCACTTCCAGGCGCAAATCCAGTTTTTTAAACAGCGGGCCGTCATCAAAACCTTTGGTCAACAGTTCAACTTCCAGCGCATTACGGAACAGCTTTTTATCCTGATCAAAGCGGATAAACGGGTTCTGGCGGCTAGATGCTTTCACTTCATCAAGCTGAATTTTATCAATCTGACGGGCGCGAGACGTCGCCTGTTTAGATTTAGAGGCGTTGGCACTAAAGCGGCTAACGAAAGATTGCAGCTCAGAGATCTGGGCCTTTTTCTTGGCGTTATCTGACAACAGACGATCACGAGCTTGCGTCGCCGCCGTCATGTATTCGTCATAGTTACCCGGATAAACACGCAGTTCGCCATAATCCAGATCCGCCATGTGGGTACACACCATGTTCAGGAAGTGACGGTCATGGGAAATAATAATCATGGTGCTGCTACGTTCGTTCAGCACTTGTTCCAACCAGCGGATAGTATCGATATCCAGGTTGTTGGTCGGTTCGTCGAGGAGCAAAATTTCCGGGTCTGAGAACAGGGCTTGCGCCAGCAATACACGCAATTTAAAGCCAGGAGCGATTTCGCTCATCAACCCATAATGTTGTTCAACCGGAATACCTACACCAAGCAATAATTCACCGGCACGGGCTTCTGCGCTGTAACCATCCATTTCACCATAGGCAACTTCCAGATCAGCCACTTTATAGCCGTCTGCTTCGCTCATTTCAGCCATAGCGTAGATGCGGTCGCGCTCTTCTTTTACTTCCCACAGCTCGCCATGACCCATAATAACGGTGTCCAGCACTGTGTTGTTTTCAAAGGCGAATTGGTCCTGACGTAACTTACCCAGACGCTCATTCGGGTCAAGGAATACGTTACCGCCGCTAGGAACTAAATCACCGCCAAGGATTTTCATGAAGGTGGATTTACCACAGCCATTAGCGCCGATCAGACCATAGCGATTACCGCCACCGAATTTTACTGAAATGTTTTCAAACAGCGGCTTGCTGCCGAATTGCATGGTGATATTGTTAGTACTTAGCACAGAGCTCGCTCTCGATTGGATTACTGAATAGGGATATTCAAGAATTATAGAAAATGTGATTCGGCGCGCATTATGCCACAAGATGGCAAGAGTATCGCCTCCAGTTTTGCACGAAATCTCAGCAAGAGCTTAAATCTGGCGCTAAGTGGCTGCGGCAATAAAAGCTTGATGCCACTAAAAGGGGCTATTAGCCCCTTAAATAAATACCCTAAACCCTAGGTTATTCGTGCTGTTACTCATCAATACATTGCAATGCACTGTATTTATCCAGCAGGAATGGCCGCAGATAGCCAACTGTGTTAGACATCGGTAGCACCTCTTCGCTGAGATGGATATTCAGGATATCGCTGAGATAACTACGACGTTTTTGTATTCTTTGCCAAACATCAGGATACTGTGCAGCGAGCGCATTACGTAAATGCTGATCAGCCAGTGCAATACACTCCTCAGCACTCACTCCGGCATAACCTTTTACCGAAGGAATGATATCGATTTGGAATATCATCCCACTGCGAATTATCTCTTCAGAATCGCTATAAATGGGAGAGCACAACCACTCTTCATCAGCAACTAAATGGCCGGGATTTAGCGACCAATGGTATTGTGATTTTGGGAAAACAGTTTCCACTAATGCGTACATCTCTTTCCCTGGCATACCAATACGAATATTTTCCAGCCAAGCGACGACTGTTGTGTAATAAGGTAGCGCAACCTTATCAAGATAATCTCTTTCCGCGCGCGGTAGTTCATCTGCATGATGAACCGCATAGCCGGTTCTACTGCTCAAACCGCCTTTAAACCCGGTGGTCAATGATATTTTATCGCCGAGTTGTACCGCTTTATCACTGGGATATAAATTTGCCTGTTCAAATCTGGCGCCAGTCGCAGCAATTATCACAACACTGTTCGGTTGGCCTTCATCTGCCAGATAACTGCCCAGTTGCTTTTCTGTTATGCCGATATCAACCGCCGCCAATGCATTAAGAATACAATTCGACGCCAAATTAGCGCCATATTCATAGTGCGCCAATTCATTAGCATTATTGGTCACTCTAGCTGCAATATCACTGCCAATAAATAGACTGGTGGCGTTAATAATCGTTGCTACGGGTGAAGCAGACTTTTTAATCGCATCCAAAATAAAATGCGGAATATCAAATAGCTGACTGTTATCGTCCAGCTTACTGGTAAACAGTTTCCATCCTGCAACCCCAATCTTTTTAGCCTGCTGAATCCCGGTTGCTGCCAATAATTCAGTAAGCGTTTTACTGTTGTCCATTGGTTGATTTGGCAATGAAAAATAGGGAACATGAATCGCGGTATTTCTGACTCTGCCATAGTCAGATAACTTTAAATTCTCGTTACCTAATAATAAATAGACCTCGCCTGAGGCATGTAACACCATAGCCGCTTCTTCAAAACGGGGAATAAACCCCGCCAGATATTCAAAGTTACCCCCATGCTCTTTGTCCGCATACACCAATAAATAATCGATAGCGGCACGGCGCATATTACTAATAACTTTAGCTTTGCGATATTCGATGGTTTCATCATTAATGGCTACCTTAGTAACAGCATCAAACCTTGGCGGCGTATCAATAGCGTTTAGTTTTACCTGGCGCTTAATAATCATCTTGTTCATAAGAATCATTACCTTGGTTAATTTATTTACACGCCGCCATACCCGCTATTGATGTTGATGCTATAACCACTTGGCATCGCGGGTAAAGGAGATGGTTAGCCACCGATGAGGGCCGGACTCGCCAATTTCTTTGGCTATTTCATCGCGTAATTGGTCAAAATAACTGACACCACTCGTCTCCATCTCTGGTGGAATAACCACATGAATCTCGATAAACAACCCCCGCCCCATGCGGGTAGCATAGTGGGAGTAATCAATAAATTTATATTTCGCCATTAACTTATCCATTAAGCTCTCAATGGCATTATCCAGATTGTCTGGCGTCATTTGTAATACTTCACGAACTGCCGAAATGACTGTTTTTATTGGCACAGGTATTAAGATCAGGGTTAACAAGGCCAATACAGCGGGGTCGGTATAAACAATCAAATGCGCATAGCGGGTACCTTCCATACACCATGAAAGCAAGAAGGCTACTAATAACGCAGAACTGATGCAGGCCGACATTAACCAGCTTTTGGTATCCAATGCAATTAGCTCGGATTTAACTCGTTTATTTAAACGACGTTGTTTTAAAAAGAGGGTGAAACAGAAAATACTGACCACTAATGCATAAACAATCGCCCACCCCAACTCCAACTCCCTGCCGCCGTCGAAAATCCCCTTAATAGCATTGACGAATGCGTAAAGACAAAGAAAGGCCAGCAAGCTGCCATTGAAAGCCAGAACCAATGGTTCCACATGCCAGAAACCGTATTGAAAGCGCCGACTGTGCGGCTGACCGAGTAATCGGGAAACCAATAGCGATAAACTGCACATTCCAGCATCTAAAGCAGAGAACATACCATCGAAAATAATCGACATCGAACCGCATACGATACCAAAAACAATCCCCATAATGGCGATAAACAAAGTGCAAAAAATTGAACGTCTTAAAATCTGCTGTTCAAGCTTGGTGTCATGTAACAGAGGTGGAGCCTGTTCACTGAGTGTCGTCATGATTTAAACCCATTTTTTATTACAACCTATTGTTTTATGACAATCTATCGTTTATTACAACCAACTGTTTTATGACAATCTATTTTTTTATTTAGCTTAATGCGTGAATCACGATAAGAGCCTGAAGGTTAATCCGCACTAATAGTAGTGTGTCATATTATCTCATTTTTACCAGTAAATTACGCAGTAACACCCAAACAGAGAACCTTGTTAATCTCTTGTTTTTATTAATTTAAAATATAGCGAATCCTATTGGCAGGGATTTTATATCGCCAATTGATATCCAAATGGATTGTTCGGTACTTCATTTTCATCCTTATCCTAAAGCCATCAGCGCCCAGCGTTTTATACTTTAAACCTAATAACAGATTTGTTTAATTTTAATAACATCTGGCTATAAACAAGATTTTTCATTATTGCAGGTATATGAGTAGAAGTTGTTATTCGTCAAGAATGCTATTTCTGCATAACGATATTATGCACCGCTTGGGCTAATACCCGTTCAGGGGGAAATATGGCGACAAAACTTAATATTGTATTGGTCCATGGCGCATGGGCTGATGGCTCACAGTGGCGCTATATTATCCCAGCCCTGCACCAGATGGGGCACCGGGTCATTGCAATACAAAATCCGCTGACATCATTAGCAGATGACGTGGAGCGGACCATTAAGCTAACTACCGCCTTATATGGCCCTACCCTATTAGTGGGCCACTCTTATGGTGGCATGGTCATTACACAAGTCGGGCATCTACAAAATGTGGTCGGTATGGTCTATCTCGCCGCTTTTGCTCCCGATGCGGGAGAGAGCTTATCCAGTACTTTTGCACTGCGTGAACCACCTGTTAGCGCCGCTTATATTCGCCCGGATGATAATGGATTTCTATGGATTGACACTGACCAGTTCCACGAAAATATGTGTCAGGACATTGATGAGAATGAAGCACTGGTGATGTCTATGGTGCAAAAACCCTTAGCAACTCGCGCTTTTACTGATAAGTCTGCTCAGCCTGCCTGGCGGGTCAAACCTTGCTGGTATCAGGTTTCAACGGAAGACAGAATGCTGCCGGTCGAAACACAACGCGGTTTTGCTGCTCGAATTCAGGCCCAAAAGGTGATTGAGTTACCCTCCAGCCACGCCTCGATACTCTCTCATCCACAGCAGATAATCGCGCTGATTGTCGATGCCGTAAATGCGGTTAAATAGTTATCATACGTCAGCCTCACCTCTGCATCATATGACAGGCGAAAAAAATCCGCCCGAAAGCGGATTTTTATCAGACACAGCATAATACCGTGAAAGATGAGTGCTAACTATTCTAAGCAGTCGCTTAGAAAGTGTAACCTACGCCAGCAACCCAAGTACCAACATCAACGTTGCGGATGCGGCTCTGTTCGTAAGAAACGTCCAGGGCAACATTTTGCATTGGGTTGAACTGCATACCTGCGCCGTAAGTAAAGCCGTAATCGCTGGTGCTGCTTTTATCGCTAGCAGAAGTTGGGTAGTTCTGGCTGAAACGACCATAACCCACACCTACCAGGCCATAAACGCTAGCCCAATCGTTGATACGGTAAGCTGGGCCACCGGTGATAGCATTGTATTGTGCTTTGTTGTATACCGACGCGCTGTCACCGAAGCTGCTTTTTTCAGTGTGAGTGAAAGAGGTGATGTAACCCAGTTGAGAATCACTCCACTCGTAACGGTATTTCAGGTTGAAACCTGAAGATTTGTTAGCAACACCTTGATAATCGCTCTGGGCATAACCACCAGAAACGGTGCTTTGACCGGCAAAGGCTGAACCTGCGGTCACTGCTAATACACAAGCTGCTACTGCTGAAAGACATGCAATTTTATTCATAACCACCTCGAAAGACGCAAATTTTTAGATGAAACAAGAACACCATGAAATTATAACAATAAATAGTAGGAAACTCTGCCTACATATGATTGTCTAATCATTTATTTGGTGTAACAAAGGGTTTCAAGAATCTTCCATCTTACTAATACGCTTACGAATTTCCGCCATTCTACACCTTTTTGTGACTCCCATCACCAAAAGCCATTCCAGACTATTCTTAGTTTTAGCGCTTAAATAACCAGCAGAAATAGCGTTAAAAAACCGCAATGCTGAAAATTTATTATTTCTTTCACTGCTTTCCGTTTCTTTTTTCGCTCCTTTGGTGATTTTCAAACACTTGGCTGACATTTCATTTACACTGGCAAAGATAGTTACCTAATAATTTTCTTTGAGGCTTAACAGGATGTCTTTGTCTCCTTCATCCAAACATTCACTCCCCTTAGTCCCTATTCTGTTGCTGGTGATTGCCATGATCTCCATCCAGAGTGGTGCATCGTTGGCGAAAAGTTTGTTCCCACTGGTTGGCGCGCAAGGAATAACCTCGCTGCGGCTCGGTATCGGCACACTTATTTTGTTTGTCATCTTTAAACCTTGGCGAATGCGATTCACCTCAGGCAGCCGCTTACCCTTGCTTATTTATGGTGTGACATTAGGTGGAATGAACTTTTTGTTTTACCTGTCACTAAAAACGGTGCCATTGGGTATTGCCGTCGCATTGGAGTTCACCGGCCCGTTGGCGGTTGCCATGTTCTCTTCTCGCCGCCCGGTGGACTTTATCTGGGTAGGGTTGGCCGTTCTGGGGCTATGGTTCTTATTACCGCTGGGACATAACATTGGTACCATTGATTTATTTGGCGCGGCTTGTGCCTTGGGTGCGGGAGCCTGTTGGGCGCTGTATATTATTTCAGGGCAGAAAGCCGGCGGTGATCACGGTCCTGGGACTGTCGCGGTGGGTTCTCTGATCGCAGCACTGGTATTTTGCCCAATTGGCGTAGCATATAACGGCCTTGCCCTGTTCGATCCCGCCATTCTCCCCGTTGCTCTGGCTGTCGCTATTTTGTCGACGGCATTGCCCTACTCACTGGAAATGGTCGCACTGACCCGGCTCCCTACGCGCACATTTGGCACCTTAATGAGTCTGGAGCCAGCACTGGCGGCCATTTCAGGGTTGGTATTCTTAAATGAACATCTGACATGGGTTCAATGGTTGGCTCTGGCATCAATTATCAGTGCCTCTATCGGGGCCACACTGACTATCAAACCCAAGCCACAACTGGATCAAATTGCCTGAAGGGTGCTGGCTAGTTCAGCTCTCTCACCTTCTATCCTATTGTTATTTATCAAACGCCAGCCCAGCACTACACGGGTTGGCGTTTTTTATTAATTATTTTCCCTTTTTTTGCATCCAAAACACCAGGCTGATTCGTATAGGTAGATGTGAGGCAAGACTTCACCTCAACCCTCCTAAAAGGAATACATTATGAAAACGCTTCTTCGTACTGCTATCTGTGCTTCCTTACTGTTCAGTACTGTCTCTATGGCCGCCATGATGTCCGAAACTGTTATGGTAGGTGGTGCTTCGATGTTGCCGAGTAAAAATATTATCGAGAATGCGGTTAACTCCAAAGATCACACGACCTTAGTCGCTGCGGTTAAAGCTGCGGGGTTGGTTGATACCCTGCAAGGCCCCGGGCCATTTACCCTGTTCGCGCCCACCAATGCCGCGTTTGCAAAATTGCCCGCCGGTACAGTTGAAAGTCTGGTCAAACCAGAAAATAAAGCCATGCTCACCCAAATCTTGACCTATCACGTGGTGGCCGGGAACTACGATATGAAACAGTTAGAAAGTAAAATTAAAGCCGCAGGGGGTACTGCCGAGCTGAAAACTGTCAATGGCCAATCACTGTGGATTATGAACAACGGGCCACATAACATTCAGCTTAAAGATGGAAAAGGGAACATCGCTAATATCAGCACCTATGATGTACAACAGAAAAATGGCGTGATCGATGTGATTGATACTGTTCTGATGCCTAAATAAAACCCGTCTATACTGGGTGCAGTGTCTCACTGCACCTGACGGCTTTTTTAGGGATTGGCGCATGAATGAATACTCACTGGAACAACAAATCGGGCTGATCGATGCCATTGCTCAAGGTGATCAGTCCGCGTTTGAAAAACTATACCGGCTCACTTCCCCCAGACTCTTCGCGGTCGCCTTAAGAATGCTGCGCAACCCTGCTCGGGCAGAGGAGGTTTTGCACGACTGTTTTCTCACCGTCTGGCATCGGGCCGATAATTACAATGCGCAACTCAGTGCCCCATTGACCTGGTTGACCCATATTGTACGTAATCGGGCCATCGATTTGATGCGCGGCAGTGATAATCGTCTGCAAACGTTGAACGATGATCAAACCGATTATTTGACCGATGACACACTGACGCCTCTGGCTCAATTGCAGCAAGACAGTGAAGCTAAACAATTGGCAGACTGTTTGGCACATCTACCGGTTGAGCAACGACAAAGTATTATGTTGGCTTATTATCAGGGGCTTTCTCATGGGGAGATCTCTACTCATCTACAACAACCACTGGGTACGATAAAAAGCTGGATACGTCGTGCACTCGATCACTTGAAGGGCTGCGTAGGCTTATGAAAAACAGACGCGAATATGACTCAGCATTGGCCGCTGAATATGCGCTGGGAACCCTGCGCGGACTTGCCCGGCTGCGTTTTGAACGCCGATTCCGTCGTGACCCACAGTTGGCGGCAGATGTTGCCAGTTGGCAGCGTCTGTTTACCCAACTGGATAATCAATTGGCCCCGCTGGAGCCCCCTGAACGCGTATGGAAGCGGCTGGAGTTAGAGTTACCACCAATCAATCTGCGCCATATCAAACGTAATCGTTGGTCTTATTTGGGTTGGGCTGTCGCCGCCGCACTGGCCGCAGTCCTGGTTATCCCACGTTTATTGGTAGAGCCACCAACAGCCGTCCCGGTGGCCGTGCTCTCCAATAGCCAGCAAAGTGGTCAATGGGTGGTCAGTCTGGAGAAATCGACTCGTAGCCTGACATTAACTCCCCTTAACCCCGTGGTAGTCAGTGAGCGTAATAGCCTTGAATTATGGAGTATTCCGGCGGGTGAAAAACCACACTCTCTGGGGTTACTCAATACCCATGGGCCGACACAACTGACTCTGACTGAAAACCCGTTAATGGCCAATTCATTATTAGCAATCAGTCTGGAGCCTCACGGCGGTTCGCCCACTGGCCAGCCAACCGGTGCGGTGCTGTTTAGCGGGCCATTGCAGAATCTATAATAGATAAATATGCACGCGTTAGCGGCTATCACTTATCCGCATTACTGATCTTTTTCTACCGGAGGTTATGCATGCAAGACTGGGATCCTGATTTATACCGCCAATTTGAAGCAGAACGTACCCGCCCTGCCGGTGATTTGCTCGCACATATCAGCACTACCCAGCCACAGCGCATCAGTGATTTAGGTTGTGGGCCAGGCAACTCTACCCAATTGCTGCACCAGCGTTTTCCGCAGGCGCAGCTGGTTGGGATTGATAACTCGGTGGCGATGTTGGCCAGTGCGCAACAGCGCCTGCCGGCATGTGCATTTCTTGAAGCAGATATTCGCCAGTGGCAACCCGCTGAGCCACAAGATCTTATTTATGCTAACGCATCGTTACAGTGGCTAACCGATCATCAGCAACTCTTTCCCTATTTGTTCTCCAGGTTGGCTACCCACGGCATACTTGCGGTCCAGATGCCAGATAATCTGGAGGAACCCAGCCATCGAGCTATGCGTGAAGTTGCAGAAAACGGTCCATGGCAGCAAGCACTACAAGAGGCGGGGGCAATACGGGCGAAGGTTCTGTCAGCCAATCAGTATTATGACTTACTGGCCCCCAATGCAGAGCGGGTAGATATTTGGCGCACTACCTATTACCACCCGATGCCTTCAGCGCAAGCCATCGTCGATTGGCTGCGAGCCACAGGTTTACGGCCTTTTCTTGAACCGCTCTCTGAAGCAATGCGATTGGATTTTTTGCAAGACTATCTGGCAATCATTGATGTGGCCTATCCGCAACAGGCCGATGGCCGCCGTTTGTTGGCATTCCCCCGCTTGTTTATTGTTGCCCACGCCCGGTAGTCATACCGGGTATGTTGGTTGAATTTATTGACTGGCATAGCTGCTGATTCGTTCCGGTACGGAACTATTCATCGCATTATATATATTATTCATGTTCGCCAAGCCATTAATTAATAACACCTTCGCCTCATCCGTGACATTAAATATTATTGAAAGCACCCAAATGGATATTGACCTCATAAAAACCATACAAATCACAGTAATAGTTATTTTCAATTAGCCATAAACACCGCGATGATAATATTATTAAAACGAAACAATAAATTACATTTACAAATAAACACCACTATCAACTATTTAATTGATAGGCCGAATCTACCCTACAAACTTAAATATCTTTGTTATACTTATTGCGGTGAAGAAATTGGTAATCAACTCAATAAAGGGATACCTATTATGAGTACAGCAAAATTGGTAAAAACAAAATCCTCCGACCTGCTCTACACCCGCAACGATGTTGAAGAACATGTCAAAGTTGACACCGTGAAAGCATTAAACCGTATGGTTATTCAGTTTATTGATCTGTCGCTGATGACCAAACAGGCTCACTGGAATATGCGCGGTGCCAACTTTATCGCGGTGCATGAAATGCTGGATGGCTTCCGCACAGCCCTCACTGACCACCTGGATACCTTCGCAGAACGCGCCGTACAACTAGGTGGTGTCGCACTGGGGACCACACAAGTCATTAATGATAAAACACCGCTGAAAAGTTACCCAACCAATATCCATAGCGTGCAAGAACATCTTAAAGCGCTGGCAGACCGCTACGCCGTGGTTGCTAATGATATTCGTAAGGCAATTTCAGAAGTAGAAGATGAAGACAGTGCTGATATGTTTACTGCCGCATCTCGTGATCTGGATAAATTCCTGTGGTTTATCGAGTCAAATATTGAGTAATCCTCAGTATGATACCCAATAGATCGTAAAATGGCAGGAAGATAGACCGGGTAATGAGAATAGCCAATACACCTGCAATTTTAACGATGATGGGTACAGGGCCGGTTATCCGGCCCTACGCACGGAGGTCATATGGCAAGTGGATGGGCCGGCGACGGCGCAGTACAAGATCAAATTGACTCCACCGTTGAAGATGCGGTGCAACGCGCAAGACAGGCTCTTGGCAGTGGTGAAAGTGAGCTATATTGCCTTGAATGTGGTCAAGCCATTCCAGAAGCACGGCGTAAAGTTCTGGCGGGGGTTAAATATTGCCTGAACTGCCAGAATCAATTAGACAAGCATCAGGCCAGCCATACCGGATATAACCGCCGTGGCAGTAAAGATAGCCAATTCAGATAGCAATCCCTCCCCCTTCATCCCCCTTATTGCACCATTATCGAACAAAAATCGGAGATAGTTAACAATATTGTTACATTGATGTTGATTATCGATTGTACATTATTAACGAACTAGTTAATAATAAGTAAATAATGGATTAGTTGCACCAAAATGATATTAACGCACTATTTTGGTGAGTCACGATGGTGCAAATAGTGTCAGCTAAGTAATTGCGTGCTAATCACTTAGAATAATTTCGTTATTTTTAAATAACTTGCATTTCTGGCACGATCTTTTCATATTGCTATCTGAAATATAAAAAACGGATCTCTATCCACAAAAGTACAAAGGAACTCCCACTTATGAAGTCATTTGTCAAAGTTTCATTGGCCGCGCTCACGCTGGCCTTTGCTGTTAGCTCCCACGCCGCAGAAAAAGAACTGATTGTTGCTACCGACACCGCGTTCGTCCCTTTTGAATTCAAACAAGGGGATAAATATGTCGGTTTTGATATCGACTTATGGGATGCCATCGCGAAGAAACTGGATTTGAAATACACCCTGAAACCAATGGATTTCAGCGGTATCATTCCAGCACTGCAAACCAAGAACGTGGATCTGGCACTAGCCGGTATCACTATTACCGACGAACGTAAAAAAGCCGTTGATTTCTCTGATGGCTACTACAACAGCGGCCTGCTGGTGATGGTAAAAGCTGACAACAATGACATCAAAGGCGAAGCTGATCTGAAAGGTAAAGTGTTGGCAGTCAAAAGCGGCACCGGTTCTGTCGATTATGCTAAAGCCAACATCAAAACCAAAGACCTGCGCCAATTCCCGAATATCGATAACGCCTATCTGGAGTTAGGTACTGGCCGCGCTGATGCCGTTTTGCATGACACGCCAAACATCCTTTACTTCATCAAAACTGCCGGCAATGGCCAGTTCAAAGCGGTGGGTGAATCTATCAAAGCCCAGCAATATGGTGTTGCATTCCCACAAGGCAGTGACCTGCGTGACAAAGTTAACGTTGCTCTGAAATCTCTGAAAGAAGACGGCACTTACGCTGCAATCTATAAAAAATGGTTCGGCGTAGAACCTAAGTAATTCATTTTTGCCGTTTTTAGACCAGGAGAATATCCATGCAGTTTGAATGGAGCGCTATTTGGCCCGCCATCCCAATCCTGCTTGAAGGCGCCAAGTTAACCCTATGGATCTCGGTCCTGGGGTTGCTTGGCGGCCTGATTATTGGGGTTATAGCAGGGTTTGCCCGCGCCTATGGCGGTTGGCTGAGCAGAAATATCGCATTAGTCTTTATTGAACTGATCCGTGGCACGCCGATTGTGGTGCAGGTGATGTTTATCTACTTTGCGTTACCGATGATGATGCCGGTGCGCATCGATCCTTTCTCAGCAGCCGTTGTGACAATTATTATTAACTCAGGGGCTTACATCGCAGAAATTACCCGTGGTGCGGTGCTGTCAATCCACAATGGGTTCCGCGAGGCCGGTCTGGCTCTCGGCTTATCCAAACGCGATACCTTGCGTTACGTAATAGCCCCTTTGGCCCTGCGCCGTATGCTGCCACCACTCGGTAACCAGTGGATCGTCAGTATTAAAGACACCTCACTGTTTATCGTGATTGGCGTGGCAGAACTGACTCGTCAGGGTCAGGAAATTATTGCCGGCAACTTCCGCGCCATGGAGATATGGAGTGCGGTGGCGGTGATCTACCTGATTATCACCTTGGCTCTGAGCTTCGTTCTGCGCCGGTTAGAAAGAAAGCTGAAAATAATATGATTGAATTCAAAAACGTCTCTAAACACTTTGGTAAAACCCAAGTGCTTCACGACATCAATTTGAATATCACCAAGGGTGAAGTGGTGGTTATTATTGGCCCTTCCGGCTCGGGTAAATCCACCCTGCTGCGTTGTATCAATAAGCTGGAAGTTATCACCAGTGGTGAGTTGATTGTCGATGGTCTGAATGTCAATGATCCCAAAGTCGATGAGCGCCTGATCCGTCAGGAAGCTGGCATGGTGTTCCAACAGTTTTATCTGTTCCCCCACCTGACGGCCTTGGAAAACGTCGCCTTTGGTCCGATTCGCGTTCGTGGTGCTTCTAAAGAGGCAGCCAACAAACTCGCTATGGCGTTGTTAACCAAAGTTGGATTGGAAGAACGCGCGCATCATTTTCCCGCAGAGCTATCGGGTGGCCAACAGCAGCGTGTCGCTATCGCTCGGGCGCTGGCGGTAAAACCCAAGTTGATGTTGTTTGATGAGCCGACCTCGGCACTGGACCCAGAATTACGTCACGAAGTATTGACGGTAATGAAGGACTTGGCCGAAGAAGGCATGACCATGGTCATCGTCACCCATGAAGTGGGGTTTGCCCAGAAAGTGGCATCGCGTCTTATCTTCATTGATAAAGGTCGGGTCGCTGAGGATGGCAACCCGGATAGCCTTATCTCAAATCCGCCAAGTGAACGTTTACGGGAATTCCTCCAACACGTTTCCTGATGCGCAGGCTGACATTACCCTAAAATACCTCTGGCGGGCATCTTGATGATCCCCGCCAGATTTTTTATGCTGATAGGCCAATCATATCGGCGCTTGTTGATTCTTGACCTGAGCAAATGCGGTCATGAGTTTCACCACATCCTGCATCCCAATATTGACCTGATTAATAACCTCACCGGCATCTCGGGTCAGCGTCACCCCGCCCCCCGCTTGTTCGACACAAGTCCCCATACCCTTGATAGCCGCCATCACTCCATTCTGTATGCTCTTTGTCATCTGCTCGATTTCAGCCGCTGCCTTGCGTGACTGGTCCGCCAATATTCGGACCTCACTTGCCACCACCGAGAAACCCTTGCCATGCTCACCGGCATGAGCCGCTTCAATCGAGGCATTGATCGCTAATAGATTCGTTTGAGACGATATTTTACGAATCGCTTCCACCATGGTACCAATCTCTTGTGAGCAGCGGCCCAAATCACTGACCACATCAGAGGTTTCGCGTGCAATAGACTCAACCTCTTGCATACCACGAACCGCCTGTTGAACAATCTCAGCCCCTTGTGACGCCGAACGGTCGGTGGTTAATGATAAATGGTGCACATCGCGGATCAGGTTCTCCTCATGCTCCTGCTGCAACATCAATTGTGTAATATCCTGAGCAATCTTCACCACTTTAATCACTTGTCCCTCGTTATCCATAATCGGGTTATAACTGGCCTCCAGCCATACCCGTTTGCCATGTCTATTAAGACGCTCAAAACGGCCGATAATAAACTCACCATGGGCTAACCGCTGCCAGTGCTGATGGTACTCATCGCTATGTGCAAATTCTGGTGTGCAGAGTATCTGATGAGATTTATGTTGAATATCTGCCAGTGAATAACCAATAACCTTCAGCAGATTCTCGTTGGCATCCAAAATAATGCCTTGTGGTGTGAAAGTGATCATCCCCATTGAACGGTTAAGTGCTTTTAGCAAACTCTGGTGTTCCTGAGATTGCAAAATACGCTCGGTCACATCACTGGCGAGCTTAATAATTTCAATCACATTTCCACTACTATCGAGTACCGGTGTATAGGTTCCCTGCAACCAAACAATGCTGCCATCCTTGCGGATACGCTTAATATTATCGGTAATCGGTCGCCCTTCATTGAGCAGTTGCCAGTGGCGGCGGTAGGCATCAGTGAGTACATATTGTGGGTCACAGAACAGTTTATGATGTTTGCCGACCACCTCATCCTGTTGGTATCCCATTGCTTGTAAAAATAATGTATTAGCGTGTTTCACCGTACCATCTGGCTTGAAAATAATCATCGGGACAGCACTATCAATCGATGTCAGTTCGGCACGAGGGGATGCCTGAGATGAGCTGAAATTGAACAACATAAATTGAGTCCTTATGGCGAATGATTAAGCAAAAAATAAGTCATGTGGCTATCAACCTATTTGCACAATAAAACCCCTGCCCCGTGAAAGAGGGCAGGTGTAAGTTTTATTCTTCACCCTGGACGATGAGGTAGCTGAGTTAATAAAATCAAAAAGAAAAAATCATCACAATATAAGCAAGATTTGTCAGCTATAGCGCCTGACTAAGATTTATCTTAATTAGCATAGACGAAAATATGGGGGTTTGCTGTTAGTGCAATGAGAGGGAAATAAAACCATGGGAAATAGAGCAATATCCCTATAATTGAATATTGCCCATAGATATAACAGACTCAAGTCAGTGATTCGGGTAAGTGTGCACAACCAACCTCCCTGCGGCGTCAAGGACGAAGAAGAGCATACCCAAAGTCATTGACGTTGCAGGTAGGCGGCCAGTAAACGCACCCCGATGAGCTGACTCAAGTCAGTGATTCGGGTAAGTGCGCGCAGCCAACACCCCTGCGGCGTCAAGGACGAAGAAGAGCATACCCAAAGTCATTGACGTTGCAGGTAGGCGGCCAGTAAACGCACCCCGATGAGCTGACTCAAGTCAGTGATTCGGGTAAGTGCGCGCAGCCAACACCCCTGCGGCGTCAAGGACGAAGAAGAGCATACCCAAAGTCATTGACGTTGCAGGTAGGCGGCCAGTAAACGCACCCCGATGAGCTGACTCAAGTCAGTGATTCGGGTAAGTGCGCGCAGCCAACACCCCTGCGGCGTCAAGGACGAAGGGTATTACCAACGTTCAGCTTTCCACGCCACCTGCTGCTCCGGCGTCAGGAACGTCCATGCCACAAACCGGCTGACTTTTTGCCCTTGTGCCATATTAATGGTACGGACCTCAACGGCGTTGGCATAGCGCAGGGCATGATAGATTGCCGGTAAGGTGGTCTTCTTCGAGATCAATGAAGTGAACCAAAAGCAGTTTTGCGCCTTAGTTGCGCTCTCTGCCACCATGCGACTAACGAACCCTTCTTCTCCACCTTCACACCACAATTCGCTATTTTTCCCGCCAAAGTTTTGCACCGGTTTAGCGGCAACTTCACTTTTACCCAATTTGTGCAACTTGCGACGCGTGGTTGCTGCGGCCTCTTCGGCGGAGGCATGGAACGGCGGATTACATAGTGTGGCATCGTAACGTTCATTCACCGCCAAAATACCGTCGAAAATAGCTTGTGAGTCTTTTTGCTGTTTAAGTCGTAAGGTGTTTTTCAGCGTCGGGTTCATTGACACCACCATTCTTGCCGCACTGAGTGCTTGCGGATCAATGTCAGTCCCGGTAAAACGCCAGCCGTATTCCCGCTGACCAATAATCGGATAAATACAGTTGGCACCGACGCCAATATCCAACAGCGCAATATTTCTACCCTGCGGGATAACCCCTTCATTACAACTGGCCAATAAGTCGGCCAGATGGTGCACATAGTCAGCACGACCTGGGATCGGTGGGCATAAAAAGTCAGCTGGAATATCCCAATATTCAATACCATAGAAATGCTTCAGCAATGCCCGGTTGAGCATTTTGACCGCCAGAGGATCGGCAAAATCGATAGAAATATCACCATAGGCGGTAGCTGCCAGAAAAGGAACTAACTCCGGGCAACTTACTGAAAGAGCATCAAAATCATAGCGTGAGCGATGACGATTTCGGGGATGCAATCCGCTTTTTTCTTTGGGGAATATTTTTTTGTTTTCCATCGTCTGGCTCTCTGATCGGCATTTTCTGGCGCGTAAGATAGCATAAATTGCCGCAGAACGGGTGGTGGGTATTGCCATCAAAATAACAGCGAATCCTATCGGTAGGCGACTTCATTTGATGTTATCGCCACGATTTACTCAGAATAAATGGGCTTAGTTCAGTGCCACTCTCTGATACCACTTTACCCCGTCGCTCGCGCAAAAACTCACATAGCCTCAATCTGTTGCAGCGCATGCTCGAGGGTATCAGCCCGCCCGACTGCCACCAGACAACATGCTAACTGTTTTTGGATAGCATCAGGAATAGGCCATTCACCCGCCAAACAACCTTCAATCCAGCGGGCCGTTATGGCGGCATCTTTCGACGAGGGTAACACCAGTTCGCCCTGCTCTAACTGGCGATCCAGTAAAATTTGCTGTTCCCCCCCATTGATGTAATGAATTGGTGGGCAACGCGATGGGTTAGCATAAACCTCCCCTTCGGTCCCTTGCTGTAGCAGTGCCGGTGCGCCGATCGCCTGAAAGAAGCCGCCGACTTTTTGCATATATTCTGGGTGCGAAACACTGGCAAGACGCAATGCATTCTCGTGAATAAACGGTGTTGCCAGTTTCGCCAATGTGTGACTGCTATTTCTAACCCCCATCCGCCAGCGTAACTGTAATTGTTGGTCTAATTGAGTCGATAATGCTGATACAGGGATAAATACCGGCAACCCGCTATCAAGCCGTTGTTGGGCTTCAGCGGCATCAAGTGACCACGGAATATTCAGTTGCTGGAAAATCTCGGCACTGGTTACCCGGCTGCTGTCCTCAGTCACGCCGTGTACCACCACCGGTAACCCCAGACGTGAAAGTAATAATGCCAATAACGGGGTCAGATTAGCCTGTTTGCGCGCACCATTATAACTTGGGATCACCACGGGGAGTGGATAATCCATTGGCGCGCGTAGTGGCATCACCTGTTCTTGCATCGCCTGATAAAAGCCCAGAATCTCCTGTTCGGATTCACCTTTAATACGAAAGGCTATCAGGATCCCCCCTAGCTCCAACTCGGGGACCTGCCCTGCCAACATGACTTTATACAGTTCATAAGCGGTAAGCTTGTCCAGATCACGCGCATGATTCTTACCGCGCCCAATCTCTTTAATAATTTTACTGTAATCCATGGTGCGGCATTTCCCCTGTCCGTCGCGGTTAAACATAAATCAGGTAACTTATTGCTGAAACTTTATCACTAATAGTGATAGCGATACCCGAAATAATTAGAACTGCGCGGCTAATAGAGAGGAGTGGTACTGATGGTAGGCTAGCGGGTGAAACCCGCCACTGCCAGAACAACTTGCGGCAGTGACAGGCAAACTACAGTGGTTTGTTTAACTCTTCCGGTGGGCTAAATAATACCCGATAAATAGCGCCACCTAAGGCTCCGCCTACCAACGGGGCCAGCCAGAATACCCATAATTGCTGCAATGCGATTCCACCGGCAAAAATAGCTACAGCGGTACTACGTGCGGGATTTACCGAGGTATTATCCACTGGAATACTGATTAAATGGATCAGTGTAAGACATAGCCCAATAGCCAACGGCGCTGCAATTGCATGAGAAGGTTTATCGGTCGCCCCCATGATAACCATCACAAACCCCATGGTAAGAACCACTTCAGCCACCAGTACCGCTTGTAAGTTATATCCCCCCGGCGAGCGAACACCAAAACCATTACTGGCGAACCCGGCACTGACATCAAACCCGGCTTTGCCACTGGCGATTAAATACAAAATAGCGGCCCCGGCCAGCCCCCCCAGCACTTGCGCCACAATATAAGGCAGTAATTGTGCGCCAGAGAAACGCCCACCCACCCATAAACCGAGTGACACTGCCGGGTTAAAATGCGCACCTGAGACATGCCCCAGTGCATACGCCATCGTGACGACAGTCAGCCCAAACGCCAATGCCACCCCCAAAAATCCAATACCCGCCACCGGGAACATTGCAGCCAATACTGCGCTACCACACCCGCCTAACACCAGCCAGAAAGTGCCAATAAACTCTGCCATTAGCTGTTTCATTCTGCTTTACCCCTGCCTGCTAAACATGTCGATAACAGTTAACGTTGCCGCTAACCAATAACCCGCAATTTACACCGGAGGTACTGCCAAGCTTGACTTGCTAGAGTCAGCTCACCAGCGGCTTATATAATCTTAGTCATTGGATTTATACGCATAGAAAAAGATTTCAGATGAAAACAGTTTTCACTGTATTTATATGCATTTTCACAACAACTTCAGAACACAATAAAAACAAAATTAAAATAGCATTCCACATAAAATGGAATTATGTTTTAATTGTGTGATGCGCAGCTCGAATAACTTTTAGCATTAAAGGGATACTTTATTTGTGACAACATCATTTGTCATAAAAATGTTAATAAAAACATATTTTACGATATGCATATCTTCGGGGTGAGGTGGTAAGTTGGATATATTGCTTAGTTTAGTAAAAACACCAGCAGTAATAATTGCCATTGTGGCATTTTTAGGTTTACTCTTTCAAAAAGCATCTGTTTCTCGTTTAATTACCGGTACTTTCCTCTCTTTTATCGGGTTTACGATGATAAAAGTCGGTGGCAGTATTTTAATGAAGGTACTTACGGCATTCAGCACACTATTTTCCAGTGCATTTAATATTGTCGGTGTCGTACCCAGTAATGAAGCTATCATGGCGGCAACAATTGATAAAATTGGTGCAACAGCAGCACTTATTCTGCTATTTTCTATGATACTCAACATTCTGTTGGCAAGGTTTACCCGGTTCAAATTTATCTATTTATCATTACACCTTGTTTTATTTATGGCTTTTGCATTGACTGCCGTGCTTATGCAACTGGGCTACAGCCATTATCCAATAGTTATTATCGCCACTATTATTATTGGTTTTTATATGGCCGTATCACCCTATATTCTTAGCCGATTCAGTCGTGAAATCATTGGTTCAAATGAGTATGCTATTTCCCATGCCGCAATTTCCTCTTACGTAATAGGCTCTTACATGGGGAAATGGTTCGGTAATAAAAACTCTGACACTGAAAACATTAAAATCAGTAATAAGTTTGATTTCCTGCGCGAACCCAATATTGCCACACTATTAACCATGTTAATTTTGTTATTGATATCTTGTATTTTTGCGACACAACCGCAGATTACAGATGCAATGAAATTGGTTTATGGGGCCGGTGCTGCTGATAAAAATGTGATTATCTTCATCTTGGAGCAGTCGGCTATTTTTACATGCGGACTCTATTTAGCTAAGGCTGGAGTTAATTTATTTACCGCTGAAATCGTCCCTGCCTTTAAAGGCTTCGCGCGAGTATTTGCACCAGGCTCTGTACCTGCCGTTGATGTTATGGTGCTATTTACCAAAGCACCTAATGCGACACTAATCGGATTTTTGATGAGTTTTTCCGTCGAGCTGGTTTGTATCCTTATCTTCCCATTTATTGGATTGCCCATTATCGTACCAGGCATTATGGCCAGTTTTATTACCGGCGGGGCAGCCGCTATTTTTGGCAATGCGACGGGGGGGTTCCGTGGAGCACTTATCGCCAGTGGTATTAACGGGCTGCTTTTATGCGTGCTACCAGCACTAACATTGCCTCTGTTCTCTCATTTGGGCGCTCAGGGGGTTACTTTCGCCGATCCAGACTTTACATTGTCTTCATTAATTCTAGATCACGTACTCCGACTGTTTAACTAAAGGTTAAGGCCGGTGATGCCGGCCTTTTATCTCAACAGAATACAGAGTGTTTTGGTCTTCGCGAAAACATATCGTTTTAATGAATAAAGAAAACATGCTTATAAAACAGTCCGTTTCCGCCGCCCTCTTTTTACCGCCGCCTTCGCCGGGGCTTTTATTACCGCAGGCGGAATAATCACCCCCGCCGGCATCTCCGGTTGTTCAATTGGGAAGACCGGTAGTGCCGCCAACAATCGTGAACCATAACCCTTAGTCAATAAACGCCGATCGTAAATAACGATCTCACCGTGGCATTGATTACTACGAATCAAACGACCAACCTGTTGGATCAGATTAAACGAGGCACTTGGCAAACTTTGCACTTCAAACGGATAACGTTTTAACGACTTCAGCCACTCCCCTTCAGTGAGAATTACCGGGCTATCAATCGGTGGGAACGAAATTTTGTGAATATGAACCTGGGTCAACAATTCACCTTTCAAATCCAACCCTTCAGCAAATGATTGCAGACCAATCAATACACTGGCAGTACCGTTATTGACCCGCTTACGGTGCTCTTCCACCAGTCGGTAACGGGGTTGGTCCCCCTGCACCAGTAGCATCAAACGCAGATCGGTCACATGGCTGAGAAAGGTTTGCATCGCCCGATGACTACTGAACAAAATCAACATTCCTTTATGCCGCCCACTGGCCTGCTGCGCACGGAAAAATTGTGCCATTTCAGCCAGATGTTCAGCTTCATGGGCCATAGTTGGCTCGAAGCGCATTTTGGGAATAATCAACTTCCCCTGTTCAATATGGTTAAACGGGGAGGACAGTGTTTCAAACCGGTCGCCGGCCTTCTCACTCAGGCCACTGAGCTCCTGCAAGCGGGCAAAGCTGTTGAGTGAACGTAATGTCGCTGAAGTCACAATCACATGGGGGACTTTACGCCATAACATTTTATCTAGCTGGTCACTGACACGGATGCCAACACAGTGGAAATAGAGGTGCGTTTGATTCTCGCGATAATCACGGGTTACCCATTTGGATATCGGCGCATTCGAGGCTTTTTCCATTGCCGCGAGCCGCCAAAGTTTGCTCATGGCCTCCAGATAACCCAGTGTACGGCTCATTTGCAGGATGGCGCGATGCAGACGCACAATATCGTGCTTACCGGTTTGCTCACTCAAATCGTTCAGTACAAATTCGACCAAACCGCGCAAAGCATCGGTCAGCTTGAATAATTTGGCGCAATCTTCTGTCAAACTCCCCGGTAACTCACCCATTTCAAAACGGTACACCGCCGGATTGGCATCGGCAGGAAGCAGCTGACTGACTTGTTGTTCCACACTCAACATCAGCTCGCGCAACTGCTCGCAATGGTCTTTCAAGCGCTCTGGATTCGCTAAACCAGGCGGATTTTTAGGCCGGTATTGCACCATGCATTGATCCACCAGCCGCACAATCATATCCAACTGCATATTGGCAAAGAACGCGGTGATCTCACCTTCAATTTCTAGCGCATCGCGCGCTACATCAGGCAAATGGTGGCCTTCATCCAATACCAACAGTAATTCTTTCGGATTGGGTAGCACCGATTCAGTTTCCAATGCAGCCATCACTAATGCATGGTTGGCGACCACAACATCGGCACTTTCGATTTCTTTGCGCGCAATAAAGAACGGACACTCACGAAAATAATGGCAGTTACGCCCAAGGCAATTAGCCTTATCGGTACTCAATTTAGTCCACAGGCTATCACTAAGCGCCAACTGATGATGGTCACGCAGCCCGTCCCAGACATGGCTGCTCAGTAGCTTAGACAGCGTCAGACAAGTCGCTTGTTCCTCACCATTGGCGGGGGCCAATTCATCGCCGAGAAACAGCGATAAATCCCCTTGGCCAGAAACATCCGTACACATAGCCGCCAGATTACGTGGACACACATATCGCCCACGCCCGAAAGCACCGGTAAATTTAAGATCGGGAATAATTTTCTTCAATAGCGGCAAGTCTTTACTGTAAATCTGATCCTGTAGCGCCACATTAGCAGTGCTCACCACCAGTGGTTTGCTTTCTGCTCGGCTGACTGCAATGCCAGGGATCAGATAAGACAGCGTTTTGCCAACACCGGTCGGTGCCTCAATAGCCAAATGACGGCCAGCATCACCGGCCAGCGTTTTCGCCACTTCGGCGATCATCTGGCGCTGCGGTGCCCGGGAGATAAAGTCCGGGATCTGCTGCTGGAGAGCCTTATACCACTGACTGATTTGTTCTTTTACTGCCGGGGACAACGCCATGCATATCTTATCTAAACTGAGTGTTGCCCTATTGTCCCACACCACAACGCTGGCGTCAGCCCGAAAGCACCGCCGTAGTAGCTGAAATCCTCTGACCTGGCAAATCACCGCGTGCTGAAATTTACGCAATGTCGCAGTTATTTATGATTTGTCATAAATATATCACACAGATGCGGTAAAAATTCTGCGCTGGCCGAATTCAGATAGATATTGAATACAGCAAAAAAATCTTCTACTCGCGTCTTTTTAAATAAGAGAAACAGGGCAAAAATATGAAACGTAATCTTCTGGCAATCCTGGTACCGGCTTTATTAGTTGCCACTACGTCACATGCAGCAGAAATTTATAACAAGGACGGTAATAAACTTGATTTATACGGAAAAGTCAAAGCACTGCATTACTTTTCTGATAATAATAAAAGTGACGGCGATAAATCTTACGTGCGTTTTGGTTTTAAAGGTGCCACCCAAATTACTGACCAACTGTCCGGTTATGGCCAGTGGGAATATAACATTGCCGCTAACTACGCAGAAAGCCAGGAAACAAAAGACAATAAAACACGTTTAGCTTTTGCTGGTTTACGTTACGGCAAATTAGGTTCAATCGATTATGGCCGTAACTACGGTGTGTTATATGACGTGGCAGCCTGGACCGATATGTTGCCTGAGTTCGGTAACGACAGCTACACCAGAACCGATAACTTCATGACCGGTCGTACTACCGGTGTGGCTACTTATCGCAACACTGATTTCTTCGGTCTGGTTGATGGGCTGAAATTCTCGCTACAATACCAAGGCAAAAACGGCAGCGAAGCTGATAGCAATAACGGCCGCGCAGATGCCACCAAACAAAATGGCGACGGTTTCGGTTTGTCTTCCAGTTATGAAATTGGTGCTGGCGTGAGCGTGGCTGCTGCATATGCTTCTTCTAACCGAACTACGGCGCAGAAGAACGGCAACTTTGGTAAAGGCGATAAAGCTGATGCCTGGACAACGGGTCTGAAATATGATGACAACGGTGTTTATTTGGCCGCAACCTATGCTGAAACCCGTAATATGACCCCTATCTCAGGTACGGCAACCATTAATAATGTGTCAACTGGTGTAAGTGGTTTTGCTAATAAAACTCAAAACGTAGAATTAGTGGCACAATATTTATTTGATTTCGGTTTGAAACCATCGCTGGCGTATGTTCAATCTAAAGGGAAAGATATCGAAGGGATCGGTGATACTGATCTGGTTAAATATGTTGATATCGGTGCGTCTTATTACTTCAATAAAAACATGTCCACCTATGTTGATTATAAAATTAACCAGTTGAGTGATGATAATAAACTGAAACTGAATACTGACAACGTTGTTGCGGTCGGTTTGGTTTATCAGTTCTAAATTTTTCGCCTTAGTATGACCCTCATTAATTTACTGTTTGAATGCTTCATTGTGAATTTATTACCTGTTATTACGCCGGGATAACTCCCGGCTTTTTTTTGTTATTTATACCCTAATTAACTATTCACTTTGCTGAGTAGTCACGGCCAATAACCAGGTATCTCGCCGCGCTTCAGTTACCGCCCCTTTGCGCTTCGCCCCTTCCTTACTCGGCATAACAGTAAAGTCGGCTTGTTTGATCCACCGCTGATAGCGATTCTCGCCTAGCGCTTTATCTGCCTGAACCATCAGTGGTACCAACCGCACTCCCATGTGATCAAGACTGCGATAGGGCCACTTTGTCTGTTCATCAGAATAAGGAGCCATAAAATCAAGCGCTTTAATCAAACTACTGCCATTAGGTGTTTGATAACGCCACAAGTCGATTTGCACTTTATCCGCCAACTGTGCCATCAACGTCGCCGCCTGCAAACTGAAATAACTGTAATGAAAAGAACGGGTCCGCGCCAATTCCAGGGGTTGCGAGCCTTCCGCAGCGAGTTGAGTATCCAGTTTGGTTTTCAATAATTCAGCCATCTCGCTAACCCGTTGTGGTTGTTGCAAATACCAGGCAATTCCAGCCACCTGGACTGTGTACCAGCTACCGTGATTATTCTGCGCCGCCGCCTCTTTTTTACCTGCCGGGCTGTGCTGTAGCCAGTGTAAGTATTCCGTCATCCACTGTTGCATCTGCTTTTCATCTTGCGCCGTCCAACGTTTATTCTGCCGCAACATAATCAGTGAATCGACAATACGAGTGGCAAAGTAGCGCCCATCCAAAACACCGGTGCCACGTCCCGCAGCAATACCCGGCACGCCCTGAGCATAATCGAGGTTCGGGTTCATGCGCGTTTGCGGGTTGATAAACCAGGTTCGAATCATGCTAATCGCTTTATCAGCATATTTCTGCTGGCCAGAAAAATACCAGGCCAGCGTCAACGCCTGTACCTGAGCGGTAAAATCAGCCAGACGCACCCCGTCGCTATCCGCATTTTTACTGGCCGGATTTATCTGTCCATCTTTGCGCATCCAAGGTAACCCATCACTTTTTTGGCTATCAGGCCACCAGTAGGCACTAAGACTGAGATAATCATGTT
Source organism: Yersinia sp. 1652 StPb PI (assembly GCF_041538345.1). Taxonomy (NCBI): domain Bacteria; kingdom Pseudomonadati; phylum Pseudomonadota; class Gammaproteobacteria; order Enterobacterales; family Yersiniaceae; genus Yersinia; species Yersinia sp. 1652 StPb PI. The sequence continues at coordinate 1,284,423 of NZ_JAULSM010000001.1, read as the reverse complement.
TCGAACCACTGGGCGGCACAATACTCTTGTCAGTGACACTTTGATCTGGCCGTTGCAGCGCTTTATCCGCCTGCTGTAATAACTGCTGGTAAGCCCGTATGGTCTCCTTTGGCGCCTGGTTTTGCGCAATACTCTGCTGGTTATGCTGCAATTCGCTGGCAGACCAAAAAGCATAGTCACTGTTTAGCGAATTACTCTGCGCTGCATCGGCAAACGGGATTGCAAGCAAAATAAATAGCACCATCAAACCGGCGTATCTCCGCACCGGATTTAGTGTTCGAAAATCAAACCGGCGAGTGATTGGCAAAGCTGTTGATGTCATAAGTAATTCACCTTATCTGATAATTAACAATATAAGCATCGGATTTTATGCATCATGCCTGAAGCAACCTTAGCTTGCATGGGAAGCACCGAAACTATCAGTTGTTTATTAACTCATCAGTTATTATATTCAAGAATAACTCACTGTTTTTGCGTAAATTTCAGACGAAAAATTAAAACGTAAAAAAATGATAAAAACCTTTGCTAACGGCAGCTATTCTCATGTTTACTGATACCTCGATGTTTCACCGCTCCCTTTATTATTGAATAATTATGCTTAAGCAAAATAGCCGTAATCTGTGGTTGCTGGTTGGTTCACTTTTCACTTTATACTTCGTTTGGGGTTCGACTTACCTGGTCATACGTATCGGGGTAGAGAGCTGGCCCCCATTGATGATGGCTGGCTTACGTTACCTGATTGCGGGTGTACTGCTGTTCAGCTTTTTAGCCATTCGTGGTCACGCCCTGCCCACATTCCGCCAATGGCTGGGCGCCAGTGCGATAGGTATCTTATTATTGGCTATCGGTAATGGGCTGGTTACCATCGCCGAACATCAACATGTTCCCTCAGGGATTGCCGCCGTTATGGTGGCGACTGTTCCACTATTCACTTTGTGTTTCAGCATGTTATGGGGGATGCGTAACACAAAACTGGAATGGTCGGGGATTGCTCTCGGGTTGGTAGGTATCATCTTGCTCAATACTGGTAGCAACTTATTAGGTAATCCGGTGGGGGCAATGCTGATATTATTGGCCTCAGCCAGTTGGGCATTTGGCTCGGTCTGGGCTTCACGGCTGGCGCTCCCCAGTGGTGCCATGTCCGGTGCCGCACAGATGCTGGTTGCAGGTGTGGTGTTGTTGCTTGCCAGTACGCTAAGTGGTGAACAACTGGAACAAATGCCGACCATGGGTGGCATTCTCTCGTTACTTTACCTGATTGTTTTCGGCTCAATGCTCGCCATTAGCGCTTATATGTTCTTGCTAAAAAATGTGCGCCCGGCGGTCGCCACCAGTTATGCCTATGTGAACCCGGTTGTTGCGGTGTTGCTCGGTATTGGCTTTGCCGGTGAAAGTTTATCAACCACTGAATGGTGTGCATTAGCCGTGATTGTTTCTGCGGTAATATTGGTCACATTGGGGAAATTTCTGTTTAAGCCTCGTTAAGCTGCAACCGCCGGCGTGTTTATTTTATCCAGAATATAAATGCATCAACCATGTAACATGGTTGTTTCATTCAGTGAACAGATTATAATTCCCTCTGTTTCGATAAAAAGTGAAAAAATTATGCTAAGAAAAGCACTCATTATCCTGATTGCGATAATGGCACTGAGTTCATTAGGTGGCGTTTTTCTCGCCGGGTTGAACATCTATACCCGTTCAACCACCCCACATGAAACTGAAACGACCGAATCCTCCCCACTGTCTGATATTGGCCCTGCGGGCTTATCCAACAATGGTCAGGAATCACCGTAAGCGCCCATCCAATCGCGGCATCGTTGTTGCAAAAAAGTCTGTAAACCCCTGACCCGCTCTGATACCTGCGAGCGGTGGGGGCACAATAGATTTAAGGGTAAGACTTCGCCCTGCCAGCTTGGCAATACCTGAACCAAACGCCCTGACCGGATATCATCGACTACATCAATAGCAGCCTTATTGGCAATACCCAACCCCGCCAGTGCCCAACGTCGCGCTATCTCACCATCATCACTGACGTATTCACCGGACATCGTCACCTCTTGTTCTTCCCCCTGTCGCATTAACCGCCATTGGTTATAAAGTCGACCATTGCGCTGATATAACACCGAATGATGGTCGGCCAATTGAGCCGGTGTCTGCGGCACGCCGTAACGGGCAAGATAGGCAGGGCTGGCACATAACATACGCCGATGTTGAGTTAGAACGGGCAATGCCACCAAACTGGAATCGGTAGGCACCCCGAAACGCAAAGCAATATCTACCGGTTCGCGGAAAAGGTCGGCGTGGCGGTCGTTGAGTAACAAATGCAATTGAATATGCGGATGTTGTTGTTTGAAATCATTCAGCCAATCGACTAATAAGTTACGGCCAAAGTCTGAAGGGGCTGAAAGTTGTAATACTCCAGATAAGCCCGTCATTTTTTTCTGAATTGCCTGTTCTCCCTCAACTAATGCCCCTAACGCAATACGTGCACTATCAAGATAGCTGGCCCCTGCTTCTGTTAGGCGCAAACTGCGGGTTGAGCGGACCAACAAGCGCACACCCAATTGAGACTCCAGGCGTTTTACCGCAATACTGGCTGCTGCGGGTGTGATATTGAGCCGACGAGCAGCCTCAGACAAACTACCGCAATCAACCGTTCGAACAAAAACATCCAGATCACTAAATGAGATCATTAGTAAATTTCCTTTACAGGTGATTGTCTTTTTAGTCGATTGTTAGACAACTTTCAATAGATGACTATAGATGAAGAGTGAAACCCTTATTTAAATACAGGACTCATTATGGACATCACAACGTTATCTCAGCATCAATTCAGTTCTCCACTCAATCAACAAAAACTGGTTATTCTTGGAGGCAACAGTGGTATTGGCGCAGCCGTGGCTTATGCCGCCATCAGTCGAGGTGCCAAAGTCGTCTTAGTTTCGCGCCGTTCGGCAGGCTCACAATCTGTCGATCACGATAGTGCTATGTTGCGCTTATCTGCTGATATGACTGATGCAGAATCACTCAAGCGTCTGTTTGCACAGGTCGGAACCTTTGATCACTTGGTTATTACCGCCGGGCCTGCGGTGCAAGCACACGCTTTGGCAGACACCTCTTTAAGCGAAGCTCAGGAAAATTTTGATGTAAAACTGTGGGGAGCACTGCGGGCGATACAATCAGCGTTACCTTATCTGCACGAACAGGGTTCGATAACCCTGACGTCAGGTTTGTTGTCACGTAAGTTTGTCAGCGGCCAGTTCATCAAAACAGCTATTAATGCTGCATTGGAAGCAATCGGTAAGCAGTTAGCCAAAGAACTGGCCCCACGACGGGTCAATGTGATCAGCCCAGGCGTAACCGCGACTGAAGCTTATAATAGTATGAGTAATGAGCAGCGACAGGCTATGTTTACAAAAATGGCAGCCTCACTACCTGTCGGTCGAGTCGGCCAACCGGTTGATATTGCGGGTGCCTTTGTGTTATTGCTGGAAAACAGTTTTATGACCGGTAGCGTGATTGATGTTGAAGGTGGCGGCTTGTTGTAATTGATATCACTTAGTTTTTCTATTGAGCCATACACGGGGCAATGACTGCCTCGTGTACTGCACAGTAAAGTGCTTATCTCAGCGATTGCTTCAGCAGAAGATTGGCTTGTTTACTCACACCAATAACACTTCTTATCAAAGTGTTATTACTCCGGCTGAGAACGCTTTTTCTTGCATCCTTCTAATTACGTCATAAGCCGAAATTGGTAAAACACTAAATGATTTTATTAATAACCTATCTTTGGCAGACGCGGCTTCAGGAGAATTAACGGTAGCCGTAATAGCCTGGCGGATCTGGGTAAGCTGTTGTGCTGAAGTTGACAATGAAGTGATAAGTGGCAGGCCAGGAGCCGCGTCGGTTTGCGCTATTATTTTTAATCCGGCAACGGCTGAGGGATTGGCTCGCTGTAATAGTGCAAAACTGACACAATCTATTGCGGCAATATCGGCCTGTCGCTGTTGGATCATCGAGATCGAATGGTAATGCCCGCCAGAGGCCAAACTGTGAGAAAAAAAATGCCCATTGATCGCCAATGGTGCAATTAAAGCACGCAGTGCATTGTATCCAGACTGAGAATCCATACTGTTATAGGCAACTATTCTATGGCGAAAATCTGCCAGTTGTTGGCCTTTTTCATCAGCACGGACCACAACCAAACTACGGTAATATTCCCCCGAACAGTAAGGTGATTGATAGCTAAATACCCCAATCAATTGCACCTGCTGTTGCAATAACGTCACCAGAGGAAAACCGCAGGTTTGGCTCAACAGCAAATTAGGATCACGCCAATGTTGCAGTAAATCAGTAGGCCAGATGAGTTGATCACTTATCCCTGTAGCACCATCTATCCCTATAACCCCATGACGGTGCAGTTGTTGCGATAATAACCGCCAAAAAGGCAAAACATCCTGCGGCTCGACACCATACATAGGAAGTGAAATTAGCATAGGCACCTGTTACTAATCAGAGCGCAAAACAGCCAAAACATTAATCGTGCCGGTCTATCGGAAGAGATTGTAATTCCCGCCAACGTGACAGCCGCCTGGCCCAACGAGCAAAAATCATATCCGTAATAATAGCCAATAGTGCGACCACAACCGCCCCCTGAATAACGTAAGCCGTATTAAAACCGCTAAGTCCGATAATGATCGGAGAACCCAAGGTTTTCGTCCCAACGGTTGACGCTATTGCGGCAGTACCTATATTGATAATGACCGAGGTTCGGATACCTGCAACGATAATAGGTGCTGCCAGTGGCAATTCAACCTGCCACAAAATCTGCCTGGCACTCATTCCCACCCCTTCTGCCACCTCATGAATGCCGCGGGAGACAGACTCGATACCGGTGATAGTTCCTTGTAAAATCGGCAATAAACCATAAAGCACCAAAGCGATAATGGCGGGTTTCTCACTAAATCCCATCACCGGTACGGCAATAGCCAGCACCGCTACCGGTGGAAAAGTCTGCCCCACAGCAACAACGGTTTCCACCACTGAACGAAACTCTTTCCCCATGGGACGTGTCACAGCAATACCCGCACTCACTCCTATCAAAACAGCGATAACACTGGAAACCAGCACCAATAAGACATGAGCAACCACTAGTGACCAGAATGTATCTTGCAGGTAGACAGGCCGATCGAGATCAGGAAATAACGCGGCAAAGAAACCGTGTAGAGAGGTCATACCAAAAACCAAACCGGTCAACAGCAGCAGCGCCCAGCACAGAGGGTCTTTTAGCCAACGCAGTACATCGGATACTACCCATTTAAACGCTTTCTTTGTTGGCTTATAAGTATGAGCCGTATCACGGGTATGAGCGGTATCAGGTTTCACACGCTCCCCTTATCTGCCACCAAATCAGCAAAATAAAGTACACCTAGTGATTGCCCATATTCATCGGCCACCGGCAGTTTATCGGTCTGACGAGAAACAAACAGGGAAAGCGCCTCGCGCAGGCTGGTAGTACCGAGAATCGGCGGCCCTATCAACGTTTCACCGCGCCTGACCCGTTGTTCAGCCCACCCCAGTGATAACAGCTTAATTCCGAGATCACTACGACCAAAAAAATCACGAACAAAATCATTGGCGGGTTGAGTTAGCATTTCAAGAGGCGTTCCCTGCTGAATGACTCGGCCTTCATCCAACAGAACTATGCGATCAGCCAGACTCAACGCCTCATCAATATCATGAGTCACCAGCACGATAGTCCGACCCGATAATTGATGAATACGGGTAATTTCAAACTGGAGTGCCGAGCGCGTCACGGGGTCTAACGCCCCAAAGGGCTCATCCATCAATAAGACTTCAGGATCTGCTGCCAAGGCGCGAGCGACACCGACACGCTGTTGCTGCCCACCAGACAATTGATGAGGATAGCGGTGGAGAAATTGTTCTGGTTCAAGATGCAGTAGCTCAAGTAATTCGATGACGCGTTGGAGAATACGGTCCTGGGGCCATTTCAACAACTGTGGCACAGTGGCAATATTGCGCTCCACCGTCCAGTGTGGAAATAAACCTATCGATTGGATGGCATATCCCATCCGCCGCCGAATATCTTCAGGTTTATAGTTACGAATTTCTTCACCAGCAAAATGAATCTCCCCCTCATCATGTTCAATAAGGCGGTTAATCATTTTTAGTGTGGTCGATTTACCGGAGCCAGAGGTACCGATGAGTACAGTAAACTCACCCTTGGCTATCTGCAACGTCAGATTATCGACCGCTCGTTTACCGGCAAAATATTTACTTACCTGATGGAAATGAATCATCGACGTGAAGTATCCATAAAAATAACCATAAATTTAAACAGCGAATCAACCACAACCGCCATCACAATCACGGGGATAACGCCAAGCAGCACGAGATCCAATGCGCTACTAAGCAAACCTTGGAACACAATCGCGCCTAACCCACCCGCACCAATCAATGCAGCCACTACAGCCAGCCCTACTGTTTGTACCGCGACAATGCGGATACCGGATAAGATAAGTGGCATCGCAATAGGTATTTGCACCTGAAAGAACAACTGGCTGCGAGTCATCCCCATACCTCGGGCCGACTCGACAACACTGTCAGGCACCGACTCTAGCCCTGCGACCACATTGCGCACTAATGGCAACAATGCATAAAGCACCAACGCGACAATAGCCGGGGCCAGACCGATACCGCTGACACCATGCTCTGCCAACCAGGGGAGAGCCGCAGCCAGCCCCGCTAAAGGCGCAATTAGCAGGCCAAATAAGGCAATAGATGGAATGGTTTGAATAATATTCAATGTCGAAAAAATGGTGCTTTGAAAATGACGAGAACGAAAACAGAGTAAGCCGAGTGGGATCCCCAAAAGGATGGCGGGTATCAATGTTGCGAGTAAAATCTGAAGATGTTGCCATAGCGCATCATTAAATACGTCTTGCCGGTTAACGTACTCTTTCATTAACGATAGTTGATCCAACTGCCCCATCATGAGCAATATCACTACCGGCAGAAGCAGTAAGACATTAGCCACACTGCGCCACACAGGGTTAACAATGGCACGAGATAAGCTATCGACGGCAATCAATAGACTCATCCCACTCATCAGCCAGAACCCTCCACCTAATGAGGTACGTGCCAGACTCTCGCCACCTCCGGCAAGCTGTATGGCGGTCGTGCCAGCCAATAACAACAAACCCAAAAGCAGCAACTCGGCAAATAATACTGTTAGCCAATACAGCACGATATTTTGTTTTAAGAACGCAAAAATAAGCAGGATCAGAATAGGAATTAGCACCGCCCCATTTGATCCACTTATCAGCGATAACAACGAGATCCCTTGCCCGGAAATCAATCGGTTAGGTGCATGGCTCACAAAAGACAGCCCAGCACCTGATAAAACCAATAAAATAGCCAGTACTAGCAGGACCCGGTTTTTGACAGCCATAAAAATCCATCTCCATGACAGGTAACCTTTGTTGTAATAACGAGTGACCTGTTTCTTTGATAGCGCTATAAACCAGGTGCCTACAGCGCCATCTCTGACACCCACCACTATCCTTTAACAAACCCTTTTTCTTTCAGATAATTAGCTGCCACTTTTTTCGCATCCTGACCTTCAACCGCAATACGGGCATTCAGTTTTTGTAGCGTCGGCCCATCAAGGGTAGCAAATACAGGATTGAGTAAAGCAGGTATCGTTGGATGCGCTTTCAGTGTGGCCTCACGAATGATCGGCGTCGGCGCATAAATAGGTTGCACACCCTTAGTGTCTTCGAGTGTTTGTAAGCCTAAAGCAGCAACCGGGCCATCAGTGCCATACGCCATGGCAGCATTAACACCAGAGGTCTGTTCTGCCGCAGCTTTAATCGTCACCGCAGTGTCACCACCGGCTAATGATAACAATTGGTCTTGATTCAATTTAAAGCCGTAAGCTTGCTGGAAAGCAGGCAAGGCATCTGGCCGTTCAATAAACTCGGCGGAGGCCGCTAATTTGAATTTACCACCAGCATTAATCCATTTGCCCAAATCCTCCAGCGTTTTCAAGTTATTCGCTTGGGCTAAATCCTGGCGTACTGCAATGGTCCATGTATTGTTCGCTGGAGCAGGTGAGAGCCACACCAGTTTGTTCTTCTCGTAATCTAACGCTTTGACTTTTTCATAGCCTGCTTTCGCATTTTTCCAAGCGGGATCTTTTTCATCCGAGAAGAAAAAAGCCCCATTACCGGTATATTCAGGGTAAATATCAATCTCACCCGCAGTGATAGCACCACGCACTACTTTGGTGGTGCCCAACTGTGATTTATTGGTGGTTTTTATCCCGTTAGCATCCAGTACCTGCACAATAATATTGCCCAGCAATGAGCCTTCAGTATCAATTTTTGAGCCAACTCGGACAGTATCTGCGGCCTGTGATATACCGGTTGATGCCGTTAGCACCATTGCCGCCAATGCAAAAATCCGTCCACGGGTTAGGGTCATTGCCATGCTTACCTCTCATGTGCTCAAGGGTGAGTTAACGTTCATTCTTACATACTTGTAGTAGCTGCATGTTTACAGGGTGTGCGGCCAGGACATCTTTAACAGATGAGTAACCATATTAGATTTAGTCCAAAACAAACCAAATAACCAATTGATATTAAATATATTATTAGCGTTACATTAGGCTTATAGGTTTGTATCTATAATACGTAACAGTTTGATAGCTAAGTATTTAAGCTGTGTTGTAACAGCAAGATTTTCAGTTAAGATTACATGAAATACTGTATATAACAACAGCAATTTTCAAATAACAGAAGAGATCGCTAAGAATTTTTTCGCCTGAATCCATAGCCGTCCTAACCTCAGCGGGCTGATTTAGGTTGATTCAGAATGCTGGCTACTACTTTTAATCACACCATACCGCTCTTCTGCCGCAACAGTTTTATTCTCGCAATCGTAAAATGGGTGTACTTCTATTTCCAACGCAGTAAAAGCAAATGCGTCAAACCATTGAGTATAGCCGTTCACGACAAATTGCCCGCTGCGCTGCTGATATTGAACGCGGTTTTCCAGATAAATCTGGCGTAGCCCGTACCAAGGTAAGGCTGGTAAATCATGATGCACCAGGTGGTAATTGAGGTTTAGAAATAGCAGACGCCATGGCCATGCAGCTTCATTCAGGGCTGAGCGCGCCGAACTCTCTGGCGCTGCACGATGTTCAAAAAAAGATCTTACTTTAGTCAGACTAAGTGCCGGATAGCTAATCGCCAGTAGGTAGAAAACGGCAGAAATACCATAGCCTGCCATCCAGTGAAGTAACCCGTAAAGTAGCCCTAAATGAATCAGCCACATGAATATGGCCGAGCGATCGCCGGAAATAAAAGCCCGGGCTGCGCTGCGAAGGGTATTAATGATGTCCAGTGATGGCCCGATGGCTAGCCGCCCCACAAAGGTGTTACTCGCACGTATAATACATTTGAGTAATATGTGGAAGTATTGCCATTGTGTTGCCGTGTAGTAATAGCACTCTGGATCTTTTTCTGGGTGCGTCAAATCCTCATCGCGGTGATGTTGAATATGAGAATCACGATAAAGGCCATAGGGGTACCATACCGCCAGTGGCAAAGTTCCAAATAGCTGATTTACCCACCGCCAACGGGTTGGATGGCCGTGAATCAACTCATGTTGCAAAGACATATACCACGCACTCAACAAGATCAGCAGAACACTTCCCATCACTGGCCCTAATTGCTGCCAATGAATAACACCAACAAACCACCCAGTGTAAATGGCACCGATCAATATCCAAGTGGGGATCTCCAGACGCCATAGCCAAGAACGGGACAACTGCTTTACCCTTGCCCGTTGCTGCTCATTAAGATAATGAGCAGCAGTTGTCGCGTGATTATTACGTTTAGTGTCAGCAGTGGGCATATTTAAAACTCATACATGGCCTAATTCGGGCCAGTATCAGCTAAATGAGGCTCACCACTAACTAACTTAAGGTGCTATGTAAATCTGAGAATTAGATAACCTCTCTTCGCATTGACATTGTAGAAATTAAAAATGTTAGCTGTAGCAGAATAGTCAATCTGTTAAGACATTTACCCAGCATCGTTCCTCGGCAGAAACGGCAATAGCATCCAATACTTTCGATACTTTCCAACCTTCTTCAAAATCCGGCCACATACGGTCATCGGCAGCAATGCCGTTAATCAAATCGCGGATCTCAACCGTTTTTTGATCGTTAAATCCAATACCATGTCCTGCACTGACACAAAAAGCCGCATAGTCTGGATGCTGTGGCCCTGTAAGTAATGTTTTAAACCCTTGTCTGGCCTGTGGATCATCATGGCAATAGAGCTGTAATTCCGCCATGCGTTCTTGAGAATAACTGATCGCACCTTTAGTGCCGGTGATTACATATGTCAGCCCCATTTTACGGCCACAAGCAATCCGTGAAGTTTCTATGGTCCCCATAGCACCATTGCTAAAATGTACCAATGCGCTGGCTTGATCTTCATTCTCCACAGCAAGAAGCGATGAGGGATCTTTCGGGTCAGGGCGCCGTCTGATGATAGTTTGCATATCGCCACAGACACGGGTGATATCGCCGACCAGATAATGAGCCATATTAACAATGTGTGCGGCTAAATCCCCCAAGGCCCCCAGACCTGCCTGCGCCTTGGTACAATGCCAGTCCAAAGGTGTGAGTGGATCAGCCAGATAATCTTCATTATGAGTACCATAAAAATGCACGACCTCACCAATCTCACCGTTTGCAATAATTTCTCGCGCTAACTGACTCGTTGGATTTTTCATATAGTTGAAGCCTACCAACGTTTTTACCCCTTTTGCGCGTGCAGCATCGACCATTTCTTTAGCATCGGCAGCACTCAGCGCCAGTGGTTTTTCTGAATAAACATGTTTGCCGTGGCTAATTGCTGCTAGAGCCATCTCCTTATGCAAGAAATTTGGTGCACAAATATCCACCACATCAATATCAGGATCGGCAACCAGTTCGCGCCAATGGGAGGTAGATCGGGAAAAACCAAATTCTACCGCACGTTTTTGAGCCAATTCAGGAGTCACTTCTGCCAACATCTCTAATACTGGCTGGCCCTTGAGTGGAAAAACAGTCGCAACCTGCGCGTAAGCAATGGCATGGCAACGGCCGATATAACCAGTACCAATAAGGCCAATTCGAACTTTTTTCATTTTATTCCCCTTACCTGTTTATAAATTAAAGCCCCGATAAGGTAGCTTTACTTGCCACTGGTTATACGAAATTAAAATTTCACCATCAAGCCAATATGAAATTAAAGTTATTTTTTGCGAGGCGCTACGAAGAAAAGAGTCAAGCTAATGAAAGCTTACATAATCAGGATGCTTCTATCAGTACGCAGTTCACAGATTGAATTACAAATTCAATTAATTGATTATATATTTTCATTATGTAATTCATTGAATAATAAATTTCAATAAATGCGAAGCGTTACGCATCATGAGTCAGTCGGGGTTTCAATAGCGTAATTTCGTTATATAGTGGGCATCAAGATGAAGCGATAAATCCCATCGCTCCTTTATAATGTTGACAGGTAACTTGCTATGAACTCACCTTTTCTGGTTACAGCACAATGGCTGGCAGAACATGCTAATGATGCCGATATCGTTATTCTGGATGCCAGAATGTCACCGCCGGGATTGATACCTAAAAGAGACATTCAGGCTGAGTTCGAGCAAGGGCATATCCCGGGAGCCGTTTACTTTGATATTGATGAAATTGCAGACCACAGTACTGAATTGCCACATATGCTGCCATCGCCACAGGAATTCAGTGAGAGGGTTGGTCAATTAGGGGTAAGTGAGCAACATACTTTAGTGATTTATGACGACGGTAACCTGTTTTCCGCACCACGCGTTTGGTGGACGTTCCGTACTTTTGGTGCCAAAAATGTGCGTATATTGGCCGGTGGTATCAACGGATGGCGGCAAGCGGGCTATGCATTAGAAAGCGGCCAGGCAAAACCAACCCCGCAAGTGTTCAATGTGGCTTTCAATAATGCTGCGGTCAAAAACGTTGATGAGGTTGTCGCCGTGCTGGGAAATAGTGACGTACAAATTATAGATGCCCGGCCAGCCAACAGATTTAAAGCCCAAGAGCCTGAGCCTCGGCCTGGTCTGCGCCTTGGCCGTATCCCCGGCAGTATTAATGTCCCGTGGGGGAGCATGGTAGAAAATGGTAATTTGAAATCGCCACAAGCACTGGCAAGTATTTTTGCCGCTCAAGGCGTGGATTTAACCAAGCCCATTATTACCAGCTGTGGTTCTGGCGTAACAGCCGCAGTGGTGGCTCTGGGGCTGGCGGCATTAAACGCACCATCAGTATCACTCTATGATGGTTCTTGGGCGCAATGGGGGGCATTCGATTCACTGCCCATCGAGGATACTCGCCTCCCATAAGAGCCTGTCAGATAGCAACCAGGCCACGGACACCGTCTAACTCCATATCAGTGCCGTGGCCACGCTGGATAATTTTGCCACGGGACATCACTAAATAGTTATCCGCCAGCTCTGCGGCAAAATCATAAAACTGCTCAACCAACAAGATAGCCATATCCCCTTGAGCAGCCAGTTTTTTGATAACTATACCTATCTCTTTGATAACCGAAGGTTGAATTCCCTCAGTTGGCTCATCCAAAATGAGCAAACGAGGCTGGCAAGCTAATGCGCGCCCAATCGCTAACTGCTGCTGCAGCCCACCAGATAAATCCCCACCACGGCGATGTTTCATTTCTTGTAACACTGGGAATAACTGATAAATACTTTCAGGTACTACCTTGCTCTGGGTGCCGGGAAAACGAGAAAGCCCCAATAGAATGTTCTCTTCAACCGTTAATCTGGGGAAAATTTCTCTACCTTGTGGCACATAAGCAATGCCTCCTTTCACCCGTTGGTGTGGTGACTGATGGCTAATATTTTTACCTTCCCATGTAATGCTACCGTTTTTGACCGGCACCAGTCCCATCAAGCATTTGAGTAACGTCGTTTTACCAACGCCATTACGGCCCAATAAGCATGTAACCTCACCTATCGCAGCCTCGAATGACAAGCCACGCAAGATATGGCTGCCACCGTAATATTGATCAAGTTCATTCACTTGCAGCATATATTGCCCTTAAATATCCAGTTAACTGTTAGTCACCAAAACCCGATCACCTGATATGGCAGGAGAAACAACACCGATCAGCTGCTATGAATCAAGGCGCAATCCCCCAAAGTTTGGTCAACCCAAATGAGGGGGGAAGCAACACCAAGTCACCGTGGCTCAGCCGCTATGAATCAAGGCGCAATCCCCCGAAGTTTGGTCAACCCAAATGAGGGGGGAAGCAACACCAAGTCACCGTGGCTCAGCCGCTATGAATCAAGGCGCAATCCCCCGAAGTTTGGTCAACCCAAATGAGGGGGGAAGCAACACAGAGTCAGAGCGGCTCAGCGCCCCAAATATACCTCGATCACTTGCTCGTTAGCCTGCACCTCTGCCAATGACCCCTCGGCCAACACCTGGCCCTGATGCAACACCGTGACATGATCAGCAATGGACTCGACGAACCCCATATCGTGCTCCACGACCATCAGTGAATGCTTCCCGGCTAATTGATTAAACAACTCGGCGGTATAGGCGGTCTCGGCATCGGTCATCCCAGCGGCTGGCTCATCCAACAGTAGCAAATGCGGGTCTTGCACCAATAACATCCCAATTTCAAGAAACTGCTTTTGACCATGAGATAACAAGCCTGCCTGCCGCTGTCGCATCTCACTAAGGCGCAACATAGTAAGCGTTTCATCAATTTGATCCCGCTGCTCACTGTTCAACTTGGCGCGCAGACTGGCCCAGACCGTTTTGGTGCTTTTTTGTGCCAATTCAAGATTTTCAAACACACTCAGCGCTTCAAATACCGTCGGTTTCTGGAATTTCCGGCCAATCCCTGCTTGAGCAATCTCTATCGTATTCATCATTGAGAGATCATGGTGTTGGTCATAGGTCATCTTACCGGTCTGGGGACGTGTTTTACCGGTTATCACATCCATCAGCGTGGTTTTACCCGCACCATTCGGGCCAATAATGCAACGCAGCTCGCCAACACCTATTTGCAATGAGAGATCACGCAAAGCATGAAAGCCATCAAAGCTAACATTAATATTTTCGAGGGTTAACACCGGATCCCGTTGCTGGCGATGCTTGTCGGCCGCATGCTCTAACGCACCGGGTTCCTGAACAATTATCTCGGGATAAATCAGTTGTTCCGTAATTTGAAACCGGCTCATTTGTCTTTCCCCCGCCGCAGTAACCCGATAACACCCTTAGGTAAGAACAACGTAACCAAAATAAATATCAATCCGAGGAAGAACTGCCAATATTCTGGCATTGCCATGGTGAACCAGCTTTTTACGCCATTGACAATGCCAGCCCCTAATACCGGGCCAATTAATGTCCCGCGCCCACCAAGCGCTACCCAGATAGCAGCTTCAATAGAGTTGGTTGGTGACATTTCACTTGGATTGATGATGCCAACCTGAGGTACATACAACGCTCCCGCCAGAGCACAGAGTACGGCTGATAATGTCCAGACAAACAGCTTGAAACCTTTCGGATCATAGCCACAAAATGTCAGGCGATTTTCAGCATCACGCACGGCGGTCAACACTCGCCCAAACTTGGTGCGGGCCAATGCAAATCCCAGTACCAAACTGGCGATTAACAAAGCGAGTGTGGCCAGAAACAGGGCAATACGGGTAGAGGTTGCCGATACCGGGAAGCCCAGCATAGTGGTAAATCCGGTGAAACCGTTATTACCGCCAAAGCCCGTTTCGTTACGGAAAAACAGTAACATCCCCGCGTAAGTCAGCGCCTGCGTCATGATAGAGAAATAGACGCCCTTTATTTTGGAACGAAAGGCGAAATATCCAAAAATAAAAGCCAGTAAACCGGGAACCAAGACGATCAAGCACAATGCCCAAATAAAATATTGGCTACCACTCCAAAACCACGGCAACTCAGACCAGGATAGAAAAGACATGAATGCAGGCAGGCCATCACCAGCCGCCTGACGCATCAGATACATGCCCATGGCATAACCACCAAGTGCGAAAAATAGGCCATGGCCAAGAGACAGTAAACCGGCATATCCCCATACCAGATCAAGTGCGATAGCCACTACTGCATAGCATAGAATCTTACCGATAAGCGTTAAGGTATAGGTTGATATTGCGAGGGGATTATCCGCCGGCAGCAGTGCTAAAAAAGGCAAAATAATCAGTGCAGTAACAACTACAGCCCCCAATGATAAGCTGATAACAGGTGCTTTTTGCGTCAAGGTTATAGCTAAAGGTTGATTCATTAATCACTCACCCTGCCCTTGAGGGCAAACAGACCCTGCGGCCGTTTTTGAATAAATAATATGATTAGCACTAAAATCAAAATCTTACCTAATACTGCGCCAATCTGCGGTTCCAAAATTTTATTCAGCATGCCTAACCCCAGTGCTGCAACAACGCTACCAGCCAGTTGTCCGACACCACCAAGCACCACAACCAAGAAGGAATCGATGATGTAGCCCTGCCCTAATTCCGGGCCAACATTTCCCAGTTGTGACAGGGCAACCCCGCCTAATCCGGCAATACCCGAACCCAGACCAAAAGCCAGCATATCAACCCTGCCGGTTGCCACCCCACAGCAAGCAGCCATGGCTCGATTCTGCGTCACTGCCCGTACCTGTAGACCGAGACGGGTTTTATTTAGCAACAGCCAGGTGAGTAACAGAACAATGATCACAAAGGCGATAACGGCGATGCGATTCCATGGCAAAACCAGATTTGGCAAAATCTGTACCCCGCCAGATAGCCACGCAGGATTAGCGACTTCCAAGTTTTGCGCGCCAAAAATCATACGCACGCTCTGAATCAGCATTAGACTAATTCCCCAGGTTGCCAACAGCGTTTCCAGCGGGCGGCCATAAAGATGCCGAATTACCGTTCGTTCCAAAGCCATGCCGATTCCAGCCGTAATAAAGAACGCGACCGGCAAGGCGACCAACGGATAGAGGGCTAGCCAATGCGGAGCTAACTGCTGAAACAGAGATTGCACCAAGTAAGCTGAATAGGCTCCCAACATCAGCATTTCACCATGGGCCATATTGATAACACCCAATAGGCCGTAAGTGATGGCTAACCCAAGAGCTGCTAGCAACAAGATAGAGCCTAGTGATAACCCGCTGAATACTTGCCCAATAATATCCCCGACCATCAACCGATTTTGTACCTGTTTCAAACTACTGGCTGCCGCGGCACGCACTTGTGCATCAGGCTCGGTTTTAGCATCGGTTAAGCTTTGCAAACGAGATTGGGTTTGTGGCGAACCTGATTTTCCGAGCAATTGCACGGCATTCAGGCGCACCAAAGGGTTACTATCGGTCAGTTGTAAATTAGCCAAAGCAATACTTAGCGCCTCTTTGACTTTACTGTCTGTTTCCAATTTAAGACGCTGATTAAGTAACGGTAATTGATCACTTTGCGCTTGCTGCTGTAACTCTAGTGCCGCTTGCCAGCGCACTGATTCATCTTCACTTGCCAGCCGTTGAGCCGTCAGTGCATTAGCAATAAGAATACGTAAGCGGTTATTGAGCCAGATTTTCTTTGGTGTACCGACAGGTTGTAACTGCCCTTCCAGCGGGGTGAAACTCTGATTATGCTGGATGAATGCCTGCCCTGTGCTATCGACCACCAACGTTTCTTGTTTCAGTGCCTGCAATAAGGGTAATCGGCTAGCATCCGGTTCGGTCGCCCATTGCTGCAACATAGCGGCTTGCTGTGAACGATTAGCCACAGCAAAATCATGGGCTGGCCCTGCTGTTGCCAAGGCTGAAAAGCTCAGTAACAGGCCTATCAGCGGCCTGAGCAAAAGATTGACTGCTCTACTCCAAACAGGAATTAACAATTTCATAGGCCCGCTCATCACTGATATATGGCAAAAAAGATCCAGAGCCAGCAAAATCTGGCCCTGGAGTGTCATCGCTACTGCGTGCTTTTCACTGGATGATCCGGTTTCTTGTCATTTCCGGCGATGAACGGGCTCCATGGCTGAGCACGAATTGGCGCATCGGTTTGCCATACCACGTTGAATTGTCCGTTAGCCTCAATTTCGCCAATCATCACCGGTTTGTGCAGATGGTGATTAGTCTTATCCATTGTCAGCGTAAAACCTGATGGTGCTGGATAGGTTTGTCCGGCCATCGCAGCACGAACCTTATCCACATCGGTTGATTTGGCTTTTTCTACTGCCTGGGCCCACATGTGCATACCTACCCAGGTAGCTTCCATCGGATCATTGGTGACAGCAGTATCTGCATTCGGCAACTTATGCGCTTTGGCATAGGCTTTCCATTGTTCAACAAACGTCTTGTTCGTCGGATTATCCACCGATTGGAAGTAGTTCCAGGCAGCCAGATTGCCCACCAGTGGTTTGGTATCAATGCCACGTAGTTCCTCTTCACCCACAGAGAACGCAATGACAGGCACATCAGTTGCTTTGATACCTTGGTTGGCTAACTCTTTGTAGAAGGGAACATTTGAATCGCCGTTGATGGTGGAAATAACGGCGGTTTTGCCATCGGCAGAGAATTTCTTAATATTACCCACAATAGTTTGGTAATCGCTGTAACCAAACGGGGTATAAATCTCTTCGATATCTTTATCCTGAATACCTTTGGTATGCAGGAAAGCACGTAGGATTTTGTTGGTAGTGCGCGGGTAGACATAATCCGTCCCTAACAAAATAAAGCGTTTTGCACCGCCCCCATCTTCACTTAATAAGTATTCCACCGCGGGGATAGCCTGTTGGTTTGGTGCCGCACCGGTATAGAAGACGTTGGGCGACATCTCCTCCCCCTCATACTGTACCGGATAGAACAGTAGACCATTTAACTCTTCAAATACCGGTAAGACAGACTTACGTGAAACCGACGTCCAGGCACCAAATACGACGGCGACTTTATCTTGTGTTAATAATTGCCGCGCTTTCTCGGCAAAGAGTGGCCAGTTAGAGGCCGGGTCGACAATAACCGGCTCCAGTTGTTTACCCAATACACCACCATGAGCATTGATATCATCAATACTCATCAAAGCCATATCTTTCAATGGTGTTTCAGAGATAGCCATCGTGCCGGACAACGAGTGCAAAATACCCACTTTGATGGTGTCGGCAGCCAGCGTGCCAAAAGCCACACCCATACTGATAACCGAAGCTGAAAGAGCAAAAACCTTAATCAAGTTACGATGTTGCATAGCGTTAACCTCTGGTCGTTGAGTAAAACACACAAGATCGGATTACTCTGCGCAATCGCCATGCCAGTTTTATATCTTAATAATTTAATTGAAGATTATAGATAACGTTGCCAAATAACCGGATAAACGGCCTAATTGTCTGCACCAATAATGCGCAACGCACGGGCACAGATAGTGCAACAATGAGAGGAAGTATGTGAGCAGGTAATTAAAAAACAGAGTAGTGTTAATTCAGAGATTGGTGAGAAGAGTGCCGCTTAATTTTAACGAAAAACAGGAGTGCCAAATTGCCACTCCTGTTTTGTTATTAATAATCTATATCAGATAGTTATATCGATATGATCAATTTTACTTTTTAGGACCACGTATACGTAGTGTCAAACCTTTCAGGAAATAACGCAAAGCCTGATCACCACATGGGCGGAAGTTTTTGCTGCCCTCTTTGCGGAACAGTGCATTTAGCTCAGGTTTGGATACTGGGAATTCAACCGCATTAAAGACATCGTGCATATCAGTATCTTTCAACTCAAATGCCACACGTAGTTTTTTCAATACAATATTGTTGGTAATGACTGGCTCTACCGCTGGGGCCGGGAACTTGTCATCTTTACCACGTCTAAAGAAGATCAAACCATTAAGGAAATGTGCCATTACCAGATCAGGGCAATCTTGATAACCGGCCTCATCTTCTTTTTTAAGAAAATTAACGACATCCGCATTGTTCACTTCAAAATCAGCCAGCTTAATGATTTCTGCTATCTTGATATCGTTTACGTTAAGCATGTAGCGAACACTACGGAGCACATCGTTGTTCATCATATTACTGCCCTATTCCTATTATTTAGAGTAGACGTGGGCGAATATCGCAAGAAAAACAAAAGGCTTCTTTCACGTCTAGCGGGCAGTATTGTATAGATTTACGTTGATTTTCTCAATGCAAATCTGATTAATGAGAAAAGTATGCATTCCGGTAAAATACATAAAACTCAATAATAATGAAATTTGAAGGACTAAGATAAATTAATATTCCCTTCATCTTTCTACTTTATTAAACATCAGCTATTCATCTTACTGTTATAGCTGGATTGATAAAGGGCGATATCCTCACCGGAAATGTATTTTCTACGTAATGTGGCAGATATTTTATCCATAATCATAACCACCACAACCATTATTAAGGTAATAAACATCACAACATCCCAGTTCCATAGACGCATATTCTCGGCATAAACCAAGCCAATACCTCCCGCCCCCACAAAACCTAATACTGCGGCAGAACGCGTATTTGACTCAATTTGATAAAGGCTTAGTGCTAACAGTGTTGGGAAGGACTGAGTAAAAATACCAAAACGATGTTTTTGCAAAGCATTAGCCCCCATGGCGGTCAAGCCGCGATTAGGCGATTTATCAACAGCTTCATGCCCTTCAGCATAGAGTTTACCCAACAACCCTATATCTTGCATAATAATAGCTAACACCCCGGCAAGCGGCCCCATACCAACGGCACGAACAAAAATCAGCCCCCAAATTGCCATATCAATGCCACGAAAAACATCCAAAAAGCGCCGAATTATAAAGGAAATAATACGTAATCCCGGTGTCGACATTACGTTGCGTGCGGCTAAAAATGATAGCGGCAAAGCCAGCACCGTCGCGGTTAAAGTCCCTGCGAATACAATTGCCAAGGTAATAAATATCTGACTAAAATAGTATTTAAAGGGCCAATTAATGAAATCATGCCAAACAAACATACGCAAAAAATAGCGACTTATTTGCTGGCTTCCATTAGCAAATGTCTGCCAAGGGATACCAAAGACTTTAAAGAAAAATAGATAATATAAAAAAATACCGACAGTAATGGCGGTGACTAACCTGATATACCGTTTTTGCTGTAAGAAAAACTGCGGATGTTGCTGTTTTAAAGTCAATATCTGTGACGGTGTTAAATGATGAGCCAACATTATGAAGCTCCTTCCACAACGTGCTGACGTAATTTACCCGAGGTATAATCCAACAGCGATACCACAATAATAATCAGCAGCAATGTCATGCTCACCTGATCATAACGGTCCAATTTTATTGACGTCATCAGCTCCTGCCCAATCCCACCAGCACCAACCAGTCCTAGAATGGTCGATTGGCGGAAATTAATCTCCAGACGCATAAAGCTATAAGAGAGAAATATCGGTTTTACCTGTGGCCACAGCGCAAAACGCATTCGTTGTAATTTACCCGCACCACAGGCCGCCAGCCCACGCACTGGTTTATCAGATGCCGTTTCAAGCGATTCATAAAACAACTTAGTCAGACTGCCAATCGTATGTAATGCCAGTGCCAGAAAACCGGGAATTGCCCCGATACCAAAAGCCATAACAAACATCACTGCCCATGCCAATTCCGGCATGGTGCGTAAAAATGCCACAAAAGTTCGAATAGATAACCGTAACCAAGGCGGGCTTTGAGTATTATTCGCAGCCAGGAAGGCCAGGATAACCGCAACCACCACGGATAAAATAGTGGATGCTACCGCCAATTGCAGCGTTTCCCAAATCAGTGGTAACTGTATGGGTAACCGATAGCCCCAATAAGCCAGAGAACCCTCCGTGTGACCATCGGCAAGTAAATTGTGCCAATGGAGTACCGGTATCGTTTCGGCTAGATAATCAAAAAAATGTGGTATGGAAATAAAAACAGTATGTAAATTAAACTCAGCAATACTTCCAGCACCCAGATAAATAATTGCCAGCGTTAATGACCAAATCAACGTTTCACGTTTTTGTTTACCGCGAATCTGCTGGTAGTAGTGGTTAAAATCAGTATTCAAAATAAGCTACCACCTAAAAGCAATAGCTCCGGCAAGCCAGAGCTATTTCGTTTTATCCGCCGGACCGAATTAACGATCACCTTTGGTTAATTCACGCTTCATATCAATGATAGTTTGATACTCGCTGAGGGATGTTTCACCAATATGCTGTTTGCCACCCATCGCTTTAATGAAACAACCGTGATCCTCTTTATCCAGTTTTTTAACCGCAGCGACTAATTGCGCTTTAAATTCAGGCGGTAATGCACTGCGGACAAGAATCGGGCCGTTGGGGATCAGTGGCGACTGCCAGATGATACGGATCTGTTTCATTAAATCCGGGTGATCCATACGAATCATGCGCGTAAATGCACCACTGGTATAACCGGTGTTATAGTCACCGATCATGGAAGCCCAGGTGACAGCACCGGCGAATTGCCCGTTAATGACACCCAGAATATCTTGTTCATGACCACCAGAGAATGTCACGCTAGAGAAGAAGTCGTTATATTTATTATCCGGTGTTCCACCAAATTTCTGTTTAAAACTTTGATTAGGGATTAAAAAACCGGAGGTTGAATCTGGGTCAGCAAAACCGAACGCTTTACCTTTCAAATCTTCAATTTTCTGATAAGGGCTATCCGCTTTCACCACAACCACAGAGTGATAACCGCGTGATTTGTCAGTATCATCGATAGCAATACCTACAATATCAACGGCTTTAGGATCTTTAATATAAACAGAGGCAAAAGAGGAAGGAGACATACTTAATACCAAGTCAATCTTCCCACCTAATAGGCCTTGTATTACGCCAGAATAGTCTGATGCATTATGCAAGTTTGTTTTTACATTTAACTCTTTATCTAAAAACTCTTTGACACACATATTATCGCCAATTTGTTGTGTCGCATTCTGCCCACCAAGAATACCCAGATTAATTTCTTTTGGTGCATCCGCTGCTGTAGCATTAAATACCATCAAACTTGCCACTAATGAGGTAAGACAAAGTACTTTTTTCATTAAAATAACCTATTCTGATAAAGGGATAAGTGGGGATTAATGCAAAAGCTCAGTGGATTCGTCGCTGTAAATATCTTGAATAATAGAATCATTTAACAGTGAAGGATGCCCATCAAAGACAATCCGCCCGTGGGCAATCCCAATCACTCGGGTGCAATAGTCTTTCACCAAATCAACAGAGTGTAAGTTCACAATCACAGCAATATCGTTTTCACTTATTTTCTGTAATGTATTCATAATGCGGGTTGTGTTTTTTGGATCTAAAGAAGCGACAGGTTCATCAGCCAATAATATTTTGGGGTTTTGCATCATGGCGCGGCAAATGGCCACCCGTTGCATTTGGCCGCCAGAGAGATTCTCTGCACGCTGCAACGCATGGGGTAACATATTAAGCCATTGTAATAACTCAATTGCTCTAGCCCGATCTTCATCAGCAAATATTTTGAAAAATGATTTAAACGTGGAGGTGTAACTCAGGCGGCCTAACAAAACATTAGTAATAACATCAAGGCGGGGGACCAAACAGAAATCTTGGAAAATCATGCCGCATTTTGCGCGCCATTTACGCATCTGCTTGGTTGTTAGTGCTGCAATATTTTGCGTATCGCCATTGTCATGGTAATTAATAATTTCACCCGCACTGCTGGGGATCGTGCCATTTAAAACATGTAATAATGTTGATTTCCCGGCACCGGAGCGGCCAATAATTGCAACAAATTCACCGGCATGGAGTTCAAAATTAATATCATCCAGCACGCGGTGTTGTGATTGGTACGCTTTAACTAATCCCTTAACGGCAAGTACCTTCTTACGCGGTTCTTGCACCGCAGCCGGATAGTCAGCCACAGTGAATTTACGTAATGCCTGGCCCATAACATGTCTCTCAGATTGCCTGTCGTCATGAGCTATTAACGGATAATTCTATTGCATCTTGATGAAAGTTTTATGAGAGAAAGGTGACAAAAAATAGCCACCTTTCTTATACTTTACTCAATTACAGGATATTGATGAGTATCTAACTTCTTAATTTACGGTAGACGAACAGTACAACCAGTGAACCGATAACCGCCACGACAAAGCTACCAAAATTAAACCCATCAACTCTGCCCATACCAAAGAAGGTGCTAATATAGCCCCCCACCAGGGCACCGACCACGCCAAGGATTACGGTCATAATAAAGCCACCGCCATCCTCTCCGGGCATAATCCATTTAGCCAAAACACCGGCGATAAGACCAAAAATAATCCAAGATAGTATGCCCATAAACACCTCCATAAAATTAATATTTGCTGATAACTGATTTGACTACCCACTGTTGTTGATCCGCCTTTCAGCTTTGCGTTCAATCTTAAACATAGGTCTCAGGTAAACATAACGGGCTTAACCTGACAGTCTTAAAGCAGCTAACATCATTAAGTTAAGACCCGATTAACAAAATCTGCAAATCAGACCAGCCAAGTTAAATACAAATCAAATAACCGGCTGTCGCGGGGTGAAAACATGATTAATTCCCTGCTGTTGTAGCTTTTTCAATAAATCATATCCACCATTTGGCACACTATGCGCAAACTCTCGTTCGCTTGTAAAAACAGGGCTGACCCAATACATATTAACCGGATCACCTTGTTGAAGAGGTAGAGTAAGATTGTCTGCATCAGCATATAACGCTGATGATAAAATATAGCCTTCATAACCCTTAGGGGCGACAGCCGACTCCAGTGTATGCCCTTCGCCAAGCCAGGTTATTTTACTCCAGGGAACGTGGGCAAATCCTGCCAGCGCACTGGCCATGTGAATAGCGTTGTCTTCGTTGACATATTGGCTATCAATTGCAATCGCCATTTCCAAGCGCCGGTATTTAGCTGCATCATCATTAAATAATATTTCAACCCATGGCTGAGGACGAATACTGACCCCCACGGTCAGAAAGTAATATATTCCCTCTTTCTCATGTTGAGAGATGGCCATTGGCGGCCACGTCCCCTGATCGATGGCATAATATTTTACCGATGGACCGAAGTGCTGTTCATAATATTGAATATATTCAGCTTGTAATGCAGGCCACGGATTTCCCTCTTCCTGTTGCCAGGCCCGCCAAAATTGACGAGTATGTTGCGCATTGGCATATTGTGTATTCGTTGAAGCTGACCCCAGAGGTAATGTCAGGGGATTATCTTTAATACAACTGGCGGAATAGCAAATTGAGTGATCAATATAGAGGCTCCAGCCAGGAATAATTGCTAACAGTTGTCCCTGATACCACAATGCCGCACCATCGTCACTTTCAGACCAGACTATCGTAATATATTGCGCATCCAGCTCCGCCTCACCCGCCACATTACGGCAGAACTCTGCGGCTAATCGTGGGGCCAACCCTTGTTCAAGGGCGGTATTATCAGCCGATTGTGGCGCAGCAACCAAATTTCTCACCCAGCAGGCACGCACGGGAAAACGCTCTTCAAATGCCTCCTGCGGATAAATATAGAAGTAAACAACCCGATTATCCTGTTGCACCACAGCAACCAATGTCTGGTTTTCATTACTGACTTCGGCCAGTACCTCAGATTCTTTCATATCGCCTCAACTGTATCGGCAAAGGGTTTCAGGCGAAACATACTGTATTGCCTGCTGTAAAATAAGCCTATTAGCGGAACACAGATAATCTCATGCTAATAACTTTAATACTGATAGTGTAAAGCATGGCATAGTGTAAAACGTCTTATCCCTTTAAATCATCAGCAAAAGTCTCAAAAATACGCCGAATGCGATTATTATTTGAATCTTATTTTTTATAATCGATTCAATATGATCCTATAGTGACCGATCGTAATTATAGACTGTCACCTCAATACCTATAACCAATAGTTGATAGTCTACAGCCTGAATTCACGCTAAAATAAAACCATTATTTCTCGCAGAATTGAGGGTTCACATGGCATATATACCGAAGAATTACACCCGGCTGGAAAGTGGCTATCGGGAGAAAGCACTGAAAATTTTTCCGTGGGTCTGCGGTAAATGTTCACGAGAGTTTGTTTATTCCAATCTGCGAGAGCTGACGGTTCACCATATTGACCATGATCATAGCAATAACCCAGAAGATGGCAGCAATTGGGAGATGTTATGCCTTTTTTGCCATGATCATGAACACTCTAAATACACCGAAGCAGACCAATATGGGTCGACTGTGATTGCCGGGGATGATGCCCAGAATGATCAGGGTGTTGCTACCCATAATCCATTCGCCAACCTAAAGTCTTTGATGAAGAAATAACGCTGTCTGGCCGTGGTATGCAACACGGCCGACATGACATCACCATCGGACTAAAAACCTAATAGCTGCCGGTAAGATTGCGTTTCTTGTTGTTGTGGCAATAGCCCTAATTTATCGGCTAACTGTTGGCATTCGACTTTAAGGCTATCCAGGGCCGTAGCATCATCAGTCATGATGGCTATTTCGGCAAAGTCGCCAAGACCCGCCAAGCTATCAACCGTGACATGAAACTTTCCAATAAAGTAGATACTCCGTATTTTTTCCAGCATAAATGCTGGCTGATAGCCTAACGTCGCCAGCATGCTTTGAACCTTGGTTATATCCTCAATATTGCTGGCCTCACAGCGTTCAGTTCCCGGCCCTTTTACTATCCATAAACGAATACCTGACGGGTTCATCTCACGTAAAACCATACTGACCTGTTTAGCCGCTAAATCACCGCCGTTGGCTTCCAGATAGATATCTTTTTCATGATTATTGAGGGTAAATGGCAATGCTTGATGTAATGCTAGTTGTTCATGTAATTGGCTGATGTTCGATAGATGGAACTTTAACTCAACTTCATATTTACCAACAAAATGCTCACTCATAAATGCCTTACTAATCAGTGTAATCATTAAACCCGATCCTATACCTCATCACGTAATGATCAAAATACTTATCAATATCCCCATGGCTCAACCTAGCCTTGATACGCTGAATAATTTTCTGATTAATCATTAATGTTGGTAATGTTTAAACGGCGGAAATGATGAAGGTTGAAGACAATTTAAGCACTAATAACGAGAGCTAGCTCACAAAGCAAACGATTCATCAGGAAACCCTTTCCTCCCTCATGTTTACTTCATGGCATCCGAAGATGCGGTTTGCTATCAGCCGATACGTGGATGAATGCTAACAAAAGTCAATGCCATTACAGGGAGCGGCACCAATGAATCAATCCAATGATGAAAAAAGGCAAACCTTGCTGAACCAGTTGCAGCAGATTGTGGGTGCGCGCTACTTGCTAACCGGCGAACGGCAGACAGAGCGTTATCGTACGGGTTTCCGCTCAGGAGCAGGGTCTGCTCTTGCGGTGGTGTTCCCTTCGACGTTATTACAGCAATGGCAGTTGCTACAAGCCTGTGTGGCCGCCGATACCATTGTTATCATGCAGGCAGCGAACACCGGGCTGACAGAAGGCTCAACCCCCAGTGGTAATGATTATGATCGACCCATTGTTATATTAAATACTTTGCGCCTCAATCAAATCCAGCTATTAAATGATGGAAAGCAGGTTATTGGTTTTCCTGGCAGTACGCTGAATCAATTGGAAAAACGTCTGAAACCTTATGATCGTGAACCCCATTCGGTCATTGGGTCCTCTTGCATCGGAGCCTCGGTGGTGGGGGGCATTTGTAATAACTCAGGGGGGTCATTGGTTCAAAGAGGCCCTGCCTACACCGAAATGGCACTGTACGCACAGATTGATGCTCAGGGTGAGTTACAGTTAATCAATCATTTAGGAATTAATTTAGGCAATACGCCAGAAGAGATTTTGCAACGGCTGGAACGGGGTAAATATCGTGCCAGCGATATTGCACAAGGTACACAACAAGCCTCCGACCACGAATATGCTACGCGAGTAAGAGATATTGATGCGCCGACCCCTTCGCGTTTTAATGCCGATCCAAGACGATTATTTGAAGCCTCGGGATGTGCCGGTAAATTGGCCGTATTTGCAGTACGGCTTGACACTTTTCCCAGTGAAAAACAGCAGCAAGTCTTTTATATCGGCACCAATCAGACTCAGGTATTGACTGAATTACGCCGTGCAATTTTACGTGACTTTAAACATTTGCCCGTCGCTGGTGAATATATGCATCGCGATATTTTTGATATTGCTGAAGTGTACGGCAAAGATACCTTTGTCATGATAAATAGCATGGGTACCAATAATATGCCCCGTTTCTTTACCCTAAAGGGCAAAATTGACGCGCGGCTTAGCAAAGTTCCTTTTTTAATCGACCATTTAACTGATCGAATTATGCAAGGCTTCAGCCAGGTACTGCCCAACCATTTACCTAAACGCCTCAAAACATATCGGAGTAAATATGAGCATCATTTGATGCTTAAAATGTCAGGTGCAGGTATTCCTGAAGCACAGCAGTTTTTGAAGGACTTTTTTGCGAAGGCGGAAGGTAACTTCATTACCTGTACCGCTGATGAAGGCAAGAAAGCCTTTTTACACCGCTTTGCCGCAGCCGGTGCTGCTGTGCGCTATCACGCTGTTCACGCTGATAAAGTGGAGGATATTCTGGCTCTGGATATTGCGCTACCGCGCAATGAAGAACAATGGTTTGAGACCCTCCCGGCAGAAATAGACCAATGCCTGGTCGCCAAACTCTATTACGGCCATTTCTTGTGCCATGTCTTCCATCAAGACTATATTGTGAAAAAAGGTGTTGATACCCAGGCATTAAAACAAAAAATGCTGGCACTGCTGAATGACAAAGGGGCGGAATATCCGGCTGAGCACAATGTGGGGCATCTCTATATAGCCAAACCAGCCTTAAAGGATTTTTACCAACAGATAGACCCAACCAACAGCTTTAATCCTGGGATTGGTAAAACCTCAAAACGTAAATCCTGGCAGAAAGAATAATATCACACCGATACTGGGCTCCATATCAAGTCGAATTAGGCATTATCTGAATTCAAGTCCTCTATCTCCTGAATTCTGCCAAACAAACTATAGTCATAGTCTAGAGCCAACGAGGTTGGTGCGGCTAACAAATGTTAGTCGGTATTAATGCTAAATCTGGGAGACAGAATGAAAATAATACTGTGGATTATCGCCATTATTTTTATTGTCGGGTTGTTGACGATTACTGGTGTGTTTAAATTAATTTTTTAATGGTTATCAGAGAGATGTAAATATCCGCCAATTGCTTTAAGCAGAATTTGCAGCCCGCCTGCAAATTCTGCTATCTACTGACGGTGTTCTCTACCTATTCCGACACCTGAGCTAAACGCCCTTGCGCATCTTTTTGCTGACGATAGCTTTTGGCAGCCCCAGGGATCGGCGCGGCTTTACCGGTTTCCATCCAACTGCGTAGGCGGTTTGCATCTGCAAAATGCGTATATTTACCAAAGGCATCTAACACCACAAGAGCTACAGGACGATTGCCAATGACGGTCCGCATTGCCAAACAGTGCCCTGCTTGATTCGTAAAGCCGGTTTTAGTGAGCTGAATATTCCATTTATCGTTATAAACTAAATGGTTAGTGTTACGAAATGGCAGCGTATAATCAGGGTCACGGAAAGTTGCCATTTTCTCAGTGGTGGTGCTTAGTTGACCAATCAGCGGGTATTGTTTGGTCGCCACCAGCAACTTGGTCAAATCATGCGCGGTCGAGACATTATCAATCGACAGACCTGTTGGCTCAACATAACGTGTTTTGGTCATTCCCAAAGATTTCGCTTTCGCATTCATTGCGTTAATAAATGCGTTATAGCCTCCGGGATAGTGATGCGCCAGACTCGCCGCAGCGCGGTTTTCCGATGACATTAATGCTAATAGCAGCATATCTTTGCGACTGATTTCACTGTTTACCCTAACCCGAGAAAATACCCCTTTCATTTCTTTAGTTTGATGAATATCTACTGAGATAATCTCATCCAGTGGCAATTTGGCATCCAACACCACCATTGCGGTCATCAGTTTGGTGATCGACGCAATGGGTACCACTTCATCAACATTGTTAGCGTAAATCACTTTATTTGTTTGTAAATCAACCACCATCGCGCTGCCGGATGCCAGTTCCAAGGGCGTTTTCCCTTTAATTTCAGCCGCCCCACCACTGGCAGAGGCTAAAGGAACAACACTGATACCGGTAGATAAAAGCAAAAAACTTAATAGTGCAAAACGGATTTTCACATGCATGTTCGTCAGCTTAGATAGGTTGTCGGGAGTGATTGTGGTTGGTTCGGCGCATTATAAATTACAGTAATGCACGGCGCACCACACATTCTTCAAATGATTGTTACAAAGATTAAAGCTGCCTAATTGCTACTCACCGGTAAACACTTTTCAAAGAAAGGAACAAAGACTTATTGTGAGCATTATTTTGAAAGATAGTGATTGTTTATAAAATAAGCAAGCAGCCATCGTGGCTCAATTTAGGTCAGGATAATTCAATTTTGCTAAATTGCGCGAGATGTGACGTTAATTGGCGGAAAGATTAGCGCTATAAATCTAAACAGATTATCAATAATGACAAAAAAAACGCTTGCTAGACTAATTATTACCCTATAATTGCCAACATAATTTTTAGATATACCCTAAATAATTCGAGTTGCAGGAAGTCGGCAAGCGAGAGACAAATCGGTCGGGAACCGATTTGAACAGCATTTATGCTGCCCGCAAGGTGAGGTTCATTAACCCCGATGAGCTTACATGAGTAAATGATTCGGGTGATTGAACATAGCCAATGCAGCTGCAACTTGAAGTATGACGGATATAAAACTGATTCATAGGTATTTATATGGGAACAACAATCTTTGGTATTCTCTTTGGTGTATTTCTAATCGCGGCAGGTTTAGCGGATATTCATGATGAAAATCTAGCATCACTAACCTTCTGGGTTGACGCATTGCTGATTCTTGTTGGTGCAGTATTCCTATTGGGTATTGCAAAGTTTATCGGGCGTAAGAAGAAATAGCAGTGATATTTATCAGAAAAGGCCGCGCACGGCCTTTTCATTGTCAGCCTGTTATACCAAATCACTCATCACTAATTGTGCGATTTCAAAGTAAATAATCAGGCCCGTACCATCAATAAAGGTAGCAATAAAAGGTGCGGAGACCACCGCAGGATCAATTGACATCCGTTTTAATACCATCGGAATAATCGAAGAGACAATGGCACTCCACACGGTGATAGCAACAACAGTTAAGCTCACCACAATGGTGACTTCCATCCCTACGCCCAGGAACCAAGCGCGGATCCAGGCCGCCAGCCCAATCGTTGTTGCCACCATCAGAGAAGTAGAGACCTCTTTACGCAATACCGCCCCCACATTGCGCAGACTCACCTCCCCCAAAGCCATGGCCCGTACCAGAGTCGAGGTGATTTGCGTACCACTGTTACCACCGGTTCCAATCAGTAATGGAATAAAGAAAGCCAGCGCGATAGCGGCTTCCAATTGCTCTTCAAACGCTTTCAATACTGTTCCGGTATAAGCTTCTGCCACAAATAACAGTAATAACCATATAACGCGTTTACGCCATAATGTTATCGGGCTAGTTTGCAAATAAGGCTCGTCGAGAGGCAAACTGGCTCCTTGCCGTTGGGCATCCTCAGTATTTTCATCTTCGATCAATTCGGCAATATCTTTCGCCCGTAATACCCCCACTAATTTTCCGTGGCTTAATACCGGAACAATGTCCAGACCGCTTTTTGCCAGTAAACTTGCCGCTTCATGGCGATCTTGATCTGGAGATAGTGAGAAATAGCTCTGATTGATAATTTGGAATACTTTTATATCCGGCTGATCTTCAGTCAGTAAATTCTTAACCGAGAGTAAGCCGACCAAATGCTGCTTGCCATTTGTTACCAACAATTGCGTTGGTATTTCATTATCTGAGATATTCTGCAAGAAATAGGCTTTAGCCTCAGTGACTGACATATCAGCCGATACCGTAATATAAGCATCGCTGATATAGGCACCTAAGGTGGACTCTTTATCTTCGCCTTGATTGGATTGGTTTGGTATTGCTAAATCGAAATGTGAACTCATAAATGACCCTATTACTGTTATAAATTAACTAAACAGTCCTCACATAGGGGCGTAACCAGATTAGAGAGTGCTCTATGGCTATCTCCGTGTCTAAGTTTTAGCACTATACAACGTATCTGATTTCTCAGAAGTTACTTTGGGTTATACCTTAATCCGATATAACCTGTCCTAACCTTGGGCGTCTCTGGACGTCGTCAGATCAGTAACCTGTGTTTGTATAGGAGCCTCGCCTAACGAGATACTGCATTTAAAATGCAGGCACACTATAAACGCGATACTTAAAACAAATCAAAAGAATAACTATTCTTGTTTAAGCTATATTTAAGGTTAGGATTTATATGGCTAATATATAAGTAATAGAAAATTCATACCCGCAGAATAGCCAACGCAATATCTTTTGAGTTTTTTAACGCACGGATTTCACTGAATAAATCTGTTGCTTCAGCATATTCTTTACGTAAATAACCCAACCACTGTTTGATGCGGGCAACATGATACAGGCCGGTATCGCCCTGCTTTTCCAACTGCACATATTTTTGCAGCAGTTTTACCACTTCAGACCAAGCCATACGCGGTTCGTTATACTTCACCACCCGGCTCAGATTCGGTACATTTAATGCCCCGCGCCCTAGCATCACGGCATCACAGCCCGTGACCTTCATGCACTCCTGCGCGCTCTGGTAATCCCAGATCTCACCATTGGCGATCACGGGGATAGTCAGCCGCTGGCGTATTTCGCCAATCGCTTGCCAATTAATGCGCTCGGCTTGATAGCCATCTTCTTTGGTGCGGCCATGTACTGCCAGTTCAGTCGCGCCCGCTTGTTGCACTGCGTCTGCGATTTCAAACTGACGAGCGCCAGAATCCCAGCCCAAACGAATTTTGACTGTGACTGGCAAGTGGGCAGGCACGGCTTCACGCATCGCTTTGGCCCCCTGATAAATCAATTCAGGATCTTTCAGCAATGTGGCACCACCGCCACTGCCATTCACCAGCTTTGAAGGACACCCACAATTGAGATCGACACCGTATGAGCCAAGTTCTACCGCGCGAGCCGCGTTTTCCGCCAGCCACTCGGGATATTGACCCAATAATTGAATACGAACTAAGGTGCCGGAGGGAGTACGGCTTTGATGATGTAATTCAGGGCAGAGACGATAGAAGGATTTTGCTGGCAAAAGTTGATCGACCACCCGTAAAAACTCAGTGATACAAAGGTCATAATCGTTCACTTCGCTGAGGAGTTCGCGCACCAGTGAATCTAATACCCCTTCCATCGGCGCCAATAATACTCGCATGCTAATTACCCTGATCCATTATCCGCACTCGCCCAGTATAAGCGTAAAAAAGACCGGCAATGATACGGGGGAATTGAGGTGTAAAACAAGGAATAACCCAGCAGGAACGCCAATTCAGATGAAAAAAAACCGCCTCAAAGAAGCGGTTTGATCAGCGAAAGGGATTACTGCTTATTCGCCTGGTTTACTGCTACGGCCACGTGAAGCAGGGCCAGCCGGGCGACGTTGACCATCAGCCTGGCTACGTGGGCGACTGTTACGGCTATCGCCGCGACCGGCTGCACCACCGCCATTCTGTGGACGGCCTGCGCTGCTACCACGCCCCATTCCTGGACGTTGTGCGCCACGACCCTGACGACCATTTTGAATCGGATCAGCTTTGATGCTTGGGTCCGGCTCATAGCCATCCAGCGCGATGCGCGGAATTTCACGCTTCAGTAAACGCTCAATATCACGCAACAGTTTATGCTCATCAACGCAAACCAGTGAAATCGCTTCACCGGTGCGTTCCGCGCGGCCAGTACGACCAATACGGTGCACGTAATCTTCTGGTACGTTAGGCAATTCATAGTTAACCACATGGGGTAACTGATCAATGTCCAGACCACGGGCAGCAATATCAGTGGCTACCAGAACCCGGATTTTACCGTCTTTAAAATCAGCCAATGCACGAGTACGCGCGCCCTGGCTCTTATTACCGTGAATTGCCGCGGAGGTAATGCCGTCTTTATTCAATTGTTCAGCCAAATGGTTAGCACCATGCTTAGTGCGGTTAAACACCAACACTTGCTGCCAGTTGCCCTCACCAATCATCTGAGACAATAATTCACGTTTGCGGTTTTTATCCACAAAATGAACACTTTGCGCAATTTGTTCAGAAGCTGTATTGCGGCGCGCGACTTCAACGGAAGCCGGGTTGTTCAACAGCTTGCTCGCCAGACCTTTAATCTCATCTGAGAAGGTGGCGGAGAACAGCAAGTTCTGGCGCTTAGCGGGCAGTTTTGCCAATACGCGACGGATATCGTGAATAAAGCCCATATCCAGCATGCGGTCAGCTTCGTCCAATACCAAAATTTCGATCTTGGACAAATCTACTGCGTTCTGATGTTCCAGATCCAGTAAACGGCCAGGCGTCGCGACTAAAATATCAACACCACCACGCAGTTTCATCATCTGGGGGTTAATGCTAACGCCACCAAATACCACCAGCGAACGTAGCTTCAGATATTTACTGTAACTCTGTACGTTTTCGTCAATCTGCGCAGCCAGCTCACGGGTCGGCGTTAAGATCAACGCACGTACCGGGCGACGGCCTTTAATTGGCTGTTGATCCTGACTAAGCAGTTGCAGCAATGGCAAGGTGAAACCAGCGGTTTTACCGGTACCGGTTTGCGCACTGGCCATTAAATCACGGCCTTCCAGTACCACAGGGATTGCCTGACGTTGAATCGGTGTCGGCACAAGGTAGCCCTGCTCTTCAACAGCACGCAGGATGTCGGCGTTTAGGCCGAGAGAATCAAATGACATATTACAAGAAGCTCCAGATCTTCCCAATCCCAACGATATCGTCAGGTGCAGTTTCAAGGGAAGATTATCAGACGAGGCATGAATTGAGGCATTACCACGAGGATTGGCACAAACTGCAGTGCACCATTGCGGCTGATTGTAGCAGATCTTTAGCAAGAAAAGGGATATTTACACATTTCTTAAGATTTTTATTAGCGCAAACATCAAGAGAATTGATTTATTACTTGTCATTTATCCATCCCTGATCGCAAAAACCAGGCTTTTATCCGCGCTGACTTTACATATTCTTTGGGACGACCTAAAGTTAATCATATGATTGATTAATTGTTCGACTACCTCTTAGCATTTAACTAATTTCTATTTATTGAGTATGGTGACGATGTCTCATTCCACACCTCATTCCTTAATATTATCCACGCCCGTTACCAGCCGTGGTGAGCAAGCCCGCCAACAATTGATTCAGGCGGCTACCGAATTATTCGGTGAGTTAGGCCTGAAAGGGGCAACAACTCGGGATATCGCCCAGCGGGCAGGACAGAACATTGCGGCCATCACCTACTATTTCAACTCTAAAGAAGGGTTGTATCTGGCGGTCGCGCAACAAATAGCGGATTTCATTCAGCAGACCTTCTCACCGCTGGCGCAAGAGATTGACCAGTTTCTCCAACAACCGATTCACGCACAAACCGCCGAGCAACAGTTGCATTTTATTCGCCGTGGGTTGCTGGAATTCAGCCATCTAATGACGCAGCCAGAAACGTTGAATATGAGCAAAATCATGGCGCGTGAGCAACTCTCCCCGAGCGATGCTTACCCACTGATTCATGTGCAGGCTATTGCGCCATTACACCAAAAACTCAATCTGCTGCTGGCCGCATTTATTGGTGCTGATGCCAGTGCAACCAAAACGATTCTTCATACCCATGCCTTGATTGGTGAAGTGTTGGCCTTTCGCATGGGGCGCGAGACTATCCGCCGCCAGGCCGGTTGGCTGGATATTGGTGAGGCTGAAAGTGAAATGATCAATCAGGTACTTATCGAACACATTGACCTGCTGCTTTACGGATTGCGGGACAAATCAGTACGGTGAGCGTATTGAAGGGGTCGTTATAAAATTGTAGCTATAGACATGGTCGATAGGGAGCATTATGAATCGCAAGAAGATTATAGTGGCCGTCGTTATTGTTGCCCTACTGGCGGCGATAGGTTATGGCTGGAACTACTACCGTCAACAACACGACGCATCACTGACGCTGTACGGCAATGTGGATATTCGCACAGTGAATTTAGGCTTTCGGGTCGGTGGTCGGCTGGCGTCTCTGGCTGTCGATGAAGGGGATAAAATCCAGCCAGGGGAAGTTCTGGGGAAACTGGATGACGGCCCTTATCTCAATGCACTCAAACAAGCGCAAGCCAATGTTCAAAGCGCGCAAGCACAATTGGCTTTATTGAAGGCAGGATACCGTGACGAAGAGATAGCACAGGTAAAATCTGAAGTTGCTCAGCGAGAAGCGGCATTTAGCTATGCCGATAGTTTCCTAAAACGTCAACAAGGGTTGTGGGCAAGTAAAGCCACCTCGGCCAACGAGCTAGAGAATGCTCGAACTGCCCGTAATCAAGCACAGGCTAATCTGCAAGCCTCCAAAGATAAACTCGCACAATATTTGAGTGGCAACCGGCCACAAGAAATTGCGCAAGCCGAAGCGAATCTGGCCCAAAGTGAAGCTGAACTGGCTCAAGCTCAACTCAACCTGCAAGACACTACCCTGCTCGCGCCATCAGCGGGTACCGTACTCACTCGCGCGGTTGAGCCGGGGACCATTTTATCCGCCAGTAACACCGTATTTACCCTGTCACTGACCGATCCGGTATGGGTACGGGCCTACGTCAGTGAGCCTCACTTGAATCAGGCCATTCCCGGTACCGAAGTCGACGTATTTACCGATGGCCGCCCGGACAAGCCATATCACGGCAAAATAGGTTTCGTATCACCCACGGCGGAATTTACCCCTAAAAGTGTCGAAACGCCTGAGCTGCGTACCGATCTGGTTTATCGCTTACGTATCATTATCACTGATGCCGATGAATCGTTACGACAAGGTATGCCCGTCACCGTTCGTTTCGCACAACCTTAAGGCGGCATGAGCTATGAATGGAATCCAGCATCTTATTACTTTGGAGGGTGTTGAAAAACGCTTCCCCGGACTGGATAACCCCGCCGTCGCCAGCCTGACGACCGAGATCCGCAGTGGTGCAGTCACCGGTTTGGTTGGGCCGGACGGGGCTGGTAAAACCACCCTGCTCCGTATGCTCGCCGGATTACTCAAACCCAGTCAAGGCAAGATGACGGTGGTCGGGCTGGACCCGTTAGAAAACGATCGCCAGTTACATTCTATTCTCGGATATATGCCACAAAAGTTTGGTTTATATGAAGACCTCACGGTGATGGAGAACCTGACGCTGTATGCCGATCTACGCGGGGTTACCGGTGAGCTTCGCCGCCAAACATTTGAGCGCCTGCTGACGTTTACCGATTTAACCCGCTTTACTGACCGGCTGGCGGGAAAATTGTCCGGCGGGATGAAGCAAAAACTGGGCCTGGCCTGTACTCTGGTCGGTCAGCCCAAAGTACTGTTGCTCGATGAGCCGGGCGTCGGCGTTGACCCGATTTCACGCCGCGAGCTATGGCGCATGGTGCATGAGTTAGCGAGCGATGGCATGCTTATCCTGTGGAGCACGTCATATCTGGATGAAGCAGAGCAATGCCGCGAAGTGTTGTTGCTAAATGAAGGGAAGTTGCTGTACAGCGGCGCGCCGCAAAGCCTGACACAACGGATGAGTGGGCGCACAATTTTGCTGGCAGCGCAAACCGGGACCAACCGTAAACTGTTACAACATGCGCTGGCATTGCCCCAAGTGAGTGATGGGGTTATTCAGGGGAAGTATGTGCGGTTAATCCTCAAGCCCGACGTGGATCACAGCCAACTATTGCCACTACTCAATCAACCCAATGCCGAGATAACGGAAGCAGAACCGCGCTTTGAGGATGCCTTTATCGACCTGTTGGGGGGCGGCCCCGCCAGTGAGTCCGCGTTGGCGAAAATCATGCCCAAAGTTGCAGGTAGCCATCAGGAGACCGTGATTGAAGCCCAAGAGTTAACCAAAAAATTTGGCGATTTTGCCGCTACCGATCATGTAAATTTTCAGGTCAAACGCGGTGAGATATTTGGTCTGCTCGGTCCGAATGGGGCGGGTAAATCCACTACCTTTAAAATGATGTGCGGTCTGTTAGTCCCCAGCTCAGGCAAAGCATTGGTACTGGAAATGGATCTGAAAACCAGTTCAGGTAAAGCACGACAACATTTGGGCTATATGGCGCAGAAATTCTCGTTGTATGGCAATCTGACCGTTGAACAAAACCTGAAGTTTTTCTCCGGCGTTTATGGTCTGCAAGGCAAAACGCAACGCGATAAAATAGCTGACATGACCTCAGCCTTTAACTTTACCCCAATCCTCAAACAGACACCGGACTCACTGC
Organism: Yersinia sp. 1652 StPb PI; assembly: GCF_041538345.1. NCBI lineage: Bacteria > Pseudomonadati > Pseudomonadota > Gammaproteobacteria > Enterobacterales > Yersiniaceae > Yersinia > Yersinia sp. 1652 StPb PI. The sequence goes on along the minus strand of NZ_JAULSM010000001.1, from coordinate 1,246,833 downwards.
CACTGGGGTTTAAACAGCGTTTGGCATTGGCCTGCGCGTTAATGCATGAACCAGACATTCTGTTCCTGGATGAACCGACGTCCGGTGTCGACCCCCTCACCCGCCGTGAGTTTTGGTTGCATATCAATGGGATGGTAGATAAAGGTGTCACCGTCATGGTTACCACCCACTTTATGGATGAAGCGGAATACTGTGATCGTATCGGGCTGGTTTACCGTGGCAAAATTATCGCAGCCGGCACACCTGATGAGTTAAAACAACAGGTTGCCAGTGATGATAATATTAATCCCTCCATGGAAGAGGCCTTTATTGGGCTGGTGCAGCGCTATGATCAGCAAAATGATAAGGAGCAACAGTCATGACCGAGCCACATCTATTGCCAGTGGATAAATCGTCGGTAAATGAGAGCGAAACTTATCAGGACACGGGGTTTTCCTGGCGTCGCCTACGAGCCCTATGCCGTAAAGAGACCCGGCAAATACTGCGTGACCCGAGCAGTGGATTGATAGCATTCGTCATCCCGCTGTTGCTGCTGTTTATCTTTGGCTATGGCATCAATCTGGACTCCAGCAAACTGCACGTCGGCATTTTAATGGAGCAACAGAGCAAACCGGCTCAGGATCTGGCTAACGCCTTCGCCAGTTCACCTTATATTTCACCGCAAATCAGTGATAATCGCCAGGCGCTAATTCAGGCGATGCAAGCCGGCAAAATTCGTGGGCTAATTGTTATCCCCAATGATTTTGCGCAGCAGCTTGCGCGCCCCGAAAGTAAAGCCCCCATTCAGGTGATTACTGATGGCAGTGAACCCAATACCGCCAACTTTGTGCAAGGCTACGCACAAGGGGTGTGGCAAATCTGGCAACAACAACAGGCGCAAAACCTAGGGCAAAAAAACGATCCTCTGATTGAGATTCAGGTCCGTTATTGGTTTAACCCTGCCGCCATCAGCCGACACTTTATTATTCCCGGAGCCATTACCATTATTATGACGGTTATCGGCGCGATTCTAACCTCGCTGGTGATCGCCCGTGAATGGGAGCGCGGGACCATGGAAGCGCTGTTGTCGACCCAGGTCACGCGCAGCGAGTTGCTGTTGTCGAAACTGATCCCCTATTACGTCTTGGGCATGATAGCCATGACACTCTGCATGGCGGTGTCGGTATTTATCCTCGATGTGCCTTTCCGTGGCTCATTGTGGATACTGTTTGTTATGACCAGCCTATTTTTGGCCAGTACTCTGGGTATGGGATTGCTAATTTCGACCATAACCCGTAATCAATTTAACGCCGCAATGGTGGCCTTGAATGCCGCATTCCTGCCGGCTGTGATGCTGTCTGGCTTCATTTTCGAAATTGACAGCATGCCCGCTATCGTGCGCGCCGTAACCTATATCATTCCGGCCCGCTATTTTGTCAGCAGTCTGCAAACCCTGTTTCTGGCGGGGAATATCGGCACCGTGCTGGTGATTAACCTGTTGTTCCTGGTCGCCTCAGCAGCCGTATTTATCGGCCTGACGGCATGGAAAACTAATCGTCGGTTAGATTAGACGCCGATTAGATTAAAGGAAGGAAGCAAGATATGTTTCACCGCCTCTACACATTGATTATCAAAGAGTTGCAGTCACTGCTGCGGGAGCCACAGACACGCGCAATCTTAATTATGCCGGTCATATTACAAGTCATTTTGTTCCCATTCGCCGCTACATTGGAAGTGACCAATGCCACCATTGCTATTTATAGCGAAGACAGCGGGAAAGCCTCTGTAGAGCTGACCCAACGCTTTGCCAAAGCAGAGGCTTTTTCTCATGTCTTACTGCTCCACAGCCCGCAAGAAATTCAGCCAGTGATTGATAACCAGCAAGCACTGCTTTTGATACGTTTCCCAGAGCAATTCAGTGCTGACCTGGCGAATGGCAAAACCACTCAGTTGCAATTATTGCTGGATGGGCGCAACTCCAACAGCGCGCAAATTGCCGCCAATTACATTCAGCAAATCGTACAAAATTATCAATTAGAATTAACCCAAGGCCAGATAAAGCCCAACAACAGCGAGTTAGTCATCCGCAATTGGTATAACCCAAATCTGAACTACAAATGGTTCGTAGTGCCATCATTGATTGCGATGATTACGACCATCGGGGTGCTTATTGTGACATCACTGTCGGTGGCTCGTGAGCGGGAGCAAGGGACCCTCGAGCAGTTGTTAGTTTCACCGCTAACCACCTGGCAGATTTTTATTGGTAAAGCTGTCCCGGCACTGATTGTCGCCACTTTCCAGGCAAGTATCGTCTTGTTTATCGGTATCTTTTTTTACCAAATTCCGTTTGCTGGTTCGTTGGCACTATTTTACGGCACCATGCTGCTCTACGGCTTGTCGCTCGTTGGCTTCGGTTTGCTAATTTCCTCGTTATGTTCCACTCAGCAGCAGGCTTTTATTGGCGTGTTTGTTTTTATGATGCCCGCTATCTTGCTGTCCGGTTATGTCTCGCCGGTGGAGAATATGCCTATCTGGCTGCAAAATATTACGTGGATCAACCCTATCCGTCACTTTACCGATATCACCAAACAGATTTACCTCAAGGATGCCAGTTTCGATATTATCTGGCACAGTTTGTGGCCGTTACTCGTGATAACCGCCACCACGGGGAGTGCCGCCTATGGGATGTTTAGGCGGAAAATCGCATAGCGACATTAAACGGTAGCAAGACTTACTTGCATTCACCAAAAAGCAAAAAGGACACCACAGGGGTGTCCTTTAAAATTTTGATCAACCTATACAACGAGCAAGTTTGCCGCATTGCAACCCTGAATCAGCCAGCTTAAGCTAAGTTTGATTCAGTGGCGAGACCAAAAAATTGACCGACGCCCGCAGCGCAGAAAGCGCAGTTGACATCAGTCAATGAGCATTTCGAGCAGCGTACAACGAGCAAGTTTGACGCATTGCAACCCTGAATCAGCTAGCTTAAGCTGAGTTTGATTCAGTGGCGAGACCAAAAAATTGACCGACGCCCGCAGCGCAGAAAGCGCAGTTGACATCGGTCAATGAGCATTTCGAGCAGCGTACGGCGAGCAAGTTTGCCGCGTCGCAGCCCTGAATCAGCCAGCTTAACGGCGGTTGCCGAAAATCCGCAGTAACATCAAGAACAAGTTAATGAAATCAAGATACAGCGTCAAAGCACCCACGATGGAATACTTGCGGAAGTTATCTTTATCATTGGCATCCAACTGTGAGCCCATGTTTTTCAACTTCTGGGTATCATAAGCAGTCAAACCAACAAACACTAACACCCCGATGTAGGTCACTGCCCACATTAGCGCCGTGCTTTTCAGCCAGATGTTAACAATCGATGCCAACACGATACCGATCAGGCCCATAAACAGCATGCTGCCCATACCACTCAAATCACGCTTGGTGGTATAGCCGTAGAAACTCATGGCACCAAACATACCGGCAGCAATCAAGAATGTGCTGGCGATAGAAGAGCTGGTGTACATGATGAAAATGCTGGATATCGTCAAGCCGGTTAATGCGGAGTAGAGCATAAACAGCGAGGTAGCCATCGAGCCACTCAGGCGGTTAACCATGCCAGAAATAACAAATACCAGACCTAACTGAACAATAATCAGCCCGAAAAAAGTGATCTGACTGGAAAATATAAAGTTGAGTATCGCAGGGGTATTCGCTGCGTACCAAGCGACAACCGCCGTTAATAACAGACCACAGGTCATCCAGCCGTATACCTGCGCCATGTATGCCTGAATGCCTGTGTTGGCACGTTCGACAATCGAACCATTAGAGCGTGGATAGCGATCCATGGTAGTTACCTTATGCATATAAATAATGATACAGGCCATCTAAATTGACAGCCCACCGACTTTTTAAGGGTACCACAGAAGTACAGTCAACAAGGGAGTAAAAATAGACATTTAGCAGTGATCTTTACACTGGTTTACGCTCAATTTACCAGCGCCTGGCCGCCTGATGATCACTGTCGCGTGATTCAACCCAACGTTCGCCGTCCGTTGTGGCTTCCCGTTTCCAAAATGGTGCCTTTGTTTTCAGGTAATCCATTATAAATTCAGCCGCATCAAACGCCATACTGCGATGGGTACTGGTCACCCCGACAAAGACAATTTCATCACCGGGGAACAGTGGCCCCACCCGATGAATAACGCTAACTCGCTGTAAAGGCCAACGGCTGCGGGCGTCATCAATAATCTCAGCTAACGCCTTTTCTGTCATGCCTGGGTAATGTTCCAGCGTCAGTGCACTGACGCTATCACCCAGGTTGTGATTACGGACTTTGCCGGTAAAGGTCACCACCGCGCCATCTTCATCACACTGTGACAACCAGTGATACTCATCACCCACACTGAAGGTCTCAGTGCCCACACGAATACGGGTATGCTCCATTATCAACCTCCGGTCACCGGCGGGAAGAACGCCACTTCATCACCCGCCACCAGCGGATGGTGAACATTAACCAGTGATTGATTCACCGCAGTCAGTAATTTGCCTTCTTCAAGGGCTAATTGCCAGCGTTCGCCCCGTTGGCACAGGGATTGGCGCAGTGCCTCGACAGTGGGAAATTCCGCCGCCAATTGCAGGCTGTCGGTTCCGACCAGTTCACGCACCTGAGCAAAAAAGAGAATCTGAATCATGGGTTCACCTTAAAATCACCGGATTTCCCGCCACTTTTTGCTAACAGGCGCACCGGGCCAATTATCATGTCTTTTTGTACCGCTTTGCACATATCGTAAATTGTCAGGGCGGCAACGGAAGCTGCCGTCAGCGCTTCCATTTCCACGCCGGTCTTACCGGTCAGGCGGCAGCAAGTTTCGATACGCACACGGTTGTGTTCTGGTTGTGCTTCCAGTTGAACTTCAACTTTGGTCAGCAGCAGTGGATGGCACAGCGGGATCAATTCCCAGGTTTTTTTAGCCGCCTGAATCCCGGCAATACGTGCAGTGGCAAAGACATCACCTTTGTGGTGGCTGCCCTCGATAATCATCGCCAACGTCGCGGCCTGCATTTCAACAAAAGCCTCTGCCCGTGCTTCGCGCACAGTTTCTGCTTTAGTGGAAACATCCACCATATGGGCTTCGCCTGCGGCGTTAATGTGAGTTAGTTGGGTCATATATTCTCTTCTGTTCTTAACGTTGCCCGCTATCAACCGCCAATAAACGATAAATTCTGGGTAATACCGCTGTTGCCCTGATGCAGAAAATGGGTCTGTTTCTTGGTTTGCAATGCACTCTGGATGCGTGCCATTAACTCATCTTGCTGGTCATCGCTGCCCAGTAAGTCACGTAGCGTAATACCTTGCTCGCCAAATAAGCATAAATGCAGATTTCCCAGTGCTGAAACACGCAAACGGTTACAACTGGCGCAGAAGTCTTTCTCATACGGCATAATCAGCCCGACCTCCCCCAGATAATCCGGGTGATAGAACACCTGCGCCGGGCCATCACTGCGCGCCCGCGCTTGCTGTTGCCAACCTTGTTGGAGTAATTGCTGGCGGATGACACCACCGGAGACATGGTGTTGACGAAACAGCTTGCCCCCCTCGCCGGTTTCCATTAACTCGATAAACCGTAGTTGAATCGGCCGCGATTTTATCCAGGTGAGGAAGGCATTCAGGCTGCGATCATTGACATCACGCATCAGTACGGCATTGATTTTGACTTTCTCAAAACCAGCATCGAAAGCAGCATCAATGCCTTGCATGACCTGATGAAATTTATCCTGCCCGGTTATGGCATGAAATTGTCGCGGGTCAAGGCTATCAACACTGACGTTAATGGCTGTCAATCCAGCCTCCCGCCATTGGGTGGCGTCACGGGCTAAACGGTAGCCATTGGTGGTGACTGCCAGCGTGCGGATCGCCGGATTTTGTTTGATAGTCGCGATGATATCGGTGAAGTCGCGCCGCATAGAAGGTTCGCCGCCCGTCAGACGAATTTTTTCTGTTCCCAGCAGAGCAAAGGCGCGGCTGACGCGGCTTATCTCGTCCAGACTCAGAAAGCTTTTTAATCCGTCGGGGCGATAGCCATCCGGCAAGCAATAGGTGCAACGGAAATTGCACACATCGGTGATTGATAGGCGCAAGTAATAGAACTTGCGCGCAAATGCGTCAGTGAGTTGTACCATAACACCTTTCCAAATACGGGAGATGCAGGCATTTCTACCTCGCACCCTGGTGGCTTAAAGCCACGGCCAGAGCATCATATTGTTCGCGGACGAGACAACGTAGACGCCAAGGCTAGGAGTTTATGTTCAGTGACATTTTACCTACTGCCCACCGAACCATGGTTTAAAAAGTAAAGCGCTTAGTGGCAGGTGAGTCGCTAAAAACCCTACTTTTCCTAGAGATTCTAACGCTAAAACGGCAGGATAGCCAATGGCTGTTTTTCGTTATATATTTTTATATACAACGACTTATCTAACAAAACTCACTGTTATTCAGTCTATTGTAATCCGTTGCTAATACTTTGTTTAAAATCACGAAAACAATGGCTTTTATCGCGTTTTCGCGGCAAATCCGTTAACTTATGCAGCAATTTCACCCTTAGCTACGCTATTAGAGCCAGGCAACAATATTTAGACAGGAAAAATATGCGAAATCGCACATTAGCGGATCTCGATCGAGTGGTTGCTTTAGGGGGAGGCCATGGCCTGGGGCGCGTGATGTCAGCCCTTTCTCCGCTGGGTTCACGCCTGACAGGTATTGTTACCACCACCGATAATGGCGGCTCGACGGGTCGCATTCGCCGTTCAGAAGGAGGGATTGCCTGGGGTGATACCCGCAATTGCCTTAATCAGTTGATCACTGAGCCGAGTGTGGCTTCGGCAATGTTTGAATACCGTTTTAGCGGTAATGGCGAACTCTCGGGCCATAATCTGGGCAATTTAATGCTCAAAGCGTTAGACCATCTCAGCATCAGACCTATCGAGGCAATCAATCTGGTGCGTAGCTTGCTGAAAGTAGAGGCATGGCTCATCCCGATGTCTGAGCAACCGGTCGATTTGCTGGCCATCGATCATGAAGGGCACCCCGTTTATGGTGAGGTGAATATCGACCAACTGGCAAAAATGCCACAAGAGATGTTATTGTCACCGCACGTTCACGCCACGCGGGAAGCCGTGGAAGCAATTAGCCAGGCCGATGTTATTTTGATTGGGCCAGGTAGTTTCTTAACCAGTCTGATGCCCTTGTTACTGCTCGATGACTTAACTCAGGCCTTACGGCGCAGCTCTGCCAGTATGATTTATATCGGTAATCTCGGGCGTGAACTCAGTGTGGCGGCGGCCGCGCTATCGTTGCAAGAAAAACTGGCGATAATGGAAAGCAAGATTGGCCGCAAAATTATTGATGCGGCAATTGTCAGTCCACAAATTGATATCAGTGGTGTAACGGACAGGATTATTATCCAGCAGCCACTGGAAGCCAAAGATATCCCTTATCGCCATGACCGTGAGCTACTGCGCCAGGCACTGGAAAACACCCTGCAACAGCTCGGTGGGGCAAACTAGCTAAGAGGCTTAGCTTGAGTTTGAGCTTGCAACCTTGCGCTGTCATTCATATGAATATACAGCGCCTCCACTTTAGTTCTAGCCCATGGTGTACGGCGTAAGAACTTCAGGCTGGATTTAATACTGGGATCGCTGATGAAACAGTTGATATTGATACGGTATGCCAACTCCTCCCAACCATAATGCTCAACCAGTTTAGTCAACAGTTGTTCAAGGGTAATACCGTGTAATGGATCTTTCGACAAGTGATCACTCATTATTTATCTCGCACTTTTACTCTTCGACTTGGGGTTGCTGAATTGTGGGTTTGCCACCAACCTGCAACGCCAGGTTATTTGAGTATATCTAGGTGATGATTTTATTAGTCGCACACCTTAATCAGGATAGGTTGATGCGACAAGCATAAATTCCCGATTTGTCGCACCATTGCTTACCGGCCACATAATGCAGGGCTGATGAGCATCAAGATATCGCGATAAATTGCTGGCGCAACTGATGGACTTGATCGCGCAGTTCTGCTGCCTGCTCAAACTCCAGATTTTGCGCGTGGGTGTACATTTTAGACTCCAACTCACGGATTTTCTGATCAAGCGCTTTCGGTGGCAAGGCGTGATAATTATTGGGATCGGCCACTTTGCCGCCCCGCCCTTTCCCTTTACCACGGGAAGAGGCTTGGCCCAGTTGCAAAATATCGCCAATCTTCTTGTTCAACCCTTGCGGAATGATGCCACGTTCTTCGTTGTAAGCTTGCTGTTTGACACGGCGCCGTTCCGTTTCACCAATAGCCTTTTCCATTGAGGCGGTAATTCTGTCGCCATACAGTATTGCTTTACCATTAAGGTTACGCGCCGCACGGCCAATGGTCTGGATTAAAGAGCGTTCAGAACGCAGGAAACCTTCTTTATCAGCATCAAGAATTGCGACCAGAGAAACCTCCGGCATATCCAAACCTTCGCGCAGTAAGTTGATTCCCACCAATACATCAAACTCACCCAAACGCAGATCACGAATGATCTCTACCCGTTCAACGGTATCAATATCCGAATGCAGGTAACGAACACGGGCACCATGCTCTCCCAGATACTCGGTCAGGTCTTCAGCCATACGTTTGGTCAGCGTGGTCACCAGCACCCGCTCGTTAATCGCTGCGCGAATACGGATCTCTGACAGTAAGTCATCAACCTGTGTGGCTACCGGCCGGACTTCAATTAACGGATCGAGCAGGCCCGTCGGCCGCACGACCTGATCGATGATATCGCCACCGGATTTCTCCAGTTCATATTTACCCGGAGTTGCTGAAACATAAATAGTTTGTGGTGCCAGTGCTTCAAACTCTTCAAACCGCATTGGCCGGTTATCCAGTGCCGATGGCAGCCGGAAACCATATTCCACCAGTGTTTCTTTGCGTGAGCGGTCACCTTTGTACATCCCGCCAATTTGCGGAATAGTGACGTGGGATTCATCAACCACCAACAGACCGTCTGCCGGTAGATAGTCAAATAGCGTCGGTGGCGCTTCGCCTGGACCACGGCCCGAAAGGTAGCGGGAATAGTTTTCAATACCGGAGCAATAGCCCAGCTCATTCATCATTTCAAGGTCAAACTGGGTCCGCTGGCTAATACGTTGCTCTTCCAACAACTTGTTATTGGCTAATAGCACCTGACGGCGGTCGGCCAGTTCGACTTTGATCTCTTCCATGGCCTGCAAAATACGCTCGCGCGGGGTAACGTAGTGCGTTTTAGGATAGACCGTAAAGCGCGGTACTTCATGCTGTAACTGGCCTGTCAATGGATCAAAGATGGACAACCGTTCGACCTCTTCATCGAACAACTCTACCCGTAGCGCCCATTCATCAGATTCTGCGGGGAAGATGTCGATAACTTCACCACGCACCCGGAAGGTACCGCGCTGGAATACCTGATCATTACGGCTGTACTGCAATTCGGATAAGCGACGCAAAATAGAGCGCTGATCAATGATCATACCCTTAGTCAGATGCAGCATCATTTTCAGGTATAAATCAGGATCACCCAGACCATAAATCGCAGAAACCGACGCCACCACGATAACATCACGTCTTTCCAGCAGTGCTTTGGTCGCAGATAGCCGCATTTGCTCGATATGCTCATTTACCGAGGCATCTTTTTCAATAAACGTATCAGAACTTGGGACATAGGCTTCAGGCTGGTAGTAGTCATAGTAGGAGACGAAATACTCTACCGCGTTATCGGGAAAGAACTCTTTCATCTCACCATAAAGCTGTGCTGCCAATGTTTTATTGGGTGCCAGCACCATGGTTGGGCGATTCAAATCAGCAATAACATTGGCTATCGTAAAGGTTTTACCCGATCCCGTTACTCCCAACAGTGTCTGATGAGCCAGACCATTCTCTAGCCCTTCTTCCAGTTTACGGATAGCCTCAGGCTGGTCGCCTGCTGGCTTAAACTCAGAATGTAGTTTGAATAATTTACTCATGAATTTGCTACCCACTGGAGAAACACACACTATCAGGAGGCTAATTATGAAAGCCCCATAGAATTTTGCCACCTCTATGATACTGGATATAAAACCAGCTTCAAGCACCAAAATGTAGGAATTTCTTTCACCAAGAGATTGTTTGCCTCGTTACAGTGACATCTAAACGACAGCTGCACTGTAAAAGCGTTTTTATCCCCAACTGTTAACATAAACACATTAGTGATAACTAATCGATTAAAGATCACTCATCAGCGCCAGTTATGATTTTTCAGCGCTTGATTTTAAATAACCCATTGAAAATAAAATAAATTATTAAAAAGTAGAGAATGCGGACAACAGGAGCGCAAGCCGCGCCCGCTCTCGCTTGCCATCAGTTTTCTATGGCTAATGCACAAGGTTATCCACAGGAATGGTGGATAACTCATTCAACCCCACAGCGGCTGGGAGTTGGCGAAAAGCAAAGCTTGGGGGATAAATAGGGACTAACTGACTTTTTTAGTGTTTTTTTTACATTTTTATTTCACCGCATATTTCAATTAGTGCTAACTATGTAGCTTGCTAATTCTATAATTTTCACTAGTTAACACCTGCATCTAATGGCCTCTGACCTCTCTCTTTTTCTACTGCACCATTTTCTCCACCAAAGCACCGCTTAAGTGCAAGCTCGCCATCACTCTACGCTCGCACCCCGCCAGGCTGAGCTATTTTTACCCCACGCTGCGCGTTAAAACCATTTACAGCCTGTTAACAAACAGATTTTACTCTCTGTATAGCAACTTGGCCCAAGAGTTGCTTTATATCTCTGTGAAACGGAGAGATTAAAGGGGAAATGGTCTAAAGTGGTGCAACGCATTAATAGACTAAAAATCATCCTATCGCAGGGTGATTAAGGATAAAAATAGCCTGTTGATGCCATTTAATGCCGCAATTCGCCCATTTCACCTCAATTTACACCGACAACCACCCGTTAGAAGTGTGGTGTTTTATGCTGTACTGCCGCTACCAAGTATGCAGATTTGCTGGTTAATCCTTCACTAGCCGTTACAGAACACCGGGCCACCTGTGAACTACTGAGATCGACTGAGGAGAAGCACTGATGCTGAGTTTAACCGCTGTGAATCAATACTATGGACAGAATCATATCCTTTGGGATATTAATCTCGAGATCCCCCGTGGGCAGTGTACCTGCCTGATTGGCCGTAATGGCGTAGGAAAAACGACGTTAATTAATTGCATCATGGGGCATCTGCCAATTAAGAGTGGCACCATGACCTGGCAACCGAATCATGAACCGCCGCAGAATTTGCTACAGCAGCCGGTTGAGGGGCGCACTGCTCTGGGTATTGGCTATGTACCACAAGGGCAGCAGATCTTCTCTCAACTGAGTGTGGAGGAGAATATGCTGATAGCCGTGCTGGCGGGCCGCCATAAGTCGCGCCAAATTCCGGGCTGGATTTTTGATATATTCCCCCAACTGTATGACAAACGCACCCAACGTGGTGGGGAGCTAACCCGTAATCAACAACAGCAGTTGGCCATTGCCAGAGCACTGGTGACAGAGCCAGAACTGTTGATTCTTGATGAACCGGGGAGTGGTATTTTACCGCCGTTGACTGAGGATATTGGCAATATCCTACATCAGCTCAGTCGTAGCCTGGGTTTGACGGTACTTTTGGTTGAACACCGTTTACCCTTTATTCAGCATGTGGCGGATCGATTCTGTTTGATGGCCGATGGCCGAAATGTGGCACAAGGAACATTGGCTCAATTGGATGAAGAGATGATTATTACGCATTTGGCCAGTTAATATGGCGCAGAGTGGTTTCTCCCTCATGCAAACTAAAGCCGATGATAGCGGCCATACTCCGCAAAAAACTCAGGGCTAATAATATCTATTAGCCCTTTAGGGTCATATCGCCGTCAAAAATTCAGCTCAGTGGCACCTCAGCCAAAAGTCCTAAATCCAAATAGCCACCAAGATCACGCCGCTGGGTGATGGGATACACGTCAAGGTCCGTCAGATAGGGAACGACACCTAATCGCGGGGCACTGATCATCTGTGTCAATGTTGCCATATACTCAACTTGTCGCCCCCCCGCAGGTATCACCTCATTAGCTATCCACCCCACCAGTTTCAGCCCAGCTTGTCGGATAGCCAAAGCGGTCAACAAAGCATGATTGATACATCCCAACTTGATGCCAACAACCATAATTACTGGCAATTGCTCTCGTAAAACCCAATCGGCAAAAGTTGCCTGTGGCGACAGTGGGGTAAACCAGCCGCCAGCCCCTTCGACCAATATCCATTCGGCTGAGTGCTCAAGCTGCTGTAGTCCTTGCGATAAAATTGACAAATCAATCTCAAGCCCTTCGCTGGCACTGGCAATATGGGGCGAGGTGGCCTCCAGAAACGTGAGCGGATTCACCTGTGAATAACTAAGTGCCGCACTGCTGTTTGCTTGTAGCGCCAAAGCATCACTGTTGCGCAATCCGTCAGGCGTCATCTGGCTACCAGATGCCACCGGTTTATAACCGGCGGTGCGATAGCCCTGCTGGGCTGCGGCTTGCAGTAAGGCACAACTGGCAACTGTCTTACCGACATCGGTATCCGTGCCAGTGATAAACCAACGTTTAGTCACGATAGATAACCCCATAAACTAAGTGGTAACTCAGCGGGTAGGTGCCAGATTGGGTGCTATAAGCGCGTTGCAGGGCCACCAGCCGTTGGCGACCACTTAACCCGGAATGACGCCCCTGATGTAAATGCGTAGCACCAATGCCTTGCAGAGAGCGCATAAGCGCAATTACATCAGGAAACTGTTGCTGATATAACTCGGTTGTCAGGTGATGGCGATACCCCTGACAAGCGTCACTGATATGCTGAAAGGGGAGAAAATCATTCACATGGCGCTTGCCATCTACCTGTTGCCACGCCTGCCCCAGCTCATCAAGAGACCCCTTTGCCAGGGTAGAAAACAGGATGATGCCGCCAACTCGCGTGACACGATATAACTCAGCTAGCGCCTGCGCTAAATCAGCACACCACTGTAGCGCCAGATTACTAAAACAAATATCAACGCTTTGATCTGGCAGCGGTATATTCTCGATATCAGCCAATAAATAGCTGTCCGCAGCCTGCTGTCGCCGGGCATGATCCAACATTCCGGCGGCCAAATCTAGCGCAGTTACATATCTGTCTCGTTCACGCCAACAGCGGCTAAAATAGCCAGTACCGCACCCGGCATCCAGCACCGACGCACCAGGATGCTGATAACCCAGCGCTAATAAGGTATTCCCCGTTTCCCGTTGCAAACTTGCCGCTGAGTCGTAGCTGCCAGCAGCCCGGCTAAATGCAGCCGCAATCGCCGGTTTATCAACCAAGGGTAATCGTGGATTATCAGCGACAAACGCCATACAGCACCTCCAGCAATCTGTCGATATCATCACATTGATGCGCAGCACTCAGGGTAATACGCAATCTGGCACCCCCCGGCGGGACTGTTGGAGGGCGAATCGCCGTTACCCATAACCCCTCGGCGCGTAGTTGCTCCGCCAGTGTCAGTGTTTGCTGATTGTCACCCACCAGCAGTGGCTGGATAGCGGTTTTAGATGCCCCTAATTGCAACGGTAAGTCTGCCGCTCCACGCCGAAATTGCGCAATACGTTGCTGAAGCTGCTGTCGCAAGTCATCACCTTGCTGAATACGTAATAGTGCCGCTTGCAGCGCACAAGCCTGTGCTGGCGGCATCGCGGTGCTGTAAATCAGGTGACGGGCATATTGCAGCAGATACTCGGCAACCGGCTCCTGACACAACACTGCCGCCCCACTCAGGCCGAATGCCTTGCCAAAAGTGACCACTAACAGTTCAGGTTTTACCCCTTGCTGCCAGCAACTACCACGGCCACCTTCGCCACACACCCCAATTCCGTGCGCATCATCCACCAGTAACCAGCCACCCGCCGCCACTGTTTTTTGCTGCAAAGCAGCCAGTGGAGCGCTATCACCGTCCATACTAAACACGCCTTCGGTGACCACCAATGTTTGGCCCGCACAGGGTTTATCGAGTAGGTTTTGTAGCGCATCGGGCTGATTATGCACAAAGCGCCGCAATTGAGCCGGAGAGTGTGCAGCCGCCTCCAGCAAAGAGGCGTGGCTGAGTTTATCGGCCAGTATCCTGTCGTCGGCGGCAGTTAACGCCGCCAATACCGCCTGATTTGCCGCGTAGCCTGAGATAAACAACAATGCACGCGGATAACCCAGCCAGTCCGCCAATTGGTGTTCCAGTTGGGCATGAGGCCGACTATAGCCGGTAACATGGCCAGAGCCACCACTGCCAACACCATAGCGTTGCGCCCCCTGCTGCCACGCCGCAATCACGTCAGGATCCTGACTTAACCCCAGATAATCATTGCTGGAGAAGTTGAGATAACGCCGTTCTGCTGATTGCAACCAGCGCCCACTCGCCCCCTCATTAACCTGACGGCTACGGTAGGCCGCGGCGTCGCGTCGCTGTTGCAGCCCCTGCTCTATCTTGCTTTGCCAGTTCATCAGATTGCCGCGTTATAGAATTGTGTGCTCTCGCCGGGCAATGAGTCACGCTGCAAGAGTTGCTCAGTCAATACTTGCTGCTGTTCGCGATCCCCTTGCTCGGTGGCGGTTTGCTGTGGATTCAGCCCCAATTTACGGAACAGTTGCAGATCTTTATCTTCTTCAGGATTCGCCGTGGTAAGCAATTTACAGCCGTAGAAAATAGAGTTAGCCCCTGCCATAAAGCACATCGCCTGCGTTTGCTCGTTCATTTGTTCGCGACCGGCAGATAAACGCACGTAAGAGGTTGGCATCATGATACGTGCGATAGCGATGGTGCGGATAAACTCGAAAGCATCGACGTCGTCGTTATTTTCCAGCGGCGTGCCTTTCACTTTTACCAGCATATTGATCGGCACACTTTCAGGCGGTTTGGGCAAATTCGCCAGTTGTACCAGTAGCCCTGCGCGGTCGCGGACAGTTTCGCCCAACCCGACAATGCCTCCCGAACAGACTTTGATACCGGCATCACGAACTTCACTGAGGGTATCGAGCCGTTCCTGATAACTGCGGGTGGTAATGATGCTGCCATAGAATTCCGGCGAGGTATCAAGATTGTGGTTGTAATAATCCAGCCCAGCCTCTGCCAACCGGTGAGCTTGCTGTTTATCCAGCGAGCCAAGCGTCATACAGGTTTCCATCCCCATGGCCTTGACACCTTCAACCATTTTCTCCAGATAAGGCATGTCACGCTCATGGGGATTCTTCCAGGCCGCGCCCATACAGAAACGGGTTGAGCCGGCGGCTTTGGCCTTTTTCGCTGACTCCAGCACTTGTTCAACCTGCATTAAGCGCTCACTTTCCAAGCCAGTTTTGTAACGCGAGCTTTGCGGGCAATATTTGCAATCTTCCGGGCAAGCACCGGTCTTAATCGACAGCAAAGTACTGACTTGCACCTGACGCGAGTCAAAATGCTGACGATGAATCTGCTGCGCTTCAAACAATAAATCCAGCAGTGGTTTTTCAAACAGGGCCTGGGCTTGCCCGACTGTCCAGCGAATATAATTTGCCATTACGGCTTCTCCAGGGAAGAGAAAAAAGTTTCGCCAGTGTAAATAAACTCGATATACTGTCAACCATTCTTGTAATGAATTGGTTTACAACAATCCTCATGACACCTTCTGACCTGGCTTTTGATCAACGTCATATCTGGCACCCCTACACCTCAATGACTGACCCACTTCCCTGCTATCCGGTGGTCGCGGCCGACGGCGTTGAGCTGCAACTGGCTGATGGCCGACGTCTGATCGATGGCATGTCATCATGGTGGGCGGCCATTCACGGCTATAATCATCCGGTACTGAACCATGCGGCACATCAGCAGTTGGATAAAATGTCCCATGTGATGTTTGGGGGTATCACCCACCCGCCCGCCGTGGAACTCTGCCAACAGTTGGTTGCTCTAACCCCTTCGGCACTAGAGTGTGTTTTTCTCGCTGATTCGGGTTCGGTGGCCGTTGAAGTGGCGTTGAAAATGGCATTGCAATACTGGCAGGCCAAAGGTGAACGGCGGCAACGGATTTTAACCCTGCGCCACGGCTACCATGGTGATACTTTTGGTGCGATGTCAGTTTGTGATCCCCAGAATTCAATGCACAGTTTGTATCAGGGGTATTTAGCTGAAAATCTGTTTGCCCGCGCGCCACAATGCCGCTTCGACCAGGCGTGGAACCCGGAAGACATCACTGATTTTGCTGAAATGATAGCCACACATTCCAGCGAGATAGCCGCAGTCATTCTGGAACCGATAGTGCAAGGTGCCGGTGGAATGCGTATCTATCACCCCGCCTATTTGCGTGAGGTCAGAGCATTGTGCGATCAGCACCAGATTTTGTTGATTGCCGATGAAATCGCTACCGGTTTTGGCCGCACCGGCAAATTTTTCGCCTGCGAACATGCGCAAATCGTGCCGGACATTCTGTGTTTAGGTAAGGCATTGACCGGCGGCTACCTGACCTTATCGGCTACCTTAACTACCCGTAAGGTGGCAGAAACCATCAGTAACGGTGATGCGGGTTGCTTTATGCACGGCCCGACATTTATGGCTAATCCATTGGCTTGCACTGTCGCCTCGGCAAGCTTGAGTCTGTTGGCTGAGAATCACTGGCAACAGCAGGTTGCCGCCATAGAAAACCAATTGAAACACGCGTTAATGCCACTTGCAGAACATGAAGCAGTGGCCGATGTGCGGGTATTAGGAGCAATTGGGGTAGTGGAAATGAAAGAGCCGGTTAACGTCGCGCGCCTGCAACGGCAATTTGTCGAACACGGCGTGTGGATCCGCCCGTTTGGTAAACTGATTTACCTGATGCCGCCTTATATTATCTCGCCGCAATCACTGGCGCAGTTAACGGATGCGGTGAAAGCGGCGATAGTAAATATCCACTAAAGCAGTGGTGGGCAATATCGTCCGCAGACTGGCGGGGCGACTGCACCGATGGGCGTTGCGACGGCTTACGCCGTTACGACCCCTTCGACACAATTCCCCGCCCGGTAATATTATTTTTAAACTCTTGGGGCCAAAATAGTGACCCACATTGGCCCTTTCCCTACCGCATAGCGCTTCAGAGTGGTTAGCTCACCGCTGTGTTGATCAATACGATACACGGCAATATGATCCGACTTCTGGCCGGAAGAGATCAGGAAGTTACCACTGTTATCGATATTAAAACCGCGTGGCTGTGCTTCAGTCTGTTGGTGCCCGACCAACGTAATCTCACGCCCATCCTCAGAAACACTGAAAATACCCAGCAGACTGGCAGTACGGTCACTGATATAGAGATGACGGCCATTTGGCGTAATATGGATATCAGCCGCCCAACGAGTGCCGGTAAAGTCTGTTGGCATCGCATCCAGCGTCTGTATTAGCTGGTATTCCTGGCCGTTTTTGCTGATTTGATACACATCTACCGAGCTATTCAGCTCGTTAACACAATAGGCGACGTGTTTATTGGGGTGGAAGGCCATATGACGTGGGCCTGCACCGGCAGCAACCGGTATCACCGCCTGAGCGTGTGGCGTCAGTTTACCCTCAAGGCTCAGATCAAATAACCGCACCTTATCTTCTTTCAGGCAAGGTACCAGTAAGATTTGATTGGTCGGATCAATATTCGCCGAATGTGGAGCAGGCAAATCATCCAATTGCTGAATAGGTGCCTGTACCACACCCAGCTCATCAATAGGGCTAATGCTGACACAGTTAAAGCTATAAGAAGCAGAGAACAGGAAGCGGCCTTGTAAATCAGTGCCGATGTGCGTTGGGCTACCTGGAAGTGGTGCCCTGCCAGCAGCGGTCAATGTGCCATCGTCACTGATGTTGTAGCTGATAATGGCAAAATCGGGGCGCACCCCAACATATAACTGGCGCTGGTTTGGATTGATTGTCATCGGCTGCACTTGCCCCGGCACCTCTACCGTTTGCAATAAGGTTAATGCACCGGCGGAATCTAATTGCCAAACATGGATCTGCTGACTGTCTGGGCTTGCCACGTAAACCACTTGCTTCATCTCTACTCCTTAGTCGAACCTATTATACTCGTCATACTTCAAGCTGCATGTGTGTTGGCTTCGTTCAATCACCCGAATCATTGACTGGCGTCAACTCATCGGAACTCACTCGCTTGCCGCCTTCCTGCAACTCGAATTATTTAGAGTATAGGCAACTTTAATTGGCCGAATTTGTCTTTCCAAACAAACCTTGCGCTTAACACAATTGCAAAATTGCGAATAATTTAGCCTAGCTTACCTGACTCGGCGGACATAACAACAGTCTGCTGTCGCGCTGTTTAAAACTTATCCTGCTTATTTTTAGCTGATTATGCTACCCACTCCCAAGCTTGGTTTAATCAACCCACCATCCGGTGTACCATCAAGTAATACTATGCAAACATACTATTAATGCCCTTATCGACGAGACTATAGCTGCCATGACATATCGCATAATTGCACTGGATCTAGACGGAACGCTACTGGATCACAAAAAACGTATTCTGCCAGAATCCTTGTCCGCACTGGCACAAGCCCGTGCTGAGGGCATCAAAGTGGTAGTGGTGACCGGCCGCCATCATGTTGCTATTCACCCGTTTTATCAGGCACTAGAACTTGATACACCTGCAATTTGCTGCAACGGTACCTATATTTATGATTATCATGCAAAAAAGGTATTAGATTCAAACCCCTTGCAGCCTCAACAAGCGGTTCAGGTGCTGCAGTTGCTGGAGCAAACCGGTATCCACGGGCTAATGTATGTGGACGATGCCATGCTCTATCAACAAACCAGCGGACATGTGATTCGCTCACTCAGTTGGGCTGAGTCATTACCACCCGCTCAGCGCCCGACGCTACTCCATGTTGATAGCTTGCTCGATGCAGCCCACACTGCCAGTTCCATCTGGAAATTTGCCACTTCACACTCGGATATTGAGCAACTGAGAGCGCTCGCAACCCAGATTGAGAATGAAATGGGGTTGGCCTGCGAATGGTCATGGCATGATCAAGTTGATATCGCACAGACGGGTAACAGCAAAGGTAAGCGGCTACAGCAATGGGTTGAATCTCAGGGTTTGAGCATGAAAGATGTGATTGCCTTTGGTGATAACTTTAATGACCTGAGCATGCTGGAAAGCGCCGGTTTGGGGGTAGCGATGGGGAACAGCGCCGATGCTATCAAACAGCGGGCTGACCTGGTGATTGCCGATAACGAACAACCCGGTATTGCTGGCGTCATCCGCCAGCATGTTCTGGCTTGATAGTAAAATACGCCCGGCTGACGGGCGTTTTATCATCGGGTAAACCCAAGGGTTAGCGCCCTCAATTCTTGCGGTTAAACGAGACACTTTTTATCTGTGCATACACCCACTGACCGGGTTTAAGCGCCAATTCATCCCGTGCCCACGGCGTGATCCGCGCCCACAGCCATTGATCACCAACCGCGAGTTTGACATCGACCTGCCCATCCACCTCAAGGCATTCGGCAATTTTTACCGGCAAGATATTACGGATACTGCTACTTTGCGGTGGCTGTAATACCAACGAAACATCGGCTGCATTAATCCGAATACGCATTGAGCTACCCTCTTGCGCATCAAGCTTACCCACCCACAATCGCTGATCACCTAACGCCAGCGCGGTCATGGCATAGCGGTCGTGGTGACCAATGACACTGACCCGCAGTATGCTGCTCGGTTCTTCCCGTTGCAGCCACGGGCGCAATGCACTACTGGCCCACACTTCCTCCAGCCCGCCGACCGCGCGCACTTTGCCACCATCCATAACCACCACTTGATCTGCCAGCCGCAGGATCTCATCCATGCTGTGACTGACATACAAAATAGGGGTGTTAACATCTTGCGCCAACCGCTCCAGATAAGGCAGCAGCTCACGTTTGCGGGGCAAATCCAGAGAGGCCAGTGGCTCATCCATCAACAACAGCTCGGGGGCTGTCAATAATGCGCGCCCAATAGCAACACGCTGTTTCTCGCCGCCAGAGAGGGTCAGTGGGAAACGACTTAATAGTGGCTCGATACCCAGCAAACCGACAATTGTGTCAAATTGCCCACGCATTGACGGGGCCATGCCGTATTGTAAATTGCCCCGCACCCGATAATGGGGAAATAAGCGCGCATCCTGAAATACGTAACCGACTTTGCGTTTTTCCGGCGGCAGATAGATTTGCTGCTCGGCATCCACCAGCACCCGGCCATTTAACACCACTTTGCCTTGCTGCGGGCGGGTCAGGCCACCAATGACATTAATTAATGAAGTTTTACCGGCCCCCGACAACCCGAAAATAGCGGTGATACCTTGGGCGGGCAGATTGGTGGAAACACGTAAATCCAAATCGCCCAGTTGCTGACTGAAATCCAGCTCTAACATGGTGCCCCCATGCGTTTTTTACCCCAGCGGGCCAGCCATTCGGATAATAACAACGCCACCAACGACAGAATAATGGCAATGACACACAAACGCGCAGCAGCAGCTTCCGCCCCAGGGGTTTCAATCAGTGTGTACATTGCCAGTGGAATAGTGCGGGTTTCACCGGGAATATTGGAGACGAAAGTGATGGTCGCCCCAAACTCCCCCAGTGAACGGGCAAAAGAGAGCACGGTGCCAGCAATCACCCCCGGTAAAGAGAGCGGTAACGTAATGGTGAAAAACACCCGCCACGGATTGGCTCCTAGCGTGCGGGCCGCCAGTTCCAGACGCGTATCAACTGCTTCCAACGCCAGCCGGATAGCCCTCACCATCAGCGGAAAGGCCACCACCGCCGAGGCTAACGCCGCACCACGCCAACTAAAACTGAAATTAATGCCAAACCAGCTATAGAGCCACTCGCCAATAAAACCGCGCCGCCCCATGCTTATCAACAATAAATAGCCAATCACCACGGGTGGCAGCACCAGTGGTAAGTGAATAATACTGTCTAACAACGATTTACCGGGAAAACGGCAGCGCACTAAAATCCACGCCATTAAAATGCCTAACGGCAAACTGCACGCCACCGCAACCGCTGAAACCTTCAGACTCAGAATAATTGCCTGCCACTCATACTCACTCAATATCATTAGCGTGGGGTAAATCCATAATTTTTGAAAATAACCGCCGCGGCTGGGCTTTTCAGGTAATCATAAAAAGCACTCACGGTCGGGTTTTCATGGCCTTTAACAATTGCCATCGGGTATTCAACCGGCTTATGACTTGCTTCCGGGAATATCCCCACAACCTTAACTTTGTTACTGGCTATCGCATCTGAACCATAGACAATACCCAGCGGCGCTTCTGCCCGTTCGACCAGTGCCATTGCACTGCGCACGTTATTGGCCCGCGCCATTTCAGGGGCTAAAGTTGACCAGGCACCTAAATTCTCCAGTGACTCTTTGGCATAAATCCCAGCAGGAACATGATCAGGATCGCCCACTGCCAAACGGCCACCATCCAATAATTTCTTCCAGTCGGTTTTTTTATCGATTACGACTTTATCTATTTTACTGTCTTGCGGAGCAATTAATACCAGTTCATTACCTAATAAGGTGTAGCGAGTATTGGCAACAATTTGCTGTTTATCAATAGCATAATCCATCCATTGCTGATCGGCAGAAATAAACATATCAGCCGGTGCGCCCTGCTCAATCTGGCGTGCCAATGTTGAAGATGAAGCATACGACGCCACGACATCAACCTGCTTCTCTTTTTTATACTGTACGGCAATATCTTGTAATGCATTGGTCAATGAAGCCGCAGCAAACACTGTAATGTTGTCCGCCGCTAACGTGGTGCCGGAAAATGCTGCCAGCAGTGTTGCACTCGCTACCCAAACCTTGGCGTTACCGTATTGATTCTTCATGTTGTTCTCCGCATTAATGAAATCGCTATATACATGGGAATATAACGCAACATTATAAGCAGGTCATGCAGTTTATCGGCAAGATGTGAGGTATCTTGAGCTGTGGTAACAAGTGGGGGAAATGAGGGAGAAAAACGAAAATGCCCAGCATCTATGCGCCGGGCATTCAGAAATCAGATTAAGAGCGTTCTTTGGTGTGACCGGTCTTAGAGATGACGTTGAACACCTCGCCCAGTCCATAGATAAGCCCCAGAATCACGGCCATCACCACCGGTACCATGACCACGGCAAAGACCAGACTTTTCAATAAATCCAACATATCAGCCTCTCATTACTGCTCATTGAGCGATAACTTACGTTATCACAATAACTAGGATCTATCATTTACTGTAAATTATATCAGCGATGAATGAACCCTGTTATTTTAACTAACAGCAAAAGAATGTAACCTGCCAAACGTGCGATTCAGGTGTATACAAGCACTTAGATAGCAATAATCCTTTCCCGCCGGAGTAAAAAATCATGCAGGCTGAAATTCTTCTTACCCTAAAACTTCAGCAACGGCTGTTTGCTGATCCCCGGCGTATCGCATTACTGAAACAAATACAGCATACCGGTTCCATCAGCCAGGGCGCAAAACTGGCTGGGATTAGCTATAAAAGTGCCTGGGACGCGATTAACGAAATGAATACCTTAGCCGAGGAAATATTGGTTGAGCGGGCAACGGGTGGTAAAGGCGGTGGCGGCGCGCACCTGACTCGTTACGGCGAGCGTTTAATTCAACTTTATGATTTGCTCGCCAAGATTCAGCAAAAGGCATTTGACACGCTGAAAGATGATTCGCTGCCACTCGATAGTTTATTGGCCGCTATTTCGCGCTTCTCTTTACAAACCAGCGCCCGTAATCAATTTTTCGGCACCCTGATTGAGCGGGATCATCAGCAGGTTCAACAACACGTCAATATCCTATTATCAGACGGCAAAACCCGGTTATCTGCGGCACTCACTCAACAGAGTGCTGATCGCTTGCAACTTTCGGCGGGCAAAGAAGTGTTGGCACTGATCAAAGCCCCTTGGGTAAAACTGGTTACTGATCAGGCACTGGCGGGTGCTGCTGATAACTCTCTGCCCGGCACCGTAGCCAGTATTGAACCCGGCAACGATCACAGTGAAGTTATCGTGACCTTGACCGGGGGAGCCAGCTTGTGTTCGACACAAAACAACAGCGAATTACATAAGCTGAATTTGCATGTTGGTAGTCACGTCATTGCTCAATTCAATGCAGATCGGGTCATTATCGCTACACTTTGCTAAATAATTTAGCTTAGTTATGCAAAATAACCTTAGTATTTACTGTTGACATTTTGCCCCTTTCCGATTATCCCTAACACCCTTATTGTGTTGCAAGATATGGAAAGAATGATGTCGGAGTTGCAAATATCGCAAGGTTGTTTTCGCCTGAGTGACACCCGGACACTCATCCTGCCAGCATTGCATGTTCAATCGGGTGATAGCTGGGCATTTGTCGGTGCCAATGGCAGCGGGAAATCCGCGTTGGCGAAGGCATTAGCAGGGGAATTAATCCTGTTGAGCGGCAGCCGCCACAACCATTTTCGCCACAGCGTGCATTTGTCGTTCGAGCAACTTCAGCAGTTAGTCAGCGAAGAGTGGCAGCGCAATAACACTGATTTACTCAGCGCAGATGAAGACGATACCGGGCGTACTACCGCAGAGATCATTCAGGAAGAATACGTTGATCCGCAACGTTGTCAGCAGTTGGCAGAGCAGTTTGGTATCAGCCAGTTACTCTCGCGTCGCTTTAAATATCTTTCTACTGGTGAGACCCGCAAAACATTGTTGTGCCGAGCGCTGATGCCACAACCGGATCTGTTGATTCTGGATGAACCCTTTGATGGTCTGGATGTGACAGCCCGCACGCAGTTGGCTGGCATGCTATCCACCCTTTCAGCACAAGGTGTCACGCTGGTGTTGGTACTAAATCGTTTTGATGATATCCCTGATTTTGTGCAATACCTCGGTGTGCTGGCAGATTGCCAATTAACCCAGACTGGCCCCCGCCAGCAGATTCTTTCCGAGGCATTGATTGCCCAACTGGCGCACAGTGAAAACCTTGATGGTATGTTGTTGCCAGAAACAGAACACCCGCAACAGCAGGCCTCTTTCGCACCAGATAAGCCACTAATTATCTTGCGTAATGGCGTGGTTGAATACAATGACCGCCCTATTCTTCATAACCTGAGTTGGCAGGTTAATCCCGGTGAACACTGGCAAATTATTGGCCAAAACGGTGCTGGGAAGTCAACTTTACTCAGCCTGATTACTGGCGACCATCCGCAAGGATACAGTAATGATTTGACACTGTTTGGCCGCCGCCGTGGCAGTGGAGAAACCATTTGGGATATTAAACGCCATATTGGTTATGTCAGCAGTAGTTTGCATCTGGATTACCGCGTCAGCACCAATCTACGTACCGTGATTCTCTCCGGTTTTTTCGATTCAATCGGTATTTATCAGGCGGTGTCTGATCGCCAACAACAATTAGCCGATCAATGGTTAGACTTACTCGGTTTTTCCGCCGTGACCGCTAATCAGCCCTTCCACAGTCTCTCTTGGGGGCAACAACGGTTGGCACTGATCGCCCGAGCACTGGTTAAGCATCCTGCACTGTTGATTCTTGATGAACCCTTGCAGGGTTTGGACCCGCTTAACCGCCTATTGGTACGGCGTTTTATTGATGTAATGATCAGTGAAGGTGACACGCAACTGTTATTCGTTTCTCACCATGCTGAAGATGCACCACAATGCATTACCCACCGTTTGACCTTTGTTCCTGATGGCAATATTTATCACTACCAACAGGAAAAGTTAGCAGGTTAAAACTCTTCAGGCTTTTCGTTGAGGATAATGAGAGCTATCCTCAACGGAAGCGGCGTTTATTGGCGGGGGCTTATGCTATCATTCTTACTGCCAGCCCCTATCAGCGCCGGCGATAAAGTTAACATATTCAGCCACCATCAGGATTTATACCCTATAAATTTCAGGTGCAGGCCAGCCGCAAGAGACAAACCGCTCATAAGCCGATTTGAACTGCATGTACGCAAGTCCGCAGGCTAAGTCTCAAAAGGGCTATAGCCCTATAAGCCGAACGAATCAAGCGGCCAACGCACCTGCGATTTGAAAGATGACGGGCATAACATTAAAGGGATATTTATGTGGGGCATACTTGCTGCTTCGTTACTTTTCTTATCAATTAACCGGGTACTTTCCCTGTTTCTCTTGCTGTCGTCACTGTCAATTGCCTTGTATCACGGTGTTTTGACTCTGCCATCAGCCGCATTCTTGCTTCTAACATTGATTGTGGCACTACTACTGAAAAAATATCGTCACCGGAAATGGCCGGCCGTCGCACTGGAATTGCTGCTGGTGATGGCAGCAATCGTACTGTTTCTGCATCTGGTACCCGGTTTTAATAATCTAAATGTATTGAATGAAGTGAAAACAGGGCCACTCAGCGCGCCCTTCAGCCTGTATTACAATCTTGATAAGGCATTAATACCTTTTATTTTACTGGCTTGCCTGCCAACCTTATTTGTCGCGAAAAAGCACCCATCAGTGAGCCGTGCAAGCTGGCTGGTATTGATTGTCAGTATCCCTGCATTGCTGTTGCTGGCTGTTGCCTTAGGCGGCCTGAAAATTGAGATGCACACCCCGGCATGGATAGGTTCCTTTGTGGTCGCTAATGTGTTTTTTGTTTGTCTGGCAGAAGAAGCACTGTTTCGTGGCTATTTGCAACAAAGGTTAAGTCAGTGGTTGGGTAACTATCCGGCCCTACTGCTCACCGCCCTGTTATTTGGCGCAGCACATATTGCAGGCGGCCCGCTATTGATGGTGTTCGCCGCATTGGCGGGGTTAATTTACGGCCTGGCATGGCTGTGGAGTGGTCGTTTATGGGTGGCGGTAGCCTTTCACTTCGCCCTGAATTTGATGCATTTATTGTTCTTCACTTATCCTCTTTATTCATCGCACTAATCTTTATCTACCCTGGTTATCTACCGACCCGAGGCTAGCATTCTTAACTGGAATCGGGCGGTGCATAACAGGCAGGACATTTCTGCTGAATTAATGGATGAGAACGCTACCAATCCAGTTATCTATGTGGTGACTGTTATTTATCTCTTGTTTTTGCCTATCCTTGCTTATTCCCCTGTCTTTATGCTTTTGCTGGGATTAAACTGGGAGAAATTTAAATGTAAACGATTCCATTATTGAGCGCAGATCACCTTTTCTCACATAATGGCGTGCTATCTTTCTTAGACTAAAGTCATTCGAGGAGTCTTTTATGTACGTTCTGGTAACAGGTGGTAGCGGTTACATCGGTAGCCATACCTGTGTGCAATTGATTGAAGCTGGCTACCAACCGGTCATCCTCGATAACCTTTGCAACAGCAAATCCAGCGTATTAGCCCGGATACATGCCCTTAGCGGCTATACACCGAAGCTTTATCAAGGTGACATCCGTGACCGCGCTTTACTCGACCGAATATTTGCTGAGCAGTCTATCCATGCGGTCATTCACTTTGCTGGCCTGAAAGCCGTGGGTGAGTCGGTCAGTAAGCCACTGGAATATTACAATAATAATGTCTTCGGCACCTTAGTATTGCTGGAGGCCATGCGTGCTGCACAGGTCAAAAACTTTATCTTCAGTTCCTCTGCCACGGTCTACGGCGATCAGCCACAAATTCCGTATGTCGAAAGCTTCCCGACCGGCTTGCCATCCAGCCCGTATGGCCGTAGCAAGTTGATGGTTGAGCAAATTTTGCAAGATGTGCAACTGGCTGACCCGCAATGGAATATGACCATTCTGCGCTATTTCAATCCGGTTGGCGCACATCCGTCAGGCTCCATGGGTGAAGACCCACAAGGTATCCCGAATAACCTGATGCCATTTATTGCACAAGTTGCCGTTGGTCGTCGTGAGTCGCTGGCCATATTCGGTAATGACTACCCGACACCGGATGGCACCGGGGTACGCGATTATATTCACGTAGTCGATTTAGCAGATGGTCATGTGGCAGCGATGAAAAAACTACACAATCAGCCTGGCGTGCATATTTTCAATCTGGGTGCCGGCGTGGGTAGCAGTGTTTTACAAGTGGTCGAGGCATTCAGCAAGGCGTGTGGCAAGCCGCTGGCCTACCATTTTGCCCCGCGCCGCGCAGGTGACTTACCGGCTTACTGGGCAGACCCGAGCAAAGCTGCCGCACAATTGGGTTGGCGGGTGCGCCGCTCGCTTGATGAAATGGCGGCAGATACCTGGCATTGGCAATCCAATAATCCTCAGGGCTATCCCGATTAAGGTGTTGTTATGACTGATTTTAACCCTGTGGATCATCCACACCGTAGATACAATCCATTAAGTGATCAGTGGGTGCTGGTTTCACCTCATCGGGCCAAGCGCCCATGGCAAGGCCAGCAAGAAGCCCCGGCGACGGAGAATTTACCGGCGCACGACCCTGATTGCTTCTTGTGCCCTGGTAATACTCGGGTGACCGGCGATGTCAATCCTGACTATCCATCAACCTATGTGTTTACCAATGACTTTGCCGCGCTGATGCCAGATACACCTGATGCGCCGCAAAGTGATGATCCCTTGATGCGGAGCCAAAGCGCGCGCGGCACCAGCAGGGTTATTTGCTTCTCACCTGACCACAGTAAGACACTGCCGCAACTCTCTTTGCCTGCGTTGGAAGATGTTATTCAGACCTGGCAGCAACAGAGTGCCGAATTAGGCCAAACCTACCCATGGGTGCAGGTATTTGAAAATAAAGGCGCGGCGATGGGATGTTCAAATCCGCATCCCCATGGCCAAATTTGGGCCAATAGTTTTTTGCCAAATGAAGCAGCACGGGAAGACAGCCTGCAACAGCACTATTTTCAGCAAAATCAGTCCCCCATGCTGGTCGATTATGCTGAACGTGAGCGTCGTGACGGCAGCAGGACGGTAGTTGAAACCGAGCACTGGCTGGCGGTAGTGCCCTATTGGGCAGCATGGCCGTTTGAAATATTATTACTGCCCAAAGCCCATGTGCTGCGGTTAGAAGACCTCTCCGTGGAGCAGCGCAGTTGCCTCGCTATTGCCCTGAAGAAACTGACCAGCCGCTACGACAACTTGTTCTCGTGCTCTTTTCCCTATTCGATGGGGTGGCATGGCGCACCGTATAACGCAGACGACAACACACACTGGCAATTGCATGCTCATTTTTATCCGCCGTTGCTGCGTTCGGCGTCGGTACGTAAATTTATGGTGGGTTATGAGATGTTGGCTGAAACCCAGCGCGACCTTACAGCAGAACAGGCGGCTGAACACCTGCGGGCAGTAAGTGATGTTCATTATCGAGAAGCCGGAGTCAAATAATGAGTTTAAAACAGCATACCCAGGCTATTTTCCGCCAACAGTTTAATCAAGAACCTGACATCACTATCAAAGCGCCGGGTCGCGTCAATCTTATTGGCGAACACACCGATTATAACGACGGTTTCGTGCTGCCCTGTGCCATTGATTATGAAACCGTCATCAGTTGTGGCAAACGTGATGACCGCCAGATTCGTGTTATTGCTGCTGATTATGAAAATCAGCAGGATATATTTTCACTGGATGCGCCAATCGTCCCACATGCCGAATACCGCTGGGCGGATTACGTGCGCGGCGTGGTGAAACACTTGCAACTGCGCCATGCCGATTTTGGTGGTGCAGATCTGGTGATCAGTGGCAATGTGCCACAAGGTGCCGGTCTCAGCTCTTCAGCATCACTTGAGGTCGCGGTCGGGCAAGCGTTGCAGTCTCTTTATCAATTGCCCCTTAGCGGTGTCGATCTGGCGCTGAATGGGCAAGAGGCAGAGAACCAGTTTGTTGGCTGTAACTGCGGCATTATGGATCAGCTCATTTCAGCGCTGGGTAAACAAGATCATGCACTACTGATCGATTGCCGTACCCTTGAAACCCGTGCCGTGGCCATGCCGGAAAACGTTGCGGTCGTTATCATTAACTCCAATGTGAAACGGGGTCTGGTTGATAGCGAATACAACACCCGCCGCCAGCAATGTGAAACTGCCGCCCGTTTCTTTGGTGTTAAAGCCTTGCGTGATGTGGATCCAACCCTATTCTTCTCTATTCAGGATGAGCTGGATCCCGTCGTCGCTAAGCGTGCACGCCATGTGATTACCGAAAACGAACGCACGCTAGCGGCAGCAGATGCCCTGGCCTCCGGTGATTTGAAATTGATGGGGCAATTGATGCAGGAGTCTCATATTTCGATGCGTGATGACTTCGAGATCACAGTTCCGCCGATCGATAGCTTGGTGGATATTGTGAAATCCGTTATTGGGGAGCAAGGTGGTGTTCGTATGACTGGCGGGGGGTTCGGTGGCTGCATTGTCGCACTGATGCCAACGTCGCTGGTTGAGCAGGTTCGTGCGGCCGTAGCCCAGGAGTATCCGGCTCATAGCGGCGGTAGGAAAGAGACCTTCTACGTATGTCAGGCTTCACAAGGAGCGGGTTTATGCTGAAAAACGACGCTGCATCATCAAGCAGTGTTGACCAGTTAGCACCAGATGGTCACCCCTTTGAATTGACCGAATTGCATAATAAAGCCGGTATGAGTGTAACGCTGATGGACTGGGGCGCAACCTGGCTGTCAGCGGTACTGCCGCTGACCGATGGCGAAAAGCGCGAGCTATTGCTGGGCTGCCAGACCCCCGCAGACTACCTACGTCAAGCCGCTTATCTTGGTGCCACCGTTGGCCGCTATGCCAACCGCATTGCTAACAGCCAAATCACGGTGGAGGGTCAAACCCTCAATTTGTTACCTAATCAGGGACCTAACCAACTGCATGGTGGTCCAGAAGGTTTCCATGCTCGCCGCTGGCAAAAGGTTAAGCAGGATGAGAGGCAGGTGACTTATCAACTGCACTCACCTGATGGTGATCAGGGCTTCCCCGGTAATCTGACCGCCGAAGTGCAATATCTGTTGACGGAAGATAACCGATTGGAGATCCACTATCAGGCTCAGGTCGATAAAACCTGTCCGGTGAATCTGACCAATCATGCTTACTTTAATCTTGATGGTGAAGGGCTGGACGTGCGGGCGCATCGGTTGCAGCTATTTGCGGATCGTTACTTACCGGTTGATAGTGAAGGGATCCCAAGCGGCGGATTGGCCAATGTTGAGAAAACCGGTATGGATTTCCGACAACCAAAAACGCTGGCACGCGACTTCCTGCAAGACCGTTGTCAGCAGCGGGTTAAAGGCTATGATCATGCTTACCTGCTCCATCGTACTTGCGGTGCAACCGAAAGCCCGGCGGCTCATCTGTGGTCATCTGATAACCGGGTACAAATGAGTGTTTATACCACCGCACCTGCGTTGCAGTTGTATAGTGGCAACTTCCTTGGCGGAACACCGGCCCGCAAAGGGGGCACTTACGCCAGCTACACCGGCGTAGCGCTGGAAAGTGAATTCCTACCTGATAGCCCTAACCACCCCGAATGGCCACAACCTGATTGCTGGCTAAAACCGGGGAAAACCTACCGCGCCACCACGGTTTATCACTTTATCGCGCTATAAAGCTATATACCCAACAGATTTCAAGATGCAGGAAGACGAGATCCCGATGAGCTGACATAGGTCAGTGATTCGGGTGACAAATCGGTCGGGAACCGATTTGAACGCTGTTTGAAAGATGACGGGGATAACTACCCATATTGAGCACTGCCGACTACGCTTAACAGCATCTATCTGCGGTGATACTGACCTGTTTCCCGCCCTTTCCGACCCTCAACATTATTTAAGGAATGTTTATGCGCCTAACTACCCTATGGTTACTCTGTGCGGGATTACTGCTTAGTGTCAATGTGATGGCAGCAGATACGGCGAAAACACCGTCACCCGCTCAGGCCGCACAACAGAAGAAGATGACTGACTGTAATCAGCAGGCAACGACCCAATCACTGAAAGGCGATGATCGGAAGAAGTTTATGAGCCAGTGCCTGAAAGCGCAGATTCATCCCGATGAAAAAGCCCTGACGCCACAACAGCAGAAAATGAAAAGCTGCAATGCCGACGCAGCGGCCAAAGCATTAAAAGGTGATGAGCGTAAAACCTTTATGAGTACCTGCCTGAAGAAAACCGCCTAATCCCCGCAGCCGGAGGGGTATTTAGTACCCCTTTTTTAATTGGATATAAACCGATACCTAATAAATATCAAGATCCAGGAAGGCGGTAAGCAAGGGAACCCCAATGAGCTTAACTTCCGCTAAAAAATTGGCTATGGTTAAACACAAACCATTGCTGTTGGCGGCAATCCCGCAATATAATGATAATAGTTATCATTGAATATTAATCTATACCCTCCGGTAATAGCGTGGTTAGACAGCGTCTTCAAGTCCGACGGGTATAGAGATTGAGTTTCACATTAAAGGAGTTAACGCTATGGCAGTAACTAAGCTGGTTCTGGTACGACACGGCGAAAGTCAGTGGAACAATGAAAACCGCTTCACCGGTTGGTATGATGTTGATTTATCTGAGAAAGGCCGTGGAGAAGCACAAGCGGCCGGCAAGCTGTTAAAAGACGAAGGTTTCGCGTTTGATTTTGCTTATACCTCAGTACTGAAACGTGCTATCCACACCTTGTGGAGTGTGCTGGATGAACTGGATCAGGCCTGGCTGCCAACAGAAAAAACCTGGAAACTGAATGAGCGTCATTACGGCGCACTGCAAGGTCTGGATAAATCAGAAACTGCGGCCAAATATGGCGACGAGCAAGTTAAATTGTGGCGTCGTGGTTTTGCTATCACCCCACCTGCGCTGGAAAAAAGCGATGAGCGCTTCCCTGGCAATGACCCACGTTACGCAAAGCTTACCGATGCAGAATTGCCAACCACAGAAAGTCTGGCGCTGACCATCGAACGTGTTATTCCTTACTGGAATGAAGTGATCAAACCCCGCATTGTCAGTGGTGAGCGTGTCATTATCGCCGCCCACGGTAACTCTCTGCGAGCATTGGTAAAATATCTGGATGACCTGAGCGAAGATGAAATTCTTGAGCTGAACATCCCAACTGCCGTACCTTTGGTGTATGAGTTTGATGAAAACTTCAAACCAATCAAACGTTACTATCTGGGTAACGCTGATGAAATCGCTGCTAAAGCCGCCGCTGTTGCCAACCAAGGCAAAGCGAAGTAATCATCCCTGATTAGCACCATTAAAAAACCCCCGAACATGATCAATGCCGGGGGTTTTTATTTGCCTGCTCGCTATTATTGGCGGCGCGCTTTCACGGCATCTGCTAACTCACGTAATACCGTTTCGGTGTCTTCCCAGCCGATACACGCATCGGTGACACTTTTGCCGTAAGTCAGTGGTTCGCCACTTTCCAGATTCTGATTGCCTTCCACCAAATGGCTTTCAATCATCACGCCCATAATCGATTTTTCACCATGAGCAATCTGGTTGCAGACATCTTTACTGACATCCATCTGCTTTTTAAATTGCTTGCTACTATTAGCATGGCTGAAATCAATCATGATCTGTGGTTCCAGGCCCGCTTTACTCAGCCCTTCTTTAACCGCAGCAACATGAGCACTGCTGTAGTTTGGCTCTTTGCCACCACGCAGAATAATATGACAATCGTCGTTACCGGCGGTATTTACAATCGCTGAATGACCCCATTTGGTCACTGACAGGAAGCAGTGCGGCGCACTGGCCGCATTAATGGCATCGATAGCGACCTTGATAGTGCCATCTGTGCCATTTTTAAATCCAACCGGGCAAGAAAGACCTGAAGCCAGCTCACGGTGAACCTGAGATTCAGTGGTACGGGCGCCGATGGCACCCCAGCTCATCAGGTCAGCCAAATACTGCGGGGTTATCATATCCAAAAACTCACCCGCGGCTGGCAGCCCGCTCTCGTTGATATCTAACAATAACTTACGCGCGATACGCAGACCGTCATTGATGTCGTAGCTAGCGTCCATATGCGGATCGTTAATCAGACCTTTCCAACCCACCGTGGTACGCGGTTTTTCAAAATAAACCCGCATCACCACTTCAAGCTCGCCTTGCAGTTCTTCACGCAAGGTTAGCAAACGGGCCGCATACTCTTTGGCCGCTTGGGTATCATGAATAGAGCATGGACCGATGACAACCAACAAACGGTCGTCTTGGGCTCGCAGGATGTTATGAATAGCTGTGCGGGTCTTGGATACCGTTTCTGCTGCGTTCTCACTGGCTGGAAACTTCTCTAACAAAGCAACAGGGGGCAGGAGTTCCTTAATTTCATTAATCCGTAGGTCATCATTCAGGTAATTCATAGTTCTTCCATTAAGTCTTGTGACGGTCATCGCACAACGTCTATCGGTACCAATCTAGTTGAACCAATCTAGCTGGTGAATTGAACGCTGTAAATCTACTTTATTACATTTGGTGTTCTGTGCAGATAAACAGCAATAATGCGGTTTACTCGATTAGGTATCAACTTATTGAATGAAGCCATCAATTTTTATCTGGATTGTTATTTGTTATAAAATCATTAATAAGAGTCATACTCGGTTATCACCCCCCTCTTATCCCTAAAGGTTAATACGGTTTATGCCTAGGTTACTGTTAGTTGATGATCACCCTGTGGTGCATGTTGCCCTTGAAGCCGCACTGATGCGCGCGACACCACGTTATCATCTGTATTGCGCTGCTGATGACCAGCAGGCTTTGGCCTTATTGGCGGAATATCACTTTGATCTGTTAATTTTGGATATCAGTTTGCCACAGCTTGACGGTTTGCAGTTTTTACGCAAAATCCGCCGCCACTATCCACAGCAGTCCATCATGATTTACACCGCCCAGGAAGAGGAAGTTTATGCCAAAATGGCTTATTCCGCTGGGGCACAGGGGTTTATGCATAAAGGGCAGCCGATGGATAACCTATTGCAAGCCATTGATGCCGTTATTGCCGGCCAACGAGTATTCCCCGCCAGTACGCTGGATAGCGGCACACCTAACGATGAAAAATACCATTTAACCCAGAAAGAGCTGCAAATATTGGGATTACTCAGTAAAGGCCATTCTAATTTACATATTGCTGAGTTACTGAATATCAGCAATAAAACTGTCAGCACACATAAGAAAAATATTCTCAATAAAACCGGTGCAGCAAATTTACTGGCATTAATTGCCGTATTTAACGAGCTACAACCATGAGAAAATGCGGGTTAGTATTGCTATTCATTGTCCAATTCTGCCTGCTGCTACCCGCACAAGCGACCTCTACTTTGCACTACAATTTAGTTAGCAGCTTGAACATACCGGCCAGCACACCGTTTATCACACCTAATAATCCATGGCGTAATGCCACTTTGCGGGTTGGCATCCTCAACGACAATGTGAGCCCGTATAATATTATTGTCGATGGTGACCTGTACGGTCTGAATGCCGATTACCTTAACTATATTAAGCAAGCAACCGGGGCCAATGTGGAGGTGATAGGCTTCTCCGACGCCACAACCCTGAATCAGGCATTAAAACAAGGTGATATCGACCTACTGTTTGGTTTACCTCGCAGCGCATTAAATCCCAACCTATATATATCAAAACCTTATTATATCAGTAAGTTACTGGTGTTACGTAGCCGCCAAAATAGCCGTCAGGTAATGTTAAACTCGGCTGATGCGCGCATTGCTATTAGTAAAATGGCCGGTATGCAGTTGGTCGATGAAATTCAGAATAAAACCCCGTATAACCAGCTGTTTGATAATAATCTGCAAGCCATTTACTCCTTATTAAACGGCCTTAATGACTACTTTATTGCTGATGAAACCAGTGCCAGCTTTATTATTGATCAACTGCAACTGGGGCAAATTTATCAGGTTGAGAATGATATAAAGCCCGGCAGTCTCTCTTTGGTGTTTGCGGCAACCAATCCGGCATTGATAGAGACGCTTGATCACGTTATCAGCAACGTCCCTATGGACGTTCTTAATACCATTCAGGGCCGCTGGAGTAAAAAAATCCCCAGCTATCTCGATACCGGTAATGCTGATCTTACCCGCATGGAGCAAGAATGGGTTAAGGCCCATCCCGTGGTGTATTACGCCGCCATCAATGATGACTATCCCTTTACTTATCGTGGCCGCGATAAACAACCACGCGGCTATATTGTCGATATTCTCAATACCATTGCACAAAATACTGGCCTGCAATTTTCGCCGGTCTGGAGCAGTAACCCACGGTTGGCCGATCAACTGGTGCAACAAAATAAGGCCATGATGCGGGCTTTACTGCCGCTAGCCGGTGGTTTCAAAGCGCAATATGACAGCTCGATGCCAATTCACCGTGCCTTGTGGGGGGTGTATAGCAACGCGTTCACTCATAATGTCTCAACGTGGGGAGATCTATCTGGCAAGCGTCTCGGTGTGGTGGAAGGGGATTTAGGTCAGCAACTGATCCCCCCCCAGACCTTGGCCACTGTCTTTGCTAACCGTAAGGCAATGTATGATGCACTGGCTAATGGGCAGTTGGACGGGCTGATTGATAATGTCATCTCCGCCAATTTTATGGTTCTTTCCCGCTATTCCGGGGTCATCAAACTGGCATTTGCGGCAGATAACATTGCTTATCCACTGGCCTTTGGCGTCGCGCAACACTCGCCGTTACTGCTGTCGATTCTCAATAAAAACTTGCTACAAATCCCCCCCGCCACCCTGCAATCACTGCGTGATGAATGGGTATCCGATCCTCGCAATATTATTGATGCGGTAAATGAAAATCGCATGATGCCCCCTGCCACCTGGTTGTTTAGCGCCCTTGGCGGGCTGTTGATACTGCTCTTGGTGGTGATGGTCCGCCGTTTTATTCAGCGGCGCAAAGAGCGACGTGAGCGAGAAGTCTTGGAACAGGCGCGCCTGCAAGCCGAAACCGCTAATCAGATGAAAAGTAAATTTCTGGCAACTATCAGCCATGAGCTACGAACACCAATGAATGCCATCCTTGGTTTGTTGGAACTGGAGCTTAAAAAAAACACGACCGCGCAGGGTAATTTGCCCGTTATTTACAGCTCAGCATCATCGTTATTAAGCCTACTCAATGACCTACAAGATTATGCCAAGTTAGAAATTGGCTCGTTACAGCTTTTACCACAACCTACTGCATTGATTCCTTGGATTAATCATATTCGCGCGGTTTATCAACCGCTGTTGGGTATGCGGCCGATAACCTTAAATGTCAGTTACAGTGATAACTTACCTGAAACAGTTCTGCTTGATGGCGGTCGCTTACTTCAGGTCATGAACAATCTAATTAACAATGCCATTAAGTTTACCCGCCAAGGCGAAATTAATGTTCGAATGGCGTGGCAACCGCAGCACGAAGGGCAAGGAGAGTTGATATTGCAGGTGGAGGACAGTGGTTGCGGAATAGCCGCTGCGGAAATACCCCACCTGTTCCAGCCCTTTTATCGGGTTGAGACCAGCAACAATCTGATGATCCCAGGCAGTGGTTTGGGTTTATCGATCTGCAAAGAGCTTATTGACCGAATGAATGGCACTATCAGCCTGGCCTCAGAGCTGAATAAAGGCACCGTGGTCACCATCAAATTATTGCTTGCCATGGAGACGGTATCGCCGTCAATCCTGAGGCCCGCAACAGAAATTACGGACACGTTATGCCTGTATCCTCTTCGTGTTGCGATGGTTGATGACCACCCGAGTAACCTCCTGTTGATGCAACAACAGCTCAGGCATTTTGGTATTGAATCCGAGCTGTTTGATAATGCCCGCCAGCTATTACACGCTCATTTTCAGCAACCGTTCGATGTGCTGTTTGTCGATTACAATATGCCCACTCTGGATGGTTTTACCCTGGCGCGAATCATTCGCCGACAAGAGCGCCCATCTCAGTCTAAAGCGGTAAAAATCATCCTTTGCTCGGCCGATGTACAAGAGTTTACCCGTATCCGGCCTGGGAATATCGTTATCGACCATTGGCTGACCAAACCGGTGACACTCAGTGATATTGAGCGGGTATTACGCATACAAACCGTTATGTCCACAGAGCAACCGGTTTACGATAACCTGCGGGAAATACTATTACGATTGGGTAATCAGGACCCAAAAATGGTGCGCAAATTAGTGGTGACGCTGCTTGATTCCATGGTGCATGACCGCCAACAACTTGCACTGGTACCACAGCCGCTAGCGGCCCGTGCACAGGTATTACACCGTATTAAGGGCAGTTTTCTGATATTGCAAAATGCCGCAGGTGCCGCATTATGCCAGCAGTTAATTAGCCAATGCCAGCAAGGCAAAATCGCTCCTGCGGCCTATACTAAACTGCAGAATCTATTAGCACAGTTGATTAAAGGTTTGAATCAAACCCTGTCAGAGCTAACATAAACCGGCAGTTCTGTGCACACATCTTATGGTCCAAGGATAACTATGGCTGTATCTTCATTTTTCCCCCAAGACAGCAACAGCAAACGCCTACTGATAGCTTTTGTGGTTACCACTCTGTTTATGGTGGTGGAGGCCATTGGTGGCTGGCTATCGGGTTCGCTGGCATTATTGGCGGATGCCGGACATATGCTGACAGACTCGGCCGCATTATTTATCGCATTGATGGCAGTTCATTTCTCTCAGCGGAAACCTGACTCTCGCCATACCTTTGGTTATTTGCGCCTGACCACACTGGCAGCGTTCGTCAACGCGGCGGCATTATTGTTGATTGTGGTATTGATAGTCTGGGAAGCGGTACGGCGTTTCTTTTCTCCCCACGAAGTGATGGGGATGCCGATGTTATTCATCGCCATCGCCGGATTATGTGCAAATATTTTCTGCTTCTGGATACTGCATCGTGGCGAGGAAGAAAAGAATATCAATGTGCGCGCCGCAGCCTTACATGTGCTGGGAGATCTATTAGGTTCCGTTGGGGCGATAGTGGCTGCCGTGGTCATTCTGACTACCGGCTGGACACCTATTGATCCGATATTGTCGGTATTGGTCTCAGTGTTGGTGCTCCGCAGCGCCTGGCGGCTGCTGAAAGAGAGTTTTCACGAACTGTTAGAGGGCGCGCCGCAAGAGATTGATATCACCAAATTGCGCAAAGACTTATGCGCCAGCATATATGAAGTGAGGGACGTTCATCATGTTCACTTATGGCAAGTTGGCGAAAAACGACTAATGACGCTGCATGTGCAAGTGATCCCTCCGAGGGATAACGATGAATTATTGCATCGTATCCAGCACCATTTACTGCATCACTACAATATTGGGCATGCCACCATTCAAATGGAATATCAGCATTGCGCCGCACCCGATTGTGGTATCAATCAGACCGCCAGTAACGACGCGCACCATTACCACCCTCACTGAGGGCAAAAGGCCACTGTTTCAACGGAGATAAGCCCGATAAAACAGTGGCCTGACTTAGCCGCTAGTGACTCTGCGTTGATAACGGGCGTGAATGATTTCTTGCCGCGCTCTTCATCCACAACCAAGAGCCATTCAGGGCAATCAGTGTCAGTATCACGTATTCCAGAGCCATCGCATAAACCCCCTGATAGGCGAAAATCGCTACACTGATGACATCAATCACCACCCAAATCAGCCAGTTCTCAACATATTTGCGTGTCATCAGGATCATCGCCACAATTGATAACACCATCATGGTGGAATCCCAGAATGGGAATGCATCAGGTTGCAGTTCAGGCATTTGCACATTAGCGCCCAAACGCTGCATCACCACCACTGCGGCACGGGTCAACCCGGCAAAAACAGTATCAATATGCAAGGTCATTAAAGTGATACCAACCACGCACACTGCGCCCCAAATCAATGCTTTCGGCAATGATAACCAGCGAATTTTCAATTCAGCTTGATTGTCAGGCGTTTGCTTACTCCAGGCATACCAGCCATAGATATTGGCGACGAAGAAGAACAGCTGTAACAGCAGGCTGGCATAGAGCTGAATCTGGAAAAAAATTACCGCAAATAACGTCACGTTAATCAGGCCAAACAAATAGTTAATTATCTTCTCTTTGCTGGCAAACCAAATACAGAGTAACCCAAACAGGGTACCAATCGCCTCTATCCATGAAAGGTCATCCCCCCCCGCACCCAGCGGAATATGCACCAATATATTGCTTGTACTGAGGAAATCCATCTGGCAATCCTTTTATTGGGGAGAAATAATAAGTATTGAGGTCAATTGGTGTCATTTACGACTCAGGCATTGCCTTTGACCTGTAACTTCAACTGGTTGGCAAAATCCAACATCCGATTCAGCGGTATCAGCGCCTGCTGACGCAATTCTTCATCGACATGTATCTCATGCATTACACCTCCCTGCTCCAGCCCCTCAGCAATCGCTCTGAGACCATTCATTGCCATCCACGGACAGTGAGCGCATGTTCTGCACGTCGCACCTTCACCCGCCGTCGGGGCTTCGAATAATTCTTTATCTGGGCACGCCTGCTGCATTTTGTAAAAAATGCCACGGTCAGTCGCCACAATAAGTTTTTGCTGTGGCAACGTTTTTGCAGCCTGAATCAGTTGGCTAGTCGAGCCGACAGCATCAGCCATATCAACCACTGCCTGAGGTGATTCCGGGTGAACTAACACCGCAGCATCAGGATGCAGTACTTTCATGCGAGCCAGCGCCTGGGTTTTAAACTCGTCATGGACGATACAGGCCCCCTGCCAGCACAATACATCGGCCCCACTCTTCTTCTGCACATAATTGCCCAAGTGGCGATCCGGCGCCCAGATAATTTTCTCACCCAGGCTATCGAGATGCTCAATAAGCTCAACCGCAATACTGGAGGTCACTACCCAATCAGCTCGGGCTTTAACCGCCGCAGAGGTATTGGCATACACCACCACGGTGCGGTCTGGATGACTATCACAAAATGCGGCAAATTCATCCGCCGGGCAGCCTAAATCCAGCGAACACTCTGCATTCAGGGTTGGCATCAACACTTGCTTCTCAGGGTTCAAGATTTTGGCCGTCTCTCCCATGAAACGCACGCCGGCGACCAGTAATGTCGATGCCGGATGGTTATTACCAAATCGTGCCATTTCAAGGGAATCGGCGACGCAACCGCCGGTTTCTTCGGCTAAAGCTTGGATTTCGGGATCAGTATAATAGTGAGCGACTAACACCGCATCGCGCTGCTTCAGCAGTGTTTTGATCTTCTCACGGTAAAAGGCTTTTTCCTCTTCATCCAAAAGGACAGGCCGTGGAGGAAATGGATAAATAGC
The DNA here is from genome assembly GCF_041538345.1 of Yersinia sp. 1652 StPb PI. Taxonomy (NCBI): domain Bacteria; kingdom Pseudomonadati; phylum Pseudomonadota; class Gammaproteobacteria; order Enterobacterales; family Yersiniaceae; genus Yersinia; species Yersinia sp. 1652 StPb PI. The sequence goes on along the minus strand of NZ_JAULSM010000001.1, from coordinate 1,206,567 downwards.
CGCATTCACATCAAAAGTTTCACTCATCGCTCACATCTCTGTTGCCAGTTATTCCAGGGTCAGCAAACGTTGCTGGCTGCTAGTAAGACTTGATTTGTTTTTTATCCTAAACAAAATACCCAATATCCAGCTAAAAGTCGCCCAAAATTGTCTGATAATGGTGAAAATGTTTAATGGAGTTAAAAATGAGATGGGAAAGTGAGTCGTCGAAAGGATATTAGAGGATTATAGGGGTTATATTCAGGATGGAAAGGAAATCGATAAGAACACTAGGGAGATAAATCGGGAGGAGATGATGACAACTGGAAGATAATGGTGGGTTGTGCGGGATTACTTGACATAATGGTGGGTCGTGCGGGATTCGAACCTGCGACCAATTGATTAAAAGTCAACTGCTCTACCAACTGAGCTAACGACCCATTATGTGTACTGCTGATGGCAATTCAGTGCCTGTCGTACGGGATTACTCGTCCTGCGGACTCGCCCTTCGGGTCAACGCTAACGCGTTGCTGTCTCGCTTCGCTCGGCTCGAACCTTTAACCAACTGATTAAAAGTCAACTGCTCTACCAACTGAGCTAACGACCCATTATGTGTACTGCTAGTGACAATTCAGTGCCTATCGTGCGGGATTGCTTGACATAATGGTGGGTCGTGCGGGATTCGAACCTGCGACCAATTGATTAAAAGTCAACTGCTCTACCAACTGAGCTAACGACCCATTATGTATGCTGCTAATGACAATTCAGCGCCTGTCGTGCGGGATTACTCGCACTTCGGGTACTTTTTAGACAAAACAGGAAGAAAAATCTTTGCGCTGATTTCAACTTCGTACATTCAAACCGGCGTGCGGGGAGAATGGTGGGTCGTGCGGGATTCGAACCTGCGACCAATTGATTAAAAGTCAACTGCTCTACCAACTGAGCTAACGACCCGCTGTAATGCGGTACTGCTTAACATAGTGGTGGGTCGTGCGGGATTACTTGTCCTGCGGACTCGCCCTTCGGGTCAACGCTACGCGTTGCTGTCTCGCTTCGCTCGGCTCGAACCTTTACGGTTCTCATCCCTACGATTTGATACCCTGATAACTCTGCATAATGGTGGGTCGTGCGGGATTCGAACCTGCGACCAATTGATTAAAAGTCAACTGCTCTACCAACTGAGCTAACGACCCATTATGTATGCTGCTAATAACAATTCAGTGCCTGTCGTGCGGGATTACTCGTCCTGCGGACTCGCCCTTCAGGTCAACGCTAACGCGTTGCTGTCTCGCTTCGCTCGGCTCGAACCTTTAACCAACTGATTAAAAGTCAACTGCTCTACCAACTGAGCTAACGACCCATTATGTGTGCTGCTTACTATAATTTCCTGCTGCTTTAACGTTTTACAAGTTGTCTTGGCAACGGCGGCATATATTACTAATTTCTCTTCACAGTGCAACTTAAATTTCTGTTGAAGCGTTTAACTGCTTGTTCTTCACTCGCCAAAGTCCAGAAATTAGTCAATATGACCAATTCCTGGACTCGAAAATGGCTAAAGAGCAGATAAACGTTTCTGTGCCTGTTTAGCAGCATCAGTATTAGGATATTGCTTGATCACTTGTTGATAAACCGCCTTCGCTTTATCGCTTTGGCCTTTATCCTGCATGATCACCCCAACTTTAAACATCGCTTCTGAACTTTTTGGAGACTTTGGATAATTTTTTACTACAACAGCATAATAATATGCAGCGTCGTCTTTCTTACCTTTGTTGTAATACAACTGCCCTAACCAATAGTTGGCATTAGGCTGGTAAGTCGATTTTGGATACTGTTTCACAAAACCTTGGAAAGCAGTGATCGCTTGATCAAATTGCTTTTTCTCAAGAGCCAAAGAAACGGCTGCATTATAATCGCTGTTTTCATCACCAGTACTTGCTGCAGGTGCCGCTGTAGCAGCCGCTGCGCCTGCGGCAGCAGTATCGGAACTTCCAGCCGCAGAATTATCTGTCGCAGCACCAGTAGCCGCAGAAGCTGAACCCTGCGCCCCCTGACCACCGCTCAGACTCTCCATCTGCTGGTAGATCTGTTTTTGCCGCTCAACAATTTGATTGAGCTGGTACTGATTTTCTTGGATCTGACCGCGTAAACTATCTACATCGCGTTGCGAATCGGATAGCTGTTGCTGAAGTTGAGTTAATAGTTGGCTGTGAGCGTTGGAAATACGCTCAAGTTGAGTGACCCGATCTTCTACCGAGCCGGAGCCGACATTACTGATTGGCGCTTGGGCAGTAGCGGCCCATGGGACCGCTACGCCAACCAGTAACGACAGACCCACTAAGTGACGTCTGAAGTTACTGTTCATGCGATTCTCTTAGTAAACCAGAACTGCACGACGGTTTTTAGCGAACGCTGCTTCGTCATGGCCCAGTACTGCTGGTTTCTCTTTACCGTAAGAAACGATAGAGATCTGGTCAGCCGAAACGCCTTTACCTTGCAGATACATTTTCACAGCATTTGCACGACGCTCGCCCAACGCGATGTTGTATTCTGGCGTACCGCGTTCATCCGCGTGGCCTTCAACAACAACTTTGTAAGATGGGTTGCTACGCAGGAATGCAGCATGTGCATCCAGCATTTGAGCGAAGTCAGAACCGATATCGTATTTATCGAAACCGAAGTAAACGATATTGTTCTTTTGCAGTTCTTGCATCTGAAGACGAGCTTGCTCTTCTGAAGACAAGTTGCTGCCATTTTCTGTACCAGTGCCAGCGCCCATGCCAGATTGGTCATTATTTGCGCTTTTGTTAGAACTACACGCAGCGATTGCCAGAACTGGCAAAGCCAACATTAGCCCTTTTAGCACTTTGTTCAGTTGCATCTCTTTGATCCTTTTATAGTTTGCCATACATACGTATTTACACATGCATCACAGATACGGCGACCAGGCAGGAAATTTGACCTGTCCATCAGTTGCCGGAAGACGCGCTTTGAAACGCCCATCAGTCGAGACCAGCTGTAACACAGCTCCCAGCCCTTGTGTCGAGCTATAGATAACCATGGTGCCGTTAGGCGCGATACTAGGCGTTTCATCCAGGAACGTGTCCGTTAATACTTGAACGGCTCCCGTTTCTAGATCCTGTTTGGCGATGTGTTGTGCCCCACCATTAGAACTAACCAATGCCAGGAACTTACCATCAGGACTCACATCTGCGTTCTGGTTCTGAGAACCTTCCCACGTGATTCGCTGTGGTGCACCACCATTAATATTCACTTTATACACTTGTGGACGACCGCCCTGATCCGAGGTATAGGCCAGATTCTGGCTATCCGGGAACCAGCTTGGTTCAGTGTTATTGCTACGGCCATCAGTAACCTGGCTGATTTGACCAGATCCTAAGTCCATAACATACAAGTTCAAACTACCGCTTTTAGATAACGCGAAAGCCAATTTAGTCCCGTCCGGTGAGAAAGAAGGCGCACCGTTATGACGAGGGAATGAAGCCACTTGTCTGATTGCACCATTAGCCAGCGTCTGAATAACCAGTGCTGACTTACCACTCTCGAAAGTGACATAAGCAATTTTGCTACCATCTGAAGACCAGGCTGGTGACATCAAAGGTTGTGGCGAACGGTGAACGACAAACTGGTTGTAGCCGTCGTAATCAGAAACCCGCAATTCGTGTGGGAATTTGCCGCCGTTGGTTTGCACAACATAAGCAATACGGGTACGGAAAGCACCTTTGATCCCTGTCAGCTTTTCAAATACTTCATCACTGGCAGTATGCGCTGAATAACGTAACCATTGTTTAGTTACTTTATACTGATTTTGCGCTAAAACGCTACCGGCTGCACCAGAAGTATCGACTAACTGGTAAGAAACCACATAGCTACCATCAGCACTCGGTTGAACCTGACCAACAACAACAGCATCAATACCCAACGCAGTCCAGGCTGCTGGCGTTACTTCTGCCGCAGTTGAAGGCTGTTGTGGCATGCGAGCCGCATCAATTGGGTTAAATTTGCCACTGTTACGTAAATCTGCGCCAACAATAGCACCGATCTCTTCAGGTGGTGTACCCGGCCCCATCCATTTAAACGGAACAACACCAATTGGACGAGCAGAGTCTACCCCTTGGGTAATCTCAATTCGAACTTCTGCATGTAACACAGAAGCCCACAAAACTAAAAAGCCTAGCGCAACTCGAAATGCCTGCTTCATCTTATCTCCCTTATCCGAGCGGGATGCCCGCGATAATTAGCAGAATTTTAACAAACCAACGCAAACAAAACTACATAATCCACGGTTGATCAACAAAGTTATACCCCTGTTAATCAACCCTTATTGAGGTTTAAATACAAGCGGAGCATTCTTAAACACTTCATAAACATCCGAGCTTGGAGGCTTAGGAATCTTCGCTTGTTTTGCAGCAGCGATAGCAGCCTGGCACAGTGCCGGGTCACCCCCTTCTGCTTTAACATCAATTAATAGACCATCTGGTGCTAATTTAATTCGCAGATCACAGGTACGGCCTTTGTAAAGATCTGCATCATAAAATTTACTCTGGATCGCGGCAGTGATCTGGCCCAAATAGCCGCTGACATCACCCGCTGATGCCCCGCTCTTCTTGCCACCACCTTTACCCGCAGCAGCAGCGCCCGCGCCGGCCCCACTTTTCGGTGCATTTTTGGAGTTAGCTAAACCACCAAATAAATCATCAACATCGGTTGTTGCCGCCGCTTCTGCGGCCGCTTTTTTCTTGGCATCAGCAGCAGCGGTTTTTTTAGCCTCTGCGGCCGCTTTTTTCTCAGCATCAGCCGCAGCTTTCTTCTCAGCGGCGGCAGTTGCTGCTTTCTCCGCAGCATCAGCCGCTTTCTTCGCCTCAGCATCAGCTTGTTTCTTCGCTGCTGCTGCTACAGCCGCCTCTTTTTTAGCTTCGGCTTCTGCTTTTTTCTGCGCGTCAGCTTGTGCTTTCACGATTTTATCAGCTTCTGCTTTTGCTTGTGCGGCTGCGGCCTCTGCCTGTTTCTGCTCTTCTTTCGCTTTTGCAGCAGCGGCAGCAGCAACTTTCTTTTGCTCAGCGGCCTCTTTTTGCTGCTCAGCGGCTTGTTTTTTCTGTTCTTCAGCCGCCTGCTTGGCATCTTCTTGCGCTTGCAGACGCTCTTTTTCCAATTCTTTCAGCCGTTGTTGCTCAGCAGCCTGCTTTTGCTGCAATTCTTCTGCTTGCTGATCGGCTTTTTTCTGGCGCTGTTGTTCTGCGCGTTTAGCGTCAGTCTGCTGTTGCTGCTGACGGTTATACTGTTCTGTTACTGCGCCCGGATCGACCATGACAGCGTCAATAACTTCGCCGCCAGCACCGCCGCCGCCCATTTCAGTCTTCTGCGTCAGAGAGCCCCAAATCAACAGGGCAATCAATATGATGTGCAGAACCACCGACACGATAACGGCGCGATTCAGCTTATCATTTTGCTCGGTTGCCTTACCCACGCTCGATTTCCACACTCGATGTCCGCATCTATTGCTAAAAAACGGAACTGCTAAAAACAAGGTATCTACTGGCTGGAGTGACTCTCAATCCAACCAATATCAACGCAAATTTATATCGGTTGAGTCATTAAGCCCACCGACGTCACACCCGCCTGATGCAGCATATTCAGAGCCTTGATAATTTCATCATAAGGCACCTCTTTAGCACCACCTATCAGGAACACGGTTTTCGGATTCGATTTCAATCTGGCCTGAGCCTCTGCCACAACTTGTTCTGAAGGCAGTTGCTCCATCCGCTGGTGATCTACCACCAACGAGTATTGACCCACCCCTGACACTTCCACAATCACTGGTGGATTATCATCACTTGAGACGGTTTTTGAGTCCGTCGCGTCGGGCAGATCCACCTCAACGCTTTGCGTAATGATCGGCGCGGTCGCCATAAAGATCAGCAATAGCACCAGCAACACGTCCAGTAAGGGAACAATGTTAATTTCAGACTTAAGCTCGCGACGTTTACGACCACGTACTCGCGCCATACAACCCCCTACTTATTTGCTCTCGGCGCTGGCAAAAGCCTGACGATGCAGAATAGCAATGAACTCTTCCATGAAGTTGTCATAGTTTTGTTCAAGTTTATTCACGCGCTGGTTCAGGCGGTTATAGGCCATAACAGCAGGGATCGCAGCGAACAGACCGATCGCGGTAGCAATCAGTGCTTCGGCAATACCTGGTGCGACCATTTGTAACGTCGCCTGCTTTACTGCACCCAGAGAAATAAAGGCATGCATAATCCCCCATACTGTACCAAACAGGCCAATATACGGGCTGATGGAACCAACAGTACCGAGGAATGGAATATGAGTTTCCAGAGCTTCTAATTCACGGTTCATTGAGATGCGCATCGCACGGGAGGCACCGTCAATCACCGCCTCTGGTGCATGGCTGTTTGCGCGATGTAAACGGGCAAACTCTTTAAATCCAGAATGGAAGATCTGCTCGGAGCCCCCGAGAGTCTCGCGACGAGCCTGGCTTTCCTGATACAAGCGAGACAGCTCAATACCGGACCAAAACTTATCTTCAAAGGCTTCTGCATCGCGGGTGGCAGCATTCAGAATACGCGTTCGTTGAATGATGATCGCCCATGAAGCAATAGAAAAGCCCATTAATACCAGCATGATAAGCTTAACGAATAGGCTTGCCTGCAGGAATAAATCCAGAATGTTCATGTCAGCCACTACTTAAACTCCGCGACAATAGACTTAGGAAGCGCTCTTGGCTTCATTTGGTGTGGATCGATACATGCGATCAATACTTCTGCACTACTCAGAAGATTGCCATGTGTGTCGAGAATTCGTTGAGCAAACGTGAGAGAAGCCCCACGCATTGCGGTAATTTCACTCTGTACTTCCAGCATATCATCAAGACGTGCCGGTGCCAGGTATTCTACCGTCATGCGGCGGACAGCGAAAGCGACATGCTCACTGAGCAATTGCTGCTGGTGAAAATTGCGTTGGCGCAACATTTCAGTGCGCGCCCTTTCATAAAAGGCAACGTAGCGTGCGTGGTATACCACGCCGCCAGCATCGGTGTCTTCAAAATAGACACGTACCGGCCATCGAAACAACGTATTACTCACTCTACTTCCCAGTAATGCAGTTAACGGACACACTATACTGAAGAGCGCTAAGCTTTGGAATCACTTGAGGGAATAGAACGAAAATAATTATGGGCCGAATGGCCCATAAGGATAGATTGTGTTCAGATTAGACAAAAAAGTAGAATAATCCCGCGGCCAAGATCACAATTGCGGGAAGTGGTGAGAAAAAAGCACGCAACCATATCCGCTTAGGGCGAAAACCTACCCCATGAATCACACCGGTACAAACCGCCCACACGATAAACACCTCTTGCCAGACCTCAAGTGAACTGGTTGCCGCCGCAAAACGTGAAGGGTCCCAAAACACACAGAATGCCACAGCAAAGGCGAGCACCAGTGAAAGGGCCCGCAGCGGGCCCTTATCCAGTAAATCGTATAACTTATCGGACAACATCATCATTGCCATTATTAGCGGCTTTCGCTGCTGCATTGGCTTCACTCTGCTCCAGCGCCAGAGCAGTAATGATACCAAAGGAGCAGGCCAGAAGTGTCCCTAGAATCCAGGCAAAATACCACATGCTTTATGCTCCTTAGTACAGTGAGTGCTTATTGTTTTCGATAAAGTCTTTATCAATGCGCCCGAACATCTTGTAGTAACACCAACTGGTGTACAGCAGGATGATAGGAACAAAGATTATCGCAACAACGGTCATCACTTTCAGCGTCAACAGGCTAGAGGTGGCATCCCACATTGTCAGACTGACATTTGGCACTGTGCTTGACGGCATGACGAATGGGAACATAGTTACCCCGGCAGTCAGAATCACACAGGCAATAGTCAGTGATGAGAACAGGAAGGCCCAAGCCCCTTTTTCAAAGCGCGACAGCAAAATGGTGAACAGTGGCAGAATAACCCCAAGAGCAGGCAGCGCCCACAGGCTTGGGTACTTATTGAAGTTAATCAACCATGCACCCGCCTGATGTGCAACTTCTTTGCGCATCGGGTTAGATTCAGCCGCCGTATCCAGAGCTGAAGTTATAACGAAGCCATCAATACCTTTAACTAACCAGATACCGGCCAACAGGAAGGCCACACTCATCACCAACGCAGAGATCTGAGCCGCAGTACGGGAGCGCAGATGCAACTCACCACGGGTACGCATTTGCAGGTAAGTAGCACCTTGCGTTACCAGCATGGTCAAGCTGACAACACCCGCCAGTAACCCAAACGGGTTCAGCAACTGGAAGAAGTTACCGGTGTAGAACAGGCGCATGTAGCTATCCATGTGGAACGGTACCCCTTGCAGCAAGTTACCGAATGCCACACCGAAGACTACCGCTGGCACGAAGCTACCAGCAAAAATGCCCCAGTCCCACATATTGCGCCAACGGTTATCTTCCACCTTAGAACGGTAATCAAAACCGACCGGACGGAAGAATAACGCAGCCAATACCAGAATCATCGCAATATAGAAGCCGGAGAATGCGGCTGCATACACCATTGGCCAGGCAGCAAACAGCGCCCCACCCGCAGTGATCAACCAAACCTGATTACCATCCCAGTGAGGGGCAATCGAGTTAATCATAATACGACGTTCTGTATCATTCTTACCGATGATCCGCAGCAGGATACCGACACCCATATCGAAACCATCGGTTACTGCGAACCCAATCAGCAGCACACCGATCAGCAGCCACCAGATAAATCGTAATACTTCATAATCAAACATAAGTGGACTCCTGTTTACCGTGCTTCCTGCACTGGGGCAGTCGGCTGTTCAAAATGATAGCGGCCGGTTTTCAGGCTACTTGGCCCAAGGCGCGCGAATTTGAACATCAGGTACATTTCTGCCACCAGGAACAGCGTGTACAGACCACAGATCAACCCCATGGAGAATAGAATATCCCCAGCGGTGACTGACGAGTTTGCAATTGCTGTCGGCAGCACTTCACCGATAGCCCATGGCTGACGACCATATTCCGCCACAAACCAACCTGCTTCTACTGCAATCCACGGCAACGGAATACCAAACAATGCTGCGCGCAGTAACCATTTTTTCTCACCAATCCGGCCACGAACTACGTTATAGAAGGACAGACCGATAATCAGCAACATCAGGAAACCACAGGCAACCATGATGCGGAAAGCGAAATACAGTGGCAGAACACGTGGGATTGAGTCTTTAGCCGCCAACTGAATTTGCTCTTCAGTCGCATCGGTAACGTTTTGGGTATAACGCTTCAGTAACAGACCGTAGCCCAGATCTTGTTTCGCCTTACTAAAGGCTTCACGCACCGCAGGGTCAGTGTTACCCGAACGTAATTTTTCTAGCAGACTGTAAGCATGGATACCATTACGGATACGGACTTCATGTTGAGACATCAAATCACGCAAGCCGATAACCGGTGTATCCAATGAACGGGTCGCTATTATCCCCAAGGCAAATGGAATCTGAACCGCAAATCGGTTCTCCATGGTTTCTTGATTCGGGATAGCAAACAGCGTAAAGGCTGCCGGAGGCGGTTGGGTTTCCCATTCAGCTTCAATTGCAGCCAATTTGGTTTTCTGCACATCGCCCATTTCGTAACCAGATTCATCACCCAGCACGATAACCGACAATACGGCAGCCAAACCAAAGCTCGCCGCAATGGCAAAGGAACGCTTGGCAAACGGAATATCACGGCCTTTCAACAGATAGTAAGAGCTGATACCCAGCACAAACATCGCGCCAGTCACATACCCTGCCGCTACAGTGTGAACGAATTTCACCTGTGCAACCGGGTTGAGAACCAGTTCAGAGAAGCTCAGCATTTCCATACGCATAGTTTCAAAGTTGAAATCAGATGCAATCGGGTTTTGCATCCAACCGTTGGCAACCAAGATCCACAACGCAGAGAAGTTAGAGCCTAATGCAACCAGCCAGGTTACAGCCAAATGCTGATGTTTACTCAGGCGATCCCATCCGAAGAAGAACAGACCGACGAAAGTAGACTCCAGGAAGAACGCCATCAAACCTTCGATTGCCAGAGGGGCACCGAAGATATCACCGACGTAATGTGAGAAATATGACCAGTTAGTCCCGAACTGGAACTCCATAGTCAAACCAGTAGCAACCCCCAGAGCAAAGTTAATAGCAAATAACTTGCCCCAGAATTTGGTCATATCTTTATAGATTTGTTTACCAGACAGCACATAAACCGATTCCATAATTGCCAACATAAACGCCATACCCAGCGTTAGTGGGACAAATAAGAAATGGTACATTGCCGTTAAGGCAAACTGTAACCGTGACAGTTCGACAATATCAAACATCTTGACTCCTTGCTCCTCGCAGGAAGACTCCGACTTGCGGCAACCGAGCCTCCGCTAACTAAATTGGAAGCCCTGAAATTACCCCGCAGTGAATGCCCAAAAAAACACAACAAAAATAACAATATCAACTACCCAGTATTACACCGCGGTAATAGTACGCTTCTAATCCCACACAATAAATAGGATTTTACGTGACCCAGCGTTGAGTTCTGGATACAGGTCAACAAACAGGCCATTTGCCCATCCCGCCGTAGTTTGATCTAGAACAATTTAAGCTCATATGAACATTATTGCTATATTCAAAACTTGATTTAGGACAATTAATTCTTTTTCATGTTAATTAAAAGTTTGATTGTTTTTATATAACCCCGAACTGTTAATGAAATGTAATTTTATGGTTTATCTAATGCTTTATTACTGCGTTATTATGCGATCCAGATTAACGTTTAAATTTATTACACTCAGGGTGAGTTAAATCACAATTCCGAGTTTTATATAAATATATTAGTCTAACTTGAGGGAAGCGTTCGCAAGTGTTGCCATTTTGTTGCATGATGAAATGCTATTTCTTGATAAAATATTGAATCCTCTACAATGAAAAAAATAGCGCTCACCACATTACTCTGTGTCAGTACCGCTTCCATCGCCGCGCAACAAGTTGATATCACTATTTTAGGCACCTCTGATTTACATGGTACTTTTGTGCCGTGGGACTATGCCAGCGACAGTGAAAACTTAGCCGGCAGTCTGAGCCAGATAGCCACGAAAGTGCAAAAAATACGGGCTGAACAGCCGAATGTGATTCTGGTCGATGCCGGTGATACCCTTCAGGGCAACTTTGTTGAAACCTTTAAAAATGAGCCGATAAGCCCGATGATTCTCGGCTTCAATGCCTTGAAATATGATGCCTGGGTGATGGGCAACCACGAATTTGATTTTGGCCTGAAAGCCCTTTCCACTTCACTAAAACAATTTGATGGCACGGCACTGGCGGGGAATATCTTCTGGGATTCAGGTAAACCTTACCTCCCCTCTTATAAAATCATCGAACGTCAGGGGGTGAAAATCGGCATTATTGGCATGGATACCCCAATGACTGCGGAGTTTGCACAAGGCACCGACCGTATCAATGGCATTCATTTCACCGATCCAGTACAAGAAGTGAAAAAGGTTATTCAGCAAATCCAGCCACAAGTAGATGCCATCGTGCTGGTTGCCCATATGGGAGTCGATAATGAGAATCAGCGCCCTGGCACCGGGGTTGGCGATATCGCCAAGGCCAATCCAGAGCTGGCAGCCATTGTCGCAGGCCATATGCATGTGAAGATTGATAAAGCAGTGGTTAACGGTGTCATTATCACTGAGCCGGATAAGTATGGCCGCGCGCTCTCCCGCATTGACCTGAAATTTGAGCAGCGTGAGGGTAAATATCATCTGGTGGATAAAGACAGCTATACCTACCCGATCAAGGGAGTCGAGTCTGATAAAAAGCTGGAAGCGATTTACCAGCCTTATCATGATATTTTGCGCGCCAATGCTAATCGGGTGATTGCAACCTTGAGCGGCAGTAATCTGGTACCGGCCGATGAGATTAAAGGTATTCCTCAGGTTCATATTCAGGATACCGGTATCAGCGCGTTGTATCAGGAGGCGGCACATTATTATGCTCCTCAGGCGCAGGTTATTGCCTTACAGATTGATAACGACCATCCTAAACTGGATGTCGGGGATATCACCGCTAAAGACATTGCATTTAACTATCAATATGCCGGCGGTGAAATCACCGTTTATGCTCTGACCGGTAAAGCGTTAAAACAGTACATGGAGTGGTCGGCTGATTACTTTAATCAGGTTAAAGCGGGTGATGTCACCTACAGTTTTAATCCACAACGTCGCGCTTCAAAATATTCGACCAATGACTTCTTCGATGGTGTGACTTACACCATTGATTTACGTCAGCCAGTCGGCTCACGTATCACCGACCTGCGCCTCAATGACGGCACGCCTGTTACCGATAGCACCCCTATTCATCTGGGCATGAACAGTTACCGGATGGGGCATTTGACGCAAAAAGGTGGCGCATTGGAAGGACAGAAATTCCAAGTGTTATCAGACAGTAAAGCACAGTACGGTGAGGAAGACGGCACAATACGTAATCTGACCATTCGCTATTTGACTGATATTAAGGCCGGGAAGTATGAGGGTAAAACTCAGCAGCGCTGGCATTTAATCGGGTTGGAAGGCTACGAGAAAGAGCGGCAGATTGTTAAACAGCTGATTAATAACGGCACACTTGCTGTGCCCGTGACGGCTGATGGCCGCTATACCAACATCGCGTCTATCAATGTCAAAGATAAGTTGTTTAAGGATAGAGCCAGTTATGATGCTGCATTGGCTGCGTTGCAGCAACAAACTGCCAGTGCCAGCACTGAGCAGGCTAAGCAACAAGCGCAAACAGATATTATCTTAATCACCGCCCTGAATACGTTCTGATTAGCCACAAAAAAGGCCACCGCAAGGTGGCCTCAGGTGTCGAACTAACACTGAAACCAGTGCACTCGATGTTATTTATTACTTTGGTAAACAGCTTTCACGGCATTACCAATTTCAGCCAGGCTACGGACTGTTTTCACACCGGCAGCTTCCAGCGCCGCGAACTTATCATCCGCAGTTCCTTTACCACCCGCAATGATGGCGCCTGCGTGGCCCATACGCTTACCTTTTGGTGCAGTTACACCGGCGATGTAACCCACAACAGGTTTGGTCACGTGATCTTTAATATAAGCAGCGGCTTCTTCTTCAGCGTTACCACCAATTTCACCGATCATCACAATAACTTCAGTCTGCGGGTCTTCCTGGAACAACTTCAGAATATCAATGAAGTTAGAGCCTGGGATCGGGTCGCCACCGATGCCAACACAAGTTGACTGACCGAAGCCGATATCCGTGGTTTGTTTTACCGCTTCATAGGTCAAAGTACCGGAACGAGAAACAATACCCACTTTGCCCGGTAAATGAATGTGGCCCGGCATGATGCCAATCTTACATTCACCTGGGGTGATAACACCTGGGCAGTTCGGGCCGATCATCCGTGCATCAGACTGTTCTAATCTGACTTTTACTACCAGCATATCCAGTGTTGGGATACCTTCAGTAATACAGATGATCAGTTTGATACCGGCATCAATAGCTTCCAGAATGGAGTCTTTACAGAACGGCGCTGGCACGTAGATAACAGATGCCGTAGCACCGGTAGTTTCTACTGCTTCACGTACGGTATTGAATACTGGCAGGCCCAGATGCTGGGTGCCGCCTTTACCTGGCGTTACGCCGCCAACCATTTTTGTACCATAGGCAATAGCTTGTTCGGAGTGGAAAGTCCCCTGGCTACCGGTAAAACCCTGGCAAATAACTTTGGTGTTTTTATCAATTAAAATAGACATTATTTAGCCCCCACTGCCGCTACAACTTGCTGAGCCGCATCTGTCAGGCTGGTCGCAGCAATGATATTCAAACCGCTGTCTGCCAATTTTTTGGCACCCAGTTCAGCGTTATTTCCTTCCAGACGAACCACCACTGGCACGTTTACGCCCACTTCTTCAACCGCACCAATGATGCCGTCAGCGATCAGGTCACAGCGCACAATGCCGCCGAAAATGTTAACCAGAACCGCTTTCACTTTGTCATCAGACAGAATGATTTTGAATGCTTCAGTCACGCGCTCTTTGGTTGCACCACCGCCAACATCGAGGAAGTTAGCCGGTTCACCACCGTGAAGTTTCACGATGTCCATGGTTCCCATTGCCAAACCGGCACCGTTAACCATGCAACCAATGTTGCCATCCAACGCCACGTAGTTCAGTTCCCACTGCGCCGCATCAGCTTCACGTTTATCTTCCTGCGACTTATCACGCATTTCACGCAGTTCTGGTTGACGGAACAAGGCGTTACCATCAGCACCCAGCTTGCCATCCAGACAGATCAGATCACCTTGTTTGGTAATCACCAGCGGGTTGATCTCAACCATCGCCAGGTCACGTTCCAGGAACAATGTTGCCAGGCCCATAAAGATCTTGGTGAACTGAGTGACTTGCTTACCGCTCAGGCCCAGTTTAAAGGCTAACTCGCGGCCCTGATAAGGCTGCGGCCCCGTCAACGGATCCAATGCAATTTTGTGGATCAGTTCAGGCGTTTCTTCGGCAACTTTCTCAATTTCAACACCGCCTTCAGTGGATGCCATAAACACCACGCGACGGGAGCTACGGTCAATAACCGCGCCCAGATACAGCTCTTTATCGATATCAGTCGCAGCTTCAACCAGAATTTGGTGAACCGGCTGACCGTGGGCATCTGTCTGGTAGGTCACCAGGTTTTTACCCAACCACTGTTCAGCGAAAGCACGAATATCTTCTTTGCTGTTAACCAGTTTCACGCCGCCCGCTTTACCGCGACCACCCGCATGCACCTGACATTTAACCACCCACGGGCCAGCACCGATTTTAGATGCGGCTTCTTCTGCTTCACGCGGTGTAGTACAAGCGTAGCCAGTTGGCGCTGGCATGCCATACCGAGCAAACAGTTGTTTTGCCTGATATTCGTGTAAATTCATGATGTTCTATCCATATAAGGTCTGAGATGGGCCGAAGCCTACTAGGTAGCCTGATTGCACGGAGGCAGGTTAATCAACACCTTGCAATCAGACTGACCTTGTCATTTATCTTTTTTATACGTCGAGCAGTAAGCGAGCTGGATCTTCCAGCATCTCTTTCACCGTCACCAGATAACCCACGGACTCGCGGCCATCAATCAAACGGTGATCGTAGGACAGTGCCAAATACATCATTGGCAGAATCACTACCTGACCATTTACCGCCATTGGCCGGTCTTTGATAGCATGCATACCAAGGATCGCGCTTTGTGGTGGGTTAATGATCGGAGTCGACATCAGGGAGCCGAATACGCCGCCATTGGTAATGGTGAAATTACCGCCAGTCAACTCTTCTACTTTCAGTTTGCCGTCACGGCCTTTTACAGCCAGTTCTTTGATTTTCTTCTCGATATCAGCCATACCCAGTGTATCTACATCACGCAACACTGGAGTCACCAGACCGCGCGGGGTAGAAACCGCAATACTGACATCAAAGTAGTTGTGATAGACCACATCTTCGCCATCAATAGAAGCATTCACTTCAGGATAACGTTTCAAAGCTTCAACTACCGCTTTGATATAGAAGGACATAAAGCCCAGACGAACACCGTGGCGCTTCTCGAAAGCTTCACCGTACTGCTTACGCAGGTCCATGATCGGCTTCATATTGATTTCGTTAAACGTGGTCAGCATTGCTGTACTGTTTTTCGCTTCCAACAAACGCTCAGCAACACGTTTACGCAAGCGGGTCATAGGTACGCGTTTTTCGCTACGGCTAGCCAGTGCCGCAGGTGCGGCGGCGGCTACTTTGGTTTCAGCCACTGCCGGTGCCGTTTTACGGTTTGCCAAATGACTATCGACATCTTCACGGGTAATACGGCCACCCACGCCACTGCCTTTAATGGCAGTAGCATCAAGGTCGTGTTCTGCAATCAGACGACGAATTGCCGGGCTGAGAGTATCGTTACTCTCTTCTTCCAGGCTAGCGGTCTGGCGCTGCGCCGGAGTGGACTCAGTGCTTTGACTTTTTTCTTCCGTCGGCTTACCTGAGCTGTCACTTGGACGAATACGGCCCAGTACCTGACGTGAGGTCACAGTCGCGCCTTCGTCTTCCAAAATGGCGTCTAAAATACCGTCCTGACTGGCCGGAACTTCCAGAATCACTTTGTCCGTCTCAATCTCAACCAGCACTTCATCGCGTTTAACGCTGTCGCCCGGTTTCTTGTGCCAAGTTGCTACAGAGCCATCAGCGACAGACTCAGGGAGGTCAGGAACATTAATATCTACGCTACTCATTCTCTATCCTTTATATGTTAACCGGCTCGCTACTCGACGGTCAGCGCGTCATTAACCAGAGCTTGTTGTTGTTTCTGGTGTACGGAAATGTATCCAACTGCCGGTGAAGCTGATGCCGGGCGACCTGCATAACGCAAGGAAGCGCCAAATGGAATCACTTCGCGGAAGTTGTGCTGACTACAATACCAGGCACCCTGGTTCAGCGGCTCTTCCTGGCACCAGACGAAATCATGCACATGAGCGAACTGTTCCAACACCGCTTGTACAGCATGATGCGGGAACGGATAAAGCTGCTCGATACGCACGATAGCAACATCGGTTTGCCCATTCTTACGGCGTTGTTCCAGCAGGTCGTAATACACTTTGCCTGAACACATGACGACACGTTTGACGCCTTTCGCATCCAGCTCGTCAACTTCACCAATCGCTGGCAAGAAGCTGCCATTTGCCAATTCATCAAGCGATGATATGGCCAACGGATGACGCAACAATGACTTAGGTGACATTACCACCAGCGGGCGACGCATACCACGTAATGCCTGGCGGCGGATCATGTGGTAAACCTGCGCCGGCGTAGAGGGGATACACACCTGCATATTTTGTTCGGCACAAAGTTGCAGATAACGCTCCAATCGTGCGGAGGAGTGCTCTGGTCCCTGCCCTTCATAACCATGTGGCAGCAACATCACCAGGCCACACATCCGGCCCCATTTCTGCTCACCGGAGCTGATGAACTGGTCGATAACCACTTGCGCACCGTTGGCAAAGTCACCAAACTGCGCTTCCCAAATAGTCAGGGTGCGTGGTTCTGCGGTGGCATAGCCATATTCAAATGCCAACACCGCTTCTTCTGACAGCACGGAGTCCCAGACCTGGAAGTCACCCTGCCCGCTGTGTACATTCGCCAGCGGCACATAAACCGAGCCATTTTTCTGGTTATGAATCACCGCATGACGATGGAAGAAGGTACCGCGACCCGCATCTTCACCAGATAAACGAATCGGAATCCCTTCATCTACCAGCGTTGCGTAAGCCAGTGTTTCAGCCCCCCCCCAGTCAAACGGCTTCTCACCACTTGCCATCAAAGCACGATCGCCATAAATCTTGGCAACACGGGATTGCATTTCAATGGCTTCCGGTGCATGGCTGATGCGACGCGCCAGATCTTGCAGGCGTTTCATCTCAACTTTGCTTGGATATTCTTCGTCCCACTCATGGTTCAGATACGGCGACCAGGTGAAGGATTGCAGATTCATCGGACGCCACTCTTCCACCACACAGTCACCACCATCCAGCGCATCACGATACAGGTTGACCATTTCCGTGGCATCTTCCAGGCTGGCGATATTTTGCTCGGTCAGCTTGTCAGCATAAATCTTGCGCGGCGTCGGGTGTTTTTTGATCTTCTGATACATCACGGGCTGCGTTGCACTTGGCTCATCGGCTTCGTTATGCCCATGGCGGCGGTAGCAAACCAGATCGATCATCACGTCACGTTTAAAGGTGTTACGGAAATCCAACGCCAGACGGGTAACAAACGCCACAGCTTCAGGATCATCAGCATTCACGTGGAAAATCGGAGCCTGTACCATTTTGGCGATATCGGTACAGTACTGGGTAGAACGCGCATCCAGTGGGTTCGACGTAGTGAAACCAATCTGGTTGTTGATAACAATGCGCACCGTCCCGCCCACTTCATAGCCACGTGCCTGTGACATATTCAGTGTTTCTTGCACCACGCCCTGGCCGGTAATCGCCGCATCACCATGAATAGTGATTGGCAGAACCATATTACTGCGTGCTTCATCCAGACGATCACGGCGTGCACGTACCGAACCGATAACCACCGGGCTGACAATTTCCAGATGGGATGGGTTAAAGGCCAGTGCCAGGTGAACCAGGCCGCCTTCAGTTTCCACATCGGATGAGAAGCCTTGGTGATATTTAACGTCACCGGTCCCCAGATGCTCTTTATGCTTACCGGCAAATTCGTCAAACAAATCTTCCGGCTTCTTACCCAAAACGTTGATCAATACGTTGAGGCGGCCACGGTGAGCCATCCCCAGAACCACTTCACGGGTACCATTTTTCCCCGCATGGCGAATCATCTCTTTCAGCATGGTGACCAGCGAATCGCCGCCCTCCAGCGAGAAACGCTTCGCGCCCGGGAATTTAGCCCCTAAATAACGTTCCAGACCTTCAGCGGCAGTCAATTCGCTCAGGAAGCGACGTTTTTCTTCATCACTGAATGTCGGTTTCCCAACCACCGACTCAATACGCTGCTGAAGCCAGCGTTTTTCTTCGGTGTTGGTAATGTGCATGTATTCAGCGCCGATAGAGCCGCAATAGGTCTGTTTCAGTGCTGCATACAGGTCAGACAACTTCATGGTTTCTTTGCCAATAGCAAAAGAACCCACATTGAAGGTGTTTTGGAAATCGGCTTCGGTCAGGTGGTGGTAGGAAGGCTCGAGGTCTGGAACAGACTCCTGCTTCCACAAACCGAGTGGATCAAGGTTGGCATGTTGATGACCACGGAAGCGGAAGGCGTTGATTAACTGCAACACCTTAACTTGCTTGGCATCATTTTCAGGATCGCTGATGGATGAGTTATAACGAGAGGAATCCTTCGCCAGGCGACGGAAATACTCACGTGTTTGAGAGTGGAACTGATCAGGTTTTACACCCGTTGTTGGTAGCTGTTGAAAAATTGAACGCCAACTATCATCAACGGAACCAGGATCGGTTAAAAAGTCTTCATAGAGCTGCTCTATGTAGGACTGGTTCGCGCCCGCCAGATAGGAGGAATCCAGCCAGGCCTTCATTGCGCCGTTCTGCATCATGATCCCTTAAGCTTTGAAGCTTCAGTTTTCGCCGTGGTTAACATATACACCGTAGTATCAACGGTTTGCCGTAAAAACGGTTCACTCGACGTGCTCAATGCACGTTCTGTTATGGACCTTAACGGTCCCGTTCAAGGAACCTCTAAAAACTGACTGCATGCCGGCTTTTAGAGATTCCCTACCTTGAAGCAACCCGGGAAATACATTCCCCGGGTTAATAAACTCACATCATGCACTACGTTGCAACTATCATTCGCTACCCTGTAGCTATCAATCACTACACTGTAGCTATACCTGCGCTACGCTGTAACTATCATGCGCTACGCTGTAACAACATAGACTTAATGTGACCAATTGCTTTGGTCGGGTTAAGGCCTTTAGGACAAACACTGACACAATTCATGATGCTATGGCAGCGGAAAACACTAAAAGCGTCGTCCAGGTCATCCAACCGTGCTGCTGTTTCGGTATCACGGCTGTCAATCAGGAAGCGATAAGCAGCCAGTAACCCTGCCGGGCCGACAAACTTATCTGGATTCCACCAGAATGACGGACAAGATGTCGAGCAACAGGCGCACAGGATGCATTCATACAAACCATCCAGTTTTTCGCGCTGTTCCGGGGATTGCAGATGCTCACGTGCCGGCGGATTTTTGCCATCATTCAACAGGTAAGGTTTAATTTTCTCGTACTGAGTATAAAACTGCCCCATATCGACCACTAAATCCCGCACCACCGGTAACCCCGGCAATGGGCGAATCACAATCTTTTTATTACCCTTTTGCAATGCCGAGACTGGCGTAATACAAGCCAGACCGTTTTTGCCATTCATATTCAAACCGTCTGAACCACACACACCTTCACGGCATGAACGGCGAAACGACAGGGTAGGATCTTTTTCTTTCAACTGGATGAGCGCATCCAGCAACATCATATCCCGGCCTTCTTCCGCTTCCAGCTCATAATCCTGCATGTGCGGCGCGTTATCGATGTCCGGGTTATAACGATAAATTGAGAACTCAAGTTTCATGACCTTTTCCTCCGCAACGGGTTAGGTTTAACCCTATCAACACAACACATGCATTAATAAGAACGCACTTTCGGCGGGAATGCCGCGCGTAGCTTAGGCTGCATGTTTACCTCACGGCGGGTCATGCTCTCAGTGTCTGGTAAATAGAGCGAATGGCACAGCCAGTTAGCATCATCACGATCCGGGAAGTCAAAGCGGCTATGAGCACCACGACTTTCGGTACGGAAGTTTGCTGATACGGCAGTGGAAAACGCAGTTTCCATCAGGTTATCCAATTCCAGACATTCAATACGCTGGGTATTGAACTCGCTGGAAGTGTCATCCAGACGGGCATTTTGCAGACGTTCGCGGATAGTTCTTAACTCTTCCAACCCTTTCGCCATCGCATCACCTTCGCGGAATACCGAGAAGTTATGCTGCATGCAAGATTGCAGTGCTTTGCGGATCTCAACTGGATCTTCACCTGAACGGGTGTTGTTCCAACGGTTCATTCGTTCCAGTGAGGCTTCAATATCTGATTCGCTGGCATCGCGGCTAGCACCCTGCTCCAGTAATGACTCTTGCAGATGCATACCGGCGGCACGACCAAACACCACCAGGTCCAGCAATGAGTTGCCCCCCAGGCGGTTGGCACCGTGGACGGAAACACAGGCGATTTCACCGACCGCAAACAAACCAGGGATGACAACATCTTCACCCTTTTCATTTACTGTAATTGCCTGGCCGGTCACTTTGGTCGGAATACCGCCCATCATGTAATGACAGGTTGGAATAACCGGAATAGGCTCTTTAATCGGGTCAACGTGAGCAAAGGTGCGAGATAACTCAAGGATGCCCGGCAGACGGGATTCCAGCACATCTTTACCTAAATGATCTAACTTCAGTTTGGCATGTGGGCCCCAAGGACCATCACAGCCACGACCTTCACGGATTTCAATCATAATGGAACGTGCAACCACGTCACGACCCGCCAAATCTTTGGCGTTCGGGGCATAACGTTCCATAAAGCGTTCACCGTGCTTATTCAGCAGATAACCGCCTTCACCACGGCAACCCTCGGTAACCAGCACCCCCGCCCCAGCGATACCCGTCGGGTGGAACTGCCACATTTCCATATCCTGCACCGGTACACCGGCACGCAGTGCCATCCCCACGCCGTCACCGGTATTAATGTGCGCATTGGTGGTTGATTGATAGATACGACCCGCACCACCGGTGGCCAGCACCGTGGCCCGCGCTTTGAAATAGACCACTTCACCGGTTTCAATACAGATAGCCGTACAGCCAACAAAGGCGCCATCCTGATTTTTCACCAGATCCAGTGCATACCACTCAGAGAAGATAGTGGTGTGGTTTTTCAGGTTTTGCTGATAAAGGGTGTGTAATAGCGCATGGCCGGTACGGTCAGCGGCTGCCGCAGTTCGCGCCGCCTGCTCACCGCCAAAGTTGCGCGATTGCCCACCAAATGGCCGCTGGTAAATGCTGCCATCTTCTAAACGGGAGAAAGGTAACCCCATATGTTCCAGTTCGAGTACCGCCTCTGGACCGGTTTTACACATATATTCAATGGCATCCTGGTCACCGATATAATCGGAACCTTTTACCGTGTCATACATATGCCATTCCCAGTTATCTTCATGGGTATTACCCAGCGCCACGGTAATACCGCCCTGCGCAGATACCGTATGGGAACGGGTAGGGAAAACTTTAGATATCAGGGCACAAGACAGCCCCATTTGTGAAATTTGCAGTGCGGCGCGCATACCTGCACCACCTGCACCGACGACAACAGCGTCAAACTCTCTGACCGGCAGTTTCATTTAAGCACCCCACACCACAATTGTTCCATACAATAGATAGACCAGCAGCGTAACCACGACGGCCAGTTGTAACACCAGTCGTACCGCTAGCGGCTTTATATAGTCCGTTAATACCTGCCACAGACCAATCCAAGCGTGAGCCAGAATCGACAGTAAGGTCAGCAGGGTAAATACTTTTGTGATGTGCGAGGCAAAAAAGCCGCGCCAGATTTCATAGGTGATGTCCGGGACAATAACGACGAAGCCCAGTATATAAAGAATATAAAGAGTGATGACGATTGCAGAAGCACGCAGTAACAGCCAGTCGTGTACTCCATTACGCCCTAACGCAGAAGCATTGCTTACCATACGAGGACTCCAGCTAAAACTGACAGCACCAAGGTTAACACCATTGTTACTTGGGCGGAGCGGGTCCCCGCAGCCAAGCTCTCTTCGATGTAGCCAAAATCCATAAGCAAGTGACGGATGCCACAGCAAACGTGATAGGCCAGTGCAGTAAGTATTCCCCAGAAGATGAATTTAACAATAAAACTATTCATGACAGCCGCTGCTTGCATGAATCCCTCTTGCGAGGAAACAGACAAACCTAACAGCCAAAGGAGGATACCAACGGCAACGAAAGTAATTACGCCAGAGACTCGGTGTAAAATGGACGCTATCGCAGTAACGGGAAATCGAATCGTTTGCAGATCCAAGTTGACAGGTCTTTGTTTTTTCACGGTTTTGCCCACACAGCTCTTATTATTTTCCTTCCTCCGGGCCTTGTTGGGATCAGACAGCGTTAAGAGCCGAAACCCTTCACATCGCACATTTAAACATAACATCCTGCATGCCTAGATGACGTGTTCTATATAACGCTGGGTGCTCCTACTTCAGGGTAATCCGGAGACCTGGCGGCAGTATAGGGGGTTCACATTCTTATTACAATTCCCACACAAACCGATTGGTAACATTTCCCCTGAACAGTGATTAGGATCACGATTTACACAATTTATATAAAATTAATTATCTGATTTGACAAAGAATAAACATTTCCATTACAACTAGGGTAGAAATAAGCCCTATGATGCACTAAAGGTCTGCGGATACACTTCCCCATAAGCCTAAGTTATGCAACAGTGTATTAAGTGAATATCCCCATAGATATCGTAGGCAATGAACTATAAACGATAAGCATCCGACAAATCGTTAACAACTTTGTAACGTCGCTATCGATCCAGCCTCTCGGATCGCTGGCCGCATTGGTAAGACACTCTGTACCCTAAATCATGTTTTAATCGTGAATAAAACGTTTAATCGTGAATCAAACAGAGCAGTGCCGATAAGATAATGCCCTACAGGCATCTAAGACATTCCAGTTGTTAGCGGTTTTTAAAATAAGCGCGAAGGAGACTGTAAATGGCTGATAAAAAAGCGACGCTGAATCTGGCAGGCGAAGCTGCGATTGAACTGAAGGTTCTATCCCCAACCCTCGGCACTGACGTGATCGACGTCAGCACTTTAGGTTCTAAAGGGTATTTTACCTATGACCCTGGGTTTACCTCTACCGCGTCCTGCGAATCAAAAATCACGTTTATCGATGGTGATAAAGGGATCCTACTGCATCGTGGATACCCTATTGATCAATTGGCAAAAAACTCTACTTATCTGGAAGTTTGCTACATTCTGCTGTACGGCGAAACACCCACAACAGAAGAGTATGAAACCTTCAAAGCGACAGTAACCCGCCACACCATGATCCACGAGCAAATCACCAGCTTGTTCCGTGGGTTCCGTCGCGACTCACATCCGATGGCTGTATTATGCGGAGTGACCGGTGCACTGGCCGCGTTCTACCATGACGCACTGGATGTAAACAACGAGCGCCATCGTGAAATTACCGCCTTCCGTCTGCTGTCTAAAATGCCAACAGTGGCTGCCATGTGTTACAAATATTCCATCGGCCAGCCCTTCGTTTATCCACGTAACGACCTGTCCTATGCCGGTAACTTCCTGCGTATGATGTTCTCCACACCGTGCGAAGAGTATGAAGTCAACCCGGTGCTGGAACGCGCGATGGATCGTATTTTTATCCTACATGCCGACCACGAACAGAACGCCTCTACCTCTACCGTGCGCACCGCCGGTTCTTCGGGCGCTAACCCGTTTGCCTGTATCGCCGCGGGGATAGCATCTCTGTGGGGGCCAGCTCACGGCGGCGCGAACGAAGCCTGCCTGAAAATGCTGGAAGAGATTAAATCTGTCGAGCACATTCCAGAATTTATCAAACGCGCGAAGGATAAAAACGACTCGTTCCGTCTGATGGGCTTCGGTCACCGCGTGTATAAGAATTACGATCCGCGCGCTACGGTGATGAAAGAAACCTGTGATGAGGTATTGAAAGAACTCAAACTGGAAAATGACAGCCTATTTGCTGTCGCGAAAGAGCTGGAACGTATCGCACTGGAAGACCCCTACTTCGTTGAGAAAAAGCTATATCCAAACGTGGACTTCTATTCAGGTATCATCCTGAAAGCCATGGGGATCCCGTCTTCAATGTTTACTGTGATGTTCGCGATAGCCCGTACCATTGGCTGGATTGCTCACTGGAATGAAATGCACGATGAGGGCCTTAAAATTGCCCGTCCGCGTCAGCTTTATACCGGTTATGCCGAACGTGACTTCAATAGTCAACTGAAGAAATAAGCAGAGTAGTTAGGCTGTTTATGACGAGAGCGCCACCTGTGAAGGTGGCGTTTTTTTATAGGAAAATCAGTGGATCGCGCCGCCTGATATGTGCAGATCGTGTTCAATTTGCATGGCAATAGAGATAGCCAGTTCTAAGGCTACCAGCACTGAATGTGTTGACATACTGGGTGTTCCGGGGTGAGCTACCGCCTGTTCCGGCAGATAAGGGATATGAATGAAACCACCCTTCACCTCACTATTGAGCTGATTTAACCGATGCAATAACCCGTACATCACATGGTTACAGACATAGGTTCCGGCCGTCTGGGAGACCGAGGCCGGAATGCCCGCCTCACGGATACCCTGCACCATCGCCTTGATGGGCAAACGGGTAAAGTACGCCGCCGGGCCATCCTCAACTATCGGCTGATCTACCGGTTGATTCCCCAAATTGTCAGGAATACGAGCATCATCAACGTTAATAGCTACCCGTTCGATAGTAATATCGGCGCGTCCCCCGGCCTGACCGACAGCCAACACCAATACTGGCTGAATCTCATCTATCGCGGCATTCAACGCAGTTAATGCTTCACCAAAGGCGCAAGGCAACTGGCGAGCCACCACTCTGACCCCACCCAGCATTAAATCATTCAATTGTTTGACCACTTCCCAAGAAGGATTTACTCGCTCCCCACCAAATGGCTCAAACCCGGTAATTAATACACTTCTCATCACCACTCCTAGAGGAACATCAGGAAATACAGCAAGAATACGTTAACAATCAAAAGAGTCACCCCGGTTGGAATCTGGGCTTTAATCACCGCATTCTTATCCGGCAACTCCAGTAACGCAGCAGGAACGATATTAAAGTTGGCTGCCATCGGGGTCATTAAGGTACCGCAGTAACCTGAGAACATACCAATAGCTGCCATCACTGCGGGATTACCGCCGTGTTGCAATACTAAAATTGGAATACCGATACCGGCAGTAACGATGGGGAAGGCAGCAAAGGCATTACCCATGATCATGGTTAACAGTGCCATGCCAATAGCATAGACCGCCACGGCGACAAAGCGATGATCGACTGCCAGATATTCCTGTGTCAGATGGGCAATAGCGGTTCCGACCCCGGCGGTGGTAAACAGCAGGCCAAGGGTGGCCAATATCTGTGGCAAGATAAATGCCCAGCCGATGGAATCGAGCAAACGCCGAGCTTCCTGCACCGGTTGTGCCGCGGTTTCGTGGGTCATGACGACCGCAATAATCAAACCGAGAACACAACCAACAGTCATCGAGAATAAGGTGACTAAGGTGGCGTGGTTGCCGGTACCAAACAGCCATTGATCCAGCGCGGGGATATTGTTAAACAGCAGCACACCAATAACCGTCACCACCGGGATAGCCAATGCCGGGATGAACAGCCGATTCCCCAAACGCTTGGCACTCACTTCGCGCTGTTCTGGAGTGCGTTGATGATAGCTACCCAGTTTTACCCCACCAAAACCGGCAATCAGCGCCATAATCACCACCACCACACCGACAGTAATATTCAGAATGCGCTTCTCATCCGGCCCCTCGCCCGCCAAAGTATTGGCCAGACGATAGGTCCAATCGCCCACCAGGAAAATCAGCCCGTATAACCCCCAAAATAAGCCGGTGGTGATACGACGTGGGTTGGCCTTATCACGAAATGACATTAACGCGACGATCAACAGCACTACGCCAGCCAGCCAATAAAGATATTGTTGTTGGAAAATCATTTTGCGTCTCCCTTGGTAGCCAAAGCAGACTGACTCAGCGCGGTTAACTCAGCGGCGAGATGTTTATCCAAACGTTGCAAACGGTAGGCGTGGATCAGGAAAGCACAAATCGCAGTCGGGATACCCCACAACGCAATGTGTAACGGCTCGGTCTGAATGCCACCGGATTCCAGCATAAAGTTGTGCATAAAAATAATCGCACCGAAAGCGACAAAAATATCTTCACCGAAGAACAACCCAACGTTATCGGTCGCGGCAGACATTGCACGCAGGCGATAACGCACTTTCTCCGGTAACTCACCATAACGGGTTTCAGCCGCCCCTTCTGCCATCGGTGCCAGTAATGGCCGTACCATTTGCGGATGACCACCCAGACTGGTTAAACCCAGCGCGGCTGTCGCTTCACGCACAAACAGATACACAATCAATAAACGGCCAGAGGTGGCACTTTTAATTTGTGAAATCCACGCCTGCGCTCGCTCTTTCAAGCCGTGGCGCTCCAGCAAGCCGATAACAGCCAGTGGCAGTAACAGAATCAGAGGTAGGTTGCGGGTATTGAGAAAACCTTCACCCAGTTTTTCCAAAATAGTGGCCATTGGCATTAGCGCCGCCAGACCAGTGATGATGCCGGCGGTAATCACCACCAGTACTGCGTTGATGCGCAGTAAAAATCCGATTACGATCGCCGCAATACCAATTAGCGGCCAAAGGTTTACCGTTTGTTCCAAGGTGACTCTCCTGTCCTAAAGTGTTGTTATAAAGTGTGATATGTATCTAATTGATGAAGCCATTCCACCCGGGCCAGGCGGTTATAATTTTTACTGCCCAACGTCCATCTTACTGCGCGGTTACCGTGATATTTTGCTGCTGAAAACTGTGGCGTAAACGGCGGGCAAAATCCAAGGCATGGGCGCCATCACCGTGGACGCATACTGTATCCGCCTGTACCGCTACCCAACTGCTATCACGAGCCTGAACCTGCTGACGCTGTACCATTGCCAACGTTTGTGACAACGCCAACTCGTCACTTTCAATTAAGGCATCTGGCTGGCTGCGCGGCACTAGAGTGCCATCAGGCTGATAGCGGCGATCAGCGAATACCTCTTGTCGGGTCACCAAACCTGCGCGCTCACCGGCACGGATCAATTCGCTTCCCGCCAATCCAACCAGCCGTAACGACGTGTCCACGGCTTTCACCGCTTTAGCTATTGCATCCGCCAGCAGAGGATCAACCGCCGCCTGGTTATACAACATGCCATGAGGCTTCACATGTTGCATCACGCCGCCCTCCGCCTTCACGATGGCTGCCAAGGCACCTAATTGATAAACCACTTGGGCATACACCGTCTCAGGGGGTAACTGCATCGCGGTTCGACCAAAATTCTCGCGATCAGGGAAACTCGGATGCGCACCGATAGCAACGCCATATTCCATAGCCCAGCGCACCGACTGGCGCATGGTCTGCGCATCACCGGCATGAAAGCCACAGGCAATATTGGCTGAACTGACCAATTGCAGCAGTGCTTGATCATTAGCGCAGCCTTCACCTAAGTCGGCGTTTAAATCAATCTTCATTTGGCCTCCGTCGCATCGAATCCTTGCTGTAAACCCCATGCGATCTGTTTTAAGAAATGCTGTTGCTCCGCTTTGGCCCGCAGCGCTTCCTCAACTGTGCATGGCACAAAATGCACCGGTTCGCCGAGCCTAAGCTGAGCTAAATGGTAAAGATCTGCTTCGATAACGCAGGCAATGCGCGGATAACCGCCGGTTGTTTGCGCGTCAGCCATCAGCACAATCGGTTGGCCGTTGTGCGGCACTTGCACCACGCCGGGTAATAATCCGTGGGATAACATCTCGCGGTCCGTGGTGCGCGCTAATTCGCGCCCGGTCAGGCGATATCCCATACGGTTGCTCTGTGGGCTGAGTTGCCAGGCTTCACGCCAAAAAGCACCCTGTGCGATATCGTCGAACTCATGATATTCCGGGCCAGGAACAGCCCGGACACGGTTACCAAATAACAGTTGTTT
Source organism: Yersinia sp. 1652 StPb PI (assembly GCF_041538345.1). NCBI lineage: Bacteria > Pseudomonadati > Pseudomonadota > Gammaproteobacteria > Enterobacterales > Yersiniaceae > Yersinia > Yersinia sp. 1652 StPb PI. Next base: position 1,178,102 of record NZ_JAULSM010000001.1, on the reverse strand, counting down.
GATACCGACTGATTCACGTGGTAAACGTGTAGCTTGGCCTAATGGCAGGGTGTCGCCATCTTTGATCAGTCGCCCCTGATAACCGCCAAAACCGGCTTTCAGGTCGGTGCTGCGTGAACCCAACATCTCCGGTACTGCAATCCCTCCAGAGATGGCTAAATAGCTGCGCATTCCCCGATGTGGCACACTGAGTTTTAGCTGCTGCCCCGGCTTGACCGGATAACGCCAGCCGGTCCACAGCAACTGATTATCAAGTCGGGCATCGCAACCGGCTCCTGTCACCGCTATCCAGCCTGGTTGCGTAAATTGTGCCGTAAACTGACCCAGGGTAATTTCCAGCCCGGCAGCATCAGGCTCATTACCTACCAGCATATTTGCCATGCTGAGCGCCGGTAAATCGAGTGCCCCACCCTGACTGATTCCCAAACGGCGAAAACCGCCACGGCCACTGTCTTGGACTGTGGTATAAATACCTGAACGAATAATATTCAGCATACGCCCTCCTTTAAGGGCAGGAAGCGCACATTATCGCCGGGCCGTAACAAGGTTGGCGGCATCTCCAGCGGGTTAAACAGTGCCAATGATGTGCGGCCAATAAGTTGCCAGCCACCGGGCGTTGCCAGTGGATAGATACCGGTTTGGCTACCGCCAATACCGACAGAACCGGGTGCTACCACTAAACGTGGTTCAGCACGCCGTGGCGTGGCGAGCTTTTCCGGCATCCCCCCCAGATATGAGAAGCCCGGCTGGAACCCCAAAAAATAGACGATATAGCTCGCACCAGCGTGGCACTCCACCACCTGACGCTCTGTCATACCGGTGTGACGAGCCACTTCAGCCAGGTCTGGGCCTGCCTCACCGCCATAAATCACTGGAATGGTGATATCACGTGATTCAGGCACTAATGATTCGCTCTCTTCCCACCAGCGTTGGAGGCGTTCAATGGCGTCCAGCGCCGTATTTTGTGGATCTGACAATAATAGAGTCAGATTATTCATACCCGGAATCGCTTCAAGGACATCAGGATGATGAATCAGACGATCAGCCAAGCCCCAGATCCGTTGCTGGCTTGCTAATGTTACCGGCGGTTCCAATTCCAGAACCACCGCACTCTCTCCCAATAAATAGCATCGTGCTCTTTGCACTCCCGTCCCCCTAAGACATGTATAGTTTTTATTTTCATTAGATAAATAGCTTTTATAAGGACATATTTATGCGTTAGCACCTAACTGCTGTCAATAGAACTGAATCAACCAATAGATATCAGCAATCACTAGATTCAATGTAAATACTGAAATTAACCGCTGGAAACCGCGTATTTTGAAGTTTTTCACGAAGGAAAGTGGTAAATAATCGATTCTTTTCTTATTTAGAATCAGGCTATAGAGAGCAAATATTCTTAAAAACTGTCGGTTTATCATCCAACTATGACCAGATGGTGATTTTAAATAGCCAGAGAGAGGATAAAACCTTTTTTAAAGTATGGTTTAATTGCACATAAACAAGGAGATATCTACAGTAGGTTATGCACCGATACTTATTACCAGTGCATAATGTTGCATAATGGTCAGGCGGGATTGGGGATATCGATAAAGATAACTTCAAATTGATGCTTGCTAGCCAACCATTCGCCTAACGCCTTGATGCCGTAACGCTCAGTGGCGTGATGCCCCGCAGCATAAAAATTCACGCCCATCTCCCGGGCAATATGAATTGTTTGCTCTGAAACTTCACCAGTGATAAATGCATCAACACCAAAATCAGCCGCTTGTTGGATAAAACCCTGCCCGCCGCCGGTACACCAGGCAAGACGACGCACATCTACTGGCGCTCGATCACCACAATGTAATACCTCACGGCCCAACAACTTTTCCAGCCGTTCACGTAAAATTACCGCATTTAACGGTGCATCAAACTCACCATAAGGTAAGAAAGATTCAATTTCACCCACCCCCCGAATACCCAGTAATTTAGCCAATTGCGCGTTATTGCCTAATTCAGGATGAGCATCCAGTGGCAAATGGTAGCCATACAAATTAATATCGTTGGTAAGCAATGTTTTCAGCCGGTTACGTTTCATTCCACGCACCACGACCGGTTCATTTTTCCAGAAATAACCGTGATGAACCAAAATAGCATCGGCCTGTTGCCCAACCGCAGCATCCAATAGTGCCTGGCTGGCGGTCACGCCGGTGACAATGCGCTTGATCTCTTCGCGCCCCTCAACTTGCAAACCATTGGGTGCATAGTCTTGAAAAGCCGAAATATTCAGTTGGTTATTGAGTAGAGTTTCCAGTTCGGTATTGCGCATTTCATCAGCCTCAAAAAATATAAATGGGTAGTTAAAAACGCTGGCTATCGCCTTGCTCCATCAGGATAAAATTAACCCCCATATCATTGCCTTGTTGCAACTCAGTGGCAATGGTTTTACGCACATCTTGCCCCTGTTTAAATGAAGGTTTTATATGACTGATAACCACCGGTAGCCCCTTTAATGGTTGGCCTTCACCGCTGTATTTCTCCAGATTTTTCAATTCCTTCAGCAACCACTTAGGCGTCATATGGCCGTACAACTTGCTATCAGCAACGTCATTGGGGAAAGAAACTTCGATTATCATCCCTTTCAATTGCTGCTGTTTAACCTTTTCGGCCAGGTTACGCCACACCGTATCCAGATTTTTCGACTTTTCCATCTCATCCGGGCCAGTATCACCAAAATAGGCAAATGACTGATTATTACTGCTGATCAATAACATAGCAGAGGGGGACTTATCATGGCTCAGTGGATACAATTCCCCCGTCAAACGGGTTAAGCCCAGGCTTAAAGGTTGATTTGGCCGCACCATCTGCATGCGATAGGTTCCCAGCCGGGTACCGCTGCCGCTGTCAGTAAAGTTAGGCCAGACACGCCAGTTAAAATAGTAGTTTCGCAATACATCAATCGTGTCTGCCGAGGCATAAAGGGTCTTTTTGCTGTCTTCCGGCGAACCGATAATCAGGCCGGAAACATGGTCAAGATGGGCATGACTAAGAAAATAGCTGTTGATGCGCTGGCGGAAGATATAACCCTGACGTGTCAGCGGGGCGGCGGTTTCATCGGTAATCTCGGGGAAAGCGCCCTTCTCCAGAGCTTTGGCAATACCCGGTAACACCGAACCGGCATCCAGAGCTAAATAGACCGGCTGGCTATCATCACGAATCAGATAAGATGTCAGATTGCCATCGCTGACACCCCCATCCACCCCCAGTGCCACCACCTCAAAACCGGCCGCTGCCAGCGAGCTATATAGGCTAAACGATAAAATCAGCCCGGCGTTAAGCACCATGTGGGTTATCTTATTGGTACATAACGTGGGTTTCGTTAAAACATGGGTTTTAGTTGAAACACAGAATTTAGTCGAAATATATGTCAAAAACATGCAGGCTCCTGGTGATTAGGGATCCTTGCGGCCATCCCGCTTAGCGGCTTCAAATGCCGCGAGTGTAGCCAATCTGGCCAGCTTATGATCCACCAGCGGTAGTGGGTAATCCAGATGTTGCTGTTGCCGCTGCGCCCAGCGCCATGGCTGATGGATATCACTGTCTGGCACCCTCGCCAGCTCAGGTAACCAACGGCGGATAAAAACGCCGCTCGGGTCAAAACGCTCGCCCTGGGTGGTGGGATTAAAAATACGAAAATAGGGTGCAGCATCAGTACCCGTGGAAGCAGCCCACTGCCAGCCGCCATTATTGGCAGCCAAATCCCCATCCAATAGCTGGGACATAAAATAGCGTTCGCCGTGTCGCCAATCGATCAACAGATCTTTAACCAGAAAACTGGCGCTGATCATCCGCAGGCGGTTATGCATCCAGCCGGTTTCATTCAACTGCCGCATAGCTGCATCAACAATAGGGTAACCTGTTTGCCCCTGCTGCCAGGCAAGCAGTTGCTGTTCTGAGTGATGCCATATTACGCCATCAGCCCAGTCAATAAAGGGACGATGCTGGCATAAACGCGGATAGGCCACTAACAAATGGCGATAAAATTCACGCCAGATCAACTCATTAAGCCAAGTAAAAGCACCACCGTCGGAGTTTTCCAGCAACGCGGGGCATTCTGCCAACAAGCGGTTAAAGCATTGACGGGGCGAAAGTATCCCCAACGCCAGATAAGGTGACAAACAACTGGTCCCTGCCACAGCGGGCAGATCACGTTGTTGCTGGTAGTCCTGAACCTGCTCGCGACAAAAACTGCGCAGGCGGTGTAATGCCGCCTCTTCGCCTGCCGGAAATAATTGGCTATCTACCGGTTGTTGCGGATAGTCAAACGGGAGCAGTGGTAATGGCATGGCAGCTACCACGTTATCGCGCGTTTTTGGCGCAGGGACACAGCGGCATTCACTCATCATTAAACGCTGAATAAAAGCGCGGCGAAACGGGGTAAATACTTTGTACATCTCATTATTACCCGTCAGGACACTGCCCGGCGGCAATAACACACTGTCATCGAAACGGTGACAGGTAATGGTGTGACCGGCTTCTTGCCGATGATTGAGCCGCGTCACTAGCGCCCCATCTCGCAGTTGTTCATTTAACTCATACTGTTGGTTATAAAATAGCGCATCCACTTGCTGCTGCTGACAAAAATCATCCAGCCAGATAATGGAATCCTGAAAATTATCACACTGATGATAGTGTAGCGGTATCGCCCGTATAGCCAGTGCGTGCTGTAACTGTTGTAGGTTTTGCAGCAGGAAGGTGGCCTGCCGGGGAGCCATATCATGTGCCGCCCATTGTGCCGGCGTGGCGATAAATAGCGCAATCACAGTGGCTTGTGGGTCCTGACAAGCGGCATGCAGCGCCAGATTATCCGTTACGCGTAAATCATTACGAAACCAGACCAGATGCGTCGCCATGCCTTATCCTTGTGCCGAGTAAAATGTAAAATAGCGTTGTCCGGCCAGATACTCATTCGGGAATTCAACCAAGTAAGCATTTATTTGGCCGATGGGGACACTCAAAGGCAACTCACCTACCCGATACTGCTCGATAAGCTGTGCCAATGCCTGACGTTGTGTTGACGTAAGGTAAGGCCGAAAATAGCCCTGTACATGCATTAATACGTTGGTGTGATTGGCGGACGTTGGCTGATGAGACAACAAATGCAGTAAACGCTGGCGATACTCATCAGCAAACTCAATTAATGATGACCATCTATCCATTGAGGCAATAAAAGGACCGATTTCGCGGTATTCAGGCTGCGAATGCGCCAACAGCACTAACTTATAGCGGCTATGAAAATCCATCAATTGGCCACGCGTTATGCCTGCTGCATATAACGCATCAAGCTCGTCTCGCGCATGGCAGTACTCAATACTGTGGGTTACCTGATTACTCTCCAGCATTCTATTCTCCCTTAGCTTTGGCAGCTTTTCTCATCACAGCATAACAGTTGTTGCCCGAGAACCACGCTATTGCTTGATACCTTTATATCTGGGGCAGATATCGCAGGCAGTAAAAAGCCCGCGAGTGTTAACCCACGGGCCATTAATTTTACGCCGTTTTTATCTGCGAGCAGCTTACTGATTTATCTCAGTAAAAATCCTGTATTGCCGATTCAGACTGTGCCAACCACACCGGCTTATCACTGGTTTTAGCCCAAACACGGTGCAGGTAACTGTAAAAACGGGCACGGTCTTTGCGGAAAAGCATCACCGGCAGTGCCAGTAAACCGACCAGAATCACTGCGCTCCGGCGCAAGAGAACCTGATGCAATGGGTATGCGTTGTACATGGTCATAACGATCCTCCTTTAAAACGCCTTTGTGTAACAGCCAACTCGGTTAAACAGAGAGTCGATTTACAACTTGGCGTTGAAAATAAAATAAACAAAATTGGAAACTGGACAAAATTTTACCGTATCGGTTGAAATTTTACCACTCATCCGACCACTCAATTGCATCAAAAGCCGAAATAAATTGTCAATTCTGTAATTTTGTTACAGTAAGGTTAGTTTAAAACCAATTATTGGTTACATTACAGTTATGTACTCTTTAGTAATTGGCAAATTATATGTATTGACTTAGTGCCTAACCCTTCAAGGGCCAGAATTGGCGATACTGCGCTGCCACTGGTTAATTTACACCCATTTCATGTCTGTTTTTTGACCGTTTTTATACTTTTTTTACACCTCACGGCCATTTTTTATCAGGAACTTTTCGCCCGACTTCATAAGCTGTTGTTATCAAAAATAAGCGTTGTGGAGGTGTATCGTGAGTTTCAGCATCATTAGTGGTGCGCTGTTGGTCCTACTGCTTCTTGGCTATCTGGTTTATGCCTTGTTTAATGCGGAGGATTTTTAAATGGCAGCGTCAGGATTTCTGCTTATCGCCAGCTTCATGCTGGTGTTGTTGGTGCTGTCCCGCCCGTTGGGGAGCTTTTTGGCTCGCATAATCGAAGGCGAACCCTTTGCGCCATTGCGCCAAGTCGAGGCCGGTTTATGGCGTTGTAGCGGTGTAAAAAATGAAGAGATGAACGGCTGGCAATATGCGCTCGCCATTCTCTGCTTTAACTTACTGGGTATTGCCTTGCTGTTCACGCTGTTGATGGCGCAAGGTTCGTTACCGCTAAATCCTGAACACATGCCGGGTATGTCATGGCATCTGGCCTTAAATACCGCGGTCAGCTTTGTCACTAACACCAACTGGCAAGCCTATAGCGGCGAAAACACCCTCAGTTATCTCAGTCAAATGGCCGGTCTGACGGTACAAAACTTCCTCTCTGCCGCAACCGGCATTGCCGTCGCTTTTGCTCTGATCCGTGCCTTTGCCCGCCATTCGGCCCACACATTGGGAAATGCCTGGGTCGATCTGGTGCGCATCACCTTATATGTGTTGCTGCCGATTGCGCTGATTATCGCACTAATTTTCGTCAGTCAGGGGGTATTACAAAACCTGGATGGCTACCTGCATATCACCACCCTTGAAGGGGTAAAACAGACCCTACCAATGGGGCCGGTAGCCTCGCAGGAAGCCATAAAAATGTTGGGGACCAACGGCGGCGGTTTCTTTGGCGCTAACTCCGCACATCCATTTGAAAACCCAACTGCTTTTAGTAACTTTGTGCAGATGCTGGCGATTTTCCTCATACCCTGTTCACTCTGTTTTGCCTTCGGTCAGGTGGTGGGTGATAGCCGTCAGGGCCATGCGCTGATCTGGGCTATGTCACTGATTTTTGTGGTGGCCGTAGTCGTGGTGATGTATGCAGAACTGGCCGGTAACCCGCACTTAACTCAGTTAGGTGCCGACAGCAATATCAATATGGAAGGTAAAGAATCCCGCTTCGGCATTCTGGCAACCAGTATGTATGCCGTGGTCACTACCGCAGCCTCTTGTGGGGCCGTTAACGCCATGCATGACTCCTTTACCGCCTTAGGTGGCATGGTACCGATGTGGTTAATGCAGATTGGCGAGGTGGTGTTTGGTGGGGTCGGTTCTGGGTTATACGGCATGCTGCTATTCGTGCTGCTGACCGTCTTTATTGCCGGGTTGATGATTGGTCGTACCCCTGAATATCTTGGCAAGAAAATTGACGTATTTGATATGAAAATGACCGCGCTGGCCATTCTGGTCACCCCGGCTATCGTGCTGCTGGGTACCGCACTGGCACTCTGCACTGATGCCGGGCGGGCGGGGATTCTTAACCCCGGTGCGCATGGTTTTAGCGAAGTTCTCTACGCCCTCTCCTCTGCGGCCAACAATAACGGCAGCGCCTTTGCTGGCCTGAGTGTCAATACACCGTTTTATAACCTGCTGCTGGCCGCCGCCATGTTCTTCGGCCGCTTTGGCGTGATTCTGCCGGTATTGGCCATTGCCAGCTCATTGGTGGCGAAGAAGCGGCAACCCGCGGGTAATGGCACGCTGCCAACCGCTGGACCACTATTTATCGGTTTGCTGGTAGGTACGGTGCTGTTGGTCGGCGCATTGACCTTTATCCCAGCGCTGGCCTTAGGTCCGGTTGCTGAGCATCTGCAAGTTTGGTTAGCACATTGATGAGAGAACTACTATGACACGCAAACAACGCGCGATTTTTGAGCCAGCACTGGTTCGTACTGCGCTTATTGATGCCGTGAAGAAACTGGACCCACGCGTCCAATGGCGTAACCCAGTGATGTTCGTGGTCTATCTGGGGAGTTGGCTGACCACTCTGATTTGGCTGGCGATATTAAGCGGCCAAACCACCGGTAGTGCCATGTTTACCGGCAATGTGGCTCTGTGGCTGTGGTTTACCGTGCTGTTTGCCAACTTCGCCGAAGCTTTGGCCGAGGGGCGCAGTAAAGCACAGGCAGAAAGTCTGCGTGGGGTGAAAAAAACCAGTTGGGCCAAAAAACTGTCAGAAGCCCGCTTTGATGCGCCACAGGAGAAAGTCTCCGCCGATAGCTTGCGCAAAGGCGATGTGGTGTTAATTGAAGCTGGCGATACCGTACCCTGTGACGGCGAAGTGCTGGAAGGTGGTGCATCCGTTGATGAAAGCGCCATTACCGGCGAATCTGCTCCGGTTATCCGTGAATCCGGTGGTGACTTCTCTTCCGTGACCGGTGGTACCCGCGTGCTGTCCGACTGGTTGGTAGTTGAGTGCAGCGTTAACCCCGGCGAAACCTTCCTTGACCGGATGATCGCCATGGTTGAAGGCGCGAAACGGCGTAAAACCCCTAACGAAGTGGCGTTGACCATTTTGCTGGTGGCTCTGACCATTGTCTTCTTACTGGCGACGGCGACACTCTATCCGTTCTCGGTGTTCAGTGTTGAGGCCAATCATGCCGGTTCACCGGTGACAATTACGGTACTGGTGGCGCTGCTGGTTTGTCTGATCCCAACCACCATCGGTGGCCTGCTATCAGCCATCGGGGTTGCCGGGATGAGCCGGATGCTGGGCGCTAACGTGATTGCCACCAGCGGGCGCGCGGTGGAAGCTGCCGGTGACGTTGATGTGCTGTTGTTGGATAAAACCGGCACTATCACACTGGGTAACCGCCAGGCGTCTGAGTTTTTACCTGCACCGGGTGTCACCGAGCAACAACTGGCCGATGCCGCGCAACTCTCTTCTTTGGCGGATGAAACGCCAGAAGGCCGCAGTATCGTGGTGTTAGCGAAACAGCGCTTTAACCTGCGCGAACGTGACTTGCACAGTCTGAATGCCACCTTTGTGCCTTTCTCGGCACAAACACGGATGAGTGGTGTGAACGTGCAGGACAGAATGATCCGTAAAGGTGCTGTGGATGCTATTCGCCGCCATGTCGAGTCCAATCAGGGCCATTTCCCGCGGGCAGTGGAAGACGCGGTGGAAAGTGTCGCCCGCACCGGTGGTACGCCACTGGTAGTGGCCGATGGGCCACGGGTGCTGGGTGTAGTGGCGTTGAAAGATATCGTCAAAGGTGGCATCAAAGAACGTTTTGCCGAGTTGCGCAAAATGGGCATCAAAACAGTGATGATCACCGGAGATAACCGCCTGACAGCAGCCGCCATTGCCGCCGAAGCGGGTGTGGATGATTTTCTGGCGGAAGCCACGCCAGAGGCCAAACTGGCATTGATTCGCCAGTATCAGGCCGAAGGCCGATTGGTGGCAATGACCGGTGACGGTACCAACGACGCCCCGGCACTGGCGCAGGCTGACGTCGCCGTGGCGATGAACTCGGGAACACAAGCGGCGAAAGAAGCTGGCAACATGGTGGATTTGGATTCTAACCCAACCAAGTTAATTGAGGTGGTGCATATCGGTAAACAGATGCTGATGACCCGTGGCTCGCTGACCACCTTCAGTATCGCCAACGACGTTGCTAAATATTTCGCCATTATCCCGGCTGCATTTGCAGCTACCTATCCGCAGCTTAATGCCCTGAATGTCATGCAGTTGCACTCCCCGGCGTCGGCCATACTGTCGGCGGTTATTTTTAACGCGCTGGTGATTATGTTCCTGATCCCGTTGGCACTGAAAGGGGTGAGTTACAAGGCGATGAGTGCAGCGGCGCTGCTGCGTCGTAACTTGTGGATCTATGGGCTGGGTGGCCTATTGGTGCCGTTTGTCGGTATCAAACTGATCGATCTGGTACTGACCGCCCTAATGATGGGCTGAAAACTCAGTAATTAATGTTTGCAATGGCCACGGCGTGTTTTGCTGGTGGCCGCTATTAAGACCGAATAGAGAGGCAATATCCATGTCATACCTGCGACCTTCATTGGTTCTACTGATATTACTGACACTTATCACCGGGATAGCTTATCCTCTGCTGACTACCGGATTGGCAAAATTGATGTTTGCCGAGCAAGCGCGTGGTTCACTGGCGATGCTGGGTGATGAAGTTGTCGGTTCTACCTTGCTAGGCCAAAACTTTACTCAGCCAGGCTATTTTGCCGGCCGCCCATCGGTAACAGCAGATATGCCTTATAATCCAATGGCCTCTGGTGGGAGTAATCTGTCCATCAGCAATCCCGCACTGGATCAGGTTATCAGTGAGCGAGTAACATTACTGCGTCAGGCTAACCCGACACAAACTGGCCCAGTCCCGGTTGATTTGGTGACAGCATCAGGCAGTGGTCTGGATCCCAGTATTTCACTGGAAGCGGCCTATTATCAGGCTCCCCGCATCGCCAGCGTGCGCCAGATGCCATTGTCTGAAGTGAAGCAGTTGATTGATAGTAGTGTGCAAAAAGCGACACCGAACTTCTTCGGTGAATCAGTGGTGAATGTGCTGAATCTGAATATGGCGTTGGATGCCCAAAGCCCGGTAAAAGTACCGATCAACCCGGCAAAATCTTAAGGACATAACATGGTGGATGCAGAACCAACCCGCCCCGACCCCGACAGCCTGCTCGCAGCAGCCAATGAGAAGACCCGTGGCCGGCTGAAAGTGTTTTTCGGGGCCTGCGCGGGGGTGGGCAAAACTTACGCCATGCTGCAAGAGGCTCAGCGCCTGCGGACTCAAGGGTTGGATGTATTGGTTGGTGTGGTGGAAACACACGGGCGTAGCGAAACCGCAGCGCTGCTCGAAGGGCTGACCATCCTACCGCAAAAGCGAATTCATCACCGCAATCGTCAGGTACGTGAATTTGATTTGGATGCGGCCCTGGCACGCCACCCGGCCCTGATCCTGATGGATGAGCTGGCGCACAGTAATGCCTATGGCTCGCGCCATCCGAAACGCTGGCAGGATGTTGAAGAACTGCTGGATGCGGGCATTGATGTGCTGACCACCGTCAATGTACAGCATCTGGAAAGCCTGAATGATGTGGTCGGCGGCGTGACCGGTATCCGGGTGCGGGAAACCGTGCCCGACCATATGTTTGATGAAGCCACTGAAGTGGTTTTGGTCGACCTCCCCCCCGATGACCTGCGCCAGCGGCTGAATGAAGGTAAAGTCTATATTTCGGGTCAGGCGGAGCGAGCCATCGAGCACTTCTTCCGTAAGGGCAATTTAATCGCCCTGCGCGAACTGGCACTGCGCCGTACCGCGGATCGGGTTGATGATCAGATGCGTGCTTTCCGTGACACTCAGGGGCGCGAACGTGTCTGGCATACCCGTGATGCCATCTTATTGTGTATTGGTCATAACAGCGGTAACGAAAAACTGGTCCGAACCGCTGCCCGGCTGGCAGCCCGATTGGGGTGTATCTGGCATGCAGTCTATGTGGAAACACCCCGTCTGCATGGCCTGCCAGAAGCGAAGCGCCGGGCCATTTTACGCACACTAAAATTGGCGCAAGAGTTAGGAGCAGAAACTGCTACGCTGTCAGAACCCCGTGAAGAACAGGCCATCCTGCGTTACGCCCGAGAACATAATCTGGGGAAAATCATCATTGGTCGCCGCACGGAAAAACAGTGGAAACTGCGTGGTAGCTTTGCAGATCGCTTGGGCAAGCTGGGGCCAGATCTGGATTTGGTGATTATTGCACTGGAGGGCGATACCCCCCCCAGTGTGGTGAAAGAGAGTGATTCTCGTACCTTTACTGAAAAGTGGCGGATGCAACTGCGTGGCTGTGCGGCAGCCATCGGCTTGTGTGCCCTGATTACGGTGTTATCGCAGTGGCTCATCCCCGGTTTCGATCAAGCCAACCTGGTGATGGTCTACTTACTGGGTGTTGTGATTATTGCACTGTTCTATGGCCGCTGGCCGTCAGTCTTGGCGGCAGTGATTAATGTCGCCAGTTTCGATCTGTTTTTTGTTCAACCACATTGGTCACTGGCGGTCACTGATGTGCAGTATCTGGTGACGTTTGGCGTGATGCTGATTGTCGGTATCGTGGTGGGTAATCTTACCGCCGGGGTGCGCTATCAAGCCAGAATTGCCCGTTATCGCGAGCAGCGCGCCAGACATTTGTATGAGATGTCGCGCGGATTAAGCCGTGCCCTAACGCCTGCGGATATTGTCAAAACCAGTCGTCATTTTCTCTCCAGCAGTTTTCAAGCGAAAACTGACCTGTTACTGCCACAAGAAGATGGACGCTTGCAGCAAGTCGCCACTGACGAAGGCGGCGCACTTTCTGTTGATGTGGCTATTGCCCGCTGGAGTTTTGACAAAGGCGCACCAGCAGGTGCCGGTACCGACACCCTGCCCGGTGTCCCCTATCAGTTATTACCGTTGACCGCCTCCAGGCAAACTTTTGGCGTGCTGGCAATCGAACCTGCTAACCTGCGCCAATTAATGGTGCCGGAGCAGCAGCGCTTGCTGCAAACCTTTACCAGTCTGATCGCCAATGCTCTGGAAAGGCTACATCTGGCCCGCAGTGCCGAATTGGCAAAACTGGATGCCGAACGCGAGCAACTGCGTAACTCACTGCTGGCGGCACTATCTCATGATTTACGTACCCCATTGACGGTGCTATTCGGTCAGGCCGAAATTTTGACGCTGGATCTGGCAGCGGAAGGTTCACGCCATGCGCCGCAAGCCAATCAAATCCGCCAACAAGTGCTGAGTACCACCCGACTGGTGAATAACTTATTGGATATGGCGCGTATTCAATCGGGTGGGTTTAATCTACGTAAAGAGTGGCAATCACTGGAAGAGATCGTGGGTAGCGCCCTGCATATGCTAGAAACCGCCCTCAATCATCATCACATCAACGTCGAGTTACCGGATGAAATGGTGTTGATCAACTGTGACGGCAGCTTACTGGAACGGGTGTTTATCAATTTGTTGGAAAATGCGCATAAATATGCCGGTCAGGGGGCATTGCTGGGGATTCGGGCCGCAGTACAAGGTGAGTGGCTAAATGTAGAAGTATGGGATAATGGCCCAGGAGTGACCCTTGGGCAAGAACAGCTAATCTTTGATAAATTCTCCCGAGGCAACAAAGAGTCAGCCATTCCCGGTGTCGGTTTGGGTTTAGCCATTTGTCGTGCCATTATTGATGTACACGGTGGGCGCATCTGGGTTGAGAACAATAAAGATGGCGGTGCTAGCTTCCGCTTCACGCTACCACTAGAGCGCGCGCCAGATATTGATGGTGAAAACATTGATAGTGAAAACATTGATAGTGAACACCTTGATGCTGAAAAATGATATACCCTAAATAATTCGTGTTGCAGGAAGGCGGCAACTGAGTAAGTCCCCGGGAGCTTACATAAGTCAGTGACCGGGGCCGCTGCAAGCAGCTTGAAGTATGACGGGTATGAGGAGAAGTGACTATATCCCCGACTAACATTCTAATCGTAGAAGATGAAAAAGAGATCCGGCGCTTTGTTCGTATTGCGCTGGAGAGTGAGGGCTGGCGAGTATTCGAGAGTGATACCTTGCAACGGGGGCTAATTGAAGCCGGTACCCGCAAACCGGACCTGATTATTTTGGATCTGGGGTTACCAGACGGCGATGGGCTGACTTATATTCAAGACCTGCGCCAGTGGAGTGCCATTCCTATTATCGTCTTATCGGCTCGTAACAATGAAGAAGATAAAGTGGCCGCGTTGGATGCCGGAGCCGATGACTACCTAAGCAAACCATTTGGAATCAGTGAGTTATTGGCTAGAGTGCGGGTTGCTTTGCGCCGCCATAGCGGTGGTAGTCAGGAAAGCCCGCTGGTGGGCTTTGCCGATATCAGCGTTGATCTGATTAATCGTCAGGTTACCCGTGCCGGCGAAAATCTGCACCTGACACCGATTGAGTTTCGCCTGCTCTCTGCATTGTTGGCGAATGCCGGTAAAGTCATTACCCAGCGCCAGTTATTAAGCCAAGTCTGGGGGCCAAATTATGTCGAACACAGCCACTATCTGCGTATTTATATGGGCCATTTACGGCAGAAATTAGAAACAGACCCGACCCGCCCTAAGCATTTGCTAACTGAAACCGGCGTCGGCTATCGCTTTATCCCGTAACATCTTGTGTGATATAAAAATTTACATTGATACTAGGAAAATAGCTGTCAGCGGCGTAGCATCAAACTTTTAAATGCTAATAGGTCTTATTATTCATGAGTACTTGGTTGATTTACGCCCTGTTATCTGCCTTCACTGCCTCTCTGGTCGCTATCTTCGGTAAAATCGGCTTGCAGCAGTTGGATGCCAATACTGCGACCGCCGTTCGTGCTGTCGTGATGGCGCTGTTCCTGGTCGGCGTGGTGCTAGCTCAAGGGAAATTCAATCTGATCGGTGGGGTATTGGCAGATAAAAAAGCCCTGCTATTCATTATTCTCAGTGGTGTTGCAGGTGCGTTATCCTGGCTGTTTTACTTTATGGCTATCAAGCATGGCAATGTCTCTCAAGTGGCCCCGATTGATAAACTCAGTGTAGTTTTTGCGGTGATTCTGGCGGTTATCCTGTTTGGTGAAAAAATCTCGCTGGTGGCGAGTTTGGGCGTCGCACTGATTACCGCCGGTGCTTTGCTGGTGGCATTGGGGTAATAACACATTCACCAAATCAATAACAAAGACCTCATTATAATTCATAACCTTATTATTAATTAAATGACAATAAATAATGAAATTAAGCTTCATTTAAAATAATGTTGATTGCTAATATAAAAAAGCATTATCACATTATATTTCAAATGAAAGGATATTAAATGAGCATTAACCAGGAACAACAAAGACCAGTAAAAAAAAGCACAATCGACTGCACAGGTAATTTAATAATAAATGACACTATGAATTCTATTGCACTGAGAGATGAACTGTCCGACAGAATCTTCTTTCGGTATTCAGGCTCAAACCTTACCGTTATTTTTTCAGACCAAAATAAAAATAAATACGAATATAAAACCTATAAAAAAATTATTGAAAACGGTGAGCTGAAGATTAAATCTATTATTTTCTATACTAATGACAAACAGAGAAAAGAACTATTCCTATCCAATGCCAAACAACCTCATAACTTTTATGATTCACGTAAGTACCTCTATATTCATAGAGAAGATCTTGTTGAATATCCTGCCGATGAACTGTTAACCATAGGATACTCAGGGAAACAGGCTGAAACCGTGACACTTAAAAAGTCGGACAAATATTTCACGGGTAAACACAGACTAAGAAATGGCGTTATCACCGAGCCTGGCGGCGGTGATAAAACCATTATCGGTGGTAAAAAAAATGATAACCTTGCTGGTGCCGATGGTAATGATTACATAGAGGGTAAAGAGGGTAATGACGCGCTGTTTGGCTGGGAGGGTCATGATACATTAATTGGAGGTAACGGTGATGACGGCTTATATGGCGGTGCCGGCAGCGATATCCTGGTGGGTGGAGAAGGTAATGACAGTTTAAATGGTGATTTAAATTACCATGATGTTAGCCAACTTGAGTCAGAACAAAGAGCGCAATCCCGCCGCGCGCTCGGAGATGATCAACTCTATGGTGGCAAGGGGAACGATCGCCTTCAAGGTGGTAAGGGAAATGACTATTTAGCCGGTGGCGAGGGAAATGACCTCTATGTTTTCGCCGCTAACGACGGTATAAATATGATAGTAGAATATGCAGGTGAAGAAGATACTATCGCTTTGATGGATCATAAATTTGAAGAGTTAAAGTTCAATCGTTATGGTGATCACTTAGTCATCAGCAGCCGCAATGAGGGTGATGACCTTACTATCGTCGTTCGTAACCAATTTACTCCTGATGGCTATAAAGTAAAATATTTGCATACAAAATCAAATGCCATGCTTATGCAAAATAACTCAGCGGAAATACTTCACAATCTAGTGATCAATAATCCTGAAACGTATAATGAAAAATTAAGCCAACTGAATAATGACTTGGCTGTAGATTTTCGTACTCATATCAGTTTTAAATTATCTGAGATATTTAACAGAAACATGCCTGATAGTGAAAAATTATATAATACAACCCTCAGCCAAGTTCTTATAGATAAAAACAATCAGATTAACTATGATTTAGAGTATAATTTTGACTACGATTACGCTAACGGTGGTGGTGGTGCATTACCCAGTATTGGGATGATCATTGATGCCCTATCGTCCTTCGCACCCAAAGAGGCGGCTCCGCTAGAACGATCTATATCAAAGGAAAATATATCCACCCAAAGTTTAGCTCAGGGGCTATTCGCCACTAACGTTAGAGTACCATGTTGTAATCACTAACTGACTTTCGTTATCAATGATAAAAAGCCAGAACCTAATAACAACCTCCTGTTATTTGATTCTGGCCTGATACTCTTAATCAGCGGTTTATTTAGCCCCTGCCAGTACATCACTGACAATATCTACGGCTTCCTGCTCTATCTTTTCACGATGCTCTGGGCTGATAAAACTTTCACAGTAAATTTTATAAGCGTCTTCAGTACCGGATGGACGCGCCGCAAACCAGCCGTTATCCGTCATCACTTTCAGGCCGCCAATGGATGCACCATTGCCTGGCGCGGTGGTTAAACGGGCAGTAATAGGATCACCCGCCAACATGTTGGCTGTTACCATCTCAGGTGACAGTTTAGACAACGCGTTTTTCTGCGCCTGAGTCGCCGGAGCCTGAATACGGTTATAGCTCGGTGCGCCAAAGCGTTTAGCTAAATCATCATAGTGATGCTGTGGATTTTTACCGGTAACTGCTGTGATTTCTGCCGCCAGCAAACACATGATAATACCGTCTTTATCAGTAGACCACGGCGTGCCATCGAAGCGCAGGAAGGAGGCCCCAGCACTCTCTTCACCGCCAAAACCAAAGCTACCGTCGTGCAAACCGTCAACAAACCATTTAAAGCCGACCGGGACTTCTACCAACTTACGGCCTAAATCAGCCACCACGCGATCAATCATCGCACTGGAGACCAGAGTTTTACCCACGGCCACCTCAGCGCCCCATTGCGGACGGTGCTGGAACAGGTAATTGATCGATACTGCAAGATAATGATTCGGATTCATCAACCCTGCCGGAGTCACAATACCATGGCGGTCATAATCGGGATCGTTAGCAAAAGCTAAATCAAATTTATCGCGTAACGCCAATAAGCCAGCCATGGCGGATTCTGACGAGCAATCCATCCGGATCACGCCATCATGGTCCAGATGCATAAAGCGGAAGGTCTGATCGATAGAATCATTAACCAGTGTTAGATCCAACTTATAGTGCTCACCAATACGTTGCCAATAAGCAATACCGGAGCCACCGAGAGGATCAACACCTAATTTCAAACCAGCACGTTGAATAGCCGGAATATCGACCACATCCACCAAGCCTGCAACATACGGCTGAATCAAATCTTGCTCACGCAGATGATTACCACGCCAGGCTTTATCCAGCGTTTGGCGTTTGATGCCCTCTAATTTCAGGCTGAGTAACTGATTAGCTCTTTTTTCAATTACCGAGGTCAGATTGGTATCGGCCGGGCCGCCATTCGGTGGGTTGTACTTGATGCCACCATCTTCAGGCGGATTGTGTGACGGTGTGATAACAATGCCGTCAGCCAAGGCTTTCCCCTGCACATTATGGCAGAGAATAGCATGTGAAATCGCCGGGGTTGGTGTAAAACCATTATCTTGCTGTACCACGACATCCACACCATTCGCCGTCAGCACTTCTAATACCGAGATAAATGCCGGTTCAGAGAGTGCATGGGTATCTTTACCCACATAACACGGGCCGCTAATGCCATGTTGATGACGAACTTCTGCGATCGCCTGAGCGATTGCCAAGATGTGTGCTTCGTTAAAACTGTGGCGTAATGAACTGCCACGATGGCCGGAGGTGCCAAATTTGACCGCATGGGCCGGATTTTCAGCATCTGGCTGCAATACATAATATTGTGACGTTAACTGCGCAACATTTATCAAATCGCTTTGCTGAGCGGGTTGCCCGGCACGAGGGTGATTGGCCACAGTCACTACTCCCTATATATCCCCTTCGCACTTGGAGCCGCAAGCTGCGTTCACTCACCCGAATCGCTTATTTGCGTAAGTTCATCGGGATTAGGAGCCTCTGATGAGGCTCACCCTGCGGGCCAGTGCAAGTGCTGTTCAACATGGTTTACAACCCATTTGTCGTTCGCTTGCTGCCTACCTGCAACTCCAATTTCTTTGGGTATCGGTTCAACGAAATTAAATAGTCCCGCACACTTTTTCGGTCAAATCCGGCGGGAACTGCATTGCCAGCATGAGATGTTGCACCATACTGCGTTTACGCTCGGTATTGGTATTGGTAATAACCCAGTATGGCGTACCTGGGACATGTTTGGGTTTGGTGTGCGTCCCGTTTTGCAACAATGTCTGTTGGTCACCCGCAAAATAAACCCGGGTGCGACCATGTAATGATTCAGTCGCCTCGGTAAACGCCTGTGCATCCAGCGTGTAAAGTGTGGATAACACCAACATAAAGCGGTTAACCGCCCTATTTTGCTCTGCATACTCATCGGACAACAGCAATTCACGCACTGCACGAACCCGATCTCGTGGTGCTGGAGCTGCCGCCGCTTTCACCGCATCAGTGCTGGCAGGGATACTGGGTACCGGCTGACCGGCCGTAAACTTCAGCATACGTCGTAAAATATCAGACGCGCTTTCGCCAATGTGCTGCGTATGGCTGGCAATATAGCGATAAAGTTCTTCGTCGAGTTCAATAGTTTTCATCTTTATCCAGTACGGGTTTCTACTTTCTTATACATATCTTAGGATTATAAAGTCAAAGTGCGCTGACGAGTACCTTTATAATGGCTTTATCGGGATAAATGGCCCGCCCCACCCACAGCAACTCAATAATCTACATATGACTGATGATAAGGCAAATAATTGTGTAACAGCACACCTTTGTTCCGCCATGATATCCTAACCACATTATCTCTCAGTATGAACGTCGCTATGAAATTAAACTTCCGCTTACAAAACGCGCTTTCTGCCACACCTTCCCTGCCAATCATGCTGATTCATGGGCTATTTGGTAATCTGGATAACCTGGGTGTTTTGGCCCGTGACTTGCAAAAAGATCATACCGTGGTTCAGGTTGATATGCGTGACCATGGTTTATCACCCCGCTCACCGCAAGTGGATTACCCTGCAATGGCCCAGGATGTGCTGGAGCTGCTCGACCACCTCGCAATAGAGAAAGCCATTATTATCGGCCATTCGATGGGGGGTAAAGTGGCAATGGCACTGACAGCAATTGCTCCTCATCGTATTGCAAAGCTGGTCGCGATTGATGTCGCCCCGGTCAATTATCAAGTACGCCGCCACGACACTATCTTTACTGCCCTCAATGCTGTGAGTGCTGCGGGTATAACCCAGCGACAAGAAGCCGCTCAATTGATGCGTGAGTCGATAAAAGAAGAAGGGGTCATTCAGTTCTTATTGAAATCATTCCACAACGGCGAATGGCGGTTTAATGTGCCCGCACTCTGGGATCAATACGAAAATATTGTCGGCTGGCAACCTATTCCACCGTGGCCGCACCCAATCCTCTTTATTCGCGGTGAGCTGTCGCCATATATTCAAGATAGCCATCGTGATGATATTGCCCGCCAATTCCCGCAAGCCCGTGCCTATGTGGTCGCAGGGACTGGCCACTGGGTACATGCGGAAAAGCCGGATTCTGTCTTGCGGGCTATCCACCGTTTTATTGATGAAAACAGCACCGATGAAAAAGAGGCTGAATAAAAAAAGTACAGCGCACGATGGGGATTGATTAAAAATCATCCCCTGGGGAAAAAAAATGTATTTCCTGTGGAAAAATTGTGCAAAAAAGAACGAATTAGCACAATCTAATCACAGTAAAGCATTGTCGTTGCTCAGTTGGCTGGGGTATTATGGCGCGCTCTAATTTTGCTGCGGACTTCGGTCGCTGTTCACAGATCGTAACCGGTGCAAATGCAAATTCAGGCTGCTGGTATATAGGTTATTCAATGCGCTCAAGCTATGTTCTCAACCTGAAACATGTAAACCGAATCGTCAGACAAGGCTTCGTTACGCTTTCTGATGTAAATCCCTTGTAGTACTGCTACCTATGGCAAAAGAACAAACGGATCGCACGACGCTGGATCTGTTCGCAGATGAACGCCGTCCGGGGCGTCCGAAAACAAATCCATTATCCCGTGATGAGCAGCTTAGAATTAATAAGCGGAATCAACTACGGCGCGATAAAGTGCGTGGCTTACGACGCGTGGAACTGAAGATTAATGCCGATGCCGTCGATGCTCTCAACAGCCTTGCAGAGCAGCGTAACATCAGCCGTAGTGAGCTGATTGAACAAATGTTGCTGGCTCAATTAGCCCACTCACAAGAAGGGTTTTAACCCTATCGGTTACCACGACGGCGTGGCGTAATCACTTACGCTACGCCGTTTTTACTTTATCCCGCCCATACTGAAGTCACCGGGCTGTTAACGGTTTTTAGAATGTTTCCCAGTTTGCGTTGCTATCCACTCTCGCGCTGGCAGGTGCTGTGGTTAATGGGTTGGCCCGCGTTTTCACTGCCGGTTTTACTCGTTCGTCATCTGCCTTTAGTTTAAACACCGCCACCGCCCGGTTTAACTGAGTGGCCTGTTCTTCTAGCGAGGCCGCAGCACGGGAAGCTTGCTGTACTAACGCGGCATTTTGCTGTGTCACGCTGTCCATTTCTGCCACCGCTTGTCCGACCTGGCTAATACCTTTGCTCTGTTCATCAGATGCAGAAGCTATCTCACCCATTAAATCGGTCACATTGGTGATGGAACGAACAATTTCATCCATGGTAATACCAGCACTCTCCACCAAGGCCGAACCACTACTGACACGACTAACCGACTCATTAATCAAGCCATCAATCTCCTTCGCCGCCTGTGCACTGCGTTGTGCAAGATTACGTACCTCGCTGGCAACCACGGCAAAGCCACGACCTTGTTCACCGGCACGGGCGGCTTCAACGGCTGCATTCAGTGCCAAAATGTTAGTTTGAAAAGCAATGCTGTTAATTACCGTCGTTATATCGGCTATTTTCCGCGAACTGGCTGAAATCTCATTCATGGTGTTAACCACATCTGCCACCAATATTCCGCCCTTTTTCGCGGTGGCGCAGGCATTGGCCGCCAGTTGACTGGCATGGTGCGCATTATCAGCATTGTGTTTTACGGTTGCGGTTAACTGCTCCATGCTAGCTGCTGTTTCTTCAAGCGCCGCAGCTTGCTGCTCAGTGCGGGATGACAAATCGGTGTTGCCGGCTGAAATCTCGGCTGCACCATGATAGATCCCATCGGTGCTACTACGAATTGCCTGAACAGTATTCACCAAACTGGTTTGTACATCACGCAGCAGCGGGAATAACCGCCCAACACAGTTGCGACCAAAATCAGCAATAGGCAGACCAAGCTGACCGGAAGCAATCACGCGAAAATGCTCGCGAATATCGTCCAGTGGGCGCACCAGGTTGGCAACCAGATAGCGATCTGTTGCCAGTAAAATCACCAGACCGGCGATCAGCGCTGAGATAAGGGTAATGCTGCTCACTTTGGTCAAATGAGAGAATTGATCTTTAGCCACCCCGATAGCTTTTGATGCCGCCTGATTAAATTTTTCAGCCACTGAACCATACTGGCGACTCAATGCAGGTACCGTTTTTTTCGCTAAATCCTGATAAGCGGCGCTGTTATTGTCCATTGCAGCTTGATACAGCGGCGTAACCCCTTGTTCAATTAACCCACTCCACCCATCAATCACGCCGCTAACCAAAGCGGAGTCTAACTGTGCATGGTCAATAGTTTTAAATTCTGCCAACTTTTGCTTCAGGTTTTCCAATGCAACATTGGATGATTTCAATTCTTTGTCAGCATCCACGATATTACCGCTCTGGCGGTAATCTACTGAACGAGACAGACGTGTCACCATACGGAAATATTGATCCGTCCCCTGATTAACCAAATTCATATTTTCAACCAACACAGTATTCGCGTTGGAGGATTGTGTCAGTTGGTTGAGTGATAACAAGGTATAAGCCGATACACCGCCCCAGAGCAGACAAAATGCGCCAAGTACCCAAAGCAATGCCGCCCTGATAGTAATATTTTTTAAAAACTGCATGTTCGTTCCCCTTATATATCGGATAGTTACCGTTAGAGACTCTGGTGTTATTTGATGACCGAAAAGCAATAAAGGACGTTCATACAGCTAACGACAACTCCTTTGCCGGCAGACCTTCATCTGACGGATTTCCCCCTGGCACCGCAAATTGCAACTATTCAGTTACACAACGGTTATCGGCAATGGGGTTATAAGGTTGAGCGACTCACAAAAATTTAATATCGCATAAACTTGATAAAAGCCTGATGGGGTTCTCTGGCATTATGTCGCCCTATACATGTGTTATAATATTGGGCAGAACGCTCAGTAATTTGCATAACTATTTGAATTTAAAAGGTATTTAGCTATATGGCAACTGTAGGCATTTTCTTTGGCAGCGATACTGGCAATACTGAAAACATTGCCAAGATGATCCAAAAGCAACTGGGCAAAGATGTTGCTGAGGTTCACGACATTGCCAAAAGCAGTAAAGAAGATTTAGAAGGCTTCGATATTTTGCTGATTGGGATCCCAACCTGGTATTACGGCGAAGCGCAGTGTGATTGGGATGATTTCTTCCCAACACTGGAAGAGATCGATTTCAATGGCAAGTTGGTGGCGCTGTTTGGTTGTGGTGACCAGGAAGACTACGCAGAATATTTCTGTGATGCGATGGGTACCGTGCGCGACATCATTGAGCCACGTGGTGCCGCAATCGTGGGCCATTGGCCAACAGCGGGCTACCATTTTGAAGCGTCCAAAGGTCTGGCGGATGACGACCACTTTATTGGTCTGGCAATTGATGAAGACCGTCAGCCAGAACTTACCAATGAGCGGGTTGAGGCATGGGTAAAACAGATTACTGAAGAACTGAGCCTGTCTGAGATCGTGGGTTAATCAAGCCTGTCGGAAACGCTATGGTCGTGTTCAACACTGCCGGGCGTTTCCGTTGCCTTTTATCCTTTTGATCTGTGCTTTTTGTCATAACGTTGTTTTCTCTCTCTTTAGCTCCCATCCCCGGTGAGCAGCGCGTCCGGCTATCCGATTGTGCTTTGTTAAGCGGCCCACAGATCCACATCTTCCTGCGCGCAAAATGAAAATAAACTGCTACAAATTTGTAACTTTATCGCTCGTCACTGTACACTTAAATGATGTGTTATCCCCATTCATCAATACACTGCATGATTAATCTTACAAAGTGTGCAATTATATCTTTGTTAACAACCACGGTTTTCATTTGGGGCTAGCAGTTCTATAATGAGACGCAATTGTAATTATTGCGCCACGGATGTCATAGGCTGAACAGCCTTAATTTGAATCGATAGTAACAGGACTGAATCCGCATGACTGACAACAACAAAGCCTTAAAAAACGCAGGCCTTAAAGTAACACTGCCCCGGCTTAAAATTCTGGAAGTGTTGCAAGATCCGGCGTGCCACCACGTCAGCGCGGAAGATCTTTATAAAAAGCTGATCGATATTGGTGAAGAGATTGGTTTAGCCACGGTTTACCGCGTACTGAACCAGTTTGATGATGCCGGTATTGTTACCCGCCACAATTTCGAAGGCGGTAAATCAGTCTTTGAGCTGACGCAGCAGCATCATCATGATCACTTGATTTGCCTGGATTGCGGCAAAGTGATTGAGTTTAGCAATGAATCCATTGAATCGCTTCAACGTGAAATTTCTAAACAGCATGGTATCAAGCTGACCAATCACAGTCTGTATCTGTACGGCCATTGTGAGACCGGTGATTGCCGTGAAAACGAGTCGGCACACGATAAAAGATAATGTGGTTTGAAAGCATTATCTTATAAAGATTTTAAGCACTGAATACACTACGGCTTATGTTTAATCCAGATTGATAGGTTCTACTGTTTGGTTAACATAAGCTATCAGCAAGATGGCCACCTTTCCCGTTCTATACCTGAGTATCTCTCGGTTGGGAGTCAGGTGGTCGTTCTTATTTATGCCCTTGATATTTATTTATCCCCTTGCTACTTAAAGCCACTAGAGTGTTAGCGATGCTCTGGGTTCGTTCGCCTGCTAGCTATCCGCAACACCGTATCTACCCCGTTATTGATCTTTCCTGAGTGACAAATTTACTGTTTATCGCCCCCATTTATTGACTCTCCCCCCTTTAGCGAGCTGCACCAATTTTGCAGCAAAAAAAACCCCGGACCTGCCGGGGGAAAAACCATCAACTCAACTTCACTTAAATTTGTTTAGCCAAAAAATAAAGCAAACAGGAGATAACATTAGACACAGCTCGATACTACCAATTTTCAGACTTTAACCGGCTCAGCACGGCTACTACGCTTACCGTCTGGGCTGGTGGAGCGGATCATCACCTCGCCACTCACGGTAGGTTGTGCCTTGGCATCATACTTCTGCCACTGCTTACCGCCATCAGTTGAATACTCGATAATCAGGCCCGGCAGTGAGATATTGGCTTCCAACTTTCCTGCCACAACCCGAGCTCCGGGGACAGGCAAGCGATATGACACACCGGCTTTATCCAGTTTTGCCAGTTCACGTTGGCCCATGATGTTGGCAAAACGTTGCCAATCGATGTCCAACGCCTTGGTATCGACCCTGTGCGTCTGGCCACCTTGATATTCGCGGCCCGCTTTGTAGTCTTGCTCCCACGAAGCGCGATGCCAGGCACGCTCAGCCAATGGCAACATCCGCGGGAAGATCATGTATTCCATCTGCTCATCAGTACGGACGGTTTCATTCCATGACTGACCCGAGATGCCATGTACACCCGGCCAAGGTTTATCGCTTTTCGCGCTGAAGTGATTACCATCGCGGTCCACTGAGGTCTCGGCATTCTGCGGCATGTTGTCTGGTGCGAAGCTGAATACTTTCGCTTCGTCATTAAAGCGGGTTGCCCAGTAGTAACCGCGTTCATTCGGATTAACTTCATATGGCATATCGAAGTAGACATAATCTGGATTTGACGCGACCACTTCATAACCTTTATTGGCCCAATCATTGATTGAGTCAGCACCACCCCAATAGAGGGTATCCCAGAAGTTGACGCCAACGCGTTTAGTGGCAAACGCTTTAGCATCTTTGGCGTCTTTCAACCCATCCTGCCAAGCCTGCATCTTCTCGATGCCGTGAGCATTAACCAACTTACTGACTTCAATGGCAAAATAGCTGGAAAGATGTTCAACATCCTGCACCTTGCCTTGTTTGACCATATCCTGACAAACTTGTGATTTGGCCCAAGGTTTATCTTCAACACTCTTATCAATAATGCCTTTACCCGCTTCAATCGGCCCGTTTTTGTCCTGATAACCCGCACCCAAACGGATATTTTTCGCTTCATCGCCACCAAAGTGCCAGGTAGTCAGTGGCATACCGGCTTCTTTATGCATCTGCGCCATTTCGCCAATCACTTTATCGACAAACCGCTTAGAGGAATCGAGGCATGGGTTGAGATAGCTTTTACGCTCATAGAACTGAACTGACGTGGTATTGGAATCATCAGTCGGGTCAAGCAGACGGAATTCGTTAGCTTCTTTTTCTTTGCCCTGTTTCATCAGATTATTGTAACGGGCTTCCATCGACACTACGGCTGCACGGGCGTGTGCTGGCACATCGATTTCAGGGATCACATCAATCTGGCGTGCTTTGGCATATTTCAGAATCTCAATATAATCATCACGAGTGAAATGGCCGCTACCCATATTATTGCTGTCTGGGCCAGAACCCAATTGCGGCAGCAAGCAGGTATTCTCCGTCAAATCGTGACAACGTTTGCTACCAACATCGGTCAATTCGGGTAAGCCTGGGATTTCAATACGCCAGCCTTCATCATCACTTAGATGGAAGTGGAATTTGTTCAGCTTATAAGCTGACATCTGATCAAGTAAGCGCAGCACTGCATCTTTGGTTTTAAAATTACGGCCAACATCGAGGAACACACCACGGTATTCAAAACGTGGCGCATCTTTCGCCTCAAGAGTGGCAATAGTCTTAGTGCCGTCAGTCGGAACCAACGATAGAATGGATTGCAGGCCATAGAACACGCCGCTCGGATCAAAACCAATAACCTGTGCCCCTTTCTCGCCGATCTTCAGCTCGTAAGCACCGGAAACCGCTAAGTCACCTTTAAACGCGGCAGGTTGAATCACAGTTTTTATCGGGAAACCGGCTGAATTGGCCTTCAGACCCAGTAATTCGAAGCGCTGCTGAGCTGCCTCTGCGGCAGCTTTTGGCAATACACTCAGATCCAGCGCAACCCCGTGACTCAGATCCACATCCTGTTTATAGAGCTTAATCTCCATAGGCGTAGGGATTATTTGCCCACGCAAGTTAGCCACAGATAACGTTTTTACTGCTTCGTTTTTAACAAAGCGTGATTCCGGCGTCATCAGCACATTATTGTCATCTTTGGTGCGTTTCCACTGATCGCCGGTAAACTGTGTCAGATACTCATTGATATCTTCGGTATCGGTATTTTTTAGTACTTTGGGTTTAGCATCGCCAGCAGTGGCATACCAGCGCGGCATAAAATCAGTGGCAAACAACTGCCAGTATTCGCCAGTAATAGGGATTTCAACCGCTTGATTGGCGGGGAAACCCGTGAATTTGGCGGTAGGTTCAATTTTATGCAAATCACCCGTCAGATGAGTAATTTTAAACTGACTGTTATCGACGGTCAGAATCTGGCGGATACTATGGAAATAAATAGCCCAGTCTTGGCCGACTATCTCATCCCCGGTGTTGGTCAGAGTAATCATGACTTTATTACAAGATGCCCAGTCGGCACCCAGTTTGGCACAATCAACGCCATTTTCAGCAGCACGGTTATCCAACAATTTATAATTAACTTTCAATGTGCTGAGTTGATCAACAAGTTGCTGATTACGGGTATCAGCATTGGCATATCCCATCAAGCCAAAGGTTGCGGTTATCGCCGCTAAAGCATTTAATTTGAATTTATTCATCACTAACCTCATCCGTAATTAATAACAGCTGCCAGAACGGTTATTGACAGTATTGCTGCTAGCAGCGTTATTGTTAGCTCAATTACCGTTATCCTAATATTTTTATCTTGGATATTATTTATCTGGATTATTATTACTGCGTATTTCTTGCCACAGCTTTCCGCATTGCGCGTCATAGGCCTGACCATTACCGGTATGTGCAGCATCAATGCAACGCTGGTAATCCAACACTCGAACGGTCTCTTTCTCAGTAAAAGCCTGATGCGCTTTCTCTTGTTTCAGCACATCTAGCACCGCCTTGCAGGGGATCAATCTTTCTGGCGAACCTTCGCTGGCATTGATGCACGCGCTGTAGGCTTGTTTGAGTTTGCTATCTTCCGGTTGAACTGGGGTTTGTGGTGCGCAGGCACTTAATCCCAATACCGTGGTAATAATAAAAAGCATTTTCTTCATGGCGGGTGCTCCATTATGTCCCCGGGTTGGTTACCGGGGATGGCAATCAAAAAGTGGTCAACATCAGAAGATGGTAAAGGGTGCAATCACGATGAATTTAACGTCTTTTTCATCCTGGAATACGTTGCCAAAACCGCCGCCAAAGCTTGGAATATTGGTGTGGTTGTCATACATGGTGTAATGCAGTTTGAAGAGCGTGCCTTTCGCCCGGCCTTCTTGCAGGGTGTAGAGAACATCAAAGTTCCAAGCAGATTCTTTCAGACGCGTATTCTGGTCATAAATTGGGTTAGTACTTGGTTTTGCATCCCAGCCATACGCATAGGAGGTTCCCACTGACCAGCCCGCAAGATTCCAGTTTTTCAGGTCATACATCACGCCACCAAACAGCGCTTTTTCGCCGTTGGCGTTGAAGTCAGAGCGGGAATCCCACCAAACATCCAAACGGCCATTAGAGGTCGCATAGCCTGGCGTCATACGTTGCAGGAAGTAACCTTGGTTACCGTCAGCTTTGGCCCAGGTACCTTCAAGACGCAAGTCAAATGGACCGGTGGTGTAGCCCAATGTCAGCGCTTGTAGCCAGGCTAATCCGTCATAGACGTCGTTTACATTGCTGGCACCGCCATCAACTTTATCTTTTGCGCCGTAGAACTGATAAGAGGTACGAAGATCATTGCCAGCCACCGGGAAGGCGTAAGAAGCCTTGGCGAAATACTGGTCCATGTAATCTTTTGCCTGGCCAAATGCCGCTTCCATCACCAGTTTGTTTTTGAAATCGTATTTAGCACCGATTGAGTGCAGATAACTTACGCCGGTCTTGCCATCAGCCTGGCGGAAGTTGTACATATTCTGATACCAAGGCGCTTTATATTCATCAGTCCACATGTAAGACATGGACAAGGCACCGGCAGTATCAAAATCGAATTTAGCACCACCTTCAGCCCCACGGTAGGTCCCTGGCATAAAGCTCCAGTGTGGTGCGAGCAGTGTCTGACCCGTTGGTTGGATATAACCCCCCCGCGCCCAGAAATCACCTAGCTTAAATTTGGCCGCGGCTTTATAAACACTGACGCCACTTTTATCACCGGTCCATTTCTCATCCCAACGGGTTTTAGCATCACTGAAACCAATTTCGTTTGGCGCTGCCGGGCCACTGTTGGTCATTTCAACTGCGCCGAAAGCAGCCAAGTCAATACCAAACATGTCAGCCGCATAACCGGAAGAGAAATCCAGATTGGCGTTAAAGGTAGAGTGGTGCAAGTTGGCGACATATTTGCCGTACTCCGCACTCCCTGGCGTTAAATCTTTACGGTCACGCTGACGCTGCCAATAATAAATCCCACCGGTCAGTGACGAATCATCAATAAAGCCTTTAGCCTTGGCCTCTGGGGCTACCATGAACCCCGTTCCTAACAATGCACCCGCGACTGCGAGCGCCAGCGTTTTACGTTTAGCACCGTGCGTAACCATATGAAAAAATTCCTCTTTGACATCACATTTAAAGTGCGTTGCCTGTGTCCACCACAGCTCACAGGTTTAGCCTCAAAAAAACCCTAGTGGGTAAAATTTTTGCTGGGGAGCAATAACCACCAGCCATTACTGCTAAAAACTTCTGTTGCGAAAAACAACCGCTCTGTAGATTGCTGCTGCCACACAGACTATTTTTCGCGACGCGAATTATCAATTAAAAATAACGCTAATTATTCAAAGTATGACAACGAGCACATAACTGTGAAAAAATATTACAGAGTTCACAAAAGCTTTAAAAACAATGCATAACGTCATATTTTTAATTAGAAATCTTCTCTCATTGACATATTGAATGGTTTCAGCCGATGCAATAAAGCCTGCGTTTTCTCTTAATGAAATAGGGCTTTTCCCTCAGTTAATTCGTAAAGCGAATATTTAAGAAAGACTTACAGACAGCCGCTTTGTTGCTAAAAAAAGGAGCAATATGTCGACATTGACCAGGGGATAACACGCAGCAGTGGAAAAGAGAAAGGGAGTTATTAGTGTTTAGTACAATAAACAATTTCAGTTTTATTTCTAATAAACCGGGTGTGCCACCAGACAACGCACAGCTATCTGGATGAACTTACGCAGTCATGTGATTTGGGTGAATACCCGTTGTTAACATCAAATTTGCAGGAACTCAGGGCATAAAAAAAGCGTGGACTAAGCCACGCCAATTCTACTGTTCTGAGTGAGAACTAAAACTTAACTGGTCGTTTTTGCCGCCCAGGTATCACGCAAACCGACAGTACGGTTAAATACCAAGGCATCAGGGCGTGAATAGCGGCTATCAGTACAGAAATAACCTTCACGTTCAAATTGATAGGTTCGCTCTGGAACTGCATCAACCAAACCTGGTTCAACAAAACCCTGACGGATAATCAACGACTCAGGATTGATGGTAGACAAGAAGTCTTCCGCCGCCGCAGGGTTTGGTACGCTAAACAGACGGTCATACAGGCGAATTTCTGCCGGCAATGCATGTTTAACAGAAACCCAATGAATAACGCCTTTAACTTTGCGCCCATCGGCTGGATCTTTGTTTAAGGTTTCTGCGTCATAACTGCAATAAAGCGTAGTCACATTGCCTTCTGCGTCCTTTTCGACACGTTCAGCTTTGATAACATAGGCATTACGTAAGCGCACTTCTTTGCCTAGTACCAAACGCTTGTACTGTTTATTCGCTTCTTCACGGAAATCGGCGCGATCGATATAAAGCTCACTATCGAAAGGAACCTGACGCGTGCCCATCTCCGGGTTATTCGGGTGATTTGGCATAGTCAGCCACTCTTCCCCGGCCACACGATTTTCAATAATGACCTTGATTGGGTCAAGAACCGCCATGGCCCGTGGGGCATTTTCGTTGAGATCATCACGGATACAAGACTCCAGTGACATCATTTCAACGTTGTTATCCTGCTTGGTCACCCCAATACGGCGGCAGAACTCACGGATCGAAGCCGCGGTGTAGCCACGGCGACGCAAACCAGAAATCGTTGGCATACGTGGATCATCCCAGCCTTCCACGACTTTCTCGGTCACCAATTGATTCAGCTTACGCTTAGACATAATGGCGTATTCTAGATTCAGGCGAGAGAATTCATACTGACGCGGATGACATTCGATAGAGATATTATCCAGCACCCAATCATATAAGCGGCGGTTATCCTGGAATTCCAGTGTACAGAGTGAATGGGTGATCCCTTCAATCGCATCAGAAATACAATGGGTAAAGTCATACATCGGGTAGATGCACCACTTGTTACCAGACTGATGGTGTTCGGCGAACTTAATACGATACAGCACCGGGTCACGCATCACGATAAACGGTGACGCCATATCGATTTTGGCACGCAGACACGCAGTACCCTCAGCAAAACCACCAGCACGCATCTTTTCAAACAGCGCCAGATTCTCTTCCACACTGCGATCACGGTACGGGCTATTTTTCCCCGGCGCAGTCAGTGTGCCACGATATTCGCGCATCTGCTCAGCGGTTAACTCATCGACATACGCCAGGCCCTTATTAATCAGCTCGACAGCGTACTGATACAGTTGATCGAAATAGTCTGAGGAGTAACGCACATCACCGCTCCAGGTGAAGCCTAGCCACTCTACGTCGTGTTTAATCGACTCAACGAACTCAACATCTTCTTTCACCGGGTTGGTGTCGTCGAAACGCAAATTACACTGACCCTGATAATCTTGTGCGATGCCAAAGTTCAGGCAGATAGATTTGGCATGACCAATATGCAGGTAGCCATTTGGCTCTGGCGGAAAGCGGGTATGAACCGACGTATGTTTACCGCTGGCTAAATCTTCGTCAATTATCTGACGGATAAAATTACTCGGGCGGGCTTCTGCCTCACTCATTGTTCTATTCCTCAATGCAAACGCAACAAATATAACCGCATATTTACCTAATAGATTTCAAGGATGCAGGAAGGCGGCAAACGAGAGACAAATCGGTCGGGAACCGATTTGAATAGCATCTATGCTAGCCCGCAGGGTGAGCCTCAAGGATGAGGCTCATTCATCCCGATGAGCTTACACAAGTAAGTGATTCGGGTGAATGAGAGCGGCCAACACACCTGCAACTTGAAAGATGACAGGTATAATCCAACAAGCCCGACTTGGAAACAACCGTTTGTTACAGGAAATAAAACAAAAAAACGGGAAGAGATTGCTCTCTTCCCGTTGGTTCAGCTAAAAGTTAAATTGGTTATTCAGGACAGCAGTCCCTTTTCACCATTAACCTTAAGCTGATTATTTGCCACGGATCTCAAACAATGGGCTTTGACCGGCAACAACAGAGCTGCCTGCCAATACCGAGATACCGGCATAATCATCAATATTGCTCACCACAACCGGGCTAATCATTGAGCGCGCATTGGCGTTCAGATAAGCCAAGTCCAGTTCCAACACCGGTTGACCAGCAACGACAGTGGCTCCCTCATCGACCAGACGAGCAAAGCCCTGACCGTTCAGTTTTACCGTATCAATCCCGATATGAACCACAATTTCAGCGCCGGTTTCAGTTTCCAGACAGAATGCATGGTCAGTATTGAAGATTTTAACGATAGTCCCGTTCGCCGGAGAAACCACCATTTTATCAGTAGGACGGATGGCAACACCCTCACCGACTGCTTTGCTGGCAAAAGCTTCATCAGGAACTTGATCCAGTGCGACAACATCACCGGTAATAGGTGAAACCAGTACCAGAGAAGCGGTCTTAGTGGTGTTAATAACTGCCTGAGGCTTGGCTGCTGCTGGTGCCACAGAACTGCTGGCGGCAGGAACCGAACCACTTGCCAACACCGTACGCATTGCCGAAGCAATCAATTCTGCGCGGGTACCTACAATGATTTGCACACTTTGTTTATTCAGACGAATGACACCTGACGCACCTAAGCGTTTGGCAACACTGTCATTAACCTGGGCAGAATCTTTTACGTTCAGACGCAGACGAGTGATGCAGGCATCAATGCCAGTCAGGTTATCTGAACCACCGATAGCGCCAATATAGCGACGCGCCAGCCCGTTGATTTCACTTTCGTTCACTGCTGGGGTGTTATCAACATTGACGTCATAACCATCTTCTTCACTGCCTTCAACTGCCAATTCACGCCCAGGTGTCAGCAAGTTGAATTTCTGGATGGTGAAACGGAACACCACGTAGTAAATGGCGAAGAACACCAAACCTTGTGGGATAAGCATGTACCACTGTGTGGCTAACGGGTTGCGAGAAGAGAGCACCATATCCACTAAACCGGCGCTGAAACCAAAGCCGGCAATCCAATGCATGCTGGCAGCAATGAACACCGAAATACCGGTCAGCACGGCGTGCAAGAAGTACAGCACGGGTGCGACAAACATGAAGGAGAATTCAAGTGGTTCGGTAATACCGGTGAAGAAGGCTGCAAATGCACCCGCCAACATGATACCGGCCACTTTCGCTCTATTTTCAGGACGCGCGCAGTGATAAATCGCCAACGCCGCACCAGGTAAACCAAACATCATGATTGGGAAGAAGCCAGCCTGATAACGGCCAGTGATACCCACAACAGCTTTACCAGAATCGATAGATTGTTGGCCACCGAGGAAGTTAGGAATATCGTTAATACCAGCAACGTCAAACCAGAACACTGAGTTCAGGGCATGGTGCAGGCCGACTGGGATAAGCAAGCGGTTGAAGAAGGCATAGATACCCGCCCCCACTGAACCCATATCTTTGATATATTCGCCGAAGGTCACCAGTGCGTTATAAATCAGTGGCCAAACGTACATCAGAATGAAGGCAACCACGATCATCAGGAAGGACGTCAGAATTGGAACCAGACGGCGGCCGCTGAAGAAGGAGAGTGCTTTTGGCAATTCAACGCTGCTAAAGCGGTTGTACAACTCAGCAGAGATAATACCCACCAGAATACCCACGAACTGGTTGTTGATTTTACCAAAAGCTGCCGGAACCTGATCAACCGGGATCTTTTGAATCATCGACACCGCAGCAGGCGAGCACAGCGTGGTTAATACCAGGAAACCTACAAAGCCGGTCAGTGCAGCCGCACCGTCTTTGTCTTTTGACATACCGTAAGCAACACCAATTGCGAACAGCACGGACATGTTGTCGATAATCGCCGCACCGGATTTGATAAATAATGCCGCCAGTGCATTATCACCCCCCCAGCTTACCGGATCGATCCAATAGCCTACGCCCATCAGTATCGCGGCTGCTGGCAGTGTGGCCACTGGGACCATCAAGGCCCGGCCCACTTTTTGTAAGTAACTAAGAATATTCACCTTTCCCCCTATTCGTCCGCTATCGGACCCTTTAAGTAGTTTATTTATTTGATTCACTACCTTTTAGAAAAACGCATGGCACATCTTTAATTTATTCACGGCATGTATTACTCATTGCGGAGTGTAAAAAAATTATTTCGTAACGCAAATTAAAACCCCCTATTTTGTGATAAACTTCACCAAAAAACAGTCAAAAAGCACCAATGCACTAGCCATAACACAAAACTTATTTTATCATTCGAAAAATGAACAAAGTATTGTACCAGCGCATGAGTCAAAATCTGAGTTACGCTTAGCTGAATGATTCAATCCGCGTAGAGTATAGCCACTATTAGCAATCAAAGAGGTGCAAGATGAGACTTATCCCACTGAAAAACACCACAGAAGTTGGTAAATGGGCAGCACGTCATATCGTTAGCCGTATCAACGCATTTAAACCAACCGCTGATCGCCCATTTGTTCTGGGGCTGCCAACTGGCGGCACACCGATGGAAGCGTATAAGCACTTGGTTGCGATGCACAAAGCCGGTGAAGTGAGTTTCAAAAATGTGGTCACTTTCAACATGGATGAATATGTTGGGCTGCCACAAGAACATCCCGAAAGTTACTACACCTTCATGCACTCCAATTTCTTCGATCATGTTGATATCCCAGCCGAGAACATCAACCTGTTAAATGGCAACGCGCCAGATATCGATGAAGAATGTCGTCGTTACGAAGAAAAAATTAAGTCTTACGGTAAAATTAACCTGTTTATGGGTGGCGTGGGCGTTGACGGTCACATCGCATTTAATGAACCGGCATCGTCTTTAGCATCCCGTACCCGTATCAAAACGCTGACGCAAGAAACCCGCATCGCTAACTCCCGCTTCTTTGGTGGTGATGCAAACCTCGTGCCGAAATATGCGCTTACCGTAGGTGTAGGTACCTTGCTGGATGCGGAAGAAGTGATGATTCTGGTCACCGGCCACGGTAAAGCACAAGCCTTGCAAGCTGCGGTCGAAGGTAGCATCAACCACATGTGGACCATCAGTTGCCTGCAACTGCATGCCAAAGCCATCATGGTGTGTGATGAACCTTCCACTATGGAATTGAAGGTTAAAACTGTAAAATACTTCCACGAATTGGAAGCTGAAAATATCAAAGGTCTGTAACAGTCATCAGGGGGCTAAGATGTACGCTTTAACTCACGGCCGTATTTATACCAGCCACGAAGTACTGGATAATCATGCTGTTGTCGTGGCTGATGGATTGATCGAACGTATCTGTCCTGCCGATGAACTTCCGGCTGATATTGAGGTGCGCGATTTGGGTGGCGCCATTCTGGCCCCCGGTTTTATTGATGTGCAGTTAAATGGCTGCGGCGGCGTGCAATTCAATGATTCTCTCGAAGCTATCTCCGAAGAGACGTTGGATATCATGCAGCGCGCGAATGAAAAGTCTGGTTGCACCAGCTTCCTGCCAACACTCATCACATGTAGTGATGAGTTTATGAAGCACGGCATTAATGTCATGCGTTCATACCTGCAAAAAAACCAACATAAAGCGTTGGGTCTGCATCTGGAGGGGCCATATCTTAGCCCGCTCAAGAAAGGCACACATAACCCAGCGTTTATTCGCAAACCAACCGCAGAGATGATTGATTATCTGTGTGCAAATGCGGATGTGATTACCCAATTCACTCTGGCACCAGAGATGGTTGATGACAAATACATTCGCCAGTTGACTGAAGCCGGTATTCTGGTTTCAGCCGGTCACTC
Source organism: Yersinia sp. 1652 StPb PI (assembly GCF_041538345.1). Taxonomy (NCBI): domain Bacteria; kingdom Pseudomonadati; phylum Pseudomonadota; class Gammaproteobacteria; order Enterobacterales; family Yersiniaceae; genus Yersinia; species Yersinia sp. 1652 StPb PI. The sequence continues at coordinate 1,142,193 of NZ_JAULSM010000001.1, read as the reverse complement.
GAATGCCACTTATCAGCAAGCCCGCCAAGGCTTTGCGGCCGGTATCCGCTTTGCGACACATCTGTATAATGCCATGCCATACATCACCGGGCGTGAACCCGGCCTGATCGGAGCGATTTTTGATACGCCGGAAATCTACACCGGGGTGATAGCAGATGGCCTGCATGTCGACTGGGCCAATATCCGCAACGCAAAACGCCTGAAAGGTGACAAGCTGGTACTGGTAACTGATGCTACCGCTCCGGCCGGTGCTGAAATTGATCAATTTATTTTTGCTGGCAAAACAATATACTATCGCGATGGTTTATGTGTGGATGAGAATGGCACATTAAGCGGTTCAGCACTGACGATGATCGAAGCGGTACAAAATAGTGTGGAACACGTTGGCATCGCACTGGACGAAACATTGCGTATGGCGACACTGTATGCGGCCCGCGCTATCGGCGTGGATAAGCAGTTAGGGAGTATTGAAGTCGGCAAAGTGGCCAACCTGACTGCCTTTACCCGCGATTATAAAATCACTAAAACCATCGTTAACGGTAACGAGGTTTTAAAATAAGCGAGTAATTTTATTGATGAGCACCGGCGGACAGTCACAAATTGGTAATGTGGATCTTGTGAAACAACTCAATGGTGCCGTTGTTTACCGGCTTATTGATCAGCAAGGCCCTATCTCGCGCATTCAGATTGCCGATCTCAGCCAACTCGCCCCCGCCAGTGTCACCAAAATTACGCGTCAGCTACTGGAACGGGGGCTTATCAAGGAAGTTGATCAGCAAGCCTCTACCGGCGGTCGCCGTGCTATATCTATCGTGACAGAAAACCGCCAGTTCCATACCATTGCGGTGCGTCTGGGCCGCCATGATGCGACTATTACCCTGTTTGATATGAGCGGTAAATCACTGGGTGAAGAACATTATTCGCTACCTGAACGCACGCAAGAAACGCTGGAACACGCGCTGTTTACTATTATCAGTCAGTTTATTGAAGCCTATCAGCGCAAATTGCGTGAGCTGATTGCCATTGCGGTTATCCTCCCAGGTCTGGTTGAACCGCACAAAGGTATCGTGCGCTATATGCCCCATATCAGTGTCAGCAACTGGCCATTAGTCGAAAATCTGCAAAATCGTTTTAATGTCACCAGTTTTGTTGGCCACGATATTCGCAGTTTGGCGCTGGCGGAGCACTACTTTGGTGCAACTCGTGACTGTGAAGACTCCATATTGGTTCGTCTGCACCGTGGTACCGGTGCGGGTATTATCGTTAACAGCCAGATATTCTTGGGCAGTAACGGTAACGTGGGTGAAATCGGCCATATCCAGATTGACCCATTGGGTGAACGCTGTTATTGCGGCAATTTTGGCTGCCTGGAAACGGTTGCCTCCAATGCCGCCATTGAAAATCGAGTGCGCCACCTGCTCGCTCAGGGCTACCCAAGCAAATTAACGTTGGATGATTGTCATATCGGCGCTATCTGCAAAGCGGCTAACCGGGGTGACTTGCTGGCAAGCGAAGTGATTGAGCACGTGGGCCGCTATCTGGGCAAAGCCATTTCTATCGCCATCAACTTATTTAATCCGCAAAAAGTCGTTATTGCGGGTGAAATCATTGAAGCCGATAAAATCCTACTGCCAGCCATTCAGAGTTGCATCAATACACAAGTATTGAAAAACTTCCGCCTGAATCTGCCTATCGTGACGTCGCAGCTTGATCATCAGTCTGCAATTGGTGCTTTTGCTCTGGCTAAGCGCGCCATGTTGAACGGTGTATTATTGCAACGCCTGCTGGAAAGCTAACGCGTAGATGCAAATAAGGCAACGGCAGGGGTAAACGCCTTATCGGTCATGTTATAGTGGGCCATTGCCGTGCAAAAATGAGTAATATAATACCCTTCTGACTTGAGGCTGCTGCTCTCACTGACCCGAATACTGACCAGCGTCAGCGCATCGGGATGCACTCATTTGCTGCCTAACTGTAACTCCAATTAATTTGGGTTTAACCATGACAATTAAAAGCGTTATTTGCGATATCGATGGTGTGTTGTTACATGATAATAAAGCGATACCGGGCGCTAACGACTTTCTGGCCCGGATCCAAAATGCCGGAATGCCGCTGGTTATTCTGACCAACTATCCGTCACAAACCGCGCAGGATCTGGCTAACCGCTTCAGTTCTGCTGGGTTGGACGTACCAGAAAGCGCCTTTTATACCTCGGCGATGGCCACTGCCGACTTCCTGCGCAATCAGGAAGGTAAAAAAGCCTATGTTGTGGGTGAAGGTGCATTAGTACACGAACTCTATAAAGCTGGCTTTACTATCACCGATATCAATCCTGACTTTGTGATTGTCGGTGAAACCCGGTCCTACAACTGGGACATGATGCATAAAGCCGCCTATTTTGTCGCCAATGGTGCGCGTTTTATTGCCACCAACCCCGATAGCCACGGGCACGGGTTTGCTCCGGCGTGTGGCGCATTGTGCGCACCTATTGAGAAAATCTCCGGTCGCAAGCCGTTTTATGTGGGCAAGCCCAGCCCGTGGATCATTCGCGCGGCGCTGAATAAAATGCATGCCCATTCAGAAAGCACGGTGATTGTCGGTGATAACCTACGTACCGATATTCTGGCCGGTTTCCAGGCTGGGTTGAAAACGATTTTGGTCCTGTCCGGTGTTTCAACGCTAACAGATATTGAAGCCATGCCATTTCGCCCGAACTACGTTTTCTCTTCCGTGGTTGATATCAATATTATCTAATCTCTATTGGCGGTCATGTCATGGCCGCCACTCTCTTTTTTGCCCCCTCCTCCTTTAGCGCTATGCCTTTTTTTAGTGCAGTGCACCAAAGTTTCTTGCCATTACGCCCTATTTTGGCGCATTTTCTTTTATAGCCTTCGTCCTTGAAGCTGCTGGGGTGTTAGCTGGGTTCACTCACCCGAATCACTTGGCTGAGTTAAGCTCATCGGGACTGACTCGCTGGCTGCCTGCCTGCAACGTCAAGTGCTTTGGGTATAGGTACCCATTGCCGTACCAACCATTGCACCAAAATAATAGCGCTGTGAATTGGCGTATAAATTGCATGTATTTCTCACATCTAGTTTAGAAATAATTTGGATGACTGCATCGTCATGGGGCATAACTTGCATCACTCATAAGCAAGTGTGAAAAAACAGATCCAGCGATGAACGACTCAAATTCAACATCATCACCGCCAAAGCAGAGAAGTTAGGGAGATTATTATGTGTTCTATTTTCGGGGTCCTCGACCTTAAAACCGACCCCATTGAGTTACGTAAAAAAGCGCTGGAAATGTCACGTTTAATGCGCCATCGTGGCCCGGATTGGTCTGGTGTGTGGGCAAATGATAAAGCCATTCTCGCCCACGAACGTTTGTCTATCGTTGACGTCAATACCGGAGCCCAGCCCCTGTTTAATGCGGCCCACACGCATATTCTGGCCGTTAACGGTGAAATCTATAATCATCAGGCATTACGTCAGCAATATGGTGACCGTTACGCGTTTCAAACCGGCTCAGATTGTGAAGTGATTCTGGCGTTGTATCAGGAAAAAGGCCCAGAATTCCTTGATGACCTGCAAGGTATGTTCGCTTTCGTCCTGTACGATACAGAAAAAGATGCCTATCTGATTGGCCGTGACCATTTGGGGATTATCCCGCTGTATATGGGCCATGATGAAAACGGCAACATGTTTGTTGCTTCAGAGATGAAAGCATTAGTACCGGTGTGCCGCACCATTAAAGAGTTCCCAGCGGGCAGCTATCTGTGGAGTAAAGAGGGTGAGATTCGCGAATACTATCATCGCGATTGGTTTGATTTCGACAACGTCAAAGACAATGTAACTGACAAAGTTCAGTTGGCTAACGCGTTAGAAGAAGCGGTAAAAAGCCACTTGATGTCTGACGTGCCTTACGGTGTATTGCTGTCCGGCGGTCTGGACTCTTCCGTTATCTCTGCTATCACCAAAAAATTTGCCGCCCGTCGTGTCGAAGACGATGAGCGCAGTGAAGCCTGGTGGCCACAACTGCACTCCTTTGCAGTAGGTCTGATTGGCTCACCGGATTTACGTGCTGCGAAAGAAGTCGCCAACCATTTAGGTACCGTGCACCATGAAATTCATTTCACCGTGCAAGAAGGTTTGGATGCTATCCGTGATGTGATTTATCACATTGAAACCTATGATGTCACCACCATCCGCGCCTCAACACCAATGTATCTGATGTCGCGTAAAATCAAAGCGATGGGGATCAAGATGGTGCTATCTGGCGAAGGGTCTGACGAAGTGTTCGGCGGCTACCTCTACTTCCACAAAGCACCAAATGCGAAAGAATTGCATGAAGAGACTGTGCGTAAATTGCTGGCCCTGCACATGTATGACTGTGCGCGTGCCAACAAAGCGATGTCTGCCTGGGGTGTTGAGGCCCGCGTCCCCTTCCTGGATAAGAACTTCCTCGATGTTGCGATGCGTATCAATCCGCAGGACAAAATGTGTGGTAATGGCAAAATGGAAAAACATGTCCTGCGTGAATGTTTTGAATCTTACCTACCACACAGCGTTGCATGGCGTCAGAAAGAACAATTCTCTGATGGTGTCGGCTATAGCTGGATTGACACACTAAAAGAGAAAGCCGCAGAGCAAGTCACTGATCAACAGATGGAAACTGCCCACTTCCGTTTCCCATACAACACGCCATCGTCAAAAGAAGGTTACTTGTATCGCGAAATTTTTGAAGAGCTGTTCCCGCTGCCAAGTGCCGCTGAATGTGTCCCTGGTGGCCCATCAGTCGCCTGTTCATCAGCAAAAGCCATCGAGTGGGATGAATCATTCAAAAGTATGGATGACCCTTCCGGTCGTGCGGTTGGCGTGCATCAGGACGCTTATAAATAATTGAATGTGATGGTCTGCCTATATTGACTGTCCAATCTCAAGGCTGCCCTAGGGTAGCCTTGTTTTTTGCTGGCAAATTCAACAATTAATCACCATAAGTGCTGCTTTAATCACCAGACTGTTCACAAGCCACACAAACGAACCCTTTCAGCGCTTTTTTGGGAAAAAATTAGTTGACGCAATTCGGCCATATACGCATAATGCGCCCCGCAACGCCGATGAAGGTAATGCGGAAAAAGATGGCTACGTAGCTCAGCTGGTTAGAGCACAGCACTCATAATGCTGGGGTCACAGGTTCGATTCCCGTCGTAGCCACCATCTTTTTGCGGGAGTGGCGAAATTGGTAGACGCACTAGATTTAGGTTCTAGCGCCGCAAGGTGTGCGAGTTCAAGTCTCGCCTCCCGCACCATTATTCGTTCATCGGTTTGTCACAGCGGATGGGATATCGCCAAGCGGTAAGGCACCAGGTTTTGATCCTGGCATTCCCAGGTTCGAATCCTGGTATCCCAGCCATCTTTTTTTTGGATGGATAGCTGTAAGGCAAGAGAGTTGTCATATAAAAAAGAATTGTATTTCAGTTGGGATATCGCCAAGCGGTAAGGCACCAGGTTTTGATCCTGGCATTCCCAGGTTCGAATCCTGGTATCCCAGCCATACAACTTCTCAAGATTAAAGATTTAAAGATGGCTACGTAGCTCAGCTGGTTAGAGCACAGCACTCATAATGCTGGGGTCACAGGTTCGATTCCCGTCGTAGCCACCATCTTTTGGGGTATCGCCAAGCGGTAAGGCACTGGATTCTGATTCCAGCATTCCGAGGTTCGAATCCTCGTACCCCAGCCAAATTTAGAAAAGCTCGCTTCGGCGGGCTTTTTGCATTCTGGGATTTCACTATATTCCCTCTTATTGAGTCCGATGTCTCAAGTCCAGGTTGGATTAGGTTTCGATTGATGGTTGGTTGAGGCGACAAAGCCCGCAAAGAGAACAGATCGAATTTCAACCGAAACCTGCTCCGAACTGTCCCAAATATTAACTATTGAACTCAAAAAAAACAGATCCCCCCTACAGCCCCAATGCATACCTCAACGCATGTTCTTTCAATTTGCCCGCGCGCTGAGCGGCTATCAACGCCAGATTCCGTACGAATTTCACCGGTGGCAGATCATTGCTGAATGTGGTGTAAAACACATCCATACCACTTTGCATAATCAGATTATCAGTGCGGCGGCGGCGTTGATAACGCAGTAATACCCGCTCGCTGTGCCACGGTTCTGCCCGTTCACGCGCTTGATTTAGCACCTCCAACAGCGCATCGACATCGCGATATCCCAGATTCACCCCCTGCCCGGCCAGTGGATTAATGGTATGGGCTGCATCCCCGAGTAAGACCAATCCCGGCTGTACATAACGTTGTGCATGGCGACGCACTAGCGGGAAAGAGCCAGCAGCAATCGCTTTGACAGCCCCCAAACGTGATGGGAAAGCCTTGGCAATTTCCTGATTCAACTGTGCCATCGGCAGCGCCTGAAGCTGACGAATACGCTGCGGGCTGTCGTACCAGACCAATGATGCCCACTGGCCAAATAGCGGTAAGAAAGCACGCGGCCCCGTTGGGGAAAACTGCTGCCAGGTGGTATCTTGCTGAGCTGTATCCGTCTCTACCGTAATTAACATGCAAGACTGGCGATACTGCCAGCCATTGGTGCCGATACCGGCTAACCGTCGTACCAGAGAGTTGGCACCATCAGCACCTATAACTAAACGGCCCTGTATCTGTTGCTGAGCGTCTAACGTGATTTGCCAGCACTCATCTACTCTAACCATAGTTTGCAGCCGTGACGGGCACAGCAACGTTAAATTGGGGCATTCCGCTATCTGTTGCCATAATGCCAACTGTAAAATCCGGTTCTCAACCATAAACCCCAGCTCAGGCAAAGAGAGCGAGGCGGCATCAAACACCACCTGTGAACCGGGCTGCTCCCAGGTCTCCAACCGACGATAAGGTGCATAACGCATCTGCTGTACCTGCGGCCAGACACCGAGCTGTTTCAGCAACGATACCGAAGTGCAGCCGATAGCGGAAACCCGTAAATCGGGGGCACTGCTGGCATCAAACGGGGTGGGTGCTTCATGCTCGAGTAACGCGACTGACCAGCCTGTTTGTGCCAGCCCAAGCGCGGCAGCAGCACCGACCATACCGCCCCCCACCACCACAACATCATAATTTGGTTGCGATTTATTCATTTTGGCCATTCTTTAAAAGTTAAAATAACATCCATACTTTATCTGCCCTCAGTGTACCGGATTTTTCATCACCCCACAGAATAACTAAGCCGAACTGCGGTGGTCATCGCAACTGCAAATGACTACAATACCCCGCAACTAGTGAGCCTTTGCGCCTGGCGAACACATGGATCACCGCACCGCGCGATGTGACATTTATGATGAATTTTTGATGGTAATTTTTGATGGTAGATAAGCCATGACGAAAAAACTGCATATTAAAACCTGGGGCTGCCAGATGAATGAATATGATTCATCTAAAATGGCAGATTTGCTGGCCAGCACCCATGGCTACCAGTTGACAGAGATCCCGGAAGAAGCCGATTTACTGCTACTGAATACCTGTTCAATTCGCGAAAAAGCACAAGAAAAAGTGTTCAGCCTGCTGGGCCATTGGAAGCTCCTGAAAGAAAAGAATCCCAATCTGATTATTGGTGTCGGTGGATGTGTAGCATCACAGGAAGGCGAACATCTGCGCCAACGCGCGCCCTGTGTTGATGTCATTTTCGGGCCGCAAACCCTGCATCGCCTGCCAGAAATGATTAACCACGTCCAAGGCACGCACAGTCCGGTGGTAGATATCAGCTTCCCTGAGATTGAAAAGTTTGATCGGCTGCCAGAGCCGCGTGCTGAAGGCCCGACCGCGTTCGTGTCTATCATGGAAGGATGCAATAAATATTGTACCTTCTGCGTGGTGCCTTACACTCGTGGCGAAGAGATCAGCCGCCCAAGTGACGATATTCTGTTTGAAATTGCACAGTTAGCGTCCCAAGGGGTGCGGGAAGTGAATCTGCTCGGCCAGAATGTCAATGCCTATCGCGGTGCCACCTATGACGGCGATATCTGTAGTTTTGCCGAGTTATTGCGACTGGTTGCCGCCATTGACGGTATCGATCGCATTCGCTTTACCACCAGCCATCCGATTGAGTTTACCGACGATATCATCGATGTTTATCGCGATACGCCAGAACTGGTGAGTTTTCTGCATCTGCCAGTGCAAAGTGGTTCCGACCGAATTTTAACCATGATGAAACGCGCCCACACCGCACTGGAGTACAAAGCTATCATCCGCAAACTGCGGCAGGCGCGGCCAGATATCCAGATAAGTTCCGATTTTATTATCGGTTTCCCTGGTGAAACTCAGCAGGATTTTGCACAAACCATCAAGCTGGTCGCGGAGATTCATTTCGATACCAGTTACAGCTTTATTTACTCTCCACGCCCTGGCACACCCGCGGCAGAGCTACCAGACGATGTCAGTGAAGAGGAGAAAAAACAGCGACTGCATATTTTGCAACAGCGTATCACTCAGCAGGCCATGGAAATCAGCCGCGAGATGGTTGGCAGTGTGCAACGTATTCTGGTAGAAGGCCCCTCCCGTAAAAGTGCGATGGAGCTGGCTGGGCGTACCGAAAATAACCGGGTGGTGAATTTTGAAGGTACACCAGAGATGATTGGCAAATTCGTTGATGTCGAAATTGTAGACGTTTATGCCAGTTCACTGCGCGGTATTTTGCAGCGAACCGAAGACCAGATGGCGCTACGGGTTCATGAATCGCCACAATCGGTCATTGCGCGGACCCGAAAAGAAAATGAGATTGGCGTGGGGCTGTATCAACCCTGACCATAGTTGTTCGAGTTGACTCGCATTAGCAGGCGCTGCATTGTCAGTGCCTGTTTTATTTTAGTGGGCTGCTGCGCAGATTCGTACTTTTTAAGTTGCACCTCCAGAGGGTCGCTACTTGAATAGAGCGTGAAAGCACGGATTGATAAGTAAACTTGCGTCAGCACCATGCACCATGAATAATTCTTAAATGACATGTATGATTGACGTTATATGCCCAAGGCCATTTCCAGTACGAAAGGTATAATCGGGTATCAGACAAATAATATCCGTGAATGATATATCCAGAGGAACACAGTGACTCAGAGAAATAGTTTGCACGTAGTGACACAAGAAATCTTGCTAGAGCCCACCGACAATCAGCGTTTGTTGAGTCTGTGCGGCCCTTTTGATGACAACATCAAGCAGTTGGAGCGCCGGTTAGGTATTGAAATTAATCGCCGAGACAACCGTTTCAAGTTAGTCGGTAAGAATATCTGCGTTGTTGCAGCGGCAGATATCCTGCGCCATCTGTATGTTGACACCGCCCCCATTCGGGGTGTTACCCCAGAGATATCCCCGGAAGATATCCACCTTGCGGTGAAAGAGAGTCATGTATTGGAGCAAACGGCACAGAGCGTGCCCGATTACGGAAAAGCCGTGAATATCCGTACCAAGCGCGGCATGGTTAAACCGCGTACCCCCAATCAGGCGCAATACATCGCCAATATTCTTGATCACGATATTACCTTTGGGATTGGTCCTGCCGGGACCGGTAAAACCTATCTGGCGGTAGCCGCGGCAGTTGATGCTCTGGAACGCCAGAATGTGCGCCGTATCTTACTGACCCGCCCGGCCGTTGAAGCGGGCGAAAAATTGGGTTTCCTGCCCGGGGACCTGAGTCAGAAAGTCGATCCATACCTGCGCCCACTTTATGATGCACTGTTTGAAATGCTTGGCTTTGAGCGCGTTGAAAAATTGATCGAACGTAACGTGATTGAAGTGGCACCGCTGGCATATATGCGGGGCCGGACACTCAATGATGCCTTTATCATTCTGGATGAGAGCCAGAACACCACCATCGAACAGATGAAGATGTTTCTCACCCGTATGGGCTTTAACTCCAAGGCAGTTATTACCGGTGATGTGACGCAAACCGACTTACCGCGCCACCAAAAATCTGGCTTAAGTCATGCCATTGAAGTGCTGTCTGAGGTAGAAGAGCTGAGCTTTAACTTCTTCCATAGCGAAGATGTAGTGCGTCACCCCGTGGTGGCCCGTGTGGTTATTGCCTATGAGGCCTGGGAAGCGGCGGAACAAAAACGCAAAGAGACTATTGCCGAACAACGTAAGCGGGAAAACCATACCCCGTCTGAGCAGGAGGCTCCGTGAGCCAAGTTATACTCGATTTACAAATTGCCTGCACCGATAGCCAGGGTTTACCTGCCGAAGCTGACTTTCAGCGTTGGCTGGAGGCGGTATTACCGCAGTTTCAAGACGTGGCAGAAGTGACCATTCGGTTGGTTGATGAAGCTGAAAGCCATGAGCTGAATCTAACCTATCGCGGTAAAGATAAACCGACCAATGTCTTGTCTTTTCCTTTTGAGGCCCCACCTGAAATTGAACTGCCACTATTGGGTGATTTAATCATTTGCCGTCAGGTGGTTGAACAAGAAGCTATCGAGCAAGAAAAAGCACTATTAGCTCATTGGGCGCATATGGTTGTTCACGGCAGTCTCCATCTGCTAGGGTATGACCACATCGTGGACGATGAAGCAGAAGAAATGGAGTCAATCGAAACTGAAATTATGCAAAGTCTGGGTTATCCAGATCCGTATATTTCGGAGAAAGACCCCGAATAAACCCATCATATCGGGTGTTATAATGCCCTGTTAGTCGGGGAAAACTGTCGGCGGTGTGAGTCTACTGCTGCCGATAAAATATAATCTTTACCCAACGTTATTGGAATTGCAGGTAGGCGGCAAGCAAACCTCGCTAGCCCCTACGGCATCAGATACAAGGGTATAACATGAGTAAACTTAACTAAAACGCCATGAGCGACGACCACTCACAAAACAACGATAGCCCCAGTCCCAAGAAAGGGTTCTTTACTCTTATCCTTAACCAGTTATTTCACGGTGAACCTAAAAACCGTGGTGATTTGGTAGAGCTTATCCGTGATTCTGAACAAAACGATCTGATCGATCCCGATACCCGTGACATGCTGGAAGGCGTGATGGATATTGCCGAGCAGCGCGTGCGGGACATCATGATCCCCCGTTCTCAAATGGTCACATTAAAGCGTAACCAAACGCTGGATGAGTGTTTGGATGTGATTATTGAATCTGCTCACTCCCGCTTTCCGGTGATTAGCGAAGATAAAGATCACATCGAAGGTATCCTGATGGCCAAGGATTTGTTGCCGTTTATGCGCACCGACTCCGAGCCATTTAGTATTGATAAAGTGTTACGGACGGCGGTTGTAGTGCCAGAAAGTAAGCGTGTCGATCGGATGCTGAAGGAGTTCCGTTCCCAGCGCTACCACATGGCCATTGTCATTGATGAGTTTGGTGGCGTTTCAGGGCTGGTGACCATTGAAGATATTCTTGAGCTGATCGTTGGCGAAATAGAAGATGAGTATGACGATGAAGAAGACAGAGATGTGCGTCAACTCAGCAAGCATACCTATACCATTCGTGCGCTGACGCAAATTGAAGATTTCAATGAAGTGTTCAATACCCATTTCAGCGACGATGAGGTTGACACCATTGGTGGCTTGGTAATGCAGGCATTTGGCCATTTACCTGCCCGGGGTGAAACCATTGAAATTGAAGGTTACTTATTTAAAGTTGCCATGGCGGATAGCCGACGTATCATTCAGGTTCATGTAAAAATCCCGGATGATGCTCCGCAACCCAAACTGGAAGAATAAATCCTTGATGCCTATTGCTTCATATCTTCAACGCCAGTGGGTTCGCGCCCTACTGGCGCTATTTTTTGGTGCCTGCGGTACGCTGGCCTATTCACCGTTTGATTACTGGCCGGCAGCCATTGTTTCACTGTTTGGCTTACTCAGTCTAACCCTGAACCGTAATACCCGACAGTCCGCCTTTATTGGCTTTTGTTGGGGAATGGGGCTATTTGGTAGCGGTATTAACTGGGTCTATGTCAGTATTTCCGAGTTCGGCGGAATGCCAACGGCAATCAATATTTTCCTGGTGGTACTACTGGCGGCCTACCTATCGCTCTACACCCTGCTATTTGCCGGTGTGTTAGCGCGTCTCTGCCCAAAAGCGACATGGTGGCGGCTAGCGATTGCCGCACCGGTTGTATGGCAACTGACAGAATTCTTACGCGGCTGGGTGTTGACCGGCTTCCCGTGGCTGCAATTTGGCTACAGCCAGATTAATGGCCCGCTGCGTGGGATTGCCCCAATACTCGGGGTTGATGGCATCACCTTTGTACTGATGGCAATCAGTGGATTACTGGTCTACGCCTGCTATCAGCGCCGGGTGACTGCGGCAATAGTGGCGATGGCACTGTTATTGTTACCATGGCCACTGCGCCAAATGCATTGGTTCACGCCAGAGCCGGAACGCGCTGTCAATATCGCCATGGTGCAAGGTAACATTGCTCAGTCCATGAAGTGGGACCCTAAAGTCCTGCTTTCGACCCTGCAAGTCTATCTGGATGAAACTCGCCCATTTATGGGCAAAGCGCCGATCATCATCTGGCCGGAATCTGCCATTCCTGATATTGAAACCGATCAAACCGGCTTCCTGACAATGGTTGATGATCTGATGCGAGCCAATCATAGCAGCTTGATCACAGGGATTGTCGATGCCCAGCGCCGGCCTGAAGGTCAGGGGTATCATTTCTTTAATAGCGTCATCGTCTTAGGCGATAAAGAACCGTATCAATATCCGAGCCGAAACCGTTACAGCAAACACCATCTGGTCCCATTTGGTGAATTTGTGCCGCTAGAATCCTTACTGCGTCCACTGGCACCGCTGTTTGACCTACCGATGTCAACGTTCAGCCGTGGCAGTTATGTGCAACCATCGCTCAAGGTGGCAGGATATAACCTGACTGCGGCTATTTGTTATGAAATCGTGTTAGGCCAGCAGGTACGGGATAATTTCAATCCTGATACTAATTTCCTGCTGACCGTCTCGAATGATGCCTGGTTCGGCCACTCAATTGGGCCATGGCAACATTTCCAGATGGCACGGATGCGCGCGCTTGAATTGGGTCGCCCTCTGCTGCGTAGTACCAATAACGGTATCACTGCGGTGGTTGGCCCGAGCGGTGAAGTGCTCGCCCAGATCCCGCAATTTACCCAACAGGTGTTAGAGGCCAAAGTTACACCAACAACGGGCGTCACCCCCTATGCCCGTTTGGGTTCATGGCCGATGTGGATTATCACGCTGGTGCTTGGCGCCCTCACGCTGTACCGCGCGATCCGTAATCGTTCTGATAACAAATAACATAATATGTGGGCATGTTATCTGCATGCCCGTTAATCTTGAGAGCCTTATGTCACTGAAGCCTGAATTTATCCTCACCAGCGAAGCACAACTCAGCGAGCACTACGCCGCCCCCTTTGAAACCGTGTTGAAGAAACAAATAGATCACATTGATGATTATGCTAAAAAACTCATCGCGGCAGCCCCCTTCGCCGTACTGGGTACCCTCGGCGCCAATGGGATCGACTGCTCACCCAAAGGTGGGGAACCGGGTTTTATCCATGTACAGGACAGTAAAACCCTGATGCTACCAGACCGCCCGGGGAACAACCGCCTGGATGGTATCCGCAACCTGCTGCATAACCCCGCTATCGGTATCTTGTTCCTGATCCCCAACTGGGACGAAGGTTTTCGGGTGAATGGCCGGGCTAAGATTTCGGTCGATCCTGAACTGTGTGAGCGCTTTAGCCAAAATGGCCACCCCGCCCGCAGTGTGTTAGTGATCGAGGTTGATGAAGTGTTTATTCATTGTGGCCGCGCGATTACCTTTGCCAAGCTGTGGAATCCAGAAAAACACGCCGCAAAAGAGACCATTCCGACAGCATTGGATGTGTTTAAGGCCCATTTGGCTATCAACAACCAGCAATTAGGCTAACTGGCAGTAAAGCCGCTGTTTGGCGGCTGATTAATACCCACAACTCCCCGTGGGTATTCTATAGCTCTCAATTTGTAGAGCTATTATCCTCATCTCTTCGCCGCGACTGGCACAGACCTTGCATTGTTTCTAACCATTATGTGTTAACTCTCGGCCAATGCCCGCCAATCTTTTAGCCGTGGTCGGGGATTACCGCAACAAGTAGGGAACACAGCGTTTCAAATGCGGGATCACGATTATTTACACGCTCGTTTATAGGGCATAGCCCGCACCATAGAAGTGCATTGCTGTTTTATTGCCTCTATTTGGTGCGATTTGCGTCCCAAAAAACAAACATTTATTCATCATTCGCATAACATTTGGCTATTTTTTAAAGATAATCTGATACAAGTAACAGCGAAAACCACGTACCGGCCAACAAAACATCGGTGGTTGTACCGCTGAAACGAAACAAAACGATTTCTCGCCTGACGAGATTTAGCAACAACGTATTTTTAGCATCACAACATCAAGTAATAAAACAACAGCAAAGGAGTTGGACCATGCATATGCGTAAATTGGCGTTAGCGCTACTGTTAGCTGGGATGGCAAGTGGCGTAGCCCAAGCAGAAGAAGCGGCAGCACAACCCGCAGCGAAAGCTGAAGCCCAGGCTGATACTCTGAAAAAGATTAAAGACAGTGGCGTTATCGTAGTGGGTCACCGTGAATCTTCCGTTCCCTTCTCTTATTACGATAATCAGCAGAAAGTTGTTGGTTACGCACAAGATTATTCTAATCTGATCATTGATGCAGTTAAGAAAAAACTTAATGCTCCAGACTTACAGGTCAAACTGATCCCAATCACCTCGCAGAACCGTATTCCACTACTGCAAAACGGCACCTTTGACTTTGAGTGTGGTTCCACCACCAATAATCTGGAGCGTCAGCAACAAGCGGCGTTCAGTAATACCATTTTTGTCGTCGGTACCCGTTTACTGACCAAAAAAGGGTCTGAAGTTAAAGATTTCAAAGATTTGGCCGGTAAAGCAGTGGTTGTAACTTCAGGTACTACATCTGAAGTTCTGCTGAATAAACTAAATGAAAAAGACAAAATGGATATGCGCATCATCAGCGCCAAAGACCACGGTGACTCTTTCCGCACCTTGGAAAGTGGCCGCGCAGTGGCCTTTATGATGGATGATGCTCTGCTAGCCGGTGAGCGAGCCAAAGCCAAGAAACCAGACCAATGGGATATCGTCGGTACTCCGCAGTCTCAGGAAGCTTACGGCTGTATGTTGCGCAAAAATGATCCGGCCTTTAAAGCCTTATTGGATGAAACCATTGCCAGTGCACAAACTTCTGGTGTCGCTGAAAAATCATTCGATCGCTGGTTCAAAAACCCAATTCCACCTAAAAATCTTAACCTGAATTTCTCACTGTCTGATGAAATGAAGGCGCTGTTCAAAGCACCTAACGATAAAGCATTGAACTAACAATAATAATCAGGGCGGGCGGTTGCCTGCTCGATTCGATTGATGATGGGCCGATTGGGATACAGGAAATGAATGCGGGGTGGCCGTTCCCCACTCCGCATTTTTTTGTGAGTCCTCAAGGTCGCCACGCATTAAATCATCAGTCATCAGGATGGCTTATCCATCCTTTTAAGGGAGTTTGTTATGTCAATAGACTGGAACTGGGGCATCTTCTTGCAACCTGCCCCCTTCGGCAATACCACCTACCTCGGCTGGATCTGGTCCGGCTTTCAAGTCACCGTCGCTTTATCACTGTGCGCCTGGGTGATCGCGTTTTTTGTCGGTTCACTGTTTGGTATTTTAAGAACCGTGCCCAATCGAGTCCTGTCAGGGATTGGGACCTGCTACGTTGAGCTGTTTCGTAACGTACCCTTGATTGTGCAATTCTTTACCTGGTATCTGGTGGTACCTGAACTGTTGCCAGTTGATATTGGCATGTGGTTTAAAAGTGAACTTGACCCGAATATACAGTTCTTTCTTTCATCGATGCTTTGCCTTGGCTTATTTACCGCAGCACGTGTTTGTGAACAAGTCCGTGCCGGGATTCAGTCACTGCCTCGAGGCCAGAAAGCAGCGGGGTTGGCTATGGGGTTGACCCTGCCACAAACCTATCGCTATGTGTTACTGCCCAATGCTTATCGGGTGATCATTCCCCCGATGACCTCAGAAATGCTCAACCTGGTAAAAAACTCCGCCATTGCTTCAACAATCGGATTGGTCGATATGGCCGCTCAAGCAGGTAAATTGCTGGATTATTCAGCTCACGCCTATGAGTCCTTCACCGCCATCACTCTTGGTTATGTACTGATCAACGCCGTGATCATGCTGTTGATGCGATTAGTTGAGAAGAAAGTGCAGTTACCCGGCAATCTGGGGAGTAAATAATGTACGAATTTGATTGGAGTTCTATCGCCCCCAGCATGCCCTATCTGCTGCAAGGGTTAGTGGTCACCGCCAAGATAACCATTACCGCTATCGTATTTGGCATTATCTGGGGGACAGTTCTGGCGGTCATGCGCTTGTCGCCGATTAAAGCCATCAGTTGGTTTGCAACTGCCTATGTCAACGTGTTCCGCTCTATTCCGTTGGTGATGGTGCTGCTGTGGTTTTATTTGGTTGTCCCGAGCTTATTACAAAATGTGCTGGGCTTATCACCAAAAACTGATATTCGGTTAATCTCAGCCATGGTAGCCTTTTCGCTGTTTGAAGCGGCCTATTACTCGGAAATTATCCGCGCCGGGATCATGAGTATTTCCCGTGGGCAATCCTCTGCTGCGCTGGCATTGGGCATGACCCATGGGCAGTCAATGCGGCTGGTTATCCTGCCCCAGGCTTTCCGCGCAATGGTGCCGCTCCTGTTAACTCAGGGGATAGTGTTATTTCAGGATACTTCACTGGTGTATGTCCTTAGCCTGGCCGATTTCTTCCGCACCGCCACCACCATTGGCGAGCGGGACGGTACTCAGGTCGAAATGGTGCTGTTTGCCGGTTTGGTTTATTTCGTTATCAGTATTGCCGCGTCGATGCTGGTTAACTATTTGAAGAAAAGGACTGTTTGATGATTTCCCTGAAAAATGTTTCTAAGTGGTACGGCCACTTTCAGGTGCTGGCTGACTGCACCACCGAAGTTAAAAAAGGTGAGGTTGTGGTGGTCTGTGGTCCTTCAGGCTCAGGCAAATCAACCTTAATCAAAACTGTTAATGGGCTGGAACCTATTCAAAAAGGCAGCATTACAGTTAATGGTATTGGTGTGAATGATAAAGGTACCAATCTGGCCCAACTGCGTTCCAAAGTGGGCATGGTGTTCCAACATTTCGAGCTGTTCCCACACCTGTCTATCATTGAAAATCTGACGCTGGCGCAAATCAAAGTACTCAAACGTGATAAAGCAGAAGCGCGTGAAAAGGGGTTGAAACTGTTAGATCGCGTGGGCCTTTCTACCCATGCAGATAAATTTCCTTCTCAGTTATCGGGTGGCCAGCAGCAGCGCGTGGCAATTGCCCGTGCACTCTGCATGGACCCCATTGCCATGCTGTTTGATGAACCCACCTCCGCACTTGGCCCGGAAATGATCAACGAAGTGTTGGACGTGATGGTCAAACTGGCATTGGAAGGGATGACCATGATGGTAGTTACCCACGAAATGGGCTTCGCCCGCAAAGTGGCTAACCGCGTTATTTTTATGGATGAAGGGAAAATCGTCGAAGACAGCAACAAAGATGATTTCTTTAATAATCCTAAATCAGATCGCGCCAAAGACTTCCTGGCAAAAATCCTGCATTAATCATATTGCCTCCCCTGCATCCGTAGGGGAGGAATTTGCGCCTGTTCTCTTTTTACGCCCTGCGTGATTGCTTATCCGTTTTTTTGTGCGCATCCTCTGGTTAACACTGTGACTAACAAGAGGAAAAGTGATGCCCCGCTCTATTATCATTGATTGCGATCCCGGCCATGACGATGCTATTGCATTGATTCTGGCGTTGGCCTCCCCCGAACTCAACGTAGCAGCGGTTACCACTTGTGCCGGTAACCAAACTCCCGACAAAACTTTGCGTAATGCCCTGCGCATTCTGACACTGCTCAAGCGTCAGGATATTCCGGTGGCAGGCGGCGCACTCAAACCATTACTGCGCGAATTGATTATTGCCGACAATGTTCACGGTGAAAGCGGGTTAGATGGCCCCTCATTACCGGATCCAGATTTTGCCCCGCAAACTGACAATGCGGTGGAGCTAATGGCGAGAATATTGCGTGCCAGCCCTCATCCGGTGACCCTTGTGGCGACAGGTCCATTGACTAACATTGCCTTGCTGCTGGCCGGTCATGGCGCTCTGACGGCCAAAATAGAGCGTATCGTCATCATGGGGGGGGCCGTGATGCTAGGAAACTGGACCGCCGCTGCTGAATTTAATATTTTTGTCGACCCTGAGGCCGCTGATCGGGTATTTAAATCAGGTATTCCGATTACTATGGCCGGGTTGGATGTGACCCATCAGGCACAAGTGATGGATGAAGATATCGATCGCATTCGTCAGTTGAATAATCCGGTCGCCGACGTGGTAGCAGACTTACTGGACTTCTTCATGCT
This sequence comes from Yersinia sp. 1652 StPb PI, assembly GCF_041538345.1. NCBI lineage: Bacteria > Pseudomonadati > Pseudomonadota > Gammaproteobacteria > Enterobacterales > Yersiniaceae > Yersinia > Yersinia sp. 1652 StPb PI. The sequence continues at coordinate 1,123,686 of NZ_JAULSM010000001.1, read as the reverse complement.
GTATCACCGCCAGGAACGCTGGGGTTTTCAAGGTGCCCCGCTACATGACCCTTGCACCATTGCCTGGTTATTAGCCCCCGAGTTATTCACTAGCATTGAACGCTGGGTCGGCATCGAAACGCGTGGTGAATACACCCAAGGCATGACGGTGGTCGATTATTACCAGCTCACAGATAATGTGCCTAATGCAGAAGTGTTGATGGGTATCGACAGGAAAGGATTTATTGATTTGCTGGTTGAACGGGTTGCCCGCTACAGCGAATAATCGAATGACACTCCGCCACTGCGGAGTGTCTCTTTTTAGCCCAAATTAATGTTAGGGCTGGAATGGCCGGCGGTTAAATTGATCATGCCCACACTTAGGGCAGAGCGGCAACACTTCAGGGGTATAGAAAGCCAGGTGATGGTGGCACTTTTCACACACCAGATTCCCTAATCCAACCACCTCACCACTGTGATACACCCCATGGTGGCTGACATCTTTAAACACTTCACGCCACTCTAGCTGTGTTTTGTCAGTGATATCCGCCAGCTCCTGCCACAGGCTCTCTTTAATCACCCGCATAAATACACTATCAGTGAATTCGTCCTTACTCTCTTCATAACTACGGGCAAACTCCTCCAGATCGCGGCGCACCGCCTGAATGATTTGCTCAACCTCACTGCGGCTCAACTCTTCTACTGCGTCTAACCGCTGCTCGGCGCTTTCCACCAGCTTATCGATATCACGTTCACCATTTTTCAAGCGTTCAGTCAGTGATGCCACCAACTCACGATAATATTGAGCTACCTTGTTCATACTGTCTCCTCGATCCGCGATTGTGGTACAGCAAAGGTTGTTACAAAGAAAATAGTGATAGAGCCAATCTCTCGCCTGCTTATGGTTGCCCCGCTGCTGTTGTCTGCTGGTACTTACTCTGATATTAAAGCTAACGTTTATTATTTTAGCCGTAAATGACTGAAGTCACGTCATCATAAGGTTGTTACTCCCTCACTTTGATGATTTCTGCCATTCACCGCGCAGAAAAACCGTTCTGCGGGATGCTGAGTGTTGTTGCGCCTGCCGCTTATCAGCTATGCTATGCGGATCTCTCTTTATGATATGAAACAGATGATGCTACAGGCGTAGCTGTTTTTCACTATAGGACCACTGGCCGCCATGCAAGAGCAATACCGCCCAGAAGATATCGAAACGCAAGTACAGCTTCACTGGCAAGAGAAGCAAACATTTAAAGTCACTGAAGATACCAGCAAAGAAAAATATTACTGCCTATCTATGCTGCCATACCCTTCAGGACGCCTACATATGGGGCACGTTCGTAACTACACCATTGGTGATGTTATCTCACGCTACCAACGTATGCTGGGCAAGAACGTCCTACAGCCGATTGGCTGGGATGCGTTTGGCCTGCCGGCAGAAGGTGCAGCAGTTAAAAATAACACCGCACCGGCCCCATGGACTTACGACAACATCGAATATATGAAGAACCAGTTGAAACTACTGGGCTTCGGTTACGACTGGGATCGCGAGATTGCCACCTGTAAACCTGACTATTACCGTTGGGAACAGTGGTTCTTCACCAAGTTGTATGAAAAAGGCATGGTCTACAAAAAGACCTCTGCGGTTAACTGGTGTCCACAAGATATGACCGTGTTAGCCAACGAACAAGTGATCGACGGCTGCTGTTGGCGTTGTGATACCAAGGTTGAACGCAAAGAGATCCCGCAGTGGTTTATTAAAATCACCGATTACGCTGATCAGTTGCTTAATGATCTGGACACTCTGGAAAGCTGGCCGGAGCAGGTGAAAACCATGCAACGCAACTGGATTGGCCGCTCCGAAGGGGTTGATATCGTTTTCGACGTGCAAGATAGCGAAGAAAAACTGTCAGTTTATACCACCCGCCCAGACACCTTTATGGGTGTGACCTATGTAGCGGTTGCTGCCGGTCACCCACTGTCACTGCAAGCGGCTGCCACCAACCCGGCGCTGGCTGATTTTGTGGCTGAATGTCGCAATACCAAAGTTGCCGAAGCTGAAATGGCAACGATGGAGAAAAAAGGCATGGCGACCGGCCTATACGCCATCCATCCACTGACAGGTGAGAAGCTGGCTATCTGGGCCGCTAACTTTGTCTTGATGGATTACGGTACTGGCGCGGTAATGGCGGTTCCAGGCCACGATGCCCGTGACTGGGAATTTGCCACCAAATACCACCTGCCAATCAAGCCCGTTATTTTAGCCGCTGACGGTAGCGAGCCTGATTTGAGTCAGGAAGCCATGACCGAAAAAGGCACCCTGTTCAACTCCGGCGAGTTCGACGGTCTGGATTATGAAGCGGGCTTTAATGCCATTGCTGACAAACTGGTGGCTCTCGGTGTTGGCCAGCGTAAAGTGAATTATCGCCTGCGCGATTGGGGTGTATCACGTCAGCGTTATTGGGGTGCGCCTATCCCAATGGTGACATTGGAAGATGGCACCGTCGTGCCAACACCAGAAGACCAACTGCCGGTTATCCTGCCAGAAGATGTTGTAATGGACGGTATTACCAGCCCGATCAAGGCTAATCCCGAGTGGGCGAAAACCACCGTTAACGGGATGCCGGGCCTGCGTGAAACGGATACTTTCGATACCTTTATGGAATCATCTTGGTATTACGCACGCTACACCTGCCCACAATTTGACGAAGGCATGCTGGACCCTGCCGCCGCCAACTACTGGCTGCCCGTTGATCAGTATGTAGGCGGTATTGAACACGCCATCATGCACCTGATGTACTTCCGTTTCTTCCACAAACTATTGCGTGATGCCGGTCTGGTGAACTCCGACGAACCAGCCAAACGCCTGTTGTGCCAAGGCATGGTATTGGCTGACGCCTTCTACTACACCGGTACCAGCGGTGAACGTATCTGGGTTTCACCGGCTGATGCTATTGTCGAGCGTGATGAGAAAGGGCGGATTGTTAAAGCGACCGACGCGCAAGGCCATGAACTGGTGTATGCCGGTATGAGCAAAATGTCGAAATCGAAAAACAACGGTATCGACCCGCAAGTTATGGTAGAAAAATACGGTGCCGATACTGTGCGCCTGTTTATGATGTTTGCATCGCCGGCAGAAATGACGTTGGAATGGCAGGAGTCTGGCGTTGAAGGGGCTAACCGCTTCTTAAAACGTGTCTGGCGTCTGGTGTTTGAAAGCACTGCCAAAGGTGCAACTGCGCCGCTGGATATTGCCAGCCTGACAGAAGAGCAAAAATCACTGCGTCGTGATCTGCACAAAACGATTGCCAAAGTCACTGATGACGTGGGCCGCCGTCAAACCTTCAACACCGCCATCGCTGCGGTGATGGAGTTGATGAACAAGCTGGGCCGTGCACCTCAGGAAACTGAGCAAGATCGTGCTCTGCTGCAAGAAGCATTACTGGCAGTGGTACGTATGCTTTATCCATTCACCCCGCACGTTTGCTTCAGTTTGTGGCAAGCTCTCGGTGGTGAAGGTGATATCGATACCGCACCATGGCCAATTGCTGATGAACAGGCGATGGTCGAAGACTCTAAATTAGTAGTCGTACAGGTTAATGGTAAAGTGCGTGGCAGAATTACTGTGCCTGCCGATGCCACTGAACAGCAAGTTCGCGAACGCGCTGGTCAAGAGCACCTGGTGGCTAAATACCTGGATGGGGTTACTGTGCGTAAAGTAATCTACGTCCCTGGCAAACTGCTTAACCTGGTTGTAGGTTAAGACAAGGAGGAGTTGTGCGACATCGTATTCTGACATTGTTGCTGGGGTTAGCGGTGCTGGTCACCGCTGGCTGTGGCTTTAATCTGCGAGGCACCACTCAGGTGCCACCTGAACTGCAAAAACTGTTGCTGGAAAGTAGTGACCCTTATGGCCCGTTAACCCGAGCTGTACGTCAACAGTTGCGTTTAAGCAATGTCACCATTGTTGATGACCCGATGCGTAAAGACTTACCCGCCTTGCGGATCCTTGGTTCATCAGAAAATCAGGATACCGTGTCAATCTTCCGCAACGGGGTAACGGCGGAGTATCAGTTAGTGTTGCATGTGCAGGCGCAGGTATTGATACCGGGCCATGATATTTACCCATTACGGGTTAATATCTTCCGCACATTCTTCGATAACCCGTTAACAGCGCTCGCCAAAGATGCTGAAGCTCAGGTTCTCCGTCAGGAAATGCGTGAACAAGCCGCTCAGCAGTTAGTGCGTCAGCTTCTGACCGTACATGCTGCAGAAGTCAAAAATGCGCAAGAAAATGGTGACAAGCCGGTTGGTAATAATACAGCAACAGGCGCCGCCAAGATGGCAGAAACTAAAGAAATCAATATTGGCAAACCCGCAGTCAGTACCCCGGCCCAATGATCCGAGTCTATCCTGAACAACTTGTCGCGCAGCTCCATGAGGGGCTGCGCGCTTGCTATCTGTTATGCGGCAATGAGCCATTGCTGTTACAAGAAAGTCAGGACCACATTCGTCGGGTAGCAATAGAGCATGATTTCACCGAACATTTCAGTTTTGCGCTGGATACTCATACCGAGTGGGACAATATCTTTAGTCTTTGTCAGGCACTCAGTCTATTTGCCAGCCGCCAGACATTAACGCTGAGCTTCCCTGACAGTGGTTTAACCGCACCAATGAACGAACAATTGGTCAAGTTATCGGGCCTGTTACATCCAGATATTTTATTGATTTTGCGCGCAAATAAACTAACCAAAGCACAAGAAAACAGTGCCTGGTTTAAAGCACTCGGTAGCAATGGCGTATTGGTCAGTTGCCAAACGCCGGAGCAGGCACAACTGCCACGTTGGGTCAGTACACGGGCCAAAAGCCTGAATCTGGAGGTCGATGACCCCGCCATTCAACTGCTTTGTTACTGCTACGAAGGCAATCTGCTGGCGCTATCACAAGCTTTGGAACGGTTATCGTTGCTCTACCCTGACGGTAAACTGACGCTGCCTAAAGTTGAGCAAGCGGTCAATGATGCCGCGCATTTCACCCCTTACCACTGGCTCGATGCTCTAATAGCAGGCAAAAGCAAACGCGCCTGGCATATCCTGCAACAATTGCAGCAGGAAGAGAGTGAACCGGTTATTTTGCTGCGCACCTTACAGCGAGAACTGCTCTTGCTGCTAACGTTAAAGCGCCGCATGGATCAGGTGCCACTGCGCACGCTATTTGATCAATTAAAAGTGTGGCAAAATCGCCGGCCCATGATGACACAGGCTCTGCAACGCCTTTCGCTGCCACAATTGCAACAAGCCGTTCATTTGCTGGCACAGATAGAAGTTCGCTTGAAACAGGATTATGGTCAGTCAATTTGGCCTGAATTAGAAACGCTATCTATGCTGATGTGTGGCAAAATATTACCTGAGAGCTTTTTTGATGCCCAATAAATCCCCGACTCGCGCCCTACATGCCCTGTTCGGCGGTACCTTTGACCCCATTCATTACGGCCACTTGACGCCGGTTGAAGCATTGGCTCAACAAGTGGGTCTGCAACATATTATTTTATTACCCAATAATGTCCCACCTCACCGCCCACAACCCGAGGCCAATGCACAGCAACGGCTGAAAATGGTGGAACTGGCGGTAGCCGGTAACCCGCTGTTCAGCGTCGACTCGCGGGAGTTATTGCGCGATACCCCCTCATTCACCATTGATACCCTGGAATCACTGCGTAAAGAACGTGGTGTTGAACTGCCTTTAGCGTTTATCATTGGGCAGGATTCATTATTGTCGCTGCATAAATGGCATCGCTGGCAATCGATATTGGATGTGTGCCATTTGCTGGTTTGCGCCCGCCCTGGTTACTCACAAACGCTGGAAACACCTGAGTTACAGCAATGGCTTGATGAGCGACGGGTCTTGGATCCGCAAGCATTAAACCTGCAACCACAAGGGTTAATCTATCTGGCTGATACACCTTTATTGAATATTTCAGCTACCGATATTCGCCATCGGCGTCATAATGGTGAAAGCTGCGATGACCTGCTGCCACGTGCTGTCCAGCGATATATTGAGTTACAAGGTTTATATCGCCAAAAGAATTGAAGTTGCAGGTAGGCAGCAAGAGAATAAATCCCGATGAGCTTACTCAGGTAAGTGATTCGGGTGAGTGAACGTAGCGAACACCCCTGCGACTTCAAGTATGAAAGCGATTCGCGGCTGAGGGTTTATATCGCGACGCATTCACCCATGTTATACTCCGCCGCTAAATTTCAGGTATTCGCTGGAAACCCGATACATTATAACCGTTCATGTCAATAACTGTTTGCCGGATCACTCGCAAAACACGACCGAAGAACGTTATATACCCAAAGAACTTGGCGTTGCAGGTAGGCAGCAAGCGAACGAATTCCGATGAGCTTATTTATGTAGGGTCAACTACAGGTGAGTGATTCGAGTGAGTATGCGCAGCTAACACCCCGGCGACTTCAAGTACGAAGGGTATGGACAGAAATCACCCGAGGGGGAACCTTTGCAAGGTAAAGCGCTCCAAGAATTTGTTATCGACAAGCTCGATGACTTGAAAGGTCAGGACATTATCACTCTGGATGTTCAGGGTAAGTCCAGCATCACTGATTACATGATCATCTGTACCGGGACTTCTACCCGCCATGTTATGGCGCTGGCAGACAATCTGGTGCAGGAATCCCGTGTTGCAGGCATGATACCGCTGGGCGTAGAAGGCCAGGGTGTGTCTGACTGGGTTGTTGTGGATTTAGGCGAAATCATTGTGCATGTCATGCAAGAAGAAAGCCGCCGTCTGTATGAACTGGAAAAACTCTGGAGCTAAGCGGTGAAACTGCAACTGGTGGCTGTCGGCACCAAAATGCCAGACTGGGTGCAGACAGGTTTCATGGATTACCTGCGCCGCTTTCCCAAAGATATGCCCTTCGAGCTGGTAGAAATACCGGCCGGTAAGCGGGGCAAAAATGCGGATATTAAACGCATTTTGGAAAAAGAAGGCGAACTGATGCTGGCGGCGGTTGGCAAGAATAACCGCATTGTCACGCTGGATATCCCAGGCACTCCCTGGGAAACACCACAATTGGCTCAGCAATTAGAACGCTGGAAGCAGGACGGCCGTGATGTCAGTCTGCTGATTGGCGGGCCGGAGGGATTAGCCCCAGCCTGTAAAGCTGCCGCAGAGCAGAGCTGGTCGCTCTCTGTGCTTACGCTACCCCATCCTTTAGTGCGTGTTTTAGTGGCTGAAAGCCTCTATCGCGCCTGGAGTATTACGACCAATCACCCTTATCACCGGGAATAAGCGGCGATGAACCTGAGTAAAGTGATGGCTTTGAGTAACGTGTTGGTTTTGGACAAGATGAAGTAGCTGCGGGATGAAAAAAGAACCTAACCCTTTTCGCGACTATTCAGCTGAATCAGCCTTGTTTGTCCGCCGCGCCCTTGTGGCTTTCCTCGGTATCCTGCTGCTAAGCGGAATATTGATCGTAAACTTGTACAATTTGCAGATAGTGCGTTTCGAAGACTATCGCACCCGTTCCAATGAAAACCGCATTAAGCTGGTCCCTATCGCCCCTAGCCGCGGTATGATATTTGATCGCAACGGCACCCCGTTGGCGATGAACCGGACCATTTATCAATTAGAATTGATGCCGGAAAAAATCGAAGACCTCCCCGCGACACTCAATGCACTACGCCCGATAGTGGATCTGACGGATGAGGATATCGCTAATTTTGAAAAAGAGCGTAAGCGCTCACGCCGCTTTACCTCCATTGCCGTTAAGACCCCCCTTACCGAGGTGCAGGTCGCCCGTTTCGCCGTTAACCAATTCCGCTTCCCCGGTATTGAAGTCAAAGGCTATCAACGCCGCTTCTATCCCTATGGTTCAGCCCTGACTCACGTTATCGGTTATGTATCGAAAATTAACGATAAAGATGTCGAACGGTTGGATAAAGAAGGCATTCTGGCTAACTATGCCGCAACCCACGATATCGGCAAGCTGGGTATTGAGCGCTATTATGAATCCGTATTACACGGCAAAACCGGTTATGAAGAAGTTGAAGTCAATAACCGTGGCCGGGTGATCCGCCAGCTACATGAGCAGCCGCCGCAGGCCGGTAAAGATATTTACCTGACGCTTGATTTACACCTGCAAACCTATATTGAAAAACTGCTGAGTGGCAGCCGCGCCGCAGTGGTGGTCACGGACCCACGCACCGGCGCTATCTTAGCCTTGGTATCGAACCCAAGTTATGACCCGAACCTATTTGTCGATGGGATCTCCAGCAAAGATTATCAGGGGTTGTTGAACGATCCTGACCGCCCGCTGATTAACCGTGCCACTCAGGGTGTCTACCCCCCTGCGTCTACCGTAAAACCTTATATTGCCGTTTCTGCCCTGAGTGCCGGTGTTATCACCAAAAATACCAGCTTGTTTGACCCTGGCTGGTGGCAACTGCCTGGCTCAGAAAAACGCTTTCGCGACTGGAAAAAATGGGGTCATGGTCGGTTGAATGTCACCAAGGCGCTGGAAGAGTCGGCGGATACCTTCTTCTATCAGGTTTCCTATGACATGGGGATTGACCGTTTGTCCTCATGGATGAGTAAATTCGGCTACGGTGAATATACCGGTATCGATCTATCCGAAGAGCGCGCGGGCCTGATGCCGACCCGTGAGTGGAAACAAAAACGCCACAAAAAACCGTGGTACCAAGGGGATACCATTCCGGTGGGTATCGGCCAAGGGTATTGGACCGCCACCCCAATCCAGATGGCAAAAGCGTTAATGACGCTGATTAATGATGGGGCGGTTAAAACGCCACATCTGCTACAAAGCACCCGGATTAATGGAGAGTTAGTCCCCTATCAACAAGAAGATCGCACGCAAATTGGTGATATACACTCCGGTTATTGGGAAATTGCTAAAGATGGCATGTATGGTGTAGCCAACCGTCCGAACGGAACGGGGCGTAAGTTTTTTGAAGGTACACCTTATAAAGCAGCGGCAAAATCCGGTACCGCCCAGGTGTATAGCTATGAAACCTATAATGCCCATAAAGTGGCAGAACACTTACGCGACCATAAATTGATGGTTGCGTTTGCGCCCTACGAAAATCCAACGGTATCTGTCGCCATGATTTTAGAAAATGGGGGTGCCGGGCCTGCGGTGGGGACCATTACTCGCCAAATTCTCGACCACATTTTGTTGGGTGATAACAATACTGAATTACCGGATGCGGCCCCTCTGCCTCCAGGTGTTGAAGCAGATTAATTGAAGTGGACTAAGGTAACTCATGACTGATAATCAACAAAAAGGCTCTTTGTGGTACAAAATGCACATCGATCTGCCGTTTTTGATTTGCATCCTGGCGCTGTTGGCTTATAGCGCCTTTGTGATGTGGAGCGCCAGCGGGCAAGATATCGGCATGATGGAACGCAAAGTTGGCCAAATCGCAATGGGCCTGATTGTCATGCTGGTTATGGCGCAGATACCGCCGCGCGTCTATGAAAACTGGGCACCCTACCTCTATTTCGTGTGCGTAATTTTGTTGGTATTGGTTGATGCCTTTGGCCAAATAAGTAAAGGTGCACAGCGCTGGCTGGACTTGGGTTTTATCCGCTTCCAACCTTCTGAAATTGCTAAAATTGCGGTTCCGCTGATGGTGGCTCGCTTTATGAACCGTGACGTCTGTCCGCCCTCATTGAAAAACACCGGTATTGCGCTAATTTTAATCTTTATGCCCACCTTATTAGTTGCCGCTCAGCCCGATTTGGGTACCTCTATCCTGATTGCGGCCTCTGGCCTGTTCGTACTGTTTCTCTCCGGTATGAGTTGGCGTTTAATCGCTATTGCCGCCGTATTGGTCGCTGCATTTATCCCGATATTGTGGTTCTTCCTGATGCACGGCTATCAGCGCGACCGCGTGATGATGCTGCTGGACCCGGAAAGTGATCCGCTCGGCGCCGGTTATCATATTATCCAATCAAAAATCGCCATCGGCTCAGGTGGCTTATCAGGGAAAGGCTGGCTACACGGGACTCAGTCACAACTGGAGTTTTTACCGGAACGCCATACTGATTTTATCTTTGCCGTACTGGCAGAGGAGCTAGGTTTAATTGGCGTGCTGGTACTATTAGCGCTTTATCTCTGTCTCATTATGCGTGGTTTGGTGATTGCCGCCCACGCACAAACCACCTTCGGCCGAGTGATGGTCGGAGGATTAATGCTGATACTATTTGTATATGTGTTTGTTAACATAGGTATGGTCAGTGGAATTTTACCTGTGGTTGGCGTACCTTTGCCTTTGGTCAGTTATGGAGGCTCGGCACTGATAGTTCTGATGGCCGGGTTTGGTATCGTGATGTCGATACATACTCATCGCAAAATGTTATCGAAGAATTTATAGAGGTGAGCAATGCGTAAGGAATGGCTTTGGATAGGCATCGCAGGCGTGCTGTTATCAGCATGTACCAGTCAGCCTCCGGCACCCCAGCAACAGGTGCAACAGACGTACAACGGCCCGGTTGAAGAGATTGGCGGGGCAGAACCGCGCTATGAACCCTTTAATCCTAATTTTAATCAGGATTATAAAGCCAATGGCCAGTCTTACAGCATTATTAAAGATCCACAAAACTTCACTCAGGTGGGTCTTGCCGCTTGGTATGGCGAAGAAGCTAACGGCAATACAACCGCCACTGGCGAAACGTTCGATCCTAATGCATTGACCGCCGCCCACCCTACTTTGCCCATTCCAAGTTATGTGCGCGTCACCAATGTCAGTAATGGCCGCCAGATTGTGGTGCGCGTGAATGACCGTGGCCCGTATACCCCTGGGCGAGTAATTGATTTATCCAAAGCGGCCGCTGATCGCCTGAATATTTCGAATAACACCAAAGTGAAAATTGATTTTATCAATGTCGCACCTGATGGCTCGCTGTCAGGCCCAGGTATGGTCGGTACCACCATTGCCAAGCAAAGTTATGCCTTACCAAGTCGCCCGGACTTGACCTCCAGCGGGATGGGGACGCCAGTGCAACAGGATGCCCCCGTAGTAAGTGCGCCAGTGCGCCCTATCGCTAACAGTAATTTGTCTGGTGCGGATGCCACTCAACCGGTCGCGCCACAAAGTAGCGGCTTCCTGCGGGCATCGACCCCGGTACCGGCTGGCGTGTTGGAAAGCTCAGAACCTGCCGTGGATTCTGTATCCACTCAGGGTGCAGGGCCGGTGACACCACCGGTTGTTGCCAACCCCGGTCCCGTGACCTCATCAGTAGCTACAACAGGTGCTGCGACCTCTGGTGGTTATGTGGTTCAGGTCGGTGCGTTGAGTGATGCTCAACGGGCGCAAACCTGGCAGCAAAGCCTGAGCCAACGTTTTGGGGTACCGGGTAAAGTAGACACCAATGGTAGCGTGCATCGTGTCCAACTTGGGCCATTCAGTAGCCGCCAACAAGCCGTAGAGCTGCAACAGCGCCTATCGAGCGAAGCTCAGCAGCAATCATTTGTGGTCGCGGCGCCTTAAAACATACATACCTTGTAGCAATTTAAGGTCTGTCAGATAAAAATAACCGTAACCCCCTGTGCAAACAGGATGTTACGGTGAAACCAATAAACGCCACACAGGTGTATAGCCAAATTTATTGGCGTTGCAGCAAGGCCGCAAATGAATGCATCCCGATGAGCATGTGATTCGGATGAGTGAGTGCCGCTAACGCCGCTACAACGTTAAGTAAGTAAGGGTATGGTATAGTGTGGCACTTTCTTAACTTACTCCCACGGATGTTGTTGTCCTGATCATGAAATATGTAACTACTTCTCGCATTATCAAGAGCCTGGCGCTCAGCACTGTTATTGTTATGAGCACAGCGTCTGCTGCAAACGCTGATGACGTCAATCTGAAAACCATGATCCCCGGCGTGCCACAGATCGACTCCGAAGCGTATGTGCTGATTGATTACAACTCCGGCAAAGTATTGGCAGAAATGAATGCTGATGCGCGTCGTAATCCGGCCAGCTTGACCAAAATGATGACCAGTTATGTTATCGGCCAAGCAATCAAAGCAGGCAAAATCGGGCCAGAAGATATGGTTACCGTGGGGAAAGATGCCTGGGCAACCGGCAATCCAGAATTCAAAGGCTCTTCGTTGATGTTTTTGAAACCCGGTGACCGTGTACCGGTTTCTAAACTGACTCGGGGTATCAATCTGCAATCCGGTAATGACGCCTGTGTCGCGATGGCTGATTATGTTGCTGGCAGCCAGGACTCATTCGTCAACCTGATGAACAACTACGTTAAAGCACTGGGCCTGCAAAATACCCAGTTCAAAACAGTTCACGGTTTAGATGCTGAAGGCCAGTACAGCTCTGCGCGCGATATGGCGCTGATTGGTCAAGCACTGATTCGCGATGTACCGGATGAGTATGCCATTTATAAAGAGAAAGAATTCACCTTCAACAATATCCGTCAGATGAACCGTAACGGTTTACTGTGGGATACCAGTTTGAATGTTGATGGTATTAAAACCGGTCATACCGATGCTGCTGGCTACAATCTGGTGGCCTCCGCTACCGATGGTCAAATGCGTTTGATCTCAGCCGTGCTGGGCGGTCACACCTATAAAGGTCGTGAAACCGAGAGTAAAAAATTACTGACCTGGGGCTTCCGTTTCTTTGAAACTGTCGCACCATTGAAAGTGGGTAAAGAGTTTGCGTCAGAGCCAGTCTGGTTCGGCGACAGTGACCGGGTGCAGTTGGGTGTTGATAAAGACGTCTACCTGACTATTCCACGTGGCCGTATGAAAGACCTGAAAGCCAGCTATGTACTGAATACCCCAGAGATTCATGCGCCACTGGCGAAGAATCAGGTTGTTGGCATGATTAACTTCCAGTTAGATGGCAAAACTATTGATCAGCGCCCATTAGTGGTGATGAATGAAGTTAAAGAAGGCGGATTCTTTAGCCGCATGGTGGACTACATCAAACTGATGTTCCACCGCTGGTTCGGTTAGTTGGCGGGCTTGAAAATCAGCAGACTATCCCCATATTATAAATAATCTGAAACTCCCGCCCCGGCGGGAGTTATAATTTTAAGGTCGGATAATTTTTTCTTTATCCTGGCACCTATCCGGCAGTAATCTGTCCGTCAACACCCCAGGAGCGCACATGAAAACTAAACTGAACGAACTGCTTGAGTTCCCTTGTTCTTTTACCTACAAGGTAATGGGCATTGCAGAACCACAGTTGGTAAACCAGGTGGTAGAAGTGGTACAGCGCCATGCTCCGGGTGATTATACCCCGCAGGTAAAACCGAGCAGCAAAGGCAACTTTCACTCCGTCTCCATCACCATTACAGCCACCCATATTGATCAAGTGGAAATCCTGTATAAAGAGCTGGCCGACCTTGAACTGGTGCGAATGGTACTGTAGTTAAGACCATATAGTTAAGACCATATAGTTAGGAGCATCGAGTTAAGTCCATATTGCCTACGAGCAAGATACCTAATTTGTACCAAGCCCGCCTTATTATGGCCCGGAGCGGTTATTCACGCTCTGGGCCTTATTTTACCTTTTAACCCCATGGTTGAACCGCAAACCTGCTTTTTTAAATGTCAAAATAGTAGCCCCACACCGCTGGGCTGGTATACTGACGCCACCATTTCTGTAACCAGATGATGCCTCGCTTGCAACAACACAAGATCATTTTACGAAAGCTAGGGCTACAACCCTATGCCCCCGTATCTCAAGCTATGCATAATTTCACTGAGTTCCGTACTGACGCCACTCCAGATGAAATCTGGCTGGTTGAGCATCAGCACGTTTTCACTCAAGGTCAGGCGGGGAAAGCCGAACATGTACTGATGCCCGGTGATATTCCGGTTATCCAAAGCGATAGAGGTGGTCAGGTCACCTATCATGGCCCCGGCCAGCAAGTCATGTATGTCATGATTGACCTCAAGCGTGCCAAAATTGGTGTGCGGCAATTGGTTACCGCGATTGAGAATACCGTGATTCAGACATTGGCTCATTTTGCTATTGATTCACAAGCCCGCCCAGATGCCCCCGGTGTCTATGTCGGCCAGCAGAAAATATGCTCGTTGGGATTACGCATCCGTAGAGGTTGCTCGTTTCACGGGCTGGCCTTGAATATCGATATGGACCTGGAGCCGTTCCAACGCATAAACCCATGCGGTTATGCTGGCATGCAAATGACCCAAGTCAGTGCCTTAAAAACAGGGACAACTGTTGCTGATATCCAGCCAATCTTGGTGCGCGAATTTACCCGCCAATTGGGCTATCCGCAAGCGGAGCAGCAGCCATGGTCACTGGCAGACTATTCATCATCTGACGTATCCTAAGTTAGCCAATTGAAATCGTGGATGCCCTGACTCTTTTAATATAACCCACGTAATTGGGGGCTGAATAGGATAGGGTAATGATGATATAATTTTTAAACAATTTTCAAAAAATTTTTAACGCAAGCCATATCACGTTGAATTTAATGAAAAATCTCAAATTGAGAGATTCAGAACTGGAACCTGTACGATTATGAGTAAACCGATTCAGATGGAACGTGGCGTAAAATACCGCGACGCAGATAAAATGGCGTTAATCCCGATAAAAACCGTGGTTACCGAACGTCAGGAACTGTTACGTAAACCCGAATGGATGAAAATCAAGCTACCCGCTGACTCCAGCCGCATTCAGGGTATCAAGGCAGCAATGCGTAAAAACGGTCTGCACTCGGTTTGCGAAGAGGCATCCTGCCCTAACTTGTCAGAGTGCTTCAACCACGGAACAGCGACCTTTATGATCCTCGGCGCAATTTGTACCCGCCGCTGCCCATTCTGTGACGTTGCCCATGGTCGTCCGGTTACACCTGATGCCAATGAGCCAGAAAAGCTGGCTCAAACAATCAAAGATATGGGATTGCGCTATGTGGTTATCACCTCGGTTGACCGTGATGACTTACGCGATGGTGGCGCTCAACATTTTGCAGATTGTATCGCAGCCATTCGAGCCAAAAATCCGACCATAAAAATTGAAACATTGGTGCCTGACTTCCGTGGCCGTATGGATCGCGCGTTAGATATTTTGACTGTCACCCCACCGGATGTGTTTAACCATAATCTGGAAAACGTACCACGGGTGTATCGCCAAGTGCGACCTGGGGCTAACTATGAGTGGTCGCTTAAATTACTTGAGCGCTTTAAAGAGGCTCATCCTGATATTCCGACTAAATCAGGTTTGATGGTTGGCTTGGGAGAAACCAATGCCGAAATCGTTGAGGTTATGCATGATCTGCGCCGCCATGGAGTAACCATGCTGACGCTGGGGCAATATTTGCAACCAAGCCGCCACCATTTACCCGTACAGCGCTACGTCAGCCCGGCTGAGTTTGACGAAATGAAAGCAGAAGCTATGGCAATGGGCTTTACCCACGCTGCTTGTGGCCCGTTTGTTCGCTCTTCTTATCATGCCGATCTGCAAGCAAAAGGGTTGGAAGTAAAATAAATAAATTGGCCTGATGAGACTTTTAGGCCAATTTTATGAAATATTTAGTTACACCTTAAATGCCAGACAAACAAAAACGGATTTCCATTGGAGATCCGTTTTCTGTTATCAGACATAATAAGTTTGCTGATAATAGCTAAGCTAAAAAATTTTCATGCTGCCGCTTTCACCGGAATACCGGTTATCTCGAGCGAGGGCAATCAGTCCTTATGCTCAATTGGCGGTGCTGTTTTGGTTTCAACGGCCGTTTTAGCTTCAGCAACAGGCGTCGCCGCAGGTGCATCATCATTACCCATAGCCTTTTTAAAGCCTTTCAGGGCAGCCCCCAGATCCGCGCCCAACGTGCGCAATTTGCTGGTTCCAAACAACAACACAATCAATATGCCGACTACCAACAATTTGGTAATACTGATACCTTCCATACTCACCTTCTTGATTAGCTCTGTTCATTAAACAATGAATATATCCTTCTTACTGGATATTGCGCCAATGTGGGCACATCTCACGCCCTGAATCATTCACATGAGTCAGAATGGTGGGATTCACTCGCGAGCGACAACGCCAATGACGTTGGATATTGTTAAATAATGGCCTATTTACGAATAAATTACCGATTAAAACAACAGTAATATGTAACAGATTTCGTTAGTGAACTATGATTACTCAGAGTCTATTATCACTTATTTTGACTCATTCCGGATGAGACATTGCCGTTAACATCCCCCCAAAGCAAAAAGAAAGAGGGAGCCGCCAATTGCCTTATTCAAGTAGAATAAACACCCGTCGGTCAGGGTTAAGTTTTGCTAAAAGAACTTATTTACCTCGAGCATTTGGCTTAGGTGTAGGTATGTTTTGTGTAGGCTCGGTGCTCTACACACAGCATTCCCCATTATGGTTATGGCTGATGCTAGCTATTAATGGGTTGATATGGCCACATATTGCATTCTTGCTGGCGTTGCGGTCTGAACAACCGTTTGAGCAAGAAATAATCAACATGAAAATAGACTCTGCGTTGGGTGGCGTCTGGGTGGCAATAATGTCGTTCAATGCTTTGCCATCCATTGTTATTCTATCCATGATGAGTATGAATAATATTGCTTCCGGGGGTAAGAACATTTTTTGCAAAGGTTTAGCCTTGCAAATCTCCTGTAGTTTATTGACCGCATGGATATTTAACTTGCCCTTTGAGCCTGAAACTTCCCCCATTCAGGTTTATGCTTGTTTGCCGATGATAATTATCTACCCTTCCCTACTCGGATTAGTTACCTATCGAACTGCCAAGCGTTTGGCCGAAAACAAAGAAGAGCTATTACGTATTAGTGTAAGAGATGGGTTAACTGGTTTGTATAACCGCAGACATTGGGAACACCAGTTACATAATCAATTTGACAGTTGCCGGCGCTATCAGCACGGCGCAACACTCATTTTACTTGATATTGATAACTTCAAAGCCATAAATGACACCTTTGGCCATGCTGTCGGCGATGAAGCCATTACGGTTCTTGCTGAGGAGTTATTATTAGGGCTGCGAGCCATTGATATTGTCGGTCGCTATGGTGGCGACGAGTTCGGTGCTATTTTGCCCAATACCACCGCCGAACAAACCCGCGAAGTATTAACGCGAATTCAAGAAAAACTGGCTGAATTAGCCTTTACGCAAGCCCCCACGCTGCAACTTAGAGTAAGTGCTGGCATTGCTGATTACAGGCACGACATGATTAATTATCAGCAATGGTTGAAAGCGGCTGACTCCGCACTGTACCAGGCAAAAGATAATGGTCGTAATCGTATTGAGCTGGCCAGTTAAAAACTATTCCCAATAGATTTCATGATGTAAAAAGTCAGTGTATTATTGATTCGCAAGCTCTGGAGATGACATTCCTCCATAACCGCCCTTCAAGGCTGATGATGTCTACGTAACCTTTTCATTAAGGTGCGTAGTATTGCGCCTAAGCCTTTCTGAAAAGCCCATTAATAATGACCAACTACCCCGCACTATGGGTATCCATAATGAAAGGTATTTATGTTTAATACATTACTCGCAGTATTTATTGGTGGTGGCGTGGGCAGCGTTGCTCGCTGGCTGGTCAGTATGAAGCTAAACAGCTTATCACCCCATGTCCCCGTGGGAACACTGCTGGTAAACCTGATAGGTGCTTTTATCATTGGTCTGACATTAGCGCTGTTTACCCGCATTGCACATATTGATCCCGTATGGAAGCTTCTGATTACGACAGGTTTTTGTGGTGGTCTAACGACATTTTCCACCTTCTCTGTGGAAGTGGTTTATCTCATTCAGGAAGGTAAGCTGGCATGGGCGGCGGGGACTGTTTTACTTAATCTGGCCGGGTCACTTGCGATGACGATGCTGGCCTTTATATTGGTCAATCATTTCGCGGGGCAATAATAGCGAGTAACTATAAATAGTTTAACTTTCCGGGTAGTCCATTATATTGCCCGGAAACGCGCAAGATAAAGAAAGTCGCGGGTCGGGTGGTATCGTCTTAATGTTTTCTTAATCTACGAACCGGATAATCATTTGCCAGAGAACAGTTAGCCGATGGTGGTGACTGATGTGCTGGATAACACTATGTTTGGATTACCGAAAAAACGGGCTGAGTGGCTAACAGTTATTTTTTGCCTGGTCATCACCGTGATGTTTCTCAAAGCCTATCTGTTCTAACCTTGGTGTGTTACTTCTCTCAATTCTGCTTTGTTGATTGTAAAACAACGAGTTGTGTCGTGTCGTTCAACAAAAGCACTCTTTTTACCTTATTGGTAATACCCATAAAAAACCCGCCTATAGAGGCGGGTTTTAACAAATATGGGCTACTTAGATAGCGATAACATTAGCAGCAGATGGGCCTTTGGCACCGTTCGTGATTTCAAATTCTACACGCTGGCCTTCAGCAAGAGTTTTGAAACCATTGCTAGCGATGGCTGAGAAATGAACGAAAACGTCCTTGCTGCCATCTTCTGGGGTAATGAAGCCGAAACCTTTGGACTCATTGAACCACTTAACGCTACCTTTAATCTTAGACATCAAACTTACCTTTACGTGAATGTTGGACACAAATAGTGTGTCAACTACAGTACAGCAATAGAACCGTTTTTTGTCCACAGCCGAGATCACAAAAAGAAGAGAAAAAGTGAAAAACGCCGTTTTTTGGCTCTGTTTCTAGCACAGAAAACCACATTTTTTTGCTTTTGTAGTTCACCATTATGGCGCTGATAAGCGCCTCAGCGAACTGACAGGCTGTATCTGAACGCTATTCACCTGTATTATACTTAGCCATTGGATACGCTAATATGAGATGCATGATGAACGGTAGAATAACAACTTTTTTTGAAGATAAAGGCTTTGGTTTTATCACCGATGAGAACGGAGATAACCGTTATTTTCACGTTATTAAAGTTGCTAATCCCGAGATGATCAAAAAAGGGGCCGAGGTTACCTTTGAGCCAACAACCAATACCAAAGGGTTGTCGGCATTTGCGGTAAAAGTAGCAATTGAGAGTAAATACATATTCATTGCTAACGAGAGAATCAAACTCACCAGCATCAAGTCATTCAATACTTTTACTAAAGAAGTCCCTGCACAGGCCGAGGTAGACAAAGCTAATACTATACTTTCAGTAAATTTACTGATGAACAAAATCCGGCCGCAGGAAGAAGATATTTCAGAAAAAACCGTGCCATTGAAAATGTTATCGATAACGACATTCCAGAATGTAACTTATACATTTTCTGAACATGAGGTTGATATCGAGAGTACGGTTGCTAAATTGAAGAGTATTTAATACTGATTCTATTTTTCTTGAAACTAGGGGATATCAGCACCCTCAAGCAGCCCCAAATGCCTTTGGGGCTGTCCGGTCTACCCGGAGAGTTAGATGCTGGCATCCCTGCCCGCTAACGCAAGAACATCCCTTTGATATCCTCTGGTGTTGACGCTAGAAATAATAAAAAATCAGATTATTTTCATTAACTACTTGAACATAAACATTTTAATCAACTCAACGTCAGTACGAGCACCTAGCTTCTTCATAGCAGAACGTTTTTGTCCGCTAACTGTCTTCTCACTTTTCTTCAAAATTCTGGCGATATCACCGCCTGAAAAACCTTCATTAAATAGTTTCAACACAATATTTTCATTTGGCGTCAAATATTGCCGCTCTGATGATGCCAGCCCCAACACCTTAGTAACTTTACGTTCGACCAGATTCTCTTTAAGTCCGCGCAGTTTTCGTTTAAATACCGAGGTAATCTTGTTGATTACTGTATCAACCGAATCTTCTCTGAAAATCATGGTTACATTGCTGAATCTGGGAATACCTTGTAAAAAGCTATTCAGTCTGGCATCACAAATCAAAAAAACATCTGCTTCAGAAGGAGCCTTATCCAAACGTTTCAGCGCTTCGAAAAAGCTGAATTCATCAACACCAATAAAAATCACATCTGCTGAATAAAATGCTTTTCGATAGAATTTAATCTCTTTTTTAAAACCTAACGATGCAAATATTTTTTTTACGACAGTTACCATACCCAGTGTTTGATATTTATCGTTATCGACTATCATACAGCTTATCATATTGGCCACACCCGTTAGCGCTTCAGCACCCCATGAATGGTTAATTCATATCTGTTTGCAATGAATTAAATATTATTACAAATCAAATAGATAACACAATATACTTTCCTACTTGTTAGTAGAACATAGGGGAAAGGAGAGCGATATAGGATGTCAACACCGGAGGGTGTAGGAAACGTCTGTTTCTCTGTGGAATATTTCCTTATTTTTTATTTTTGTTTCAGTTTGCCAAACGTGACAGCATTCAGATTGTATGCAAAAATGTAAAAATATTTAGTAGTCTGAATAGGAAGGTTCTGATGCAAACCATACACCCTATGAAGCTGCATCTCTCATTTAACCTTATTTTAAGTCAAACTACTTTATGAGAAACGTCGGTTTACATGCCCTAAAAACGTTAAGCTGCTTTTCTGCCGTTACTTTCTACTCTGCAAGTAAAACCTGTACTGACCAGTGTTTTTTAGGCGGCGAAGTAATGAGTGTTCTGTACTTTTTATCGATTATTGCTACCCCATTATTTTTCATGATCATCGGTTATATCGACTCTAATGATGAGATAGATCAAAAGGATATCCTCAGTAAATTAAAATCTATAATAACGATTATTATCTTTTGGAACGTCCTTTTCTATTTTATCAATGAGGATGGCTTCAAACGAGGGTATTTCCTGCAAAGTTGGCTTTTGTTCAGCATTGCCATTATTTATCTGCTTAACCCGCTAATCTCGAAGGTTTTGAAAAGTAACAGAACGGCCATCATAACCCTTTCGTGCCTGGTTATTTTCTCGATTACGATCGATCTGATCAGCGCCTTCACTGAAAGGCCATATTTAATTGATTTCCCACAATATTTTAGATTATGGACTTGGGTTTTCTATTATATAACCGGTAGGTTCCTCTGCTCAAAGATGTGCCAGAAAATAACCAAGTTACCGAGAGTGCGTCTCATCGCTAAAGTGCTGCTGCTGCCAACAGCAATCTCAATGTATTTTTACGAAAGCTTTATGTCGATACATGTATATAAAACAGTGAATGCAGGTTATTTCCTTGATAACTTACACGTTTTAATACTAAGTTTATGTTTATTTGTCATATTTGATAACTTTGACACTAAACACCAATGGATAAAGAAAACATTGGCCTATATCAGCCCCTCAATGATCGGGGTGTATATACTGCATGATGGAATTTTCTATTTCATTGCCAGTGCATATAACTTATCCGACGTCACGCTGAGATTTACGTTACTACTGTCAGTATTTGCTGCTTCGGTATTATTGTCGCGTATTCTATTACTCAATAAGTACACATCCCGCTTTATCTCATTTTAATTGCTATCGGCTGGCCGACCAAGCGTGATAATAGGCCAGCCAGAGCTTTTGATTATGCCTGGTTGCATCTCGTCTTGAGGTCGTTAAGAAGGTAGCAGTGGGGTTGATCGGCTACTGGATTTGAATCACGGTTAGCGTATTGCCAAATACCGCACCGGTATCGATATAAAGCTGATTTTTAAATAGTGAGGGTTTCACCAGCGGTGTATGGCCGAAGATAAATTTATCTGCCCCTACAATTTCGTGGTTTTCCCCTTTCATCGATGCGTTAAGACGCTTACGGTTCCAGAGCACTAATTGCTCACTAACAGCTTTGCCGTAGACATATTCATCTGAAGGATAATCAGCATGAGCAACAACATATTTCGC
Source organism: Yersinia sp. 1652 StPb PI (assembly GCF_041538345.1). Taxonomy (NCBI): domain Bacteria; kingdom Pseudomonadati; phylum Pseudomonadota; class Gammaproteobacteria; order Enterobacterales; family Yersiniaceae; genus Yersinia; species Yersinia sp. 1652 StPb PI. The sequence continues at coordinate 1,101,898 of NZ_JAULSM010000001.1, read as the reverse complement.
CTGGTCAGTGTTAACCTCAATAATTAAAGGTAATTGTTCTGCCCGCCTAATGAGTTGTTCTACCAGATGTTTATTACTTACATCTAGTAAAAAAAACCATCGCCCACCATTTGCTATCCAAGTGTCAACCTCTCCACCCGCTAACACATCAATTGCCATCTGTTCATGATTACCACGCACCGCATAAAACCAGTGGCTATTAAGCAGTTCGTAACATTCAATATTCTGTAAACCCCGATCAGCCAAGTCTCCGACAGAGACCAGTAAATCAGTCGAACGCTCAAACTGAACACGTTCCAAGGCATCCATCAGTTTTTTATAGCAGCCATGAATATCTCCAACCACGAAGATACGTTGGTATTCGCTGCCGTCTATTTTATGGTACATAACAGGCTCCACAGTCAGTGTATGGCCTGTATTAACCTTAGCTTACTTGAATGTTTTTTGAGCAGTAAATATCTCTATTTTCTGTGGTTCAAGCCGTTACCGCCAACGGGCTGGCACTTATTTCAGTGATTACCAATGAAAGTCTTGAGGAAATTGCGTTGGCTGCAAGAAGTGAGGTAACTGCTCTTTTTAAAGCATCGAGTGTGATCCTCGCCACCAGGCAGGCGTAATCACCGATTTGCTTGGTGAGAATGGCATATCATGATCGAATAAGCCGCCCTTAGGCGGCTTATTTAGCATTGAGGCACTGTTACAAAGGCCGGTATATGCCCCTGTAATGCGCTAATCTTTCGTGGAAATAGTCTCGTTCGTCCAACGAAAGGTTGGCCTCAACTTCATCAACATCAATGTTCTTCTTTTGGCTTTCCATAAAAGCAACCGTGGATGCCACAAAGTCCAGGCTGGTATGGCAATATTCAGAAACCAGTTTCTCTAGTGCTGACATTTCACACCCCCTACTTCGCTACCACACAAATATAATTAACACAAATCATCACATCAACACCGTGAACAAGATCACTAAAAATGACATGCGTATGTTTACTTCAATTGAAACTATCTATCACTATTTTTGGCAGCACAGGTAATACCATACTTAAATAGCATCGCTGGGGTGACAGCGATGCTATCCACAGATCAATTTTTCGCAGGGATCATTTCTCATATTGAACTGCACATCAGTGTCTTTTAAGCTATTTTCCGTTATCTTGTTGGATTAACCTCAAAACAAAAACAGACCACAGAATCGGAGCAGGAATGAGAAAGACAACCATGATTATGATAGCCATTGCACTGGCGGTATTCGCTTATACCTACTTTACCGGGGCGTAGCCATCATCCAACAATGAGACAATTGCCAGAGAGCGGTCTCTACATAACATTTTCTGGCACCGCGCGTTATTTATCTCTATTGAATCGAGGTTACATAAGTAAAAAATGCTAAAAGTTATTGCCCAAGATTTTATAAAACCGGAACACATTATCGATGTTATGCCGCTGTATAAACAATTAGTGGCCAGTACAAAGCGTGAACCTCTTTGCATATCCTATGACTTATGTATCAACCATAAAGACCCAGGCCATTTTATTTTTGTTGAGGAATGGCCAGATCAAGCCGCTTTAGACATACATTGTGCCACTGCGCATTTCAGAGAATTGGTTCCACAAATCAACCGATACCAAAGAAGCGAGGGCACCTTCATCTTAATGCACTCTTTTGAATAACCCTTACGGGCGGCGAGTTACACTACGAGTTGCTCCTCCTCATGATATTGATTTTGCCACATAGCGGCGTAACGCCCATTGGTCAGTAATAGCGCGTCGTGGCGGCCTCGCTCTACAATTGCGCCGGCATCCAATACAATAATTTCATCCGCATCAATGATTGTTGATAGGCGATGGGCAATCACCAACGTAGTATGGTCGCGACTAACTTCTCGTAGATGAGCCTGAATTTCGCGCTCAGTTTGCGTATCTAACGCACTGGTTGCTTCATCGAATACCATTATTGCGGGGTTTTTGAGAATAGTGCGCGCAATGGCTACCCGCTGTTTTTCGCCACCGGAAAGCTTCAACCCCCGTTCCCCTACCCGCGTATCATACCCATCTGGCAGGCTGGTAATAAATTTATGGATATGTGCCAGTTTTGCCGCGCGTTCTATCTCTGCAAAAGTTGCAGACGTTCTGCCATAAGCGATGTTATAACGCAATGTGTCATTAAACAGCACGGTATCCTGCGGTACAATGCCAATCGCTTCGCGCAAACTTGACTGGGTAACCGCCCGAAAATCCTGATTATCAATATAAATCGCGCCGCCCGTCACATCATAAAAACGGAACAATAACCGTGAAAGCGTTGATTTCCCCGCACCAGAGGCCCCCACTACAGCGACTGTTTTACCCGCAGGGATGCTGAAACTCACGTTATCCAGAATAGGTCTGCGAGGATCATAACCAAAGCTGACCGACTCAAAACGGACTTCACCTTGTGTCAGTTTCAAAGGTAATGCATCTGGTCTGTCAGTCACTTCTTTCTTAACCATCAGTAGATCGAGCATATTTTCCATATCAATCAGGGCTTGTCTGATCTCAGAATAGATAAACCCAAAGAAATTAAGTGGTTGATATAACTGAAGCAGATAGGCATTAACTAATACGAAATCACCGATAGTCATGTTGCCCTGCGTGATACCTTGCGCCGCCATCGCCATCATGACGACCAATCCAATTGAGATTATTGCAGTCTGTCCAAGGCTCAATGCAGTAAAACTGAATTGATTTTTGATTGCCGCATGTTCATAAAGTTGCCGTGAGGTGTTGAAACGCTGCGCTTCAAACGCTTCATTACCAAAATATTTCACTGTTTCATAATTGAGCAAGCTGTCGATAGACTTAGTGTTAGCATCGGCATTGGCTTTATTTAGCTCACGCCTGAAGCGGGTTCGCCAACTGACGGCCATAACCGTAAACAAGATATAGCACCCAACCGTCACCAAAATCGCGATCGCAAACCAGCCATCTAATAGATGCCACATGATCAACGAAACCAGTGTTATTTCAAACAAAATTGGGAAGATAGAGAACAGCAAGCGCGAAAGTACAGTAGCAACGGCTTGAGTTCCGCGCTCAATTGACAGTGATAAACCACCGGTTTGTCGGTCCAGATGAAAGCGCAAACTTAGCTCATGCAATTGTTTAAATACCCGTAAGCCGAGTAACCGGGTCGCATTCTGGCTAACATGTACAAACATCACGTTTCGCAGTTCCTCAAATAAGGAGGCGCTAATTCTGGCGATGCCGTATGCAATAATGAAACCGATTGGAATAGCCAGCATCTTGGCGTTTTCACTGCTTAATGTATCAACCATTGCCTTATAGGCCAGTGGGACCAGAGTGGTACTAACCTTGGAAACCACCATAAATATCACCGCAGCAACCAAATAATAGCGAAGCTTAGGGTTATTTTTAGGCCACAGATAAGGCAGCAGGAACTTGAGTAAGCGTGAACGATCCATATTTATCTATTTGTCATCTCAGGTGAAATAGTTGTATTTATTTTTTTATATTCTGCCACGTATAAGTGGAATGGCCTAATGAGGCTATCAATATCTTGTCGTCGTAAAATTTAACGACCTACGCTGAGTTGTCCTGCCCCCAGGATGATAGGGAGTCAATGGGGAAACTCACTTCACTTGCCCCTCTTTTTTGATTAACAGACGAGTCTTATAAATCATAAATATTTGTGCACTATAATTAATGTAAATTTACTTAATTTGAGGTTATCTGATGGTGTGGCTGGAACAAGGGCTGTATCTAAGAGTCAGTGAAATGGACAATGGGCCAAGGCCACTACCACTTCAGAGCGGCTTTAATGAAACATCTGCCTATCGGGCATTAGGTCTATTCAATCCATCAGAAACCTCAGATGCTTACTATATATTGTCTAATGACCGCGATGAGATATGGTTTATCTGTAATCGCCATTTACGAACAGTGGCGTTATCGCCACATCCTGAAGATTTTAGAAGACCACTTTCCTCATTCATTGATATGCCTGCGTAAGTACCCTGTTGAGCAACGGTAAAGCAGATGAAACTCATCAATAGTTAGCGAGTTGTGCAACCGCACGCCTCTTGTTTCTGTGCAGTGATAAATTATGCTCATTACAACAAAGGGTCCATCGCCCTTATTCATTCATTTTTTTTGAACAAGATGAACGATTCTCTTTAGTATTCAAATTATGTGATCGGAGTAACATTATTCCTATCGAAAGCAACCCGCTTTCACATACACAAATAGAAGAGAATTTATTATGAAAACTACCATCGCAGCAATCGCACTTATCGCAGCAATCCTGGCACCAACTGTTTCAATGGCAAATATCGGCGACAGTGATAGCTATAAAGGGACCTACTCTATCAGCCAGGGCCAGAATACTACCACCACTGATCAGACAGCCAAAAACTAAGACAAAATAATAGCATAAAGTCCCACTTAGATTAAGTGGGGCTATTTATTAATGCCTTTATATTTAGTCCCTGTAGTATTAAACATCCCCTCAGCCATCCATAATTTATTTTATTATCGTTAAATTACTTCTTATCTTATTCCCCTTCAAATCAAATTAGCTTTATAAAAAATAGCCAATAAAAGATCGGTTATAGCCATAAAAATGCCCCGGCTTGATTAATCGTTTGGTTTGTATACAAGGTGGGGAAATCACTGCGGCCTCCGAATCTCGTCACGATATTCGCATTCGGAAGCCACTCTTGATTGCATTCTTATTCGTCGAAGAACCAGTAACCCTGATTAATCAATTCGGTTAACTCAGCCATGAAAGCTGGGTTATTTAGTGCCTCACCTAGCTCTTTCTTGCCAATCATGGTGTAACGACACAGTGCGTCAGCAGCTTTAGCATCGGTCGTTTCCAGCCGCTCACTGTTGATAAAGAAACTGTCGCCAACTTGCAGAACACGTAAGCCACTCAGGCGCGTCAAGATCTGACCATCCATCAAAGCACCCACAATTTCATCCTGCTCGTAGGGTGGTTGCGCGGCAGAGATATCCAACTCATGGCGCGGCGTGGTAGCAAAGCGGCCGAACCACTGCTTAAAATCTTCCGGCTGATTAATCATATCGACCATCATCTGGCGCAAACGATCAAGCTCGTGTTCCTCAACCCGCCCCGGATGTTCCCGGCAGGTTAAATCAGGATCACTGTAGTGCTCACCGCCGAGATCTTTCTCCAGCGCATAGTCAGCAAAACTACTGATCAGATCCCTGCCATTCGGCCCGCGAAATCCGACAGAGTAATTGAGTGCCGTTTCATGGGTGAAACCGTCGTGCGGAAAGCCCGGCGGGATATATAAAATGTCGCCCAGTTCGAGGTCTTCATCAATGATTGGTGTGAAAGGCTCAACATGCAGCAGCGCTGGATGTGGACAAAACTGCTTTAACGGCAGTTTGTCACCCACGCGCCAGCGGCGGCTGCCCATCCCCTGAATGATAAAGACATCGTATTGGTCGATATGCGGCCCGACACCCCCACCCGGTACGGAAAAAGAGATCATCAGATCGTCTAAACGCCAGTCCGGCAGCACGCGAAATGGGCGCACCAGTTCGGCAGACGGAGCATGCCAGTGGTTAACAGCCTGAGCCAACAACGACCATCCGGTCTCACCCAGGTTATCAAAATGCTCAAACGGCCCATTACTGGCCTGCCACTGGCCATTACTATGGCTGACAAGGCGGCTATCTACCTCCGCTTCCATCGCCAAACCCGCCAGTTCGTCTGGCGTAATAGGATCAATGAAGTTAGGGAAGGCATTTTTTAATATAACAGGTTGTTTTTGCCAGTATTTCTCTAAAAATTCGGGCCAATTAAGATTAAGTTGATAAGCCATGCTTTAACACCAGTGAGAAGACAAACGGCCCTGATTATAAAGTGGCTGCCCCATAGGCCGCCTTGTCATTGGTCAAGGCTATGTCGAGCGCATCAGCAAATAAGTCTATCCCCCCTTGCAAGATGGGGGGATAACGCACCCTTTCTACAGAAAGACAGAAATAGTGGCCGGTCTTATTACAATGCGTTAAATCGTGTTTCCACCTCGGTTATGGCGTCTACCCGTGTTTGATGTCGCCCCCCTTCAAATTCTGCATCAAGCCAGGCATCCACAATCATCTTAGCCAGTTCCAACCCTACGACCCTAGAGCCAAAAGCCAGTACATTAGTATTATTATGTTGTCGGGAAAGCTGTGCCGAATAAGGTTCGCTGCACACTACCGCGCGGATACCGGGATGTTTATTTGCCGTAATCGAGATACCTACGCCCGTACCACAAATCAAGACGCCACCATCAGCTTCCCCAGCCGTCACCGCCTCAGCAACTTCATTGGCATAACGTGGATAATCCGTACGTTCTGTAGACCACCAACCTTTGTCAATCACCTTGATGCCACGCGTTTGTAAGTGAGCAACAATATCCGCTTTCAGAATAAATCCAACATGATCACAACCCAGAGCAATACTTTTCATTGAATAACCTCTCATTCGTCAGTAAGCCAAACTTCACAAATTTCAGTTTTATGTGAGCTAAAACGATACTTTTAGTTAAAAACCCCGGCAATGGCGCGCAGCAATGTGTCCATTTTACGCACAATAATCATCGAATTTAAATAACTCGTGTAGTAACCATAAAGAACAATCCGTTAAACACCCCCATACAACACAATCAACCAATTGATTTTAATTATAATAAATTTATTTATAATATTTCACCCCGCCAATGAGAAACCACACAAACCATAATTACTTTATAAATTATCAAATTCTGTGAAGTTGATTGCATATTTCGTCAACACATTGTGGTGATATAGTGACGTCTTCAATTTTTGGACATGGGACCGAGATGAGTCAGTCAGAGTTTGATCAAGGTATTCCTAACGGGATCGGTATCGCCCCCTACCTACGAATGAAGCAGGAGGGAATGACGGAAAATGAAAGCCGTATTGTTGAATGGTTTCTTACACCTGGGAACTTGAGTGCCGCACCGGCGATTAAGGATGTTGCCGAGACCCTCATGGTGTCGGAAGCGATGATTGTTAAAGTTTCAAAACTGCTGGGTTTTAGTGGCTTTCGCAATCTGCGCAGTACGTTGATTGATTACTTCTCGCAGTCTGAACAGGTGTTACCGGCTGAGTTATCGTTTGATGAAGCGCCAGAGGATGTGGTTAATAAGGTATTTAACATCACCCTGCGCACGATTATGGAAGGGCAATCGATCGTTAACGTCGATGAAATCCACCGCGCTGCACGCTTTTTCTATGGTGCCAGACAGCGTGATTTATACGGCGTGGGTGGCTCGAATTCGATTTGTGCCGATATCGCGCATAAACTACTGCGTATAGGTGTGCGTTGCCAGGCTTACCAAGACGCACACATTATGATGATGTCCGCTGCATTACTGAAAGAAGGTGATGTGGTGCTGGTAGTGTCCCATTCCGGGCGCACCAGTGATTTAAAAGCCGCTGTAGAATTGGCAAAGAAGAATGGAGCGAAGATTATATGTATTACTCATAGCTATCACTCCCCTATTGCCAAACTGGCTGATTTTATTATTTGCTCGCCAGCACCAGAGACCCCTTTATTAGGGCGAAACGCCTCAGCGCGTATATTACAACTCACATTATTAGATGCATTTTTTGTTTCTGTAGCACAACAAGATATTGAACGAGCTACGATTAATCTGGAAAAAACCGGCGCTATTGTCGACTTTTTCCGGCGAGATAAATAATAGTAATAAAAAACCGGCATGCCTCTACTTTAAGACATGCCGGAACTCTCTCCCTACAATGAGAAATGAGCCATGAATAAACTTCTAAAACTCTTTAGTGGTGCAGCCATAGGTATGATGTTATCCACCAGTGCGTTCGCTGCCGCAGAGTATGCGGTTATTTTAAAAACGCTCTCTAATCCTTTTTGGGTGGATATGAAAAAAGGAATTGAAGAGGAGGCAAAAGTATTAGGTGTCAGTGTAGATATATTTGCGTCCCCCTCTGAAGGTGACTTTCAGTCTCAACTGCAATTATTCGAAGATCTGAGTAATAAGAATTACAAAGGTATAGCCTTTGCGCCACTGTCTTCAGTTAACCTGGTTATGCCTGTAGCTCGTGCCTGGCAAAAAGGAATTTATCTAGTCAATCTCGACGAGAAAATTGATATGGATAATCTGAAAAAAGCTAAAGGCAATGTCGAGGCCTTTGTCACGACCAACAATAATGCGGTAGGTGCCAAAGGAGCGGCTTTTATTATTGATAAATTAGGCACTACCGGTGGTGAAGTCGCTATTATCGAAGGTAAAGCGGGTAACGCTTCTGGTGAAGCACGCCGTGCGGGAGCAACGGAAGCATTTAAGCAAGCCAACCAAATCAAATTAGTTGCCAGTCAGCCTGCTGATTGGGATCGTATTAAAGCGCTAGATGTCGCCACCAATGTTTTGCAGCGCAACCCCAATCTGAAAGCTATCTATTGTGCCAATGACACCATGGCGATGGGGGCAGCACAGGCAGTCGCCAATGCAGGTAAAGTTGGCAAGATTCTGGTTGTCGGCACCGACGGAATCCCCGAAGCACGTAAGATGGTAGATGCCGGGCAAATGACCGCCACGGTTGCACAAAACCCAGCGAATATCGGTGCTACCGGGTTGAAACTGTTGGTGGAGGCGGTTCAACGGGGGAAAGTGATCCCATTGGATAAACAGCCGCAGTTTACGCTAGTGGATTCTGTACTGGTCACCAAATAGCATTATAGCCGTACCCACCCGGCTAACATCCGGTTAAAGAGCCAGCCACTCACTCGGCTTTCCTCTTACGGGTTAGCTCGGGTAAGGGTAGATTTCGGTAGGAATAAAAACTAAGGTGATTATATGGTCACGCCTTATATCTCTATGGCGGGGATCGGCAAATCCTTTGGGCCGGTTCATGCCTTAAAGTCCGTTGATTTAACTGTTTTCACACATGAAATTCATGCGTTATTAGGTGAGAATGGCGCAGGTAAATCAACGTTAATGAAAGTATTGTCAGGTACTCATTCCCCAACGAGTGGTTCAATAACTATTAATGATATTAATTACGACAAACTGGACCATAAACAGGCAGCGCAATTAGGTATCGGAATCATTTATCAGGAACTTAGTGTTATTGATGAATTGACAGTATTAGAAAATCTTTATATTGGCCGTCACCTGACGAAAAAAGTCTGCGGTATAAACATTGTAGACTGGAGAAAAATGCGTATCCAGGCAGCAATAATGTTATTGCGCGTGGGGTTAAAAGTCAGCCTTGATGAAAAAGTGGCTAATTTATCTATCAGTCATAAACAGATGTTGGAAATTGCTAAAACATTAATGCTCGATGCTAAAGTTATTATTATGGATGAGCCAACCTCATCACTGACTAATAAAGAGGTAGATTATCTCTTCTTAATTATGAATCAGTTGCGCAAGGAGGGCACGGCCATTGTTTATATCTCTCATAAACTGAATGAGATCCGCCGTATTTGCGATCGCTATACAGTAATGAAAGATGGTAGCAGTGTGTGTAGCGGCATGATTCAGGATGTCACTAACGACGATATTGTGCGCTTGATGGTCGGGCGCGAATTACAAAACCGCTTTATTGCCTTCAAAGAAAATGCCGGCAACGTGGTACGCGACACGGTGTTTGAGGTGAAAAACCTGACCAGTCGCGATAAGAAAAAAGTCCGCGATATTTCATTTGCTGTCAACCGGGGCGAGATCTTCGGGTTTGCCGGTTTGGTGGGTTCTGGCCGCACCGAATTAATGAATTGCCTGTTTGGTGTCGACAAAACCAGCCATGGCGAAGTCTGGCTGAATGGCAAAAATATCACCCCCCGCTCCCCGCTGGATGCACTGAAAAAAGGCATGGGCTATATCACTGAAAGCCGGCGTGAAAACGGTTTTTTCAGCAATTTCTCTATCGCTGAAAACATGGCTATCAGCCATAGCTTAAAAGAAGGGGGTTACAAAGGTGCAATGGGGTTGGTTAAGCCACAGCTTGAGCAGGAAATTGCCGAAGAACAACGCAGCCTACTGGCACTAAAGTGCCATTCGGTGTCGCAAAACATCACAGAACTGTCTGGCGGGAATCAGCAAAAGGTATTGATTTCTAAATGGTTATGCTGTCATCCCGACGTGATTATTTTTGATGAACCCACCCGAGGCATTGATGTGGGTGCTAAAGCCGAGATCTATAAAGTGATGCGCACCCTTGCAGATGAGGGAAAAGTCATTCTGATGGTCTCCTCTGAGCTTCCCGAAATTATTACCGTTTGCGACCGTATTGCGGTGTTTTGTGAAGGACGATTGACGCAAATCCTGACCAACCGTGATGACATCAGCGAAGAGGAGATTATGGCATGGGCATTACCACAAGAGTGAAATCGGATACGGCTGGGAAAAAGCCGTTTAACTTCGCCGCTTTTTGGGATAAATACGGCACTTTTTTCATTCTGGCGATCATTGTGGCTATCTTTGGCTCTATTTCGTCGGAGTATTTCCTTACTACCAATAACATCACGCAAATATTCGTCCAAAGCTCGGTCACCGTATTAATTGGGATGGGGGAGTTCTTTGCCATTTTAGTGGCGGGGATCGACTTGTCTGTTGGTGCGATTCTGGCGCTGTCTGGCATGGTTACCGCAAAATTGATGCTGGCAGGGGTCGATCCAATATTCGCAGCACTGATTGGTGGTGTGCTGGTAGGTGGCGCGCTGGGGGCCATTAATGGCTGTCTGGTCAACTGGACCGGCCTGCACCCTTTCATCATCACTCTTGGCACCAATGCCATTTTTCGCGGTATCACCCTAGTGATTTCTGATGCCAACTCGGTGTATGGCTTCTCGTTTGAGTTTGTAAATTTCTTTGCTGCCAGTGTGTTAGGCATTCCGGTACCGGTGTTATTCGCCCTGTTTATCGCCATAGTGCTTTGGTTTCTGACCACCCGTACACGCCTTGGGCGCAATATCTACGCCTTGGGCGGCAATAAAAACTCAGCTTTCTATTCCGGCATTGATGTGAAATTTCACATGCTCGTAGTGTTTATCATCTCGGGTATTTGTGCCGGTCTTGCTGGCGTGGTTTCGACAGCCCGCCTTGGCGCGGCTGAACCTCTGGCCGGGATGGGGTTTGAAACCTATGCCATCGCCAGTGCCATTATTGGTGGTACCAGCTTCTTCGGGGGCAAGGGGCGCATCTTTTCAGTGGTTATTGGTGGCCTGATTATAGGCACCATCAATAACGGCCTAAATATTCTCCAAGTACAAACCTATTACCAACTGGTGGTGATGGGCGGCCTGATTATTGCCGCTGTCGCCCTCGACCGACTTATCAGTAAGTAAGGACTCGATAATGAAGATATCTCCCTCCCTGATGTGTATGGATTTGCTGAAATTTAAAGAGCAAATTGAATTTATTGACCAAAATGCGGACTATTTTCACATCGACATTATGGATGGCCATTTTGTGCCTAACCTGACACTGTCCCCCTTTTTCGTCAGCCAAGTGAAGCGTATCGCCAGCAAACCACTGGACTGCCACTTAATGGTGACGCGCCCACAGGATTACATTGCTCCTTTGGCAAAAGCGGGCGCAGACTTTATCACGCTGCACCCAGAAACCCTCAACGGGCAAGCATTTCGCTTGATCGAGGAGATCCGTAGTTTAGGGATGAAAGTCGGCCTGATCCTCAATCCAGAAACACCGGTCGATAGTATGAAATATTACATTCATAAAGCAGATAAAATAACCGTCATGACGGTAGACCCAGGCTTTGCCGGACAGCCATTTATCCCTGAAATGTTAGATAAAATTGCTGAACTGAAAGCCTGGCGTGAAAAAAACCAGCTTAATTATGAAATTGAAATTGATGGTTCTTGTAATCAGGCAACTTACCAACGTCTGATTGAGGCTGGGGCCGATGTGCTAATTGTTGGCTCTTCCGGGCTGTTCAATCATGCCTCTGATATCGATAAAGCCTGGGCGCTGATGTCGCAACAAATCATTCATGCCAAGAGTGAGGTGTTACAGCATGCCTAAATATGACGTGGTGATCGGAGTCGATATGGGGGCGACCCATATCCGCTTTTGCTTACTCAAACGCGATGGCGTGATGCTTCATTGTGAGAAATTACGTACCGCTGATGTCATTGTCTCGGGGTTAGTTGCTGGATTAAGCGCCCGACTGCATCAATATCTTGAACGTTATAATGCATGCTGCCAAGGGCTGGTCATGGGGTTCCCGGCACTGGTAGAGAACGACAAAAAGAGCATTATTTCCACGCCAAATTTACCGTTAACCTCGACTGACCTGGCGGGGCTGGCCGATAAGCTGAGTGCAGCGCTGCACTGCCCGGTTCAATTCGAGCGTGATGTTAATATGCAACTCTCCTATGACGTACATGAACATCAACTTGAGCGGCAATTGGTCCTCGGTGCTTATCTTGGTACCGGCATGGGTTTTGCTATCTGGATGAATGGCGCCCCCTGGACTGGAGCACACGGCGTGGCAGGTGAATTGGGGCATATCCCCATGGGAGATGATGAAAAGCAGTGTGGATGCGGCAATTACGGCTGTTTGGAAACCACCTGCTCCGGTTTGGCGTTACGCCGATGGTATGACAGCACGCCGCGCGAGTTTGAGCTAAGTGAACTGTTTCTCTATGCCTCTGGGCAGCCGTTTATTGTGCAGTTTATGCAACGGACGGCGAAAGCCATTGCCACCAGCATTAACCTGTTTGATCCCCATGCAATAGTGCTCGGCGGCGGGGTGATGGATATGCCGGGTTTCCCACTAGAAGCATTGATCCGGCAAATACGAACTTATTTGCGCCGCCCGCTTTCCCATGACGTAGTGCGCTTCGTGCAAGCTTCATCGTCAGCATTTAACGGTGCCAGCGGCGCTGCGACAATAGCCAGTAAACAGTGGTTTATTTGACTGAACCTGCGTGTTCTTAAACGATGTCCTCTGCATCAGATATCGGCATATTGAGCCGCATGCTGATTATCTGCCCCGCAGCAGACCGGATTTCAAGTCGCCAGTGTTACCCTTCCCTGACTCAGAGCTGCCCCACGACCCATACCGGTTTTAAACAATATTCGCCGTTGCCGACCGGTATAATTTTAACATGCTGGCCTGACTTATTTTAATATCTTAGCTGCCTGTGCAAGGTAGTCGCTCTTCGACAGTCATATTATCAATATATTCTTTGGCTAATTATTTGCTGAAATTGATATTCTATTTTTCGCATATTTAAAGACGAAATTATTCTGTAGAACTGCCATTTCAAATAATCATCCTCATGATATAGTCAAATCCTATTATTTCACCAAGAAGACTCACAATAAGTGTAATTAACCACTCTTTTCATGTTGTTTTTCCAAAAACTATATATTAGATAATTTTATATAACGGGGAAGTACTATCTTATGCGCAAAATAACTTATTTAATAACAACATTAGCTATCACACTGAGCACCTTTGCATTGTCAGCTAATGCTGCGCCGAAAGGCAAAGACGCTCCGGTGACGATTTTAGTTTCAGCATTAACATACAGTTTTCCTCATTTTGTTTTTCTACAAGAGCAACTTGAAGATGAAGCTAAAAAATTAGGTAATATAAAAATCATTCGCTCTGATGGCCAATTAAGCGCACCTAAACAAATTGCCGATATTGAAGCAGCAATTGTTCAAGGGGTTGATGGCATTATTATTGCCCCAGCCGATGCAACCGCTCTGGCTCCCGTATTACGTAATGCGATTAAAGAAGGTATTTCCGTGGTCACCATTGACCGCCCGGTAAATGGGGTGCCCGAAGTTATTGCCAATGTAGCCGCAGATAATTTGATTGGTGCACAGCGTCAAGGGGAAGCAGTAGCAAAATTATTCCCTCAAGGAGCCACTATTATTAACTTACAGGGCATTCCGGGCGACAAAACGGCAAACGATCGTAATAAGGGCGTGCATGACACGTTGGATAAGCAGCCTGAACTTTACAAATTTGTCGCCGAGCAAACTGCACGCTTTAACCGTGACCAAGGCTTATCTGTTACAGAAAATCTGTTAACTGGCCTGGCTGAGACCCCAACAGTTATTGTCGCAGCTAATGATGACAGCGCGTTAGGGGCCGCCCAAGCGGTTGAAGCGCGAGGCTTAAAAGGCAAGATTGCTATCTTTGGTTACGATGGTTCAACTGATGCATTAAAGGCAGTACGAGACGGTGTACTCACCGCGACAATCGATCAGTACCCTGGGAAACAAGGCCGAGAGGCAGTAAAAATTCTGACCGATTACATCCGTACAGGTGCTCGCCCGGCAACAGCAGATGTCTTGGTTAGCCCTGTCGCAATTACCAGCAAAAATCTTAATGATGCAGAACGAATCGGGCTCGTAAAATAATGTCGTCCGCTATGTTATCACTCTCATCACCACCCGATTCTCCGGAAATCAATCGGGAAATAGATGAATATATTAGTGTCAGGAATCTGACCAAATTATTTTTTGGTCAGATGGTGCTTGATAACGTCTCTTTTTCTTTGCAGGCGGGGGAAATAAGAGCGTTATTAGGCGAAAATGGGGCCGGTAAATCAACACTAATTAATATATTAAGTGGCGTGCACCAACCTGATGGCGGCACTATTATTTTGCAAGGTCATACGACCTCATTTAATAAACCACTTGATGCCTGGAAGTCGGGTATTACAACTATTCATCAGGAATTTAGTCTATTCCCTGATTTAACGGTGGCCGAAACTATTTTCACCGGACATTTGCCGGTGAATCGATTTGGTTTTGTCCGTTGGAACACCATAGTGAAAGATGCGCGCCACGTATTGGCATTACTTGGCGTGACTATCAATCCCTTACGCAAGATTGCTGAATTAAGCATTGCTGAACAGCAGTTAGTTGAAATTGCGCGGGCGCTAACCTCCAAGCCCCGATTAATTATTATGGATGAGCCAACCGCGGCATTAAGTCCAGCGGAAGTGGATAAATTACAACAGGTGGTACGTACCATTGCTAAAAGCGGAGTGGCTGTTATTTACGTCAGCCACCGCCTTGAAGAAATTAAAGCCTTATGCCAAACCTACAGCGTGTTAAGAGATGGTCTGCTGGTCGGAGAAGGAGACGTCAAAGATGTCTCTATTGAGAGTCTGGTCCGTTTGATGGTAGGGCGCGATTTAGCGCAGTTCGACCGCAATGCGAGTCATATTACAGGTAGCAATATTCTGGAAGTCGAAAACCTGTCGAGTGCAGCGACGGGAGCTGAACGTGTCACCGTACGTAATGTCAGCTTTACGGTCAGGGCGGGTGAGATTGTCGGTTTTGCCGGGCTGGTAGGGGCCGGAAGAACTGAAATTGCCCGGCTGTTATTTGGCGCAGACCCAATAGGAAGCGGGACATTACGT
Source organism: Yersinia sp. 1652 StPb PI (assembly GCF_041538345.1). Taxonomy (NCBI): domain Bacteria; kingdom Pseudomonadati; phylum Pseudomonadota; class Gammaproteobacteria; order Enterobacterales; family Yersiniaceae; genus Yersinia; species Yersinia sp. 1652 StPb PI. Next base: position 1,086,471 of record NZ_JAULSM010000001.1, on the reverse strand, counting down.
ATTAAGGGCAAAGTCTACCACCCGGCCTCTCCCCGTGATGCAATTGCTGCCGGTATTGGTCTGGTGCCGGAAGACCGTAAGCAGCAAGCCTTGTTTATGTCGCTGACGGTGGAAGAGAATTTCGCGATTATCTACTCCCCTTTACGCACGACCCGCCACGTTATTGATCGTCAACGTGAACGGATTTCCTTTCTTGATTTTAAAAAACAGCTAAACCTGCGCGCCGTCAGTTTGGGGGCCAATATTGCCACCTTATCAGGGGGCAATCAGCAAAAGGTAGTACTGGCACGTTGGATGGCTCAGCACCCGGCGCTGCTGATTGTCGATGAGCCGACGCGCGGCGTCGATATTGCCGCAAAAGCGGATGTCCACCGGTTGCTACGTGATATGGCGGCAAAGGGTGTCGCTATCATTCTGATTTCCTCGGATTTACCTGAAGTCCTTGCCGTCAGTGACCGTATTCTCACTCTGCGCGCCGGTCAATTGACCGGGGAGTTGTCGGCACAGGAAGCGAATGAAGAAAACGTTATGCAATTAATGACGCGCCCTATTGCGCAAGTGTGAATTAATTTATTGGATTAGAGATATGACTATGAGCTCGACAATCCTGATTAAAAATCAAAACAGCAATAAGAAGAAAGCTCTTCTGGCGCGTTATGCCCCACTTATTTTTCTTGTGTTGCTGATGGCGCTATTTACGTTATTGGCTCCGCGTTTTCTCTCATCAATCAATCTTTTTAATATTGTCAGGCAAGTTTCTATCTACGGCATTATCGCGGTGGGAATGACATTTATTATTCTGACCCGTGGCATTGATTTATCCGTCGGGGCGATTGCCGCTTTATCGGGAATGGTCGCCGCGGTAGTCGCCAAAGGCGGTATTGAAGGCCAGTTTATGTTGTTCTCTGATGGACGGGAAATTGCCTGGCAATGGGCAGCATTGGCCGCAATTATCACCGGCGGACTAGCGGGCGCATTACAAGGATTGATTATTGCCCGCCTGACTGTACCCGCCTTTGTCGTGACCTTGGGCGGGCTGACCGTATTTCGCGGGCTAACGCTGATGATAAGTAATGGCAGCCCGGTCAGTGGGGTTGATGAAGCCTTTGGTTGGTGGGGGCGTGGCATGGTTGGCCCGGTTCCGGTGCCAGTCATCGTCTTTGCGCTGGTCGCGATTATTGCCTCACTCACGTTGCACTATACCCGCTATGGCCGCTCCATTTATGCCATTGGATCGAATCCTGAAGCGGCACGTTTATGTGGCCTGAATGTGAAAGGCGTGGTGACCAGTGTTTATGCGCTAACCGGATTATTCGCCGGGCTGGGCGGCTTTTTACTCACCGCGCGCCTGAATTCGGCAGAAGCCGTGGCGGGTAACCAGTATGAATTGTATGTGATAGCGGCGGTAGTTATTGGTGGCACCAGTTTGTATGGCGGAACCGGCAGTATTTGGGGAACGGTAATTGGCACACTGCTGATTGGTGTGTTGTTAAACGGACTGGTCATTCTGAATATATCCCCATACATACAGCAGTTGCTGATCGGCATCATTATTGTTGCCGCCGTGACATTTGATATTTTCATCAAAAGGCAAAAAAGATGAGCAGAGCTGTCTTCCTTACCGGCACCTCTGCCATCGAGGCGGCCAAACAAACGCTATCAGCAACCTCTTTATCCGCTGAATTTGACAATGGATCTTTACGTTGGATTCGCTGGCATGGCGTAGAAATCTTGCGGGCGGTGACCTTCTTGGTTCGCACTCCGGGATGGGGAACGCCAGAACCGCAGATTAGTGGGTTGGATATTCATCAGAGTGATGATACCTTTGAAGTGAACTATCAGGCACATTACGTTAATGGCAGCGAACAACTCAGGGTCAATATCCACTTTGCAGGCCGTAGCGATGGAACATTGTCAGCAAGCGCCCGTATTGCTGCCGACACCTCTTTTGAAACCAACCGTACCGGTTTTGTTGTACTGTATCCCTTGGTCGGGTTTGCCGGTACCACCGTTCATGTCGAACATGCGGCGGGAGAAAGTACCGATTTAACCATCCCTGATGCCATCAGCCCTGGGCAACCTATATTCAATATTCGGGCAATTACCCATCGGCCAATTGAGAATCTCTCCGTTATCACTCGATTTGATGGTGATATTTTTGAAGCCGAAGACCATCGCAATTGGTCGGATGCCTCTTTTAAGATATACAGCCGCCCGATTGGTTTGCCTTATCCCTATCGCTTGCTACCAGAGCAGGTTTTGCATCAATCAGTCATCATTCATATCAGCGACAACACCAACCGATCACCAGATAAACCGGTCATTGATGCGGCACCCATTGCCCGCGTGGATGTTGGCGCGCTAACCCAACAATCCATGCCAGCCATTGGCTTGGGGCTGTCTGCTGATGAGAGTGCACAGGCTATCGCTTATGCATCACAACTGGCCAATATTGGCCCGGTACATTTTTTGCTGCGCTATGACCCCTCCTCGTCACACAATATTGAACATCTCGCCGCCGCAAGCCAACTGGCTTCCCGCACGAAGTTGCCGGTAGCGGTTGAATTACTGTTAACCGCCAGCCATGACCCGGCACCGGAGATAGCACAGGCAGCAAAACTGTTGCAAGATGTTGGCATCTCGCCGGTATCAGTGGCTATTTTCGCCAAAACGGATGAACGCTCATTCCAGCCCGGTGAAGTTCGCCCACCATCCCCCACTGATACCACTATCTATGCTGAAGCTAAAAACGCCTTCCCTGGTATTCCGGTAGGGGGCGGAAGCCCTGCATTCTTTACTGAATTCAACCGCAAGCGCCCTTCTCTTGGTGCATTTGATTTTATTACACATGCGACAACACCCACCGTTCATGCGGCGGATGATGCCTCAGTAATAGAAACCTTGCAGTCATTGCCACACATCATTCGCTCCGCCCGGCACATCGCTGGCAATGTGCCATATCGCATTGGCCCGATTGGGATTGGCGCGCGGTTAAACCCATATGGCGAGGGTCCGATCGCTAATCCGAATTCTGCCCGCGTGGGGCTGGCCGCGAATGATCCTCGCCAGCGCGGCCTATTTGCTGCGGCGTGGCATGTTGGCTACGCCGCCGTAATCGCAAAATATGGCATTAATAGCTTGGTGCTGGCGGCACCGACCGGGCCGTTTGGCGTGATTTCAACTAAACAGCGCTATGCCCGTCAGTGGTGGGATGAACAGAGTGAAGGTAGCGTGTATCCGTTATTTCATGTGGTGGCTGATTTGGCTTCCGCCAGTGGTAAACCGCGCCTTGAGGTGACATCAAGCAATGAAAAACTGGCCGTTATTGGCTGGCAGGAAAACCGTGAAAACATCTTGTTGATTGCCAATCTTGCCAGTGAATCGGTGAATGTCACGGTGGCAGATGTGGATCTTGTAAAGGTTCGTATCCTGGATGTTGCTCACAGTGAGCAGGCCGCACTATCACCACAGCTATTCCGCCAGGCAAGTGAGGCACGGGATATTGGTCAGGGCATCAGTCTGGATGCCTATGCGGTCGCAAGAATCAGTTATCAGAGACCATTAAATAAATGACTTCAAAACTGAAAGGGGCCGTTATTGGCTGTGGCTTTTTTGCCCAAAATCATCTGGCCGGTTGGAAAGATATTGAAGATGTCGACATTGTCGCGGTATGTGATCTGGATATTGAGAAAGCCAAAGCAGCGGCAGAGAAATTCGGCATTGCGCATTATACCGACGATGCTAATGCGCTGTTGGCGGCACAAACATTAGATTTTGTCGATCTTCCCACCACGATGGAAACCCATGAAGCCTTGGTTCGCATTGCGGTGTCACACCATATTGCGGTGATTGTGCAAAAACCGTTTGCGCCCGACCTTGCGGGATGCCGACGGATGGTTGCCATGGCGCAAGCCGCGAATGTGCCGCTGATGGTCCATGAGGACTTTCGCTTTCAGAATGTATTCAGGGCCGCCAAAAAGATTATCGACCGTGGTGAATTGGGCGAATTAACCTTTGGCCGGCTCTCCTGGCGAACCGCCATTGATGTCTATTCGAACCAACCTTATCTGATAAAAGTTAAACGTTTCATGATCATGGACGTCGGGATCCACTTATTGGATCTGGCGAGATTCCTATTTAGCGAGGTTCAGGGGGTGTTTTGCCGCACGCAGCAAATCAAGGTGGGTATTGCCGGTGAAGATGCTGCCACCCTCTTGCTCTCACATGAGAATGGCGCAACGACAGTGCTCGATTTCAGCTATGCCTCACAACGCTATCCAGACCCCTTCCCACAAACATTGGTCGAGATTGAAGGTACCGCAGGCACCTTGTTAATTGGCGCCGATCAGGTGCTAACCCTCCATACCCAGGGTGAGTCCCGGCAAGAAAAGATCGAACATGACGCGCGTTCATGGACGAGTGAGCCATGGAAACAGATTCAGGACAGCGTGGTGCATACGCAACGCCATTTTATTGAGTGTTTGCGCCAGAATCGCGAGCCGGAGACGTCGGGGCGGGACAGTTTATTAACCTATGGTTTGCTTGAGGCGGCCTATTTGTCAGCGGCCACTGCGCAGCAAGTTCTGCCCGAGAGAGATTAAGTATCGCGAGGTGAAATAATGGGATTAGAAAACACACGGCCACTGGGAAGATCAGGGTTTCAAATACCGACCATTGGGGTAGGAACATGCCCACTCGGCGAATTGTTCGAAGAAATTACTGAACAGGATGCGCAAGCAACGCTAGAAACCGCATGGAATAGTGGTATCCGCTTATATGACACCGCACCTTGGTATGGGCGCGGCCAAGGAGAGCATAGAACCGGGCGATTTCTGTATAGAAAGCATCGTGACGATTATGTGCTGTCAACCAAAGTAGGCCGACGCCTGCTAGCGCCTCGCGCGCGTAACACCTTCCAAACAGCACCCTGGCAAGGTGGCCTGGCCTTTGATCATGTCCATGATTACACCTATGACGGCATCTTGCGCTCGTATGAAGACAGCCTACAGCGATTGGGGATCAATAAAGTCGATATTTTATATATCCATGACTTAGATACTGGCTATTTCCCCCATGAGCAAGCGTTACTTGGCAAGTTAAAAGAGCTGGAGTCTGGCGGCTTCAGGGCATTGGAAGAGTTGAAAGCAGCCGGTGAGATTGCCGCGTTCGGGGCTGGAATTAATGAGCCGGGTATGATTAACCGCTTTCTGGATCGCTATCCCTTAGATGTGTTTCTGGTCGCGTCTCGCTACACCTTACTGGAGCAAGAGATCTACGCTGACGAGCTATTGCGGGCGCAACAACAAGGGGCCGGTATTGTCATTGGCGGCGTATTTAACTCCGGTGTCTTGGCGACCGGCATCCATGATGGCGCACGTTATGACTATGGCAAATTACCGGTTTCTGTTGCTGATAGAGTCAAAAAACTGCAAGCCGTCGCGGCTGACTTTGCGGTGCCACTCGCGGCCGCCGCCTTGCAATTTCCGTTAGGATTCAGTGCCGTCACCAGTGTGCTGTACGGCCCCGCCAGATTCGCTGAAGTTACGCAAAATTCATTGAGTTTTCAGCTCCCTATTCCAACAGCATTTTGGCATGCCTTAAGAACGCAGGGGTTGATTGCGGAACATATTCCACTACCCGGCCTGCCGGTATAAGCGCAGACCCGTTATTTTTACCAGGGGGTTTTATGACATACAAAACAATAATTTCTGCCAAAGAATTAGCTGAACATCTACATGATACCGATTGGGTCATTTTGGATGCACGTTTCACGCTGGATGATGAAAGTTGGGGGCAAAGTCAGTACTTGGTGGGGCACATCCCCGGTGCTCACTATGCAAATTTGGCCACTGATTTATCTGGCACCGTCATTCCAGGGCATACCGGCCGGCGACCACTGCCACAAATTGATGTGTTTGCAAAAACACTGTCTCAGTGGGGAATTGGCCCCAACACCCAAGTTATTGTGTATGACGCAAGCGGGGGATTGATGGCTGCATCACGAACATGGTGGATGTTGCGCTGGTTGGGACATGATGCGGTGGCGGTATTGGATGGCGGCTGGCCTTTATGGCTTAAGTCCGGTTACCCAACCACCATCGAGATCCCGACACCGGCTTTTGCCACCTTCGTTGCGCAAGAGCGCCCTGATTATATTGCGAACGTAACGCAGGTCGATAACGTTCGCCAGAACCCTGAGTGGGCGGTGTTTGATTCCCGCTCGCAAGAGGGATTCCATGGCGGGGGGGTCTATCATGATCCCGTTCGTGGTCACATTCTTGGCGCCAGGTTGGCTGACCGTGCGAACACGCTCGATAGCAATGGGCAATTTCGCTCACCACAAGAGTTACACCAACATTACACCCGCTTATTGGGGGATGTGCCGATTGAGCACACAATATTTTACTGTGGATCTGGGGTCACTGCGGCACAGAATCTGTTGGCTGTAGCGCATGCCGGTCTGGGGGATGCCAAACACTACGTAGGTTCTTGGAGTGAATGGATTATTGATCCCGCCCGTGCCGTTGAATTATAGCTTCCCGTGGAAATACGGCGTTTAACATTTTATTTCAATGCTGGCAGTCGCGTCAGCAGGCCACTATCTGAAGGTATCTATGAGTAATATTATTGATAAGTTGTTTTCTTTACAGGGCAAAGTGGTGCTGGTTTCTGGGGCAGGCGGAGCGATTGGCAGTGTGCTGAGTAAGGCGCTGGCAAATGCTGGTGCTACCGTGGCATTACACGATATTGACATCGCACGAATCAAACCGGTGCAAGAAGCGATTGAAGCTGAAGGAGGCAATGCCTTATCGATTACCGCTGATTTGAGTGATGTCGCGGCTTGCCGACAGTTGGTCGATACCCTGTATGACAAACTGGGGCAGATTGATGTCTTGCTCACCAGTGCCGGTGTCAATCGCAGAAAACCTATCAAAGATGTCACTGCTGAAGACTTTGATGCAATCATTGATATTAATTTACGTAGCGTCTACTTTTTGGCACAAGCCGTCCAACCCTATATGGCGAAACAGGGTGGCGGTAAAATCGTTAATATCAGCTCACTTAGCGCGAAACATGCATTCAATACGATCTCTGTTTATGCCGCATCAAAAGCAGCCGTCAGCCAATTAACCAAGGCGATGGCCCGCGAATGGGTGGGTGACAATATTCAAGTTAATGCGATTGAACCTGGTTTTATTAAAACCGAATTTACACGCCCCTTGTGGGATGACGAATATCGCTCAAAATGGTTCCAGAACTTTATTCCGCAAGGGCGTTTAGGTAACCCAGATGATTTGATTGGCGCGGTACTCTTTTTAAGCTCGTCTGCCTCGGCCTATTTGACCGGGCAAGCGATTACCATTGATGGTGGCGTGTTATCAGGTTCTTCATGGGTGAATCCAGAAATAGCCTAAATATCCGCCATCCTTGAAGCCGCAGCGGGCTACAGACACTTATTCAAATGACGCTCATTAGAATCGGTGTACCGCTTGCCTGCGACTTCAATAACCTTCGGTTTTGCTTTCCAATAAATGACTTTGCTTCAGATAGTTATTCCATTAAGGCCATATAGCCGCAATTAATTTCATTATTCAACCAACAGCGCCCGCCACTATTTCCCATCACATCACTACCAGCAGTGATAATGGTGCGATTCAGCGCAGCCAAACCGTACTGGGGCCGCTGGCGAGTATCAATGTCAGTCATAACGCGACTATCAATACCGAGCGTGATTTTATCATGCAAGGTGCCGGCCTCAATGTGGGTCAGGATGTGAAAGCCTTTATGAATGACTATAGCAGTCAGGATAAAGGCAAAGATCGTGTATTCCAGCCATTTATTGAAGCTAACTGGCTCCACAATACTAAAGACTTTGGTGTCACTATGGATAACGTGACAGTGAAGCAAGATGGGGCCGCCAATATCGGTGAATTAAAAGTGGGTATTGAAGGCCAAATCAATAAAAAAGTTAACCTGTGGGGTAATGTTGCCCAGCAAATCGGCAACAAAGGTTACAGTGATACTGCGGTAATGTTGGGCGTTAAATATAACTTCTAATACTAACTGTAGGATTAAAAATAAACCGACCGGGTCATTAAGCTCGGTTTTTTGCTGTTAAAAACGCAATGATACAAAAACCGTCGAGTATAGGTGCTCAGGGGGTTAACTTCCCCTTGTCACGTTCTTCGCCATACCTGAACAAATGGGCCAGTTCAGACAGGGGAATGCCGCTGCCTATGAACAAATTAGGCAATTATCAGAAATAGTTATTGAGAAAAACAGTAAGTTTCGGCCAGTAAACTAAACATTGAAATTTACCTCTCTAGCATAAATCATTTCTATGAAGGTTTAGGAATATTCTTTTTCAAGAGTTTGCGTTGTAATGTTCGTCGATGCATATTCAACGCTCTTGCCGAAGCAGAAATATTACCAAGATGATCATCCACAACTTTATTTATATACTCCCATTCCATTTGTTCTAGTGAGGGGTAGGTAAATGGGCTACCCTTATCATTTTTTAATGTTGGTATTTCATTACGAAGACTCAATAGAATGTTATCCACACTCACTGGTTTTTGCAGAAGATTATCAGCCCCCTTTTTTAACGCAATGATGGCTGAAGTGATACTAGAGTAATTTGTCAGAATTAAAATTCTAGATAATGGGTTAAGATGTCTTAATGCAGAAACCCATGCTAGCCCAGAGTCATCTTTCAACTGCAGATCTATCACAATATACATATGCTGAGTAGATTCGGCCATTCTGACGGCCTGCACTCCAGTGGTTGCTACATTAACAAAGAATCCTTTTCTAAGCAGAATTGTTGATAGCGTATTAGTAAATACATCATCATCATCCAGAATTAAGATCTTTTCCATCATAACAATCTCACCCTAATAGTGGCTGTTGTTCCGGTATAATCTGAGTATAGTTTTATTTTAGCACCAATTCTGACTGCATTAGAAAAGGCTAACATCAAGCCAATACCATATCCAGAGGTTGTGCTTTTTACCGGTTGTTTTCCCAGGAGGTTGATTAAATCATTTGGTATACCACATCCATTATCAGTTATGCTTATAATTGCATTACCATTCTCTATCTTACAACCACATTGAATGAAACCATTGTCACTGGGAATAGCCGAATTAGCATTCTCAAGTAAATTAACAATAATAGCATGAAGAATGCCAGCATTTTTTATATATACACAGGTGTTGGGTAATTTATAAATTATATTTTTATTGCACTTAAGTTTAAATGAACCAAATACGCCATCAAGCCATAAACATAAGTTGATAGCTTCTTCATTTTCAAACTCATTAAATCCTAATGAAAATGACATATTAGCTAGTTTTTTCGTACACTCTTTTGCTTGTTCCAAGGCTAGATTTAAATACTCATCAAACTCTTTACCCGATCGCTCCCCTGGTTTAAATAGCTTAATTTCCTCTAAGGCCAGAACCGCTGTTGATATAGGTTTTGATATGTCGTGGGCAGAAGACGCGGCTTGCAGACCAAAAGAAAATATTATATCCGACTGTTTTTGATACTCTTTTGAGCGAATTAAATCATTATTGTATTCAATTGACACGTCATTCATCTTTTTTATAAAGAAAATGATAATAAATGTGGACATTAAAAAACTCACCCACGGAGCATAGTATTCTATACTTTTAGGTCTATGTGTAATTTCGAGATGATTTGATAATGTTAACTTAGATGAAATATAAAATAAAATAGCCGAGTAAATCACTATAAATGCAATATTTTTATTAGATAGAATAGCAAAGGCCATTGCTACTCCTGGAAGATAAAATGAAACACTTAATATTTCACCATGGAAATTCAACTCTTCCCAGAGAGTAAATAAAAGTAAGTCAATACAAATCTGAGCAACAAGTTCTCTTTCTTCTAGTGGTGAAGGAAGCCTCATTCTGTATAATGTCACAACAATACTGAGTAACAATAAAAATAAAATAATAGCAATGGGGAATACAAATGAATAGATGTAGTTTGATTTTCCTTTAAATAAAATAACACTTAATAGAAGTTGACTACATATTGCAAATATCCTAGCCCAAGTAATGATAGTTAGCTTCTTATGCTGAGGTAGTGCCTGTAATATTTTCATTTTAATCAGTCACGTATATATATAAAATGAAACATAGATTACAAAATTGCTTAGTTCAACATAAAATATAAATTAACTTAACCTTTGTTTAACCATTGTTTAACAATGTATTTATCTTTCATCTATGGCTATTAATTCCCCAGGCGTAATTGATATCCCCCCAATAAGGGGGGATTCGTTATTACATACTTCCGTTGCCTGCGTTACCATTCCCACCGCTACCATTCCCCCCATTGCCGTTACCACCATTACCACTACCACCATTGCCCCCGTTACCACCATTACCCCCATTGCCGCCGTTGCCATTACCACCGTTACCATTACCGCCATTACCCCCATTGCCACCGTTACCATTACCACCGTTGCCGTTACCGCCGTTACCGTTGCCTCCGTTACCATTCCCTCCATGACCACCACCATGGCCGCCGTGCTTAATCAACATCAAGTCTGAGGTCATGGACGTATTTTGTGTGTAACTTGTATCCTTCATCAATTTCGATACATCAACCGTAGCGGCTGATACATAAAAGGAACATGCTGATAATACTGAGGTTGCAGCGAGCATAATTACGTTAATCTTTTTCATAGGAATATCCTTCAATAGAATTTAGATAATATAATTTAAGATTTCAGCATGGATAAACCTCTCGGCCAATCCACGATTAAAACATAGAGCACATATTAAAAAAATAAAACAAGAATTTAATGATATTGAAAATATTTTCAATTTTTAATGATAAGTCATTTTGTTTTAAAGTAATGATGATATCATGTTTAAATATTCATCATAAAGTGAGGCATTATGTCGCACTATAAAGACGATATACCCTATTTTAATTCTTTTTAATATGTGATAGATGAGGTTAACAATAAAAACAAATATTTACATTTAATACTAAAATCCCACAATCTAAATTAAAAACTCATTTATCCATTTCATCGGGGGTTAAGTAAAACATTATGATTCTGGGTAATAATTTTAGAGACTGAATGAGATTATTTGCAGAGATAGGCTCACAGCAGGATAGAATGGCTTAGTGATAGTGGAAATTTGACTGTTTTAATTAACATAGTATGCATATCATTTTTAGGAAAATAAGGTGTATCTATGGCGTAATAAAGATGGATGTCATAACATTTCACTCTTACATCCATCTTAAAACATGAAATAAATAACATTGATGAAATTTTGCCAGCTCCGGGATTTTGACTAAACTATTGAGTAATTGCAAATAGCATTCCCATTGCACCAATAAAAACAAGTATAATACCTAAAGCCAGTTTACCTCTGGTGCCAGCGTTAACATCTTTACATAAAAAACGTCGTCTCACTTTCCTATCCATAATAATTTCGCTCATTGTTAGTGCCTCAGTTTCCCGATATCTAAAACGTGATATAAATTTAATACTTATTGTTTTCAAAAGAAAGAAACATAGTCTTAATCAAATTGAATTAAGAGTTAACTTTTTGTTTTAATTGATTAAATCAAGATTCCTCAAGTGTAAAATCAGACTGTGTTGCTGTTATTTTAAAGCTCAGAATCTCTTCATTTCGCCTATTATCTCTATCATAATTGAGTGGCCTAAATAGTTTTTTAGGCCGATTCAATGATACAGGTCGTCTAAACCTAAGGTATTCCATACTCAAATTTCTAATGAATATGTTACTGACAGTCTCGATGAGAATAACTTCTTATCCTCAATGAAGGATTTTCATACAAGAATACAACCCGGCATGCTGATGCCAACATGCCACCACTCCAGTTACTTGTTTATCTATAAATTAGAATATTTTTATATACTGTAGATTAAATATAATAATATATGTTCACTAGACTTATTCGGCTATCAATTAAAAATAACATCGACAGTTGCCGAGGCGGTAACGTTACCAACAGGTAATGTGTCGCCACCGGAACATAGTCGCCAGGTGAGTTCATTTGAGAAAACTTCGCTAGATTCACCCGCATTAATTGAACCTAATTTCATTGGTTCACCATTAAACTTCAGACCTTGCGTGAGATTACATGTTCCAGCTCCTGTAACTCCCGTTATTTCACCTGTGATATAGCCGCCTCCCTCATTGAGGGATAATCGAGTCGTCTCACCATCATAAAGCCCTGAATTAGCCTGAAATTTTATATTAATATTAGCGGCAGGATTAGCGCCATTTTGGGTACATCCCACCACCAGACTATCCTTCACTAGTTCTAATTCAGCCCCCAAAGTCGAATTATGTTCTACTTCGCCAAAGTTGATCGATTTGTTAATATTGATCGAGCATTGCCGTGTGGAAACTTTAACCTGATAGCCAGTAAGAATACTTGCCTTCGTAGCACTCGATATTGCACTGCTACTAAAATACATCTCAGGAATGGGGTATACTCCATCTTGCTGGGTCCCATCGGTGATAATGACCCAATCGCCCGTTATTGATCCACTGCGGACGCTATATTCCTCGAAAAAAGAGGGTGTCGAGATTGCCCGGGGTGATAAACACCAGGCAGAATTTGCAGGGGTTGCAGCAGCATTTCCAGATCCAGAGACTATCCCCTGGACTCCCGAATTGCTAAAAGTTCCGCTCATGGTTTCTGATGAGCCAGCATTTAACTGATAATTCATAGTGAAAGATGCCTGCGGTACCAAAAAAATACCTTGAGCAATCTTATACCCTTGAATTCCACCAACATCACTTAAGGCGGTGTTATTAACGCAACCCAAAGTTTCAGGAATTCCCGCCCCCGTGATGGCAACAAGACCATAATTTGGATTGAGCGTCATATAGTAGTCACCAAAACTGGTGGAAATATTCTGATTAATGGCTGGGCCTGTCCATTGTTGGCTACCACTACCAATCTCAATGATAGCTGCCTGTAATGGCATAATAACGCCCAACGACAGCAGACAAAGCCCTATTCGTAACCGCGTAAAACCAGTGGTGCTTATTTTATCTGTCACGGTGTTTACCCCTCTATTGAGTGAATTCTCGGTGCTCAACATGTTAAACCTCACAACGTAATGGCAAATGACGTATCGGATTAGCCGCTGACGGGGCTGGAGTGTTCGCCAAATTGAACGCTACATTGCATTGCTGGCTAGTATCCCCCCCCCACTTCACTTTTAGACGACCACTTTCTGGTAGCCCGCTGAGATAGACCTGCCCTGCATCTCCAACAATGCTGGTATTCGGCTCTTCACCCGCGCTACCTTCAACGGCAACCACGGCACCGAAAGGGATTAATCCGCCACTTTTACTCAAAGTAACCAATACTTGATAACCGACGCGTGTTGCAAAGTTAGCCTTAACCACTGCACCTTTAGTTGGGTAGAGATTTTGGCTTGACTGCGTTATGTCAACCCCCTCAGGCAGGGTTGCCGGATCCAGGCTAATATTATTGCGCTGGTAGTTTGAGAGATAAGGCACCACTGCATAACCACGACTGTCCACCTGATTATTGCCGCTCATCACCTTACTTCCTCTGGCGCCTGGTGCACTGACTAATGCAACGGTATCGCCCAAAGGTTGACTCAATGTGACTCCGTCGGCATGTGCCACCACCCCGCCGCTGGCATTCATATTCACCGCGCGGTAGCCACTACCATAGCTATATCCCATACTCGCCATGCCCTTGCTGCCACGGTAACCAGTATTCACCGACCCCATGTCACTGCTGCCGTCGTTAGACCAGCCTTGTGTCACATTGTAAGAAAGACGGTCATCCATTGATGTTCCGTTAATACCCGCCTGATTCTGAACACTACCTTGGTTGTTATTTGTCATCTGATAACTGGCGAAGCTACGGTTAGCAAGTGATGAACCGCTCAATAAACTTAATGGTACTTGAACGTTCATGGATAACTGTCTGTTCTCCGGCCAGCTATTGTCCCCTTTAATGCGGTCAATACTGTAATTCATGCCGTAAGTCACCCCGTGGTAGCTGTTGCTATAGCCCGCAGTAAGGTTGTTATTGACCTTACTGTTGTCCCAATAGTTATCCCGCATCCCAGAGATATATAGCGATCCTAAATCCCCCATATTCTGAGACAAACGTAACTGGTAACTATTGCGCTTACGGTCTTGTGACCAGGGCAACTGATCGTCGCGTAATTGGTAGCCATTGTTGTTAACATCGGAAAAACTGTAATAATTTCGGGTCGAGTAGCGCATAGTCGCGACATCAATTGATGTGCCGGTACTGGCAATATTTTTGGCATAGCGCAACCGATATGACTCCCCTTTTTGCCGGTCATCCACGTCCTTCAGCTTAGCGTTCGACTGAGTGACATCCGCAGACAATGCGCCAAAGTTCCCTAAAGACAACCCGCTCCCCACCACGCTTGAGAAGTAATCATCCGCGACCAGTCCACCACCATACAGCGTGAGATTATAGGGCAAGCCATAAACCAAAGTGCCGAGTCCAAAAGTTGACTCCTGAGAGCCAACAGTGGTGCTGCCATTATATTTCCCACTGGTCAGTTCATACTTAAATGCACCAGGACGTAACATTACCGGCAGTGTTGAATAGGCGACAGTCTGGGTGCGAACGGAGCCATCAGCTTCAGTTATCGTTACTGTCAAATCACCTGAAGAACCACTCTGCCCCAAGTCATTTAGCGTAAACGGGCCTGGTGCAACATAGGTTTGATACACAATGTTGCCATTCTGCCTCACGGTTACCCTCGCATTACTTTGCGCAACACCAGAGATAACCGGAGCAAAGCCACGCAGATTGTTGGGCAACATCTCTTCGGTTGAGTTAAGTTTGACGCCACGGAACGGAATGCTGTCAAAAACATCCCCGCCACTGCTGCTTTCACCTGCCAATATTTCAGAATGCCAAGGCTGGATATCCCGCTGCAGGTAGCTATTGATAAACTGGGTGTCCTGCGTACTTTCACCCGCACGATTATCACCATTCGTCGTATTCCGGCTATGGGTAATCAGGCTGCGTAAACGCCAGGCATCAAAGTTCAACCCCGCCCGTAAGTTGGCAAAGAGGCTTGTTTGCTCTGATGTTCCCAAGTCTGATTGGGAAGAGCGTCGGCTGCGGCTGCCGTTCACGTTATAATTCAGCAAAAATGCCGGAATACCTTGATTCCACAATGAGGGATCAACCTGATTGCTACTATTTGGTTGCATTGCGACTTGGGGGATACTGATATCCAGCCGCAACTTGGCCAGCGAAAATTGCACCTGCGCATGAGGAATCAGGGCGGACAAATCCTCCACTGGCTTATCCAGTGGTAAATTTGAGAATGTCGGCAGTGCACTGGTATTCACGCCGAACTCATTCAGTAACGCGGGCGTGAGGAGTGGCTCAACCTTATTCCGCGAACCTTTTTGGAAAGTGATTGTTTGCTCGCCGCGCTCAATCTGATTAACAAATATCGTCACCAGATAGGCCCCTTCAGGCACCTGATCGGTAGTCTCAAACTGAGTCAAATCCACTTTTTCAGACTGCTCTTGATCAAGCATTAGCAGCCCGGCATCAAAATAATCCCGGCCCCAAGCGGGCAGAACAGACGTAAGTAATATCGCACCCGTAAATATAGGTGAGATTTTTATCCCATTAACGTGTCGTTTCATGATATTTAGCTCAACCTGGTTTATCTGTTTTGCCAATACACAAAATTGGAATTAAAAACATATGATTAACCAGCAGTTAAAATAAGTTTGTCGGTAAACTGGATATCAATATCGAGATGAGCCAGTAAGTGATTTTTGTTGTTCTAATGGCGTATTCCATGCTGTCTCATCAAGCAATTGCCACTCAACTGGCCCCTTTGTACCCGCAGGCAAGTTATAGCGTTGCTGCCCTTTTGGTGGAACCATCAGGCGCATAGCCGCATTATCAAACAAATAGTTACCAACTTTTAACCGAGAAAATGTCAACCAAAACGGCGTTGGGTTTTCAGCAACCAGCGTATTACCTTCCAGATGGAAGCGTAATTGTGAGGCAGCACCTGCCACCCCACTGTCCGGCAGGCTGGACGGGCGGTAAAATAGTTTAAGATTACTGACAACAGCTAACGTTAATTGACCGCCGTTTTGCGCCATATTCGCAGGTGTAGATGGGATAGCCTTGGTAGCAATATAAAATACTGATTCCCGATCCTGTGCTAACTCCCCTCCGGTACGCCGAATACGCAAGGTCAAATCACTATTAGGCTCCAGTCGTTGCAGCGGCGGAGTGACAATAAAAGGCATCGGAGTAACGACTTTGCTCTGCGGTGCAACGCTGCCAGTTTGAGGATCCATACTCCGAATCCAAGATTGCATTAAAAAAGGCTGATCACTTTTGTTATAGACGGTTAATGCAACACCCTGACTGGCTTTTTCCGGGTAAATAACCCGCATCACATAAAAGGAAATACCTTTAAGTTCAGCCTGATTTGCGCTCACCGATAAACTGTTCAGCATCAGTAAGCTCCCAATCATTATTAATGACAGGCGAGTCCAGAAACTTTTCATTTACTCTCCAGAAATTATGGCGGTGAATATTCGCATTTCGACGAGAGGATCCCGTAATCGGTAATCACTCGCCAGTCAGCCATTGCCAACGGTGAAATAGCTGGATAAATTTGATTACTGTGAGGGGCAATCATTGCCGGGTGCTGCTCGAAACTAACGGCGCGATGATTAATATTCAATTGCCCCAGCGTTAAAAAATAGGGTGTAGGATTTTCTACAAGGATACCCTCAGCGACTTGGGTAAATTGTAATTTGCAGTAAGCGTCTTCCGGGGTCATATTCAACCCATCGGGCCGATAGAACAGCTTAATCAAAAAACGAATTCCCATTGATAGCTGGGCCTGCTCTGTCAGCTCGGAGGCTTGAGCAGGAATCGCCAGAACAGATAAATAAAATACCGATTCATGTTGCTGCGATAATGTTCCTTTATTCTGGCGTATAATACGCAGCAAATTACGGCTATTAGGCTCCAGCCGAAATAATGGTGGTGTCACGATAAATGGTGCTGCTTGTTTATTATCTGGACCCAGTTGAACCAGAGACTGAATTAAATAAGTTTTATCGCCATCATTCTTAACCAGAACAGTGCGCGCCCGATCAGTTTCATTAAATACGACCCGCGTTTGTCCAAGGCTTATTCCGCCATCAGCAGCAAAAACGATATTTCCCCAGAGGCTAAGAAGTAAGCCACTGATAAGTTGCAAGTCTCGCAAACGAAGGGTTCGAATCATAATGCGCTCTTAATCGTAAAGAAAATTGAAGGTAACTCGAGCAATGAGTTTACCGGTGGTTGGATTACAGCCCCCCGAATCAATACAGGATACCCCTGCGGAAAATGCCATAGCGGCACCGGTGGCTGGCGGGACTATTCCTTGAAATTGCAGCTTGTCATCATGGCGAACGGTATTCATGTTTTGAGTTAGCAGCACACCAACCCCTTGAGCGTCTGAGTCAGCGTCACGAAACAGCCATTTGCTGCCACTGCCATCACCATTGCCAGTGACCTGAATAACAGGTTTTTGACTACCAGGTGCCGTCCCGCTACAATTTTGTACTTTCAGAGAGAAAGTATTGGATGCAGCCACGGCTCCCGATAACAACGCGCTTGTTTGGACGCTCCCCAAATCCAAAAACTCTTGATCTAGCTTAATTTCGCAAGTTCCAGGAACAATGGTGGCACGGAAATCCACTATTTCAGTAGCTTGTACCGGCAGAGCGACTACACAGATGAAAAGGCTCGCAGAACCCGCATTACGGCACCACTTTAGTAAAGGCATCAATACCTCCAAGATCGTTGATCACCCGCCAGCGGACCTCCCCTTGTTTAACTTTGGTCGGGAAGATATGGCTACTGAAAGGGGCAATCATACTGGCTTCGGCGCGCGCCAAAGATAGCGCCTCTCCGGCAAAACTGATGCCAGCAAAGTTAATAAAATAGGGGGAGGCGTTATTAACCTGTAATCCCTCTTTCACTCGGGTAATTTGTAGGTTCTTATGGGCATTGGCGACAGTCGGGGCTAATCCAGCAGGGCGATAAAATAGCTTGATGACGTTCGCAACGCCCAGTTTTACTTCACCACCAACGCTTTGTTGCTGATCTTCTCCTGTTCCTGCAACGCTACTGGGTATAGCCCGAGCATTAATATAGAAAACCGATTCACGATCACTGGGCAAAGCCCCACCATTAGCAGAAATCCGAATTTGGTTGCTACTATTTGGTTCGAGGCGAAATAACGGAGGAGTGACCAAAAAAGGGGCGACTCCTTTCCCATCAATAGAAGCGCTGACTGTGGTCTGTACCAAATAAGGAGCATCTGGTTGCGTATTGCGCAAAGTGAGTGAAACACTCGATGCACCCTGTGGGTAAATCAGCCGAGTGGCACTAATACCAAATCCGCCAGCCTGAACGGTTTGAGTGGCAGTCAAACCAACGAATATCAAAGACAGCGTGCGAAATAAAAATTTCATTACTCAAACTCCTCTTGCCTGATGGCAGGGAGTTATCATCACCTGCCATCAGAAATGGTTATTTATAAACAAAACTAAATGTAATTGGTGCACTAATCGTTGTATTTTCGATGGCGGATATATTAGTGGTAGCTAACGCAGCACTTAAAGAAATCGATTTTTCAAAATCTCCAGCTCCCGGCGGGTCACCCGCAGTTCCGACAAGAATAGACTCTCCACTTTGTAGGATCTTGCCTGTACCGTTATGTTTGATCATGACACCAACATTAGAACTATTATCGCTGTTAAAGATATTGCTCTCGCCACCACTCAATGTGGTACCCGAAATAAGCAAGCTCGCAGTATCATTCTCAGCCGACGGTGTCCCACAATTCATAAGTCTCACATCAAAATTTTGTGCCGTCTTATCAATAAAAGTATTAGGGGCAGTGAAAACGGCTGCTGTGTGGTTATTCAAATTCAATCGGTCAGTGACCGAGACATCACAGGTTGCAGTTACGATGCTAGCCTCTATCGTTATCATAGCATTACGCCCAGAGTCTGCTGCCAGGGCCGTTCCAGCCGAAGCCAGCAATAACAAAGCGGCAGGTGATAAAGTTAAAAGTGTTGTACGCATGTATTTATTCCTCTAATGACACGTTGATTAAGGATTTGAGTGTGTCCTAGAGAGAGCTAAAAAATTAATGATTTAGTCTAATTAAGGTGGAGTTAAGACTCTTCAGGTTTACTTTCAATAAAAATAAATATGTAACATATTGATTTTAAATATATTTAACTTCACTCTTAAATGTATTGTTCAACACAGACAATGCAGAATATCAGTCCGAATATGTTTGAAACATGACAGCTAAATCCACCAATTGGGATTATGTGTTGAAGTCAGTTACCTGAGATAGCCCAGCGTTGTGGCCGACATCTTTTCAGGTTCCCTAACCCCAATAGACTGCATAAAGACCATTAACAGATAATGGAGCTTGCACATGGCTGTCTCCTCCAGAGGACATAATCAGTATGCCGGAATGAGTGGTTGGCGTTGACGGGTTACTTACAGGAGGCTGACCAGCAATGATATCCTCAGTATGCTAATAGACCACTATTTCTAAAAAGCTAAACTCTAGCGATCTCTTAAAACCTTAGAGCAGTACACATAGGGCATTGTTTTAGTCGAAATATAATAACTTCCGTTACGATTTTTAGTGAAGAAAGCAGCCATGGGATGATCATCAACTAAATAAAACCTCGATAGCATCAGATCTGAAAATAAAGATTCATTCACATTATTAGTTTCAGTCACCCAGTTTCTCTTCGATGTTAATAACAAATCATCATTAATCGCTGTTACATCAAAAAAGGTTCTACGACTTATCGTGCCTACTTTCTCATTATTTTTATAAACCACGCCATCAATATAGACAATTCCATTTTTATTATTCATAGAAAATTCGACCATAAGTTTTGTCATTAGTCCCAATTCTTCTCTATGAATGGTCAGATTCGCATTACAATTAATAACATCACTTTTATCATATCTAAATTTTAGCAGTAGAAATGAAACGGAATAGACGAACACGATAGACAGTATTATTTTCAATATGAAATAAATTTTATTCACAAGAGCAACATCGTTCATCAAAGCAAAACCTTATTATTTTAAATTAATTTGTTTTTACGTCTATTTAAAAATAGTGATTCTTATTCTTTTCAATCCAGAGGTATAGCCCTTGATTATTAATAACATTTATCTTCCTCATAACATTTCGTTTGTGAGTGCTAATGGTTTTCTCACTTAGATTCAGCAAAAGAGAAGCAGTCTTAGTGGTAATCCCATCATAAAAAAATTTACAAATTTTTATTTGAGTTGACGTTAATTTAATCACCCCACGATCATTATAGATAACATCATGCCCGTGACCATGCTTTAGCATATTGGCGATTATACATTCAACTTTACGGCTTAATTGATTAATGCTGTCATTCCTAAAAATTACAACTTCCGAAGCCAGTTCTTTTGCCATATGTTTTTTGTCTCTAATTTTAAGAGTAACGCTGACATTCTCACAAAAGGATATAGCGATAAAGCCATCATCAGTTTCATTGTCAAGGCTCGTAGTCTTAACCAATAAACAAACTTTAAGGTGGCTCTTAAATAAATGATACAACCCATACGAAAAAAAATTATTGTGGTCAGATATAGTTATCATGCAGCGCATAAAAATGTACTCTTTACTTGAGTTAAAAAATTAGAGCAGCAATTAAAACATAAGCTAAAAAATAATATAAATCATAAGGTCTTAATAAAAATTAATTAATGAAATTATACAAAGAAGCCTATGTCAAAGTGTCACGTGTGCACCATAACATATTGAAATAAAGAGTAATTATGTGATTTTCTTGTATGGAAATTTCACTACAACTGCGGGAGGAAGATGGGTTTTAGTTGAGCGAAATTTAGCCCAGTTAAGACTTGGTTAATATTCAGAATAATGAATATAACCTTAAAAAGAAATAATAAAGATATAGGGTATAGTAAAAAGCTGCTTAAATATCGCTATTTAAAATAGTCAAAAATCATGCCGACGTTTAAGCAGAACACCCAATAAACTAATCCTTATTACACAGAAAACTTGCCACACCATTAGACTCAATAATATAATTATTATTGTTAATTCTATAAATAGAAATTAAGAGATTACTACCTACTTGAGACATAAAACTAGGTAGCATCTGCTCAAGGTCAGTTCGGCTCACTTCGTCTGAAAGACTAATCTCAACGCCAGTAAAAGTCAGAATGGTTTTATTATCAATATCAGAGATATTAAATAGTGTCTTCCTGGTTAATTGATAGGGTATGTTATTATTAGTAACAATTCCATTTATTATCATATAACCATTTTTGCTATATAGATTTATTTCAACATTGGACTTGATGTTAAAATTTTTACTATACGTATAATGCACACCATGGCAATTTAGTTTTTTATTGTTGTTATCCGCTAAAAAATAAGCATAAGCAATAGCGGAAACAATCATGATGACTGATATGAAAATCAGTAGTATGTATTTAGTATTTAATTTCATTAAAACCACCATGATTGACGAATATTTCAGTTCTACAATTATTCTTCTTACTATAATTAACTTCAAACTCACAAGAAATGACTGATATTGTAGGGTGTCTTATTGTATAGTTTAAGTAAATATAAGGGTAAGTATTACACTCTAATGATTGGCCACTTAGAAACGTATTAACTTTCTCCTGACTTTCCAAGTTATGTAATTCAGTGCTGGTGAATATACTGCACCCATCAATTTTTGATAAAAATGTGAAGTTTTTAGGATAATCGATTATACGCTTAGGAATACTTTTATGGATAAAATAAAACACAGCGCCAAAGAAAATCAACACAGATGCGAATAGTAATACTATATTATATATTTTATATTTATTTTTGGTTACTAATTTCTCATCTTGCTGCTGAGGGACAATATTCTCGATAATAATTTCATCAACTTCATCTTCAGGGTCAATATCGACTTCGCATTCTGCAACTTTAGTGACCGTAAAGATAAACCCTTTTCCTCTTACAGTCGTGATGGCTTCACCAGACAACCCGATATCTTGCAATGCTTTACGTAATAATGAAATATTTTGATACAGTGTGTTCGGTGTGACATTCACACCATTATCACCCCAAGCAATTGAATACAAATCACTTTGCGATATTATCAAACCAACTCTATTAACAAACGCCTCTAGTAATTGTGCTGTTGGCACGTTGATCTTAATGCGAGCGCCACCCAAAGAGGATGAGAGGATACCACTTTCAGGGTAAAATGTAATATTATCATTTATAGTATAACATTTACTCATGCCAATTATTTCCAATGATACGTATCAAAAATTTATTATAGATAGTCAGCAATAATAATCAATAAAAGAGAACATTGCGATGGCAAATCTACCAAGGGTTAGCAGTTCGTCACAAAGGTTAATCTGACTCGAATTGACAATATCAGATTAAGTAAGATACGACCCATTGAGAGTATTGTGCAGTACCTCTCTGCTAAGACTACTTTTTTCACAGTAAACAGAATGAGTAGCGACAGATGAAATGCAACTTGAACTTACATTTCGTTTCCAGGGTTGAAGAACGACGAGCCAGGATTCTCATCACAATTTTAAATATTACATACCATAACGACTCGAGCAATATAGCAGTTAAATGACATGTGCTATCTAAAGTAAGAACTGTTTGTAAAAATTAAAACCATCAACAATTGTACTCATCAGCAAGTCTACCGTGGCGAGCAATATATAAATGGAATGCTTTTTGTAGATATCCCATAATAGCCCTCCTCTTTTTTCGAGAACGTAATTTGCATTTTTCTATTTGGTGTGGTGTAGAACTCATGGATCATGATTTCATTAATCAAAGTATCATCAATACTATTTACCTCGCTAGCCCAATTATTTACTGACCTTAATAAGAGTATATCATTAATCGAGTAGACGTAAAAAATAATCCTGCGACTAATCACCCCTATACTCTTATGATCCTTATAAAGCTTACCATCAATAGAAACAATACCATTAGTAGAATTGACTGAAAAATCAATGTTAACATTGGCAACCATACCAGGTACATTACTGTGAATGATGACTTCAGCATTACATTTTATTACATTTAATCCTCTCTCTTTTTCATCATTACTGCCTCTTAAAAAGAGAAACAAACAAATAGAGATTATGATAAAAATCAAAATAGAAATCTTCAAATTTTTTTTAATGCAGATGGAGAGTATATTTTTCATAAACATTCTATTTTTATCTCGTAAAGATGATCCTAAATTCCATTATAATTAAGTAGGTACAATTTGTTCGGCTTTTATAACAGCCTTATTATACCGAATCATCTCCATCATGTTATATCACCTTTAAAACTCAGCATCGGTAGAAAGAATTGGATAAATAGATCCTATTGTTAAATTACAGGCTGCAAAGTAATGGCAGCCTGTTGTTAGTATTATCTCGATAGACCTAGTCTAGGCTATCGTTTGGACGAATCCGTTGGCACTGATATTGTCGGGTGTTTGATCCAACCTGACGATGTACCATCATCTTTAGGTAAACTACCAACAAAACTACCATCCTGTTTCGAGCCTGGGTAACTTGGGCTCATATGATTTGGATTGCTTTCTGCAGGCGGCTTACCCGAAGAAACTGGCGCTTTAGACGGCGGTGTAGACTGCCGAATCTCGGATGGCTTAGGGTATGATACTGGCTCATATCCTGTGGCAGTTTTTTTGATCCATCGAGAAGAGTTTTTATCATCTTTTGGTAAATGACCTTTGAAATCACCACCTAGTTTAGAACCTGGATAACTAGGGCTCATATGATTTGGCTTCTCCTCACCTTTCACTGGTTTTGATGGTCGATTCTTTGGTGGTGTCGGTTTGTCAGTTTCCACCGGAGCGGGTTTCGGTGGTGTCGGTTTGTCAGTTTCCACCGGAGTCGGTTTCGGTGGTGTCGGTTTGTCAGTTTCCACCGGAGTCGGTTTCGGTGGTGTCGGTTTGTCAGTTTCCACCGGAGTCGGTTTCGGTGGTGTCGGTTTGTCAGTTTCCACCGGAGTGGGCTTCGGTGGTGTTGGTTTGTCCGTTTCCACCGGAGTCGGTTTCGGTGGTGTTGGTTTGTCCGTTTCCACCGGAGTCGGTTTCGGTGGTGTCGGTTTGTCAGTTTCTACCGGAGTCGGTTTCGGTGGTGTCGGTTTGTCAGTTTCCACCGGAGTCGGTTTCGGTGGTGTCGGTTTGTCAGTTTTCACCGGCGCGGTTTTCGGTGGTTTTGATGTATTGCCATTTTTTGCCGGTTTATTTGAACTCGATAAACCGCCAGCAGTAAATGAAATACTATTTGATGCTGTAACTTTATCAACATTTACTTGAGAAAGTGTTTCACCATCAGTATTCAGTTCACCTTGTACATTTCCTTTAATATTACCAACATCGATGGTCGCTTTTTGATCTTCCTGATATTCCACTTTTTCCACAGTGTTGTAATAGCCATTGACTGTCGGTAAGCCTGTTTTAGAAATACCACCACCGCCACCACCGTAAGCACCATCTTGATCAATAGTATCTGATAGCTCGACTGCGTTAATATTGCCTGCAACATCTACAGTACCGGTTTTGGAATCAGAAACAATGTGCGCGCCAGTAAGATTGAGGTCCCCTCCTGTAGAGATATTCAGCTCACCAGTGGTATTAATACCGGTCTGGGTCCCTGTAGTCTTCGAATCATAATGTTCGCCACCTTGGCCGTAGTTCCCAGCCAATGTTGGGATAAGTCCTCCATTGGTTGAAACAGCAACCCCGACTGATCCACCCCACTCATTACTATTAGTCTGGTTATTGACCGTATCTTGCACGCTCTGCACATTCAGATCGCCAGTAATATTAAGGTTTGCGGTTTCTGACTGAATATTACCGCCAGCTAAAGTCATATCTCCCCCAGTGTTAATGCTAATATCACTGCTATTAAGGTTGGAGTTAGTATATGTGTGGCTTGAGCCAGTTGAGGTTGAACTGCTGCCATGGTAATCAACAGAAACTCCCGCGCCAGCCCCTGTAGGCGCGGCGGAAGCCCCGGCACTGACGCCCGCTGAGTGGGTATCTTTTTGCGACCAACTCTCAGTTGAGGACTCGGCGGCTAAAATATTCAAATCACCGCCAGTAGTGATCTCTACACTTTCTGCCGATAATTCGACACCTTTTAACGTGGTATCGCCATTACTGGTAATTGATACATTGCCAGCATTTATATTAGTGATGTTTTCACTTTTAGTCGTCGATGAACTACTGGTCGTCGTGGTATCGAATCCAACTGAGACTGAGCCGCCAAGCAAATCATTAAACATAAGGTTAGAAGCACTACCTGCCACTTCTGCCGCCGTTAAACCGGCATCAATTTCTTGCCCGTCATTGCCCTTTTCAACCAAATTACCGACTTTATCAGCAGCATCAGCCACTGAACTATGAGCCTCGCCCTTTACGCCATAAAACGAAACGGTTTCCTCACTCGTTGTTATCACTTCATCTTCATATTTTGTAGACTTGACTTCATCGGCAACAATAGTCAACGCACCTTCAGTGCTAAAATTACCACCGCCGATATCAACCGTGTTTCCCGCTTCTAATGTCATAGAATCGGTAAAGTTAAGTGAAGCATTATTATTTGTCGTCGTTTGCTCAGTATCAACCGTCGTGACGGTTTCTAACCCGGCTTGGAAATTACCAGAGGAAGATGTTGGAGCACGACCAGGCTTGGACCCGGCATTGGTGATATCCGACCCAAGATTATTATGCTCACCGGTGCTGGTACTACTACTTTCCCCATCCAGACCGCTAATATCATAACCTGCCGATTGCCCAAAACCACTCGCGCCTGCACCAAATTTTAGATCAGTGCGTTCAACCGTGGTTTCAGAATAGCTGTAATCTTGTGATGTTTGGATGTCTACATCGCCAACAGCCTTCAATTCACCCGATTGGGCATTATATTCACCACCTTTGAGAACAATATCATTCGCGGAATTAACGGTAAACTTGCCGCCGGCGTTGACCGAACTATCAACACTCGTAGCACTTGAGCTGACAGTTTCTGTCGATTCGTGACTTAGTATCCCCGTAGATTTATGGCTGTATTCATAATTCCCCTCAACCTCATACATATTATTGAAGGTGACATCACCTTCAGTTGAAGTCAGGCTGATATCTTTTTCCGCAGCAATATCAACAGCATTAACTGTGATATCTTTGGCACTCATGTCAATGCTACCACCGGCGGTGACACCATCATTATAATAATGAAGTTCTTGATTACCGGAAACATTAGCGCCTTGGCTGGCAGTAAGCTCAATTGAACCATTATCTGCCTGTAAAGTGAGATCATTACCGGCACTAAGAGCAGCGCCACTGTTAGTTATAGAACCACCACTGGAGACCAATGATAAATCTCCACCTGAAGTGATACCACCATTCATGCCCACACTACTATTATTAATATTGCCTTCTGATTGAATATTAATATTGCCACCGGCACTGATCTGGCCATTAACATTATTAAAGGAGGATGCATCAACATCCATATTACCGCCAGCGTGGACTATGGCGGAACCATCATAGCGGCCACTTTCTAATTGTTCTAACGTAGTTGTTGCGAAATAAATTTTAGGTGTGAGTACATCATGACCATCGATATTTTCTGTCACAAACCAAACAATATCTTTATCCAGTACGGCAATCTGCTCATCAGTTAGAGCTTTACCGACGGTAAAATCTTCTACTCCATTCACAGTTGCAGCATTGGACATTAATTTCTCAACCAACTCGGTGCCATCAACACCATCGCGCACACTGAAAAATGTCCCTACAGACTCATTTAATTGGCGGCGAATAACTTCACTAATAAAATAATTATCGCCCACAACCAAAACAGGTGTTTCTGGTATATAGCCAATTTGGTCAAAGAAATATTGCGAACCAAAGAAAAGGCTCTGATCAATCATCTCAGTTCGAGTTTCATAAAACGGATAAATAGGGTTACTGGCACCATCTCCGACCTTGGCAGTGAAATCAACATCTTTCCATTTCTGGTTAGAAACAAATAACCCCTGAATTTTAGCGAGTTCGGTATAGGTTTTTGTGGTACTTAATCCTTTCGTCAGTTCGGCAATTGTTTTCAACCCAATATTAATTTCATAAGGATTTTGAGTTACCACAACCTCCTTATCACCGATGGCAACTGTTATTTTTTCACCTTCAAGTTTCGCACCGAATAATCCATTGTTAAATGCTCCACCATTGTGAGTCAGATTACCGCCTGCGATAATCCCACCGTTATTATCCGACAAACCATAATCTTTTAAATCTTTCAAAGAAGCATTATTGGAGCCCGTTACCCTGGCCCAATCTTGTGATAGCTTCTCTTGGCTATCAGATAACCACGCATCGCCGAACAATCTTTTCATAACACTGTTTAATTGTTCACTCTGTTTGGCCATTTCTTTTAAGCTATTAAAACTGTTGGACTGAGTATCATATATATATGATCCCTTCCCTGAGACAGATTCCGGACTTCCATCACCGAAATAAAAGTCCAGCAATTGATATAGCGTATTAAACTGAGCATAGCCAGAATCGCCACCTATCACTTTTCTATATACCTCCAGCTCAATCGGGGTACTCAGCGTCTCCGTCAAATAATAGTAAAATGACATTTCATTATATTCTGGTGCATTATTAACAGTTCCAGATATTATCATATCCTTACTTGATTGAATAATGCCACCTGTATTATTTAACGTTTTAGTACTATAAATGTTCTTTTGATTAATGTTTAAATTACCGCCGGATGAGATTTCGGCCATTTTAGTTAATTTAAAATCACCAATCCACGTTGGAATTGAACCTGAGAGTTTTGCGTTATAATATACCAGGCTTATAAAGCCTTGCTTCCATTCATGTGAACCTTCAGCATTTTGTGCAGGGCCTGTAACCCATCCAGGATTATCATACTTACTAATATTATCAATAATTTTAGCATCTAATGCCATATCGCCTTGAGAACGAATATTACCACCATCATTCTTTATATTCTCTGCAACAATATCAATTTTACCCATACTAAGAACATTAGCATTTTCTTCATTTAGAAACTTACCTTTCTCTGCATCAATAATAATATCTTGCGAGGAGAAAATCAAAGCTCCACTACTATTAGTAATATTAATTGCCTTAAGAATGACATCCTTAAGACTCAAAATAGATTGATTACTTGAAATTTTAATGTTCTCATCTGCATTAAGTAGTATGCTTGCAGCACTTTCCAGAATGCGGTCAATAATGATAGAACCCGTAGTCTTAATAGAGAGTTCACCTCTAGCATTAATATCACCACTATCATCATTGTAGCGATAATCTTTAGAGAGAATTAAAGAGAGGTTATTATCGCTAAAAATGTCACCAGATAAATTATTCAAAGATTCAGCTAGCTTAATTAATAAATTTTTAGCCGAATAAATATAACCAACACTGTTATTTAAGTTATCAGCTTGAATATCAATATTATTACCACTGATATTAGAGCCACTGTTATTTACATTTTTTGATCTAATAGAAATATCAGCATCAGAAAATAAGGTCGCTCCATTCAGGTTAGAAATAGAGTCTGACTCCACGGTAAGCCCACCAACACCAATAATGATAGCGTCACCAGCAGATGACCCTTTATCACTACTGTTTACAATAGTATTAGCCTCTACGGACAATATCCCTGACGCCTGAATTATCGCATTAATATTATCTAGTTTATTGATGTTTTTGAAGGTGGCGTCACCATCAGAATTAATAATTGCCGCAATGGAATTAATAAAACTACTGACATAACTGACGTATAAATTTCTACCCGCATTAATAACACCGACATTTCCCGTCCCATCACCTATATTGGATAAAACCCCAATATTAGTTAGAGACATATCAGCACCAGAGTAAATAACACCTTTGTTATTTAGATTATCTATATTAGATATCATTAGGCCATTATCTGATGTTATAACACTACTCTTATCGTTTATAACACTATTAATAAGTTCTAGTTTTAACCATTCTCCCAATGCTGAAATATAACTTCCACCGGAATTTTCCACATTGGCAACAGAATGAATATCAATATTATTCGCGACTATCCCTGAACCAGAATATTGGGTGGTCCCAGTTCCTGTATTAAATAGATTAGTACTATTATTTATGCTTACAGTTCCATCTGCATTAATAAATCCATCTACATTTTTTATCGTTTCTATATTACTCAAATTAATATCACCAGAGGCGAGTATAGATGAGTTCTGATTAATTAATTCTGACGAATGGCTAATTGACAACTGGTCAGCCGCGAGTATTTTTGCTTCATCAGTATTTTTAATGCTATCAATATTCGTTAATATAATATCGTTCGCTTGAATGAGTGACGAATTACCTTTGTTATTTAACTCTTTAATGTCATCAAGCTTAAGTGAGCTTTCTGAAATTAGTTTTGCATTATTACTATTTGTAATAGTGTTAGCGTTACTAATTTCAATAGCACCACCTTGAATTAAACTGTTATTATTATTTATATTAACTGCATGCACCCCACTGTTATTTATTTTTAGATTAGCACCTGAGAGTATACTACCCCCATTTTGATTATTAACCTCCTTACTGATATTTAGTGATAAATCTTTAGCTGCTGTGATATCGCCACTATTGAAAACACTTTCTGTTGTTATATCAATAGATTCTTCTGAGTTAATTACCCCGGTATTTTCCAATAAACCGCCATCACTAACCTGGCGAATAGCAACATTTTTACCGGACAATACACCACTATTAATGGCACTTCCATTGACAATGGAAACATCTAACATTGAGGCAGCTGAGACAATTCTCCCACTATTATTAATACTATTTGACTTAATGGTATTGTTTTTATCAGCTTGCAGTAATCCTTTATTAATTAAAGATCCGAGAATAAGATTTGCGTCTTGCTCAGTATATAAAACACCTTTATTATGTAAATCATTAGCGACAATGCTCAGCGGACCACTCGCATTGACAACACCATCATTGTCAAATAGTTCGTTAATAGTGAAGCTTAACGTCCCCTTCTGGCTATTAACTCCCGCACCTTGATTTAAAAATGAATTAGCATTAACTATAACATTTCCTGACTGACTGCTAATAGCAGCATCAGAACTTATAGTTGCGGAGTCAATAGTTTCGCCGTTAATCGATACAATATAATTACCATCCACAAGGGATATAATTGCATTCTCTATTTTTTTACCTGAAGCATCAAGAGCGAAAAGTGTCCCTGTTATTTTATATTCACCCTTAAC
The DNA here is from genome assembly GCF_041538345.1 of Yersinia sp. 1652 StPb PI. Classification (NCBI taxonomy): domain Bacteria; kingdom Pseudomonadati; phylum Pseudomonadota; class Gammaproteobacteria; order Enterobacterales; family Yersiniaceae; genus Yersinia; species Yersinia sp. 1652 StPb PI. The sequence goes on along the minus strand of NZ_JAULSM010000001.1, from coordinate 1,055,966 downwards.
ATCAATGAAAATGGATGTTACATCTATTTTGTCACTATCACCGCTCATTGCAAAAATACGTGCTGCATTTTGCAACAATGAATCAGCAGTAATTCTAATATTGCCATTTTTTGATACTGCATCAGCACTGAGTTTAGCTTGAGATAAAGCTCTAATAATTAGATCGCCATTACTAATAACACCACCAAAGCCTGTATCTTCATTAACTGAAATATCGATATTGTTGCCGGATAAATTAACATCACCTGACTTGCTGCTAATTGCTGTCAGTGCTAAATCACCATCGGCCGATATCTCAACAGTCTGATTACCGACTAAGCTACCTTTATGTCTAACCCCAACACCGCTTTCGGTACTGATTAGCTGTATTCTTCCCCCATACATGGAACCCAATGAACTGCCATCAATAGCAACTTTAGGGGTATCTGCAGCCGATAAGTTACGAATCTGGTGCTGTCGCGTTTGTGTGTCGTAAGTATTTAGCCCCGCAACAACTTTAATGTCGGCACTCCCAGAGACTTCACCATCGAGTTTTACCGTACGGCTGATCATATCAAAGTGGGTTAATCCTTCAGTAGATAGGCCCTGTCCTTCTACTGCAATCATACCCTTATTAACATTTAATTGAATATTACCATTCTCACCATATTCCACTCGACCTGTACTGAGAGTTAAGTTATTCGCATTAATGGTTGATACGCCATTCACAGAAATGCCATTTTCATTTGCAATGATAAGGTCAGCTTTTTTCCCAAACACTTCCATTGTGCCATTCAAATACGATCCCTTAGCACCCGTAACTTCACTAATGATAGCGCTAGCTTCTTGTTGTAGCTGACCGTTTTTAATTATATAACCACCGATACTACTAACACCATCCTGCATGCTGTTATTAAAAATCAAACCATCTGGGCCAACATTAAAGTCATCAAACTTATTGTGAGAAATCCCATTACCGTTTGGATTAATAATATTTACTGTCGGTGTTCCATTGGCTGACTCTGAAATCGTTGGCGCATTTGAACTTGTATCGGGAACTAAGTTTGCATAAGACAAACTGGGCAATACTGCAACCAATGCCAAATAAATAGGGCACAACTTTTTATGTAAATTTTCTTGAGTTAGTTTCCCAATAAAAGATGATGCAGAATTATTGGTCTTACCTTTATTTTTGCTCATGCGTAAAGCTCCTGCAGTTTGCTGGATATAACTTTATTAAGATGGAATTTCTTATTTATTTAGAATCGTAAATCAAACCTGTAACTTAGTGTTCTAGAATCAATATCAGAATTCCTTAATGTTGATGGTTTGGTTAGAGGATAACCCAATGTTAATGAAGTGGAGAAATGACTACCTACAGCCTTAAGGCCAAGAGCAGCTCCAGTTAAATACTCTGCAGGGCACGAACCCATATCATCAGTACAGTTGTTTTTAATAAAACCAAGATCATAGCCAGCAAAAGGCGACACCTGCCATATCCCCAATTTATTGATAGCAATCGGCAGCTGAACTGTATTGGAAATGTAACCACCGTTATGTCCCGACACTGAACTTTCTTTGTAACCACGAACGGTATATTCATCACCAATTGATTGTTTACCATCACTCACTAATATATCTTTTGTAAATTGAAATCCTGAGTTAACTTCATATGATAAACTCACTGGACCATATTGGGCCAATGACTTAGACCAGCTAATGATGCCATTATATTTTATGTAGTTTAGATCAAACCCCTTTAGGTCAGGTTCATTTTTCCATGCTGCACCAAACCAGGGAACACCCGCAGTCGAACTCAGATCCCAAAATAAACCGCCCCCCCAAAGTGTGCCAACCCGAGTTACCCCAAGGGCAATACTGCTGTATTTTTTACTACTAACACCTATTTTTATATCTTCTATTTTATTAGTATTATCGCGGCCTTCAACCTTTGTATAAGCACTAAACTTCCCCACTGCGTCTCGAAAAATAACGCGGCTTAATTTAGTAGAAGCCCGCTGGGAAGTACCTTCACTATGATAGCCACCAAAGTATCCACCAATAACCTTCTCATATTCAGAACGATATAAGGAAGCATCTAGCAACCAATAGCCAAGTGGTAAACTGTAATTCATAGACCAAGAACTTTGACTATCGGTTTTGGCATACAAATCATTGTAAGCATAATAGAAAGATAAAGAGTCATTAAATCCGGAAAAATTATTTACGGTCAAAGTCGAATTGTATTGATGCCAACCATCATCTTCACGGCCTAAGTTATTCATCCCTACAGAGAGTGAAATAGGAAAATAACTTGAATTACTGAGATCTAAAGTTGAGTAGCCAAAGTCATCCGATGGAACAATTTGTAATTTATCAGTCCTTGAAACTCGAAGTAAGTTATCCAACCCTTGGTCAATATCTGACATTTTAAGTTTATTCCCTTGGGCAAAAGGAATTGCACTAAACAGCCTGGTTTTTTCAAAGAATGTGGGTGGATTCCCCTCGACACTAAACCCTGAAATCTTCCCCCATAATACCTCTAATTTAAGTACCCCCTCACGTAAACTACCCGGTTGAACAGTCACCAGCGTTGTCGCATAACCCTTGCCAACATAGAAATTGGTCAAATCCTTAACCAATTCCATTATCTCCTTTTGTCCCATCTCAGTATCTAAGAATTGCATAATAATCTTCTGCCTTTGTGGTGAATTGGCATAGATATCATCGTTTTCAATACTAATATGATGAATAAAAAACGTATATTTTGACTTCAAAAGATTATCCTCATGCTGCTCATTGAGAATATTATTCTGACGTCTTATTTCGCTCTCTCTACGTTTTTCATCTTGAATCATTGAGCGTGTACGGCTACGTTCCAGTCTATCTAATTCTCTGGATGCGTTTGATGCTTGAGTATTTAATTGTGGTGGCTGTATTTGAGCATTAACCTGTGCGCACATAAATGCGAATGGCGCGACAATGCAGCCTGTTAAATACATCCTATTAATAATAACCATTCTGACGATACCAAACATGATATTACTCTATCGTTAAATTGAAATAAACTTGGCCAGCAACATTTCCTGATGTGATGTTTTTCCTATTTGGATCCACTATGTATATTTGGGCAAAATATTTTAGATCTTTATGTTCATCTACGTTAAATATAATTTCGGATGATTTTGTACCATCCACCTGTTGAGCATTAATCCCATTCCCAGTTAACATCCTTGTCCCTATTCCTTTCGCACCACCATTTTCAACGGGAATAGTATTTTGGATAACCCCTCTAGAGGAGGTTACAGGTTGTTGTTCAACAGTGGTAAATGCTATTTTTACAGAAGACGCCTGTGGACAATATACTGAGATTGAAAATGGAATTGGAGTTCCATGTTTATTACCTGTATTGAAATCAGAAAGAGGATAATTTCCCAAATCAATATTTAAATTTGAATTTGCGATCATACAGGAACGTACAACAACTGAAGTATTGGCTGTTAACACTATAGATAATAATGTTAGACTATTGCTTGCCTCCTCAGCTGCAGTAAGGACAACCTTTGCAATTTCACCCTGGGGGATATCCCCTGCTGTTATTTTTCCGGTTTGAATAAATTCGATTAATAAACTGTCGTTATTTATGGTGCAAGGCGATTGACAATCTTGAATCGTTGGAAAATAAGCAGCATCACGGCTAACGGGCCATTTTATTCTGATTCCTACACCACCAATTTCAGTACTGTATACATCAGGAAGAGCTGATAAAGAATTACCGCGCGTATAAGTAGACGTTAGGCGGGTTTTTACCCCCCCCCCACAGGTATAATTTAATGTATTAACGGGAATAAGCCGCGATCCGAGAACAGAACCTATTGCTCCATTTTCTGCTGGGTTAAGAACCAATTGAGGCATAGCAACCGTTGCTACATTTCCCGAACAGGTTGCAGCTATTACACTCGAACTCATCCAACCTAACGATAAAGCAATAATGGTTAACATCCTAATAATTAACATATAACATTCACCTCAATTAGGTTAGCTACTTTCATTACGACAAATAGTGTTGACGATTTTTATGTTTTCATAGTCAGAATAGAGTTCAGGTATATAGTTGATAAAGCATTTCTGTATGCCTTCTTTACTGTTCCAAACAATAGTAATACTCTGCGATTTCTCACTCGAGAGAATGATATTCCCACCTTGACCAACCACACCTAGTGAATCACCAGCAGCATTATAGGCGTTGGCACCAAAGGGGATATAGTGTCCTTCTTCATTCTTAATCTTAAGAATTTGGTTATTAATATTTTTAGTATCAAACTTAACTAATACAGAAGCACCTGCTGTTGGCACTATTTTAATTCTATCCTCTTCAATCTCTATATTAGTTGGCATATCTTTTACATTAAGAGAGATATCATTATATTGGAATGGTGACAAATACGGTAAAATAGCATATCCATTTTTAGCTACCCGTGCATTTGTATAAGGATAAATACTGGCTCCAGTCGCACCTTTGGCTTCAATAATACCCAAGGTATCGCTAATAGAATGCGATAGGTTCACTCCGCCGGCATGCACGACAATACCACTACTTAAATTTACTGAAGCCATAGAGTTCGATCTACCTTGGCTATAACCAAGATTTATTAATGATGTGTTACCACTATATCCACCGTTAATGCCGAAATTGCGATCACTATTGCTTGTTCCATCGATCCAAGATCCATAGCTATATTCTTGATGTTCGCCAACAGTACCACTAATCGCTGTTTTTAATCGGGACTCGCGATCATTATGACTTATTGTCGACGTTAATCTTGGCCTATTACGATGACTTGAAGCCGTATCTAATGGAATGCTGAGTGATAAACGTAAGGTATTCTCACCATTACCATAGCGATTATTTAACCGATTAAAACCTAAGCTATAATTGACGGACCCTACCGAGTTTGCATAGCCAACTTGGTAGTTTAACGTATTCTTCTCATTAACATCTTTATGCCAGTATCGACCATAGTAGGTTGTTAAAAAGAGGCTTCCCCACCCAGGGGATAGATTTTGATTTATATTTGCTTCAAGTACTTCGCGATAATTTTCAGTACGAATACCTTTGCCACTCTTTTGGGCCTCAACAGTATTAAGCGCATCCATTAATGTAAAATAATTACTACTTGAGTAGCGATATGCCATTAAGCTAAAATTAGTTTTTGTTGGTTCAACGACCTTCGCCAGGCTTACTTTAAAACTCATATTGCAAAATGTAGAGTCACATTGCGATTCATCATCTGCTTTAACTGAAGTTGAAGAACGTGTCGCATCAAAACTTAACGCACCGACTGGTGTATTAAATGCAACCCCACCAAGCAATGCAAAATAATCAGTTGATATAGTTTTCTGTATACCACCATAGCCAGTAATATAATTATTAAATCCATATTGATAGCTCCCCTCAAATAACATGGGTGGATCACTAAGGTTTGAGCTTCTTATCTCACCTACTGTGGCCGTGTATCTTGAGTATCCTTCACGTAAAAGTTGAGGAATACTAGAATAAGGCACAACTTGTACTCTTATATTTCCGCTTGCTTCTCTGATAGTTACTTCAAGATTCCCACCATAACCGGCTGTATTTAAATCATTTATAACAAACTCGCCAGGGGGAACATTTGTTTCATGGATAACATTGCCATTTTGTCGGATGGTGACCAAGGCATTACTGTCGGCGACCCCTCTGATTACTGGTGCATATCCCCGCATAGAATTTGGCAGCATGCGATCATCAGTATATAGGCTGGCCCCTCGAAGTGGCGTGGTATTAAACATAGCCCCAGTAGTATTCACATCTCCAAAGATAAATTGTGACTGATTGGCCGCGAATGATCTCTGTATATAAGCAGATTGGTTATTCCACGTTACACTTTCATCGCTACTACTATTTGCCATACCATTAGTATAAAATCGCCATGGTCCTAGCTTTGCTGATGTATTCAAGCTGCCATAATAGAATTGTTTGTTTTTTTTATGATCATTATATTCAGATGAGTTTTTATAATTAGATGCATTCAAACTATAAGCTAAGGTTAATGCTGGGACACCCTCATCCCATAACTCTGGTCTAATATATCCATTAGGCATACTCTCCACATAGACCTGTGGTATCGTCAGATATAGCTTCTGATCGCCATCGTCAAAAGTTATTGTTGCATCTGGGATAATATCGTTAATTAAGATGCAACCATTGCTTTGCCAGTCCTGAGGGAGCATGCTCAGTCTTACACCAAAAGCCAGTATATCTTTCGGAGTGAAACAAGGTTGAACACCTTGTTCTTTATCTGTTTCAATAAAGTTTACATTTAAACTTTCAATATTTTTTGAGTTTAAATTCATTTCTACATAATACTTTCCAGCTTTTACTGTATCTTCACCATCAAAATCCTCTAAATTAATCCCATGCTCATAAAACTTCATAAAGCCAGACTTAAATTTAACCTGTCCCTGTGGAATAGAATTATATTTCCCCACAGCAAATGACTGTAGTGGGAAAAAACATAGGGTAATACCAAAAATGAAAAATTTCATTGTAATCATAGCGCCTGTATTGTTATTTTATATTTAATTTATTATTCTAATATTATTTCCTTTTCTACAAATGCACCTAAATCAGTAATATAACTATAAAATAACTTAATAGGCTGATTACTAAGGTCTGTAACCTTAAAATCAAATTCATAGTTCGAATAAGGAAGGATCATCCCTCCCGTTAAATCAATTTTCTTGCTGCCATCAGTTACTACAAATTTACCGATTGATATGTGATACGGTGACTTATTCTCACCTTTGATATTAATCGCCTTACCTGTCCTTTTTGCCACCCAACTAACACTTTCTGCCGCAACTCTTGGATCTGAAGATAAGCCTATCGGACGATATAAGAACTTTAAGCGTGTACGAAATGCAAGGTTTAGCTTATTTTTTGCATTATCGTTTTCCACCTCTGGGGGTATATCAAGCACATTTACCCAGAGCAATGTCTCTCTATCACGGGGAAACTTTGCTTTTGCTTCTTCTGTTTTAAAAACTCTAAACGACTTTCCTTTCCCCGCATTTATTCGCGAAACTGGAGGGCTAATAACAAAAGGCAAATCTTCTTTTTCCACATCACCAGAATCCATGGAATCCCTATCGGATTCTAACCACACTTGGACTAATGAGGGCAGATCCCCAATATTATTGACTCTAATAACTTGTTCTTTACTTTTTTCATCAAAAATTATTCGCGTTGCCATAATTTGAATAGAGGCATAGGCCGAATATCCTCCACACGCAAAAAAACCTATTAGAAGTATTTTTAATAACTTCATTTCCTACATCCTAAAACCATTGGAAAAATAATCATCGGGGACTGGCTCTTAAAGAGCAAGCCCCCAAAAATTAGTTATAAACTATAGAATAAATAAGACTTGATTCTACATTACCCGCAGTCACCACACCGGTGGCTACATATTCTGCCCAATAATCAAATCGAGCACTGTTACCTGCAATAGTTTGTTCTTGATGTTTATCATTTGCTACCGATAAATTTAAAGGAGTAGTATCTTTATTTAGAATACTAATTTGCACATTAGCAGCAGCGTCTACAGCAGAATTTTTCAAATTGCCAGTGCTATCGTCAATCGTGCCTCTGGCCCTTTCAAAATTCACATTTGCTTTTGCGCCATCAGTACATTCTGCTCCTGTTAGTGCGATATAAAATTTAGTTGCTTGCGCACGTTGACCAATACTTGATAATGCAGAAGTACTGACAGTTTTAAGAGGAACGGTAAAATCATTACTCCCAGAACTCCCTGCTTCTGTTCCACCCGTTATTTCACAAGTAACAGCCGAGACTGCTCCCGTAAAAGTAATGGTGCCATCTTCAGCCGCAGCTTGAGGTGAAGTAGAGAGTACTGAAAATGCGAAACACACAATGGTGGCAATTTTTGTTCTTAAATTACCATCCTTAATAATATCTTTATTCCTTTTGCACATAACTAAACTTCCACTCTTCGTTTTTTAAGAGGTGGGATTATTACTTCATGTCTGCAAAAAATAAAATAAAACAGTTTTAATTAATTCTTAACTAGCACACTATATATAGTTAAGATAGATAACTTAAATTTTTTAGTTGCCTACCTTACTTAACGCCCATCCAAAACTTAAACGTAACATATTGATTAATATTAAAAATATCATTATTACCATCCTCTTGATAACCTAAAGCCATGTATGAGTACAATACTCACACCTTGGCTCCCTTAATTAATTTATATCTATTTAAAATGTGGGGATATACTGAAAAATTAGATGAATACATTAGAAGAGGTATTGATCGCTCAAAAAACAATCTGGTTATACAACATTACTATCTGACGTACGGTAATGCAGCATTATCTATTTAGTGAGTCAAAATCATAAAACAACTCTGTCTTACATACATTTTTACTGTTGTTTATGATTTCATTTTTACACGATGTTAGTGAAATAGTGGAGTGAAGTTCACTCAGAGAGATATAAAGATAGGGGTAAACTTGGCAAGATGATAGAGTGCCTTCTAAAAAAACATCTATATCGGGGATGATTGAATTCATATCATTACTATTATCATAATATATGAAACATTTTTCATTTATATGACTAAAGGAAAATCCATCAGACTTTCTTGCAACAAAATAACCAGGTTGTGATTTTATAAAAAAATATAGTAAAATTAGTATGAAACAAACTCCCATCGTTATTGAATATACAACAATCATCTTTTTTTTTGTTTTGTTATCGCTACACTCTAAACTAATGTTTTTCACAATCTCGTTATCAGTCATATTTTCTATAACTGTTGACATAGTAAAAATAAAACCTTTCCCTCTAACAGTTGTTACAGACTCACCGATAACACCAACATCTTTGAGTGCTTTTCGTAATAAAGAGATATTTTGATACAACGTGTTAGGAGTGACACTCGAACCTTTTTCGCCCCAGGCAATATTATAAAGTTCACTTTGTGAAATTGTCATTCCCACTCGGGAGACAAAAGCCTCTAATAATTGTGCCGTAGGGGCATTAAGTTTAACTGTACTACCTGTTAATAGTGAAGATACTATACCGCTGCCAGGATAGAATATGACATTCCCATTGATAATATAGCTTTTATCCATTCTTATCTCCATTTCCCTTGTCTACTCACTAAATTACTTCACCAAATATTTTAATTTATTTTTATGTGGCGTTAATCTGGTCAGCATAACATATCTTATAAAGGTGAATGAACTCTGACCTCTTCTTATATTGTATGGTTAATCGAGTACGATTCTAGATTAAGAATTATCTGGCAATAGTATTGGCTCCTATTGAAAATTATCTTTCTATTATATCAATGGTATTCGTTCCTCCCAGTGAGCAACTGGCAACTGGCAACTGGCCACCCAGTAGCGGCCAGTCAGCTACTTTCTAGAATATCGGCATAGGGATATCTCACGTTTATTACGGTATCAATTTTTTGTTCGCGACTCTTCAAACAACCGTTTTAGGAATTCTTTCTTCATAGTAGAACAACTGAATACTTGCTTGATTGCCGGGTCGTAAGCATAAATCGTGCATCCAGCGGGATAACCACTAATACCAAATAGTTTAGTTCCCTTTATCCATCAGCATTGGGTCTTCGCCTTTACGAACGTTAACACAATTGGTGTGGGCTCTGAATGATATATGAACAGATAGGGAGGCACTTTCGATATGTGTTTGTCCACACCTCAGCATGGCACCGCCCCCCGTCTTTAAGGATAGCGTTACGTCGACCCGTTGAGCTCACAGCACGGAGCGGACAGATACCCATTATGAAGGGGCTAAAGCACAGTTCGAACGTTCACTGAATCGCCTGCAACTGGACTATGTTGACCTGTACCTTATCACCAGCCCTACGGTGATATCCATGGTGCATGGCGGGCAATGGAAGAACTACAGCAGGCCGGAAAAATCCGCTCTATTGGCGTGAGCAATTTTCATCCCGACAGACTTGCAGATCTTGTTGCATTCAATAAAGTCGCCCCCGCCGTGAACCAGATTGAAGTTAACCCCCTTCAACCAGCAACTGCATGCAGCACCGTGGATGCAAAGCCATGGGATTCAACCTGAAGCCTGGGCACCTTTTGCTGAAGGGAAAAACGGGCTATTCCAGCATCCCGTATTAACTGCGATTGGTGAGAAATACGGCAAAAGCGTGGGTCAGGTTGTCCTGCGCTGGATCTTCCAACGCGGTATCATTTCGCTGGCAAAATCAGTGCGAAAAGAGCGTATGGAAGAGAATAGCAACATTCTCGATTTTGAACTCAGTTCTGAATACATGCTACAGATAGCCGCTCTTGATACCGCAATCAGTGCGTTCTTCTCGCATCGCGACCCGGCAATGGTGGAATGGCTGACTGGCCGTAAACTTGATGTCTAAGCCGCTATAGAAGAGGAGCTTATTGATGCAAAAACGTTATCTCGGAACATTCAGGCTTGAAGTGTCTGCTCTGAGGTTGGGAGTGACAACCAGTTTTAGCGTTTCTCTGGCTCAAACCACGCAGCTAATTGCAGAATATCATTTTCTTGCAAAGTCCCTGCGTTGTAGCGTAGCTCTAGCCATGATTGGAGCCAACTGTATTTCGCTTCTGCCAAATCCCGCCGCGAGTTATACAGTTGCTGCTCAGCCAATAAGACATCCAGATTGATTCGTTCACCACCCAATACGCTGCGACGGGTAGCCAGCAGTACCTTTTGCGCTGAATCTACCGTCATTTGCCACGCACGTATTTTGGCGGCACCACTACTCGTGAGATTGAACTGGCGTTTGAGCTCCGCCAATACCTGTCTGGTTTCTTGATCGAGTTCCGCCTGCGACTGTTGATAGTGTGCCGTTGCCTGCCGAGTCGCACTGGAAACACTCCCCCCAGCATAAATAGGCACATTCAACTGTATACCAATGTTTTGCGTATCATATTTCTGGTTATAATTATATTCCGCTTCAGAGCGAGAATTACGGGAGGAGGCCACCAGTTGCAAGGTCGGCAGATGACCGCTACGACTGTTTTCTATTTCATAATGTTTGGCATCCAGATTCTCCCGCTGGCCGGCAAGACGGGCATTATAGCGAATAGCCAGATCGCGCCACTGCGCCAGTGTGCGGTCATCGCTGATATTCTGTGGCAAAGCGTCCAACGTTAATGGCCGTAACTCTGCCAAATTAACCGATCGACCGATCATATTTTCCAGTTCGGTTAACTGGCTATCCAACACATCTTGTTGCTCAATAAGTTGTACCTGAGTCAACGTCAGGCGTGCAGCCGTTTCATCAATATCTGTTTGTGTGCCCTCCCCGGCAACCAATAACCGACGATTCAGTTGGATCTGTTCCTCATAAGCACGTAATTGGGCATTTAATAGGGCTGTTTTTTCCTGAGCTAATAAGGCGCTGCTATAAGCCCGATACAGCCGGACGATCAATTCCTGACTTTTATCCCGATAACGTTGATCTGCGAATAACTTACGCGCAATGCCTTGGCGATAGCGGGCATAGGCGCCGTAATCAATTAATGGTTGCCGCAAAGACAGCATGGAGACATAGCTATCGTAATCCCGTTTTACCTTACTGTTACTACGGTTATCAGCCTGACTCACTGTGGAGTAATTGGTGTTTGCCCCATAGCTGTATTGCAAGGAGGGTAATAAACCAGATAAACCTAAAGAAACCTCCTCTTGCCCTGCATCCCGCTCATAACCCGCGGCCCGAAATTGTGGATCATTATGTACTGCCAATTCCCATGCATCGAGTAATCCCAGTGCATTTCCCCGCTCAGGTAACACTAACAGGATGAAAAAAATGATTCGTAAAGTTAATGGCATCCAATGCTCCCTACTCTTCCGTTAATGCTATGTGCAAGCGATCCATCAATGGCTTAAATAGATAATTAATCATTGAGCGTTCACCGGTACGGACAAATCCTTGAACCGGCATACCAGGCTTGATTTCTAAGTGATCCAACGTCTGCCGCGCCGCCTCACTGACTTCTACCCGTAAACTGTAATAAGGCTCTTGCGTTCGTTCATCTAATATCCGGTCAGCCGACAACAATTTTACCGTCCCTTCTACTTTCGGCGTAGTGCTCTGATTAAACGCTGTAAACTGCAATTCCACCGCTAAGCCAGAGTGGATTTTATCCACCATTTCTACCGGTACTCGCGCATCCACAAAGAGCGGTTGATCATCAGGCAAAATTTCCATCAGAGACTGGCCTGCCGCGATAACACCACCTTCGGTAAAGACTTTCATCTCCACCACGGTACCGGCTACCGGCGACCGCATTTGTATATTTGCCAGATCGAAATTCGCTTTTTCCAACTGGCTGAACACTTCAGTTATGGTGGATTGCACTTCCGCCATCTGGGTGTTGACCTCTTTCCGATATTCTTGTTGACGCAGTTGGATACGGAAATTTTGTTCCTGTATTTCCCGCTCGCCCCGCTTGATTTCGCCGACAATCTGCGCTATTTCGCCGTTAAGTTGCGCATAAAGCTGCTTACTTTCCAGCATTTTATTGCGCGGGACATAGTTCTCATCCGCTAACGATTTCAATCCATCCAACTGTTGGGACAATGCTTGCTTTTGGCTATTCTTACTACCAAGAACTTGCTTCTGCGCCCCCATCGCGGCCTGTAAACCGGCAATATTGGCGCGTAATCCATCACTTTCCAACTGTAATGCTTGCTGGCGGCTATCAAGTAGTAGTTGTTGTAAGGCCAGCATTTCATCCATACCAGTCTGCCGCTTCACTTGTTGTAAACGAGGCGTCTCCACCAACTGTTTATCCCCCTTTTGCTCGGCCAATAAACGAGCTTCGTTCGCCAGCAACTGATAGTACTGCGATGTTAGTCCATTACTGGCGGAGCGTGCCCTGACAGCATTTAAAGTCAGTAGCACTTCACCGGCAACTACCCTGTCGCCATCATGAACCATAATGTGGTCAACAATACCGCCTTCGGGGTGCTGAATGGCTTTTCGGTTGCCCGAAACCACCACAGTACCCGTAATCGGAACCCCTTTATCCAACGGGGCCAGTAGAGCCCAAAGGATAAAACCGCCAAAACCGGCCAATACCAACCCCCATCCCCAAGACAATGCCCGATTCTCACTGCGTTGTATTTCCTGCAAAAATGCCTGTTCCGTTTTTTTATTGTGTTCGGACATATGACTTGCTTCTCTTCTTATTGCCACTCAACCCGGTATGCCTGTTGTTTGCGCAGCGCGCTTTAGTTCAGGCTGATTGGACGCATTTAGCTGCTGTAGTTCGGCCATCACTTCGCCTGCCGGACCAAATCGCTGCTGTTGCCCCTGATTCAGGATCAATAACTTATGGGCACGAGCGGTCAACGCAGGACGATGAGTGATCAACACCAAGGTACAACCGCGTTTTTGTAGCGCATCCAGTGCCGTCAACAGGGCACGATCCCCGGCGGTATCCAGACTGGCATTCGGCTCATCCAGCACCAAAAAACAGGGATCACCATATACTGCTCTTGCCAGCGCTATCCGTTGGCGTTGACCGCCCGACAGACCCGCACCACTCTCACCAAGCTCCGTGTCATAACCTTGAGGCAGTGAGAGGATCAGCTCATGAACCCCGGCCAACTTTGCAGCGGCAACCACTTTCTCACTGTTAGTGGTACCGAATCGGGCAATGTTCTCCGCCAGAGTACCGCTAAATAATTGAATATCTTGTGGAAGGTAGCCGATATATGCACCCGATACTTCTTTGTCTAACTGATTCATATCGGCTGAATCCAGCCGCACAGTCCCTTGACTCGGCGCTTGTACTGCAACTAACAAGCGTGCCAAAGTGGATTTTCCCGAGCCGGAAGCACCCAGAATCCCCAAAGTCTCCCCCGCATTAAGAGAAAAATGAATATTATGCAAACGCGGAGGTTGATTGGTATTGGGACGGAAAGTGAGGTGTTCAACACTCAGCTCACCTGTCGGTGCTGGCAAGGTCATGCTGTCTTCACGATGGGGATGATTGTGTAACAGTAAATGCAAGCGGTTCCAGGCTTGACGTGCTGCAACCCATTGCTTCCAGACCCCAATTAACTGGTCGATAGGACTAAGCACTCGCCCGACCAAAATCGATCCGGCGATCATCATACCCGCGGTAATCTCACCGTTTACCGCCAGTAATGCCCCCAAACCTAGCATCAAAGATTGTAAAACAATGCGCGAGCTTTTCGATAAAGCAGTCACAGCCGCAGAACGTTCACTCGCCAGATTCTGCTGGCGGATAAAACCATAGTGCTGCGCTAACCAGCGCTTACGCATATTGCCTAACATTCCCATCGCTTCAATCACTTCCGCATTGCGTAAATGCGTATTGGCCTGATGGGTTGCTTGCATTGACAGCTTATTGGCTTGCGCCAATGGGTGGTGGGTAATACGTTGGTTTAACCAGGTGAGGATGATCAGAAAAATAGCACCGCCCAACGCCAGCAGACCCAGCCACGGATGTAACAGGAAAACCACAGCGAGAAATAACGGAAACCAAGGCGCATCGAAGAAGGCAAACAGAGCATTACCGGTGACAAACTGGCGTAATTGAGTTAAATCCGTTAACGCCTGTCCTGCTTTGGCATCACCATCACGCAAGTTACGCTCAAAAGCCGCATTGAAAACCTGTTGATTGAGACGCAAATCCAGTCGGGTACCAAGACGGATAACCACCAGACTACGCACCCACTCTAGCGCTCCCATAAAAAAACATAAGCCAACCATGAGTAATGTTAGCATCAGCAATGTCATCTCATTACCCGAAGCCAAAACCCGGTCATACACCTGCAACATATACAAGGAAGGTGCCAACATCAGTATATTAATAATGGCACTGAATACGCCCACACCGTAGAAACTCTGACGACATGCACCCAGCGCTTCTCGCAATCGGTCATAATTAGGAATTGAATGAGAAACCATATCTTTCCTTTAATGGTTTTCTGACAAGCGAAATATTATGTTTATGGCTTTACCTCTCAAGGAAAAAAATAAAGTCATTAGATGAAGTAGATTGGTGTTAATTCGGTATACGGCGCAATGTGACCACTCCGGTATTATCCGGCAAAGTCATTTCATAACCTTCTTGTGCTCGTTCAAAAAATGCCAATGCATTACCAGTCCCATCAGTTAAAGTAATGCCGTCCGGTGTTGGACGCCAGCCCTGCGGAGCACTACCCAGTAACTGTTTAAGGCAGGAGGATTCTCCGCTGGCATGCCAGGTCAAGTTGGGTTTAATTGCCGTGGATTTCAGCTCAATGCCGCAGACTTTCACAACAGAGCTATTTAACTGTAATTGCCATTGACCACTTAAATCACTGGCATTCGGTAGCACCAGACTGCTCGCCATAATCGCTCCTGAACTCATTAAAGTTGATATCGCCAATATGGCACCAAACAGTGACCGATAAGGTTGACGTAATGACCTCTTCACCATAAATACTCCTTTATAAACAGTGCTCGGCTTATCACCCGGACGCTGGTTTACTCTTATCAGCACAGCCTTATAAGATAAACGCTATCTTTAGATCAGACTGTTCCATAATTCATAATATAAAGAGGCATTCAGCAATAATTAACCCACTCTACATGCAACTATAAAACTCATTATTCTTGATTTATATGCTATTTTCATCTCTAACACGGTTGAGAGTTTTTTAATTACTACTTCTGTAATACGTGATAAAAACGTCTGATTAAATCAACCAGACGTTGGATAGCAATCACATCAAACAATAAAATCAGTTGCCTGAGTTGGCTGCCCCACAATTTTCACAAGAAAATCAGGTAATAATTGCCCGCCATCAACATTTAATGCCAAATCGCTGATATTAGTCTGCGGATCATAAGTTAATAATGCTTCACTGGCAGAACCGCTAAAATGATCGACAAAGTGAATACCACCGCTGCCAGTATTAAAAACGGATAAATCGATTTTATCTATACCGCCCTCAAAATCCATGATCCAGTCTGGCGCACTTGGTGAAGAATCCGTGGTCCGGCCGAAAACGAAAATATCGCTACCGCTGCCCCCCCAAAGTTTATCTGCACCGCCGCCGCCGAACAGAACATCATTGCCTGCGCCACCACGTAGTTCGTTATCTGCTCCATTACCCACCAGAACATCATTACCAGAACCACCAATGGCATTCTCAATCGTCACGTTGGCGGCGATTGAAACGTTAGCTTTTAATCCCCCGACATCAGAAAAAGCAGCTTCTTCCAGATTGATACGTTGATCAACGCTATAGCCTGAGAAATCAAAGGTATCAATGCCGCCCGCATCCCAAACAGAGAATACTTTCTGATCACTGCTATCTGTCAGGGTAAAAGAGTCGCGCTGAGTGTTGGAGTTGAAACCATAGATATTATCTTCCGTGCGGGTATCCATATTCGCACCGTAAAGACGCTGAATTGCAAAAATATCATCCACCAGTGGCGTTGACGCGTAGTGCCCCTGATGGTCAGCCCCGGATTGCCAAGCATCCCAATAACTCATGATACTGAACTGACGAGTATCTTCACCATAAACCGCATCCTTGGCAAAAGTATTACCCTGTCCGGCGTTATAATTCGCAGGGTGACTCAGACCAAGTGCATGTCCCAATTCGTGCGCCAGAGTCAAGCGGCCATACTCCATTTTCTCTGGCTCTCGGATATTATCCATATTGTAATTATACCAAGTGCTGGTATCAGCAATTCTTTCGTTAGGACCAGAAGTATAACTGGAACTGGTATATGCCTGCCCTCCCGCCAACTGCCCATCAGCCGTTAATGAATAGTTGCCCAATGTAATATTGGCTTTTTCGGTTGGCCCCACCTCGGTGAAGTGGATATTAGCGACATCAGACCAGGATTGCAGTGAAAATTTAGTTTGTGCCACTTGCTCAGGATTGAATTTAATAAACCCGTGAACATCATCCGATTTTTGAGACTGCAAATCGAGGAATGAATAAGTCAGATCAACATCGTGCCCTAAGGTCGTTTTTCCATTCCAATTTAGTTCGCTGCGGTTTAACTGCAGAGCCGACTTACCTAAATCAAAACTAATCTTTCCACTTGACGTAGTAAAACCATCGCCTCGAACTGAGTCACGGAATAAATCAATGACAGCACTATAGCCACTTTGGTTAATAGTGTTATTGATCTGATCATTAGCTATTTTATTGATTGATTTCAACGTCAAGTTCCTTGTAATTAATTAAATTCACCACCACCTCGACAGCCCACATTAATTAATGGATAGATATTTCCCCATGTAAGAAAGTGAATCCATGTCATATCCTTTGTAGTGGCATCACATAAAGCTATACTATGACATAATATAATTTGCCGACTAATTAATAGGTAAAAAATAATTATCGAATCATCACGATGCATTCTAATTATATGCTTTGAATTATTAAAATCAAGGAATGGTAATTAAAATCAACAAAACCAAAATATCTAATTACATGCATAAAGCACAGACGATATCACTATATAACCTCATCATTCCTGGTTTAACTTACTAATAACGTCTAATAAAACTCATTAGACGTTATTTTTGTTTCATAAATATAGGTTATCAAACAATAAAATCCGTTTCTTGTGCTGGCTGCCCAATTATTTTTACTAAAAAATCGGAGAATGAATGATCGCCTGTCACATTATTTAATGCTAGCTCACTAACATTGCTTCCAGCATCATAAGTCAGCATAGCTTCGCCTGCTTTACCGCTGAAACTATTAACAAAATGGAAGCCACCACTGTTGGCAAAATTGAAAGCTGAAAGATCAATCTTGTCAATGCCACGTTCAAAATCCATTATCCAATCAGCAGCTTGTGGGGTGGAGTCACTAACTTTGCCAAATACAAAAATATCTTTACCTGCCCCACCCCACAACACATCAGCACCGCCATCGCCGAACAAGATATCATTACCATTACCTCCCATTAAGGTATTACGAGCGTCGTTACCCACGATGATATCGTTACCTGAGCCACCAATCGCATTTTCGATAGTCACACCGGCCGCAATGGAAACGTTGCCCTTCAGACCACCGACATCAGTGAAGGATTTCTCATGCAAGTTAATACGTTGATCATTGCTATAACCGGAAAAATCAAAGGTATCGTTACCATCGGCATCCCAGACCGAAAAGATTAATGCCTTACTGCTGTCCGCAGCAGTGTAATAATCACGATTGGTATTGGAATGAAAACCGTATATGGTATCACCGGTGCGGGTCGTCATATTCGCTCCGTATAAATGCTGAATAGCAGCAATATCATCCAACATCGGTGCAGCAGCATAATGCCCTTTGTTATCGCCTCCGGTATTTTTTTCGTTCCAATAACTCATAATACTGAACTGACGGGTATCTTCCGCATAGGTCACATCTTTATAAGTCGGTGTTCCCTCCCCTGCATTATAATTACCGGGATGGCTAAGGCCTAGAGCATGCCCTATTTCATGGGTTAGTGTTTGCCGTCCATATTCCATGGTATCCGGGTGGCGTATATTATCGACGTTATAATTGTACCAGGTAGAACCAGATGAACTTCCACTGCCGGGCAAAAGTGCATAGGCCTGTGAATCAGCCAGTGACCCGTCGTGAGAAAGTGTAAAATTGCCAAATGTAACATTAGCTTTTTGGTTGGGAGTGATTTCTGTGAATGTAATATTGGCAGCATCTGACCATGACTGTAATGATAATTTAGCAGTGGCAATTTGTGCGGGGTTAAATTTAACAAAACCCTTATCGCCTCCCGGAATTCGAGTAACACTATCTAAAAATGAATAAGTCAGCTTTACCGGCTGATCAAAAACGTATTTACCATTCCACGTTTGATCAGTGCGAGTAATTTGTAATCCAGCATCTTCATTGGAGTAAGAAGGCTTACCGTTAATCACTAAGTCTTCACCACGCGCATGATACTGAAAAAACTCGCTTACTGCATTATAACCATTCCGTGATATCGCGGCATCAAACTGATCGGCAACTTTATTACTACTTGCTTTCATAGATAAATTTCCACGTAATTGGACTTAATCGTCATTTAACGGAACACAGCCGATGAATTAATTTAATATTAAATTAAAAACACGGGCATCCACCTTCGTAATATTTCAGAAGAATTAACCAACAAATGAACATGCATGATGAATAATTCGCTAAGTAGTCATGCAAAATTAATTATAGCTGGTAAATATAAAATGCAAGGGAGATCGCGTTTATTTTTATTTATTCAAATTTAATTTTTAATATTGAATTAAAACAAAGGATTATAATTCATATAAAGTTGAATTGTTTTAATAAAAATAGATGCTTTTATTAATTATTCAAACAAATACGGATTGATGGTTATACGACTGTGTTGCATTAATAGTGGTAAGTCAGCAAATAGTGAGTACTTATCTTCATCACAGACTTTATCTATCAAAATCCCAATCAATTTAGTGCAAATTTAGCCCGATGAGAGCGAATGGGATATAGCAGGCTTTGTCGCATTAAGGCGTTGTTAGGTAACATGCTGTTTTTTTTTGTGATGTTATCTGCCCATGTCTCTGATCCGAAACGCCCTCTGTCGCCTGCATTATCCCGTCGATATTATTGCTCAGTGTGTCCGCTGGTATTGAGCTGCTACAGATAATCCGCAAAGGACAACTTCATCATCCTACTGGTGACGGATTGTCACCGGCAGAACAATTTTATCTGTTGGCGGCTTGAAAAATAGGCAGTGCTATTTTTCCGACCTCGCTCTGTTAATGCGACAAACCTACAAATATGGAGTAGTTTAATTTTCACGGCAAACTTAAACCAGAGCTAAACGAATGGGGGATTTACATATTTCGTATGAATAATCTGGGTAGCAATATTTTTAGTGAGATAATTACAATTAAAATCAACAGCATTTCTTACCTGATAAGGAGTATCATCGCGACAGAAAAATTACGTTAATGATGCAATCCCAACTCGAAAAATTAAAAATATAACATCCAAGATTACAATAACAAAAAAATAGAAAGAATTACCAATCACACGTTCTGTTACTTTGTTCAAAAAATAAAATTCAAATATAATTTAGCATGTTAATTAATCACTCCATGAATTATCATCTTTAGTTAATAGATAATTCACTCATATGGAGAATGATAATGAAAATCTTGTTTATCGATGGGGCACAAAAATCATTGCATTATAACAATAAGAAAATTATGTTAACAGAAAAGGAATTTCTAATGCTCGAATTGCTAATAAGTAAGAGGAAAAACAATAAGATACCTATAGATGAAATTATAACTCATGTCTGGAGCGGAAGAGAGAATACTATAGTTAAAGGCAATGTCTCACAGTTAGCCTATCGGCTAAGAAGTAAATTATCCGCCATAGGGGATGCTATCCAGATATCTATTTCTATGAATAGTGGTGGACGTTGTAAAGTTCATCGAGACGCGATAACCATTATCACAACAAATAATGGAATTCTCTGCTTATTGCTCAAATCTCTACTGAATGTTAACAAAAACGACGCCATATAATATTGGTTAGTTAGCCGGTAAGCAATCTTAAGACACTGACAATAACGACAGTTAAATTATAATTAAAGATGATCACAAGTAACAAATAGGATAAACATAAATAATTGTAAATGACTTGGATAGTATAGAGACTACAAGATATTATTTGAAATCCAACAAGTACGACAAATTAACATAAAGCGACTATGATAAAAGGAGTTAGATCTATCCATTCGGTATGGACTAAGAATAAAGCTAGAAATATATTTTATATAGACATGGGTCTGACTATTATTTGGCCCATGTGCTGAAGTAAAATAAACTACTCCAGTTACAGGTTAAGATAATTATTTATACTGATTTTTATGGTGAAATATAATGAACAGATATTCGAAATCAGCCATTGAATATGGCTAATAAATGGAGATACATCATGTCACTAAAGCCCCCAGCAGAAACACAAGTTATTACGTGGATAATCATCGGTGTCCTATCTGCCTGGGGAGGGGTGGTGAGATATCTAATAGATAAACAAGGAACCCGTTGTAAATGGAGTTGGATGGCTGTAATTAGCCAAGTAATAATATCGAGTTTCACCGGTTTATTAGGTGGATTATTGAGCTTTGAAAGCGGTGCTAGCTATTACATGACATTCATATTTTCTGGATTGTTTGGTGCAATGGGCAGCACAGCTCTGAGCTATATATGGCGTCGTTTCTTCAATCCTTCAGGGAGGTAAAATGAGTAACTTTATTCTTAGCCACATCAGTAAGAGTAATTTACGAGGCGTTCATCCCCATCTTATTAACATTGTGTATTTGGCGCTTGAGATTACAGATATAGATTTTTGTGTCATTGAAGGCGTCCGTGATATTTCACGTCAACGCCAAATGGTACTAACCGATAAAAGCCAAACGTTAAATAGTCGTCATTTAACTGGGCATGCTGTAGATCTTGCCCCATGGATAAATCAATCTATTCCATGGGATAACTGGAGTGCATTTAAAGTAGTTGCAGACGCAATGAAAATTTCCGCAGAAAAATTAAATATTCTCATAGTATGGGGGGGCGATTGGAAGACGTTAAAGGATGGCCCACATTTTGAACTCTCACGAAAGAGCTACCCATGATATTACCTATTTCAAAAATGTATAGTATCGGACTATTTCTAGTCATACTACTTGTTTGTGTATTATGGATACGCTATCAACAACGAGCTTATAACCAAATTCAACAAGATAATAAGCAATTGAAAATGCAAAATGGCTTATTAAACAACCGGTTTTTACAACTAAAAAGTCAGGTTGAAAATTTAGCTTTTGTCATAACTAAACAAGCTCAAAATCACACTGAATTGGAGACAAAAAATGATTTATTCCGTCAAAAGACTCGTGCCGCTTTGGCGAAAACCCCTTTAGCTAATCAGCCTGTCCCAGTTGATGTTATCCGGTTTCAGCGCGAACTTATCGAACCAAAATAGCTATCATTTCGAGTTTATTCCTCGCTCTATTTTTGAAAGAAGCGACGCGCCACCATTCGATGTTGAGCGTTGGGGTGATTATCCAGATTATTTTTCCCGTCTATATCTAGCGTTGGAAAAGTGTAATCTGGATAAAGCCACTGCAGCAGAGCTAATTTTTTTTGACATGAAATACCTAAAGTCCCCTACGAAAAATCAAGAGTCATATCTTGCCCCCCTATCATGGCGCGATTCATATGTATTATGGTAATGAAAATGAACTCTTGCTAGAGTTGCGGCCGTAATAATCATGAGCCAACAATGTTCCAATTTTCAATCAACATTATGTTTCTCATTGCATTTTCTCAGAAAATAAACCCAGTAATATAATCTCAGAGTTGAATCCCATTGGTTATTTATGGGGGCTTTGTCTTTACCAATCAGAGTAAAAAAACACATTCGATTATCGCAAGGTGTTCTATCAACTAATCAAATAGACACTGTCAGTAACTGGTTAACTTGCGACTAATTATAATGAAAAATTAAATTACCGTATTATGCCGAATCTATAAGTGAAAGTAATATAACAGTAAGATAAAATACAGAATAAATAATTAAAATAAAAACATATAAATATTAATAACACTACTTTTAACCTAATATTGATTTTTTAATGAGTAACATGTTGAGT
Source organism: Yersinia sp. 1652 StPb PI (assembly GCF_041538345.1). Taxonomy (NCBI): domain Bacteria; kingdom Pseudomonadati; phylum Pseudomonadota; class Gammaproteobacteria; order Enterobacterales; family Yersiniaceae; genus Yersinia; species Yersinia sp. 1652 StPb PI. Next base: position 1,033,222 of record NZ_JAULSM010000001.1, on the reverse strand, counting down.
ATTCTTCTGGCACCAACACTATGGTTGGCATAAAAAGAGGATGTAAAATATGAACAAGGTAACTATCACTATCAATACCGATTCAAATGAAGTAGACGTTAAAAACTTAACTGAGGCTGATACCGAGAATTTAACTTTGACCGCAGCACAAGCCCGAGCCAGGGTGCCAACTGAGGTTGCTCCTAACTCAAGTACCGAGGTTCTTTATCGCAGCACACCGATTATTCCTGAAAGTCGTCGAAATGTAATGATCACTAATGATGGTGCTGCAAATGTAATTACAGCTCAATATTATTGGTCGCACAGTTTTACAAGTCAATGGTTCTTGTATACCTCTATTGACGTAAATGTCGGTGATTCTAAGTTATTAGTTTCACCATCTAATTCATTATATTACAGTAAGGTTGTTCTAATTAACAATACAAGCCGTAAGGCATATGTTACCGCTGAGGAAAAATAAACACCGCCTTAATATAAGGTAATTTATTTTTATAAAAAGTAAAATAAAACATTAACTGGTCTCACTTTCGCAATAGTTAAGGCCAAATATTTACTATTAAATATTGACTTCTGTTTATGCAAAAGTGAGGCCATTAATTGTCTTTAATAAAGTAATGCCTTAGAAAAGGCGACATGGTTTTTTATTTTAAACTTTAACTATAGGTATATTAAATGAATAACATTACAGAATATAGCAATACAGCGGCACTTGTTCCTTACAATGTATATGCTACTTCAGCCTTTGAATTTGACTGGGACTCCTCAGCAATTCTTAAGCAAGCAGTGCTTAAAGGCATATCATTCATTCCTTATGTCGGTGATTACTTATCCTCTATTATTGATTTCTTTTGGAAAGACCAAGAGAGGGATATCTGGCAGGAAATTTTGGGTCGGGTACAGCAACTTATTGAAGAGAATGTGCTTAAGGCTATTAAAGGCATTCTATTGGGTGATATTGCCGAACTTAAGGGGAAGATTGCCTCCGTAGTTGCAGCTTTGCAGGATCATCCTGGTACACCTGAAGCCAAAAGTCTATTTATGAGCGTATCGGTACATTTGGACAGTGTACAACGCAAGTTTACTACTTTTGATCACAAAACTAACTATCATATTTTGCCGATGTATTCAGCAACCGCGTTAATGCAAATAATGTACTGGACTATGGGCATTGAGCGTAAAGACGATATTGGACTGAACAGTAATGAAGTTGGGCAACTTCAACGAAATATTGATCTATTGCTTAAACATGTCGAAGGCTATATCCAAGGGATTTACGATACAGAATTAGAGATCCAATACAACGACTCTGCACCTAATACTGTAGCTAACAATGTTATGTATGTACATGGCTACTGTCGGGTACATGGCTTGGAGTACACCGAGATCATTCAAAATATCCAGAAAAATGGAAGCAATACAAAGGGACTGTATTTAAAAACACTGAGTTATTCGACCTTCTTTGGCTGGCCAACCAGTCATGCACGAATTCTTGCATTAAAAGACGAAATTAATATGCCGGAGCCATTTAAGCCAAAATTAATAAATGGCCGTATAAACCAAATCAAGTCAGTTAAAGGTTTTATTCAACGTATCGGAGGCGCTTTACGGGTAGGTGGATTAGAAGTTACCTTTGAAAATGGTAATAAGTATCAACAAGGAACTGTTACCGGTGAATCTAGTTCAATTGACCTCAATGGGAGTGTCATTGAGACAATAGAAACCTGGGGTAATGGTGCTATTGACGAAGCCAAATTTACCCTAAGCGACGGACGTATCTTAACTGTTGGTCAGCGCTATTCAACAAACTACAGAAAGTTTGCGCTCGAGGGGAAATATATTTCTGGTATTTTTATTGCCAGCGATCGAAGTGAACTCGCCGGTCAAGCTGCAAATATTTGTGTTTCTTATCACCAAAAACAGTGAAATAAATAATTTAATCTATATAAAGCTGCATTTTTGCAGCTTTATCTTAAGTTAATTACAAAAGGAAAGTAAAAATGAATAAAATACCTCTAGCTTTATTTTTATATGTTTTTTGCATTTCAGCTTATGCAGTGAAAGAAACGAGTTCAAGTTCAATTTCAGAAACAAGTATTCCACCTGAAAGGAGTATGCAACATTCTGCGAGGAATAGTGAAACCTACACCTATATAAAGTGTGTCTATAGGAAAAATAAAGATAAAAATTTTGATGCAACTTCATCTTGGGAATGGGGGCGGGCGGGTAACGCAGCCAACAATTATGCTACAGTTAATGGTCATTGGTATTCCAGCGCCATTCTAGCTAATATGTTTTATACAAAAGCTAGCCACCAAGAAATAAAAAATGTTTGCATTAATACATTAAATAAAAAAGACATTAACTATAGTGACTTAATACCTTACGCATCTGATTACACTCTATCTTATTATTACTCATTCTGGAATGAAGGAAGTAATATTCCCTCAGTAGAAGTTGGCAAAGCGAAACTGGATAGAATGGTTGTTTTCGGCGATAGTTTATCTGATACGATTAATGTTTATAATGGTTCTTATGGAACAGTGCCAAATAGTAATACATGGTTTTTAGGGCATTTTTCAAACGGACTTGTTTGGCATGAATACCTGAGTAAAAAGCATATCAAGGTGCCTGGTTACACATGGGCAACGGGCAATGCAGAGAGTGGCAGTAATCTGATATTCTCAGGATTTAGTCAGCAATTAGACTCATTTGAGTCTTATATGAAAAAATCTAATGGATATGATATTGGTCAAACTCTTTTTCTTGCTATGTTTGGCGGCAATGATTTTATCACGGGAAACAAATCACCTGATGATATTGTTAATAACTATAAAACCTCTTTAGTTAGATTGAAAAGTCTGGGAGCTAAGCAGGTTGCGATATTTACTCTCCCTGATTTCTCAACTATCCCTGCGGTTAAGAACTGGAGTCAATCCGACAGAGATAAGTTAAAAAACAAATCCACTGAGTTTAATACGAAACTAAGTTCGTTAATTAATTCTTTAAAATTAACTTATCCTGATGTCAAATGGATTATGCCAGATTTAAATGCAGCTTTTGATAAAATAATCAAAAACCCCGCAAGCTTTAATTATGTAAACGCTAAAGATACTTGTCTGAATCTGAGAGATTCCAGTCTTGATTATATTGCAGGTGCATCACCTAAAGACGAATGTAAAAATAGTAATGGAGCATTTATCTTCTGGGATAACATGCATACAACGACAAAAATGCATGAAGATATCAGTGATATCTTGGGTGATGAAATTAAATTTTTACTGTAAATGATCGTTAGCAATATAAGTAACCGTTATGTAGAAATGGCGTATGTTCACTGTGGAGGACATACGCCTCTTTATATTATTATAAAGGATGAGTTGTATATAAATTATGATTATACACATGGCTATTCAAACCCTTGACGAATAGCTTTGCGAAAGAAGCGCAATGCAGCCGCAGAGTCCCGTTTAGCGGTCAGCAAAAGGTCGATGGTTTGGCCTACAGTATCGACCGCGCGGTACAGATATCGCCACTAGCCTTTGATTTTGATGTAAGTTTCATCCATTCGCCACCGCCGACCTACTGTGCGTTTGTGTCGGCGAAAAACCTTATCTAACAGCGGCACCCAACGATGCAGCGTGGAATGGTCAATGACAATACCACGCCCCGCCATCATCTCTTCCAGGTTGCGTAAACTCAGTGAATAAGCCAGATACCAGCGGACACACTGAGCAATAATATCGACGGGATAATGCAGGCAACAAAAGGCGTTTCGGGTCAGAGACATGGGCAGGTAACATCACAAAAAACAGCATGCTACCTAACAACGCCTTAATGCGACAGAGCCATTTCATGTGGGGGTGTCTCATTCCATGGAACCTCGGCTTCCCCCTATTTATACCCCAACTATCTATAAAATTCAGTCGATGCGGATAAGCCTAGGGATGCCAGGAATTGTCAGAGAGGCTGATTATATAAGGGATTTATGGACTTAGATAGAATTTAGGAGACGTAAAGATGGTCCCTACAGGAGCCAAATTAAACCCTCAACACACTGTTAAATAAATATATTTACCAGGTTCAATTTTCAAGATACCCCCAATGATACCCCCAAATAATTTTCCTTCCCCAAGCCTATACAAATAAATTACCAAGAATAGTGAAAGACGGCATTTGCTATAAGAATGATTTCATATCATCGCACTTCACTTTGATGGTTGTTATTTGACCACTAATTTAACAGTTGATTATGGATTCATAATCGCAAATAAAATTTCTCTATATATAACCAGAAAGTGGTCGGTTCGGTAGGTTCAGTCGGTTCACGGACTTATTTATTTGATATATAAGATAAATTAATTTTAAATTGAACCGACCCACGGTAGGTTCATTTATCAAGGAAGTCGGTTCAGTATCCATCTTCATATGTAGAAATAGCTGGAGGAGGATAAAAATATTATTATAAAACATAATGTTATCAACTTACTTTGGAAATTTCATGCTATGCCGCTAACTAAAGGTTTTCATTTCATAATAGGCTGGGCAATTAAGCGCATTGATGTAGGTACTAACTCATAGGATCAGTGTTGAATCGTCTGTATAGGTCAAAGCACTGATGAGCTGTTCTGAGCTGATACTTTTCAGTAACGGGAAATTTATCAGCTTAAAACCGTTACTGAAGCAGATATCACACGTCTTGTTCTCAGTATCGAGCACTATTTCTTTAAACGTTTTAAAAATAAAACGTCTGCATTTCTCCCGGTCCTCTTTTAAGGTTAAATCCAACGTTGTTACATCCTCACTAACGACCAGCCTCTGCTTATTGTTAACTGCACGGATCATGGATTCATTACTTTTGAATTCTTTATGCAGTGCCTTTATCTTTTCAGCCAGAGCAGCCACTTCAGGTGCTATTTGTAATGCCTCAATCAGCCTATCAATACTTTTAAGAACCTCAATATTTCTGTCCTGGAGCGAACGGGTCGATTCTCTACTGGTTGAATTAGTTTGGAATTTGTCAGCATGGATAACAACTGTAGTTATCAGGTTTACATCTGCAATATCACGCCTAATAGATGGAGTATTACAGCGATGTAACCGGCGCATAGGGCATACGTAATACCCCATCCCTTTGCCATCTATAGAATTGAGAATGATACTGTGACCGCATGCTTTACACTTCATCACCGAACGGAAGAGATTAATTAGATAGGGATTATCAGTGTGCTTGTCTTTGCCAAAGGGTGGTTTTCTGAACTCTCTGACGGCGTAGAAAGTTTTATCGGAAATGACTCGGGGAAAATAGCCCGCTATTTCTTGTATTCCATTGGCTATCGTACGATATGACGGGGCATTTATTCCAATAAGCGCTTTATTTACCAATAGTTTTTCAATTGTAGAAGGGTTCCAGACACCAATTTCTCCTGTTAGCGTTATCACCTTTTTATCATTCAGGACTTTAACTATTCCATTGAGGGATTGCCCTTTTAATCGTAGCCGAAATATCTCTTTAATCGTCCTGGCATGTTCAGGTATCAGTTCGAAACTATCTCCGCTTTGGCTCACCTTCAACCAACGCGGGCAACTTCTGGTAATTATTTTGCCCGAGGCCTCTGCTTCCTCCCTTTTCTTCTTCCATGCAGACTTCATCCGACGTGATTTGATTTCACTTTCTTCATTAGCCCGCTGCGCAATTAGAATGGCTTTTATCAGTGAGTAAGGATCATCCAAAGAATCTTTAGTGTAATGAGTATGGTCGCTAAGCGTAACAACATCGATACCGGCCTTTAATATGCTTTTAAGTCGTTCCGTTGCTTCACCTATTTTTTCACGAGACAGTCGGTCCAGGCTTTCTACCAATAGAACCGTGCCATATTCAATATAACCGCCCTCTACAGCTACCATAAAGTCTGAGAATGCCCCTCGCGTGGCGTGTTTTCCATGGTAAGCACTGATACCCAAATCTTTATACGTCAAGTCGTCCAACAAGTAATCGGGGTTAGCCTCAAGCCATTCCATCACTAACCTGTTTTGCCTTTTTAAAGAATCCCCATACTGTTGAACAGACGCAGAGAACCGGAGGTATGCGATTGCTTTTTTCATGGATATAACCAACGTAATAATGAAGACAGATACTGGCATACCGAAACTTAGCAGAAAGTGAACCCTGTCAAATCTTCTTCATGAGGAAAAATTCAGCATTATTGATTTAAAAATAAGGTTGATGAAGAGATTTTGAAGGATACGTGGGAAGGTGCTGATGATTGGCTTCAGGCTTAAACTACTCCCGTCAGGCCGGTGATCTAGCGGCCACTCCTTCCCTGATAAATCCCCAGTATTTGTGTTACAAACTATTCGATCTATGATGCTTAAGGAAAATCTAAACTCTATGGCACCCAAAGGCATCCAGCTAGTCCATATCTCAAGGAAGAGTAATGAAAGAATATGTAATCCCTACAATTCTAGCCGCGGTAAGCGTCATGAGCCTCTCATTTACCGCAATGTACCTATTCGACCTATTGGGTAATGGGTTGAGCATTGGAGGGATATGTATTAATGAAATTCGAGTTTACCATTACCACTGCTAGCCCATAGAGGGGTGGGTAAACAAATACAGCGAATCTGGCAAAGACCAGAGCGCGTTCAACTTTAGGGAATCTAGTGGATTTGACCACCATTAAATATAAAGGAAATTCAAATGGATAGCCCTACATTACCTTCACTTGGCCCCCAGATAAAAATGGAACTTTTCCCAGTTAAAGAGGTTGAAATTAATGGGATACAAATGGGGGTGCTCAGTGATGGTACGCCTTACCTTTCCCTGCGAGGATTAGCAAAGTTATGTGGTGTAGATCACAAGACATTGCATGCATTAACAACCAACTGGATTGAAGAGAGAAAAAAACCAAGAGGCAAGAGGATTGATGAAATCCTACAAGAGCAGGGGTGTTTTTTAGATGATCTATATACCGTAGTTAGCGGTAAAAGCAATTGGGATTCACATGCTTATCCCGATATTGTTTGCATGTCTATCCTCGAATACTATGCTTTTGATGCAAGCCAAGCCGACAACACGATAGCTCTAAAAAATCACCGGACGCTAGCTAGGCAGACCCTCCGTACATTTATTTTTAAAAGCGTTGGGATTGATCCGAGCAATCCAATATCTGGTGCTTGGAAATGCTTTCAAGAAAGAATAGTTCTAAACGATAAGCTGCCTGCTGGTTATTTTTCAGTTTTCAGAGAGATGGTTGATATAAGCGTTCCGCTAATAAATGCAGGATTTGAGTTCAACCAAAAAAATGTTATAGATATAAGCGTTGGCATTAGATGGGCCAATCATTGGAAAAAAAGTAAATTATCAGATAAGTATGGCCCACACACCAAGCATCCGCACATTTACCCAGATTGGTTCCCCCAAAACAAGGCTGGGCCACAGCCAGCAAACATCTATCCAGAAGATGCTTTAGGTGAATTTCGCAGATGGATGAGGGATGATTATATACAAAATAACCTACCCGAATACTTAGCCGGAAAAGCGAACGATAAGGTCATAGAACACAAGAAAGTTATTGAGGTTCTTGAACAACTTCAGCAGCAGAAACTACCCCACAAAAAGCATTGATAACCATCTAACCCGGCCCCGCTGCCGGTTTTTTTGTGCCTGTAATCTGACAATCTCAACACCCTACCCGCGTTAATCCCTTTCTAGCGGCCACTCAGTATTATCTGACAGTCGTTCTATAGCATCATCCATACAAGCAATTACCTCGTCACTTCGCTCTGAACGGTGTCCACGCTGCTTGGTGATTGAGTCTATGAGACTTTCAACGTCTATAGGCAGGCCAATGGCATGAAGTGCTAGCACCGTATCACCTACTATTCTGCACGTCTCTGCATACAGCCGATCTTCTTCATCTTCTGGGAATCCCATAACTACCTCCACATAATTTCACCAAATTTAGCACAACTATCGTCATTTTCCCTCAATAGCGGAAAAGAATAGACCGGCCATTAAGCTCGATTTTGTATTTTATAAGCCTGACAAATCACAATGATCGTTTTAACCGATCAATATCAATACATTGATCTGTCTAACCAATTTGCAAACGTGAGAAAAACAGTGGTGATCGGGATTATTAGAAGAATATGTCTTTATGCGATTCGAAGTACATGGAAAAAGAATAAGAAAAACTATATTATTTGATTATAAAAATATGTCATTATTTCAACCTCAGTAGAGAATCACCATGTTAATAACTTGTATTTACATATTGATAAGTTTAGGTTTCTTTAATACGCTAACATATATTTATTCTCCTTCGGGGGATAGAATATCCAATGGTGAAACTGTAGTTCTTGTTTTGGGTGCATTTTTGTGGCCAATTATGCTCATTGGCGCGCTTACAACATTTATATTCGCAGGCCCACTCCTCAGTTTATTCCGATTTATACGCCGATATGAGAGTAAATTGAACAGCTAGTCTCCCCTTTGATACTCCGGGCAATTAAGCCCGGTTTTTTTGTTTTACTCTACCGTTACAATTGGCTCAGGCAACCCATCACGAATGAAACTCGGCAGTGAATCGTAAAATGCTATATATCTTGGATCGTTAGCATAAACCTCACCTAAAAAAGAATAATATTCCGGTGATTGCTGGCAGCAGAACCAACTAATAATTACTGTTTCTGTTTCATTAGAAAATTGTACATATAAATTCTCCATTCTTAGCTCCCATTAAAAAGCATAATCAACCAAGCTAGATGCAAAATTAGTTAATGTACCCAACGTCGCATTAGCAGAGTAATAAATGGTTTGTGCAGTGATTACCGGGATATTCATAGCTGTATATGTAGACCCATAACCTGCCGTAGTGGTCATTGCGCTTGCCCGCCAAGCGATACCAGAAAGGGACGATGAAAACCCCATGCCAACAACGCCATTAGTAGATGTCCCCAATGCGCCATCTACGCTGCAATACTTAGCATTTATAGGTAAGTAATTGGGCATATTTATTGGAAGTAGCGGTGTCGTTCCTGTTGTTGTAGTCAGTACGGTTATTCTAGGGAATGAAATAGAACGGTCTAACTGATAACCAACAGTAAACTGGCTGCTTGCAGTTCGCCACACGCTAACAAGTGCTGAAGCTGTGTAGCCAGACGGCATGTTAGCCCCGCCATATACCTCTGGGGCCAGCACTGACGTAGCATTAACTGCCAGCAATGCGGACACTTGAGTTGTTGGGTTGTAAATTGCATACAGCGTTACAAATCCCGTTGCTGGCGCGGTACCCGTGTCCATGCCGCCTACGCCGGTGTTTGCAAGATTAATCGTTTTGTTGAAACTACTCAGCTTGTACTGCAATCCACCTAAAGCAGTTTGCACGATTAATTCATCCGCGGTGAATGTTGCCGTCGCAGATGCGGCTGTAACACTCATTTTTGCATTGCGCGATGTACCAACAACCCCTGTTAATTGCGATAAACCAATGCCGCCAAGGTTTGCAAGAGCACCAGCGGCAGCAGTTGCGCCGGTCCCGCCTCCAGAAATTGGGACTGGGTTTGCTGAGTTCCATGCCTCGCGCACAGTGAATACCCGAGATCCAGCGGCACCGACTGAAATAACTTCATAAACTCTGTAGTTTGAGTTCGTGACTGTATGTGGTTTCAATGTAAAACAAATATAATTACTTGAATTTGCAATATAATTAACAGTAATGCTGACGGTTAAACCGCTTGGGTAAGTAACGCCAGAAGGCGCATTTAGCCAATTCACAGTCGAAGCAAGATAATTTGCACCCGATGTAAATGTAAAGTTCTGGAAGTCAAAGTTTACGATGGCTGGCTGAGTCTGCAAGCCAATGCCTATCCCCGTCAGACCAAGAGTTGCCAATTTAGATACAGCAGTGGCTACCTGATCAAATTTATTGCTGTCTGGTGTGATACCGGCAGCACTCAGTACGCTAATTAATTCACGCTGAATGGTATTAAACCACTCTGCCGGCAATATCGTTGGTGGCACCCCACCCGCAACATTGCCATCCGTAAACTCGCCATTAATGTCAGCGCGGGTATTCGGTATATCGCCAATTTTTTGCATAGAAAATCCTCGCCAGTTAAGGCGTTAAAAATGAATGAAGGGTAATTATTTAATTAATGTAGCCAAATTTAAGGATGGTATGAGAAGGGTTTAACACTGTTAACCGACATTCAAGCTGCTTATTTCCCCACGAACGCAGCGGATCACCACAATACGTTAAACCACACTGGGCATAATTTATGGTGGTTTCTGGTGCGGTAATCAGCCAGGTGAAAGGCCACTCGTCACCGTTTAAAGCATCACCACACACGGACATCCCGGCACAGGCTTGCCGGTATTGGGTGATAGCAATGGAGTAACCCAATGCCTCAGCAACACGAATAAAATAAGCAACAGACTGACCACCAATGCCAAACAGTTTAGATACTACGGCCCGCTGACGTTGGATAATGCTGTCAATCTCACCTATCGCACATAAATCAGGTAAACCAAGCGTCGCTTCCCATTCAGGCAGCATTGCCGTTGCTGTAGAGGGAAAAGCCGCATCGAGCAGATCACGGGCATCCTCATCACTGCGTTGGAAGGATCGAGCTAGTGCGCGTAACGTACTGGCTTGAACACCGTTAAGTTGCCGTGGCCAAACCAGACCGCCCGGCATTAGTGCTTGAAGAGCGGCGGTATATTCATTCACAGAATAACGGCTCATAGGTAGGTCACCGTGCCCCGGACAGGTAATTTACCGGTTTCAAGCTGAATATTAGTCGTCGGAGAGTCGAGAATAAAACCACTGGTCCCTGTCACATCGCCGATGGCCAGCAGCAGTGACGACAGTAAGATTTTCCCACCCGGCTCACCCTCAGTAAAAAACACCTCATCAATAGCCGTATTTATTGCCGTGGTAGTTTCACTGGATGCCGCAGGAATACCACTGATAACAAAATTCACGGGCGCGGCGACCGGCGCACAAACATATATGATGGCGATAATGGGCTGTAAGGGATAGATATGATCTGCAACTCGCCCCTGATCGCCGGTCGCTTTCACCGCCCCCCATTCTTCAAGCTGAGATACGCCGTCAGTCCCAACAGGAAAGCCGCCAGAATCATTGCCATCGCACATGATATAAATACCGACCGTACCAACCCCCTGTAAGCGGCGTTTAACCCAACATCGAGTAATACCTGGTACTGACAATGCCCAGCCGCGATAATCAGTATCGTTACCGCCTTGAGGGGTGTTTTGATAGGCCAGCAACATACGGGAACGAAAAGCATCTTCTGACTCAATATCAGCGCCGCCAGATATCTTAACTGTTGCGGTGGCCACTGACAGGACACCATCAATTGCAACGTCGAGTGTAAGAGACGTTCCGGCATCCGCATTCCCCGCAATACCGCCGCCAGTAGTGTCATCTAATACACTGGGGAGTACAGCAGTGATTGAACCGGTGGCTGTACCACCAGCCCCCAGTGTTACCTCATGATCGAGGCGATATTGATAACCATCGGCCCGATTTAAAAGGCTCCCAGCGGTAATCACACGACCTGTAGTGCCACTAAATTCGACGGTAGGAGAAGTTGCAGGGTTGGCGGGTTTGCGGAAAACATCTTTCAACGCGGCCCACGCGGCAAGATATTCGTCAGTGGCATTATAAGGCGTGGATTGCAGCGCGATATAATCCAGATAACCATAATGTAAATGCGCCATTCCGGCATCAGCATCACTGATCACACCGATATTGGAGAAGCGCAATAAATTACCGCCCGTCTTGAGTTCTGATTGAATATAAGACAGGTTGCGCTGGCGCAGTTCGCTTAATGTGGGGCGATTAAATGGCATGTATTAGGTCTCCCATACCCATGAGAATTTAACTGAAGCCTGTGCTTTAGCCGGTTGTTGATAGCTGATGATCAGATTCAGTCGGTTGGGATACATTATCTGAGCATTGGCGCTTATTGCGGTCACTACACCATCATCAAGTAACCAAGCTACGGCTTCATTGGCGTAATCCTCAGCCTTTAACGCGACTTTAGTCGTGAGTTTTTCGCGGCGAAGCAACCACAAACGAGAGCCTATCGGATACTCTGAGCCGGTATCACCCCACCACCCGCGCCGATCGTCGCCGTCGATAGCGTCATCAGAACGGGCTAACCGGTCCGTGAACAGGCTAATTAAAATGGCAGTCTCTAAATCATCACCCTCCAGCAACCCACCGCCGCCGGTTTGCCAGTCACCCAGCAATTTGTCCGGTTCCCAGACTGTTTTGATATCTGTTGTCATTCAACCACCTTGCCCGTCACTTCACTGGTTAATGTCGAGCTACCACCCTGAACATTTTTAAGTTGGTGATTGTGGGTGTTATAGGCTTCGCGCAGGGTTTTCAGTGTGGTGCTATTGCTGTCTGCGTTATCGACAATATCGCCGCTAACCTCTAATAACGACGTATTTAACCGTACTTTTCCCGAGGCACTAATCGTCACCTCAGTCGCATTATTAACCGTGACCGGTTGGCCATTGGCTTCAATAATAATGCCGTTTTCGGTTAACTTGACGTATTGCCCCCATTGCGAATAAATCACCGTTTCACCCGTATTGAGTCCGGTGTGGCGAAAAGACTGATGATTTGAGCCAATAATGACTGCACTTGACCTGTCCCCACCTAAAAAACCAATAACCACATCAGTATTGGCGGGAAGTCCTGATGAAAAACCGAACTCAGCCAGCCTCGGGGTATCACTACGAACTTCTAAAGGGGTTTGATATTGGACGGTCTGAACGGTGCCACCATCATTGCTTCCCGTCACCCGCCCCACCCCGATCATCATTTTTATTTGCCGGTATAACTTGGAGAGTTGCCCTGAGTCGCTCATTACTGGTTTAACTCCATAAGATTTGAATAAAACTGATAAGGTTGGACGGTAAAGGCTTCGGGGGGCATCAGGACCATTTGCGCAGCAGTGCCGTGATCGTCTTTGAGGTAGGTCACCTCCGATAGCAGCCAGAGTTCATCCTTTAAACCAAAAACAGGTAAATCAATGGGGATCAGCGTGTTAGGTTCCCACAGTTTTCCGTCTTTATCCCGCCAGCTATCGACCGTCACCAACAGCTCTTTAGAGCGTCCATAACGGCGGTTCATTTCCCAATCAATACATTGCTGAGCCAGCTTTAGGGCTTTCATGGTACTTTCAACAATGATAATGCGGTTTCGATAGCGCATTTGGGCTGCTTCAGGATCGCGGCTTCGCGCTAACGTCACTGAACCGTATCCCGCATCCTGAACCTGCTCCTGAAGTTGACTAACAGACATCGAAACGCCGATATAGTCAGAAAATCGTTGGTCCATTCCCGAGTTATAAGCAGCGTCTTCAATATTGATGCCCTGCGCTACCCCGCTGCCTGCTTTTCGCGTACCCACCCGAGTTAGATATAAACTGCCATCGGGTAGATCGTAATACAGCAATGCCGCCCAGCGCGTGATGCGGTCAATAATTTCCTGAGAGGACTCCCCCCAGTTCAATGTAAATTGGGGAACAATATCGAGGTCGGTAACATCACTGGACACCGTAATGCCGTAGGGCATCGCTAACCGTTGAGCTATCTGTAGCGCTGTCGATTGGCTGATCACATTGTTTGGCCACTCTGCGGAGCAATCAACCAAGTCCTGGCACTTACTCCGCCCCGTAGCCCTCACTTCACGGCGATTACGACTGATCATCGGTGCCCAGCGGTCTATGTAGCCTGTGAGAACAACATCATCCCCCAAATTAACCACACAAGCGTCTCCCGGGTTAACCCACTGTTGATTGTCACTCCCCGGATAAAGGTCCATCAATGACAGGCTGAAATCGCTGGGTAACCGCTCTATGCTGCGCGTGACCCGTATATTATCCCAACCGGAAATCAGCTTATTGCCAATGCGCAATGTCAAATCATCACTCATGAGTTCAGCGCCTTAAATCGGACGGGCATAAATGCCGGGTGAACGGGGTTAGCCATTTTCACCAACGCGTCACCCCGCTGTGCATCCTGATATAGCCGATTGGCAAGATTAAGCGCGGGTAGTGATCGGTTAAAATTGACTGTCTCAACGCGAGACAGGTTCGCGCCGGTCTGCTGCAACAGCGTGACGATTGAACCGCGCAAGTCGTTTAGTGCCTGGTATACCTCATCATTACCCCTGTCAGCCGCAGAAAGCGCCGCACTGTCTACAACATCACAGACCCGCGTCAATATATCGACCGCATCGTCGTAGCTTTCAGGTTGATATTGCGAAGCAGCAAACACCATCGCACCGGCGCACAACGCAATAATAAGTTGGTAGCTGGCGGCTGCGGTATTGCTGTCACTGGGATTGGGTCGAAAAGTATTGTCATTAACTTCCGTTAATTCTTGCATCATACGGATTAAGTCAAGGGTACTGGCTCCGCTGGCCAATATGGCATTCACGACCGCAAGAGCAGCATTCGCATGCCCTTCAACTGTAGCGGCTGTTCGTAATGCCTCCGTGGCCTTGTTGACTGACTCCCGCCCCTCAACTGATACCGCCATTCTTTGTGCCACCAGCGCGGATAGATTGGCCGTGTCATTTTGTGTACTAATGGATGCAGTCGCACCCGACACGCTGCCGCCAACCGTGCCGTGGTTGTAGCGGCCATAACGATCCCGGCCTAATGTAGAGCGGAGCACATTGCCAAGGTTTGTTGCCTCGCTGGTCGTTGAATTCACCATATTGACCCAGAATGCAGCCGTACTTTTCAGCGTTCTGATGGTTTGAGTGACAGAGCGGATCTCGCCTTTTACCGTGGCGATAAATGTCGCAACGGATTTGGACGCCAAACCAAACCATGACGACTGAATAGACGAAACGGCATCTGCTGAACTGGTAACAGAGAACACCCGTAAACCTGACTCAATGATGGTCAACGTAAATTCAAAAACACGCCCTGACTCAGCCCCTTCATTCAAACGAAGACCACTTTCAGGAATACTGACCGTCATTTCACCCAGCGTTGGGTGTACTAATGTTCCCGCATCCGGCATTTCACAGGCAGCAATCAGTGAATCACGCTGAGTCATGACGTCAGGCGCGTTATAAAGTCCACTACTCTGAATAAGAAAACCACGGATAGTCAGGCGGCGAGTCGCGCGGCCCAAATCCTCAATCCATGCTGTATCGCGATAAGGGTATTCATGAATGGCCTGACGACGGCCGAATACACCTTCCGCAGTCATAACAGCAAAGGGAACCCCACGGAAGGATGCGGGGTGAAGGTGTTCAGACCATTGCCAGCTATCGCCGCCCGTACCTAACAAATCAGAAAGAGCATTACTGATCAGTGACATTTTATTCCCTCCCTAAAATGAAAAAACCCGCACAGTGGCGGGCTAGAGTGTTTGTGGTTACTTTGTGTCGGGACTTCAATAAGCGCCGGTATTATTTAGCTGCTTGCATGGCATTTATCTGAGAGTTAAGTGCTTCAATGTCTGATGCTGGAAAATGCAAGATAACGCCATCATTTAAGTCAAAAACGACAGGAGTACCGGATAGTACTTTGTTATTTAGTATATTTTTACCTTCATCAGACTTTGGTTGAATTAGCTTTAGTCCATTGATACAGGCTTTTATAACCTTAACATACTCGCCATCGATTGAGATTGGGGCTATATCTTCAACATCAGAAGTTTCATTTTCCTTACAAGCTCTAACACCTTTACCGCTTAAATCCATCAATGCTAATATTTTTGTTTTTTGATTAACCATCGTCAGATAAATGCCCAAATCCGCCCCCTCGGCTGGAGCTAAGGTTGGCATTGAACCACCTAGAAACTGCCATTTAGCCAGATCACCGCTAGCCGCCATCACCGATGGTGACAGAGCAGAAAACAAAGCAACAATTACTATTGATAGTATTTTCATATAAAACCCTAGTTTTAACGTGTATAACCCGAAAATATAAATCAATATGTCATTGATGTCGCCACTTTCCCTCGCTCTGCTGCAGTAATAGTTTTACGTTCGCCAGTCTTATCATTAATCAGCGTAACCTCAACTTCAGTCTTCTCCCGTCCAATACCTTGAGTGATGTCGTTAATATCCTGACTGCTATTATTGGGCGTAGTTAAAATGGAAGACTGATTGTTTATACCCTCTGCGGTTATGTTCCCTTTCTGATTTCCACTGTTGGAGGGCAAAAACTGCCGCTGCGATAATAAAATATTAGGGTTACGCAACCCTTTCCAGCGGTCATCACTGATCGAGGTGTTAATACCACTATCAATCTCTTCTGAGGTATAAGGCTGATAGCCATTTTCATGGCCAATGATGGCCGTAACCAATTTTTTTAATACTTCAGGTGAATGAAGATCTAACCGCTCATACGGGTTTGCCCCTGTTGCACCAGAAACCGCATTAATATAACCCTGCGTATTATTTTCTGTGCTTGGCGCGTAAGTATGCAAAATACCGGAAAGCGTATTGTTTCCTCTATCACCATAGAGTTGCAACTGCCGGGAAAGAGCGGCGATCCCTTCCTGAGGACTAGCAAATGTGGAGAAACCTCCATTTTTACCTGTCGCATTAGGCGCTACTCGTAAGTTGCCGGGGTTATTATTTCTTACTCCTAAAGCATCCTGCCCTGATTTTGATGTTGTGGTCGTGGATGGCGTTAACAAATAAGGTTTATTTGTAGGCACTGCTGCCTTTTCTGCCTCCAGCCGTTTCTTTTCCTGCGCTTCCCAAGCGGCACCGTATTGATCATTTAATTTTTGGGTAAAATCCTTATCTGGATATCCAAACGTTAAGTAGGCTTTCTCTTTAAACGATAATGTCTCTTTGAATTTATCGTCTACTCGCGCCCGATGAAGAATATCTTTCTGTTTATCACCATGTGCAAACGAGTTTTCATCATCGTTCTCGCGCATCCTCATATCATGAAGTTGGGTCGCAGCACTTCCCTTGACCATATTTTCATCCGGCAACAGTTTTTTGGCGGCCCATATCTTTCCCTTGGCCATCAAACCATCAATTGCCGCGCTGGCCTCCTTGAGCTGAGCATTCAATTCAACCAGTTGCGCATTAACTTTTGGATCAACCGTTAAGCCCAAACTATCCGATTTAGCCAGTAACTCTTTGTACCTAGCACCCTCTCGCATTAATGCTAAAAGGGGGGCGTTCAATCCTAAAGCATCTGCTAGCGTTTTCTGAGTTTGTGGCGAAAGTTTAGGGAATATCTTGGCAACATTATCCAGTGTTTTATAAACATCTGCCGTGCCATCTTTGAGGCGTTCAATGACAATGCCGTTCCGAGCCAATAACTCCTGTGTCACATCGTTACGTGCCCACAAAGGGTCATTAAACGTCTTGTATAGCCCTTCAACAGATTGACGGGCAGAGTCGCTATCGACCCCTAATATCTGCATAGCACCGCTAACACGGCTAAAATTATCAACTGACATACCGGCATTTTTAGCCGCCACATCAAGCGAATAGGCTGAATCAGCAGCCGCACTTAACCCCTGAGCGGCTTTGACGCCAATATAACCAACAGCGCCAAGCGCACCAAACCTGAGTACCTTGCTGCCAATCTCACCAACCATTTTTAGCGGGGGCACCATATCACCGACAAACTGCACACCTTCACGCGCAAACTGCCCCATTCCCTTTAGACGAGCATTGAGGTCGTCAATACCTTCAACTGATCCCTGCCCCCCTAATTTAAGTCCATCACGGGTTTTATCCAGATCAGGAATGAGATTTTTAACGGCCTCTTCGATACGCTGAATGGAGGCCGACGCCTGATCTGTCGCGGTCAGTTCAAAATCAAATGCATTACCCATTTTTCCCCGCCTTCACCTTGTTAATTCTGACCGCCTGCTGATACCACCACTGTAATCGGCTATAGGTCAGGGACCAGGCATCTGCTGGTCCCCACCCATAGTAATAGGTCACATCTGCTAGTTCGTTACCCCATTCTCCACCTGGGGGGAGTAGGCTAAAAAACCCATCATGTAGACCTCACAGGCTTTATAGTCGGTAAAAGCCATCTTTTTGATGGCTTCACGCGGCACATTCGACACCAGCGAAATAAGTAGTCCCATCGCACTGAGTGCACCAGATTTAGCCTGTTCGTCATAAAACTGCTGAACCTGAATCAATATCGGCTCACTGAGTTCGATAGCCTCATAGGTGGTTTTAGTGGCTTCATGAGAAATAGGCTTAACGAGGGGGATTGTTTTAGTGCGTTCTAATTCAGACATCTTAGTTCTCCGTCACCGATACCGAACCACCTTCCCAGCGAATATCAGCAGTCGCCTCGGTACTATCTACTTCTTGGGTATTTACCGACCACATACCACTGCCGATAATCGTTTTGCCATTGGCCAGCTCACAGACAATATTGACATTGGTCTGGTCGTTAAAATCGCTGATCGACGTGCCGCCACTGTCACGGATTTGGCAGGAAATAAACGGGGCGCTAAAGGTTTCTTTATAACCATGCACCCCATCCATACCCGTCAGGGTTTCACGCTTGAATTTTGAGGGGCTGTATTTAAATTGCCCCGCAACCATGATGGTCAGGCCGTCAACGGTGACATAAGCTGTTCCCGCGAGGCGATTGGATGTATCACCCATGATAATGAATCCTTATGCTGATGCCTGGAGGCGGAATTGGTTGAGAACAGCGAAGATACGCAACTGATTGATCAGGACACCGGTCCACAGCACATCAACTCTATTCGGGTTACTGGCGCTTTTTTCGACCTTCAATCCCTTGGCAAACCCTTTGGCATCCTGCACATAGCCGTTAAATTCCAACGTCTGGTACTGGGCAATCAATTCAGCGCGGATCACGTTCGGGGTAATAATCGCCGAGCCGGGGGCAAAACGGGTGCCATCGGCCGCCAGCTTCATACGGGCGAATTTCGACGTTACCTGGGTACGCAGGAATCGAGTGACAAACATCAGCAGGAATAAGGTCTCAATCTGCAAATAGCTGTCATCTTCCGCACCATACTTGTTCTTTTGGTAGGTGGTGATGATGTTTTCTACCTGTACCGTGCCATCATCGGTGGTAGTGACCGTGGATATCCCGCTGTGCAGCAGGTTATTACGCTCGGTCAGGGTAAAGCGGCTGGCCAGTGGGGGAGCCAGTACACCACTGATTGCCAAAGTTTGTAACGGGCGTCCGGGGTCGTTACGCAGACTTTGCGCAATAGCGCCAACATAAGCCGCTGACCAGATATAACTCGGTGTTGGCGAGCCATTTACTCCCAACAGAGAAGCATGCTGATCATTACGCAATTCGCCTGCGGCCGTCAGTTGGCCATAAGTCCCCGATTGAGCAGCGAAGCTGTGACCGTACAACTGCTCTGCATAGCTCCAGCGACCGGTACTGTCTGACAGAAACTCTTTGATTTTATTCAACGAAGCCGTATCCGTGTACGGATTGATAATGAAATCAAAGGTCCTGTCCTGCAAATTAGCCAGCGCATCATCCAGTTCAGGCGCACCCGCACCGCCAGCCATTGGCGTAAATGTCAGTACCAGGCTATCTGGTGTTGTTTCGCCACCGGCGCTACCCAAATAGTTCAGCCGCAAATCAATCGTGTTACCGTGGGCACCTTTGTTTTTAGCGGTGAGCGTGATGACCGCCGCCACCGCAGCAGCAGTGACAGGCAAGGCGCTGGCGGCATTGATGGCGGAAGTTAATGCAGTGGCAATCTCTGCCACCTCATCAGTCGCCACCACCGCGACTTGCACCCGAATACCCGCGATATACAGAGAGATAACCCCAGTTGCTGATGCCTGCGTGGTCACGGTAACCTTACCCGTTGCCGCAACCATGGATTCCGCATCGCTCAACGGTAAAATGTAGATCTCACCGGCGATGTCATTCGCTAAGTATGCAGCCATCTGACCATGCAACATTGAACCTGCACCAGCTTGCCCCGCCACGGTAGCCACTGAGGAAACCAGTACCGGAATATCCGCAGGTAACGAGCCTGAAGCCAACATCTGGCCGATGATTAAAGTTCGCTGCGTCGTTGTCGCCGTGTTCGCCTGTGAGTTATCAAATTCAGCGAAGAAAAGCGGTGTCCGAAGATTGCTCGGAATATGAGTAAAAGGAATAGTCATTATTTGGTTTTCTCCGCTTTGGTGGTTTCTGGCGCAGGTTTAGCCTCTTTAGGTTGTTCGCGCACCACATCACCGTCGTTTAAACGACGACGCCAAAATGAATTATCGGGAACCTCAGAGCCGGATTCAGGCAAAAAGGTGCCCTTAACCGGGTCGCGTACAGTGCGACCGGCTACGGGTTTAACAATCATGAGGTTTACTCCGGGAAGTTGATTGAAACTACGGGTTCGGTAGCGCCATCTGGCATGGCGATCGTGACATCCATACCGTCTAATCTGTCGGCATTAATGGGATAGAAGTCTTCCGGCCCCTGGTAATACTCGATATCCAGTTCCATGAGTAATTGAGCCATATGCCCTTCACCACCCGAATCCAGATCAATGGTTGAGCGGACTCGGGCAAACTGCTGTATATGGCGAGTGAGGTCATAACTGTTTATCACTGCCCGCTCAATTTGTTCTCGCAACCGTTCGAGCGCCAGCTCTGCCTTATTCGCCCCATCATTCTCATTTTCGCCGTCAAGCTCCTGCAACCGGCCAGTGATACGCACGGTTGTAATGGTGTTGAACTGCGGGGCGTTGCGGCCTAATGACTGTTTTTCCTCGATAAGGGTTTGCACCAAGATAACCGGATACATCTCCTCAGTGGTTGGCCAGTCACGCGGGGAGTAGACGCTGTTTCCCGCATCTGTATTCCCAATAATGGCATCAACAACCAGTTGCCTGACTTGCGCTGTATTCATGATCTTGTCCGATTAAGAATGAGTTTGCTCCCGCCGTGACTGTCTGGCTGAACATCTGCTACAACAAACAAGGTATTGACCGGCTCATTAGCGACGATGCCAATAAATACCCGGTCCCCCTGTTTGGGTGGTGAACGGAACTCACTGTCCCTTACCCCTAAAACGGGATTAGTGGTATTAATGGTGCTGCCATCATCCAGCGGGTCAATGGTGGTATAGGCCCGATCAAAGATGCCGCTGATGGTATAAGTTGGCTTACCACCAGCAGGCCGGTAATCAACCGGGTCACCAAATACCGCTTGTAGGGGTGCAAGAAGATGCTGATCCCAGTTGATACCCATCAGCCACCTCGATTTATCTTCACACCATCATCGACAGTGATTGAGGGGCCAATAGTGCTAGCCGCCTGCTGCCGTAACACTTTCACATCAGCAACCACGCCCAGGCTAATCAGTCGTTCAACATCATCATGCGGCAGGAATAAACGGCTATTCTCCACATGAGTTTTCCCGCTATGGCGCAGAGTCTGGCCTTTTACGACAACAACCTCCAACTCGTCAGATTCGTCAGATTCGTCATCCCCCATATCACTCTCTGCTGAGTTTTCATGAACATCAGATTCAGAAAGAACTTTTTCATCATTCTGTTCCTGTTGGGTATCAGCCGCGAACTCGGGCGGCAAGCCGCCCAGTTCATTGATAGTCGGTTGTTGCTTTGCTGGTTTTGCCATATCACACCACCGTTGCACAGAGTGAGGCATTTACTCGGCTTGGGATTACCAGTGGAGCAGATTGCATCAACAGGTAACGCTGTGCCGGGTCGGGCATAATCCATGACTTTGGTGCGAAAGCCATCGGACCATAATTAAACGCAGGATCTAAAATGAGGCCAAAGGCGCGAGTCCCCATCAGGTCAGCACCTGACATTAATACTGCACCATCTGGGATCATTGGCTTTTCAATGCCGTCCAGCGGGTCAATAAACCAGTCGTTATACAGCCACAGATCAAAGTTACCCCAGCGACCTTTATAAACCGCGCCTTTATTGACGCGCGGCCCCGCATCAACCTGATTACCAAAGGGACTTAATGCCGGGAATACGATGGCATTGTCTTTAATAGTGGTATCCAGACGGAACGCTTTCCATGATGAGGTAGTAAATACCAGGTCAGTGGCTACCGACCCTGACTCTTTCAACATCAGCGTTTGCCAGTCTTCAATATCATCAGAGGGCTGAGTATTTGTTGCGCCTGCGGCCACCGATAAAGGCCATTTATCTGACCCACTCAATGTAATGGTCAGATTACTTGATCGGCCAAAATCAATGACAGTTGTTGGGAATCCGTCACCCACCACTGTAATCTGAGATTTAGTCAGCGCGCTGGCTGCCATCCATTCCAGACGACGGTTAAGCATGTCGATCTGGTCTTCCATTTCAAACTGGATGTTTAACATTTCGCGCTCTGCGGCGGTGTATTCCCCACCAATGCGCTCCCCCATTTGGCGGCGGATAGGTTTACGCAAATCAGGCGCGCGCTTGTCTTTGATATAAGCGGGTTTGAAGGTATTGGTTTGATACTTGCGACTCTCCACCAGCTTCCCTTCAACTAACGGGGAAACGAAAGGAGACATACGACGTTTACCAATATCAACATCGATGGAAACCTCTTCAGTTTCGTAAGTAACGACGTTGGGAAAGAAGCGATCAAGTAACCAGTTTTGGCTGGTTTTCAGGTTGGGAACCAGACCCACCAGCACATTGGTATCGTAAATATTATTCATGAAGTATCTCTTTTAATTTGCTGGCAGCCAGAGCCGCCAGACAAAGATTGAATACGAGCAAACCCCTGCCAGATGAATGGCATTGGGTGCAAATTAAGAAAATGGGTTTTTAAACGGGTGCTTGGATACTGTCTTCGAGGAAGATTGAATACGACCGCAGTGCCGTTTTTAGTTCAGCCAATGTCCATGAAGCATCGTGAATGATCACGTTCTGATTAAACTGCCCCATCAGATAAACGCCCCCTCGCTGGGCGGTAGTGGTTGTATCCACATTATCGACGAGGATAGCAACCGGCACTTCGCTGCCGTCATCCGCATCTTTTACTGACTTGATGTATTCGCCTGACGCTGTAATTTTACCCATCACGGTGCCACGCAAATGGATTGGAGCTGCCTGAGCAATAACAGCGGTATCCGTGACCAGTTGCAGTGTCCCGGCAATTAACTGGTCGGGCACATACAAAGATGAGCGCATACCCGGCTGGAACGCATTTTGTCCAAAGTTATCCATTATTTTTTACCCTTTACTGAGTCATAGAGGCTGGTCATCTTATTGACCAGTGACGCGCCTTTTGATGCGACTGCGGCATCCTGTCCGGGCTGTGTATTGCCGAGGGCCTGCATCCGTTCATCCAAAGAGCGTTTACGGGGCACTGTGGCAGATACCAGTGCTGTAGCAGTAGTGGAGGCAAGAACACGGATCACAGCAGCAGAACTTATGCCGGAATTAAGCGCCAGAGAAACCGCTAAATCTCCGCGCCCGGTAGCATGCTTACTGCCAAAGATACGAGCACAGCGCTGGCGTTCAGCACTGCGGCCTTTTTTGACGTTACGGTCTTCGGTATCATCATCACCGTCATCGTCACTCCCTTCATCCGCGTCAGCATCATCGCTGTCATCCTCAGCATCAGGGTCCTTATTATCCTGATCATCAGGATTATCGTTTGAGTCGTCATCGTTCTCTTCAGCTTCAGGATCTTTTTCATCATCTTCAGCCTGACGACCTTTGGCCTTTTTGACCTTGTCTTTATCGTCCTCAGTCTCTTCTGACGCCTTGGCCCCACGGCCAAACAGGTGTGAAAAACCTTTAATTTTCGCCATTACTTTTCTCCAACCAATGTTAATAAATCGCGGAATGCGACATCAGGCGGGGCAACTTGATCAGCCAGCCCCAACTGCACACCATCAGCAGCCAAGAAACATGCCGCCTCGGTGTCTCTGATCGTTCTCTCTGCTACCCCGCGATTGCGGGAAACCGTACTCACGAACAAGCGGCCCATCTCGTCAACATCGGACTGAATGGCCTTCTTTGCTTCTTCGCTTAATGCTTCATAGGGATTTGATTCGGCTTTTCTGCTGCCAAAGGTGATTATCGTGACCTGTACGCCATCGTTTTTTATGCGCTGTGACCAGTCAACATGCATCACGATGACGCCGATCGAACCGACCCCGCCGGTGCGAGGAACGATAATACGATCCGCTGCACTGGCCAGTGCATAAGCAGCCGAATAAGCATTTTCGGACAGGATTGACCAAATGGGTTTAGCGCCTCGGGCGGCATAAATTTCATCGACCAAATCAAAACAGCCGGCGACTTCGCCGCCCGGTGAATCGATATCAAAACAAATGCCCTTAACAGCATCATCATTCATTGCGGTCAGAAAGCTGGCTCGAATGCCGTCATAGCCTGTCATGCCGCTATAAGGTCGCAGGGTGCCTAACTTTTGCACCAACGTGCCCTGAATCGGAATGACCGCCACGCCCTCGATAACGTCATAACCACAATCACGCCCTTTGCGTGAAAAGAAATCATCCTCTTCGTCGGCCCAATCGGCATTGGACTGAATGCGCGTCAGGCCGAACCGGTCAGTCAATGCCGCCATAACGACTTCAGCCTTGTGCGGATGAAGTGCCAGCGGGGTGTTAAAGAGCCGCTGGGCTAAATGTGGAAGATTCACTGTGCCTCCGGTTTTTGTTGTTGATCAGGCGCAAAGGTGTCAGCTTGCAGCCATGTAGGGATAGCCAATCCACGCTCAATGTATGCCTCACGTTCTCGCTGGCGCTGATCCAGCAGTTCTTCCCAGTCTTCGCCCACGTTCTCAGCGGCTTCCATTTCGAGAGTAGACAATCCCGCCTCCATCCCGAGAATGGCCCCTTTCTTCTCAGCCACGGGATCAACCCAACCACGACCTGGCCCCATCCACTGCGCACGGCAATATGCCGCTTTCGCTGTGAGAAAATCAGGTGCGCCATCAGGCAAGGGAACCTCACCTAAGTCATGCAGTTCTTCGATAAAACACGACAAGATGGGCTGAGCGAATCCTGCCGCAAAGTCATCACGGCGGCGGGTCAGCGTTTTCCACGCTTCCAACATGGCGGAACGAGCTGAGCTGTAGTTAACATCAGACCAGTCTTGTGTCAGTTGCTGGGTAGAAATTCCCAATGATGCGGCTATGTTCCGTAACGCCGCGCTTTCAAAAGCAACAAAGTTACTGGTTGGTCGAACCGCGTTTAGGGTGGTCATTTCCTCACCGGGTGCCAGTATCGGAATACGTGCGCCACCCTGTAGTGACAGGCGTTTTTCGTCGTGATACTCGCGGCGCATGTCTTGATATCGGTTAACTTCCTCACCCGTATCAAGGGCGTCCGCTACCAAACTTGGGTCATAAGGTGATGTGATAAAGGCGGCAAAAATGGAGTTCAGGATTGACGACTGCAACTCAACCTCATCGTACTTAATCAGCATTTTAAGACGCTGAACGATGGGAGTGAAAATACTGATACCCCGATGCTGGGAGGCCCGGTCACTATCAAAATCATGGATGACGATTGGGCGGCCCCAGTCAGTTTCACGTGGGATACGCTCCCAAGTCATGGTTTCTTTACCGCTCCACCAGTCGCCCATGTGAGCTTTTCGGATGTGATAAGCAATAGGTACCCCATCCTCATCAATCTCTACCCCACCGCGAATATTCGGCATGTCGAAATTTTGCTGAGGATTGCTTAATCTATCCGGGTCGATGATCTGCATGGTCGTGGCATACTGCGCGCGCCCATAGCCCAGACGGTCAGGTCGATATTGCATAACGCAGAGCGCATCACCGTCAGTTAGTTTGTGGCGAAAACCAAGCCGGAGCAGTTGAGCGACTGTTTTCTTCCTTTCCACATCACAATAACGGTTCGGATCATTCGCCCACGTTCGCCAGCCTGATTCAATGGCCCGTCCATATTCATCAGCCCATTTCGCGTCAAATTTAGGGTTCCCGGTCATCAGTGCCAAAGTCCGGTAATCAACCTTGGCAAGCGGCCGGAAAGACGCACCAACGGCATTATCCAAAATGCGGGTAACGCTGCCCGAGGCCCAACCATCGTTACGTACCATGTCGCGAACGCGGGCAACAACCTGATCGCGGGAGGTATTGATTTCGTTATCCGGTGACCACAAGGACGGCTGCCAATTGGCCATAGAATCACTGAATGAATCAGCAGCGTCATACGGAACCCCTCGGGAACCACTCAACATCGATGCCCTTGATTTGGATGGCGGCAAGGGGCTACCGTCAGGACCTAAAATCCTTACTGGGTTTTTCATCAGTAACGAAACCTTATCGCCCTGCGTGGACGCTTAACGATGCCTAGCTGAGCCTGAAGAAGCTGAATTAACCCCATGAGTATCCCAATATCTGTTTGCTGATAGGTAACCGATCGGGTGCCATCCCCTTGCGCATAGGAGAACGAAACGCCCTTCGCGCCGGACGATAATTCGATATAGGCTTGCTGCGCTCGGTTTAATGCCTCTTCTAATTGGGCGCGACTCATCGCACCGGCCAGTAGGCTAGTGTTTGCATTGAACATGGATATCCTTATGCCAGCCTTCTGGCTCTACTTTTGGGTGTAGTGGGTTGTGACTCTGGAATAATGACGCCCGGAAAACGCAAGTTGGGCTTGTCTTCTGTAACGTCTGAAGGAGGCAGTAATTTTTCAGGATGACTTAAAAGACTGTCAGCATATTGGTTAAGACTTAATCCAAAATGCAGCAACCCTTTCAATGCTGCATAGCTGTATACCCGGCAATCTAATGCCTCATTTGCCCGCCCGGGCAATAATTCCCAAACGCGATAACGTTGCCCGCCCGCCGTTTTAACAACGGAGCGCTCTGCAAGTAATTGGCTAAAATAGTGTAAATCACGCTCAACTGGGTAGTGCATATACCCAGCAGAAGGGATACCCGCCGCCGGTTGCTCCATGTGAAGACGGGAACGAATGGCGTCTTTTGCAGCATTAACACCCAGTATAATGGGCTTGAATTGAGACTTTGACCGAGAAGATGGTCGCTTTGTTGGCCAGATGGGTGAACGCTTACCGCCTCTTGCCGACTCGCCTTTTATCGCCCATATCCGCCGTCCAATACGCTCTTTGGAAAACTCATACACTTTCTGGGTATGATGCCCGCCGGAGTCGTGACAGGCAGCCATAATCGTAAAACCTCGCCCGTCCGCTCTCCGCCATGTCTGCTTCAGGTAAGCATCAAGCCGACGCCAGGGTTCGTCAGTTTCTAAATCCCCCTCAATAACGTCATAAGCGATAGACCAGCTTTCTTCATTCCGGCCCCAACCCACCACCTCAATCTCAAGTCGTCCGTCTTGTGTATCGATACCGGCGGTGACGACGGCAACACCATCAGGGACTTCAGCGGAATAAACCTCACAACGTTCTGCCAGGCTTTTTTCACTGAGCGCCTTTTCACCGCGATCTTCATAGGGTTCACCCAAGACAAGGTTAATAAATGTCTGGCGCATCAAAGGGTCGTCTTTTACCCGCAACCACTCGGCAACCAGATACTTCCATGCCGCGTTAGGGAAGAGACTGTATCCCGCCCAAATATGAAAACCCGCATGCCCTTTAAAGGGCATAGTTGCCTGCCACCTTCCCGCTTTCACCATTCCGGCTTTATCGTTGTGATGGATCACACAACCGTTATGGCGGCAAACATAATAGGCGGTATCGGGTAATCCATTACCGTCAGAGTCTTTATCCCACTTAATTCCGTATGGCGTTGTTGGCCCACCCCATTCCAGCGTTTGAAACTCACCACAGTGAGGGCATGGAACATAATATTTACGCTGATCACTTTCAGCATAAGCCTTCTCAATGCGGCTAATTCCTTTAACCGTCGGGGTTGATCCTAATATTATTTTTCTATTCCAGAATGTCTCTGAACGCTTGGTACCCAAGGCTATCTGATCACCATCAACACCGGCCCCCGCTATCGGATACCCATCAACTTCATCAAAAGCAATGATTCGACAAGTTATACGACGGAAGCCACCAGGACTGTTTGCCCCTACCAGCGTTAAATTAGAACCATTGAGAAACTGCTTTTTAAGGATGGTCTGGTTACTGCTTTTGGCTTTCGGATCACCGGATATCTCAGCGAGAACAGGGGTATCCCTGAGCATGGGAGAAATTTCAGTCTTACTGTAATCCTCCGCATCTTCAACGCGGGGTTGCACAACTAGAATGGGTGAAGGGTCATGTACCAGGTAATAGCCGATAACATGATCCAAAATCTTGGTGTAACCCACTCGGGCAGATTTCATGACGGACACCTGAGTAACCAGTGGGTCAGTTACTGCATCCATAATGCCATCCTGATAAGCAAAAGAGCGAAATCGTCCAGTCTGTGCACTGGTCTCTTTTGACAATACCGCATGCTTATTGGCCCACTCACTCAATGATAGAGGTTCGGGGGGCTTTACGTTCTTGCGTCGTTGATGCAGTTCCGTGGAGAAGTTTTGCCAAGCGGCCGGGTCAACTGCTCTCTCCGTTGTTATTGTTATCAAGGCTTAGCTCCTCCATTGCCTCGTAAACCACTTCTTGCAGTGCTTCAACAAACTCCGCATCGTTAGTGGTTGAGGCCAGCACCCGCAAGCGGGGACCATGTTCGGGAGCGATGGCAATCAGGCGGGTACGCATACGTGAATATTCGCTACCTACCGCCTCAATCATCTCTTTGTAAGGAAGTACCTGACCTGATTTAATGTCATATTCCAACCGAGTGAGCAGCGCCAGAAAGTTTTCTTTCATTTCTCTGGCTTCATCGATTGTCATCTCGACGCCGCTTTCAGCAATCATTTTCTTCACAACGTCTGCGGGAGAATCCACCGGATCTTTATCAGGTCTGTTACCTGATCTGTTACCTTTGGCTCTGTTACCCGTCTTGTTACCTGCTTTGTTACCCTGCGTGTTACCTGCAACTTTTTTCTCTGGTCGGGTAACAGTTTTCCGAAAGCGCTCAATGTTGGCATTTGATGCCTCGACATCAATGTCATCACCCGCTAAAACCAGCCACCCACGCGCCTTCCACGCCGTAACCGTCTTTCGACTGACATTGTGAAGTTTGGCAAAATCTGACTGGTTCATGTGTTACCTCAGTTGTTACCTGTTACCCAAATTTCAAAAGTTGAAAGCTAGACGCAGAACGGGGTGCGCAATGCCCGTACATTACAAAGGTCTCAGGAGGGACCCATTTTTTTCTAGATGATAATGGTTGTCATATAACTCTCTATTTTGCAGTATTCAACGCCTGCTCGATTGCCATGCTTAACGCGCCAGGCATCAAACCCTGTGCCATTGCATTCGCCCGGTCGAAGTATCCAAGCGTTGGTTTAACTGCCAATGCGTCACCAAACTGAATAAGCAGCTTAGGTGCTCTTTGTTTCTCTCTGGCTCGATGCACGCCGTTAGGAGAGCGCTTCTGACGCTTCTTAACTTTTTTGCTCTTCTTGCCTTTCTTACGCTGGAAGAAACCACTAACGCCATTCACCTCACCTACAAAGACATTTTCCTTAGCCTTGAGCTGCTGCGTTTTATTACGGGCTAAGTTGCCGAACTTATTCAACTTAATGTTCTTAGGGTTAAGTAGCGCCTGACCATTAAGCTTGTGCTGTCCGCCGAACTCGAACGGTTCTAGATAGCTCGCAGCAATATCCCGCACAAACACTTTGGCCTGTAATCGGTCTTTGCGGGCACCAAACGAGCCGACAGAATTAACGGTGAAAGGTGTCGGATTATCCAGATTGCGCTGCATACCCACCTTCTGAGCGGCTGCAATCTGGCGAGCAACACTTGTTAGTGCCTGGGCAGCAGCAAAGGGAATCTGCTTTTTAATCTGCTGGAGCTGATTAGATAAATCCTTAAGAGTCGCCATGACCTATCCCTAAATAGAAAAGCCACCAGCATTAACCCCCACAGCGAGCCGGAGTTAACGAGGTGACTTTGGTTTGCGCATTATCGATGGCACTTACTAAGTACCATCTGTAATGCTATTACTTTACGGTGGCCAATTAGCCGATTAGCTTTCGCGGCCTAGTTATTCCGGTTGACCTTCCCCCGGCAAACGACATGCACCGTCTCCCCCGTCAATAGCGTAATGTAAGCCTCATCATCACGATTAATCTCAGTCGCGGGCATTGAGTCGCCTTTGCTGTATTTAATGACCGCTACCGTGTTGCCTTCTTTTCCGGTTGGATAAAACTCCAGTTCGTACCAGTCCCCTAATGCCTGACGGGAATAGACTGAACTGTTATCGGGGGTATGCTTAATAATGGTTAATGCGTACATAGTTGATTCCTTAATTGGTTTTTTAGGTAATAAAAAAGGCCGCGTAAGCGACCTTTGGGTTTACTCATGATATATCTATGAGGTATGGCAGGGTTTGCAGCAGTGAATACAACCATTCGTCGGTGTATAGCCAAGACGCTTAGCTTCTGCTACGGCAGGCGTACAACTTGAATACTCGCCTAACTCTTTACGATTATCTACTAGCGGAAGTTTGTGGCAATCTTTTGTATGCACTTCATAATCACCCTCCGCATCCTTTTTAGTGTGAACAAAGTATTTCATTTTTTTCTCCATTTGTTTGCGTACGCATAGAGAAAGTATCCTTTACGAAGTAGAACACTCCTGATTGAGATCAATATTCACACAGAATGATAAAAAAAATTAATGATTATGTAATTGATTAAATAAAATATTAATGGCATCAATAGCGCTAAGTTCCTAGCCATCTTTGCCGAAGAGGGCAAGACCAATACAAAAACACAAATAACCCGACACTATTGATGTGTGGTGCTGTTAATTATTAACCGGTCGTCAGTGACAACCTTTTGTAGCGCGGTGAGTTTCTCGACTAACTTGTCGGCTCGCTCAGCGATTGAAATAAGAAACCCGACATCTGCGTCTGAAAATCCGCAGTCTCTGGCTGCATCAGTGAGCTGTCCACTGGCGGGAGTAACGGGCATATCCCCAACTGAAGCGGCGAGACACTCGAAACGCTTTTGCAACCTGATATTGCCAGCACGGTAAGCAGCAATAGTGCCTTTTGCTTTGTTCTCAGCATCTACTACCCCTTGTTGATATGCCTTTAATCCGGCTGATTGCGCGGCTTGAAGTTGAGCCTCTTTCTCGTCAGCGCTCTTTTTAGCGGCTAGCTCTGATTTTAGGTCTGAATTGTCTCGGTCAGTCCATTTAAGGGACCACTCCGTATCTTTGCTATCGCTACCCCACCAGTACCCGCCAGCTACGCAAATAGCAGCAACTATAAGTACAGCAATAATCACACCAACTATTTTGTTTGACATAGCGTTCGTTCCTTATCGCGGCGAGCCACCAGCCCCGGCAATTTCTTACCGCCGCCATATACCCAGCGCGGGAACTGTTCACATGCTGCCGTCACGTTGCCAGCACGGAAATACTGGAACATGGTGGATTTCTGCATCGATGGGCAACCAGTATTAAAGGTGATAGACGTAGCAGCATCAAAAGCACCTGGCGGTAATTTATTGCCGTTCGCATAGCGAATAACACAACGCTCAGCATCAATGATGTTTTTTTCCCAATCAGCCGCTATCCGTGCATCAGTCTTTCGGGTGCCAGGTATGACGCTGTGAGTGTTCCCGATCCCATCTGTGATAATGCCTGCGGGGCAAACATACGGATCACGGCGGCATGATTCAGCATTACCGATAAGCTCCAATCCCCGCTCACTGGTTCTGACGTTGCCATTGGATACAACGAGAGCAATGATTGCTGCCACAGAACACAAGCCACCGGCCTTACTTAGCTTGTTCATATAGTTCCTCGTTACGCTTTATCGCTTCTGCAACAATCTCCACAGCCGCTGAGCGATCCGCTATCGGGCGGGTGGTCGCGTCATTGAGGAACTCCCGCAGTATTTCTGTACGCTTTTGCTCTTCAATTAACCGCGCTTTCTCTTCACGCCGTTTGGCGTAATACGTTTTTATCGTGAAGAAAGCAGAGATAATTGCGCCCAGGATAAAGATGTACTCCTGTAGGGATAGTAATGAGAAAACGCCAAGCGCTAATGACCACCAATAAGGCAGGTTCTGAGAGGTAACTGGTTCCATTCGCATAGTCTCCCCCTCCCGGCCTGCGGGTTGGGCGTGTGGTTAAGGAATTTAGCCCACCAGTGCAGCCACTCATCTGTTAATAGTGTGTGTGGAGTTGATTGGGTGACTGATGGGCTAAAACTGAAAAAGGCCACGAATTAACGCTGTCTAATAGTTGCCTGCTTTTAACCACGTCAGGCGAGGTGCATCCTGTCATTCCCCAACAACATGGATTCGGTTAATCTGAATACCCCCAACAATATGAAGAGTATTTATTGTGATCGCAGAATTGACGGCTGTAATGACAGCAATCCGTGAAACGGCAAATCTAGCTAAAGTAATAAATGATGCAAAAACAGACGCTGAAATTAAGAAGGCAATTTCAGAACTACAGTCGCGATTATTAATGCTCCAGCATGAGAGCTTCACACTTGGAGATCTGATCCGCTCTCGTGATGAAGAGCTGTCCCATGTCAAAGCAAAACTGGCAGAGGCTGAAAATTTCACAAAGGAGTCTGAAGGTTACGTTCTTAACAAAGCGGAGTCGGGAACGTTGATGTACTCCAAGAAGCAAGCGATGAACGGTGAAGAGTTGATAGTGAATGTATGCCCACAGTGCTTTCATCATCATAAAATATCTATACTTCAACCTGGCATAACTACCGGTGTAAAAGGCGGCTTTTTTGTTCATTATTGCCCTACATGCAAGAGTGAATTTAAAATGAATAAGCTACCTCCAGCAAAGCCACTTCGCATTGCTGGGTCAGGCCCTCGGTTTGGTGGTAATGGCGGCTGGTAAAAACAATTTAAGTATTAGAAAAAAGGCCTACCGAGATGAGCCCTGAATGGGCACCAGAGAGAATCTGGCATTATCCCTTTGCTTTCCACAGTCAAGGGAAGCTGATAAATTGACTATTCCATAGTAAACCTAAGGGATTGAGAATCATGGTAAAACAGACGAAATGTCCTAAATGCGAATCCACTTCATTTGAGTTAAACAGTGGTACTAAAGTTGACGGTTGCAGGCACAACATTCATTTTATTCAGTGTGCGTCGTGTGGTGCGGCTATTTCTGTAGTTAGTGATAGACACAATTTTCTTTTCGAAGAAATAGCTAAAAAGCTTGGAATCAGCTAAGTGTGGGCACATTCCACAAATAATTATGCCCTGACAGATGTCGGGGCTTTTATTTTTTGAAGCCGGTTACGGTTCCGGCGTCAACATCTACCAATGTGCTGACCGCATACCTTTCAGTGTGCTTCTGTGGTGGCCGGCACTGATTTCCGGCTTGATCCTACCTTGCTGGCGCAGATATTCCGGTCTTACCCGTATTTTACCCTCGCCATACATCACGGATTCAGTAGCATTCCCGTCGCGCATCAGCCTGCGCATTCACCACATTCGGCTGGATACTGTTTCACAACGATTGGATTAACCAATCCAGTACCCATGCGAATGTTGGTTCACTCTTTGTTGGCAGATTCTACATACGGGATAATCACGCATGTAAAAAGCCCTCGAGCTATTAACTCAAGGGCTTGAATAGTTGCCAATATCTCATAGATATAATTCCCAACAGAGAGGCGCACCGGGCAATTTTCCGTAGGGGGACGCCGATAGTGCAATCAACAACGCCCGATGCGCTTTTCTCTTGGGACTCATTTGGAGCGGTCAGCGGGAATCGAACCCGCATCATCAGCTTGGAAGGCTGAGGTAATAGCCATTATACGATGACCGCACTGGTGGCCCTTGCTGGACTTGAACCAGCGACCTAACGATTATGAGTCGCACGCTCTAACCAACTGAGCTAAAGGGCCGAACATGAGTAAGTAAACTGGACATCTCAGGGAAACCCGTCATCGACTTAAACCCAGATTACTTATTATTTGGCCCGCAACCGAGGCCTCGAACCTCGCACCTACAACAACTATGGTTATCGGCTCTATCCAGCTGAGCTAGTGGCGGTTAGGGCGCGGATTCTACACACCAATTTATAAACGTACAATCAACAAGGTCATTTTTCAGACTATTCAGACTACCAACCCAAGCCCAAAAACGACAAAACCCCGCACGATGGCGAGGTCTTTTTAATTGTGTAAGCTACGTGACAAAGTAACCACTCTTAGCAGAATAATAGGTAAAATTCGTAACGAATAGCTTTTTATGCAATTTTCCCGATATCAGCTTTATAAGTCCACTCATCCATTTCTAACTTGGCACCCGCCATAATTAGGCAAGCATCAACAAAGGTTTCGGCCATCATAAGTTTTAATCTAATCTTCCCTTCAGAACATTTCTGTTTCCGAGCAATTGCTGATTTTGATATCCCTTTCTTATAGTGCTGCTCTATCAGGTTATAATCTTCATCTCGCCCAGCTTTCTTCAGTCGGCCTACTGCCGCATCTACCAGCAGACCATCATTATCACAGCACGATAACCGCGACTTTGTAGTGCTAGGTAACAGACCTTTAAATCCTGCTGCAATGGGGGAATAACCTACGCCACTATCTTCATTTGCTGCCCAACCGCCCCAGCGTTCTAATACCAATTGAATATCACGCATATTATGGATACCCCTCTGAATCTCTGAACGTTACCCAATAAAAAAGCGAGCCGTATTTAATATACGACTCACTATTTATATTGATTAGCTATGTAGATATATTACCATAAATCGTAACGATAAATGAGTAAATAACGGCAATATTTTCCACAATGGCAGCACGTTAGGCGACGTTAATTGATTTATTTAACAAAGTCGTTTATTACAGGTGCATTCATCACCAGATCCCCCGTCTATTCCAATGCTTCTGCTTTTGCATCCCCTATACGCACTCATGCACTCCTATCAAATTCAGATATACCGCATCACTATTTGAGCCAATAAAATCCTGATGTCGCTCACTTTGCAAATACCATTTCAATACATCCAGTGCCTCTCGTTGATGGCGAGGGCGGATAATCTCAAGCTTCTTATCAAGATAGGTTTCACGGTCTGATATAGGGCCGTCGCAATCATAACCATATCCACCAGGGTCCATTTCTTTGCAAGCAGCATTACGAACCGTATATAACCATTGCCAATATTGAAACTCCCTTACGACATCAGAGAGCGTATGAGGTTCTGGTAAAACCCCAGCGAAACCCTTTGACGCTTGCGCTCGCAGGTCCCATACATCAGTAACTCGCTTGCCCTCAACGCATCCCTTCTTTTTTTCCTCGGCTGTCCAGCCAAAATTATCATCATAGATATCGCCATAGGCCATCTCCATGAGTTGTTCGGCTCTAGTAGGCTCCAGTGCTGCCTCATAGCTGCCAAATGTACCCCTGACCTCTGCTGCGCGGGAATATTGTGTTCTAGCTCGGTCTATATAATGCTGTGGGTCCCCCATCATTAATGTGGAAAAGCCAGCAGTCCACCCAGCGCCATTCGCTTCTAAATAACGAGTGTAATTATCTCGAGCATCTTTAGGGGATATAGTCAGCTTGTGCAAGGCTTCCTCAGCCGCTGCAATATGTCCCGGTTCGCCGGTATTGATAACTTCCAACACCCACAAATAGGCGTCGGTCTGCTTATCTCCCGTAATACGCCGCTGCACTGGTAACGGTTTTGGTACTATAAGTGCGGTACTGTATTGCTTCTCTGGTATCTCAAACATCGCTGTATGCTCGGGATTATCAGCAAATAACCCCGACCGCTTACAGGCGCTTTTGACCGTGCTCAAATTCAAATTAGTCATATCGGCTATCCGTTTATAACCGATGCCTGATTGTTTAAGCCGAAATACCTCAGCACGTAATTCTTTTGTCATTCTCATGATATGCATACCCTGTATTCTTTTACTCTCTGTCAGGGCATTGGTGTAATACCCCGCCAGAGAGAATGATTTATCCGATTCAGGTCAGTTCAAATGGAGGCAATCTGCTTACTCCTCCAAATCATCAGGCATCATGAGCACCACGAAGTGAGGCTGCTTACCGTCAATTCTGAGCGTTTTCTTAGTGATCCCCTTGCTCGGTTTATCCAACATACCGGCATCCACGAGAGCCTGAGCAAAAGCCACCGCATTGGCACCTACGGCAATCTCGTTTCGAAAGACTGAGGGAAAAGTATGAAATACCAATGTATCGAGTCCCGGCTTTTTCTCTCGATATCCCGCCAAATCCTTTATTGGTAAATCTCGCGGATCCGTTTCAGGATGTGGTAAATAACGGCTATAACCGAAGCGTTGCAAGAAAGATTCAGCCTGTTCCGCCCATGCTTTTGATTCACGATTACCCATACCAAAATCATTAACCCATGCATTAAAGCTATGTTGTAAAGCGTCACGGCACTCTTGCTCACTCCAACTGGTAAGGTGTTTGGAAAGCAGCAAAGCGGCTTCCAGTATGGCGAACCTCGATGCAACACGGCGTACCTGCTCACTGGCTTCATCGGGTAATAATGCTATCCACCGACGTTCCGCATCCCTGACAGCTTTCGCTGCTACTTCTTTCTGGCTGGCTAGACATTTTATCCATGCCCGCCCTACCGCACCGTAGTGGTCTTTACAGGCATCTCGCATAGCATCTGCATGCGCTTTACCGTCCTTATAGCCGTGGTATTCAGTTGCTTTGGTAATAGGGACATTTAATAACCGCACCAGTTGACCGGCATTCACTTTGCCTCCATCAGCTCGGATATAACTTTCGAGATCGATTTCACCGGTACTGAATGCCATTGCGCGCCAGCGTTTCACATCCCGATTACCGCCCTCCTTGGCCCCCTGAATTTTGCCGACGCCGTTAAACAAAGCGTAAGCAGCATCAGCAACTGCGCGTTTATTACTGCCTTGCCCTATCTCATCCAGTGGCATAAAACCGTCATTGTGCGCCGCAGCTTCATTTACCAATCCCAACGCTGTTGAGTACCACGTCAGCTTCAGCGCTTCGGGTTCGCCATAAACAGTGGTAGCTGCATTACCCGTCGTGGTTTTACCCGCGGAGGAACCACCGAATAAATGAACACCAAAACCATCCGCACCAGCCAGACCAATCAACGGAGCAGCAAAGGCGCAGGCAATACCCAACATCATGGAGGGATTACCTCGAGCAAGTTTGGCTACATTATTGCGCCAGCTCTCTGGGGTCCCCTTGGTGGTGTAGCCTTTTGCCGCCGATGAGCGACCATTAAAGAGTACCGGGGTTGCAGGTGAGCCAATCACTGAACCATCAGGCATGATGTATGCACCGCACTGCCAGCCAGTAGCATTGGCAACTGTCCAAAGCTGCCGCTCTCCACTGCGTTGCAGGTAGTCAGCCAGTATTGCCCGTAATCCACTTTTGGCTGTGATAGATAAACCACCAGCCCGCAGCCGCGACCAGCCTTCCCGCTCGCCAATGTCACGCATGGGTAAAGCTTCTGAACGTTCGGTACTGTTACCCTCCGGCGTCCAGGAGAGGATCAGATACCGCTCGTTATCGTCTTCACCTATCCCCGAAACAGATATCGGGTCACTCAGCCAGCTTTCTCTTTCCGTAATATTGCCGTTACTTTTATCCAGTTTGGGTTCAACCCAATACATGCCACCTTTACGCTCATCGACATATGGACGTCTGACATCCTGAGGCTCCGCTACCGGAGGCACCTCTTCTGCCAAAATATGTGGTTGATATAGAGAATCAGCAAACGCGGTAATACTCGCATCCAGCCCATACTGCTGACGGTAATCATCCCAGTCGGCTTTATGGTCTGTCGGTGGTAAGGCAACCCAGCCATTCACAGCGGTAGCCGCTTTTTCAGCAGACTCCCTCCCGACATTCTTTTCACCGGGTTTAAGGTCGTTATCAGCAGCAATGATAATTTTCGCATCAGGCCAACGTTCCCGGCAGGCTTTCGCTATATGGATCAGGTTCCCTTCATCAATAGCAGCCAGCACAACCCCATCACTCAGTAACGAAACTGTAACGCCGGTTGCGTTACCCTCAGCAATTAACACCGTTACAACCAGCTCATCATTCAGTGCAGTTGGAAGTCTCACTGGAATGAATGAACCTTTCTTGATGGTGCCGGATATCAGTCGCTTGGTGCCATCAGGCTTAATCACCTGCGCACCCGTTACCTCACCCTCCATTGTTTGCAGCACCAGTAACAAAGAACCGTCACTCAATAGGGCTTTAGAGGGGCTTGAAAGCCCCTTATTAAGTAGGTACTGAGATTCGCCAGGTACCGTTTTCGCCACCAGCTCCGCAACCTTATCCGCTATTGGGATACCGGGTTGTACCGGCTGTTTTACATATTTAGCAGGCACCGGCGCAGACACTCGTGAATCTGGGTCCATTCCCAATGCGTCTGCTACCATGACCGCCGCCTCAGTGGATGTGCATTGCTTAACTTTCTGTACCAGCTCAAGCCCATCACCGGCACCACACTGATTACAGAAATGAGTCCCACGTCCATCCTGATCATCAAATCGGAATCTGTCTTTGCCACCACATGCAGGACAAGCAGAATGGTCGCGAGGTCTTTCCGGTACATCAATACCGAGATAACCAAGAATATCGCGCCAACGGTTGGTGGCCTGAGCCGTAACTTCACGGATCAAATCAATGGGCTGTTTCATCGACTCCCTCCTCGTAAGCGGCGACCTTTAAGCTATCGATGTATCTTGCCAGAGCAGCATGTAAGCAACCTGTTATTGCTGAATTATCAAATTCACCGGCATCAATCCGTTGATAAACTTCAGTTACAGGGACCTCAATCAAAGGTAACCACACATCGCTTCGCAACACATGAATCGTGATACTAGGAATTCCATAAAGAGGAATTGTTTGTCCTACCATATATTTAGTCATGCTGCGTTTCCCCCACTGAATACCAGCCCATGCCGGTTATCGTGAGGATTAGCCAAAGTCTCTACGACCGTAGCCTTCATGACTTCCGTCATTGTCTCGACGCCGTGCGGTGTCAATTTACTGTTATCTTTACTCAGCATCTGAGTGTAGGTTTCCACAAGAATGCGCGAGCCGTCATCACGCCCGAATTCCTGAAAACAAAGCACTTCCAAAGAATGAATAAGGCAATTACAAACTGCGGCCTCGGTTAAATTCTCAAGAACGACAATCTTTTTAGAATTAATAATGACATTGGCAATGGATTCGCCTCTATTTCGTTTCTGACAATAAGCGATAAATGCCACTGCAATATGTTTACGATTTAATTCGATTGAATGATTCAGGTTCGTCATAAATATATCCTTTCCTTTCATCAGGCCGAGCGAGTCCCCAGCCTGATGGCTGTTATTTTTGAAATGTTGGAATGCTAACTAATTAAATACAGGGCATTTAGCTATTGGCTTTATCAAGGCGCTCCATTTTGTCCGGCCTCCCGCTCAAGCAAATGAACCGCAACTGGCCCGGCGAGATCCAGTGCTAGACCTAGTAATTCCTTTTCGTCAGTAGTATCTAATTCAACATTGGATTCAAACATCAACAGCAAGAGAGCATTTAATTGACCAGCCTTATGCGTGGCAATATCCAGAGGTACTGATTCACTGGCTTTCATGGTTATGCTCTCCCGATAAAGGTAAATTCAGTAACAAACCGTGCCAGTGGCATAATGCAGGGTGATGAATATCCGTCACGGCTAAAGGTAACGCGATTAAAGGCAACGGAATCGACAGTGACCAATGAACCATGACTGTCTTTGTAACGATCATTTGGCTGTGGTTGGCCCATAATTCACCCCCTTAATATTTTTCTCCGCTTTTTCAGCGCGTTCCTGAGCGATCCAAAGAAGTTCATAACCCGTGTCGTTACCATCCTCACTAGCAATCAGCATTGAACTAACTTTTAAAATTGAAGCAATTTCACTGAGAAGATCGGAAACTTCGCAGGGCGCTAACTTATCCATAAGTCACCCCCATAACATCAGACAGATTGATACTATGTACTGCCAGCCATGCTTCGCGAGGCCATGATTTTACAGAGCCATACTGTGGATCCGGCACAATCTCTGGTTTAAAGCCATTCTCAAGACACCATTTCCGCAACGGATGCCACGCAAACTTCTGATGAGTCACGTTCTCCACCGCTTTCACCGTGGCATGCTTTGTACTTTCCCCCAGCCGTTCTTCCAGTACACGACATTTGCGAGTCGCGGCACTTAGTTTGCCGAGGGCGCTGGCTTCACGTTTCCGGCTAATCTGACCTTTGGTGCGAACAGCTTTATCGGCGCGTTGCTTTTCAGCTAAGCGGCCTTGCTCGGAGTCGATAGCCAGTTGAAGGATTTCCAGACGACTGAGGTCGGGAATGGTTGCAGGTGCTGGCAATGCATCACGTCGGGAGAAGTAAAACTCAGTGAGGTCATTGAAGTAGTCCCACGCCTGATCCGTTTCTAACATCTTCGCGTGATTGGCCGCACCGCGCTCAGTCCAGAGCATAAGTGAGCGAGTTTTTGGCGAGATTTGCAGTTCGCTTAAAACTAGTCGCAAATTGTTGAGTTCAGTACCAACCACTTTGAAGAAGTGCTTACCCTCAACAAAACGGGATTTATTTTCATGGTGGTTTTGCTGAATACGGATCACCGTTGTGCCATACCCAGCCGCCAGTTGCTCAGTGGTTGCTACACGCTGACCACGATACTCAATAACCTGCAAATCTTTGGCCGCTACCGGAGCCAGTTCAGTTTTTTTAGACATTGCACACCCCCTGCTCATTTTTCGCGTCATGCTCTTCAAACTGCACGATGTTATGTACCGCCTCAGCCCACCAATACACCTGCAATCGTTGCTGCTCGTTCTCAATCAGAGGAATAACGACCGTCAACAAATGAAGCAGACCTGCTTCGACGCGTATTAAGCGAGTGCGGGATACATTCTCGTTGGTGTCAGGGATTGGCTTACCACGGCTGCCCATCAGTTCAGCAATCAGGGCTTGAGTTTCTTTGTATGAAGGTGGGTAGATATCATCCTCATCAAGGAGCTGCATGATGCTGGTGATCTGAATGTTGCTTAACCGGCGCTCTGTAGCCCCTAAGAGAACAGTGGCTGATGCTTTATCAAGGCTTTCGGCTTCACCACACCATGACAGTTTGAGAGCACCACCAGCAGCGTCTAATGCGCTAAATTCAACACGGTATTTTTTAAGCATTGCATACCCCCTGTGCAGGAATGCGGCCAGCAAAGGAAAGTACGAACTGACCAGCCAGAGAGCGGCGGGCATCTTGTTCAGAATGGGCAGTTACTGATTCACGGTGCGGCTTGGCGTTCAGGTCAGAACGGCACACGGCGAGAAAGAGATACTGAAATTTAGGGCGAGTTTGGGTACTATGTTGTAATGCCATAGTGTAAGCCTCATTTACATTGTGGTTAGACGCCCTGCCAGTGTTCGAGCACTGCGGGGCGTTGCCATGTATACACCATGATACATTCAAGGTGAACACCACCAATGTATCTACAAGTGAACACCACGTCAATG
Organism: Yersinia sp. 1652 StPb PI; assembly: GCF_041538345.1. Taxonomy (NCBI): domain Bacteria; kingdom Pseudomonadati; phylum Pseudomonadota; class Gammaproteobacteria; order Enterobacterales; family Yersiniaceae; genus Yersinia; species Yersinia sp. 1652 StPb PI. The sequence continues at coordinate 991,659 of NZ_JAULSM010000001.1, read as the reverse complement.
ATTGAATTAGAAAAATAATCGTGCATACTGAACACCACCTAATCGTATAGGATTCAGTAATGGCTACAGGTAGAAGGAACAACAAGTCACTACAGGTATCAGTGAGATTACCTCTAGAAGACTTAGAATCCATTGAGAAAGTTAAAGAGGATGGCGAAAGCACTGCAGGATTTTTGATTGCTGCGGCGCAAGGCGAAATTAAACGCCGCCAGCGTAAGAAGTCCAAAGCTGAACCATCTGAGTAATCCCAAAGGGTAGCACTGTGAATGCTACCCTTTTCTTTGCCTGAACCCGAATACTGTTCGTGTTTGGTTAAACTCGGTGAATTGCCGTTTTTGAGCGGCGTTTGCTGAGCCGAATATTTGGCTGAGCGGTAATCTCCATTATATTCTGGAGATTGGTATAGATTGCTTGCTTCAGGTACTACGGAAGTTTCGTAGTTTAAATTTTGAGCGTCAGTATTACTTACTTTCAACTGACACGAAATCACCGAGATAGCTATAATCTGAGACATAATTACTGTATCCCCAGCTTGCCACCGCCAATAAACTCAAAAGGGATTTGCCCTATCTCATCAACCAATTTCTGGGCTTTCTGAAGTACAGGTAAATCATCTTGGCGCTTGCGTAAGCGCCTACCTGCATCAGAAGAGTCTTCATTGGAAGTTTTCCAAGCTGTAGCAACAATGTTCTGCATCTGCTGGAGCGTCAGGCGAGTATCAGCGACCAATCCCCCTGACTCTTTGTCCATTAAATCCAAAGCCCAACGCCTCAAGTCCTTGGCAACAGGAGTTTCAGCCAGCAATCCAAGTAAGTGCAAACCCCGAAGAGAGAAAATACGTATTTTCGTCTTAAGATTATTGCAACCCATTGTTTTCCCCGAGGTCACTGTTGTAATGACCTCGGTCATACTAGAGGTAAACTCATCTGAGTTGCTGTTGTACAAGTTGGTAACTGATTTCGCATTGGCATAGCCGAGCAACTTAGCGGACTCTTTAGCTGTTACCCAAATCTTCCCATCACCATGGTCAAAAGGAATTACAGTTTGATCTTTAAACTTCAGCGCGATCGAGTTAGAGGTAGTGCTAAATTCAGAGTGAGTTTGGCCGCTGCCAATTAAGGCATTTAATTTTTTCATGTTTAATTACCCTTCGTTAAATCGTTTAGTATCTGTAGCGATGGAAATCAAATGCTGGATTAAGTCGAACGCAAACACACGCAACAAATGAACACCCTATATTCATAATCAGGCGACTTCCTTGCGGGATTCAGCAATGCGCTGATTGATCCATTCGTCAATTTCGCTTTCAACGAAGGCAATGGAACGGGTACCGATCTTAATAGAGGTGGGGAATCGACTCTGGCTCATAAGGCGATAAAGCCATGCCTTACTATAGCCAGTGCGACGTTGAACTTCTGATAGGCGGATAAGTGATTGCGGCATATTGTCCCCTGTTTCTGGTTACCGTCACTGATAGACGTCTGTAGATGACAAGGGATTTTCACTCTTATTATAATAAATATAAACAACAAAAACCTAGTTATTACTCATTATAAACAAATACCAAGTTTTTATTTTTTTTGCATAAAAACCTAGTTTTTATTTTACTGATTTCTTAGGTCTAAACTCAGCATTTTTGAGCCATTTTTTTATTGCCGGTAAACTTGGGGAATCCTTATACTTATTATCCAGATGATGTTTTACAGCAGTGGCAACGATATTCAATGAAGCATATTCCATGACATTCCATTTTTGCCTAGCAATCTTAATTGCCTCAGACTTCCTAGGGTGCTCCGGCCGTCCTCCTAACTTACCTCTCTCTTTTGATATATCTCCAATTCGCATGACAGATAGTATTGGCTGCATGCACATTATCAAATATTGGGATGCTTTAAATTGTTCGCCCTTTGCAATAAACCAAATCGCCGCGAAAGCTGATGCCCCATAAACCTGAAAAGAAACACCAAATGACTCACACATCCACTTTGAACAATATGATAAATAACCTAGGTAATCTTCAGGCCATTCTTCTAAGAAGAAAATATCTAGAGCATTATCTAACGATAAATGGCTTAGATTTTCTTCAGTAAGCATCCCTTTATAATTAGATAAATCCTTAGATATATGCCCTGTCATCTCTGAAACAAGCTCAATGAATGAATCAGAAGAATATATAAAATCATCGTCTTCCTTTATTTTATTAGCAATCATCTGCTCTTTTTTACTAAAGTCCTCAATAAACGAAAAAGACAATGACTTATTCACAACGCCACCTCGCATCCTCTAAATTTTAGGGGCTATGCCAGCCAGTAGAGGTGTACTGGTTTTCGGGGATCAGCCTAGGCATAGCCTTATTCTCTTGAGGTCTACTATAAATCACCACTGTATACTCGTCCAGCACCTACCCCACCAATGCATGACACCACTTCACATTTTTACATCAAACTGTGGTGAACAATTTCGGCTTATCGATCACAGATTTAGGATGATTTAGCTGAGAGAAAGCCAGTTTTACAGGAGGTAACGTGATTAAGGTCGGTTCAAACGGCCTAAAGTCGGTTCAGGGTCGGTTCAAAAAATGAAATAATTAACTTATAAATCAATAAACTAAAGCATTGAACCGACTGAACCTACTGAACCGACCCTTTTTTATTCCTCACGGAAGAATTTTACCTAATCACTAAGCTTTTGACTGACGTTCCAGGCTATCCATATAGTCGGCATACCACTGAAGCATTTCTCGACGACCATCCAGATACTGGGCGTGATTGTAGGTACCACGAATGCTGTTTTTATCCACGTGGGCCAACTGTGTTTCTATCCACGCAGTATTAAACCCCTGCTCATGTAAAATGGTACTCATGGTGTGCCGGAAACCGTGACCAGTGGCTTTACCATGATAACCAATACGTTTTATGACCTGATTAATACTGGCTTCACTCATTGGCTTTAAGCTGTCATTGCGGCCGGGGAATACCAGTTTAAATCGTCCAGTAATCTCATGTAATTGACGCAGTAATGCCAAAGCTTGTTCTGGCAAGGGAACCAAGTGAGGACGACGCATTTTCATTCTGGCAGTAGGTACTTCCCAAATGGCCTTATCTAAATCAAATTCTACCCACTCAGCAGCCCGTAGTTCGGTTGTGCGAACTCCGGTAAGCATAAGTAGGCGTGTTGCTATTCGGGTGACTGTACTGCCGCTGTAGGCGTTGAGGGCGTTAAGATATGCGGGAAGCTCGTTCGCTAAGAGGTGGGGGTAATGCGTGTGCTTCTGAACCGCCAGAGCGCCAGCTAGTTCACTTGCTGGATTGTTCTCTGCCCTGCCAGTTACGATTGCATAACGGAAGGTTTGACTGCATGCCTGACGGATTTTACGCATCTTATCGAGGACGCCACGCTTTTCTAACTTGCGTAGGGTTTCGAGAATTTCTAGAGGTTTGATTTCAGCAACTGGACGCTTGCCAACGTAAGGGAATATGTCTTTTTCGAACGACTCCATTAAATCATCAGCATAACCTTTAGACCAATTGGGCCTTTTGTAGGCATGCCATTCTCTGGCTAGAGCTTCGAACGTGTTATCAATGCTGACTTTTCTGGTTTGTTTTTCTACTTTCTTTTCTTCACCAGGGTCGCCGCCCACTGCAAGTATACGCTTTGCCTCGTCTCTTTTTGCTCTGGCTTCAGCAAGAGTGATATCAGGATAGACCCCAAATGCTAGCAATTTTTCTTTACCGGCGATCCGATACTTCAGCCGCCAACAACGTGAACCAGTAGTTTTTACTAACAAAAATAATCCACCTCCATCAGATAGCTTATAGGGCTTCTCTTTTGGCTTTGCAGTATCGACCTGTCGGGCGTTCAGTTTCATGTGGGGGTATCTCACTTCATTGAACCTAGACATACCCCCAATAGTACCCCCACTTTGTTGTTGATTGCAGTGGATGTAGGTAGACGTTGGGATGCTAGGAATTGTCAGAGAGGCTGATTATATAAGGGATTAGTAGACTTAGATAGACGGCAGAAGAAGTATAGATGGTACGCCCTACAGGATTCGAACCTGTGACCTACGGCTTAGAAGGCCGTTGCTCTATCCAACTGAGCTAAGGGCGCATTTGATATTTACCGCAGCACAGAACACTGCCGGTAGTCAGTTGCGGGTTGGATTATACGGGCAGTCTCTTTCGAGTCAATGGGTTTTCGCCTTACGGTTTATCATCTGGCTATTTAATCGTTAATTAATCGTTATTATACGCCTGACAGCACGCCCCGCTTCTGACAAAATAGGCACATTCCCGCTTTTTTTAATTGATGGATCCCTCCACTGATGTCAGCAAAAATTATTGATGGTAAAACGATTGCGCAGCAGGTAAGAAATGAAGTTGCTGCGTTGGTACAGAAACGTTTGGCTGCCGGTAAGCGTGCTCCCGGCCTGGCTGTAGTATTAGTTGGTGTCAACCCAGCCTCACAAATTTATGTCGCCAGTAAGCGTAAGGCGTGCGAAGAGGTCGGTTTTGTTTCGCGTTCTTATGATCTGCCAGTGACCACCACAGAGGCAGAGTTGCTGGCATTGATTGATTCACTGAATGACGATGGTGAAATTGATGGGATTCTGGTGCAACTACCACTGCCTGCTGGCATTGATAATGTCAAAGTACTGGAACGTATCCACCCAGATAAAGATGTAGATGGCTTCCACCCGTATAACGTGGGCCGTCTGTGTCAACGCGCACCGAAATTGCGCCCTTGTACCCCACGCGGCATCGTTACCTTGCTGGAGCGTTATAATATCTCGACTTACGGCCTCAATGCAGTTGTGGTCGGTGCATCCAATATTGTAGGCCGCCCAATGAGCCTTGAACTGCTGCTAGCAGGTTGCACTACCACCGTCACGCATCGTTTTACCAAAAATCTGCGCCAACATGTGGAAAATGCTGACTTGCTGGTGGTTGCCGTGGGTAAACCCGGTTTTATTCCCGGTGAATGGATTAAACCTGGTGCTATCGTGATTGATGTAGGCATTAACCGTCTGGAAAGTGGTAAAGTAGTCGGCGATGTAGAATTTGATGTCGCCGTTGAGCGTGCGGGTTGGATTACACCGGTTCCCGGTGGCGTCGGGCCGATGACCGTTGCAACACTGATACAAAATACCTTGCAAGCCTGCGAGGAATATCACGACATCAACGAAAATTGATTGTAAGGATAGGAATGGACATTTTTCATTTGGAAAAACACCCGCACGTTGAGCTGTGTGACTTATTAAAGTTACAGGGCTGGAACGACAGCGGTGCCTCAGCGAAAGCCGCCATCGCAGATGGACAGGTGAAAGTCGACGGGAATGTAGAAACGCGTAAGCGCTGCAAAATCCTGGCTGACCAGATTGTTGAGTTTCAAGGCATGAAAGTGCAGGTTAAAGCCTAATCACCTCAGCAAAGGCGAGTTCTAGCTGGTTATTGCGAAAGACTGCCATGGCGAGATAAGGGCAAAAAAATGCGGTTACTGGTCAGCACCAGAACCGCAATTTTTTTAGATGCAGATAGCTAAATTGCACCTATCCACCCAATACCATGCTATTTACGGCGCCATATCGTCCCTTGTGGGCCATCTTCCAGCACAATACCCAGCTCATTCAACTGATCACGGGCCGAATCGGCCAGCGCCCAATCTTTACTGCTACGGGCATCGTTACGTTGCTTAATCAACGCTTCTATTTTTGCTACTTCGTCGTCATTAGTCTGCGCGCCACTTTGTAAAAACAGCTCTGGATCCTGCTCTAATAATCCCAGCACATGGGCCAGTTTACGCAATTCTGCCGCTAAGCCATTCGCCGCCATAATATCTTCAGTTTTCAGGCGGTTTACTTCACGGGCAATATCAAACAGTACCGAATAGGCTTCTGGCGTATTAAAATCATCATCCATTGCGGCACGGAAACGCGCTTCAAACTCTGCACCACCCGCAGGCGTCGCACTCGCATCAGTCCCACGTAGAGCGGTATACAGGCGTTCTAGTGAGGCACGTGCCTGTTTGAGGTTCTCTTCGCTGTAGTTAAGCTGACTGCGATAGTGGCCGGACATCAGGAAGTAACGTACGGTTTCAGCATCGTAATAGGCCAGCACATCACGAATGGTGAAAAAGTTATTCAGTGATTTAGACATTTTTTCTTTGTCAATCATCACCATACCGGAGTGCATCCAGTAGTTCACATAGGGACCATCATGGGCACAGGTAGATTGTGCAATTTCATTTTCGTGGTGCGGGAACATCAAATCAGAACCGCCGCCGTGAATATCAAAATGTGCGCCCAACTGTTTGCCATTCATCGCCGAGCACTCGATATGCCAGCCAGGGCGGCCCGGCCCCCAAGGCGATGCCCAACTTGGTTCACCCGGTTTAGACATTTTCCACAAGACAAAATCCATCGGATTGCGTTTAACATCAGCCACTTCAACCCGGGCACCGGCCTGCAATTGATCCAAATCCTGACGGGACAGCAAACCGTAATCAGGATCACTGTCCACAGCAAACATTACATCGCCATTTGACGCGACATAAGCGTGATCACGGGCAATCAAACGCTCAGTCAGCGCAATAATTTCAGGAATATGGTGAGTCGCACGCGGCTCTAAATCAGGGCGTTCAAGATTCAGTGCATCGAAATCTTTATGCATTTCTGCCAGCATACGTGTCGTCAGTTGCTCACAGCTTTCATTGTTTTCCAATGCGCGCTTGATAATTTTATCGTCAACATCGGTAACGTTACGCACATACGTCAGAGAGTAACCTAAATAACGCAAATAACGCGCCACGACGTCGAAAGCGACAAAAGTACGCCCATGCCCAATGTGACACAGGTCATAAATGGTGATCCCGCATACGTACATACCAATTTTACCGGCATGAATAGGCTTGAATTCCTCTTTTTGGCGACTCAGTGTATTAAAAATCTTTAGCATCGGGACATTCCGTGGTTTTTGTTTTGCGGTAAGCATGGTTTATACCCAAACTCATTGGCGTTGCCGGTAGAGCGCAAACAACGTCAAGGACGAGGGAGATAAAAGGATATCATCAGATTATGCGGTAAATCAACCACTGATTCAGCACTTTTTCACACATCTTGCTGGCGTTTCGAGTGCTGACTCAATCTCAGAGTTATGATATAAGAGCCGTCTAAAGAGTTACGACTCATTTGTGAATACACTATTACACTAGCAGGAACATTATTATGGTCACGTTTCATACTAATCACGGCGATATCGTCGTCAATACCTTCGCGGATAAAGCGCCGGTTACCGTTGAAAACTTCCTGAACTACTGCCGTAAGGGCTTCTATGATAACACTATCTTCCACCGTGTTATCGACGGTTTCATGATTCAAGGCGGTGGTTTTGAGCCGGGCATGAACCAGAAAACCACGGATGCAACTATCAAAAACGAAGCTAACAACGGCCTGAAAAACACCCGTGGCACCCTGGCAATGGCGCGTACCAACGATCCGCACTCTGCCACTGCACAGTTCTTCATTAACGTTGCCGACAACGACTTCCTGAACTTCCGTTCAGAGCGCCCAGATGGTTGGGGTTACTGCGTATTTGCTGAAGTCACTGAAGGTCTGGACGTTGTTGATAAAATCAAAAACGTTGCTACTGGCCGTAGCGGTATGCATCAGGATGTACCAAAAGAAGATGTGATTATCAAAAGCGTCACTATTAGCGAATAATGACAGCTTAATGAGCACGCTTTTTATTGCAGATCTGCATCTTAGCGTTCAGGAACCGGCAATCACTGCCGGTTTCCTGCATTTTATACAGCGTGAAGCCATTCATGCTGATGCGTTATATATCCTGGGTGATCTGTTCGAGTCCTGGATTGGCGATGATGACCCCGAACCACTGTACCGGCAAGTTGCCGCTGCGCTGAAATCACTCCAACAACAGGGTGTACCTTGCTACTTTATCCACGGTAATCGTGACTTTTTGCTCGGTAAACGCTTTGCTCAAGAAAGTGGTATGACCCTGCTGCCGGAAGAGATAGTCGTCGAACTGTATGACCGTAAAATTGTTATTTTACATGGTGATACACTGTGCACCGATGACACCGACTATCAGCATTTTCGTCGTAGAGTACATAATCCACTGATTCAAAAACTGTTCCTGTGGCTACCTCTGCGTTTTCGTTTACGCATTGCGGCTTATATGCGTAACCAAAGTCAGCAGAACAATAGCGGCAAATCTGAACTTATCATGGATGTAAATCCACAAGCAGTGATTGATAGCCTCCAACGTAATGGCGTCAGTTGGATGATCCACGGGCATACGCATCGCCCAGCGGTTCACACCGTAGCACTCCCCGCCACAACCGCCCATCGAGTGGTTCTTGGTGCCTGGCATGTTGAGGGGTCGATGGTCAAAGTCACGGCAGACAACGTTGAGTTGATTAAATTCCCATTTTGACCTTCAGGTTTATCTGGCTAGTGGGTATAAAAAACCGATAAATCCCACTAAAAGCCGCGACGCAACCGTTTTCCTCGCCTTTGGCTCATGATATGCTCTACGCCCTCTTCGCCAGTCACGATTTAAGTAAAATCATTCTGGCCGACGCTTGCGCAATCACAGGAGCTTTACACTCATGGGAGCTAACCTCGATTCGGCTTATGCAGCCGGGGTTAAAATCGCTATCGTAATGGGGTCCAAGAGTGACTGGGCCACCATGCAGTTCGCCGCTGACGTGCTCACCACGCTCAATGTTCCATTTCATGTGGACGTTGTCTCCGCACACCGCACCCCCGATAAGCTGTTCAGTTTTGCCGAGTCGGCCCAAACCAAGGGCTTACAGGTGATAATTGCCGGTGCCGGTGGTGCTGCACATCTGCCAGGTATGATTGCGGCAAAAACGCTGGTACCTGTTTTAGGTGTTCCGGTACAAAGTGCTGCGCTGAGTGGCGTCGACAGCCTGTATTCGATTGTACAAATGCCGCGCGGTATCCCGGTGGGAACCTTGGCTATCGGTAAAGCCGGTGCCGCCAATGCCGCTTTGCTGGCCGCACAAATATTGGCATTGCACGATGCTGAATTAGCCGCTCGTCTGGCTGATTGGCGCAAAAGCCAAACTGACGAAGTGCTGGATAATCCAGATCCTCGGGTGCCAGACTTACAGGTGAAGGCATGAAACCAGTTTGCGTATTAGGTAATGGTCAGCTAGGGCGCATGCTGCGTCAGGCTGGCGAACCCCTGGGTATTGCCGTTTATCCGGTGGGTTTGGATGCAGAACCTGAAGCCGTGCCTTATCAGCACAGTGTGATTACCGCCGAGATTGAGCGCTGGCCAGAAACGGCGTTAACCCGCGAACTCGCCACACACACGGCTTTTGTTAACCGCGATATCTTCCCGCGTCTGGCTGATCGCCTGACACAAAAGCAATTGCTCGATAGCCTGAATCTGCCAACCGCACCGTGGCAGCTATTAGCAAGTAGTAGCGAATGGCCGCAGGTCTTTGCAACATTAGGTGAGCTGGCCATTGTCAAACGTCGGGTCGGAGGCTATGACGGACGTGGTCAGTGGCGGTTGCGGGCAGGTGATCAGGATACCTTACCGACTGATGCTTACGGTGAATGCATCGTTGAGCAAGGGATTAACTTCAGCGGTGAAGTTTCGCTGGTCGGCGCACGCAGCAGCCAGGGCAAATCGGTGTTTTACCCGTTAACCCACAATCTGCATGAAGATGGCATCCTGCGCATGAGTGTGGCTTTGCCACAGCCCGATAGCAGATTACAGCAACAAGCTGAAAAAATGCTGTCAGCCATTATGGATGAGCTGAATTATGTTGGCGTAATGGCCATGGAGTGCTTTATCGTTGGCGACAATTTGTTGATCAATGAGCTGGCACCACGGGTGCATAACAGCGGCCACTGGACGCAAAATGGTGCGTCAATAAGCCAGTTTGAACTGCATCTGCGCGCCATTTTGGACCTGCCCTTACCGACGCCGGTGGTCAACACCCCGTCAGCGATGGTCAACCTGATTGGCACGCCAGTGAACATCGAATGGCTATCTCTGCCGTTGGTGCATCTGCACTGGTATGAAAAAGAAGTGCGCGCAGGCCGTAAAGTAGGTCATCTGAATTTGAACCACCCCGATGGCGCACAATTACGTGCTGCTCTGGTCGCACTTGCGCCGTTGTTACCAGCGGAATACCAGAACGCGCTGATCTGGGCGCAGGATAAGCTGTAACTCATCTGGCCTGCCCCACAAATCGTTGGCGTTGCAGCCACACTGCAACGCCAGATTACCCAAGTGGGCTAACTGTCATAATTGCGGAACAGCGCCCTTCCCTGTAACAAACGCGCACCTAACCAACCGCCACACAGTGACAACAATAGTGCGCCAGCCAGTGGCAACAGCCACCACATCACCCAATTAGGCTGCCACGGGAAATCAAACACTAAGCGCTGTAATGCCCACAGTGCCGCCTCTGCCCCGATGGCAGCCGCCAGCCCGGCGACCAACCCCAGTAGGGCAAACTCCCACCACAAGGTACCCCGCAGTAAGCGTTTACTTGCGCCAAGTGTCCGGTAAACCACCAGCTCCTGACGGCGCTGACGCATCCCTACTTGAACCTGCGCTAACAGCAACAAAGTGCCACAGATGATAACCAGTATCACCATCACTTCCAGTGCACGACTCACCTGCTGCAACACCTGCCCGACCTGTTTAAGCATCGCGCCAATATCCAGCAAACTGAGTGTTGGGAACTGCCGATTCAGTTGTGTCAGCACCTCCCCGTCTCCTTGATAGCGGAAACTGGTCAGCCAGGTTTGTGGCTGTTTATCCAATGCACCTGGCGGGAAGATAAAGTAGAAGTTTGGCCGCAGGCTTTCCCAATCCACCTGACGAATACTGCTAACTTTGGCTTCGAATGACTGCGTATCGCCGCTAAATGTCAGTTTATCGCCGATTTTAATCCCCAGCCTGTCAGCAATTCCTTGTTCCATCGACACTTCATCGGCTTTAGGTGGCCATTGACCGGCGGTCAAAATATTGTGCGCCGGTAAATCTTGCTGCCAAGTCAGATTCAATTCACGGTTAACCGCCTCACCACCGGGTTCATCTTCACGCACCCGCTCGGTGGCCAGTTGCTGGTTAATTTCAGACAGCCGTACCCGCACGATAGGATAGAACGTTGATGGCGTTATCTGATGTTGCGTCAGAAACTCAGTTACCTGTGGCACCTGTTGCGGTGTCATATTCAGCAAGAAGTAATTCGGGCTGTCCGGCGGCAATTGTTGCTGCCAACGATCCAATAGATCCCCACGCAGTACCAATAACAATGCTAACAGCATAAAGGATAAAGAGAATGCCGCCAGTTGCGTTAACGTCATCCACGGTTGACGTAGCAAACGGTTGATTGCCAGCCGCAATGATAGACGGGTAACAGTCAGGCGGCGCAACAGTACCAGACTGCCCCAGCCAATCACGCCCAGTAATAACGCCAATACCACCATGCCAGCCAGAATGGCCCACAATAACGCGTTCCCCCCCATCAGCAATGCCAATAAGCCAATCACGATAACCAACATTGCAGGAATAAAGTAACGCAGCGGCCAAACATTCGCGGAAACATCACGGCGCAAAACCCGTAGCGGCTGGGTCGCGAGCAGTTGCCGATAGGGGCGCACACCCACCAGCAGCGAAATCAATACCAGCGAACCCATTGACCATACCCATGGCCATAAACCGGCTGCTGGCAATGCGGCCGGTAATACCGGTGACAATAAACGAACTAAAACCTTCTCGAATAAGAGGCCAATCACGCTGCCACACAGGCCTGCCAACACCAGCACCGACAGCCACTGACCGATAATCAACCGCCGCAGTGCACGGTGTCCTGCACCTAATGTTTTCAGTACCGCAACTAAATCATAGCGGCTACGGCAATAGTGGCCCATCGCCACCGCAACGGCAGCAATCGAAAGTAGTAACGTCAATAGCGCCGATAACAGCAAGAACTGCTGCGCCCGTTGCAGCGATTTCCCCAACGCGCCACCTGATTCTTGTAAACCATACAACCGCTGCTCTGGTTTCAATTGTGGCGTAAGCCAGTCACTAAATTGGGTCACGCCATCAGGCTGGCCGGCGAACATATAACGATAGGTCAGACGGCTACCCGGCTGAATCGCACCGGTCTTTTCCACGTCAGCCAGATTGATCAAAATACGCGGCGCGGTTTGGAATGGATTAAAGCCAGAATCAGGCTCCTGAATCACTTCACCGACAATTTTCAGTGAAGTATCACCGACATCCAGCATATCGCCGACCTTAACCCCAAGCAGCGACAACAGCCTTGGAGCCACCAACACCGTACCCGGTTCAAGCACCGCGCCAGCAGGCAACGTATCTAATTTGCCATACAGCGGATAGGCTAAATCTGTGGCTTTCACATCAGCCAGTTGTGGGCGATCGCCCGCGAAGGTCATGGTCATAAACGATAACTGGCGACTGACGGTCAACCCTTGCCGTTTAGCTTCCAGCAACCACGCTTCAGGAACCGGATGCGCCGCGCTCAGCACCCGATCGCCGGCCAAAAAATCGCGGCTTTGCTGACTTAGCCCTTTTTCCATCCGGTCACTGATGGTACCCAGCGCCAGCACACAAGCCACCGCCAGTGTTAATGCCAGCCAAACAATTAACAGTGAGGGTGAGCGCCACTCACGCCAAAACCAGCGCCAAATCATGCTTCCTCCCACAATTTGCCGTCCCGCAGCCGCAAGCGGCGCTGACAACGCCCCGCCAGTTGTACATCATGGGTAACCAGAATCAGTGTGGTGTCATAATCCCGATTCAATGAAAACAACAAATCAGCAATTCTGTCACCGGTATGGCGGTCAAGATTACCGGTCGGTTCATCGGCAAATAACACTTTAGGCCGCCCACTGAAGGCTCGGGCCAGTGCTACCCGCTGCTGCTCACCGCCAGAAAGCTGAGCGGGCAGATGATGTAGCCGTTTGCCCAATCCGAGTTGCTCTAATAACTCCACCGCATGGGCCTTACTATTGCGTTCGCTCTCTCCACGCAACAATGCAGGAAGCTGAACGTTCTCCAACGTATTGAGTGTGGGTACCAACATAAATGACTGAAACACGAAGCCGACGTTTTTTGCACGTAATTGCGCGCGCCCTTCTTCATCCATCGCGGTCAAAGACTGGCCGAGTAAACTCACCTCACCACTGCTGCCATCATCCAGGCCTGCCAGAATCCCCAGCAAAGTTGACTTGCCTGAACCCGACTCACCAATCAGCGCAATTGTCTGGGCGGGTTTGACAACCAGCTCAACTCCGGTAAGGATGGAGAGCTGTTGCTCACCCTGGCCGACGTATTTATTAAGATGATGAACTTCAAGAACGTTTTCCGCTGGCATCTTCCCTTCCTTTTACTGTTGGGATTATTCAGTTTGCGTGCCGCCGCAACCGATACACTGTTAATTCTTGGCGATAGCTTAAGCGCCGGTTACCGCCTGCCGATTGCCCAAGCATGGCCTTCACGGCTGGATAAAACATGGCAGGGAACACCGTCACTGCCGAAGGTAGTCAACGCCAGTATCAGTGGTGACACCGCCGCTCAAGGTTTGGCCCGCCTACCGGCCCTACTCAAACAACACCAGCCGCGCTGGGTGCTGATAGAACTGGGAGCAAATGACGGCCTGCGTGGTTTTCCAACGCAAGATACTCAACGGGATCTGACACAAATTATCAATCAGATATTGGAAGCAAAAGCCCAACCTTTATTGATGCAAATCCGTATTCCGCCTAACTATGGTCGCCGTTATACTGCTGCTTTCACCGCGATGTATCCACAACTGGCACAGCAATTTAACATTCCATTGGTTCCTTTTTTTATGGAAGCTGTTGCTGTGAAACCGCAGTGGATGCAGGATGATGGCTTACACCCTAACGCCGCGGCCCAACCCTTCATCGCCGATTGGATGGCGCAACAACTTAAACCATTAGTGACCAATAAGCAGTAATAGCACTTGTTCAAACAAATAGAATCACTCACCAGGTAAAGTTATGCAAAAAACTGTATTAATTACCGGTTGTTCCAGCGGTATCGGGCTGGTTGCAGCACAGGATTTGAAAAACAGGGGCTATCGCGTACTGGCCGCCTGCCGTAAACCTGATGATGTGGCAAAGATGACGCAATTGGGTCTGGAAGGTATTGAACTGGATTTGGATGACAGTGCCAGTGTGGAACGTGCTGCTGCGCAGGTTATCGAACTGACTGGCGGGCGCTTATACGGCCTGTTTAACAATGGTGGTTTCGGCCTGTATGGCCCATTGCACACCATTTCACGCCAGCAGTTGGAAAAGCAGTTTTCCACCAATCTATTCGGCACCCACCAGCTCACGCAATTGCTGTTGCCAGCAATGTTGCCTCACGGCGAAGGGCGTATAATTCAAACCAGTTCGGTGATGGGGTTGGTTTCTACCGCAGGTCGCGGCGCTTATGCGGCCAGCAAATATGCGCTGGAAGCCTGGTCTGATGCACTACGTATGGAACTGCACGACAGTGGTGTACATGTTTGTCTGATTGAACCCGGCCCGATCAGTACCCATTTTACACAAAACGTCAATCAGGCCGAGGCCGATAAACCGGTCAATAATCCCGGTATCGCAAAGCGATTTACCCTGCCCCCGCAGGCTATATTACCGAAATTACGCCATGCACTGGAAAGCCCGCGCCCACAATTGCGCTATCCTGTCACATTAGTGGCCCATGCATTGACCCTATTGCGCCGCATCCTACCGGGGCGAATGTTAGATAAAGTCCTGCGCGGTAATGCCTAACTGACTATCCAAAAATAGTTGGGGTTGAAGCAACATAATCTGCCCCCATCTAGTGTTAAAACGGATGAGAGAAATAATTCATGCTAGCACCTACTACGATTGATATTACTGAAGCAAACCTACACCAGGCCTTAGAACAATCCATGGCCGTGCCGGTACTGTTCTACTTTTGGTCCGAACGCAGCCAGCATTGTCTGCAACTGACCCCAGTGCTGGATAAACTGGCCGCAGAATATGCCGGTCAATTCATTCTGGCTCGTGTCGACTGCGATGCAGAGCAGATGGTGGCGTCACAGTTTGGTTTACGCTCAATTCCGGCGGTTTATCTGTTTAAAGACGGTCAACCGGTTGATGGCTTCCAAGGACCACAGCCGGAAGAGGTTATCCGCGAGCTATTACAACGGGTATTGCCGAAACCTGAAGAATTGAAAGTTGCCGAAGCTGCACAATTGTTAAGCGAAGGCAAAGTGCAAGAAGCACTGCCACTGCTGAAAGATGCCTGGGCGCTGAGTGGGCAAAACAGTGAAATTGGCCTGCAACTGGCTGAAGTGCAAATTCAGTTGAACCGCAGTGAAGATGCTGAAACAGTGTTGGCAACCATTCCACTGCAAGACCGTGATACCCGTTATCAAGGGCTGATTGCTCAGATTGAGTTGCTCAAACAAGCTGCCGACACGCCAGAGATCCAACAGTTACAACAGCAACTGACTGAACAGCCTGATAACGTCGAACTCGCGGTGCAATTGGCGCTACAACTGCATCAGGTTGGCCGCAATGAAGAGGCTTTAGAGCTGTTGCTGAGCCATCTGAAGAAAGATCTGGCTGCCGCGAACGGTACTGCACGTAAGACATTAATGGATATTTTAGCTGCACTAGGCACCGGCGATGCACTGGCCGCCAAATATCGTCGTCAACTTTACTCATTACTGTACTGACAGCGAAAGTTAATCGCCATAACCTTTTTGGCGATCCCCTTATTTGCTACTGCGCGGGGGCATCCCGCGCGGTTTTATTCTGCCTCAGCCAAGTTTTTTCTCATTTACACGCTTTTACCTGCCTTTAGTTAGGCATTTAACCACCGGTCACGTAATATTAAGAAACAAATATCATTGCTGACAGGAAGTTAAATATGTTTACGGTCATCCCTGTTCTTATCGTTGTAGCCCTGATTGTGGTGTTTTCCTCAATCAAAATTGTTCCACAAGGTTTTCAGTGGACTGTCGAGCGTTTTGGTCGTTATACCAAAACCCTGATGCCAGGCTTGAACATCGTTGTGCCATTTATGGATCGTGTTGGCCGCAAAATCAATATGATGGAACAAGTCTTGGATATCCCATCCCAAGAGATCATTTCCCGCGATAACGCCAACGTAGCAATTGATGCCGTCTGCTTTATCCAGGTTATTGACCCAGTAAAAGCAGCTTATGAAGTCAGCAATTTGGAATCGGCCATCATCAATTTGACCATGACCAACTTCCGTACTGTTTTGGGTTCTATGGAGCTGGATGAAATGTTGTCGCAACGTGACAACATCAACGGCCGCCTGTTGCATATTGTTGATGAAGCCACCAACCCGTGGGGCATTAAAGTGACACGTATTGAAGTCCGTGATGTGCGCCCACCGGCTGAGTTGATTTCTGCGATGAATGCTCAGATGAAAGCGGAACGTACTAAACGTGCTGATATTCTGGAAGCCGAAGGGGTTCGTCAGGCCGCAATTTTGCGTGCTGAAGGTGAGAAGCAATCACAGATTCTGAAAGCTGAAGGTGAACGTCAATCCGCATTCTTGCAAGCAGAAGCCCGTGAGCGTGGTGCTGAAGCTGAAGCCCAAGCCACCAGAATGGTTTCTGAGGCTATTGCTGCCGGTGACATTCAAGCCATTAACTACTTTGTGGCACAGAAATATACCGACGCACTGCAACACATCGGCTCCGCCAATAACAGCAAAGTCATTATGATGCCGCTAGAAGCCAGCAGCCTGATGGGTGCTATCGGTGGGATTGCAGAACTGATTGGCGAGAGTAAAAACAGCCGAGGTAAATAACCATGCTGGAGGAAATTGCCGCGAATCCAAGTTGGTTTTGGCTATCCCTCGGCGGGCTGCTTCTGGCCGCTGAGATGCTAGGTGCCAGTGGTTATATGCTGTGGAGCGGCGTTGCCGCCGTAGTCGTGGGCGCGTTAGTCTGGCTATTTCCCTTCAGCTGGGAGATGCAAGGCGTGCTATTTTCCGTCCTGACGGTGGTTGCTGCATTCCTGTGGTGGTATTGGCTGAGTAAACGCATCAAACCACAACCTGCCATGCTGAATCAACGTACCCATCAGCTGTTGGGTACGCGGGCCACATTGACCGAACCAACCATTGATGGTTTTGGTCGCATGCGGGTTGGTGACAGTAGCTGGCGTATTTATTGCGCAACCGAACTGGGTGTTGGTACCGAAGTTGAAGTGATATTCGTGGAAGGCAATACCTTGCATGTCCGCGCCATCCCTCAGTAATACCTATATTATCGTCAGTAGCATATTGACCGGCAGGCCGTCAGTTGAGTGGCCTGTCAGTTAACCAACAACCGCCTCATCCCCCACAACCGTCTGTTTGTTAACAACTTTATCCTTATCATCGCCAGCCTGCTTAGCTGCCGAATGACAACATCCCGACAAATTATTGATAATCGGGCAATCAGCGCCATCATCCCCTGGGCACTCATCTGCCAACGCTAACAAGCGCAAGCGCATCTGGTTAAGATCATCAATATGTTGCTCGATTTCCGCAACCTTTAGCAGCGTCGCCGCTTTCACATCCGCGCTGTGGCGGGCCGGGTTATGAAATAATGCCAGTAACTCGCGACATTCATCCAGTGTAAAGCCAACCTGCCGTGCCTGACGTAGCAGGGTTAACTCTTCAATGTGTTTGGCACTGTAGCTGCGATAGCCGTTATCAGTGCGGATAGGCGGTGTCAGCAGTTTTTTTTCTTCGTAGAAACGTATGGCTTTGCTGGTTAAACCGGTTTTTTTTGCCACATCGCTTATGTTCATATTTCCCCCTTGACCTTCCCCTTGCTGGAAGGTTTAACCTCCATAATTAGTGAAAACAACGATGTCAGTCAAGCGGAATAAAACCTGTACAGCTTAAGGTTATGGATAAATCCATTATCAGCGACGATAAGCGATGTGACTGGGATTACCGACTAAACTTATCCCGACGAAATGAACGGATAAGTGGTTACTCGATAAGGAGTTAATTATGTTGCAAACCACAGTGCTGGCCTTGCATGGCCTTTCCTGTATGAATTGTGCCAAGCGAGTGAAAACCGCCTTAGAAAGTCGTGAAGATATTCATCATGCTGAAGTCGACGTTAACTATGCCAAAGTGACCGGTGAAGCCGATATCAACACGCTGATTGATACTGTCAAACAAGCCGGTTATCAGGCAGAAGCAGCCCAAACACCCGATACACAATTACAGCTCTCTGGCTTAAGCTGCGGCCATTGTACTGAAGCCACACGCCAAGCTCTGGAAGCCGTTCCCGGTGTAATTGCAGCCGTGGTGAGTGTGGATAGCGCTAAAGTGTATGGTAAAGCTGATCCGCAGGTGCTAATTAGCGCAGTGGAACAGGCGGGTTATCACGCCGCACTGCCAGGTGCCCCATCCCCAAAAACTGAGCCGCTGACTGACTCAGCCCCATCTCAGCCGGAATATCAGGCAGCGGCCTCTTCAACCATTCCGGCAGTAACAAGTGATATTAATGCTAACCCAACCACAGCGGTGGATATCGATAGCGTCCAGTTATTGCTAACCGGGATGAGCTGTGCCAGTTGCGTATCCAAAGTACAACATGCTCTGGAAGGTGTTGATGGGGTTGAGGTTGCGCGCGTCAATTTGGCGGAGCGTAGCGCGTTAGTAACCGGTAACCCAAGCAATGAAGCCTTAATCGCAGCCGTCAAAAATGCCGGTTATGGTGCGGAGATTATTGAAGACGAAGGCGAGCGCCGCGAACGTCAGCAACAGATGTCGCAAGCCAGTATGAAGCGCTTCCAATGGCAAGCAGCACTGGGCCTGCTGTTGGGTATCCCCCTGATGGGATGGGGGTTATTTGGCGGCAGTATGACGCTAACGCCAGAAACCCAGACACCGTGGCTTATTGTCGGGGTGATTACTCTGCTGGTGATGATATTTGCGGGTGGCCATTTCTATCGCAACGCCTGGGTCAGCCTGAAAAATGGCAGTGCCACCATGGATACCTTAGTGGCACTAGGTACCGGAGCGGCGTGGCTCTATTCCATTACGGTGAATATCTGGCCGGATGTTTTCCCGATGGAGGCGCGCCACCTCTATTATGAAGCCAGCGCCATGATAATCGGTTTGATTAACCTTGGTCATGCGATGGAACAACGCGCCAGACAGCGTTCATCTAATGCGTTGGAGCGACTGCTGGACCTGGCACCACCGACAGCACGGCGGGTATCTGACGACGGTGAGCAAGTGATCCCTCTGGCTGAGGTCCAATTGGGCATGACCTTGCGTCTGACTACCGGTGACCGAGTACCGGTTGATGGTAAAATTGTGCAGGGCGAAGTGTGGATGGACGAAGCCATGCTGACCGGCGAACCTATCCCACAACAAAAATCAGCAGGTGATGTGGTACATGCAGGTACCCAAGTACAGGATGGATCGGTACTGTTCCGCGCCAATGCCATTGGTAGCCAAACCACACTGGCTCGCATCATCAAACTGGTTCGTCAGGCGCAAAGCAGTAAACCAGAAATCGGCAAATTGGCGGATCGAATCTCAGCGGTATTTGTGCCAACCGTGGTGGCAATTGCTGTTATCGCCGGACTGATTTGGTATTTCCTCGGTCCACAGCCTCAGTTGGTGTACACCCTGGTGGTTGCTACCACAGTGCTCATTATCGCTTGTCCCTGCGCGCTTGGACTGGCGACGCCGATGTCTATCATCTCTGGCGTCGGGCGGGCGGCCGAGTTTGGTGTTTTGGTACGTGATGCCGATGCATTGCAGCAAGCCAGTAATCTCGATACGTTGGTGTTCGACAAAACCGGCACGCTAACGGAAGGTCACCCACAAGTAGTGGCAATTCATACCTTTAACGGTGTCAGCGAACAACAAGCGCTGGGATGGGCCGCAGCACTAGAAACCGGCTCTAATCACCCATTGGCTCGCGCTATTTTGCAACGTGCCGAAGGGCTGACGCTGGCTACCGTCAGTCAGTTCCGCACCTTACGTGGCTTGGGTGTCAGTGGTGAAGTTGACGGCATTCCTTTGTTGCTAGGGAACAACCGCCTGCTGGAGGAACAGAGCATTGATACCCGTGAGTTGCAATCACTCATGCAGCAGCAAGCTGAAAGTGGTGCCACCCCGGTTATCCTCAGCGCGATGGGTAAACCCGCGGCACTGCTGTCGATCCGCGACCCACTGCGCAGCGACAGTGTCAGCGCTCTGCAACGATTGCATCAGCTGGGATACAGTCTGGTGATGTTAACCGGTGATAACCCAATTACCGCCAATGCCATTGCCAAAGAAGCCGGTATTGATCAGGTGATCGCGGGGGTGTTGCCGGAGGGTAAAGCTGAGGCTATCAAGCAACTGCAAGCCGCCGGACATAAAGTGGCGATGATTGGTGATGGTATCAATGATGCCCCTGCACTGGCACAAGCGGATGTTGGGATTGCCATGGGGGGTGGTAGTGATATCGCGATTGAAACTGCGGCTATCACGCTAATGCGCCACAGTCTGCATGGGGTTGCGGATGCCGTGGAGCTTGCCAAAGCAACATTGCGCAATATGAAGCAAAACTTATTGGGTGCGTTTTTCTACAACGCACTGGGTATTCCGATTGCGGCGGGAATTCTGTTCCCGTTCACCGGAACATTACTTAGCCCGGTGGTGGCAGGGGCGGCCATGGCGCTGTCATCCATTACCGTAGTCAGCAACGCTAACCGTTTGCTGCGTTTTAAACCTAAGCAGTAAGCGCTCCTGATATCCCCAAAGTCATTGGCGTTGCAGGTAGGCTCAGGGATGGGCCGAGTAACAAGAGCAGCTAACCCCCTGCGGCTGCAAATACAAAGGGTATAACCTAATGGCGCACAACACTTTCATGTGCGCCATTTAGCGTTTAGCATGTTAAGAAATGCTAAAAAGGGAACCACATGGATATGGGCCAATTATTACGCCACATCGCACGATTTCTCGGTATCCTGACACCGGCGACCTACCCCTATCCGGCGTTGGATATCACCTTACCCGGTGAACGCCACTTCCATATGGTCGGCAGTATTCATATGGGAACCGAGAACATGTTCCCCCTCCCCCACGAATTACTGAATAAATTGAATCAGGCTGATGCACTTATTGTCGAAGCTGATATCACCGACACCTCCTCACCTTTTGGTACCGATACCCTCAGCGAAGCATTAATCGATAGATTATCTGAGGAGCAATATCAGCAACTGTTACAGCGCTGCGAAGAGCTGAGCACTGATCCGCACTCGATGGCCTTTCTACCGGCATGGCAGGTCGCCTTAATGCTTCAGGCTCGCCAGGCTCAACGTCTGGGATTGCGTGGGGAATACGGCATCGATTTTCAATTATTGAAAGCGGCAGCAGCACAAGAAAAAAGTGTTATAGAGTTGGAAGGAACACAAATGCAACTCGATTTACTGGAGACATTACCTGATAACGGCATGTCTTTACTGCTTGATACTCTGACCCATTGGCACACCAACGCACGCCTGCTGCAAACCATGATTGGCTGGTGGCTGGAACATCCCCCAACCAATAACCTAACCACACTGGCACCAACTTTTAGCCAAAATCTATACGATGTGCTGATGATTCAACGGAATAAACGCTGGCAGCAGCAACTAGAACATCTGCCAGCCGGGCGTTATGTGGTCGCGGTCGGTGCACTGCATCTGTATGGCGAGGGTAATCTTCCTGATTTGTTGCAACTCGGCGAGCAGTAATCACCAATAAAAGTAAAAAAATGGCCGATATCGCTATCGGCCAGTCAAAGAGGAATTTTCATTATTTTAGTTATTAAGCGCCCACACTCCTTGCGGATAATATGAGCTGCAGGTACAGGGTAGCAACCTGACGATTAGATTAGCAACTTACATTCATCATAACTCCGGCAATCCATCATGATAGCATTGATTTTATTAGGTTAATTTTTAACTCTACCGCAATGATTGGGTGTAGGATAATCCCTTGGAATAAATTTTCATTTTTAATTGGACGTTTATTATGACACCTGCAGTCGTTTTGCTGGAAAAACAAAAAGTTCCGTTCACATTACATCCTTATCACCATGACGCAGCAGAAACCAACTTTGGCGATGAAGCTGTTAAAAAGTTGGGGCTTAATGCCGATCAGGTTTATAAAACCTTGCTGGTCGCCTTGAATGGGGATGCCAAAAACCTGGCGGTTGCCGTTACCCCTGTCGCCACCCAGCTTGATCTGAAAAAAGTTGCGCGTGCTTTGGGTGCCAAAAAGGCGGAGATGGCTGACCCACAATTGGCGCAGCGCACCACCGGTTATTTAGTCGGTGGTATCAGTCCATTAGGGCAGAAAAAGCGCTTACCGACTGTTATCGATAGCTTGGCACAGGCGTATGCCACAATATTCGTTTCCGGCGGAAAGCGGGGTTTAGATATTGAATTGGCTGCAACAGATTTATGCCAGTTGCTACAAGGCAGCTTTGCCGATATTGCCAAGCGCGATTAATTTATTTATTGCATTACAAACCCGCACCGCGCTGCATATATCTCGTGCAATTCATCAGAAGCCTCCACTGCCAAATAGAGGCTTCCAGCTTCACGCCTTACTTATAAACAATCTCACCTTTCGGCTGATACTGACTGGCATCCAGTGGAGAGTGCTTTTCAATATACTGCTTTAACACTTCAGCATCGATAAAACCGGTGTTCACATAGCCCGGTAAGGTATCGATTTTCGGGTAGCCATCGCCGCCTAATGCATTAAAATTCAGGGTGGCCAGACGATACGTTTTATTCGGATCTAATGGCTTGCCCTGTATTTTCACGTCACTGACGCCATTACCATCAGCGACCAGGCTGACATTGGCAAATTGTGCATAAGCACCTGAATCGACTTTTTTATTCGCCACCACAGCCAGATACTTCTCGACCTCGCTGCCTTTCATATCGGCGTAAACCAAGGTATTACCAAATGGCTGGACCTTAAGCACATTTTTATACGTGATATCACCGGCATCGATAGAGTCACGCACCCCACCACCACTCATCACCGCGAAATCTGCACCCGCTCGTTCCATTTGCGCAGCCAATAACATCCGCGCCAGGTTGGTTTGTTCGAAACGAACCTTGCTACGATCACCTTCTAGCTTGCCATTGACACTGCCAACTTTAATATCCAACTGCGCCTTACCTTGCTCTTCAAAAGGCGTAAGTAGCTTCAGCATCGATGGATCTTGCGCAATCTCCTGGGTATAAAAGACCCGCTCACTGCTACCATCAGCCTTCTCAACTTTTTTCTTTAAATTGATTGGAATTAACTGATAACTCACCAGTTTCAACTCACCATTGCGGAATTTAAAATCAGCACGACCAACATATTTACCCCACTCATGAGCTTGAACAATCCAGGTTCCGTTCTGACGATCAGGCGCACAAGGTGTACCGGGAACATAATCAGCCTGCTTATGGTTCTCACTGGCCATACAAACCGGATCTTGCGAGTGACCACCCACTATCATATCTAAATAGCCTGCGGGGAGGCTGCGAGCCATCTCTACATCACCTGGAGCATTCGAACCATGCTTGCCATCATCGTAATGCCCCATATGGGTAGCGGCGATGATAATGTCAGGCTTATCGGTCTTTCGCAGTTGATCGACGACTTGTTTTGCTTCAACGGCCGGGACATGGAATTCAATATCCGTGAAATACTCGGGATTCCCGATCTTGGCAGTATCATCGGTCGTTAAACCAATTACCGCAATTTTCACCCCTTGCTTATCAAACAAGGCATAAGGCTTAAACAACCGCTGTTGCGTGCTTTTCTGGTAGATATTGGCCGATAACAACGGGAAAGTTGCCCATTTCTCTTGTTGTCGCAGCACACTCAATGGATTATCAAATTCGTGATTGCCGATGGCCATCGCGTCATAACCGACCAGATTCATACCACGAAAATCAGGCTCCGCATCTTGTAAATCAGACTCAGGCACACCGGTGTTGATGTCCCCACCTGACAGCAGTAGTAGACTTCCGCCTTCGGCTGCAACTTGTTTGCGAATACTATCAACGACAGTTTTCTGTGCCGCTAAACCATATTCGCCGTGATCGTTTTGCCAGAAATGCCCATGGTGATCATTAGTGTGCAATATAGTGATATCGTAAGTTTTATCTTTTTCCCAGGCAGCAGCCCATCCCGGTGCAAACGCCAGCGACACAGCCAAGGCACATGCTGTGGTCGGTAATGAAAAACGCATGGCAAATCTCCATGTAGTCGTTAAAAACCGGCCTGATAAATACCGATTTAATGAGTGAAAAGAGTGTAATGCATATCAATAGCACGATAAATCAACACCATACCGTGACGCAGTAAGCATTGTAGTGTGATTATGTATGCATGAATTTCATAACTTTGGAATATATATCAAATTATGTCAGATGTAGTAAAAATCATTCGATCTGCATAATATGTATTCGTTACCAACATATTATTAACAGTGAAATTATTAGGCGAATACTCACTATGACCGATCGTTCTGAGACTGGATTCCAGCCCTCCGTTAATGCCGCTGTAAAACGCACATCCTTCTCTATTCTGGGGGCTATCAGCGTATCTCATCTACTCAACGATATGATCCAATCGTTGATTCTGGCGATTTATCCTTTATTACAAGCCGAGTTTTCACTGAGTTTTACTCAGATAGGGCTAATCACGCTCACTTACCAGCTTACTGCATCACTACTGCAACCCCTGATAGGGCTGTATACCGATAAGCACCCTCAACCTTACTCTTTGCCTATTGGTATGGGTTTTACCTTATCAGGCATATTGCTGCTGGCGGTGGCAACCACTTTCCCTGTGGTTTTATTGGCAGCAGCGCTGGTTGGCACCGGCTCATCGGTATTCCATCCTGAGTCATCACGGGTCGCGCGCATGGCATCCGGTGGTCGCCATGGCCTGGCTCAGTCAGTTTTTCAAGTCGGTGGCAACTTCGGTAGCGCTCTCGGCCCACTATTAGCTGCAATTCTTATTGCTCCTTATGGTAAAGGCAATGTTGGCTGGTTCTCTCTCGCAGCCTTACTGGCCATTGTGGTGCTATTGCAAGTCAGTAAGTGGTATCAGCAACAGCAAAGAGCAACACATGGCAAAGTGATAAAAACCTCATCGGCAAAATTACTGCCTAAAAAGACGGTTATTAAGACGTTAGTTATTTTAATGGTGCTGATATTCTCTAAATACTTCTACTTGACCAGCATTAGCAGCTATTACACCTTTTATTTGATGCATAAGTTCGGTGTTTCAGTACAAAACGCCCAGATACATTTATTTGTGTTCTTATTCGCAGTCGCCGCTGGCACCATAATTGGCGGCCCTCTTGGTGATCGGATAGGGCGAAAATATGTTATTTGGGGGTCAATACTGGGTGTAGCGCCATTTACCCTTATTTTACCCTATGCTTCGTTGTATTGGATGGGGGTTTTAACCGTAATCATTGGCGTCATCCTCGCATCAGCCTTCTCTGCAATACTGGTGTATGCCCAGGAGTTGATCCCAGGGAAAGTGGGGATGGTATCCGGTCTATTCTTCGGTTTTGCTTTCGGTATGGGTGGGTTAGGTGCGGCTGTACTAGGGTATGTTGCTGATTTAACCAGTATTGAGCTGGTTTACCAAATATGTGCATTCCTGCCATTACTGGGGATATTTACTGCCTTATTGCCCAATATAGAAGATAAGTAATAGTAATAACCTTATAATCCCGACTGAGACTAGCACTTCAGTCGGGAGAGTCCCCTGTGTAATCGTGACAAAAACAGCAAGTCCCCCACAAACAACCACTTCAAACAATTTCCATGCCAAACCAGACTTTTATCGATAAAAAATGAATTTTTATCGCGCATTGATCGCATAAATACAATAAACTGATGTTATTGCTGTGAAATGCTTGCTGCTCCACATATCCCAATACTCATCCAAAAGGCGGCAAGCGCGTGACAAATCTGTCGGGAATGGATTTAAACGCTCCTTGCAGCGGCCTCGCAGAGATGGGCCAAGTAATAAACGTAGCCAACACACCTGCAATTTGAAAGATGGCGGGTATAACGAGAAGGAGTCTGGATGCACCACTCAACACCCTTAATCACCACGATCGTCGGAGGCCTTGTTCTCGCCTTCCTCTTGGGTTCCCTGGCCCACCGCCTACGCATCTCACCACTGGTGGGATACCTTGCCGCAGGGGTGCTTGCCGGGCCATTCACGCCGGGTTTTGTTGCTGATACATCATTAGCTCCCGAACTGGCTGAAATCGGTGTCATTTTGTTGATGTTTGGTGTCGGACTTCATTTCTCGCTTAAAGACCTCCTCGCAGTAAAAGCAATCGCCATCCCCGGAGCCGTGACACAAATAGCCGTTGCTACTCTGCTAGGTATGGGCTTGTCTCATTTATTAGGCTGGGATTTAGTCACCGGCTTGGTCTTTGGGTTATGTCTGTCAACCGCCAGTACCGTGGTATTACTGCGCGCACTGGAAGAACGGCAACTGATTGATAGTCAGCGAGGGCAGATTGCTATCGGCTGGTTGATTGTTGAAGATTTGGCAATGGTACTGACATTAGTGTTATTACCCGCATTTGCCGGAGTCATGGGCAACGAAACCACGAGTCTGAGCCAACTGTTTACAGAGCTAGCGATTACTATTGGTAAAGTGATCGCCTTCATAACCTTAATGATTGTCGTCGGCCGCCGGCTGGTGCCCTGGATACTGGCTAAAACAGCCAGTACTGGCTCGCGAGAACTCTTTACTCTGGCAGTCTTAGTCTTGGCGCTTGGGATAGCCTACGGTGCTGTAGGGTTGTTTGACGTATCATTTGCTCTCGGCGCATTCTTCGCCGGAATGGTATTAAACGAATCTGAGCTGAGCCACCGTGCCGCGCAAGATACCTTGCCGCTGCGTGATGCCTTTGCCGTGCTGTTCTTTGTTTCAGTCGGCATGTTATTCGATCCGATGATTTTGCTACGAGAACCATTAGCAGTGTTAGCGTCATTGACCATCATTATCTTCGGTAAATCGGTGGCGGCTTTCATCCTGGTGCGGCTGTTTGGCCACTCAAAACGCACAGCACTCACCATTTCCGTTAGCCTGGCCCAAATTGGGGAGTTCGCCTTTATTCTGGCGGGGCTGGGTATTTCTCTTGGTTTAATGTCTGAACATGGCCGTAATCTGGTACTGGCGGGAGCGATTCTGTCTATTATGCTCAACCCGTTACTTTTCACCTTGCTAGATCGCTATTTAGCCAAGAATGAGACGATGGAAGATCTTATTCTGGAAGAGGCGGTAGAAGAGGAAAAACAGATACCTGTAGATTTATGCAATCATGCATTATTGGTGGGATATGGCCGGGTTGGCAGCTTATTAGGGGCAAAACTTAATGCGGAAGGCATCCCGCTGGTCGTCGTAGAAAATTCGCGCCCGCGAGTGGAAGCACTCCGTGAACAAGGTATTAATGCGGTATTAGGTAATGCTGCAAGCGCAGATATTATGTCACTGGCGCGCCTGGATTGCGCCCGTTGGTTATTACTGACCATACCAAATGGCTACGAAGCCGGTGAAATAGTCGCATCAGCCAGAATTAAGCGGCCAGACCTTGAGATAATCGCCCGCGCCCATTATGACGATGAAGTGGTTTATATCTCAGACCGTGGCGCTAACCAGGTTGTTATGGGGGAGCGCGAAATCGCCAACAGCATGCTTAATATGCTGAAAATAGAAACGCTTACTGAAGAAGATAAAATGCCAGTTTGCCCAATTTAAAATTATATCTGTGTTTATAACTGAAGTTCTCTATCCAATAGATTTCAAGGTGCAGGAAGGCGGCAAGCAAGAAAATCCCGATGAGCTTACACCGGTAAGTGACTGGGGTGACAAATCTGCCGGGAGCAGATTTGAACGCTGCTTGCAGCGGCCTCGCCTTACTCGGCCCAAGAATGGGCCGAGTAAGGCGAGCAGCCAACACACCTGCAGCTTGAAAGATGATGGATATATTATCGTTCCCAGTACGACTCTTCTAAACTATCTTCCCGTTCAGGCAAGCCACGTGTTAAACGCGGCGAATGTTGATTCAATACCTGATAACTGACCCGATTGGCGTATTTACACACTTGTGCCAGCGAGGAGTAGCTAAGGTAACTACGCACATGTTTGCTAGAGTTCGGAACATTATTACGATGATAGCCATTCGCCGCAATATCATGTAGCACAGCGGATAATGCACCATCCCCTGCCCCGTTGGTATTCATTATCTTCTCTGGCCCGCCCATATAAGGGGCAATGTGAGAATAGATACGTAACGGATGGCCACAATGCTCTTGCCGCATTGCCCGGCTAAATTCATACAAGTTAAATTCTGCGATAGCGCCAGGTAATAATGGATGCTGTGTTTGGCGCTTATTTGCCTCTTCAGTATATCCCGCCATATAAAGCCCATTAGGACCCGCAGTACAAAGCACTAAATCTACCCAATTCAGTGCCATATCAGAAGCCATCAACGGATCATTCAAGCCCGTCAGTTCATAAGCCTCATCTTCATTCATCGCTAATATAGAGACATGCTCGTTGAGAAAATCGCGCCACCACTGCGGATTATCTGCAATAACATATTTCGTGCCTAGGGTCATCACGACAGGAACATCATGTTTCTTCGCATAGCTGATGGCTTGCATTGTGGCCGCAGGCATCGGTTCATCCGGCTTACAACGCACCAGATAAGCAGTCAGCACCAGAGCAGAAGCACCTGCAATCACATCTTCAGGAATACTTTCAGGACGTAGCTGATTCATTTGCCCGGGACTGATAGCAAAAGTCCGCTCACCATTATCACTAATCAAAGTAAAGCAGCGGCCAATAGCACCATCAACTCCCTGCAAATAATTCAGATCAGTGCGACTTGAGGTATTACACAGATAGCGATAGGCATAACTACCGATCTTAATATTGCTACACATGGTGCCCAACAGGATGGAACGATCATCAGCAAGGACAGAATAGTTGTGTAAGGTATTACCAATGGTACCGCCAGCAAACTCATGAGTAATCAACCCATTAGCAGTTAGTTCCTGATAAAGATTTTCAGCGATATCATCTTCAATCACTAAAGAGTGCCCTTGGCTCAGACCATAACGCGCAATAAAGCTCTCATCGACCTTGGCTTCAATATCAACCAACGTCTGGTCAATGCCAACGATATAAGAGGTACTCACTTCATTTTCAGTCTGCGCCGGTTGCAATAAAGGGTCACGGGCATTCACCGGAAAGTAGTGCTTAGATTTGCGTTTACCAGGAAATTTCATTGTTTTGAGTTACAAATTGAAATGGGAAGATAAGGAATTTTAGCATATGTAGGCATGAATTTAGCGGGCATAACCATTAGGATTTGATTGTTGCCAGTTCCATGCATCCTTTATCATTTCCGTTAGGTTCCTCTTAGCTTTCCAATCTAATTCTTTGAGCGCGAGTTCAGTACTTGCCCAGCACTCCGCGATATCACCAGCCCGACGCGCCGTTATTTCATAGGGGATTTTTTTGCCCGAAATGCGTTCAAATTCACTCACCATCTGAAGTACTGAATATCCTACACCTGATCCCAGATTATAAACTTTGTACCCAGCAGCCAGCCGATTAAGTGCACAAACATGCCCATCAGCAAGATCCATAACATGAATATAATCACGTACGCCTGACCCATCTTTGGTCGGATAGTCATTACCATATACGGCTAATTTTGGCAGTTTACCAACCGCAACTTGAGTAATAAACGGCAACAGATTGTTTGGCTTTCCATTTGGATCCTCGCCAATCAAACCTGAAGGATGGGCGCCAACAGGATTAAAATAACGCAATGCTCTTATCGCAAACTCGGGGTGAGCAAAAGAGAAATCCTTCAATATCTGTTCAACCATGACTTTCGATGAACCATATGGATTGGTCGTGCCTCCAATACGCGCATCCTCGGTCAGTGGGATAAACTCAGGATCACCGTATACTGTGGCTGATGAGCTGAATATCAGCTTCGTTACACCTGCAATTAACATTTCTTCAAGTAGGGTGATAGAACCTGTAACGTTATTTTGATAATATTCAATAGGTTTAACCACTGACTCACCTACCGACTTTAGGCCAGCAAAGTGAATAACGGAATCAATACTGTGCTCTAAAAATATTTTTTTTAGGCAACTGTTGTCTAATACATCACCTTGGAAAAATGTAGCCGAGCAGCCAGCAATTTCGGAAACACGTAATAATGACTCAACAGAAGCGTTGGATAAATTGTCTAATACAACAACATCTTCCCCTTGTTCCAATAATACTAATACCGTATGCGAGCCAATATAACCTGCACCACCAGTAACTAAAATAGTCATAATCTACCTTTAAAACGTAATAATTTAGAGTTTCATATTACGACCCAAGCATTATCTCTCTGCACTTATCTTTAACATTATTTATATCGAATTTACTCTTTTGCATCTGTGCGGATTTGTAAAAGAAGTCATAATTTGAAAATATGGTATTGAGAGCACTTTCTAGGTTTTCTGTCGTGTTATTTATCAGAATACCATTTTGGTCGACTATTTCAGCACAACCTCCCACATTACTTATGATGATAGGTAAACTAGCACTGACCGCCTCAATCGCAGCCATTGGCAAACCTTCACTTTCAGATGTTAGCACAAATACATCATAGTCATTAAACCTGTTAAATCCTTTAATTTCCCCATAGAAGTGAATGTTTTTATAACTGCTATATTCTTTCTCAAGTTCTTTATAATACTCACCATCTCCAACCATATCGAGATTAAAATGAGGATTAACGGCAGCAACTTTCAACATCAAGTCAGGTCGTTTAGGATAAGCAAGTCGACATACATAAATTATTTTATTTTTACACGGCCGATCAGAACGTTCAATCAATGGTGTTATAGCATTAAGCTGGACCGTAATCTTTTCAGGTTTAATACCAATAATATTAACCGCCTTATCAGCATCACTTTGAGATACACACCAAATCACATCAGTAATATTTGAAAGCAGTTTTTCAATATAACAAAATATAAACCTTAACATATTGCCATTGTATATACATGACCAGCCATGCGAAACATATACGCCGCGAAAACGTAAAAATAAACGAGCCAGACGACTGTAAAGACCTGCATTAGCTGAACTTGAAACCACTACATCAATTTTATTATCCTTGAGCACCTTATATAAACAATAAATAGCTTTAATACTGGCCATTTTTCTAATCTCAGGGATGATAATAATTTTATCGCAAACTATAGTTTCTGTTAACCAGCCTGGTTCAGAGGTTATTAATATTATATTACAATCACCCTCAAGTAATTTAACTTGTTCTAAAACCCAACTTTGCGCACCACCAATTATTGATTTAGTGATTACGAATGCAATGTTTTTCATATTATTTCCATAAGCGATAAAAACACCAACCTATTTATAAATGGCCCCAACCCCATTAATTAATATTAATAGACATGTTTTTTTTGTGATGGCTATTTTGCCAAGCCAAATCACAAATACCATCTGTTGGTTGAAAACCAACAGGAGCCTCTAATAATAAAGAGCGAATATATTCATAATCAAAGTCATTACAAGCACTTTCAATTGTACTGAGTAATACATTTAGTTTATCCCATTCAAGCATCACCTCAGTAGCAGTCATAATTCGGGGATGATAGGTATTTTGTACCGACTCTCCAATCAATAGCTCTTCGTATAATTTTTCACCTGGGCGCAAACCTGAAATTTCTATCGCAATATCACCATCAGGGTTTTCATCACTCTTAACTGAAAGCCCAGAAAGGTTGACCATGCGCTTAGCCAAGTCGATAATCTTAACAGGATCTCCCATATCTAAGACAAACACATCGCCTCCTTGCCCCATTGCCCCAGCTTGAATAACCAGTTGTGCCGCTTCGGGGATAGTCATAAAGTAGCGGATAATATCTTTATGGGTGAGCGTGATTGGCCCCCCTTCAGCGATTTGTTTCTTAAATAGCGGAACAACAGAACCAGAGGAACCTAGAACATTGCCAAAACGTACCATGCAGAATTTTGTATGACACTGCTCATTAGATAATGCCTGCAATACAAGTTCAGCCATTCTCTTGGTGGCCCCCATGGTATTGGTTGGCCGCACCGCTTTATCAGTCGATATTAAAACAAACTTTTCGACTCCCGACTTAATGGCTGCCTTTGCACAAAATAGAGTACCAAATATGTTATTTCTCACACCTTCAATAACATTATTCTCAACCAGTGGAACATGCTTATAAGCGGCAGCATGGTAGACAGTATTCACTTGAAAGTTAGTCATTACTTGCACTAGTCTACTTTCATTTTGAACTGAACCGAGTAATGCGACAAATTCCGAATCAATTTTATGGTTCCTGCATATTGCCGCTATATCATTTTCAATAGAATAAAGAGAGAATTCAGAGACATCAAAAAGAACCAATAATTGTGGTTTTTCAATAATTATTTGGCGACACAATTCAGATCCAATTGAACCGCCAGCACCGGTTACCATAACGACCTTGCCAGTGATATTTTTGGCTAATAACTTTTCATCAGGTACAACTGGATCACGCCCCAATAATTCCTCAATTGAGACTTTCTTTAAACTGCTGATTTGTGCTCGGCCTTCAACTAAGTCCGACATCCCAGGGATAGATAAGACTTCACAAGAAAGATTTTCTAGCTTACCAACCACAGCTTTACGCTGGCTTTGGCTAACACTTGGCATTGCAAGTAAGATTTTTTTAATACCGTAACGACCTATCAAATACTCAAGTTTCTCTGAAGGATAAACAGTAACTCCATGAATAACTGCTTTGTGTAATTTAGGATTATCATCAACAAACGCAATAGGAAAATATTCACTAGCTTGCATTAAAGCAGGCAACAGTTGCCGACCAGAAGCACCTGCGCCATAAATAACAACAGGAATTTGTCCTCTAACACCATAGTTCAGTAACATGCGGAAGAACAACCGAGAACCACAAATAAGGACTAGCGAGAATACAAAGAACATGACTGATACTGTTCTTGGCAAGTAGACACCTAAGAAGTAGGAACCAAAAACAAGTAAACCCGTAGAAAGTATTACACCGACTAACACGGTAGTGACAATTTTCGCACTGACATAGCGAAGTACAGTACGGTACAACCCGAGTCGGATAAAGACTAAAAGCGTTGGCGGTATAATTACGGCCAGTGCAACCCATTGTTCAATGCTGCTAAATGGACTATCAACATCCAGACGAACCCAAAAAGCACCCCAATATGCTAACCCGATGAGAGTAGCATCTAATAACAACATAATAATTCTTTTAACAATTCTTGGTAAAGATAATAGAAATACGAGAAACATATAATACCTAATCCCAAGCCAGAAAACGTAATTCAAACCAATGACTATTTAAGCATATTTAGTCAGAATTAAAATAAAACGTAACTGACTTAATTGTTTTTCACACCCGCATCAAGCTTATAATCCAAATATATAATTGGAACATAGGCAATAATCAAAGCAACCATTGGATTAATGGTATTTAGTCCGACGAGCAATGCAATAGGGAATAACCAAACAATATTTATAACGATAGCAGATAATGTAACTGGTAAATGTCTTTTAAATCTTCTGGATGCAATCTGGTAACCATGACTTCGATGAGCTTCATAAACTTTAAAACCACCCAAAATTCTACGAATGAGAGTCCATGTTGCATCGACAATAAATAAACCCAACAGGATCAACCAACAGAATAAAAATTTTGATTCTATCCAACCGGCACTTATCGCTAGAGAGCCTATGATTAATCCCAGAAAACCACTACCTGCGTCTCCCATAAATATCTTTGCAGGAGGGAAATTCCATAATAAAAACCCTAAGACAGTCACCGCCAGCAACCAAAGAACCAGATAGTTATCTAAGCCAACTTTATCACCACTAATTATATAGATCACGATCGCACCAAGACTGACCATTACAGCTTGAGCACTCGCCAAACCATCAATACCATCCATGAAATTATAGAGATTAAGCATCCATACCAAAAATAGCAGGCCCAAAATGTTACCGACAATACCCAAATCGATTATTGTCCCAAAAATAGTTAATGGCGGGAAACCGCCTAGACAAAACAATAAAAATGCTGCTGAAGAAAAATGTGCCATGAGACGCCAACGAGCAGCAATATGCCCGTGGTCATCCCAAAATCCGACTATAGCAATTACCCCACCAGAGACAATTAACCCGACAGTCGTAAGAGTCGTTAAATAACCTTGAAAATAAAAAATCGCTAAGCCGATTAAAAAACTTATAACAATAGCAACACCACCACCTCTTGGAGTTGGAGTTACATGTGAACTACGTGAGTTAGGAGTATCAATAATATTATTTTTAAAGGCGTAAATTCGTAATAAATACGTTAGCACAAATGACACAATCAGAAAAAAAAGTAGTAATAACATTACAGTTGGCATATACCCCCCAAAAAAACTGCATAGACGTGATAATTAAAACAATAAACACTGATATTTTTTAGTTTCCTTACAAAAAAAACATAAATTAAACTCTTATTTTCTGCAAGAAGAATATATAGATATCCAGTGGTCAACTATTTTATCAATAGAGTTTGTTTTTACGATACGCGCTCTAACTTTTTCGCCTAACGATATTTTATCGTCATCAGATAAATTTATCATTTTATATATAGCATTAGACAAAGCGTCAGGATCTTTAACTGGGACAACAGCTCCACATTCACCTAGAGCCTCCTTAATACCACCAGAGTCTGTAGCAACAATTAACTTCTTACATGCCATCGCTTCAGTAATAACCAGCGGAAATCCTTCCCATTCGGAAGACAACACGAAAATATCGGTAGCACACATTAATTGCCGGATGTCATCCCTGCGTCCAAGAAAGGTAACGTACTGCTCAATAGCAAGTTCACTGGCCATTTTTTTAAGATAAGTATCAAGATGACCCGTTCCCACAATGAATAGTCGTGGAATACTTTTATAGCTATAATTTTTGAGAAGTAAAGAGTATGCATTCAGTAAGTTTGGGTAATCTTTTGCTTCCATTAACCTTCCAACACTCAATAGCATTGGTGTCTCATCTGATATGGCTAACTCAGCTCTTTTCGTTTGTCTATCACTTACCGAAAAATCAAATTGAGAGGTATCAATCCCATTTGTTACCACAATCATTCTATTGGCAGTAGAAGCCCGTTTGCTAACAAAAGAATCAACAGCATCCTGGCTAACATTAGTGGATAGCGAAGCGAGACGGTCAGTATATCTATACGCTAACATTCTCAGCGTACTACCTTCATTAGTATTATGTGCAGTACATATTAAAACTGGAATTTTGGTGAATAGTCGAAGTATCCGGGAGAATATGTTGGCATGAAACATATGACTATGAATGACATCAGGTTTAAATTTCTTTATTATTTGTCTAGCTTTGAAGAATCCATTACATAGATTAAAAATGCTCTTATCTAAATTTAACTCTCTCAGGTGGATACCCTCTTCAGGCCTTACTACCGTCTCACCTGTCAGCGATATGATCATGACATTATGGCCAGCCGAAAGCATCTTATTCGCGAGCAAGACCGTCTGTTTTTCAGCCCCCCCCAAACCTAACCCTGTAATAATGTATAATAAATTCACTGGTATCTTCTTATCCAATTGTAATTAAATTCTAAACTCTATTTTCACTCATTAACATTTCGATCAAGTTTTTCCATTTACTTCCGATCGTAGACTCTATTCTATACTGTTCTGCATTCTCTAATGATTTAATTGACATGGTTTCTCTTAATTCTTCATTATTAATGAGTATTAGAAGTTGCTTTACGAATTTATCACTATCATCAAAGGGTATAATAAATCCATCCTCATGGTCAGTGATTAGTTCTGAAGGGCCTGTATCGCAATCATAAGCTATTATCGGTAGTCCACTTGCTTTAGCTTCAAGCAAAACCATAGGGAATCCTTCGAACCGAGAAGTCATTACATAGATATTAGACTGATTATATAACTCTCTCACATAAGGAGTGGTGGGTAGCAACTCTATATTCTTAATATTTAATCTCTTTATTTTATCTAATAAAAATTGCTTATCCTCACCATCACCTGCGATTATAAGTTTCCAGTCATGATTTTCCTCTTGTACCTTAGCCCAAATATCAATTAAGAGATCAAAACCCTTCTGGTAAGTAAATCGTCCTAGAGCCAAAACATTTCTTGAGTTTTTTTTAATTAGTTTATCTTTTACATCAAAGGGTAATGGATTAGGTATCGATATTATTCTTTCTGGATATTTATTTTCTTCCAGCCAATACTGGCGATCTTTTTCTGTTAGCGTGACTACTGCGTCAGCATATTTGGCTGCTACTTTCCTGGCTAGTTTCCGTGACTTTATATTTAGATCATTTTTATAATTAAAATGTTCCCACGATATATGCTTTATCTTAGTGCCTAATAAAGCTGTAGTACTAAATAATGCTAACATTGTATCAACATCAATCAAAACATCGATTGATTCATCTATTAAGATACGGCGTAATCTAAAAACGACAGACAAGTAGGCAAGTGAGAAGCGTTTTTTTTTATCAAAAAGTGATACGATTTTTATTCTTTCATCTACATGAAAAAAAGGCGAAGCATTACCACTTAAACTGATAATAATAACCCGATAGCCATCTTTAACCAGATAGTTAGCAAGAGCTAAACTGACTCTCTCAGTACCACCGGTGAGACTGATATCGCCACCAAAGAAAGCAATTACTTTCATGAAATCCCTTGTTGTGACTTAATTTTACGAATTATCACACCAGGCAGTGTAACAATTTTAAGTAAGAGTGAATTTTTTTCTTCAATGACATACTTCTTATCCATCATAGCGATAGCCTGATTAATACGTATGATAGTTTTTATAAAATCCAATGGCCTATATAACCATACAATCTTTGGAGTATTTTCCAATAATGCCTTACGCGAGATATAATGGCCTATTGCATGTTTTTTTATTGAAGACTGACTGAGCCGGTTCGTTTTCTCATCATCAAAAAAGATGCGAACTGGAATTGAACTATAAAAAAATGAATACTCTTTAGATATCGTACTATAAAACCAAATTTCAGGAATAAAATTAATTCCTGGCTTAACTGGATAGTAATATTTTTGTAAGTACTCTGTTTTAAACAAATCAATTCTCTCACCACGGATACCTGAGCGAAACTCATCTAACCATGAGCTTTTCTTATCTTCATTGGATAAGTAATAATTATTAGGTTTCATTGTTTCTGAGCTAACAGATAAAGCTCTTATACCAATAACGTCTTTATCATCCAGTACTTTTGTTATTGAAAGTAGTTTACTTATTGAACCACTAATAAGAGCATCATCGGAATCCAACCCGATAAAATACTCACCACTCGCATTCTCTACCGCCTTATTCCAAGCAGCTTGCTTCCCACTATTATCTTGGTAGATATACCTTATTTTTATTCTATTTTCATTTTGAAAATTATTTACAACATCAATTGTGTTATCTGTCGAACCATCATCAATTATTAACCACTCAATATCATTTCTATTTTGCTCTAATATAGAAAGATAGCAGCGATTTAGTACTTTAGCTCTATTAAAAGTAGGAGTAAATATAGTAACGGTAACCATACTATTTTTTCACCTCATTTTTAACAGCCGAAACTAATCGATAAAACATTATATCGCTAAATATATAATATAAAATAGACTTTATGTTACCTGAAGAAATAATTGGCCTTAATGATATTATTTCGAGAGATTTCCTATAACTCCTCAGTGCTGTTTTTTTTTCAATATGGTATATTCTGGCACATTTAGATATATGAGATACAAATACACTTGCGATAATCGTAGCCCAATATCTACTATGATATTTTATATACTGTTCTTTAAATCTTAACAGCCCGACCTCACTATCATCAAGATCTGAAACATTCAGGTTTTTAGTAATACTATCTGGATTTTGTCTATATTTAACAATGTAATCCTTACTTTCATAGATGGATTCACATTTACTAATTAAAATAGGAAAAATCAATTGATCTTCAAATCTGCGTCCAACATCAAAAATTATATTGTCGAAGATATTTTTATTAAAAACACACCGCCAGAGATAAAACATTTCACTATTGGCTATACCAATCTTAACTGATTCTAGATTACTTTTAGTGAATTCATTCTTATTTATTAATTCAAATTTATTTTCTTTATCTTCAGTTAATTCAATGTAGTTAAATAATATACAATCAGGTGCGTTTTTTATAATTATTTTTTTGATACTAGGATATATTCTATCGCACCAGATATCATCAGCATCGACAAAGGCTATATAATCTCCTGTGGAGATCTCTACACCTTTATTTCGCACTGCGGATATACCTGAATTATCTTGTGACAAATATTTAAAGTCATATATTTTACTATATTTACTTATTATATCAGCAGAGTTATCAGTTGAACCATCATTGATAATGATAACTTCAAGCATGTTATCCCATTGTGAAAATACAGAAATTAGGCATGACTCAAGATACTTGCCAGCATTATAGACAGGTATAATCAACGAAAGTATTTTTTTATTATCCATGTTTGTTTCTCGAAAGTATTTCAAATAAGAGATTTTTTCTCTTAAGAATCATAATCAAACATATAAATGATAAAGCCTCAATAGTAATAATTGAAATAATACCGCCCCAAGCTCCATATTTAGAGGCAAGATATGCACAAAGAGGGATATGAATTACTGCCGAAATCATTGGTAAAATCGTATAGGATTTCTTATACCCATGAGGTAATAAAATGTAGTTAGCTAGTACAGTCGATTGTATAACCAGAATATAAACAGGAGAAAATAAAATTAAAAGTGTTGATACTTCCGAATATTCAGAGCCAAACATTATTTTAGTAATCAATTTAGAGAAAACTATGACACATATTGTTATAGCAATGCACAAGCCACCCTGCCAATAGAAAATCTTTCTGATTAAAGAGTAGGCCTCTTCTTTTTTATTAACCAATAACGAATTTATTCTGGGGTAAAATGCATTTCCTAGAACTAAAAATATACCTAAAATAGCCCCTTTAACTCTATCAGCTGCCGTAAATATACTGACTTCATAAACATTACTGAATATACCAATTATAATTGTTGTACTCATGGTATAAAGACTAATAGATAATGTTGCAAAAAATATCGGGAAAGAATCTTTTAATGTATGCGCTATCTTTAGACTAGAGAAGTTAACTACTCTTACAAGTTTTTTCCGATATATATATATTATTGCTATGATACCAGCCAATAAATTCATTGACGATTGAATTATTACTGCATATTTTATATCCGCATCACTGTGAACAAAAATAAAAAATAAAGGTAGCATTGATAGCTTTGCCACTATCATTAAATTTGTCACAACAGATAGTTTTTCTATGCCTTGGAAAAACCACGCTGGCATTAACGTGGTACCAATTAACATTAATACAGTATAAATCAACTCACTTTGGATAACAGCATGCGTACTTGTAATCGTAAGTAAAATAATTATAAGAATAGAAATGGCGCATAATATTGATTTGGAATAAAGTGTTTCAAAAAAAACTTTAGATATATATTCTGGATTTTCTTGATGTTCAGCAATTTTCTTCGAGGCCGATAAATTAAATCCAAAATCTATTAAAATAACAAAATACTGTGCTAAAGAAAGAGTAAGGCTATAGACACCGAAACCTTCCACGCCCAAAACTCGAGTTAAGTATGGCAATGTAAGGAGTGGGATAATATAGTTACTGCCTTGTAATAGAAGTAAAGAAAATATATTTCTTCGTAAAACTGACATTTTCATTTCCAATTATTGGATTAGACTATATTGTTCATGATTGCTAAAGATACTCAATTATTTTTATCTCTCATAATACAGAGTATATCTCTCAAAAATATATAAATTCAAATCGTGAAAAATAAAATCACGCTACCGCCCTTGGCTTAACAGCTACCAATGCACTGCTCTAAAATCCCTGTCTTTTGCTCAACTTAAAAACCCAATAAAAACAAATATTTAAGTCACATTCTTACATGCCTATTGTTTATAAAAACCTAATTCTCATACATCTAAACAGGCATTACAAGAGAAAGGAGTAGGCAAATATGTAATCACATATCATTAATATACCAATCGATACATAAAAATTACGAATTAAGAGATAGTTGAGCAATTTCTTGTTTTATCAACTGTTCTAAAAGGTCTATATGCCCCTCATCGTCGTTCAACGCAGGGATATATTCAAATTTCTCGCCACCGGCGTGCATGAAAATCTCCCGGTTCTGCTCCTTGATCTCCTCTAGTGTTTCAAGACAATCGGAAGAGAAACCAGGGCAGATCAGCTGAATATGCTTAATACCTTGGGCGGGGAGACTTTTTAATGTCTCGTCGGTATAAGGCGTTAACCAAGGTTCACGACCAAAGCGAGACTGATATGTCATCATGATATTTTCGGCTGGCAACACCAATTTGCCACGTAACGCGCGGCTG
This sequence comes from Yersinia sp. 1652 StPb PI, assembly GCF_041538345.1. Lineage (NCBI taxonomy): Bacteria > Pseudomonadati > Pseudomonadota > Gammaproteobacteria > Enterobacterales > Yersiniaceae > Yersinia > Yersinia sp. 1652 StPb PI. The sequence goes on along the minus strand of NZ_JAULSM010000001.1, from coordinate 950,924 downwards.
GTATCTTCACAGCGTTGTGGATAATCATCCCCCAGTTGAGCATAGCGCTTAGGAATACCATGGAAGGAAAGAATTAGTCTGTCAGGTTTGCCATGCTGCGCAAAAGCACGTTCAACACTTTGCTGTAATGCCGAAATATAGGTGGGATGTTCGGCATAATCACGGATAAAAGAAACTGATGGTAACCGACGATATCCTTTCAGAATACGGGCAACAGCGTCCCACACAGCGGCACTGGTTGAACAGGAATATTGCGGATAAAGCGGCAAAACCACCAGCTTAGTCACACCTTGGGCTAATAACTTATCGATAGCATCTGGCAGATTTGGTGAGCCATAACTCATACCTAACTCAACCGGGATCTCTGGCATACGTGCCGCCAATGCTTTCTGCTGCCGTCGACTATAGACCAATAGCGGTGATCCTTCGTCCATCCAGACTGATTGATATAATTTAGCCACGCGAGGAGATCTAATAGGCAAAATGACACCGCGTAACAGAGGCCACCACAGCCACGGGGAAGTATCAACCACCCGGCTGTCACTCAGGAACTCAGCCAGATAGCGTTTTACTGCTTGCGGTGTTGGGGCGTCCGGTGTCCCCAAGTTGACCATTAATACGCCGAGCTTACTTTGCATGATGCAAAATCCTTGTGGGGGATATTACGCTTATTATTCGAGCTTACGAATAAGCCTTCAACGAGATCCGTAAAACGAGAAAGGCGACCTTAGGCCGCCTTAGCTATCTTACCATCCAGAATTAACCGAGAATAGTCGCCAGTTCTGCACTGACTTCTGCTACTTTACGGGTTCCGTCCAGCTTAAAATATTGCGTATTGCCTGCATCAGCTTCTTTACGATAGTAAGAAACGAGTGGTGCAGTTTGTTGATGATATTCGATCAGACGTTTGCGAACAGTGGCTTCCTGATCGTCTTTACGAATAGTAAGTTCATCACCTGTTACATCATCTTTATCTTCAACTTTAGGTGGGTTGAATTTAATGTGGTAAACACGGCCTGAAGCAGCATGTACTCGACGCCCGACGATGCGTTCAACAATCAACTCGTCTGGTACAGCGAACTCCAGCACATAATCAACCTTGATACCGGCTTCTTTCATGGCATCAGCCTGAGGAATGGTACGTGGGAACCCGTCTAACAGGAAACCATCACGGCAATCGTCCTGGGTGATACGCTCTTTAACCAATGCGATAACCAGCTCATCAGTAACCAGTTTGCCGGCATCCATTATTTCTTTCGCTTTCAGACCTAACTCAGAGCCTGCTTTTACAGCGGCGCGCAACATATCACCAGTAGAGATTTGCGGAATACCGTATTTCTCCATGATGAATTGAGCCTGAGTACCCTTACCAGCGCCCGGAGCGCCCAGCAGAATGATACGCATTGCGTAAATCCCCTTGCTATGTAGTTTTTCTATGTGTTTTTACTTAGAGCCTATCCCATTAGGGCTATTTTATTTGCCATTTTGAACCAAGGCAGTGCTCAGAATCCTCACGTACGATGTGTACGCTCCGGTTCTTCCGCGCTGTCCATGTTCAAACTGGCTGCAACAATGACGCCAACGGGGATAAGCTCTTAAAAAAAATCGAAATTGCGGAAAACAAGCAACCATACCATTTTCAGGGGGGTTGGCTCAAGGCGCGCGAGGCCGGTTAGCAGGAGAGAATCAATGACATCCAGGAGAAATAAAAAAATAACCCATTGAAAATAAATAAAAAAACGCCCCAGATAACACATCTATCTGAGGCGCTCTATTACTCAATTAAGCCGTTAATAACTGATTCATTCTGCGGATAAACTGGTTAGGATCATCTAATGTTCCCCGTTCAGCTAGCAGCGATTGATCCAGTAATAACTCTACCCATTCAGCAAACTGAGCATCGTCAGTCACATCAGCAGCGCGTTTAACCAAGCTATGTTCAGGATTTAATTCAAAGATATACTTCACTTCTGGTGCCTGTTGGCCCGCAGCAGCAAACAATTTCGCCATCTGCGTACTCATTTCATCGGCATCAGTCGTCACTATCGCTGGCGTATCCGTCAAACGATGCGTCAGGCGGACATCTTTCACGCGTTCGCCCAGCAGGGTTTTAACCCGCTCAACGAATGGCTCCAACGCTTTGTCGGCCTCTTGCTGATCTGGACGCTCTTCATCTGCCAGCTTATTCAGTGAGTCATCTGCTTTGCTGACTGACTGGAAAACTTTACCGTCAAACTCGGTCAGGTAGCTCATCATCCATTCATCGATGCGATCAGATAACAGCAAGACTTCAATGCCTTTTTTGCGGAACAGTTCCAGATGAGGGCTGTTCTTCGCCGCAGCATAGCTGTCAGCAGTGATGTAATAAATCTTCTCCTGCCCTTCAGTCATACGGCTGACATAATCTTCCAAAGACACTGTCTGCGCTGAGCTGTCGGTATGGGTTGAAGCAAAGCGTAGTAACTTGGCAATAGTTTCTTTATTGCTACCGTCTTCCGCTGGACCTTCCTTAAGCGCCATACCGAACTGCTGCCAGAACTGCTGATATTTCTCAGCATCATCTTTAGCCAGTTTTTCCAGCATTTGCAGCACACGTTTAGTCAGCGCACTACGTAGATTCTGAGTAATGCGGCTGTCTTGCAGAATCTCACGCGAGACGTTCAGCGGCAGATCATTAGAATCTATTAAACCACGAACAAAACGTAGGTAATTCGGCATGAACTGCTCAGCATCATCCATAATGAACACGCGCTGCACGTAAAGTTTCAAACCATGCTTATGGTCGCGATTCCACATATCCCACGGGGCCTGAGCTGGGATATACAGCAAGCTGGTATACTCCTGCTTACCTTCAACGCGGTTATGGCTCCAACTCATCGGGTCGGTGAAATCATGCGCGATATGTTTATAGAATGCTTTATATTCGTCGTCAGTAATCTCTGCTTTGCCGCGCGTCCATAATGCCTGAGCTTTATTGATTTTCTCCCAGGTGACCGTGCCGTCTTCTTCGTTTTTGCTTTGAATTTCAACTGGCAAAGCAATATGGTCTGAATATTTACTGATGACTGAGCGCAAGCGCCAATCATCCAAATACTCGTCTTCACCTTCACGCAGATGCAGGGTTATCTCTGTACCACGCTCTTCTTTGGTGATATCCGCGATGGTGTAGTCACCCTCGCCTGCCGATTCCCAGAATACGCCAGCATCAGCAGGCGCACCGGCGGCACGGGTACGAACGGTGACTTTATCTGCCACGATAAATGCGGAGTAGAAACCGACACCAAACTGGCCGATTAATTGGCTATCTTTGGCTTGATCTGAACCAATAGACTCAAGGAATGCTTTAGTCCCTGACTTCGCGATGGTACCAAGATTATCAATAACTTCGTCACGGCTCATACCGATGCCGTTATCACTTAGAGTCAAAGTACGCTTTTCTTTATCAAAAGATAAACGCACTCTCAGCTCACCGTCGCCCTCAAATAATTCAGGATTAGACAGCGCGCGGAAACGCAGTTTGTCTGCCGCATCAGAGGCATTAGAGATCAACTCGCGCAAGAAAATTTCTTTATTGGAATAAAGCGAGTGAATCATCAAATGGAGGAGTTGTTTTACTTCAGACTGGAATCCACGGGTTTCTTGACCTTTCATACTCATTAATTACCTCAATCCAAATTACCGACAGGTACATAAAATCGAACAATGAGTATCAGATGGGGCCAATAGGGGAAAGTTTCAAGTATGAGGACAGAAAAAAACAGAGAATCGAGGGCGATTGACTTATTATCCCTAACGAATTTATTCGTAAGATAATCAATAACAAGACTGTCGCCCACAGTAAAGAATGGGATCAATACTTAATAGGATTACGCCCAGCCAGTGAGTGCGATAATGTCGTACCATCAACCATTTCCAGTTCGCCGCCTACGGGTACGCCATGAGCAATACGGCTGGCTAATACGCCATACTGACCACACATCTGGCCGATATAGTTGGCAGTGGCATCCCCTTCTACGGTCGGATTAGTTGCCAAAATGACTTCAGTGATAGTTTCAGTTTCAAGCCGTTTTTCCAGCAAATCCAAACCAATATCGCCAGGGCCAATGCCATCCATGGGAGATAAATGCCCCATCAACACAAAGTAACGCCCACCAAACTGGCCGGTTTGTTCAATAGCATGGATATCTGCCGGGCTTTCGACCACACAGAGTTGGCCATTCTGCTGCCGGCGTGGGTTGGAGCAGATAGTGCAACGGTCTTGCTCGGTAAATGTACGGCAATCAGCACAGTGACCGATTTCGGACATCGCACGAGTCAACGACTGCGCCAGCCGCATTCCACCACTACGATCACGCTGTAGCAGTTGGAATGCCATACGTTGCGCTGATTTCGGGCCAACGCCCGGCAGGCAGCGCAACGCCTCCATTAATGACTCAAGGAGTGGACTGGTTTGCATCAGAACGGCATCTTAAAGCCTGGTGGTAATTGCATACCACTGGAGACCGAAGCCATTTTCTCTTTTTGCGTTTCGTCGATACGACGCGCTGCATCGTTCAATGCCGCAGCAATCAAATCTTCCAGCATTTCTTTATCTTCTTCAACCAATAGGCTTGGGTCAATTTCAACCCGGCGGCAGTTATGCGCCCCATTGATGGTTACTTTTACCAAGCCCGCGCCAGATTCACCGGTAACTTCCAATTTGGCGACTTCTTCCTGCATCTGCTGCATTTTTTCCTGCATCTGCTGGGCTTGTTTCATTAAATTGCCAATACCGCCTTTACCAAACATAGTCATCTCTCATAGCAAGGGGCCGCGTCAGTACACCATGTACTTACCGCAGCGGTTAAACCGGCCGGATACTCTCTTCATCCAATTCTGCATCGAAGAAACGACGCAGTGTCTGAATATTATTATCCGCAATAATCGACTGGCGTGCTTGTGCCAGCTTTTCTTCATAAATGGCCTGCCGCCATTCCAGCGGAGTACGCTCCGCCGGGTTGTCATCTTCGATAACGCTAAGTGTGACAGCATTACCGTGTAATTCACTCAATGCATCAGCCAGCGCCTTTTGTGCCGAGGGCGAATTTAAATGCCGCTGGCTAGAACGCAGGTGAAGGCAAATATTACCCGGTTCTATTTCTTCTTTAAATGCATTCAACGCAAGTTGCTGTACCAATTTCGGAACATGTAGCTTATCTATCTCTGCCGCCCAAGGATCCCGCACCATGGCGTCTTCAGCCAATTTGGCAGAAAGCTCTGGTGTTTTTTCATGCTCTAACGCAGAGCGCAACGCCTTAGGCGTGGTAACTGGCTCAGCTACGACCTCAGACTGATTCTGCGCGGTCCAGCGATAAGCTTCTTTCTTCGCCGGTTTCTTTTCTTCGGTTGATTTAGCGGCCAGACGCTGCTGGCTGCGCTCAGTCACCGAAGCTAAACGCTCCAGTGCCGAGGTTGCCGGCCGCGCTTTTCCTGGCGCTGCCGGCTCATTCTTTTTTGGTGTGGTTGTCCCGGATTGTCGCAACAACTGGGTCCGTGCCTGAAGGAGCTGCGCAGTAGAATCTGGCAGCTGAGTACTCACTTCAGCGGCAAGCCCTAGCGGTGGTACATCTTGCGGTGGCCCTGAGTGAGTAGATGCGGGCTGTTGCGTATTTGGGGAGTGCTGCGGTGCATTGTTAGCCACAATCGCTGCTGGCGCACTGACAGATACACTCTGCGGTTCGGCAATTATCGCTTTAGGATGAAAAGCTAACGCTCGCAATAAGGTCATTTCAACCCCCATGCGGCGATCCGGCGCATAAGCCAGCTCTTTGCGGCCCATTAACAGTATTTGATAATATAGCTGGATATCTGTAGGCGGCAATGTGCGGGCCAGTTCGCGTAACCGAGGCTCAACCGTCGCATAGTGATTATCCAACATTGATGGCAGCAGTTGCACCATCGCAATGCGGTGCAGCAAACTTAGGGTTTCGACCAATAAGTTTTCCCAATCGACACCACGTGATGCCGCTTGTTCTACCTGAGCCATCACCCGCGCACCATCAGCACTGACCAGCGCCTCGATAATCGCCAAGGGTTGCTCGTCATCCAGCGTTCCCAGCATTTGACTGACTGTAGCTGTCGTCACATGCCCATCGCCCATCGCAACGGCCTGATCTGTCAGACTAAGCGCATCTCGCATACTGCCATCGGCCGCCCGTGCCAGTAATTGCAATGCTCGCGCATCACTACTGATTTGCTCTGCCAGCAATATTTTTTCAAGCTGCCCACGGATAATCTCAACATCAATCACTTTGAGATGGAATTGCAAACAGCGGGAAAGGATAGTCACCGGCAGTTTCTGAGGGTCCGTAGTCGCCAGCAAGAATTTCACATGAGCTGGCGGCTCTTCAAGAGTTTTTAGTAGCGCATTGAAACTGTGGCGCGACAGCATATGCACTTCATCAATTAAGTACACTTTGAAGCGGCCACGGGCTGGAGCATATTGAACGTTATCCAGCAGTTCTCGGGTATCTTCTACCTTCGTGCGCGAGGCGGCATCTATCTCGATCAGGTCAACAAAACGGCCTTGTTCGATCTCCAGGCAGTTAGCACAGGTACCGCAAGGCGTCGCTGTAATGCCGGTTTCGCAGTTAAGACCTTTGGCTAATAGTCGTGCAATCGATGTCTTGCCAACGCCACGGGTGCCGGAGAATAGATAGGCGTGATGAATTCGCCCTAATGAAAGGCCATTAGCCAGCGCCGTCAGGACATGCTCCTGACCAACGACGTCTGCAAACGTTTGGGGGCGCCACTTACGGGCAAGGACCTGATAGCTCATTAATACTTCATCATTGATTTATAAAGAATAATTTAATCACCAGTAAAAAAACCACTATTTAACCTACATATATTAAGTGGTTTGTTTTTGAACACATTAACCCGAATAGCTACAGGTTGAATCTTAGTGTACCAGTACGCCCATCGTCATTCCCACAAATTTACTTTGTGGAAGTAGAGTTGTCGATTCTTTGTACCCTGCGATGCCGTAATAATCCCGTTCTTATTTCCTTTCTGACTCTCCCCCATGTTGAAAGAATCGATATTGCCAGCAATGAATTTTACAACGGTGGCCTGTTCATTTTTATTCCACAATCTGGATGTTATGCTGGCAATCTATTGTGAAATACCGGCCTTAGTACGATCGGAAATTTGCTCTGACAGGTAACGGAGATTAGCAGAGTGTAAAGTTGCTTCCCTGACTGCTGGATTTTGCATGGTATTCAATCAGTGCCGATGCCTAGGCTATCAAGAAGTTATAGTTAATAATCAGCGGCACCCAGTTTTGGTCAATTAACAATGGACGGATTTATGACAAGTAAAAAAAGAGGGATGGGCTATATTGCTATCGTCGTTGATGATTACGATAAAGCGATTGAATTTTATACCGAAAAGTTAGGTTTTTTTCTGCGAGAAGATGAGGCACAACCAGGGAAACGTTGGGTGTCGGTTTCGCCGACAGAAGACAGTGAGTGTCGTTTATTGCTAGCTCGGGCATCCAATGACCATCAAACTGCGTTTATTGGTAATCAATGCGGTGGTCGAGTATTCCTTTTTCTTGAGACAGATAACTTCTGGCGTGATTATGAGTTGATGAAATCAAAAGGAGTGACATTCTGCGAAGAACCTCGCAAAGAGGAATATGGCATGGTGGTTGTATTCGAAGATATTTACGGTAATCGCTGGGATCTCTACCAAAAATAGTGAGTATAATTAGTGCGTTAGGAAAAAAATAATGATAAGAATCATCTCGGTGAGAAGTCACCCTGAGTATAAAGATCAATCTATCCGCTATTTTCAGAATAAGTGGGCCACGGAAGAGACTAAAATGCTTTATCAGGATTGCATCAGTCTTTGTATTGCAGCTAAAAATCCTTTACCTCAATGGTATTTGATGGAAATGAATAATGAAATTATTGGTTGCGCTGGATTAATCACCAATGATTTTATTAGCCGTATGGATCTGTACCCTTGGTTATGTGCGCTTTATATTGAAGAGCAACACCGGGGGTATGCTTATGGTGAATTACTGATCAGGCATATTGCTAAAGAAACCAAACAATTAGGTTTTGATACACTACATTTATGTACTGACCATATCGGGTTCTACGAAAAGTATGGTTTTACTTTTACTGGATTGGGTTATCACCCATGGGGCGAGTCTTCACGTATTTATTCGCTGCCACTCTAATAAGTGAATGGCAGTTTGCATTGATAATATTTTCCCGATATTCATCGAATAATCTGACGGTCACGGTTGATGACCACCAGATTGTTATGCCTACCATCTTTCAGTCCAGAGTGCTGTTGGCTGCTTTCATTCACCCAAATCATCTACCTGGGTAAGTTTATCGGGATGTATTCACTTGCAGCCTACCTGCAACTCCACATTCTTTGGGGATAAAATCAATGCCCGCTGAACGAGACCAAACTATAGCAAGTGATACCTTGCTGAGTCAGACGCGCTTCGCCGCCCAATTCAGGCAAATCAATCACAAATGCAGCGTCAGTCACGACGCCACCCAGCCGACGGATGAGCTTAACCGTTGCCTCGATTGTGCCGCCGGTAGCCAGCAAATCGTCAATCACTAAGACATTATCGCCCGGTTTAATGCTATCGGTGTGGATCTCAAGTTTGTCCGTGCCATACTCCAACTCATAGCTTTCGCTGATAGTTTCCCGCGGTAATTTACCGGGTTTACGCACCGGAACAAAACCGACACCCAGCGACAGGGCTACCGGAGCACCAAACAGAAAGCCGCGAGCTTCAGTACCCACTACTTTGGTCACGCCTTTACCCAGATAGCGCTCTACCAGCAATTCGATGCTAGCGGCATAGGCTAATGGATCTTCTAGCAAGCTGGTCACATCACGAAACAGTATTCCCGCTTTTGGATAATCGGGGATGGTTTTGATACTGTCTTTAATATATTGAAGCTGTTGTGCTGTATTAGGTGCAGTAGCGGTCATAATTTGTGCCTGATAAAACTGCTGTACATACTTAAGCGCGGCCAGTCGATGTTAAATGGCATCGGCTGAGTAACTTAGTCTCACTATCGATAATACTCCGATAGTTTAAGTCACTGCATCCTTAACATTAAGGATGCAACGAGGGATTACCCCGCGCACGAAAACGCTCAAATCTATGCAAACTGGCACTAAAATGCAACTAGTGTGAATTGCTCAGCGCCGTTTTTGTTGCGATAGGTCAATAACTGGCATTCGCCACATAAAGGTCAACAGTAGGGTTAACATAATAAGTAATATGCCTCTCACCCACCAGATTTTCACCAACCAAAGTGAAACAGCAAATGTAAGTATGGTAACCAGTATTGCCTTCCATTTAGTGCCCACAGGCAATGCTCGATGTTGTTGCCAGGTACGTATATAGCTACCAAACCATGAACGGTAGAGCAACCAGTGATGAAATCGCGGGGAGGATCGTGCAAAACACCAGGCGGCCAACAGCAAAAACGGTGTGGTGGGTAACAGAGGAAGCACGACACCTAACGTTGCCAATATCACCGCCAGCCAACCCAAGGTTATCAAAAACCAACGAGACATAAGCTCCCTTTATCATCACTTTAATAAAGCGTTATCATTAACCCATGCGTTGAACATCATCAATAGATATTCTTGCCATTATTTGCACCAGACGTCGGTATCTATTTTATTTACCCTCCTCCAAGCTTGTATCTGCCGCCATTCGAAGGCAAGCTGGCGGGAAATGCCAAGGAGAAGCGCCATGAGTACGGAAAAATTATTGCAGGTGCTTGAAAGTCAAATTGAAGCGCTGTCAGCGCAAGTTGGCCCTCAGGCAAACATTCCCTCTCAGCAAGCCCGTTTTGATCTAAAGCTGTTTGGTAATCATGGCAACCGTTTCCGCGATTATCTACAGGAAATACGTAAAAATATGGCACAACTAAAGCAGGTGGTTGCTGATAATCGCACACAACAGGTTGCTTTTCTCGCTGAAAAACTGGTTGCCCAGATTTCTGCATTGCAAAGAGAATTGGCTACACAAAAATTAAGAAAATCCAATCCTGAACCTCGGGATAATAAATTGGACCCTTACCATAAGCTGGCTGAACATCAAGATTATGAACGGCGAATATTGGCCATGATTCAGGATAGAGAGAGCCAACTTGGTAAGCAAAGTTTGTTATCTGAGCAGCAGAAAATACAGAAAGAGCTAGCGGCACTCGAGGGGCGCCTAATGCGCTGCCGGCAGGCGTTGATAAGAATAGAACGCAGTATTGAGAAAAAAGAGAACGGTTTTTGAATATTTGTCACATTTTTTGAATCATTGAGATTCCGACAGCAAATAGTTCTCTATAATGTTTATGCCCGCCCTCTTTCAAGTGCAGATGTTGACGGCTTGCGTTCACCCGAATTACTGACTGGTGTCAGTTAATCGGGATTACCTGGCTTACCGCTTTCCAGCATGTTGAAATCTAGTGGGTATATAGGTTGAATCAGGTCAGGTGGAACCCAGGTCCGATATTCACACCCGACTTCCCGATTAACTGCAAATCAAATGTTGGTCAGATTATGTCAGTTGAAAAAGCTCCACCAGAACTGCAACTGGCAGTAGATCTTATCTATCTGCTGGAATGCAATGAGATAGCGCCCGAGACAGCACTGGCGGCGTTAGCGATCGTGCAACTTGATTATCAGCGTAAGCTCCGCCGTCAAAACTCAGATTGAAGATATCACTTCTGCTGTTTAGCCAAGGCGATACACTAACGTGTCGCCTTAGTGATGCAGGTATATTACCCGACCTGTAGAGACTCCATCAGTAATGGTGCGCTACTGCCTATACAGCCTAATGCCTTAAGCAAGCGGCTTATTGATATCCGGTAAGTCAGGCTTAGTATCTCCCAATTCCGATTGCTCAGCCGGTAAGCCCTGTTTATCAAGCGGGCGACTGACTTCCTGAATCTCGGTACCATCTGGTTTGTGCAGATACACTTCCAACTGGTTAAAGGCGATATTAATGTCATTATCACGACATAACTTATCAATAGCCCTGTTCAATTCATCCACCGTATAGCTGCGATCTCTCAATTCACGAACATACAGGCGTAACTCATGATCAAGAGTGCTGGAACCGAAGTTTAGGAAGAAGACTTGCGGTTCAGGATCAACCATAACTCGTGGATTCTCATGGGCGGCTTGTAACAGTACATCTTTTACTTTCGCCAGATCAGAACCATAGGCGACACCCACTTTAATGATGATGCGCGTAATGGTATCTGACAGTGACCAGTTGATCAGGCGCTCGGTAACAAATGCTTTGTTCGGAATAATGACTTCTTTACGGTCAAAATCGGTAATTGTCGTCGCACGGATGCGTATCTTGCTGACATTCCCCGAAAAAGTACCAATGGTAATGGTATCGCCGATACGAACGGGCCGCTCAAACAGAATAATCAAACCGGATACAAAGTTGGCAAAGATTTCCTGCAAGCCAAACCCCAAACCAACAGACAATGCCGCCACTAACCATTGCAATTTATCCCACGAAACACCGAGCGAACTTAACGCGGTTATCCCACCGACCGCCGTGATGAGATAAGTCAGAATGGTGGTGATGGCATAAGAAGTGCCTTGGCGCAGTTGCAGGCGCGACAATACCACAACCTCAAGTAAGCCCGGCAAGTTACGAGTCAGAACATAGGCAACCACCAATGCCATCAAAGCCACCAGCATATTCCCCAAGGTCACAGCCTGCGCGACGCTAGCACCAGCGACTGTTGAGGTGTAATGCCACAAAGAGATACTGTCCAGATAGGAAATAACCGTTATCAGGTCCGCCCAAATCCAATAGAAACAAGTGGCAAAAATCAGGAAGAGCGCCATCGTTGTCAGGCGTAATGACTGTTGGTTAATTTGGTCCAAGGCTAATGGCGGCTCTTCAACCGGCTCACCACCTTCAGCCCCCTCTTTCACCAAACTTTGCCGCCGGGCAATGGCCCTACGATAGGCCAAACGCCGCGCGGCTACCCCTAAACCTCGAATTGCCGTCAGGTAAACGATATTCCACAGGAACAATAAGTACAGGCTATCAATCCAGCGACCAGCCAGTTGCAGTGTCGTATAAAAATATCCTGCCATCATTAAGCCAATCAAAATGATGGGGGTTACCGCAACCGCAGTCACAATCACCAACCGCACCGCATGGGAATCTTTTTCACGCCAACTATCGCGGCAGAATGGATAGACAAACAGGGCCAGCAGTGCCAATGCAATAACAATAACAATTTGCCCGATGACATCATCGACCAATCGAAGTGGACTTTTCTCTCCCAATTCCGACCAGAATATCACCGGCAACAATGCCCCCCCTAATCGCACCATTTGGCGGCGATAATGCGCGCATCGGTCAGCCGCGATCATAAAGTGTCGCTCGGTAATTCCCCCTGGCGAGAGCATACGATAGGTCAGATCAAATATTAGCCAGAACAGCGCCAAACGTTGGAATAAGCTCCAGAGGAAATCACTAAGATTAAAGTCTGAACGCAGGCACCAATAGCCAATACCTAGGATAATTAAGGCCCCAGGCAAGACTTTCAGTAAAGTGAGCATAATGGCATTTGGCGTATGCATTTGGCTGTCGTGCTTGAGTTGCCCGACGTCAGCCGCCAACCTATCCAAATGTTTATTAATGATGTTATAGCGTGATCGGATCACCCCCACCACAATCAACATGGGTAGTAAGAACACCACTGATTTGATCAACCCCGCTAACACATCCCCCGGTGACAGGGTAAAGTGAAAATTGCTCAGTTCAGCTTTAAGTGCGCCCGGTAAGGCTTTTAGCCAAGACCAGTCCATCGGTTTATTGCTACTGACCCAAAAAATCTGCTGTGTCAGAGTATGTTGCAGTGATTCATTGACGCTGAGCAACTGCTGTTGGTTAATTTGCAGATTGATAGCCAATGTCAGTTGGTTACCCAACTGTTTATTCAACTGATCCAGTAGCTCACGGCGGATATCAACAATTTGCCCCAGCGCGTCTTCTACATCAGGACTGATCTTCTCTTTACTGTCATTCATCAGGGTTTGGATATAGTCATCCCCCTGGAATAGCTGGTCACGTTGCTGATTTATTTCAAATTGCTCCAAGCGCAAGTCAGCAATACGTGGCCCCATATTGGTTATCAAACCCGCAGCCGGTAAATTGAGCTGCTGTTGATACAAGATACGCGAAAGCAACAAGCTACCGCGTAATACAGTAATTTGTTCTTTTAAGTTACGTTCCGATTGCAGCGCGCGATCCAGCCAGTTTTTAACTCTGATATTCTGTTGTACCAGGGTGTTGCCTTCTTTCGTGGCATTAATCAGGCGCTGACTTAATTCTTTGTTAATCGTCAGTTCTCGGCTAACTAACGGATCATTTTGAATATCAGTTGCATCATTAGGTGCTTGCGCTTCTTTGGCTGTTTTTTCTGATAGGATTAATCGTTTGCCGCTGACCACCTCTTGCAGTAGCTGTACGTAGCGCTCCAGTTGGTTTATGTGCGCAGTAGTGTAATCCCGTTGTTTTTGCAGTAAATCCTGTAAGGTGGTGTTAGCTTCCAGATTTTTACGTTGCAAATCCAACTGCGCATTTAACATCACCTGCTCAGTCAATAACTCTTGCTGCTGGGTTGGACGCAGAACCTCTTGATTTGGCGCTAATCCATTGAGTTGATTGCGAATCTGCATTAAACGCATTGATGCGTTATACATTGCACTCTGCACCCGTTCGGGCTGAGTTTGCAGGGCAATTAACTGGCTATTATAAGCGGAGAGGTCTTCCTGAGCTGATTGTAAATCATCCAGCGTTTCATTTAGACGTGATTCCAATTGGCGCAGCGAATAATTCGCCAATGACTCCCGGGTCAGCGGGTCAGCGGTACTATTCTTAAGCGCATCCAGCCCCTCTGTCGCCTGCCGTAATTTTGCGGGAGCTTGTGCCAGTTGTTGTTTAAGTTGACTGGCCTCTTGCTTGGTACGCTCAATGGTATCAAGGTATTCCAACGTTTTAGTCAGATCCTGCTGTGATAACTTTTCCGCTGGCGACAATATTTTTTGTTTTGATAGTGTATCCAGTTGGCTTAATACCTCAGTGCGGGTCGGCACATCAATATTGATTCCAGATGCAAAAGTCGATGGCAAAGATATAAAGGCAATTATAAGCAGGATAAGCATTGTCTGAAGGCGTAATAAAAATGCCCCCACTGACGTCATGACTGGCATGGATAAGGGTAAAGAATATTGATTATGGGATCTGCTGCTCATATTTGAACTTCATTTCAACAGAGAGGCTGAAATCCTATCACGTTCAGTCTCGAGTCATAATAAGAAAAATCTTTCAGAGCGTGAATAGCTGTAATAATGCGGGCTGTTACGCAGTTGTTGTTGAATAGGATGTAACAACCAGCAATATCGGTTGATTCAGGGAAGAGTAATAATCCCCTTATTACTTAGAACGTGAGAACTTTATCAGCGGCTAACGTCCATTGAGCCAACTCAACCAAAGTACCGATTTCTGCACCATCAACCAGCGTTAACCCAGTCACACCACGGGCATCGGCGCAAGTTTTGCATAATTTAACCGGAACATTCTGTGCTGTAAGAATCTCTAGCATCTGCTGTAAATTGTAACCTTCACGTGGTTGTTGCCCGTTAAGACCAGCAATGACGGCATCAGACATTAAAAAAAGGCGTAAATCGAGATCGGCTTGTTGTTCTTTTAACGCAATAGATAAACGCAGAGCATTAAATAATGACTCATGGCCATAGGCGGCCCCATTCGCAATCACAACCAGTGAACTACTCATATAAACCTCCAGTTAATCCGATGCTTTGTTATTTAACCCTTTTCGCAACGAAAGACTATGGCCTAGCATCTCCAGATAGGCATCAATTAATACCGGTGCCTCTTGTTTTATATCAAAACTTTCTGGCATAAAGAGCCAGTTTTCCATCAAACCTGTAATATAAGCTTTCATGATAATCGCAGCTCGACGAGTATCAAGGTTGACGGGCAATTGATTTGCATCAATACAGTCTTGCAAAACCGATTCAATTCGCTCATAACTAGCTAAATCAAGAACTTTACGCGCGTCATGGACTGAGGTCATCTCACCGATAAACTCACATTTATGGAATACAATCTCCATTAGTGCACGGCGTCGGCAATCCTCACGCGTAGAAACAAGAACATAGATGAGTATTTCACGCAGGATGCGGAGTGGATTATCGGGATATTTTGCCTGATACTCTAATTCGAGCTGATCAATTTTAGACTCTGATAACTCCCAAACTTCGTTAAACAGGTCTACCTTATTCTTGAAGTGCCAATAAATTGCGCCTCGGGTTACGCCTGCGGCGGCGGCAATATCAGTAAGTGAAGTGCCGGAAACGCCATGCGCAGAAAACTCCCGCACTGCGGCATCAAGAATTTGTTGCCGGGTCTCTTCGGCTTGCTGTTTGGTTTTTCGTGCCATAGCGTTGTTTTTTCGAGGGGGTGCGATTTACATACATTCACGAATGTATGTACCATAGCACGCACATATAATTTACGCAGCAATGGGTTTTAAAGCTTGTGATCCATTGAATTAAATTAAAAATCGGACACTTGAGGTTTATCTATGAGCAAAAACAGAGGGGTAATGCCTCTGGCTGCAATTCTGGTACTTTCAGGCAGCTTAGTACTTATAGGATGTAATGATAAAGATGCGGCGCAAGCCCATGCTCAACAGGCACCTGAAGTCGGTATTGTGACATTGAAAGCAGCACCACTGAATATCACAACCGAACTACCGGGCCGCACGTCCGCATTCCGTGTTGCAGAAGTTCGCCCACAAGTTAGCGGGATCATTCTTAAACGTAACTATGTTGAAGGCAGTGATGTCACCGCCGGAACATCACTTTATCAAATTGATCCAGCCACATATCAGGCCGCTTATGACAGCGCCAAAGGTGATTTAGCGAAAGCACAAGCTGCCGCTGAAATTGCCCGCCTGACAGTGAATCGCTACAAACCATTACTGGGTACCAATTACATCAGTAAGCAAGAGTATGACCAGGCTGTGTCTGACTCAATGCAAGCTAATGCGAGTGTTCTGGCAGCAAAAGCGGCGGTAGAAACAGCGCGTATTAACCTGGCATATACTCAGGTTACGTCGCCAATCAGTGGGCGTACCGGTAAATCTTCAGTTACTGAAGGTGCATTGGTGACCAGTGGTCAGGCAACGGCAATGACCACAGTTCAGCAACTTGATCCGATGTATGTCGATGTGACTCAATCAAGCGATGAATTCTTGCGCCTGAAAAAAGAGCTGGCTGATGGCACGCTCAAGCAAGAAAACGGCAAGGCCAAGGTTCGCTTGTTACTGGAAAACGGCTCTGAATACGCACAAACCGGTACTCTGGAATTCTCTGGTGTCACCGTCGATGAAACGACCGGTTCAATTACTATCCGTGCCATCTTCCCTAACCCGAACGAGGCGCTGCTGCCTGGCATGTTTGTTCGTGCCCGTTTGGATGAAGGTGTCAGACCTGATGCACTGTTGGTGCCTCAACAAGGTGTGACGCGTAACCCACGTGGCGAAGCTACTGCTATGGTTGTCGGCGCAGATGACAAAGTTGAAATGCGCACGCTGGTTGCTAATCAGGCCATTGGTAATAAATGGTTGGTTACTGAAGGATTGAAAGCAGGCGACCGCCTGATCGTTTCCGGCTTGCAGAAAATCAGACCGGGCGTGCAGGTAAAAGTGCAGGAAGTTACTGACCCGGCGCAAAAAGCAGCTCCGGCTGATACAGCGAAGAAGTCTTAAAAGGAGCCGGTAATTCATGGCTAAGTTCTTTATAGATCGCCCTATTTTCGCTTGGGTTCTCGCCATCATTCTGATGTTGGCTGGTGCACTTGCGATAATGAAATTACCCGTTGCGCAATATCCAACCATTGCGCCACCGGCAATTACAATCTCCGCCAACTATCCTGGCGCCGATGCGACTACTGTTCAGAATACAGTTACGCAGGTTATCGAACAGAACATGAACGGTATCGATAACCTGCTGTATATGTCTTCCAGCAGTGATTCCTCCGGTAACGTTCAGTTGACGTTGACCTTTAACTCAGGCACTGACCCAGATATCGCTCAGGTTCAGGTCCAGAACAAACTGCAATTAGCTATGCCATTACTGCCGCAAGAAGTGCAGCAGCAGGGCGTGAGCGTTGAAAAGTCCAGTAGTAGCTTCCTCATGGTTGCCGGCTTTATTTCTGAAGACGGCACCATGAAACAAGAAGATATCGCGGACTATGTGGGTTCTAACGTTAAAGATCCAATTAGCCGTACCGCCGGTGTGGGTGACGTTCAGTTATTTGGTTCCCAATACGCAATGCGTATCTGGATGGATCCGCATAAACTGAATAATTTCAAACTGACACCGGTTGATGTTATTAATGCCATTAAAGTACAGAACAATCAGGTCGCAGCAGGCCAGTTAGGGGGGACTCCACCCGTACCTGGTCAAGAGCTGAACTCATCAATCATTGCGCAGACCCGTTTAACCAACGCAGAAGAATTCAGCCAGATCTTGCTGAAAGTGAATACTGATGGTTCGCAGGTTCGCCTGAAAGATGTGGCTATCGTTCAACTGGGTGCTGAAAGCTATAACATCATCGCCCGTTATAATGGTAAACCTGCGGCAGGTATCGGTATTAAACTGGCAACCGGTGCTAACGCCCTGGACACCTCTGCTGCAGTAAAAGCTGAACTGGCGAAATTACAACCCTTCTTCCCGAATGGGTTGAAAGTGGTTTATCCGTACGACACCACCCCATTCGTTAAAATCTCTATTAACGAAGTGGTTAAAACACTGGTTGAAGCCATCATTTTGGTGTTCCTGGTAATGTATCTGTTCTTGCAGAACTTCCGGGCAACATTGATTCCAACGATTGCAGTACCGGTCGTATTGCTGGGTACTTTCGCTATTCTCTCCGCCTTTGGCTATTCGATAAACACCCTAACGATGTTCGGGATGGTGTTGGCGATAGGTCTATTGGTAGATGACGCCATCGTGGTGGTAGAGAACGTCGAACGTGTGATGCAGGAAGAAGGGCTACCGCCGAAAGAAGCCACCAAAAAGTCTATGGAGCAAATCCAGGGCGCATTGGTGGGGATCGCGATGGTACTGTCGGCAGTATTTATCCCGATGGCCTTCTTTGGCGGCGCAACCGGGGCGATTTATCGTCAGTTCTCTATCACCATTGTTTCAGCCATGGTGCTCTCGGTTCTGGTGGCATTGATTCTGACACCCGCACTGTGCGCGACAATGCTGAAACCTATCACCAAAGGTGAACATGGGCCGAGTACCGGCTTCTTCGGTTGGTTTAACCGCATGTTCGAGAAAAGCACCCATCACTACACTGACAGCGTTGCCAACATTTTGCGCAGCACTGGCCGTTATCTGCTGATCTATCTGCTGATAGTGATTGGTATGGGCGTGTTGTTCCTACGCTTGCCGACATCATTCTTACCAGAAGAAGATCAGGGTGTATTCCTGACCATGGTGCAAATGCCTGCGGGTGCGACGCAAGAACGTACTCAGAAAGTGCTAAATCAGGTTACTGACTATTATCTCGACAAAGAAAAAGACGTGGTTAACTCTGTATTTACCGTTAACGGCTTCGGTTTCAGTGGTCAGGGTCAGAACACGGGTCTGGCATTCGTCAGTCTGAAAAACTGGGATGAGCGTCCGGGAGAACAGAACAAAGTTCCAGCAATTGTCGGCCGCGCATCTGCTGCCTTCTCGCAAATCAAAGACGGTTTGGTCTTCGCCTTTAACTTGCCAGCGATTGTGGAGTTGGGTACTGCTACCGGCTTTGACTTCCAGTTAATTGATCAGGGTAACGTCGGCCATCAGAAATTAACTGAAGCGCGTAACCAACTGCTCGGTATGGCGGCGCAACACTCAGATATGCTGGTCGGTATGCGGCCGAACGGACTGGAAGATACACCTCAGTTCAAAGTGGAAGTTGATCAGGAAAAAGCACAGGCTCTTGGTGTTTCGATTTCCGATATCAATACCACGCTCGGTTCAGCAATGGGCGGCAGTTACGTAAACGACTTTATCGACCGTGGTCGTGTGAAGAAAGTTTATGTACAAGCTGATGCGCCTTTCCGTATGTTACCGGGTGATATCGATAAGTGGTATGTCCGTAACAACGCCGGTCAGATGGTATCGTTTAATACCTTCTCCACCGCGAAATGGGAATACGGCTCACCTCGACTTGAACGTTATAACGGTCTGCCATCCATGGAAATTCTGGGTCAGGCAGCGCCGGGTAAAAGTACCGGTGAGGCAATGGACCTGATGCAGGACTTGGCATCTAAATTGCCAAGCGGCATCGGTTATGACTGGACCGGCATGTCTTATCAAGAACGTCTGTCAGGTAACCAGGCTCCCGCGTTGTATGCCATCTCACTGATTGTGGTGTTCTTATGTCTGGCTGCGCTGTATGAAAGCTGGTCGATTCCATTCTCAGTTATGTTGGTGGTACCGCTGGGTGTTGTGGGCGCGTTACTGGCGGCCTCTCTGCGTGGGCTCAATAACGACGTTTACTTCCAGGTAGGCTTATTGACCACTATCGGACTATCGGCCAAGAACGCCATCTTGATTGTTGAGTTTGCTAAAGACTTAATGGACAAAGAAGGGAAAGGTTTGGTGGAATCAACCTTGGAAGCAGTACGTATGCGTCTGCGACCAATTCTGATGACGTCATTAGCCTTTATCCTAGGGGTTCTGCCACTGGTTATCAGTAGTGGTGCAGGTTCTGGTGCACAGAATGCGGTAGGTACAGGTGTTATGGGCGGGATGGTAACCGCGACTGTACTGGCTATCTTCTTTGTTCCGGTCTTCTTCGTGGTGGTTCGCCGTCGCTTTAGTCGAAAAAGCGAAGATGTAGAACACTCGCATGCGGTTGACCATAAGGCCAAGTAAACCTTACGTCACCACAATTGATGAAATACATCATTAAGAAAACCCGCAGACTTAGGTTTGCGGGTTTTTTATTTTCTGTACTTGAAACTCAAAAGTGAATAGCGCATAATTATTGTTATAGTATAACATAACAATTGGAGTTTTTATGAAGCCCGGCATCCACCCTAACTACCGGACAGTGGTTTTTCACGACACCAGCGCAGATACCTATTTCACCGTGGGTTCCACCATTGCCACAGCACGCACCATTGAGCGCGATGGGCAGACCTATCCTTATGTCACGCTGGATATCTCCTCAGCCTCACATCCGTACTACACCGGTAAACAAAAAGAGTTCTCCAAAGAAGGCAGTACTGCGCGCTTCAATCAACGTTTTGGTCGCTTCTTGACTAAAAAAGCCAGCTAATCCTGAGAGTTAACCATGCAAGTATTGAGTTCATTACGTTCAGCTAAAAACCGTCATCCCGATTGTAAAATCGTTCATCGTCGTGGTCGGGTATACGTTATTTGTAAAAGTAACCCACGTTTCAAAGCGGTTCAGGGAGGGACTCATAAGAAGCGTTGATTTTGATTTGGTCTTTAGCCCATCAGTTGATGGTATTGATAAGCCCCGTTGCTGCCCAACGGGGCTTTTTCATGTTAAAGAAGAGAGTTATCAACTAAGGTCAAGTACTCAGCCTCTGACCAAAATCAAAGACTGAGCGCTAGCCACTTTGTTTATTGGTTTATAGTTACTTCATACTGTTCACAATGGTATCTACATTGTGTTTAAAAGCTTCAGCATAGGTTGCTGCCGGGCCACCGGTTGCAGATAAGGCTTCAGGGTAAAGCTCCCCACCAGCTTTAGCACCACTGGCTGCGGCAATCTGTTTTACTAAACGCGGATCAGTCTGATTTTCAATAAAATACGTTTTTATTTTCTCTTGTTTGATCTGTTTAATTAGCGCGGCTACATCGCTGGCACTGGCTTCAGCCTCAGTGGAGAATCCGACGGGCGATAAGAAGTTAACCCCATACTCTTGGCTAAAATAGCCGAAAGCATCATGGCTGGTCAGGACCTTACGCTTATCCATCGGGATCGTGGCAAATTGAGCTTTCGCATAAGCATCCAGTTTTTCCAATTGCTGAATGTATTCTCCACCACGTTTACGGAAATAATCCGCATCCTCAGGATCGGCGACAATCAATGCATTCATTACGTTGTTGGCATACTTGATACCATTCGCCATGCTGTTCCATGCGTGGGGGTCCGTCACCCTCTTTCCCTCGTCATCCATTTTACGCGTATCGATCCCGGTTGAGGCGACAACGACCTGCCCTTTATAGCCAGAAGCACTGATCAAACGCTCCAACCACCCTTCAAGCCCTAGCCCGCTGATAAACACCACATCAGCGTTAGATAACTGTTTACTATTTTTCGGCATCGGTTCAAAACTATGGGGATCCCCATCCGGGCCGACCAATGTCACCACATTGACATGCTCGCCCCCCACCTGCTGGACGATATCGCCTAAAATAGAAAAACTGGCTACAGCTTCAACAGTTTTTGCCATCGCCAATGGGCTAGACAGTAGGGCAGCTACCGCCAAACTAATAGGTAAACGCTTCATTTAACTCTCCTTTAACGACCGGTACTTCTTAACGGCGCGCGGTTGCTAAAACACCACCACGCGTTCCAAATAGAATAGATACAAAGAAAATCAGGCTGGCACTAAGGACTATTGCCGGCCCGGCAGGTAACGAGGCGTAATAAGACCACAACAAGCCGACAAAACTGGCAACTATGCCGATGGCCATAGCAATACCTAATGTATGAGGGAGATTTTTGGCCCAAAAACGGGCACTGGCAGCAGGCAACATCATTAATCCTACCGACATCAGGGTGCCAAGAATCTGAAACCCGGCGACCAGATTGATAACCACCAGCGATAAAAACAGAGCGTGGACCACCATCAGCCAGCGCCCCATACTGACCCGTAGAAAGACAGGGTCGAATGACTCAATCACCAGTGCGCGATAAATCGCCGCTAAAGCCAACATCGAAACCGTCGTAATAACGCCGACCATGGTCATGGCACTGACATCAACAGCCAAAATAGAACCAAATAACACATGAAGCAGATCCATGCTCGAGCCACGTAGAGAGACCAGCGTGACCCCCAACGCCAGCGAGCCCAGATAGAAACCGGCAAAGCTGGCATCTTCTCTTAATAGTGTTCGTCGGCTGACCCAGCCGGACAACATAGCAACCGCTAATCCGGCAATAAACCCACCCACGCCCATTGCCACCAGTGACATTCCTGAAATGAGGTAACCGATAGCCGCTCCCGGCAATACCGCGTGAGATAGGGCATCCCCCACCAGGCTCATTCGCCGTAATAACAAGAAAACCCCTAAAGGAGCTGAACTGAGTGACAAAGCCAGACAGGCGACTAATGCCCGCCGCATAAAGCCAAAATCGACAAAAGGATCAGCAAATAAATGGAAGAATGTCATCAGTTGATAACCCTTTGCTGTTCGGGTTGAGGAGCCAGAGAAGAGAGTGCGCAAGATGAGCTGTGGCAGTGATGCCATTGCGCCAGAACCTGTGCAGATGAGTCCCAACAGTTACCAAGAGGTGCCAACCACAAGGCGCGGGGGAAATGCTCAGCGACCATCGACATATCGTGTAAGACAGCAATAATTGTCCGCCCCTCATCCTGTAACCGATGAATAACATCGAGTAACAGCTGCACGGTTTGGCTATCAATACCGGTAAAAGGCTCATCCAGTAATATCAGTTGTGCCTGTTGCACTAAAAGACGGGCAAACAGCACCCGTTGCAACTGCCCGCCAGAAAGCTCACCAACGGGTTGGCGCGCCATCTCCTGCATACCGACTGTGTTTAATGCCTTTTTGATTCGTTGCCGTGATTGATGATTAATGCCCCCTAGTAGCCCACTTTGTGGCCAGCACCCCATCGCCACGACATCCTGAACGACAATGGGGAACTGTTTATCTAACTCAGCTTGCTGTGGGAGATAGGCTATTTGAGGGCGCACTTCTCCGGTAAAAGTTATTTCCCCCATCACTGCGGGTTGTAAATCTGCCAATGTTTTAAGTAGGGTTGATTTACCCGCTCCATTTGCCCCAATGATGGCCGTGAGAGACCCGGCAGTAAAACCACCATCAATTGGCGGGGTAAGTGCATGCCGATCATATCCAATCTCAATATTTCTCAACTTTATCATGGCAATATATTCGCCCAATAAATAGCTCCCCACAGCAGCAAGCAAAGTAAGGCGACTCCGCTGATACGCTGTAATGACGAAAGTGAGAACAATGTCCAGTAGGAAGGCAGGGTTAACCGGGTAAGGAAAGCGTGTTTATTCATAGTAGAACAGAGCATGTGTTTTTATGTGATACATTATAACATCACATAAAATTATTAAATTCAAGAAAACATCATGATTGACGGGTTTTAAAAGTAACAAGTTTTAGCACGCTAGCCCCACCGCCCTCAGTAAACGGAAGCAAACCTGCCGCTAATGGCAAACCAGACAGCGCAAACATGCTTAGTAACAGTAAATTAAACAATTTTTACTGTTACTCCACTGGTGAGGTCAGGCAGGGTTTTGGTATTCTAACCTCAACATTGTTCGGTAATGCTCGCAAAACGATAAATTACACAATAGAAAACAGGTAATATCCCCCCCTGCTCTTGACCAAACCCGCTGAGCATTCTAGGTTAATAGAGAGTAGTTAAATTAATCGTGAGTAATAACCCTAAATATGAAGAACCCTATTTAGACTGCGTTATTTTATAGGCAGAGCGTGTTATTGAAAGCAAGTGCGTCAAATAACATCACAGCATGTAGCTGATAGTATTAGTTGAAAAAATCTCATTAAATTTGATTTTTTTGATTCAAATCATGCTCGTAGTTGCTGAAAAACAAATGCCAAAGCATTTTTTGTTACAATAGCGATACAGGAATGAATTAATCATGCCACCATGAGCGGACAATTAATGAACAATGAAATAGCTGGGGACTTCACCTCAGGGTGTTACGCGATTTCATTACTCAAGAGTGTTATCAGCAATAATATCCGTGAAATTGAAGGAAGTTTGATTTCCGGCTTAATGTATTATTCGGAAAATGCCAGGTACACGGCGGGTTCATTAGAAATTCTTGATATTTCTCACGTAGAAGATAACTGCTATTCAATGACTTACTGTTATCAATGGCATATCTTTAACCCCTGTTTGGATATCAATACTGAAGAATCCTTAACCGGTGCTGTAACATTTATTGTACATCCAGAAAAAATCACTTTTGATATAATTAACAATGACAGGCCCTCAACCGCTGACGAATTGTAAGATTAAGTAATAAAGTTGCGCGGTGAGCGAAGAAATGATTTATATTCATATCAAGACAAGTTTATTTACGTTAACGATAAGCTTCTACATTTATATGATTATCTATCTACTCACATTGTGTTATCAACACCGAATTAAGACTTTACGGAGGGGATGATATGGATGAGTACTCGCCTAAACGGCATGACATTGCCCAGTTGAAGTTTCTATGTGAGAACTTGTATGATGAAGGCATTGCTACCCTTGGCGACAGCCATCATGGGTGGGTAAATGACCCAACATCTGCCGTAAATCTGCAACTCAATGATTTGATCGAGCATATAGCTTCATTTGTGATGAGTTTTAAAATAAAATACCCGGATGACGGCGACCTTTCAGAGTTAGTGGAAGAATATTTAGACGATACATATACTTTGTTTAGTAGTTACGGGATCAATGATCCTGAATTGCGGCGCTGGCAAAAAACCAAAGAGCGTTTATTCAGACTTTTCTCAGGAGAATACATCTGTACCCTGATGAAAACTTAAGGGATAGTTTCCCTATATTAATTTGTATATCGAGAAGAAAAACCACCATGACAAAAACTGACTACCTGATGCGTTTAAGAAAATGTACGACTATTGATACATTGGAACGTGTAATTGAAAAGAATAAGTATGAGCTTTCCGATGATGAGTTGGAATTATTTTACTCAGCGGCAGACCATCGCCTGGCTGAACTCACAATGAATAAGCTTTATGATAAAATCCCACCTACGGTTTGGCAACATGTGAAATAGTCTGCTTAACGCTGGTTAAGACACACAACGTTGAGCCGATAGTCGTTATCGGCTTCAATGAACCAGGCGATTTGTTCGTGTTTTAATTTGAGATAAATGTCTTGATAGGCCCACGGTATTGAAGGTTAACTTGAATCCCGCGTTATTGCATATCAGGATTTAGGTAAAATCCAGTGAGTTATCAGCAGAGTGGAAGGGCATTTAAGTCAAAGTGCTTGGTCCGTTTTATTTATTAAAATTCACTCTTACCGCTAATAATTTCAAAATATTATTAATCCTTTGCTAAATCTTAAATGTAAATAGACACCTAAACCAATAAATAAATGAGAAAAATCTTATTTCCTCCTTCATTAATACGTCTATCTGAAAATATCTGACCAATAGCATAAGAAAACTTAAAGAAGAGGTCCAGCAAGAAGGGTTGACACTTTAGATAAGCACACTAAGAAGATAACATCAGCAATGGTGGAGGCTAGCACTCATTGCCATGGCAGTGCAGGAGCCGACCTTGACCTGCAAGAACCCCAATACGGGTAAGCCATTTAGCAAGGATGAGTTTGTACAATTTGCCGACGATTATCTTGGTGCAGATATTATTTTTTGGTGCACAACGTCTCCCTGGCTGACGAAGAAATAGGTATCAATCGCTAAGGAAATAAAGCCCCGCCGCGAGATCATGCCGGATATAATCACGGCAGCAGTCGGGCAAAAAATGGATGCAACCTCCTATCATCAACAGTTTACCCTAAGCAGCTATTGGCAACAGTACCAAAATAAAAGAGATGATAAGATATATATAATATTCAACGCTATCTTGTTCTCAGATACGAGAGGAAAATACTGATGTCAAAGACAATCAAAACAACATTTTTGGCTGCCTGTATGGTCAGCCTCCTACCCTCACTATCTTATGCTCAATCGCCAAATAAATTACCAATGACTATCTTCGAAGATGTCCGGGTCTTTGACGGCACAACCTTAACGTCCAAAATGAATGTGGTTGTTGAAGGCAATAAAATCACTCAAATCTCTGCTCAACCGATTAATCCAGCAACTGATGCCGTGCATATCGCTGGCAATGGTCAAACATTGATGCCGGGCCTTATCGATGCCCACTGGCATACTTTTATGGCTCGTCCTTCCATGGCATTAGCGTCAACCGCTCCGTTAAGTTTTATCACATTGCTGGCCGGTGCTGAAGCAGAGTCAACACTTCTGCGCGGTTTTACCAGCGTTCGAGATTTGGGTGGACCCGCGTTTGGCTTAAAACTCGCAATTGATAATGGCGTAATCAAAGGGCCACGCATCTGGCCATCAGGGGCAATGATTTCACAAACGGGTGGTCATGGTGATTTTCGGATGCTTTCAGAAATACCGGCTACCCCAGATCAATTAAGTTACCCAGAACGAATTGGTATGTCAGCGATAGCTGATTCAGCCGATGAAATTCGAAAGCGCACCAGAGAGCAATTGTTGCAAGGAGCTAGCCAAATCAAGTTGACAGGAGGCGGTGGCGTATCTTCTCCCTATGGCCCATTAGATACAGTTCAACTTAGCGTCGATGAAATTCACGCCGCAGTCGAGGCCGCGGCTAATTGGGGTACTTATGTGACAGTCCATGCTTATACCCCTGAAGCCATTAGCAATGCTATCAAAGCTGGAGCAAAAGTAATTGAGCATGGTCAATTGGCAGATGATGCAACTGCAAAATTAATGGCAGATACAGGTACATGGTGGAGTCTGCAGCCTTTTTTGGCGGACGAAAATGCAAATCAACAGCCCGATCCCGCAGGACAAGCCAGAGCAGCGCAGATTTTTGCCGGGACTGATAACGCTTATCGCTTAGCTAAAAAATACGGGGTGAAAGTTGCGTTCGGAACAGATGTTTTATTTGATGGCAATTTGGCAGCCCGACAAGGCTCACAGCTTTCTACAATGACACGGTGGTATACGCCCGCCGAAGTGCTCAGAATGGCAACATCTGATAATGCAAAATTGTTAGCACTATCAGATCGACGCAATCCATATCCAGGAAAACTTGGTGTGGTCGAAGTCGGAGCCTTAGCTGATTTATTGCTGGTTAACGGCGATCCAATCGCTGATATCGGACTGCTGGCAGATCCTGAAAAAAACCTGACTATCATCATGAAAGACGGACAGATAATAAAAAACAAGCTGGTTTCAAAGTAAAAAGGTTTGAATAGGATTCAGATTATCGCTACGGAAGCACCAAAAACACTATGCACCGGCATAATATCATTGTGATAAAGCTGATTCGAATTTCACGACGTTTTCCAGGTGTCAGGTAGACTCTAGGGTAGTACCAGATTCCATGACGGGAAAGCATAAGATGTGACATTGATTAGCGCCCTGGTGATACACAAAAGTTGTATCACTGCCGTTTCAATGCACGAGACAAGTGTTGAATATGATGGATATCATGCACTTATCAGAAATGGTGGAGGCCCTGCCAGCTACATCCCGGCACACACCTCGCCTGCTACGGCTGCTTCCTTCCGGATCTGACCGAGTTCACAAGTTAGTGTTGCGGGAGAACCAACAGGACCTCCATTGACGTTAACGGCTCCTTGTACTCTGGAGCGGTGGGCATTATCGACCATGACCCACCAAATAGCAAGACAACCCGCACTAACCGGTGGTTTCTTGCCCACTTCCCCTCAGGTTTAGGTTAAATCTATTTTCTGCTGGCACCAAAAGCATTGATGATGTTATTTATTCATCTCATTCTATTTATATCGCCCGATTTATTTCTATAGCGTCGCACTATCCGCCCATGTAGATAAAAAAGAGAATGCTGTGACATCATCAAAAACAGAGAGCCAAAATCAGCGGGAGTCTACAACATCAGATTTGCCCACAGAATCGGGTGACCTACCGTTTGTCGACAGTTTCCGCCAACGGGTCTTCCAGGTGGTAGCCGCTATCCCCTATGGACAAGTGACCACTTATGGCGATATCGCGCGGCTGATTGGCTCCCCCAGAGCTGCACGCCAAGTCGGTGGGGTTCTCAAACGCTTGCCGGAAGGCTCTGCCTTACCCTGGTATCGGGTGATTAATCGCCATGGCGAAATATCATTAATTGGTGATGATTATCTTAGACAGAAAAAGGCATTACTGGCTGAAGGTATTGATATCGACACTTCGGGTCGAATTGATTTACGTCGCTATCGCTGGCAATACCGCTAATAAAAACGCCACAGAATAGTGGCTATCCTGTGGCGCTATTGCCAAATTAATTGGCGTTTCTGAAAAACCGGCTCATGGCGGGTTAAACATTACTGGATGGTCGCACTGCCTGTTATGGTAGGCGCGCCCTGTATTGTTGCCGGTCCCCCTGGGGTTGTTTCTATAGCAACAGAGGTTGCAGGGACCAATAACAGATTAGCCTGGGTACCCGCGCCACGGTTGATCACTTCTTGCATGGTATCGGTGATAAACAATAACTGGCCATTGCGAGTGATCGCTGCACTTACAATAATACGTGCATTTGGCTGGATGTCGGCTGGGTTAAACGGCAAAGCAAAAGTAAACGGAGCCTGTTTGCCCTCAGTACGAATTGCTTTCTGGGCGATAACCCGTGATGGTGCATCAGCCAGTGAGGCATCCGACAGCGTAACCGTGACTACGGCATCAGGTGGTAATGCAATGCGCTCGCGGATGTTCACTGTCCCCTGTACAGCAGGCTGTGCAATAGGCGCAGCAGCAGTGGTTACACCTGCCGGTGCGGGAACCGGAACATCAGCCCCTCGATGAGCACACCCAGCCAAACTTACCACTAATGCTGCCCCACCTGCTATCTGCCAGAATTTCATTGATTGCCAAGGTTTCATAGGTCGCACTCCTTCTTATTATTAAGATGCAAGCTATCCACAGAACAGCCGGCGTTTAATAAGTGGCTTCAACCACCTAGCAAGCCAATTATAGCACAATATTCTACTTCCCGCCGACGCTTACCCCATTGAGGCATTTATCAGACTATTCCTTATCCGATATTCCTCAGTTGAACAGGCCTTTCACAGCAATATATTGACGAGCGCCCAACGGATTCAGCACACTGTGTATAAACTCAACCATCAGGGGCCACAACATGAGTCAAGCATTAGAAAAACTACTCGATCTGCTCTTCCTTGAGAAAATTGAAGAAGGTATCTTTCGTGGCCAAAGTGAAGATCTGGGCTTGCGCCAGGTATTTGGTGGTCAGGTAGTGGGTCAGGCTATCTATGCAGCAAAACAAACCGTACCGGCAGAGCGGGCAGTACATTCTTTCCACAGCTATTTTCTGCGCCCAGGGGACAGCAGCAAGCCCATTATCTATGACGTCGAAACACTACGTGATGGCAACAGCTTCAGCGCCCGCCGGGTCAGTGCGATTCAGAATGGTAAACCCATCTTCTATATGACGGCATCGTTCCAGAGTCAAGAAGAGGGGTTTGAACACCAAAATACCATGCCGGACGTTCCCCCGCCGGAAGGGTTGATGTCGGAAACAGACATTGCTCGCCAATTCGCACATATGATCCCCGAAAAAGTACGGGAAAAGTTTATCGGCCATCAGCCAATTGAAATGCGCCCGGTGAAATTCCACAACCCATTGCAAGGCTCGGTAGAAGAACCTAATCGCTATGTCTGGTTCCGCGCCAACGGCGCCATGCCAGATGACCTGCGGGTTCATCAGTATTTACTGGGTTATGCCTCTGATTTTAATTTCCTGCCAACGGCCTTGCAGCCACATGGGATTGGTTTCCTGGAGCCAGGAGTGCAGATTGCCACGATAGATCATTCTATGTGGTTCCATCGGCCATTCCGCCTGGACGATTGGCTGCTGTATGCAGTAGAAAGCACTTCTGCTTCCGGCGCGCGGGGCTTTGTCCGTGGCCAGATTTACAGCCAGGAAGGGATATTAGTGGCTTCTACCGTGCAGGAAGGTGTCATTCGTTTGCATCGATGATACCTCGATAGCCTTTGCCAAAAATAGAACAGGGGCGATATCATATCGCCCCTGCTGCTATCATCATTATTATTTATTTTACTGCTACTTCTAGCTTATTGGTTGTATGCATTTTCGCCGTGGCTGTTAACATCCAGACCTTCGCGTTCTTGTTCTTCTGGTACCCGCAGGCCAACCAACAGGTCAGCAATTTTAAAGGCAACGAAGGCAACAACACCAGACCAGACCAAACACACACCGACGCTGAACAGTTGCACACCTACCTGATGGCCCATAGTGACGCCAGCGGCGTAACCTGTACCGCCCAGCGAAGCCGAGGTGAAGACACCGGTCAGGATACAACCGACAATCCCACACACGCCGTGGACACCGAATACGTCGCAGGTATCATCTACCCGCAGCCATTTCTTCAGCAGAACCACACCCCACAGACCGGCAACACCCCCGACCAGACCGATAATCAATGCACCACCAACCCCGACTGTACCTGCCGCTGGCGTAATCGCAACCAAACCTGCGATACAACCGGAACATGCACCCAGCAGCGACGGTTTGCCGCGTAAAATCCACTCAGCAAAGACCCAAGACAAGATAGCCCCCGCTGTTGCAACTACTGTATTCAAGAAGGCAAGTGCAGCAATTTCATTTGCGGCACTGGCTGAACCGGCATTGAAGCCAAACCAGCCGATATACAGAATCGCAGTACCAGTAAACACCATAGGTAAGTTATGAGGTTTGAACGCTTCTTTACCAAAACCAGCACGTTTACCCAGTAAGTAAGCGCCCACCAAACCAGCAATCGCGGCGTTGATATGCACAACAGTACCACCGGCAAAGTCCAGCGCGCCATCCATTGCCAGGAAACCACCACCCCATACCATATGTGCCATTGGCAAATATGAGAAGGTGAACCACAGTGCAGCAAAAATTAATACCGCAGAGAAACGAATACGTTCGGCGAATGACCCCACCACCAGTGCGACCGTGATACAGGCAAATGAAGCCTGGAACACCACATGGATATATTGATAGAAAGTGCCACTCAGGCTGGTCAAACCAATACCTTTTAGCATCGCCATATCGAAACTACCAAAGAATGCATTGCCGGTGCCGAAAGCCAGACTATAGCCGTAGAGCACCCACAGCACACAGATCAGAGCAAAGCTCACCATGACCTGAGTCATCATCGATAATACGTTCTTGGAACGCAGCAGACCGCCGTAGAACAGGGCAATACCGGGCACAGTCATAAACAGCACCAGCGCGGTGCAAATCATCATAAAAGCATTATCAGCTTTGTCAGCTACAGCCGGTGCTGCGGCCATTGCCAAAGAAGGCAGCATCGCTACCGAACTCAGGCCCAACATGGATAAAAGTTTTTTCATCATCAACCCATCCCTATTCACTAAATTTGAGCCTGCAAATTACAGTGCTGCTTCGTCGGTTTCGCCGGTACGGATGCGAATAACACGTTGCAATTCAGCAACGAAAATTTTGCCATCACCAATTTTGCCGGTATAGGCCGCCTTACTGATCACGTCAATCACTTCATCCAATTGATCATCAGCAATTGCAATATCAATTTTCACTTTAGGTAAGAAATTGACACTGTATTCAGCTCCCCGATAGAGCTCTGCGTGTCCCTTCTGGCGACCAAATCCTTTTACTTCGGTTACGGTCAGCCCCTGAATACCCACAGAGGATAAGGCTTCACGCACATCCTCCAGCTTAAATGGTTTGATAACCACGGTAACCAGCTTCATATTTGCCCCTTCTCGAATTAAGTCGAATTCATGTCTGCCACAAATGAAGTAAAGCAAAGGTTATGCCATAAGTAATGATAGATATAATTTAATGCGGAAATGGCGAAGCTAGGGCGGTTGAGATACATGAGCCAGCCGTGTAGCGGCTGAATTCATCGTGTTGAATAATTTTCGCGCACCAAAATAGTGCGAAGCGCGTCACAGAAGTGCACAACAGCATCGACGGCCTATTGCATTGCAAGATTATGGTGCACGAAGGCGGCAAAATGGGCATTAACGGGGCTATGCATTGACGATTTGACTTAGGAAAACACAGAAAATAGTGCGGGGCCGCTTAGCCCCACAACTTATTAATTAACTTACTACCGTCTCTACCTGATCAATGGCGGCTAAATCTTCGCTAACCAATTGCAATTGATACATTTGATAATAACGCCCATGGGCGGCCAGCAGCTCTTGATGCTTACCCTGCTCCACTGCCACACCACGGTGCAACACCAAGATGGTATCAGCATCAACAATGGTTGAAAGGCGGTGAGCAATCACTACCAGCGTGGTATTTTTTCGGATTAGCTGCAATGCCCGCTGAATGGCCTGCTCAGTACCAGAGTCAATATTGGCAGTCGCCTCATCTAAAATCAGGATTTGCGGAGCCTGTACCAATACTCGCGCCATCGCCAGCAACTGTTTTTGCCCAACTGACAAGGTATTCCCCTGCTCACCAAGCAGACTGTGCAATCCATCGGGTAGCGCATGGACTAAAGGGGCCAGTTGCACCGTTTCCAGAGCTTCCCACACTTGCTGTTCAGAGATATCACGACCTAAAGTCACATTGGCAAAAAAGGAATCAGCCAACACCACTGGATCCTGTTGCACCATAGCCACCCCTTGGCGCAAGGTCTGATGGGATAACGCTGATAAAGGACGAGCATCCAGCAGAATCTCACCATGTTGCACCGGGTAGTAGCCCATCAGCAGGTTAGCCAACGTGCTCTTTCCGCTGCCGGTATGCCCGACCAGAGCAACAAACCCGTGCGAAGGCACATCAAGGGAGATATTTTGCAGCACCATTTTATCGCTACGATAAGCAAAGCTGACATTATCCACCTGGATACGGCCACTGGTCAGTGGGCGATCATCAGTACCGTATCCTTGCTGGGCGCGGTCCATCAGATCAAAAATACGTTCCCCAGCCACCACAGCTTGCTGCATGACTGACTGCTGTGATGTGAGTTCAATTAAGGGTTCATTTAAGCGGCCCAGATAGTTAATGAAGGCATACAGCACCCCCACCCCCACTGAGCCATCAGGACTGAAACCGAACAACAGTAACAAACCACACAGTACCAAGGCAGAAAACAGGCTCAGCAGCGGGCGCAATAAAAACCCTTCCAAGCGTAAAGTTTGCATGCGTGCCATATAGTGTGCACGGCTGGCAGACTCCATACGTTCGCCAAAACGAGCTTGCTGGCGAAACTGCTGAATCACGCCCATGCCGTTAATGATTTCATTAAAACCGTCATTAATATCAGCCAAATAAGCCCGGACTCGCCGCACTACGGGTGTGCTGTAATGTTGATAAATGGCCATCACCACCAGCACTGCTGGAAAGATACAGATAGAAATTAGCGCCATACGCCAATCCAGACTGAACATCGCCACCAGCATCGCGCCAATTAATGCCGCGCTTTTTAATACGGTGGAGACCACCATCACATATAAATCTTTAATGACTTCAGTGTCATTTGTGACACGGGAAATCAATTGCCCAACCGGCTGGGTATCAAACGCACTGAGAGGTTGACGCAAAGCGGCATCCATCACTTCAATACGTAGGCGCTGAACCACACCTACGGCAGCACGGTTAAAAAGCAATGCCTGAAAATAATGCAATGCTGCGGCCAACAATTGCAGCAACAGATAAGCCAATGCCAACCCACTGACTAAACCGAGGGGCAAAGTGCCTTTTGCGACCACATGGTCAATAAAATAACTTATCAAAAGCGGGCCGCTGACCTCGGCGGCAGCCGCAATCCACAACATCAATACCGCCAACCCTAACGGTTTACGATAAGGGGAGCCATAGGAGAGCAGGCGCTTAAGTGTCGGCCAAAGTTGCTGAACTTTACTCATCGGTTTTGGCCTCCGACTCACCATCATCTAATGCTGCCTCC
Organism: Yersinia sp. 1652 StPb PI; assembly: GCF_041538345.1. Taxonomy (NCBI): domain Bacteria; kingdom Pseudomonadati; phylum Pseudomonadota; class Gammaproteobacteria; order Enterobacterales; family Yersiniaceae; genus Yersinia; species Yersinia sp. 1652 StPb PI. Next base: position 916,846 of record NZ_JAULSM010000001.1, on the reverse strand, counting down.
AGTTGTTGATAACGGTACATCTCCCGATACCAGCCGGATTGACTGACTAATACGTTATGTGTCCCGCGCTGCATCACGCCACCATGTTGCATCACTAAAATTTCGCTGGCTTCGGTCAACGCTGAAAGACGGTGCGCACTGATAATCACGGTACGATGCTCACCCCATTCACGCAGATTTTTTAGGATTTCATATTCGGTCTGACCATCAACTGCGGATAGCGCATCATCGAGAATCAGGATCTCAGTATCCAGCAACAGTGCGCGGGCGATGGAAATCCGCTGTTTCTGCCCGCCAGATAGCATCACACCGCGCTCACCCACTTCAGTGTCATAACCCTGAGGAAGGCGTAAAATATCTTCATGCACACTGGCTAAACGAGCAGCCCGCTCAATTTGAGCCTGCGTGGCATCAGGTTTACCCAATGCAATGTTGCCAGCAACCGTATCAGAAAAGAGGAATGGCGTTTGGCTGACCACAGATAAACGGCCACGCCAGTCATGCAACCTAATATCAGACAGCGCATGCCCTTGATAACAAATAGCACCATCATCCACATCAAACTGCCGCTGAATCAATGCCAGTAAGGTACTCTTACCCGACCCTGTAGGCCCGCATAGCCCCAACATCTGCCCCGGTGCTAATTTCAGCGCCACATCATGTAACGCAGGCTGTTCACTACCTGGATAATAGAAATGGCGAATATTCACCGCGAGCGTGCCACGCCCATCGCTCAGCTCAATATCACCATCTTTAACCACCGGCGCTTCTTCCAGCAAACTGCGAATACGGCTATAGGCGGCACTGCCTCGTTCAACGATGTTGAACATCCACGCCAAAGCAAGCATGGGCCAGATCATCAGCCCCAGATACATGATGAAACTGGTAAGTTGACCCAAAGTAATGCTGTGATTAACCACCATCCAACTGCCGCCACCAATCGCCAATAAATTCGCGATCCCGATGGCGATATAGATAGTTGGATCAAAACGGGCATCGATACGTGCGACATACATATTCTTGGCACCGGCTTCTGCCGCTACCTGAGCAAACTGCTGTGATTGGTGATCTTCCAGGCCAAAAGCTTTAATCATGCGAATACTGGTCAGGCTTTCTTGCGCCTGGTTATTCAGCGTAGAAAATGCCCCTTGAGCCGATTTGAAACGTTGATGCAGTTGGTCACCGTAATATTTGATCACCACCGCCATTACCGGCATAGGTAACAATGATAACAGTGTTAATTGCCAGCTAATTTGGGTGCTCATTACAATCAGCACCGCGCATCCCATCACCAACGAATCCACCAGCGTCAGCACCCCCTCACCGGCAGCAAAGACCACACGATCAACATCATTCGTCGCACGAGCCATTAAATCGCCGGTACGGTGACGTAAATAGAAACCAGGGGCCTGGCGGCTAAGTTGGCGATAAAAGTTTGACCGCAACTCCACAGCCAATTGATAAGAGGCACCAAATAATAAAACACGCCAGACATAACGCAGTAGGTAGACCACAATAGCGGTTATCAGCATCACACCAATCCATACCAGTAACATATTGGTAGACATCTGTTTTGTGCTGATACCATCCACAATTACCCCGACCAGCTTAGGCGGCAACAGTTGTAGGATAGCGATAATAATTAACAACAACACCGCGCCTACATAGCGGCGCCATTCACGGCGAAAATACCAGCCTAGTTGTGCAAACAATCTCACTCAGTTTTATTCCTGGTCTGACACCGAATACATCGGTATTTTCTCGCTACGCGCGATGAAGGGGGTAGCATAGCATCGGTAAAAGGGCTTTTAATCCAAATATTCACTCAGGAACAGGCAACATAGTTGTATATTTGATTTTTTCCATCGCAAAGCTTGATGTCACATCAATCAGCCCCGGAACACCATTAACCATGCGTTTGTAAAAATTGTCGTAACTTTTCATATCGGCAACTTCGACCTGCATCAGATAGTCATATTCTCCGGCCATACGATAGAACGCCAACACCTCTGGCATTTGCTTAGTAAATTCAACAAATTCCTGATACCAGCCACTATTATGCTGCTGAGTTTTAATCAGCACAAATGCCGTAAGCCCCAACCCCAATTTTTCGCTGTCCAGCAGTGCCACGCGCCCACGGATAAATCCTTCATCCTCAAGGCGTTTTAATCGTTTCCAGCAGGGTGTGGAGGTAAGATTGACGGCTTCGGCCAGTACTTGCAGTGATTGAGTGCAATCTTCTTGCAACATACAGAGGAGTTTACGGTCAGTTTTATCTAACATAACGAGTAACCATAGAATAAATTTCTACCATTTGGCGATAAAGAAGGAAAAATGGCAACGTTTTTTTCTTTAATAACCGTTAATCTAGTCATCATTAGTTTACTACCTACATCGCAGGCCATGAAATGACCAACACTTGGGTAAAAAATGCTATCAGTGAAATAGAAGCTGACTTCCAACGCTCCGCTGATACTCACCTGATCCGCCTAAATCTGCCGGCTTTCCCCGGTATTTATCTCTATTTAAAAGATGAGAGTACCCATCCAACCGGTAGCCTAAAGCACCGTTTGGCTCGTTCACTGTTTCTTTATGGCTTATGTAATGGCTGGATTACAGAAGGAACAACGATAATCGAGGCATCCTCAGGAAGCACGGCAGTGTCTGAAGCCTACTTTGCCCGGCTGATTGGTCTGCCCTTTATTGCAGTTATGCCAAGTTGCACTGCGCGGCGCAAAGTCGAGCAGATCACCTTCTACGGTGGCCGCTGTCATTTTGTTGAAAGCGCTGGGCAAATTTATGCAGCATCTGAACAACTGGCTCGTGACCTGAATGGCCACTATATGGATCAGTTCACTTATGCAGAGCGCGCTACCGACTGGCGTGGCAATAACAACATTGCCGATAGCATCTTCCGCCAAATGGCGCGTGAACCTTTCCCGGTACCTGACTATATCGTCATGAGTGCTGGCACTGGCGGCACATCGGCGACCTTAGGCCGCTATATCCGCTACCAAGGGCATGACACCCAACTGATGGTCGTCGACCCAGAGAACTCAGTATTTTATGACTGTTTCTGTAACCGCGACCGCACGGTTACCGGTAGTTGCGGCAGCCGTATTGAAGGGATCGGCCGCCCACGGGCTGAGCCTTCGTTTATTCCAGAAGTGATCGACAGTATGTTGCGCGTACCCGATGCCGCCAGTGTTGCAACCATTCATTGGTTGGAAGGTATTTTGGGACGCAAAGTGGGGGCATCCACCGGCACTAACGTCTGGGGCGCATTACAATTAGCCAAACAAATGCGTGAGCGAGGCAAAACCGGCGCGATTGTGACGTTGCTCTGCGACAGTGGCGAACGCTATCTGGATACCTATTACAATACCGAATGGGTCAGTAATAACATTGGTGATCTGACCCCATTTAGTAATGAATTAAATAACCTGTAATTAACCGATAAAATTCGGTTTTCCCCTCTTGGATGACCGAGGAAAACCGAATTTTGGCAGAAAAAAACCGGATGATTATCCGGCTGGCTAATAGCTATCCTCAAGTCATCAAAAGGTGCAGTTAGGCAGCAAGCGAGTGATCCGCTGAGCTGACACCATCAGTGATTCGGGTGAGTAAGCCCGTTAACACTGCTACAACTCTAAGAACCAAGGGGATAAACCTCAGAATTCGGGGGAATAGGTGAGGTGTGGTGAACTTAGCCAATGTTGCAAATAGTGAGCGACGCCTTGTTGTTCACAGCGCCCAATAACCTGTAACTGAGGTAACTCTTGCTTCAATTGCGGTAATGCGTTGCCCATCACTAAGCCAAGACCTACCCGCGATAGCATCTCTTTATCATTCATCGCATCACCAAAGGCCATACAATCGTCCAGTGTTAAATTGAGATGATGGCTTAATCGCTCTAAAGCCGCCCCTTTGTTGCATCCACGAGGCAACACTTCAAGGCAATCAACCGCTGAAAAACAAAAATCGGCTTCGCCGCCCATCTGCTGCTCAAGCTGGGTTTTAAGCTCGGTCAATTCCTGATGTGAGGCAATAAAGCAAATCTTATGATTACCAGTTAGAGGCAATGCGCGCAGTGCCGTGAGCTGAAACTGGAAGCCACTGGTTTTATGTGCAGTCAGCAGCGCAGGGTCATTACAATCAGTAAACCAGCCATCATCACGGAAAATATGGATACTGGCACGGGTCTGCCACGGAGTTCGTAACACAAACTCCACCAGTTCTGCGGGCAAATCCATACCGTATAATGCTTCACCCTCTACATCACAGACTCGGGTCCCATTGCCAGTGATCAAATAACCATTTATGCCCGAGTGAGACAAAATGCCTTTCATATCAATATAATGTCGACCGGTAGCAAAGGTTAGGATCATCCCGTTGTCCACCAACTGGTGTAACGCATTCAATGTAGCGCCGCCAATTTTATGGTCGCGCATCAGTAAGGTTCCATCCATATCAAAAGCGGCTAAACGGTACATTTAAAACCTCGATAACAGCAAAACTGGTGGTATGAATAAAATTATGACGTACTATTTACGGAACTAATAGTGAACAATTAAATTAAACTATTCCTGATTTAGAGCCTATCCCAGTAGGCGTCATTGTTGCAGACAGTTTGAACATGGATAGCGCGCAAGAACCGGAGCGTACATGTAGTACGTGAGGATTCTGAGCACAGCCCAAGTTCAAAATGGCAAATAAAATAGTTCTAATGGGTAGATTCTTAATTATGCGCATTATTCATCGGCTGACCCAGTATCAGCGCTTGTATCAGAAGTTTGGCGATCAACCTGCGGCAACCACCGTCAGTGAACTGGCAGGCTTACTATTTTGCAGTGAGCGACATGCCCGCACTCTGATTCAACAGCTACAAGCGAATGACTGGCTCAGTTGGCATTCACAAGTTGGCCGCGGCAAACGCGCACAACTACAATGCCTGAAAAAACCAGATGCGCTGCGCGCAACCTACCTGCAATTGTTCCTTGAGCAAGGTGACCATCAAGCTGCTCTCGCACTCGCCCAACTGGAACCTGAACGCCTTCAAGCGTTACTAAACCCTCACATGGGGGGACAATGGCAAGCCGATAGCCCAATACTGCGAATCCCTTATTATCGGGAGCTTGAACCGTTAAATCCAATGACCGTCAGTGGCCGGGCAGAGCAGCATCTGATTTATACTTTACATGCTGGCCTGACCCGATTTAACACCGGAGACCCACAGCCAAAACCGGATCTGGCCCATCACTGGCAAGTCAGCGATGATGGTTTAACCTGGCAATTCTTCTTACGCAGCCAATTACGTTGGCATAATGGGGAACATATCCGCAGCGAGCAGTTGTTGCAGACGCTGGCACTGCTGCGGGCAAATCCACGCAGCCAACCGAGTTTTGCCAATATTGCAACGATTACCCTGCCCCATGCTTTATGCCTGAAATTTACGCTGCTGCATCCTGATTACTGGCTGGCACATCGGCTGGCAGATTTACCGTGTAAACTGTTTCATCCCGACGCCCCGCTTCTGGGGGCGGGCCCATTTAAGTTAGCGATCTTTAACCAACATCTGGTCCGGTTGGAGCAGCACGAATTTTACCATTTGCAGCATCCTTATCTGGAATTCATTGAATACTGGATAACTCCAAGCCTTGTCGTGCAGTCAGCCGACGGGAGCTGCCAACACCCGGTACGTATCACCATTGGACAGGAGGAGGATTTCCCTTTAGCCCGCCCTGTTCAGCGCAGTATGAGCCTTGGATTTTGCTATCTGGCCATCAATCGGCACCTCAATAATATTACTCCCCAGCAAATAGCCAAATTGCTGATGCTAGTGCAAACTTCCGGCATCTTAGAAGAGTTATCCATTCGGCGTGGTGTGATAACGCCTAGTCATGAAATGCTACCTGGCTGGCCTATCCCCCGGTTTAGCTCCGATGAAAACCCACCATTGCCTGCCCATCTGATACTGACCTATCAACCGCCAATGGAACTTGAGAGTGTTGCCGAACAACTAAAAGCGGTATTGGCAACCCATGGTTGCACATTAGAAATCCGCGCCAGTCGTGATAAGCAGTGGAAAGATACTCATCAAATTGAAGAAGCAGACTTATTATTAGCAGACCACTTAGTTGGTGAATCTCCTGAAGCGGCGATGGAAAGCTGGCTCCAACTTGATCCGCTGTGGCGCGGTATACTCTCCCCGGCTCAATTAGAACTACAGCGACAAACACTGATACAGATTCAGCAAACTGAACTTGCGGCTGAGCGTTTCCGCCAATTGCGTGAATATTATAATGGTCTGATGCTGGCAGGGCTGATTCTCCCGCTATTCAATTATCAGTATCAGGTCAATGCTCCGCCACGGATTAACGGTGTTACCCTAACCGCATATGGTTGGTTTGATTTCAATCAGGCATGGCTCCCACCGGCCACTACCTGATTGCCAAATGCAGGTTGCTACCCTTTCGTCCGTGAACTGAGTAACATACCGCCAATTCTTTATTTTGCTGTGGGTTGGCTCTTTCGAGGCTCACAGCCGTACGAGGTCACAGTATGAAACGCGCTGTCGTTGTATTTAGTGGTGGGCAAGATTCCACTACCTGTTTAATTCAAGCATTACAGCAATATGATGAGGTCCACTGCATTACATTCGATTATGGGCAGCGTCACCGCGCAGAAATTGATGTTGCTCGCGCCCTTGCCACGCAGCTTGGTGCTAAAGCACACAAAGTGCTAGATGTTGGCATGCTCAATGAGTTAGCGGTGAGCAGTCTGACCCGAGACAGTATCCCTATCCCCTCTTTTGATGAAGAGGATGCCGATACGGTTCCCAGTACGTTTGTCCCTGGTCGCAATATTCTATTCCTGACCTTAGCCGCAATTTATGCTTATCAGGTACAAGCACAGACGGTTATCACCGGGGTTTGTGAGACCGATTTCTCCGGCTACCCTGATTGCCGGGATGAGTTCGTGAAGGCACTCAACCATGCAATCGATTTGGGTATTGGCCGAGATATCGCTTTCGTTACCCCTTTAATGTGGCTGGATAAAGCAGAAACCTGGGCGCTAGCTGATTATTATCAGCAACTCGAGCTGGTCCGCCACGACACACTTACTTGCTACAATGGGATTCAAGGCGATGGTTGCGGCCAATGTGCTGCCTGCCATTTACGAGCCAAAGGGCTGGCGTTCTATCTTGCTAATAAGCCAAAAGTGTTATTGAGCTTGAAACAAAAAACCGGGCTAGCTTGATTATTGTTCACTCAGATAGCCACTGTAATCGACCCATTGCCTTGTTCTAATCGTGACCTCGCTCATCAGAGCGAGGTATATCGCGGCCATTGCACATTTAACCAGATATTCGGGGAAAATATCCCTCCCCGGCAACAAAGCCGAGTTATCCTGTAATACCTCGATTGACAAACTCGTCCAGTTTTTCCCTTAGCTCTCCCTCAATGGGCAATGCTCTCTGACTACGCAGATCGATACAGGCAAACGTTAGTTCTGCATCTGCCACCGGAATAGATTCAGGCTCTAGCGTGACAGTCTGTTTCATCACACCACTTTTACCGTTTAGCTTTAATAACTGGCTATCGATTCGTAGCAGATCCCCCAATACCGCAGGCCGACGGTAGTTGATATTGATATTAACCACGATAAAAGCGATTTGGTTTTCAGCCATCCATTGCGCTGCTGGCTCCCCATCAAGCCATTCCCAACGCGCTTCTTCGAGAAACTCTAAGTAGCGGGCATTATTAACATGTTGGAAAACATCAATATGAAAACCCCGGACTTTAATATGAGTATGCATGACAGCGAGCTTCTCCAGACAGTGAATAAAAATTATGTACCTTCGGCAGTAAAATAGCGTTGGCAAGAGAGTACCCGCACAACTGGTACGACCTCATAGCAAGATTAGCAGAGGGAAATCACTTCATCGCATGCTTACGATATAATCTAGAGCGAAATCACAGTTTCCCTCTGCTACTGCGACTTACATTATGAAAAGATGGGGATTCTTTGTGGTGAAAATAGTCACTGGTATCTGTCTGACCACAGCACATCCCCATCACCAACTAAAGTTACATTGTAAGCTTGGTATTGTTTCTCTCTAAAAACGAGGGGCCAATACCTGGAACTTCGAGTAACTGCTCAACATCAGTAAAAGGGCCGAACTGCTCGCGATAATTAACGATGGCCTCTGCCTTCTTCCTGCCAATTCCGCTCAGGAACTGGGCCAACTGTTCCGCATTAGCACTATTAATATTGATTTGGCTATATGCACTGTCCGTTGAGCTGCCAGCTGTGGTTGTTGCCGTTGCATTCGTCTTATCCGCCACTTTGGCAGGCGAAGAGCCTGCTTTTAGCTGGCTATTTATTGGAGTATGGCTTTGCGAATTGAGGTCTTTATTCTGAGTCGTACTCGTAGGGCTGACGGGAGCGGCAAAAACGACCTGCTGGATATTCAGACCTGCGAACAATGCGGTTATAACAAATAATTTTCCTATGAATTTCATGCTGTATCCTCCTTGTGTTTGACAGCATGACTACCTTGCCGCAACCTCCGATTCATCACAAAGGGTAGATTTCAGATATGCGAAAGGTCGCCAAAGCGACCTTTCTTTATTACATCGAGTTGCAGATGTATGCGAGACTCATGGCAATTATGGTTTTATTGCGGCTGCTGTTGCTCCGCTGGACCCATCTTAATGGTTGCCTGTTTGTGCAGATTTGCCATCAATGCATCAAAAGTCACACCGCTTGACCCTTCTAGCATTTTAGCGCTAAAGGTCTTCATCTCGCCTTCCGGCAATTTACCCGGAGTTACTGATAGCAGTTCGATCAGTACGATGTTGTCTTGACGATCCTGGGATAAGCCATAAACCGACTGATCTTTCTGCGGATGAGGCAAGGCAAAAATAGTCTGCACTAATTGATCATCGTCTGGTGCGCGTGACAAGGTTTTCTTCTCGCCAAAGCTGATACCAGCGGCTTTCATCGCCTCTTCGCCTTTACCTTGTTTCAGTGCAGTCAGGAGTTTCTCACCATCAACACGTGCCAATTGTTCTGCTTTCTGACGTTTCACCAACTCAGCAACCTGATCGCGTACTTGATCAAATGGTTGAATACCTTCAGGTTTATGAGCATCAATGCGGATAACAAAAGCACGGTCGCCGTCAACAGTGATTACATCTGAATTACTACCTGGCGCACCATTCTCACCGACCAGGCCACCGTCAAAGATTGCCTGTACAACCGGTTTGAAGTTAACCTCAGCAGGTACTGCGTCGCGAGTAAACCAGCCGGTTTGCTTAGCTTTAGCGCCTGCTGCTTCTTCCGCTGAGGCTAGAGATTCGTTATCACTGGTAGCGGCTTCACTGACCTTTTGCTGTAACGCGTAGTAAGCGTCAACGGCTTTTTCCTGCTTAACTTGTTTTGCCAGTGCATCATGCACTTCTGACAAAGGTTTAACCAGGGCAGGTTTGATGTCATTTAAGCGAACAACCAGATAACCCACCGAAGATTTAACCACATCAGACAGTTGGCCCTTCTCGGTCAGATTCGCTTGTTTCAGTTCATCAGCCGTAGTTTCTGGTTCCAACCACCCCAGTTCACCCCCATTTTTGCGGGAAATGATATCGGTAGATTTCTCTTTTGCCATCGCAGCAAAATCAGCACCTTTTTTCAGCTCCTCTAACGCCGCTTTGGCTTCAGCTTCAGTTTTAAACTGAATCACACTGTAGTTGCGTTGTTCCGGCTGGGTATAGCTGCTTTTATGCAGTTCATAATACGCCGCGATATCTTCCTCGGTGACCGTGATTTTGTCCTGCATCGCGGCAGCATCCATCGTAATGAAACTGACTTTCATCTGTTCCGGTGCAATGAAGCTATTCTTGTTCTGGTCGTAGTAGGCTTGCAGCTCTTCATCAGTGACTTTCTGCTGTGCCTGAAGGGCTTTGAGGTCAACTGTCGCCAGACGAACTTCACGTTGCTGCAAAATCAGCTCTGACATCGCCTGTGCTTCGATAGGCAGAACAAAGCCAGTATCGCCAAACGCTTGCAGCAATTGTTGATTAATGAGCTGTTGACGCTGTAATTGCGCGAATTGATCAGGGGTGTAGCCCATCCGATTAACCAGTTCGAGATATTTGTTGTTATCGAACTTATTATCGGTCTGGAAATAAGGTGCCTGACGGATGGCATCTTTAACTTGTTCGTCGCTAGCAGTCAGGCCCAGTTTTTTGGCGTACTGGTCAAGCAACATGTTGTTGACCAACTGCCCCAATACCTGCTGGCGTAATTGCAGCATGTAGCCTTCATTTGCGGCCAGTGCGGAGAATTGTTCACCTAATTGCTGCTGCAAGCGGCCACGCTCACTCTGTACAGCCTGTTCTAACTGAGCACGACTAATCTCTTGGCCATTAACTTTGGCTGCGAAGTCGTTGGAACCGCCAATCAGATAGCTGCCAACCCCGGTCAGGATAAAGGACAACATGATCAAGGCCAGAATGATTTTGAGCACGACGTTATTAGCAGCCGCGCGTAAATTGTCCATCATAATGTGACAATACTCCGCTGTAATATGGATTAAAACTGTTGCGCAGGTCTAAATAAACCCAGCATTCCTTGCGACAGCCCTTCGTGCTGCTGCGCGTTAAACTGCTTACTCTATTTGTTACTGCCTATTTTTGCTCTAAACGGGTCGCTGATATTCTCTCGTCAGACTAACATTTTACCCCCGTTTAGCGCTCAGCCAGTTCAACTGCCTAAGCGAAAAAAAAGCGCATCATTAACGATGCGCCTTGTATCTTACCTTACCAGCTCAACTGCGTCAGGTTATTGTTTAACACAAACAATATATACCCTTGGTACTTGAAGTGGCACAGGTGCCCGCTACTTTCACTAACCCGAATCGCTGACCTGAGCAGACTCATCGGTATTCGTTCGCTTACAACCTGGCTGCTACTTCATTTCCTTTGGGTATACGCGCAGATGAGAATTGACGCGGCAATCAGTTTACTGCGTCTTTCAAGCCTTTACCGGCACGGAAGCCTGGTACTTTAGCAGCAGGAATACTGATTTCTTTGCCTGTCTGAGGGTTGCGGCCAGTACGTGCAGAACGCTCACGTACTGCAAAAGTACCAAAACCAACCAGAGCTACATCATCCCCTTCTTTCAAAGATTCAGTAACAGAAGCAATAATTGCATCTAACGCGCGCCCAGCGGCCGCTTTGGAAATATCTGCACCTGCGGCAATTTTGTCGATCAGTTGTGACTTATTCACTCTTTCATCCCCTTTAGAATTCTATCGTCGCGCCGAAAATCCCTACGGACAACACGACAGCGCAGCTGTTATATCAATCCTATCCAACCTTGGCAAGCAGCCCAAAGGCATAAACTTTTGTCGGACAGACGAACTAACTTAGCGGCACAAAAAATAGCTGGCAAGTAGCATTTCACTTACCAGCATCAGTTTTATCAATACTTCTTGCGATCCGTCACTATTTTGACGCTACCGGCTGTGCCCCGAAGGCTGGATTTTGCAACGCGATGGCTAAAACATCATCAATTAGTTTAACCGGATGAATCTCCAGATCAGCGATAACATTGTCTGGGATCTCTTCCAAATCACGTTTGTTATCCTCGGGAATCAGCACAATTTTGATCCCGCCACGGTGAGCTGCCAGCAATTTCTCTTTCAAACCGCCGATTGGCAATACTAAACCACGCAAGGTGATTTCACCGGTCATCGCCACATCCGCGCGCACTGGGTTACCGGTCAGACAAGAAACCAGCGCGGTACACATAGCAATACCTGCACTCGGGCCATCTTTCGGCGTCGCACCTTCAGGCACATGCACATGGATATCGCGTTTTTCGTAGAAATCAGGGTTAATACCTAATTTATCTGCGCGCGCACGTACCACTGTCAGTGCCGCCTGAATTGATTCTTGCATCACTTCACCCAGCGAGCCGGTGTAAGTCAGCTTGCCTTTGCCCGGAACGCATGCAGTCTCAATAGTCAGTAAGTCACCACCCACTTCCGTCCATGCCAGCCCGGTCACTTGACCTACACGATTCTCAGTATCAGCTCGTCCATAATCGACCTTCTGCACACCTAAGAAGTCTTTCAGGTTGTCACCGTTGATTTCGATGTGCTTAACCGTTTTATCCATCAGCAGATTTTTTACTGCTTTACGGCACAGTTTGGAGATTTCACGCTCCAGACTACGCACCCCAGCTTCACGGGTGTAATAACGGATAATGCTCATAATGGCACTGTCATCGATGGTCAGTTCACCTTTCTTAATGGCGTTGCGCTCAAACTGTTTCGGCAACAGATGCTGCTTGGCAATATTGAGTTTCTCATCTTCGGTATAACCGGACAGGCGAATAACTTCCATACGATCCAGCAACGGCGCTGGAATATTCATGGAGTTGGAGGTGGCAACGAACATGACATCCGACAGATCATAATCCACTTCCAGATAGTGATCGTTGAATGCAACGTTTTGTTCTGGGTCCAAAACCTCCAGCAGTGCTGACGCAGGATCACCGCGCATATCGGACGCCATCTTATCAATCTCATCCAACAGGAAGAGTGGGTTCTTCACCCCAACTTTCGCCATCTTCTGGATCAATTTACCCGGCATAGAACCGATATAGGTGCGGCGATGACCACGGATTTCCGCTTCATCACGCACCCCACCCAGCGCCATACGGACATACTGGCGGCCAGTAGCACGAGCAATAGATTGCCCCAGAGAGGTTTTACCCACCCCAGGAGGCCCTACCAGGCACAGGATTGGTCCTTTAATCTTGCTAACACGGCTCTGTACTGCGAGGTATTCTAAAATACGATCTTTAACTCGTTCCAAACCGTAGTGATCGGTATCCAGAACTTCCTGCGCTTTTACCAAGTCTTTTTTAACTTTACTGCGGCTGTTCCAAGGCACCTGCAACATCCAATCAATATAACCACGTACTACGGTTGCTTCCGCAGACATCGGTGACATCATTTTCAGTTTTTGCAGCTCAGCTTCGGTTTTTTCACGTGCATCTTTCGGCATTTTGGCCGCTTCGATTTTACGCTTCAGCGCTTCGTGCTCATCCGGCGTATCGTCCATCTCGCCCAGTTCTTTCTGAATGGCCTTCATTTGCTCGTTCAGATAGTACTCGCGCTGGCTCTTTTCCATCTGTTTTTTGACGCGATTACGAATCCGTTTTTCAACCTGTAACAGATCGATTTCTGATTCCATCATCGCCATCAGGTACTCCAGACGTTCGGTGACATCGAACATCTCCAGAACAGCCTGTTTATCATTTAACTTCAACGGCATATGTGCCGCGATAGTATCCGCAAGACGTGCTGCATCATCAATGCTGTGCAGTGAAGCCAGCACTTCTGGTGGGATCTTTTTATTCAGTTTGATATAGCCTTCAAACTGATTAATCGCCGTGCGAACCAATACTTCTTGTTCACGATCGTCCATCACTGGCGATTCAAGATATTCTGCCTGAGCAGCAAAATGCTCACCGCTGTCGGAAAGCGTGGTAATACGCGCACGCTGTAGCCCTTCAACCAGCACTTTGACCGTGCCATCAGGTAACTTCAGCATTTGTAAAATCGAGGCTACAGTGCCTACTGAAAACAGATCGTTGATACCAGGCTCATCAGTCGAAGCTTCTTTCTGCGCAACCAGCATGATTTTTTTATCATGGTCCATTGCCGCTTCCAGGCACCGAATCGACTTTTCCCGGCCAACAAACAGTGGGATCACCATATGCGGATAAACCACCACATCGCGCAGAGGCAATACGGGGATTTCTATGCGTTCGGAACGCTCAGGGTTCATAGAGCTCTCTCTTAGTTTAGCTTCCGCCAGATTACTGGGAATCTCGTGAAACACGAGTCATCACGAGTTTCACTAAATAGGTAATTGAGTATATGGGGACGAATGTCTTACATTCAACGATTACAATGCGAGGAAAAAGAAATGGGGGATAAAATCCCCCATTGTCATACTAACCATCTGGATTATTTGGCTAATTATTCGCCAGAAGCTTGGGCTTCCGGTTGGCCATAAATCAGCATCGGCGCAGATTGGCCAGCAATAACTGACTCATCTACCACCACTTTCTCCACACTGTCCATTGACGGTAAATCGTACATGGTATCTAGCAATGCGCCCTCTACGATAGAACGCAGGCCACGAGCACCTGTTTTACGCGCCATCGCTTTCTTGGCGATTGCAGTCAACGCTTCATCGCGGAACTCAAGCTCCACACCTTCGAGATTGAACAACGCCTGATACTGTTTGGTCAGTGCGTTTTTCGGTTCTTTCAGGATCTGAATCAGCGCGTCTTCACTCAATTCACTCAGTGTTGCAACTACCGGTAAACGGCCAATAAATTCAGGGATCAAGCCGAATTTAATTAAATCTTCTGGCTCAGCCTGACTCAACAACTCGCCTTCGGTTGCTTTTTCTGACTTGCCTTTTACCGTAGCCCCGAAACCGATACCCGTTCCGGTGTTAATGCGCTGCCCGATAACTTTGTCCAGGCCGGCGAAAGCACCACCACAGATAAACAGAATTTTAGAGGTATCAACCTGCAAAAACTCCTGCTGCGGATGCTTACGGCCACCTTGTGGTGGTACGGCAGCAATCGTCCCTTCAATCAATTTCAACAGGGCCTGCTGCACACCTTCACCCGAGACGTCACGCGTGATAGACGGGTTATCAGACTTACGTGAAATTTTATCAATTTCATCGATATAGACGATACCACGTTGCGCTTTCTGCACGTCGTAATCACATTTCTGCAATAACTTCTGAATGATGTTTTCAACATCTTCGCCCACGTAACCTGCTTCAGTTAGCGTGGTCGCATCTGCCATGGTAAACGGCACATCCAGGAAACGAGCCAATGTCTCTGCCAACAGTGTTTTACCACTACCGGTTGGGCCAATCAGTAGAATATTACTTTTGCCCAGTTCGATACCATTACTGGTATCACCATTGCGCAAACGCTTATAGTGGTTGTATACCGCAACTGCCAACACTTTTTTCGCCGGTTCCTGACCGATGACATAATCATCCAGGTGATGGCGGATTTCGTGCGGCGTAGGCAGCGAACTGCGCTCCCGATGCGGGGCAACTTCTTTGATCTCTTCGCGAATAATGTCGTTACACAAATCGACACATTCATCGCAGATATACACTGACGGCCCGGCAATTAGCTTACGCACTTCATGCTGGCTTTTGCCGCAGAAAGAGCAATACAGCAGCTTTCCAGAACCGTCTTTGCGCTTATCTGTCATCAGTAAACCTCTTCTTCAGTATCTGCCACACCCGAAACTATGGTGGCAGGGAGACTATTCTCGCTATTGCTGGACGCCGCGCTAACCTTCAGCGGACAGCCGATATATCGGGTAGTTAGTGAACAATGTGCAATACAACTGTTCGATTACACGATTTGTTCTATTTACATACACTATAGTATATCGGCTCACAGAAATAAGTCGTTAGTCACGACGGGTGAACACGGAATCAACTAATCCGTATCCTACAGCCTCTTCAGCCGACAAGAAACGGTCACGTTCAGTGTCTCTCTCTATTTCTTCAAGAGATTTTCCCGTGTGAAGTGCCATCAGTTCATTCATGCGCGATTTCACTTTTAAAATCTCTCTGGCATGAATTTCAATATCTGTCGCCTGCCCCTGGAAACCGCCCAACGGTTGGTGAATCATTACCCGTGAATTCGGCAAGCAGAAACGTTTACCCTTAGCACCCGCAGTCAACAGGAACGCACCCATTGAACATGCCTGGCCCATACAGATAGTGCTGACATCAGGTTTAATGAATTGCATGGTGTCATAAATTGACATCCCAGCAGTGATCACCCCGCCTGGTGAATTGATATACAAAAAGATGTCTTTTTCTGGATTTTCTGCTTCCAGAAACAGCATCTGTGCCGTAATCAGGTTGGCCATATGGTCTTCAACCTGACCGGTCAGGAAAATAATGCGCTCTTTTAACAGACGGGAGAAGATATCGTAAGAACGCTCCCCACGTGAAGTCTGCTCAACCACCATTGGCACCAGAGCCATGTTAGGTGCAAATTGATCTCGTTCGCCACTGTATGACATTACCGTCTCCTAATAGAATTTACTTTGGCGCCATTCATAACCGATTCTACTTGAGATAAGTAATGATGACTATGTTCATGCATCAAGGTCGCGTGCAAGCCGTCTGGTTACCCAGACACATTCGACGGTGGTAATCAGCCAGTGTTTCATTAACATCTTATATGAACGTCTGTTAGGTTAATTGGGGGATTAATCGTCTTTTTCAAGCCCCTGAGCACTTTTTTTTAACCAAGCGGACGCTCATTATCTTTGCCGTAATCCTGACGCTCTATTGATTGTTCATCTGTTAAGTATTGCATTTCACTTTTCAAATATAGCGCAGATTAGGGCGAAACATGCCAGATTAATCATACTATTGAGTGATTATTGTTACAAAAAGAAAAGCCCGTAGCCAAAGGCTACGGGCTTAATCAGTCAAAAAACCGGATATACCCTTTGTATCAGGAGTTGCAGAGTGCCAGCTACCGACACTCACCCGAATCACTTTACTGCTTTAGCTCATCGGTATTTGTTCAATTGCAACCTACCTGCAACGCCAATTTTTTGGCGATATATTACATCCAGCTTGATGCGCTAAAAAACATTACGCAGCAGTGGTCTGATTCATCAGTTCACTGAAGGTAGTTGGTTTTTCAGTTACTTTGGCTTTAGCCAGCAGTGTTTCTACTGCTTGTTCTTCCAGAGCAACGTTACGCATATTGTTCATCAGCTCTTTATTTTTGCTGTAGAACTCAATCACTTCTTGTGGATCTTCGTAAGCAGATGCCATTTCTTCGATCAGTGCTTTAACGCGATCTTCATCCGCTTTCAGCTCGTGCTGGCTGATAACTTCGCCCAGCAACAAACCAACAACTACGCGACGTTTAGCTTGTTCTTCGAACAATTCACGTGGCAGTTCAGCAGCTTGTTTCTCGTTACCACCAAAACGCTGTGCAGCCTGACGGCGCAGAACGTCGATTTCACCTTCAACCAGTGCCGCTGGAACGTCAATTTCGTTAGCGCTGACCAGGCCGTCAATTGCCTGAGTTTTAACACGGTTGCGCACTGCGCCTTTCAGCTCACGCTCCATGTTTTTGCGCACTTCAGCACGCAGACCTGCTACTGAACCATCAGCAACACCGAAACGCTTGATGAATTCTTCAGTCAGTTCTGGCAGCTCACGCACTTCAACTTTCTTCAACACGATGTCAAATTTAGCTGATTTACCTTTCAGGTTTTCTGCGTGGTAATCTTCTGGGAAGTTTACGTCGATGGTGAATTCTTCACCGGCTTTATGGCCGATAACACCTTCTTCGAAACCTGGGATCATACGACCCTGGCCCATTGCCAGTACGAAATCAGACGCTTTACCACCTTCAAACTCTTCACCGTCGATAGAGCCGGTGAAATCCAGAGTTGCGCGATCTTCTGCAGTCGCAGCAGCGTCAGTTTCTTTCCAGGTAGCTTGTTGCTTACGCAGAGTTTCCAGCATGGTATCAACGTCAGCGTCGTTTACTTCAACAACTGGCTTTTCTACTTCAATGCTTTCCAGATCTTTCAGCTCAACTTCTGGGTACACTTCAAACTCAACGGAATAAGTAAAATCTTCGCCCTGCTTGAATTCACCAGGCACATAGTTTGGTGCGCCAGCTGGGTTGATTTTTTCTTTAATGATCGCATCAACGAAATTACGTTGCATCAGGTCACCCAGAACATCCTGGCGAACAGATGCGCCGTAACGCTGTTCAACGATGTTCATCGGCACATGGCCTTTACGGAAACCGTCGATACGAACACTTTTAGCGGCTTTCACTAATTCGCTTTTTACTGCTTTCTCAATGCTGTCAGCAGCAACAGTAATTGTTACACGGCGGCCAAGGCCTTGAGTGGTTTCAACAGAAACTTGCATCTTGTTACCTCAAAAAAATCACAGTGCTCGGTCAACTCCAGAAGCTGCAAACAAAGCAGCACCATTACCCTTTCAGGAATGATGCTAACTCTGAAAACACCCTCTAAGAACCGGGACGGCCGCATTATACAGAACCGAGTATCCCAGATGTCAGAAGCGTCCCGAAACCATTCCGGAAAAATAAGACGCGACATTATAGCGGCGCACAGGTTATGAGTCGAGGAAAGCAAGCGAATGTTGTCGCGGTAAAATTCACGCGTGAATCGTTCCTTCGGCTAAAACTCCTGTGGCGCACTAAGGAAATAAAGGTGTCGCCTATACAGAAACACAAACGGCCCTGAGGCCGCTTGCTAAATTCTCACCTACTAATACCCTAAATCAGGCCGGAATTACTACTGTTATCCAGCCTGTTTTGGATTAATACTGTCACTTAAGCCAATGTACCTGCTAAGCCAATGTACCTGCGCCACGACAAGATGGAGAAGTTGGTACCGTGTCTTGTAACCCCGCCCACTCTTTCAGCGTGTAGGTATGTAAGGCCAATGCATGAACAGTGCCGGCCAGCTCATCAGCCAACACACTATAAATCGCACGATGGCGGCTGAGAAAGCGCTGATCTTGAAATTTATCGCTGACGATCACAATTTTAAAATGACTTTCAGAACCGGCTGGAACATTGTGGCGATAACTTTCATTAATCACCTCCAAATGATCCGGTTCAAATGCCGCTTTTAGTTTTTCTTCAATTTGTTCCCGAATCAAAATCATCATGTTCTCCTTACCGCTGAGGCAGAAAGCTGCCCACTATCTATCTATTGCAAACCCACTATCTACTGCAATATTAGTTGATTTTCGCTGTTTTATAACATTTCAGATACAAAATATCCCGAATATCTCCCTTCTGCTCATTTAAGGTATAAGGCTAATCTGATAGTCAGGGGAAAAGGTTACTTGTAAGGTCTTTAAGCAAAATGAAAGGTCACAGGGCGAAAAATCACTTTTTTTGCTGAATTTCTCTACATCAGGATCTTCCACCAGCCAATCTCAGTGCTATGATGGCGCGACTGCACATTCGCAAAATAACATGGCAGCTATCCCGCTCTGATTATTAAAGAATTCCATAACTATTGAGAAAGTGAACATGCTAAAGAAAATTCTTTTCCCGCTGTTGGCTGTTTTTATACTGGCGGGTTGTGCTGCCAGTAACAACACTCTGAATGTCACCCCGAAGGTGGTATTACCACCGCAAGATCCAACTCTGATGGGGATTACTATCAGCATTAATGGTGCAGACCAGCGTCAAGATGCTGCACTGGCTAAAGTAAATCGTGAAGGCCAACTGGTGGTATTAACCCCATCCCGTGACCTGCGTTTCCTGTTACAGGAAGTGTTGGAAAAACAGATGACTGCTCGTGGCTATATGATTGGTACCGATGCTCCAGTTGATTTGCAGATTGTAGTAAACCAACTGTTTGCCGATGTACAGGAAGGTAACCTGCGCTACAACATCACCACTAAAGCGGATATTTCCATTACTGCGACCGCAAAAAATGGTAATAAACAGGTTAAAAACTACCGTGCCAGCTACAACGTTCAGGGCGCATTTACTGCAACTAACGAAAAAATCACCAATGCCGTTAATACTGTGTTGAGCGATGTTATTGCAGATATGGCGCAAGATACTAGCGTCAGCGGCTTTATCAAACAAAATGCCCGCTAATCGGTTGTTTGCTTAATATCATTATTACTGCTTAACAGAATGCTTTGCCCCGACCTTGGGGCAGAGCATGTAGGTCTCACATGCCCAATCGCTATTCAAACCTTTTTACCCAACGTAACTCCCTTATTCTTCTGTTGTTGGGGTTTGCTTCCGGCCTTCCTTTGGCCCTTACCGGTGGTACGCTGCAAGCATGGATGACGGTTGAGAACGTCGATCTGAAAACCATTGGTATCTTCTCTCTGGTTGGTCAGGCCTACGTCTTCAAGTTCCTCTGGTCCCCCTTGATGGACCGCTACACTCCCTCGTTTCTTGGCCGTCGGCGCGGTTGGTTGGTGATAAGCCAACTGTTTTTAATCGCCGCGATTATTGCCATGGGCTTTATGGAGCCTGCGAAGCATTTATGGTGGTTGGCGGCAATCGCCGTGTTGGTCGCCTTCTGTTCGGCATCGCAAGATATTGTTTTTGATGCCTATAAAACCGACTTGCTCACCGCAGAAGAGCGCGGTACTGGTGCCGCAGTTTCCGTGCTGGGTTATCGTCTCGCAATGCTGGTATCTGGCGGGCTGGCGCTATGGATAGCGGATCGCTATCTTGGCTGGCAATCCACTTACTGGTTAATGGCCGGGTTAATGTTAATTGGGGTGTTTGCTACCTTATTGGCTCCTGAACCTGATATCCGTATCGCGCCACCAAAAACGTTGGAACAGGCGATCGTCGCCCCATTGCGTGATTTCTTTGGCCGCAACAATGCATGGCTGATTCTGTTGTTAATTGTGTTGTACAAAATGGGCGATGCCTTTGCCGCGAGTTTGAGTACCAGTTTTCTGATCCGTGGTGTTGGGTTTGATGCCGGTGAAGTCGGGTTGGTGAATAAATCATTAGGACTGATTGCAACAATTATTGGCGCACTGTATGGCGGCCTGTTAATGCAACGCCTGAGCTTGTTCCGCGCGTTGATGATATTCGGTATTTTACAAGCTATCTCGAATGTGGGTTATTGGCTGTTATCCATCACTGACAAGAATATCTTCTCCATGGGCAGTGCCATCTTCCTGGAGAATCTGTGTGGTGGCATGGGAACTGCGGCCTTTGTCGCATTGCTGATGACACTGTGTAACAAGTCATTCTCCGCGACACAATTTGCCCTGTTATCAGCGCTGTCCGCCGTTGGGCGCGTTTATGTTGGCCCGATTGCTGGATGGTTTGTTGAAACACATGGCTGGCCATTGTTCTATCTATTCTCTATTGCGGCAGCCATTCCAGGCCTATTCCTGCTGTATATTTGTCGCCAAACGCTGGAGCACACCCAGAGAACTGATGAATTTATGCCTCGAACTGCTTTTAAAACCGCTTATCGCTGGGCGCTACGCTTGTTGACGGTTGGCTGCATCTTGTTAGCTATATGGCTAATTTTACTGATAAGTAACGCATTGGATTGGACCGCCGCCCCACACGTAGCTGATATGTTGTTGTTACGCGGTATTCAGCTCAGCGTCGTCGGGATGCTTCTGGGTGGAGTATTAGATTATCTGGCACTCAGGCGCGAAAAATTAGCCTAATAAACTGCATTAGATGACAAAGGCCGGTACTTATACCGGCCTTTTTTATGCCAGTAAAATAAGCCACCTGAATCCTTCCCTGCTCACTTATTGATATGAGTCACATATTTAAGTAACAGTTGCACATTGTTATTCACAAAATGTGATCCGCATCACTTTCAACTATTTATCCTTTCGTGCTGTGGGACTATGATGAGCGCACTTTTTGTTAAGGACTGTGTCCTTTTGTTTCCCCTGACATCTTTCAACTACACAGAGGCATTTATGCGTAAAATTCTTATCGGTGCGCTCGCGCTGACAACAGTCACTTTGGCTCCAGTTGCCCAAGCTGAATACCAGTGGGGTTTTGGTAATATCAGCATGAACTATCTTGACTGGACCCGAAGCACTACGCATAAATCAGGGGGTTCATCACATAAAGATGACTTCGCTTATATCGAGTTAGAAGGGGGGGCAGGTTATAGCTGGGGGGAGGTCTATGGTTTCTTTGATCTAGAAAACCCATTTAATTCAAAAACAGCACAACCCGGTGATAATCAGCGCTACACCTTTAAAACTACTGGCCGCTACTATTTAGGTGATACCGGTTTCAATCTGTACGGTCACGTCTATGGTACTTACTCACTACCGAGTGCTGAAGGTAATGATTACAGTAACTTCCACGAAGTGAACACCCTGTACGGTGTCGGCTATAACGCAACGCTAGCGGGCGTGTGGATGAAGCCTTTCGTGGCATTACATTATGTTGATCAAACCTATTATTCAGGTAATAACGGTTATGTGGTGGGTTGGGTTGCAGGTTATGACTTCACCGCGTTTGATGAAAAATTCAGTATTACCAACTGGAACGAGCTTGAATTCAACCGTGCAGAACGCTATGCCGCAGGCAATGGCGGCCGTAACGGTGTGAATGGTGCCATTTCACTGTGGTGGACACCGGTTAAGCAATTTACCACCGGTATTCAGTACCGCTATGCTTATAACAAGTTGGGGGAAGACTTTTTACAAGATGCTATCATTTACTCTATTAAATATAATTTCTAGCTAAATGATTCCGAGGTGGCTATTTAGATCACCTCGGAATATATTTTAATTTACTTTTACACCACATATTATTTACACAAAATAAGTCTATCTACGAATTTAAAATCAGTATTTCCCATGAGTAAAAGGCTAATTACTGTTGTTTTTCCTTAACATCCGCAGTCTGGCAACTATGTCCCACCGCCAACATATTGTTGCTATTAGTAAATTACCACGCAAGGCAACATCTGTGACCCCCTTAACATAAAGTGTCAACAAGCCGCTGACACAATCTTAAGCATGTTTACAGTCTTGCAACCTTCCCGTAAAATGCCCGCACACATGAAACGACAATAGAGCCCTTTTGTAATTGAGGTCGTTAGATGAGACTTAAGAAATACATTAAAAATATGGGTATGTTGTCTTTATTTGCAGCCACTGTAATGCTCAGTGGTTGCGATATGGCATTGATGAACCCCAAAGGCGCAATCGGAGTCGAACAAAAAACACTGATACTTACTGCTATCGGTTTAATGTTGATCGTCGTAGTTCCGGTTATTTTTATGGCGTTTGCTTTTGCATGGAAGTTCCGCGCGTCCAACAAAAGTGCGACCTACACCCCCAACTGGTCCCATTCCAACAAAATTGAGCTTGTTGTCTGGGCTGTTCCAATCATTATCATCGCTATTTTGGCGACGATAACCTGGAAAACCTCCCACGAACTTGACCCGTTCAAACCTATCGTAGTGGCTGGTAAAGAACCGATCACTATTGAAGTGGTTTCCCTTGACTGGAAATGGCTGTTTATCTATCCAGAACAAGGTATTGCTACAGTTAATGAACTGGCCTTCCCTACTGACGTTCCGGTGAATTTCAAAATCACTTCTAACTCAGTAATGAACTCGTTCTTTATCCCTCAGTTAGGCGGGCAGATTTATGCGATGGCCGGGATGCAAACCAAACTGCATCTGATTGCTAACGAACCTGGTAAATATAATGGTATTTCCAGTAGCTTCAGTGGCAAAGGCTTCTCTGGTATGAAATTCACTGCAATCGCAACACCGACGCAGGAAGAGTTCAACCAGTGGGTCGCACAGGTGAAAAAATCGCCGAACACCCTGAATACCACTGACGATTTCAATAAACTGGCTGAACCGAGCGAAAATAACCCGGTTGAGTATTTCTCCAGTGTTAAACCGGAGCTGTTTAAAGGAATTATTGGCAAGTTTATGGGCGATATGAACATGCACCAGAAAGGCGATGATACCCATTCAGGTATGGATATGAGCCAGGGCATGGATATGGGCGAACACGCCGCTCACGCCGGAGCCGAGGAATAAAACGATGTTGGGAAAATTAACACTTGATGCGGTTCCGCTACACGAACCAATCATTATGGTTACCGTTGCTGCAATTGTCCTGGGTGGGCTGGCTCTTGTTGCTGCTCTGACCTATTTCGGCAAATGGAAATGGTTATGGAGCGAATGGCTGACTTCGGTTGACCATAAAAAAATCGGTATCATGTATATCCTGGTCGCCATGGTCATGCTGTTGCGTGGTTTTGCCGACGCTATCATGATGCGTAGCCAGCAAGCACTTGCTTCCGCTGGTGAGGCCGGCTTCCTGCCACCTCATCACTATGATCAGATCTTCACCGCTCACGGCGTTATCATGATTTTCTTCATGGCGATGCCTTTTGTTGTGGGTCTGATGAACGTGGTCGTACCGCTACAAATCGGTGCTCGTGACGTTGCCTTCCCGTTCCTGAACTCATTGAGCTTCTGGTTCTTTGTGGTCGGGGTGGTGTTAATTAACATCTCTCTGGGGGTCGGTGAATTCGCGGGAACCGGTTGGTTGGCCTATCCGCCACTATCAGGTAAAGAGTACAACCCAGGTGTCGGGGTAGATTACTGGATATGGAGTCTACAAATCTCCGGTCTGGGGACCTTGTTGACCGGTGTTAACTTCTTCGCCACTATTTTGAAAATGCGTGCACCTGGCATGTCGATGATGAAGATGCCTGTCTTCACATGGGCGGCACTTTGCACCAACATTTTGATTATCGTTTCCTTCCCGATCCTGACCGTAACTGTCGCGTTACTGACTCTGGACCGTTACCTTGGCACCCATTTCTTTACCAATGATATGGGTGGCAACATGATGATGTACATCAACTTGATTTGGGCCTGGGGCCATCCAGAAGTGTACATTTTGGTCCTGCCGGTGTTCGGGGTGTTCTCCGAGGTTACTGCGACCTTCTCTAAAAAACGTCTGTTTGGTTACACCTCTTTAGTTTGGGCAACCATCGCTATCACCGTATTGTCATTTATCGTTTGGCTACACCACTTCTTTACTATGGGATCCGGTGCCAACGTTAACGCCTTCTTCGGTATAGCTACGATGATCATTTCCATCCCAACCGGGGTGAAAATCTTCAACTGGTTGTTCACCATGTATCAGGGCCGTATTCAGTTTCACTCTGCAATGCTGTGGACCATTGGCTTCATCATCACCTTCTCTATCGGTGGGATGACCGGGGTTCTGCTGGCGGTTCCAGGTGCGAACTTCGTACTGCACAACAGCCTGTTCCTGATTGCCCACTTCCATAACGTGATTATCGGTGGTGTGGTGTTCGGTTGCTTTGCTGGCCTGACTTACTGGTGGCCTAAGTCCTTTGGCTTTACGCTTAATGAGAAATGGGGTATCCGTGCCTTCTGGTTCTGGATAATCGGTTTCTTCGTAGCCTTTATGCCGCTGTATGTTCTGGGCTTTATGGGTATGACCCGTCGTCTGAGCCAAGATATCAATCCAGAATTCCACGCGATGTTGATGGTGGCTGCTGGTGGTGCAGTACTGATTGCCTGCGGTATTTTGTGTCAGGTTATTCAGGTCTTCGTCAGTATCCGTGACCGCGAACAAAATCGTGACTTGACCGGTGACCCATGGGGTGGCCGTACGCTGGAGTGGTCTACCTCTTCCCCACCGCCGTTCTATAACTTCGCCGTAGTGCCTGAAGTTGTTGACCGTGACGAGTTCTGGGATATGAAAGAGAAAGGTGAAGCGTACAAACGTCCGGCGAAATACGAAGAAATCCACATGCCGAAGAATACCGGTGCAGGTGTGATTATTGCTGGCTTCAGCTTGATCTTCGGCTTTGCCATGATCTGGTACATCTGGTGGCTGGCCATTATTGGCTTCGTCGGCATGATTGTTACCTGGATTGTGAAGAGCTTCGACGAGGATGTTGATTACTATGTGCCAGTTGCAGAAGTTGAGCGCATTGAGGATCTTCATCATGAACAAATCAGCAAAGCAGGCGTGAATCATGTCAACTGAAACTCTGACTAACCACAACGTCGCCCATGCAGAGCATGGGCATCACGATGCGGGAGCGACGAAAGTCTTCGGCTTCTGGATCTACCTGATGAGCGACTGTATTTTGTTTGCGACCTTGTTCGCAACCTATGCAGTGCTGGTAAACGGGACCGCTGGCGGTCCTTCAGGGCGGGATATCTTCGATTTGAACTTTGTTCTGGTCGAAACCTTCCTGTTGTTGTTCAGTAGTATTACTTACGGCATTGCGATGCTGGGCATGAACAAAGGCCATAAAAACCAGGTCAACACCTGGTTGGGTCTGACCTTCTTGTTCGGTCTGGGCTTTGTGGCAATGGAAATCTATGAATTCCATCACCTGATTGCTGAAGGCTATGGCCCGGATCGCAGTGCGTTCCTGTCTAGCTTCTTCGCACTGGTTGCCACCCACGGTATTCACGTTACCGCAGGTCTGGTCTGGATCATCATTATGATGATTCAAGTAGCAAAACGCGGATTGAATGAAACCAACCGCACCCGTCTGATGTGCCTGAGCTTGTTCTGGCACTTCCTGGACGTGGTGTGGATCTGCGTATTCACCGTTGTCTATCTGTTAGGAGTCATGTAATGAGTCATCCAACATCTAGTCACCCAACAACGACTCACGGTGGAGCCAGCCACGGTAGCTTGAAGTCATATCTTATTGGCTTCATTCTATCGGTGATTCTGACAGTTATTCCATTCGCTATGGTGATGAGTGGTACCGCCTCTCATACAACTATTCTGGCCACAGTGGTCGGTTTAGCTGTGGTGCAGATTATTGTGCATCTGGTGTACTTCCTGCACATGAATGGTAAGTCTGAAGAACGTTGGAATCTGGTGGCGTTCCTGTTCACCGCTATGATTATCGCAATCGTTGTAGTGGGCTCACTCTGGATTATGTACAACCTCAACATCAATATGATGGTTGACTGAAGAGCTGCATGTGATGATTAAGCAATACCTGCAAGTAACTAAACCAGGAATTATTTTCGGCAATTTAATTTCTGTCGTTGGGGGATTTCTCCTCGCTTCCAAAGGCGTGATTGATTACCCCCTTTTTCTCGCCACCCTGATCGGTGTCTCGTTAGTTGTTGCCTCCGGGTGCGTATTTAACAACTATATCGACCGTGATATCGATAGCATCATGGAGAGAACGAAGAATCGTGTCCTGGTCAAAGGGCTTATCGATCCGAAAGTGAGCCTGATTTATGCGTCCGTACTGGGTATTGTTGGCATGCTGTTGCTCTACGTGGCCGCCAATCTATTAGCAATGATGCTGGCGATTATCGGTTTCGTTATCTATGTCGGGGTTTATAGCCTCTACATGAAACGCAAGTCAGTCTACGGAACATTGATCGGCAGCTTGTCAGGAGCCGCACCACCCGTAATTGGTTACTGTGCGGTCACCGGCCAGTTCGATATGGGTGCATTGATTTTGCTGCTGATTTTCAGTCTGTGGCAGATGCCGCACTCCTATGCCATCGCAATTTTCCGCTTTAAGGATTATCAGGCTGCCAACATTCCGGTTCTGCCGGTAATAAAAGGCATATCGGTCACCAAAAACCATATTACCCTGTATATTCTGGCGTTTATGGTTGCGACCCTGATGCTGACATTAAGTGGTTATGCCGGTTATAAGTATCTGGTTGTCGCAGCGGCGGTCAGTGTCTGGTGGCTGGGTATGGCATTACGTGGCTACAAAGCGACCAATGACAGCGTATGGGCGAGAAAACTCTTTGTCTTCTCAATCATTGCTATTACATCATTGAGCGTCATGATGTCAGTCGATTTCAATGTCCCTTCCTCGGTTGGATTACTGACTTACGTCGGGTAACACCTAGCGCATTGATAGACACAAATAGAGTGGCTGATGGGCCTGTTCCTGCCAGCCACTTTCTCTTTCTGCCCTACCCTGCTTTCACCTAAAATCTCGCCTGTAATACATTCTAAACATCAATAGATTTACCGGCCCCTATTAACATCATTACAATACACCCTATAGATTTCAAAGTGCGGCCAACACACCGGCACCTTGAAAGATGACGATATCGTGCAGAATGTTTTTGAGGTGTAATGAACGACAATAAAATGACTCCGCTTGAGCTTCGGGCAACCTGGGGGCTGGGCAGCGTTTTCTCACTGCGCATGCTGGGCATGTTTATGGTTTTGCCGGTTCTCACCACCTATGGTATGGCACTGTCTGGCGCCAGCGAAGCGCTAATCGGCATAGCCATTGGCATCTACGGACTGGCTCAAGCTATTTTTCAGATCCCCTTTGGATTAGTTTCCGATCGTATTGGCCGCAAACCGCTGATCGTGGGCGGCCTGTTAATTTTTGCCCTTGGTAGTGTGATTGCTGCCATGAGTGACTCTATTTGGGGCATTATTCTGGGCCGCGCGCTACAAGGCTCCGGTGCCATTGCCGCCGCCGTCATGGCGCTGCTATCTGATTTGACCCGTGAACAAAATCGCACCAAAGCCATGGCATTTATCGGTGTCAGTTTTGGTATTACCTTTGCGATTGCCATGGTGCTCGGGCCCATCGTCACCCATGCCTTTGGCCTGCATGCCCTGTTCTGGGCTATCGCCATACTGGCGCTATTAGGGATTGTCATTACATTAGCTGTGGTGCCGGATGCTGATAACCATGTACTTAACCGCGAGTCCAGTATTGTTAAAGGTAGCGTCAGTAAGGTGTTAAGTAACAGCCGGTTGCTTAAGCTCAATTTTGGCATTATGTGCCTGCATATTTTGCTGATGTCGAGCTTTGTTGCATTACCGCAGATTATGGCCAGCGCAGGTTTAGTCCCGGCTCAACACTGGAAAGTGTATCTGGTGACAATGCTGATTTCATTCGCAGCGGTGGTGCCGTTCATTATTTATGCTGAAGTCAAACGCCGCATGAAACAGGTCTTTATGGGCTGCGTTGCGGTGCTGTTTGCCGCCGAAGTAGTGCTGTGGTCTGCCGGCCACAACCTCTGGGTGATTATTGCTGGTGTGCAATTATTCTTCATTGCGTTCAATGTGATGGAGGCTATTTTACCCTCGTTGATCAGTAAAGAGTCACCAGCCGGGTATAAAGGCACGGCAATGGGGATCTATTCCACCAGTCAATTTATTGGCGTAGCTATTGGCGGCAGCTTGGGGGGATGGCTATTTGGCATGGAAGGGGCAAGTATGGTGTTTGCTGGCGGTGCGGTGATTGCGCTAGTGTGGTTTGCAGTCAGTGCCACTATGCAAGAACCGCCCTATGTCAGTAGCCTGCGCATTACCTTATCTGAATTGGCGGTGAAAGACTCCGCATTGGAACAGCGGCTCAAGGCTCAGCCAGGGGTGACAGAAGCGGTTGTAGTGATGGCCGAACGCAGTGCATATATCAAAGTTGATACCAAACAGACTAATCGCAACCAGTTAGAGCAGTTAGTTAACGCGGTATAAGAGAGCGCTAAGGTACAAAGGCTATCAACACCTTTGTACCTGGCTCGTTAACTCAATATCAGTCGCGGAAGTTATTGAACTGGAACGGCTGCCCCAGATCAGCACCACGAATCAAGGCCATGACACTCTGTAAATCATCACGCGCCTTGCCTGTTACCCGGACTTGTTCGCCCTGAATTTGTGCCTGAACTTTCAGCTTGCTGTCTTTAATCAGCTTAACCAGCTTCTTAGCCTGGACACTTTCGATCCCTTGTTTCAGCTTGGCGTCCACACTGTAGGTTTTCCCACTGCGCTCCATTTCTTCCGGGATTTCTAATGCAGCACCTTCAATACCACGCTTGCTCAATTGAGCACGTAAGATATCCAACAACTGCTCAACCTGAAAATCAGATTCGCTGACGACTTTGATACTTTCGTTCTTTTCATTTAGCTCAAAACTCGCCGGAACATTACGAAAATCCCAACGGTTCGCCAAATCACGGGTGGCGTTTTCAACTGCGTTACGCACTTCCTGCATATCAATTTCAGATACGATGTCGAAAGATGGCATATTCCCTCCTCCTGATAAGATGACTGGCAAGCATAATAACCGCTTTATCTACGCAGACAAAGCCATGCCGCAGACAATTACTCAACGAAGCCGCGGTTATTAACGGACCCGATTTGTTGCTAGCCCTGCGTTTAATGACTAAAAAGTCTATAATCAACACATAACATTTAGAACGATGCAGTGTGCTTTCCGCTTACACCAAGGGGGTTTCAATGAAAATTACTGTGCTTGGTTGCGGAGCTCTCGGGCAGTTATGGCTATCAGCGCTGTATCAGCAAGGCCATGATGTACAAGGCTGGCTCCGTGTGCCACAGCCCTTTTGTTCAGTCAATGTTATTACGTTAAGCAATGAGGCGTTCAACCAGAACCTACCGACTAATGATCCAGAGCATTTGTCGAAAAGTGAATTATTACTGGTGTGCTTAAAGGCGTGGCAAGTATCCAGCGCTGTCATCGCCCTATTACCCAAGCTTAACCCTGAGTGTAAAATTTTACTGCTGCATAATGGTATGGGCACAGAGGACGAACTGCCGCGCCATGAGTATACCTTCCTGCATGGTGTAACCACTCATGCAGCCCGACATGACGGCAACACGATAGTCCATGTTGCCAGTGGGGTTACGCATATTGGCCCAACCTCGCCAACGGCAATAGATATCAGCCATCTGGCCGATGTACTACATCAGGCACTGCCGGATGTCGCCTGGCATAACGATATATCAGCAGCTTGTTGGCAAAAACTGGCGGTAAACTGTGTAATTAACCCGCTCACAGGGCTGTATAACTGCCGCAATGGTGACTTGCAGCGCTACCCAGAGCTGATTAGCAGTTTATGTGCCGAGGTAGCCAGTGTTATGGAGATGGAGGGCTACCACACCTCAACCAGCAGCCTGTTAAGCTATGTTAACGATGTTATCCAGAGTACCGCAGATAATACCTCGTCGTTATTGCAGGATTTACGCTGCCAGCGGCATACCGAGATAGATTACATTACTGGTTATTTACTGCGGCGTGCGCGCAACCACGGTATGACGTTACCGGAAAATGCCCACTTATATGATTTAATAAAACGTAAGGAAAATGAGTATGAGCGTATCGGCGCTGGTTTGCCTGGCTCCTGGTAGCGAAGAGACCGAGGCGGTCACCACTATTGATGTTCTGGTGCGCGCCGGTATCGAGGTAACAACCGCCAGTGTCGCCAGTGATGGAGCATTGGAAATTGTCTGTTCACGCGGTGTCCGCTTGCTGGCAGATACCCGTTTAGTGGATGTGGCGGATCAGAAATTTGATGTGGTGGTCCTGCCTGGTGGTATAAAAGGTGCGGAATGTTTTCGCGATAGCCCGCTGCTGGTTGCTACTGTGCGTCAAACCCATAATGAAGGACGACTGGTGGCCGCCATTTGCGCTGCTCCCGCCTTGGTACTTGAGCATCACAATTTGTTCCCTGTTGGCAATATGACCGGCTTCCCAGCACTGAAAGATAAAATCGATGCCACTAAATGGATGGATCAGCGGGTAGTTTATGATCGGCGGGTGAATTTGGTCACCAGCCAAGGGCCGGGTACTTCCATCGATTTCGCACTGAAGATCGTATTTTTGCTGCTCGGCAGGGAAAAGGCCGAAGAAATCGCCTGGCAGTTGGTACTACCGCCAGGGATTTATAACTATACCCTTCAGACTTGAAGCCGCAGGGTTGTTAGCTACGCGCACTACTCGGCCCGTCCATGAGCCTCGCCTCTGCGAGGCCGCTGCTAGCAGCGTTCAAATCTGCTCCGGGCAGATTTGTCACCCGAATCACTTACCTGAGTAAGCTCATTGGGATGAGTTTGCTGGCTGCCTACCTGCAACTCCAATTACTTTGGGTATATAGTGAATATGATCATAGCAACCACGGCGCAAGCCCAGAGTGGCAAAGCGCAGTAGCCGCTGACGATCCCCAACAAGGCGTCGCGAGCGAAAGGAGTTTGAGCACAGCGCAAGCTCAAAATACACACGCGCAGTAGCCGTTAACTATCCCAACAAGGCGTCGCGAGCAAAGTCAGTCTGGGTGCGCCCTGCGCGCAGCCAACGGAGCGTACACGTAGTACGTGACGGCGGCGAGCACTGCGCAAGCCCAGAATGGCAAAGCGCAGTAGCCGTTAACTATCCCCAACAAGGCGTCGCGAGCGAAAGGAGTTTGGGTGCGCCCTGCGCGCAGAACCCGGAGCGTACACATAGTACGTGAGGAGTTCGAGCACTGCGCAAGCCCAAAATCCACACGCGCAGTAGCCGTCAATTATTCAAAAACTAAGGGCGGTACACTTTTACGTTTGTATACCCCTGCTCACGCAAGTAAAGCGCCTGCAAACGACTCATCACCCCGCGATCGCAATACAGCAGATAAGTCTTGCTCTGATCCAGACTGGCGAATTGCGAACTCAGTTTATAGAACGGTAATGCGTGAACTTCTACACTGCCCACGTTAAGCGGCTTTTCGTCCTGCTCATCCGGTGCGCGAATATCCAGCAACACATCGGTATCGGCCAGTTCAGCAACGGTTTCAACCTCAACAACCTGCTCACGGCTTTGCTCGGCAATTTCACGAATATCAACGTTTTTAGCTTCGCTGACGACCCGGTCCAGAATAGAGAAATCAAAGTGGGACTCCTCTTCTTCAATCTTGGCTTTGACCGCTTTCACCGTAGGGCTTTTGGAAATCACGCCGCAATATTCCGGCATGGTTTTTGCGAAATCTTCAGTGCCTATTTGCCGCGCCAGATTAATGATGTGCTCTTTATCATGGGAAATCAGTGGGCGCAAAATCAGGGTGTCTGAAGCATTATCAATTAACCGCAGATTGGTTAATGTTTGGCTGGAAACTTGCCCCAGTGCTTCACCGGTAACCAGTGCCTGCACACCATAACGTTCTGCAACCTGCGATGCCGCACGCACCATCATGCGCTTGAGTACTACGCCCATCTGACCATCTTCGACTTTTTCGAGAATTTCGCCGACAACCGGTTCAAAATCAATAGCAACAAAACGCACCCGATGGGAGCTGCCAAAACGGTTCCACAGATAATGAGCTACCTGCTTGACACCAATTTCATGAGCCGAGCCGCCGAGATTGAAGAAGCAATAATGCACGCGGCAACCACGACGCATCAGCATATAGCTGGACACACCCGAGTCAAAACCGCCTGAAATCAGCGATAACACATCTTCTTGTGTGCCGATCGGGAAGCCACTCAACCCTTCATGACGCGCCTTGATCAGTGTCAGTTTGTCCTGATCAATTTCTAAATGAACCGTAACCTGAGGATGGGTCAGTTTAACTTTTGCACTTTCAATATGTTGATTCAGACCGCCGCCAACATAGCGTTCAACATCACCTGACGAAAATTCATGCTTACCGCGGCGCTTCACCCGCACACAGAAAGTTTTCCCGATCAGTGTCTCGCGATAGGCTGCCAGTGTCTGCTCAAAAATATTGTGCATATCGGTGTAGCTGCGATCTTCTACTTCGAGAATATGGTGAATCCCCGGCACGCGGGTCAACGCATCACAGATAACCGGGCCAAGATTGTCATCTTTGGTACGAATTTCAATATGATCCCAATGACGGACTACCGCGAGGGTATCGTCCTCAAGGTTTTTCAGTACATTGCGGATATTCGTAGTAAGGATCTTAATGAAGCGCAATCGCACAGATTGACTCTTGATGGTGATTTCTGGGAACAATTTAATGATAAACTTCATGGCGGTCTTTAGTTGTCTGGTTATGGAGTGATGGCGCTGCTATTGATAGCAACAGTCAAAGGCTTTAGCGAAAACATGCAAGCCGAGGAGTATATCACTATTAGACGTGCCACTGCGTACTAAAAACCCGACTTAAACGTCACGATTTCCCCTTCATTATCCGCTAGAATAGCCGGTAATAATTTTTTGGCCCGAATGTAATTGGTATGGTGAGTTACTCTCAGAAAAAACCTCATTAGCAGGAATGCGTTACGCACCATTAATGTTACGTTTCATAAAAATATCGAGTCG
This sequence comes from Yersinia sp. 1652 StPb PI, assembly GCF_041538345.1. Lineage (NCBI taxonomy): Bacteria > Pseudomonadati > Pseudomonadota > Gammaproteobacteria > Enterobacterales > Yersiniaceae > Yersinia > Yersinia sp. 1652 StPb PI. The sequence goes on along the minus strand of NZ_JAULSM010000001.1, from coordinate 883,126 downwards.
AATAGAGCTATGGCGAAAAAACCCGCAACACCAGAAACCAAAGTGACCAGTTTTGAGACATCCCTCAGTGAACTGGAACAGATTGTGACCCGCCTGGAGTCCGGTGAATTACCGCTGGAAGAAGCGTTAAACGAATTCGAACGGGGTGTGCAACTGGCCCGCCAGGGGCAGCAAACCTTGTTACAAGCGGAACAGCGAGTGCAAGTTCTTCTCAGTGATGATGTAGATGCACCCTTGGCACCTTTCACCCCGGATACTGAATAGCCTTATGTCTATCGCCCACTCATCTGCTGATTTTTATCATCAACTTGCAGCTCATCAGCAACGGGTCAATCAGGCGCTGCTTGATTTTATTGCTCCGCTACCCTTTGGCGACAGCGACTTAGTCGCCGCCATGCGTTATGGTGCCGTGCTCGGCGGTAAGCGGCTGCGCCCTTATCTGGTTTATGCCACCGGCCAAATGTTTGGTCTGTCGCTGACTAATTTAGATGCTCCTGCGGCGGCAATTGAATGTATCCATGCCTATTCATTGATTCATGATGATTTACCGGCGATGGATGACGATGATTTACGTCGTGGGCAGCCGACTTGCCATGTGAAATTTGGTGAGGCCAATGCCATTCTGGCTGGAGACGCACTGCAAACGCTCGCGTTCTCTATTCTGGCTGAAGCGGAGATGCCCGATGTGGCAGATAAAGATCGCTTATCGATGATTGCCGAATTAGCTAAGGCCAGCGGTGTCGCGGGGATGTGTGGGGGTCAGGCATTGGATCTGGAAGCCGAAGCGCGCCAGATTTCACTGGAAGAGCTTGAACGCATCCACCGCCACAAAACCGGCGCATTGATCCGTGCCGCGGTTCGCCTCGGTGCATTGGCTGCGGGCACAGCAGGGCGCGAAGCGTTACCGTTACTTGACAGGTACAGTGAGGCCATTGGTCTGGCCTTCCAGGTTCAGGACGATATCTTAGACGTTATTGGCGATACAGCTACAATTGGTAAACGTCAGGGTTCAGATCAACAACTCGGCAAAAGCACTTATCCGGCACTGCTGGGGTTAGATTGCGCTAAAGCTAAAGCGATGGATCTGTATCAGGAAGCGCTCAGCGCCCTGAATGCCTTGTCAGAGCAATCCTATAACATAGCGCCGTTGCAGGCGTTAGCCTGTTTTATTATTGAGCGTGATAATTAGAAATATACTGACCGTTAATAAACGCTGATATACCCCAAGAACTTAGCGTTGCAGTCAGGCAAAGCAAACCCTTCTGCTGCAACAGATTCTAAGGGTATGCACCCACTTTTGATATGAGCATCGAATGAGCCTTGATATAGCCAAATACCCGACATTGGCACTTGCAGAAAATCCTGAAGAACTGCGCATGTTGCCAAAAGAAAGCCTGCCGAAGTTATGTGATGAACTACGCCAGTATTTGCTCGCGTCCGTCAGTCGCTCCAGTGGGCACTTTGCTTCCGGGCTGGGCGTAGTCGAGCTAACTGTCGCGTTGCATTACGTCTACAACACACCTTTCGACCATCTGGTGTGGGACGTAGGTCATCAAGCTTATCCCCACAAAATATTAACCGGTCGTCGCGAACAGATCGGTACTATTCGCCAGAAAGATGGTTTACATCCTTTCCCTTGGCGTGGTGAAAGTGAATATGATGTGCTCTCGGTTGGCCATTCCTCAACCTCAATCAGTGCAGGCCTGGGGATGGCTGTCGCAGCTGAACGGGAAGGTAAAGGGCGGCGGACTGTTTGTGTTATCGGTGACGGTGCTATTACAGCGGGTATGGCTTTCGAAGCAATGAATCATGCCGGTGATATTCACTCAGACATGCTGGTTATCCTCAACGATAACGAAATGTCTATCTCAGAAAATGTCGGTGGTTTGAACAATCATCTGGCTCAGTTATTATCGGGTAAGCTCTATGCCAGCCTGCGTGAAGGTGGCAAAAAGGCATTTTCTGGCTTACCACCGATTAAAGACCTGTTGAAACGGACTGAAGAGCACCTAAAAGGGATGGTGGTGCCAAGTACCTTATTCGAAGAGTTAGGCTTTAATTATATTGGCCCGGTTGATGGGCACGATGTGCAAGCATTGGCACAAACGTTGAAAAACATGCGTGACCTGAAAGGCCCGCAGCTGCTGCACATCATGACTAAAAAGGGCAAAGGCTACGCACCGGCTGAGAAAGATCCGATTGGCTGGCATGCAGTGCCGAAGTTTGATCCCGCCTCCGGTACTTTGCCGAAAAGCCAGGGTAGCCTGCCGACTTACTCCAAGATTTTTGGTGAATGGTTATGTGAAACCGCCGCCAAAGACAGCCAGTTAATGGCCGTCACCCCTGCTATGCGCGAAGGCTCTGGGATGGTGCGTTTCTCTCGGGAATACCCCCAGCAATATTTCGATGTGGCTATCGCTGAGCAACATGCAGTGACCTTTGCCGCAGGATTAGCCATTGGGGGCTACAAACCGATTGTGGCTATCTACTCCACCTTCCTGCAACGAGCATATGACCAACTGATTCACGATGTTGCCATCCAAAACCTGCCCGTTCTATTTGCTATTGACCGTGGTGGCCTGGTAGGTGCGGATGGCCAAACCCATCAGGGTGCGTTTGACCTCTCATTCATGCGCTGCATTCCAAATATGGTCATCATGACCCCAAGTGATGAAAACGAGTGCCGTCAGATGCTTCACACCGGTTATCACCACCACGGCCCTGCGGCGGTACGTTACCCACGTGGCAACGGCACCGGTACCGACTTGAAACCGTTAGAGATCATGCCGATAGGTAAAGGTATTGTGCGTCGTGAAGGTGAAAAGATTGCCATATTATGCTTTGGTACTTTACTGGCTCAGGCCCAGTTCGTCGCCGATAACCTCAATGCCACCTTGGTGGATATGCGTTTTGTGAAGCCATTGGATGAGGCGTTGGTACTGGAAATGGCTGCCAGCCATGAGGTATTAGTCACCGTGGAAGAGAACGCCAGCATGGGTGGTGCGGGTAGTGGTGTGAATGAATTGCTGATGGCGAAACGGCAATTAGTGCCGGTACTGAATCTCGGTTTATCGGACAGCTTTGTGCCACAAGGTGAACAAGAGGAAATGCGCGCTGAGTTTGGGTTAGATGCTGCGGGTATACAACGCCAGATTGAAACGTGGCTGGCGTGATAACAACTTAATTTACACAGATTGAGCCAAGGCCGACCACTCCTACAGCCGCTCCGGTGGCTCGCGCCACTACGACCCGAACGGAGTGTTTCCCTTGGTTCGAATTTCACCTGCAATTTGAAAGATGACCACACACATACCCTATAGATTTCAAGGTGCAGGAAGGCGGCAAGTAAGTGCATCCCGATGAGCTGACATGAGTCAGTGATTCGGGTAAGCGAATGCAGCCAACGCACCTGCAATTTGAAAGATGACGGGTATTAGTAGAATAAATCAATTGGCCAATAGTGCCCGATAACAAAGATAATCGCCGCCGCAATCACCCCGGCAATAATGTCATCGATCATGATCCCCATGCCACCATGGACATTGCGATCAAACCAGCGAATCGGCCAAGGCTTCCAGATATCAAAAACTCGGAACGCGACAAAACCCGCAGCGACCCATTGCCAATGATTGACGGGCAATGCCATCAGGGTTATCCACATGCCGACAAATTCATCCCAAACGATACTGCCATGGTCATGAACCTGCATATCTTTGGCGGTACGATGACAAATGTAGACACCAATGCAGATGCTGAACATTACAGCCAAAGAATAAAGCTGCCATGGGAGCTGGATCAATAGCAGCCAGAATGGGATTGCCGCAATTGACCCCATGGTACCGGGTGCCCATGGTGATAAACCACTACCAAAGCCGGTGGCCAGCAAATGCCAAGGATTGGTTAACCGCAAACGGCGTTTGGCTTCATCCATGGGATTTACCTGTTGAGAAGTGATCAAAACCACGAAAATCCAGTTGTACTGCCTTACCTTCACGGAAGAATTTAACACCTTCCGATTGCGGGCCTACCTGCCCAATACAAGTATAGCCTGCGCCGGTATTACTGAGAGCGACATCCAGTGCACCACGGTTTATCTCAGGTACGGTAAAGCACAACTCATAATCTTCACCACCACTCAACGCCCAGCGTAGAGCCTGTTCAGCGTCAACCTGACGTGTTAGCGCATCAGAGTAAGGCAATGCATCCAACTCAATACGCGCCCCACAATTGCTCGCTTTCAGGATATGTTGCAGATCAGAAATCAGCCCGTCGGAAATATCAATGGCAGAGCTGGCAAGGTCGCGCAATGCCTGCCCTTGCAGCACCCGTGGCTGTGGCCGCAGATGACGGTGAATTAATGCAGACCTATCGGCTTCATTATCAACTCGCAACGCATTTTGCAAAATCGCCAGTCCTGCGGCACTGTCACCTAGCGTACCGGTAACATAAATCCAGTCACCAATTCGCGCACCGGCTCGGGTCAATGCCCGCCCTTCCGGTACCAAACCTTGAATGGTCAGCGTTAGACTCAATGGCCCACGAGTAGTATCACCACCAATCAGTTGCATACCGTAATAGTTAAGTTGATCAAATAAGCTATCACTGAATGCCTGCAACCAGTCTTCATTTACATTGGGTAGGGTTAAAGCAAGAGATAACCAGGCAGGATCGGCACCCATTGCAGCTAAATCGCTAAGGTTTACCGCTAAAGATTTGTAACCAAGATCGGCCGGATCGATATCCGGTAGGAAATGAACGCCCGACACCAGTGTATCCGTACTGATGGCCAACAGCTGTTTTTCTGCCACGGTGAGAAGTGCGCAGTCGTCTCCAATACCCAGCTCTACATCCCGGCGATTACTTCTAAACCGGTCAAAGTAGCGGGCAATGAGGTCAAATTCGCCACATGCCATAATACAATTCCAGGAGTGTTTACCGATATATGATTAAGGCCGGTTCCCGGCCTTAATCATATCCCTCTTCACTTGACGCGGTGTTAGCGCTGCCAATGACTTTGGGTATATTATTTCTTTTTACGTACTGTCGGAGCTACTTTATCCAGCACGCCATTTACGAACTTGTGACTATCTTCCGCACCGAAAGTTTTGGCCAGTTCGATAGCTTCATTGATTGCCACTTTATAAGGGACATCATTACGTTTGCTCAGTTCAAACAGTGCAATACGCAGAATAGCTCTTTCAACCTGACCTAATTCCTCGAGCTGGCGGGAAAGAAAAGGTGTCATTAACGCATCCAAAGATGTGGCATTAACTGCGACCCCTGACAGCAATTCGCGAAAATAGGAGATGTCTACATCTTTGACATCCTGCTCCGACAGGAACTGTAATTCAACATCAGCGATGTCGTTTTTAGACAACTGCCAAGAGTAAAGCGCTTGAACAGCGCACTCACGAGCGCGGCGACGAGCAGCAGGTTTCACGGAATTCCCCTTAACTAAATTCAGCCTTTAATAGCTTTGATTACATTAATCATTTCAAGTGCGGTCAGGGCAGCTTCTGCACCTTTATTACCCGCTTTAGTACCAGCACGCTCAATTGCCTGCTCAATACTTTCTGTGGTCAGCACACCGAAAGCGACTGGAATATCGCTATTCATGGCTACACTTGCCAAGCCAGAACTCGCTTCACCAGCAACATATTCAAAGTGCGCAGTTCCCCCACGGATAACCGTACCCAGCGCAATTACCGCATCGTAACGATTTGTTTTTGCTAATACATTGGCAACCAGCGGCAACTCATAGGCACCCGGTACCCAAACAACAGTAATGTTGTCATCAGCTACCTGACCAATGCGCTTCAGGGCATCAATTGCACCTTCCAGCAGACTGTCGTTGATAAAGTTGTTAAAACGCGCAATTGCAATCGCCACGCGGGCATTAGGAGTAGCAACAACACCTTCGATAACGTTCATAGCTTTCCTCAATATGGGTTCATACCCCGCAGGGGGGCGGATTCTATCATATTCTTTCACGCCCCGCCCCTGCGCATTTACAAAACGCTTGGCAAGACGATGATTGAGCTTCGGGAAATTCTGCCGGAAAATTCAATTAATACTTCGGTTTCAAACGCAAACGTAAGTCTGGCCCCACCTGACGTACATCACTGAAGACAAATTCAGGGGCTTGTGCTAAATGCGTTAATCCAGCCAACTGGCACAATCCGCGGGCATCGCTACCCAACAGTTTTGGCGCGATATACAGAATTAACTCATCAACCACACCGGCCTGTAATAGTGCGCCTGCCAGTTGTGGCCCGGCTTCAACCCACACTGAGTTAATTTGCCGCTTGCCAAGTTGCATCATCAATAATACCAAATCCACACCATTACCATGGCGAGGTAACAATAACTGCTCGACATTATCTGGCCATGGCTGCTGATCCGCCTCAACCCGCGCCAGCCAGCATGGGCCATTTTGTTGTGTCACTTTGTGTTCAGGCGTTACACGGTTATGGCTATCCAATATAATCCGAACCGGTGGGCGCAGCGAATCTTGGGGATACAAGGCTTGCGTTTGGGCATCTAACTCCGACCAGCGCACCGTGAGCGAAGGGTCATCCGCTATTACGGTGGCACTGGTACTGAGAATCGCCGAACTCTCAGCCCGAAAACGCTGCACATCCTGGCGTGCCTGTGGCGACGTAATCCACTGGCTTTCACCCGAGGCCATCGCGGTACGTCCATCTAATGATGCCGCCATTTTCAATTGCAAATAAGGAAAACCGGTACGCATCCGCTTTAGGAAACCAAGATTCACGGCTTCAGCTTCCGCCAACATCAAACCGTGGTCGACTGCAACCCCGGCCTGTTTCAATTTATATAACCCGCGCCCGGCAACTTGCGGATTGGGGTCCTGCATGGCCGCCACGACTCGGGTTACACCAGCGGCCACCAGTGCATCCGCACAAGGCGGCGTGCGCCCGTGGTGACTACAAGGCTCAAGGGTGACATAAGCCGTTGCACCGCGCGCTTTCTCACCCGCCATGCGTAATGCATGTACTTCGGCGTGTGGCTCTCCGGCTCGCAAATGATACCCTTCGCCGACAATTTCACCATCACGCACCAATACACACCCAACATTTGGGTTTGGCGAGGTAGTAAACCGCCCTAACCGCGCGAGTTCAAAAGCGCGGGCCATATAGAACTCATCAGTCTGCATGGCTTTCCTTCCTTTTATTGCGTCGCTTTATGGCTGCGCGACCCTCGCTAAATAACCATTTGACGCGAATTAATCCTGCAAACGGGCAATTTCTTCACCGAATTCACGAATGTCTTCAAAGCTACGATAGACCGAGGCGAAGCGAATATAGGCCACTTTATCGAGCCGTTTGAGGGCTTCCATCACCAGGTTACCCACCATTTTCGTCGGAACTTCCCGCTCGCCCGTGGCGCGCAATTGGGATTTGATATGACTTATTGCTGTTTCGACATCATCAGAGCTAACCGGACGCTTTTCTAATGCTTTCAGCATGCCACGCCGTAATTTATCTTCGTTGAAGGGTTCGCGCACATCATCACTTTTAACCACGCGCGGCAACACCAGTTCTGCCACTTCAAAAGTGGTAAAACGTTCATTACAATCTAAACACTGGCGGCGGCGGCGCACTTGCGAACCATCGCTCACCAGACGGGAGTCAATGACTTTAGTATCCACAGCGGCACAAAACGGGCAATGCATAGTGCTTCCTGATGAGTGAGCCAAAACTTAGCCCCAGTTTACCGCGAACTGCCACGACAACAAAGTGCGGAAACGGCAGTTTATCTTGATTCAACTATTGAGCAGCTTCTGGTTCAGTGGATTTAGGCTTTATCAGCACAGGCCATTCCTTTTGCAGCGCTAACCAAACTTTACGATCCGGGGATAATATATTGAGAGGGTCGAAAGGGTATTGGGCTGGTGTGCCCTTAACGAATATCTGAGTAACCAGTCCATAGAGCCAATTTGCTTGCGCCACTTGGTCATAACCCGCATATTTCCTTAATTCAGTAATTAGCCCTTTTAACTCTAATAAATCTTTTGCTGACTGCATATTTACATTTTTGTAATCTTGGGATAAATCAGGGAAAAGGACTGAAGCAATAGCATTCACGAATCGTGTCCAAAGCGTGTCATGCTTATTTGATAATTCTAGCAGCAGAGAGTTTATCAACGCCAAGGCATTAGGACTTGTTTTGCACACAATAACCAGGCTATTATTTAACTCAGGCAATGACCCCATATTCATGATTATTTCTTTGTCATAAGACTCTATCAGTTTCTCAATTTCTTTATATCGAAGTTGAAGTTTATCTAAGTCATGTTCCCCAGACATGCTGCCTTTAAATATGACATCTTTATTTATTGTTAAATCTTTCCCTCGATATATATTAGATTCAAATATCTTATGCTGCATTAGGCATAGACCTCGCGCGAGAGAATATAGATGTATAAGCTTCATTAGCTTATTCTCTGCACATCTAATACTCTCTCTAGCTGAATTTATTTTTTCATGATCTACAGACGCCGCATTGGAGCAAGACTCTGTTGATAACACAGCTTCCTGCGTCATATTTTCCTTTATGATAAATTGATATTTATTATTAGTCCCCTTTGATAATACATACTTATCACAGATATTAAGTTTGTTGTTTTTTGTGGCAGATTCAAGTTCGTCAATAAATCTTTTATACTTACCAGATATTCCCCACCACAAAAAACTATCATTTGCTTTTACCCGTAGGTATGCATTGATTTCATTAATAATAGATTCGATACTATCACTGTCCATAACGCTGTTTCTACAAATATCAAGATTACCCCCTTTTTTTATTTCATTGTCTCCAATAGCTATTGTAAAAATGTCTGAAAGATCATGTTTCAGAGTGCTCAGTTGTGAAACACTCTCGGTATCATTGGGGTAATTAATTTTTGAGCCATCGATTTTATTAGCGTCCATCCCTACCTCTATTTTAAGCACCCATTTAAATAATGACTAAATAGTAGCAAAAATAAAATAACCAACTATCAGTTCAACTCTATAGTTTATGAAATAAATCAATTGGTTTATCTTCTATTCTTATAAATCACGCTGTGTGAATACAAATAAGAAGCTCATTCATTTCAGAGATGTTTTATTTAACAGAATAAGTAAGTTGAAAATAGTTTGTAATAAATAAAGCGGTGAGGGAAATGGCTTAATATCGTTTTTTTATGGCAAAAATGAAGTCTGGCGACTCAAACAAAAAAGCCCTAATACCAGCTATACACCGGTATCAGGGCTTGCTTTTCGTTCTGCCACTTACAACTTAAGGCAGGATTGAAGGTTGGTCTGCGCCTTCTTTCTCAACTTTCTGCTGCAACATGTGTTCACGTTTCATACCCAGTTTCAACGCCAGCGCGGACGCAACGTAGATGGATGAAACGGTACCGATGGAAACACCGATCAACATCGTCAGTGAGAAGCCTTGCAGCATCGCACCACCGAAGATGAACAGCATCAATACCACCATCAGCGTAGTTGCAGAAGTCATAATAGTACGGCTTAAGGTCTGGGTCAGAGACACGTTCATGATTTCATAAGGCGTACCGCGACGGATCTTGCGGAAGTTCTCACGAATACGGTCCGATACCACGATACTGTCGTTTAGTGAGTAACCAATAACCGACATCAATGAAGCAATGATGGTCAGGTCGATCTCAATCTGGAATAACGACAAGATCCCCATGGTAATGACCACGTCATGGGCCAAAGCGATAACCGCCCCCAGCGCCAGACGCCATTCAAAACGGAAACCGACATAAACCAGAATACACAGTAACGCGACTATCAACGCCATGCCGCCAGCTTGGGCTAAATCGCTGCCCACACTTGGCCCGACGAATTCGATACGTTTTACCGAAGCATTCTTATCAACTGACTCATTAATAACAGAGATAACTTTGTTGCCCAATTCCTGCCCGGCAGTTCCGGTGGCGGGTGGCATACGTACCATCACATCACGGGTGCTACCAAAGTTTTGCAGAATTGGCGATTCAAAGCCCGCTTTTTCCAGCGTGTCACGCAGTTGATCCAGATCCGCAGGTTTTTCCAGGTTAATTTCAATCACCGTACCACCGGTGAAATCCAGACCCCAGTTGAACCCTTTAGTGGACATCACCACAATCGATGCCACCAACAGCAACAACGAGACGCCGAAAGCGACGTAATCCCAGCGCATAAAGTCATAGACTTTACGGCCATAGTTCAGTTGTTCAACAGTATAATCCTGTGCCACAACGTACTCCTCAAATAGACAGCTTGTTAATGCGCTTGCCGCCGTAAAGCAGGTTGACGATGGCACGAGTACCGACTATAGCGGTGAACATTGACGTTATAACACCGATTGCCGTTGTAATGGCAAAGCCTTTAATCGAACCGGTACCCACAGCATAAAGAATAATTGCCGTGATAAGCGTCGTTACGTTCGCATCGACGATACTTGAGAAGGCACCTTTGTACCCTTCATGAATCGCTTGCTGGATCGTCCGCCCGTTCCTGAACTCTTCTTTTATTCGCTCATTAATCAGTACGTTAGCATCAACTGCTACCGCCAATGTCAATACGATCCCGGCAATACCCGGCATGGTTAATGTCGCCCCCGGTAACAAGGACATCACACCCACGATCAACACCAGGTTAGCCAATAGCGCCGTACTGGCAATCACACCAAATTTACGGTAGTAAATCACCATAAACAGGATAGATACCGCCAGGCCCCACAAGCAAGCTTCCAGACCTTGGGTGATGTTCTGTGACCCCAGAGTTGGCCCGATAGTACGCTCTTCCACAATCTGGATAGGAGCAATCAGAGCACCAGCACGCAGCAACAGGGAAAGCTGACGAGCTTCAGCCGGGTTATCAATGCCAGTAATACGGAAGCTGTTACCCAAGCGTGACTGAATAGTCGCTACGTTGATAACTTCTTCCTGCTTAACCAGAATCGCTCGGCCGTTAGCATCCTTTTTGCCGCTGTCTTTATATTCTACGAACAAAGTCGCCATCGGCTTGCCGATGTTGTCTTTGGTAAAATTAGACATCAGAGAACCACCGGCGCTATCGAGCGAGATATTAACCTGAGCCTGGTTATATTCGTCGGTGCTGGAGGTTGAGTCAGTAATATGGTCACCGGTCAGGATAACGCGCTTGTACAAGACAACCGGGCGGCCTTCACGGGTATTTTTGACTTCTGAATCACCCGGTACCCGACCGGAAGCAGCAACAGAGGCATCAACATTGCTATTTACCAGACGGAACTCAAGTGTTGCCGTCGCACCAAGAATCTCTTTGGCACGCGCGGTATCCTGAATACCCGGTAATTCAACCACAATACGATCCGATCCCTGGCGCTGAACCAACGGCTCGGCTACACCTAACTGGTTAACCCGGTTACGTAGGATAGTAATGTTTTGTTGAACTGCATATTCACGCGCTTCCCGCAGACGGTCATCCGTCATCACTGCCTTTAAGGTATTGCTACCATTGGAGCCAATGACCAGATCACGGTGGCGAGAAGAGAGGTAGCTGACGGCATCATCGCGGGTTTTATCGTCGCGAAAACGCACTTCAACACCATAGTTATCAAGCTTACGCACCGTGGCATACGGGATATTTTTCTCACGCAGATCGGTGCGCAGGGTATCCATCGTTTGCTCTTGCAGTTTGCCCAGCGCAGTATCCATATCCACTTCCATCAGGAAGTGCACACCGCCGCGCAGGTCAAGACCCAGCTTCATCGGCTCTGCACCTAGCTTGGCAAGCCAAGAGGGTGTTGCCGGAGCCAGATTCAGCGCGATAACGTATTTGTCACCCATCGCAGCCATCAGTGCCTCACGGGCACGCAACTGGACGTCAGGATCTCTAAAGCGAGCCAGGATTGCACCGTTCTCCAGCGCAATAGACTTGCTCGCTATGTTGTCTTTTTCTAAAACGTCACGGACTTGGACCAGCGTTGTTTCACTGGCGGCGATTCCTCGCGCACCAGTGATTTGAACAGCCGGATCCTCACCATAAAGGTTGGGAAGTGCGTATAGCAGACCGATGAAGATCACAACGATCAGCATCAGATACTTCCACAAAGGATAACGGTTTAACACGGCAATTCCCTTCGGGAAAATCGAAAATTACAGAGCCTTCATTGTACCTTTCGGTAAAACGGCAGCAACGAAGTCACGTTTGATCATCACTTCAGTGGTGTCGTTCAGTGCGATTACGATATAACCCGTTTCCGCAACTTTAGTTACACGACCAAGTAAACCACCCGTGGTTAGCACTTCATCACCTTTACCAATAGAATCCATCAGTTTTTTGTGTTCTTTGGCACGTTTTTGCTGTGGACGCAGGATCATGAAGTAGAAAATAAGACCAAATACCACCAGCATAATCACCAGGGAGTACGGGCTGCTTTGAGCCGGAGCCCCAGCGGATGCGACAGCATCGGAAATGAAAAGACTCATTAAAATTCCCTCATTGTTATCAATATCAATAATGTGAAATCAGTGCGATAAAACAGAAACGGTAAATCGTAACTGTTAGATCTACAAATACAAAGGCAATAATTTTAAAATCAGGCATTTAATGGCGGAACAGGTTTCCCAATCCGGCCATAGAAATCTTCAACGAAGACCTCTAATTTACCCTCTTCAATAGCCTGACGTAAACCCGCCATTAAGCGCTGGTAGTAACGCAGGTTATGAATAGTATTTAGTCGCGCACCCAGTATTTCGTTGCAACGGTCAAGATGATGCAAGTAGGCACGACTATAATTGCGACAAGTGTAGCAATCACAATGTTCATCCAACGTTGCAACATCATCCTTATGCGTGGCATTACGGATTTTTACCACACCGTCAGTGACGAACAAATGGCCGTTACGGGCATTACGCGTAGGCATCACACAGTCAAACATGTCGATACCACGGCGCACACCTTCTACCAGATCCTCTGGTTTCCCCACGCCCATCAGATAACGTGGTTTATCTGCCGGAATCTGCGGGCAAACATGCTCCAAAATACGATGCATATCTTCTTTTGGCTCACCCACCGCCAAACCGCCCACAGCGTAACCATCAAAACCGATATCTACCAGCCCTTTTACTGACACATCACGTAAATCTTCGTAAACACCACCCTGAATAATACCAAACAATGCATTTTTATTGTTCAGTTCATCAAAGCGTTGGCGACTACGGGCCGCCCAGCGCAACGACATCTCCATCGAACGCTTGGCATAATCCCAGTCCGCGGGATAGGGGGTGCATTCATCAAAAATCATCACGATATCGGAGCCGAGATCGTACTGAATTTCCATTGATTTTTCTGGGCTAAGGAACACTTTATCGCCGTTGATCGGGTTTTGGAACATCACCCCTTCTTCTTTGATTTTGCGCATCGCACCCAAGCTGAATACCTGGAAGCCGCCGGAGTCAGTCAGAATCGGGCCATGCCACTGCATGAAATCATGCAAGTCACCATGCAACTTCATGATTTCCTGACCTGGACGCAACCACAGGTGGAAAGTGTTACCCAGCAAAATCTGCGCACCGGTCTCTTTTACTTCTTCCGGTGTCATCCCTTTAACTGTGCCATAGGTGCCAACAGGCATAAATGCCGGGGTTTCTACCACGCCACGCTCAAAGATTAGACGACCACGACGGGCGCGCCCATCAGTTGTTTGTAATTCGTACTTCACATAACCTCCAGCACTAGAGAAACAGTCTAATGTTGTTATTGCCGGATCACACAATATGTGTGACCTAAAATTTACGGGTTAACCGTCTCTTGCGGTGCCCGTGGATTACGGCTGATAAACATCGCATCGCCGTAACTGAAAAAGCGGTATTGTTCTGCCACCGCTTGCTGGTATGCATTCATGGTATTTTTATACCCAGCGAAAGCAGACACCAACATTATTAATGTTGATTCAGGTAAATGGAAGTTGGTCACTAAGGCATCCACAACCTGATAATGATAACCCGGGTAGATAAAGATACGGGTGTCACCAAAGAAGGGGGCAATCAGGCTGCTCTCTGCCGCCTTAGCAGCACTTTCCAATGAGCGTACCGAGGTGGTCCCAACCGCCACGACACGATTGCCACGCGCCTTACAAGCCAAAACAGCAGCTACCACATCTTGAGGTACCTCTGCATATTCGGAATGCATGATGTGCTCTTCAATGGTGTCTACACGCACGGGTTGGAACGTCCCCGCGCCGACATGTAGCGTAACGAAAGCCATCTCAATGCCTTTCTCGCGCAGTGCGGCCAGCATTGGCTCATCAAAATGTAAACCGGCCGTTGGTGCGGCTACTGCCCCTGGGCGCTCACTGTAGACTGTTTGGTACAATTCACGGTCAGCATCTTCATCAGGGCGGTCAATATAAGGAGGCAAAGGCATATGGCCGACGGCATTTAGGATAGTAAAAACATCCCGCTCATCGTCAAAACGCAGCTCGAACAAGGTGTCATGGCGTGCCAACATCGTGGCTCGAATACTTTCGTCATCGCCCAACAGCAGCTCAGCACCCGGTTTAGGTGCTTTGGAGGCTTTTACATGGGCCAGTACACGATGATCGTCCAAAACACGTTCTACTAATACTTCAAGCTTACCGCCACTGGCTTTACGGCCAAACAAGCGCGCTGGAATAACGCGGGTATTGTTAAATACCAGCAGATCGCCGGGCGTCAGTTTATCCAGCAAATCGGTGAAAATTCCGTGCGTTAACGTTCCCGTCGGGCCATCCAGTGACAGTAAGCGGCAACCGCTACGCTGGGGCTGGGGATAATGGGCAATCAGAGATTCCGGCAGCTCAAAAGAAAAATCGGCAACACGCATAGCTTTCCACTTGATATCAGAACAGACCCGGCTCACGAGTATGATTGGAGCCGGTTCACAAAAACAGGCCGCTAGTCTAGAGCCCTCAAGGGCTGGCTGCAAGAAATAAGGACAATTGGTGGTCATTTGCTATAGCCAAAATAATTGTCGTCGCAGCCAGGCAGTAAATGAATGCATCTCGATAAGCTGACGCCCACCAGTGATTCAGTTGGCAAATCTGCCAGATGCGGATTTGAGCACGGCTTACAGTAGCTCCGCAGAGGTGGGCCAGGAAATTGACCGCGTAATGACGGCAGCTAACACCGCTGCAACTTCAAGTAAGAAGGGATATACTTTGCAGATGAATTTTCTCGCTCACCTCCATTTAGCCACACTGGCTGACAGTTCCCTACTGGGCAATCTGCTGGCAGATTTCGTCCGTGGTAATCCACAGGATGAATATGCCCCTGAGATTGTGGCTGGGATTATGATGCATCGCCGCGTTGATGTCATGACCGACGCGCAGCCGCTGGTCAAAGAAGCCCGTCGCTATTTTAGTGCTGATTACCGCCGAGTTGCCCCTATCACTTTGGATGTGCTGTGGGATCATTTTCTGGCACGTAATTGGGATAAACTGGTGCCGGACTACACGCTGCCCGGGTTTATCCAGCATGCGCAAAGCCAGATTGTGCCCCATCTACCACAGACACCCGCGCGCTTTCAGCACCTTAATGCCTATCTGTGGCGGGAGCGTTGGCTGGAGCGCTATGCTGAACTACCCTTTATAGCTGATGTGTTACAAGGTATGGCTAATCGGCGGCCCAAACTGGCAGCACTTGCTGGCTCTTTTCAGGATATAGAACAACACTATCAGCCGTTAGAACAACTGTTTTGGGCGTTTTATCCTGCCATGATGTTGCAGGCACAACGCCAACAAATCTAGCTTAAAACATCTTTATTTGTATGGTTATTACTACTAAGTCACTTGCGCTTTCTGCCAGAATGGGTATCTTAGCAAGACTACGAAACTAAAAACGTCGTAACGATAGGTAAAAGCTATCACAGCGATTGGTATTTATCCCTTTATTCATTGCGCTTAAATATCTATGCTGTGCCGATACTTTTAAGACAACTGGTTAATCCATCCCTATTAACAGGAGTAATTTATGGTTCTGGTAACTCGTCAAGCCCCTGATTTTACAGCAGCTGCTGTTCTTGGTAGCGGCGAAATCGTTGAAAACTTCAACCTGAAAAAACACCTGAACGGCCGCCCTGCCGTCCTGTTCTTCTGGCCAATGGACTTCACTTTCGTTTGTCCTTCAGAGTTGATCGCTTTCGACCACCGTTACGAAGAATTCCAGAAACGTGGCGTTGAAGTTGTTGGTGTTTCTTTTGACTCTGAGTTTGTGCACAACGCATGGCGTAAAACCCCCGTTGATAAAGGCGGCATTGGTGAAGTTAAATACCCAATGGTTGCTGATACCAAACGTGAAATTCAGAAAGCCTACGGCATTGAACATCCAGAAGCTGGCGTTGCATTGCGCGGTTCATTCCTGATCGACAAAAATGGTATTGTTCGCAGCCAAATCGTTAACGACCTGCCAATCGGCCGTAACATCGACGAAATGATCCGTACTGTTGATGCACTGCAATTCCACGAAGAACACGGCGAAGTTTGCCCTGCTCAGTGGGAGAAAGGTAAAGCAGGTATGGGCGCATCACCAGATGGCGTAGCTAAATACCTGTCTGAAAACGCCTCTAAACTGTAATAACAGTTTATGCCGCCCCTGATTTACTCGGGGGTATCAAGCCAGTCAGTTCACCCTGACTGGCTTTTTTATTTTATAAAGTGGTAAATGGGTGCTTGAAAGCTTCTACCTGACAACGAAGGGCGGGGATGACTCCCCACCCGATTGCCTTACCGTTCAGATTCGTAAGCTAAAATGGCCGCAACCTCTTTGTTTCCATTTTTTACCCGTAACTCACACAGTGATTTATGGGTAATCAATGTAAATGCCAGTACTGTTATACAAACAATTAACAGGCATAGAACCAACGTATTTTGTGGCATATTCAGCCTCCTTGCCTTGCCTTTCGGCGGGTAAAAGGCTACCGTAATGTTGCTAGGCATTAGGGAGCCTCGTATTGATTAACCTCAGTACGGGGCTTTTTCCTATCTGCTTTATGACAACAACTGTTTTTACCAAGGCACTTACAGCACTGGTTCAAACAATGCCCAAAGCAGACAGCTTCAAGCACCCGCCGCAGAGTCTATATAATAATCTTTTCCATTCCCAGCTTATCAAGCTCGTAAATACTTATTTATTTTCAATAAGTTATTTTTATTTATCTTGGCGCCTTTCAAGCATAAATCAACCTATCTGCCAGACAACAACTGACAAACTCTCCTTTCGCCGCCAATTAATTAGCAGCCATAAACATTAATTCTGCTATTAATTATTACTGGTGTGTTTTTTTGCACACGCCATAAGCAGCGCTTTTAAGCTGCCAGACAAAAATGATCAGGTCATCCCTGGCGGGCAGGAACTAACAGGAGTCAGAATGTTGTTAAAAAAATGGAACAAACCCTTGGCTGTATTGGCTTTACTGGTCAGTGGTACACTGCATGCGGCCTCTACACCGGCGGTGGAAGCAAAACATGGCATGGTGGTGACCTCGCAATATCTCGCTTCACAAGTGGGAACTGATATTTTAAAAATGGGCGGCAATGCCGTTGATGCCGCAGTGGCGGTGGGATATGCACAGGCTGTTGTAAATCCATGCTGTGGCAATATCGGTGGGGGTGGTTTTATGACCATTCACCTTGCCGATGGAACTGACACATTTATCAACTTCCGTGAAACTGCACCAGCGGCTGCCAGCGCCGATATGTATTTAGATAAAGAGGGAAAAGTCACTAAAGATGCCAGCTTGTATGGTTATCTGGCAGCCGGCGTCCCTGGTACGGTATTGGGAATGGATAGCGCGCAGAAGAAATACGGTAAATTGACGCGCCAGCAAGTGATGGCTCCGGCGATCAAACTGGCCCGTGAGGGCTTTGTACTGACGCGTGCCGATACTGACATTCTGGACACTACCGTCAAACGTTTCCGCCAAGACCCTGAATCCGCGCGTATTTTCTTGCGCAAAGATGGTGAAGCACTGCAACCGGGGGATCGTTTAGTTCAGGCTGATCTGGCTGAAACCCTTAGCGCAATCTCAGAGCAAGGGCCGGATGCCTTCTATCAGGGCAAAATACCGCAAGCAGTAGAGGCGGCGGCGAAAAAAGGTGGCGGTATTTTGACAGCCGCTGATTTTGCCAACTATAAAATCACTGAAACTGCACCAATAACCTGTAGTTATCGCGGTTATAAATTTGTTTCCTCACCACCACCCAGCTCCGGTGGGGTGACATTATGTGAAACTCTGAATGTGCTGGAAGGCTATGACCTGAAAAGCATGGGCTTCAATTCCGCGGCTTACATCCATACCCTGACAGAAGCTATGCGCCATGCTTATATGGACCGTAATACCTTCCTCGGTGACCCCGAGTTTGTTAAGAATCCGATTGATCGCCTGTTGAGCAAAAGCTACGCCGCCGATATCCGCAAGCAAATCGTTGCCAACAAAGCGACTCCCTCGGTAGAAGTACAACCGGGGATGCAACCCCATGAAAAACCAGAAACCACCCACTACTCTATCGTCGATAATGAAGGTAATGCGGTCTCCACGACCTACACGGTTAACGGCCGCTTTGGTGCTGTGGTGATTGCCCCGGGTACTGGCTTCTTCCTGAATGATGAAATGGATGATTTCACCGTCAAAGTGGGCGAGCAAAACCTGTATGGTTTAGTACAGGGGGCAACCAACTCCATCGCCCCCGGTAAGCGCCCACTATCGTCTATGAGCCCAACATTAGTGACCAAAGACGGTAAGACATTTATGGTGTTAGGCTCTCCGGGTGGCTCCCGAATTATCACCATCACCCTGCAAACAGCCCTCAATGTCATTGACCATGGCATGGCACCACAAGAGGCGGTAGATGCACCACGCATCCATCACCAATGGCTACCTGATGAGGTATATTACGAACAACGTGGCGTATCCGCAGATAGTCTTAATCTGCTGAAAACCATGGGATATAAGATGGTCGAACAGAACCCATGGGGTGCAGCCGAGCTGATTCTAGTGGGCTTGGCCGGAGTGGAGGGTGTCAGCCCGGCCAACTCGGGGAATGACTCGGCAGTTTCCGGCAAAGTTCGTGAAGGCTACCTGTACGGCGCTAACGATGTCCGTCGCCCAGCAGGTGCCGCCATCGGTTACTGATAGCTATACCCGTCATACTTCAAGCTGCATGTGCGTTGGCTGCTCTCAATCACCCGAATCACTTACTCCAGTAAGCTCATCGGGACTCATTCGCTTGCCGCCTTCCTGCAACTCGAATTATTTAGGCTATATAGATATTGATTAACAATGCTATTCATCCCCCATCAATGTATTGGTGGGGGAAATTTACTGGCTTATTGATATTACCAAGGCAATGTATGCCCCTGGTAATCAATAAAACCGTGACCGCCCTTACCGGAAGCGTGCTCAATTTGGTCGACCACGCCCTTCACACTGGTCGCAATGGTCAGGGGTGCCGCATCCCCGCCCATATCCGTTTTTACCCAACCTGGATGAATCGATAGCACCGTCAGAGCCGGATCGGCCACTTCAGCAACCAAACTACGGGTCATCATATTTAGTGCGGCTTTACTGGCTGAATAGAGAGGTTTATGGCCGGAGGCATTATGACCAATACTCCCCAACTGAGAAGACATAAAGGCCAATACACTTTGAGTTGGATTACGTTGTGTCAGCAGATGCTGAGCGATACGGATAGGTGAAACGGCATTGGTTTGGAATAATTCCAGAATATCTTCCGGTTGCGCCTCAAGAGCTGATTGATGTTCCGGCCCAGAGATACCCGCATTAACAAATATGAGGTCGAATATCTGCCCCTGTAGCTGCGGCAAAAACTGCTTAATACTTTCAGGTTTATTAATATCCAATGTTAGCCAATGGGCGGCATGGGCTGCGGTATCTTTCGCAGCACCGCGTGTCGTCGCAGTCACTGACCAACCACGGCGATTAAGTTCGTCAACCAGCCCCAGTCCCAAACCTCTTGAGGCGCCAATGATCAATGCCTTTCGTTTAATTGTGCTCATATCATTCTCCCTTTGCTGAATGTTACCTGCCCACTGTTTGGTCAGCCATACGATTACCTATCATATATATAATATCTCAACAAAAGGAAAAGCGGCGCTTGGCCGCTTTTAATCGCTATCACTGCTGGCTAACGATTAAGTTAGCGCTCACCAACACCACGCCACAAAGTGACACTCTCACCAGCCAAGTGCAGATTGACGCCTGACTCAGTGCCATCCAACTCGGATGAGCCTTCCAGGCGCAGCCACTTAGCGACATTGAGTAAAGGGGATGCTGGCAACGAAACATTGATATCACTAATACGTTGTATCGCGACCATCACTCGTTCACGTTGGTAGCTACGAATAAACACCAAAGTGTCACCATTGGCATAAACCACCTGACAACCACCACGCCGCAGCGCCATGCTTTTGTGCCTTAGAGCCGCCAGCCGTTGGCATAATTTCAACAGGTCATTATCCCATTGAGCCTCATCCCACGGGAACGGTTTGCGGCAGAACGGATCATTACCACCATCAAGACCAATTTCATCGCCATAAAATAAGCAAGGCACACCAATCCAGCTAAATAACCACACCAGCGCCATCTGCATTCGGGCTTTGTCATTATTCAGTAGGGTTATAAAACGGGCGGTATCATGGCTGTCCAGTTGATTAAATAAACGCAACTGATGGCCGTGCGGCAATCCGGCTCGGTACTCATCCATCCAGTAGGCACAATCCTCAGCCTTGAGTTTTATCGGATGATAAGCCACATCCAGGCCCGCTAAAAAGCTACGCACCGGTAATGCAAACCCCATGTAATTCATTGCCGAATCTTCTACACCGGCATGTAACCAATTACGTGCGTCGCCAAAGTGTTCCCCCAGAATATAGGCCTGCGGATTTTCTTCTTTAGCCGCCTGATAGATACCGGTCAAATGGCGCAAATTCCCTTTCGCTCCGCCCTCCTCCCCCAACATATGCACCACATCTAACCGCCAACCATCAATGCTGTAAGGGGGGCGTAACCAATAACGCACCACACTACCGTCGCCCCGATAGATTTGATTTACCACGTCCTCACTCGCGAAGTTGAGTTTCGGCAAGCTGGCATTACCTTTCCAATCCAACGCCCGCCCATCGGGGAAGAAATTAAACCAGCCACGATAAGGTGAGTCCTGATGATGACAAGCCCCATTATCCCCTTGCTGGTGCCTATCAAACCAATGATGGGAATCACCGGTATGATTAAACACCCCATCAAGTACCAATTTTATGCCGGCCTCACGGGTAGCCATACGTAATTGCAGAAAAGCCGCCTCACCGCCCAGATAGGGATCTATCTGATAATAATCTTGCGTATCATATTTATGTACGCTGGGTGCGGTAAAAATTGGATTTAGATACAACGCAGTAACGCCAAGTTGTTGTAAATAAGGGATTTTTTGACTGATACCCGCCAGGTCACCGCCATAGAATGTTGAAGCGGCATTAGTGTCATCCAATGGTTGTTGCCATGCACGACGAGCCACCGAATGACCCGCAGCGTGATGATAATAGATCGCATTTTGCACGCCGTGCTCACCCTGACTACTGGCAAACCGATCGGGGAATATCTGATAAAAGACTTGGTCGGCCACCCAGTCAGGGCCACTGTCGGGCATATCAATGGCAAACTGAGCCAGTTGCGCCGGAGGAACCCGCGAGAATCCCAGCGGGCCGAACCATTGTTGGTCGTCATCCCATAACAGTTTAAAACAGTAGCGCCGTGTAGGTTGTCCTTCATGTAAAGGCAGCGTCGCGCGATAACACCAAAAGCCATCACGCTGTTGGCCTTTCATCGTCAGTAGCCATTCTTCATTATCCGGTTCGCAGCGTAAGAAAACCTGTGCTGGTAATGTGTCGCCATGCAACCATTCACCATGCAACCATAAAGTAATCTGTAATGCGTCGCCTCGCTGACGAACAAAAGGCGGGACCGGAAGATGCCAACCACTAAGCATAGAATTCTCCTGCGTTAACCAAAACCATTCCTGTTAAGGCTATCTGGTGCAGACATTAACGCCGCGACACATTCACCTGAGATAGGCGATTTATCTGAATATACAGCTCGCCGATATAAATAATGTCATGTAGTGGCTGCTTCCCCCTCATCTGTCACTATAAATATCAGGGATGAGATTGGGGGAGGAGAAGTATGGGGGTAAATAGCAGAATGCCCCAGATTGTATAGAGCAAAAAAAGCCGAGAAATCTCCCGGCTTGATAGTAGGTATTGACTCAGTATTACTCAGTTTCTTTGGCAAGCTCTCGCTGTTTCTTTTGATGGCGCACTTTCAAGTAATACCCCACCAACAACAATGCAATCCACACTAACCCTACATACAGTGAAATGCGGGTTGTCGGGAACCAGCCAATCAGAGCGATGATAAACACCAGGAAAATGATTGCCAGCACCGAAGTAAAGGTACCGCCACGCAGTGGGAAATCCAGCGCCTTAATCTGTTCTTTGCTTAATGAACGCCGGAAACCAATCTGGGAAAACAAAATCATGATCCATACCCATACAGTGGCAAAAGTCGCCAGCGATGCGATAACCAGGAACACATTTTCCGGCATGATGTAGTTCAGATAAACCGCAATCAGCATGGCAAACATCATCACCAACACCGTCACCCAAGGCACACCACGCTTGGATATTGCCGCAAAGGCTTTTGGTGCATGGCCCTGTTCCGCCATTCCGTTCAACATACGCCCGACACCAAAGACATCACTGTTAATGGCAGATAATGAAGCGGTGATCACCACAAAGTTGAGAATACCTGCCGCAACGGTAATCCCCATATGCTGGAAGGTCAGTACAAATGGGCTACCGTTCGTGCCCACCTGATTCCAAGGGTAGATAGACATGATGACAAACAGGGTACCGACGTAGAATACCAGGATACGCCACGGCACTGAGTTAATTGCTTTCGGAATGGAGCTTTTTGGATTTTCAGCTTCCCCGGCAGTAATACCGATAATCTCAATACCACCATAAGCAAACATCACCAGTTGCAATGATAGGATCATGCCGACATAACCGTTACTGAAGAAGCCGCCGTTAGTCCATAAATTATGAATACCGGTCGGCTGCCCACCGTTACCAATACCCCAAATAATGATACCAAACCCGGCCAGAATCATGATGATGATGGTGGCAACTTTAAAGAACGAGAACCAGAACTCCAGTTCACCGAAGACTTTGACGCTCATCATATTAACTGCGCCAATAATCAGCACCACACTCAGCACCCATACCCAATGAGGCACGTCCGGGAACCAGACCCCCATATAGATACCGAAGGCGGTCACATCAGCAATAGCAACAATCAAAATCTCAAAGCAATACGTCCAGCCGGTGATATAGCCCGCCATTGGCCCAAGGTAATCTTGTGCATAGCGCGAGAAAGAGCTGGCCTGTGGGTTATTCACTGACATCTCACCCAACGCGCGCATGATGATAAATGCCACCACGCCACCGATCAGGTATGCCAATAACACACTAGGCCCTGCCATTCTTATCGCATCAGCCGAACCATAGAATAAGCCGGTACCTATTGCTGACCCTAATGCCATAAAGCGGATATGACGGGTCGTCAGGCCCCGTTTCAGCTTATTTTTGACTGGTAATTCCATGTACATTGCCCCGTCTTTTTTCAGCAAAAAGCCACGGGGATGAGCCGTGGCTAAAAAAATCCTATGACTGTGCCGTTATTGCTTAGCAGCAACTTCCTGGCGACAGCAGAGGCGATCGTACAACCCTACGACGACGAATACCAGCAGGGAAGGCGATAACCACGCCAGACCTTGTTCAGCCAATGGCAGATGCTGAGTCCATTCAGGCAGGAAGTGCGCGAAGGTAGAAGCCTTCACCGCATCAAGAATACCGAACAGCAAACTAACCAGCATAACTGGAGCCACGATACGTGAGGCATGATGCCACCAGCGCAAAGTAAAGCTCATCAAAACCAGCACAATGCATGGCGGATATATCGCTGTCAGCACCGGAATGGAAATCTGAATTAGGTGACTCAAGCCCAAATTCGATACCATCATTGAGAAGATACCGAGAATGAATACCAGCGCCCGATAAGACAGCGGCAAGTACTGAGCAAAGAATTCAGCACAGGCACACGTTAGGCCCACAGCGGTCACCATACAGGCAATGAAAATCAATGCGGCCAGGAACACACTGCCCAAACCACCAAAGGTGTGCTGAACATAAGCATGCAACACGACTGCGCCATTCTGTGCGTCAGGCGTCAGGCTGCCACTGCCGCTGCCAAGTTTAAACAAGCTCAAGTAAACGAGCGTCAAACCGATACCGGCAATCAATCCTGCCCAAATGGTATAGCGCGTCAGCAGCCCTGCGGAAACCACTCCACGCGAACGGGCCGCATTGACGATAACGATACCAAAGACCAAGGCACCCAAGGTATCCATGGTCAGATAACCATTAACGAAACCGGAGGAGAAAGGCACGTTCTGATAGGCATCAGTGGCTGAAATCAACGGACCGGCAGGCCAAATCAAAGCCGCGATACCCAAGATAGCCAGCGCCAGAATTTTCAGTGGTGCCAGAATATGACCGACGGTGTCCAGCAAACGCCCCGGATAGAGCGAAATTCCAATCACCAGCGCGAAATAAACCACACTAT
This sequence comes from Yersinia sp. 1652 StPb PI, assembly GCF_041538345.1. Classification (NCBI taxonomy): domain Bacteria; kingdom Pseudomonadati; phylum Pseudomonadota; class Gammaproteobacteria; order Enterobacterales; family Yersiniaceae; genus Yersinia; species Yersinia sp. 1652 StPb PI. The sequence goes on along the minus strand of NZ_JAULSM010000001.1, from coordinate 858,389 downwards.
AAATAAACAGCGGCAACGGGCCATCACCAGTCAAAGGGGCGATGCCCACTTCGAAGGAAACTGTTGCGGTTCGTGGCGTGGCAAACAGTGGGCCGACAGCCAAATAACAGACGGTAGCCAGTACCAAACCAGCACTACGGCCAATTGGGCTACTCAGGGCATCAATCCCCCCGCCCACCCGGGCCAGCGCGATAATGGTAATAACCGGTAAGCCAACTGCGGTTATCAGGAAACCAAGAGCTGCCCACCATACATGTTCACCCGATTGTAAACCAACCATCGGCGGGAAGATGATGTTGCCAGCTCCAACGAATAAGGCAAAGGTCATAAAACCTAATGCCATAATATCTTTAGACGATAAACGATGACTCATAGTGGTGTGTGTTGCCTAAGTTAAATGGCCAAAAGGAAAAGTTCTAAGTTGTGGCCTTCCCGACGTGATCGAAACGATACAAAGCTCTGATAAACGCAAACTCCGGCGGTTAATAAGCAATCTATTTCGTCAGTATGCAGTGTTTTTGAAGTTATTTGCAGGTGGAATAGGCCAACAACGGCGCTAAGTAGACCGTTTATAGCGGAGAAAGGCAAGTCGGGATCATAAAAGCAGAATCATCATCCAGATAATTTTATCAAACCAGTTAATCGTGCCATGTTTTGAGAGATACACGCCATATGATTTGTATTATTTGTAGCCAGTCGTTAACAATTTACCGCCAATCTGGTGACCAATACTCAGGAGAGACTGATCGTTTTATACGCAGAGATAATGCCAGATTGGATAAACAAAAAACGACTACTGAAACACCTTAATCAGTAAAAACCTAACGCTTTTCGGGTCTGAATCAGTACCTCGGGAGGTAGGGGTAAATAGCCATCATGGGTGACCCTTTTTTGCCCCTCGGGCGATAGAACCCGCTCAAGGAACGCCGCAGTCAATGGCTCCAGTGGCTGGCCCGGAGCTTTATTGATATAAATATACAGATAACGTGATAAAGGGTAGCGGCCATCTTTAACATTCTCAGGTGTTGGCATCACAAAATCCTGCCCCACCGCCGCCAGTGACAACGGTTTAACACCACTATTACGAAAACCAATACTGGCATAGCCAATGCCATTCAATGAGCCAGCCACCGCCTGTACCACAGAAGCGGACCCAGGCAACTCATTGACATTATTTATAAAATCACCATCGCACAACACCTTATGTTTGAAGTATCCATAGGTCCCCGAAGCTGAGTTCCGGCTATAACGTTGTAAGGAACGCGCCGCCCACGCCCCTTCCAATCCCAACTGACCAAAGCGCTGAATTTGGTGTGGCTCTCCACATCGGCGATTTTGCGAAAAAATAGCATCAAGCTGCGATAAAGTCAGTTTGTTCAGTGGGTTATCCTGCTGAACAAACACCACCAATGCATCAACTGCCACAGGAACTGCCAGTGGCGGATAGCCATAACGTTGAATAAATGCGTTGATCTCACCCGCTTTCATTGGGCGGCTCATCGGCCCAAGCTGGGCGGCACCGACAGCCAACGCCGCAGGGGCAGTAGAGGAACCTGCCGCCTGAATTTGCAAATTAACGCCAGGATAGTGATGATTAAAATCATCAGCCCACAAGGACATCAGATTGGCTAAGGTGTCAGAACCCACACTGGAGAGGTTGCCTGATAAGGTATTGGTGGCAGGCACGGAAGCCATCGGTAAAACCGCAACCGGAGGGGACAGTACCGCTTCAGATTGCGCTAAAACGGCATGGCTAAACCATAACATGACATGCAACAACGTCAGTTTTGCCCATTTCATCAGCTTGGTATCCATGCAGTTTTTAGGATTTGACTGCATTCTCGGCTAAAACTGCGGGAACAATCAATCGATTCGGCAAGGTAAAGATAAATCGAGTCCCCAGACCGATTTCGCTCATGACCTCTAAACGTGCATCGTGATGACTCAATGCATGTTTCACAATTGCCAGCCCTAACCCACTGCCCCCCGTTTGCCGTGATCGGGCTTTATCCACCCGATAGAACCGCTCCGTTAGCCGTGGAACATGTTCAGGACCGATTCCCGGCCCATTATCGCTGACCTGAAATTGTGCACCTTGTGGAGTTTGCTGCCAACACACCTCAATTTGGGTACCAACAGGCGTGTGATTGACGGCGTTATAAACCAGATTTGATACCGCACTGCGCAGTTGGTCTTCGTTGCCAAACACTTTTAATTGGTCGTTAACCCGGAAGGTAATCTCATGTCGTCCGTTACTGAGAGCCTGAACTTCATGCTGTAACACTTTCAGCATCAACGGAATATCCACCCGCTCATTCATATCCACATTAGGTGCCGCTTCAATTCGTGATAGCGTCAAGAGCTGTTTTACCAACCCATCCATTCGCTTAGTCTGCTCTTGCATGGTCCCCAGTGCTTTATCCCGTAATGGCCCAACCAGTTCTTGGTCATTCATCATTTCCAGATAACCTTGCAACACCGTCAGTGGCGTACGCAATTCATGACTGACGTTGGCAAAGAAATTACGCCTTGCGCCTTCCAACTGCCGCATCTGGGTAACATCACGGGCAACCATCAATAATTGCCCTTCTGAATAAGGCATCACACGAAATTCGACGTAATAACCATTGTTCAGTTGCAGAGTCAACGGGCGGGAGAACTCTTGTTGTTGCAGATATTGGCTGAATTCCGGGTAGCGCAATAAATTAAGGATGTGTTGGCCATTATCCTCCGGCCAACGAAACCCTAACAACTGCTGAGCTAAACCGTTACACCAGAAGATATTGCCATCAATTGTGGTAATAACGACCGCGTCAGGCAATGATTCGGCACCACTGCGGAAACGTTTGATAAGCAAAGCCAGTTCGCGCCGACGCCGACGATTTCGCAACTGCATTTGGTACAAGCCGTAAAATAAAGGCTCCCAGCTCCAGCGACCAGCAGGTGGTGTCATGCTACGGTCTAACCACAGCCAGTGAGATAACTTAAGTTGATTATAGAAATTCCAAACCAGCGCCGCGACAGCTGAAATCAGCAATAGCCAAGGAAGATAGCCGATGAAGGCACCCAGGAGTAATGCAGGCAGACAAAAAAGAGCCAGCTCGAGAGCCAGCGTTTTCCATGATAAGCGTTCTAACACAACGAATTCTCCGGCACTGAAAACTCAGTAGCGCGTTGAGAAACGGTATCCAGTTCCCCGGACAGTTTGTACCATTCTGTCATGACCATCAATTTCAAGCGCCTTGCGTAGCCGACGAATATGCACGTCAACCGTACGATCTTCTACATAAACGTTAGTGCCCCAAACATAATTAAGCAACTGTTCACGGCTGTAAACGCGCTCCGGGTGGGTCATAAAGAAGTGCAATAACTTAAACTCGGTCGGCCCCATATCCAGCGCTTGCTCATTGGCCATAACCCGATGTGAGGAAGGATCAAGACTTAGCCCTTGCATTTCAATAACTTCCTCAACCGCCATCGGCGATATTCGGCGCATCACTGCTTTAATACGCGCAACCAGCTCCTTCGGCGAAAACGGCTTGGTAATATAGTCATCTGCGCCCACTTCCAAACCGCGCACCCGATCCTCTTCTTCGCCACGGGCCGTCAGCATCATCACCGGAATATCTCTGGTCAACGCTTCACGTTTCATATGTTTAATGAACTGAATACCCGAGCCGCCAGGTAACATCCAGTCCAACAGCACTAAATCAGGGAAAGGCTCCGACAGACGAGTTACTGCGCTGTCATAATCTTCGGCTTCTAATGGTTGGTAACCATTCTGTTCCAACACAAAGCACACCATCTCACGGATTGGCGCTTCATCTTCCACCACAAGTATGCGTCTTGCCATCATCAACCCTGCCAGTATGTTAGTGGTCACTATTTGATTTCGGGAGCCATTATGCGTCAGTTTTGTGACATTTTTATGAAAAACATCACGCTTCTACTAGCAATAAGCATAGTGATAAATTTCATGATAATTGCAAAACACAGCAGTCAAGTTTGCGAGACGTCTCGGAGATTTTCCTCATAGCCTTTTTTTAGCCGCGACATCCGGCGGGCAGCGTTTATAATCAGCGCCATTATCTTTGACTGATAACCTGCCGTGCGGGAGATTTATGCGCATTATTCATACCTCTGATTGGCATTTAGGCCAGCATTTCTTCACTAAAAGCCGCGCTGCTGAGCATCAGGCATTTCTGCACTGGCTCATTAATCAGATCGAAGAAAATCAGGTAGATGCGCTAATTGTAGCAGGTGATATCTTTGATACTGGCTCCCCGCCCAGTTACGCCCGTGAGCTATATAACCGTTTCGTGGTTGAGCTCCAACCCACTGGCTGTCAGTTAGTGGTATTGGGGGGGAATCACGATTCTGTGTCAACACTGAATGAATCACGGGGTTTGCTCTCTTATCTCAATACCACCGTTATTTCGTGCGCCAACAGCAATCTCGATCAACAAATCATTATTCTAAAAGACCGCCAACATCAACCTGCGGCTCTGCTGTGTGCGATCCCGTTCTTACGGCCAAGGGACTTAGTCACCAGTCAGGCGGGTGAATCTGGAGGGCAAAAACAACTGGCTTTACAAGAAGCGATCGCGGGCCACTACCAGGCACTGTATCAGCGGGCGGTTGAACTGCGTACCGAACTGGGTTTGCCACTGCCCATTATTGCCACCGGGCACCTGACTACCGTTGGCGTCACCACGACAGACTCGGTTCGCGATATCTATATTGGTACATTGGATGCTTTCCCCGCGCAGGCATTTCCACCAGCAGATTACATTGCTTTAGGCCATATTCATCGCGCCCAACAAGTGGCTAAAACTGAACATATCCGTTATAGCGGCTCCCCCATTGCTCTCAGTTTTGATGAATTGAGCAAGGAGAAAAGTGTCTATCTGGTGGAATTCCACCAACAGGCACTGGCATCAGTTACCCCTCTCTTCATCCCACAATTTCAGCCAATGCAATTAATTAAAGGGGATTTAGCGCAAATAGAGCAGCAACTGGTTCAATTCTCTGAGCATCAAGGCTTACCCGTATGGCTAGATATAGAAGTTGCCACCCAAGACTATCTTACTGATATCCAACGCCGTATTCAGGCTCTGACCACAGAGCTACCGGTTGAAATTGTATTGTTACGTCGCAGTAAAGAACAACGTAACAACAGTATCGAGCGGCAGGAAAAAGAGACACTCAATGAGCTGAGTGTTACCGATGTGTTTGAACGCAGGCTGGCGCTGGAGCCAGACTTAGCCGAGCCGCGCCAACAGCGGATGCGTCAAATGTTCAATCAGGTGGTTGATGACATCACGCAAGATAAAGATGCCGCACAGGAGCAGCCTGCATGAGGATTTTAAGCTTACGTCTAAAAAACATTAATTCTCTGCAAGGGGAGTGGAAGATAGATTTCACCGCCGAACCTTTTGCCAGCAACGGTTTATTCGCTATCACTGGCCCGACAGGCGCAGGTAAAACCACACTGCTGGATGCCATATGCCTTGCGCTATACCACCAAACACCACGTTTGACTGTCACGCCCAGCCAAAATGAGCTAATGACACGCCACACAGCGGAGTCACTAGCCGAAGTTGAGTTTGAAGTAAAAGGCATCTGCTACCGTGCATTCTGGAGCCAACGGCGGGCAAAAAACAGCCCGGAAGGCAATCTGCAAGCCCCTAAAGTTGAGTTGGCGCTATGCGACAGCGGTAAAATCCTGGCCGATAAAGTGCGTGATAAGTTGGAGATGGTTGCAGCGATCACCGGCCTGGATTTTGGCCGTTTCACTAAATCAATGATGTTATCGCAGGGGCAGTTTGCTGCTTTTCTCAATGCCGATGCCAATGACCGTGCTGAATTATTGGAAGAGCTAACGGGGACTGATATCTACGGGCGGCTATCTGAATATGTCTTTGAGCAACATAAACAAGCCAAGACCAATCTGGATGCTTTACATCAACGAGCCAGTGGTATTGAACTGCTCAATGAAGAACAGCGCTTGGCATTAACGCAACAAATCGATGATCTCCACCAACAAGAAAAGCAGCTTGTTTCAGCACAATCAGCGAGTCAAAACCAAATAAACTGGTTAACCGGCTGGCAGAGACAGCAGCAGAATCTACAAGAATATCAGCAGCAGCAAACAATTATTGAACAAGAATATCAGCAGGCACAACCCGAATTACAACGGCTGGCCCGTAGTGAACCGGCTGAGAAGTTGCGCCCTTTACTGCGTGACTGCTCACTCAGCCAACAGGATGTGCAACAGACACAACTGCGTATCACCGCGCTGACCCAACAGCAGCAACAGCTTCAGAGCCAACTAACCCCCCTGGCTCAAGCTCTGGAACAAGCCAATACCGCACGCCAACAACAGGCGGCCAAGCAGCATGAACAAGAAACACTGATTGAGCAAAAAGTGGTACCGCTGGATAACCTTATCGCGCAACAACAGCACTCATTAGCGCAATTTGCCACTCAATTGCAGCAATTGCGCGGCAAAGAACAACAAGGTAGACAGCAACTTGAGTTAAATGAGCAGCAGTTGCTAAAAATGCATCAGCGCCTGCAACAATTAGCTGAATATGCACAGCAATATCCCCACCATCAACACTGGGTAAAGTACCTACCGTTATGGCGCGAACAGTTCCGCCAATTGCACATACAGCACCAGCAGTCAGTGGCTAACGAGCAGCAATTACAGCAGCAAGCCTTATTACTGAGCAACTTGCAACAGCAAGCGGCCACATTAAATGAACAGGATAAACAGCAACAGGCCGTATTAGTACACGCGGCCTCGCAAGCAGGTAGCATCCAGCAGCAATTAGCAGCATTCGAGCAGCAACAGCCCGCAGCACAATTGCGCCAACAACTTGACGAGTTGCAGCAACAGCGACCGGCCCGGCAACAACTCGCCACATTATCGCCTTTAGCACAACAAGTTCAGGCACAGCACGATAAACAGCAGCAGCAATTCGCCAGCCAACAGCAACAATTAAAACAGCTTGAACAGCAGTTAGAAGAAAAACGTCAGCGCTACAAACATCAAAAACAACATCAGGCTGATCTGGAAACCTTGTGGGAACGCGAAAATCAGATAGTCAGACTGGAAGCGGAAAGAGCCAAACTCCAACCGGGAGATGCCTGCCCACTATGTGGCGCATTGGATCACCCCGCTATCACTGAGTATCAGGCGGTAAAACCGTCGGAAACAGCCGAACGCCTCGAGAAACTGCGCCGTCAGGTTGAACAGCTCGCCACTGAAGGCTCAGAATTAAGCGCGCAAAACAACAGTATGCAGCAACAGCAGCAGCATCTAGAGCAAGAGTTACAGCACAGCCGCCAGCAATTGGCCGATTATCAACAGCGCTGGCAGCAGCTGGCGCAACCTCTGGCGTTGACATTTGCATTACATGAACATGCAGCATTAATGGATTGGCTGGAACAGCAGGAACAATCAGAACAACACTGCCAGCGGAAATTGGCTGAATATGAGCAGCTAAACCAGCAATATCAACAAGCTAAAGATGCTCTGGCTCAAGCAGAACAGCAGCAGCAAAAACACTTGCAACAACTGGCATTAATCACTCAGCGCCAGCAAGATACTCAGCAAGCCCAGCAGAAACTGCAGTTACAGCATCAACGCCAGCAAGATGATTTAGCTCAGATGCGCCAAGACTTCAATAATAGTTTGGCTGATTTATCATTATCAGTACCAGCAGCAGACCAGCAGCAGAGTTGGCTGACTCTGCGGGAAGAGGAACACCAGCGTTGGCAGCAGAATCAGCAAGAACAACAACAGTTGGTTCTGGGGCAAAAAACACTGGAAACGCGGATTGAAGAAGAGCGTCGCCATTTACAAGAGTGCGTTGACCAATTATCGGCGCTCACCCAACAACACCAACAGGCTGAAACCCTATTACAACAACAGAGTCAGCAACGTCAGGCACTGTTTGGTGATATCAGTACTACTGAGGCTCGTCAGGTGTTGCGCCAACAACAACAACAAGCCGAGTTGATACAACAGAATGCGGCAGAAATCCTGCAACAGACTCAGTCCCAGCTAAACCGATTAGCGGGGGAACTGGCGGGCTTAGAGCAACAATATCAGCATAATCAGCAGCGCGCTGCCACCGCTCAAGCTCAATTACAGCAAGCACTGGCGATCAGCGAGTTCGAGGATGAAGCCGCCTTAAACGCCGCACTGCTGGATGAAGAGGAAAGGCAACGTTTGCAGCAATTAAAACAGCAATTGAGCGAGCGACAACAACAAGTCAACATCCGCCAGCAACATGCCAATGAAGCGCTGGAGCAACTATTACAGCAGTGTCCGGCGGGTGTCGATAAAGCATCTGAATTGGTGGTATTGCAACAGCAATCAGAGCAATTGTTGATGCAACTAAAGGCCAATACATTACGGCAAGGCGAGTTACGCAATCAATTAGAAAGCGACACAGCGCGCCGTAGTAACCAGCATGCACTGTTTGAGCAAATTGAGCACAGTCAGCAGCAATATGAAGATTGGAGCTATCTCAATCATTTAATTGGTTCTAAAGAGGGTGATAAATTCCGCAAATTTGCTCAGGGTCTGACACTCGATCATCTGGTTTATCTGGCAAACAACCAGCTCAGCCGCTTACATGGCCGCTATTTGTTACAGCGCAAAACCAGCGATGCATTAGAGCTGCAAGTTGTGGATACCTGGCAGGCGGATGCAATACGAGATACCCGCACCTTGTCTGGGGGCGAAAGCTTTTTAGTCAGTTTGGCGCTTGCTCTGGCGCTGTCGGATCTGGTCAGTCATAAAACCAGCATTGACTCTCTGTTTCTTGATGAAGGCTTTGGTACGCTCGATGCTGAAACACTGGATACTGCGCTGGATGCTCTGGATAGCCTGAATGCGTCGGGCAAAACCATTGGAGTCATCAGCCATGTTGAAGCAATGAAAGACCGGATTCCAGTGCAGATTAAAGTGAAGAAAGTCAACGGACTGGGCGTTAGCCGCTTAGACAGTATCTTCCAGATAAAATAGTGTCACGCAGGTAAAGTAAAACCGCATATTAACTAGCGTCATTAGCAGCAAACGAGTAAGTCCCGATGAGCTTACACCAGTAAGTGATTCGGGTGCGCGAGAGCCGCTAACAACGTGTCGTGTCAAGGACAAAGAGTATTACCCAAAAGCATTGGCATTACAGCCAGGCAGCAAACGAGTAAGTCCCGATGAGCTTACACAAGTAAGTGATTCGGATGCACGAGAGCCGCTAACAACGCTGTCGTGTCAAGGACAAAGAGTATTACCCAAAAGCATTGGTATTACAGCCAGGCAGCAAACGAGTAAGTCCCGATGAGCTTACACCAGTAAGTGATTCGGGTGCGCGAGAGCCGCTAACAACGCTGTCGTGTCAAGGACAAAGAGTATTACCCAAAAGCATTGGCATTACAGCTAGGCAGCAAACGAGTAAGTCCCGATGAGCTTACACCAGTAAGTGATTCGGGTGCACGAGAGCCGCTAACAACGCTGTAGTGTCAAGGACAAAGAGTATTACCCAAAAGCATTGGCATTACAGCTAGGCAGCAAACGAGTAAGTCCCGATGAGCTTACACAAGTAAGTGATTCGGGTGCGCGAGAGCCGCTAACAACGCTGTAGTGTCAAGGATGCTGGGTAATAGCAGGCCACAACCAAGCGGCCCCACGCACACCACTAGAATCGCCGTGAAGTGCTTTGCGCACCGGGGTCTGGCACTCACCACCAAATACCCATGGGCTGATTAGCGCGGGCAAGGTTGTATATAGCCGCTCAACATTGCTCATGCCACCTCCTAATACCACCACATCTGGGTCAAACAAGTTGATGACATGAGCTAACGACTTGGCAAAGCGCTGTTCATAATGGCTCATTGCTTGCTCTGCGATGGCATCCCCTTGTGCTACTAAGGCGATAATTTCGTGGCCTTTAAGCTGTTTGCCACTCATACGAAAATAATCTGTCGCAAAGCCGGTACCGGAGACAAAAGTCTCAATACACCCTTTTTTACCACAATAGCAGGCTACTTCCTGTTGATATTGCCGCTCTTCATCATTTTGCCACGGTAAAGGGTTATGGCCCCATTCACCCGCAATACCATTGCCGCCGGCATGTACCCGGCCATCAATAGCAATACCAGAGCCACAGCCGGTACCAATAATGGCCGCAAATACCAGATGTTTCCCCGCCCCCGCACCATCGGTAGCCTCTGATACCGCCAAACAGTTAGCATCATTTGCCAATCGCACTGGGCGGGAGAGTAGTTCTGATAAATCCTTATCTACCATCTGACCATTCAGCCACACTGAATTGGCATTTTTTACTTTGCCTGTAAACGGAGAGAGAGTCCCTGGGATACCCACCCCCACACTCCCCTGCTGGCCCGTCGCCTGCTCCGCATCTGCAACTAACGTTGCAATCGCCTGCAAGGTATTTTGATAATCGTGGCGGGGTGTATCAACCCGTTTACGAAATAACTCCTGCCCGTCGTTGGCCAATGCGATGACCTCTATTTTGGTGCCACCCAGATCTATACCAATGCGCATAGCGCTTTACCTCATTGACAGGAAAATTCATTGTTGGTGATAACCGATTTTATCAAAAAATAAGGCCCTGCTTGCCAAAAACGTGACGACAATAAGAATCTTCTTCTTTCAGTTTGGACAATACACCCCTGTGACACAATCTTTGTCGCCCGCTATTTTGCATTCTGTCGTGTTTGAATCCCTGTGGATTAAAATAGCGCTCAGCAGATGAGCGGTCGGCTCTGTTTTTTTCTTATTCTTTTTACTAGGGGCCGAGGCGTCAATTCGTTATCATGCCGCCCTGCGTTTGATTAACTCGCGCGCTCCAGGCGCGCCCGAGCCAGGGATAACACTATGTTGTGGTTTAAGAATTTAATGGTTTACCGTTTGAGCCGGGAAGTTTCACTATCTGCGGATGAAATGGAGAAACAGTTAAGCGCCCTCAGTTTCACGCCGTGTGGCAGTCAGGATATGGCAAAAACGGGCTGGGTATCACCGATGGGGTCGCATAGCGATGCATTAACCCATACGGTTAATGGCCAGATCGTCATTTGTGCCCGCAAAGAAGAGAAAATCTTGCCATCACCAGTGATTAAGCAAGAGTTGCAAGCCAAAATTGAGCGCCTGGAAGGTGAACAGCATCGTAAACTGAAAAAAACTGAAAAAGACGCATTAAAAGATGAAGTTTTGCACAGTTTATTGCCACGCGCATTCAGTCGCTTTAACCAAACCTTTTTGTGGATTGATACCGACAACGATCTGATTATGGTTGATGCTGCCAGCGCTAAACGGGCTGAAGACACCTTGGCATTGTTGCGTAAAAGTCTGGGTTCCTTGCCGGTGGTACCACTGACCTTAGAAAACCCTATCGAGCTGACGTTAACCGAGTGGGTGCGTAGTAAAGAATTGCCCGCCGGATTTGCGCTGATGGATGAAGCTGAGTTGAAAGCCATTCTGGAAGACGGCGGCGTGATCCGTTGCAAGAAGCAGGATCTATTCAGTGATGAAATCGCAGTACATATTGAAGCGGGCAAGCTGGTCACTAAACTGGCACTGGATTGGCAGGAACGCATTCAATTGGTTCTGTCCGATGATGGCTCACTCAAGCGCCTGAAATTCGCTGACACGCTGCGTGAACAGAATGATGATATTGATCGGGATGATTTTGTGCAGCGCTTCGATGCCGATTTTATTCTGATGACCAGTGAACTGGCCGCCTTAATTAAAAATCTGATTGAAGCCTTGGGTGGCGAGGCTCAGCACTAACTTAGGTGCATAACACAGCTTAAGCTGATATCGCCCTTTCGCGATGAGAGGGCGAGTATCCGAATTCTTTAGCTCAAATATTTACACAGATACGAAGATGCTTCAGCAACTTGCAGGTTAAACTCACTTTCCCCTGGAATGTAGAAGGTTTCACCTGGCTTAAACACTTCCCAGCCAGCCGAACCAGGAATCAGTACTTTTAAGCAGCCGGTGATCACCGTCATTTCTTCCGCTTTAGCCGTACTGAAGGTGTACTCTCCCTTTTCCATCACCCCAACGCTAGCTTGCCCAATGCTGTCACTGTCAAAACCAATAGATTTCACTTTCCCGGTAAAATACTCATTAAATTTCAGCATAGTTTTGTACCCGCGTCTTAATCAAGATTGAGCTTTCATATTAGGGTTTCTATAAACGCTCTGTCACTGATTATTATGGCGAAATGGGATCATCGCCGGATTCACTCCCGAAGTTGTGGATAAAGCGTACAATTTAGCGGCAAATTGCCCTATTGGGGCGGGTAAATAGCTGCCATATGGTTGAAAATTAGCCATAGCAAACACCTTCACAATTCTCGTGAAGGCTCATTTATCGAAATAAGAGTGGCATTAGAGGTTGCGTAAGATGTACAGCGCCAGCGAGGTTTCAAAAATCACAATCAATATTGACCAGAACGCTGGCATAAAATTAGTGTGTTGGTGAATAAAGGATTTGAAGGTTTTCATCGGCCCGCCTTGATCGGCCTTGCCTTAAGGGGCATTTATCAACGCAAATGATTTACGCTGAAATGATTACGTAGATGATAATTGTACGCTTCGTATAATTATCAGGCAATCAGGTGGGCTAATTATTCATCGGATAAATTACGCTTACTTTCCCAGCTACTTTACGGTTTCATCAGTCAAAAGCTGCAAAATTTGTTCAACAACATCTTGCGGCGCTTGAGTCGCATCCAGCACATAGTGGGCAACCTCTTGATACAGAGCTTCCCGGCTAGCCAGCACATCCTGCATTTCCTCTACGATCGGTTTGCCTGTAAGACTTGGTCGCTGGGCATCTTCCGGGTCTTCGGCTAATCGTTCAGCCAACACATTCGCTGATGCGCGTAAATAGATAACCTGCCCATGCTTACGCATAAAAGTACGATTCTCAACAGCGAGCACCGCACCACCACCGGTTGCAACAACAGTTTTAGGCGCAGTGACAGCCTGTAGAGCCATACTTTCTCGCTGGCGGAAACCCTCCCAGCCTTCGCGAGCAACCACTTCAGCAACACTCAACTGTGAGGTTTGCTGCATAAACAGATCAGTATCTATAAAACGATATCCCAACGCCTGTGCCAACGCCTTCCCTACCGTTGTCTTACCCGCACCGCGCGCGCCTACCATGAAGATAGTCTGTGTCATTACTTGAAAGTCCTTTCGCATCAACTTCTGAGGATAAATTCTCGGCATCAAAAAATTGGCCACTATTGTCGACCAGCTAAATAGGATTAACACTCAGCTCTACACTGTAGATGCGAATCATACCGATAATTAAGGGTAGTGCAAACTTTACAGCATCGTAAAATTAACGATACACCATTAGCCATTCAACTTTACTGCCAACCTCCCAAGATTGCCCCTGCTGCGGTGGCAATCAATCTGGTTGGCAATAGACAAATTAGGTTTGAAGGATCCACTGTAACTGTCATAAAGAGAAACTTTCGGTGTCAGCTTATAGACCACATCGGTACGAGGGATCAATTGACCATCAGAGCTATCGGGATTGATGACGAAAGGCCGCCCTTTACCGGCGAAAGCATCAAACTGATCGAAACGTAAACCTGCCAGTACAACCTACTTATCTATCAGTTCAATTGAATTGGGAAGGCATTTGGATGAGAGCGAGAAGTCGCTGAAAGTCACACTCAAGCGTGTATTTGATCAATACGATTGGGCTTTTTGCCTGATAATCCTCTGGCAAACCAGAGGCTATTGCACAGGTAATATGAGGTGACTATCAAGGTTAGACCATTAACGGGGCTGACAAATATACACCAATGCAGGAGGGAAATTACGTACCACGCGTATCTTTTTCCACGTGAAATAACGAGATAACAGTGGCTCGGAAAGGTGGCTGTATTGAAATAAGACTAACACTCCGCTGTTAGCGCGTAAGCGCTGCTGAGTTTGCTGCAATATTCTAATACTGATCTTGGTTGGGATCGAGAGTAATGGCAAACAACAAAATACCACATCGTAATTCTGATCCAACTGTTCGGCTGAACGATCAGCTACCTGCAAACGTAAATCTTTGATCTGGTGTAATGCATGAACAAAGTGTGGCTGAATCTCGTAGGCCTGTAAGTGAGACTTTGCTGACATATGTGACAAAATACGCTTTGTCAGTACACCATCAGCAGCCCCTAATTCAGCAATATTAAGGTTTTGGGTCCAATCTACCTGATTCAACATCGCCTGACATAACCAAGGCGAAGAAGGAGCTAACGTACCAACGGTACGTGGTGAGGCAATAAAGCGCTGTAAATAGGAAAACTGACTTTTAAAATTACGCCGGACAGTGTTTAGCATAGCCTCTCCTCGGAAACCCGAATGGACCACAATAACACCTTATATTTATTAAGAGCGCATTAAGATTGCTCTAAGAGTTAATTATTTTTAGCAGATAAATTGATAGTACCGATGGGTAATAATGAAATGTACAGTCTTAGGTTAACAATGACCCACTATTGTTAACCTATTTTTAGAGTCTGATTAAAAAAATATTGCCATATCAATATAGTATCTAAATATTTCACTCACACTAACTTAGGCTTAGAACATTAACGATAAATCTCGGCACTGGCGTTGTAATGGCTGGAATCACCAGGGTTACTGATACCAATGACCCGATAGTGGCTGGCACCATCAGCGCTCGCTTTGGTATTCAATGCTGATTCCACATCCATCGGTGAACCGCTAACATTAGAAAGAGAAATCACCCCCATACTTTGCAATTTAGTGGCTTGTTCTGAGCTAATTTCTTGCGCGGCCAGAGTGGCGAATGAGGTGGTAGTAATAAGTGTAGCGATGATAACAGGTAATAGTTTCATAATATGCTCCAACTGACGGGTTATATGTAACGTCTTGGTGAGGTTAATTATGGGCGGACCAACGCAAGGTGACGTAATGCAATGTAAAGAAGCTCAATCATTGTGAGAGTAATAAGGAGAAAATAAATTAATTTGTGTCATTAGAAAAATAAATCACAAATATTTATGGGCAATCGTCGATGCATTAACACCGCCGCCTGCTGGTAGACCCTATATATTGCAAGATGCAGGCGGCTTGAAAGGTGATGGGGATCAGTCACGCTTTGCTACAATCATCATAATATCACTGGTAAATGAACCATCAGTTTGGATCTCATAATGCTTAATGACACCATCAGATGCTGATTTTTGTAACTCACGGATCGCGATAGCAAAATGCTGTGGAGTACGCATTCTGGCAATCCAACTACTGAACTCCAAATAGAGTCTATCGGAGGTGACCTCATTTATCACTAACCCGGCATCGGTCACTAGTGCCAGCCATTCGCCGGGAGAGTAATTTCGCACATGTGAGGTATCACGTAACACCTCCACGGTCTGCAAATAAATATCCAGCACCGGATGACCGGGGGAAACTACATCCATAAAGATTATCTTTCCGCCGGGGCGTAATACACGTTTAACTTCTCGTAATGCTTGGCCGACATCATGCCAATGATGGGCAGAATAACGGCTGATAACAATATCAAAACTCTGATCATTAAACGGCAATGACTCTGCTAATCCTTGCTGTACTTCAATATTAGTCAGTTCTTTATCTGTTGCCGCCTGACTGACCACTTGCAACATTTGCGCTGAAAGATCATAAGAAACTACAGATTTCACCACTGCCGCAGCGGTAAAACTGGCATGTCCGGCACCACATCCAAGGTCAAGTAAACGGGCATCGCCATCAGATTGCAATAGTGTAGCCAGACGCTGTAAATCTTTACCTTGAGCGTGAACCGCACTGGTCAGATAAGCATTGGCTTGATCGCCAAATTGCCGCTCAACGGCATCTTTATGGCTATTCTGCATGGTCATTACATCCCCTTTTATGGTTTAACCTTCTGATTTACTTTATGTATCTTATTTCCTACAAAACGTTACTATGTTTATCTCGAACTAAATCTACTATATACACAAAGCTATTGGAGTTGTAGGCAGACCGCAAGTAAACGCATCTCCATAAGCTTATTCAGGGGTGAGATCGCCGCTAACCCCCTTAGCACTTCAAATACCAAGGGAATATTATGGTCACACTCAGAGCAATGCATACCGAAGAGCTAAACGACTATCGGAATCTCTTTATTAGTGAGTATGCGCAAGATTTATCATCCAATAGTGGTTATAGCATCGAGCAAGCATTGGCTCATGCAACGCAAATTTTTGATGGTTACTTACCAGAGGGTGTTAATACTCCCGGTGACCGTCTGTATTGCATCGAAAATAAGGATGGCGAGAGCGATAATAACGCACTGGTGGGTTATTTATGGTACGGCCAGGCTAACAATGACAGTGCAGCTTTTATTAAAGATTTCTATGTTCTGCCGCAACATCAGCGTAAAGGCTATGGTTCTGCGTGTTTACAGGAATTAGAAAATATACTGGTCGATCAGGGCATATTTGAGATAAAGCTGCGGGTCGCTGCGGATAATCCACAAGCGAAAAGATTGTATGAGCAAATGGCATTTGTAGTAACAGGATTTAATATGTCCAAATCACTGGCAAGAAAACCATAGGGATAAACAGGCGACTACGAGGCGAAAGACAATAAGCAGATGGCGCTTGCATCACTGCAAACGAAAAATAAAAGCCGGAACATCGGACTAACCGTTCATCAGATGGTGGCCTGCGTTAAACTGCTTTATCGTCGCCCATCTGTTGCAGTTGGTTTTTGTAAGATTTCACTTTTTGGCGTTTCTTCATCCAAATGGAAAACGATACAACAAAAATCCCGCCCGCCAGTGTTAACACACCTAACTCATGCTGATAAAACAGCATTATAATGAAATAGATAGCAGAAATGATTGCCACCCATTTAGCCGAATGACCAATAGAGCTTTTCTCATCAGTCAGACGGCGGATACTCTCTTCTTCGCTAATTCCCATGCGCTACCTCCTTAGTGACAAGTTTATAATATTGGGGCAGTTGCATGATAATTCAACATATTTTTCAGTTTTTATTTTGTTCAGTCAAGATAGTGCTAATTGACTACCCCGACTGAATCGATATTGGTTATAAAATAATAATCAGTTCGTATTCGCCACCATCCAGAGCAACTCGTACCCCGTCGGATTGATAGGCGAGTGCTAAACCATTCAATGTCGCCGAACTAATCCCCTGACAGCGCTGGGCCGGACTTTCAACACGAATAACATAGCGCGTGTTAGCCAGATTAATCGTCGCCTCAAATCCCGGCCAACTGGCGGGTATGCAAGGATTAATCACCAGTTCCCCGCCTTCACGCCGGATCCCCAGAATACCTTCCATACCCGCGCGCTGCATCCAGCCCGCAGAACCGGTATACCACGTCCAGCCACCGCGCCCAACATGAGGTGCGACTGAATAGACATCGGCTGCGACCACATAGGGTTCGACTTTGTAACGCGCAATCCCCGCAGGGGTATTGCCATGATTTATCGGATTGAGCCATGCAAACAGGTTGCGGGCCTTATCCCCCTCACCTAATTCAGCAAAGGCTAAAATCACCCACATGGCAGCATGGCTATATTGCCCCCCGTTTTCCCGTAAACCAGGAGGATAGCCTTTGATATAACCAGGATCATCTGGCGTTTTGTCAAAAGGCGGAGTGAATAGCAGTGCCATCCCATCATCGGGACGAATAAGATGTTGCTCCAGTGAAGCCATTGCTTGTACGGCTCGTAGTGGGTCTGCGGCCCCCGATAGCACCGCCCACGACTGGGCAATAGAGTCAATACGGCACTCGTTGCACGCTTTAGATCCCAGCCAACTGCCATTATCAAAGGTTGCACGGCGATACCAGTCGCCATCCCATGCTTCCCGCTCTAATGCCTCGATTAAACCGCTGAGATGCTCCTGCCACTGCCTGGCCCGTCGAGGGTCACGCTTGCTCGCTAACGGAATGAACATTTTCAGCGTTGCCACCAGCAACCAACCCAACCAAACACTCTCCCCTTTTCCCCCTTCACCGACTCGGTTCATGCCATCATTCCAGTCACCGGTCCCCATCAGCGGTAAACCAAGCTCTCCGGTCAATTCAATGCATTGATCCAACCCTTTGGCACAATGTTCAAACAGTGAGGCGTTTTCCTGTGCCACCAGTGGCTGGAAGAAAGCATCGTGTTCGCCTGGGTGCAATATCGGCCCTTCGAGGTACGGTACTGTTTCATCCAGCACACCGCTATCACCGCTTGCAAGAATATACGTGGCGGTGGCAAAAGAGAGCCAAACCCGGTCATCAGAGATGCGAGTTCGCACCCCCTGCCCGGAGTGAGGCAACCACCAGTGCTGTACATCACCTTCGATAAATTGTCGCCCGGCGGCGCGCAATAGGTGATGTCGCGTCGTATCCGGTTGAACAAAGGTTAGCGCCATGCCGTCTTGTAATTGATCGCGGAAACCATAAGCGCCACTGGCCTGATAAAATGCCGACCTTGCCCAAACACGGCATGCCAGCGTTTGATAAAGCAGCCAGCCGTTGAGCATGATATCCATCTGTCGATCCGGCGTTTTCACCTGGATGGCCTTCAGCAAGGTACGCCAGTAATCGGTGACGTCACTCAACACCGCATCCAGATTTGCCGTACGGTAACGGGTAATTAAAGCTTGTGCCTCACTCACTGAAGCACACTGGCCGATAAACCACACCACCTCTACTTGCTCGCCCACCGCCAGTTCAATCGTTTGTTGCAGCGCACTACAGGGATCAAACCCGGCACCGGTCGTACCGGAAAGCGGTATTATTGCCGATAGGGCTAACGGTGCAGAGCTGTCGCGATAATGTCCAAGGAACTCGCTACGATCGGCGGTCCAGCTAGTTTGCTGTCCATTTAAGTCAGCGAAGGAAACTCTGCCGGGGAAGGCGGTGCTCCAGGGATTTCGCGCCAACATGGCACCGGTTGGTTCATCCATTTCGGTAATAATAAATGGCCCGGTCGCCCCGCGAGAGGTCGCCAGTACCCATTCGGCATAGGCGGTCACCGAGATACGCCGTGGTTTATCCGACATATTGCGCAATGTCAGACGGGATATCTTGATAGGATCCGCCAGCGGCACAAATTGCAGCAGCGTCATGCCAATACCATTAGCCTGATGCTCAAACCGACTATAGCCATGACCGTGGCGAGCGATATAGGTGCCACCATCGCGGATCGGCTGTGCCGTAGGGCTCCAGAGTAGCCCAGAGTCTTCATCGCGCAGATACAGGCATTCGCCAGAGGAATCGATAACGGGATCATTGAGCCACGGCGTTATCTGGTTTTCTCGGCTATTTTCAGCCCAGGTATAGCCACTACCGGTAGCCGAAACCTGAAAACCGAAGGTCTGATTGGAAATTACATTAACCCAGGGCGCGGGGGTATTTTCCCCATCATTCAGGCAAGTTATATATTCCTGCCCTTGCAGGCCAAACCCTCCCAGACCATTAAAGAACTCCAGATTTTCAGGTAAGGGTAATAAGGTTGCCGTCGGCAAGTTAACCGGTTTGACCAGTGAGAAACTGACTTTCTTATCGGCTGTTAATAACTTTTTATCCTGTGCTAACAGGCGCTTATCTGATGTGAATAACTTTTTATCCGTTGCGAACAGCTTTTTATCCGAAGGAACAATTTTCTTGTCCAGAGTGAATAACAGATGGTTGAGTTGATTACCCAATGTGCCATAGCGGGCTGATAACACCACCCGAGCAACCGAACGGAGTAGCGATCGAGTCTCTGCACTCATCAGATCAGCACGCAAGGCATAGGCCGAACCTTGTCGTAGCTGATCACCCAAGTGTGGTCGTGACTGGCTACTGCGCACTGCGGTTTCTATAGCGATTTGCAAATCTTGTACATAAGAAGACGCCCGTTCATTGATGATAACCAGATCAACCGCCAAACGTTTCATGCGCCAGTATTCATGTGCGCGCAGTAATTGCCGCACCTGATCAATGTCTTCGATATCATCAATACGCAGCAGAACTATCGGCAAATCACCCGATATGGATTGAGTCCATAATACTGATTGGATCCCTGCACCACGTATGATAGTTGTCGATGGCGAACGGAAGCGGGCATCGGCATACAAAATAGGCGCGGCCAGTTGCTGAAAATCTGCCGCCTCCTCAGCTTTAATCTCCAAATGGCGTAACTGCACCTGTGCCTGGGTCCAGGCCAATGTTTTAGCACGGTCATACGCACTGCGGTCACGGTGTTTATCCACCATATCCAGCAAAGCTTCTTTCGATGAAGCAATCAGTGTCCAGAAGGAAACCGTAACGGTCTTGCCCGCCGGTACCAGCAAGCTCTGGCGCAGTGAGAATATCGGATCCAGCACTGTACCCACAGTATTTGACAGTGCCACTCCCACTTGCATGGCAGCCGAGCTAATAACCCGGTTACCGCGACCAATAAACTTGGCCCGATCCGATTCATATTGCAGCTCACTCATCGGCAGGCCATCAGCAACCAAGAAATGCGCCGCCCAGACTTGTGGTTCTTGTGCTGTTCTGGGCCGCCGCGTCGCAATTAATGTACCCAATTCCGCCAGATATTCAGTAACCACAAACATTTTGGCGAATGCCGGATGCGCACTGTCTGCTGCGGCCGCAGTGAGTACCACCTCAGCATAAGAGGTCAGTTCAATCTCCCGCGCACGGCGGCCCGTGTTAAGTAACGAGATCCGCCGTACTTCACCATCATCTTCACTGGAGATAAGCACATCCATGGTGCTGGTCAGCGTACCGTCGCGGCAGATAAATTCGGCATGATCCTCACTGAAAATCACCTCACGATGGGCATTATCACTGGCGGCCAGTTGCGCCCCGGCAGACCAACTGCGGCCACTGCGTAAATCACGCAGGAAAATAAAGGAGCCGTAATCATCACAAGTAGCATCTTCCCGCCAGCGAGTGACCGCGACATCCAGCCATCGGCTGTAGCCAGCCCCCGCGCTGGTCAGCATCACAGCATAACGGCCATTGGATAACAGGTGAGTCACGGGTGCTCCAATAACCGGTGAGGACAAGCGGCGAATGGTTGGTAATGCACTGTCTGCCACCGCGGACAGCAACACCTCCTCGGTCCGAGGATAAGCAATCGCCACATTGCGCGGCATCCGCTCCTGCAACAGTAATTCGCAAGCCTGAATCATTGGCTCATGGTGAAAACGGTTACGCATCCGTCCTTGCTGTAAGGTATTGGCAATAGCAACAATGGTCATCCCCTGATGGTGCGCCATATAGTTGCGTACAATTACCACCTGCTGATGTTCCGGCAAGCGCGAGCGGGTGAAATCCAGTGCTTCATAGTAACCATAGCGGCCTAACGCACCCATCTCCGCCAGTTTTTCATAGTTTTGTAGCGCACCGTGTGGATCAATCATAGCTGCCAGCCCGGTAGCATAAGGCGCGATTACGGTATTTTCTGATAAACCACGTTTTAACCCCAACCCAGGGACACCAAAGTTAGAATATTGATAAGTAAACTCGATATCACGTGCACTGTACGCCGACTCAGAAATGCCCCACGGGATATTCAAGCTGCGGCCATAAGCCTGTTGCCGTTCAACCACCAGTTGATTCGTTTGTTCCAGCAAGCTGCCCGCCGGCGCGCGCATCACCAGTGAGGGCATCAGGTATTCGAACATCGAGCCAGACCATGAAATCAGCGCAGCCCCTTTACCAATCGGGGTCGCCGCTCGCCCCAGACGGAACCAATGACGAGTCGGCACATCGCCTTTGGCGATAGCAAATAGACTGGCAAGGCGAGCCTCTGAGGCCAGTAAGTCGTAGCAACTCGGATCAAGGCTGTTATCCACCAACGAATAACCGATGGATAACAATTTACGCTCGGGATCAAGCAGGAAAGCAAAATCCATCGCCAGCGCCATATGGCGGGATTCAGCAGCCAATTTCAACAACCGATCATTAACTTGCTCCTGCATCTCCTGCGTGAGTTGCTGGTCACATTCATGTTCAGCGGCCGCCAAAATCAGTACTTCAATCCAATAACTCAAATCAATAAATGCATTATCATCAATAGAACGTGCGACACCATGCACCATCGCTGAGGCTTTGACTAATAACGGTTTTAACGACAGCGGTAACATTTCAGCGTCACCGACCCCCTTTAAATCCATACGGATTTGTTCTAAAACCGCCCACAGCTTACGTTTAAAATCAGCATCACCCGCGGGTAACGCGTTAAAGGATATCTCGGCCAACAACAGGTTATCCATCAACCCCTTAGCGCCGTTAGTCGCCAGCGGTTCTGCCGCCCACTCTTCACAGGTATTGGCCAGCACAATCAAATGCCCGGCCAGGTTGCCACTGTCTACCGAAGAAACATAAGCCGGTTCCAGCGCCCGTAGATCCTGCGTGCCATACCAGTTAAAGAAATGCCCGCGGAAACGCGCCAGTTTATGAAAGGTTTCAAAGGTTGCTTCCAGCCGCACCAAGGTGCGATAGGTACCCGCCCAACCAAAATCGCGAGCAGCCACTGTCGAGAGTAAATACAATCCCATATTGGTCGGTGAAGTGCGGTGTGCCACCACCGGTTTTGGATCTTCCTGAAAGTTATCAGGCGGCAGCATGTTTTCATCAGGGGTAACAAAGGTTTCGAAGAAGCGCCAAGTGCGCCGGGCGGTCAGACGCAACTCGGGGATATCTTCCGCCGTTATCGGTTTATGTTGTGCTACCTGATGGGAACGGCTGACCCACAACGCGATGGCCGGAGCGAAAAACCATATAATGGCAAAGGGTAAAATCAGTGGCCAGGCCAAGGGCGAAACCATCAATGCAATGGCGGCCATCAGCAAACCTAATAGCGTTCCGCCCGCCATATGACGATAAAAACCGGCGACACCGGGGTGGGGTTTACCGGCAGATTGTGCGGCGGTGGTCCACTCCAGTAAATTACGATGGGTAATAAACAGGCGAATTAGCGTGCGGCCAATAGCATCAACCATCTGCCAGGCGTGGTCAGCCAGGAAAATCAATGACAACAACGTCTGACTGCCTGCTCGTTTAGTATCATCGAGTAAAGAACGTAAATGGTTACTCAGCCGAGTATTCTGAGCCGGCCATAATGAGAACAAAATGGGTAGAAAAGAGGGGAACGCGATCAGCAAGATGACTACCAACACCCCAACCCACGCAGCAGGCATGGGTAGCATCCAACTGCAACCCAGCAACATTAGCGCAAAGGGAGCAACCAGTGAGCGGCGCAAGTTATCCACCATTTTCCAACGGCCCAGCAATGGAACATTTTTGCTGTCTTTGTCGTTCCTGACCACCCAACGCAGTAATTGCCAGTCACCCCGCGTCCAGCGATGCTGACGCTTGGTAATTACGTCATAGCGGGCGGGTGACTCTTCCACCACTTCAATATCCGAAGCCAATCCGGCACGGGCAAAAATCCCCTCAAACAGATCATGGCTGAGTAAGGCATTTTCTGGCACCCTGCCGGCCAGCGAGGCTTCAAACGCATCGACATCATAAATACCTTTGCCGGTATAAGAGCCTTCGCCAAACATGTCCTGATAAACATCTGAAACTGCGGCAGCGTAAGGGTCCATCCCCCCAGGACCAGAAAATACCCGTTGGTATAACGATCCACCTTTGCCCATCGGCAATGCCAGCGTCACACGTGGCTGAAGAATGCCATAACCATCGGTGACCCGCTGCTGGTCCGCACTAAAGCGTGGTTGGTTCAGCGGATGCGCCATTTTGCCAATCAAGCGCAGGGCAGCATCGCGTGGCAGTCGGGTATCCGCATCCAGCGTAATGACATAACGCACATCGGTTGGCACCTGTGGTTCACCGGCGGCGGTGGCAATAAATGAGGTGTCCGTCGCCCCCCGTAACAGGCGGTTAAGTTCATGCAACTTGCCCCGTTTACGCTCCCAGCCCATCCAGCGGTTTTCACTTTCATTAAACCTTCGCTGACGGTACAACAGCAGGAAACGCGGCCCGGCAGGACCGGGGCCATATTGTTGATTAAGCCGTGCAATAGCCTCATCGGCTAATAGCAGTAGTGGACCATCACTCGGTATGACTTGCTGGTCTGCATCAACCCCATCCAACAGCAGAGCAAAGGTAAGAGAACCGGTAGCCCCCGATAAATGGTGGACTTCTAGCTGCTCGATTTGCGCCAATAAATCACTTTTACTGGTGAGCAACGTGGGCACCACCACCAAGGTACGCAATCCATCCGGTACGCCACTGGTTAGCTCCAATCCCGGTAAAATCGTGGCACCAAAGCTCCAGGTGATAACGCGGTTTACCAGGGCAGTTGCCACATCTGTCGCAGGGATAAATGCGATTAAGGTAAATAATACCAGCCAGCCCGTCGCCAGTCCGGGGAAAGAGAGCGCCCACAGCGCCAATGCCAGTAATCCGGCAGTGACCAGAAAAATGGCCCCCATAAAACCGCCAACACCAAAGCTGACGCTCAAGCGGCTAAACCACAAACGTATTGAAGGACTGAATCTGAGTTGATTCTCCAATTCACGCCTTCCCGCCCCAATCAAGTGATAGCCTGGGTCACGGCAGCGTTCAACATTCTCTGGTTCTGCGGCCTCAGCTGTAGTTTGTGCGACTTGCAGGGCAAGAGCGGCAATTTCCAGTTCTGTGAAGGTGGAACCTCGGCATAATTGTTCGATGGCACTGCGGTACAGATTGCGGGTTTGAAAATCCATACTGGCGAAAGTGCTACCCTGGCGTAAGCATTCATCGACCAGGCTTACACTCTCAAACAGATCAGCCCAGTCAATATCCGAGATCAACCGCATACTGGTAATAACATTTCGGACCGAAACGTTAGATGCCCCCTGCCGTAGTTGAGCTCGTTGTACAACTTCACTAATCGATAGCCCTTGTAATTGAAGGCGATCTTCCAGCCAGCCCAATGCTGGCGTGGTGCGTGGGTCTTGATCACGTAACCGCTTTGCCAATTGAGATGCAAATTGCTCAGATAAAGGTTCACTGGATCGCACCGCAATATCAGACTCCAGAGCCAATCGGCTATCGCCGGCGTCCAATAAGCGATTCGCCAGCGCCTCAGCATCGGCCCGATCTTTACGACCTTGAGTTATCTGATCAGCCAGACGGCGTAAATTCTCTATCAGCACAATACGCAGCGTAATCGCCACCGCCCAGAGTTCACCAATCGTCAGCGGTTGAACACGCTGATACGCCATAATAAAACGGCATAATACATCCGGGTCCAGATGGCTGTCAGTGTGCGCCACAAAAGCCCAGGTAATGCCAAATACCCGTGGATAGCCAGCGAAGGGGCCGTCGGCCAGTTTCGGCAATTGACGGTAATAACCCGGCGGCAAATCATCACGGATCTCGCGGATCTGCTCTTCAACCAGATGATAATTATCCAACAGCCACTCAGCCGCAGGGACTACTGCGCGGCCCTTTTCCAGTTCTGCGGCACTGGCCCGATATGCTGCCAGCAGCGTATTGGCGTTATCATTCAGGCGGGCATGCAAAGTAGATACCCGTGGTGGGTGGGTAGTTATCGACTGCGCTTTGGCAAGGCTCTCAGCATGCTGTTCCAATCGCTCCACACTGAATAGTTCATCCCTTACAGGTGCAGTATCATGCCAAGGGGTAGTCGCTGCGGTGGGTGATCCAAGAATAGCCTTTAGAAATAATTTCATAGGTACCTTTCTGGTCGGGTGCTCATACAGTCTGATGGCAATCTGCATAATGAAAAGTCGGGAATAGCCGTTAAAAGGCGTATCCAAACGGATTGCTCAGGTGAGCTTCCTGAGCCGTGCGAGCCGCGTGATATTGAGCAGAAAACGCCTTACAGGCAGAATGCTGTCAAAAATGCCGAGTGAAGGTGGAAAGCAAAAGACGGATACACCAAAGTATCCAGTCATAAAAAAGGGGCGAGTAAAGGCTGACGATACGCAATAAACGTACGACAGCAAAAAAGCTGAATAGTATTAACTATAGCCCAAAGGAGAAATTAAGGATCAGGGCATAAAATGAGAGAAATAAATCAAAAGGTTGCATTAACAGCAGGTACTGTAATTTAAATACCTGCCGCCTTCCCACTATTACACAGACTGTTGGTAATCACCCCATACTTTCAGAAACTAGATGCTGTCTTGAAATTTTCGTGCCTTGGCAGTTTGCTGTTTCTCTAACTCAAAAATGGCGCGTTGCAGCCCTTTTTCTTGGATTGGACTCAGACGAGGAAATTTAAAACTCAAGCGTTGTACTGTGAGGGTTTCACCTTTGTTATTCACTACTTGTTTATCAATGGCCCGGATAAACTGCAGGTCCAGCTTAAAAACACCAAAACCACATAAATCCACTGAGGCATCTCGTAAAATACCGCATTCCTGAAGGGGGAACTCACTGCCTTTCACTGCATACAGCCCCATGCCCCCCAGGGAAATATCCCCTAATGTGTACGAGAAATTACTGCCATCAGTGAATTTCCCAGAACAATAATAAGGCGGCCATTGAGGGATGTTTACACGAAAATATTCCCGCCGTTGGATAAAATAAAGCTGCTCAGGAATAGCCGTGCTAAAGGCAGGTAGTGATAAATATTTTATTTCTTTCAGTGAATTACAAGTAAATTCAATTTTTGCGCCCGTAGGTTCTGCAATAATAGTCAATTGATTAGCAGCAAGGGCCAGACGGTTCTCGTGTTCTACACTACCAAAATCAAAAATAAACTGATTCGTCTCAGGTACCACATCCAGAATACGGCTGATAAATTGTCCGCGCGCATGCATAACCATCACTGCGGTATCGTTCTTCTTTAAATCTCGAAGAATTGCACAGATCGCTAATTTATTCGTTTTGACAAAGTTTTCTTTAGACGTTTCGCTCACCTGCCATTCCCCATCTTTAATTTATTGCTCTGGCTACCCAGATTATTTTAATGAGCATATAAGTATCAATATGGTTATCGGCAGATGTTTGAATTACTTTAATTTTTTTTATAAAAAAACCGAAAGCTTAATTTCCACCCCAGGATTTCAAGATATAAGAAACCCGCATAGGCTTTGAATACGCTGTTGGGCTGAACCAGACCAATATCCTTTACAACTAATCTTAAACGGAGAGCACTAGAGAGAGAACGTGGCAATTGATAAAAATTTGTGATCCAGGCTACATTAAATCATCAGTCTGACTTGTACATTATTAACGCTCAAATTAGACATTTGAGTCATTTTTTATACCACTTGAATTTTAATAATTAATTATCAATGAATTACAAAAATATTCATGATAAAACCGCCCTCTGAATAGGTATAAAAATGGTATATAAAAATCTGGTAACAAATATTCGAAAATTAATAAATCATCAGGATATTTCGCTGGGTGATTGCTTACCATCAGAAATTCAGTTAGCAGAGCGTTTTGGCGCATCACGAATGACAGTCAGAAAAGCACTGGATGTCTTAATTCAAGATGGTTTACTGGAACGGCAACAAGGGCGAGGGACATTTATTATCGGGAAAGATCTTAAACATGATAATAATCATCTGAACAGTTTCACCGAACAGATGAAAATGCTCGGCAAGACACCACATACTGAAGTTTCTGAGTTCAAAATTATTAGGGCATCGCAAGACATTGCCAGTCAGTTAAACATCAATCAAGACGATAAAATATATTATATCAAACGATTACGTTATGCTGACAAACAGATTATTCAGATAGAAGAGAGCTATCTGCCGGTCTCTCTGATGCCGGATTTAACTTACCATCATCTTGAATCATCTAAATATGATTTTATTGAAAAACACGCTAATTATCAGATTGAAGGTTGCCGGCAGACATTTTTACCTATTGTCGCCAGTCAGGAGTTTGCCCTGCAACTCCATTGCGATCCACGTACCCTGCTGCTGCAATTACTCGCCGTATCCAATGGAACTGACGGAGTCGTGGTAGATTTTTCGGTGATAACCTTTAATCCGGTTGATTATAAAGTCAGTTACTATCTCAAACGCCATCCGCTAGATTAAAGGGTTGATTAGTGCATTAATCCTTTTTATCAGTAGATTAATGCACCAGAAGAAATATCAATAAGCCTAGCCCGGTAATAAACTACCCAAACCAATAAACAGCCCGGCGATTGTGGCACTCATCAGATTAGATAATGTTGCCGCCAGCAGTGCACGGAATCCTAAGCGCGCAATTTCAGATGATCTTTCGGGTGCAACAGCACTGAAAGCGCCCACCACGACAGCAATTGAGCCAAAGTTGGCAAAACCACACAACGCAAAAGAGATAACTGCAATCGTTTTTACATCTAATGTCGCTATGGTTTCTTTCAGATAAGGAGAGAAACTTAAATAGGCTACGAACTCATTAATGGCTAATTTCTGGCCGATAAAACCACCCGCCAGTGAAGCATGTTCCCAGGATACGCCCATAATATAAGCCAGAGGCGAGAACACATAACCAAGAATACTTTCCAGACTGAGCTGTTCGAAACCAAAGATGCCACCAATACCACCAATAATGCCGTTAATTAACGCAATCAATGCAACAAACGCCATCACGACGGTGGCAACCCCGACCGCAATTTTCAATCCCAGCATCGCGCCACTGGCTGCCGCTTCAATAATACTGGCAGGGCGTTTGTCACTGAATGTCATCTCGTTGAATTCAACTTTTGACTCTTCTGTCGCCGGGCTGATAATACGCGCAAATAATATCCCGCCAGGGATAGCCATTAACGAAGCAGCCAATAAATATTCAATCGGGACCCCAAGCCCGGCATAGCCCACCAACATAGAACCTGCAATGGACGCCATACCGCTACAGATGACGGTAAACAGTTCATTGCTGTTCATCTTATTAATAAAGGGTTTAACCACCGCTGGGATCTCATTCTGACCAAGGAAGATAGTGGTGACAGCGGCAAATGACTCTACTTTACTGATACCGAGTAACTTTTGAAATATAGAACCGAGAATATTAATTAGCCATCCCATAATGCCGAGATAATAAAGAATAGAAATTAATGAAGTGATGAAAATAATGGCCGGCAAGACATGAAAAGCAAAAACAAAACCGGCGCCATCAAATAACTCATTCATTTTTGGGCTAACTAAACCACCAAAAATAAATGCGCTACCTGCGTCACTATATGAAATAACTCTATTCACTGTATTAGCAATCGAAGAGATAAACCACTTTCCAGCAGGAACATAGAGCATGACTGCACCCAATGTTATTTGCAATAATAATGCAGCCCCAACGGTCCGTAATCTTATCTTTCTTTTATTTACTGAAAAAACATAGGCGATAAACAATAAAATGCACATCCCCGCCAAACTACGCAATAAATCCATAAATCCCCCGAAGTACCTCGAAGTTCCTATATAGATAGCTCATGCTCGAAAAGGTGCCCCTCGGACAACAAATGTGTCAGGGCACCTCAAAGATATGAGCAAGTATTTTGTAATAAGGACAATATTTAAAGCGTGTTACCGTTCTTTATTAAATAATGCTCTGATAGGAGCAGGCAATTTTGGCAGCTAACTGCGCATTATTAAATACCAACTGTATGTTAGCGTTTAAACTGTCACCACCGGTTAATTCAGCTACTCTGGCCAACAGGAATGGCGTACTTTCTTTACCAATAACCCCCTGCTCTTCTGATTCTTTTACTGCCTGATTAATGGCAGCGTTGATCATCTCTTCGGGTAAAGCATATTGTGGTGGGATGGGGTTGGCAACAACCATTCCTCCACGCAGGCCGATACTCCATTTGGCATTCATTGCTGCCGCAATTTGCTCAGCACTGTCTAAGGTAATACTGACCTCAAACGGGCTGGTCCGACAGAAAAAAGCGGGCAGTGACCGAGTCTGATAACCAATAACTGGCACCCCATTAGTTTCCAGATATTCCATGGTTAGACCTAAGTCCAAAATAGATTTAGCGCCGGCGCAAACCACCGTGACATTAGTTTTCGCCAACTCCTGTAAATCGGCGGAAATATCAAATGTGGTGGCAGCACCACGGTGTACACCACCAATACCGCCGGTCGCAAAAACCTTAATCTTCGCCATTTGTGCAATAATCATGGTGGAAGCCACGGTTGTGGCACCATGTTGTCCATTTGCTATCACAAAAGGCAAATCACGGCGGCTGACTTTCATAATGCTATGGCCTTCCTTGCCCAGCAATTCTATTTCGTCACGGGATAGGCCCGCTTTCATTCGGCCGTTTATAACGGCAATAGTGGCAGGCACAGCGCCATTCTCACGAATTTTCTGCTCTACCAGTAACGCTGTTTCTACATTTTGTGGGTAAGGCATCCCATGAGAAATAATGGTAGATTCTAATGCGACGACGGCTTTATTTTGCGCCAAAGCCTGTGCAACCTCTGGTGATATATCTAAATAAGATTGTGCCATTGCGTTATTTGTCATGGTTGTAATTCCAATAGTTTTTTAACACTGCCATTTGACAGATTGGGGTTATTAGTCAGTTCCGAAGAGAGCGTTAATGCTGAGCACCCTTGAGCAAAACGGATACTCTCAGCAAATTCCATGTCATCCAGCCAGCAACTTGCTAAACCAGACATCATCGCGTCTCCGGCCCCGGTAACATTCACAATGTTGATATTCAGTGGCAATGACCAGCCAACCTGACCATCAATTTCACTGAAATAAACCCCCTCTTTTCCCATACTTAATGCCAGGCGCTGGACGCCTTGTTGGTGAAACCAGTGCGCCACCACCGGAATATCATCGTGGCTGTTAATTTTCATGCCACTGAGTATCTCTGCTTCCAGACGATTAGGTTTCAGCGTGTGAATATGGGATAACCAGTTTTTAATTCTGGGTGCTTTGAATGCTGAAACCGTATCGACGAATACAGGAACATTACCGGCATTGGTAAATATCCATGAGAGGGCTTCTTCGGTTAAATTACAGTCGACGACTAATATTCCCGCGTGTTGAATTATCTCTTTGGTGGTTGCTAATAATGACGGCGTTAGTTTTTCTAATATGCGCATATCATTAATCGCCACCAACATTTCGCCACCATCATCGAGTAACGAAACATAAGTAGAGGTATTTTCACCGTGCAAACTGTGGCAATTACTGACATTGACACCGGCGCGTTTAGCCTCATCAATCAGGGTCGCACCATAAAAATCATCACCCACCACCGAGATGAGATGGCACTCTTTGCCTAATAGCGCAATATTTTCAGCAATATTTCGCCCAACACCGCCTGGGGTGCATTTTATTTTCCCTGGGTTGGAATCTTCATAAATGAGCTTACTGGCTGCATAACCACAAACATCCATATTTACCGAGCCAACCACCACCACATAACTGTGCTCAGATAATATATATCCCTTTCCTTTGATATAACCTTTTTGCATTAAATTCATAATGTGACCCGCCACCCCCGAGCGACTAATGCCTAGAATATCGGCAATTTCTTGCTGGGGGATCAATGGATCTCGTCTCAGAAGCTGCAATATTTGTTTTTCTCGGCTGGTCATAATGGACACTTGTTTGTTTTTAAACATGTGCTTGTTTTATTATTTTGACTAAATAGAGTAAAGCGTATTTTATTACTCTATTTCAAAGTTGAGAGAACGATCGTAAGCATGTTTTCAAGCAGTTACAGCACATTTTCTGTGAGGTAACTCAAGTTCTTCCGATAGGAAAATAAGTTTTAAATAGTAATATTCTTACAGGAAGGATATTCCACTAAAAATAAAGATAGATAATCAAGAGGATAACAATACACACAGAAGCAACCCAACAAGTGTTTGGTTGCCTATTTTTGGGGAAGTAAATTGATGAATAGCCATAAACGCGTTACATCAAATAATGATCTATTTCACACTTAAAGGCAGATGCTTCACAGGGAGGTTAACCAGAGAAAAAAATAAAACGACAGCAGCAGCAGCCTGATGTCGTTTTACTGTATATGTTCTGTCTGGTGTAAATTAGCTACGCACTAAATCGTCGCCATAGCCAACCCACTTATAAGTTGTCAATGCATCCAACCCCATCGGGCCACGGGCATGAAGTTTTTGCGTACTTACTGCCACTTCAGCGCCTAAACCAAACTGGCCGCCATCGGTGAAACGGGTGCTGGCATTGACATAAACTGCCGATGAATCCACCGCACGGACAAAATGTTCCGCGCTACTGAGTGAGCGGGTCAGAATAGCATCAGAATGGCTGGTGCCATGCTCGCGAATATGGTCAATAGCAGCATTGATATTAGCCACAATCTCCACATTCAAATCCAGAGATAACCATTCATCGTCATAATCAGCAGCTTCAACAGCCACTACCTTGGCCTTACCTTCGGTCAGATACGGCAGCGCCTGCGGGCTGGCATGCAGTGTCACGCCAAAGGCATGCATTCGGGTACTGAGTACAGGCAGGAAGCGCTCTGCAATGGCTTGATGAACCAGCAAGGTTTCCAATGAGTTACACGCACTTGGCCGCTGAACTTTGGCGTTTTCAATCACTAATAACGCTTTCTCAAAATCAGCACTTTCATCCACAAAGGTATGGCAAACCCCAATCCCACCGGTAATCACCGGAATGGTTGATTGCTCACGGCACAGTTTATGTAAACCAGCCCCCCCCCGTGGAATCAACATATCGACATAGCGATCCATACGCAGTAACTGATTTACCAATTCCCGATCAGGGCTTTCAATCGCCTGCACTGCCGCCGCGGGTAAGCCGCACTGTTCCAGTGCCTGCTGGATAACCTTCACGGTTGCCTGATTAGTGTGATGAGTCTCTTTGCCACCCCGCAAAATCACGGCATTGCCGGTTTTCAAGCAGAGGCTGGCGACATCGATCGTAACGTTAGGACGCGCTTCATAAATGACACCAATCACTCCCAGAGGCACACGGCGGCGTTCCAGCTTTAAGCCACTGTCGAGTAGGCTGCCATCAATAACGCGGCCCACAGGGTCATTCAGGCGGCATACCTGACGCACATCATTAGCAATAGCCGCTAAGCGTGCCGGGGTCAATAACAGCCGATCGAGCAGCGCCTCACTCATGCCCGTGTCACGTGCAGCCTGCATATCTTGCTCGTTGGCATGCAAAATAGCCTGACTTTCAGATTCCAACAGGTTAGCTATTACTGCCAGCACCTGATTTTTCTCTGCCGTGCTCAACATTGCCAACTGCCAGGAAGCCTGTTTGGCGGCTTTCCCCATCTGTTCCAGCATGCTCATGCTCGCTCCTTAGCTGACAATCATATCGTCACGATGAACCGCCACCGGGCCATATTCGTACCCGAGGATTTCACTGATTTGTTGCGAGTGATGCCCCGCTAACATGCGCAGCGCATCGCTGTTATAGCGTGATACACCGTGGGCCAAATCCCGCCCGCCAAGATTGCGGATCCGGATCACTTCACCACGGGAGAAATCCCCTTGAACACTGCGAATACCTTTGGGCAGCAGCGAACTGCCGCGCTCCATAATAGCGGCTACAGCCCCATCATCGACCGTAATTTCACCGGCTGGCGGTGCACCAAAAATCCAGCGTTTACGGTTTTCCAACGGGGTTTCCAGTGCATGGAAGCGGGTACCAACCGGCGTGCCATCAATCACATTCGCAATAACACCGGACTGACTGCCCGCGGCAATAATCACGTCAATACCGGCGCGGCAGGCAACATCTGCTGCTTGCAGTTTAGTGGCCATACCACCAGTGCCAAGGCCTGAGACACTATCGCCAGCAACTCCGCGCAAAGCATCATCGATACCATGCACTTCGCGAATAAGCTCAGCTTCAGGATTGTTACGCGGATCAGCCGTGTATAACCCCGCCTGATCGGTCAGTAACAGTAGCTTATCGGCACCGGCAAGAATGGCCGCCAGTGCCGAGAGATTATCGTTATCGCCTACTTTGATTTCAGCGGTGGCGACAGCATCATTCTCATTGATTACCGGCACGATGCGGTTATCCAGCAAGGCATTCATGGTGTCACGGGCATTGAGAAAACGCTCTCTGTCTTCCAAATCAGCACGGGTCAGTAACATCTGACCGATATGGATGCCATAGATGGAAAACAGTTGTTCCCAGAGCTGGATTAGCCGGCTTTGCCCGACTGCGGCTAACAGTTGCTTTGAGGCAATAGTGGCAGGCAATTCTGGATAACCCAAGTGTTCACGCCCGGCCGCAATCGCCCCGGAGGTGACAATAACAATACGATGACCTTTTGCGTGTTGCTGGGCACATTGGCGCACCAGTTCAACAATATGGGCACGGTTAAGACGACGGGAACCGCCGGTCAGAACACTCGTCCCCAATTTCACAACCAATGTCTGGCTGCCACTCATAATTTTTCTGCCATTGGGATGAATAAAAGAAACAATATATACCCAAAGTAATTGGAGTTGCAGTATGGCTGCCAGCGAACTCATCCCGATGAGCTTATTCATGTAAGAACAAATGTGACTCGGGTGAATGAACCTAGCTAACAACCCTGCGGCTCTAAGTACGAAGGGGATGGGTCTTTGTAGCAGGCGGGAGGCATAATGCCAACAGTCAGAATGAGAAATTCCCCCTTTTATTGTGCTAAAGGGGGAATATTCTATTTAATTAGGCATTAACAAACAGACTTCTAAGCGGACAGCTTAATCGGCTGATCGCTAAAATGCTGCGCTGGCTCCAATCTCATTTCAATTGAAGTCAACATCTCAGCAAGGCGTTTATGGAAACCACGCAGCGTGGTCTCCAGTTTCTCTTGTATTTCAGGATCTTTAATCTTTTCCGCTTTCCAACTGCCTTCTTTATTAAACAGGCCGAACTGGTAAACGTAGGTAAAATGGTCTTCTGCCGGTTCCAACTCTATCCACCAGCCCCAAAACTCACGTTTCTCGGGGGCAAGCTTCACATTGACGCAAACAGCTAAACAGTCAAAGAAAAAATGGTCACTCTGGCACTGCCCTTCACGCAGATATGGTCCTAAAGCGGCAAAACGTTTCATAAGCTTACTTTTAGGATGAGCACTGGTCGACGTCATTCTTAAATCTCCTTATATAGACGATCCTTTTTAGCAAACTGTTAAAAATTAGCAACTCATTAACGCATTTTATCTTCTAACCACTCACTGGCTTGCAATAATGCACGGTGGAAATTGTCGTACAGCGGCGTTGATGATATAGGTAATAGCTTGCCATCCGCCGAGGAAGAACAGATTAACTTCGCCTCTTCTTTTGGGCTGAAGGGATCATTTTCCCAGTAGCCCGCCAACATAGGTGTTTGGCAACGCCGCCCCAGCAACCCCTGTGTTTTCAGCGAATAGCGGTTCATTTCTGTTCTAAGCGTTTCATCTGCCGCATCAGCCATTCCCAATCGGCTGGCCATAACATCCATATACATATCAGGCACCTGGCGCTGGCTGTCAGCGTTACACAGAAGATGATGCACAATCGGCCCAAGGCATGCCACAGCACGCACCCGCTGTGGCTCTAAATACCCCAGGCGCACCGCTACGTTGGCACCGAAACGGAAACCGAAAACACTGACTCGCTGATGATCAACCCAAGGGATATCCGGCAATGCCTGCAAGACTTGCTGATGCAGATAACTGGTGTCCTGCGTTAACTTCCAACGCGACGAAGCCCCCACCGATGGCATGTCCACCGTCAACATGGCTATCCCTTTCGGGGCCAGATAGTCACGGAACAGGCGATGATAGTCACTTTGCAATGTATCCAACCCACCGCACATCAATACCGTTGGGAATGGCGCACTGCCAACAGTCGGCATATGCAGGAACCCCGCCAGCGTACCGCCATCTGAAATCGCGAAATTAAGCTCTTTCAGGTTATACGGCAGGTGCTCAGCGGCGGCTTCATAGGCGCGGTTTGATAACACCTCGACTTGCTCGGCCAGCTCATCACCTTTCAGATGTGGGTAACCCGCAATGCTGTATAAATTGGCCGCATTTAACCAGTATTGACCCGCATTCATCGGGTCGGCCTCTTCCATGGCTTTTTGCTGCCACAGCATCCCCTGATGGGCCCACTCATAAATCCAGTTACCATTGCGATAGCCCACCACGGTATCTAGCAATTCGTTATCGCTGTGTTCTGCCTTTGAACAGGCAATGCGTGACAACACTTCTTCTATTTCAAGAGGATCAACACCGCGCCAGGTCCATATCAAACGGTTGATCATCCGATACCAATGGCTGGTGGTATCACCGTCCAAGGCAGAATGTACCGTCATAGGATGGTTGCAGTGAGCATGCCGCACGAGAGTTGAGGTTTCAGGATGTTTGAACTTTGGTTTAAACAGAATTTCAGAGAGGTTGGCTTGTGCCATGGTAACGATAGCCTCCATAAGCCGTGATTCAGGCCCGATAAGGGCTGGTCAGATGGAGTCAAGTGTACTCATACTGCGGAGAAAATGAAACGCCCGGAGCTGACCAGGCGTTTAAAGCCAACTAAATTACTTACCGCTTAAAGGAGCAACAAAGGTTACAGCCATATCCCACGGCTGCTCAATCCAGGTGCCCTGAGGAATATCAACTACATAATCATCAACTAATGGGCGACCAGCAGGTTTGGCGAAAATAGTAACAAAGTGTGCTTTCGGATACATCTCACGGATAGCTTTCGCAGTACCGCCGGTATCAACCAAATCATCAATCACAATAAAGCCTTCGCCGTCACCTTCAGCACGTTTCAGGACTTTAAGCTCGCCTTGGTTATCATGGTTATAGCTGGCGATGCAAACGGTGTCGACATAACGAATACCCAGCTCACGCGCCAGAATACCCGCTGGCACCAAACCACCACGGCTTACCGCAATAATCCCTTTCCATTGATCGGCTGGCAGTAAACGCTGTGCCAGTTTGCGGGCGTGAATTTGCAACATATCCCAGGTAACGACGTATTTTTCGCTCATAAAGTGTAATCCCAGCCAGTAAAGGAGTGGCTTGCCATGTATCAGAAGGGGAAAAAAGGTTGCGCGAGATTATAGTGAGCCAGCCGGATAAAAACCAGCAATTATCAGGTTAATTAATCGGGTCTAATGCGGTAATTGTGCGGCGAAACGCGCGTAATGCCGATGAAAGTGATATTCTCAAACCATCTCGCCATTCCGATGGCGGTTTGTCACTACCCTTAAAATCTTTAGTCATCAACCCGATAGCATCTCTGACATCGTCATCCTGAGGTTGCCGATATGAGCATGCTGTTACAGGAGACTTACAGTGTCTGAACTGTCTCAACTTTCGCCTCAGCCGTTGTGGGATATTTTCGCAAAAATCTGCTCAATCCCCCATCCGTCTTACCATGAAGAAGCACTGGCGCAGCACATTATGACGTGGGCCAAAGAAAAAGGTCTGCACGCTGAGCGTGACAAGGTCGGTAATATCTTGCTGCGTAAGCCTGCTACCAAAGGGATGGAGAACCGTAAGCCAGTTGCGCTGCAAGCCCATCTGGATATGGTGCCGCAGAAGAATAATGATACGGTACATGACTTTACCAAAGATCCTATCCAACCATATATCGACGGTGAATGGGTTAAAGCCCGTGGCACCACATTGGGTGCGGATAACGGCATTGGTATGGCTTCTGCGCTGGCCGTATTGTCTGATGACAGCGTTGAACATGGCCCACTGGAAGTGTTACTGACCATGACCGAAGAAGCCGGTATGGATGGTGCCTTCGGCCTGCAACCTAATTGGTTGAAAGCCGATATTCTGATTAATACCGATTCTGAACAGGAAGGTGAAATCTATATGGGTTGCGCTGGTGGTATTGATTTTATCACCACTCTGGCCCTGAAGCGCGAAGCCGTTCCTGCTGGGTTCCAAACCCTGAAACTGACCTTAAAAGGCCTTAAAGGTGGTCACTCCGGTGCGGATATCCATTTAGGTTTAGGCAATGCCAACAAGCTGCTGGCCCGCTTCCTGTTTGAACATGCAAAAGATCTGGATCTGCGCGTATTGGATCTTAATGGCGGTACATTGCGTAATGCTATCCCGCGTGAGGGTTCGGTTTTCCTGGCGGTTAGTGCAGATAAAGTCGATCAATTGAAAAGCCTTAGTCAGGCGTATCTGGCAACGTTGAAAAACGAGCTGGCGGCGGTGGAAAAAAATCTGGCACTCCTGCTCGAACCGGTATCCACTGAGACAAAAGCGCTGACTAAAGACACCCAGCAGCGTTTAGTGGCACTGCTGAATGCCACACCAAACGGTGTAATTCGCATGAGCGATGCCGTTAAAGGCGTGGTTGAGACCTCACTGAATGTCGGTGTGGTTACCATGAATGAGAACGAAGCAGAAATCATCTGTCTGATTCGCTCCCTGATCGACAGCGGCAAAGATTACGTGGTGAGCATGCTGACGGCAATTGGTCAGTTGGCTGGTGCACAAACGCTACCGAAAGGCGGTTACCCTGGCTGGCAGCCGGACCCAACCTCTCCTGTCATGGCATTGGTGCGGGAAACCTACCAACAACTGTTCAACAAAACGCCGAACATTATGGTTATCCACGCAGGTCTGGAGTGTGGTTTATTCAAAAAACCTTACCCGGATATGGATATGGTGTCGATTGGGCCAACCATGACCGGCCCACATTCACCGGATGAACAAGTTCATATCGAAAGCGTTGGTCAATATTGGCAGTTACTGACCGCCCTGCTAAAAGCCATTCCAGAACGGGCATAAACAAATCTGATTGATCTTTATATGATAACGGCGGTGCTTCGACCCGCCGTTTTTTATTGCATATACTATTCCCAACTAAGCAATAATTGCCGCTCAAGTTGTGGATCCAGTAAAGTGACATGTAGCCCTACCAAGCGAACTCCCCGCCCGGCTCGCCGTTCATTCCATGCAGTGCGCGCCACTTGTAGCAGATCAGTCTTATTCAGTTCCGGCCAGACATGCTCCTGCGTAGTTTGTTGAAAATCATGAAATTTCAATTTAATACCCTGACGCGCAATATGCAGATCCGGCCTCACTTTGCGTAATCGAGTTTCCAGCTCAATATAAAGCTGTTCAATCAATGCCTCACAACTTTCCCAGTCATGAATATCTTCCGCCAGCGTTCTTTCAACACCGACCGATTTACGCAATCTGTCCGGGGATATTTCACGCTCATCAATACCGTGGCTACGCTCCCACAACACATGACCGAATTTGCCAAAACGCTTTAATAGTTCAGCCTGCGGATAATTTTGTACCTCGCCGCAAGTAACCAACCCGAGTTCTTGTAAACGTTTAGCGGTCACTTTCCCCACGCCAGGGATCTTACTCAGCGGCAAATCATGCAGGAAAGGCTGAATCTGATTAGGTGTGATGACATATTGACCATTTGGTTTGTTCAGATCTGACGCAATTTTGGCCAGAAACTTTATCGGGGCAATACCGGCGGAAGCGGTCAGACTTAGTTCATCAGAAATGGCTTGACGGATTTCCTGAGCAATTAAAGTGGCAGAACCACTGCATGCGGAGCAATCAGAAACATCCAGATAGGCCTCATCCAGCGAGAGCGGCTCAATCAGCGGGGTATAGCGGGCGAAAATTTCACGGATATGCAGCGACGCCTCTTTATAAGCCGCCATTCTGCCAGGAATAACTTTAAGCTGTGGGCAGAGTTTAAGTGCCATCGCCGTTGGCATAGCACTACGAACACCATAACGTCTGGCAGGGTAATTGGCCGTACTGATCACTCCACGCCGATCGCGGCTGCCGCCAATCGCGATGGGAATATCACGCAAACTGGGATCGTCGCGCATTTCCACTGCCGCGAAGAAACAATCCATATCGACATGAATAATCTTACGCATGTTATCTTTCCCCAACCAAACCACTGTATAAGGATACAGTTAAATCGGAAAAATTCAAGATTATCCTAATCCTCAACCCGCCTCAGATTGCTTATCGCAGGCTAGCCTGCTATCTGTTTACTCAGCTCTCTCATATATATCAGCAAGTCCCGCCGATAAAGCTGGCTAGACCGCCTAAATCCACATTACCTCTCGAAAGAATCACACCACCCGTTTGCCGCGCAGATCTAACTGATCACCAAACGCAACGGCTGCCTTCAGGCAACCGCTGGGTTCAACCACAATCTTCATTTAGTGGTCGCTAAAAATAGAACTCTTCAATGACTTATCTTGCTGATGCCGTTCTAACGCCAGTTCAATCAGTGTTGTGATCAACTCTGTAGAGCCGACACCCGTGGCGCGCCAGAGTTTGGGGTACATACTGATATTAGTGAAACCAGGTAGTGTATTGATTTCATTTATAATAACGGTGTTTTCTGGTGTTAAAAAGACATCTACCCGTGCCAGACCACGGCATTCAAGCGTACGAAACGCGGCTAATGCTACTGCGCGAATATTGTCGCTGGCTGCACTGTCTATCACTGCAGGGATAACCACCTGAGCACCGGTTTCATTAATATACTTGGTATCGTAGGAGTAAAATTCATCACTGACGATCACTTCACCACACAGGCTAGCTCGAGGGTTATCATTACCCAGTACCGCACATTCAATCTCGCGCCCAACAATAGCTGATTCAACTAATACCTTATGGTCAAAATCAAACGCGAGCGTAACAGCCTGCTGGTATTCAGCCGCATTGCGTACTTTACTCACCCCAACCGAGGAACCTTGATTTGCCGGTTTGATAAATAAAGGTAAGCCAAGTTTTGCCGTTATCTGCTCAAAACTGTAATTATCTTTATTTGTCCGTGTCAGCGTAATAAAGGGGGCAATATTCAACCCGGCATCACGCAGTAACCGCTTGGTGAGATCTTTATCCATGCTGACCGCAGATCCCAGCACGCTGGATCCAACGAAGGGGATATTGGCCATGCGCAGCAAGCCTTGCAAAGAACCATCTTCGCCTAATGTACCGTGTACTATCGGGAAAATAACATCCAGTTGCGCCAATGCTGTGGCATTATCCGCCGCAATCAGTTGCTGGCGCTCTTGACCGGGAATCAACGCTACATTTCTGTTTGAGTGATTCAGGGAAATCAGCGCTGGATTCTCTGCATTTAACAAATAGCTGGATGCATCGTTAACATGCCATTTCCCCTGTTTATCAATACCCAGTAGCGTGACATCAAACTTTTCCTTATCAATCGCCTCTACGATGTTTTTGGCCGACTGCAACGACACTTCATGCTCAGCCGATTTACCACCAAAAATCACACCAACCCGCAATTTCGACACACAGTATTCCTTCTTAAAATCTGGCACTTAAAGGTGCAACAACCCAGTGAAATCTCACCTCACACTAATACAATCTTTGTCTGCTTAACTAATGGTTTTTAAGATTTATACAGAATTTTCTCACTCCGCGACAGGTAATAAACATCATCAATATCAGTATGTAATTCTATCATTGATGAATACTCCCCTATTTATTCATATCAAGATAACCACCGCGAGAAGTCATAATTATCCTAATCAAAACACCAACTAATTACGTATATAACAGAATTGAATACTGTTATTGGTTTTTTTTAGCATTTTGTCATTTATTTTTAATAAAAAACCTTTAAATTCGATAAAGTCGAAAAATGTTAGTTATATGATTAACCTTCAACTCATAAAATTCATTATTAGATAATGAATGGAAACT
Organism: Yersinia sp. 1652 StPb PI; assembly: GCF_041538345.1. Taxonomy (NCBI): domain Bacteria; kingdom Pseudomonadati; phylum Pseudomonadota; class Gammaproteobacteria; order Enterobacterales; family Yersiniaceae; genus Yersinia; species Yersinia sp. 1652 StPb PI. The sequence continues at coordinate 816,693 of NZ_JAULSM010000001.1, read as the reverse complement.
ATATATTATGCGAAATTATATAATGGCTACCCTACTCCTTTCCGCTACCTTTGTTGTTAACGCCCAATCTGTTACCCTTGCAGCGCCACAAATTATTGCCCACCGCGCAGGAACGGCTGATGCGCCAGAAAATACCTTACCGGCTATCGATAAAGCACTGTCTAATGGTGCTGACGCCATATGGATTACATTACAACTATCGAAAGATAATATTCCGGTATTGTATCGCCCTATAGACCTCAAAGAGTTGACAGATAAGTCCGGTGCCATCTCAGGTTATACTGCACAACAACTGGCTAAAGTGGATGCGAGTGTTGCCTATGATAAGAAACATCATATTCAACCTAAGGCTGGCTCACACACAGGTATTCCCACACTTGATGAAGTGCTGAAGAAGTATCCTGACACGACATTCTATCTGGACATTAAATCGCCCGATGCCAACCCAATAACCTTTGCCAAAGCCCTAAAAGAGACGCTTACCGCAACCAGCAAGGGAGAAAAAGATCGCTTCGCACGTACCCGGGTTTACTCTACGGATGATAACTATCTGGAGGCACTGGATACAGTCAATGCAGACAGCGATGCCTCGCATAAAATCAAGCGATTTGAAAGCCGCAACTTTACCCGTACTCAATTAGCTAATATTATGATGGATCATAAATGTGAATTGCCAGCAGATAATAAAGAGCGTTGGTATGGTTTAGAGCTACATCGCAAAGTACAAGTGGTAGAAAAATACACGTTGGGCGAAGGCCGTTCTGACGCAGTATTAAGTTGGGATAAAGAGGCGATGGATTGTTTTAGAAGGAATACCAACGCACATATTATTTTCTTCGGCATCAATACTCCCGAAGATTATAAAAAAGCGAGAGAATTACAGGCAAATGGAGTTATGGTTGATTCTCCTGCACTTTTTAAAAGTATAGTGAGCAAGTAAGAATAAATAAGTAAAAAACAACCACAATGGTATAGACGTAAATCAGAAAATGAAAAAACAGCATTATCGCCGTAGACTAATCAGCCACGAATAGCACTAAAGCGTAAATACCCCCCCTGGTCAACACTGAGTTGGCTGGGGGGTTATATCTAAATTTGCTTGTCGTGCATATAACCACGTTTTATACAGAATGCTCGGCATTAAAGCATCGTAATCTATAACACATCTTATAGGATACGGTATTGATCCAATTTTTTCTGGCGAGCGGCTTCCTTAGCCAAGCGCTTCTTACGAGAATCACAAGGCTCAGGGCAATCACATACTTTCTCCATCCCCAAACCCGCTATTCCTCCGCAACTGCCCTGTAAGGTTTTACGTTTTACGATATAACCTAACGACATCCCGCCGATGGCCAATAGAAAAAAAACAAAGGATGCGATAAAAACAGTCAACATATCCTCTCCTATCAAGGCCGTTTTTGCAGATAAGGTTTGAACGCATCAGAATAGCGTTCCTCAAAACCTTCATCGGTTTTTACTATCATAAACACCGGAATACCCAGTAAATTAGCGAGTGCCATCCCTCTTTCTGGCCCAAGGACATCTAACCCAGTCGACAGTCCATCTGCGGTCATACAGCTTGGGTCCAAAACAGTAATTGAGACTAATCGATGGTTAATTGGTCGGCCGGTATCCGGGTCAATCGTATGTGAGTAACGCACACCATTCTGTTCAAAGTAATTACGATAATCCCCTGAGGTTGCTATTGCCATACGTCCAGGTTCGATAACCTCTTGAGCACTTTGCGCAGAACCTGCGACAGGTTTTTCTATCGCAATGCGCCAAGGTTTATTTTCCCCATTATTGCCACGAGTCCGTACTTCCCCTCCGATATCAACCATATAGTTGGTGATATTTTGCGTTTCCAGATATTCGGCCACAACATCGACCCCATATCCCTTGGCAATAGAGGATAGATCAACATACAACTCAGGGATCCGTTTGACCAAGGCACCATTTTCTACGGCCAGATTATTAATACCGACCCATGCCTGACGTTTGGCAATTTCAGCCTCAGTAGGAACAACATCTGGCCGCCCTTCAGGACCAAAGCCCCATAAGTTAACCAAAGGTCCAACGGTGACATCCAGCGCACCATCGGTCAGGCGATTAATGCGAATAGCCTCACGCACGACTTTAGCCGTCGCCGCTGAAACCGCGAAAGGTGTATTCACTGCGCGACTTTGATTAAAGCGACTCAATTCAGAGTCGGGCCGATATGTCGACATCTGGTCATTAACCTGTTCCAACTCGCGGTCTATTTCCTGCTGTAACTTCTCTGGGCTGGGTGTGGATGAGTCACTCATATACTTAATTGAATATGAAGTTCCCATGGTTTTACCTTCGAGATTAACTTGCTCAGGACCACATCCTGTGAGCAGCAAAATCCCCACCACTGCCATGAACCAATGTGTTATCTGTTTCTGCACAAATATCCCCAATTGCAGTAAAAAGCCGTGTAATGGCAAATCAGCCACCAAAATCATCAAGCATAATATTGTCGTCTTCCACACCGAGATCCTTCAGCATCTTGATAACTGCCGCATTCATCATCGGAGGGCCACACATATAGAATTCACAATCTTCCGGTGCCGGATGATTTTTAAGGTAATTTTCTAACAACACGTTATGAATGAAGCCGGTATATCCCGTCCAATTATCTTCCGGCTGTGGGTCTGATAATGCAACGTGCCAACGGAAATTATCATTCTCAGCCTGTAACTGGTCAAAATCTTCTTCATAGAACATTTCACGCCGTGAACGCGCACCATACCAAAAACTGATTTTACGCTTCGAATGTAGCCGCTTAAGCTGATCAAAAATATGCGAGCGCATCGGTGCCATACCCGCCCCACCGCCAATAAAGACCATCTCGGCATCGGTATCTTTGGCAAAAAACTCACCAAATGGACCAGAGATAATCACCTTATCACCGGGTTTTAGTGACCAGATATAAGAGGACATAATGCCCGGCGGCGCATCAGGAACTGACGGTGGTGGCGTGGCAATACGCACGTTAAGCATGATAATGCCACGCTCTTGTGGGTAGTTTGCCATCGAGTAGGCACGCACCGTTGGTTCAACGACCACTGACTCGAACCGGAACAGATTGAATTTATCCCAATCACCGCGATATTCATCAGGCACATCGAAGTCCGCATATTTAACGGTATGCGGTTCAGCTTCTATTTGGATAAAACCACCAGCACGGAATGGCACCACTTCACCATCTGGAATCTTCAGTTTCAGTTCTTTGATAAATGTGGCTTTATTATCATTAGAGATAACTTCACACTCCCACTTTTTCACCCCAAAGATTTCTTCTGGCAATTCAATTTTCAGATTTTGCTTAACGCTAACCTGGCAAGCTAACCGGCAGCCTTCTTTCGCTTCACGCTTTGAGATATGTGAAAGTTCCGTCGGCAGGATATCCCCGCCACCTTCTTTAATCGTCACGCGGCACTGCCCGCAGGAACCGCCACCACCACAAGCTGAAGAAACGAAAATACCTTGGCTGGAAAGCATGTTGAGCAGCTTATCCCCTGCCGGAGCGGTAAAACTTTTGTCCGCATCATCATTAACATCAACGGTAATATCACCGGTATTCACCAATTTTGATTTGGCAAATAGAATCATCACCGTCAATGCCAGTACGATGAGGGTGAACATCACTACGCCCAGAATTATTTCCATGAATTATTCCTGCCTTTATAAATTCACACCGGAGAAAGACATAAACCCTAAGGCCATCAATCCGGTTGTGATAAAGGTGATCCCTAACCCCTGTAAGCCCGCAGGCACATTGGCATATTTCATTTTTTCGCGAATGCCTGCGAGCGCTACAATCGCCAGCATCCAACCGATACCCGAGCCAAAGCCGTAAACGATGGACTCAGGGAAGTTGTAATCTCGTTGCGCCATAAAAGAGACGCCGCCGAAGATGGCGCAGTTGACGGTGATAAGTGGCAGGAAAATACCCAATGCGTTATAAAGTGCCGGGAAATAGCGATCGAGAATCATCTCCAACACCTGCACTATGGCAGCGATAACACCAATAAAGGTGATGAAGTTGAGGAAACTAAGATCAACCCCTTCAACCAATGCGCCATCACGCAGCACCAGGTTATAAACCAGATTATTCGCAGGTACTGAGATACCCAATACCACCGTTACCGCGATACCAAGGCCAAAGGCGGTCGACACTTTCTTGGAAACAGCGAGGAAAGTACACATCCCCAAAAAGAATGCTAACGCCATATTCTCCACAAACACCGCGCGGACAAACAGACTGATGTAATGTTCCATCATCAATTACTCCTTCTCAATCTGCGCAGGTTTCAGGGTACGCAGACCCCAAATCAGCAAACCAATGATAAAGAATGCGCTTGGTGCCAACAGGAACAATCCGTTCGGCTGATACCACCCGCCGTTCTGGACGGTTTCAAATACTGTTACTCCAAATAATTTGCCGGAGCCAATCAGTTCGCGGACAAAACCCACCAACACCAGCACCACGCCGTAACCCAAACCATTACCAATACCATCCATAAAGCTTTCAATCGGCGGCGATTTCATCGCATAAGCTTCAGCACGCCCCATCACAATACAGTTAGTAATAATCAGGCCGACAAATACTGATAGCTGTTTGGATATCTCATAGGCATAAGCCCGTAAGATCTGATCGACCACAATCACCAGCGAGGCAATAATCACCATCTGAACAATGATGCGCACGCTGTTTGGAATATGATTGCGAATCAGTGAGATAAAGAAACTGGAGAACGCCGTTACCAAGGTAACGGCCAGCGTCATCACTAATGCGGTTTCCAGCTTGGTGGTCACCGCCAGCGCGGAACAAACGCCAAGGATCTGTAAGGCTATCGGGTTGTTATCAAATAACGGCCCAAATAAAACCCGTTTAATCTCTTTGCTATCAGCCATTTTTTAACGCTCCTTCGCGCACTTTTTTCAGGAACGGGCCAAAGCCGTTTTCACCGAGCCAAAAATCAAAGCTGTTTTGCACCCCATTAGAGGTCAAGGTTGCGCCTGACAGACCATCGATGGCGTGAGGATCATTAGCCGGTGCGCGCCCTTTAACAATATGAATAGCCGGTTGCCCTTGCTCGTCAAATAACCGCTTACCAAGCCATTGGTTACGCCAGATTGGGTTCTCAACCTCGCCTCCCAGACCTGGGGTCTCACCCTGATCGTAATAGGTGATACCACGCACCGTTTTGCCGTCAGTGTCGATGGCAACAAAGGCATACATCATTGACCACAGACCGGAGCCATAAACAGGTAGAACTATCTTGTTGATTTGACCACTTTCACCACGTACCAGGTAGATTTCAACGACATTCGCGCGCCGGCGGATGCCAGCAATATCCTGTGCGGGCGTCAGGGCAATGCTCATTTGGTCACTACGCAGTGCCTGAGCACGATCAAAGGTTGCCGGATCTTGTTGAATAAACGCACCGCTTTGCAAATCCAGCAGCCGTGGTTCAATGCGCAGCGCAAATTCCCGCTGAACGTTTTCTGCCGGCATTCTTGGTTGCAACAAACCCGCTACCGCTAGAATATTGCGCTGTTTGTCTAATAGCCGTTGCTCCTGCTGCTTGGCTTTCAAACCAACAGCCGCACCAGAAACCACCACAGAACACACCAGACAGAGCACAATTACCACCAGCAACGTTTTGCTGATGCTGTCATTATTTCTTGGTTTATCACTCGCCACGCGCTTTCCTCCGCTTGATGTTGGCCTGAACAACCACATAGTCAAACAGCGGTGCAAACAGGTTGGCGAACAGGATCGCCAGCATCATTCCTTCGGGATAAGCTGGATTAGCGACGCGGATTAACACACACATCGCACCAATCAAGCCGCCATACCACCATTTCCCTTTATTAGTAAAGGAAGCCGACACCGGGTCGGTCGCCATAAAGATCATCCCGAAAGCGAAACCACCGAGTACCAGATGCCAATACCACGGCATGGCAAATAACGGATTGGTAGTGGAACCAACCCAGTTAAATAGGTAGGCCGTGGCAATCATGCCAATCATGACCCCAGCCACAATCCGCCACGAGGCGATGCGGCCGAAAAGAATAATGGCACCGCCAATCAGGATCATCAGCGTAGAGACCTCGCCAATAGAACCTGGAATATTACCGAGGAAAGCATCCATCCACGTAATAGGCTGATTAGTAATGGTGTTAACCAAACTGTGGCTACCGTTGACACTCCATTGTGACAATGGAGTTGCGCCAGAAAAACCATCAGCGGCAGTCCACACCAAATCACCGGATATCTGTGCCGGATAAGCAAAGAATAGGAAAGCACGCCCAGCCAGTGCCGGGTTGAGGAAGTTACGCCCGGTACCACCAAAAATCTCTTTACCAATAACCACACCGAAAGAGATCCCAAGTGCTGCTTGCCATAATGGCAATGTGGGAGGGACTATCAGGGCAAACAGAATCGAGGTGACAAAGAAACCTTCGTTGATTTCATGCTTGCGGACAATAGAGAATACCACTTCCCAAAAACCGCCGACCACAAACACAACGGCATAGATAGGCAGAAAATAAACCGCCCCCAGCACCATTTTGCTTGCCCAGCCAGCATCTGGAGCCAATGACGCCCCGAGCATTTGTGCCAACCAGTAATGCCAGTCACTGGCTATAACCTGTTGCAGTTCCGCGCCACTGTAGAGTTGGTTTAGCGCCGGGATAGCCTGTAGCCCTACGTTATACATGCCCCAGAACATGGCTGGGAATACCGCCAACCATACCAGAATCATCATCCTTTTCAGGTCGATTGCATCTCGTACATGGGAAGCACCCGGTGTTACTTTGCCCTGCGTATAGAAAATAGTGGCTGCGGCTTCATATAGCGGATAGTACTTCTCTAATTTGCCACCCGCTTCAAAGTGGTGCTCTATTTTCTCAAGAAAATTTTTCAGGCCCATCAGTTATCCTTCCTGCTCAATCTGGGTCAATATGTCGCGCAGTGCCGGACCGTATTCGTACTTACCGGGGCAGACAAATGTACATAAAGCCAAATCTTCTTCATCTAACTCCAGGCACCCTAGCGCTTGCGCGCTGTCGGTATCACCGGATAACAGATCACGCAACAAATGGGTTGCCAGGATATCCAGTGGCATCACCCGCTCATAGTTGCCAATAGGCACCATAGCGCGCTCCCCGCCGTGCATATCGGTAGAGAAAGCAAACAGTTTGCGTTTGAAGAAATGGCCCAGCGTGGTGCGGGTGATCGAATATTTATCGCGACCTGGCATTACCCAACCAAATAGCTCTTTTTCTCGCCCTTCGCGGATAACCGATACTTGCTGGTGGAAACGCCCCAAATAACCATGAGTTGCGGAGAAAGCCGTGCCGCTGAGGACTGAACCAGAGATAATACGGTTCTCCCCCTCTTTTAACTTAGCCGCAGTTAATTCAGCCAGGCTGGCACCCAAACGGGTGCGCACTAATACCGGTTGATTTACCTGTGGACCCGCCAGCGCAACGATGCGGTCAGTACAGAGTTCACCACGGGTAAATAATTTACCGATAGCAATCACATCCTGATAACCCACATGCCACACCATTTTACGCAAGCTCACTGGCTCAAGAAAATGGATGTGGGTACCAACCAGACCCGCAGGATGCGGGCCGGAGAATTCATTATAAGTTATCTGGGCATTCGAATGGTTGGCAACCACCTGCCCCGGGGCATGGCCCACATGCACCTTGCCTTCAGTTAGACGTGTAAGAACAGTTAAACCATGCTTAAAGGCGTCTGACTCAGTGGCAATAATGACCTGCGGATCGGCTGCCAGCGGTTGGGTATCCATTGCACTGACAAAAATAGCGCGTGGGTGACTACCAGGAACAGGGGTTTTACTAAACGGGCGGGTTCTGAATGCGGTCCATAAACCAGACGCCAGTAATAGGCTTTGCACCTGTTCATTGCTCAGATGATTAAGGTCCGCTGCATCATAGTGTGGGAAAGGAACTTGCTCATCCCCTTCAATCTCTATCACAACAGATTGTAGCACCCGGCGTTCACCACGATTAATAGCGCTAATTCTACCACTGGCGATCGCAGTAAAGGTCACCCCTGGATTTTTTTTATCTTCAAAGAGCGCCTGGCCTTTCTTAACCCAATCACCTTCTTGCACCAACATTGAGGGGCGCATGCCCACATACTCTTCACCGAGCAGAGCCACATGACGAATAGCAGGACCATCCTCTATCACCTGCACAGGTGCTCCGGCGATGGGTAGGTCGAGTCCTTTCTTTATTTTAATCATAGGTTTGAGCGACTTTATTAGTTATATCAAATGCTGTACTTAGCCCAGAGTGTACAGCCACATAAAGATAAGATACTTTCATGGTTCAGTTAAACGACGGTTTAATACCCAGTCAATTAGATAAACATAAACGCTAATTGAAAGCATCGCGGTAATGAGTACTGATACCCACATTGAATGATTTCAGGGTAAAATGGCTGTTATAACGATTACATGTGCAAGCCATCAGCAGTGGACGATTTTAGCATTTTCATTCCGCACTGTCTGACAAATGCAGTGACCTGGGTCAAGCAAACACGAATATTTTACGGCTAATTTATCTATCCACTCGGTAAAATCGTATCGTTAATTCATGTTTACCGACTTTGTGGTTATTTTATACAAAACATATATTGCTAAAATTTTTCCGACTGATAATCTGCGCCTATAAATCGAAAAATGCAGTGGCATAATTTACATAATATAAGTAGGAATAATAAATGGGCAAAATCGCACGGTTGTTTGCGATGCTTACGTCTGTGGTGATAATTGGTTTGCCTGCGGTATCCTTCACCAGCTCAGCCAGTGAGCCTGTGGCAGTATCCAAAGAGCTAAAACAACAATTACTCGGGTCATCGGTCTATATTCAGATTTTCAAAGAAGAACGTACCCTGGAATTATACGCCAGGCTACAAGGTGAATATCGTTTAGTGCAAAGCTATCGCATCTGTGAATTTTCAGGTGGCCTTGGCCCAAAACGCCGTGAAGGGGATTTTAAAAGCCCGGAAGGTTTTTACAGTATTGATATGCGCCATTTAAAACCTGACAGTAAGTTTTATCGGGCAATCAATATTGGCTTCCCAAATGATTATGATAAGTCGCAGGGTTATTCAGGGAAATATCTGATGATCCACGGCGCTTGCAAATCAATCGGCTGTTATGCAATGACCGATGCCTATATGGACGAGATATTTAACTACGTGCAAACGGCATTTATCTTTGGTCAGGAAAAAGTGGATATCAGTATCTATCCATTCCGTATGACTGAACAAAATATGCAACGCCACCGTAACTCGTCGGATTACAGCTTCTGGCGGCAATTACAGCCGGGATATGCCTATTTTACCAAAAACCGGATGCCCCCCTCCGTTGCAGTGATCAACGGGCAGTATGTACTCAGCCGCCCGCCAGTCTCCAATGCACCGGTATCGCAATATGCGCTCACCAAATCAAATTCGCTCACCAAAACAGAATAATGCAAATTCACCTGGTGCAATTTTGTGCCAGGTTTCATTACCTGTCAGGGGTTGAGTCGCGATCACCGTGACCACATCTTTGGGTGTGGTCTGGCGTTGAAAATCTATCTCAACATCTTGATCCAGTAAGGTCGCTTTACCAAAAGGTGCCCGGCGCGTGATCCAATACAGATTGGTCGAACAGAACGCCATCACAAAACGCCCATCCGAGAGCAACATATTAAAGACCCCTTTTGCCCGCAACTGCTCACATAGGGTAGCGATATAGCGGAATACCGCTGGCCAATTACTGGGAGTGCGAGGGTAGCGCTTTGCCAATTGATTAAGTAGCCAGCAGAAAGCATATTCGCTGTCAGTCTGACCGATAGGCCGGAAAGTACCGGTCTCTAATTGACGATAACCTTTAAGTTGGCCGTTATGGGCATACGTCCAGTTTCGCCCCCACATTTCGCGGGTAAAAGGGTGGGTATTCTCTAACGCCACTTCACCGCGATTTGCCTGACGGATATGAGAAACCACCGCACAGGATTTTATCGGGTAGTCTTGTACCAAACGGGCTATGGGTGAATTAAAACTGGGTTGGGGATCTTTAAACGTGCGGCAACCATTACCTTCATAAAAGGTAATACCCCAGCCATCTTTATGTGGGCCAGTCCCCCCGCCCCTTTGCACCAGGCCGGTAAAGCTAAAGCAAATATCCGTGGGAACATTTGCGCTCATCCCGAGCAATTCGCACATAACCAACCTCCCGCGTATATCTTAGCTCTTGGTGTTGCAGCGTTGTAGCTGCTCTCGCTCACCGTCAAGGTGATCAACGAGATTGATAATACCGTTGATCACCACGACATATCAGGCTTTAACCATCTCTTTTTCAATCAATTGAATCAAGATATGAATCACTTTGATATGAATTTCCTGAATGCGATCGGCATAACCAAAATGGGGAACCCGAATTTCGATATCTGCCGTGTCCGCCATTTTGCCACCGTCTTTACCCGTCAGGGTGATCACCTTCATCCCTTTGGCACGAGCAGCATCAATCGCCTTAATGACATTAGCTGAATTACCAGAAGTGGAAATACCGAGTAATACATCCCCTGCGCGACCGACGGCTTCAACATAACGAGAGAAGATATAGTCATAGCCAAAATCATTACTAACACAAGAGATATGGCTAACATCTGAAATAGCAATCGCCGGATAACCGGGACGATTCTCGCGGTAGCGGCCGGTCAACTCTTCGGCAAAATGCATGGCATCACAATGGGAACCGCCATTACCGCATGACAAGACTTTACCGCCAGCCTTAAAAGAATCAGCCAATAATACGGCTGCGTTCGCAATAGCATTGATATTGCTATCATCTTGCAAAAAGTTTGCCAGTGTGTCTGCTGCTTCATTCAATTCACTGCGGATTAAATCCTGGTACATGGGAGCCTCTTTATAGTTCTATGGCATCGATATTCATCAGCCGTCAGTGTACCGGATAGCATAAACAGCGAGAAGCACTGTAATGAATAAGACATAAGAGTTTTAACTATTAATGCGGGCAGTTTGTGAGATGAGTTGTAAATAACATGTAATGGTATTGATAAAAATAATGAGATGGACTACAACAAATGTATCTCTCAACAGGTCAGACCTCCTACATCTCAGGAGCTTCACTATGATGGTTCTTAGCATTGTTGCCTTACTGGTTCTTATTGGTGTGCTGTTCTATCACCAGGTGAACCTCTATCTCAGTAGTTTGATTCTTGTCGTTTACACCGCCGCGATGGGAGCGTTGCAGTTATGGTCATTCTGGGCATTATTGCCTCTGGTGATTGTTTTGCTACCCCTGACGCTGACCCCACTGCGCCAGTCACTGTTTTCTGCACCCGCATTGCGCATGTTCCGTAAAGTCATGCCTGCAATGTCACGCACCGAAAAAGAAGCGATTGATGCAGGTACCACTTGGTGGGAAGGTGATTTATTCCAGGGCCAGCCTGACTGGAAGAAACTGCATAACTACCCAAAACCGCAGTTAACCGCCGAAGAACAAGCTTTTATTGATGGGCCGGTAGAAGAAGCCTGTCGTATGGCTAATGACTTCCAAATTACCCACGAACTGGCTGACTTGCCGCCAGAACTGTGGGCGTATCTGAAAGAACACCGCTTCTTTGCGATGATCATTAAGCAAGAATACGGCGGCCTTGATTTCTCAGCTTATGCTCAGGCACGTGTACTGCAAAAACTGTCTGGCGTGTCTGGCATTTTAGCCATCACGGTTGGCGTTCCTAACTCTCTCGGCCCCGGCGAATTGCTGCAACACTACGGCACTGAAGAGCAAAAAAATCATTATTTGCCTGGTTTGGCCCGTGGCGACGAGATCCCTTGTTTCGCCCTGACCAGCCCAGAAGCGGGTTCTGATGCCGGCGCAATCCCAGATACCGGCACCGTCTGTATGGGCGAATGGCAAGGTAAGCAGGTACTGGGCATGCGCCTGACCTGGAATAAACGCTATATCACCCTCGCCCCGATCGCCACAGTGCTCGGGCTGGCGTTCAAACTGTCTGACCCTGAACATCTGTTGGGCGATACCGTTGATTTAGGCATCACCTGTGCGCTGATCCCAACCAACACCCCTGGGGTGGAAATTGGTCGTCGTCACTTCCCACTGAATGTGCCATTCCAAAATGGCCCGACCCGTGGCAATGATATCTTTGTGCCGATTGATTACATCATCGGCGGGCCAAAAATGGCTGGGCAGGGCTGGCGCATGCTGGTGGAATGCCTGTCTGTTGGCCGCGGGATTACCTTGCCGTCCAATGCCACTGGTAGCTTGAAAAGTGTGGCGATGGGGATCGGTGCTTACGCCTATATTCGTCGTCAGTTCAAAATCTCAATCGGTAAAATGGAAGGGATTGAAGAGCCGTTGGCGCGAATCGCCGGTAATGCTTATGTGATGGACGCGGCGGCAACCTTAATTACCAGCGGTATTATGCTAGGTGAGAAACCGGCGGTGTTATCCGCTATCGTTAAATATCACTGTACCCACCGTGGTCAACGCGCCGTGATGGATGCCATGGATATTGCGGGCGGTAAAGGGATCTGCCTTGGGCCGGCCAACTTCGTAGCCCGTGGCTACCAAGGTGCCCCTATCGGTATCACCGTTGAAGGCGCTAACATTCTGACCCGTAGCATGATTATCTTCGGCCAAGGGGCAATCCGTTGCCATCCGTTTGTTCTGGATGAAATGGCAGCAGCACAATCGAATGATGTTGCCGCCTTCGATAAAGCGCTGTTCGGTCATTTGGGCCATGTGGGTAGCAGCAAAATCCGTAGTTTCTGGTTGGGGCTGACCAATGGCCGCACCAGTGCCACACCAACCAAAGACAGCACTCGCCGTTATTACCAGCATCTGAACCGCCTGAGCGCCAATTTAGCTTTACTGTCTGATGTCTCAATGGGCGTGTTGGGTGGCAGCCTGAAACGTCGTGAACGTATCTCTGCCCGTCTGGGGGATATTCTCAGCCAAATGTATCTGGCATCAGCAACGTTGAAACGCTATGAAGACGAAGGCCGCCAAAAAGAAGACCTGCCGTTGGTACATTGGGGTGTGCAAGATGCCCTGCATCAGGCAGAGCAGGCTCTGGATGATTTACTGCGTAACTTCCCAAATGGCGTTATTGCCGGGTTAATGCGGTTGGTGGTCTTCCCGTTTGGTCGCGTACATCAGGCACCGTCAGACCAGCTGGACCATCAACTGGCGCAGTTACTGCAAGTACCTTCAGCAACCCGCAGCCGTATTGGTCGTGGTCAGTATCTGACACCGAGCGAGTTTAATCCGGTAGGTTTGCTGGAAGCCGCTTTGCAAGATGTGATTGCAGCAGAGCCAATTCATAAGCGCCTGAGTAAAGAAGCGGGTAAAAGCCTGCCATTTACTCGCCTGGATGTGCTGGCAAAAAATGCGCTGGCTGAAGGGAAAATCAATGTTGAAGAGGCCGCTATTTTGACTAAAGCAGAAGAGAGTCGCCTGCGCTCAATTAATGTCGATGAGTTTGCAGCCGATGCCTTGGCAGCCAAGCCCGCACTAAAGCAGCCAACCAAACAACGGCAAACTGAAGCGGCGTAATAAATAAGTCTTATTGATGTTAGTGTCTACTCAAGCCTCCGATTCAGGAGGCTTTTTTTATCCTCTTTCAGCACCACAATCATCAAGCAGGCCTCTAATAATTAGCCCGAATTGCTCAGGTTTCCCGCTAAACAGCACATTATCAGGCTGAATTGTTAACAACTGGCGACGTAGGCTATTACGCCACTCAATATCGGTGATCAGCCGCACGGTAACCGCAATATACTCAGCCAAATCATGCGCAATCAGCTCCTCAGATAATCCCAGCCGACGGAACAATCCCTCATCGATATGTTCGTGTACTTCAGCCCCACTCAGGCAAACACCGGGTAACCCCTGACGCACAGTATCGACGATGCCATTGGTATTGCCGAAAGGAAAAGGATTAATAAACAGGTCACACTGATTAATAACCAATAAATAGTCCTGATAGGCCAAATGCTCATAGATTTTAGCTTGAGGGATAACAGCATTAACGGCTTTTTCCATCACTCGATGGGTAATTCCCCAGCAAAAACCCACCAAAAAATGAAATATCACCGGCGTTGATGTTTGCCGGGCAATCTCAGCACAGGTATCGATAAAGCGAGGGTTAATTTTCATCGCCGAGGCACAAACCGCGATATGTACCGCTGGGCGCTCATCGAAATGTTGTATCGGTTCCGGCTGGCAAATATTGGCAGGCGGCACATAGGGCAGACAGTCCTTGGGTAACGCAACCACTTTTTCGGAGAAACACTGAGGATCCCCCAGATAATCCTCTTCCACTAATACCGCATCAATATAGCCGGAATGGGTCGTTGCCGGATGGCCTAGTGCCATTATCTGTAAGGGGGCTAAGCGTAAATTAGTCAGTGCAATGGTGAGTGGGAACATCCCGACACTGGGGAAGTAGATAACATCCGGTCGCAATTGTTGCGCCAATGCCACAATAGCCTCAACCGCCCCCGCCCGCTGGACCTCGGTAAAATCATCAAAAACGTCACGGGTGATGGCATCAGTGGCCCCCACAATGGTGACGCCATGGGTGGAAAACTGCTCACGCGCGGCGCGCAACGTACTGGAGTGAGTACGGTAAATAGAATGGCCGCTGTTAAACCACTCCAGGATAACCAGCATCAATGGTTTATCCCGTGCAGGTGGGAGGGAGTGGTTATCAGATAGCCCATTGTGCAGCAGCGTGTTACGTAAGTGAAAATTAATACTGCGTTTTATGGCGTGTTTTGCTGCTCTATCCGCATAACTGCAATGCATATAAACATCGTGCAGGATGCGTTCAGGTAAGCCCTCAAGATTCTCTAGCGTTAGTAGTTTTTCAGGTAACCACTCTAATAGCCGCTCACGTTTCGCATGCCCGGCAGCGCTGGGTAAAATACGTGGCGACAGTAACGCCAGAAACAGTGCCGCGGCAACCGGGGGATTAAATTGCCACAATATATCCGGCTGAAGCGGAATACCCGATTCAGGTAAATACATCAGGCAAAATTTCAGAAAATTATGGTGCTCAAAGCGCAAAGGATGAGCGCATCCCTCCCCCGCTTGATTAAGGTTGGTAATCACATGATCCGCATGACCAAAAGGTGATGCGGCAAATATCAACGCTATCCAGCGATGGAAATTAATCAGTTGTAAAAAACCTTTATCGGATACCACAAAACCAGGATCAGAAAGTAGGTTGCCAATAGCCGCAGCCAGGCGATTACAGTAATGCTCCTGTTGCTGTACCGATTGATGCTTAAGCGAAAAAACATCCCAGCGGCCATATTGGCGGTCCAGTTGCTCCAACATCAAGACCAGTAATCGCCCCGCCTCCTCATAGCGCCGCACACACACTAAAAACTCGAAATAGGGTAATGAGAATGCGGTCGACTGTTCTACCGCTGATGCTAATTCAGCCGTTTTCTCCACCATTGTCAGCTCACCTTTTTACATCGATATCACGATTTCTCTAGCAAATTTAGAGAGTTAAAAATCCATTACTCCTGACCCGATATTTTAGTCAGAGGGTTCCACTTACCGAGAACATGGGTCCCGCATAGCTCGTGCTGATTGGTAACCTGTTCGGAGGTTATACCCTTAGGAATACAAACCGTGAGGCTGATATGGTCTGTACTATCATGCTCATATTCAGTCAGGATAGAGGGCGGTAAAGTTTGTGTTTCAAAGGCACTGAGGATTTGGTTTCGTCTTCTGAGTAACGAGGCTGATTCCCCCCCCTCCTGAGACTGAGCTACCTGCGTACTATCTCCAGTCGATTTCCCTCCGGGATTAGGGGCCGGCCTGACTTTATCGCCAAAATTATTTTTATTAACAGGTTTGCCATTGATAATCACATTGTCACCAATATTCTCCGGCAAGGTGAAAAACACCGATGGCTTATATGAGCCGGTATTCCCGCTAAGCGTGATGTCAGTTATCGCTGCATAATCATTGAGGAAAATACCATGAGTATTGTCGGAACGGCCGTTGACCCTACCACCACTCATTGGGCCACCAATATGCACACCATGACCATCACCTGCGGCATCACCATTAATCGTCGTATTGCCGCTGTTGAATACTAGCCCCGAGGTCTCCACGCCATGACCATCGCTGGCATTACCGCCTAAGGTGGTGTCATTCAGCGTATTGTTGCCGCCTAACTGAACACCAGTGCCTTTCTCACCGCTAGCATTGCCGGTCACCGTCAGCAGATCATCCGGTGCCGGGCCACTGAGCGAGGCGTTTTCACCAATATCAACACCGGTGCCGTTAGTGGTATCGCCTTGCACCACGCTGCCGTTGCCACCTGTCAGATTAGCGGCGAACTCTACCCCCTTACCGTCCGGGCTGTTACCGTTGAGGATGGCGTGGTCCAGATTACTGTCATTTGCCACCTTGATGCCGCTGCCATTAGCTGATGTACCATTAATTGTGCCGCCACTGACTGCCCCGCCAAGCTGGACACCGTTGCCATTCTCCGATTTACCCCCAATCGTGGTATTACCTTCATTTTGTAGTAAGCCATTAATATCCACCCCAGTACCCTCAGTGGCATTCCCCGTCAGGGTGGTGTTATCAAGGAGATTGATACCGTCAAGCTGCACGCCGGTGCCATTCTCGCCGCTGGCGTTGCCGGTAACATTGAGCAGATCACCCTGGCCACCGCCCTCCAGGAGGATTTGTTTACCAATGTCCACCCCGGTACCGTTAGTGGTATCGCCCTGTATCGCACTGCCATTGCGGCCAGTGAGGTTACCGGCGATCTCTACCCCCTTGCCGTCAGGGCTGTTGCCGTTAAGGGTGGCGTTGTCCAGATTACTGTCATTTACCACCTTGATGCCGCTGCCATTAGCTGATGTACCAGTAACTGTGCTACCGCTGACTGCCCCGCCAAGCTGGACACCGTTGCCATTCTCAGATTTACCCCCAATCGTGGTGTTACCTTCATTTTGTAGTAAACCATTAATATCCACCCCGGTGCCGTTAGTGGCATTCCCTGCCAACGAGGTGTTATCAAGGAGATTGAGACCGTCAAGCTGCACGCCGGTGCCATTCTCGCCGGTGGCGTTGCCGGTAACATTGAGCAGATCATCCAGGCCGCCGCCCTCCAGGAGGATTTGTTTAGCAATGTCCACCCCGGTGCCGTTAGTGGTATCGCCCTGTATCGCACTGCCATTGCGGCCAGTGAGGTTACCGGCGATCTCCACCCCTTTGCCATCAGGACTGTTACCGTTAAGGGTGGTGTTATTAAGTTGGGTATCACCATCAACTTTGACACCCGTACCCCTATCCGAGTTGCCATTAACCGTGCCGCCAGCGATCGCCCCGTTCAGCGCCACCCCGTTGCCGCCAGTGGCTTTGCCATCCACACGGGTATTCCAGTTATTCACCAGCGGACCGGCAATATCAACACCGGTACCCTGAGTGGCGTTACCGTTTAGCGTGGTATTATCAAGGGTATTATTACCTTCCAGTTGCACACCAGTGCCTTTATCGCCCATCGCATTACCGTTGACAGCAAACAGATCGTCCGTGCCGCCACCAGTGAGAGTGGCATCTCTATCGATATACACTCCCGTGCCGTTAACCACCTCACCCTGTACTGCGCTGCCGTAGCTACCTGACAGGCGGCCCCCGATCTCCCCCCCGTTACCATCCGAACTATTTCCCACCAGCACGGTATTATTCAGCACCGTATCGCCATTGACGCCAACCCCAGAACCAGTATCGGAGATGCCATTGATGCGGCTGTCATCAAGCACACCATTCATAACTTGAACACCAATGCCACTGGCCGCAGTCCCATTCACCACACTGTCGCTCAGTTGGCCATTAACCCGCACACCAATACCGCTGCCGGAAGCAGTGCCGTTCAATACCGTATTGCCTTGATTGGTCAGTGGGCCGATGATATGCAATGCAATACCATCCACAGCCGAGCCATTTAAGCTGGTATTACTTAAATCATTATTGCCATTGAGTTTTATCCCAGTACCGGTATCTGTTGTTGCCACCCCGTTTAGTGTCAGCAAATCGGTTTCACTGGTGCCGATGACATGTAAATTTTCTGCTATATCAATGCCATAACCAACACCATCGGTGGTGCCATTAATAACACTCTGATGGACACCCTTTATATCATTGGCAATCTCTACGCCGATGCCATTAGTACTACTGCCATTGAGCGTGGCATTATCCAACACGGCATGAGTGACAATATTAGCACCCGGCAGTGGATCAATTTTCACACCACTGCCATTAATTGATTCTCCGGTCAGAGTGGTATCAGCAATAGTGGCATTGCCGCTAATGCGCAGACCTTCGGCATGGGTTGAACTCCCGGTGACATTAATACGATTAATTTGATGCTCGGCACTGAAGAGGTGAACACCGGCGCTATCAATACTGGTTCCTTCAATCGTGACCGGGCCGGTACCGTTATTAACCACACCGGAAATAGCAACCCCAATACCTTCGACACTACTGCCGCTAATGAGAGTGTCACCCTCGCCACTTAATACCACGGTATTATTACTGGTAGGAAAGTTAATGCCGACACCGCTGGTTGAGCGCCCTTCCATTTTGAAAGAACCATTATTGTTTATCGTTAACTGAGCTGCATCTGTATGGGTAATACCCTCTCCGCCAGCAGTCGCTGGTGCCCCTTTATTTTCACCGAGGAGAGATAATTGGCTACCTTTAGCAATATTGAGTGTATTCACGCCATTAAAATCAATCCCTTTGCGGGTAGCACCATTGCCTTCTGTCTCGCCTTGAAACGCAATACTCCCTTCAACCGACAAGGTACTATTGGCTCTAAAACCAACGCCTGAGCCTTGCGTCGTATTAAATGCTTTACCGATCATCGAGCCATTTTGGGCTTTTATACTGATATTCCCCCCCAAACTTAATGCAGTGCTTAATGAAGTCGGTAAAGCGGCCAGTGTTTCAGAATAAACAGTAACATTCCCCGCAGTAGCATTAAGTTCTACATCAGTAAAGTAAACGTGTCTCGACCCCTGAGACAGACCATTGATATCAATATTGTGCTCAGTTGATGTCAGCGTCGTATTTAATAGATAGACAGATGCTCGCGTAGCAGCCCCCATATCAGCCTTACCATTTAAGGTGATATTTCCTTGTGCATTAAGATTATTATGTGACGTATTTGAATCCCCTTGAATAAAAATCCCTTCGCCATCACCGGTGGCAACTCCCGTCAGATTAATATCTTTCTTAGCATTAAAAATGGTATTTGGCTTAATCAAAACACCTTCTTTTTCGGAGGTTACATTGGCATTAATATCACCTGTTGTAGCAGTAATATTAGATTCACGTATTGCCAATCCGGCAGAGCTAGTCGAGTTAGAGACAACGTTAACCTCATTTGCTGTGAGATCTAAATTGGCCCAGGTTATGCCTTTTGAACCATTGTTATTTACTGTGAAGTTTCCGTTTTTAGTTTCAATGTTAGCCCCATCAATACCAACACCCGCCCCTGTAGTATTGCCATGATTATTAGCTACTATTGATATATCTTTCCCCGCAGTGATATTTACTTTGTTAGATGAGGTCCCATTTATTGTCACCGCCTCCACAGCGAGTGCTGAGGTATTGGCAACTAATAATATATCTTTCCCTGCCGTCATCGCACTATTACCGCTGAACCCGAAGGCTTTATGTGTGGCGGAGGTTAAATTGGTTCTAATATCATTTTTAGCAGTAAGAACTGTATTCTTCATCAATACAACTTCATTACCGATGATATTACCATTCATTAAAATATTATCGGCACTGATAGTGACATTATTGAAAGGGCTGCCTTTGACCCCACTGATATTTAAATTAAAATCTCCTCCCTGTGCTTTTATATTGGCAAAATCCGCAACAACTGTAGTCCCGATTTCCGTTCCTTCATTAACCGCCACCAGCGATATATTACCACCGGCAGTCATATTGACCTGAACACTACTGGAGTTACCACTTATCCTGATGGCATCAGCACCCGCAACTGTAGAGTTCGTGGTTACGCCTTTCAGATTAATATCGCCACTGGCGTTTATATTAGTGTTACCTGAGATCCACAGCCCTTTATTGGTAGTAGTAGCATTAACATCAATATTACCGGCAGTTGCCGTAAGATTACTGTCTCTGAGTAATAAACCATCAACTCCAGTGATATTGATGTTTAATTTTACATTATTGCCACTAACTTGAGATTCCTTTATCCGTAACCCAAGGTTAGCCTGGGTAAAGATATCACCATTGATATCAAATAAAACATTGCCAGACTTAGAGTAAATACTGCCATTAATAAAGTCCATCCCACCATATGCACTACCATTGGTATTTACCAGGAATGTGATATCTTTATCACCGGTAATGGTTGCATTCGTAAATGTGCCTACCCACGAACTTTTAGAATTAGACTTAAGAGCAAATAATATATTACCCGAACCAGTCAAGACTGAGTCATCAGATATATCAACACCACGCCACCCTTGCCCATTAGCATGACTACTTTCACCCGCTATACGCGTTTCACCTGCCACAGAAATATTAGCAGCATGACTGATACTCACCCCAATTTGCGATGCCACCCCAGCATTTCCTTCAAGAGTGAGGTTGCCGACATCATATCTCCCACCCATAATAATAATACGAGTCGCACTGTTATCATTGGCATGTTTTGCCAACAAATCCCCTTTATTTAACAACACATCACTATTATTTAATGTAATAACAGAGTCGGCAGTGGAATTACCCGCTAATAAATTAAGATTCAGCTTGCCAACATTAGCGGTAATATTATTGTTAACAACAACATTGCCGTCAGCATGTAATGTCAGCGTAGCATCGCCACCTGCTGTTTTATTGATATCAGCCTCTAGCGTAATATTGCACCAGCGGCAATTCGTTAAAGTGTGATTAGTGGTAGTCACCGTCACATTGGTGCCGCGATCGAGTTGAGTATTGATACTGCTATTCAATATTTGCGCTACCTTGGCCGTCGGAGCGAAAACCTGGGTATTTTTCACATATCCAGCAGGAATGTCCCCAACCTGAACCATTACCCCGCTCTCAGCACCACTACCAACAATACTTACCTCTGCGGGATCAAGTAACCAACTCCCCTGACTACCATGAATAGCCGCAGTATCAACCTGACCAAAAGCCTGTAAATTACGGTTACTGGATGTTTCTACCTGCCCACCATTACCTGACTGTAGCCCACCACGAGCATAAATATTGCCATAGAAGCCAGTGTAATCTTCTGACCATAGCACGGCGGTACCACCCGACCCGTGGTTTGAAGCAGAAACATCAATATCCGCACCTTTATCCATGACGACTGCTCGGGCATTTTTTATCGCATTATTTTTACCCTGCCAATCGCCCCCGACCAGGACTTTGCCACCGCCCTCAGCCCCGCGAGCATCAATTTTGCTCGTGGCGACCAAATGTATCTTTTCACCTTGCAAGATAACATTCCCGCCACGGCCCTGCGCACTACTGACATCAATAACACCTTGCTGGCTCACCACCCCTTCACTGCCGCCATCGAGGTAAATAACGCCATTTTTTTCAGATAAACTATGCGCCTGCAAAATACCGGTATTATCAATCACGGTATTCATTAACATCTCTTTGCCGCGCGCGGTCAGTTGGATAACCCCGCCATCAGCCTGAATCAGCCCGCCGTTTTGCAATAAAGTACTGACCTGCTCACCCTGAACTTGCACACTCAGCAAGCTGCCGTGATCCAGATTAAGGGTGACGCGACTCCCGCTCGCTAATGCTACTTTTCCTTGCGGCGACGCGATAACACCGGAAGCCTGATTATCAACCTGCTGGCCAATCAGCGCGATATAGCCACCAGGGGTGGTGCGCAAATTAGCCTGATTAACCAACTTGCCTTCATGTCTTCGGCTGGTCAACGTATAGCGCCCAGAAACAAAATCCTGATTTGACATGGACTTAGTACTGGCAACCAAACCACCAACATCAACTTGCGCACCTTTTCCAAACAGAATGCCATTCGGATTAAGTAAAAAGACCTGACCATTCGCTTTTAGGCTGCCATATATCTGCGATGCATCGCGACCAAGCACCCGGTTCAGCGCAATACTCTGCTGCCCTGGCTGGTTATAAATAACGCTGTTCCCCTGCGCGATATCAAAGCTGCCCCAATTGATTGCCAACTTATCGCTTTGCTGAGTCACGGTAAGGGTGGTGTTGTGAACATTCAACACACCTTGACCGATAATAATATTACCGTTAACCGGCAGTGAGGGATGGGCGAATACCCGTAGCGGTAATATGCCAAGTGCTAATCCCGTCATGATGGCCAGGCGGCTTAATATTCCAGCGTTTGTATTATTGTCATTAATGACTTTTTTGCCGCCAGACGAAAAGGACCGTCCGTAAGTTCGGGTAAATTCTCCGACAGCAATTAAACATCCCAACCGACGGCAGAAAATAAGTTTGTATAATTTACTGTTCATTATTCACGTCCATTAAATCTGACAAATATGCCAATAAGCGCTAAAACATCTTGTAAGCGCTAAGCCAAAGTTGGTCGTTATCCGGTTGTGCAATTGCAGCTTGGCCGGTTCGATGTGCCCAAGTCAGATTCAAGGTGTAATCTGCCGGACGAAAGAGTGTGATATAGGCACCAAAGCCAGACAGGTTAATATTATTCCCCGTCAGGCCCGCGATAGGCTGGCGATAGTAAGAGCCCCACCCTTGGTCAAAAAATGCCGCAAAGGTGATTTGATTCCCAGTACCTGCCCATGTGGGAAGTAAGAGTTGCCAGTGGGTGCGTAATTCGGTAGTGAAAAGAGTGCCTTTATCCACCGCCCCTTCACCAATGCCATAGGCGCGCACCGCCAGCGGCCCACCTAATAACAGTTTTTGTGAGCTATCAAGATTCTTACTGGCCATTTGACCGGTAAATTGGTTGAAAAAGGTGAAATAAGGGCCAAACCCCTGATCATGACCGGCACGATAATTAAAACGGGCAAAAGTGCCACCAATACCAGTTAAGGAATTCATGCTTTGACTGAATTCGTCATCCAATGACAGATGGCCTGCCGTACCCAGTAAAGTGAAATTACTGAGTCCTCTAGGTACTGCGGTAAACGTACCACCAAGACCAAACTCACCGGCATCCAGATTGCGCTTTTGTTCTGGCAGCATAATCAGTGAATCACGCATTCTGCTCTGATAATAACCGGTATTCACATCAATTCTAGCTGCCGAATTACGGATCCACGGATGGCGTAAATTAATGCCCCAAGTGTTAGAATGGCCATGAGCATCCAATATTTCGAAAGGCCCCTTCAGGGTATAATCCAGATAACTATAATTAAGCGCTGCACGGGTGCCATAAGTATTAATGGGGAAGTTGTAATCCAACATGCCATTGAATACATCTACCGAACTGGATAAAATCAAATCAGTGTGTAGTTGATCACCCCAGCCGGTCATATTATTGAGTGCCCCACCGACTAATAACCGATTATGACCAGAATAATCATTACCCTGATTATCCACACCGAGATATCCCATCGCAGTCTGTCCAGGGGAAATATCAGCATAAACTCTCGTCATTCCCGATTGAGTTCCCGGTTTTAATGCCAAAGCAGCATCAACCCCTGGAATTTCATTAAGAATAAGGGTGGTGCGTTCAAGGCGGGATAACTCAGCCGGAGAAGCGGCACAATCTTTATTGCCAACAAAACCCACTGCTTTGCTACAACTATTACTTTCAATCACCGCAGTAGCAAAATCAGTATTCAACCGGCTCTGATTATTAATCTCCGGTTTATCTAATCTGCCAGCAATAATACGAACTATGACAACACCTTCACGGATAGTTTGTGGTGGCAATATTGCCTGAGCGGCAACAAATCCTTGTTGTCGATAAAAGCGAGTTACCGCTAACGTCATGACTTGTAAATCATTAAAGGTTAATTGTTGCCCCAACCAAGGCGTAATTACGGCGCGTAGTGCTTTATTATTTCTGTTATTGTGCCGCAATAACTGGGTATCACCCTCGAATCTAACCTCACGTAACATGATTCTTCCCGCCGAGGTAGAACCGCCAAACGATGTAGGAGGGAGCAAAGGTGGAAGTTTGATTTCAGCTTCCTGTGGCGCACGCAATGGCACCGGTGTTGTTTGCCGTATTTCGTTACTAATCACACCCGCATTCGGTACATTTATGACCTGAGGAGCGGCGACTACCTGTGAGCAAAAAAAAAGGGCAAACATGATTACTGTGGAACTCAGTTTAGTCTGATACCGTAATTTTTCTGGATAATAAAAATGTCGCATAAAATACGCCTGCTTAGCATGATGATAACGCCAGTTTAAATAATAATAACCTCCGTCATTTAATACTGGCCCACATAGTTGATTTTAGTTAGCAAGTTAATAACATGATTAAATAAATATAAAATAGAATGTAAAATGGCATGGCTAATTAATAAATACCAACATCCCAAAGAGTAACCTCTGTTGGTTCAGACTAATATCCCCCTCATATTTATAACAAATAGTTATTTATGGTAGATATTTCATTATCGACATGAAACAATAATAGATTCACATACAAATAAACAATCAAAGTAATTATAATTTAAATAGGAAGTAAAGTAATAACTTAACCAAATGAAAACACACATTAAAATAATAGCCAACCACCCAAATAACACCAACTACAATTACATCG
The DNA here is from genome assembly GCF_041538345.1 of Yersinia sp. 1652 StPb PI. Lineage (NCBI taxonomy): Bacteria > Pseudomonadati > Pseudomonadota > Gammaproteobacteria > Enterobacterales > Yersiniaceae > Yersinia > Yersinia sp. 1652 StPb PI. Next base: position 791,814 of record NZ_JAULSM010000001.1, on the reverse strand, counting down.
TAAGAAATAATAAGCCACATGGAACACTAATAATGACAATAAAAAACATTAATCGTATTTTAAAACAGCCTAAATAGCCGTTAATCACTTAAATATGAACAATGCTATTTATAATTATAATTTATATAGTAATTTAAATAATAAAAAACCCCGCATTACTTAACGGGGTCACTATATTCTGGTTCAGACCATCACCTGGTACCATGAATAATTTTTGCTATCCATTCTGCCTGATGCGAGCAATCAAATTATCAATGTTATCAATGTGTGATGCAGCCAATATCAAGCTACGCCCCAAACTCAACGCATGACGCTGACATTCCCGGCGCATCTCTTCATCAGCGATACTATCCAGATCAGCAACATGTGCCAGGCCAATGGTACGCCGAATTAATTCAGTACCACAAAACCCTATCGCGTCTTGCCAAACCTGTTGCAGGAACTGTGGTACATATCCTTCGGTCGCTAAGGCCAAATCCTGCGTTTTCTCCTGACTTAACGCCACGAAACGGCTGGAAAATGTTTGCCAGATAATATGCACATCTTTCAGCCGTTGCTCGCGGCTGGCTGCGGCATCACGTGGGCCGGCCAGGCCGGGTAGTCCACAGTAATTGAGCAGCAAATTCCCTAGTGCGGTACCCACATCAAAGCCGATTGGGCCATAGAAACCAAATTCGGCATCAATAGCTTTCAAACGCCCCTCAGCAACGAAGATAGAACCGCTATGAATATCCCCGTGCAGCAATGCTTCGGCCTTACTCAAGAAGCGATGTTTAAGTGAGGCCACCGCCACCTTGAGAGCATTATCCTGGCGCAGAGCCAGTACATCAGGGAGTAATGCCGGATCAAAATTATTACGTTCATGATCAATATAAGGGTCAGTAAAGAATAGATCCTCAGTAATCTGGCACAACTCTGGATTGGTATAGCAGCTCACTGCCGCTTTTTTAGCTTGTGCTGACTGATAAAAATCTGAGGTATGGAATAAGGTTTGCGCCAAATATTCAGCCAGTTGTCCCGCCGCTTGCGGATAGTGTTTACCTGCCAGCAATTCACTGCGCCAGATATGGTGATCAGATAAGTCCTCTTGCACCATTACCGCCAATTCAGCATCGTGATGCAACACATTGACCGTGTGTTGCGGGCAGAATTGACTGTGTGTTAACAGGGTTTGCGCTTCAATTCTGGCGCGATCCAAGGTCAACGGCCAAGACTCCCCAACACAGCGCACATAAGGCAGTGCCTGTTTGACAATCACCCGACTGACGCCAGCCGCATCACGGATTTTAAACACCAGATTAAGATTGCCATCCCCGATTTCATCGGCCGTCACTAAGGTCAGTGGATCAGCAACCTGACCAAATTGGCGAGCATATTCAACAGCATCCGCAGCAGTAAATGTATGGTAGCGCGACATCTTCGACCTCTTTATTCTTTACCCGATTCTGGTTCACTCACCGCCAACTACTTGCTTAGCTGTGAAATTATTCTCTGTTAGAGCAAAAAAATCCGTATTTAGGCGTAAAACCATATAGACGTCTACACATCCATAAGATATGTTGGCAGAATAAGAAACCAGATGCAATAACGCAACATGGATTTAACTGACAATGCAGACGCTTAACAGGCTCGATTTACAAACCACCAGCTTAAGAATTATCGATAGCCAGCTCTGGATACTCGATCAGCAAGCATTACCACAGCGTCAGGAGTGGCTATTAGCTGATACGGTAGAATTACTGATTGGCCATATCCAGACATTGCGAGTGCGTGGCGCGCCGCTTATTGGACTGTCAGCAAGTTTATTATTGGCTTTGCTGGCAGAACGTGGTTTGCCGCAAGCTCAACTTGAGCAGGCACTCATCGCGCTGCGTGAATCCCGCCCGACGGCAGTCAACTTGATGAATAATCTGGCACGGATGCAGCAGGCTTTGCTACAAGCCAACTGGGTCGATAGCCTGGCTCGCGAGGCGCTACATCTGGTAGATGAAGACCGAGAATTGTGTGAGTGCATTGCCCGGCATGGGGCGGCACTGGTTAAACCGGGTAGTAACTTGCTAACCCACTGTAATACCGGTGGGCTCGCTACCGCGGGCATTGGTACCGCTATCGGCGTATTATTAAAAGCCCATCAACAAGGTAAGATTAACCAGGTGTGGGTTGATGAAACCCGTCCTTTGCTGCAAGGCGGCCGCTTAACCGCCTGGGAGTTAGGTGAGTTAGGTATTCCATATGAATTGATTTGTGATTCGATGGCTGCCAGCCTGATGGCTCAGGGCAAAGTGGATGCTATCTGGGTCGGCGCGGATCGCATTGCCGCCAACGGCGATGTGGCAAATAAAATAGGCACTTACAGTTTGGCGGTGTTGGCCCACTATCACAATATTCCGTTCTATGTTGCCGCTCCGCACACCACTCACGATCCAAACTGCCCGAATGGTGCAGCGATCCCAATCGAGCAGCGTGCCGCCAGTGAAGTGACCGGTGTCTCAGGCAGCTTTGGCAGTTGCCATTGGGCACCAGAAGATGCCGTTGTGTATAACCCGGCATTTGATGTCACACCGGCGGCATTGATCAGTGGTTGGGTATTAGACAGCGGCGTCATTAGCCCAGAACAAGTGGCGGCAGGCTTCTTCCAAGCTAAGAATGAGCAATGTTTGTAATTTTATCCCCAAAGCAATTGAAGCCGCAGCGGTGTTAGCTGCGGCTTAAAGTACGAAGGTGATCAATCCAAACGTGGATAAGCATCGGCTATCTTATCGCCAGTAAAATGTGCCACCCACCCCTCAGGATTATCAAATACCCGAATAGCCGTGAAATTCGGTGCAGACCCCATATCAAACCAGTGGCGAGTATCGGCAGGGACAGAAAGTAAGTCATTCTTTTCACAAAGTATTTGATAAATTTTACCGTTCAGATGCAAACAGAACAGCCCTGCCCCTGCAACGAAAAAGCGCACTTCATCTTCGCCGTGGGTATGTTCTGATAAAAACTTCTCACGCAACACTTCCCGCTGAGCGTTATCAGGCCGCATGCTAATCACATCCCAACTCTGATAACCCTTCTCCGCCACCAGCCGGTCAATCTCATGTTGATAAGCTGCAATCACCGCCTCCGGCTGTGGATTTTCACCCAGTTCACGATCTGCCTGCCAGCGCTCAAAGCGCACACCAATAGCAGTCAGTTGCTGCTGGATCTCTTCAGCATTATGGCTTTGCCACAGCGGTTGTTCCGGCTGCTCATCACTAAAAATCGTTAATCCGCTCATGCTGTAAAATCCTCCAAAACGATTTGATCAAAACGGCTCACCTGTGGGTGGCGGCTTTCGTTATCAGGTAAGTCGCGAATCAGTTGGCAAGTTTGCCAACCCGCCAGTTGCGCGGCATCCAACTCCTGGCGGATATCAGATAAAAACAGCAGTGCTTGTGGGGCGATAGCTAATTGACTAGCAATATTCTGATAAGAACTCACCTCACGTTTTCCCCCAACATGGGTATCAAAATAGCCACTGAATAGCGGGCGTAAATCCCCTGCATCGCTGTAACCAAACAACAGTTTCTGCGCAGCAACCGAGCCAGAAGAGTAGACATATAACCCCAAACCCTGTTGCTGCCAGTCGGCCAATTGCCGGGCCACTTCTGGGTAAAGATGACCACGAAAGTCCCCTTGCAGATAACCGGTGCGCCAGATAATGCCTTGAATCGCTTTCAACGCCGTGGATTTACGGTCTTCATCCATAAAACCATGTAACGCGGTAATCAATGTTTCAATATCAGCACCCGGCTGTGCAAGCTCATGGCGCAGACTGGTTAGCGCTACGGCAATCTCTTCATCCTGCTGATGTGCACGCAAATAGGGCGTCAGTCGCTCGCGGGCATAGGGGAACAGCACCTGATGGACAAAGCGGATGTCACTAGTGGTGCCTTCAATATCGGTAACAATAGCCTGGATCATTTAGCCCCCACGTTAGGATTGAGATCAAACCAGCGGCGCTGCAGTTCACACTGGAACAAGAATTCCAGCCCTTCCAGATGACGACGGGCTTCCACCACGCTATTTCCCCAGCAATACAGGCCATGACCGCGCACCAAGAATCCGTAGTGTAACGGGTTATTATCTGCCAGTGTGGCAACCCGTTGGGCTAGCGCCGGAATATCCTGATCATTATCAAAAATAGGGATGGCAACCGCATCCAAATGGCTACGCTGACCCGACAGTGATTTCTGCATTTCATAACCTTGCAATACTAATTCATGGCTACGCTCAACCCGAGATAGCACGGTGGCATTCACCGAGTGAGTATGTAACACCGCATTGATCTCTGGATACAGACGATAAAGCAAGGTATGTAGCCCGGTCTCTGCCGAGGGTGTGCGCCCACTTGGAACATGGTTGTTGGCGGTTTCTACCAGTAGAAAATCATCAGCGGTGAGGCTGCCTTTATCTTTACCTGATTCGGTAACCAGACAATGAGTCGAGTCCAGCCGCAGGGACATATTACCACCGGTCGCTGGGCACCAGCCCTTCTCCCCGATCCAGTGGCAGGCGGCTAACAGCGCGCCAAGTTGTACATTTTCTGTCATTGCATATCCCTGTTGTGGTGTAGGTGGGTCATCACATTTAGCAACCGCAATTTGCCCAACGATCAGCCTTAGTACATTTTTATCTATGCTTAGCAAATTACGGCATTTAGCCGTTTAAACATCTAAGCGTCTTGATTGCCAAATCTTAACATCGTGTTATATTGACGGCAACATACAGCGCCAGGAGTATTCATCTGCCATGAGCACTTTATCCTTTATTCCAGACAGTAAATTGCCGGCACAAGGCACCACAATCTTTACGCAAATGAGTGCATTGGCGCAAAAACACCAAGCGATTAACTTATCGCAAGGGTTCCCCGATTTTGATGGTCCAGACTATTTGAAACAGCAATTGGCCTATCATGTCAGTCAAGGTGCAAACCAATATGCCCCAATGACCGGCGTGGCACCGCTGCGCAATGCAATTGCGGAGAAAACGGCTAAAATCTACGGCTGGCAGCCCGATGCCGACAGCGAAATCACCATCACTACCGGTGCCAGCGAAGCCCTGTTTGCCGCCATTACCGCCCTGGTGCGCCCAGGCGACGAAGTTATCTGCTTTGATCCCAGTTACGACAGCTATGCACCGGTAGTTAAACTGGCGGGCGGCATACTCAAGCGCATAGCACTAAAACCCCCGACATTCGCCACCGACTGGTCTGAATTTGCTGATCTGGTTTCTGAACGTACTCGTCTGGTTATCGTCAATACGCCGCATAACCCTTCAGCGACTGTTTGGCGGGCGGAAGACTTTGAACAACTGTGGCAAGTGATTGCTGAACGTAATATCTATGTGCTGAGCGATGAGGTGTACGAACACATCTGCTTTAGCGCCGCAGGCCATGCTAGTGTGCTGGCTCATCCGCACCTGCGCCAACGCGCCATTGCAGTGTCCTCTTTCGGCAAAACCTTCCATATGACCGGTTGGAAAGTGGGGTATTGCATCGCCCCCGCCGCTATCAGTGCCGAAGTGCGTAAAATTCATCAATATCTGACCTTTTCGGTTTGCACGCCGGTTCAGCTCGCATTGGCGGATATGCTCAATGCCCAACCAGAGCACTGGCAGCAACTGCCCGATTTTTATCGCGCCCGTCGTGATCGCTTCGTCAATGCGCTGTCCACCAGCCGCCTGAAAATTCTGCCGAGTGAAGGCACCTATTTCCTGTTGGCCGATTACAGCGCGGTTTCTGATCTTGATGATGTTGAATTCTGCCAATGGTTAACCGAACATGTCGGCGTGGCAGCGATACCGTTATCGGTATTTTGTGAAGGCCCGTTCCCCCATAAACTGATCCGGCTGTGCTTCGCCAAACAGGATGCCACGCTGGATGCTGCTGCGGAGCGATTGTGTCAACTTTAAAACTGACCCTGTTGCAACAGCCATTGGTATGGTTGGATGCACAGGCAAATCTGCGCCATTTTGACATGCTGTTGGAGCCACTCCGGCAGCGTGATGTGATTGTGTTGCCAGAGATGTTTACCACCGGTTTTGCCATGAATGCGGCTGAAAATGCATTATCAGAAGGTGAGGTCATCAACTGGTTACGCCATTGGGCCACAGTTACTGATGCCCTGATTGGCGGCAGTGTGGCGCTGAAAACCACCGAGGGTGCGGTGAACCGCTTCCTGCTGGTTGAACCGAATGGGCGCGTTCATCATTATGACAAACGCCACTTATTCCGCATGGCCGGTGAGCACCACCACTATCAAGCGGGCAAAGAGCGCAAGGTGGTGGAATGGCGTGGCTGGCGAATTTTGATGCAAGTTTGCTATGACCTGCGCTTTCCGGTGTGGTCACGCAATTTGCAAGATTATGATTTAGCACTCTATGTCGCGAACTGGCCTGCTCCCCGCGCCAAACACTGGCAAAGTTTACTGACAGCGCGCGCGATAGAAAATCAGGCTTACGTCGCCGGATGTAATCGGGTCGGCGATGATGATAACGGCCATCACTATCAGGGCGACAGTGTGATTCTGGATGCTCAAGGCGAGGTGTTGGCGCAAGCAGAACCGGGACTGGCTGTGCAACTGGATGCTGAGTTGTCTTTAGAAACATTGCAGAGCTATCGCGAAGCCTTTCCGGCATGGCGCGATGTTGATGATTTTTTATTGTTGTAAAGGTAAAACCAGGGGGAGCCGTACCGCAAAAGTGCTCCCCCAGTGTATTAAACCCGTTGCCAGGATAGCACCGTTTCCAGATAAGCCTGAATGGCTAGTGCAATATCACTATGAGTGACGGATTCATCAGGATGATGGCTTACCCCTCCTTTGCAGCGCACAAACAACATCCCTACCGGCCAGCACTCAGCAACAGCAATGGCATCATGCCCCGCACCACTAGGCAGCAATAATGAGCGCCCCTGTACCCGATCAATACTGGCGTTGATTCGCTGGCGCAAAGCCATATCACATTCGGTAGCACTGATACGGTAAAACTCTTCTGATGAAAAAGTCAGGCCGCGCTGTGCTGCTATCACTTGCGCCTGCGCCAACAAACTGGCCAGTAACTGGTCCACGTGACAGTCTTGCGGGCCACGAATATCCAGCGTCAGAACCACCTCTGCGGCAATCACATTCACAGCACCTGGCGAACAACTGAGTGTTCCAACTGTCGCCACTAAATGTTCACCATAGCAAGCAGTCAACTGTTCAACGACACCAATCCATTGCGCCGCACCGGCCAATGCATCTTGCCGCTGCCCCATCGGCACCGTACCAGCATGGCCCGCTAAGCCAATAAATCGGCAATTCAGACGGCGCGCGCCATTGATTGCCGTCACCACGCCCAATGCCAAATCGGCCTTTTCTAAACACGGCCCCTGTTCAATGTGCAGCTCCAGATAAGCACAAAAATCACTCACCTCACGTCGCGCACTGACAATAGCCGCGGGGTCAAAATCAAGGTTCTCCATGGCCTGCGCCACACTGACACCCTCAGCATCGGTTTTACTCAACCAATCGGCCGGCCAGCACCCAGTGATACCTTTACTACCCAGCAGGGTAATACCAAAGCGCGTACCCTCTTCATCGGCAAAACCAATCACCTCAATGGCCACCGGCAGCCGCTGCTGCTGACGATACAAATACCCCACCACTTCTAGCGCACTTAATACACCTAACATGCCATCGTAACGGCCGGCATTGCGCACCGTATCAAGATGAGAGCCTAACAATAGGGCCGGCGCATCAGGTTGCAGCCCTTCATAACGGCCGCAAATATTACCAACTGCATCCTGCCAGACGCGCATCCCGACCGCCTGCATCCATTCACCCACTTGCTGATTTGCCCGCAAATGTTCAGGAGACAGGTACACCCGCGTCAGCGCATCCGCTGATTCACTGATTGCCGCCAGCACATCACAACGGGCCAAGACCCGTAATGCAGCCTGCTCTGCCTCGGCATCCGGCAGGGTAACAGCCATCAGTTCGCTCCGTTTAGTGGATCAATAACCGGTTTATCACTCTCAGCCTGATAGACATTCCACGCGCTTTGCAATCCGTTGCCCTGAACCGTGGCAAAACCTAAACGGTTTAATACCGCCTCCAATGCCACCAGCGTTTGCATCACACAATCTTTACGCGCGTTATATCCCATAGTGCCGATGCGCCAAATTTTGCCATTTAACGGCCCGAATGAGGTACCAATCTCGATACCAAAATCATTTAGCATCAGTTGCCGCACTTGCTCACCAGGAACACCGGTCGGAATAACCACCCCCAACACATTGTTCATGCGGTGCTTCATATCACCGAACACCGCCAGCCCCATTCCCTGAATGCCCGCCAACAACGCTGCACCATGCAAAGCATGACGGGCAATACCGTTATCCAATCCCTCTTCCAGTATTACTCGTGCGCATTCCCGTGCCGCAAACAACATACTGGTGGCTTCGGTATGATGATTCAGGCGCTCCGGCCCCCAATAATCCATGATCATGCCCAAATCAAAGTAATTGGAATAGATCATCTCTTCGTCGCCATCAGCATGATCCTGAGTACGGATCCCCTGCTCAATACATTTGCGCCGCCGAATTTGCTCAGCGAATTGTGGGCTGAGGGTTACCGGAGCACTGCCTGATGGCCCGCCAAGGCACTTTTGCAACCCGGCAGATACCGCGTCCAACCCCCAGGCGTCAGTTTCCAATAGGTTCCCCCCCAGCGATGCAGTCGCATCGGTATAAAACAACACTTGATGGCGGCGACAGATCTCGCCCAACTCAGCCAGCGGCTGCAACATGGTGGTTGAGGTATCGCCCTGCACCGTCAATAGCAGCCGTGGGTGCACTTTCTTGATAGCATCTTCAATCATTTCTGGGCTGAATACCTCGCCCCACGCCACTTCGATAGTGTGGACTTCGGCCCGGCAACGGCGGGCAATTTCACACAATAAGTGACCAAAACGGCCAAAAACCGGCACCAGAACTTTATCGCCAGGGCGGATGGCCGACAGCAAAACCGCTTCAATACCCGCACGAGAGGTGCCATCGATCAACATCGTCCACTGATTCTCAGTGCGGAAAACCCCACGATATAGCGCCATCACCTGATTCATATACTCTGTCATCGCCGGATCGTATTGCCCGATCAACTGACTGGCCATTGCCCGCAATACCCGGGGATCGGCATTGATCGGCCCCGGCCCCATCAGCAACCGTGCCGGTGGGTTAATCTGACAAAACAGCGGGTTAGGGTTTATTGCCGACATAGAAAATCTCCATCCTTAAATAATTCAGTGAAATGTGGCCTACAAACCACGGACCGATGATATAAACTGTTTTAATTCAGTAGTTTGTGGATTAGCAAATAAGGCGCGACTTTCGCCCTGCTCCCACACCCGCCCTTGATGCATAAACACCACCCGGTCACCCACTTCACGGGCAAAATTCATCTCATGGGTCACCAGAATCAGTGTCATACCTTCTGCCGCCAACTGTTCGAGGACTTTCAACACTTCCCCCACTAACTCAGGATCCAAAGCCGAGGTGATCTCATCGCACAGCAATACCTTCGGCTGCATCGCCAGCGCACGGGCAATCGCCACACGCTGCTGCTGCCCACCGGAAAGATTAGCCGGGTAATAATCGAGCCGGTCTGCCAGCCCAACGTTTTCCAGCATCAACGCCGCCAGTTCACGGCACGCGGTCGTGCTCTTTTTCAGTACCCGACGCGGTGCCAGCATCACATTCTCCAATGCTGTCATATGTGGGAACAGATTAAAATTCTGGAACACCATGCCTACCGAGCGGCTAATCTCCCGCGCCTGCGAATCACGATCCGTTACCGTCATACCGCCCAACTTGATACTGCCGTCCTGATATCCCTCCAGCCCGTTGATACAACGCAATAAGGTACTTTTACCTGAACCACTGCGGCCAATTATCGAGATCACTTCGCCCATCTCGATATCCAGATCTACGCCTTTAAGTACATGGTTCTGGCCATAGTATTTTTGAACCTGATTAATGGTGATCAGCGGCATGGAATTTCCTCTCCAGATAATGGCTGTAACGCGACAACGGATAACACATCAGGAAATAGCCCAGCGCCACTAAGCCAAAAACTTTAAACGGCTGATAAGTGACATTATTGAGCATGGTGCCCGCTTTGGTTAATTCGACAAAACCAATGATCGATGCCAGTGCTGTGCCCTTGATAACCTGCACCGAGAAACCCACGGTCGGTGCAATTGCGATACGCATCGCCTGCGGCACAATCACCCGCAATAACGTCTGGCTGAAACTCAGGCCCAGACAGCGGGAAGCCTCCCACTGGCCTTTCGGCAACGCGGCAATACTGCCACACCAGATATCCACCAGAAAGGCACTGGTAAACAGTGTCAAAGCCATCGCCGCAGCCGCCCACGGGCTAACATCAATACCCAACAGCGCTAAGCCGAAGAAGGCCAGAAACAGTTGCATCAGCAACGGCGTGCCCTGAAACAATTCGGTATATAAACGGACAAAACGAGCAGCCCAACACCAACGACTCAAGCGCATCAACATCAATGGTAATGTCACTAATGTGCCGCCGAAAAAGGCCGTTAGTGACAGTAACAGCGTCCAGCGGGCGGCCAATAACAAGTTACGGATGATATCCCAGTCAGTAAACATCATGAGTTATGGCTCCCAAAGAATCGACGGCCAACCGCCAGCAGTAATTGGCGCATTGCGATGGCTAACAACAAATAGAGCAAGGTGGTCACCAGATAGACCTCAAAACTGAGGAAGGTGCGCGACTGAATCAGGTTGGCGGCAAATGTCAGCTCTTCAAATGACACCTGCGATACCACCGCAGAACCGAGCATCACAATAATGCACTGGCTTACCAGCGCCGGATAAATGCGCTGTAACGACGGCGGTAGGATCACGCGGAAAAAAGTCTGACTACGGCGTAACCCTAATACCCGCCCCGCCTCCCACTGGCCTTTAGCGCTGGCTTGAATGCCGGCACGAATAATCTCCGTGCTATAAGCGCCCAGATTGATAGTCATCGCCAGTAAGGCTGCCTGACCGGCGCTAAGTTTCAAGCCAAGTGCCGGTAAACCAAACACAATAAAAAACAGTTGCACCACGAATGGGGTATTACGCACAATTTCTACATAACCGCCCCATATCCGGCGCAATATAACCCTATCACCACAGCGAATTGCGGCTCCCGCTATCCCCAGCGCAATACCGCCGAGGGTGGCCATAGCCGTCAGCTCAATGGTGGTCAACAGGCCCGACAATAGTTCAGGCAGATAAGGCCACAAAGCAGAGAAATTAAGCTGATAGGTCATAGCCAGCTCCTGTTATGCACCCAAATCAGCCGGTAACGGCGCCTTCAACCATTTCTCGGACAAACCATTTAGCGTGTTATCCTGCAATGCTTCCCCAATCAGTGCATCCACTTTGGCTTTCAGAGCCGGTTCTCCCTGACGTAAACCGATATAACACGGTGAATCTTTCAGCATAAACTTCGCCACCGGTGCCTGGGTTGGATTCTGGCGAACCAGTGCACTGACCACCAAATTGCCCGTCGCCAGATAATTCACCTGACCAGACAGGTAGGCTGACAGCGTAGTGTTGTTATCTTCATAGCGTTTAATCTGAGCATCTTTAGGGGCTAACTCACTCAGCACCATATCTTCCACTGCACCACGGGTTACCCCCACCGTTTTACCTGCCAATTGTTCTGGTTGCTTCAGTGCATCGTCTTTAGCACCAAATACACCCAAGAAAAACGGCGCATAGGCACGGCTAAATGCGATGGCTTTTTCCCGTTCAGGATTTTTACCCAAGCTGGAAATCACTAAATCCACTTTATCCGTTTGCAGATAAGGCACTCGGTTGGCACTGGTCACCGGCACCAGTTGCAACTTTAGTTTCATCTTATCGGCCAAATAATGCGCCATATCGATGTCATAACCCTGCGGCTGAAGATCCGTACCAACCGAGCCAAATGGCGGGAAATCCTGTGGAACGGCGACCCGCAACACACCACGCTGCTGAATTTGCTCTAACTGATCGGCTAACACCGAAGGAGCCTGAACCCATATCAGTGCAGCACCCAGCAAGGCCAACATCCGCTTTTTCATGTTCATAGCATATCTCCGCTAACTCAGTAATGAAACGATGGATTCTTTAAAAGCAAACACTGAAACCATCGTTGCAACTACTGTGCCAATGATAACCTATGACGAGAGGCCCATATTTAGGCTCACTACACGAATCACAAGGAATAAATCGAAGGGAAGGACTCACAATCAAGGTGCAAATCAACAATCAAAACGCACCACAAAAGTGCATTAATTGATAAAAAGAAGGCGTTAGCGCGCCGCCGGGAGGTGAAAGTGACATAAGCTGCCGCAACAGCCAGAAGAGGGTTAACCCCTTCGGACACTAAACTAAACAATAGCCTTTTGACCTATCGGGCGAACAAACTACCGTTGCTCTAACTCTCCTAAAGCATCATATAAATCAGCGATTTGATGAATTCGCTGACGACCCTGTGCGAGCATTTCATGCAACAAAGCATTACTCAGTAAATTTGCCAGACTCATGGCCGAAGAGTAGCTATCAAAAGCCGATACGCTGTCGAGCGGCGTAGTCAACCGCCAACGTGCTAACGGCAATATTGATTGAGCCTGCGGCTCACAAATCAGCAGCGTCGGCACGCCTTGTACCTGCATTTGTAGTAGGATCTCGCGGATAACTTTTGGCCGGCGGCGAAATGCCACCACCATAACTAAATCACGCGGCGTGACATCCACCAACTCCTCTGCCAGCGTCTGCCCCGCTTGCGGCACCAACTGCACGTGCTGGCGCACCTGCAACAACTGTTGACGTAAATGCAGAGCAACCGGGTAACTGTTTCGTAGCCCCAACAATAAGATACGCGGCGCACGTATCATCGCATCGATAACCTCGGCTAACTGACGGCTATCCAACTGACTCACCCAATGCGTTAAATTCGCCATTTCTTGCTTATAGTGGCGCGCCAGCAAGGTGTTCCCTTGTACCGCATCACGGCTATCGGTCAATGGCATACCGCTTTGACGCAAGGTGCGTACTTCTTCACGCATTTCCCGGTAACTGGCGTACCCCAGGCGCTTAAACAGCCGGCTAACCGTGGCTTTAGACACCCCACTCAAGCGCGCCAATTCAGCACTGTTATAGCTAATCAGGTCGTCAAAATGATCAAAAATAAAATCAGTAACGCGCTGCTCCTGCGGGGTCAATTGCGCATAATGTGCCCGCAAACGTTCATCAATCTGTTTCATACCCTTCTCCGGCCAATGAAACTATCGTTTCAGCATAAGCATTTTTGCGGAAAATAGCACACAAGCCCACCGCAGTAATAAGATAATTTTCATGCTGAGTGCTAAATCTGTCATTCGGGAGCCCGTCGGCCACGGTTCGATTAGCCTGCTTGGTTGAAGCAAAGTGATCACCGATCGAATATCAACTAAAACCCGATCTGAACTGAACTGAGATAAAATTTATCCCTTGGTTTATCATTCCTAATTATCTAATACTGTCGCTCTTATCAATTCAGAATAATTCCTTATGACACAAAAAGCTGAAAACTCCGGGTTAAGTCCGGCATTGATCGTGTTGATGTCGGTCGCAACCGGACTGGCTGTTGCCAGCAACTACTATGCCCAGCCACTGCTGGAAACCATCGCACAAACCTTTAATCTCTCGGTCAATCAGGCTGGGTTTATCGTTACTGCGGCCCAGTTGGGCTATGCCGTGGGATTAATGTTCCTGGTGCCGCTAGGGGATATGTTTGAACGCCGTGGGCTGATTGTGGGCATGACCTTGCTGGCCGCTGGCGGCATGCTGATTACCGCGATGTCACAAAACCTCACTATGATGATTGTTGGCACCGCGCTCACTGGTTTGTTCTCAGTGGTGGCACAATTACTGGTGCCGCTGGCGGCCACTCTGGCTGCGCCGGAAAAACGCGGCAAGGTGGTCGGTATTATTATGAGTGGCCTGCTGCTGGGGATTTTGCTGGCACGAACCGTGGCGGGAGCACTGGCCTCCATTGGCGGTTGGCGCACCATTTATTGGGTCGCCAGCGCGCTGATGTTCGTCATGGCATTGGTATTGTGGCGCTACCTGCCGCGCTATAAACAACATACTGGTTTAAATTACGGCCAACTGCTTGGATCGATATTCTCGCTGTTTATTCGCACACCAGTGCTGCGTACCCGTGCCTTGCTCGGCGCGCTCTCGTTTGCCAACTTTAGTGTATTGTGGACGTCGATGGCCTTCTTACTGGCTTCTCCCCCCTTCGGCTATTCAGAAGCTACTATCGGGCTATTTGGCCTGGTCGGTGCTGCTGGCGCGTTGATGGCGACCAAAGCTGGCCAATTGGCGGATAAAGGTAAAGCCCGCATCACCACCAGTGTTGGTTTGGGATTACTGCTGTTGTCATGGATACCTATCGCCCTGGGGCAGCATTCCATCATCGCGCTGATTATCGGCATTGTGGTGTTGGATCTGGCAGTTCAGGGGGTGCATGTCACCAATCAGAGCGTGATATATCGCATGATGCCGGAAGCCAGAAATCGCTTAACCGCCGGTTATATGACCACTTACTTTATCGGTGGGGCGTTAGGTTCGCTGATTTCAGCAGCAGCATACCAACATGCGGGCTGGTATGGTGTGGCAATGGCCGGTTTGGTGCTATGCATACTAAATATTACGACGTGGCTGGCCGGTAAACGCTTTGATCCTCCCGCTAATCAACCCGTTGAGTGATCTCAGTTAGTTAGCTAACTAATAATCAATACAGATATAAATTTGGGTTATAGGGTGTTAAGAAAATTACCACTCTGGTAATGTTACCTAACTTGTTATTTTGCCCTGTAACCCAAAGATCTTATGCCAAGCCAAATCACCGACTCTCCGCCAGCTACCCGGTCAACCGCCACCTTTACGGAGGGCATTACCGATAGCCTGCCTATCGTTATCGGCTATTTACCCGTCGCCTTCGCCTTTGGTCTGAGTTCGGTAAAACTGGGTTTTACCCCGCTGGAAGGTATTTTCTTCTCTTGCATCATTTATGCCGGTGCCAGCCAATTCGTTATTACCGCCCTGCTCAGCGCCGGGATGTCATTATGGGTTTCCGCCTTAACCGTGATGGCAATGGATATCCGTCATATCTTGTATGGACCGGCACTCAAACACCGTATTCTGACCAAATTATCCGCTAAAAAAACCGCGCTGTGGGCATTTGGTTTGACCGATGAAGTGTTTGCTGCTGCCACCACCAAGTTAATGAAAGATCAGCGGCGCTGGAGCGAAAACTGGATGCTCGGTATCGCGTTTACCTCTTGGCTATCTTGGGTGGCAGGTACCGCAATCGGTGCCATGTTTGGCAATGGCCCGTTGGAGAATTATCCCGCTATTGAGGCCTCCCTCTCCTTTATGTTACCGGCGTTGTTCTTGAGCTTTCTGCTGGCCTCATTTAAACGCCAATATAGCCTAACCGTTATCGCCTCGCTGAGTGGCGCATTGCTCGGCGCCGTGTTGTTCTCTATTCCGGTGGCGATTTTGGCCGGAATTGGCGCAGGGTGCCTGGCCGCCCTGCTGCAACCCACACCAGAAGTGGTGACCGAACACAGTGAAAATAACGAGCAGGAGCCGACACCATGAATTCAGATGTCCTGATTATTGGGTTAGTGGTGGGGACGGTAAATTACCTGTTTCGTTATTTGCCACTGCGCCTGGGACCAGCACGTAAACCAGCGGGTCTGCAACGAGGCCGCGTTTCACTGCTGTTGGACAGCATTGGGATTGCTTCTATCTGTGCGTTATTGGTGGTTTCCAGTACACCAGAAATTATGCATAACCCGCAGAAACTCATGCCGACACTGATTGGCTTTCTGGTTATCTGCGGCTGCTTTTATAAAACCAACAGTATTATCTTCGCCACGTTATTTGGCGCGATCAGCTATGGACTGACATTCAAATTGCTCATGATTTTGGGGTAAGAGATTGCCTGAATTGTGAGCTAAAACACAATACCCTTACAATTACTGATACTAATTACTTACAAACAGTGACTGAATAACACGAATTGCTAAATTTTTCTCGAATTATACCGTTTACATTATTAGTCACTATCGTTACTGTACCATTTGAAATTAATGAGGCTCATTATAATGGAAAGTTCGTTTAGTCCTATAGAACAGATGCTTAATTTTCGTGCCAAACGCCAGAAAGATTTCCCTTATCAGGAGATTCTACTGACACGCTTGTGTATGCATATGCACAGTAAGTTGCTAGAAAATCGCAACAAAATGCTGAAAGCACAAGGAATTAACGAAACCTTATTTATGGCATTAATTACACTGGATGCGCAGGAAAGTCGCAGTATCCAACCGTCTGAACTGAGTGCGGCACTGGGTTCTTCGCGCACCAATGCGACCCGCATTGCTGACGAACTGGAAAAGAAAGGTTGGATTGAGCGCCGCGAAAGCCACAATGACCGCCGTTGTTTGCATTTGCATCTGACCGAGGCAGGCGTTGAGTTTTTGAATCAGCTGCTGCCCCCACAACATAAATGTCTGCATTTTCTTTGGTCAACCCTGGACGCTGACGAACAGCAACAGCTTGAAACGCTGACGCGCAAGTTACTGTCTCGTTTAGATCAAATGGAAGTACCGGAGCAGTAATTCCAATATATCTACCCAGGCGCATTACTTGATCCAGGTAAATAACTATGCGATCCCCACATAGCTGGAGACTCACGCCTTTGTTCGCCATTTTTTAAGGGCTGAACTGACGACTGATTTACTCGGCTAACACCCGGATATTGCAGCCCAATGCCCGTTATAACACTGGGATTATCGGCAGTGATGAGCTGTTGGTAACCGAATCACAATATCTACAACAGCAACAATCGGAACTTAGCGCCAGCAACCATTTATTGCAGGCCAGGATTAGTTTGATCCGTTCATTGGGTGGTGGTTATCAGGCCCCGGTCAATGAGGGTTCACAAAATAAAACAATATAAAATGTGGGGAAGACCATGAGTACAAGCGCGGAAGCTCAAATCCCGCAACAACCGCAGAACAAGAAGAAGCAACGTAAACGCATACTTCTTCTCCTGACGGTTATTTTTATCATCCTTGGCGTGGCCTATTTTATTTATTGGTTCTTGGTGTTACGTCATCATCAAGAGACTGATAATGCTTATATTTCAGGCAACCAGATACAGATCATGTCGCAGGTTCCCGGCAGCGTGGTCAGTGTCAATTTCGAAAATACCGATTTTGTTAAAAGTGGCGATGTACTGCTGGCTCTTGACCCAACTGATGCCGAACAGGCGTTTGAGCAGGCAAAAACCGCATTGGCTAACAGTGTGCGTCAAACCCACCAGCTCATGATTAACAGTAAGCAGTATCAGGCGAATATTGCTCTGAAAAAAACTGAACTGAGTAAATCACAAAATGACCTACAACGCCGTGTGGTGCTCGGTTCGGCTAATGTTATTGGCCGTGAAGAGCTGCAACACGCCCGTGATGCCGTCGATGCCGCACAGGCTTCGCTGGATGTTGCGATTGCACAATACAATGCCAATCAGGCATTGGTTTTAAATACCCCATTGGAAAAACAACCGGCTGTCGAGCAGGCTGCGGCCAAGTTACGTGATGCCTGGCTCTCCTTGCAACGGACCAAAGTTGTCAGCCCGGTAGACGGTTTTGTTTCACGCCGCAGTGTGCAAGTGGGTGCTGAAATTGCCAATGGCGCGCCATTAATGGCAGTTATCCCGGCAAACCAGATGTGGGTTGACGCTAACTTTAAAGAGACACAGTTAGCAAATATGCGCATTGGCCAAAGCGCCACAGTCATAACTGATTTCTATGGTGATGACGTGGTTTATCAGGGGAAAGTGGTTGGTCTGGACATGGGGACCGGCAGCGCCTTCTCACTGTTACCGGCGCAAAATGCCACCGGTAACTGGATTAAAGTGGTTCAGCGCCTGCCAGTCCGTATCGAACTGGATAACAAACAACTGGCTGAACATCCGCTGCGTATTGGCCTGTCTACCACGGTTAGAGTGGATACCGCCAACACCGATGGCCAAGTGCTGGCACAAAATGTGCGTAAAGAACCTGCATTTGTAACTAACGCGCTGTCACTGGATTTAGCACCGGTTAATCAAATGATTAGCGACATTGTTCATGCGAATGCGGGTTAATGTTGATGCAAATGCAAGTTAAGCGCGCCGGAGGCCTCTGTGGCACAAAAACCGCTTGAGGGTGCCCAACTCGCCTGGATGACGGTCGCGCTATCATTAGCAACCTTCATGCAGGTGTTGGACTCCACCATTGCAAACGTGGCTATTCCTACTATTGCCGGTGATTTAGGCTCATCCAACTCGCAAGGCACTTGGGTTATTACTTCGTTCGGGGTGGCAAATGCTATTTCGATCCCCATCACCGGCTGGCTGGCCAAGCGCATTGGTGAAGTGCGCCTGTTCCTGTGGGCAACCGGGCTATTTGCTCTGGCTTCATGGTTGTGTGGTATTTCCAACAGCCTGGGGATGCTTATCTTCTTCCGGGTGATTCAGGGGTTGGTCGCAGGGCCATTGATTCCGCTATCGCAAAGCCTGTTACTAAATAACTATCCGCCAGCGAAGCGAAGTATGGCCCTGGCATTGTGGTCGATGACAATTGTCGTGGCCCCGATATTTGGGCCGATCCTCGGCGGTTATATCAGCGATAACTATCACTGGGGCTGGATCTTCTTTATCAACATCCCTATCGGGCTGGTGGTTATTCTGGTCGCAGGCAGTACCTTAAAAGGACGTGAGACCAAAACTGAAATCAAACCCATTGATACGGTGGGGCTGGTGCTATTGGTGGTTGGGATCGGCGCGTTACAAATCATGCTTGACCAAGGTAAGGAGCTGGATTGGTTTAACTCGACCGAGATTATCGTCCTGACGGTCATTGCCGTGATTGCCATTACCTTCTTGATAGTCTGGGAACTAACCGACGACCACCCGGTGATTGATCTCTCGTTATTCAAATCGAGAAACTTTACCATTGGTTGCTTGTGCATCAGCCTGGCCTATATGTTGTACTTTGGCGCGATTGTCTTGCTGCCACAACTACTACAGGAGGTATATGGCTACACCGCCACCTGGGCTGGCTTGGCATCTGCGCCGGTAGGCATATTGCCGGTGCTGTTATCACCGATCATTGGTCGCTTCTCTCATCGAATTGATATGCGACAGTTAGTCACCTTCAGCTTCATTATGTATGCGGTATGTTTCTACTGGCGGGCTTACACATTCGAACCGGGAATGGATTTTGGTGCATCGGCGTGGCCGCAATTTGTGCAAGGCTTTGCTATTGCCTGCTTCTTTATGCCACTGACCGCCATTACGTTATCTGGCTTGCCGCCAGAGCGCATGGCCGCAGCATCCAGTTTGTCTAACTTCCTGCGAACCTTGGCGGGATCGATTGGTACCTCCATCACCACAACGCTCTGGACGCAAAGAGAATCGATGCACCATTCGCAACTGACCGAGTTTGTTAACCCGTTCAACCCGAATGCGACATTGATGTATCAGGAGTTAGAAAAACTGGGGATGAATCAGCAACAAGCCTCGGCTTATCTGGCACGGGAAATTACCAATCAGGGGCTGATTATCTCTGCCAATGAGATCTTCTGGCTCTCGGCGGGAGTATTCCTGCTGCTGCTGGCGCTGGTGTGGTTTGCCAAGCCACCCTTTACCTCCGGCGGCGGCGGCGGTGCGCACTAGCGGCTAACGCTGAGCAACAAAAAGGGCACTGACTTATCATCAGCGCCCTTTTTTATTTTTCTAGCTTAGTGATATACCCAAAGTCATTGGAGTTGCAGGTAGGCAGCAAGCAATGCCGCTAACAACCCTGCTGCTGCAAGGACCAGGGTATTATTGGACGCTATTCTGACGCCACCACTCCGACAGCAAAATACCTGTTGCCACTGACACATTCAGGCTTTCTACCCGGCCAGTTCCGCCGATAGACACACTCATATCGCCCTGCTGCCAGGCACTGTCGGTCAGGCCATCACTCTCTTGACCTAATACCAGCACCATTTTGGCAGGCAGTTCAGTTTTTGACAGACTGACACCTTTATGGCTCGATGTGGTCACGATGGTGTAACCGGCTTTACGGAAGGTATCCAACACCGAGAGGAAATCGTCTGCATTGATAGCCTTGATATGCTCCGCACCACCTTCGGCGGTACGCACTGCAGCACCCGATTCCAGCATCGCCGGATCTTGCAACAACACGCCGTTAATACCGAAATGCGCGCAGGTCCGCATAATGCCGCCGAGGTTATGTGGGTTACCCACATCTTCCAGCGCCAGTACACAGTCTTTAGCTTGAGTCTGCTGTTGCAGATAGGTTTCTGCATCCAGACCCTGACGTTTCTTGATAAGGAAGCACACGCCACCATGGTGTTCAGTGCCAGAAGCCTTCGCCAGCTCCTCTTCTTCAACCACATGATAAGCCTTGCGGTTAGCCGCCATCCATTTCAGCGCTTCGCGAAAACGAGGGGTAACTGACTGCACAAACCAGGCGCGGACGATAGCGTCCGGGCGGCTTTCAAACAATGCCTTACAAGCATTCTCACCATAAACACGTGTTTCTTCAGCCCGCTGACGGCGCAATTGCGCCGGATCTACATGACTTTTACCGCTGATGCCACCATGATCAAACTCTGGCTCTTCTGATGGCGCACGGGATACCGTTTTCCACGGTGAATCGTAAGGGCCATTGCCTTCAGAACGTGCCGGGCGGCTAGGACTCACGCGTTCATTACGGCCGGAATCATTACGACGTGAATCATTATTACGCGATGAACTGCCCCGACTTGCATTGTCACCTGGACGACCTTTGCTTGCCGGACGCTGGTTTTTACTACGGTTATTGTTGTTACGGTCGTCACTGCTGCTTTCGTCACTGCGGACGTACATCACTTTAACTTTGCCGTTTTTGCCACTAAATGAATCGTTCATTGTCTTCTCCACCAACGCGCAGGGCGCGAAGATTACCTGATGTCCGCCCGGTTAGCCATAAGCAAGCGCTAAAAGCTAGCAACTATCGTATTCATCGAATAAACCTTTTTGGCACTTATCCCATTTATCTCCATAATAGATAACAACAAGGAAACAAGTCAGCGATGTTTTCTCTTCTATCTATTGAGACACTAAATAAAGGCTAATTTATGAATACGGTATGTACAGCTTGTATGGCGACTAACCGCCTACCGGAAGAACGTATTGATGACGGCGCTAAATGTGGGCGCTGCGGCCACTCTTTATTTGATGGCGAGGTGATTAACGCCACCACTGAAACGCTGGATAAATTGCTGCAAGATGACCTGCCGGTGGTCATCGACTTCTGGGCTCCGTGGTGCGGGCCTTGCCGCAGCTTCGCGCCTATCTATGAAGATGTTGCCGCAGAACGCGCCGGAAAAGTCCGTTTCGTCAAAGTTAACACCGAAGCCGAACCCGAGCTTAGTACCCGTTTCCGTATCCGCAGCATTCCTACTATTATGCTGTACCGCAACGGTAAAATGGTCGACATGCTCACTGGCGCATTGCCAAAAGCGCCTTTTGATCATTGGCTAGATGAGCAATTATCAGTAGAGCCAGCCGCCCGATAAGCTAGTTTAACTCATTTATCGCGTCTCGGCGCAGCGTAGTCGCCCGGTGAGATTGATGCCCTGACAGTTTTTTGTCGGGGCATTGTTTTTTTGTTTTATGGTATGACTAAGCGTAAGGGTTGATTAGAATAGCGCTATTTCATCAGGAGTCCGTCGTGACTGAAATATTGATCACTGACCATGCTTTATTAGATACGGTCCTCACGACGGAAAATGCCGTACTGCGTTTACGCCGGCAGCGTTTAGCCGCATCCACGCGCGCCTATCGTGCCCGTGGCTGTCGCGCAATACGTTGTCAGGGCTGCTTGTTGGCAGAGCGTTTTTGTTTGTGCGATACCATAAAACCACAGCCAGCCGCCAGCCGCTTTTGCCTGATTATGTTTGATACCGAACCCCTAAAACCCAGCAATACCGGCCGCTTGATCGCAGATATTCTGCCCGACACCCAAGCCTTTCTCTGGGCGCGCACTGAGGTTGACCCTGCATTGCTGGCGGCCATTGGCGACCCTGCGCGCCAGCCATATGTCGTATTCCCAGAAAAATACGCTGAACCGCCACGGCAGATACTCAATCACTTGCCCATTAGCGATAAGCCTCCGCTATTTATACTGCTGGACGGCACCTGGAACGAAGCCAAAAAGATGTTCCGCAAAAGTCCCTATCTGGCTGACCTGCCGATGCTGTCACTCAATGTCACTAATAGCTCGGATTATCTGTTACGCGAAGCCCCACGCCCAGAGCAACACTGCACGGTCGAAGTCGCCGCTACCCTGCTACAACAAGCGGGTGATATTCAGGCCGCAGACCAATTAACGGCCCATTTCCTCTATTTCCGCCAGCAATATTTAGCGGGAAAACCTCACCATCCAGTGGGGCGAGTCACAGCAACTGTCGAAGAAAGCACATAAAATCAGATAAGCTGTCTTTAACTTATACCCAATAGATTTCAGGGCGCAGGAAGGCGGCGAATCGTTCTGGAACCAGTTTGAACAGTATTGATGCGAGCCCGCAGGCTGAGTGAGCGCAGCCAACACACCTGCAACTTGAAAGATAACGGGGATAAACGATGAGCCAACGTGGATTAGAAGCACTACTACGCCCGAAGTCTATTGCGGTTATCGGCGCTTCTGAAAAACCGGATCGCGCCGGTTTCCTGATGATGCGTAATTTGCTGGATGGCGGCTTCAATGGCCCTATTCTACCGGTGACCCCAACCCATAAAGCAGTATGTGGTGTGTTGGCTTACGCAGATATCGCTAGCCTGCCGATTACGCCCGATCTGGCGATTTTGTGTACTCATGGCAGCCGCAATTTGGCCCTGTTGGAAGATCTCGGCATCCGTGGCTGTAAAGCAGTCATCATTCTGTCTGCCGCAACTGAACAGTTCCCAGAGCTGAAAGCCTGCGCGCAACGCCATCATATGCGCTTACTTGGCCCCAACAGCCTGGGCTTGCTGGCGCCATGGCAAGGGCTAAATGCCAGTTTCTCACCCGTTCCCATCAAGAAAGGGCGGCTGGCATTTATCTCTCAATCAGCCGCGGTAGCAAACACCATTCTCGACTGGGCGCAGCAGCGGGAAGTTGGCTTCTCGTATTTTATTGCGCTGGGTGACAGCCTGGATATTGATGTCGATGACTTACTCGATTTCCTGGCCAGAGATGGCAAAACCAGTGCCATTATGCTGTATATCGAACATATCAGTGATGCGCGCCGGTTTTTATCCGCCTCGCGCAGCGCTTCGCGCAATAAACCGATTCTGGTGGTCAAAAGTGGCCGCACACAGCGTGCTCAGCAGTTGCTAAATGGTCAGCAAGGGCTGGACGCGGCTTATGATGCGGCGATTCAACGGGCCGGCCTGCTGCGGGTGCAGGATACTCACGAGCTATTCTCCGCCGTCGAAACACTCAGCCACATGCACCCGCTACGGGGTGAACGGTTATTGATTGTCAGCAATGGTTCCGCCCCGGCGGCCATGGCGCTGGATGAGCTAATCAGCCGTAATGGCAAGTTGGCAACACTGTCTGATACCACCCAATCGGCGCTGAGTGCCGTGCTACCCTCTTTTGTTTCCTTACGTAATCCCATAGACTTGCGCGATGATGCCAGCGCTGAGCGCTATCTGGCGGCGCTTAAACCGCTACTGGACAGTACCGACTACGATGCGCTATTGCTGATTCATTCCCCGAGCGCTGCTGCGCCAGGGAGCAAAACAGCAGAATTACTGATTTCCGCTATCCGTCAGCACCCACGCGGCAAACGCCTTACCCTGCTCACTAACTGGTGTGGTGAATATTCATCACAAGATGCGCGCCGACTGTTCACCGAAGCCGGGATCCCCACCTATCGCACACCGGAAGGGGCGATTACTGCCTTTATGCATATGGTGGAATATCGCCGTAACCAGAAGCAATTGAAAGAGACACCTGCGCTGCCTGTCGGCCTCACCGCCAACACCGCCCACGTGCATCAGTTGATTCGCCAGGCGCTGGCAGAAGGTGCCACCCAGCTTGATACCCATGAAGTACAACCGATACTTGAAGCTTATGGCCTCAGCACACTGCCAACCTGGATTGCCAGTGATAGCGTAGAAGCGGTGCATATCGCCGAACGATTGGGCTATCCGGTTGCCATCAAACTGCGCTCGCCGGATATCCCGCACAAGTCAGAAGTCCAGGGCGTAATGCTGTATCTTCGTACCGCAATTGAAGTACAGCGGGCTGCTGACGATATTCTTGACCGGGTAAGGCGCACTTATCCGCAAGCCCGTATCCACGGGTTGCTGGTGCAAAGTATGGCGAACCGCGCAGGCGCTCAGGAATTGCGAATTGCAGTAGAGCAAGATGCGATTTTCGGCCCGTTGATCATGTTAGGTGAAGGTGGCATCGAATGGCATCATGAAACTCAGGCCGCCGTCGCGCTGCCGCCACTCAATATGGCACTGGCCCGCTACCTGATTATACAAGCGGTCAAAGGCGGCAAAATTCGCAGCCGTGGATCATTACAACCCTTGGATATCCCTGGCTTGAGCCGTTTACTGGTACAAGTCTCTAATCTAATTCTCGATTGCCCCGAAATCAGCCGGTTAGATATTCACCCGGTACTTGCGTCAGGTAGCGAATTCACACTGTTAGATGTTTCGATGCAACTGGCACCTGTCAGCGGCGATCCGCAGGCACGGTTGGCGATCCGCCCCTATCCACACGAGTTGGAACAAAAGGTCGAACTTAAAGATGGCTCTCACTGTCTGTTCCGCCCAATTTTGCCAGAAGATGAACCACTACTAAAATTGTTTATTGATCAAGTCACTAAAGAAGATCTCTACTATCGCTACTTCAGTGAAATAAATGAATTCAGCCATGATGATTTGGCGAATATGACGCAGATTGACTATGATCGAGAAATGGCATTTGTCGCTGTGCGTCAAAAAAATGATGGCCCTGAAATTATTGGCGTCACGCGCGCGTTGTCTGACCCTGACAATATTGACGCCGAGTTTGCCGTGTTGGTGCGCTCAGACCTTAAAGGGCTGGGTCTGGGGCGGGAACTATTAGAAAAGATGATTCAGTATACTCGCAGCCATGGGTTAACACGGTTAACCGCAGTCACCATGCCCAACAACCGTGGCATGATCGGTTTAGCTAAAAAACTCGGTTTTAGTATTGATGTACAGATGGAAGATGGGATCGTTAATCTGGAGCTGACACTTTGATTTCAGTTACATGAATCACCGTGATATATACCACAACCCCAAACGATTCGGTCTTTGGCAGGCAAAACTTGCGCACAATCCGCGAAAGTAGTGGTATTATCGCCCAACTCAATGGATTAGTGTTTTTTAGGATATGGCGGTTCTGCCATCAAATAACAAGAGAAGAAGCGCACTGTGATGTTGTCAAAATTCAAACGTAGTAAACATCAACAACACCTTGCACAACTGCCCAAACTCCCTCAGTCAGTTGATGATGTCCAAACACTTTATTGCCCCAAGGTTTTCCGCTCCACTCTGCTGGATTTAATAGGCCTGGCGACCAAACGTATTTATCTGGTAGCGCTCTACCTGGAGCAGGATGATGCAGGCCGGGACGTAATGAATGCCCTCTATCAGGCTAAGCTTCAGCGCCCAGAACTGGAGATTTGCGTGCTGGTAGACTGGCACCGCGCACAACGTGGGCGTATTGGAGCCGCAGCGGTCAATACCAATGCTGATTGGTACTGTGAAATGGCAGCCAATCATCCGAATGTTTGCGTTCCGATTTACGGTGTTCCAGTCAATACTCGCGAAGCACTCGGCGTGTTGCATCTGAAAGGTTTTATCATTGATGATACTGTGATTTACAGTGGTGCCAGTATCAATGATGTCTACCTCTATCAAAACGATAAGTATCGTTATGACCGATACCAATTAATCACGAACCCATCATTGGCCGAAATTATGGTCGATTACGTGAAACAACGGATGCTAAGTGCAGGAGCGGTGCAACGCTTGGATCGTGCTGATCGACCGACCAATCCTGAGATTAAAAATGAGACCCGACAGTTTCGCTCGTCACTGCGCGACATCGGCTATCAATTTCCGGCACAAGCGAGTAATGATGAACTAGCCGTCACCCCATTGGTTGGCTTAGGCAAAAAGAGTCAACTGAATAAAACGATTCATCATTTAATGGCCTCCGCTGACGAACGACTCACTATTTGTACACCTTACTTTAATCTGCCAGCACTGTTAGTCCGCAATATCATTTATCTACTGCGTGAAGGGAAACAGGTCGAGATTATTGTTGGTGATAAAACAGCAAATGACTTTTATATTCCAGAAGATCAACCATTTAAGATTATTGGCGCGTTACCTTACTTATACGAAATCAACCTGCGCCGCTTCCTGAGTCGCTTACAGCGTTTTGTCGATAGCGGGCAATTAATCGTGCGCCTGTGGAAAGATGGCGATAATACTTATCATCTGAAAGGAATGTGGGTTGATAATAATTGGCAGTTGATTACCGGTAATAACCTGAATCCACGCGCATGGCGTTTGGATCTGGAAAATGCCATTTTGATCCACGATCCTAAGCATGAGATGCACGAGCAGCGCGCTAAAGAGCTGGAGTGTATCCGTACTCATACTAAAGTTGTTTCACATTACCTTGAGCTTGAGAATATTCAGCAATATCCAGTCAAGGTTCGCAAATTGATCCGTCGTTTGCGCAGGATCCGTATCGATCGGCTGATTAGCCGCATTCTATAAATATAAAAACCCGGTTACATGCCGGGTTTTTTGTATCTAGCCAGAGGAGAGACGGCATGTGGTGCCCACCTTATCTTCGCCCATTACTTATCGCTCCACTGTTTTTTCTCAGTTCTGCATGCACGCACATGGCTAATGATAATTGGACCGGGAAAGATAAGGCACAACATTTCTTTGCCTCCGCCGTTTTAGCCGCCGCTGGCACTGCCTATGGTGAGCATCAAAACTGGTCCGATGCCAAGAGCCGTAATTTTGGCCTGCTGTTTTCTATCGGGATCGGGGCGGGTAAGGAGTTATATGATAGTCGTCAAGGTGGGACTGGCTGGAGCTGGAAGGATTTTGCCTGGGACGTCGCTGGTGCAATGACAGGTTACAGCCTTTATCAAGCGGCAAACTGACCCCACTACAGCAATAAACACGCTATTCCTACGATAAAACCTTACTTACCCGTTCAAATCCTCACAGCTAAATCCATAAACAAAAAAAGCCACCTATCACGGTAGCCTTCTGTTTTATTCATCGCTGTGACGGCCGGATTTGACTCACCTGCCCCTGCAATATTTGACTCATCTGACTATGAACCCTGCGACGCAACCACTCTAAGGTCACTATTTATACATATTTCACTATTCTGCCCATAGCAAAAAACCCACGCTTTTGGCATGGGGTCTCGGCTTTATTTGATGCCTGGCAGTGTCCTACTCTCGCATGGGGAGACCCCACACTACCATCGGCGCTACGGCGTTTCACTTCTGAGTTCGGCATGGGATCAGGTGGGACCACCGCGCTATGGCCGCCAGGCAAATTCTGTCTAAACTAAACCCGCTATATGTTTCCACACAGCCAGCCAGCCCAATCTCGGAACTTCGCTGAAAATATCAATCTCTCAACCAAAACACCTTTGGTGTTGTAAGGTTAAGCCTCACGGATCATTAGTACTGGTTAGCTCAATGCATCGCTGCACTTACACACCCAGCCTATCAACGTCATAGTCTTTAACGTTCCTTCAGGGGGCTTAAAGCCCCAGGGAAGACTCATCTCGAGGCAAGTTTCCCGCTTAGATGCTTTCAGCGGTTATCTCTTCCGAATTTAGCTACCGGGCAATGCCATTGGCATGACAACCCGAACACCAGTGATTCGTCCACTCCGGTCCTCTCGTACTAGGAGCAGCCCCTCTCAATCTTCCAACGCCCACGGCAGATAGGGACCGAACTGTCTCACGACGTTCTAAACCCAGCTCGCGTACCACTTTAAATGGCGAACAGCCATACCCTTGGGACCTACTTCAGCCCCAGGATGTGATGAGCCGACATCGAGGTGCCAAACACCGCCGTCGATATGAACTCTTGGGCGGTATCAGCCTGTTATCCCCGGAGTACCTTTTATCCGTTGAGCGATGGCCCTTCCATTCAGAACCACCGGATCACTAAGACCTACTTTCGTACCTGCTCGAGCCGTCACTCTCGCAGTCAAGCTAGCTTATGCCTTTGCACTAACCTCACGATGTCCGACCGTGATTAGCTAACCTTCGTGCTCCTCCGTTACTCTTTGGGAGGAGACCGCCCCAGTCAAACTACCCACCAGACACTGTCCTCACCCCAGATTATGGGGCCGAGTTAGAACATCAAACATTAAAGGGTGGTATTTCAAGGTTGGCTCCATGCAGACTGGCGTCCACACTTCGATGCCTCCCACCTATCCTACACATCAAGGCTCAATGTTCAGTGTCAAGCTATAGTAAAGGTTCACGGGGTCTTTCCGTCTTGCCGCGGGTACACTGCATCTTCACAGCGAGTTCAATTTCACTGAGTCTCGGGTGGAGACAGCCTGGCCATCATTACGCCATTCGTGCAGGTCGGAACTTACCCGACAAGGAATTTCGCTACCTTAGGACCGTTATAGTTACGGCCGCCGTTTACTGGGGCTTCGATCAAGAGCTTCGCCTTGCGGCTGACCCCATCAATTAACCTTCCAGCACCGGGCAGGCGTCACACCGTATACGTCCACTTTCGTGTTTGCACAGTGCTGTGTTTTTATTAAACAGTTGCAGCCAGCTGGTATCTGCGACTGGCTTCGGCGCCGGGAGCAAGTCCCATTACCTAATGCCAGCGTGCCTTCTCCCGAAGTTACGGCACCATTTTGCCTAGTTCCTTCACCCGAGTTCTCTCAAGCGCCTGAGTATTCTCTACCTGACCACCTGTGTCGGTTTGGGGTACGATTTAATGTTACCTGATGCTTAGAGGCTTTTCCTGGAAGCTTGGCATCAACTACTTCACCACCGTAGTGGCTCGTCATCACACCTCAGCGTTGATAAGCAACCGGATTTACCAAGTCGCTCCGCCTACATGCTTAAACCGGGACAACCGTCGCCCGGCTAGCCTAGCCTTCTCCGTCCCCCCTTCGCAGTAACACCAAGTACAGGAATATTAACCTGTTTCCCATCGACTACGCTTTTCAGCCTCGCCTTAGGGGTCGACTCACCCTGCCCCGATTAACGTTGGACAGGAACCCTTGGTCTTCCGGCGTGCGGGTTTTTCACCCGCATTATCGTTACTTATGTCAGCATTCGCACTTCTGATACCTCCAGCAACCCTCACAGGTCACCTTCAACGGCTTACAGAACGCTCCCCTACCCAACAACACCTAAGTGTCGCTGCCGCAGCTTCGGTGCATGGTTTAGCCCCGTTACATCTTCCGCGCAGGCCGACTCGACCAGTGAGCTATTACGCTTTCTTTAAATGATGGCTGCTTCTAAGCCAACATCCTGGCTGTCTGTGCCTTCCCACATCGTTTCCCACTTAACCATGACTTTGGGACCTTAGCTGGCGGTCTGGGTTGTTTCCCTCTTCACGACGGACGTTAGCACCCGCCGTGTGTCTCCCGTGATAACATTCTTCGGTATTCGGAGTTTGCATCGGTTTGGTAAGTCGGGATGACCCCCTAGCCGAAACAGTGCTCTACCCCCGAAGATGAGTTCACGAGGCGCTACCTAAATAGCTTTCGGGGAGAACCAGCTATCTCCCGGTTTGATTGGCCTTTCACCCCCAGCCACAAGTCATCCGCTAATTTTTCAACATTAGTCGGTTCGGTCCTCCAGTTAGTGTTACCCAACCTTCAACCTGCCCATGGCTAGATCACCGGGTTTCGGGTCTATACCTTGCAACTAGACGCCCAGTTAAGACTCGGTTTCCCTACGGCTCCCCTATTCGGTTAACCTTGCTACAAAATATAAGTCGCTGACCCATTATACAAAAGGTACGCAGTCACACCACGAAGGTGCTCCCACTGCTTGTACGTACACGGTTTCAGGTTCTATTTCACTCCCCTCGCCGGGGTTCTTTTCGCCTTTCCCTCACGGTACTGGTTCACTATCGGTCAGTCAGGAGTATTTAGCCTTGGAGGATGGTCCCCCCATATTCAGACAGGATGTCACGTGTCCCGCCCTACTCATCGAGTTCACAGCAAGTGTGTTTTGGTGTACGGGACTATCACCCTGTACCGTGCGACTTTCCAGACGCTTCCACTAACACACAAACTGATTCAGACTCTGGGCTCTTCCCCGTTCGCTCGCCGCTACTGGGGGAATCTCGGTTGATTTCTTTTCCTCGGGGTACTTAGATGTTTCAGTTCCCCCGGTTCGCCTTGCATGGCTATGTATTCACCATGCAATAGTGCAACGAATTGCACTGGGTTTCCCCATTCGGGTATCGTCGGTTGTAACGCTTCATATCAGCTTACCGACGCTTTTCGCAGATTAGCACGCCCTTCATCGCCTCTGACTGCCTAGGCATCCACCGTGTACGCTTAGTCGCTTAACCTCACAACCCAAAGGTGTTTCTTATGTTCAAGTCGGTTGCGCGTCGTGAATACAGCGTTGTGCGGTACTCGGAATGCTCATGAACGTTAAGTTCACTCCGCTTCCTCCGTGCCGTACGCCTTGCCTTCACTTAGCTCACGCGACTCTCTTCATCAGAATACACATTGGCATTGCGATTATTTGAGAGACTCTATTACAGGTTACTCTTTATCTCAGTACATCTACGGAGAGATAAATTTCAGCTGTAATGTTTCAATTTTCAGCTTGTTCCAGATTGTTAAAGAGCAATATTTCACAACACACTGTGCCTTACGACCGCAGTACGTTTTGAAATAGTTTTTTTATATGGTGGAGCTAAGCGGGATCGAACCGCTGACCTCCTGCGTGCAAGGCAGGCGCTCTCCCAGCTGAGCTATAGCCCCATATAAAAAGCAAAATACCTTATCGGCATAACTCATTCTCAGACAAGACGCAGTCACGCAACGTTTATGGGTATAAACGAGTGTGTCTGTAACGCACTATGAGGATGAGTTGGTGGGTCTGAGTGGACTTGAACCACCGACCTCACCCTTATCAGGGGTGCGCTCTAACCACCTGAGCTACAGACCCAACAAGGTACTAAAGCCCGACTAATCTCTCAGCCCGGCCTTATTTGCTCGTTACTTTCTATCAGACAATCTGTGTGGACACTGCGCAATGCGTATCGTTAGGTAAGGAGGTGATCCAACCGCAGGTTCCCCTACGGTTACCTTGTTACGACTTCACCCCAGTCATGAATCACAAAGTGGTAAGCGCCCTCCCGAAGGTTAAGCTACCTACTTCTTTTGCAACCCACTCCCATGGTGTGACGGGCGGTGTGTACAAGGCCCGGGAACGTATTCACCGTAGCATTCTGATCTACGATTACTAGCGATTCCGACTTCATGGAGTCGAGTTGCAGACTCCAATCCGGACTACGACAGACTTTATGTGGTCCGCTTGCTCTCGCGAGTTCGCTTCACTTTGTATCTGCCATTGTAGCACGTGTGTAGCCCTACTCGTAAGGGCCATGATGACTTGACGTCATCCCCACCTTCCTCCGGTTTATCACCGGCAGTCTCCCTTGAGTTCCCACCATTACGTGCTGGCAACAAAGGATAAGGGTTGCGCTCGTTGCGGGACTTAACCCAACATTTCACAACACGAGCTGACGACAGCCATGCAGCACCTGTCTCACGGTTCCCGAAGGCACTAAAGCATCTCTGCTAAATTCCGTGGATGTCAAGAGTAGGTAAGGTTCTTCGCGTTGCATCGAATTAAACCACATGCTCCACCGCTTGTGCGGGCCCCCGTCAATTCATTTGAGTTTTAACCTTGCGGCCGTACTCCCCAGGCGGTCGACTTAACGCGTTAGCTCCGGAAGCCACGCCTCAAGGGCACAACCTCCAAGTCGACATCGTTTACAGCGTGGACTACCAGGGTATCTAATCCTGTTTGCTCCCCACGCTTTCGCACCTGAGCGTCAGTCTTTGTCCAGGGGGCCGCCTTCGCCACCGGTATTCCTCCAGATCTCTACGCATTTCACCGCTACACCTGGAATTCTACCCCCCTCTACAAGACTCTAGCTTGCCAGTTTCAAATGCAGTTCCCACGTTAAGCGCGGGGATTTCACATCTGACTTAACAAACCGCCTGCGTGCGCTTTACGCCCAGTAATTCCGATTAACGCTTGCACCCTCCGTATTACCGCGGCTGCTGGCACGGAGTTAGCCGGTGCTTCTTCTGCGAGTAACGTCAATCAACCGTGCTATTAACACGATTGCCTTCCTCCTCGCTGAAAGTGCTTTACAACCCGAAGGCCTTCTTCACACACGCGGCATGGCTGCATCAGGCTTGCGCCCATTG
Organism: Yersinia sp. 1652 StPb PI; assembly: GCF_041538345.1. Classification (NCBI taxonomy): domain Bacteria; kingdom Pseudomonadati; phylum Pseudomonadota; class Gammaproteobacteria; order Enterobacterales; family Yersiniaceae; genus Yersinia; species Yersinia sp. 1652 StPb PI. The sequence goes on along the minus strand of NZ_JAULSM010000001.1, from coordinate 759,124 downwards.
TGCAATATTCCCCACTGCTGCCTCCCGTAGGAGTCTGGACCGTGTCTCAGTTCCAGTGTGGCTGGTCATCCTCTCAGACCAGCTAGGGATCGTCGCCTAGGTGAGCCATTACCCCACCTACTAGCTAATCCCATCTGGGCACATCCGATGGCGTGAGGCCCGAAGGTCCCCCACTTTGCTCTTGCGAGGTCATGCGGTATTAGCTACCGTTTCCAGTAGTTATCCCCCTCCATCAGGCAGTTTCCCAGACATTACTCACCCGTCCGCCGCTCGCCGGCAAAGTAGTAAACTACTTCCCGCTGCCGCTCGACTTGCATGTGTTAGGCCTGCCGCCAGCGTTCAATCTGAGCCATGATCAAACTCTTCAATTTAAGATTTGTTTGATTTGCTACTAATAAAAGCAGCGATGCTCAAAGATTACTTTCTGCAAATAAGCATTCGAACCGAAGTTCAAATGTGTACTGCTTTGGTCACTCTTCAAGACTTTGATATTTCTTCTGCCTGTCGAAACAGGCTTCGATATCGTCTTGCGAGTGCCCACACAGATTGTCTGATAAATTGTTAAAGAGCGTTCGTTACCCGTTTGCCTTTCGGCGAATCTTACGGTAACGCGGGAGGCAGATAATACGCTTTCCCGCTGAAGAGTCAAGAGTTTCTTTGGTTTCTTTCGAAGTCAAAATCATTCTTTTCGCTTCCTGACCCGGCGAAGTATGTTTCGTTGTTCCCGGTCAGTGGAGGCGCATTATAGGGAGTTCCTGACAGCCTGCAACCCCTAATTTGAAAAAACTTTTCAACTGCTCATTAATACGGCAAAAACCGTAGATATGGCGAAAAAGAAAACAAAAAGGGGGCGATTTCTCGCCCCCTTGAGGATTAACGATTACTGTCTGGCAATGATATGCCCGTTTTCCACATCCAAAGTAACAGGTACTCCCGGGATTAATTTGCCGGAAAGTATCTGCTGCGCCAGCGGGTTCTCGATTTCCTGCTGAATCGCGCGTTTCAATGGCCGTGCACCATAAACAGGGTCAAAGCCGGTTTCCCCCAGGAACTCCAACGCAGGTTGAGTAATGGTAACCTGATAGCCACGCTCTTCCAGACGTTTATACAGCCGCTCCAGTTGAATACTGGCAATTGAGGCCAGATGTGCTCGACCAAGCGGATGGAAGACAACCACCTCATCTATACGGTTAATAAATTCAGGACGGAAGTGATGGCTAACAACCTCCATCACCATATTCTTCATTTCGGTATAACTTCTTTCACCGAAACGTTCCTGAATCAAATCTGAACCGAGGTTAGAGGTCATGATGACAACCGTGTTACGGAAATCAACCGTTCTCCCCTGCCCGTCAGTCAAGCGACCATCATCCAATACCTGCAACAGGATGTTAAACACATCAGGATGTGCTTTTTCCACTTCATCTAACAAGATTACAGAATAAGGACGACGGCGCACCGCTTCCGTCAGATAACCACCTTCTTCATAGCCAACGTAGCCCGGAGGTGCACCAACCAGCCGAGATACGGAATGTTTCTCCATAAACTCTGACATATCAATACGCACCATGGCATCGTCGCTGTCGAACAAGAACGTGGCCAATGCTTTACATAATTCAGTTTTACCTACACCCGTCGGGCCTAAGAATAAGAAGGAACCAATTGGCCGGTTCGGATCTGATAACCCAGCACGACTACGGCGGATAGCATTGGATACTGCTTCGACTGCTTCATCCTGACCAATGACACGTTTATGCAGGTCTTGTTCCATGCGCAGCAATTTATCGCGCTCACTTTCCAGCATGCGTGATACCGGAATACCCGTCCAGCGCGCCAGGACATCAGCAATCTCAACCTCAGTGACACGATTGCGCAGCAACTTCATGGTTTTCCCTTCCAGCGCATTGGCTGCCGCTAGCTGTTTTTCCAACTCAGGGATTTTACCGTACTGAAGTTCTGACATCCGAGCCAAGTCACCCACACGTCGAGCCTGTTCTAAGGTAATTTTGGCCTGTTCCAACTCAGTCTTAATATTCTGAGTCCCAGTCAGTGAGGCTTTTTCAGCTTTCCACTCTTCTTCCAGTTCAGAGTACTCACGCTCTTTCTGCTCTAATTCGGTATTGAGCATTTCCAGCCGTTTTTTACTGGCGTCATCGGATTCTTTGTTCAGCGCTTGCTGTTCCAGTTTCAATTGGATAATTCGGCGCTCCAGCCGATCCAATGATTCTGGTTTTGAATCCATTTGCATACGGATACTGGAACCGGCTTCATCGATCAGGTCAATGGCTTTATCCGGTAACTGGCGATCCGAAATATAACGGTGCGACAGTGTTGCCGCGGCAACAATTGCCGGGTCGGTGATCTGCACATGGTGATGCAGTTCATATCGCTCTTTCAGCCCGCGCAAAATGGCAATGGTGTCTTCGACTGTCGGTTCCGCAACATAGACTTTCTGGAAACGCCGCTCCAGCGCCGCATCCTTCTCTATATACTGGCGATACTCGTCCAGGGTGGTCGCACCGACGCAATGCAGCTCACCGCGCGCTAACGCAGGTTTCAGCATGTTACCAGCATCCATCGCCCCATCGCCTTTCCCAGCGCCAACCATGGTATGCAATTCATCAATGAACAAGATCACACTACCTTCTTGTTTTGATAAATCGTTCAACACGCCTTTTAGACGCTCTTCAAATTCACCACGATACTTAGCACCGGCAATCAGTGAGCCCATATCTAATGACAGCACACGTTTATGTTTCAGGCCTTCAGGCACTTCGCCATTGACGATACGTTGTGCCAACCCTTCCACGATGGCGGTTTTACCGACACCGGGTTCACCAATTAATACCGGGTTGTTTTTGGTACGACGTTGTAACACCTGAATAGTACGGCGAATCTCTTCATCACGGCCAATCACCGGATCAAGTTTCCCCTGCTCCGCACGTTCAGTCAGGTCGATAGTGAATTTTTTCAACGCCTGACGCTGATCTTCAGCGCCTGGATCATCGACTTTGTCACCACCACGCATATTTTCAATTGCCTTATCTATTTTATCAGTTGTTGCACCGGCAGCCTTTAACATGTCAGTTAAGGTGCCGCGGTCTTCAAGCACTGCCAACACGAACAGTTCTGAAGAGATAAACTTATCTGCACGCTTTTGCGCTAATTTGTCACAAAGATTCAATACACGTACCAGCTCGTTTGATGGTTGAACATCACCGCCGGTACCTTCAACTTGTGGAAGACGACCTAAAGCCTGCTCAATGTCGCTGCGCAAACTGGCAACATTAATACCCGCCGAGGTCAACAATGGGCGAACCGTCCCCCCATCCTGATTGAGCAGTGCGCTCATCAAATGTAACGGTTCAATAAACTGGTTGTCGCGCCCAAGCGCTAAAGACTGGGCATCGGCGAGGGCAAGCTGGAATTTGCTAGTAAGACGATCCAGACGCATAACACCTCCGATATTGGTCAAAATTGCTACTGGAGATTAGATGAGGTCATCCCTCAAATTTTCAAGGTTATTTCGACACTATATTTAAAGTAATTCGTTATGCGTCAGCGGATCGTCCTAATTCAGTAGGTTATATCAGCCAGACTAAACTTGCCATACGTCCAGTGATTCCATCGCGCCGATAAGAGAAAAATTGCTGTTTTTCACTCACAGTACAGCGATTACCGCCATAAATAGCGTGAATACCTGCAGCCTGTAGCCGCAAATGAGCCAATAGATAGATGTCAGCGAGATATTTGGTGCCTGAAGGAACAAAAGCAGAGGCGGATGCTGGGTCGATATTGATAAAGGCCTGTTTCACATCTTCACCCACTTCGAACTGCTGTGGGCCAATGGCTGGGCCTAACCAGGCAATAATAGAAGCAGGGGCCGCGTTGAACTGCGCCAGCGTCTGTTCAAGGACGCCAGCACATAAACCACGCCAACCAGCATGTGCGGCCGCAACTTCGTCGCCGGCTAATGAACAAAACAGCACCGGTAGGCAATCTGCGGTCATTACGGCACAAACTTGCCCGGCAACCCGGCTATAAGCCGCGTCAGCCTGTACATCAGCTACCGCCTTACTATCCAGATGCAGGACACGAGTACCGTGTACCTGCTCCAACCAAACAGGCATTTGCGGCAAGCCAGCCAGTTCAACTAATCGCTGGCGATTAGCTATCACACTGGCTGCAACATCACCAACATGGGTACCAAGGTTTAATGAATCATAAGGCGATTCGCTGATACCACCGTGACGGGTGGTGCTACATGCCTTAACACCGGCAGGCATCGGCCAGTCTGGGAGTATCAGTTGGGGACTCATTACCAATCCATCTGGTCTTTGAATTCTTCAGTATCAGCCTTCAGCGCATTTATCAGCTCAACCATATCTTCTGGTAATGCTGCATGCCATTCCATTTGGATACCACTGATAGGGTGATACAAACGCAGCATGGTGGCATGCAATGCCTGACGATCAAAACCACGCAGAATGGAAATAAAGGAATCAGAGGCGCCTCTTGGTGGGCGCGGACGGCCACCATAAAACTGATCACCCACCAGCGGATGGTTAATATGAGACATATGCACGCGGATCTGATGGGTACGGCCCGTTTCTAAACGCAAACGTAGGCGGGTATGGGCGCGGAAATGCTCCATAATCCGGTAATGGGTAGTTGCTGGTTTACCCATTGGGTGCACAGCCATGTGAGTACGCTTGGTGGAATGACGCGAAATTGGCTCGTCTACTCGACCGCCCGCAGTCATATTGCCAATGGCTACGGCTTCATATTCACGGGTAATTTCACGCGCTTGCAGTGCTTCAACCAAACGCGTTTGTGCCGGAACCGTTTTTGCTACTACCATCAAACCAGTAGTATCCTTATCCAGGCGATGAACGATACCCGCGCGCGGGACATCCATGATTTCAGGATAATAATAGAGCAGTGCATTCAGAACCGTACCATCTGGGTTGCCGGCTCCGGGATGCACAACTAAACCACGGGGTTTATTAATGACCAAAATATCGTTATCTTCATAGACGATATCCAGTGGGATGTCTTGAGGCGCCCAGCGGGCATCTTCCTCAATTTGCGCGTCAATGGCGACGAGCTCACCACCCAACACTTTTTCTTTAGGCTTATTAATTGTTTTACCGTCGACTGTGACCCTGTCTTCCAAAATCCACTCTTTTATGCGAGATCTTGAATAATCAGGGAACAATTCGGCCAAAGCCTGATCTAACCGTTGACCGAGTTGAGATTCGGCCACCGTTGCGCTGAGTTGTACTTGTTGTGCCATATGCAGCTTCTTGTTCGTTAACGTTGGGTTTTGACGGCGATGCCGTTTAATATAATGTGCTATTGTATCTAGATCTTTGTCGGGAGCTTAACGGACAGTCTCCCGGAATAACACTTCGAGGATAATCAAAACGTCATGACGCGTATGAAATATCTGGTGGCTGCCGCCACGTTGAGCCTGGTGCTGACCGGTTGCTCCAGTAACAAGGACGTGGTTCCCGATAACCCGCCTTCTGAGCTCTATGCTACCGCTCAGCAAAAACTGCAGGACGGTAACTTTAAGGGAGCTATTACGCAACTAGAAGCGTTAGATAACCGCTATCCTTTCGGGCCTTACTCCCAACAGGTTCAGCTTGATTTGATTTATGCGTATTATAAATCTGCTGATCTGCCGTTGGCGCAAGCCTCAATTGATCGCTTTATGCGCCTCAATCCAACACATCCTAACATCGATTACGTATTATATATGCGTGGTTTGACTGACATGGCTCTGGATGACAGCGCATTGCAAGGTTTCTTCGGGATTGATCGTTCAGACCGCGACCCGCAACATGCCAAGGCCGCATTCCGCGATTTTAACCAGTTGATTCAAAACTATCCGAACAGCCAGTACGCAACTGATGCGCAAAAACGCCTGACGTTCTTGAAAAATCGTCTGGCCAAGCATGAACTGGCCGTGGCGCAATATTACACTAAACGAGGCGCTTACGTCGCGGTAGTTAACCGTGTAGAACAAATGTTGAGAGATTATCCTGATACTCAAGCAACCCGTGATGCGTTGCCATTGATGGAAAATGCTTATAAACAACTGCAACTCAATGCCGAGGCAGACAAAGTTGCCAAGATAATTGCAGCGAATCCAGCCTGATATTATCTGGCTCGATAAAATAACAAACGGCAGCCTAGGCTGCCGTTTTCAATTCTTGCCTTACGGCAGATGTTCACTTTACTGGTGTAGGCCGATAAAACTCACTGCATCAGACTATCGCGCTAATATCCTATCTAAAACAGAAAAATAACGCCGTTTTTAACTGAATGCAGGCAATATAACTTATCAATAATGCGGCATTATAATCAATGATTCAAGCCCCCAGCCGCTATTCCTGACGTTGAATCACAGTTCCCATGACCTTTGCAAAAAGTGACAAAAAAAAGTGACCTTGATCATACATTTTGTGAGAAAGAGAGGTATGCTGAAGTTATCCAAGACGGAGCAGACAGAGAGGTAAGTCATATGACAGTCAACATTACCAGTAAGCAAATGGATATTACCCCAGCAATTCGCAAGCATGTTGAAGACCGTCTCACCAAACTGGATAAATGGCAGGCCCAGTTAATAAACCCGCACATCGTACTGTCTAAAGGTCCACAAGGATTTGTTGCCGATGCAACTATCAGTACACCAATGGGGCCATTGGTTGCCAGTGCCAAACATGATGATATGTATGCTGCAATTAATGAGCTTATCACCAAACTAGAACGCCAATTAAATAAAGTGCAGCACAAAGGTGAAGCTCGCCGCGCAGCAAGTAGTGTTAAAGAAGCTAATCTGGAGTCAGTAGATGTAGAGGAAGAAGAATCCGAGCAAGAACAATAGCCGGAGCCATCCATCTCATTTCGGATCTAACGCGCCTTTGGGCGCGTTTTTTATTGACAGCAATTCAGGCTGGCGGTTAATTTAGAGTCTGATCAGTTTTAAGAACTGACTTTCTTTACTATTTATTTTCGTGGCAACACACTTACGAGTAAAACAGGTAACCAGTAACGATGATCAATAAAGTGTTTTTCTTCGCATTCTTTTTTACCTTCCCCTGATTGGGAGGCTTTTCGTCGTGTGATAAAGAATGCGAAGACGAACAACAAAGCCTCCCAAGCGGGAGGCTTTTTTTATGTGTATATCCTCGTCATACTTCAAGCTGCATGTGCATTGGCTACCTTCCTGCTGCTCGAATTATTTAGGGTATAATCATTCAGAAAAATAAGGCAAATCCCTATGACCGATAATCCATTACTGGTGCTACGTGAACGCATCAGCGCACTAGACTTAAAACTGCTCGCCTTGCTGGCAGAGCGGCGTGAATTAGCAGTGGATGTCGCTAAAGCTAAGCAGCTCCATCATCGTCCTATTCGCGATAAAGAGCGTGAACGTGACTTACTGGATGCCCTGATAACTGCCGCTAAGCCCTATGACCTCGACGGATTCTATGTCACTCGTCTGTTCCAACTTATTATCGAAGACTCGGTCTTAACTCAGCAGGCACTGTTACAACATCAGCTTAATCAAACCACCCTGCATTCTGCCCGTATCGCTTTCCTGGGTCCAAAAGGCTCTTATTCACATCTGGCTGCACGTCAATATGCCGCTCGTCATTTTGAGCAACTGATTGAATGTGGTTGTCAGAAATTCCAAGATATTTTCACTCAGGTAGAAACCGGGCAAGCGGATTACGCCGTCTTACCGATAGAGAACACCAGTTCCGGCTCTATTAACGACGTTTATGATTTGCTGCAACACACCAGTTTGTTCATCGTAGGGGAAATAACCAACCCTATTGACCACTGTGTTCTGGTTGCAACTGAAACTGACCTGAGCAAAATCGAAACCGTATACAGTCACCCACAACCTTTCCAGCAGTGCAGCCAGTTCATTAATCGTTTCCCTCATTGGAAAATTGAGTATTGCGAAAGCACTGCTGCGGCGATGGAAAAAGTGGCACAAATGAACTCGCCAACAGCCGCCGCTCTGGGTAGTGAAGCTGGTGGTGCACTGTATAATTTGCAGGTGCTGGAACATAATCTGGCGAATCAGCAACAAAATATCACTCGCTTCATTGTTCTTGCCCGTAAGTCCATTGAAGTTTCAGAGCAGATACCGGCCAAAACCACCTTAATTATGGCGACGGGTCAGCAATCAGGGGCACTGGTTGAAGCACTATTAGTGCTGCGAGACCACGGTATCATCATGACGAAACTGGAATCCCGCCCGATTAATGGCAATCCGTGGGAAGAGATGTTTTATATTGATGTGCAGGCTAATTTACGGTCCGATTCGATGCAAAAAGCGCTGGCAGACTTAGCACCTATTACCCGTTCGTTGAAAATATTGGGTTGCTACCCAAGCGAGAACGTGATTCCGGTCAATCCAAGTTAACGCAGCGTTAGAGATTCACGACGCCTAGGATTTACAAGGCCCAAGGATGGGCCGAGTAACAAGTGCAACCAATGACGGGTATGATTATAGGCGGCTATCGTTCGCCTGACGCAGCAATGAACGGCTCTCCACCAGAAAACGCTCTGCATAATCGCCAAACCAGTGCTCAACTTTCTGAAAACTTTGGACAAAGGCTTGTTTATCACTCTGCTCGAGCAAAGTAATCGCTTCACCAAAGCGTTTGTAATAACGTTTAATTAGCGCCAGATTATCTTCCGAAGACATAATAATATCGGCATAAAGCTGTGGGTCTTGCGCAAACAACCGCCCAACCATCGCCAGTTCCAGACGATAAATCGGTGAAGACAGTGCCAACAATTGCTCTAGCTGCACGTTTTCCTCAGCCAGATGTAGCCCATAGGCAAAGGTCGCAAAATGCCGTAATGCCTGAATAAATGCCATATTCTGATCATGTTCGACAGCACTGATGCGGTGTAATCTTGCCCCCCATACCTGTAACTGCTCCAACAGCCACTGGTATGCTTGCGGGTCGCGACCATCACAATACACTACCACTTGCTTCGCCAGACTGCCCACATCAGGGCCAAACATCGGATGCAGACCCACAACCGGCCCTTCATGAGCAGCCAGCATGGCTTGCAGCGGCTTGTTTTTCACCGAAGCGAGATCCAATAAAATGCAATCTGGCGGTAATTTTGGTAATCGCCCAATCACTTCTTCAGTGATATGGATGGGTACACTAACAATCACCATACCAGCATCCGCCAGAATGGACTCAGCCTGTGGCCAGTCCCCTTGCTCCAGTGTTTTCACCTGATAACCAGACAAGCCCAGCATACGGCTAAATAAACGCCCCATCTGCCCTTGCCCACCGATAATGATTACGGGCCGCAATTGTGGGCACAAGGTTTTAAAACCTTTGTCATTCTCGCTGGTATAAGACTCTCGCATTATCCGACGCAATACGTCTTCAATCAAATCCGGCGGTACACCTAAAGCCTCGGCTTCCTGTCGGCGTGAGGCCAGCATCAAAGCCTCACGATCTGGAACATAAATAGGCAAACCATAACGGCTTTTAACTTCACCTACTTCTGCCACTAAATGCAGGCGTTTAGCCAGCAGGTCCAACAGTGCTTTATCGACTTCATCAATTTGATCGCGTAAAGCGGTCAGTTCAGCCACCATACTTACTCTTCCTCTACAGTCCGTGCCGCCAGCACCGAACGCAATTCTTGATGCATGCCGCGTAACAGGGTTTCGGTGCTTTCCCAGTTAATACAGGCATCGGTCACTGAAACACCGTAGTGCATAGCAGTACGGGGTTGTTCAGATGACTGATTCCCTTCGTGGATGTGGCTTTCCAACATCACACCGGTGATAGAACGATTACCCGCCTTGATCTGTTCAACCACAGATTCAGCGACGGCAGTCTGGCGACGGTAGTCTTTATTCGAATTACCATGACTGCAATCTATCATTAAGGATGGAGTGAGTCCCGCATCCTGCATCTGTTTTTCACACTGAGCGACATCTTGTGCACTGTAGTTAGGGGTTTTGCCACCACGTAAAATCACATGACCGTGTGGATTGCCCTGGGTTTGCAACAAACAAACCTGACCGGATTGGTTAATTCCCATAAAGCGATGTGGCATAGCCGCAGCACGCATTGCATTGATTGCGGTGCCCAAACTGCCATCAGTACCATTCTTGAATCCAACTGGCATGGATAAACCAGATGCCATTTCACGGTGAGTTTGTGATTCGGTGGTACGCGCACCAATTGCTGACCAACTGAACAAATCACCCAGGTATTGCGGGCTATTCGGATCCAGTGCCTCAGTTGCCAACGGCAAGCCCATACCCACTAAATCCAGCAGTAATCGACGGGCAATATGTAAGCCAGCTTCCACATCGAAAGAGCCATCCATTGCCGGGTCGTTGATAAGGCCTTTCCAACCGACAGTAGTTCTTGGTTTTTCAAAATAGACACGCATAACGATATATAAGCTATCACTCAACTCCGCAGAGAGTGTTTTCAAACGACGCGCATAATCCAGAGCAGCATCCACATCGTGGATCGAACATGGGCCACAAACGACTAATAAACGTGGATCTCGTCCTTGAACAATGTCAGCAATGGTTTTGCGAGCAGATTCAATCGCATACTGATCATTGTCGCTCAAAGGAAACTGGTTTTTCAGTTCTTCCGGGGTTATCAGTATTTGTTCAGCACTGATATGGACATTATTGAGCGCATCTTTTTGCATGATCATATTCTTTACCCTATCTCTGTTTAGCGGATGTCGTTTAGCGTATTTATCGTTTGATGAGGTACACAATACCATGACGTGTAAAGTTTTCAATCCATATGTGTAAATAAATAATTACCACACTTTTACCGCCCTATTTCTGTCCGACTTTTGCGGTAAGTCGCAGTTTCCGCAGATGGTCCCAACCTCCCTCGGAGGCCATGATAGAATGCGGAAAATTTGTGGAGGCTGTATGTTAAGAGTCATCATCGTCGACGATGAGCAACCTGCGCGTGAAGATTTACGCGAAAGACTGAGTGAAGAACACGATATTGAGATCGTCGCCGAATGCAGTAATGCACTGGAAGCAATCCCTGCAATCCAGCGTTTACAGCCCGACGTGGTGTTTCTCGACATCCAAATGCCAAGAATTAATGGCCTGGAATTGGCATCAATGTTGAATCCAGAAAACATGCCACACATCGTGTTTGTTACCGCTTACGATGAATATGCTATCCGTGCATTTGAAGAGCACGCCTTTGACTATCTGTTAAAACCACTCGATTATCAACGGCTGGCAAAAACGCTAATACGCTTAAGGCGCGGCCTGACCGTAAATAATAATTTACATAAAATCACTGAACCCATGCTGCGGCATATCCCCTGTTCCGGTCATAACCGTATTTTTTTGCTGAAAATTGAAGAAGTAGAATATCTAAGCTCTGAGCTTAGCGGGGTGCATGTCGTCGGGACAGTGCAATCAGGCTATACCCAGTTGTCACTCAAAACACTCGAAGAAAAAACACCATTTATCCGCTGCCACCGTCAATATATGGTGAATACTGAACAACTGGGAGAAATTCAACTGATGGATAATGGCTCAGCCGAAGTGATTACCCGTAGCGGTAGGCATATCCCGGTGAGTCGCCGCTACTTAAAATCACTGAAGGAGAAATTAGGTATTAGTTGAGGGATGCGGCAGTTAAAAATCACAGAAAATTCCCCGACCGATTATACGTTTTATCAATGCATGCCAATCATTAACAGCATGGCGGTGCCAACGCAAAAGGAAAACCGCCCTCAAATTATGATCCAATTGATAATATTAATGTGTTAAAACGGGAAATAATAAGTGTTATTAGAAAATTAACACATTAATTGAATACAATATTTATACATTATTTTCACAATCAGACCATATATCCCATCATCCCCTCCTCACGCCACTTTAATTAATTAGAAAAGTCTGGGCTGATATAAAAATAGAGGCAGATCTCAGATTTAATTAATTACATAACTAAACAATACTCCCTTGATATTAGCCAAGTTTTAATCAATACAATCTGTGCTCTGATAGAGAAAGTCGAGTAAGAGCCATGCTCGTTGCTTAAAACCAGCAAATACCTAACCGAATTTCATTCATGTTGGAAGCAAGGGAACGTTATGATAACACTACAATTTATAATTATAATTATATGTCTACTACTGGGGACACGCTACGGAGGTATGGGGCTGGGGTTAATAAGTGGTATCGGCTTATTTATTCTAACCTTTATCTTTGGGCTTGAACCAGGGAAGCCACCAGTAGATGTCATGCTCACCATATTAGCTGTTATTGGTTGTGCATCTGTATTACAAACTGCCGGTGGATTAAATGTAATGATGCAATTTGCCGAGCGCTTATTACGCCGGCACCCTCAGCATATTACGCTACTAGCTCCATTTACAACCTGGTCATTAACCTTTTTATGTGGCACCGGGCACGTTGTTTATACCATGTTCCCGATTATTTCTGATATTGCCATTAAGAAAGGTATTCGCCCGGAACGACCAATGGCTGTTGCATCCGTTGCTTCACAAATGGCTATTACCGCCTCACCCGTATCGGTAGCTGTCGTATCATTAGTATCAATTATTGGTGCCAACCACGGTATCGGCCATGCTTACAGCATTCTGGAGATTCTGGCCGTATCAGTCCCAGCCTCTTTAGTTGGGGTACTAATGGCAGCCTTGTGGAGCCTGCGCCGTGGTAAAGACCTGGATAAAGACCCTGATTTTCAAGAGAGAATTAAAGATCCAGAGCAACGCTCCTTTATCTATGGTTCAACAGATACATTATTGAATCAGGTTTTCCCGAAACAAGCCTACTGGTCTACCTGGATATTCTTCGCAGCGATCGCAATAGTAGTATTACTGGGCGCTTTTGCTGATCTGCGACCAGCCTTTGAAGTTAAGGGCAAATTGCAGTCACTGTCGATGAACCTGGTTATTCAGATGATGATGCTGATAGCTGGTGCGGTTATATTGATGGGTTGTAAAGTTAAACCCAGTGATATCTCTAACGGTGCCGTATTTAAAGCTGGCATGGTTGCTATCTTCTCGGTATTCGGTGTTGCCTGGATGAGTGATACCTTCTTCCAAGCCCATATGGGTGATTTGAAACTGGTATTGGAAGATGTCGTGAAAAGTAAGCCTTGGACTTATGCCATTGTTCTGTTCTTGGTTTCCAAACTGGTAAACAGCCAAGCGGCAGCATTAGCCGCCATCGCACCAATGGGCCTGCAACTTGGTGTTGATCCTAAAATGTTGATTGCCTTCTTCCCAGCAGCTTATGGCTACTTTGTTCTGCCAACTTATCCAAGCGACCTTGCTTGCATCGGTTTTGACCGTTCAGGTACCACCAAGATTGGTAAATTTATCATTAACCATAGTTTTATCATCCCAGGCCTTATCGGTGTTATTAGCTCGTGTATCACCGGTTACCTACTGGTAACGACCTTTATGTAATTACTCGGTATACAGATGATATGCAAAGAGGCCAGTTCACAATGGACTGGCCTCTTTAATTTTGTGGCATAAGAATTTCATTCTGTGAACACAATATCTATTTTTATTACTTTATTACTCACAGTAAAAAGTTGATACACTCTTTTTATTACATTTTAAGAATTAACTCATCGGAAAAACCTTCTTATTATAATTAATTATTCAATCCGAAATATCTTCTGATTTAGTTGGATCACAACTGCTACAATGCGGGCCGCAGCACAAAAATCATTTTTTTCACCATGGGCCTATTATGTTTTCTTTGCGTCATACCAGGGCGTTGCCGTTTTATCTCAGCGCAATCGCTTTATCCCTCATCAGCACTGCAGTTCTTGCTGATGGGACTGTTTTTACTGCCTTAGATGATCCAGCTACAGCCAAGAAGAGCTTTGATGGTACTGTCGAGGCTGGCTATACCGCACAATCAGGTAATACCACTAACTCAACGTTGACTGCTAACTCAACGTTAACCTGGTTCCAACCTAACACCGCCTATAGTTTGTGGGGAGCCGCGCGTAATACCAGCGCTAACAATCAACGCTCTTCCGAACGTTACCAGCTAGGCGGGCGTACCCGCTATAATCTGACTGACAGTAACTACCTGTTCGGGCAAGCCAGTTGGCTGAATGATCGCTACAACGGTTTTGATTCCCGGTCGGTATTAACTACCGGTTATGGCCGCCAGATTATGACCACACCGTTGCACAACCTACGGGTGGAATTTGGTCCCGGTGTTCGCCACGATGAATTTTATGGTGGTGGTCGAGCCACTAAAGCATTGGCTTATGGCGGTGCGAACTATACCTATCAACTAACTGATAATACGGTGTTTAGCGAAGGGGTTTCCGCATTAGCGAACGAAGAAACTACGCTAAACTCTGAAACTGCGTTAAATGTGGCAATCAATAAAAGTTTCGCACTGCGCCTGGCTTATGTTGTGACTTATAACACTAAGCCACCTGCCAGCGCGCCTAAAAATACTGATACCACAACATCAATAACTCTGGTTTACGGCCTGTAATCATCTATTAGTCTTTTTAGCGTGGTGTGATGCCACGCTAATTATCTCAGTTCACCTTCCCATTCCCCCCCACTTATCGCGCTGAAATCTCTGTCGTTTTTTTGTCGTCATTGAAATAAAAAAAGGGGTCAGCCGATGGCTAACCCCTTCATAACTATTAACTTTTGGATGCAGCGCTAGCTGTATCTTAGTTAAGACGCTCTTTAATACGAGCAGACTTACCAGTACGCTCACGCAGATAGTACAGTTTCGCTTGACGAACGGCACCACGACGTTTCACAGTAATGCTGTCGATTACTGGGGAGTGAGTTTGGAATACACGCTCAACACCTTCGCCGTTGGAAATTTTACGAACGGTGAACGCAGAATGCAGACCGCGGTTACGAATAGCGATAACCACGCCCTCGAATGCCTGCAGACGCTTTTTAGAACCTTCAACAACCCATACCTTCACTTCCACGGAATCACCCGGACGGAATGCAGGTACGTCCTGCTTCATCTGCTCTTGTTCGATTTGCTTGATAATATTGCTCATAATAAGTCTCTTACCCTAGGTAAACTGATATATCAGGAAGTTGGCACGCGGCACAACACTCCTTTCATAGTTCTGTTGCTTCAGGGCTTGTGTTCCCGTTGGAACTCAGCCAGCAACACCATTTGCTCGTCAGTCAGAGCTAGGCTTTCTAGAAGTTCAGGTCTTCTAAGCCAGGTACGGCCCAGCGACTGCTTTAAGCGCCAGCGACGAATCTCGGCATGGTTGCCCGACAGTAATACTGGCGGAACTTCCATCCCTTCTAACACCTCAGGACGAGTGTAGTGTGGGCAATCCAGCAATCCATCAACAAAGGAATCTTCCTCTGCTGAAGCCTGATGACCTAGCACTCCCGGGATAAAGCGGGATACTGAATCTATCAGAGCCATTGCCGGCAGCTCGCCACCGCTGAGAACGTAATCACCAATTGACCATTCTTCATCAATTTCGGTTTTCAGTACGCGCTCATCAACACCTTCGTACCGACCACATACCAGAATCATCTTCTGATTGGTAGCCAGTTCGCAAACACCCTGTTGGTCCAGTTTGCGCCCTTGAGGTGACAGATAAATCACCTTTGCTCCCTCGCCTGCCGCTGCTTTTGCTGCATGAATGGCTTCCCTTAGCGGTTGCACCATCATCAACATTCCCGGGCCACCGCCGTATGGGCGGTCATCCACGGTACGATGCCGATCGTAGGTAAAGTCACGAGGACTCCAACACTGCACGCTCAGCAGGCCATTTTTTACTGCCCGGCCAGTTACCCCGTAATCGGTTATTGCGCGGAACATCTCGGGAAACAGGCTAATAACACCGATCCACATCGTTTTGTTCCACTCACTTTTGCCGTTTAATTCGGAGGTCAAAAACCAGGATCCCAATCTACCTCAACACGTTGAGCAGTGAGATCGACTTTCTTGATAACCTGCCCATGAAGAAACGGGACCAACCGCTCCTTCATACCGAATGCATCTTTCAGGTTTGCCTTCACTACCATCACATCGTTAGAACCGGTTTCCATCATATCGATGATTTTACCCAGTTCGTAACCCGTGGTTGTTACTACCTGACAGCCCATAAGGTCTTTCCAGTAGTAATCATCCTCTTCTAGTGCGGGTAGTTGCTTGGAATCTACGATAATTTCGCAATTAGTCAGTAAATTCGCGGCATCCCGATCGTCAACACCTTTAACTTTGATGATCAGATCTTGACTGTGGCGCTTCCAGTCTTCCAACTCGACATGCTGCCACTTACCGGCCTGCTGGATAAACCACGGCTGGTAATCAAAAATGCTTTCGGCGTTTTCGGTGGATGAAAATACTCTGAGCCAACCGCGAATGCCGTAAGTTGAACCCATTTTACCGAGTACAATCGGCTGATCGGGAACCACTGGATTGAGTTGCTTGCTCATAATAACCACCACCGCGACAGATTAAGCTGCTTTCTTAGCGTCTTTGATCAGCGCAGATACGCGATCAGAAACTGTTGCACCCAGGCCAACCCAATGTTCGATACGGTCCAGGTCCAAACGCAGAGCTTCAGCCTGACCAGCTGCGATCGGGTTAAAGAAGCCTACACGTTCGATAAAACGACCGTCACGAGCATTACGGCTGTCGGTCACTACTACTTGATAGAACGGACGCTTTTTAGCGCCGCCACGAGCCAAACGAATTGTTACCATAACATCCTCTTTAGTTAATAAAACAACTGGACCCCATCGGGGAACGGGGTCCAGTTGCAATATAAAAAGCCCGAAAATTTTACTCATTTTGGCGCAAAAAGCAATCTAAAGCGTAGATTCCTGTGCGCTAGTTTTGGAATGAGTACAGTTTTCTTCGTTTACCGCCGTTTTCAGCGGGAAATCATTACTCATCTCACACGGTTAACACCACTGCGTGAAATATACCCTTCGTACTTGAAATCACAGGGTTGTTGGCTGCGCGCACTAACCCGAATCACTTACTTGAGTAAGTTCATCGTGATTAGTT
This sequence comes from Yersinia sp. 1652 StPb PI, assembly GCF_041538345.1. Lineage (NCBI taxonomy): Bacteria > Pseudomonadati > Pseudomonadota > Gammaproteobacteria > Enterobacterales > Yersiniaceae > Yersinia > Yersinia sp. 1652 StPb PI. Next base: position 742,041 of record NZ_JAULSM010000001.1, on the reverse strand, counting down.
TACTGGCCGCCTACCTGAAACCCCAATCACTTTGGGTATGACGTTTAGCGGCCTGGGAAACCCGGTGGCATCATACCCTTCATGCCACGCATCATTTTAGCCAAGCCACCATTCTTCATTTTCTTCATCATGCGCTGCATTTCATCAAACTGCTTAAGTAAGCGGTTAACATCCTGTACCTGCACGCCAGAACCGGTAGCAATACGGCGCTTACGCGAGCCTTTGATGATCTCTGGTTTAGCACGTTCTTTCAGCGTCATCGAATTGATGATGGCCTCCATACGTACCGTCACCTTATCGTCCATCTGCGATTTCACGTTTTCTGGCAACTGACCGGCACCCGGCATTTTACTCAACATGCTGGCCATACCGCCCATATTGCGCATTTGCTTCAACTGGTCAAGGAAGTCGTTGAGATCGAAACCATCACCTTTTTTCAGCTTGGTGGCTAGTTTCTCCGCCTGTGCACGGTCAACTTTGCTTTCGATATCTTCAATCAGCGACAGCACGTCGCCCATCCCCAGAATGCGTGAAGCCACGCGATCCGGGTGGAATGGTTCCAGTGCGTCAGACTTTTCCCCCACGCCCAAGAATTTAATCGGCTTGCCGGTAATATGGCGGATAGACAGAGCCGCACCACCACGAGCATCACCATCAACTTTGGTCAGCACCACACCCGTGAGCGGCAACGCTTCGTTGAATGCTTTCGCCGTGTTAGCAGCATCCTGACCGGTCATTGCATCGACGACAAACAAGGTTTCAACCGGATTAATCGCGGCATGAATCTGTTTGATCTCGTCCATCATCGCTTCATCGACGTGCAAGCGACCAGCGGTATCGACAATCAGAACATCATAAAACTTAAGTTTTGCCTGTTGCAGGGCACGATTAACAATATCAATCGGCTTTTCTTGTACATCAGACGGGAAGAAATCAATATCAACACCCTGTGCCAGCGTCTCCAACTGTTTGATCGCCGCAGGGCGATACACGTCGGCAGACACAACCAGCACTTTTTTCTTCTGTTTCTCTTTAAGGAACTTACCCAGTTTGGCCACACTGGTGGTTTTACCCGCCCCTTGCAGACCGGCCATTAACACCACTGCTGGCGGTTGAGCGGCCAGATTCAGTTCGTTATTGACCTCACCCATGGCGGTGATAAGTTCATTTTTAACTATTTTGACGAATTCTTGGCCTGGTGTGAGGCTTTTATTCACCTCATGCCCGACAGCACGCTCTTTTACCCGGTTGATAAAGTCACGAACCACCGGCAGGGCTACGTCAGCTTCCAGTAACGCCATGCGCACTTCACGCAGCGTTTCTTTAATATTTTCTTCTGTCAGCCGGCCACGGCCGCTGATATTGCGCAGTGTGCGCGACAATCGATCAGTTAAGTTCTCAAACATTGTCTCATACTCAACGTGGAAACAGGCCGCTCTGGCGACACAATGGGGGGATTATAACACGAAGCTTAAACGATCTCTGCTCTCACGTCGGAGAACGGTTGGAGAGGAACGCGCTCAACGCTATACTGGCTATCTAATTCACTTAGCCGATGCTCATATACCGCTATGCCCGTGTTCTCCATTTTGGCTTTGATCGCTTATTCGCTCAGCCTGGGCCTGATTGTCCCAAGCCTGGTGCAGAAAAATAGTGCTTACCGGCGGTTAGCGCTGGTTTCTGCCGTCGTGGCTCTAGTGTGCCATGCTATTGCTCTGAAGCATCAGATTTTTGATGTCGGTGGGGGCCAAAACCTCACTTTATTGAATATTGGCTCCATCGTGGGGTTGATGATCTGCACTATCATGACTATCGTCGCCTCACGGGGGCGCGGTTGGTTCTTGCTGCCGATTGTCTATAGTTTCGCCATGATCAATCTGGCCCTTGCCAGTTTGCTACCGGGCGAGTTTATTACTCATCTGGAAACCAGCCCTACCATATTCGTTCACATTGGGTTGGCGCTTTTTGCTTACGCGACACTTATTATCGCAGCGTTGTATGCATTACAACTGGCCTGGCTCGATTATCAGTTAAAGAATAAAAAACTGACATTTAATGCAGACATGCCACCATTAATGAGTATTGAGCGTAAAATGTTCCATATCACCCAAATTGGGGTGGTATTACTGACACTGACGCTGTGTACTGGTTTACTTTATATGGACAACATATTTAGTAAAGAAAACGTCCATAAAGCGGTGTTATCGATCATGGCCTGGTTTGTCTATATTGTTCTATTATGGGGCCATTACCATGAAGGCTGGCGCGGGCGTAGAGTGATTTGGTTCAGCTTCGCTGGTGCATTTCTACTTACGCTGGCCTATTTTGGTAGCCGCTTGGTGCAGGAAATTATAGTTCCTTAATCATCCTCTCCATCATCAGCGTATGGATCAGTTGAACTGACAGAGCCACCATCGCAATTAAGGAATACAGTGTTGGATCACGTATCAACTAGCACGCTGATCATTATTCTGGTCATTATGGTCGTGGTCTCGGCTTATTTTTCTGCCTCCGAAACCGGTATGATGACTCTTAACCGCTATCGTTTGCGCCATTTATCCAAACAGGGTAATCGCGCCGCACGGCGAGTTGAGAAACTGCTAAGACGTCCCGACCGCCTGATAAGTCTGGTGTTAATCGGCAACAACCTGGTTAATATTTTGGCATCCGCCTTGGCAACTATTGTTGGTATCCGCTTATACGGGAATGCTGGAGTCGCAATAGCAACCGGGGTGCTGACTTTTGTGGTGTTGATTTTTGCTGAGGTGATGCCGAAAACTATCGCGGCACTTTATCCTGAACGTGTCGCCTTCCCCAGCAGTTTCTTACTGGTTCCCCTACAGAAAATTATGCTGCCACTGGTATGGTTGTTAAATACCATTACGCGCGCGCTGATGCGTCTGTGTGGCATTAGAGGGAACGTTCACAGAAGCGATGCCGTCAGCAAAGATGAATTGCGCAGTATCGTGAATGAATCCCACTCACAAATATCCCGCCGTAATCAAGATATGTTGATATCGGTACTGGACTTGGAAAAAGTGACAGTTAGCGACATCATGGTGCCACGCAATGAAGTGGTCGGTATTGACATCAATGATGACTGGAAGTCAATCATCCGCCAGTTAACCCACTCACCACATGGGCGCATCGTGTTGTATCGCCAGTCATTGGACGATGCCATCGGCATGTTACGTGTGCGGGAAGCCTATCGATTGATGACGGAGAAAAAAGAGTTCAATAAAGAGAATTTGCTGCGCGCAGCCGATGAAATCTACTTTATTCCAGAAGGCACACCACTGAATGTACAACTGGTGAAATTTCAGAGAAATAAAGAGAAAGTCGGCATGATTGTCGATGAATATGGTGATATTCAAGGGTTGGTGACAGTTGAAGATATTTTGGAAGAGATCGTTGGCGACTTTACCACGTCAATGTCCCCAACACTGGCAGAAGAGGTCAATCCGCAAAGCGATGGTTCAGTACTCATTGATGGTAGCGCCAGCGTTCGCGAGCTGAACAAAGCATTCAACTGGTCACTTCCGATCGATGCCCGTACCATCAATGGCATGCTGCTGGAAGAGCTACAAGAGATCCCACAGGTCGGTGCTCAGGTCCGTATCGGCAATTACCTAATTGATGTTCTGGATGTACAAGAGAACATGATTAAACAGGTGCGAGTCGCCCCCATAGTATCTCAAGGCAGCTCCGCATAACTGCGTAACCAATGCGGCTAGCGAACATAAAAAAGACGCCTTATCAGCGTCTTTTTTGCATTAGCCTATCGAAAACTAAATATGTAATTCAGATAGTTTTTCTTTCGGCAGCGCCAGTTCTTCGTTGTGATTGATACGTACATCACGATCAAGGATACCTTTGGCAATCGCCTGAGCCTCTTCCAGTGAGTGCATATGATAAGTACCGCACTGATACTCATTCAGTTCAGGAATTTTCCGTTGGTCGGTTACCTTCAACACATCCGCCATTGCTGCTTTCCAGGCATTAGCAACGCGTTGCTCATCCGGCGTACCAATCAGGCTCATATAGAAACCGGTACGGCATCCCATTGGCGAGATATCGATAATCTCAACACCGTTGCCATTGAGGTGGTTACGCATAAAACCGGCAAATAGATGCTCCAGTGTATGAATCCCGCGTTCCGGCATCACTTCTTTATTTGGCACACAGAAGCGCAAATCAAATACAGTTATCTCGTCGCCATGAGGGGTTTTCATCGTCTTAGCAACACGCACAGCCGGTGCTTTCATAATGGTATGGTCTACGGTAAAGCTATCCAATAATGGCATTTAGTCACCTCCTCATAAGAAAATAATTTTTTATCTGATCTTTTTTCGCAATCCGTGAAACTTTTTCGAATCCTGTGCGTCTTAATATGTGAAAGACGCGCATTTGTTATCATCATCCCTGTTATCAGAGATGTTAATTTGGCCACAGCAATGTGGCCTTTTCTTTTTATTGGCCGCCATGAAGCAGCAAATATTCTTCAAAGCTTAGTTGATCTTTGAGTTCCAGATCACGCTGGCGCTGCCATGAAGCATCTCGCTCTGCGCTTAATTGCTCTTCTGTCAATAATTCCAATGGTTCATTTTGCAGCATCTCCTTGTAGCGCTCCGCGAGTTCAAGGCCAATACCACCAATACCACCTTCTTTCATTGCTTGCAAAATACGCGCGGAGAATGTCAGGCTTGGATCATCAAAATACGCCACAAGCTCATCACAAACTTGTTGATATTCAGTACTATCTTTACCATCCAGCACTTCTGCAACACGGCGCAGGTCTGCAAACAGATCTTTTCCGACCTTTTCCAGCGGCTCACGGGTATCGTTGCATCCCCTGCCAATTGTCTGCCCCGGCTTACGCCCTTCTAAAATAACCCGATTCCAGTTCTTACGGGTACACAGTAGTTCATCACTGCTCATTTCAGGCGCATCGGCCAATACACACCAAATCAGGAATAGATCGAGGAACCGTGCCTGTACTGCATCAACGCCAATCGGTGAGAATGGGTTAATGTCCAGAGAGCGCACTTCGATATATTCAATGCCACCACGTAGCAAAGCATCTGACGGTGATTCGCCAGCCCGGGTAACCCGTTTTGGCCGAATAGGGGCATACAATTCATTTTCAATCTGCAATACATTGGTATTCAATTGCAGATGACGGTCACCGTCTTTTAGCCCCAGTGCTGCGTACTCTTCTGATGGCGTTTGGATCGCACGTTTCAGCCCAGCAACATAGGTGTGCAGGTCATTAAACGTGATACCCAAATTGCTTTGTGATTTATTGGTATAACCCAAATCACTCAGACGTAAAGAGGTGGCATAGGGCAAATAACACATCCCCTTATCATTACGCTCAAAGGGTAATGCCGTCTCGCGCCCTTGCAGGAACGATGAACAAATCGCCGGCGAAGCACCAAACAGATATGGAATAACCCAACCAAAACGATAGTAGTTGCGAATCAGTCGGAAATAGCCCGCTGAAATCTCTTCCTTACCGCTTTTTTCATCGGTGACACCCGCCCATGCCTGCCAAAACTCCAGCGGCAAAGAGAAGTTATAGTGCACTCCAGAGATAGTTTGCATCAACGCACCGTAACGGTTTTTTAAACCTTCACGGTAAAGTGTTTTGAAACGGCCAATATTAGAAGAACCATACTTAGCCAATTCAATATCCTGCTCAGCCTCAATAAAGCAAGGCATACTGAGCGGCCACATACGTTCATCACCCAGTTTACGTGCCGTATAACGGTGGATATCACGTAAAAAAGTCAGCAAATGGTCAATATCCCCATCGACTGGAGTAATGAATTCCAACAATGCCTCAGCAAAATCAGTGGTAATCCATTGATGTGTCAGAGCTGCACCCAATGACTCTGGATGACCCGTCGAGGCTAATTGGCCATCGGCAGTCACTCTCAATGTTTCCCGCTCGATACCGCGACGGATCCCTTTCAGGGCTTTAGGATGCGCTTCCAGCCAAGTTAGCGCGTGTGATACATCCGGGATCAAATCGACCTCCCGCTCTTGAAAACCATAACTCGCCAGCATACTGAAACTGCATCGAGGTGACTATGTAAGTTTGTCACATTCTTTACTGCCACCAGGCGATTCCTTGCAACGTAATTACCGTTAATACGATATAACGTAATGCTTTTCCCAAACACAGAAAAAAAGCCACAAGACCCCAGGGCATTCGCAACCAGCCTGCCAACACACACATCAAATCGCCCACTATCGGTAGCCAGCTCAATAACAAAGCCGCTGGGCCAAAACGTTGGAGCCAGCCTAATGCTGTACTCATCCCCCGCTGTGGCTTTAGCTCCGGTAATAAACGCCCTATAACAACATTTGTTAGCCCCCCAAGGGTATTTCCGACAGTGGCAGATAACACCAACATCATTGCCGGCGCACTATCTGCCGTTAATAGGGTGACTAACAGAATTTCAGAATTTCCGGGTAAGAGCGTCGCACTGAGGAAGCTACTCCCGAATAAAGAAGCAATAGCTAGCGTACTACTCACAACAGGCGCACATCAACTATTGCCATATTGGCCCTTTTAGCCGCTTCAACACCAAAGTCAGCATCTTCGAAGACGACACATTTAGCTGGCTGCACGCAGAGTAACTGCGCACAGCGTAAAAATGTCTCAGGCTCTGGTTTATGTTTGGTGACATCATCAGCACCGACAACGGCCGCGAAATAACCGCGCAGACCCAGATGACACAAGAGCATCTCTGCCATAGCATGCTCGCTTCCTGTCCCTACAGCCATAGGTATACGCCCATGATAGGCTTTAACAACGTCTATGAGCGGTAGAGGCTTCACATTATCCAACAGCATCGTCTTCACTAATGCTGTTTTCTCAGTGGCCAATAAATGAGGATCCAAATCAGATTGATGATTAGCGATGATTGCCTGGGCAATTCGCCAAGTCGGTGCGCCATTCAAAGCCACCATCGCTTGATCATCGAAATGCATACCATAAGGCGTTAGCACCTGACGCCAGGCCTGACGATGTGTGGACTCAGTGTCCAGAATGGTGCCATCCATATCAAAAATCAGGCCTTCGTAGCGATCGTACATCGTGGCCCCGCGCCTAGGGATAAATGAAAAGCTACTTTATCGCAAACTAACTAAATTGTCGCTTACTGTATAATCGCCTGAATTTACTTGATAAATAATAAATTCAGCTTAATAAAGTTGCTATTTGATATATGAAGAAACCAATGAGTTGAAGCGTTGATTACGAGATAAGAGAATTCAGGTATTTCGTTTTGCTGGGCTATAGGGAACATGAAGCAAAAACTAAACAGCAGAAAACCCCGCCGTAGCGAGGTTTCTTAATATGGTGCACCCAGGAAGATGACTCGGCTTACGCCTCGCCCTACGGGCCGTTGCTAAAGCAACGTTGTCTCGCTGCGCTCGGCTCGAACTTCCGACCGCTCGGTTCTACGAATTATCTGCTACTAAAAGCAGAAAACCCCGCCGTAGCGAGGTTTCTTAATATGGTGCACCCAGGAAGATTCGAACTTCCGACCGCTCGGTTCGTAGCCGAGTACTCTATCCAGCTGAGCTATGGGTGCGATTTTTATTTCTAATTTTACGGAGGCGTTTCAGCAAGTGAAACTTAACAACAAGATGTATGACCTAGAAGATGGTGCACCCAGGAAGATTCGAACTTCCGACCGCTCGGTTCGTAGCCGAGTACTCTATCCAGCTGAGCTATGGGTGCAATTAATTCTTTGACACTACCTGATGTTCATTTGACTATTTCACCATACTGCAAAATATGGTGCACCCAGGAAGATTCGAACTTCCGACCGCTCGGTTCGTAGCCGAGTACTCTATCCAGCTGAGCTATGGGTGCATAGTAAATGGCGGTGAGGGAGGGATTCGAACCCTCGATACAGCTTTTGACCGTATACTCCCTTAGCAGGGGAGCGCCTTCAGCCTCTCGGCCACCTCACCATACGCTTCTTTCGAATTGTACCTGACTTGCTTTTGAAGAAGCTCATCGGCACTGCGTGGCGCACATATTACTTTCCCGCACTTATAAGTCAAACAATTTTTCCCAACTCACGTTCATTTGCACAATTCACACACAACATGACCAGTTTGACGTCAAAAAGAGTGTTTTATCAACAGGCAAGATAGTGTTTATTACGGCGTAATTCGATAGAGGAAAAAATAAAACTCTCACCACCGGCCAATTAAAGAGATTGAAAATAGAAAATTATTACAGGGAGAAGAAGGTAAAAAGGAGATAAAACAGCAGAACTGAGGAGAATAGACAGCAGTAGCGCCTCGTGTAACACGAGACGCTGCTTCAAAATCAGTAAGTCGTCGGTTGAGACTTTTCTGCTTGGATGCGCTGGTAGATCTCTTCACGGTGAACAGAAACCTCTTTCGGAGCATTTACACCAATTCGAACTTGGTTGCCTTTAACCCCTAATACAGTAACCGTAACCTCATCGCCAATCATGAGTGTTTCACCAACTCGACGAGTCAGAATAAGCATTCTTTGCTCCTTGAAAAATTAAAAGAGTCGGGTCTCTCAGTTTCCCCGCCATTATCCATCATACACCGTGAAAACGTAAGCCATCACATTCACATAAAATGTAAGTAGCTTGGTCGAGTCTCTAACTAATACAAGTTTAGCTGAAGCAAACAACTTTGCGTTTAACTTTGTTTTCGAACTATGACATGAAAATTGAAAAACGCCATACCCAGCATAGAGATATGGCGTATTGATTTAATAGGTCATTACTTGCTTATAACCGGGAAGCTACCCAAGCGTCTACGCTTGCCAATGCCGCTGGCAATGCCAGAACATCAGTACCACCCGCTTGTGCCATATCAGGCCGTCCACCGCCTTTACCGCCCACTTGTTGGGCAATATCTGCGATTAACTCACCTGCTTTTACTTTTCCGGTAAGATCTTTGGTTACACCAACAATCAGGCTGACCTTATCATCCGCTGTCGTTGCCAGCACAATAATGGCCGACCCCAGTTGATTTTTAAGATCATCAACCATGGTACGCAGCATTTTTGGTTCAACATTGTCTAACTGACTAACGAGTAACTTCACGCCGTTAACCAATTTCGCACTTGATGACAATGACGCACTTTCTTGAGCGGCTTGTTGATCTTTCAGTTGCTGGAGTTCACGTTCCAGCAGTTTACTGCGATCCAACACTGCGCGGACTTTATCTGCCAAATTATGGGTATCACCTTTCACCAGATGAGCAACATCCGCCAGCAGGTCAGTTTGCTGGTGTAGCAGTGCAATAGCCCCCTCTCCAGTGACCGCCTCGATACGGCGGATACCTGCCGCCGTACCTGATTCAGACAGGATGCGGAACAAGCCAATATCACCAGTGCGGCTGGCGTGAATACCGCCACACAGCTCAGTTGAGAAATCGCCCATAGTTAATACTCGTACCTGGTCGTCGTATTTCTCACCAAACAGGGCCATCGCCCCTTTTTCTTTGGCTGCATCCAGCTCCATCACTTCTGTCTGGACTGGCAAGTTACGGCGAATCTGCTCGTTGACCAGATCTTCTACCTGACGAATTTGTTCTGGCTTCATCGCTTCAAAATGAGAGAAGTCAAAACGCAAATACTTGTCGTTAACTAACGAGCCTTTCTGAGCAACGTGCTCACCCAGCGTTTTACGCAATGCCGCATGCAGTAAATGGGTTGCGGAGTGGTTCAACCGAATGCGGTTACGACGTGCGACGTCAACCTGAGCATCGATACTGTGGTTAACTCGCAGAGTGCCTTGAGTCAATTGCCCCAAGTGACCGATAGCCTGACCGTATTTCTGAGTGTCCGCTACCACGAAGGTGGCGGTAGCATTTTTAAGTTCGCCTTTGTCACCAACCTGACCACCAGACTCACCATAAAATGGTGTTTGATTCAAGACAACAACTGCCTCTTCACCGGCATTAATTTCATCAACGGCTACCCCGTTGCGGAACAATGCGGTAACGGTAGCTTGTTGATGAACATGGTCATAACCCGAGAACTGGCTCGCGCTATCAACACGGATCATACTATTATAATCTGCACCAAAACCACTGGATTCGCGGGCACGACGACGCTGGGCTTCCATCGCTTGTTCAAAACCAGCTTCATCCACTTTCAGATTACGCTCACGACAAACATCAGCAGTTAAATCAACCGGGAAGCCGTAAGTATCATATAAGCGGAAAGCCGTCTCACCGTCGAGGGTGTCACCGGTCAATTTACTGAGTTCTTCATCCAGCAGGGCTAAGCCACGCTCTAAGGTGCGCGCAAACTGCTCTTCTTCAGTTTTCAGAACTTGTTCAACCATCGCCTGCTGTTGTTTCAATTCAGCAGCAGCAGATCCCATCACGGCAATCAACGGAGCAACTAATTTGTAGAAGAAAGTCTCTTTAGCCCCCAACATGTTGCCATGGCGAATAGCGCGGCGAATAATACGACGCAAAACATAACCACGGTTTTCATTTGACGGGATAACCCCATCAGAAATCAGGAAGGCACAAGATCGAATATGGTCAGCGATGACACGCAGCGACTTGCTGGAAAGATCGGTTGCACCAGTGGCTTGCGCCACCGCTTTAATCAAATCGCGGAACAGGTCAATCTCATAGTTAGAATTAACGTGTTGTAATACCGCAGCAATACGCTCAAGCCCCATACCGGTATCAACCGAGGGCTTAGGCAATGGCAGCATAGTGCCATCTGACTGGCGGTTAAACTGCATGAAGACGAGGTTCCAGATCTCAATATAGCGATCGCCATCTTCTTCTGCCGACCCAGGAGGTCCGCCCCAGATATGGTCACCATGATCAAAGAAAATCTCTGTGCATGGACCACATGGGCCGGTATCACCCATTTGCCAGAAGTTATCTGACGCAAAAGCACCACCTTTGTTATCACCGATACGAATGATACGTTCACGAGGAACACCAACGTCGTTAGCCCAGATTTCATAGGCCTCATCATCGGTTTCGTAGACGGTTACCCAAAGTTTTTCTTTTGGTAAGTTAAACCACTGTTCGCTGGTCAATAATTCCCAAGCAAAACTGATAGCATCATGTTTGAAATAATCACCAAAGCTGAAGTTACCCAACATTTCGAAAAATGTGTGATGACGCGCGGTATAACCTACGTTTTCCAGATCGTTATGCTTACCACCTGCACGCACACAACGTTGAGAGGTCGTTGCACGAGAATAAGCCCGTTTATCCAAACCTAAGAAAACGTCCTTGAACTGGTTCATCCCCGCATTGGTAAACAACAGCGTCGGGTCATTATTGGGAACCAAAGAGCTGCTTGATACAACCTGGTGTCCCTTGCTATGGAAGAAATCGAGAAACGCTTGACGAATCTCAGCGGTGCTCTTGCTCATAATTGCCCCGGAAACAAGCTAAAAGAATGGCCCGCAAGCATATTGCGCATCAATTATTGATAACGCAGTGGGTAAGCTCACGAACAAAAAGTGGGAATAAGATAAATTTTCTTCGAGGGGAAGTAAAATCCCGCGTGCATTCATTCGACAAAATCATTGTAAATCGACTGAATTTCTTCTTGGAAGAAGCCACGATAGAGGAGATAACGCTGAACTTTCGCCTTTTCTTTCCACTCAAGAGGTAAAGTTTCACTAAATTTACGCTGTGCGACTTCTTTTGCGAGCAGACACCAGTCGATTTCACTAATTTCAAAAGCAGCTTGAATTAGCTCTTTATCGACCCCTTTTTGCATCAATTCCGAACGGATGCGCTGTGCCCCATATCCTTTCCGACTACGGCTATTAATATAACTGGTGGCAAAGCGGGAATCGTCTAACCAATCGTGTTGGTAGCAATAAGCAATAACTTGTTCGATAGCTTGAGGATCAATATCTTCGACCGGTTTGCTATTTTCACCGCTGGTGCGCCTGCCCCAATTCCCTTTTGCCGAAAAAGGCTGGGCTGCAAGCTTACGACGCAACTCCGATTCACTATGATCACGCTGAGAGAGTAATCTCATGGCACGGCTTAACAGGTCATTCATATACCCTTCTTACTTGACGTTACTGCTGTGTTAGCGGCTCTCACTCGCCCGAATTACTGACAAGGGTCAGCTCATCGGGACTCATTCGTTGGCTGCCTTGCTGTAACCCCAATTACTTTGGGTATTACCCTTCTTACTTGACGTTACTACTGTGTTAGCGGCTCTCACTCGCCCGAATTACTGACAAGGGTCAACTCATCGGGACTCATTCGTTGGCTGCCTTGCTGTAACCCCAATTACTTTGGGTATTACCCTTCTTACTTGACGTTACTGCTGTGTTAGCGGCGCTCACTCGCCCGAATTACTGACAAGGGTCAACTCATCGGGACTCATTCGTTGGCTACCTTGCTGTAATCAAATTATTTTGGGTAACAGCCTTCTCTCTCGGCGTTGCAGGTAGGTACGGGTTCTGATTATTTTGGATATGAGCAGGAGTGGAGGGCTGAATACGAATTGCTATTTACTCAAGCGGCCCAATTGATGGGCCGCTTGTTAACTACTTAATCTGCTGATACTAACGCGCTGTTTTAACCTTATTAATTAAAACTCTTCGCTAGTTTCATCAGTCTCATCGGCAAATGCTGCTGTTGCTACAGGTTGTTCGCCGTTCCCACCGTTAAGTAGCATTTCACGCAGTTTTTTATCCAACTCTGCCGCAACCGCTGGGTTTTCTTTTAAATAGTTGCTGGCATTCGCTTTACCTTGACCAATTTTGTCGCCGTTGTAGCTATACCATGCACCTGCTTTCTCAATCAGTTTGTGTTTAACACCCAAATCAACGAGTTCGCCGTTAATATTGATGCCTTCACCGTACAGAATCTGGAATTCAGCTTGTTTAAATGGCGCTGCAATTTTATTTTTCACAACTTTAACGCGAGTTTCGCTACCAACAACCACATCGCCTTCTTTTACTGCGCCAATACGGCGAATATCCAAACGTACAGACGCGTAAAATTTAAGTGCGTTACCACCGGTGGTGGTTTCAGGGTTACCAAACATAACGCCGATCTTCATACGAATCTGGTTAATGAAGATCAGTAAGGTATTCGCATTCTTCAAGTTACCCGCCAGCTTACGCATAGCCTGGCTCATCATACGTGCCGCAAGGCCCATGTGAGAGTCACCGATTTCGCCTTCAATCTCGGCTTTAGGCGTCAATGCAGCAACCGAGTCAACGATGATAACGTCAACAGCACCAGAACGAGTCAATGCATCACAGATTTCCAATGCTTGCTCGCCAGTATCTGGCTGAGAACAAAGCAGGTTATCAATATCTACACCTAATTTTTTGGCATAAATTGGGTCAAGAGCATGCTCAGCATCGATAAATGCACAAGTCTTGCCTTCACGCTGTGCGGAAGCAATAACCTGTAACGTTAGCGTTGTTTTACCTGATGACTCAGGGCCATAAATCTCAACAATACGCCCCATTGGCAAGCCACCCGCCCCCAATGCGATATCAAGAGAAAGGGAACCGGTAGAGATGGTTTCAACATCCATTGAGCGGTCTTCGCCAAGGCGCATAATAGAGCCTTTACCGAATTGTTTTTCAATTTGGCCCAGTGCTGCTGCTAACGCCTTTTGTTTATTCTCATCAATAGCCATTTTTACTCCCTCTCTGGTATGCAGGGGTTACCCCTACCATTACCACTGAATGTTGTTTTATGCAGGAAATTACCGCTAATTATACTGTACAATCATACAGTATCAAGCCTATTTTTACAGAAAATCATCGAATAGTGTTTGTAGCGCGAAAACAGCCGCTTGCAGCCTTACCGCATCGCGATCACCGGGGAAAATCTGTTTGCATGCCAAAATCTGCCCTTCACGTGCCGCGAAAGCAAACCATACCGTACCAACCGGTTTATCCGCACTGCCACCATCAGGCCCGGCAATGCCACTGATAGATACCGCGAAGTCAGCATTCGCTTCTCTCAATGCTCCGAGCGCCATCTCTCGTACTACGGCTTCACTCACAGCACCATAATTTGCCAACGTGATTTCGTCCACACCGAGCAAATCGTGTTTGGCTGCATTACTGTATGTCACGAAACCACGGTCAAAGTACGCTGAACTCCCCGCAATATCAGTTAATGCTTTGGCCACCCAACCCCCTGTACAGGACTCAGCACAGGTCACCCAGGCACCACGGGCCTTTAGCTTATTCCCGATTGCAATACTGAGCTGACGTAATTGTTTCTCGCTCATTGTTGCCCCCTACTCTAATAAAATCTCCCGCCGCCGATAGTAGCACTTCTTTAGCCCGTAACGACAACCACTGTCAGTTATGCGAAACCTCTCGCAAGGAGGAATGAAAAAAAGCGCTTTCCCGTACAAAGCTTTACCTCACAGGCTTAGCTGTTAGTATCAAAAGGGCTGTTCGAATTTATCGGCAACGTAGGATGCGGCAAGTTGCATCAGGGGTACTGGATAGTTATCCGGGATGATGAACTAAGGACGAGATAGTGAAAAAAACGCTTAACGCCTTTTTCCCACTTTATAGTGCAACCGTTTTGATGTTGCTGGGTTCAGGCTTATTGACGACCTATATTTCGCTAAGGTTGACCGCCATCCATGTCTCAGGTGCATTAATTGGGGCAATTATTGCCGCAAATTATATTGGTCTGGTGATCGGTGGCAAGGTTGGCCATTTCCTGATTGCCCGCGTAGGCCATATTCGCGCTTATGTCGCCTGTGCCGGTATTATCACGGCAGCCGTGTTAAGCCATGGACTTACTGAATACATCCCCGCATGGGTAGTTCTGCGCTTGATTATTGGCCTCTGTATGATGTGTCAGTTTATGGTGCTGGAAAGTTGGCTCAATGATCAGGCAGCCTCTAATCAACGCGGTATCGTGTTTGGTGTTTATATGGCTGCAACCTATGCCGGTATGGCGTTAGGTCAGGTGGTATTAATGCTCCAACCTGAGTTGGGTTTGAGCACCCTGATGATTATTGCGCTATTTTTTGCCCTTTGCCTGGTGCCTGTAGCCCTGACAACGCGCAGTAATGCCCAACAAATGTCCCCAGCCCCTATGGAGCTGAAATTCTTTATCAGTTCAATTCCCAAAATACTGGCATCAACTTTGGTGATTGGCATGATTGTCGGCTCCTTCTATGGTCTGGCACCGGTCTATGCCAGCCTGCAATCGCTATCAACGCAGGAGACCGGTTTGTTTATGGCATTATCTATCTTTGCCGGTTTAGTGGCCCAACTTCCTCTCAGTTGGTTGTCCGATCGCTATAACCGCACGCTATTGATCCGTATTAACGCATTATTACTGGCATTAACTGCGCTGCCGTTGGCCCTGGTGCCCCATATCTCGTTCCATTTCTTACTGGGTCTGGGGTTTGTCGTCAGCATGTTGCAGTTCACCCTCTACCCACTGGTGGTCGCTCTGGCTAATGACCTGATTGCACCAGAGCGGCGTGTGTCACTGGCGGCATGCTTACTGATGTCATTTGGCGTTGGCGCCAGCATCGGGCCGCTTGCTGTAGGTGCCCTGATTCAGCCATTGGGTGGCAATATTCTGTATGCATTCTTCGTACTGTGTGGTGTGGGCCTGATAACACTGAGCAGAACGGTGAAACAAGATCAGGACGAATTTGTTAACGATGCCCCGGTTCCACATATGGCAATACCGGACAGTCTGGTCAGTTCCCCACTGTCACCAGCGCTGAACCCTAGTTTTGACGAGCAAATGATCCACGATGTTATGCCGCCTCCTGATCAACAAGAAGAAGCAGAAAAAACAGAGGAATCGTCTGCAACAGACACACCTAACGCCCCGTAACTCGGGGTCATAGGGGTATCAGTTTGTTTGTGCAACCTCTCTGACGTTAAAATTCGGTACAGCTTGTTATTTATTCAGCTTTGAATAAAAATACCAACATCAGGTAATTAGCGGGACGGAACCATGTCGAGACAAGATGAGCAACGGTTGCTGGTGAAAATAGCCACGCTGTATTACAGCGAAGGTATGAAGCAATCTGAAATTGCTGACAGCCTGCATTTATCTCAATCTTTTGTCTCCCGAGCGATCACCCGCTGCGTTAAAGAAGGAGTGGTGAAAATCAGCGTGATTCAGCCTGCCAATATGTTTATTGGTATCGAATCACGGATTCAAAAACACTATGGAATCGATCAGGCCATTGTGGTGGATATTGCTGATGACGCCAACCCAGTCCAAATAAAGCAAGCTATTGGTTCTGCTGCTGCCCATTACATGCAAACCAGTATTCGCCCAAACGATATGGTGGGGATCTCTTCGTGGAGTAGCACTATCCGGGCGATGGTTGATAACCTTCATCCGCTTAACATCAAAACCAGCGGGGTTATCCAATTACTGGGAGGGGTTGGCCCCAATGGTAATGTGCAAGCCACCTTGTTAACTCAAGCATTAGCCAATATTTTAAATTGCCCGGCTTACTTGCTGCCCGCTCAAAGCATTGAACGTTCGACAGAAGACCGCGCACGCCTGATATCCAGTGGTGAAGTTGCCGATGTAGTGAATAAATTCGCCGAAGTTGATCTGGCATTGGTGGGAATTGGTGATCTGGAGCCATCACAGCTATTGAGAAACTCCGGTAACTATTATCACGAAGAGATGCTCAAGTTGCTGGCAGAGCGTGGCGCCGTGGGTGATTTATGTCTGCATTATTTTGATGCTGCTGGCGATGCGGTACTCAGCGATGAAGAAGATCCAGTGATTGGTATGTCGCTACCACAACTGCGCGCCTGCCCCCGAGTGGTAGCGCTGGCAGGAGGGGTAGGGAAAAGTGCTGCCATTCGTGGCGCACTGACGGGTAACTATGTTGATGTATTGATTACCGACAGATTAACCGCCGAAACCTTGCTTTAAAGCGACTGCGCTCGGTTAATAATCACCATAATGATTCGCCGCGCCCTCCCTGGTGCGGCATTTGATAACGTCATTGAAACTAAAGCGGCGACTTCCCATGCCAGTAACAATCAACTCCCAGATACTTACTGAATGCTTCTTGCAATACCTGAGCTGTCGCTGAATGGTTCATCGCCACATGGTGTTCGAAACCATTATTACAGATATGCGTAAGTAAGCTTTCCAGCTGTGGCACTTCCACTACCGCACGGCAACCCACGGTATCTAACTCGTCACTGACAGAACGGCCTTCACCGACATAAGCCCGAACCTGGCCGGTAAAATCATCAGAAGAGAGGCGGAAATAGGTCAATGGCCCGGATTTCATGCGGCCATGGACAGCACCACAGGTATTCTCGCAACCTACAGTTGTTCCGATAATATCAGCGGTGCCCATGGTTGAGCTTTCCAGACTTTCACTGGCAAAGTTGCCACAGTGGAATAACACACATTTATCACGCTCTGCGCCAAAGTTATTATTCCAGTCAGCAATTGAGGCCGGCGCCAGTGAGCAACTCGCCAGTGCATACATCGATAGTGCCCCCATTACATCCACTTCACAGGCACTTGGCATCAGTTGCCCGGACATCACGCTCATAATGGAACAGACGTTGATACCCAAATTCTGTTGCAGCGAGGTCCAGCACTGCATGGCGGTGGTATCGATATCGTTGGCGATAATCCATTCACTGATAACCACAAACAGTTTCGCCATTTTGTGTAACTTATCTTGTGGAATGGCACTGGTGTCACCGTTGGCTTTTAACAGCGCCAGTTTTTCACCAACACGAATATCGTTATCACTGAGATTAGCGACGCGGAAGAACACTTCGGATAAATCGAGCGTTTCAACAGTAATGCCCAAATTCTCCAATAACTTCTCGCTGTAGCGCACGGTATTAAAGTTAGTTGGACGAGCACCAATAGCCCCGACACGCACCCGTTTCATGGCATGCACCACCCGGCACAGTTGTACAAATTGCTCGACGTCGTGGCTAAATATTTCGCTGTTTAGACTACAAACATGCTGCTTGGTCAATGTGAATGGAATGCCATATTGGCGCAGGTTGTTACATAACGAGATTTTGCCGCAGAAGCTGTCGCGACGCGTCGCTAGCCCCATTTTATCCAGCGCATCTTCTTCAGCCTGTACTAATACCGGTACTTTGAGGCCCGAAAGGCGAATAGCATCTGAGACACTTTTTTCATCACCAAAGTTGGGCAGAATCACTACTACACCATGGATCTCTTCGCTGTGCTTACGGAATAACTCGGCACACACGTTGGCATCACGCCAGTTTTCAACCCCCCCCAAGGGGGTTTGCTCTTCATTGAGCATAATGATGTTGATGCCCAGTCTATCAAACAGCGCCTGAGCATCACGGCGCGCGTCAGCCACCAGATAGCTTGGGAAAAACCCCCGGTTGCCGATAATCACCGCGAAAGTTAACTTACGAGGTATTGCTGACATATGCTTACTCCTAGTGTGGGTTATTTCGGCTGAAAACGCGCGCGCGCGATGGCCGTTTGCCAGAGGCTATAGTTATCTTGCATCTCCGCACTTTGAGCGCGCGGTTCGATGTATTCCACTTCACGGGGAAGTGCGGCTAATTGCTGGTTATCCTGCCACCAACCGAGGGTTTTCCCGCCTAAATATGCCGCTCCCAGTGCCGATACTTCGGCGGTATGGTTGCGTATCAACGTGCGCTGCAACAGGTCGGCTTGAAATTGCATCAACCAGCGGTTGCTGGTCGCTCCACCATCTACCCGCAGCCGTTCAAGACGATGGTTGCCAGCCCGCTCCATAGCAAAAAACACGTCGGCTATTTGGTAGGCGACCGACTCTAACCCGGCGCGGGCTAATACCGCAGGGGTGGTAGCATCGGTCAAGCCGCAGAACAGACCACGAGCCTGGCTATCCCAATAAGGCGCCCCTAATCCCGAGAGGGCTGGAACAAAATAGACTCCCTGATTACCTGACTGACTTTGCGCCATCTCGGTCAAGTGCGCTAAATCCGTGATACCTAGCATGCGTGAAACCCACGCCACCCCCGAACCGGTATGCGTGATATTGCCTTCGAGGGCATAACGTAGTTCGCCGTCATGCCAGGCAATGGTGGTACTCAGGCCATTGCTCTGTGTTACCGCCTGCTTCACGGTAGTCATCAGGGAAGAGCCGGTACCATAGGTCGCTTTGATTTCGCCCGGACGGTCACCGCCCTGCCCATAGAGCGCAGCGTGGGAGTCGCCGATTTGTGCCACAATCGGTACCCCCTGTGGCAAGCCAATAATGCCGGTATTACCGGTATGTCCGTGGATAGCCGCCGAGGGTAATACCGCAGGCAGACAAAGACTGGGAATACCAAATAGCGCCAGCAGGTCAGGATCCCATTGGCCGGAATGAATATTAAACAGTTGGGTACGGGCTGCATTGGAGAAATCGGTCGAGAAACTTTGGCCGCCACTGAGCTGCCAGGTTAGCCAGCAGTCGATGGTTCCGACGCACAGTTCACCGTGAGCCGCACGTTCCACACCACGTGGAATTTCTGCCAGCATGCCGTGAACCTTAGCGGCCGGAAACAGCGGATCAATCTGCAATCCAGTGCGTTCGGCAATCATTGCCGCCTCCGGTAACTGGCTCAGCGTTTGACAGAAAAGCTCTGAGCGCCGACATTGCCAACTCACCACTGGCGTCAGTGGTGTGCCGGTCTCCCGCTCCCAAATCAGCACCGACTCACGCTGGTTACTGATGGCAACACCGGCCACCCGCGCACCTGCCAATTGGTTCAGACAGCCTTCGATTGCCAAACAGACCGCCTGCCAGATAGCCAGCGGGTCCTGCTCTGCCCAACCGGGCCTTGGGTGATTCAGCAGAAGAGGCACTGAAACCTTCGCCAGAATCTGCCCGGCAGTGTCCACTGCAATGGCTTTGGCATTGGTGGTGCCTTCATCAATAGCCAGAATAATCGGCGTTGACATGATTACTCTCCTCGGCAAAACCGCAGAGCACGCGCTACAATGCCTGCCGCATCAAAACCATGCCAGGCACGCATATCTGCCCTGTCGGCAGCAATCGCATAGCCGCCATCAGGAATACCTAATCTCACCAATGGGATCCCGCTGCCCGCTTCGGCCAACACTTCAGCCACCAAACTGCCCACACCACCATTAATGTTGTGCTCTTCGATGGTAATCACCCGCTGACTCTTCTGGAGAATGGTTAACAGTTGCTGAGTATCACACGGACGAATAGAAGAAACGTTGACCACCGCAGCAGAAACGTTGTTATCCGCCAGTATCGCGGCAGCACTTACAGCCTCATGCACTGTAGAACCCATCGCTACCAGAGCAATATCCTGACCATCCTGCAAGACATCAATCTGCCCCGGGACAAAGCGGTAGTGCTCATCATGGAGTTGTGGCAAGGATTTGCCGTCCAGACGAATATAGACCGGTCCCTGATGGGCGATAGCATAATCAATTATTTGACGGCACTCTTGTGGGTCAGAGGGAGCATAAATTTCGATATTGCCAAAACCACGTAAGATAGAAATATCATCGATACAGTGATGAGTACTGGCCAGCGGCCCGTAACTGGCGCCAGAATTGAGACCGAACAACTTAACATTGCTATTGTTGTAGCAAACATCGATTTTTAGCTGCTCATTGGAGCGTGAAATCAGGAATGGCGCGGCATTACAGGTTACTGCAACTTTCCCGCCCATGGATAAGCCCACGGCTGTGCCGACCATCGCTTGTTCGGCAATACCTACGTTAACCACGCGATCAGGGAAGCGAGCAGTAAACGGCCCGATTTTCGCCGTCGAAGTGGAATCAGCCACCACCGGAACCAGATCAACACCGTTATCCACGGCTTTGATAAACTGCTCAACCATCACTGAGGCCAAATGTTCTGCATTACTCATCGCTCAATTCCTCCAGTGCCAGATCAATTTCAGCACCTTTCGGCACCCGATGGTGCCACTCCACGCGCCCTTGAATAAAGGAGATACCGGCACCTTTTTCGGTGTTGGCAATCACCACATTGGGTTTACCCTTGGGTTGTAATGCCTCCAATGTTTCCACCACCGATTGCATGTTATTACCCTGGCATTCCGTTACTTCTAAACCAAATGCACGCCATTTATCCGCCAACGGGTCGGTATTCATAATTGACTTGGTGGTGCCCGCCAGTTGGAGTTTGTTTTTATCGTTAATGATTATCAGATTGTCTAACTGATAGTGAGCAGCCACTAATGCCGCTTCCCAGTTACTGCCTTCGGCTAACTCACCGTCGCCGGTCAGAACAAATACTCGGCGTTGGCTGTTGGCGCGTTTTGCCGCTAATGCGATCCCGACGGCGACCGGCAAACCATGTCCTAACGCGCCGGTATTTAATTCGATCCCCGGCGTTTTGTGTTTTACCGGATGGCCCGGCAGATGAGAGTTAGCGTGTTGATAAGTTGCCAACCATTCCTCTGGGAAATAACCCGCTTCCGCCAGACAGCAGTAATAGCCGCCAACGGCATGGCCCTTAGATTGCACATAGATATCGCGCTCAGGATCAGTTAACCGGTCAGGTGCGCAATTAAGGATGCGGAAATAGAGTGCGGTCAGAATCTCTACCTGCGAAAGATCAGCACCGGTATGCCCCCCTGCGGGGCTGTTCGCATTAAGCAGGACGATCCGGCGGCGGATAGCCCGCGCCTTTCTCACCAGCTCATCGATTGACAGTGAATACGGATTCATGACATTACCTCTCTTATATTTTCCTTCGCCATTGAATTTTTACTCATTAGCGAATATTTATTCCTGATGGTGCTAAAAAATAGCTTTCATCAAGCCTGACCGGAAAGCCTCCTCCGGCGTTACCTCTTCAGTGTTCTGCGGCTTAGGGCAAGGTGTTACCCCATCAGCCCATTAGCCGTTATGGGTTCTTTATGCCTGCTCGCTTTTGCCCACTTGCGCAACTACGTTGGCTTTTTGCGACACAATTGCTGCTTTATGCTGCATACGGTTTTGCATCTGGTCGATAATCACAGCCACAATAATTACGATACCTTTAATAACCATTTGCCAGAATTCACTGACCCCCATCATCACCAGCCCGTCAGCCAAAATTCCGATAACAAATGCGCCGATCAGTGTGCCGAGGATGGTGCCACGGCCACCGGCCAGAGAAGTTCCCCCCAATACCACGGCCGCTATCGCATTCATCTCAAAGCCGCTGCCGTTCGCAGGGTGGCTGGCCACCAATTGAGCGGAAACAATGATCCCGGCAATTGCCGCACAGAAACCGGAAATGGTGTAAACCCAAACTTTGACCTGCCGGACTTTGACGCCAGACAGTTCGGCGGCTCTCTCGTTATCACCGATAGCGTAGACATGGCGACCAAAAGGTAGGCGACGCGCTACATAGGCAATCACCAGAGCCAAAATGAACATGATCCAGATGGCGATCGGCAAACCCAGTAACGTGCCGGACCCCAGTAGATCAAAACCGGTATTTCCGAGTTGTGGATTACCCTGTAAGCCTGGGAAGGTTTCACCGCCAGAAATCAGCATCGCCGCACCACGAACCACATACATGGTACCGAGGGTGCAGATAAACGGCGCGACGTTATAGCGGGTTATAATCCAACCATTGACCGCGCCAATCAGTGCACCGATGACCAATACCACCGGGACCACCACCCAAACACTGGGGAAAATGGCAATACCAAACATCGGTAATACAATACCTTGGGTGATCATCCAGCCCGCAATCATGCCGCATAGCCCCAAGGTTGCCCCGATAGAGAGGTCAATCCCTGCGGTGATAATGACAAACGTGATGCCCAGAGCGAGGAAGGCATTGATAGCGATATGCTTCACCATAATGATCAAGCTGCCCGTCGCCAGAAAGCCCGGAACCATCACGGAGAAGAAACCAAGAATCAAAAACAGGGCAATAAAAGTGCGCATCTTGAGCAGAAGCAGCAGCATATTTTCCCGTGACCACGACGCGCCACCGGGCCGGTGACTCGCCAACGCAGTGCCAGTTGTTGCTTTCATCATTCGAACCCTTGTGCGCTTGCCGTAACCAATGCCGATTCACTGGCCGACTGACGGGATAAGTTCGCGGTCAGCTTGCCATTCGACATCACCAGTATGCGGTCAGATACCGCCATGATCTCTTTCAGATCAGAGGTTGAGAACAAAATACCAATCCCCTGCTCAGAGAGTTTCACCATCATTTCAAACACATCAGCTTTCGCCCCGACATCAATGCCTCGCGTTGGCTCATCCAACAGCAAAATGTTTGGACTGGTCAGTAATGAGCGCCCTATCACCACTTTTTGCTGATTACCGCCACTGAGAGCCTGAATCTCTACTTCCGGTGAAGAGACTTTGATCGACAAATCCCCGATAACCGACGCCACCACTTGTGACTCACTCTCTTGCCAGATAGTGAAGCTGTGTTTTAACCGACGCCATAAGCTGGAAATGGTCAGGTTATTGGCCACCGATGACACAGGGAAAATACCGGTTTTTTTACGGTCTTCCGGTACCAGACTCATTCCCAGACGAATGCGCTCTGCGGTTGAGGTTTTGGCATTAATCGACGTGCCATTGAGCCGGATAGTGCCAAGATAGCTCTGCTGCGTGCCCAGCAGACATTCAAACAATTCGGTACGACCTGCCCCCATCAACCCATAGATGCCGACAATTTCACCCGCCCGCACTTGCAATGAGACCTGATTCACTACCGTGTTGCCGGATTCATTGATTAACGTGACGTTATCAACCTCCATCATCGGCGCACCGAATGTGCGGTCCGGGTGAAGAAAACTGGAAACCGGGTCACTGCCCAGCATTTCACGCACAATCCACGGTACATCAATATCTTTTACCGCAGCTTCAGCCTGAAAACGGCCATCACGCAAAATCGTGATGTAGTCACCAATCGCCATCAACTCTTCCAAACGATGTGAGATGTAGACGATGGAAACACCCTGTCGCGTCAGTTCGCGAATAACCCGAAACAAGATATCAACTTCGGTTTTACTCAACGCCGACGTCGGCTCATCCAGAATCAGAATATCCGCCTGTTCTGCCAGTGCCTTGGCGATTTCAATTAATTGCTGCTGGCCTACTTTCAGGTTTGACACCATCTCTTTCGGCGAAATAACCTGATCAAGACGCACCATTAACTGTTCAGCAATCAGCTCCTGCGCCGCCTGATTAATGGGTTTCAAGCCTTGCTGAATCTCACGCCCCAGAAAGATGTTTTCCGCAACATTGAGGTTTTCCGACAGGTTCAGCTCCTGATGAACCATGCCAATACCCAGCGCCGCCGCCTCACGAGTATTGGCAATACTCACCGCGTTACCATTCAGGTAGATTTGGCCAGATGTTTGTTGCTGTACCCCAGCCAAGATCTTCATTAAGGTAGATTTTCCGGCGCCATTTTCGCCGATAATCACATTCACTTTGCCGCGATAAACGTTATAACTGACAGCATCTAGCGCCAATGTGCCAGGAAAACGCATTGAAATGTCCTCAGCACGCATGACGATGTCAGGTCTGTGATCCATTAGTGGCTCTCCTTATTCAAACTGAGCGGCACACCATTGCTCAGACCGGTAGGGGTGAGTGTCACCGCTGCCAATACCTCGACTTGCTGCCCGACCCAACTGGCATCGGGTTTTGCCACATCCTGCAAAGCACGCTTGCTTAATGCTTTAGAGAGCTGGGCGTATTGCACCTGATTTTTAAAATCTTCGAAGCGGATAAACGTTGATGCATCACGAATGGCATTACCTTTGACGATTGGCCCCACTTGCAGCACTTGTTCATCACCGTCAATGGCCAAACGAATCAACCCTTCCCGCCCTTCTGTGTCTACCGCTACCACTTTGCCGTTAAAACGAACAAAACGACTTTGGCTATTTTTCCCTGCTGCTGGCTGACTTTGTTGCTGCTTTACCTGCTGCCAACTGAGCGCATTGCTATTGGCAAACGGCATAACTTTACTCACCCAAATGGTGGAGGCGACTTTATCCGGTGGCTGGTTATAGTCACTGACCACCGCGTTAGGATCGACTGGCAGAATCGGTTTACCGTTTTCATCCAAATCAACCACGGTACAAGCCACCAGCACCGTACTGATAACCAACAAACCGCCTGCTTTCGATAAGGCACTGAACCACATACTGCCTCCTGTCAGGAGGGGCGATTACGCCCCTCATTCTTAAACCATGGTTTTAATAACCGGTGATTATAAGATGGGTGTTTCAGTCGCGATTATTGTTTCAGTGCAAAGACATTCAGATTCTTGGCATTGTTTTCATCAATCAATACGCAATCCATCAGTTGCTTTTCTTCCAACCCGGTTTTGCCGGTTTTCAGATATTTATCAGCCTGCACCACCGCCATCTGAGCTTGTGCCCAACCCGGCTGTAATACAGTGGCTTTGATATTGCCTTTGTTGATGATCGAGTCGCGAACATAGTCACTGCCGTCAAAGCCGACGACAATGACATCATTGCGCCCCGCAGCTTTCAATGCCGCTTCTGCACCGAGTGCCATGGTGTCGTTGCCGGAAATCACCCCAGTGATATCTGGGTTAGCCTGCAAAATGGACTCCATACGGTTGAATGCTTCAGTCTGGCTCCAGTTTGCAGTCTGTTGGGCAACCATCTTCATGTCGCTATGTTCGTCAATCACGTCGTGATAACCCTGTGAACGAACATGAGCATTGGTATCGGACTCACGGCCAAGCAATTCAACATATTTGCCTTTGCCACCCATCAACGTAACGAATTTCTCAGCGCCCAGTTGTGCACCCTGATAATTGTTCGACACGATTTGCGATACTGCGATTCCAGTTTCATTGATTTCACGGTCAATCAGGAAAGTCGGAATACCGGCCGCTTTGGCTTTTTTCAATGGCCCGATAGTGGCATCCGATCCGGCGTTATCCAGAATGATCGCTTTAGCCTTACGAGCAATGGCAGTTTCCAGCAGTTGGTTTTGCTTGTTCACATCATCATCATGAGAAGCCACCAGTACGGTGTATCCCAGTTCCGTTGCTTTGGCTTTAGCACCTTCCGCCTCCGCTTTAAAGAACGGGTTATCGTGGGATGGGGTGATAATGGCGATCAGGCCGTTACTGGCGGCACCAGCAACACCCGCCATTGAGATCAATGCTGCGGTAAGACAGGATTTCAGTAGGGTATTTTTCATTATTTTTCTCCGCATTGAATATATATTCACTATTAAATTTATATTCAACGTAATAATACAAACGCCCCGCAGCTTGTCCAATGTGAGTGCAAGGAAAGTAGAAGCCGGTCACAAATTAGTCGACACGGATAGAGAGATAGCTCGGATAAAAGCCGCTTAGATAAGAATGTAACAGTACAAAAAACGGATTGATTATTTCACTCGAATGTATAAAATTTTATACATACATCAAGGAGTGATGAATGATTGGAAAAATAATCGATTGGCGTGGTAGTTCACTTGAGGATCTGAAGGCTTTCCCAGAAAGTGCTTGTGCGGTAGCGGGGAAGCAACTACGCAATATCCAGCATGGTATCGAACCTAATGATTTCAAACCTATAAATGACTGGGGAGCGGGGGTTATTGAAATACGGTTAGATGATAATTCCAAAGCTTATCGTGTTGTTTATATTGCCAAATTCGAAGATAAAATTTACGTATTACACAGTTTCCAAACAAAATCGCAAAGAACCAGTCAGAAAGACGTCAATATTATTAAGGTTCGTTATAAAGAAGTTATTCATGAGCGGAGAACAAAAAATGATAGATAAAATTGACACAGCATCACGTCACATCACTACCGCTGGAGACAATATTTTTACTGATTT
Organism: Yersinia sp. 1652 StPb PI; assembly: GCF_041538345.1. Classification (NCBI taxonomy): domain Bacteria; kingdom Pseudomonadati; phylum Pseudomonadota; class Gammaproteobacteria; order Enterobacterales; family Yersiniaceae; genus Yersinia; species Yersinia sp. 1652 StPb PI. The sequence continues at coordinate 715,201 of NZ_JAULSM010000001.1, read as the reverse complement.
AGGCTTTACTGATGACAAAGCAACTCAATTGTTAGCGGAGTCAAATGCAGAAATTGAACAGGCTTTAGCAATGAAAAAAGCGCTCATGACATCTATTGCCAATTGGATTAAATCAGAAGGAATACGGCAAGTGGACGCAGCCACATTATTACATGTGTCGCGTCCGAGAGTTTCCGATGTTGTTAATCAAAAAACTGAAAAATTCACTCTTGATTCTCTGATTAGTATGGCTGGCAATATTGGCAAAAAAGTGACACTCGTTATTGAATAAATAAATTCTGAGTCAGCGATATAACTCAATCACCGCAGGCGTCACCTGTAATTCGTGTTGCCAGTGGGTCAACGTCAGGGTCGTTAACTCAGCCAGCCCCTGATAAAACGGGTGTCCGGCATCAGATTGCAGCAAGGCGAGGTAACGATACCCCCACGGCAACAGGTGCTCTGCCAGTAAAACCGGTAAATCCGCTGGTTGATGTTCTGCCAGCCAGGCGGCCATCATCAGCAATAAGCCGAAATGATCCTCTGGCTCTTGCTGCTCCAGTGTCACCTCCACTTGCTGCTGCGCCATCCAATCACGCAGTTTGAGCGTCGAGTCGCCAAACAGGACATTTTCTTTATCCAGATAAACCGATCCCCACGGGGGAGCGGGCAGTGCATATGGGCCAATAAACAGCCGCTGCCAAGCCTCTTCCAGGGTTTCATCTGACTTGTCTTGCACCAATAAAGCGGCAATGGGCATTAGTTGAGTTTCCAGGCCATAAGGCCACTGGGCTACCCACTCATCACTGCTGAGTTGCGCCACAATATCACTGCACGCCGGACTGTCCGGTTCACAATAAAACAGCGCACCCAATACGTGGCCAGTCAGCGCAATTTGTTGATAAGTCATATTGTTTTCAACCATTTTGTTACCTCAGAAGCGCGATCAATTCGCCATCAAACGGGTGAAGCATTGCGAGCAAAGCCAGGTTGGGCGTAAACCCAGCAGGGCTTTGCTCAGTCGCCATCAAGCTATCATTTAACCGCCGATTGCCATTCCGACCGTCATATGCAACCCGTAAAACACGCCACGGCCAATTAGCTCACCCGCAAAGATAAACAGCATAGCGAAGATCATGCCGAGCGTCATCGGTGTGCGGCCTCTGATTAACGGACAAATCCAGCAACCCAGCCCCAGAACCAGTAACACCAAACGCCATACCATCAGGGTGCCGTAATGGGGAATAAGCTCTGAGGCTTGCTGTACCGAGCTGTAAATCGTCGACAAACTGGCCGCCTGCATAATGACACTGGCAATACTGATAATCAGTGCCAATACACTGATCATCGGTAGTTGCAGCATCATTCGCCCATTAATCCCGGCCAGTTGTAACAACAGATAACCCAACATCGGGCCGCCAATCAAGGTGGTAAGAACAAAACCTAGCGGGGTATAGAGGTTGTCCCAAGTGGGAACAGTATCAATGGAATAGACTCGACACATGGCATAGACAAATACGACGCCCAGCACCATGGCGACCACTAGCCAGACTTTGCCGAGTACCGCAGGCATTTTACCCAATACGGCCAATAACCAGTAAAAACCTGCCACCGCAAAGAACAGTGAACCGGCGGCTATTTCATTACTGAGCGCCGACTCGCCAATGCGGCTTAATGAATTGAATGCTCGCATTGGCGAACCTAAATGCAGTGTCGAGGCGATAAAAGCCAGTGCCATCAGCACCCACAGTACCAACATGCTGCGGTGAATCCGCTGTTGCTGGTCGTGACTCAAACCACCGAATATCAGCGCCAGTCCCAGCACAATAAAGCCCCCGACCACGCACTGCCCCAGTACCGTAAAGACCATTAGAGGCCATTCATGCCATCCCATGCCCATATTATACCTCCTTCGGATTTGCCAGATGACCGGTGGTATCTCTGACCGGACGGCTGTTGGCATTAGGTTTCACTACGATATTCGGCAGCGTGAAATGGGCTGCTGGCAATGGTGCGACTTCGGCCAAATCACCGTATTTCTCGCGTAATTCATCAATAGGGGCCATATCCAGCGCCCGCAGTGGGCAAGAATCGACACAAATCGGTTTCTTACCGGCAGCGACTCTTTCATAGCAGCCGTCACACTTGGTCATATGCCCTTTTGCTTCGTCATATTGCGGCGCACCGTATGGGCATGCCATATGGCAATAGCGGCAACCGATGCAAATGTCTTCGTTTACCACAACGAAACCATCATCACGCTTATGCATTGCGCCACTCGGACATACTTTGGTACAGGCGGGATCACTACAGTGATTACAGGCGATAGAGAGATAGTAAGCGAACACATTTTGGTGCCATGCGCCGTTATCTTGCTGCCAATCCCCACCGGCATATTCGTAGATACGCCGGAAGCTAACATCGGTGGATAAGTTTTTGAAATCCTTGCAGGCCAACTCGCAAGTTTTGCACCCAGTGCAGCGGCTGGAGTCGATGTAAAAACCATATTGCGTTGTCATCAGTCAGCTCCTTATGCCTTGGTAACTTGAACGAGGTTGGTATGGGATGGATTCCCTTTCGCCAACGGAGAAGGTCGCTGAGTGGTCAATACGTTAATACTGCCCGCGCGATCAATACGTTTCTCATCCGGGCTATACCATGCCCCCTCACCCAGTGCCACAACCCCCGGCATCATGCGCGGTGTAACTTTGGCGTTAATCTGAACTTCGCCCCGGCCATTGAAAATACGCACCATATCGCCATTTTTGATCTCTCGCTCGCGGGCATCCATTGGGTTAATCCACATTTCCTGACGGCAGGACGCTTTTAAAACATCGACGTTGCCGTAGGTGGAGTGGGTTCTGGCTTTGTAGTGGAAACCCGTTAACTGTAATGGATACTGCTGATTGAGCGGGTCATCGTAGCTTTCAAAACCTGCGGCATAGACCGGCAGCGGATCGATAACATCGTCTTGTTGCAGTTCCCACGTGGCGGCAATCTGTGCCAGTTCGGCAGAGTAAATCTCAATTTTGCCTGATGGCGTGGTCAACGGATTGGCAATAGGGTCTGCGCGGAACGCTTTATAGGCAACATGATGCCCCGCCGGATCGCGTTTTTTAAAGATACCCTGTTCGCGGAACGCCTCAAAAGAAGGCAGTTCAGGAATGGCCTGTTGCGATTGTTGGTAGAGATGACGCAACCACTCTTCTTGCGTGCGCCCTTCGGTAAATTGCTGCTCCACCCCCATGCGTTTTGCCAGTTCTGTGGTCATTTCATAGATGTTTTTGCATTCAAAACGCGGTTTGATGACTTGATCGGCAAAAATCACATACGCCATATTGCCGCTCGAAGCGTCAAGGCAGAAGTCCATCTGCTCAGAGGCGGTACAGTCAGGCAGGATGATATCGGCGTATTTGGCTGACGAGGTCATGTGATTATCGATAACCACCACCATTTCACATTTTTTATCATCTTGCAGAATGTCGTGGGTACGGTTGATTTCTGAATGCTGATTAATCAAACAGTTACTGGCGTAATTCCAGATAAACTTGATCGGTACATCCAGCTTATCTTTACCGCGCACACCATCACGGGTAGCGGTCATTTCTGGCCCGCGTTCAATCGCGTCAGTCCACAGGAACATCGAGATACTGGTTTTAACTGGGTTTTCCAGTGTTGGCATGCGGACAAACGGCAAACCGTAAGAGCCTTCGCGGGCACCAGAATTACCGCCATTAATGCCAACGTTACCGGTCAGGATAGCCAACATGGCAATGGCCCGACTGGTATTTTCGCCGTTGGAATGGCGCTGCGGCCCCCACCCTTGCGCAATATAAGCCGGTTTCACCGACCCTATTTCACGCCCCAGTTTAATGATTCTTGCGGCTGGAATACCGGTGATGGCTTGCGCCCATTGTGGTGTTTTGGCGGTTTCATCTGCGCCCTGCCCTAAAATATAGGCTTTGTAGTGGCTATTTTTTGGCGCATCTGCCGGCAGGGTTTTCTCATCGTAACCGACACAATATTTATCGAGGAACGGCTGATCGACCAGATTCTCGCTAATCATCACATAGGCCAAGGCCGATGCCAGTGCCGCATCGGTACCGGGCCGCAGCGGGATCCATTCATCTTCTCGACCTGCTGCGGTATCGGTATAGCGTGGGTCAATCACTATCATCTTGGCATCGGATTTCTCCCGCGCCTGCTCCAGATAGTAGGTGACCCCACCACCACTCATGCGCGTTTCAGCCGGATTGTTACCAAACAGCACCACCAGCTTGCTGTTTTCGATATCGGACGGGCTGTTGCCATCAGCCCAGCCACCATATGTGTAATTCAGGCCAGCAGCGATTTGCGCAGTACTGTAGTCACCATAATGATTAAGGTAGCCACCACAGCAATTCATCAGCCGCGCCAATAGCGTCGATCCCGGTGGCCATGAGCGGGTCATGGTGCCACCTAAGGTGCCGGTGCCGTAATTCAGATAGATAGCTTCGTTACCATATTCTTTAATGATGCTTTGCATGCTGCCCGCAAGGGTGTCGAATGCCTCTTCCCATGAGATGCGCTTGAATTTGCCTTCCCCACGTGCGCCAATACGCTTCATTGGGTATTTCAGACGGTCAGGGTTGTATACCCGGCGGCGCATGGAGCGGCCACGCAAACAGGCACGCACCTGATGCAAGCCATCAAAATCATCATTGCCAGTGTTGTCGGTTTCGACATATTTGATTTCGCCATCAACGACATGCATACGTAGCGGGCAGCGGCTACCGCAGTTGACAGTACAAGCACTCCAGATCACTTTGTCATTATTGAGCGGATTTATTGCCGATTGCACCGCGCGGGCGGCGCGGGAGAACGGGAGCGAAAAGGCCCCGGTTGCCATGGCAAGACTGCCGATAAGCGTCGTTTGGACCAGTTTTCGGCGCGTGACTTCTGCCGTTAATAGCCGGGATTCGTTGGTCTCTTTCATAAGATTCCCACTTGGTTGCATTCCAGAAAATGGACAACATCCGTGATAGATGAAATCCGATTAATTCAAAAAAATGAGTAATTCTGCGGGAGAGGTTGTGTCATGAATGAGAGCGCAGTGGCCCAGCTACAGCAGTTATTATAGTTAGGATGATAAACAGTTCTTCCCGCAGTTATGAGCCTACCCCTTATGGGTAGTGCGGGTGTTGTCTGGTATCAATAAAGCAGTGGGGATTACCTTCTCCTCACTGCTTTATGATGAATCTGTGACAAATAACCGTTCTGTTTAACAAGCCTGATGATACAGCGCCATAATTTCATCAATCGATGCTTCACGCGGGTTCCCGCCGGTACATACATCCGCGAAGGCTGCTGCTGCCAGCGCGGGAATATCATCGGCCAGCAGACCCACCGCACTCAGGGATGACGGAATGCCAATATCACGGTTCAATTCAATTACTGCCTGAATGGTTTGCTCACGAACCTGTGCCAATGACCCACTCAGGGCATTGTCGAGGCCCATCGCCATCGCGATTTGACGCAAGCGTTCACCGGTATAAGCGGCGTTATAACGCATGATATAAGGCAGTAAAATGGCGTTGGCGACACCGTGTGGCATGTTGTAAAACGCCCCCAGAGGGTGTGCCATACCATGAACCAACCCCAGCCCTACGTTTGAGAACCCCATTCCAGCGATATACTGCCCAAGTGCCATATCTTCGGTGGCGGCGGCATCACCTTGCACAGAAGCCCGCAATGAACGACTGATGACTTCAATGGCTTTAAGATGCAAAGCATCTGTCAGTTCCCAAGCCCCTTTAGTCAGATAACCTTCGATGGCGTGGGTCAACGCATCAACCCCGGTCGCGGCTTTCAGGGCCGCTGGCATACTGTCCATCATGTCAGCATCAATAAATGCCACTGCCGGAATAGCATGAGGATCGACGCAAACAAATTTGCGCCGCCGCTCTTCATCAGTAATTACATAGTTAATGGTCACTTCTGCCGCAGTACCGGCTGTGGTTGGAATGGCCAGAATAGGTACACAAGCGTTGCGGGTGTCAGCCACCCCTTCCAAACTGCGCACATCAGCAAACTCAGGATTATTGATAATAATGCCGATGGCCTTGCTGGTATCTTGTGGCGAACCGCCGCCCAGCGCGATGAGATAATCCGCCTCGCTTTGGCGAAAAACAGCCACACCTTGTTGTACGATGGCGATTGTCGGGTTGGGCGTTACCGCATCAAAGACAGCAAAATCCAGACCGGCCTGTTGCAAGCGGCTGATTAGGCAAGCCGCGACACCGCACTCCATCAGTATTTTGTCGGTGACCACTAACGCTTTTTTATATCCCCGCCGTGTCACTTCATCGGTGAGCGCATCCAGTGAACCGCGCCCAAACCACGCCATTTCGTTTAAAATCATTCTGTTCATGACTGATTCCTCTCGGTATTTTAACCCGCACGCTAATCTTCAACCCGTAAACCGTAGGTTTTGAATTTCTCCAGTACCACGCTGATTTCTTCTTTGGATAACACCGGCACCTCATCGACAATCGGCAAGATAGCCAGCAGCAGTGTTGCCAACACCTCAACTTCATGAGCAAGCCACAACGCTTTGGCCAAATTCTCCTCACAAGCAATCAGGCCATGGTGCTGCAACAGCGTGGCCTTGCGGTGCTTCATCGCCACGGCGACATGTTCAGACAGCGCTTTGGTACCAAAAGTGGCGTAGGGCGCACAGGGGATATCATCGCCACCGGCAGCGGCAATCATGTAATGAATCGCCGGGATCGGGCGGTTAAGAATCGATACTGCGGTGCAATGGACTGAGTGGTTGTGTACTACCGCATTGGCGTCTGCCCGGGTATGATAAACCGCCTGATGAAAACGCCACTCACTGGAAGGAACTTTGCCAGGCTCATGGTGGCCGCTGGCATCGATATAAACAATATGCGACTCCGTCAGTTTGTCGTAGGCAATACCGGAGGGCGTAATCAAAAATCCATCCTGATAGCGCACACTAACATTGCCAGCCGTCCCTTGATTCAACCCTAAACGGGTCATTTCCAGGCAAGTATTGATAATATCGCGCGCCAGTGCTTCTCTCTTCATTTGTTCCTCTCTTAAGATGCAAATACCTAAATATAAAAATGCATTGAATAATGGATGTAGGTGAATAAGCGTTAACAACTGTGGATATATCTTTCGCTCATTTAATTCAACTGAGAAATAAAGCACACCAAAATGTGAGCCATGTCATGACTATTCATAACTTAATCGCAATTTAGATCTTATTTATTTGCATGAAATGTCCGTTTGAAAAAACAATATGGACAAACGGTCAAGTGACGCCGAATGATTAAATGTCGGGTTATTTTACTATAATTGACCGTTTGTGACAGAAATAGAAAAATCGGTCATTACCTATGTGTGTTTGAAACACAATTCATTTCAAACGGTCATGAAATGTTTTTATTTAAAGTGACTGTCATCACAAAATATCAGCATTGAGTTACCAATGTGATTCAGCTCATACTTTTTAGCGATTTTTACCTTATAAAGAACGGGACTTATCGCAATGAGGATATTTAAATTTGTCACTCAGGCAGTTGTGGCTCGCCAGAGAAAGTATCACTCATTAAACAAAAATAATTCCGTCGAACATTACAAACTTTCGGACTAGTGAAGTATCTGACGAGGGCATCATGGGAAATATTTTAATACAAACAGATAGCACTAAAATTTCCGCCTCGGTAAGTGACGAGGTTGCAAATAAAAAAAGGTATCTGATTCCTTTCGCATTACTGTGTTCACTGTTCTTCCTTTGGGCAGTAGCAAACAACCTAAATGATATTTTATTACCTCAATTTCAGCAGGCTTTCACCCTGACCAACTTTCAAGCAGGGCTGATTCAATCCTCCTTCTATTTTGGCTACTTCTTAATCCCAATACCTGCCGGGATATTGATGAAAAGGTTTAGCTATAAGGCGGGGATTATTACTGGATTACTGTTCTATGCCTTCGGGGCGGCATTGTTCTGGCCTGCGGCCGAAACGATGAATTACACCTTGTTTTTAATCGGATTATTTATTATCGCTGCCGGTTTAGGTTGCCTGGAAACGGCTGCCAATCCTTTTGTTACTGTATTGGGGCCAGAAAAAACCGGTCACTTCCGTATTAACCTGGCACAGACCTTTAACTCTTTCGGGGCCATTATTGCGGTAGTGTTCGGCCAAAGCTTAATACTCTCCAATGTGCCCCACCAAACACAGGAAGTGCTGGATAAATTGTCTGCTGAGGATTTGAATAGCTATCATCATAGTTTAGTAAAAGCTGTTCAATTACCCTATCTGATTATTGTTGCTGTGGTTATTTTTGTTGCGCTATTAATTTTAATCACTCGTTTCCCGGCAATAAAAAGTGAATCGGATGATTCGCATAACGGTTCTTTCTTTGCATCACTACCACGGTTATTAAAGATAACACATTGGCGCTGGGCGGTATTAGCACAGTTCTGTTATGTTGGCGCACAAACCGCATGTTGGAGCTATTTAATTCGTTATGCCATTGAAGAGCTACCGAATATCACACCGGGATATGCGGCTAATTATTTAACGGCCACCATGGTATGTTTCTTTATCGGTCGATTCAGTGGCACCTGGTTAATTACTCGTTTCGCACCAGAGAAAGTTTTAGCGGCTTATGCATTTATCTCTATGCTGTTATGTATTATTTCTGCGGCCTTCGGCGGACATATTGGATTATTAGCACTCACCCTGTGCAGTATGTTTATGTCGATCCAATACCCAACCATATTCTCATTAGGCATTAAGAATCTAAATCAAGACACTAAATATGGCGCATCTATTATTGTTATGACCATTGTCGGTGGTGGTATCGTCACCCCGATCATGGGATTAGTTAGCGATGCGGCAGGGAATATACCTACGGCTGAAATTATTCCTGCTTTATGTTTTGCCATTATCTTTATTTTTGCCAAGTACAAAACAGTTCCCGTTAATTAATAATACGGGTAACGGACAAATTAACATTAAATTCTTGCTACTGAACACAAGGACTAATAATGAAAAAGACAATTCAATTACCTAAAATTGGCATTCGCCCGGTCATTGATGGACGCAGAATGGGTGTGCGTGAATCGCTGGAAGAGCAAACCATGAAAATGGCCCGTGCCACCGCAGAGTTTCTGCAAGAGGTGGTACGCCATCCTTGCGGCACGCCCGTTGAATGTGTCATTGCTGATACCTGCATTGCCGGCATGGCAGAATCCGCCGCCTGTGACGATAAATTCAGCGCACAGAATATTGGCCTAACCATCACGGTGACACCTTGTTGGTGCTACGGCAGCGAAACCATTGATATGGACCCGTTCCGCCCGAAAGCTATTTGGGGCTTTAATGGTACCGAACGCCCTGGCGCGGTCTATCTGGCAGCAGCACTGGCGGCGCACAATCAAAAAGGATTGCCAGCCTTCTCTATTTACGGCCATGACGTGCAGGATGCTAATGACACCCGCATCCCTGCCGATGTGCAGGAAAAACTGCTGCGCTTCGCTCGCGCAGGTTTAGCCGTTGCCAGCTTAAAGGGCAAAAGTTACCTCTCTCTCGGTGGGGTATCCATGGGGATTGCCGGCTCCATTGTTGACCATAACTTCTTTGAATCCTGGTTAGGAATGAAAGTGCAAGCGGTCGATATGACAGAGTTGCGCCGCCGCATTGATCAGAAAATCTATGACGAGCAAGAGCTAGAGCTGGCGTTGTCATGGGCAGATAAAAACTTTAAATACGGACCGGATAAAAACGCAGAACAATACCGCCGTTCAGCGGAAAGCGGCCGCGCGGTACTGCGTGAAAGCCTGCAAATGGCGTTATGTATCCGCGACATGATGCAAGGTAATCCAACACTGGCAACGAAAGGTTTTGGTGAGGAAGCCTTGGGCTATAACGCCATTGCTGCCGGTTTCCAGGGTCAGCGCCACTGGACCGATCAATATCCAAATGGTGATACCGCTGAAGCCTTGCTGAATAGTTCGTTCGACTGGAACGGCGTGCGCGAACCGATGGTTGTCGCCACCGAAAACGACAGTTTGAACGGCGTGGCGATGCTATTTGGCCATACCCTGACCGGTACCGCGCAGATCTTTGCGGATGTCCGTACCTACTGGTCACCGGAAGCGGTACAGCGGGTTACCGGCCATCAACTGGAGGGGGTTGCCGAACACGGCATTATCCATCTGATTAACTCCGGTTCTGCCGCGTTGGACGGCACTTGCCGCCAAAACGATGCGCAAGGTAAACCGACCATCAAACCGCACTGGCAAGTGAGCCAGCAAGAAGCCGATGCTTGTCTGGCGGCAACCGAATGGTGCCCCGCTATCCATGAATACTTCCGTGGCGGTGGCTTCTCTTCGCGTTTCCTGACCCGTGGCGGTGTGCCATTCACCATGAGCCGTATCAATCTGATTAAAGGCGTCGGGCCGGTCTTGCAAATTGCCGAGGGCTGGAGTGTCGAATTACCGAAATCCGTTCACGACACCCTGGACAAGCGAACCGATTCAAGTTGGCCAACCACCTGGTTTGCTCCACGCCTGACCGGCAAAGGGCCATTCAGCGATGTTTACTCGGTAATGGCGAACTGGGGAGCTAACCATGGCGTGCTGACCATCGGCCATGTCGGGGCGGACCTGATTACACTCGCCTCGATGTTACGCATCCCGGTGTGCATGCATAACGTCGAAGAAGAGAGTGTTTACCGGCCAACTGCGTGGGGCGCGCACGGTATGGATATCGAAGGGCAGGATTACCGCGCCTGCCAAAACTACGGCCCATTGTATAAAAGATAATGTGATGTTTGAGCAGGGTCGCAGGTGTGGAGCACTCCTTACCTGAGTCATAAAACAACCCTTGCTGTCAGCAAGGTGAACGAAGGGTTTATCGTGCCCCGAGGGTTTAGCGACTCACATCGTTACCGCCTCGACGCCCCATATTCCCTTCGTTCCACGTTATTCGCCCCCCGTGGCAAGACATTTTCTGCCTGACAGCAGTAACAGGAGCATTTATGAAGCGCGATGTGGTCATTGTTTTAGATTGCGGCGCAACCAATATCCGGGCGATCGCAGTCGATCCTCAAGGCGTGGTGGTGGCGAAAGCTGTGATGCCGAACCACAGCCAACCCGATCCGGCTAATCCGCAATGGCAGTTGTGGCCGCTCGATGGCATCTTGCACAGTTTCGCTCAGTGTTGCCGCCAATTACTGCCACAGATTCATCAGGATAAGATCCATGGCATGACTGTCACTACCTTCGGCGTAGACGGTGCATTGGTGGATGCCAACGGCAAAATGCTGTACCCCATTATCAGTTGGAAATGCCCACGTACCGTGGCGGTGATGGAGAGTATCTCCCGCTATATGTCTGCTGAAAAGTTACAGCAAATATCCGGTATCGGTCAGTTCAGTTTTAACACCTTATACAAGTTGATTTGGTTACAGGAAAATCGACCCGATTTAGTTGAACAAGCCCATGCCTGGCTGTTCATTTCATCTTTAATCAACCATCGCCTCACCGGAGAATTTACCACCGACCGCACCATGGCTGGCACCAGCCAACTGTTGGATGTGAAACGTGAGCAATTCAGCAGCACGATTTTACAAAAGATCGGTCTTCACGCTGATTTATTCCCACCAATGGTGGCTGCCGGCGAAATCATTGGTCAGCTACTACCAGATATCGCCGCAGAGTTAGGGTTACCCACGGGTTTGCCGGTGATATCAGCCGGTCACGATACCCAGTTTGCATTATTTGGTTCGGGTGCCGATTTGGATCAACCGGTACTGTCATCAGGTACCTGGGAAATTCTGATGGTTCGGACCCCAAAAGTGAATACGACACTATTGCCACAATTTGCCGGTTCCACTTGTGAACTTGATAGCTGCCCAAGGTTGTTTAACCCAGGTTTGCAATGGCTGGCTTCAGGGGTACTGGAATGGGTGCGGCAGTTGTATTGGCATAACGAAGCCAGTGCCGAGGTCTACCAGCAAATGATTAGTGAAGCTGAGGCTATCGTACCCGGGGCAAACGGCATACGTATGAATTGCAACCTACTGGGCAGTGCTCAGCATCATCAATCGGGCGGCTGGCAAGGGGTCTCGCTGGCGGCGCGGCGCGGGCATTTTTATCGTTCTGCGTTGGAAAGCCTTACCTGGCAGTTAAAAAGCAATCTGTCATTACTCGAAGAGATTGGTGAATTCCGTACCCGCGAACTGCTGCTGGTTGGCGGTGGTAGCCGTAATACCTTGTGGAACCAGATCAAAGCCGATGTGCTCAATCTGCCCATCAAAGTAATTGATGAAGCTGAAACTACGGTTCTGGGGGCGGCGTTGTTTGTCTGGAGTGCCACTGGCTATTACCGCAGTGCTGAACAAGCGCGGGGGCAGGTCAATTACCGCTATCAATACTATCAGCCTGGCGAGCAACAACCGCTTTATCAGGCACTGAGCGACAGCCCATATCCCATTACTGAAGGAGCCATTCATGCTTAAAACTATTTCGCCATTACTGTCACCACAACTGCTAAAAACGCTGGCAGAGATGGGGCACGGTGATGAAATAATCTTTTCGGATGCCCATTTCCCGGCGCACGCGATTGGAAAAAACGGTGGCCCGTTGGTGATTCATGCCGATGGTTTATCTGTTAGTGCATTGCTAGCGGCCACTATTCCGTTATTTGAACTGGACAGCTACGCACCACCATTGGTAATGATGGCCGCGGTGGCAGGCGACACCCTTGATGCCGCGGTTGAAAAACGCTATTTACATGCCCTGTTTGGTAGCCAGGAAGCGTTGCCAGTGGAACGTATTGATCGTTTTGCGTTTTATCAGCGCGCTCAGCAAGCCTATGCCATCGTCATCACCGGAGAGACCGCCAAATACGGTAATATTCTGTTAAAGAAGGGGGTGACGCCTGTTTTTTAAACCCGTGATCACGTAACCTCATCCCTTTAGCCATGTACTCTTTGTTGGTATTAACTGATGTGTTGGTATTAACCAATATATTAATATCAATCAATGTATACATGGCTTTGCTGACGGAGAGGATCATGAAAGCATCTCGTCACCAGAAAATCCTGCAACATATCAAACAGCATGAAACGCTGACAACCGCAGATCTGGCTCAGTTACTTGAGGTCAGCCAAGAGACCATTCGCCGTGACTTGAACGAGTTACAGGCGCAAGGGCTGATCATCCGCCAGCACGGGCGCGCCAAAAGCATTAAGCGTGCCACCAAAGACAGCGGCGATCCTTTCACCACCCGGCTAAAAAGTCACCTATCCAGCAAAGCCAGCATTGCCGACCATGCCCTGTCACTGATTGACAGTGGCATGGTGATCGCATTGGATGCCAGTTCCACCTGCTGGTATTTAGCCAAAAAGCTGCCCGATATCGATATAACGGTGTTTACCAATAGTGTGCGGATTTGCCAGGAATTGGTGAAACACCAAAATATTGAGTTGATCAGTGCCGGTGGCCGCTTACAGCGTAAATATGCCTGCTACGTTAACCCCGCACTCTTTTCACTGCTAAAAACCATCGAAATTGATCTGTTTATTTTCTCGTGCGAAGGCATTGATGCCGACGGTACCTTATGGGATTCAAACCCGTTTAATGCCGAATTCAAGACCATGCTGTTAAAACGGGCCACGCAATCCATCTTACTGATCGACAAAAGTAAAATGTGCCGAACGGGAGAGGTAAAAATCGGGACGCTGGATGATGTAGAACAGGTCATCTCCAATGTCGATGCAGAGTAACTGATGGCGCAGACTTGCTCTACGCCGCTAAGCTGCCCTTCACCTTACTGACCGTAATAGGCTTTTGCACCATGCTTGCGCAGATAGTGTTTATCCAACAATGTTTGCTGCATATTAGCCACCGCAGGCCGAAGTTGATGAGTAAACAGGTTCATATAAGCAATTTCTTCCAGCACTACCGCGTTATGCACCGCACTGGCCGCATCGCTACCCCAGGCAAACGGGCCATGGCCATTGACCAGAACCGCCGGAATTTCCCCCGCACTTAACGCCTGATGGGCAAAGGTTTCGACAATGACATTGCCGGTTTCATACTCATAGTCGCCAGCAATTTCGGCATCAGTCATAAGGCGGGTGCATGGGATGGGGCCATAGAAATAATCAGCATGGGTGGTGCCTAATGCTGAGAGCGACTTACCCGCCTGCGCCCAAATGGTGGCGTGGCGAGAATGGGTGTGGACAATACCACCTATTTCGGGAAAGGCCCGGTATAGCACCAGATGGGTATCGGTATCGGAAGACGGTTTTTTATTTCCCTCCACCACCTTACCGGTTGCCAAATCCACCACCACCATGTCATTCACACTCATGGCCTCGTATTCAACACCAGAGGGCTTAATCACCACTAACCCGCGCTCACGATCAATACCGCTGACATTACCCCAGGTAAAAGTCACGAGCTTATATTTTGGTAATGCTAAATTAGCGTCAAAAACCTGTTGTTTTAACTGTTCTAACATGATGCCACCTCATGAAATAATATTCAGTACGGCAATTAACAATCACCAATAACGCACATGATGTCGTTAGATTATTTAATGGCTGTAATTAAACAAGCAACTCGCTATAAATAGCCATCATTGGCAATGAGCCTAATAAATAAAAAAACTGTTAATTAAAAACAACTAACTTAAATCCGTCATTCAAAAGCTATTATTCAGCCCAGGCTTTATCTATCCCCAAACATAATATCCGGCTGCAAACTAACCTAACTCTATTTATGGCTAAATTAAAGAGGATAAAAGGCGAGTCAATCATCAAACAAAAGAAATCGGTTGTATTCGGTCACAAACGGGCATACTTACCATGCCCGAATGTGTGTTTTTATTACCAAGATTGACCATTCGTAAGGCAAAGAGGCCCTTAATATGAGGTATGAATCACATTATTTATGATAATCAAATGGATCAGTAATTAATATATGTGACCTTCACCACACAATCTCAGCGAAAAATACTCCTTAAAGCAATACTTGAATTCAGTCACTGTATAAACAGCAGATAAATACCAATATACCATCATCGTATTTGAAGCCGCAGAAGTGCTACCTGCAATGCCAACCACTTCAGGTATAGCAGCATGGGTGCTACGGGTGCTTTTTAGCATTAAGCGCTAAGACAATTTTTGAGGTAAATATGTTACAAGCCGAACGCTATAAAATCATCTGTAGCCATGTGCAGCAGCAAGGCTCGGCGCTGGTAACTGAGTTATCGGTATTATGCCAGGTTTCGCGAGAAACTATTCGCCGTGACCTGGCGGTGCTGGAAAAAAAGCAAAAACTGATCCGTAGCTTTGGTGGCGCGGTGGCACTGGATGGCCCTGATCTCTCCGTCATTGATATTAAAGAGACCCACTACAGCCTTAATGCTATTGATCGGGCCGAATCCTTCCGTAAACGTACGGAGGAACATCCTGATACTAAAATGAAAATTGCTAAAGCAGCATTACAATTTATCCATCCGCGCGACTGTATTTTACTGGATAACAGTAGCTCTTGCTGGTTTCTGGCACGCCAAATCCCAGACATTGAGATTACCGTCGTCACCAACTCAGTGAAGATTATCCAGGCACTGGCCTGCCGTGACAAAGTGCGCATCATTGGTATTGGCGGTGAGTATTCTGCTCGCCATGATGACTTCCATGGCCCGGTGGCGGAGAATGCTATCCGCAATTTCCAGATCAATACTTTTTTCTTCTCTTGCCAGGGTATTAATCAGGAAAGTGGGGTGCGTGATGGCAACGATATTAACGCCAAGTTAAAACAAGTTATGTTACAAGTTTCGGGCCAAAAAATATTATTGGCCGACTCCAGTAAATTTGACCAGTATGCATTTTGTAAAATATGCATGTTAGATGAAGTCGATATTCTTATTACTAATAGATTAAGTTCGCAAAACTATCGCAGTGACAATCCAAAATTAAATATTATTGAATCAGATAAATAACAAAATTATTCATCAGAATAATAGCGTCAACACCAGTGAAACAGTCACACAATAAGAATAAGCCAAGCTGCTTTGCTTTCTCTCTTTATATATACAAAGCAGGACGTCTTGATGCTTTCTAAAATTGTTCTTTCAGAGGATTTAATAATGAAAAAGTTAATCTTACCCTGCTTAATAACCACATTAATAGCTTCCCATGCCGCTTGGGCGGATGACAGTAAAGTGCCACAAAAAGCCAATAAACCATTCACTATCGGTGTAGTGGTTACCCAATGCTGAAAAACACCGGATATTGAGAGCGCGTTTTGACAAATTTAAGTGCATTGCCGAGGCGTTAAGCAGAGTCATGTAGCGGCATCACAGGCAGAATTTAGTAAAAAACACAATAACATCATCCTGCCAGAACCACCGATAAGTGCGGAAAATGAGATCCACCCGTTATAAAGAGGGTGGAGCCGTCGCCTCGCACTGACAATCTATAGTAAAATTCTTGTTAAAGTCATACTAAAAAATATCGGCTTGGTTCTTCTATCGATTACTAACGATTGTTTCTGTTATCGAACGCTTTCGCTAACTGATGTTGAATGTGAGAAAAATATGTCAAACAAACCGTTCCACTATCAGGATCCCTTCCCGTTAAAGGAAGATGATACTGAGTATTACCTTGTCAGTAATAATCACGTCTCGGTTACCCAGTTTGAAGGCCACGACATGCTAAAAGTCGAGCCAGAAGCCCTGACCCTCCTCGCCCAACACGCTTTCCACGACGCCTCATTCCTGCTACGCCCCGCTCACCAAAAGCAAGTTGCCGCTATTTTGGATGACCCAGAAGCGAGCGAAAATGACCAATATGTTGCTCTGCAATTCCTGCGTAATTCGGAAATTTCCGCCAAAGGGATTTTACCGACCTGTCAGGATACCGGCACCGCAATTATCGTCGGCAAAAAAGGCCAACGTGTTTGGACCGGTGGCAATGACGCAGAAGCCCTGTCACGCGGCGTGTATAACACCTTTATTGAAGATAACCTGCGCTACTCGCAAAACGCGGCGCTGGATATGTACCAAGAAGTGAACACCGGCACCAACCTGCCAGCACAAATTGACCTGTACAGCACTGAAGGCGAGGACTACAAATTCCTGTTCGTCACCAAAGGTGGCGGTTCAGCCAACAAGACCTATCTGTATCAGGAAACCAAGGCGCTGCTGTCTCCGGGCAAGCTGAAAGAGTATCTGGTCGAGAAAATGCGCACCTTGGGTACCGCGGCCTGCCCGCCATACCATATCGCCTTTGTGATTGGTGGGACGTCGGCTGAAAGTACCCTCAAGACCGTCAAGTTAGCCTCAACCAAATATTATGATGGTCTGCCGACTGAAGGGAATGAGCACGGGCAAGCTTTCCGTGATACCGCGCTGGAACAAGAGCTACTGGAAGCGGCACAGGACTTAGGTTTAGGCGCGCAGTTCGGCGGCAAATACTTTGCTCATGATGTGCGGGTGGTGCGTTTGCCGCGTCATGGTGCATCCTGCCCTGTCGGGATGGGGGTCTCCTGCTCTGCCGACCGTAATATTAAAGGCAAGATTAACCGCAAAGGGATTTGGCTGGAAAGGCTAGAGCAAAACCCAGGGAAATATATTCCTGAGCATTTGCGCCAGAGCACCGAAGGCAAAGTGGTTAAAATCGACCTTAACCGCCCAATGGCCGATATCTTAAAAGAGCTGTCTCAGTATCCGGTATCAACCCGCCTGTCACTGAGTGGGACGATTATTGTTGGCCGTGATATTGCCCATGCCAAATTAAAAGAACGGCTGGATAACGGTGAAGGTTTGCCGCAATACATTAAAGATCATCCGATCTACTACGCCGGGCCGGCCAAAACACCGGAAGGTTATGCATCAGGTTCCCTCGGGCCAACCACCGCGGGCCGCATGGATTCCTACGTGGACCTCCTGCAATCCCACGGCGGCAGCATGATCATGCTGGCAAAAGGCAACCGTAGCCAGCAAGTGACCGATGCCTGTCACAAACATGGCGGCTTCTATTTGGGCAGCATTGGCGGCCCAGCCGCAGTATTGGCACAAAACAGCATTAAGAGTCTGGAGTGTGTGGAATATCCTGAACTGGGTATGGAAGCCATCTGGAAAATTGAAGTGGAAGACTTCCCAGCCTTTATCTTGGTAGATGATAAAGGTAATGATTTCTTCCAACAGATCCAGGCATCAAGATGTAACCGCTGCGGTTAACATTAAAATCCAACCTCGGTGGTTTCTCCGGGGTTGGATTTATTACAAATAAAAAATTTACAGATAAAAAGCAGATAAAATTTCGAATAGTTTTTAAGCACCCCACTGGTGCAATTTATTAACCTCCGCCATTCTCTTCGCTATGCTCTGCATGGATAATCTCGCCATTTTGCTTTTCATCATCCACAGTTAGCGCCGACCACCAGCCCCAAACGAATGAACCATTTACGTGCAACGTAAAGCCCTGATTTAGTGCAACGAATTTCAATTTTACTATTTGATTTTTATTGAAAATTCTTCGTTGACAATAACTCTGATTACTTTTTATAGTGACCCTGACTTCTCCGCAAGAACGCCAACGTTGTCGGCTTGTGGTTATGGCAATAGAGCCCTCGCAATGTCATCTGACTTTGCCGGGCTTTTTTTTTGGCTTTTTTTCAGACCCACTTTTTTAACCAATATCAGGGGTACTTATGTCCAGAATAAAACGGTCAAGAATAAAATGTCATTACGCTGCGCTCTCAATCGCGCTGGCAACTGCATTTGCCGTGACCTACTCAGGTATGACGATCGCGGCAGAAAAACCGGTGAAAATTGGTTTATTGGAAGATGCTTCCGGTAACTTTGCTTTGCCGGTTATTCCCAAAATTCATGCCACAGAACTGGCAGTAGAAGAAATCAATGCCAAAGGCGGCATACTCGGACGCCCAATCGAGTTGGTCAAATACGATACGCAATCCGATAACACCCGCTTTCAACAAATGGCTCGCCGCTTAATTAAAAATGACAAAGTAGATGTGATATTCGGGGCGTTTTCCAGTGCCTCACGCGAAGCTATCCGCCCGATAATGGATCGTGAAAAGCAGCTCTATTGGTATAACAATCAGTATGAAGGCGGCGTGTGTGACTCCAATGTTTTCGTCACCGGCGCCGTGCCTGAACAGCAGTTCTCAACCCTGATCCCGTGGATGATGGAGAAGTACGGCAAAAAAGTTTACACCATTGCTGCCGACTATAACTTCGGGCAAATCTCGGCTGAATGGGTGCGCAAAATTGTGGAAGAGAATGGCGGCACCATGGTGGGTGAGGAGTTTATCCCGCTGAGTGTTTCGCAATTTGGTCAAACCATTCAGAACATCCAGAAAGCCAAACCTGATTTCGTGATGACTTTGCTGGTCGGGGCGAACCAATCTTCTTATTACGAGCAACAAGCCGCAGCAAAATTGAACTTGCCGATGGGGAGTTCAGTTAACGTCGGCCAGGCTTATGAACACAAACGCTTTAAAGCCCCGGCACTGAAAGATATGTATATCACGGCTAACTACATTGAAGAGGTGGATAGCCCCGCCAGTAATGATTTCAAACAGCGTTTCCACGCCAAATTCCCGAATGAACCGTACATCAATCAGGAAGCGGCCAATGCCTACGACGCAGTTTATCTGTACAAAGCGGCGGTAGAAAAAGCGGGCAGCACCGATATGGACGCAGTGCGTAAATCACTGGAAAGTGGTGATATCTGTACCGATGGCCCTTCAGGAAAAGTCTGTATCGATCCGAAAAGCCATCATTTGAGCCACACCATCTATCTGGCTCATGTCAAAGATGACCACTCAATCGAGATCCCGAAAGTGTGGGCCGATATCAAACCGTATTGGTTGGGTGAAGCCGGTTGTAACTTGCCGGTGAAACCGGATAACAGCCAATACACGCCATCATCTCCGCCGAAAAAGGCCTAAACCACGCTAATGACAAAGCTATTGATAGCTTGGTGAGAGAAGGGGTGACCACACCTCGGGGCGCTCCGGTGGCTTACGCACTTGTATTTGAAACTAAGAGCGACCCCAACGGCACGTTTCCCCTTCATTTGACTTTGTCAGCAGTTTGAACGGGCTATTTTATAGGGAAGTCACCGCTTGAGCGGGCTTCCCTGTGTTATCCATTTTCAATAGTGTCAATCAGGACACCAGGGATTGCCAAACGATGTTAACGCTATCCTTTCTCTATTCGGTGATTTATCAGTTTGGCGATAACTTCGCCTATCTGGTGCTGGCAGCACTGGGGCTGGCGGTTATTTTTGGCATGATGGGCGTGATAAATCTGGCACATGGCGAATTCATTATGTGTGGTGCTTATGTCACCATCCTGATGAACAAAGCAGGCTTGCCACTGCCTTTTGCCATGCTCGCCGGTACCTTAGCGGCGGCGTTCTTCGGCGGGGTGGTCGAGCGCCTTGTGGTGCGCCATCTCTATGGCCGTTTGTATGATTCGGTGGTGGCGACGTGGGCTATCAGCCTGATTGTGCAGCAAAGTATGTTGCTGATCGCCGGTCCATCACTGGAGGGATTGTCTACGCCTTTCGGCTCTTTCACCCTTGGCGAATACTCGTTTGCCACTTACCGCGCATTACTGCCCTTTTTCGCCATTGCCATATTAATGGTGCTCTATTGGTTGTTCTTCCACACCAATTACGGCGTCTGTGCCAGAGCTACCATTCAAAACGCCCGCATGGCCTCCTGCCTGGGGTTAGAAACTGATCGTATTTATACCCTGACATTCGCGCTGGGCGCAGGGCTGGCGGGGCTCGCAGGTGCCATTTATGCCCCGACGCTAACCGCCGTACCCACCATGGGCAGCAGCTTTATTGTTCAAGCCTTTGTTTCGGTAGTGGTCGGTGGCGCCAATGTACTTGTTGGCACCATTCCTGCAGCAATTGCCTTAGGTGCGATACAAACCGGGCTGAACTCCTGGTATGGGCAACTGGCGGGGCAAATTGGCTTACTGGTCACCGCTGTCTTGGTTATCCGCTTACTGCCTAACGGTATTGGCAGCCTGTTTACCCGTAACCGCTAGGAGCCTAATGTGACAATGACCTCTGTTAATTTATCGACGGTGAAGCAACGCACGCCATCCACCACTCGGCTGGCGGCACTGTTAATTCTGGCCGGCGCACTCGCGCTGCCGTTAGTGGTCGATAGCGCCATGATAGGCGACTTCTCCTACTTCCTACTCTGGACCTTCTGTGCCATCGGATTGGCCGCAATGTGGGGGCATGGCGGCATTTTATCTTTCGGGCAGACCGCCTTCTTTGGCCTTGCCGGTTACACCTATGGCGTGATGACGCTGAATTTTGGCGATGGGGTACTCTCCACCTGGTCGGGTCTGGTCATGGCACTGCTAGTGGCTGCCACCGTGGCGGCGGCACTGGGTTATCTGATGTTTTACGGCGGGGTGACCGGTATTTTTATCGGCATTGTGACGCTCTCTTTCACGCTGGTATTGGAAACCTTTATGTCCCAGACCGCTGGCCCGCAATGGGCTATCGGCAGCGCGCGACTGAATGGGTTTAATGGTATGTCAGGTATGCCGCCACTCTCCCTACCGTGGTTTGGCGGCGAATTACTGACACTGGAAGGCAATGCGTTCTACTACCTGATTATCGTGCTGCTCGCGGGGGTTTATTGGGCTGTTCGGCGCTTATTGCGCTCCGATTTTGGCCTGACACTGGCCTCTATCCGTGAGAACCCACGTCGGGCAGAAATGCTCGGTATTGATATCCGCCGCTATCAATTACTGGTGTTCGTGCTGGGTGGCGTGCTCTCCGGGTTATCCGGCGCACTTTATACCCTGTGGGGTTCTTACATTACCCCCTCTTCCATGGGGCTAACCGCCGCCGCGATGCCGGTTATCTGGGTAGCGACCGCTGGGCGTAAAAACATTTTCGGCACAGTGGTCATCACTGCCCTGCTGGTGTGGTTATCCCAATGGTTGGCTATCTATGGCAGCGAATACGCCATGATTTTGCTGGGTGCCATTTTGCTGTTTGTAGTGCTGGCCGCCCCTAATGGCCTATTACCTTGGCTGGCAGAGAAAATCACCCGCTTATCTGCCGCACGTCATAAGAAAGGGGAATCGCTATGAATCAGGTATCACAGGATTTGATCCTCGAAACCCGTGGGCTGAGTAAGCGCTTCGGTGGCATTCAGGTTATCAATAAGGTCGATTTGCAAATACGTCGCGGTGAAGTGCGCTGTGTCATTGGCCCGAATGGCGCCGGTAAAAGTACCTTTTTCAAATTACTGACGGGTGAACATACGCCAAGTGATGGGGATATCCGTTTCTTCAATCGTCGGCTGAATACTTTAGCACCGTTTCAGCGCATCAGGATGGGCATGAGCATTAAGTTTCAGATCCCCGGTATTTTCCCTGAATTGACCGTTGAGCAACATTTGCAATTATCACTCAGCCACTTACGCCCAGAGGTTCGCTCACAAGCGGTCAGTGTCGATGAGCTACTCGAGCGCTTTAAGCTCAGCGCTGAATACCATCAGTTGGCCGGTAACTTGTCTCACGGCAAAAAACAGTGGCTGGAAATTGCGATGGCCGTGTCGCTGCAACCGACGTTGCTAATGCTTGATGAGCCGGTGGCGGGCTTATCTATTGATGAAACCTATCTCACTGGCGAGCTGATTAAGCAGATGCAGAGTGATGGTCTGACGCTGATGGTAGTGGAACACGACATGACATTCGTGCGCCAGATTGCCTCACAAGTCACGGTCCTCCATGGCGGGCAGGTTTTTGCTGACGGCAATGCCGCCGACGTGTTGGCCCGTGAGGATGTGGCGGATATCTATTTGGGGAAAGCGGTATGAATAACGTGGTGTTGCAAATAGAGGGGCTGACCGGCGGTTATGGCGGTGGGCAAGTGCTTAATGGCGTAACACTGCAACTGCACGCCGCAGAAGTCTTAGGTTTGATTGGCCGCAATGGGGTGGGGAAAACCACACTGATGCGCACTTTAATTGGCGCGGTACCGACGAAACAAGGCAGCATTTTGTTGGGCGAGACTGACATCACCCTAGCCTCACCGCAGCGCCGTGCCCGCTTGGGGATGGGTTACGTCCCGCAAGGACGTGAAGTGTTTGCTGGTCTGACGGTGGCGGAGAACCTGCAAGTCGGCATGCAGTTTGTACGAGAACACCGTGAGTTTGCTAAAGACTTGCTGGAGCGGGTGCTGGATTACTTCCCCATCTTGCGCCAAAGGCTCAAACAAAAAGCCGGCACCATGAGTGGCGGCGAGCAACAACAATTGGCTATCGCCAGAGCCTTGGTCGGCTCACCCAAAGTATTACTGTTGGATGAACCCTCGGAAGGTGTTCAGCCCTCTATCGTCAATATCATTGCCGATACCCTGGTGCGCATTGCCCGCGAACTGCATGTGGCGGTGATTCTGGTTGAACAGGATATCGCGATGATCCAGCGGGCCGCACAACGGTGCGCGGTGATGGACAAAGGCCAAATAGTAGAAAACCTGACCCAACAACAACTTTCTGATGATCTTTTAATGCGCCGTCATCTGGCTTTGTAACCGGATGCCCTTATTACGTGGAGAATTGCTAATGAAATGGCTGGAAGAATCAATCATGGTCAAACGCGGTGTCGGTGCTGGACGTAAACCGGTGACCCATCATCTGACCGAAGAGATGCAAAAAGAATTTCACTATACCATCGGCCCCTACTCAACACCGGTGCTGACCATTGAGCCTGGTGATCGGGTGATTGTCGATACCCGCGATGCCTTTGAAGGTGCCATTAGCTCAGAGCAAGATATTCCGAGTCAACTGCTCAAAATGCCCTTTCTCAACCCGCAAAATGGCCCGATCATGGTCAATGGTGCCGAGAAAGGGGATGTGATTGCAGTTTATATCGAATCCATGTTGCCGCGTGGCGTTAACCCGCACGGCATCTGTGCCATGATCCCCCATTTTGGCGGGCTGACCGGAACAGATCTAACCGCCATGCTCAATGACCCACTGCCAGAAAAAGTGCGCATGATTAAGCTCGACAGCGAAAAAGTCTACTGGAGCGAGCGCCATACCCTGCCCTATAAACCTCACATTGGCACCCTAAGTGTGTCGCCAGAAATTGACTCAATCAATTCACTCACGCCGGATAATCACGGCGGGAATATGGATGTCCCGGATATCGGGCCGGGGAGCATTACTTATCTGCCGGTGCGCGCCCCCGGAGGACGCCTGTTTATTGGTGATGCTCATGCCTGTCAGGGGGATGGGGAGATTTGCGGCACCGCGGTGGAGTTCGCCTCAATCACCACTATTAAAGTGGATTTGATTAAGAACTGGCAACTCTCCTGGCCACGAATGGAGAACGCCGAAACCATCATGAGTATCGGCAGTGCGCGCCCGTTAGAGGATGCCACCCGCATTGCTTATCGCGACCTGATTTACTGGCTGGTGGCCGATTTTGGCTTCGAGCAGTGGGATGCCTACATGTTACTGAGCCAATGCGGCAAAGTGCGGCTGGGCAACATGGTCGACCCGAAATACACCGTCGGCGCGATGCTTAACAAAGAACTTTTAGCGCAGTAAAAACAGCTAGCACAGTAAAAATTCTAGACCCTAAATAATTCGAGTTGCAGGAAGGCGGCAAGTGAGTGGCAAATCAGCCAGGAACCGATTTGAACGCTGTTTGCAGCGGCCTCGCAGAGGCGAGGCCCATGGACGGGCCGAGTAACGAGGGCAGCCAATCCCCTGCAGCTTGAAGTATGACGGGTATTCATCGAGTTTGGATAAGCAGGTGCCTATGAGTTCAGATACACCGGTCAACATTGGCTTACTGTACTCCTTCAGCGGTGTGACGGCGGCACAAGAGCTGTCGCAATGGCGGGGAGCAACACAGGCTATTGCCGAAATTAACCAAAATGGCGGCATCAACGGCAGGCCACTGAATGCGATTCATTTTGACCCACAATCTGACGATACGCAGTTCCGTGCCTTGGCCGAACAATTGATCGTCGAACATGAGGTTAATGTGATTTTTGGCGGCTACACCTCCAGTAGCCGTAAAGCCATGTCACCCGTCGTCGAAAAGTACCGTCGGCTGCTGTTCTACTCGCAACTGTATGAAGGCTTTGAGTTTTCGGAGAATATCTTTTACGGCGGCGCGGCACCTAATCAAAACTGTGTACAACTGGCGGACTATCTCACCGGGCAGTTTGGCGCGCGGGTTTATTTGATTGGCTCCCGTTATATTTACCCTTATGAATGTAATCGCAACATGCAGGAGTTAATTCTGCAACGCCACGATGGCGCGGTCATTGGCGAACGCTATTTAGATCTGAATGCACCTTATGAGGCGTTTCTGCCCATCATTGAGGAGATAACCAAAAAGCAGCCCGACTTCATCTTCAGTACCGTGGTAGGTCAAACAGTCCCCTTTTTGTATCAGGCTTATCAGGCTGCGGGGCTGGATCCTGGCCGCATGCCAATTGGCAGTCTGAATACATCAGAAACCGAGATTGCCATTATGGGGGCACAAGTGGCACAGGGCCATTTCAGTTCAGCCCCCTATTTCCAAAGCATTAGCACCAAAGCAAATCAATCAGCACTTAAACAATTCCATCAACAATTTGGGCCGGGACTCACCACCGACATGAATTGGGAAGCCACTTACAGCCAGGTGCATCTGTTTGCCAAAGCCATGGCAGAATGCGGCAGCGACCATATCTTTCCGCTGTCTGCCGCACTGCGTGGGAGCCAATTTGATGCCCCTCAAGGCCGCATTCGTATTGACCCACTGAATCAACATACCGGACTGTATCCACGCATTGGTATGGCGAATGAGCATGGGCAATTTACCATCGTGCAGGAGTCTCGCCGTATCGTCGAACCCGACCCCTATATGACCAATCAGATTCAGGGCGATTGGGTCACGAAGTTAACGACAGTGGGGTATCCACATGCGACCTAGCGATAGCAGAATCAGTGCGACCGCCCTATTACTCAGTCGTGGGATCCGTTGTGTGGTGTTACATCCCGACGACGAAGACGGTGCCACCCTCACCAATCATTTACGCCGAATGGGGTTTAAGGTTCAGGCTTTCTGGCCTACCCCTGAGCAACTCCCCGCCGATACGGATCTGATTTTCTATGCATTACAGTCAGATAACCCGGAACCAGATGTGTCATGGCTCAACCCTAACAAACATGCCCTGATAGCAGTTATTACCTATGAAAATCCGACGTTTATTGATCAAGCACTCAATATGGGCGCGGGCACCTCGATAACCACTCCCATTCGTGCCTCAGGCTTATTGTCAGCCATGGTGTTTGCTTTACATCATGCCCAACAGCAGCGGCAGATGAGTGATCGAATCGAACGGCTGGAGAAGAAAGTGCTCGGGGTTCGCCAGGTCAGTGAGGCCAAAGCCATCCTGATGCGGATGCACAGCATTGGTGAAGAGCAGGCTTACGACATCCTGCGCCATCAGGCCATGGATAAGCGCATTACCGTCGAAGAGATCTCGTGTGCATTGATTCAGGCCAACGATATTTTCTCTTGGACCACCCCAGCTGCTGCTAATAGCCGGAAGAATTGAGTTTAATTGCCGCTATATGCCGAACCTAAAACTTATTATTTATGAGGATAATCATGTCGATAACGCCTTTTCTTGCAGCCACAATTCAATTTGAACCCTTAATGTTTGCCAAAGAAGAGAATGTACGTCAGTTACTGGCATTGGTAGAACAGGCGGCACAGAAAGGTGCGCGTCTGATTACCACGCCAGAAATGGCGACCACCGGTTACTGTTGGTTTGATCGACAAGAGATTGCGCCCATGGTCGAAACCGTCCCCGGTGAGAGCACCGCCCGCTTTGCGCAACTGGCACAGCGCTATCAATGCTATATCGTCTTAGGGATGCCAGAAGTGGATCCGCAAACAGCGCTGTATTACAACAGTGCGGTACTCATCGGGCCACAGGGGGTGATTGGCTGCCATCGCAAAAGCCACCCCTATATTTCAGAGCCTAAATGGGCTGCTGCAGGTGACGTCGGGCATCAAGTGTTTGATACAGCGCTGGGACGTATTGGCATGCTGGTGTGTATGGATATTCATTTTCCCGAAACGGCCCGTCTGCTGGCACTGGATGGTGTTGATGTCATTTGCCATATCAGCAACTGGCTGGCAGAGCGCACTCCGGCCCCTTACTGGATCAGCCGGGCCATGGAAAATGGCTGCTATCTGTTGGAAAGCAACCGCTGGGGATTAGAGCGCGGCGTGCAATTTAGCGGTGGCAGTTGCATCATTGAGCCTGATGGCAACATTGCTGCGGTGGTGGATGGCGGCGATGGAATTGCTTATGCCGAAATTGACATCAGCCGTAGCCGTCAGCGTCAAGTGTTAGGCGAGTTAGTGTTTGAGCAGCGCCGCCCTGACTATTATCACGCGCTATTAAGTGACAGTTTTTTGTGGAACCCACAGGATTTCTTTGGGCTTTACGGGCAACGGCCGTTGCCACCCGGTAAGCAGAGCCGGATCACGGTAGCGCAGTTCTCCCCAACAGAACGGCTGGAGGACAATTTGGCAGCAATTACCGCCCTGACAGAAGAGGCGGTGTTACAGCAAGACAGTGAGCTTATCGTGTTCCCGGAGTTATCCCTGACCGGTTATCTCGCGGGTGCGGCTCAGGCCCAAACACCAGAAAGTCCCGCGGTGCAGGCGCTGGCTCGTCTGGCTATAAAGTTACGGGTATATCTGGTAGTAGGAATGGCCGAAAAACAGCAAGATAAGTGCTACAACACCCAGATTCTATTGGGGCCGGAGGGGGTCATTGGCACCTATCGGCAAATACATCTGTCTCGAGCACATCAAGCGTGGGCTAGCGCTGGGGAGCACTGGCGCGTATTTGATACTGCGCTCGGAAGAGTCGGATTGCTGCTGGGCCATGATGCACTGTTACCCGAATCAGCACGTATTTTGGCCCTGATGGGATGCGATATTATCGCCTGTTCCGCCGCACTTCCTGCGGGGTTCACTGCTGCGCATGCGGGCAGTGTCGTGGTGCAAAACTATCCGATTCCAATGGGAGCCGACCCGCTACACTGGCACTTATTCAGAACCCGCGCGGGGGAAAATAATCTTTATCTGGCCTTTGCCAATGCTGTCGATGACCTCAATCAGCAAGGAGGATATAGCGGAATATTCGGGCCGGAAACCTTCACTTTCCCACGTCTTGAGCGGCTGCTGTGGCAAGAAACGCAAGCCGTAACACAAACCATTAATACCGCGTCTCTCGCCGGCAGCCCCTACCCAACCAATGTAGTGCGCCGTAAAGATCTGGTCACCATGCGCCAGCCCCATCACTACAAACCGTTACTGAATTAGTCCCTCTCCCTGACTAACCTCGGATAAGTATTACCGGGGTTAGTGCTATAACCGCGCCATTCTGCACATATGTGCAAAACCAACCACATCACGCAAAATAAAAATGTGATCACAATCCAAATTTTGTCGTCAAGATCGTTGCTGCACACAAAAACCCTATTTCAATTTATTTAATATAAATCAATTCATTAAATATGAATGCACATCTGTGCAATAACTAAAGTGGGTAATAGCGTTTGAATTGGTTTTTTATGGAAGATATTGGAAGTTATTCGTTATATTGTGCTTTTGACTTCAAAAATGGAAAGTGATTATATCAAGCCATAGATAACTTAATGACATTTGCACAAATGTGCAAGAGGTTGAAAATGGAAAAGAGCGACGATCTGCGCCTGATGGTGAAAATTGCACAAATGTATTACGAGCAAAACTTCACGCAAGCGGAGATAGCACGCGCGCTCGGTATTTATCGCACCAGTATCAGCCGAATGCTAAAAAAAGTACGCGAACAGGGCATTGTTACTATTTCAATCAATTATAACTATAACGAGAATCTGTTACTGGAACAGCAGTTGAAGTCGCGCTTTAAATTACGTGAGGCGATTGTCGTCTCTTCAGAGCATGATCAATCGCCAGAACATCAGTTGATATTAATGGCAAAACAGTGTGCCGCATTGTTGAACCGAATTATTGAAAATGGCGATATTCTCGGCTTCTCTTGGGGCAGTGCAATTGCCACCCTGATTGAGCAAATGGATATATCACCGGTATCGCGTCAGTTAACCTGTATCCCAATGGTGGGTGGCCCCTCAGGTAAGCTGGAAAGCCGTTATCATGTGAATACCCTGGTTTATAGCGCCGCAATGAAATTAAAAGGCGAGTCATTGTTGATCGATTTCCCGGCAATTCTGGAAAAAAGTGTTATCCGTGATGGCATTGTGCAATCTCAGCATTATCAGGCTATCGCTGACTATTGGCAGCGGCTGGATATCGCTATATTCGGTATTGGTTCACCCAATATCTCGGGGAATTCCACCTGGCGCGCTTTTTATGGCAGTGATGTTATTGATCACTTTAATGACCGACAGGTTGCTGGCGATATTTGTTCACGTTTTTACGATTTGCAGGGCAACCCGGTGGAAACCTACATTAGCGATAAGACGATCACTATCGACTTAGAGAAAATTAAAAAAGCCCGTTATTCCATCGGTATTGCGCATTCCCATGAAAAAATCAGCGGGATCATCGGAGCAATTAAAGGAAAGTATATTAATAGTCTGGTGACCACGAAAGAAACTGCTGAGGAGATACTCAAACTAACGGCATAAAAAGCAGCTAAAGAAATACAATGAGGAAAAGCTTACTGTCAGTCATCATTAACCTTTCCTCTTTATATCAAAAACAACTCAATTAATTGCGCCTTAGGGTGTATGGCTGAGTATTAGCAAAATTCAGAACAGCAGGGAATTTCTATGAACGATTGGCTTAATTTAAAAGATAAAGTTGTCATTGTAACCGGTGGTGCATCAGGGATTGGCTACGCTATTGTGGAAGAGTTACTGGCGGCAGGTGCCAAGGTGCAATTAGCCGATGTTAATAAACTTGACGGTGGCATTAAAAATAATCCACAGCTGAATTTTATTCAATTGGATATTTCAGACCGTAGCAGTGTACAGACTGCAATTGATAATATTCTAACCCAACATGGGCATATTGATGCATTAGTTAATAATGCCGGGATTAATCTCCCCCGTCTGCTGGTCGATCCGAAACAGAGCCACAGCCAATATGAACTGAAAGATAACGAATTTGAAAAAATGGTAAATGTGAATCAGAAAGGGGTGTATCTGATGTCACAAGCCGTGGCACGCAATATGGTTGAGAATAAACGCGGTGTCATTATTAATCTCACGTCGGAAAGTGGATTAGAAGGCTCTGAAGGACAAAGCTGTTATGCCGCAACTAAAGCCGCACTATATAGTTTTACCCGCTCCTGGGCCAAAGAACTGGGAAAATACGGTATCCGTGTGGTGGGCGTCGCCCCGGGTATTTTGGAGAAAACCGGTTTGCGCACCCTGGATTATGAAGAAGCACTGGCCTACACCCGTAATATAACGGTTGAGCAGTTGCGTGACGGTTATACCAAGAATGCCATTCCAATTGGCCGGGCTGGAAAACTATCAGAAGTGGCTGATTTTGTGACTTACTTATTATCCGAACGTGCCAGCTATATTACCGGCGTTACCTACAACATTGCCGGTGGTAAAACCCGAGGCTAAACAGGAGGCATGATGGTTAGTGTCATTTTTTGCGCTCACGGTGATTTAGCGGTTTCAATGCTTAACTCCGTCAATATGGTGTATGGCGAAACACAAAATATTACCCCGCTGTTATTTAACCGTGGTGAAAATGCCGAAGATTTAGTGACAAAAATGCAGGATGTGATGGCACATAGTGACAGTTGCTCTTGGCTGATTGCGGTTGATTTGCAAGGTGGCAGCCCATACAACGCTGCCGCACGGTTGGCATTCAACAATCACAACATTCAAGTTATCAGTGGGTTATCACTACCACTGGCACTGGAAATTGTCGATAACCAGCACTCGATGGCAGTAAGAGAATTGGCTGATTACTTACTGGAAATCGGCGCGCAGTGTGTGCAGTCATTCCACCACTTACAGAATGTCGAAGAAGAAGAGGCCGACTTTATATGAAAATCAATCTGGCAAGAATTGACGACCGGCTGATTCACGGTCAGGTCACCACGGTATGGGCGAAAGAGGCCAAAGCTGGGCGGATTATTATCTGTAGCGACGAAGTCTATAACGATGATATTCGTAAAACGTTATTAAAACAGGCAGCACCTCCGGGAATAAAAGTAAACGTGGTTAATATAGAAAAAGCCGTCGCGGTTTACCACAATCCTAATTACAGTAATGATACCGTGTTTTATTTATTTACCAATCCGACCGATGTTTTGCGCCTGGTGGATCAAGGTGTGAAGATTGAAGTTATTAATATTGGTGGCATGGCATTTAAACAAGGTAAAAGGCAATTAACTAAAGCAGTATCAGTTGATCAGGAAGATATTAAAGCCTTTTATGCATTAGCTGAACGTGGCGTACATTTGGATTTACGGGTAGTCACTTCCGACCCACAGGTAGATGTGATTAAAAAAATACGTGAACTGGAGTCTAAATAACGACATTTAACACAACCGACAAATAATAACTCAGGTTTTATTAAACATTTAAATCCGATTACTCAACCTGGGCAATGAAACTATTTAATGATAATCCATGGCGATAGTGGCCAGGGTTAATAGGAATATATTGCCGAAAGGGGTCCACCATGGAAATAAGTTTAGTACAGATAATCTTAATCTTTATTTTCTCATGCATCGCCGGTATGGGCAGTGTGCTGGATGAATTTCAAACTCACCGGCCATTAATCGCCTGTACCATTACTGGCCTGATCCTCGGTGATATGACCACCGGCGTGATTCTCGGCGGTACCTTGGAATTGATCGCCCTCGGGTGGATGAACGTCGGTGCGGCGCAATCCCCCGACTCCGCCCTCGCCAGTATTATCTCAACCATTCTGGTGATTGTCGGCCATCAAAACATTGCCACCGGGATTGCTATCGCCCTACCCGTGGCGGCAGCCGGTCAGGTGCTGACAGTGTTCGCCCGTACCATTACCGTGGTTTTCCAGCACGCAGCAGATAGGGCCGCAGAAAAAGCCAACTTTGCCATGATCGACTTAATGCATGTCTCAGCCCTACTGGTTCAGGCTCTGCGCGTGGCGATACCGGTTTTGATCGTATCCATCTTTGTCAGTGCCGATACCGTCAGTCACATGCTCAGCGCGATTCCAACCGTGGTCACCCATGGGTTACAAATCGCGGGCGGATTTATTGTGGTGGTCGGTTATGCCATGGTACTCAACATGATGGGCGTGAAATACCTTATGCCCTTCTTCTTCCTCGGTTTTATTGTCGGTGGCTACCTTGGTTTCAGCCTGCTCGCCTTCGGTGGCATCGGCCTGATTATTGCCTTGCTATATATCCAGTTAAATCCTCTGTATCAGAAACCGGCGGCTCCTGCGACGTCAGCCAGCCACGCCAAACTTGATGAATTAGAAGATTAGGAGACGCTGAAATGAGCACACCTCACAAACAATTAACTCGCTCTGATCTGTTTAAAATGTTCTTACGCAGTAACTTACAACAAGCCTCTTTTAACTATGAACGTATCCACGGCTTAGGTTTTTGCTATGACATGGTGCCCGCAATCAAGCGTTTGTACCCACTGAAAGAAGATCAGGTTGCTGCCTTAAAACGTCATTTAGTGTTCTTCAACACCACTCCCGCCGTCTGTGGCCCGGTTATCGGGGTGACGGCGGCGATGGAAGAAGCGCGAGCCAATGGGGCCGACATTGATGAAGGGGCAATTAATAGTCTGAAAGTCGGGTTAATGGGGCCATTGGCCGGAGTCGGTGACCCATTGATCTGGGGAACCTTACGCCCAATAACCGCAGCCTTGGGGGCCTCGCTGGCGCTAAATGGCAATGTACTAGGCCCGATACTGTTCTTCTTATCCTTCAACTCTGTTCGTCTGGCATTGAAATGGTTTGGCCTGCAATACGGCTTTACCAAGGGAGTCAATATCGTCAAAGACCTTGGCGGCAATCTGCTACAAAAACTGACGGAAGGCGCGTCCATTCTGGGCCTGTTTATCATGGGGGTTTTGGTCACCAAATGGACCAGCATCAATGTGCCACTGGTGATTTCGAAAACACCGGCACAGGACGGCAGCACGGTAACCATGACGGTGCAAAACATTCTGGATCAGCTCTGTCCCGGCCTGTTGGCACTGGCACTAACCCTGTTAATGATGCGATTACTCAAACGTAAAATTAACCCTATCTGGCTTATCTTCTCCTTGTTTGGCCTTGGTATTTTAGGCTCATGGCTTGGCATTCTTTCCTGATTTATGCCGGGGAGATTTTTTATTCGATCTGCTGTTTTTTTATATTTAAAAATGATTGAGGTGGTTCCAAATGAAGACCAAAGCATTGCGTTTATATGGTAAGAATGACCTACGACTGGAAAGCTTCACCTTACCGGAAATAAATGATGATGAAATTCTGGCCACGGTAGTGACCGACAGTATTTGTCTTTCTTCGTGGAAAGAGGCCAATCTGGGGGCTGAGCATAAAAAGGTGCCGGATAATGTGGCAGAAAATCCGATTATTATCGGCCATGAATTTTGCGGTGATATTTTACAAGTGGGTCAAAAATGGCAGCATAAATTTAAACCCGGCAGCCGTTATGTGATTCAAGCCAACTTGCAATTACCCGACCGCCCTGACTGCCCAGGCTATTCATTCCCTTATGTCGGCGGCGAAGCCACCCATGTGGTTATCCCTAATGAGGTGATGGAACAAGACTGTCTGCTGCCTTATGAAGGTGAAAGCTATTTCGAAGGATCCTTGGTAGAACCACTTTCTTGTGTTATCGGCGCATTTAACGCCAATTACCATCTTATTCCCGGCACATACCAGCATAAAATGGGCATAAAACCTGGTGGGAATGTGCTAATTCTCGGCGGTACTGGCCCGATGGGATTATTGGCCATTGATTACGCGCTGCACGGGCCAGTCAATCCACAATTACTGGTGATAACTGACCGTCACCAGCAAAAACTAGACTATGCCGCCCGCCTGTATCCGAGCGAATCATCAACAGCAGTACATTATCTCAATACCAAACAAACAGAGGATCAGTTTGAGCGTTTAATGGCTCTGACTGGCGGAAAAGGCTACGACGATATATTTGTCTTCGTACCTTCTGCAGAATTAGTCACCCTGGCTTCAAGCTTATTGGCACCGGACGGCTGCTTTAATTTCTTTGCCGGCCCGCAGGATAAGAATTTTATGGCGTCGGTTAATTTCTACGATATCCATTATTCATTTACCCATTATGTCGGTACCTCTGGCGGTAATACCGATGATATGCGCGAAGCGGTAAAATTAATTGAAACGAAGAAGGTGAATGCCGGCAAAGTGGTCTCCCATATTCTGGGTTTAAATGACGCGGCAGAGACCACCTTAAATCTACCGCAGATTATTGGTGGTAAAAAATTGGTCTATACCGGTAAAAATATCCCGCTGACATCATTAAGTGAGTTGATGAGTCAATCACAAGAGCTGCCGTTATTACAGCAACTCCAGGCTATTTTGCGTAAAACCGACGGTTTGTGGTCGAAAGAAGCGGAAGATTTTGTTTTGGCGCACGCCCAAGAGATTTAACCTTTTGACTGAGGGCGGCAAATAGCCACTGTCGCCCTCAACTCACTCCGGCAGATGCTTCGCCGTTGATTCATCAGTGGTTGCATCATTCTCCACCGCGCTCAACAACACATCCAATAAACCGGGGAAACGGGCATCGATATCATCGCGTCGCAGTGATAGCAAACTCTCGCGCCCGCAAGGCCGCTGCCAGATAACACCGCTTTCCCGCAATACGCGCCAATGATGGGTCAGGGTGGATTTAGACAACCCTTGCACTAAGGTACCACATGCATGCTCCCCACCAGCCGCCAACCTACGTACTACCGCTAACCGCAGCGGATTACCTAAAGCCGTCAGCACATTTTCCAGCCGGATCTGCTCACGCTCAGGGTGATTTGCAATCATAGTATTCCTATAGATAAGTGACAGGCCAGCACACCTGATTTGGTTACCGCTACACAGCTTAGCGCGCCGCAATATAGCCTATACGCCATGTCGACCCTACAATTAATTCTCATGCCATGCTGAAAGCTACCTCAGCCGTTGTACGCCGCCATTATTGCATATTTTAAGAACAAATAATCAAATTGTACGTGTATATTCGTACAATTGGACTATACTGCTCTCGACCGATTGATCAACCAAGATCATCACTTAACAACTTCCCGGCAGAGCAGCAAACCGCCCGCCCCGAAATTGCCATTATCTTTTAAGGACTTAATATGGCACGTAAAACTCCTATCGAGCGCTATCGCAACATCGGTATCTCCGCCCACATCGACGCCGGTAAAACAACCACCACTGAGCGTATTCTGTTCTACACCGGCGTCAGTCATAAGCTGGGTGAAGTGCATGATGGTGGCGCGACAACTGACTGGATGGCTCAGGAGCAGGAACGTGGCATTACCATTACATCGGCTGCCGTGACCTGCTTCTGGAAAGGTATGGACCGTACCTTACCGGAACACCGTATTAATATTATCGACACCCCCGGGCACGTGGATTTCACCATTGAGGTGGAACGCTCTATGCGGGTACTCGACGGTGCAGTGATGGTGTATGACGCGGTCGGTGGCGTACAGCCACAATCAGAAACGGTCTGGCGTCAGGCCAACAAATACCGCGTGCCACGATTGGCTTTCGTCAATAAGATGGACCGCCCAGGTGCTGATTTCTTCCGCGTTAGGCAGATGATGATTGACCGCCTGAAGGCCAATCCAGTGCCCATTGTGATTCCGATCGGCAGTGAAGAGCACTTTATCGGTGTGGTAGATCTTCGTTTGATGCGGGCCATTATCTGGGATGAAACCTCTCAGGGTATGACATTCAGTTACGCCCCGATCCCGGAAAACTTGCTGGCAACCGCCAATCAGTGGCGCGAGAAGATGGTCGCTGAAGCGGCTGAAGCCTCTGAGGCGCTAATGACCGAGTATCTGGAGACCGGTGACCTGACGCTGGAAGAGGTCACCCAAGGTCTGCGTATCCGTACCATTGCGGGCGAAATACAACCCATGATGTGCGGCAGTGCCTTTAAAAACAAGGGCGTGCAACGGATGCTGGATGCGGTGGTTGAACTGATGCCGTCACCGGTCGATATCCCACCGGTCAGTGGCACTGATGAAGAGGGCAATGAAGTCAGTCGCCGCGCCGATGATAATGAAAAATTCTCGGCACTGGCATTTAAACTGATGACTGACCCCTACGTCGGCCAGTTAACATTCGTGCGGGTTTACTCCGGTGTGTTGCGAAAAGGTGATAGCGTTTATAACCCGATTCGCGGCAAGAAAGAGCGTATTGGCCGTATTGTTCAGATGCATGCCAACAACCGCATTGAAGTCGATGAAATATGCGCCGGTGATATTGCGGCCTGTGTCGGTTTGAAAGATGTCACCACCGGCGAGACGTTATGTGACCCGGATGCCGTGATTACCTTGGTACGGATGGAGTTCCCCGAACCAGTGATTTCGCAAGCGATTGAACCGAAGACCAAAGTCGATCAGGAGAAAATGGGGATCGCATTGCAACGGTTGGCATCAGAAGATCCGTCGTTCCGTATCCGTACTGACGAGGAATCAGGCCAGACTATTATTTCCGGTATGGGCGAGTTACATCTGGAGATAATTGTCGATCGGATGAAACGTGAGTTCGGTGTGGAAGCCAATATCGGTAAACCACAGGTGACCTACCGTGAAACTGTGCGTAAAACCGTGACTGACGTCGAAGGCAAATTTGTGCGGCAGTCTGGCGGTAAGGGGCAATATGGCCATGTGGTCTTTACCCTCGAACCGCAGGAAGCGGGCAGCGGCTTTGCGTTTGTTGATGCAACTAAAGGCGGTGTGGTCCCGCGTGAATATATTGGTGCGGTAGAGAAAGGTGTACTCGAAGCCACCAATACCGGTGTATTGGCCGGTTATCCGGTAGTGGATGTGAAAGTAACACTGACTTTCGGTTCCTATCACGAAGTGGACTCATCGGAACTGGCGTTTAAAATGGCTGCCATCTTTGGTTTTAAAGAAGCGGTCAAACAGGCGTCACCGGTGATTCTCGAACCCGTGATGAGTGTGGAAGTAGAAACACCGGAAGAGTACGCCGGTAATGTGATGGGCGACCTTTCCTCTCGCCGTGGCTTGGTACAAGGCATGGAAGAGATGATTGGCGGCGGGAAGATTATCCGCGCAGAAGTGCCGTTATCCGAAATGTTCGGTTACTCCACCGTGCTGCGTTCCATGTCGCAAGGCCGTGCCACCTATACCATGGAGTTCAAGCACTATGCTGAGGCACCACGTAATGTCGCCGATACGATTATTGCCGCCCGGGGCAGTAAGGGCTAAACGTTAAACCGCAGTAACATACTCAGCCGCCAGTGGAAAATTTTACGCTGGCGGCTTTTAATTGGCTAGATAGCGACCCGCCGGCTAATCTCTACCACCTGACTGTACAGACCACGGTCGCCAGCAGCAGCGGGATATAACCGCCGTCCAACACTTTGATAAGATTAGCGATTAAAAATCTGGTATCGATAATAAGAAATCCCCCCGCCACTAACATGCTGGTTGGTAAATTCCAACGCCATATCTTGCGCATAGCGACAAATAACAAACCAGACGTCATCAACATCGTTAACGATACTGCAATACCGTAAGCTGCAGCCAGGTTTTCAGAGGATTTAAAGAATACAGCCAGAAATATAGTCACTATCATTAATAGCCAATTGATGGTGCCAATATAAATATAGGGTTGAGCGTCTGGGAGAACAATTTTCAGACCTTCAAGGGCTGAGAGTACAGATATCGCTGGCGACGCCCAGCCGATAACATAATCCCCCATATAAAAACGGGGTAATCATTTACCCCGTTTTTATATTGTTATCATCTCATGAAATCAAATCTTCGCTGTTGCGAGATATTTTTTCATCTCTTCGGCAGGTACCATCCCACCGCCGGTAGCCCAAACCAGATGGGTTGCATTCTGCATTTTCTCAGCACTAAAGTGGTTATTACTTAAATAGTCAGAACACTGACTTACCCGCGCTGCACCCGGCATTCCAGCCAGTGCCGAAGGCTCCAACTGAATACCTTCATCGCGATTTAGCAAGCCGAGCAGATCGTACATCTCAGCATCACTTAAGGTATAGAAACCGTCCAGTAAATGCTCCATCGCACGGCCAACAAACCCTGATGCCCGCCCTACCGCCAAACCATCGGCGGCGGTGATGTTGTCGATACCGATATCCTGCACGGAAATACCATCGTGCAGGCCGGTGTACACCCCCAACAACATGCAAGGTGAATGGGTTGGTTCGGCAAAAATACAGTGCACATGGTCACCAAACGCTAGCTTCAGGCCGAAAGCAACACCACCGGGGCCGCCACCAACCCCGCAAGGCAGATAAACGAACAGCGGGTGGTTTTCATCAACCACAATCTGCTGCTCGGCAAACTGTTTTTTCAGCCGACTGCCTGCCACCGAGTAGCCAAGAAAGAGTGTTGGCGAGTTCTCATCGTCGATAAAGAAGCAATTCGGATCAGATTCTGCCTCTTTGCGCCCTTGTGCCACCGCCACGCCGTAATCCTGTGCATACTCAACCACATTTACGCCGTGTTCACGCAGTTTACGTTTTTTCCATTCACGCGCATCGGCAGACATATGCACACTGACACTGAACCCCAGCTTGGCACTCATGATGCCAATCGACATCCCCAGATTACCGGTAGACCCCACCGCGATACTGTACTGGCTGAAAAATTGGCGGAAATCATCTGAGAACAGTTTGCTGTAATCATCGGTTTCGGCCAATAGCCCAGCCTGTAGCGCCAATTTTTCAGCATGGGTTAACACTTCATAGATGCCGCCACGCGCTTTAATCGAACCAGAAATCGGCAGGTGGCTATCTTTTTTTAATAACAGTCGACCGCTAATTTCAACGCCGTATCGCTGTTGCAACGTCTCTTTCATGGTGGGAATCGCCACGATATCAGATTCAATAATACCGTGAGTCTTTTGTGTTTCAGGGAATGCCTGACACAGATAGGGCGCAAAACGTTGCAGCCGTGCCTCGGCATCCGCCACATCCCACGACGTTAATCCAACATACGGCAATCCCTCTGCCAATATGGTCGATAACGGGTTAAACCAAGTGACCTCCTCTAAATTGATAAGCTTTTTGACCAAAGGAAAGTCGGTAATCAATTTATCAATTTCAGTGTGTTTCATAGCATGTCTCTTTTCGGTCATATGATGTAAGAAAGTAGGAAGGTAGTACCTAATGCGATCACCGAGGCGATAAAAGTCGCGGTGGTGTAATATTTAAATGTCTCATTAAGGGTGGCACCGCAGTATTGCTTTACCAACCAGAATAGCGAGTCAGTGACGATGGTGAAACCAATGGCACCAGAGCCAATCGCCAAGGTGATAATTTCCGGGCTGACATTGGGATACATCGGTAATATCGGTGCCACTATCGCCGTCGCCCCCATCATTGCTACCGTAGCCGAGCCAACCGCCGCATGCAGAATCAATGCCACCAACCAGGCCAGTAGAATCGGGTGCATATCCAGATTGGATAAAATCACCGCCAGCGTATCTGCCAAACCACTGGCTTTTAATATGCCGTTAAATGCCCCACCGGCACCGATAATCAACAGGATATTAGCAATCGAGGAGAAACTATCTTCGGTTTTAGCCAGCAGCGTACTCATACCTATATTTTGGCGAATGCCCAGCATGTAGTAGGCCACAAATGCGGCAATAAACATGGCGGTAATGGGGTTACCGATAAACGATAATACTGAATATAGCGGAGTGCCTTTTTCCATATTCAGTTCTGCGGCGGTTTTCGCCAACATCAGAATAATGGGCAGTAACACGGTAAATAGGGTTGCACCCAGAGATGGCAATTCATCTTCATTGCGCACTTTAATTTCAGAGAACGCTTGCGGTACCGCTTTAAAGGGCAGTCGATTACCCACTAGCCGCAAGAATAACGGCCCACCAATTAATGATGCTGACAGCCCAATCACCAGCCCGTAGACAATCACAGTGCCAATGTCAGCCCCTAAGGCATTGGTGACATACATGGCTGCCGGATGCGGTGGCACCACACAGTGAACGGCCATTAGCGCCGTACACAACGGGATTGCCAGTTTTAATAGCGAGGTATTGGTCTTTTTTGCGATGGAAAAAGCCAGTGGAATCAATAACACCACCCCCACTTCAACAAATAGCGTAATGCCACAGATCAATCCAACTAACACCATCGTGATATCAGGTGATAGCCAGCGGCAACGTTGTAAGGTGATACCGATGCGCTCTGCCGCACCAGAAATCTCCATCATTTTGCCTAAAATGGTGCCCAGCCCGATCACTGCGGCTAAAAAGCCCAGCGTCCCGCCAATCCCACTTTCAATGGAGTTAACCATCTCAATGGGATTCATGCCCATTAATAGCCCGACATAAAAACTGGCTAATAATAGCGCCAGAAAAGGATGTATTTTCAGTTTTACAATGGTGAAGATGATAATAATGATACTTGATAATAACGTACCCACTACCCATATTTGTGAGTCCATAGCCAACCTCATCTAATAATAAGTTCTATCACTATTGAATAAGAATTAGCCGGGGCTGACAAATGATGAAAACCAAGCTTAAGATGAACTGGATTGACCCAAACATGTAATATTGGTCAAAGTTTTATGATTTATTCAGGTTTGCATCACATTAGATAACCCTAAATGTCTGCTCCAGCAATAAATACGGTATGCTATTTAGTCAAAAATGATTGTCTGAGCCGCCGCCATGTACCCGGAAAAAAGCTATATCACTCGTAATAAGCTGCTTAATGGTTATCAGCTATCCAAACTCTATACCTTTGAAATTGCCGCGCGGCACAGCTCATTTGCGCTGGCGGCTGATGAGTTATCCATCAGCCCCAGTGCCGTTAGCCACCGGATCAATAGTTTGGAAGAGGAGTTAGGGTTCAAACTGTTCCAGCGTTTTCATCGTAAAGTGGAGCTAACCGGCGAGGGAGAACGTGTCTTTTGGGTGCTTAAATCGTCGCTGGAGTACCTGAATCAGGAAATTTTGGAGATAAAAAATCAGGAGTTGTCCGGTACATTAACCGTCTATTCCCGGCCATCCATCGCCCAATGTTGGCTGGTACCGAAATTGGCGGACTTTGCCCATCGCTATCCTGCCATTAGCCTGAATATTCTGACCGGTAATGAGAATGTTAACTTTCAGGGCGGCGGCATTGATTTAGCGATTTATTTCGATGATAAAACGCCGGAGAAACTGTCATATCAGCACCTGATGGATGAATCAATGGTCCCCGTATGCAGCCCGGAATATGCGGAAAAACATCAGTTACACGGCAATCTGATCAATCTGCGGCAGTGCACCTTACTGCACGATCGGCAAGCCTGGAGCTATGACTCCGATCGCAGTGAGTGGAATAGCTGGAGTCAGCAAATCGGTTTTGATCTTGATCCTACCCAGCGCAGCATGGGGTTTGATCGCTCCGATTTAGCGATTATCGCAGCCATAAATCACGTTGGGGTGGCGATGGGCCGTAAAAAGCTGGTCAACAAACGGTTGGAAAACCAAGAGTTGATTATGCCGTTCCCCGACATGGAAGTCAGATGTGAACAACGCTATTACATTTCAACATTATCCGACCGGCAATGGCCAAAGATTAACGCGTTTATTCAGTGGCTTAAGAAGATGGCTGATGAGTCCTAAGGTGCAGGCGCTCCCTCACAGAAGCGCCTGAGGCTATTACGACATCTCGGCAGCTTTTTGCGCCAAATCACGGCTATAGTGGCGGCTGGCATCTACCAGCATATGGGTATAGGCGGTTTTTTCGCAGTCAGTGGTCAAATCCTCAGTGTTCAGTGTTTCCAGAATCCGGCCATGTTGCATCACCGCGACCCGATGACAAAGGTGAGCAATGACCCCCAAATCATGAGTTACCATCAGATAGGTTAGCTTCTCCCGCTGTTGCAACTCAGCCAGCAGATTAAGGATCTCTGCCTGCACCGACACATCCAGAGCCGAGGTCGGTTCATCCAGCAGCAATACCCGCGGCTCGAGAATCAATGCCCGCGCAATGGCGACGCGCTGGCGCTGCCCACCCGAGAGCTGATGGGGATAGCGCTGGCGAAACTGCCGGTTGAGGCCCACTTTATCTAAAATAGTGTCGATCCGTTGGTCGCGATCACCAATGCCATGGATAATCAGTGGCTCAGACAAAATGTATTCGATGGTATGACGCGGGTGCAGCGAACCATAGGGATCCTGAAACACCATCTGAACATGGCGGCAGCGCTCACGCTCAATCCGGTGTGCCAGGGGGATCTGATTCAAGGTTAGCTGACCGCTCCAATGGTTAAACAGCCCCGCCAGGCATTTCAGCACTGTGGTTTTACCCGAACCGGACTCCCCAACCAAGCCAAAAATCTCACCGTTATTCGCCGTCAGATTAACATCAAACAGCACCTGATTCTGCTGGCTGCCTTCACCAAAAATAAGGTTAAGGTTATTGATTTCAATCATCGCATTT
Source organism: Yersinia sp. 1652 StPb PI (assembly GCF_041538345.1). NCBI lineage: Bacteria > Pseudomonadati > Pseudomonadota > Gammaproteobacteria > Enterobacterales > Yersiniaceae > Yersinia > Yersinia sp. 1652 StPb PI. The sequence continues at coordinate 672,415 of NZ_JAULSM010000001.1, read as the reverse complement.
GCAGACATAACAGGCTCCTTAACCATTCATCCAGGCCGGATCACGCACCATAACCGGCAAGCGATCACGGCGGTTGCCGATATCCGGTAATGCATTTAGCAAACCACGGGTATAGGGGTGTTGCGCCTGATCAAGGTCACAGGCCGCGATCGACTCCACGACCCGGCCGGCATACATCACCAGCACCCGATCGCAGAAACTACGCACCAGATTGATATCATGACTAATAAAGATCAGCCCCAAGCCACGCTCTTGCACCAAATCATCCAGCATCGCCAATACCTGCAAACGCACCGAGACATCCAGTGCCGAGGTTGGCTCATCGGCGATCACCATTTCCGGCCCGGTTATCAGCATCATCGCTATCATGATGCGCTGCCCCTGCCCGCCGGATACCTCGTGCGGATAGAGGTGATACACCCTTTGTGGCTGGCGGATACGCACCACATCAAACATCGCCAATACGCGCTCGCGCGCTTCCTGTCGCGAGACTTTATGGTGCGCCAGATAGGCTTCTGCCACCTGATCACCCACGCACACCACCGGATTGAGCGAGTATTTTGGGTCCTGCATAATCATCGACATACGTTTACCACGCACTTCACGCATGTGGGCTTCACTGGCGTTCAGCAAATCCACTTCGGCAAAGCGCAACCTATTAGCGTGGATCTGCGCGCTGGCCGGATGCAGCTTGAGCAGCGCCCTGCCAACCGTTGATTTACCCGAACCAGACTCACCGACAATCGCCAGTTTCTCCTTACCAAGGGAAAACGAAACACCACGCACCGCGTCGGTCACCTGTTTGCCATTGACGAAGCTAACCCGCAGGTCATCCACTTCCAGCAAAGGCACTGATTTATTCTGTTCTGGGGTCAAGAATGTCACGTAGGCCATCTCCTAGGAAGTTGAATGCCAGGCTGTTCAGCAGAATCGCCAGACCAGGAATTGTCACCAGCCACCAGCACTCCATCATGTAACGGCGGCCACTGGAGATCATCGCTCCCCACTCAGGGTCCGGTGGCTGAGCACCCAAACCAAGGAAGCCCAGACCAGCAGCAGTCAGAATGATACCGGCCATATTCATGGTGATACGGATGATTACCGACGGCAGGCACAGTGGCACAATGTGACGCAGCAAGATCCGCAGTGGCGACGCGCCCTGCAATTTCACCGCATAAACAAAGTCCGCATTACGCAAAGAGAGGGTTTCCGCCCTTGCCAGACGGGCAATCGGCGGCCATGCCGTCAGGGTAATAGCAATAACCACATGCTCCAGACCGGGGCCTAATGCCGCGACAAAAGCCAGCGCCAGCACCAGGCTCGGGAATGAGATGAAAATATCGGTAATACGCATCAGGATACTGTCGACTTTACCGCCGAAGTAACCCGCCACCACCCCCAGTAACAGGCCGATTGGCCCAACAGTCACTGACACCAGCGCCACGATATACAGCGTGGTACGGGCACCATAAATCAACCGACTGTACTGATCACGGCCAAACTCATCGGTGCCAAACCAGTGTTGGCTACCGGGTGCCTGTAGTGAGTTATTGAGATCTTGCGCCAATGGATCATGGGTCGCCAGCCACGGAGCCAAGAATGCCACCACTAACAGCAAACCGATGATAGCGACACCAATAGCCGTCAGCGGGTTGCCCATTAACAAACGGAAGAAATTAACTACCCGCCGTAGCCCGCGCTTCCATCCCTGAGGTTTCATCTCAGGGCGCGCTACGACATTATCGGGTTCGGAGGAAAGCATCATTGATTCGTCCTCGGGTCGAAGATCTGATACAGCATGTCAGACAGTAAATTCAGTGAAACAAAGATCAGCCCCACCAGTAATACACAGCCCATCACCGCATTCATGTCACCCAATAACAGACTGCCCGTCAGATAAGAGCCAAAACCGGGCCATGAAAAGACGGTTTCGATCAAGACTGCGCCTTCCAGTAATGAGCCGTAGGCCAGTGCCACCACGGTCAGCAATTGCACCAGAATATTGCGGAATGCATGGCCCCACAGCACCTGAAACTCTGACAATCCTTTCACTTTGGCGGTAATGATGTATTCCTGTGACAACTGCGCCAGCATAAAACTGCGGGTCATACGGCTGATATAGGCCAGCGAGTGGAAACCGAGAATGGTAGCGGGCAGCACCAGATGGTTTACCGCGCTGCGAAACACCTCCCACTCCCCCGCCAGCGCCGAATCAATCAACAATAAGCCGGTGCGGCGATCAACTAAACCGTCGTAGGCCATATCTACCCGCCCTGCCCCCCCCACCCAGTTTAGCCAGGCGTAGAACACCAACAGGCCCATCATGCCCACCCAGAAAATCGGAGTTGAGTAACCCGCCAGACTGATAAACCGCACCACATAGTCGGCAAACTTGCCGCGACGTGCTGCCGCCATGACCCCCAGCGGGATACCGAGACCAGCCCCGACCAGAATCGCCATGGTTGCCAGCTCAATGGTGGCCGGGAAGACCCGGATAATGTCATCCACTACCGGACGGCCGGTGAGTAAGGCATTGCCCAAATCACCGTGGATCAGTGAGTTAAAATAGATAAAGAACTGTGACCATAGCGGTTTATCCAGCCCCAATTGCAGGTAGACCTGCTGATAGGTACTTTGATCCGCATCCTGACCCACAATCGCCAGTACCGGATCAATCGGCATCACCCGACCAATAATAAAAGTAAGAATCAATAAACCGAATAAGGTCACGGCCACCTGCAAAAAGCGCTTCGATAAACGCCGTACGATCCCGTGTGGCGCCATCCAATCTGAAACATTCATGCTATCTCCCCCAACATGCAGCGGTTTAACGCTGCTTATACACCTGCAACAGGCGGGTTGTGGTCGACGGATGTGGTACATAATCCATCACGTCTTTACGCACGACGACCGAATCAACCATTTGGGAAATCGGCAAAATGGCTGGGAATAGCGCGTCATAACGCTGCTGAACTTCAATGTACATCTGCTTCTGTTTAGCCGGATCTTTCTCGATTAACGCGTTGTCGATCAGCGAGTTGAGTTGTTGATCATAGAATGAAGTGCGCCAACCCTGGAAGTTGGTCAGTTTGGCGGCATCGCTGTTATCGGGGTTATAGGCAATGGAACGCAAACTGGAGTGCGGGTGCGGATCGACACCACCACCACCACGGCCCACCAGCATATCGAACTGACGATCACGCATTGCGCCATACACCTGATTACCGGTGCCCGTCAGAATTTTGGCCTGAATCCCTGCCTGTGCCAGTGTCGATTGAACCGAGGTGGCGACATTAATAAACGGCGGATCAGACAATACCCGCAGGGTGGTGGTGAAACCGTCGGGATAGCCGGCTTCTGCTAACAATGCTTTAGCTCTAGCCACATCCAACTTGTAGCCGGGATCCGGTAGCGTGACATCCATACCCTTCTGGATTGGCCGCTGATGGAAGATGCCATAACCCGGCATAATCGTTTTATTAATACCATCATAATCAACCAGGTAGCGCACCGCTTCCCGTACTTTAGGGTTAGCGAAATGCGGCTCTTTCAGGCTCATCGCGACATAATAAATAGTGCCGCGCTGGACCTCATCAACCTGGATTTGCGGGTTACTTTTCAGCGCATTGATATCCGGTACCGACATCCCGCTGGCGATATCAATATCGCCCTTTTCAATCATTAAGCGCAGCGCCTGCGACTCAGTCATGTGGCGGAATATCACCCGCTTCATTTTGGCGTCACCTTGCCAGTAATTATCTACCCGGCTGATACGTAACACATCTTTTGCCTGCCAAACATCCAGTTTGAATGGGCCGGAGCCAGCTTCATTGGTGGTCAGCCAGCCATTACCCCAGTCACCGTTTTTCTCATGCTGCATGACGGTGGCGCGATCAAGGATCGATCCACTGCCTAAGGTACCTAATGAATAAATTACCAGCTTGGGATCGGTGGGTTTCGGTAACTCAATTTCGACCGTCAGTGGATCTTTGGCGCGGATCAATTGCTCCACGTTATCGGCGGTAAAACCGTAGGATTTCCAGGTGGTGGCCTGTGCCAGATTCAGATGCATCAAGCGGTTCATCGACCAGGCAAAATCTGCCGCCGTCACGGGATTGCCGGAGTGAAACTTCATACCCTCACGCAACGTAAAGGTGATCAACTTGCCGTCGTCACTGATTTTCCACTCGGTGGCAGCGCCGGGCAGTACCTTACTGGGAGTGTGTGGATCCAGTTCCACCAAAGAGTCGTACAGGTTAACAATGATAGCGACAGCATCATTGCCGGTCATGGCTGCCGGATCGAGCGACAGCAGGTTATTCATATTCATGCCAACAATCAGTTGGTCATCGGGTGTTTTAGCGACACTGACGCCGGTCGACGTCAGGGTGATCAGTAGGGTAAGGAGGAGTGTTCTTACTATTATTATCGCGTTCATGGACCATCTCCGGTAAGAAAAGGCTAGATCTGAATGCTTGTTTTTATAGGTCGATACAATAGAGTTATCCCCAAAGTGATTGGAGTCGCAGGTAGGCAGCTCGCACTGCCGCGGCTTCAAGCACTAAGGGTATTGGCGGCGATATAATCGAAATTAATATCTTCGCCCAAGCCTGCTCTCGTCGGCAGAGAGACATAGCCATCACTGTCCATCGGGTCAATGATGCTGTTGAGATACGCGGCAGGCTCGTCATAATCCAGGAATGGATGCAACAACCCACGCTCATACCAACGACAGTTACGGATTGCACCGACTACCGCCAGATTCGGCGCACCATTGCCGTGGATTTCACAATCCATGCCGAACGATTCCGCCAGATGAGCCACTTTCAGACAAGGTGTGATACCGCCCACGCCTTGGACGCCAGCGCGTAAAATATCGCAGGCACCGGCCTTCACCCAATCAGCACGGCTAAAGTATTTACCGGCCAGACTTTCAGGTCCGATAATGTCAATTTGCAGGTTTTCCCGCAGCCAGCAGTAAGAGGCCATGCTCTGCTCTTCCATCGGCTCTTCGAACCAACTGAAATTAAGTTTTTGCAGTTCGCGACCAATATAGAGGGCATCACTGCGGCTGTACCAATGGTAGCCATCCAGCATCAGAGCAATATCCGGGCCGACGGCTTCACGCACCGCCGCACAAGCACGAACATCCATCTGCGGACTTGGCGCAAAAGAGACTGGCGGCATCCAGGTATGCAGCTTAATCCCCTTATAGCCACGGGCGACCAGTTGCTCGGCAAAACGCGCATACTCATCCGGGGTCGACAATCCATCAGCTAACTCATCACCACACATGGTGCTACCGTAAGCCAATACTTTGTCGCGATATCCGCCCAGCAATTTATAGACTGGCTGACCCAGTTTGCGCCCCAACAAATCCCAAATGGCTTGCTCGGCAATGGCCAGCGCCCGGTCGGTTAACTGATTGGCACTGCCGCGCTGCCAATGCACCAGATCATTCCATAACCGTTCGCGGTCAAACGGGTTTTGCCCAATCAGAACTTTTTTAAAGAAGCTATTGACGATGTGCGGGCGAATCACTTCCGGTGGTGCAAATGCATAACCGCAATCACCTTCGTCAGTGGTCAGCGTCAGCATGGCCATTTTGGCTAAGGACTCTGCGCCTGGATGCGAGTGCCCTGCGGTATCAGAAACACGCCGGGTCGGATAAGAAAAAACGGTTACATCTACTGATATTATTTTCACCTGATTACCTGCCTTTATAATTCATTGAGTCTCTGGTCAGTTAACGCAGTAAACCCCTATTTTTTATGATGATTTAACTCACTTAAAATAATAAAACATCGGATCTATTTAAATGGAATGTCATTTCACCTTACCAGTATTGAAGATAACCCTGCATTAGTCATTAGGAGATTGGCTGCAAAATTGGCAATAAAGACGTGTTTTTTTAGGCAACTGCACAAATTATTGTGAGCAGCATCACGATGACGGGTCGGGAAAGGCCGATAGGGGGATATATTCCGCGTCAATAACGAGTATTCCCCCCCGCAATACCGGCTGGATGTTGAGGGGCTATTATCCATTTGGTAACGGATATCTTCGCCATGAATAGCCAATAGCCCAAACTAAATTGAATTCGCCGATAGTGATAAGAATAATCTTGTAAGTTACTGGTAAAAAATGAGTTTATGATAAAAGATATTGCTTAAAAATAAGGCCTCAGGCTATGCTCATCCCACTTATAACTAAATGTAACAGAGCGTTATACCCAAAGAAGTTGTAGTTGCAGGTGAGCGGTAGATGAAGGGAAAATCGGTTATGAACTGATTTGAACAGCATGTATGCCATGCCCGTAGGGTGAATCTCAAAAGGCTCATTAATCCAGTTCAACTTACGTCAGTAAGCCATTCGGGTGAGTGAACGTCGCTAATACACCTATAACTACAAGTAAAGGGGTATACAGGGGAAGTTAGCATGGATCGTCGTACACTTTTAAAATCATCCGGTCTATTACTGGGCGGATTAACACTGGGTAACTTTATTTCAACGGCTCAGGCCAAAAGTTCTAAGATAAACGCACAACCGCTGATCCCTACTGAACAGCAGCCACTGCTGTTGAATTTTAATGAAAACTCGTTAGGAATGTCACCCAAAGCGCATCAGGCGATTATCGCCGCGTTGCCGACTGCATTTCGCTACCCCGATGCTGCCCGCGAACAATTGATTGCTAATATCGCCACACAATACCAACTCAAAACTGAGAATATCTCGCTGGGGAATGGCTCATCAGAGACGATTCAGGCAGTCATTCAAGCGGTTATCCGCCAGGCTGAACTTGCGAATACACCAATCCAGCTCGTGGTGCCGGACCCTACATTTAACTACGCCGAACTCTATGCCAAGCCTTTTGGCATTCCCATTGAGAAAGTCGTTCTGACCAAAGAAATGGCATTTGACCTGCCTGTAATGCAGCAGAAAGTCGCCAGCTTCAAAGGGCGTTCAATCGTCTATCTGTGTAATCCGAATAACCCTACCGCGACCATTACCCCGGCAAACCTTATTGAAGCCTGGATTAAAAATGCCTCACCGGAAACCTTGTTTATCATCGACGAGGCTTATGCCGAGTTTGTCAGCGATCCTGCATTTCGCAGTGCTATCGGGCTGGTTCAAGCCGGCCATAAAAATCTGTTGGTTACCCGGACATTCTCCAAAATTTACGCGCTAGCGGGCCTTCGGGTAGGTTATGGTATCGCGCATCCAGAACTGATAGCCGCGGTGGAAAACTTTGTTTCGCTGGATAACACCAATACCGCCGGCGCAGCGGCGGCTTTAGCCTCGTTGCAAGACAAAGCCTTTGTACAATACAGCCGCCAGTCAGCCGATCAGGCGCGTCGAATTGTTACTCAGACCCTGGACGAACTGAAATTATCCTATGTTCCGTCGCAGGCGAACTTTGTTTTTCATCAGGTGAACGGGGATGTGAAAACCTATCAAAACCGCATGAAACAATATCACGTGTTTGTCGGGCGTGAATTTCCCCCCGCTGTGGGTTGGAACCGCCTCACGTTAGGGACGCCGGAAGAGATGATGGCCTTTGTCTCGGTGCTAAAAATGTTCCGCACCAAGGGTTGGGTGTAACCGCCGTTATCCTGTGTCGACTTACGATATGTCGACCTACGATATAAAGGGGGGCTGGCCCCCCGATTACCCGACAAATACGTGGATAACAACACCGCGAAAAGTGGGATTTTGCCCGCCATCCATACGAAATTCAGGATGGGATCAGGCCAAGTGCATTTGAACAGGCAACCTGAATTAGGCGGTCAATCCGCCGTCCAATACCAGTGTTTGCCCGGTCATATAGCGGCTGTCATTGCCTATCATAAAAGCACTGACACGGGCGACTTCTTGCGCATCACCTAAACGCCGTAGTGGTATCTGTTTACGCAAGCCTTTTAAGGCATCGGCAGGCATCGCGCGCGTCATATCGCTGTCGATTATCCCCGGCAGCAGGCAATTAACCCGGATACCAAAACGTCCCATCTCCAGCGCCAATGAGCGGCCAAGGCCAATCATTGCGGCTTTACTGGCACCATATGCGCTCTGCCCGACATTGCCTTTGCTAGCGGTTACCGACGACATCAGCAAAACTGCGCCCTCGCCCTGCATGATCATCGGCGGCAATAGGTGCTTATTCCAATAGAAGATAGCGTTCAAATTGGTGTTCATCACATTGCGCCAGTTATCGCCATTTTGCTGAATATGCAGGCCATCACCAGTAATACCCGCATTATGGATTACCGCGCCGGGCGCACCATACTTCGCCAGCAGTTGTGGCGCGAGGTGGTCGACATCCGCTTCGTCGCTACCATCACAACGATAGTGGGTTACCCAGCCGGGCAGGCCCGCACAGCTTGCTATCACATCGTGACTCTGTTGCTCACCACTGCGCCAGGTAAAGACCACATTCCACTCTTTGGCCAGTTCTTCGACCAAAGCACGGCCAATACCACGACTGCCACCGGTAATTAATACCCATTGCCTACTCATAATATTATTTCTTCTGTTCTGCCAACTTCTGGCAAAGCTCGCCTAAAGTCATATCTGGATTTTCCATAAACATTTCCGCATTCAGCGTCGCCCCGAATTCGCGCTTTGCCAGCACCATCAGTTCGACATAATCAAGGCTGTCGAGTTTTAGCTGATGCAGCGGCATATCCGGTGACAATGCCGACATTTCCAGATCTTTGGCGTCAGATAACATTTCACAAACGGTGTCATAGACGTGTTGATACTTTTCCATGGTCTTATCCTTATTTAGTGCGCGGCTAATGGCCACGTTTTTAATGTTACAGCGGTGGTAATTAATGCCCCAGCATCTAAGCGGGCCTGAATAGCGGCGCGCAATACCCACCCATCATCGGCATTACCGACAATAAGTGTTGGCTCGATGCTGTAGCGCAATGCGCCACGGACAAATAAATTTGGGTTATTGACGCCCATAAATTCAGCACTGAAATGCACGTCATGGTGAGTCTGGATGACTGGCACATGCTTAAAGACATCAATCAAGGTGTCAGCCTGAATGCCCGGTAACACCTGTTTAGCGGTGGCCAGTGTTTGTGGGGCGGCGACTAATAATTTAAACAGCAATGCATCGAAAAAACCCCAACATTCAGATGGTTGCGTGGCATCTCCTGGATACTGTTGACTTAACTGATGAAGGTTATCCGCCGAGAGGACCGACCAATGCTCGCTTTCTGACAATACCAACGCCGGTGCGCTGCGCAATTTGCTGTTAAAACAGTTTTCGCCGCTGCCAATATCCACCAGATTGCCACTGGCTTGCCCTGCCCCTTGCTCGAGTTGCAGGTAGTAGGGGGTGTTGCACAGAACCGGCTGACGTAAACGGGTGTTAAAACGCAGAAAATCCGTTGCAGGCAAGCAGGGTAATAACCCAGCACTGAGCTGATATTTGATATCTAACATCGCACGCATACCATGTACGGTAAGTGCCTGTTGGCCGAACCGTTGTGCATGTTGCAGATCAAAATGGATCGGATTGTAATCGCCGGAAAACGCAGCCCAACGCTGTGCATCACTGAGGGTGTAGTTGAATATCATGCTCAATCCAGCCCGATAACCAAGGCGGCATTGGCGCCACCAAAACCGAAACTCAGGTTTAGGGTATTGCGCAGTACTTTAGGTCGATGCCCCTCGCTGATGTAATCAAGATCGCACTGTGGATCAGCATTTTTCAAATTACAGGTGGCGGGCATTATCTGATGCTCAAGCGCTTGCAGACAGATAATGGATTCAAAACTGCCCGCCGCCGCAATCAGATGGCCGGAATAAGATTTGGTGCTGGACAGTGGCGTGGTATAAGCCGCATCGCCAAAGGCCTGTTTAATGGCCTGAGTCTCATTGAGATCGTTAAGCTGGGTCGAGGTGCCGTGCAAGTTCACATAATCAATCTCATCAGCACTCAAACCGGCCTGTTGCAAGGCGTGACGGATAGTCTTCACCCGCGCCACCCGATCTTCCGCCGGTGCGGTGAAATCAAATGCATCAGAGTAGTTACCGTAACCTTTGATCTCACCGAGGATGGTCGCACCGCGTGCAATCGCACCTTCTCGTTCTTCCAGGCACAGTACCGCCGCACCTTCAGACAGCACAAAGCCGTTGCGATCCAAACTAAACGGGCAACTGGCTTTGGTGATATCGTCTTGCTCGCGCGCCAGTGCACCCAGAATATCGATATTCCATACTGCGGCATCGCTGCGCAATGATTCACCCGCCCCTGCCAGCATCATTGACGCCCGACCACTACGGATAATTTCAAATGCATCACCGATGGCTATGGTCCCGGTAGCGCAGGCAGCAATCGGGGAGTTCTGATAGCCGCGTAACCCCCAGTACAGGCTGCACGCCGCAGTGCCCGCATTAGGCATTGAGAGGAAGCAGCCAAAAGGCGTACCCAGCCCGGTTGCCAGATAACCTTCATAGTTATCATGTGTTTCATCCTGCCCCGCCCAACCGCTACCAATGATGGTTCCGCAGTCCAACAAGTCATAATGAGCCTCGGGAGATTGCTCGGCGAAGGCCATCCCCATCGCCTCTTTCGCTGCCGCCAGTACCAAACGGGCATAACGCGGTAGGCGGCGGCGGATAGCCGCAGGCACTGATTTCAGATTCGGCTCAGCATCAAGCAAACCAAAAAAGCGCGACTTGATACCCTGCTCAGATTTATCGTAATAACGATAACCCAATTGATAGTCCATAATCGCCGCCCAGCTCTGCTGTGCCGTCATGCCCATCGGGGTCACGCTGCCATAGCCGGTTACCACCACGCGGCGCTGTTTATTTGTATTTGTCATGATTTAATTCCTTTACTTTCCCTGCTGTTATCAACACCACCCCCTAGTGCCAACCACAGTTTCATGGTGGCATTTAGGTAGTTATATTGAAGTTCGAGCAAATTGGTTTCACTGGTCAGCAGGGCATCCTGCGCATCCAGTAAGGTCTGAAATGAGACGGCACCGGCTTGATATTGGCTGTTGGTCAGGATTAACCGACGTTGGCTGAGTTGCAGGTTTTGCCACTGATTCTGTTTTTGTTGCTGATAGCTCAGCCGTGCCGTCATCGCGTCATCGACATCTTTCAAGGCGCTATATACCTTGCTGCGAAACTCGATGGCCGCCAATTTCACTTCCAGCTTTGACTGCTCGATGGTGAGCTGCACAGTGTTCCACTGGAGGAAAGGCAGTGCGCTGTTGACACTGAGTGTCCGGCTCGGGTTGCTAAACCATTGTGAAAACACCGCGCTGCCGGCATCTAAACTCGCTCCTAGCGAAAGGGTCGGGTAGAAATTCAGCTTGGCAACATCAGATCCGGCCAAGGCTGCACGCAAGCGCCATTCGGCAGCCTGCACATCAGGCCGTTGAGCAATCACCTGTAACGGTAAACTTTCCGCTATCGCAACTTGCTGTTGTAAATCCAATGACTTGCGTTCGGCCTGACGATAATCAGGCGCGCGGTTAAACAGCAGTGCCATGGCATTACGTGCAGCTTCCCGCAGTTGTTCGAGATTTTGATACTGATTTTGTCTATCCAGCAGGGCTTGTTGTGCCTGCAATAGTTCAATTTCACTGGCATCCCCCGCCGCCAGACGCGAGCGCACAATGTTGAGCGTATCTTGCGAAATAGCCAACGCCGCCTGTTGGTAGCCCAACTGCTGGTTAAATTTAGCAATCTGCCAATAGATATCCGCAGTGGTCCCAATCAGTGACAGCGCAGTTTCTTGTCGATCCTGTTCGGTCGCATTGACCAGCCAGGCAGATTGCTCACGGGCGCGGGCCAGTTTGCCCCACAAATCCAGCTCGTAACTCAGACCAAGCGAGGTGCTATAGCTTTCTCGCGGCTGGGTATTTTCATTCAACGAACGGGTATTACTGCCCGCACCGGTCATGGTGATATCCGGTGTCAAATTGGTATTGGTCAGCCCTGCCGTCAGGCGCGCCTGCTGTAATTTCAGGCCAGCAGCAGCTAAGTCATTATTACTGACCAACATGCGACTGATGCTGTCAGACAGTTGTGGATCATCGAAATTTTCCCACCAGTGCACACTGTGATGCAGGTAACCCCCGCCGGTATCTTTAACCCGCCACTCCTCGGGAACCGACAGCATGGGGCGCTGATAATCGCTTTTCAGTAATGAACCGCAGCCGGTTAACAGCAGCATGATAAGTCCTACATTAATCAGTCTGCTCATTCTCGTGCCAGTGCCTCGGTTGGGTGCAAACGGGCGGCATTGCGCGCCGGGAAAAAACCAAACCCTAGCCCGATAAGCGCAGAGAAACTGCACGCCAGCACTAACGGCGGCCAGGTGAAAATTAGGGTAAATTCTTGGGTAACCCACGAGAAAATCACCCCCGCCAGTGCCGAACCGATAATCCCAATCAAGCCGCCGAGAGTACAGATAACCACCGCCTCAATCAGAAACTGGATCATGATGTCGCTGGGGCGAGCACCAACTGACAAGCGAATACCAATTTCATGGGTCCGTTCAGTCACCGACACCAGCATAATATTCATCACCCCGACCCCACCCACCAGCAACGAAATCGCGGCAATGGAGGTGATTAACAATGTCATCGAATCAGAGGTTTTCTGAATCGCTTTGCTCATCTGGTCATTGCTCAGAATGAAAAAGTCCCGCTGGCCGTGGGCCATATCCAGCAGCGTTTCAACCTCGCGCTGCACCTCATTCAGGTTGTAACCCTCACGTACCCGCACGGTGATTGATTCGAGTGGAATATCACCTGAAATGCGCTCGGTGAGTGAGGTATAAGGCATCCAGGCGGCCAATAACCCGCCAAATGACGAACCATTACGCTTGGCGACCCCGATCACCCGCAGAGGAATACCATCGAGTTGAACAATTTCGCCAATCGGATTTTCCCCGACAGCAAACAGGGTGTCACTGAGCTCAGGTTGCAAGATAACCACCGGCTCACGCGCATTGACGTGGTGCTGGGTAAAACCATCGCCCACAGTAAAACTCAGCCCTTTTACTTGAAAGAAACCGTTACTGACCCCAGAGAGCGAAATCATCACTTGTTTGTCGCCACGCACCGCAGCAACCATCTTGCTCACCACCGGTGACAAGCTATCGACATAGGGTTGTTGGCTAAGTAATGCCACATCTGCCTGCGTGAGTGCGCGCTCAAAATCAGGGCGCGGTTTATCCCAGCCCAATCCGGGACGAATATCCAGATTACTGGTACCCAGTTGACTGATTTCACTTAGAATTTCTTGACGCGCACCTTCGCCCACCGCCATGGAAGAGACCACCGATGAGATGCCGATAATGATGCCCAACATCGATAAGAAAGCACGGATGCGATGCCCGAGCAGTGAGCGCCAGGCCATTTTGATAGCTTCCCTGACACTCAACCACCAGTGTGGCCGACCCGTTGCCAGTGTGGCGGGTAACGCGGCGTGAACAGACTCTGTCTCAGATGCCTCATTATGGCGATCAGCAATGATTTCACCGTCGCTTATCTCAATAATGCGCTGGGCCTGATTAGCGATATTACGATCATGGGTCACGATAATAATGGTGTGGCCGGACTGATGCAGGCCATGCAATATTCCCATCAACTCTTGCCCACTGGCTCTGTCGAGCGCACCGGTCGGCTCATCGGCCAAAATAATACCGGCACCATTCATCAGAGCGCGGGCAATACTGACACGCTGCTGTTGCCCGCCCGAGAGCTGTGCTGGTTTGTGTAACAGATGCTGACCAAGACCTAAGCGGCGCAATAAATAGGTCGCACGCTCCTGACGCTCAGCAGATGGCATAGCAGTGTAAAGTGCCGGAATGACCACATTCTCCGTTGCCGTCAGATATGGCATCAGGTGGTAGCGCTGAAAAATAAAACCGATGTACTGGCTTCTTAATTGCGCCAGTTGCTCACTGCTGGCCTGCCGGGTAGAGATGTTATGAATCGACATCTCCCCCTGTGTTGGCTTATCAAGACAACCAATGATATTCATTAGCGTCGATTTACCTGACCCGGAAGCACCGATGATCGCCACCATTTCGCCGCTACCAATAGACAGCGAGATATCTTTAAGGACCGCGACCGATTGGCTACCCGACGCAAAATGGCGATAAATGCCATTAAGTTCGATCAACGGACATGGAGAATCAACGGTATTAGCGCGCATTGGTGGCTCCCGAAGGTGCACCCATTAGCACCACCTGATCACCTGGCTGTAATCCTTCTTTTACTTCGGCATATTGATCATTACGCAGACCGAGCAATACCTCACGAACCACCGTTTGTTTGCCTTGGATGACCTGAACCTGATAGCGTTTATCTGACTGTTGACTCCCCAGCGCTGACAGCGGTACTCGCAACACATTTTTCGCCTGCGCGGTGATAATGAATACCTGCGCCGTCATTGATGTGCGCAATAGTCGCTCACGGTTGGCAATGCTGAATATGCCGTTGTAATAGACGGCAGAAGGTTGCTGACTGTTAGATGTGCCGGAACTCTCTTCGCGTAAGCTTTCTGCCGACGCTTCCTGAATAGCATCCATCCGGCTCTCATAGCGGCGCTCGGGGTCAGCGACCACATAGAACCATAGCGGCTGCCCAACGCTGACTTTGAGAATATCGGTTTCTGAAATACGGGTGTGAACCGTCATGGTATCGACATTCGCCAGCACCAAAATTGTCGGCACAGTTTGCGAGGAAACAATGGTTTGCCCCTCTTTGGTGACAATCCCCAGTACTTCGCCGTCAATCGGCGCCATGATGCGGGTAAAACCCAGATTGGCTTTGGCGGTTTGCAGTGACATTTGGCTTTGCACAATTTGCGCTTCGTTAACGTGCAATTGTGCTAACTGGCTGTCGTATTGCGCCTGCGCTTTTTCTAGCGCACTTTTCACACCAGAACCTTCCGTTGCCAAAGTCTGTTGACGGCGAAATTCAAGTAGATATTGGCGTAACAACGCTTGGCTCGCCTGCTTTTGTGCCTGCGCGCTCTGTAATTCAGCTTCCGATTTACGTAACTCGTTTTGCTGCAAGGTCGGGTCTATTTCAGCTAACAATTGGCCACGAGTGACGCGATCGCCCTGTTTAACATAGAGTTTGGTTAGCTGTCCGTTGACCTGTGCGCCAACATTCACCTGCAATGAGGGTTTTAAGCTGCCGGTTGCCATGACGTTTCGTTCGATATCACCGCGACCAATAGTTTCGGTTAATTGCGGTACGTCCTGCTCGCTATTAGATAGCCACAGCACTACCCCACCACCGATAACTAACAGCAGTGTAATAAGCAGGATCAGGAGTAACCGTGGTCTGTTGTTCACTATGTTTATACGCATGATTAACCTGCAACCGGTGTCAGGCGGCTTAATGCCGCAGATTGCGCAAAACGCGCCAACTGACCGTCATTTAAGCGGAAAACACTGTCAAACATGGGTAAGACACTTTCACTGTGTGTCACGGTGATCAGTGTTTTCTGATATTCCCGGCAATGTGCCAATAAGGTCTGCATCACCTGATGGGCGGTGTCTTCATCCAGATTGGCTGTAGGTTCATCTAACACCAATACCGGGCAATCGCTGTACATCGCTCTGGCCAGCAATAACCGCTGACGCTGGCCTAAAGAGAGTGCGGCATGGCTTTCACGTACCAAAGCGCTGAGGCCACCGGGCAACTTATCGATAACCGGGGTTAATTGCAGCCCTTGGAGTGAACGTTCAATACGTTGACGTTTTTCAGCATCGACATGCCCATCAAACAAAGTGATGTTTTGTAATACCGAGGCATTAAACAGGATATCTTCCTGGCTTTGCAGGAAGAACAAGGCATGGGCCTGCTGAAAATCTACCGGCTCCCCATCCACCAATACCTGCCCTTGCTGTGGTGGCATCAACCCCGCCATCACTTTCAACAAAGTACTTTTGCCCGCACCAGATTCCCCGATGATCGCCACACTTTGCCCGCGCGTCAGTGACAGCGACAAATTGCGCAATACCGGCTGACTGGCGTCATAGGCAAAACGGATATTCTGATAGACCAATTGGCGGGTAAATGCCGGGATCGCCTGCGGAATCGGTGAACTGCTGGTTGAGGGTGTTGCCTGCCCGGCAGGAAACAGATCACGGGCACGGATATCAATGACATGCAGTTGGTTTTTCTGCAAAATCGCATAGAAGATCTTGGTGATATACGAGGTAAAGATCTCACGGACAAAGCTATAGGCAAAGAATTCCCCCAAACTCAGCGTCCCCTGCTTCAACAACGGCAACGCCAACAGCATAAAGAACACCATTTCCAGGCTGCCGATCAGTTGATACAGACTATTTTTGACCTGATCGTAAATTTTCTTCTTCTGTAACGCACTGAATAATGAAAGTGCCAGACCGGCAAACACCCCTTGGCGTTGACTGGCCAAACCGGCTGATTTAATAGTGGAAAATCCCTGAATGGTTTCCAGAATAAAATCACTTTGCTCAGCACCTTTTACTTGTAACTGTTGGGTGTAATAACGGTCACGGTAGATGGCCCAAATACTGATAAGCCCCATCAGCATCACGCCGACGGCAGAAACCATCGCCAGCACCGGACTCATATAGCACATCACCGCCAGCGCAATAGCACCGATTATCCAGTCGGTACGCAGGCCGTTATCCAGTTCTATTTTTTGCGTAGCCGCCATTTGCCAGTTGGAGAAGCGGCTGAAAATATCACCCGGTGCGCGTTTATCAAAAAAGTTAAGCGAATGACTGAGCAAACGGGAGAAGCCGGCGACACTATTTAGCACCACAAAGTGTTTGATATAACGTTCGGTGATGTATCGTACGCAAAAAGCAAGTGACGTTGAGACCACAAAAGCCAATAGGAAATAGAAATAGGGGAAGTCTTTATCACCCGCGGAAGAAAATACGTCATTAATGGCGCTACTGACCATGGTCGGCATGATAAACAGTGTCAGCGAGATCAAAAATGCCAGTGTCATCAGCCAGTAGATGCCACGAACACTGGCGGTCTCTTTCAAGCTCATGCAGTCCAGTGCGCTTAATCGCGTACTGTGTTCAATTTTCTTCACCGCCTCTGGGTCTGCCGGTGTTTCTGGATCCAACACCAAGGCATAACCGCTAATTTCCGCTTTCAAAGCATCCATTGGCAACAACTGCTGACCGATTGCCGGATTCATCACACAGACATAGTTGCCTTTACGGTAAGCAAGTAACACGTAGTGGTTCGCGCCATAATGCAGAATGGCGGGCAGCGGTAAGGCAGACAGCTCCTGATGTTCAAACACCACAGGGTAAGCGGGTATCGCCAATTCAGATAAAATAGTACAAAGCGTAGCCAATGACGTGCCATGCGCCGAGGCAGGATAACGCTCCCGTAAGCTTTCCAACGGCGCGTTGATGCCTTGCGTCTGTGCCAGCATCGCAATACAGGCTAAACCGCATTCATTGGTTTCGCTTTGAAAAACTTGGGTCGGGATTATCTTTTCCATTTTCTACTATTCTTTATGAGTGCCATTATTCGTTAATAAAAAATAACGAATGTGAGTGCCATAACAGCCAATCTTGCGGATGTTGCGTCATTGATGTTTCAATCAATTCGGGTAATTTACTTTTCACTTCTCGCGCGCTAAGTGCAGGATAAATATTTATTTTTATTTCTTTGTCGTAGTACAGATAATAAAAAACCACCTGCGCTGAAAGTGCTCTGGCAAGGCGAATAATGCCACTGTGTAAATTGGCTGGGCGGTTGAACAATTGGCAGGGTATTTTTGCCGTTTCAGCCATCTGGTTATTGACGGTGTAATCCGGCGTAATATCCGGGAAAATCATAATATTGCGCTTATGCTCGGCCGCTTCCATGATGCCTTCCATCAGGTTACCGGCGATTGCACGGCTGTCAGCATGGATGGAACAATAGGAAATATTCACCCCGCCCATCTGCCGCGCCTGCTCTTCATACGCCTCGGCACTGGCTGATACCACCACGGTCGCCTGCCCCGGATAAGCATTAGCCCCCACCATGCCGGCGAGCACATCAGAAACCATATGCAGCGGCGCTAAAATAACCGGTGAACCGGCCTCATGCAGTGCACGAACCTGGCTATCTAACTGCTGAGTACATGCTGCTAACTGAGCTAAAACCCGCCGGTTTTGGCCATAAGTCGCCGCCAGCTCCAATACCTGACGGCGCTGGGCGGTACGCATAAAATTCTGTGCTGATGGACTATTGTCACCATTCAATAAACACTGGCTGTTGGCCGCCGCCACTCGCGCCAGATTCTTCTGTCGCTTTGGCATCAAGCCTAAAGCCCGGCGCAAAGCACCGAGCATCAGTAAGAAACGATAATCACCGTGCCGTAACAGCCAGCAAGCCAGCCTGGCCTGCCCGCGGGCAAGTAACCGCCCACTCAAAGCCAGCTTATCGAGCTGGTTTCTCCAGGCGAAATAGCTCCATACGGCTAACAGTCTCATTATTTCTCCAGCGCCTTATCGTGCTCGAGTAATGACAAGAGATGATCCGAGAACGCAGGGAATTCCCTGTCCTGCAACGCTATCCATTTTTTGCCGACAATAAAGCTCGGGGTGGCGTCTATCTTGTAATGCGCAGTCACTGCCGTCATATAGGCGAGTAACTCTTTCACTTCAGCGGATTGGCTGACTTGCTGATATTTGGCGACATCAATGCTATTGGCTTTTAGCCAGGTTTCGAGCTGGCTGTTATCACTCAGGTCAATGTTGTCTTCCAGTACCGCTTTGTATGCGTTTTGGCGGTGCTGCGGCTCAATACCCATGACGGATAAAGTGGCGAAAATAGGTGCAAAACGCCCCAAACCGGTAGTTTTATCACTGCTGATATGCAGGCGGATAAAACGCGTCCCTTCTGGCATGCGGTTTTCTAATTGGGTGACATTCTCTTCATTGATGGCGCAGTAATGGCAGCCATAAGAGAAAATCTCGATAATGCTTTTATCGTCTTTGATTGGGCTATTTTCAATGTCGCTGCTACTGACAGCGAACAAGCTTTCCTGCGCATCCTGATTGAGGACGAAATAGTGGAAATAGGCGGTTGTTATCAATGAAGAAATAAGGATAACCAACAGTGTATAGCCTATAAAGAATCCCTTACTCCTAAACATATTTTTTTCAGTAGACATAGTTAGTTCTATTCACAATCAGAGTTCAGGTAAGACATAAACAGAGTAAAATGACATTTATGTCCGAGAAATGAATTTTCTAATATTCAGTTAATACGAAAATTCTTGAATTTAAGTATCGATGGTAGTTTTAAAAAATCAGGCAAGTACAGAAATCCCTCCCGCACTTGCCTGGGATACTATTAAATATCGATAAAAATTAACGAATACTTAATTTATATCTTATTTGCAGTTAGCAATGTTGGTAGCTGTAGCAGTACGGCTAGTTACTTTACCGTGCTTGTCAGTACAAGTAGTAATAGCCTGGCAAGTCAAAGTAGTACTACCTGACAGCCACTCATAAGTATCTTTACAAGTTACACCAGTACCGCCAACGATTGTATTTGCTTCAGCCATGTTCATTTTTTTCATGAGAAAAATCCTTAAAGGAAAATAAAAATTTATAGCCTATTATCTAATAGCCCATTGAAGTATGCGTTTTTAATTTCAGGTTTTATTGCCAACACCCCATTAATCTAACGCAGTGAATTTATACTATATTAATGCAATACATTACAACCAAAATACAACATTTATTTAATTTAAACCAATATATAAATAAATGCCACGGGAGCCCGCCGCTATAATTAAATAACAGTAAAGCAACCCAAGTTGTGAATATAAAAGTAGCGAATTTAAAACGCTATTTTATATTCACAATAATCATGTACTCAGCCAATGAGTACATATAATTTTGTATTTAGAGGTAGGACATAATAACCACCCCACTACCACTAAACGTACCCGCATCAGGTAATCCCACCGAATGAAGTGTTGATTCAATCAGGAAACCTGTCTGCCCAACGGGGGCGGTGACTGTGACACCACTGGACAAGTCTTGACCTGACACTTTTAATGTTGAAGTCAGTTTACCGTTTTGTCCAAGATTGATACTTTTGCCACCTACCAGTGTCAATATCACCGATGTGCTAACCGTACATTTGATATTTAATGGCTCACTTTTTATTGCACCATCAACATTTTGCTGATTAAGTGAACCATAATTGATATAGACATCACCGGTGATTTCACAGGTTTCCGGGGTCGGTGGAACAGCGCCACAATAAGAGCCGGGAATAACCCTACCACTGGTATTACCATCATTCGAACCTTGCCAATACATCACACCAAAGCAGCTACCAGCCGCACGCAATGGGTCAGGTGTCACAGTACTCCAACTTCCCGACACCCCATTTTTAGCAATAAAGGCTGCTCTCATCACCTCTGCCGTTGCCCCTTGAGAAACAATAACTCGCGTCAAGGCATTGGATGGGTTACCACATATTTCAGCATTGGCCGCCGTCGAGTAGTGACATATCGCCACAGAACAAGATGCAGCAGTACAAAGTGTCCCCTGCATTTCTTCGCTCGGCCAAGAGAATGTCCCTTGGTATTGTTGCCCTACCCGCGTTTGTGTCGAAACCCAGGCACTGGCCTGACTATAAAGCGGAAATAAAAACAGTACGCAAGCAATTAGCCAGCAATATTTATGACTTAGTCGCATATTAGGCTTTGTCATTCGTTTAAGTTCCATTGTCTCTATCCGCATATCGGCATTTAAGCTGTTGATAATGAGTTTCAGCGTTAACATATTCGTATTGAAATAAGATTAGAGGGGAGATCCCATTAATAATATTGCAGATTAAATGTTGCGACCGCATTGAACTCACCGCGCTTAATAGTACGTTGAGATATCGCCTCGGGTTCACCCCGAACATAAGCTTTCAAGGTAATAACGTTATTACCTGTATCAAGTGCAATATCGTCACTCGACTGATTCAGATACAGAGGTGTCCCCGCCATTGTTTCAAGACCAATGGCGATTCCAACATCACTGCCATCAACCGCCAATAACCCTGGTAAATTAACACTATCATTACCAGTAAATACAATGTTGGCTGTCGTACCTAAGCTGATATCGCAATCGACCAGATGTAGTTGAAACTGTTTGCCTGATGTACGCTGATTCGAATACAGATATTTATCGACGATAGTGCCAAAATTCAAACTAATAGCTTCATCACCGGGACGAATAGTGCAAGGCTCTGCGACCAAGGCGCCATGAAAACGCATATTGTCAGCGGCCGATACCGGTATCATCCAAAATAAATTCAGAATTAGAATACTTAAAATAGCTCGCCCACGGCGCATCAGCAGATTTAAATTAGTCATCATTTGATCCTATTGATAATCCACTAATAAAGTAGCGGTAGCCTCAAAACTTCCTTCACTTAATGTTGCCCCAGCAGCTTTAACAGGTACAGCCTTAAGTACCGGTGGGTTATTTTTGTCATAAGCAACACGGGTATTAAGTGCAAAAGGAACACCGTTTTTCAGTAAACGAATACCCAGATCCTGAACATCGGTTTGTATCGCTGCGGGGTCAAATGTAGTAACCGATGCACTGACAATCGTTAGACCTAATTCCAAACTGCTACTGGTTGTTTCGCAGGTCATGCTGTAAGGCACATCCTGGGTATAATTAATACCATCAATCTTGTTCACGCCCAGATTTTCCCCGAAAGGCACATCTATCGTATTTCCCCCATTAATCACACAAGGGGCGGGGTTAATTAATGTCCCCGTGAACAATACGTCATCCGCATACACCAGCGTGCTACTCAGTGTCAGTACCACCGCAATGGAACAACGCGATATCAGTGATCCGTTTTTCATTACTGATACTCCACAACCATGGTCGCTGTACCGTAAAAATCTCCCGCGCTCAACGTTGCACCGGGTTGTTTGACCGGTACGGCCTTCAGCACCGGGATAGTCGGATAGGAAAAGGTGAAAGCACTATTCAGTGACAATGCTTGATCATTACGTAGCAATTTGATCCCCAGCGCCGAATTATTCGTGCTCAAGACACTGGAATCAAAACCCGCACCGTTTCCTTTAATTGTCATTTTCAGCGCATTGGATACCGCCCCAGTACAATTCAATGTATAGGTCACCGGCTGCATATACTGAGTGCCATCAACCCGCGAAGTCAGAACATCATTGCCAAAACCGACAAGGATAGTGCCGGTATTGTTAATCACGCAGGGTGGAGGATTAATTAATGTGCCGGAGAACAGCATGTTGTCCGCATAGGCCAACGTACTGCCGAGAGTCAGTACCACCGCAATGGAACAGCGTGAAATCAGTGAGTTAATTTTCATTACTGGTACTCCACAACCAGGGTCGCTGTGCCGGAAAAATAACCCGTGCTCAACGTTGCATTTGTTTGTTTAACCGGTACCGCCTGCAATACAGGAACATTCGGATAAGTAAAGTTGGATGCCGTATTCAGTGGGAATGACTGCCCATTACGTATCAACTTGATCCCCAGACCTGAATTACTCGTTTTCAAGACACTGGTATCAAAATTTGCCCCATTACCATTAATGCTTAATTTCAGTGCATTAGAGGCGGCCGAAGTACAGTTCAACGTATAATTCACCGGCTGCATGTAGTTGCTACCATCAATATTTGATGTCAGGACGGTATCGCCAAAATTAACGTTGATAGTGTTGTTACTGTTAATCTCGCAAGGCGGTGCGGCAAAAATAGTGACTGAGACATTGACTGTCGCAGACTTATTTAATGCCCATGCTGAGCTACTAAACAACATAGTCATCACTGCGGCCGCTGTCCCTACGATGGCTGTCATCCCAAAGATGGACGTCATGGCCCGCCGGGTAACTATTCCCTTACAAACAACAGTCATCCCATATTCCTTATTCATCGTTCAGCCTGACACCCGCCCAGTATTCTTCTTATGCAGCGCCCTGAAATACACCGTTACTTGATGCTTTCAACCACAGAACACGTGCTCCCCGAACAGCTAAAGATCAGCTTGGGACGACCGCCAAAATCATTGACATAAGTTAGTACCGGTTTGCTGCCCAATGCGGCGGCACTGACATCCAACATGCTTTGCGCTTTTGGTGCGATCATCAGCGGCTTGAAGTCGGCTGCTGTTTTCCCGGCTTTGCCGTCACTGGCATCGACCAACGTGATGTAATACGGCGTTGGGTTATTAACCTGATAACGATCACCCTGACGAGTCAGCTGTAACTTCTCTTGCCAAGGTGTCGACATATCAGCCTTTTGTGGCACGATGCCAACTGGGCGGTAGAAAAGTTTGATACGCGTTTGCAGTGCAATCTGCAAAGTATTGGGCTTGTCCGACCGCGGTGGAATTTCACGCAGGTTAAAATAGAACAAGGTTTCCCGGTCTTGCGCCAACTGACTCACCGCAGGCAAGCTTTGTATTTTTAACTGACTCATCGCGCCAGGCTCTACTCGCTGAACCGGTGGAACTACCGTCAACGGTGAATTGATTTTGTTACCCTGCTCATCTTCAATCCATCCCTGCGCCAGATAAGGTAGCTCCTTATTCTGGTTGCTGATGTTCAAGCTGATCGACTTATCGCCGCCATTAAGAATCGCCCGGGTTCTGTCCAGTGCAATCGCTGCTGTTGCTTGCTGAGCCATAAGTGCCGTCACCAAAATCGCGGTGATACGCAGTTTGTTATTCAATTTCATTACCTTTTCCTTCGAATTAATCTTGTCAGAACCTGGTGGCGCCGATCGTTTTCACTTAGCTGAACGGGCGGTTACCCGCAGGTTCATTACCAAACCTTTCTACTGCGACACCGGAGGTTTATCCCCCGTCGCTATTGGCTGGCAAGGCAACAGTAGATTCGCCAGTATTGCTGGAGAAAGAGCCTGCGGCAGAGTGATGCTGCATTGCGCCTTCCCATTCCAGTGTACTGACATGGTTTCACCGGCTTTGATCCCACTGAGATAGGTGGAACCGTCGTCGTTAACAATGCCGGTCTCTTGCTGATTTTCATTTAACACGGTGGCCCCAAATGGCGGTGATGTGCCATCTGCCATACGTATCATGGCCATCGCTTTTTCGCCGGAAATCACATTAAAGCGGCGATAACCAATAGCACCTTCAGTCAATGTGACCTGGGCTATGGTTCCTCTGGCTTCAACATCGTCTGCCAGGTTATCGATATCTATACTGGCCCGATTGCGGTAGTAGCTATTCACATCACCGACCACAGCTTTACCAAACTGGTTAGTCTGTATCGATGAGCCATATCCCTGAACCGGAACGCCGGATACCCCTTGGGTATCGAGTAACAAGCGAGTGCCGCCAAGGGTATTAACCCGATGCAAAGCCCCGCCTTCAGGGGTGATAGTTGCCCCGCCCTGAATACCTAAACCAACAGAAGAGTATTGTCCTTCCTGATAGCTGGCGTTGGCATTGATATCCGCACTATTACCTATGTGGTTATAGTTACCACTGACTAGCGCGCCGCTACGTGCTACGCCGGTATTGATCTGGTAGTTGTTGTGAGCATCCAGACGATCGGTATAACCCACTCGCTGACTGTGTTCACGACCACTCACCGTCGCGCTATAACTGATTGTTGCGCTGTTACCAAACGGCATCGACATGGAGAGATACACGCCATCGTCATTGCTTTCGTTATAGCGGTTACGGTAAGCCGAGAAGGTCAAACTGACGTTTTTCACTTTACCGATATCAAAATAACGCGAGAGCGACAGGTTATAGCGGTCATTCGCCGAGCGATCCCAATAGGTCTGATGGCTATAGTTCAGATACGCGCTCAGCCCCAGATCTTGAAATTGCTGGTTGAAGCTGATGGTGTACATCTCTTTATTGCCACCCACGTCATTGTTGCGATAACGCGCATCGAGATATTCAGTCATGCTCATAAAGTTACGTTCAGAGAAGCGATAGCCAGCAAATGTCACCTGACTGCCTGTTTCCTGAAAGTTTTTCGAATAGTTGACTCGGTAAGAGCCGCCACTCAACGTACCTTGCTCGGGTAAATTGGCCCAAGATTGGGTCATATCAACCGATACGGCACCAAATTCCATCAAATCACGGCCAACCCCGATGGATGCCGCTTGATATTCGTTTTCACCACTGATCCCACCACCAAACAATGACCAGCCGCTATTGATCCCCCAGGAGAATTCCCCGGTACCAAATACTGGCCCTTCAGACCGATGTCCGATATCCGAAGGCTTACCGGCAGCCATGCGATAGCGCACCATGCCAGGGCGGGTCAGATAAGGAATACTGGCGGTATTCACTTGGAATTGTTGAACTTGTCCGTCAAGTTCCTCGACCCGCACATCCAGCGTGCCGGAAACAAAACTGTTCAAGTTCTGAATACGGAAAGGACCGGCAGCGACCAGTGTTTCACTCAACACACGCCCTTGCTGACTCACAACAACTCGCGCGTTGGTACGGGCAACACCAGTAATTTCAGGGGCATAGCCACGCAAATTAGGCGGTAACATATTGTCATCGGTCGCCAGACTAGCGCCGCTAAAGCGGAAGCTATCAAAGATGGCGGAGTTCAGAAAATCTTCACCCAACGTCAACTTGGCACCCAAACTCGGGATAGCGCGATAGGCGTAATAGCGGCTCCAATCCCACTGACGCTCAGTCGATGAACCCGATGATTGGTCAACCCGCGTTTGCCAATCAGCACGGAATCGCCAGGCACCCAAGTTAGCGCCGGTGGTCCCGTTCCCGCTTAACGTGTTGTTATTGGTATTGTTCGTTTCCTGGCGGTTCAATTGCCCTAACAAGTTGTAATCGAACAGCACACCGGGAATACCATCCTCCCAACGAGAAGGAGGATCCCAATCGGGTTCGCTGTATTCCAGCCAGGCTTGCGGCACACTCAGGTGCAGTGCTGACTTCGCCAAATCACCTTCCACGGTCAGACCGGGTAAGCTGCTGATATCGAGACACTCCCCATCACGCGACCAGGTCAGCTTTTGGAAGCTGTCTTCTTTCAATGCCAGCAACTCAATTAACTGGGGTGTTAAACACGCCTCACTTTTATTAGGATCTTTTTCTGAGACGTAGAACACAACCGGCTGTTCGCTGAGCTCCTGCTTATTCATACTAACCAATAAGTTATAGTGCCCAGGCATGATGTAGCCGCGTTGGGAGAACTGACTCAGGTCAAAATTAGCGCGATCCTTGGTATCCAGCACATCGGTATTAAACTGAATATCATCACGGGCTTGCGCTCCATAAGCATTGCCACTTAATGCAACTGCAATCAAAATTCGCAATAAATCACGACGGGCAAAACCGGAGGTGATGGAACGAGCGGATACCATGGGATATGTCACCTTACTCATTGAAATCAGTAATAATCCAATTTGAAACGAACGCTAGAATGATAAGTTCCAGCACGCAGTGTCTTACCATTGCCCACTAACCGCAGGGCATAATTGAGTTTCATATCAGCAGGAATTATATTGATCTCCGGTGATGCCACCCCTGGCGTCGAAACATTGCCTTTATCATCAATAATTTGCATTGCCACTCCTTCGGCTTCACCATTAACCGCAAAATTATTACCGTCCGCGGCACCGTCAAATGTCACAACAAAATGCTGCTGGTTCGACTTATCTGGATCAGGGTGAGCTATCGTGCAATGCAACAACCGAATCTCAAACGGGTGTTCATCCCCTGCGCCGTTCTGAACCAATTTACCAATAGGCAAAATCGCCATATCGATGGTCTGTTCCAAGCTCCCGGGATCTATCGCACAAGCAGTATCAGTAATACTTCCTTCCATACTCACGCGGCCCCAGGCTGTTTTCATGGGATCTGCCGTTACCGGTAAGCTCAGCAATGACGCCATCAGTAAGGAAGGAAGCACTATCAAAAAAAATGACCTGAACATAAATCACCTAACTCATCCAATACGTATCTTTCTCAAGAGAAAAAGACATGCGGAAAAATCCGCATGTCCAATTAGAAAAGGGTGACTTATTGGTAAGCCAGGGTGAAATCAGCAACGCTTGAGAAGTTGCCTGGTTTGATAGCGTCAGATGCAGTGCTACCTTGCAGGTAAGCAGAGAATGCCAGGGTGTTGTTACCAGTAACCAGAGTCTGCTCAGCAGTTGCTTGGCCCAGAGTAATAACGGTACCTGAACCATCAACGATAGCGATACCAGCGCCTTCAGCTACACCAGTAATGCCCAGCAGGCCAGGTACTGCTGCTGATTCTGCACCGCCGAAAGTGGTGGTTACAGATTGCAGAGTAGTGATGTCACAGTTTTCCAGTTTGATTTTGAAATCTTGTGCAGTTGATTTGCCGCCATTCTGCAGTGCCACGTTAGAGATCTGGCCCATTTCAACAGTCTGTGCATCTGAACCTGCTGCGATTGAGCAAGGTGCATCAATGATTGAACCATTGAAAGTCACAGTACCGTGGCCTTGATCAGCAGCGTTAGCCATAGAAGCAAAACCTAATACCAGAGCAGCAGCCAAGACAGTTTTATTCAGTTTCATTACGTGATTCCTTTATACACAATTAAAATTTAATACGCTGATTTGCTTTGAAAAAATCAAAGTAAATACCGCGTAAAAGTTGTTTTAAAATACAAATGTATGTTGCTTCTTGCCATTAAAATACCAAAGGACAAGCTGAGAACTGCACAGAGCCATAAAGTCAATATGTAGGCATTGGTAACACCTGCACATTAATAAAAAATTTAAATAACGTTTAAAGCCCTTATTTTGTTCGAGGCAGATAATACAAATATAGACATCTAGTTGATAGTCATTTAATTCAAATAGCTATAATTCAGAGTGTTTAACTTAATTGATTACAGTAACGAAATAAAATCGATAAGATTGATCGATAAACATTACACCCTCGACATATATCACTCCCAAAATAAGCATCCCGACACATTTGATCGCTAAAGAGCGATTTTTCAAAATTAATGATTGCTTATTTCATGACCCAATCTATAATCGACATTAAATCCTTAACATTTCAGCCTAAGAAGCAGAAAAACCTTAGTAATAACGGTATAAATACCCGAGAACCCTTTGATTCCTTCTTAGATTAGCTTGGTTTTTTTATATGTTAAATCTCAACAAAACCCACAAAAAATAAAGCAACAACTTGATTTTAAAGGTTTTTATTTAATTACTTAAAATATCATTTATTTCACATGTAAATTAATAACCCTATTTTCCTTATGTAGCAAAAATGACAAAAAGTTAAATCCTGAGCGTAAGATACTGGGTGATAAAATACAGAATATAAAAACATATAAAAAGGAATGAGAACACAACCACGTTAATGTAAGAACAATTACCGCGAATGTAGGAAATATCCACAAAATATGTAGGAAGCACTGATTAGAAATAAAGAATATAGGAAGTTTAAAGTTATACATTCTCAACATATAAACTTAATAGGGTAAATAACAATGAAACCGAAGAATCAGAGAAAAGAAGAAGTGATGGGTATCCTGGAGGACCACTGTAATTCGTTAATGGAGCAGTTTACTGAGTCGCCACCACCTGTTATCAATTGGCCAAAAACCAGAGAACTTGCCGATAAAGCGCACCTGGATATTTATACGGCAAGATTAGTATTAATGAAGCTAGTAGAGGAAGACAGGGCCAGAATGTCAGAAACCAAAGTGATGAACTCATTACGCTGGTTTGTTACTCAGCCAGAAAAAAAATGAAACGGCCATCATCTTAGGGTAAAGACATTATTTTTCAACGAGATAGATTCGAATAGCGATAAAGAGTCAGCTTTAATTGCTGCCAGACACTATCCCATTGAGCTGTTATAACCCCAATATTGGACAATTAGTTAACCTGTTTCCGTACAACAGGATGTTAGCTATATATGTAACTTGTTGATAGAAAAATGAAACTTTGTTTACCCCCATCTATAAGACCCACTCTTTCAGTACCAGTGCTCAACCTTGTTGTTATGGCGCTGATGTCCATTACCTTTGTCACCATGATGCACTATGAAATCAACCGAGGAGGGGCTGGGCTTCATCTTCCTGCCAATATAGTCATCTGGGCCATGATGGCACTGCTGACAATAACACTCTATTTACCCCATACTGAAGCCACTCAGCGTGTAAATTCTCCTGGCCGTTTGTGGCTGCTGTTTGGCGCCTTGATGATAAGCCTGCCGGGGCTATTTCCTGCCTCATTACAGCATGTCGTTGCCTGGTTACCGCGGATTTTAGGCCTGTGGGGTGGGATAATACTGCTACTGGGGTTGTTCCGCCTGAAACTGAATGTAGCCCTGCGACAGAGATGGCTGGTGATCATCCTCTTGTCGGCCTGGGGGCAAGCTGTGCTGACTCTGTTGCAATTTTTTGTTTTTACATCCGATAATTGGATGGAATTTGATAGTGCACAGCGGCCTTATGGCATATTCCAGCAAACCAATGTACTGGCCAGTTACCTGGCAACCGGTTATAGCATTGCAATCTATCTGTTTATGTTATCAAGCAACCGGGCCGTTCGAGGCATCAGCACACTTACCCTGCTGCTATTCCCAGGCTTATTGGTGCTGTTGCAATCAAGGATAGGTTGGGTTGGCGGGATAACAACTTTGCTATTACTGTCGCTATATTACTGGCGTCAGCGACAGATAGCCTGGGT
The DNA here is from genome assembly GCF_041538345.1 of Yersinia sp. 1652 StPb PI. Lineage (NCBI taxonomy): Bacteria > Pseudomonadati > Pseudomonadota > Gammaproteobacteria > Enterobacterales > Yersiniaceae > Yersinia > Yersinia sp. 1652 StPb PI. The sequence continues at coordinate 642,705 of NZ_JAULSM010000001.1, read as the reverse complement.
GTGGCTGAGTAGCCTGCTAAGTTTACTGGTCGCCGTTTATCTGTTGGAACAGATGAATATCGGTATGCATGTATCCAAAGATGCCAGCAACACCGAGCGCTGGCTGATACTGCAATATACCTGGCAGATGATACAGCAGCACCCATGGCAGGGTTGGGGATATGGTAGCTTTGAGTCAAGTTTTGCCCATGAATTGGCGCAGCACTGGCGGGTACCGACTTACTTAACTTATCCTTCCCACCCTCATAATGAAGTACTTTATGGTTGGGTTGAGGGTGGCATTGCCGCACTGATCGGGATGTTGCTATTGGCTATCGGCTATGTGAAGCCACTCTTAATGCAACCAAAAACCATTTTCCCTCTGTGGGTTCTCACGTTGCCGATCGCGTTGCATTTGATGACGGAGTTCCCTCTTTATCAATCAGCAGCCCACTGGCTGGTGCTGATTTTACTTGGCCGCCTAATGGTCACAGAAGATATGCTGCAACCCACCACATCGAAGTCAACTCGCTGGCAACGCTGGCTGCACACTGCCGTGATTTTATCGGCGCTATGCACACTGGTGTTTATGGTGACAGGCTTTAAAACTGGCCGGGTACTCACACTGGCCGAGAGAAGTGGCTTGGTTAACATGCAGCCTTTAGATAGCCTGACCAATCCCTATATCCAGTGGGAAAGGTATCAATACATAAGAAATGTTAATCTATTATTGCAATTTAACCAGCATCCAGACCCCATGTTATTGCGCCAATTTAGGGTATGGGCCGAGCAGTATATTCAATTACACAATGATCCGAATGTTTATCAAAGTCTGATCATGATTGCTCGGTATCAGAAGGAAACAGCTTACGCCGACCAGTTGTACCAAACTGCTCGCGCTTTATTCCCCGCCAACCCGGCCTTTCAATAGCGCCGACCTTATCAGCAATCACAAATCACCTGGCCCCTAAATCAAGGGGCTTATTACACCGTTTGCGGGCAGCCTCGAGTTTTACCTATGTCAGTTTTGGGGCTGCTGGGCTAGTATATCGGCTGGAAAAAGGACTTGATGAATGGTTGTAATTACATCCCCTTCTGTTTCAAGCTCATAGCTTATTTTTATCGGCTGTTGTGCCGGCATTGATGGCGAGATTTCCGTGTTAACCGTAAAATCATGTGATAGCTAACGATAATAATAAAAATCACAATTAACTTTAAATTCAATGGACTATAAATCATAACCACATGAATAATACCGATAAACTCGATTCTCACACCCCGATGATGCAGCAGTATCTTCGGCTCAAGGCCCAGCATCCTGACATTCTATTGTTCTACCGGATGGGGGATTTTTACGAACTGTTCTACAGTGATGCCAAGCGAGCTTCACAGCTACTGGATATCTCACTCACTAAACGCGGAGCCTCCGCTGGTGAGCCTATTCCGATGGCTGGGGTACCTTATCATTCGATAGAAAACTATCTGGCGAAGCTGGTCCAGTTAGGTGAATCTGCCGCAATTTGCGAGCAAATCGGTGATCCCGCCACCAGTAAAGGGCCAGTTGAGCGTAAAGTAGTGCGTATCGTGACACCAGGTACTGTCAGTGATGAAGCTCTGCTACAAGAACGTCAGGATAATCTGCTGGCGGCTATCTGGCAGGATGCGCGCGGTTTTGGCTATGCGACGTTAGATATCAGTTCCGGTCGCTTTAGGGTTGCGGAACCCGCAGATCTTGAAACCATGGCTGCCGAGTTGCAGCGAACGCATCCCGCAGAGTTACTTTACCCAGAAAACTTTGAGCAGATGTCGTTGATAGAACACCGGCATGGCTTGCGCCGCCGTCCATTATGGGAGTTTGAGCTAGAAACCGCCCGTCAGCAGCTTAATCTGCAATTCGGCACCCGTGATTTAATCGGGTTTGGTGTAGAGCAGGCCCATCAGGCACTGCGCGCTGCGGGTTGCCTACTGCAATATGTCAAAGATACCCAACGTACCTCTCTACCCCATATCCGCGGTTTAACCATGGAGCGCCAGCAAGATGGCATTGTGATGGATGCCGCGACCCGTCGTAACCTTGAACTGACTCAGAACCTGTCTGGTGGGTCTGAAAATACGTTAGCTGCTATTCTCGATTGCAGTGTGACCGCAATGGGCAGTCGTATGTTGAAACGCTGGCTGCATATGCCGGTGCGCGATATCAAGGTATTAAGCGATCGCCAACAAGCAATCGGCGGCTTGCAAGATATCACCGCCGAACTGCAAACGCCGTTGCGTCAGGTAGGCGACTTAGAACGTATTCTGGCTCGTTTGGCGCTGCGCACTGCGCGCCCAAGAGATTTAGCGCGGATGCGCCATGCTTTCCAGCAATTGCCGGAGATTCACCGTCTACTGCAATCGGTGGATGTTCCCCACGTGCAAAATTTGCTGTCACAAGTCGGTCAGTTTGATGAATTACAGGATCTGTTGGTACGGGCAATTGTAGAAGCACCGCCAGTGTTAGTACGTGATGGTGGTGTCATTGCGCCGGGTTATAATGCTGAACTAGATGAATGGCGAGCTCTGGCCGATGGTGCTACCGATTATCTGGATCGGCTGGAGATCCGTGAGCGTGAAAAGCTGGGCCTGGATACACTGAAGGTCGGTTTTAATGGCGTCCACGGCTATTACATTCAGGTAAGTCGTGGTCAGAGCCACTTGGTTCCGATTCATTATGTCCGTAGACAAACCCTGAAGAATGCTGAGCGCTATATCATTCCAGAACTGAAAGAGTATGAAGACAAGGTTCTGACCTCTAAAGGCAAAGCGCTGGCGATTGAAAAAGGGTTATATGAAGAGATTTTCGATCTTCTGTTGCCACATCTGCCTGAATTGCAAATCAGTGCTAATGCGTTGGCGGAACTGGATGTACTGGCGAATCTGGCTGAAAGAGCGGAAACACTCAACTACAACTGCCCAACCCTGAGTGATAAACCGGGGATTAAAATTACTGCTGGCCGCCACCCGGTCGTCGAGCAGGTTCTCAGTGAGCCCTTTATTTCTAACCCGCTGACGTTATCACCTCAGCGGCGGATGCTGATCATTACCGGCCCGAATATGGGGGGTAAAAGTACCTATATGCGCCAAACAGCCTTAATAGTTTTGTTGGCACACATGGGGAGTTATGTTCCGGCGGAAAGCGCTATCATTGGCCCGGTTGATCGCATATTTACCCGCGTAGGTGCCGCTGACGATCTGGCTTCAGGCCGCTCCACCTTCATGGTCGAAATGACGGAAACAGCCAATATCCTGCATAACGCCACGGAGCAAAGTCTGGTGCTGATGGATGAGATTGGTCGCGGTACATCCACTTATGATGGCCTTTCATTGGCCTGGGCTTGTGCTGAAAATCTGGCGAGCCGTATTAAAGCGATGACGCTGTTCGCCACTCATTACTTTGAGTTAACCACCCTACCGGAAAAAATGGAAGGTGTGGTAAACGTCCACCTTGATGCTCTGGAACATGGCGAAACTATCGCCTTCATGCACAGTGTGCAGGATGGGGCAGCCAGTAAAAGTTATGGTCTGGCAGTCGCAGCCCTGGCCGGTGTACCACGTGATGTGATTAAGCGGGCACGGCAAAAACTGAAAGAGCTGGAGTCCCTGTCTAATAATGCCGCAGCCAGTAAGATTGATGGCTCACAACTGACGTTGTTAAATGAAGAGACACCACCTGCGGTTGAAGCATTGGAAACACTGGATCCAGACTCACTATCACCACGTCAGGCATTGGAATGGATTTATCGCCTGAAGAATATGGTGTAAACGGGCATAAAAAAACGGTGAACATCTGTTCACCGTTTTTGTGTTTTATAAGAATAACTATCTATACCCTAACTATTTCGTGTTGCAGAAAGGCGGGTAAATTTATTCACGGAACAACGCCTCAATGCTCAAGCCTTGTGTTTGCAAAATTTCCCGCAAACGACGTAAGCCTTCAACCTGAATCTGGCGGACACGCTCACGCGTCAAACCAATTTCACGGCCAACATCTTCCAGCGTTGCTGCTTCATATCCTAAAAGACCAAAACGACGGGCCAGCACTTCGCGCTGTTTAGCATTCAATTCAAACAGCCATTTAACGATACTTTGCTTCATATCGTCATCTTGCGTTGTATCTTCTGGACCATTTTCATTTTCGTCGGACAGAATATCTAACAAGGCTTTCTCTGAGTCGCCGCCTAACGGTGTATCAACAGAAGTGATACGTTCGTTCAGACGTAACATACGGCTCACGTCATCAACCGGTTTGTCGAGTTGCTCAGCAATCTCTTCAGCGCTCGGTTCATGGTCCAATTTATGAGAAAGTTCTCGTGCAGTACGCAAATAAACGTTTAATTCTTTAACGATATGGATAGGTAAACGGATGGTCCGGGTTTGGTTCATTATCGCCCGTTCAATCGTTTGACGAATCCACCAAGTGGCATAAGTGGAGAAACGGAAACCGCGTTCAGGATCAAATTTTTCCACCGCCCGAATAAGACCGAGGTTTCCCTCTTCAATCAAATCCAGCAGTGCTAAACCGCGATTACTGTAACGGCGGGCGATCTTCACCACCAACCGCAAGTTACTTTCAATCATACGCCGACGTGAAGGCACATCACCGCGCAATGCACGCCGGGCAAAATAAACCTCTTCTTCTGCGGTTAACAGCGGCGAATAACCAATCTCACCAAGATAGAGCTGCGTCGCGTCCAGCACTCGCTGGGTAACACCTTGCGCCAACAGCTCATCTTCTGCTAACTCGCTTTCAGTAGGTTCATCCTCTACTAATGCTTTTTCGTCGAAAATTTCAGTTTCCGTACTGTTTTCATCAAAATCAGCATCTTCATGCAACTCGTTAACTTTCAGCGTATTTTGGCTCATATGCTGCTCCTACCCGTGAATCCGGCGAGCAGAATACAGCGTATTCTGCCCAATCTATCGCTGCGGAAGGTAACGCAGCGGGTTTACGGATTTCCCCTTGTAACGAATTTCAAAATGCAATCTAACTGAACTGGTTCCGGTGCTACCCATGGTTGCTATTTTTTGACCCGCCTTCACTTCTTCTTGTTCCCGGACCAGCATTGTATCGTTATGAGCGTAGGCGCTCAGGTAATCATCATTATGTTTGATGATAATAAGATTACCGTAACCACGCAGTGCGTTCCCAGCATACACAACTCGCCCGTTTGCTGTAGCGAAGATGGGTTGCCCACGAGAACCGGCGATATCTATCCCTTTATTGCCCCCTTCGGAAGCCGAGAAGCTATCGATCGTTTTACCTTCAGTTGGCCATTTCCAGCTACTGACTGGACCACCATTACTGGTTGGATCACTGATGGTACTGCTTGGCGCGGTAACAGGTGCGGTTGTAGCGACAACTGCCCCTGACGCTGGTAACATTTTACCAACATTCTGTTTACCCGAGTTTCCAGAATACGCGCTAGTTGATTGAGAATCAACCGTTGTAGTTGTGTTCTGAATATTTGCCGGCGGTTTTGTCATTCCACCTGATGTGGCATCGGTCGCGGCTAACATTCCACCACCCGACCCATTACCCAACTGGATAGATTGTCCAACATTCAGGCTATATGGCTCAGCAATATTGTTTTTTGCTGCCAGGTCACGGAAGTCATTCCCGGTTATCCAGGCAATATAAAACAGCGTGTCACCACGCTTAACGGTATAGGTATTACCGTTGTAACTTCCTTTGGGGATACTGTTGTAACTACGGTTATAAACGATGCGGCTACCGGAACTATTCGTATCCGAGCCACTTAGCATGGTCCCTGAACGATCACCGCCAACACTGCTGATTGGCGCAGATGTTGAGGAGTCATTACTACAACCTACCAACCATAAACTCATAACCGTACATGCCGCTACCCGGCGTAATGTAATCATTGGGCTTCCCGTGCTCATGCTTCCCCCATGACAGCAATAATAAGCGATATATCCAAAATACCTTTTACACTGTAGTTAAAGTGGTCAGTTAACGACTGTTAAAACGCCATGCCGAATACGACTATTCCACTCATTTTCGAGTATTAAAAGGTTCCACAGCGCAGGCAAGACACATGCTGACTCGCACTGAAGAAACAAGATACAGAAGCGCGCATGCTATCAATACCGCGCCTGCCATACCATAAAATTTATATTACTGATTTTCGGCCAATCTTTAGCACAAAAAAACTGCACTTCGACTTTAGTTAAAGATTAAGACTGAAATATACCCTAAATAATTCAAGTTGCAGGAAGGCGGCAATTGAGCGCAGCCAACGCACATGCAGCTTGAAGTATGATGGGTCTAAAGGCATTTATTCAGGCCAATTCACCTTTAACCAAAGGAACAAAACGCACGGCCTCTACCGTCTCAATTTGGAATTCATTGTTACGGCGTTGCACACATTTCAAGGTTTGAGCCTGCTCCCCAACGGGAAGAACTAATATCCCACCTTCATCCAATTGTTCAAGTAAGGCACTTGGAATTTCTGGCGGAGCTGCTGTGACAATGATCGCATCAAATGGCCCGCGTGATGCCCAACCTAACCAGCCATCACCATGGCGGGTAGAGACATTATGCAGATCCAGTTGCTTTAGGCGACGTTTTGCCTGCCACTGTAACCCTTTGATTCGTTCAACTGAACAGACATGTTCGACTAAATGCGCCAAAATTGCGGTCTGATAGCCAGAACCGGTACCTATCTCTAATACCCGAGAAGTCGGTGTCAATTGCAACAATTCGGTCATCCGTGCCACCATGTACGGCTGAGAAATAGTTTGCCCTGAACCTATAGGTAGAGCTGTATTCTCATATGCCTTATGGGACAACGCCTCATCAACAAAACGCTCGCGCGGCACCGCTTCGATCGCTTGTAACAAGCGCTCGTCGTGAATACCTTGCTGACGTAACAGCATCAACAATGTCTGCATGCGTTTATTTACCATTCCTCGTCACCCTAGGTGTTTTAACCAGTAATGTTGGCTAACCAGTTTTCAACCACGTCTTGCGCCGCATAGGCGGTTAAATCAACTTGAAGTGGTGTTATAGAAACATAACCTTGTTCAATCGCAGCAAAATCAGTGTCCGGTGCTACATCAAATTTCTCCCCCGGCGGTCCAATCCAATAGAGATCTTGCCCCCGTGGGTCCTGCTGACAAAATACCTGCTCTGCTGGATGGCGACTACCACAACGTGTAACTCGAATACCTTTAATTTCAGATAAGGGTAAGTCAGGTACATTAATATTAAGTATCTTACCGGTACGCAACGGCTTTTGTTGTAAAGCACGCAATAAACGGCAAGTGACTGCTGCTGCCGTAGCATAATGCTGATGACCGTTGAGTGACACCGCCAGAGCAGGAAAGCCTAAATGCCGCCCTTCCATTGCGGCGGCCACCGTGCCGGAATAGATAACATCATCCCCCAGGTTCGGGCCTGCGTTGATACCGGAAACCACAATGTCAGGCCGGGGGCGCATTAACGCATTTACCCCGAGATAGACACAATCTGTCGGAGTACCTTGCTGCACGGCAATATCGCCATTGGATAATGTGGTAATGCGTAATGCACAGTCCAAAGTCAGTGCATTGGAAGAACCGCTGCGATTACGATCTGGGGCGACGATTTGTACCTGCGCAAACTCGCGCAATGCAGCGGCGAGCGCTTGTATCCCTGGCGCAGAAATACCGTCGTCGTTACTCAGCAATATCCGCAGCATCGGCATTATCCTGATTCATTATTTCTCTTACCACACTGGTGGCAAAACTGCCCGCGGGTAGCCAGAAGCTGAGTTCAAGGGTTACGTCATCCCACCAGCTCCACACCATATTCTGTGGCTTTAGCAGTACAGCCCGGCGAGCAGCCTCAACACGTTCACGCTTAATCAACGCCAGTAATTCACTTTGATCCGCGATACATGACTGCTCAAAAGCCAATGCTTCGTCCTGCGTTCCCAGTTCGCCGTCGCCTGGCAGTGGGGCCGTCACATTCAATTCACCCGCATCAACACGCTGCTGTAACGCCACCAATTCATCAGCACTGGCCACAAACCAACTGCCACGACCAGATAACTGTAAAGCATCGCCTGTCAGCACCGTGGTTACTTGCTGTTGCGCCAGACGGCAACTGCTAATCAGGTTGAACATCGCACTACGGCTAGCGGACAAGTAAAAGCTGCGTTTACTGCGCTCTTTGACCCGAATCTCATTATTCGCCCACAGACGAGCCTGCACCAGATTATTACCACCACGGCCAAACCGTTGGCTGCCAAAATAGTTGGGCACTCCCTGTGCGGCAATCTGCTGCAACCGTTGTTCTACATCCTGACGATCAGTGATATGACGCAACACCAGGGTAAAAGCATTGCCTTTCAGTGAACCGATACGCAGCTTACGTTTCTGCCGCACTGCTTCCAGCACTTCACACCCTTCCAGCTCGAACGTAGCGAGATCTGGTGCTTCTTTGCCCGGTAGGTGCAAGCAGAACCACTGCTCTGTGACTGCGTGGCGATCTTTCAAACCCGCATAGCTTACTAAACGCGGATGAAGCTTGGCAAAACGCGCCAGATAGTCAGCAACAAATTGCGTATTACAGCCATTTTTGCGAATACGGATCAGCAAATGTTCGCCTTCACCATCAGGTTCAAAGCCTAAGTCCTCAACCACCACAAAATCTTCGGGATTGGCTTTTAAAATGCCACTCGCTTTGGGTTTGCCGTGCAGCCAGGTTAGATTTTCCATGTCCATCGTTATGCCTTAACCCTGTTATGCTTTAACCAAAAGCGCCACGGCTTCACATGCAATACCTTCACCACGGCCAGTAAAACCAAGTTGTTCCGTGGTGGTGGCTTTTACGTTGATATCATCCATATGACATTGTAGGTCTTCCGCCAAATGCACGCGCATTTGCGGGATATGGGGGGCCATTTTAGGTGCCTGGGCAATAATGGTAATGTCCAGATTACCCAGCCGGTAGCCTTTCGCCAGAATACGGCGATAAGCTTCACGCAGCAAAGCACGGCTATCAGCACCTTTAAATGCCGGATCGGTATCAGGGAATAATTTGCCGATATCCCCTAACGCAGCCGCCCCCAATATTGCATCGGTAGCAGCATGTAATGCGACATCACCGTCGGAATGTGCCAATAGGCCCATCTCATATGGGATACGCACACCGCCGATAATAAGTGGGCCAGCTCCGCCAAATTTATGAACATCGAAACCATGACCAATTCGCATTAATTGCACTCCTTATAATGCCTTTATTACTTGAGGTTGCAGCAGCATTAGCCGCTGTTACTCACCAGAATCACAATGACTGGGCCAGGCCTGCTGGAATTTACTGGCGGCAACACCCATTAGTTGGGCTATTGACGTTGGGTTAAATAAAACTCGGCCAAGGCCAGATCTTCAGGGCGCGTCACTTTGATATTATCCGAACGACCAGACACTAATATCGGATGATAGCCGCAATGTTCTAATGCAGAAGCTTCATCAGTGACCACCGCCCCTTCGCGCAAGGCGCGGGCCAAGCATGTTTTTAATAACTCAAGCGGGAAAAGTTGAGGTGTCAGGGCATGCCACAACGCTTGACGATCTACAGTATGGGCAATGGCTGGATGATCGCCAATTTGGACAACGGCCTCACTGCGCTTCATGGTGTCACGTACTGGTGCTGCCAGAATGCCCCCGACATGGCTATGGTCGATAATCGACAGCAACCTTTCAAGGTCATCGAGATGTAAACAAGGACGAGCCGCATCATGGACCAGCACCCATTCAGTCTGCCCTGCACATTGTAAGCCCGCCATCACCGAATCAGCCCGCTGCTCACCACCGTGAACAAGCGTGATCCGCGGGTCCTGCGCAATAGGTAACGTTGAAAACTGCGTGTCCTGCGGATGTATTGCCACAATAATCCGCTGAACGCGTGGATGCCGAAGCAAAGAAAAAATAGCATGTTCAATGATTGTCTTGCCTGCCACAGTTAAATACTGTTTAGGGCAATCAGCCTGCATACGGCTGCCAATACCTGCAGCCGGTAATACCGCAATGACGTCAGGAAGGGAAACTGCAAAATTACTCATTATTTATTATTGCGCGTTATTGGACGACGAAGGGATACCCGCATTACGTCTGGATTGGTCAGGAACCAGACGATAGAAACTTTCGCCAGGCTTGATCATGCCCAGTTCGTTACGTGCGCGTTCTTCGATAGCCTCTTGACCACCATTTAAATCATCAATTTCAGCAAATAGCTGATCGTTCCGAGCTTTAAGTTTGCCGTTATTGGCCTCTTGCAGCGCCACGTCATCCTTAACCCGAACAAAATCATGAACACCATTCTTGCCCAACCACAGTGAATACTGTAGCCAGCCAAGTAAAATCAGCAATAGTAGTGTAAGTTTTCCCATTCCCGCCCCCTGAAAAACTGCCTAATCATCCCACAACTTTTCGTCGGACTCCACTCTGTGAAGGAAATAGGTCATAAAGCTCAGATTAAGGATGATTTCCGGCAAAAATACCATGCAAATCTACAAAATGTCATTAATTGCTGGTTTTGAGTGCGCGGTAAGCCCTGCTGTCACTACCTCTTATTGCCCCCTGCAAATCATGCAGAGATAAACACTGCAAAAACTGTTTTTGGCATTAGCTTATACCAACACTCAAGTTAAAAATGCATATTTAATCTCGCCTAAAACAAATAAACCCCATTACAGTTGAGTTTATAGGTATAAAAGTTTATTTTTATGCACTCAAACTGCATAAATAAAAAATTTACCTTAACTCGTTGCTACTTTTACCGGGAGATTCACATGTTTAAACGTTTAATGCTGGTCGGAACTTGTCTGGCCGCCGTATTGTCTGCGGGTAGCGTTGTTGCAGCCGAGCCGACTTATGTTGTCGGTTCCGGTGGTACCTACCGCCCATTTGAGTATGAAAATAGCCAAAAACAACTGGAAGGTTTTGATATAGATATCATCAAAGCTATCGGTAAAGCTGAAGGTTTTCAGGTCAAATTGGTGAATACGCCGTGGGAAGGGATTTTTGCCACATTAGGCTCCGGTGATCGCGATATCATCATTTCGGGTATCACCATTACGGATAAACGTAAACAAATGGTTGATTTTTCAGATCCTTATTTCCCTGCCGAACAAACTATCGTCGTGGCTAAAGGCTCTAAAGTTGATTCCATTGCGGCACTGAAAGATCTGAATGTTGGCGTGGTGAACTCAAGCACCGGCGACATCGTGGTATCCGATGTTCTGGGTAAAAACAGCACTGCGATCAAACGCTTTGATAACACGCCACTGATGCTGCAAGAACTCTACGAAGATGGCATCGCTGCCGCCGTAGGTGATGTAGGTGTCGCCAAGTTCTACCTGAAAACCCACCCGGAAAAAGCCTTTGAACTGGTTTCCGATACCAAGTTTGAGCGCCAATATTTCGGTATTGCGGTGGCGAAAGGTAATGAAGAATTACGCACCAAAATCAACAGTGGTTTACAGAAAATCATTGCTGACGGCACTTACGCCAAAATCTATGAAAAATGGTTTGATGCACAGGTACCAACACTGCCAGCCGCAACCCAGCCAGCAAAATAACCCTTTCTTATATACGCCACCGCTGCGTGAATGCGCGGTGGCTTGATTGACCGGATCACCCTATGTCAGGATTTCGTTGGGAAATCATTCAGGAATACGCCCCACTGTTTATGGACGGTGCCTGGATGACAATTAAGTGCACCATTATCTGTGTGATTTTGGGCACAACCTGGGGGTTAACCCTCGGTCTGGGCCGTCTGGCGCAAGCGCCTCACGGTATCTGGAAGCCAGTATTGTACTATTTCGTTCAATGGCCAGTACGCATCTATATTAGTGCTATTCGTGGCACACCCTTATTTGTGCAAATAATGGTGGTGCATTTCGCGCTGGTGCCACTGTTTATTAACCCACGGGATGGCATTCTGGTCACCAATGGCATTATGTCTTCTGATTTTGCCAGAATGCTGCGCTCAGATTACGGTGCTTTTTTATCCTGCGTCGTGGCTATCACGCTGAACGCGGGTGCTTATGTTTCTGAGATTTTCCGTGCGGGTATTCAGTCAATTGATCGCGGCCAGATGGAAGCCTCGCGCTCATTGGGAATGAGCTACGGCAAAACGATGCGCAAGGTTATTCTGCCTCAGGCTTTCCGCCGGATGTTACCGCCACTGGGTAACAATGCCATCGCTATCGTAAAAGATTCATCGCTGGCCTCTGCGATTGGCCTGGCTGACTTAGCCTATGCTGCTCGCACCGTTTCTGGTGCCTATGCGACTTATTGGGAACCCTACCTGACCATCTCACTGGTTTATTGGGTTATCACATTCTTACTTTCGCTATTAGTGCGGCATATGGAAAAGAGGTTCGGTAAAAGTGATTCACGTACATAACCTACAAAAACAATTTGGCGAAACCCATGTGTTGCGTGGCATTTCTTGCGACATTCAGCCAAAAGAAGTGGTTTGCATCATTGGCCCATCCGGTTCGGGTAAAAGCACCTTTTTGCGCTGTATTAATGCGTTGGAGACGTTATCCGGGGGGGAAATAACCGTTAATGGTTTTGAGATCCATAACCCGAAAACCGATCTCAACCGGATGCGCGAAAGTGTCGGCATGGTGTTCCAACGTTTTAATCTATTCCCTCATATGACGGTGTTGGAAAACCTAACCATGGCACCTATGGATGTTAAAAAGCTGCCACGAGCGCAAGCCATAGAACGGGCTGAATTGTTGTTACGCAAGGTGGGATTGCTCGATAAGATTGATGCCTATCCCAGCAGTCTTTCTGGCGGTCAACAGCAACGCGTCGCCATTGCCCGAGCCTTGGCAATGGAACCTAAAATCATGTTGTTTGACGAACCGACTTCAGCGCTGGACCCGGAGTTAGTCGGTGAAGTGCTGGCGGTGATGAAAGCATTAGCACTGGAAGGGATGACCATGGTGGTAGTGACTCATGAAATGGGCTTTGCCCGAGATGTTGCCGACCGGGTGTTGTTTATTGATCAAGGGGTGATACAGGAAGAGGGGCAACCGGAAAAAATCTTTACCGCCCCGACTAACCCGCGAACTCAGGCATTTCTCAGTAAGGTGCTTTCAGCGCAAGGGTAAACGGTTACCCATTGAAGATGTTACAAATTGAAGCGGGTTATTATCGGGTGAAACCGAATAGCCCGCCGATTTGCTCACCAACCAGTAAGAAATGAAAACAGCATCCAGAATAAACACAATACGGCAATACCACTCCCACCAATGGTAAATAAGAGATTACCGCGCGATAACACACTCAAAGCAATACCTACCAACACTGAAACCGGCATCAGCGCCAGAAAGAACGGCCAAGTGTACAGCAGGAAGAAGACGGTATTGGGACCATAGACAAAGAAAGGTATCGCAAACGCCAGCCAATAGAAAACAAAGCCTGTAACACCACCGAGAAAGGAGTATGACGGCTCCTCCCTTTCCCGCTGTTCGTCGATAATAATTTGGGTGATATTCTGCATAGCAATCCTGTGGGCACAGTTTACCAGCACGCTCTAAGGGCGTTTTGCCGGTAGCCATTAGTATAGATACCCAGCGTAATTAGCGTTACAGGTAGGCAGCAAGCTAATACATCCCGATGCGCTTACACAGTCAAGTGATTCGGGTGAATGCGTGCAGCTAACGGCCCTGTAGCTTCAAGTACAAAGGGTATCATTTAGGATTTGATAATAGCTCGACCACGCAGTACGTCTAACAATTGTTCAATCAAATTTGTTACTAATTGTTCACCCGGCAAATGAATATCAGCGTGTTCGGGTGATTCATAAATAGAGTCAATGCCAGTAAAATTTTTCAGCTCGCCAGCACGGGCTTTTTTGTACAAACCTTTAGGGTCACGGGCCTCACAAATAGCCAACGGTGTATCGACAAATACCTCAATAAACTGGCCTGATGCCAACATATTGCGCACCATTTCCCGCTCAGCCCGATGAGGTGAGATAAACGCCGTCAGCACCACCAACCCGGCATCTACCATCAGTTTGGCCACCTCCCCGACGCGACGAATATTCTCGCGCCGGTCAGTATCAGAAAAACCCAAATCACGGCATAAACCATGGCGCACATTGTCGCCATCCAGTAAGTAAGTGCTAACACCGCGAGCAAACAGTGCCTGTTCCAGCGCACCGGCAAGGGTAGATTTCCCTGAGCCAGATAAACCGGTAAACCACAGCACCACCCCTTGGTGCCCATGCTGTTGCTCCCGATCCTCTCGGGTCACCGCATGGGGATGCCAGATGATATTCTCATCAGCCGGCAGAGCGCCCGATTCATTAACATCATGCGTTTTCAACGGATCGGCGTACAAGTTATTTACCCCCTAACAGATCACGCGCGCCCCAGTGTGGGAAATGGCGGCGAACCAAAGCATTCAGTTCTAACTCAAACGTACTGAATTCAGTATTTTCCTGATAAACCGACGCCAGCGTTTCGCGAATTAACCCTGCACCAACAGTGACATTAGTCAGCCGATCAATAAAGATCATGCCACCGGTATCCCGATTGCGTTGATAGCTGTCGAGCACCAGCGGTTCATCAAATGCCAGTTCAACCAAACCAATGCCATTAAGCGGCAGGCTGTCAACTACCCGCTGGGTCAATGAGTTGATTTCCACCTGATATTGAATATTTTCCACCCGCGCACGGGTCTTTTTCCCCGCTACTTTGATGTCATAACTTTGTCCAGCCACTAACGGCTGTTCCGCCATCCACACCACATCCACCAGCGCATTTTGCGCCGCTATTAAGGTCTCACTGGCATCAACCAATAAATCGCCACGGCTGATATCCACTTCATCAGTCAGTACCAAGGTTATGGCTTCGCCGGGGATGGCTTGCTCCAAGTCACCATCAAAAGTAACAATGCGCGCCACACTTGATTCCATACCGGACGGCAGCACTTTTACTCTCTGCCCAACGCGCACCACACCGGCAGACAAGGTGCCAGAATAACCACGAAAATCCAGGTTTGGCCGGTTAACATACTGCACCGGGAAGCGCAGCGGCTGCTGCCGGCTGGCATTGACCACATCAACACTTTCCAGCACTTCCAGGAGTGTCGGGCCGGAATACCAATTCATTTTCTCGCTCGGTGATGCCACATTATCGCCATCCAGCGCAGATAGAGGGACAAACTTGATGTCGAGATCCGTGGGTAATTGCTCGGCAAAACTCAGGTAATCTTCTTTAAATTGTTCGAAGACGCTTTCCTGATATTCCACCAAATCCATCTTATTCACCGCCACTACCAAATGGCGGATCCCCAGCAATGTAGCGATAAAGCTGTGACGGCGAGTTTGATCCAATACCCCTTTGCGGGCATCGATCAACAAAATCGCCAGATCGCAGGTAGAAGCCCCGGTCGCCATATTGCGGGTATATTGCTCATGCCCCGGTGTATCCGCGATGATAAATTTGCGTTTCTCGGTTGAGAAATAGCGATAAGCCACATCAATGGTGATGCCCTGCTCACGCTCGGCCTGCAAGCCATCAACCAATAACGCCAAATCCAATTTTTCACCCTGAGTGCCAATACGTTTACTGTCAGTGTGCAGCGTTGATAACTGATCTTCATAGATTTGGCGAGTATCATGCAGTAAACGCCCAATCAGGGTGCTCTTACCGTCATCCACACTGCCACAGGTCAGAAAACGCAACATCGTTTTATGCTGTTGGGCATGCAGGTAAGCTTCTACTCCACCCTCGTTGGCAATCTGCTGGGCGATAGAGGTATTTTGTAAAATCATCGATTTGTTCTCTGAAACTGACAGCTCATCGACAACGGGCTGATCTTGTAATTTCGTGCTCATTGGGCGCTCCTCAGAAATATCCCTGACGCTTTTTAAGCTCCATCGAGCCGGATTGGTCACGGTCGATCATTCGCCCCTGACGCTCACTGGTGGTAGAGATAAGCATCTCTTCGATGATGGCCGGTAAAGTTTCAGCCTCGGACTCTACCGCGCCAGTCAATGGCCAACAGCCCAAGGTGCGAAAACGCACCATCTTCTGAGTAATGACCTCACCCGGTTGTAAATCAATTCGGTCGTCATCCACCATCAGTAACATGCCATCACGCTCAACCACCGGGCGAGGCTTTGCCAGATACAGTGGAACAATGTCGATTTTTTCCAAGAAGATATATTGCCAAATATCCAGCTCAGTCCAGTTGGACAGCGGGAACACGCGGATACTTTCGCCTTTGTTAATTTGGCCGTTGTAGTTGTGCCACAGTTCCGGGCGCTGATTTTTTGGATCCCAGCGATGGAAGCGGTCACGGAACGAATAAATACGCTCTTTGGCGCGGGATTTCTCTTCGTCACGCCGTGCGCCACCAAATGCAGCATCAAAACCATATTTGTTCAGCGCTTGCTTCAAGCCTTCGGTTTTCATGATATCGGTGTGTTTGGCGCTGCCGTGAACAAACGGGTTAATGCCCATCGCTACCCCTTCCGGGTTGCGGTGGACCAATAGCTCGCAGCCAAATGCTTTAGCGGTACGGTCGCGAAATTCATACATCTCGCGGAATTTCCAACCGGTATCCACATGCAATAACGGGAATGGCAAATTACCGGGGAAGAAGGCCTTGCGCGCCAAATGCAGCATCACAGAGGAATCCTTACCGATAGAATAGAGCATCACCGGATTACCGAATTCAGCGGCCACTTCACGGATGATATGGATACTCTCCGCCTCCAATTGCCGCAAATGAGTGAGTCGTTTTTCGTCCATAACAGATCCTTTATGCCAAATTCACGACTGACGGGCTGATAGCCTGTTCAGTCTGTGGTTGTTGCCCAAACCAGGCGATTTGGTGATGTAAATCCACCACTTCACCGATAACCAGCAGTGCTGGGGTCGGCGCCTGATGTGCTAATGATTCCAGTTGGGCCAGTGTGCCCGTCAAAACTTGTTGGTCAGCACGGGTTCCCCGGCCAATTACCGCTACAGGGGTGGTGCTTGCCCGACCATGGGCTATGAGCTGACGGCTAATCTCGGCGGCTTTCACTGTTCCCATATAAATCGCCAAAGTTTGGCGGCCTCGAGCCAGTGCCGGCCAATCCAAATCATCGCCATCGGCGCGGCAATGCCCGGTAATAAAGGTCACGCTCTGAGCATAGTCACGATGCGTCAGGGGGATACCCGCATAGGCTGTCGCCCCACTTGCCGCCGTCACTCCCGGCACCACCTGAAACGCGATGCCCGCACGCGCCACCATTTGCAGCTCTTCACCACCACGGCCAAAGATAAACGGATCACCGCCTTTCAGCCGCACTACCCGTTTCCCCTGCTGCGCCAGCGAGACAAGTAATTGATTGGTTTCTTCCTGTGCTACCGAGTGTGCTCCCGCCCGTTTGCCGACACAGATACGTTCAGCGTCACGCCGTACCAGATCCAACACTTCCGGGCTGACTAAATGGTCATATAACACCACATCAGCCTGCTGAATCACTTGCAGGCCACGTAATGTCAGCAAACCTGGACAACCAGGCCCCGCCCCCACCAAAGCAACCTCACCCTGAGTGCTGCGCTGCCCCTCCAGCTCCCGTTGTAATTCCTCTTCGGCTTGTGCTAACTGACCACGGCTAATCAGACTTGCAAAGCGGCCACTAAATGCATTTTCCCAAAAGCGACGGCGCTCTCCCATCGAGGCGATATGCTGTTTAACCCGACCACGCCAGCGCCCGGCAACGGCTGCCATATCACTCAGGCTGGCAGGTAGCAGGGCCTCTAACTTTTCACGCAGTAAACGCGCCAGCACCGGAGCTTGACCGGCAGAGGAGATAGCCACCACCAGAGGGGAGCGATCGACAATCGACGGGAAGATAAACGAGCAGCGGGGTTGGTCATCAACCACGTTAGCCAAAAGATGTCGCTGATCCGCAGCGGTAAAAACAGCGGCATTCAGCACGGTATCGTTGGTGGCGGCAATCACCAAAAAAACATCATCCAACTGTTCCGGCAAGAAAACCTTTGCAAGCCAGTTAATGCGGCCATCCTGATGCTGTTGTTCCAGTTCAGATGAAAGAGCCTGTGCCACTACCCTCACCTGTGCACCCGCGCGGTGGAGTAAATCAATTTTTCGCGCAGCGACTTCGCCGCCGCCAACAACCAATACTGGGCGCTGTTTCAAGTCGGCAAATAGAGGTAGATAGTCCACAACGTCCTTCAATTACATGATAAAGCGTAGGGTGACTATAGGGGGGGGGCATGGCCTTATGAAATGACGAAAAGTAATTACAAGTTCCATAATGATATATAGGCGTAACAGCATGGCTTGCAGCTAAGTTAGCCAATTCGCACTCAGGGCGATTTTCTTACTTACTGACATAAAATTTCTACACTTTAGGAAGTATACAAATTGTCTATTGGTGTAGACAGTTTCATACTAAGCACCGGAAAGAGTTGTATTGTCCATGCTGCGAGGCATGGCCCAGACTATAACAAGGATATTTCGGTATGTTTTCCCGCCGTCGCCTAAAGTGGGCACTATTCACCCTGTGTTTCAGTACCGTCTTACCGTTGCATGCCGCTACGACTCAGGCCGTTGGTCGAATCGCTGAACAACAAATCCGCCATATCAGCACCTACTTTCCCGGCCGTATGGCGGGTAGCCCGGCAGAATTACTGGCTGCTGAGTATATCAACCACCGTTTTCAGCAAATGGGTTATCAAAGCAACCTACGGGGTTTTAATACCCGCTATCTGTATACCAGTAAAAACGGTAAACCAAGCTGGCACACACTGACTGCCACCTCGGTGATTGCCGCTCGCAACATAACAACTCTCGATAAAAAGCAGGCGACTGGCAAAGCGGATGACCAGAAACAGATAATTATCATGGCGCACTTTGATACCTACACACCGCAAAGTGATAAAGATTTAGATAAGAATCTGGGTGGGCTGACGCTACAAGGGGTCGATGACAATGCGGCAGGGGTCGGCGTTATGCTGGAACTGGCTGAACATCTGAAAGACACACCATTGCGCTATGATTTGCGTTTTGTGGCACTCAGCGCCGAGGAGATAGGTGCACAAGGTGCCGAGAACTATCTGCAACGAATGAGTAAAACGGAGAAAGCCAACACACTGCTGGTGATCAACTTAGATAGTCTGATAACCGGTGACCGGCTCTATTTTAATGCCAGTAACCAGCCCACAGCCATTGCTGCAAGGGATCAGGCACTTGCGTTGGCACGTCGGTATGGCATTACTGCCGCCACAGTTAAAAACCAGATTAGCTCCCCCTGTAGGGCGGATAAAAATATCTTCTATAACGCCGGATTACCGGTGTTATCTGTCGAAGCAAGCAACTACAGCCTGGGTAACAAAGAGGGTTGTCAGCAACGGGCCATCAGTAGCCACTTTCCTCAAGGTATAACCCGTCATCAAAGCCAGCTAGATAACTTAAATTATCTGGATAAGTACTTACCGGGTCGTATCAGTAAACGTTCACACGATAGTGTGAAAATATTGTTGCCCCTGATACAAGCGCTCGCTGCTGATAAAAAATAATATTGGCTTTGCGTAACTTCGCGCAAAATACAGATAAAAACCAACAAATTCAATGTCAGGGTGATCATTATGATCGCCCTTTTTCGTGCTTTTCACGTATAACTCCTGGTGGGTATAGCACCCATAATTAATTGACTCAACCTCGCTGGTGGGTATAATACCCACCAGCGACTCACCAGGAGATCACATGGAGAGTGGCGAATTAATAAAGCGATTGCAGGAAGGTGTGAAGTCACCCACTGGGAACCGCCTCCACACATAGGGTTTGAATGATGACGGGTATAAACGCTTAGGGAGTTAACCATGATCTACCCTATTTTTATTTTCAGTACTACTGAAGGATTCGATGGATATTTTCCCGATCTTGACGGTTGTTTCTTTGCTGGCAATACCTTTGCCGATATCAGTAAAAATGCCGAAGAAGCCTTTGCTGTTCATATTGAAGCACTGATGGATGAAGGTTTTCCATTACCCACGCCCCCGAAAGATCCACAGCGTTACATTGGGGATCCCCGGTTAAAAGAAGAAGCGGGGATTTTGGGGTTTGTTGAGATTGATCCGGCCAAATATGAAAGTAAGGCGGTCAAATTCAATCTGACCATGTCGCAAAATCTGCTGACCGCCATTGATAAGTTTATCGCCACACACCGGGGTTATAAGAACCGTAGCCAATTTCTGGCTGAATTGGCACGTGAGAGAATCATCAGCTAATAGATAATGAAAATGAGGGCACAGGCAGCGCCCTCAGACCACAGACAAATTCAAATAAAGGGAGAACGTGCGGTTGGGTGTAGGCGTTACGCATCAGTCGCCGGAACGCCCATCGGGGATGGTCCACTCTTCATTCACTGAGCTGTAACACTCACAGGGCTATAAATAGCGTTGATATTAGCTTCAACCTTCATGCAGGCCGCATTCGCGTTTCAACCCAAAGAAGCGAGTTTCCTCTTCGCTCATTCCCGGTTCCCATTTACGGGTAGTGTGAGTATCCCCGACCGATAAGTAACCCTGTTCCCAAAGAGGGTGATAGCTCAGGCCATTTTGGGTCAGATATTGATAAATCTGCCGATTATCCCAATCGATAATCGGTAGCAATTTGAAAACGCCGCGCTGAATGGCTAACACCGGTAGCTGTGCCCGGCTGCCTGATTGTTCACGGCGAAGACCAGCAAACCACGTTTGAGCCCCCAGCGTTTCCAACGCCCGATTCATAGGTTCCACTTTGTTCAGGTCATTGTAACGTTCAATACCCTCGACTCCTTGCTGCCACAATTTACCGTAACGGGCTTCCTGCCAAGCCGGGCTATGAGGGGCACGAAATACCTGTAAGTTAAGTTGAAGCTTCTCAGTCAAGTCATCAATAAACTGATAAGTTTCTGGGAATAGGTAACCGGTATCAGTAAGAATTACTGGAATATCAGAACGTTGCCGCGTAACAAGATGCAAACAAACGGCGGCCTGAATACCAAAGCTGGAAGAAAGTACAAACTCGCCCGGTAGATTTTCCAATGCCCAGCTCACCCGCTCTTGCGCGGTTAAATGCTCAAGTTGACCGTTAACCAGTACCAGTGCCGCCGCTTGTTCTGCTTTCGGCAGGGCATTAAGTTCACTCAAGTTAAATTGGCTCACACCGCCTCCTGTACGTCATAAAAATCACGGGCTGAATCAATCACTGGAGCAATCACACCAACGCGAATCACAAAGTCACCGAAACCTTCATCAGCATGGCGCTCTTTTGCCCAGCGCCCAACCAACTGATCGGTAATTGCCAGAATTTCATCTTCGGTGATGTTTTCACGATACATCCGCGGTATCCGAGTGCCTTCCCGGTTGCCACCCAGATGCAGGTTATAACGACCAACGGCTTTACCCACCAGCCCTACTTCTGCCAGTAAAGCACGGCCACAGCCGTTCGGGCAGCCGGTAACTCGCATCACAATATGTTCATTGGGCAAACCGTGTTGCTGCAAAATACCTTCAATACGGGTAACAAACTCTGGCAGGAAGCGTTCAGCTTCGGCCATAGCCAATGGGCAGGTTGGGAATGAAACACACGCCATGGAGTTCTCACGCTGCGGGCTGACACTGTCATCCATCAAGCCATGCTCACGGGCCAGCGCCTCAATACGGGCTTTATCTTTTTCCGGCACCCCTGCCACAATCAGGTTCTGATTCGCAGTTAA
Source organism: Yersinia sp. 1652 StPb PI (assembly GCF_041538345.1). Taxonomy (NCBI): domain Bacteria; kingdom Pseudomonadati; phylum Pseudomonadota; class Gammaproteobacteria; order Enterobacterales; family Yersiniaceae; genus Yersinia; species Yersinia sp. 1652 StPb PI. The sequence continues at coordinate 620,930 of NZ_JAULSM010000001.1, read as the reverse complement.
GCGGAAATCACCCTGATGGATTTTAGCAATTTCTGCCACACCGGTTTTCAGGCTACGGCCAGGATAATCTAGCAAACGGCCATTTTCGATAAACAGGGTTAAATGCCATTTTTTATCAATGCCTTTCACCCAGCCAATACGATCGCCACGACCAGTAAATTGATAAGGCTTAATAGCGCCGAAACTGACGCCTGCGCGCTTTTCAACTTCCGCTTTGAAGGTTTCTACCCCTACTCGCTCCAGCGTATATTTGGTTTTAGCATTTTTGCGATCGGTACGATTGCCCCAATCCCGCTGCGTGGTAACAACCGCTTCAGCGATAGCCAGCGTGTGCTGTAGCGGAATGTAGCCAAATTCACTCGCTTTACGGGGATAGGTATTCTTATCACCATGAGCAATGGATAGCCCACCGCCTACCAACACGTTAAAGCCAATCAGTTTGCCTTTATCGGCGACAGCCACAAAGTTGAGATCGTTGGCGTGTAGATCCACATCATTTTGCGGAGGAATAACAACTGTAGTTTTAAATTTACGCGGTAAATAGGTCGCGCCGAGAATCGGCTCCTCATCGGTGGTCGCCACTTTTTCCGCATCCAACCAAATTTCGGCATAAGCGCGAGTACGCGGCAGCAAATGCTCAGAAATCTTTTTCGCCCATTCGTAGGCTTCCTGATGTAGCACCGATTCCACCGGGTTCGACGTACACAGTACATTACGGTTTACATCGTTTGCCGTCGCCAACGCATCCAGCCCCAATTGATTAAGCAACTGATGGGCCGGTTTAACATTACCTTTCAGAATGCCATGGAACTGGAATGTCTGGCGATTGGTGATACGGATGCTGCCGTATAAGGTGTTATCCGCCGCAAACTTATCAATTCCCAACCATTGCTGTGGGGTAATAATCCCCCCTGGCAAGCGGCAACGTAGCATCATGGCATGACGTGGTTCCAGCTTCTGCTCGGCGCGTTCGGCGCGGATATCACGGTCATCCTGCTGGTACATACCGTGGAAGCGGATTAACAGGAAGTTGTCGCCATTGAAACCACCCGTTAGACCGTCATTCAAGTCTTTGGCAATGGTCCCACGCAGGAAATTGCTTTCCGACTTCATACGTTCGCCATCAGACAGTTTTCCAGTAACGACTAATGGCCCTGGGTGTTTTTCATTCATCAGTACACATCCCGCTGATAACGGCGCGCCAGGCGCAGCTCACTTAAATATTCATCAGCCTGCTCGGTATCCATTGCACCGTGCAGAGCCACCACGTCCAGTAAAACCTGCTCAACGTCTTTGGCCATGCGGTTAGCATCGCCACAGACGTAAATGTGGGCACCTTGTTGTATCCAGTTCCACAGTTCTGCGCCCTGTGCGCGCAGTTTGTCTTGTACGTATATTTTATGGGCCTGATCGCGCGACCAAGCCAGATCAATGCGGGTCAGCAAGCCGTCTTTAACATAGCGCTGCCATTCAACCTGATAGAGGAAATCCTCGGTGAAATGAGGGTTGCCAAAGAACAACCAATTCTTGCCACTCGCACCATCGGCCTCACGCTGTTGCATAAAGGCGCGGAAAGGTGCAATACCGGTACCGGGACCAATCATGATAACTGGCGTTTGCGGGTTAGCAGGCAGGCGGAAGTTATCGTTATGTTCGATAAAGACTCGAATATCACCCTCCACTTCCAGCCGATCAGCCAAATACCCTGACGCCCCTCCGGTACGTGGCCGCCCATCAATGTCATAGCGCACCACACCCACAGTGATATGTACTTCGTTTTCAGTCTCAGCCTGTGAGGAAGCAATGGAGTACAAGCGCGGCGTCAGTGGCCGTAACAGCGCAATCAACTGATCAGCATTGAGATCAGACGGGGCCTGTCTAACCATATCAACGATCGGGGTATTTTTGGCATATTGTTGCAGCGCCGGTTTATCTGCCAGCAGCGCAATCAGCTTCTCATCACGGGAAAGTGCCGCATACTTATCAACGATCAGCGTCGTATTTTGTGTCAGTTCAAAATGGCTGCGCAATGCCTGTGCCAGTGGCAGTGGCAGATTCTGCCCGTCGACACTGACCTGTTCGTCACCTTTAAGCCACAACAGAGCGAGCAGCTCGTCTACCAGGGCCGGGTCATTATCAAACCAGACCCCCAGTGCATCACCGGGTTGGTAACGCAGACCTGAATCGGCTAAATCTATTTCAATGTGGCGGACATCTTTTTCGGAGTTACGGCCTGTCACTTTCTGCTGTACCGATAATTGCGCGGTCAGTGGTGCCGTTTTGCTGTATGGGCTGGATGTGATTTCATCCACGACACCACTTTGAGTTACCGCCGCCGCAGTTGCCGATTGTGCCGGCACCCGAGCCTGTAACACTGCAACGATCTGCTGACGCCACTGCTGTGCCGACTCCTGATATTCCACATCCGCATCGACACGATCCAATAAGCGCTGAGCACCAAGTTCCGCCAATTTGCTGTCGAAATCTTTACCTGCCTGGCAAAAGTGCTCGTAAGAGGTGTCCCCTAATCCAAACACAGCAAAGGCGGTTTCCGGCAACTTAGGCGCTTTTTTAGAGAATAAGTATTTGTGCAATGCAACCGCTTCTTCCGCGGGTTCACCTTCGCCCTGAGTGGAGGCAACGACAATTAATAGGCGTTCTTGTGCAATTTGCTTAAACTTATAATCACCCGCATTGACCAAATTGACATTAAGTTTAGCCGCCAGAAGGTCATCACGTAGCTGTTCCGCCAAGCGGCGTGCATTACCGGTCTGAGAGGCAGAGATAAGGGTAATCGTCAGCGCTGGCGGAGCCACTGCCGCTGGGGTTGCAGCCACACCTGGCTGTTGATTAACCATGCCCCAGAAATAACCGGACAACCATGCCATTTGGGTTGGGGAAAACTCACCAACCGCCGCCTGTAAGCGGGCTAACTGCTCCGGCGATAGCGGAAGTAAAGAAGTAGGAGGAACCTGAGTCGTCATTGCAGTACGCATTCCCTTAAGCTTTAGCCAGTGTCAGCCGATCTATTTTCAGCACATATTTCTTAATGTTTGTAAGGTTAACCATCCCGATAATAACAATTAAAGAAGCGATAGAAATAATAAATAACCAAAACGACTAAGCAGTTTTTCAGGTAATGGATATGAGTTAAAGTGTTCAACTTATTAAGAAAATTTTCACTAACCCATATCAAGCTATTAATTTGCCACGTCTACATATAAATCAGTAAGCTACGGGTAAAAGGCCGGTTTGCCAGGGGCCAGGAAGCGCTCCCCGTTGTGCGCTTTCATAGCCAGCAGAGGTGCTTTCCGGTACTATGCGGCGGTTTTTTGAGTCAATAAGGTCAGGACTATGAGCACCACCCTATTTAAAGATTTTCAATTTGAAGCCGCTCACCGGCTGCCCCATGTTGCGGAAGGTCATAAGTGTGGCCGTTTGCACGGTCATTCATTTATGGTCCGTATCGAGGTTACCGGTGAAGTCGATGCTCACTCCGGCTGGGTGATGGATTTTGCTGATCTGAAAGCGGCATTTAAACCTATTTGGGAACGACTGGATCACTACTATCTGAATGATATTCCCGGTTTGGAAAACCCGACCAGTGAAGTACTGGCCAGTTGGATTTGGCAACAGCTTAAACCGCAGTTACCAGAACTGAGCGCAGTAATGGTGAAAGAGACCTGTTCTGCGGGCTGCGTTTATCGCGGATAATAAATCGCGACTAACAAATCGATACCCAAAGTCATTGATGTTGCAGCGCTTGCGCTGACCCGCAGGGTGAGCCTCTTATAAGGCTCATAATCCCAATGAGCTTACATGAGTAAGTGATTTGGGTGACAAATCTGTCGGGAGCAGATTTGAACGCTGCTTGCAGCGGCCTCACAGAGGCGAGGCCCATGGATGGGCCGAGTAATGAGCGCCGCAACACCGCTGCGGCGGCAAGGACGAAGGGGATTAAGCGATATTTAAATACTTATGCGTCTGCATCGACAACCGCCAATTCTTGGCAATACAAGTTTCGATACAGAGCTTAGTAGCGTCGTCTTTCTGGCTGATGGGTTGTAACGCAATAATCCGCTTTTTGTCGTCATCCAGCGTGGCAAGCAGTGCCTCTAATGCCTCGATATCACGCATGCGGCCAACCGGATGTTTGATTTCATCGGCGCGTTGCAATGCCTGAGGCAATACTTTCAGGCCACCGCGCATATTTACTTTTGGCGAAACCGTCACCCAGGTCGTCGCTGAACACCGCACATCATGCGTGCCGCTGGTTTCAATCTGACAGCTATAACCGGCCTGCTCCAACAATGAGGTTAAGGGGAATAAGTCGTAAATAGCGGGTTCTCCGCCAGTGATAACAACATGGCGAGCGGTATATCCCTGCTGAGAGAAAATTTCCAGTAGCTGTTGTGCGCAGGCTTCCCCCCAGGCATCACTTTCGGCAGTTTTCACCATAATACGCTGCATATCAACTTCCCGATCGGCTTCCTTTTCCCAAGTGTGTTTGGTATCGCACCAGCTACAACCTACCGGGCAGCCCTGCAAACGCACAAAGATCGCCGGTACACCGGTGAAGTAACCCTCGCCTTGCAAGGTTTGGAACATCTCATTAATCGGGTACAGCATCAGTTTCTCTATATTCATTCAAGCCAATCGGCGATTATCGCAGATTCTCTGACTGTGACCAAACTGGCAACGCTTATGCTGCCAGTTTGTCTGTATCAGAGTATTACTCAATCACACCACAAGCCATGCGCGCACCGCCACCGCCTAACGGCATTGGATGATCGGCATAGTTGTCACCACCGGCATGAATCATCAAGGCATGCTGCTTCAGTTCAGAGAGTGATTTCAGCCGCGGAGCCAATACCTGATAAGTCGCACTGCCATCAGCATTCACTACCAGCCCCGGCAAATCCCCCAGATGCCCTTTGTCATTATAAGGACCAAGGTGTACGGCCGTTTTTTGTGGGTCCAAATGGCCGCCAGCGGCAAGGGCTGGCACGGGTTTGCCGTCTTTCTGCCCTGGTGCACAACTTGGGAATTCATGCAGATGGAATCCATGAATTCCCGCCACCAGCCCGGTCAAATTGGGCGTGAACAGTAAACCATAAGGTGTTTCAGTCACTGTCACCGTGCCCAGAGCTTTACCATTACCTTCAGGGAGTGCTTCGTTCATGGTCACAGTAACGCCCGCAGCCAGCACACTGCTGGTAAAAAGCATCGCTGGCAACATTAAGTATTTCAGTTTCATCCGTTATCTTCCTTTATGCATTATTGTCGAATCATTCGGGTACACATTAATGATAACGGGTGATGAATTATCTGCACGGCAGCGGTGTAAGAGATGTGAAGCCGATGTGTGGGGTGGGGAGATTCAGATTAATCCCGCAGAGGTAAGTAAGTGGTAATAACAGGCTAATTTGTAACAATGACAGCTCACGACCCGCATATTACCGAAGCTTGCCCCGCCATATCCCATAAAAAAACCCGCCTATTAAGGCGGGCTTTATCAACAAACTGTTTTACTGAAGGTAAAGCGCAGTAATTACTGGCCTTTCACTTCTTTCAGACCGTTGAATGGTGCGCGGTCGCCCAGCGCTTCCTCAATCCGAATAAGCTGGTTGTATTTAGCAACACGGTCAGAACGGCTCATTGAACCAGTTTTGATTTGGCCTGCTGCGGTACCTACTGCCAGATCGGCAATGGTAGCATCTTCGGTTTCGCCTGAACGGTGAGAGATAACCGCGGTGTAACCTGCATCTTTCGCCATCTTGATAGCAGCCAGAGTTTCGGTCAGAGAACCGATCTGGTTGAATTTGATCAAGATAGAGTTAGCAACACCTTTCTCGATACCTTCTTTCAGGATCTTGGTGTTGGTTACAAACAGGTCGTCACCAACCAGCTGGATTTTGTCACCCAAAACTTCGGTCTGGTATTTGAAGCCAGCCCAGTCAGATTCGTCCAAGCCATCTTCGATGGAGACGATTGGGTACTGTTTGGTCAGGTCTTCCAGGAAGTGAGTGAACTCTTCAGAAGTGAACGCTTTGTTGCCTTCGCCAGCCAGAACATATTTGCCATCTTTGTAGAACTCAGATGCCGCACAGTCCATAGCCAGAGTAACGTCTTTGCCCAACACGTAGCCTGCTTGTTTTACCGCTTCAGCGATAACAGCCAGTGCTTCGGCGTTAGAACCCAGATTTGGTGCATAACCGCCTTCGTCGCCTACCGCAGTGCTCATGCCTTTAGACTTCAGAACTTTAGCCAAGGTATGGAACACTTCTGAACCGATGCGAACCGCTTCTTTCAGAGTTTTCGCGCCTACTGGCTGAATCATAAACTCTTGAATATCAACGTTGTTATCAGCATGTTCGCCGCCGTTGATGATGTTCATCATAGGCAGTGGCATAGAGAATTTGCCTGGGGTGCCGTTCAGTTCAGCAATGTGCTCGTACAAAGGCATGCCTTTAGACGCTGCTGCTGCTTTCGCTGCTGCCAGAGAAACAGCCAGGATGGCGTTAGCACCAAACTGGGATTTGTTCTCAGTACCATCCAGATCGATCATGATTTTATCGATGTTAGCCTGGTCTTTAGCATCTTTACCCATAACTGCCTGAGCAATTGGGCCATTTACTGCTGCAACGGCTTTCAGAACGCCTTTGCCCAGGAAACGGGATTTGTCACCGTCACGCAGTTCCAGTGCTTCACGGGAACCGGTAGAAGCACCTGATGGTGCCGCAGCCAAACCAACAAAACCGCCTTCCAGATGAACTTCAGCTTCTACAGTTGGGTTACCACGGGAGTCGATGATTTCGCGACCGATGACTTTAACGATTTTGGACATTAGATTTTCCTCAGTACAAGTTAAACTAAAACTCCAGACAGAGGGGGCGACATCGCTGCCGCCCCTTCTACCAAATATTTTATTTCACCTGGCGCTTCTGATAATCACCAGCCGCTTTAACAAAGCCGGCGAACAACGGGTGACCATCACGTGGCGTCGAAGTAAATTCTGGATGGAACTGACAAGCTACAAACCACGGGTGGTTTGGTAACTCAATAATTTCCACCAGTTTGTTATCCGCAGAACGCCCTGCTACACGTAACCCGGCGGCTTCAATCTGCTTCAACAACATGTTGTTTACTTCATAGCGATGACGATGGCGCTCAACGATGGTAGGTTCGCCATACATCTGACGTACCAGGCTACCTTCGGTCAGGTGACATTGTTGCCCACCCACCCGCATGGTACCGCCCAAATCGCTCTCTTCCGTGCGTACTTCAACGTTGCCGTCTTCATCACGCCATTCGGTGATTAATGCAACCACCGGATACTTACAGTCTGGCACAAATTCGGTGGAGTTTGCGTTTTCCATCCCCGCTACGTTGCGGGCAAACTCCATCAGTGCAACTTGCATACCCAGGCAAATACCCAGATAAGGAATATTGTGTTCACGGGCATAACGCGCTGCCAGAACCTTGCCTTCCACACCACGGTAACCAAAGCCACCTGGGATCAGAATAGCATCCAGTCCTTTCAGCATCTCTTCGCCGCGTGTCTCAACATCTTGCGAATCAATCAGCTTGATGTTCACCGTCAGGCGATTTTTCAGCCCACCGTGTTTGAGCGCTTCAATCACAGATTTATAAGCATCCGGCAATTCTACGTATTTACCGATCATCCCGATGGTCACTTCGCCACCTGGATTCGACTCTTCGTATAATACCTGTTCCCATTCAGCAAGATTTGCTTCAGGACAAGTTAAGCTGAATCGTTTACAAATATAATCGTCAAGGCCCTGTGATTTCAATAGCCCTGGGATTTTATAAATGGAATCAACATCTTTTAGGGAGATAACCGCTTTTTCTGGCACATTACAGAACAAGGCAATTTTGGCCCGTTCATTAGCAGGAACTGCGCGATCAGAACGGCAAATTAGCACATCTGGCTGAATACCAATGGAAAGCAGCTCTTTTACCGAATGTTGCGTTGGCTTAGTTTTCACTTCACCGGCAGCCGCCAGGTAAGGAACCAACGTCAGATGCATATAAAGCGTGTGCTCGCGGCCAACATCAACTGCCATCTGGCGAATAGCTTCCAGGAATGGCAAGGATTCGATATCGCCCACGGTGCCACCAATTTCAACCAAAACCACATCGTGGCCTTCGCCGCCTTCGATGATGCGCTCTTTGATAGCATTGGTAATATGAGGGATAACCTGGATAGTCGCACCCAGATAGTCGCCACGGCGTTCTTTACGCAGAACTTCAGAATAGATACGGCCAGTGGTGAAGTTGTTACGACGGGTCATTTTGGTGCGAATGAAACGCTCGTAATGCCCTAAATCCAGATCGGTTTCAGCACCATCTTCGGTGACGAAAACTTCCCCGTGTTGAGTCGGGCTCATGGTGCCCGGATCCACGTTGATGTACGGGTCCAGTTTCATGATGGTAACGTTGAGGCCACGGGCTTCAAGTATAGCCGCCAGAGAGGCTGCGGCAATGCCTTTACCCAGAGAGGATACGACCCCGCCGGTCACAAAAATATAATTAGTTGTCATGCTGAACCTGAGAGTTTAGGTTTAAAGACGATGGAAGAACCAAGACGGGAAAGTAGTATACTCGAACCTTGGTTTCGCTACAAACTATCTCCGCGCCAGTGGCCATTTTCGCGACCAAAACCGCACGGAACATCGTCTTGCTATCCGTTATAATTCAATATATTAACGTAATTAAAATCCAACAACCATCCGCCGAATGAATTAAAACACCTTAAATTTCAGTTTCTTGCTTTTTAACTTGCTGCCAGGCGGCTTCCATTTCTTCCAGCGTCGCGCGCTCCATGCTCTTCCCTGATGCCGTAACTATTTGTTCTACCTGACGAAAACGACGTTCAAACTTGCGGTTAGCTGCCTGTAAGGCATTTTCAGCTTTATGGCCTAAATGACGAGATAAGTTAACCGTAGCAAACAGCAAATCGCCAATTTCTTCCCCCAGTTTTTCTTCATCCACCACCGCCTGGCGAGCTTCGAACATCACTTCATCGATCTCTTCATAGACTTTGTCCAAAACCGGACCAAGTGTGTCCCAATCAAAACCAACCGCTGCGCAGCGCTTTTGGATTTTATGGGCTTTCATCAATGCTGGTAGTGCATCGGGAATATCATCCAGTGCCGAATACAGGGCTTTCTCCGCTCTTTCCTCGGCTTTACGCGATTCCCAACCCGCCAGCGCCGCTTCACTGCCAATCGCTACGTCAGTGGCGTTTAGCGCAGCATTAGGGAATACATGAGGGTGACGACGCTCCAGTTTGTCGCTGATGGCATGACAAACATCATCAAACGCAAACACCCCCTGTTCCTGCCCCATTTGGGCATAAAACACCACCTGAAACAGCAAATCGCCCAGCTCATCACGTAAATCGTCAAAATCCTTGCGCGCAATCGCGTCAAGCACCTCATAGGTTTCTTCTAATGTATAGGGAGCGATGGTGTCAAACGTCTGTTTACGATCCCACGGGCAGCCGTGTTCCGGGTCACGTAAGGTACGCATAATATCCAACAAACGTTGCAGAGCTAAGGCGTTGATATCAGGGGTAGTTACTGGCTGGGTCATCTCAATTTATTCACTTTTTGCTGTTTAAAATTCGAGGTGTAGCGGGCGCAGGCAGATTGCGGCCAGCGCACAGCCCCCGGAGCGTACACGCAGTACGTGAGGAGGGCGAGCACTGCCCAATATCAAGATGCTAAAGCGCAGTAGCCGTTTAAAGTTCACTAATTGCCGTGGAGCCGACGGGCATCTATCACATCCGGCAACTGATTCAGCTTGGCTAACACCCTACCCAGCACCTGCAAGTTGTAAATCTCGATATCCATATCGATGGTGGCGAGCATCTTTTTGGTATCGCTGCGGCTGGCAACCCCCAATACATTGACCTTTTCGTTCGCCAGTATGGTGGTGATATCACGTAACAAACCACTGCGATCATTGGCGGTCACCCGCACCACTAATGAATAGCCACTGGAGTAGCTTTCACCCCAAACCGCATCAACAATCCGCTCTGGTGCATGAGACTGCAATTCAGCCAGTTGTTCACAATCAGCACGATGAATGGATATCCCCCGCCCCTGGGTAATAAAACCAATAATCTCATCACCGGGAATCGGTTGGCAGCAGCGGGCAATATGGTGCATCAGATTGCCAACACCTTCGACCACAATGCGCCCGCTGTCTTTGCTGGCGTTGCGTGGTGGTGGCTGATGCTTATTATTCAGATGGCGCAATGCCTCTAAATCAGCCTCTTCCGCTGTTGGCTTGTTCAGCTTGCCTTGCAGGAAGTTGACCATCTGATTCAGACGGATATCACCACCGCCAATGGCCGCCAACACTTCATCCATCGAATTCATGTTATAGCGCGGAACCAGCAGCTTCTCAGCCTCTTTTAGGCTGATATCCATATGTTCCAATTCGTCGTCCAGCATCTGCCGGCCAGCAAGAATATTCTTGTCTCTATCTTGTTTTCTAAACCAGTTATGGATCTTGGATCGCCCACGACTGGTAGTGACATAACCGAGGTTAGGATTCAGCCAGTCACGGCTTGGGTTGGGCTGCTTCTGGGTGATAATTTCAATCTGGTCACCCATCTGTAACTGATAGGTAAACGGCACAATTCGGCCACTGATTTTAGCACCTATGCAGCGGTGCCCCACATCACTGTGAATATGATAAGCAAAGTCGAGTGGGGTAGAACCGGCAGGTAAATCAATAACATCGCCTTTCGGGGTAAACACATAGACCCGGTCGTCAAATACCTGACTGCGCACTTCATCCAGCATCTCGCCAGAATCTGCCATCTCTTCCTGCCAGGCAATCAGCTTACGTAACCAGGCAATGCGCCCTTCATAGCCAGAACGCCCCGCCGCCACAGCACCTTCTTTGTACTTCCAATGGGCAGCAACCCCCAGTTCAGCATCTTCATGCATCTGGCGGGTACGAATTTGAATCTCCAGCGTTTTCCCACGCGGCCCGAGGACTACAGTATGAATTGACTGATAGCCATTGGGTTTAGGGTTAGCGACGTAATCATCAAACTCATCAGGCAAATGACGGAAATGAGTATGCACAATCCCCAATGCGGCATAGCAGTCCTGCAAACGCTCGACGACCACTCGCACAGCGCGCACATCGAATAACTCATCGAAGGCCAACGACTTTTTCTGCATCTTGCGCCAAATACTGTAGATATGCTTTGGTCGGCCATAAATATCAGCTTTGATACCTTCATCCGCCATTGCTTTGTGCAATGAAGCGACAAAATCATCAATGAATTGTTCACGATCAATACGACGTTCATGAAGCAATTTAGCAATTTGTTTATATTCATCGGGATGCAGATAGCGGAAGCAGAAGTCTTCCAACTCCCACTTAATCTGGCCAATACCCAAGCGGTTAGCCAGCGGGGCATAAATATTGGAACACTCTTTGGCCGCCAGCACGCGTTCGTCTTCCGGTGCATCTTTCACTTCACGCAAATGAGCAATACGCTCAGCCAGTTTGATGACCACGCAGCGAAAATCTTCCACCATCGCCAGCAGCATACGGCGCACGTTATCCACTTGCTCAGAGCTCATGGAATCGTTGTGAGTGGCTTTTAATTGGCGGATAGCGTCCATGTCACGCACGCCATGCACCAGATAGGTGATACCCTTGCCAAATTGCTCAGTCAGGGTGGTTTCATCCACCACATTGGCATCCACCAGCGGGAACAGTAGCGCCGCGCGCATACTGTCGTTATCCATGCTCAGAGTGGAAAGAATCTCAACCATTTCGAGACCGCGCCACAACAATAACGAGGCATCAGGATGGTTTTGCGTCTGTTGCTCACAGTAACGCCAGGTTTCGGCCAATCGCTCACCTGACTGCGGATTAGGAAGCCCCAAGCTGGCGATCCAGTCGTCGAGAGCAAACTCACCCGCCGGATTCAAATGTGCACTTCGTACCGCAACCATAACTTCTCCCTACTTTGCGACCCCTGGCTCCTGCATGAACAGCGCCATAGATTCAAGATGCCCGGTGTGGGGAAACATATCCAACATTCGCACCTGAGCAAGACGGTAACCGGCGGCTAACAACACCTGACTATCCCGTGCCAGCGTGGTGGGATTACACGAAACATACACCACCCGCTTTGGCGCCAGTTTGACTATATGTGACATCACCCCGGCAGCACCTGCGCGAGCGGGGTCTAATAATACTTTATCGAATCCTTGCATCGCCCACGGCTGACGACTGATATCGGATTCCAGATTTTCATGAAAAAATGACACGTTGGCTAATGCATTGTTCTGCGCATTATACTGCCCATTAGCCACCAGCTCCGCAACTCCTTCCACCCCGACAACTTCACGCGCACGCTTTGCTAGCGGCAATGTAAAATTACCCATGCCGCAGAAGAGATCCAGTACCCGCTCGTCAGGTTGTACATCAAGCCATGCCAGAGCCTGAGCCACCATTTGTTGGTTGACCGTATCATTGACCTGAATAAAATCCCGTGGATGAAATGCTAAGCGTAGACCGTCTATCTGGTAATAGGGGTCCTCACCAAAGAGTTTTTCCAGATTCTCGCTGTCGGCAGCCAGATAAACGGCAACCCCCTCCCGCAGGGCAAAATCTGTAAGCGCTGCACGATCTACCTCATTAAGGGTATCAAGGTGACGTAAAACCAGCAACGGCCCATTATCAGCCAGTACCAGTTCCACATGCCCTAACCGGCGCACAGCCTGTAAGGCAGATAAACATTGATAGAGCGGATGTAGCAGACGCTCCAATTCAGGCCGCAAGACGGGACAATGTTTTATGCTAACCAAGTCGTGAGATTCAGTTTGATGGAAGCCCATTTGTAATCGCTGCTGTTTTGGCTGATAGAGCAACCCCAACCTCGCCCGCCGCCGATAACCATACTCTGGCCCACAGATAACCGAGTCTAATGCAGGGCAGCCCCCCGTGGCCTGCACCAGCAGTCGCCTGAGCGAATCTACTTTGCTATCTTGTTGCAACTGGCTACAAGCGTGCTGCTGCTGACAGCCTCCACAAATTCCAAAGTGAGGGCAAGGAGGAGCCACTCTTTCGCTACATTGGTTCAACAAACGTTTAAGTTTACCGCGACCATACTGGCGTTTTTGCTCGATCAGCTCAATTTCAGCTTGCTCTCCCGGTAGAACCCCGGGGATAAAAATAGCTTTGCCTTTATCGCGTGCAACCCCCTGACCAAAGGGATCAAGAGAATTTACTGTCACAGTTATCGTTTGTCGGGTCGTCACACGTCGGTTTGGAGAGTAGAATTGCGCCATATTGATTGATCAAGCACTGGTTTTGTAAGCTGCCGATTCTCCCACATTGGAATACCATGACCAAATACAGTCTTCGCGCGCGCATGATGATTTTAATCCTGGCCCCCACGCTGCTTCTTGGGCTGTTACTCAGTACTTCCTTTATGGTAAATCGTTATAATGAGCTTCAAAAACAAATAGTTAATGCAGGCACTAATATTATCGAACCGTTGGCGGTTGCCAGTGAATATGGCATGACCTTTCGCAACCGCGATACTGTCCGTCAGTTGATTAACCTGCTTCATCGCCGTCACTCGAATATTGTTCGGTCAATATCCGTTTTCGACGCAGATAACAATCTTTTTGTCACATCTAACTATAATTACAATTCCTCACAATTAAGGTTACCTAAAGGTGATTCGATCCCTGAGTCGCTGATGCTCTCTTATCGCGGCGACTCGCTGATTATGCGAATGCCTATTGTCTCGGAATCCAACTTATCCAGTGACAGAGTCTCGGATTCGGATATAACCCATCAGCCACTAGGCTATATCGCCATAGATTTGGATTTACAATCGGTGCGTTTGCAGCAATACAAAGAGATCTTTATTTCAACCCTGCTGTTGCTGTTTTGCATGTGTGTGGCGATTTTGTTTGCTTATCGTTTGATGCGCGATGTTACCGGCCCAATCCGTAACATGGTGAATGCTGTTGACCGTATTCGTCGAGGGCAATTGGATAGCCGGGTCGAAGGACATATGCTCGGCGAGCTGAATATTCTGAAAAATGGTATCAATTCGATGGCGATGTCGTTGGCGGCCTATCACGAAGAGATGCAGCAAAATATCGATCAAGCAACATCTGATTTACGCGAAACACTGGAACAGATGGAGATACAAAATGTCGAGCTGGGGCTGGCAAAAAAACGGGCACAGGAAGCGGCACGCATTAAGTCGGAGTTTCTGGCTAACATGTCTCACGAGCTACGAACTCCGCTAAATGGTGTCATTGGTTTTACGCGCCAAACGTTGAAAACGTCGCTAACCCCCACACAAACTGACTATTTGCAGACTATCCAACGTTCAGCCAACAACCTGTTATGTATCATTAATGATGTTCTCGACTTCTCCAAACTGGAGGCCGAAAAACTCATTCTTGAACACATTCCCTTCCCACTACGTGGTGCACTGGATGAAGTCATTATCTTACTGGCACACACCGCACATGAGAAAGGGCTGGAGCTGACACTGCATGTTAATAATGATGTCCCCGAGCAGGTAGTCGGGGATGCGATGCGTTTGCAGCAAATTGTCACGAACTTGCTCGGTAATGCGATTAAATTCACCGAACAGGGCAATATCGATATTCTGGTTGCTGTGCAGGCGAAGACGGCACAACAAGTCACTCTGGTGGTAGAGATTCACGATACGGGCATTGGTATTTCTGAATCCCAACAGGCTCAGCTATTCCAGGCTTTTCGTCAGGCAGATGCCAGTATCTCGCGTCGACACGGAGGGACCGGTCTTGGATTGGTCATTACCGAAAGATTGGTCAAAGAGATGGGGGGCGATATTAGCTTTCACAGCCAAGTGGATCGCGGCTCAACCTTTCGGTTCCATCTCACACTGGATCTTAACGAAACCCTCTCTTATCGCCATCCTGATATGTCGTACTTAGAGGGGAAAACACTCGCCTATGTTGAGCGCAATACTTGTGCAGCAAGGGCCGCGCTAGATATTCTGAGTGTCACGCCCTTGCAGGTCACTCATAGTCCGTCGTTAGCGCAATTACCGCGCCAACATTATGATTTCCTGCTGGTTGGGGTACCCATTCCGTTCCGTAATAATATGGCGGTTCATCAAGATAAACTGGTAGCGGCGCTGAAAATTTCCGAGCGCGTAATTCTGGCCCTACCAAGCCAGTCACAGGTGGAGGCAGAGCAACTTAAACAGCTCGGTGCCAAAGCATGTCTGGTCAAACCTTTGTCATCGAATAGATTGATTCCATTACTGTTATCTGAAGAACCTCACAGTGAATTACCCGTAGTGGAGCAAGCGGACAAGCTGGCTAAATTACCGTTTAAGGTAATGGCAGTTGACGACAATCCAGCTAACCTAAAACTCATTGGCACCCTGCTTGAAGAACAGGTCGAAGAGACCGTGTTGTGTGACAGTGGCGCGAAAGCCATTGCCTATGCCCGAGAAAACACGCTGGATATCATCTTAATGGATATTCAAATGCCTGAAATTGATGGTATCCGTGCCAGCGAAGTCATTCATCAGATGTCACATCATCTGGATACCCCCATTATTGCAGTCACCGCCCACGCCGTAAGAGGCCAGCAAGAACAGTTGTTAAAACTGGGGATGGCTGACTATCTGGCAAAACCGATTGATGAAGCTCGATTAATTCAGGCACTTTCCCGCTTTCAGCATGATAGTTCAGCCCCCCTTCTGGCGCAGGCTACTCACCTGCCGGTACTGCAATCTGAATGTGATGGGGCGATAGATTGGCCACTGGCAGTCAGGCAAGCAGCCAATAAAGAGGTTCTCGCCAGAGACCTGTTAACTATGTTATTAGAATTTATGCCGCAAGTAATAGGTCGCGTGCAGGCTATATTGGCAGGCAGTCATGACAACGATATTCTGAACCTAATTCATAAGTTCCATGGCAGTTGTGCATGTAGCGGTGTGCCGCGACTGAAGCAATTGTGCATGACAATTGAGCAGCAATTGCGCCAGCAAACAGATTTACAAGACTTGCAACCTGAATGGCTTGAATTATTAGATGAGATAGAGAATGTTCGCTATGCTGCCAAAAGCTATTTAGGTACTGCTTAGCACACCTCCGCTTCAGCATAAAAAAAGGGCACAGTCATAATGAACTGCGCCCTTTTGGCGTTATTAATGCCGATTACTGCATTAATAAATAGAGTGAAGTGTCACCACGCTGAATATTCAGCGCCAGCACTGATGGTTTGGTATCGAGAATCTTCCGCAGCTCACCCAGATTTTGAACTGACTGCTGGTTAATCCCCATGATGATATCGCCTTTTTTCAGGCCAATACGTGCAGCGGCAGTGCCGGCTTTCACGCTATCAACTTTCACACCTTTTTTACCATTAACATCAGAGTTGCTCAGCTCCGCACCTTCAATTCCAGTATAGAGATTACCGGAATCAACCTGAGTCTGGCTGCTCTGCTCTAAGGTCACTTCCACATTGACAGGTTTACCGTCACGTAGCAGACCTAAGGTCATTTTACTGCCCACTGGCAGAGTACCAATCTCAGCACGGAAACCTGCGAAGCTATTGATTGCTTTACCATTCATGCTGACAATCACGTCACCAGCTTTGATCCCGGCTTTGGCTGCCGCAGATTTTGGCAAGACCTGACTGATAAAGGCACCTTTCTGTGCATCGACATTCATGGCTTTGGCCAGCTCAGAGTTCAGCTCGGTGCCCATAATGCCCAATTCACCACGTTTCACCTGACCAAATTCAACCATTTGAGATGTCAGGTTTTTCACCATGTTACTTGGGATAGCGAAACCAATACCGATGTTACCGCCATCTGGTGCCAGGATCGCAGTGTTGATACCAATCAGCTCACCGTTCAGGTTGATCAATGCGCCACCGGAGTTACCACGGTTAATCGCGGCATCAGTCTGGATAAAGTTTTCGTAGTTTTCCACGTTCAGACCACTGCGCCCCAAAGCAGACACGATACCGGATGTTACGGTTTCACCCAGACCATATGGGTTACCGATAGCAACGGTATAATCACCCACACGCAATTGATCAGAATCTGCGATTTTAATTGCAGTCAGATTTTTAAAATCTTTTAACTGCAATAACGCGATATCAGTTCGCGGATCTTTACCGATCACTTTTGCTTCATAGCTACGGCCATCGCTCAGTTTAACGCTGATTTTAGTCGCATTATCTACCACGTGGTTATTGGTAACGACATAACCTTTGGCAGCGTCAATAATGACACCTGAACCGAGCGCCCGGAAATCCTGCTTGCTAGGTGATCCCCCTTTGCCACCCCTGCCCGCCCTGCCCGCCCTGACACATCGGGGAGCCTTGGAACGGTGAACCGTCTTGACAGAACGGCGAGTCGTCACCAAAGAACTGCTGGAACTGTGGTGGCACACCACCAGCACCGGAGTTGCTAACCTGGGTGCTACCCTCCACGTTGATGCTCACAACAGAAGGCATCACTTTCTCTAGCATTGGCGCCAGGCTAGGGAGCTGCTGGCTGCTAGAAGAGGCCGTCTCTGCCGAAATAGCAGAAGAAACCGGCCCCATGGCTAAACCGATGCTCAATGCCAATGCACTTAACACTAAAGTTGTTTTTTTCATGTATTCTGGTTCTCGCTGTACAATTAATAAGGGGTCAATAAATGGTATATATACCCAAAGAAATTGAAGTTGCAGCTAACAACCTGGCAGCTTCAGAGACAAAGGGTATAACTGACTTATATCCAAAATAATTGACGTAGCAGTCAGTGAGCAATCGCGCGAATCCTAATGAGCGAACTAAAGCTCAACGATAGGGATGGGTCGAGTAACGAAAGCCACTCACTACGCGGCAACGCCAAGAGAAGGATATAGCCGTCTTGCATAGTAAGATTAAATATGGGGGATGAAGTTCATAGAACCAATAATCGGAATAGTAAAAAATATTGTCCGTCTTTACAAAACTACAGTTAATTAAACGGACAACTTACTTTGCTTGGATACTATTCCGCAGCCATCAATCGCCGATATTCATCATAAGCATAAAGATCCGTCATCCCACTGATATAATCCTGAATTAAGCGAGCACGATAATAATATTCATAGATCTCATGTTGTTCTGACGATAAATTACGTAACCGCTCTGTCGATTCTGCATAAGCCAAGCGATGCTTAGTAGACAATTTATGGAATAACCGCGTCTCAATAGGATACTGGCGGTGGCTGTCTTCTGCCACTAACTGTGTAAAGGCCGTTTGCGGCATAGATAATAGTGGGCTATAAATATCAAGTAGCCCACTAATAACTCTATATCCTTGTAATTCAAGCTGTTCTACTTCAGGATGATTAAACACATGTTTTACTGCCACCTTTTTAAAAATTTGCAGTAATTTACACGCGGGGCTGGAGTCTTCTAATAATGCCTGATTAAACGAGCCAGAAAATACCGTGGGTAAATTTTCAATAAACCGTTGTGCTGCATGGGGAACTAACTTCCCGACAGTATTTACCCGTAAATACATAAAGAATTGATCTTCCGAACTGCGCCGGCCTTGCCCGCGACCTAATTGCCGAAATGCGCCACCAACAACTTTATCAAACAAGTCACCATGGGTAACTTCGCCCCACTCTTGCATCATATGATCGTAAAGTTGCTCGACACTGAAAATACTTTTTTCTACTGCATCTTCTAAGTCAGCAATACAATAAGAAATATCATCAGCAGCTTCCATAATATATGTCAGAGGGAAACGATTGAACTCTCCCATATTGAGTTCACGACGTAAATCTTTAACATAGTCTTCTTCAGCCAGATAAAACCCTGGTTTCTTCATCAAATAGTGATGAGAAGCAGGAATATCGCCTGACCAATACGCCGGTTTGGTATATTTAAGAATGCATCCCACCTGAGCATAAGTCAGATTCAGTTTTAATAAACTGTAAACCAACCGAATGGCTTGTGCGTTACCTTCAAACTGGCTTAGGTCATGGCGGATTTTACTGCGTAGGATATTAAGTTCTGTTTCCCCTTCCCGCAGCCTTAATGCATTAACCTGACAATGATCCTTACCACGAGGTTCCGCACCACCGCCGTTAGGGTCCATCTGTTTTGTAAACCAGTTATTGATAGCTGATTCACCAAAATGACCAAAGGGAGGATTACCGATGTCATGCATCAGGCAAGCCATTTCCACTATGCTTTCAAAGGGATCAAGCAGCTTATCCAGCCCATAAGCTGTGATTTTTTTATCCTGCTTAAACCGATTAAGGATCTCTTTGGCAATGTAACGCCCCACTTGTTGCACTTCCAACGAATGGGTTAAACGGCTACGAACAGCGGCATTACGTTCCAGTGGGAAGACCTGCGTTTTTTGCTGCAAACGCCGAATGGCCGCAGAATTCACAATCCGACCCCGATCACTTTCAAATACTCGGGTAATCTCATATTCATCTTCCGCCGAACTGGATTTACCAAACGGCCGCTGAAAACTGATTTTCTGCTTAAAGTCGATCCCGGACATGTTATCCCCCTGATCATTTAATATAAACAGTGATACCGACTCCCGCCAACAGATGCAATTGATTACGCATGAACTGCGGCACATTACGCATTATCTTTGCTGAGCTACCCGGATATCTCACTTAACTGATAAACTGTGCGTTGATAATTACAACTTAATCCACTCTTTAAAATCAGCGGGTATCCATATGAAAGTAGGCATTATTGGTGCAATGGAGCAAGAAGTTACGTTGCTGCGTGATAAAATTGAAAATCGCCAAACCTTGGCGCGAGCAGGTTGCGAAATTTACACCGGTAAACTCAATGGCGTTGATGTCGCATTACTAAAATCCGGCATTGGTAAAGTCTCTGCGGCCATGGGAACAACATTGCTGTTAGAGCATTGCCAGCCAGACGTGGTAATCAATACCGGCTCTGCGGGTGGCTTAGCCTCCAGTTTGAAAGTGGGTGATATCGTTGTTTCTAACGAAGTTCGCTATCACGATGCTGATGTGACCGCATTCGGCTATGAAGCAGGCCAAATGGCCGGTTGCCCTCCCGCTTTCATTGCTGATGCTGAGTTGATTGCGCTGGCAGAAAGCTGCATTAATCAATTGAACTTACATGCAGTACGCGGCCTGATTTGCAGCGGCGATGCCTTTATTAATGGTTCAGCCCCCCTGGCCCGTATCCGCGCGGCCTTCCCGTCGGTGGCAGCAGTCGAGATGGAAGCCGCCGCTATCGGCCATGTTTGCCATCTGTTCAAGACACCTTTCGTTGTGGTTCGTGCGATTTCTGATGTGGCTGATCAGGAGTCTCACCTGAGCTTTGAAGAGTTCTTAGTGGTCGCCGCTCAGCAGTCGACGCTTATGATCGAAGCCATGTTAACCACACTGGCTAATCGCAATTAATGGTCCGTTCCCGTATTTTCTCCCGATCACGAGCAGCAATAACGTTGTTGCTCGGCCTGTTTTCGTTTGCCCTGTTTGCACCATACGCAGTGGCAGTAGAGCGGATTATCAGCTTATCCCCCAGCACCACCGAACTGGCTTATGCCGCGGGATTAGGCGATAAACTGGTTGCAGTAAGTGCTTACTCTGATTACCCGGAAGCGGCTAAAAAGCTTGAGCAAGTTGCATCCTGGCAAGGCGTGAATGTCGAACGTATTTTGGCATTAAAGCCAGACTTGATCCTCGCGTGGCGTGGCGGTAATCCACAACGCCCGCTTGATCAACTCGCCGCCTTTGGTATTCCAATTTTCTATTCTGATCCGGTAAATATTGATCAAATTGCTGGTGATCTGGATAAATTGGCGCAATACAGCCAGCATCCTGAACAGGCCCACCAAGCCGCAGCTCAACTCCGTCAGAAGGTTACTGAATTACGTCGCCACAATGCCCGTAACACGCCCTTGCGTACCTTTTTACAGTTTGGTACTCAGCCGCTGTTTACCAGCTCTGGGCATACGTTACAAAGTGAGGTTATTTCCCTGTGTGGTGGAGAAAATATTTTTGCTGGCAGTCGTGTTCCTTGGCCTCAAGTCAGTCGGGAACAAGTCATGACACGCCAACCACAGGTGATCGTAGTCAGCGGTGACCAGCCACAGGCTGATAATGTCAGAGACTTCTGGCAACCTCAGCTTGCAATTCCTGTTATAACGCTGAATGAGGACTGGTTTAATCGTTCGGGTCCGCGTATCCTGCTGGCCGCTGAACAGTTGTGCCAACAAATGGCCAGCGTTCAATCCCCCGTGGCGGAGTCACATTAATGCTGGTTTATTGGCTGGATATTTTAGGTACTGCGGTATTTGCTATCTCTGGTGTATTGCTAGCGGGGAAGTTGCGTATGGACCCGTTTGGTGTGCTGGTTTTAGGGGTGGTGACGGCTGTCGGTGGCGGAACAATCCGCGATATGGCCTTGGCCAATGGCCCGGTTTTTTGGGTGAAAGATCCTACTGACTTGGTGGTTGCAATGGTGACCTGTCTGGCAACCATTTTGTTGGTGCGTCAACCTCGTCGAACACCTAAATGGATCCTGCCGGTGCTTGATGCTATTGGTCTGGCAGTGTTCGTCGGTATCGGTGTCAATAAAGCCTTTGCTGCTGGTGCCAGCCCGCTAGTGGCTATCTGTATGGGTGTTATAACCGGAGTCGGCGGTGGGATTATCCGCGATGTATTAGCCCGCGAGATCCCAATGATCCTGCGCACTGAAATTTATGCTACCGCCTGCATTATTGGTGGTATCGTTCATGCTACCGCGTTCTATACTTTTGGTATGCCCTTACAACAAGCAATGATGCTGGGCATGGTGATTACGCTCGGTATCCGGCTTGCAGCTATCCGCTGGCGTTTAAAACTACCCACATTTGAAATAGAGCACTAATAGAGTGATTGGTCTAATTTGTATGATCTAAATCTTCAAGTTTTTAAATAATTAGCCGATATATCTATCCAAAATAATTGGCCCTGATAGCTAACAACGCTGCGGCGTCAATAAGCAGGATATCCCCATTTAGCTGGCTGAATGGGACACCGACAGATAAAAATGCAGTCATAAATCATGAAATATTTTTTGTTTACGTTTTGGCTGGCATTTATTGCCAGTCCGTCGCTGGCTCAGGGGCTAAGCGGCACAATAGAATTAATCTTAACTATCGTGCCATCTTGTCAGGTGCAATCACCGAATCAAAATGAACACATAGCGAATGATGCAAAAGTAAATTATCCACAAATACACTGCCAACGAGGAGGTGGCTTGGTTAGCGAACCTAAAATCAGCCATTCTTTTATTGCGACAGATGGCTCATTACTCAGCCAAACCAGTAACAGCCAGATGACACAGTTGATCACTGTAGAATGGTAATATTCAGATGAAAAAAACCGCAACTGTTAAAGTTGCGGTTTTTTATCGGAAATTTAGTGGACTAATTATAGCCAAAGTCATTGGTGTTACAGCAGGGCAGCAAACGAACGACAAATCAGTCAGAAGCGATTTGAACAGCATTGATGCTAGCCCGTAGAGTGTACCTTCAAAATGAGGCTCACTAATCCCGATGAGCTGGCCCAATTCAGTGGTTCGGGTAAGTGAATACAGCTAACGTCGCTGTAGCATCAAGGACACAGGATAAATTAAATGCTGAAAGAAGAACCGCAACCACAAGTACTTTTCGCATTCGGGTTCGTCACAATAAAGCGTGAACCTTCCAACCCTTCGGTATAATCCACCGCACCGCCGACCAGATATTGCAGGCTCATCGGATCAACAACCAATTCCACGCCTTGCTTTTCGATGGTCATATCCCCATCGTTGATTTGATCATCGAAAGTAAAACCATACTGGAACCCGCTGCATCCGCCACCGGTAATATAAACCCGCAGCTTCAGATTCGGATTTTCCTCATCAGAAATCAGCAGTTTAACTTTCTTAGCTGCTGCCTCAGTAAACTGTAGGGGCAGTACTGTTTCATCGCTCATACTCATCACTCCCAACCGGTGTTCGAGTTGCAGGTTACTACAATGGCAGCCTGATCTAATCATCAATTATCTAATACCTGAGTAATTCATTCAAGTATTGCTGGCTAATGTTATATATTATCTACCTGTTTGAGTATCATTTTCAACCACCGGTTGTTGTTGTTCACTCGCAGATGCAGCCTGCTCTTGTCTTTGTAATGTGCGGGCTAAAATAGCTGAATACAAGGGCTTACCCCCCATAAATTGTGCTATTAATGTGGCGCCCAAGCAGGTCACTATCATCGGTAAAATAAGCTGATAATTATCGGTCATCTCCAACACCAAAACTATCCCAGTCAGTGGTGCACGTACCGATGCAGCAAACAGCGCCCCCATCCCGGCAATAGCAAAAGTCCCGGCCTCAATGCCGTATTCGGGGAAAAAATACGCACAGGACAAGCCGAAAGCGGTGCCCAAAATAGTTCCTAAAGCCAACATTGGGGCAAATATCCCGCCAGGTGCACCAGAACCAAAACACAATAGTGTCGTAATAACTCGAGCAATAAAAATGAATAGCAACATGCCGATACTGAAGTTACCGGCTGCCGCAATAGGAATTAATGCAAA
This sequence comes from Yersinia sp. 1652 StPb PI, assembly GCF_041538345.1. Taxonomy (NCBI): domain Bacteria; kingdom Pseudomonadati; phylum Pseudomonadota; class Gammaproteobacteria; order Enterobacterales; family Yersiniaceae; genus Yersinia; species Yersinia sp. 1652 StPb PI. The sequence goes on along the minus strand of NZ_JAULSM010000001.1, from coordinate 597,278 downwards.
ACCGCCCCCCACAGCCTCGCCATGAAACAATGCCAATAAACCACACATTCCTCCCAGCAGGCCGCCAAGCAAAACTAACTTGCGCCAATCACCACCATGGAAACGCATGAACATATCCTGCGTGCGGAATATTAACGCATTGAACATTACACCGATGGCACCGAAAATAATCCCTAGCACAAGGTAAAGCCATAATGTGTCCAGTGGCACTTCGCTCATTTTACCGACATCAATAACCGCATGTTCACCGTTAAAATAGCGATAGACGATAGTAGATGTTATCACCCCGACAAATACGGCTTTGATTGATACCAGACTGTAGCGGAACTGAGAGCGCATCTCTTCAATAACGAACAAAATCCCCGCCAGCGGGGCATTGAAGGCCGCAGACAACCCGGCAGCTGCACCGGTTGCCAGCAATGAATGACGTGCTTCAGGGCTGTGCAGACGAAAGATATCGACAATCATCCGCCCGCTATTACCCCCCATCTGTACCATCGGCCCTTCCCGGCCTAACACCATGCCCGCCCCTAATGTTCCAAGGCCGCCAATAAATTTAACCGGAATAACCCGCCACCAGCGCACTGGCCGCATCTCCTCCATTGCCCCTTCGATTTCAGGAATACCTGAACCACCAGCCTCAGGAGCAAAACGACGCACCAAAAAATAACCTACCATCGCCAGCAGCGCCGACATAACGAAAGCCAACGGCCATACCAAAATTGCGTAATCCGCGACTTTGGCCAGCGTTGCCAACCTTTGTTGTTGGATCCAATCGACGCCGCGATCAAAAGCCACAGCCAGCAAACCGGTAACAACCCCGACCACACCAGCCATGATAAGAATAACCAACGGCGTTTTATCACGATTAACCAATGCTCGAATAAAACGACCCCGTTTGAGTTCAGTAACGCCTTCAGCAGGCATTGGTTGCGTTGAATCAGTCATGATTAGTCTATTTATCAATTGAGTAATAAGTAATACAAATGAACAGTAGTCTGAGTTTAGACTACATCATCATGATGTGCCTGCTTAAACGTCGATGAAACGCTCTGGCTTAGAACGTAAGTTTAGCGATGAAAGTTTCGAATATGCGGCACGTCGCGCAAGCTAGCAGTTAATTATGCCCAATCATTTGATAACCGCGGCCAGTTCTTTAGAATAGGCACCATTGTCTATTGTTATAGCTGATGTTAACAATATTGATGTTATATAACTCACTGTTATTTAATATAATATCATCTCAGCCAATGTCACCAAGCCCAATTCAGGAGCCAGTTTATGAGTAAGTCCGAAAGTCTGTATGCCCAGGCACAGCAGGTGATCCCAGGCGGGGTTAACTCTCCGGTGCGTGCATTCACCGGTGTCGGTGGCGTTCCATTGTTTATCGAACGTGCTGACGGCGCTTATCTATTTGATGTCGATGGTAAAGCCTACATCGATTATGTCGGCTCCTGGGGTCCGATGGTGCTTGGTCACAATCATCCCGCTATTCGTCAGGCCGTAATTGAAGCTGTCGAGCGCGGCCTAAGCTTTGGCGCACCGACAGCGATGGAAGTCAAAATGGCTGAGTTGGTGACAGAATTAGTGCCAACCATGGATATGGTACGGATGGTTAACTCCGGTACCGAAGCCACCATGAGCGCCATTCGTCTAGCCCGAGGTTTCACTGCGCGCGATAAAATCATCAAGTTTGAAGGCTGCTATCACGGCCACGCCGACTGCCTATTAGTAAAAGCGGGCTCTGGCGCATTGACCCTCGGTCAGCCAAACTCTCCGGGGGTACCGGCTGACTTCGCTAAGCACACGCTGACCTGTATTTATAACGATCTAGCCTCTGTACGCGAAGCCTTTGAGCAATACCCACAAGAAATCGCCTGTATCATTGTTGAGCCTGTCGCTGGCAATATGAACTGCATATTACCGCAGCCAGAATTCCTGCCGGGGCTGCGTGATCTATGTGATGAATTTGGTGCATTGCTGATTATTGATGAGGTCATGACGGGTTTCCGGGTGGCATTAGCCGGGGCGCAGGATTACTACCATGTCATTCCTGACTTAACCTGTCTGGGGAAAATTATCGGTGGTGGTATGCCGGTGGGTGCTTTCGGTGGTCGCCGTGATGTCATGGAGGCACTGGCACCGACTGGACCAGTTTATCAGGCGGGCACTCTCTCCGGGAACCCTATCGCTATGGCGGCGGGTTATGCCTGTTTGACTGAAGTGGCACAGGTAGGTATTCATGAAACCCTGACCGAGTTAACCGATTTACTGGCAACTGGCCTGCTCAATGCGGCACAAGCAGAGAACATCCCGCTGGTGGTTAACCACGTGGGTGGCATGTTTGGTATCTTCTTTAGCAATTCACCAACTGTCACCTGCTATCAGGATGTCATGAATTGTGATGTCGAACGCTTTAAACGTTTCTTCCATTTGATGCTGGCAGAAGGTGTCTATCTGGCCCCTTCTGCGTTTGAAGCCGGTTTTATGTCCGTCGCACATAGCAAAGACGATATCCAGAGAACCGTCGATGCTGCCCGCCGGTGTTTTGCCAAACTTTAATATCTATAGAGACTATAACCACCGCCAAAACACTGGAGGTGGTTATAAATTAAAGCCCAGAGGTTTAATGCGCTTAATTAATTTAATGCCGATTAACGGTATAAAGTAATTCTGATATTTCCACATTCTGTGGAATATCACCACCACTACTACCATTCCAACTTGGCCCCATAGGAAGTGTAGGCATTTTAACTTCAACTGGGTGATAATCTATTATATTACGGGTTACTGGTTGAACAGTATCAATGTGCGTCGTCAGAGAAAAAGTTAATACATCGAGAATGAGTAACACACCAAAGCCTGTCACTATCAGTCCATATATTAACAAGATATTAATCAATACCTTGTCATTAACTCCATGCAGAAAAAACTTACTTTTTTCATGAATTAATTCAGTCATCTTATTTCTCTCCAATTTAATTACCACTAAATAATGAGTAGAATAATCAGACAAACTAATAACTTAAAAATAATTTATATTGCATTATTTAGCTTGATAATATACAGGTAACTATCAAATTGACAATCACAATTAGCGTCTAAGTAACGCGATGGATTTTCTGCCTGACTCTTTCACACTATCATATAAAAACTCATGAGCAATACTTTATTACTTATTAAATTTAACTGAGTTTAAATATAATTAACAATACATGTAGTATTTTTATTTATAATAATTTTAAATACAATAATTATTAAATGATATTACTATAAATTAACCCAATACCCTCCATATCATCGACTCATAATTAATAGCTCGATGATATATTTGATAAAAATCTAACTACGGATCAGAGTCCATATTCAAACGAAGCAGATTATTGACATAATAAATGCTTACCGCCCTTGTTTACGCAATAAATAAACAAAGTAAGGAGCACCAATAAATGTTGCCAACAACCCTGCGGGGATTTGGTTCGGGAACAACAGCATGCGGCCACACCAGTCGGCAAATACCATCAGCAGTCCACCTAAAATAGCCGCGATAAACAGTTGTGGAATGGCTCGGCGAAAGCCCATCATACGCGCCATATGTGGTGCCATCAGCCCGACAAAACTTAAAGGCCCAACTGTCAGGGTAGCAGCGGCAGTTAAGATGGCAGCCAATAACAAAATGGCTAACCGGCTAGGTGCAAGCGCCATACCCAGTGCTCTGGCGGTGACACTGCCCAATGGCAAAATCATTAACCATCTGCGGCACAGTGGCGCTAATGCAATCAGCACCAAAGCAACTAAACCGGTTGTTACTGCCTGTGTTCCATTAACCGAGTAGGTAGAGCCAGAAATCCACGCCAGCAAGCCGCGCATACGTGGGTCGCCACTGGCCAGTAACATCGTGATTACCGTGGTAAAGGCGGTGCTCAGTGCAATCCCTGCTAATAGCATTCTGCCGGGAGAGAACCCGCCACGACCAGCAACCACCAGAATCAACAATAACGTGGCCGCAGCCCCTAAGCTCCCGGCGGGTAGCAACCATAGCAACGCATTACCTGGCACGATAAACATCATGACCACCACGCCGAAAGAAGCACCAGAGCTGATACCCAGAACTTCGGGGCTAGCCATTGGGTTACCCGTCAGTTTTTGGATTAAGGTCCCCGCCACCGCCAGCATCATACCGGCCGATAATGCCGCGAGCACACGTGGCCAGCGCCAATGTAACACTGCCTGAAGTTCATCACCGGTAATCCAGCTCCAGCCCTGATTGTCGCGGCCGAGCATAAGCGCTACCGTCAACCCAGCCAGCAGTAACAGCAAACCAACACTTATCCATAATCCTAAATGCTGTCGTTCAGCAGGAACATTATCGCCAAAATCCATATTGGGTGCGGTCGCACTGTGTAAACGTGGCAGTAGCCACAACAGTAGTGGCGCACCAATCAAGGCGGTCGCCGCACCGGTAGGAATCTCCCGCCAGACTTGCGTCAGCCAGATGATGCTCTGATCGGTAACCCAGAGCAGTAACGCCCCGACTACCGGTGCCAGTATCAAGCGCTGAGATAACCGCCGCGCACCAAAAATTTTCGCCAACAGTGGCGCAAATAAACCGATAAACCCAATGACTCCGACTGCATTAACTAACATCGCACTGAAAATAATTGCCACGCCCAGCGCACTCAACCGCGCCAGTGATAACCCCAGTCCTAGATTACGGGCAATGCCATCATCTAGCCCCAATAAGGTTAATGGGCGTATCAGTAAAGCTGCCAATATGCAGGTAATCACTAAGCGTGGCAGAATAAATTGCACCGTACTCCAATCCTGCTGATTCAGTGCGCCACTGCTCCATAAGAATAGCCCCTGCAACTGGTCATAGTTAAATAGTGCCAACAGACCATTAACTGCACCACAGTACAAACCAAGAACCAGGCCGGCCAGAATCAGAGTGACAGGCGAGAGTCGTTTTCCCCAGGCGACACCAAATACCAACGCACCGATGACCATACCACCGGCCATTGCTGCCAGTTGGCGGGTCAATTCGCCACCGGGTAGCATCCATAGGGTAGCGACTGTCAGCCCAAGTTGGGCACCCGCCGCGACACCGAGTGTGGCGGGTTCGGCCAATGGGTTACGCAATACTTGCTGGAATAAAACACCGACTAACCCTAATCCAGCACCGGTGAGCAATGCGACGACCAACCTCGGTAACTGGCTGTAATGGAATAACATCTGGCGAACATCATTGTTGTCTGGCCGCCATAACGCTTCAGCCCATAATGAAACGGGTAATAATTGGCGCAGGTTATATAGAGTCAGTGCCACAGCAATTATCAATAACAGCCCAAGTAATCCAATGGGCAGTAACCCGCTCTTGCGTGGATGGGTTGCCATCATGATGCATTACCCCATGCCTGCTCCAAAAGACGCACAAAACGCATGGCAGACAACGTTGAGCCGTAGAACCATACCGGCGGCAATATTCGTAATTGGTTTTGACGCACAAACGACATAGATTGCCACAACGGAGTGCGAGCAACCTGTTGTAACATTTCACGATTACCATGATCGAAGCAGATGGCGCGCCCCTGTTTTATGGTCGCTAAACGTTCAATACCCACAACCGAGCTACCCCAGAGATTGGTTTCCCCCTGCCAGGCATTTTCAATCTTCAATTGGTCCAATACATCTTGGAATAGGCTGCCTTTGCCGATGACCAGCGCATGGCGAGTGTCCAACAGAGTAAACATCAGTAGTGGTGCCTGGCTGGTGCGATAAAGACGTTGACGAGCTACCTGCATAAAGTGGGTAAAGTCAGCAATATGCTGCTCCGCAACCGTTTCTAGCCCTAGCCGTTGGCCCAGCGTACGCAATGAGTTCCGGCCAACTGCCAGCGGTGAACTGCCCTCTTCATTAAAGGCAAAACTCATCGAGGGAGCGATAGGAGCGAGTTTTTCCGGCGAAGGGCCAAAGCCTTGCGACATCAGGATTAGCGACGGTGCCATTTGCTGTAGCAGTTCCAGGTTAGGTTCAGTACGCTGCCCCACATCAATAACACTGGCAGGCAATTCAGGATCTTCAACCCATAGTCGGTAATTATGGGTGTCAGCCACACCATAAGGTGTAACCCCCAATGCCAACAGTAACTCAGTGGGTAACCACTCTAACGTGACAACTCGATTAACATCAATCTTGCCGCTATTCTGCGCCCAACTGGGCAATGACAGCAGTAACGGCGATAATGCTAATGCGGTAAGCAGTCTGCGCCGAGAGTGATCTGGCATCGCGCAATGAGATTCAACCATGGATAAATGTGTTGTCATTAGTACACGAAGCTTACCGGCGCACCACCGGCCGGATGCGGTAATATCCCCATTGGGATACCGTAGATTTGCTCCAATACCTCTCCCTGCATCAGGCTGTCAGCCGGCCCTTGTGCAATCATCTCCCCGCCACGCAATGCCACTAAGTGGTCGCAATAACGGGCGGCCATATTGATATCATGCAACACAGCAATGACCGTCAATCCGCGTTCACGGCTGAGATGTTGAATTAACCCTAATACCTCTACCTGATGCGCAATGTCCAGTGCCGAAGTCGGTTCATCGAGCAACAGGCAACGGCTATTTTGTGCCACCAGCATGGCCAACCAGGCACGCTGCCGTTCGCCACCGGATAAGCTGTCAACCAACCGGCTAGCCAAGGGTTTTAAATCGACCAGCGCAATTGCCTCTTCCACTTGTTGGCGGTCTTCCTGACGAAAACGGCCTAACGCGCCATGCCACGGATAGCGGCCAATCGCCACCAGTTCGCGTACCGTCATCCCTTCAGCCGCCGGTAACTGTTGTGGCAAATAAGCAACTTCACGGGCAAACGCTTTGCTGTCCCACAGCGCTAATGGCACATCATTGAGTAAGGCTTCGCCACTTGATGGTGACTGATGGCGACCCAGCATTTTTAATAGTGTTGATTTACCGGAACCATTATGGCCGATAAGTCCGCAGACTTTGCCTTGTGGGAATGTCAGTGACAGTGGCTGTAATAAGGTTCGGCCGGGAACCGAAAAACTCAGCTCACGGAGGATAAAAGTGCTGGATTGGCTTGCCTGTTGGTCCAAGATGGTGCCCTGCGATTAAAAGTTAACGGGTTTAACAATTATTGCGACCCGAACGTTATCGAAAAATAGCGAGAAAGTGAATCGAAACGATAATAATTATCAAAGTGAAATAATTATCAAAGCAGGTAGTTTATGCGTAACCTGCGACGAACTGCAAGCGCTAAGCCAGTCGATTGAGTAGTAAGAAATGAGAGGATAAGGTGCGGAGGCAAAACAGTGGAGCTGTGGGGCATGAATAGACTGGCACGGTCGCGATAACCGTGCCAGTGGGTTAACTGTTACTGGCCGAACATATCTTTTATCCAACCGGCAACACCGTCGCCTTCGGCTTGTGGTTGCGAAGCGGGCTGGGCCGCCTTACACAACCCTTGCGGATTCTCAGTCCAGACAGGAATGGTGCGCATACCACCAGTCTCACCACAGACAAAGTTACCCGCCGAATCAATGCTCATCTCGCTAATCCCTTCCGGTGGTTGCAACACCAACGGCAGTGGAGTCTGGTTCTCCAGATAGCGGCGATACAAGGTTAGCGCGCCATTGGCTCCGGTCAGTTTTGCCGGGCCGTTATTGTCACGACCAACCCAGGCAATCGCCACTTCCTTACCATCAATACCGGCAAACCAGCTATCACGCAGGTCGTTGGTAGTACCGGTTTTGGCCGCCAGTGTGTATTTGGAGAATTTCACTGACAGCGAACGAGAGGTACCACGGGCCACCCCTTGTTGCATCGCATAAAGTGTCAAATAGGCCGCCTGAGCAGGTACCATGCGTTCCGCCTGTGGGAAGCTCTGATACAGCACGGTGCCATCTTCGGCAATAACCGAACGCACCGCCGATAACGGTGCACGGTTACCGCCACTGGCGATAGTCTGATACTCCTGTGCTACTTCAACCGGAGTCAGGTCAATCGCCCCCAGTAACATGGCCGGAACTGGAGTAATAGCAGCTTTCGGGATCCCTAATCGCTGCAACATCGCACTGATTTGATCCAACCCAACCGACATTCCCAGATTCACCGTCGGCACGTTCAGCGAGTTAGCCAGCCCATCAAGCAACATCACCTGACCACGGAACTGGCGATCATAGTTTTTTGGTTGCCATGATGAACCGTTTGGTAATTTGATCGACAACGGTTGATCAGATAACCAAGTGTTAAGGCGGTATTTATCTGGCTCACTCAATGCCGTCAGATAAGTGGGTGGTTTGGCAAGAGAACCGACTAAACGACGAGCCTGCATTGCACGGTTAAAGCCTGCATACTGCGGCTGTGCGCCGCCCACCATGGCACGAACTTCACCACTGAAGCGGTCAACAATCACCATCGCCGCTTCCAGATCATTCAAATGACGAGCGGCTTTCAGCGCCGGAATGCCGTCTTCAATGGCTTTTTCTGCTGCATCTTGTGAAACCGGATCCAGTGTGGTGAAGATCTTCACACCAGACAGATCGTTAATCTTGTCACCCAGTTTCTGTTGCAGTTCCTGACGCACCATCTGCATAAAAGCTGGCTGGGGAGTAATAACACCGCCTTTTGGCTGTACCCCCAGCGGGCGGGCACTAAGCATGGTGTAAAGCTCTGCGTCAATCACACCTTGATTCTGTAACAAGCGCAACACCAGATTGCGACGTTCAAGTGCCAGCGTTGGGTTACGCCATGGGTTATACAGCGACGCCCCCTTCACCATACCCACCAGCATCGCTTGCTGATCAAGGCTCAGTTCATTTACCGGGCGACCAAAGTAATACAGGCTTGCCAGCGGGAAACCACGAATCTGATCACTACCACTTTGACCTAGATACACTTCGTTCAGATACAGTTCCAGAATCCGATCTTTGCTGTAACGGTAATCCACCAACAGAGCCATATAGGCTTCGTTAAGTTTGCGCCACAGTGAACGCTCGTTGGTCAGGAACAGGTTTTTCACCAATTGCTGCGTCAGGGTACTGCCGCCCTGCACCGCTTTACCAGCAGTCAGGTTAGCGACTACTGCGCGGCCAATGGAGTACGGGCTGATGCCATCGTGCTCATAGAAATGGCGGTCTTCGGTTGCCAGCAAAGTATCGACTAACAAATCAGGGAAACCGGCACGCGGCACAAACAGACGCTGTTCACCGTTAGGTGATTGCAGCATGGTAATCAACTTAGGATCAAGGCGCAGGAAACCGAAATCACGCTGATTATCCAGATTTTGGATCTGGGCCAGACGATCGTTTTTAAACACCAAACGCGCGCGGATCTGGCCCTCTTTCGCATCAGGGAAATCAAATGGGCGGCGCAAGATATCAATACTATCGCCCTGAACCGTGAATTCACCTGGACGGGTCATACGGGTAACCTGCCGGTATTGCATCCCTTCCAGCAAATCGACCATCTCTTTTTTGCTGTAGGACATCCCCGGTTCAAGGTTAACCATGCGGCCATACACAGCGGCTGGCAGTTGCCAAACTTTGCCATCGATGCGGCTGCGAATTTGCGAATCGAGGTAAACCCCATAAATAGCCAGCACCACGGCACCGACTAAAAACAGTTTGATAAATAAGCCGAGCCAGCGGCGTTTTTTACGGGGCGGACGTGATGCTACCTTTCTTGGCATCGGCTCTTCCTCGTCATCGTAGTCATCATCGTCGTGCTCTTCGTCATCTAAATAGTCTTCTTCTTCGAACTCATCTTCATCACGCCGCCGGCGCAGTGGCCGTTTCGATGTGGCTTTGGGTAGGGCTTTCTTGCCCTTGCGCCCTATTGGCTCGCGGTCATCCCCAGACATGTATTTCTCTCCACGCGCATTGGCGATTATTGCGGCTTATACCCGTCATACTTCAAGCTGCATGCGCGTTGGCTGCGTTCAATCACCCGAATCACTTACTTATGTAAGCTCATCGGGACTCACTCGCTTGCCGCCTTCCTGCAACTCGAATTACTTTGGGTATCATATATTCCCCAATTTGTCGGATAGAAAGGGGAAACATCTGAAATTATTGGCTGTTGGCCATGTGATCTTATTTATCTTGGTAGTTTTTAGTCCGGCGAGTCGGGCGGGTGTTCGCGGGATCATCCGGCCAGACATGTTTGGGATAACGCCCTTTCATCTCTTTTTGTACCTCCCGATATGCGCCTTGCCAGAAAGCGGCTAGATCACCCGTAATCTGTAATGGCCGATGTGCCGGGGAGAGAAGTTCTAACACCACCGCCACCCGCCCGCAGGCCAGCATCGGGCTGTGTTGTTCGCCAAAGACCTCCTGCAAACGCACCGCCAGTACCGGTGGCCGCTCGACATAATAACGGATTGGCAGGCGGCTCCCCGTGGGCACAGTGTAATGAGTTGGCAGCTCAGTATCCAGCCGTTGACGTAACTGCCAGCTCAACAAGCGGGTTAATGCCTCGCTAATATTCACTTGCCGCAATCCGCGGAAAGCCCGCACGCCGGACAGCGACGGCTGTAACCACAGCTCAAGTTTGCTCAGCAAACTGTCATCATCCATCGCAGGCCAAGGCTCCTCAGGTAGCCAGCGGGCAGCACATTGTAATCGAACGCGTAACTGCTCGGCATGCTCATCCCAATTGAGTACCTGCAACCCTTGCTCGCGTATCCAGTTAAGTAATGCCGATTGCAATGCCTCATCGCTCGGCTTGGCTAACGGTTGCGCCCGTAAGGTCAAACGCCCGATTTGCCAGCGTCGCCAGGCCCGCAGCGTACCCTTTTCTTCATCCCATTCCACCACCGTCCGCTCGTCGACTAACCGGGGTAATTGTTTTACTAGTTGTTCAACATCAATCGGCAATGCCAGCAAAATACGCGCATCCGGCCCGCTGTTGCTTTGTAATAAGTTGGCGGCCACCAGCCAGGGGGTACGTGACAGCGCCTCATCCTGAGCCATTGCAGCCCCCATACCGTTAGCCAACAGGTAGCGACCATCCAGCCCTCTCTGCTGCGCGATGCGATCAGGGTAAGCCAGTGCCAGTAATTGGCCGGCGAGATTACTGTCCACGTTGCCTGAACGGCGGTTGACTCTTTGCGTCAATTGCCGTGCCCGGCGCTGCCAGTGAGATTGCGGCCGACTAAGCCAATCGTGTAAATCAATCTGACCAGAACGGGGTGGCTCTTCCAAAATGGCGGCCAGCAATGCCGCCGTTGCCAACGCATCGGGGCTTTGCTCTGCGGCAAAGCACAACATGGCCGCCAAACGCGGTTCACAACCTAAACTCGCCATACTGCGCCCCGTAGCACTAAGGTGGCCATGGGTGTCGATGGCCCCGAGTCGCATCAATAACTCGCGCGCGACAGTGAGTGCCGCCTGCGGCGGTTGATCCAGCCAGCTCAGTTGTGCCACATCCTGACAGCCCCAATTCAGCAGTTCCAACCATAAGCTGCATAGATCGCTGTTGAGGATTTCCGGCTCACTGTATTCCGCTGCTCGCTCGGCTTGCTCTTTAGCAAACAAATGCCAGCAGATACCCGGTTCCAGCCGCCCGGCACGCCCGGCACGCTGAATCATTGAGGCCTGACTGATACGCTGGGTGACTAATCGGGTCAGGCCATTTTTAACATCAAAACACGCTACCCGTTCCAAGCCACTGTCCACCACCAACCGGATGCCTTCAATGGTCAAACTGGTTTCGGCAATATTAGTCGCCAGCACCACTTTGCGCCGTCCGGCGAGAGCCGGTTGAATCGCTTTCTGCTGTTCACTGAGCGGCAGCGCACCATACAGCGGGCAAAGATCTGTGTCGTTGGCTACTGCACCGTGCAAGCGCTCCATCACGCGATGGATTTCACCGACACCGGGTAAAAATAGCAATAAAGAACCGGTTTGCTCATTTAATAAACGCTTAACCCGACTGGCAACCCCATCTTCAATCCGCTCATGGCTTGATAGCGGCTGATAGCAGCGATCGACGGGAAAGCTGCGCCCTGCCGAGACAATGGCTGGCGCGCAAGGAAGTAGCGAGGAAAGACGCTGATTGTCCAGAGTCGCGGACATGATTAACAGTTTCAGGTCATCGCGCAGCCCCTGCTGTACATCCAGCAATAGCGCCAGCGCTAAATCAGCTTGCAAACTACGTTCATGGAATTCATCGAGGATCACCAGCGAGACGCCCGTTAGCTCAGCATCCTGCTGGAGCATGCGCGTCAAAATGCCTTCGGTTACCACTTCCAAACGCGTATCTGGCCCGCTTTTGCTTTCAGCGCGCATCCGATAGCCTACCGTCTGGCCGGGTTGTTCCCCCAGTTGTTGCGCCAGGCGGTAAGCCACATTTTTCGCCGCCAGCCGCCGTGGTTCCAGCATGATAATCCGCCCCGGCAACCCACTGTATTGCAGGATTTGCAGCGGTAACCAGGTCGATTTTCCCGCGCCGGTCGGGGCATGGAGTAAGACTTGCGATGAGGTTTGCAACGCAGAGAGTATCTCGCTGAGCACTTCACTTACCGGTAAAGCAGTCACTGTCGCATCACGCTCTTTCTGGTTCACCACCACATTTGTCTCCATGCTCTACTTTCATCGTCAGTCATTGTAACATCATGGCCGTAGAGCGTATTTAGCCGAGTGATTATGCCAACCAGATGATAGATACCGTTGATAAAACTAAAACAAGTCTCCGTCGCATGTTCTTTGCCCTGACACTGCCTGAAACCATGCAGCAGGATATTGTGCAATGGCGGGCGGCGAGCTTCCCACCAGAGGCCGGTCGCCCTATCGAGGCCGCTAATATGCACCTGACACTGGCATTTCTTGGCGATATAAGTGCCGCTAAAGCACAGGTATTGCAGCAGCAAGCCGGGCGTATCAGCCAGGCTGGCTTCAGCGTAACCTTAGATGATGTCGGCCATTGGCCTGGTTCGGGCGTGATATGGCTTGGCTGTAAAAATCCGCCCCGGGGCCTGTTGCAGTTAGCGCAGTTGCTGCGATCTCAGGCTGCGCGCAGTGGTTGCGCCCAAACATCACTGCCATTCCACCCCCATGTGACCTTGTTGCGTGGCGCTACCCGCCCGGTAGTTATACCGGCCAAAACCAATAATCAACGCTTGTGCGTAGACCACTTCTCACTGTATGAGTCAGTATTGGTGCGCGGTCGCACCCGCTATACCCTGATACAAAGCTGGCCGCTGGCTGGCGGCGAAAGGAAATTTGATGACGTCTAACCCTCAATTGTTATCTTTTAACCCACGGTTACAGCCCGCCACACTTATCCTGCGGTATAAACGCTTTTTAGCTGATATTGTGACACCCGCTGGAGAATCATTAACTATTCATTGCGCTAATACCGGGGCAATGACGGGTTGCGCGACGCCCGGAGATACAGTTTGGTATTCGACCTCAGATAACCCGAAACGTAAGTATCCCCACAGTTGGGAGTTAACGCACACCCAAAGTGGTGATTGGATTTGCGTAAATACCTTACGGGCCAATGAGTTAGTTAGCTCTGCGATAGATAAAAACCATATTGTTGAATTATCTGGTTACACTTCTGTCAAAAGAGAGATTAAATATGGAGACGAGAACAGCCGTATAGACTTGTTATTGCAGGCAGAAAATAGGTCTAACTGCTATATTGAAGTCAAGTCGGTTACCTTATTACAGCAACAGTGTGGGTATTTCCCGGATGCCGTCACCCTACGGGGTCAGAAGCATCTCAGGGAGTTACAAAGCATGGTTGCCGACGGTCACCGGGCGGTACTTTTTTTTGCCGTATTGCATACGGGCATCAGGCAAGTCGCTGCGGCCCGACACATTGACAATCGCTATGCAGAATTGCTGGCCCAGGCTCAGCAAGCAGGAGTGGAGGTTATTTGCTACGGTTTTCAACTATCGCCTGACGGTATTGCGCTGGACGCCCGCTTACCGTTATTACTGGCCGAAACGCTCTCACCAACAAGCGCTGAATAAAGAAGCGATTATTGGAGAAAGTTGTTCGCCAAATACGCCTTCCTTCACACCATTGTCAAGCAGGCGACAGGAATAATTGCTAACCTACCTTCCTTCTGGTATTTATAGCGGCCTGATTTTTCCCCGTATTGGGGATTTCGATAGTGCGTATGAATGTAGGAGAAGCATCATGCAAGAAGGGCAAAAACGTAAAACCTCGTCCTTGAGCATTCTCGCCATCGCTGGGGTAGAACCGTACCAAGAGAAGCCAGGCGAAGAGTATATGAATGCCGCCCAGCTGTCGCATTTCAAGCTGATTCTTGAAGCATGGCGCAACCAGCTCAGGGATGAAGTGGATCGTACTGTATCGCACATGCAAGACGAAGCCGCTAATTTCCCTGATCCGGTAGACCGCGCTGCGCAGGAAGAAGAGTTTAGTCTTGAACTTCGTAACCGCGACCGCGAGCGTAAACTGATTAAAAAGATCGAAAAAACGCTGAAAAAAGTCGAGGATGACGATTTCGGTTTCTGCGAGTCTTGTGGCGTAGAAATTGGTATCCGTCGTCTGGAAGCACGGCCAACTGCAGATTTGTGCATTGACTGTAAAACCCTGGCCGAAATCCGCGAAAAGCAGATGGCAGGCTAACTGCATACCCAATGAAATTGGCGTTGTAGATAGGCAGCAAGCGAACGAATCCCGATGCGCTAACAAACAAGTAATTCGGGCGAGAGGCGTAGCTAACAACCCTACAACTCCAAATATGAAGGGTATAACACGGTGCCAGAGTCACCTCCGGCACCGTATCTATTAAGCGGAATTCCCTTCCCTTTTTATGTCCGAAGATATCAGTACTCAACAGCCCAGTGTGCTGCAACATTATGTTCAGCAACACTATGTTCAGCAACATAAGTACGTGGGCCGTTTTGCCCCATCCCCGTCTGGTGATTTACATTTTGGTTCACTGATTGCCGCACTCGGGAGTTACCTGCAAGCCCGTGCTCAACGCGGGAACTGGCTAGTTCGCATTGAAGATATTGACCCCCCCCGAGAAATTCCCGGAGCTGCTTCCCGTATCCTGGCGGCATTAGATCACTATGGCCTCCATTGGGACAGTCAGGTTATCTATCAGTCCCAGCGTCATGAAGCCTATCGCGCCACATTAGACTGGTTGAAACAGCAGGGCCTGAGTTATTACTGCACGTGTACACGCAGCCGCATTCAACAGCTAGGGGGATTCTACGACGGTTATTGCCGTGACCGCCATTTACCTGCTGATAGTGCCGCCATTCGTTTGCGACAGACACAGCCGATTTATGCCTTTTATGATAAATTACTGGGTGAGTTGCATGTTGAATCTGCGCTGGCACAAGAGGATTTTATTATCCGCCGCAGAGATGGCTTATTTGCTTATAATTTAGCTGTGGTGGTTGATGATGCTTTTCAAGGCGTGACAGAAATTGTGCGTGGGGCTGATTTGATTGAACCTACCGTGCGCCAAATAGCCCTCTACCAACAGTTACAGCAGCCCGCTCCGAGCTATTTGCACTTGCCATTGGCACTGAATCATGACGGTAATAAGTTATCCAAGCAAAACCATGCAACACCTCTACCGGATGGCGATCCGCGCCCGATTTTGGTTGATGCATTGAAGTTTTTACATCAACCGCTGCCAGAATGCTGGCAAGATCTTGATTTACCGTTATTATTACGTTTTGCAGTCGAAAATTGGACGTTGGCAGCAATTCCGCTTCACGGGGCAATAGCAGTCACTGAAAACACAACGGCATTCTCAAAGTAAGCACGGTGAGCTATGATTAGCCGCTGTTTTTCTGTAGTTCTGTTATTTATTAGCCACTATCGAGGTGTACCATTTTTACCCGAGTAGCCAATTTCTGCCGTAAGGTACTGATTCGCGATGATAAATCAGAACGCGATAACAAAGCTGTCCGTGATGATACGGCCCGTGATGGTAGTGCCCGTAAAGATAAAGTGCCCGGTGAAGATAACGTGGCCCGCAAAGAGAAAAGGCCTGCCAGAACAAATACTGGCCGCAAGAATCATGCGGTGCCTGCTTCACAACAGAGTGCGATGACGATTATTCCGCGAGATCAGCACAATATTTCCCGTAGAGAGATCAGCGATAATGCGCTGAAGGTTCTCTATCGCCTGAATAAATCAGGCTATGAAGCCTATCTGGTTGGCGGCGGCGTCCGCGACCTGTTACTGGGCAAAAAACCGAAAGATTTTGATATCACCACCAGCGCGACACCAGAACAAGTGCGGAAATTATTCCGTAACTGTCGTCTGGTTGGTCGCCGTTTTCGCCTGGCCCATGTCATGTTTGGCCCTGAGATCATTGAAGTTGCCACTTTCCGTGGCCACCATGAGCAACAACCGGCGGAAGATAGCGACAAGAACTCTTCCCAGCAAGCGCAAAATGGCATGCTGCTGCGTGACAATATTTTTGGCACCATCGAAGATGATGCTCAGCGCCGTGATTTCACCATTAACAGCCTCTACTACGGTATTTCTGATTTTGCCCTGCGTGATTACACCGGTGGCTTGCGTGATCTGAAAGAGGGCATTATCCGGCTGATTGGTGATCCTGAAACTCGTTACCGTGAAGATCCCGTGCGCATGCTGCGTGCAGTGCGTTTTGCCGCCAAATTGGATATGACGATCAGCCCGGAAACCGCTGAGCCGATCCCACGTCTGGCCTCATTACTGCACGAGATCCCGCCAGCGCGCCTGTTTGAAGAATCACTCAAACTGTTGCAATCGGGTTATGGTTATAAAACCTATTTAAAACTGTGTGAATATCAGTTGTTCCAACCATTATTCCCATTGATTGCACGCAATTTCACTGAGCAGCATGACTCTCCGATGGAGCGCATCCTGGTTCAGGTACTAAAAAATACTGACCATCGTTTGCATAATGATCAACGCGTCAACCCAGCGTTCTTATTTGCGGCTATGCTTTGGTATCCGTTGATTGAACATGCGCAAAAACTGACGCAGGAAAGCGGTTTGGCGTATTACGATGCCTTTGCGCTGGCAATGAATGATGTGCTGGATGAAGAGTGCCGTTCGTTGGCCGTTCCAAAACGTATTACCTCACTGGTACGGGATATCTGGCTGCTGCAACTGCGCCTGTCTCGCCGTCAGGGTAAACGTGCGCACAAGTTGATGGAACATCCGAAATTCCGTGCTGCTTATGATCTGTTAGCGCTGCGGGCTGAAGTGGAAAATAACCATGAGTTGCAGCGTTTGACACAATGGTGGGGGGAGTTCCAGGAAGCCACACCGCTTCAGCAGAAAACCATGCTGAATACGTTAGGGGCTGATCCGGCACCACGACGCTCTCGTCCCCGCCGCCCACGTAAGCCAGCACCACGTAAAGAAGGGGCATAATTCGCATCATGATCCGGGTCTATATCGCGTTAGGCAGCAATCAGGCCATGCCACTGCAACAGGTTAAAACCGCCCTGGAAGCGTTGGAGCATCTACCACGCACCCGGTTAGTTGCATGTTCGCCATTTTATCGCACCAAACCGTTAGGCCCACAAGATCAGCCAGATTTTCTTAATGCCGTGGTAGCGTTAGATACCTCACTACCACCCGAGCAACTGCTGGACCACACTCAAGCTATTGAACGCAATCAGGGCCGGGTAAGGAAAGAACAACGCTGGGGGCCACGAACGCTGGACCTGGATATCATGCTGTATGGCTCACAGGTGATAACAACCGATCGCCTGACTGTGCCGCACTATGGTTTGAAAGAGCGCGAGTTTATGCTCTATCCGCTGGCTGATATCGCACCTGACCTGATTTTCCCCGATGGCGAAACATTATCAGAACGTCTTAAATGGGTGGATAAAAACGGTCTGGTGCCTTGGTAACTCATACTTGCCAAATTCAACATATAGCATCCCTATCTGATATCCCCTCCATCTTAACCCCTTGTCTCAGGAGAAAAGAGTGATGAAAGCCACCACCATGAGCCACTTGCGTCAATGGAAACAAGAAAAGCGTAAGTTCGCCACACTGACAGCCTATGATGCCAGTTTTGCCCAGTTGTTTGTCGAGCAAGGTATTGAGGTACTGCTGGTGGGTGATTCGCTCGGTATGACGTTACAAGGCTTCGACTCGACTCTGCCAGTCACCACCGCGGATGTGGCTTATCACACCCGTGCGGTGCGCCGAGGTGCGCCTCATTGCCTATTATTGGCCGATATGCCCTTCATGAGTTATGCCACACCAGAGCAAACATTTACTAATGCCGCAGAGTTGATGCGCGCCGGGGCCAATATGGTCAAACTGGAAGGCGGTAGCTGGTTATGTGATACCGTGCGCATGCTCGCTGAACGTGCCGTTCCGGTATGCGGACATCTGGGATTAACCCCGCAGTCAGTTAATATCTTCGGTGGCTACAAAGTACAAGGCCGCGAAGAAGTAGCAGCGAATCAGCTACTGAAAGATGCACTGGCACTTGAACTCGCGGGGGCGCAATTATTGGTACTGGAATGCGTGCCAGTAGAACTGGCAAAACGGGTTAGCGAAGAGCTGGCTATTCCGGTGATTGGTATTGGTGCTGGTAATGTCACTGACGGGCAGATACTGGTTATGCACGATGCGCTGGGCATTACTGGCGGTCATACCCCTAAATTCAGTAAGAATTTCCTGGCACAAAGTGCCGGTGATATTCGCGCCGCCATTAAGCTGTATATTCAGGAAGTTGAAAGTGGCCTATATCCGGCGGAAGAACATACATTCCAGTAAATTGTGCTGATAATACGCTGCTATTACATCCTATTTATACCCAATAGATTTCAAGATGCAGGAAGGCGGCAAGCAGAGGCGAGGCCCATGAATGGGTCGAGTAACCACCACCTGCAATTTGAAAGATGACCGGTATCGGAGAAAAGAATGCTGATTATTGAAACCCTGCCGCTATTGCGCCAGCAAATTCGCCGTTGGCGTCAGGAAGGAAAGCGAGTTGCACTGGTACCAACCATGGGTAACCTGCATGAAGGGCATATGACATTAGTGGAAGATGCCAAAACCCGTGCCGATGTGGTGGTCGTGAGTATTTTTGTCAATCCGCTGCAATTTGAACGCCCGGATGATTTAGCTCGCTACCCACGCACTTTGCAGGAAGATTGCGAGAAGTTGACCCGTCACGGTGTGGATCTGGTATTCGCCCCTGCGGCAGTCGATGTCTATCCAGCCGGTCTGGAAAGCCAGACCTATGTCGACGTCCCTGCCCTGTCTACTATTTTAGAAGGTGCCAGTCGCCCTGGTCATTTCCGTGGTGTATCCACTATCGTCAGCAAACTGTTCAATCTGGTGCAACCAGATGTTGCCTGTTTTGGTGAAAAAGATTATCAGCAACTGGCACTGATCCGTAAAATGGTGGCGGATATGGGCTATGACATCAATATTATCGGGGTGCCGATTGTGCGGGCGAAAGATGGTCTGGCACTGAGTTCCCGCAATGGCTATCTGACGGCTGAAGAGCGAAAAATCGCCCCGCAGCTCAATAAGATAATGCAAGCTCTGGCCGAGAAACTGATCTTGGGTGAAAGGCAGATTGATGATTTGCTGGCTGACACCGCAGAGCAATTACGTCATGCCGGTTTTACCCCGGATGAACTGTTTATCCGCGATGCCCACACCTTGCAACCATTGACCGTCGACAGTAAACAAGCCGTTATCCTGCTGGCCGCCTGGCTGGGTAAAGCACGCCTGATTGATAACCAACAGGTTGATTTACGTAGTTAACCCCGGACTGCGGTGAATAGCGGCCTAGCCCGGTTTTCACCGCACATCCCCCTTCCCTGCTCCTCTTATTCTTCACTAAACAAGGTGTTAACCCGAAAGCATTTTCTCTGTCTTTGGTATGTAATACATCGAATAAATAAAAGGGGGTTGAAGATGGACATTAGGGTTGGAAACCCTCTGTTTTCTACTGAGATTAGTCACTCAGTCATCGCAAATATAGCGAAAAACACAACACCACCATCGATGAGTCTATGGGAGATAATAAAGGACTTTTTCTGTTGTACCCATCATGCTGAAGCATTGGATTGTCTCTATCAACTGTGCCATCCTGTGAATAATACCGATGCAATGAACCCGGAGGAAATTCGCGGCAACATAGCAAAAGCGTTTAATCAATTAAAACAGTTAGCAGCACCAGGATATGAAGATAGATTTTCTCATCCTGATAGCCCGAATGAGCAAGAGCAACATTTCATTATTACTGATAATAATGGCGCATTTATATTAAATATAATAATTAACATTAACACCAATAAATACTCAATCTCCACCCCTGATGGCACCAAAGCATCCCTATCTTTGCGACCAACGCCTGCACAAGCAACCGAGAGAGCATGGGATCGGGGGTTTGATCACATAACCCTGTTCAGCCAGCCGTAGACCCGTTTTAAGCCGCTGTTTTTATCACTCAATCGCTGAGTCATAGACAAGCGGTATAAAATCAGCAAAACTGGATGCTTCTCCCTAAATCAATCGATGATGGGATAGGATGCCAGACTTATTCTGGGTAATAACCGGGGTCAAAGGTAAGAGTTATGATACGCACTATGTTGCAAGGCAAACTGCATCGGGTCAAAGTCACTCAAGCTGATTTGCACTATGAAGGTTCCTGCGCTATCGATCAGGATTTCCTGGAAGCCGCAGGCATTCTGGAATACGAAGCCATTGATATTTATAACGTTGATAATGGTCAGCGTTTTTCCACTTATGCTATCGCCGCCGAACGCGGTTCACGGATTATCTCGGTGAATGGTGCCGCGGCGCGTTGTGCTTGTGTCGGTGATAAGCTGATCATCTGTTCCTACGTACAGATGTCTGATGCTGATGCCCGATTGCACCACCCTAAAGTGGCGTATTTTGAAGGTCAGAATCAACTGCAACGCAAGGCCAAAGCAGTGCCGGTTCAAGTCGCTTAATTGCCCTTTACACGTGCAGTTGCACCATAAAAAAGGCGCTTAAATACAGCGCCTTTTTCACATCATAAACTCACACTATCAAACAGCTAATCTGATTCCATCACTGTCGGTGCGGCAGGTACGGGTATCTGACCCGGTTCATTGGCAATACGTTCAGCCATGGTCGGTATTGAATCAGTACGCAAAATATATAGCCGTTTAAGGGTATACGGATTATCACCCGGTTTTACCTTGCCTTGTAGGGTGGTCACCGCCAAATGGAAACCCGCATTTTTCGCCGCATCGATTGCGGTTTGGTTAAAACCACCAAAGGGATATGACAGAAAGATCACGTGCGGATTAAATTGAGATAACGCTCGTCGTGAGTGTTCAAAATCAAAAACAATATTGTGATAAGAACGGCTCAATAAGATAGGGTTACGTTTATTATCAGTCCGGTGTAAGAAATGAGTATGAGACTGAACATCAAATACATCCTGAATCTCTTTCAATTCAGAGATACTCATAAACTGTAATGAATCAGGGTTCCATTTTTGTGGATGGCGCTTAATTCGTGATGAAATAATAAATGCCGTAGCCCGGAAGCCATTTTCTTTCAATATAGGATATGCGTAGCGGTGGACCGATTTAAGACCATCGTCAAAGGTCAGTACTACAACTTTTGCGGGCAGATTAATCTTGTTATTGAGATAACCTTCAAGCTGATAGAGCGAAATCGTGTCGTAACCTGTCTGCTTGAGATAGGTCATCTGGTTACTGAATGCCGCATCAGAGGTGGTGGTTGATGTATTGAGGAAACGTTTATTCTCCTCATTCTTCAACATATGGTGATAGGTCAGGATCGGGATGCCGTTATCGATTTCAGCATCGACACTACTGACATAGCCTAAGCGATCACCAATATTGACCTGATACCAGGTATTCCCTAACCGGTCTTTCAATTTACCCACGATAGGGTAACGCAAGTTATCTACCAGCGTAGCAAACTGCTCACTGCGCACATCCGCCGCCAGATAGACAGGAGTTTCGCGCTTGATCAATATATTTTGATTAGGCAGGGGTTTATTCAGATCACCCAAGATATCGTTGGTTTTTCGTGCTTTGTTGATATCTTCTAAATCGTCCTTATCAATAAAGCCGATGCCATTACCAAATTTAAATTCATAGTATTCTGCCGCGGCGGGTAAAACCTGAATAAGTTGATCTTCTTTAATCTCACCGACAGGAATGACCTTCTCACCGACCAGTGAATATATTTCGCTATCACGCTGTGCAACCATATATTTAGGCGTAAGTGTTGCTTCATCAGGTAAGAGATCTGCATGGGTTGCCGGTATCATTACCGACATGACAAGACCGAGTAGCATCCCAATAGCTATTCTGTTTTTATGCCACATTATCGTTCTACTTATGCGCATTTGGCGCTGAATTGAAAAGGGGAAAATCTGGTGCGCCAGCATAGCACGAGACGCCAGAAGTTGAGAAAGACGATATTAGATGGGGACATTATTTATTACGTTTAAATTCCAGTATTAACAACAATTAACTAACTAATAATTCACGATCAATCTCTGCTAATAGCCAAAGTCATTGGCGTTACAGCAAGGCGGCAAGTCAGCGCATCCCGATGAGCTTACAGAGGTCAAGTGATTCGGGTAAGTGAACGTAGCCAACACCGCTGTAACGTCAAGGCCGAAAAGAATACCCAAAGTCATTGGCGTTACAGCAAGGCGGTAAGTCAGCGCATCCCGATGAGCTTACATCAGTAAGTGATTCGGGTAAGTGAACGTAGCCAACACCGCTGTAACGTCAAGGCCGAAGGGTATTAGGTGCGTAGCCCACGACCACGCTCTATCAAATACCAAGCCCACGCATAAAACACCGCGATGAATACCACCAAAACACCAATGGTCAATACCAATGGCACATCAGAAATCCCAAGGAAGCCATAACGGAACCCACTTATCATGTACACAATGGGATTTAGTTTCGATACCACCTGCCAAAAAGGGGGCAGTAATGATAGCGAGTAAAATACCCCGCCCAGATACGTCAAGGGGGTCAGCACAAAAGTAGGCACCAGGCTGATATCATCGAACGTTTTGGCAAATACCGCATTCAGTAACCCACCGAGGGAAAACAGAATGGCCGTCAGCATCAATGTCAGTGCAATCATTGACCAAGAGTGGACATGCAACGGTACGAAGAACAGTGAGATAATCGTTACCAGAATACCGACACAGATCCCACGGGCGACCCCACCACCGACATAACCGATAATCACAATATGTGTGGGTACCGGTGCTACCAGCAACTCTTCAATACTGCGCTGGAATTTAGCACCAAAGAACGATGCAGCGACGTTGGCATATGAGTTGGTGATAACCGCCATCATAATCAAGCCGGGAACGATAAATTGCATATAATTAAAACCGCCCATATCACCAATTCGGGCACCAATCAGGTTGCCGAAAATAACGAAATAGAGCGACATAGTAATCACCGGTGGTACCAGTGTTTGAATCCAGATACGAGCAAAACGCGTAATTTCTTTGATCCAAATACTCTGTAATGCTACCCAATATAGGCGGGTCATGCTTTCTCTCCCCCGTTACCATTAACCAAGGTGACAAATAGCTCTTCCAGACGGTTAGCCTTGTTGCGCATACTTTGTACCTGAATTCCCTGAGCGTTCAATTGACTGAATAAACCATTCAGACCTTGCTCACGCTTAACATCAACCTCCAGCGTTGAGGTGTCCGTCAGACGATAACCATAACCTTCCAGCTTAGGTAGCGGGCTTTTAATACCCAAATCAAAAATAAAGGTTTCTGACTCAAGTTTGCCAAGCAACTGCTTCATGGTGGTATTTTCCACCAGTTCACCATTCTGGATAATACCAATGTTACGGCACAGCATTTCTGCTTCTTCCAGATAGTGGGTAGTCAGAATGATGGTAGTCCCCTGCGCATTCAGCTCTTTCAGGAACCCCCACATCGAGCGGCGTAACTCGATATCCACCCCAGCGGTAGGTTCATCAAGGATTAGCAACTTCGGCTCATGCATCAGCGCACGCGCAATCATCAAACGGCGCTTCATCCCACCCGACAGCCGGATAGCGCGCTCATTGCGTTTGCTCCACAAATCCAACTGAGTGAGGTATTTCTCGGCACGTTGTAACGCCTCACGCCGCGTGACGCCGTAATACCCCGCTTGGGTAATCACAATCTGCAACACCGTCTCGAATGGGTTGAAGTTAAACTCCTGTGGTACTAACCCAAGTTGGCGTTTGGCATTCACGATATCATTATCAATATCGTAACCAAAAACTTGTACCTTACCGGACGTTTTGTTCACTAATGAACTGATAATGCCAATGGTGGTCGATTTACCCGCACCATTCGGCCCAAGCAGGGCATAAAAATCACCTGCCTCTACGCGCAGATCAATGCCACGTAGTGCCTGAACGCCACCTGCATAGGTTTTGGTTAGTTGCGTTATTTCCAGTGCATATGTCATAAGTAAAAAAGAACCTTATTCTATGAGTTTCTCAGCGATAACAGCATACCCATGCCTGACTTAGCTCGCCTGTCAGGGCAAGTTACGGGGAGCAGAAGGGATCATGGGCCGATACCGAGAAGATGTTACGCAGACGAAAATTGCGCGATCAACAGGGTCACTGTTCCGATTTCAAAATCGTTATCGTTGCCGTATATTATCCTATCGCAATCCGTTCATTACAGGCTATTTACATTAATGAAAGAAATAGAGAAGCTTCTCGCGAACAATGACATCTGGTCAAATTCAATCAGTAAAGATGACCCCGATTTTTTTGAACACCTGGCACAAGCCCAGAAACCTCGCTTTCTGTGGATAGGCTGTTCAGATAGCCGCGTCCCCGCGGAACAGTTGACCGGCCTGAAAGCGGGTGAATTATTCGTTCACCGCAATGTAGCCAATCTGGTTATCCATACGGATCTCAATTGCTTGTCCGTGGTGCAATACGCCATCGATGTTTTGCAGGTCGAGCATATCATTATCTGTGGCCACCTGGGCTGTGGCGGTGTTGAAGCCGCTATGCAAAAAGACCTTGAATTAGGGCTTATCGATAACTGGTTACTGCACATCCGGGATCTTTGGTTTAAACACAGCTCACTGCTGGGTGAATTGCCAGCTGAAGAGCGCAGCAATATGTTATGTAAAATCAATGTCGTAGAACAAGTGTATAACTTGGGTCATTCGACCATTGTCCGTTCCGCCTGGAAGCGCGGGCAGAAAGCCATGATTCACGGCTGGGTCTATGGTATTGACGATGGCAAACTGACTGATTTGAAAGTCTCGGCCACCAGCCTAAGCGAACTGGAAATAAAGTACCGCGAAGCAATGGCAAAAATACTGCAACCAAACAGACAAAACTAATAAGTGCTACGGGAGGGTGTTAAAACACACCCTATCCCATCCCTAAATGCTGCTAAAGACACTCGAACTCAAAATATTGACGTGCAGTGACCATCGGCAAATAAGGCGTAGCGAGCTAAGTCAGTTTGAGTGCGCCCAGCACGCAAGAACCGGAGCGTACACCATGACTTTATAAATCATGGCTACGTGAGGATTCTGAGTACTGCGGAATCTCAAAATGGCGACGCGCAGTAGCCGCTCCTGATCACTCGTCAAACATCACGACTTTGCCTACATATGGCAAATGCCTGTAGCGCTGGGCATAATCGATACCGTAACCCACCACGAATTCATCAGGAATGGCGAAGCCGACCCACTCAACCGGCACCTGAACTTCGCGACGCTCTGGTTTATCCAGCAACGTGCAGATAGCCAGTGATTTCGGCCCACGCAATTGCAGAATTTCACGCACTTTACTTAATGTATTACCGGAGTCGATTATATCTTCAACAATCAGCACATCCTTACCACGGATATCTTCATCCAAATCTTTCAGGATTTTCACATCTCGCGTGGTACTCATGCCATTGCCGTAGCTGGAGGCCGTCATAAAATCGACTTCATGGGAAACATCAATGGCACGGCATAAGTCAGCCATAAACATAAATGAGCCACGGAGCAACCCGACCAGCACCATTTCACTGCCGCTGTCGCGGTAGTGTTCGGAGATTTGGTGGCCTAATTCGGCAATTCGGGCTTTGACTTCCTGCTCGGAAATCATGACTTCTACAGTGTGTTTCATAAGTATTTACGTCGCTTTTTTACGTTACTTGCCACAAGAAAGCCGCTGAGTTTACCATAGCCTAAGCGATGTTGCGACGGACTCACCCGCCGCACACATAACCTGTTGATACCCCCTAAGCGCTGACGGTAAAGCCCAACATCATGCCAGTATCTTCATGTTCCAACAGATGGCAGTGGGCCATATAAGGCATACTGGCTGGTGCGAGGTGACTAAAACGCACTAATATCTCACTGCGCGCACCTTCCACTCGTACAATATCTTTCCAGCCACGGCGATGCTCTGCCGGTGGTTTGCCGTTTTCTGTCAAAATACGGAACTGTGTCCCGTGGACATGGAAGGGATGTAACATCATGTCGCCTTCACCAGAAACGGTCCACTTCTCGAATTTCCCGAGCTTCGCGTCAAACGCCGGTTCAATCATCGAGAACGGTTTGCCGTTAATCATATTGGCATGGCTGAAATCAAAAGCCGCCGCGCCTTTCATCGCGCCACTCTCCATACCGGCCATATTGCTGTGATCCATGCCATTCATGGCACCGTTACCCATGTTCATGCCAGCCATTGCTTGCATACCATAACGGCTCATCAGCGCTTGCATCCCTAACATATCCAATTTCGGATCCATCATCAGTTGGAACCAGCGCTCTTGCAAGCCAGTGGCATCGGCTAATGCCGGCACCACAACCAGCGAATCCGGGAGCACCTTGCTACCCGCGGCCAGTGATGGCTGAATGCGCAATACCGGTAATGGCTTATCGAACGGGGCCAGGGTCATACCCATCTGTTTCACTGGCAAAGTAACCAGATCAAGCGGCTTACCATCAGCAGTATCTACCAGCACCTCAAAACGTTCACCCATCAGTATTGGCAACTCACGCACGGCTACCGGTTCGGCCAGTAAGCCACCGTCGCTGGCAATCACATACATCGGGCGGCCATCGCTGAGTGCCAAATTAAGGGAGCGGGCATTACAGCCATTGAGCAGCCTTAGTCGCACCCAACCGCGTGGGGTGATTTGCTGCGGATAATGTGCTCCATTGGTAAACATCCGATCGCCAAACCAACCAACAGCCGCCGTCATCACATCTAACTGATAATCAATCTGCCCATCTTTACCCAGTAATTTATCCTGCAAAATAACCGGAATATCGTCTACACCCCACAGCTTTGGCAGAGGAAGTTTCTCGCTCTCACTGTCATCGATCAGGACCAATCCGCCTAAGCCCATGGCCACTTGCTGGCCAGTCTTCCCATGAGTGTGGGGATGGAACCAGCAGGTAGCCGCCGGTTGATCGACACTAAAAACAACCTGCCGGGTTGTGCCGGGTTGAATCAGTGCCTGTGGACCACCGTCCACTTCGCCGGGGATTTCCAGTCCGTGCCAGTGCACCGTGGTCGCTTCTGGTAGGGAATTAGTGATATCAATAGTGACCGGTTTGCCTCGTTGCAAACGGATGGCAGGCCCCAGTAGATTGCCATTATAACCCCAGGTCTGCGTTGCTGCGGAGGGTAGCCAGGCCACAGTACCGGTCTGGATATTCAAATTAATTTTGCTATTGGCATCGGGCTGGAGCAGAGGCGGAATAGGCAGTGGTGAGAAATCTGCGGCCAAGGCCGCGCGGCTCCATAACGGCAGTGAAGTGGCGGCTCCAAGAGCTGCCGTTAACTTAATAAAATCACGGCGATGCATGGTCGTCTCCATCTTGATAATGAGTGAGTGCCTGCAAGACACAAAAACAGCAGTCTGTGAGCTTAAACCCTCCCCTTACAGGAAGGTCAAGATGTAATCAATCACTTGGTGAGTCAATCCAAATCAGGTAAGTGATTCTGGTGATAAATCTGCTTGCACTAACCTCGCCTGGCAAGGTCCAGGGTGCGGGAGAGTCACCTGCATCGCTAACACCCCTGCGGCTTCAAGTACGAAGGGTATAATAAAATTTACTCTGAACCATCACAGTGTGATAACGTCTGTTAACAATGAACAAGCCTGTTTCCGCTATGAAAAGAACAACGTTAGTTATGCTGCTGCTTACTCTGTGCGGATTTTCATCTGCCAGTTCTGCATTAAGTGAATCCGAAGCAGAAGATCTTGCGGATCTGACTGCGGTATTTGTCTATCTGAAAAATGATTGTGGTTATAACGAATTACCCAATAACGAAATCAAACGGGCTATCGTCTATTTTGCTCAGCAAAATCGCTGGGACCTGCGTAACTATAATAGCTTTAATATGAAAGCGTTGGGCGAAGAGAGTTATCGCGACCTGCGTGGTATTGCTATTCCAGTTCCTACCAAATGCAAGTCTCTGGCCCGTGACTCGTTGAGTTTATTGGCTTACGCGAACTAACAATCCCGCCTTTACCCTTTCAGTCTGAAATTCCACCGTGCAACCTCATCCAGAGTTGGCTATGATGTTGCCCCCATTTTTCATGGCTGTTACTGCGAAGGAGAAGCCCCGAACATGTCACAGAAAGAACTATGGTATGAAACATTGCATGCCAACTTCGGTCAGTATTTTTCAGTAGAAAATGTGCTGTACCACGAGAAAACCGAGCATCAGGATCTGGTGATTTTTGAAAATCCCGTGCTGGGCCGTGTCATGGCACTGGATGGCGTGGTTCAGACGACCGAGCGCGATGAGTTTATCTATCACGAAATGATGACTCATGTGCCTTTACTGGCCCACGGTCAGGTGAAGAAGGTACTTATCATCGGTGGTGGTGATGGTGCCATGCTGCGTGAAGTCAGCCGCCATAAAAATATCGAACAGATTACCATGGTGGAAATTGACGCCAGTGTCGTGGAGTTCTGCCGCCAATATCTGCCGAATCACAGTGCGGGTGCCTATGACGATCCTCGTTTCACATTAGTTATTGATGATGGTGTTAACTTCGTTAACCAGACCACTGAAAAATTCGATGTCATCATCTCCGACTGTACCGATCCCATCGGCCCAGGAGAAAGCCTGTTTACCTCAGTTTTCTACCAGGGATGTGCCCGTAGCCTGAACCAAGGCGGCATTTTTGTGGCACAAAACGGCGTATGCTTCCTACAACAGGATGAAGCCGTCGGCAGCCACAATAAGCTTAGCCACTATTTCAGTGATGTCAGTTTTTATCAGGCCGCAATTCCGACCTATTATGGCGGTATTATGACCTTCGCGTGGGCGACTCAAAACCCCTCGCTGCGTCAGCTGGATCTTGCCACGCTACAACAGCGTTTTGCTAAAGCAGGCCTAAACTGCCGCTACTATAACCCAGCCATTCATGTCGGCAGCTTTGCCTTGCCGCAGTATCTGCTGGATGCCTTAACAGCCAAATAAGGAGGTGAACTAAATTGTCCAAGCTTAAACTACACGGCTTCAACAACCTGACCAAAAGCCTGAGTTTTTGTATTTACGATATTTGTTATGCCGAGACCGCAGACGACCGCGATGGCTATATCGCCTACATTGACGAACAGTACAACGCCAACCGCCTGACCGAGATCTTGAGCGAAACCTGCTCGATCATTGGCGCAAATATATTGAATGTCGCACGTCAGGATTACGACCCTCAGGGGGCGAGTGTTACCATTCTGGTCAGCGAAGAACCGGTCGATCCGCGCGATGTTGATACCTCTGAGCACCCCGGCCCGCTGCCAAATGCAGTGGTTGCCCATTTGGACAAGAGCCATATCTGCGTTCATACCTACCCAGAAAGCCACCCTGAAGCGGGGTTATGCACTTTCCGCGCAGATATCGAAGTCTCTACCTGTGGAGTGATTTCACCGCTGAAAGCCCTGAATTACCTTATCCATCAGTTGGAGTCCGACATTGTTACGATGGATTATCGCGTACGGGGTTTTACCCGTGATATCAATGGGATAAAGCATTTTATCGATCATAAGATCAACTCGATTCAGAATTTCATGTCTGACGATATGAAGTCGCTGTATCACATGATGGATGTGAATGTTTATCAAGAAAACATCTTTCATACCAAGATGATGTTGAAAGACTTCGATTTGAAGCATTATCTGTTTAACGCCAAGCCGGAAGAGCTGAGTGCCGCAGAAAGAGAACGTATTACTCGCCTGTTATATAAAGAGATGCAGGAAATTTACTACGGGCGTAATTTGCCAGAAATGTGATACGTTGCCGGTAATACCACTGTATTTATATGTTATTAATCAGTAATAAGTCAGACAAGAAACCAATTAATCGGGCATAACTCTTTTTGCCCGGTTAATACCTCCAACTCAAGGAATGACCCCGCGAATGAACCGCCTCCCCACCCTGTATGGCATTATTGCAATCCTACTTTGGAGCATGAGTGTCGCTTTGACGCGCGGACTATCTGAAACCTTGGGTCCGTTTGGGGCCGGAGCGGCAATTTACAGCGTGAGTGGAGTTTTGGTGTGGTTGGTGGCGGGTAAACCCACGTTGCGTGGACAACATCCAGCTTATCTGTACGGTTGTGGTTTGCTATTTGTGGTGTATATGGTGGCGTTCGCTTTGGCTATTGGTATGGCTAATGACCGTCAGCAGACACTGGAAATTGGCCTGATCAATTACCTGTGGCCGAGTTTAACCTTGCTGTTAGCAGTTCCATTACTTAAGCTGCGCGCCCGTTGGTGGTTATGGCTGGGAGTTGCACTTGCTCTATTCGGTGTAATCTGGGTAGTCAGCGGTGGAAACGGGCTAGATATCAACGTATTGAGCACCAATGTCAGCAGTAACCCTCTGGCCTACAGCCTGGCTCTCATCGCGGCGTTTACCTGGGCGGCTTATTCCAATCTGGTCCGTTTGTACAGCCGTGGGCCAGGGGCGTTGCCGCTGTTTTTACTCGCCTGCGCCCTGTGTTTGTGGGTCATGTTCTTTATGCTGACCCCCGGCAAGTTGCATTTCACCACACGGGCAACGTTTGAACTGTTACTTATGGGAGCCAACACTGCGCTGGCCTATCTGTGTTGGGATATTGCCATGAAAAAGGGCAATGCCACATTAGTGGCTGCTCTGTCCTACTTCACACCACTGCTATCGATATTGATTGCCAGCTTGTGGCTCAATACCCTGCCCTCAGCCGCTTTCTGGCCCGGAGTGGCGATGGTGGTGGTAGGTTCTCTGCTGTGCTGGTCTGCCAGCCGCAATCCCCTTCGGACTTGAAGCCGCAGTTAGGCAGCAACGCCAAGTTCTTTGAGTAAATATTTTATTTAGAAGTAATGAAGTTACGATAGCCTTTCAATACCAGCAGAAAGTCCTCTAATCCGCACAGACAGAGGCTTTCTTCATCATAGTAATTCATGCCCTCTTCCATCTCATCGCCGTCGAGATCCAGTTGATTGGCACGCACCATCACTTCTTCCCCATCCAGCCACAAGGTATATTCATGGCCGGTCAACTGCCACTGGCGCTCACTGCCTTTCACTTCCATAGCGGCGGCTTCAATTTGATCGAGTTTTGCCAGGTCGCCCTTAATCTCTTCATTGAGCCAATGGCCGATCACTTCATGTCCCATGGAGAATCTGACCAGCACTTGCCCTGTTAAATCACGCAAGAATTCATAGTCCATAGCATGCCCTCCTGATGCTCTTATAATTATTGTAACCGTATTTAGCCCACCCACTTGGCGCAAGCTCGCAAAGCCGGTAAATACCGCTAAGATTTCACTACCAGACGGTTTGTTTAAAATAGAAACGGGAGGCCATAAGCCTCCCGTCAGATACGTATTATACATCATACCCAAAGTAATTGGTGTTACAGATAGGCGGCAAGCTAACCGCCCTGTCACTCCAAAGACAAAGGGTATGGCTGTTTAGACTGCGGTTTGGAAGATAACACCGTCAGCTTTGTCCGTATATTGGCTCAACTGATCGAAGTTCAGGTAGCGATAAGTATCCTCTGCAGTCTTATCAACCTGAGCCATATAAGTTTGATATTCCTCAGGCGTTGGCAGACGCCCCAGCAGTGATGCAATCGCCGCCAGTTCAGCCGACGCCAGATAGACATTCGCCCCATTCCCCAAGCGATTCGGGAAGTTACGGGTTGACGTAGAAACCACTGTCGCACCATCAGCCACACGAGCCTGGTTACCCATACACAGTGAACAGCCCGGAATCTCAATACGGGCACCACTCTTACCAAAGACGCTGTAGTAGCCCTCTTCGGTTAACTGTGCGGCATCCATTTTGGTCGGCGGTGCAACCCACAAACGTGTTGGCAATTGGCCTTTATGTTGATCCAGCAACTTACCCGCCGCGCGGAAGTGGCCAATGTTGGTCATGCAAGAACCGATAAACACTTCATCGATCTTGCTGTTAGCCACATCAGACAACAAGCGAGCATCATCTGGATCGTTTGGCGCACACAGAATAGGTTGTGTGATATCAGCCAGATCGATTTCGATTACCGCTGCATATTCCGCATCGGCATCGCCTTCCAGTAGATTTGGATTCGCCAGCCAGCTTTCCATACCATTAACCCGGCGCTCCAGCGTACGGCGGTCGCCGTAGCCTTCCGCAATCATCCACTTCAACAAGACGATATTGGATTGCAGGTATTCGGTGATCGGCGCTTTATCCAATTTAATGGTACAACCAGCAGCAGAACGTTCAGCGGAAGCATCGGCCAACTCGAATGCCTGTTCGACTTTCAGCTCTGGCAGGCCTTCAATTTCCAGAATTCGGCCAGAGAAGATGTTCTTCTTGCCTTGCTTCTCAACCGTCAGCAGGCCTTCCTGAATCGCGTAGTAAGGAATTGCATGCACCAGATCACGCAGAGTGATACCCGGCTGCATTTTACCTTTAAAACGCACCAGCACCGATTCAGGCATGTCCAAAGGCATTACACCTGTTGCGGCCGCAAAGGCCACCAAACCAGAACCTGCCGGGAAGGAGATCCCAATCGGGAAGCGAGTATGGGAGTCACCACCGGTACCAACCGTATCTGGCAGCAGCATGCGGTTCAACCACGAGTGGATGATGCCATCACCAGGACGCAGCGACACGCCACCACGGTTCATAATGAAATCAGGCAAAGTATGGTGAGTGGTCACATCAACGGGCTTAGGATAAGCGGCAGTATGACAGAATGACTGCATCACCAAATCAGCGGAGAAGCCCAGACATGCCAAGTCTTTCAGCTCATCACGGGTCATCGGGCCGGTGGTGTCTTGTGAACCGACCGAGGTCATCTTAGGTTCGCAGTATTCGCCTGGGCGCACACCTTCAACGCCACATGCGCGGCCAACCATTTTCTGTGCCAGCGAGAAGCCTTTATTGCTTTTGGCAACTGGCTTCGCCACACGGAATACTTCGCTGACTGGCAGACCCAGCGACTCACGAGCTTTAGTGGTCAAGCCACGGCCAACAATCAGTGGAATACGGCCACCAGCACGGACTTCGTCCAGCAACACGTCAGTTTTCAGCTCGAAGGTCGCGAGTATCTCAGCGGTATCATGGCGGCGTACTTCGCCCAGATACGGGAAAATATCAATCACGTCGCCCATGTTTAGATTGGCAACATCCACTTCGATTGGCAAAGCACCGGCATCTTCCATGGTGTTAAAGAAGATCGGGGCAATTTTGCTGCCCAGCACCACGCCACCGCCGCGCTTGTTCGGCACGTAAGGGATGTCGTCGCCCATAAACCACAGCACCGAGTTGGTGGCGGATTTACGGGAAGAACCGGTACCGACCACATCACCGACGTAGGCCAGCGGGAAACCGATTTTGTTCAGTTCTTCGATCTGTTTGATCGGGCCAACGCTACCCGGT
This sequence comes from Yersinia sp. 1652 StPb PI, assembly GCF_041538345.1. Classification (NCBI taxonomy): domain Bacteria; kingdom Pseudomonadati; phylum Pseudomonadota; class Gammaproteobacteria; order Enterobacterales; family Yersiniaceae; genus Yersinia; species Yersinia sp. 1652 StPb PI. The sequence goes on along the minus strand of NZ_JAULSM010000001.1, from coordinate 563,362 downwards.
TGATCTGGGTGAATGCCTTCACGGGCATTTTTCAGCATCGCCAAGGCATGCAGTGGAATATCAGGGCGCGACCAGGCATCTTGCGCCGGGGACAAATCATCGGTATTGGTTTCACCGGTTACTTTGAATACGGTGACCGTGATTTTTTCGGCCAAAGGCGGTCGGGAGAGATACCATTCGGCATCAGCCCAGGATTGCATCACCTTCCTGGCATGTGGGTTACCCGCTTTGGCTTTCTCTTCCACATCGTAGAAGTTATCAAACATCAGCAAGGTGTGAGATAACGCTTTGCCCGCAATCGGTGCCAGCTGTTCGTTATCTAACGCATCAATCAGCGGATGAATGTTATAACCGCCCTGCATAGTGCCAAGCAGTTCAATCGCTTTTTCAGCGTTAATCAGAGGGGAGTTGGCTTCACCCTTGGCAATCGCCGCCAGGAAACCGGCTTTAACGTAGGCTGCTTCATCAACACCGGGTGGAACACGGTTGATCAGCAGATCTAATAAAAATTCTTCTTCGCCCGCCGGCGGATTTTTTAATGATTCAACCAGCGCGGCCATTTGTGATGCATCTAATGGCTTGGGGACGATACCCTCAGCAGCACGCTCGGCTACGTGCTTACGGTATTCTTCTAGCACGACTCTCTCCTCGCTTTAATTATCATATATTTTCCAGGCTTATCTGTTGTCACCAGCCATCATCACTGATGCAGTAGGTGTAGGTAAGACGCCCAGTTTGCCCAGCCAGCATACCAGTATTTGAACTCAGTGTTAATTCGTTCACATAAAAGCAACATTAAATTTTTGCTGAATCGTTGAGCGCAGTGTAATCACCTGAAGTATTGATAATGGCTCTCAGTTAGCCTCTCACCCTAGGGCAATATCCGCAAAAACACCGCTGCATGATAACCACAGTAAATGAATGGATACCATCTCTCTATGAGAATCTCGTGCTATTGATATGACTTTTAGGGTGATAAATAACGAAGGGAAGATATTGTGGCGATAAATGAAGCAGAAACAGCCGATAACCACTGTTTCTGCTTTGATAAAAGACTCTATGCCCCAAGTATGAAGGGCAATTAGAATTGGGTATTCAAGCTAACAAAATAGGTCCGGCCCGGCTCATTGTAAGTCGCTGCCCCTGCACCCGCGATACCGGCTACGCTCTGGGCATTACCGGCACGGAACTGGCGTTTGTCGAACAGGTTTTCAATCCCAGTGGTGACACTGACATTTTTTGTCACTGTATAGCTAGCACTGAGACCAAAGATGGCATATGGGCTGACTTCATTGCGTGCCGTACCCGTAACCGGCAGACCTTGATAGTCATATTTTTTCGGCTTCTGACGCCCATACCAGGTCACGGTGGATAGCAGTGACAAATCATCAGTTGCCTGCCAGTTCAGTGAACTATTCAAAGTAAACTCCGGCGTGATCGATAAGTAATCGCCGGTGCTTTTGTTCTTCGACTCCAGCATATAGGTCAGATTGCTGCCCCACTGTACTGTCTCAGTGAAGGGCACAGTCAGATTACCTTCCAACCCTTCCACCAACGCTTTCGGCACGTTACTCCACTTGAAGATATCGGAATTAGCATAAGCACCGGTACCGCCACTGGCAGTCCCGAGGGAGAGCAAACCCGGCTCGATCTTATTACGATAATCATTACGGAAGTAAGTGATACCGGCAATAATGCCGTCATCGTGGAACTCGAACCCGATCTCTTTGTTTACGCTGGTTTCAGCAGACAGAGAATCATTACCCATCAGGTAACAACTGCCGCCACCGCCATAGCAACCTTGACCACGGCTATATAACAGATAGTTAGGGTTGGTTTGATAGAGATTTGGCGCTTTATAAGAACGGGCAATACCCATTTTCATGGTGAAGTAATCACCCAGTTCCTGTGACAGATTCAGGCCTGGACTCCAGTTACTTCCCGCGGTGCTGTGATGATCAAAGCGCAGTGCTGGGGTGAGCATGGTGGTATCCGTCAACTCGATATTATCCTCAACAAATACCGAGGCTATCTGCGCCGAGCTACGAGTATTGCGCCCAGTCCCCGTCAAACCGCTGACACTGCCACCCTCACTCGTCGTTTGGGTATTAGAGCTTGGATCGTTCATTTTCTGGTCATTCCATTCCGCCCCCACGGTCAGCACCTGATTAACGCCCAATTCAAATGGCAGGTTAACCTCGGAGTGGGCCAGATAGTTGTCCAGCTTGATAGTACTGAAATATTTATTTGAGAATATGCCTTCTGTACCGCCCGCCAGCCCCTCATTGATTCGTGAGTTGCGCGTATCTTCATACTGAAAATAGGAGGTTGTACTGATGCCGTTATCCCAAAAACCACGGTGTGTTAGCGAGAAATTATCGCGGTACATCACGTTAGTTTCCGCACCGTATAAGCTGCGAACTATGGCATTGCTGTTTGTGTTTTGTGTATCACCGGCATAAATATTTCCCTGGCGGCTATAACCTGCCTCGAACTCCAGAGATTGGCCTTGGGCGAATTCCCAACGCAGTAACCCGTTGATATCTTTATTTCGTACCCCTTCACGGCCGGCCGGCAGTGTACCGGCCTGGTTACCGGTACGGGCAGATTCATGGCCTTGGTTAATATCCCAATCATCAGCATCGGTTTTATTGTATCCACCGTACAAGCGGAAACTGACGGTATCACTTAGCGGCCCCAACAGACTGAAATCGGTACGACGGGTCGCGCCTTCCTCGCTGTGCTGCGGCAGGTTCATGTAGGCGTTCCAGCTACCATGTAGTTCTTTGTCCGGCTGTTTGGTGATGATATTCACTACACCACCGGCTGCACCGTTGCCATAGCGTGCCGCTGACGGCCCGCGTAAAACTTCGATTTTCTCAACCATATTCGCGGGAACCCAGTTGGTATCACCACGGGTATCACGTTCACCACGCCAGCCATAACGCACCGCATTACGGCTGGAGACCGGTATGCCATCAATCATAATCAGCGTATTTTCAGGCCCCATGCCACGAATATCAATTTGCCGATTATTACCACGCTGACCACTGGCAGAGTTACCGGAAAGATTAACACCCGGCATGGTGCGGATAATTTCGGACAGGTCATTCGCGGGTGGCCGTTTGCGGATATCTTCTGCGGTGATAGTTGATGCCCCCAGCGCCTGACGAACTTGCTGTTGAGCGGTCACCACCAGCGTATCACCGGTGGTTGCCGACCCACCGGCCACAGCAGGCTCTTGCTGCGATGTGGTGGCGGTTGCTTGCGCTGTCGTCTGTGTCGCTGCTGTGGACTCAGCTTGATTTGTCGCTTGAGTTTGTGCCCAGAGCGGAGTCGATATGCAAATACCGATCAATGTCGTCAGAGAACGCCGTTGCCATTTTACTTTCATTACACTTTCCCCTGATGCAAAAAAGCCCACAGCAAATATCCGCAGAGTAAAATCTCTGGCAATCTATTCGTTGGGCGATAAAGACGAACAAGATTGATAATTATTTCCATTATCAATTCATCGCGTTAATTGTTACATTTGCATATAGGGAAAAGGTTTGTGCAAACAGCAAATCTGTTTGTCAGAACGTCAATGTTGTCATAATGTCAGTGGAGAGTTCGTCATGTCGACGGTGAAGCAAAACAAATTACGCAATGTCTCTCCTTCATCCAAACCGATTTATCGTGAACAAATTGTGCAACAATCGAATCTGGTTGCCAGTGATTATCAACTGAGCAGCGTGAAATCATTGTCCACTGACCCGGTATTGTTTGGCGACTTTCAAGTATTGCGTCTGAACCCACATCTGATTTTACATACCGCGAATGTCACCAACCTCTGTGATATCAAGACGCAAAACCGGCTTAATCCAGCACTGAAACTGGCTATTGTGGTTAGTGGTAGCGCGCATATCTCATTCGGCGGTCAACAGTTGCATTTGCAGGAAAAAGGCGATGCCTCGCTGGTCTCATTAACTGAAAGCACCCTGTTTACTCGCCACGGTAAAAACAACAGTCACGAGCGCACGTTAACACTGACTTTTGACCGTGAATGGCTGTATGGCGATTTGCTGCCACAAGCCGGCGCATGGGATACGTTGTATAACTTTACCCAACAGCATCTGGCGATTCATTTATGGCGCCCATCAGTTCACTCGCAAGCCATTGCTCAGAAAATAGCGAGCGCCCCACCCTTTTCAACGCCGCTGGAGCGGTTGCAATGGGAAACACAATGTATTGGGCTGATCATTGAAGCGTTCAGCTCACTGGAGCAGCAAGCTCAGCAGCAAAATAAAATCTCATTACGTGGGTTGAACCGGGTTCAGCAGGTACGTGACTGGCTGGAAAGTGGTGAGGCTGACCACCTATCGATGAGTGAATTAGCCGGTCTGGTGAATATGAGCCAGAGTACCTTGCAGCGACGTTTTCGTGAAAGTTACCACATTACGGTATTTGAATATCTGCGCCATTGCCGTTTAAAGCGGGCCATGCTGGCATTACAGAAAGAAGGAGTCAGTATCGATCAAGCCGCCGCCATTGCTGGTTATACCAGCCCTGCCAACTTTGCCACCGCACTGCGGCGGACCTTTCATATCTCGCCCAGTCAACTACGGGCGGGATCGATTTTTGATCGCTAAAAAATGCCTGAGTGATAAAAACCTTTAAACAAAAAAACGGCCCCTGTTAAGGAGCCGCTTCATTATCTTGCTGTATTAGCGAAAATTATTTCTTTTTCGCTTTCGGGTTAGGCAAGTCGGTAATGCTACCTTCGTAGATTTCCGCGGCCAGACCGACAGATTCATGCAAGGTAGGGTGAGCATGGATGGTCAACGCGATATCTTCCGCATCACAACCCATCTCGATCGCCAGACCGATTTCACCTAACAGTTCACCACCGTTAGTCCCAACAATGGCACCACCGATGATACGGTGAGTTTCTTTGTCGAAGATAAGTTTAGTCATACCGTCTGCGCAATCTGAAGCGATAGCACGGCCCGATGCCGCCCACGGGAAGGTGGAGGTCTCAAAGCTGATGCCTTTTTCTTTCGCTTCTTTCTCGGTCAGACCCACCCATGCGACTTCAGGTTCAGTGTACGCAATAGATGGAATGACTTTCGGATCGAAGTAATGTTTCAGGCCGGAGATAACTTCAGCAGCAACATGACCTTCGTGCACACCTTTATGTGCCAGCATTGGCTGACCCACGATGTCACCGATAGCAAAGATATGCGGCACGTTGGTACGCAGTTGTTTATCAACGTGGATAAAGCCACGCTCATCAACTTCTACACCAGCCTGACCGGCATCCAGCAATTTGCCGTTAGGTACACGGCCGATAGCCACCAGAACGGCATCATAGCGCTGTGGTTCTGCTGGCGCTTTTTTGCCTTCCATCGTGACATAGATACCGTCTTCTTTGGCTTCTACCGCCGTCACTTTGGTTTCCAGCATCAGGTTGAACTGCTTACTGATGCGCTTGGTGAAAACTTTCACCACGTCTTTATCAGCAGCCGGAATAACCTGGTCAGCCATTTCTACCACATCAATTTTCGAGCCCAGCGCATGGTAAACCGTACCCATTTCCAGACCGATGATGCCACCGCCCATAACCAGCAGACGTTCAGGAACGCTTTTCAGTGCCAGTGCATCAGTTGAGTCCCAAACACGTGGGTCTTCATGAGGAATAAATGGCAGTTGGATTGGGCGAGAACCGGCCGCGATAATCGCGTTATCGAAGGTAATGGTAGTTGGGCCATTTTCGCCTTCAACCACTAAGGTGTTCGCGCCAGTAAATTTACCAAAACCATTAACCACTTTGACTTTACGGCCTTTAGCCATACCTGCCAAACCACCGGTTAACTGATTGATAACTTTCTCTTTCCAGACACGGACTTTATCAATGTCAGTTTTAGGCTCACCAAAAACGATACCGTGTTCAGCCAGCGCCTTAGCTTCTTCGATAACTTTGGCAACGTGCAACAATGCCTTGGAAGGGATACAACCCACATTCAGGCAAACACCACCCAAAGTAGAGTAACGCTCAACCAGAATGGTTTCCAAACCTAAATCCGCGCAACGAAAAGCAGCAGAGTACCCTGCTGGACCTGCCCCAAGTACCACGACCTGAGTTTTAATTTCAGTACTCATCATGACCTCTTAATTGTTTGTCCGGCGGGTCAGACATCATTTTGAAATCTATCGAATATATTAGGCTAATTAATTTCATAACGCCCTTCATCCACCGGGACGCTTGCACCGCGAGCAGTTTACAGAATTGTTAATAATCTGAAAAGCAACATCGAGTGACGAGTGTCTCAACAACCCTAATCTATATAAAAACAAGGCCGGCACGAAGCCGGCCTTGGCGATTACATCACCAAACGGCGAATATCAGCCATAATGGTCGCGATATAGGCTGCGAAGCGAGCACCTGCTGCGCCATCGATCACACGGTGGTCGAAGGACAGAGACAGAGGCAGCATCAGACGTGGCGCAAACTCTTTACCATTCCAGACTGGCTTCATGGATGATTTAGACACACCCAAGATAGCCACTTCTGGCGCATTGACGATTGGCGTAAACGCCGTCCCGCCGATGCCGCCCAGGCTGGAGATAGTGAAACAACCGCCTTGCATGTCAGATGCAGTCAATTTGCCATCACGCGCTTTCTTGGAAATAACAGCCAGCTCGCGAGACAACTCGACAATACCTTTTTTGTTCACATCACGGAATACTGGAACAACCAGACCGTTAGGGGTATCAACCGCCACACCGATATTGATGTATTTCTTCAATGTCAGTTTCTGACCATCTTCAGAAATCGAGCTGTTGAAACGTGGGAACTCTTCCAACGCCTTAGCAGCCGCCTTCATCAGGAACACCAGCGGGGTGATTTTCAGATCTTGTTTTTTCTTCTCAGCTTCGATGTTCTGTTGCTTACGGAACACTTCAACTTCAGTGATATCCGCTTCATCGAATTGGGTCACATGAGGGATAGTGACCCAGTTACGGCTCAGGTTCGCACCAGAGATTTTCTGGATACGGCCTAATTCAACTTCTTCAATCTCACCGAACTTGCTGAAATCAACTTTCGGCCAAGGCAACATACCTGGCAGACCGCCGCCAGTGGCAGCAGGGGCTGTTTCAGCACGTTTGACCGCATCTTTCACGTAGGCCTGAACGTCTTCGCGCAGGATACGACCTTTACGACCGGTACCTTTCACTTTCGCCAGGTTTACGCCAAATTCACGCGCTAAACGACGGATAACCGGCGTGGCATGCACGTAAGCGTCATTCTCAGCAAACTCGCCTTTGCTCTCAGCTTTCGCGCCAGGAGCGGTGGCCGCTTTAGCAGGAGCCGCTGGCTGGGCAGGTGCAACAGCAGGGGCTGCGCCTTCCACTTCGAACACCATGATAAGCGAGCCGGTTTTAACTTTGTCGCCAGTGCTGATTTTGATCTCTTTAACGGTACCGGCAAATGGTGCTGGCACTTCCATTGAGGCTTTATCGCCTTCAACGGTGATCAGTGATTGTTCAGCGGCAACTTTATCACCCACTTTAACCATCACTTCTGTGACTTCAACTTCATCGCCACCGATGTCTGGCACTTCGACATTTTTTGCTGCTGAGGCGGCCGGTGCAGCAGCCGCTGCGGCCGGAGCTGACTCAGTTGCCGCGGCGGGTGCCGCAGCACCTGCCACTTCAAATATCATGATAGGAGAACCGGTGCTGACTTTATCGCCAGTGCTGATTTTGATCTCTTTAACGGTACCGGCGAATGGCGCTGGCACTTCCATAGAGGCTTTATCGCCCTCTACTGTGATCAGAGATTGTTCAGCGGCAACAGTATCGCCCACTTTCACTAGTATTTCAGTCACTTCAACTTCGTCGCTGCCGATATCTGGCACTTCAACATTTTTTACCGCAGATGCCGCTGGCGCCGCTGCCTGAGCAGGGGCTGCTGGCTTTTCTTCGGCTGCTGCAGGCGCCGCAGCGGCACCTGTTGCTTCGAAGATCATCATCAGTTTGCCGGTCGCGACAGTATCGCCAACTGCAATTTTGATTTCTTTAACTACGCCCGCCTGCGGTGATGGGACTTCCATGGAAGCTTTATCACCTTCAACGGTGATAAGCGACTGTTCCGCTTCAACGGTATCGCCTACTTTCACCATAATTTCGGTGACTTCCACTTCATCTGCACCGATGTCTGGTACGTTAATTTCAATAGCCATTTGTTCTTTACCTCTTATGCCAGACGCGGGTTAACTTTATCGGCGTCGATACCAAACTTGGTAATTGCTTGTGCAACTACGCTGGCGTCGATGTCACCGCGTTTAGCCAATTCACCCAGAGCTGCAACCACAACGTAAGAAGCATCAACTTCGAAGTGGTGACGCAGGTTCTCACGGCTGTCAGAGCGGCCGAAACCATCTGTACCCAACACGCGGAACTCGCTGGCAGGAATGAAGTTACGAATTTGTTCAGCGAACAACTTCATGTAGTCAGTAGAAGCAACCGCTGGCGCGTCGTTCATGACTTGAGCCACATAAGGAACACGTGGCGTTTCTGTTGGGTGCAGCATGTTCCAACGCTCACAATCCTGACCATCACGGGCCAGTTCAGTGAAGGATGTTACGCTGTACACATCAGAACCAACACCGTAGTCGTTAGCCAGAATCTGAGCCGCTTCGCGAACGTGACGCAGGATTGCACCTGAACTCATCAACTGCACTTTGCCTTTGCTACCTGCAACAGTTTCCAGTTTGTAGATACCTTTACGGATACCTTCTTCTGCGCCCTGTGGCATTGCTGGCATGTGGTAGTTTTCGTTCAGCGTGGTCAGGTAGTAATAGACGTTTTCCTGCGCTTCACCGTACATACGCTCCAGACCGTCATGCATGATGACAGCAACTTCATAAGCATAGGCCGGATCGTAAGAGATACAGTTCGGGATAGTCAGTGACTGAATGTGGCTATGACCATCTTCATGTTGCAGACCTTCGCCATTCAGAGTAGTACGACCTGAAGTACCACCGATCAGGAAGCCACGCGCCTGTTGGTCACCCGCAGCCCAGCACAGGTCACCGATACGTTGGAAACCGAACATGGAGTAGTAGATGTAGAACGGGATCATTGGCAGATCATTGGTGCTGTATGAGGTCGCAGCAGCCAGCCATGAAGAGGCAGCACCCAGTTCGTTGATCCCTTCTTGCAGGATCTGGCCTTTTTCGTCTTCTTTGTAGTAAGCAACCTGCTCACGGTCTTGCGGGGTGTACTGCTGACCATTCGGGCTGTAAATACCAATCTGACGGAACAGACCTTCCATACCAAAAGTACGCGCTTCGTCAGCAATGATTGGAACAATTCTGTCTTTGATAGACTTGTTCTTCAGCATCACGTTCAGCACACGCACGAAGGCGATAGTGGTAGAGATCTCTTTGTTCTGCTCTTCCAGCAAGGAGCTGAAATCTGACAACGCAGGGATTTCCAGCTTCTCGGTGAACTTAGGCATGCGGGTTGGCACATAGCCTTCCAGCGCCTGACGACGTTCATGCAGATATTTGTGCTCTTCGGAATCTTTCTCGAAGGTGATGTAAGGCAGTTTTTCGATATCAGCATCGGCAACTGGCACATTGAAACGATCGCGGAAGTGGTGAACCCCTTCCATGTTCATTTTCTTCACCTGGTGAGCAATATTTTTGCCTTCTGCTGTTTCGCCCATGCCGTAACCTTTAATGGTGTGGGCCAGGATAACAGTTGGTTTACCGGTGGTTTCTTGTGCTTTCTTCAGTGCGGCAAAGACTTTCTTCGGATCATGACCACCACGGTTCAGAGACCAGATCTCGTCGTCGCTCATGTCTTTCACTAATGCAGCAGTTTCTGGGAAACGGCCAAAGAAGTGTTCGCGGACATAGGCGCCGTCTTTGGATTTAAAGGTCTGGTAGTCGCCATCCAGGGTTTCGTTCATCAGTTGGATCAGTTTACCGCTGGTATCTTTACGCAGCAGCTCATCCCAACGACTACCCCAAATCACTTTCAGAACCTGCCAGCCAGCACCATTGAAGATGCCATCCAGCTCATTGATAATCTTGCCGTTACCGGTAACCGGGCCATCCAGGCGCTGCAAGTTACAGTTGATAACGAAGACCAGGTTATCCAGTTTTTCACGGGTCGCGATGGTGATCGCACCTTTGGATTCTGGCTCATCCATCTCGCCGTCGCCCAAGAAGGCGTACACGGTCTGTGCTGCAGTGTCTTTCAGACCACGGTGATGGAGGTATTTCAGGAACTTGGCCTGATAGATTGCACTGATTGGGCCAAGGCCCATCGATACCGTTGGGAACTGCCAGAATTCAGGCATCAGTTTCGGATGCGGGTAAGAAGACAGACCCTTACCATCGACTTCCTGACGGAAGTTATCCATTTGCTCTTGAGTCAGGCGGCCTTCAAGGAAAGCACGCGCGTAAACACCTGGAGAAATGTGGCCCTGGAAGTAAACCAGATCGCCGCCGTCTTTTTGGTTACGAGCACGGAAGAAGTGGTTGAAGCAAACCTCGTAGAAGGTAGCGGAAGACTGGAAGGATGCCATGTGGCCGCCCAAATCCAGATCTTTCTTCGACGCACGCAACACGGTCATCACAGCATTCCAACGGATAGCGCTGCGAATACGACGCTCAAGCTCCAGGTTGCCAGGGTAAGCGGGTTCGTCTTCTACCGCGATGGTGTTGATGTAATCACGGTTGGCAGAACCTGCCGCAACGCTCACACCACCTTTACGGGCTTCGCCCAAAACCTGATCAATCAGATACTGAGCACGCTCAACACCCTCTTCACGGATGACCGATTCGATCGCCTGTAGCCAGTCGCGGGTTTCGATCGGATCCACGTCATTATTTAAACGTTCTGACATGGTGGTATTCCTTATCTGTTTCTAATGGTTTATTTGGAGCCTATCTTCCTGTGCTTTAACCCCAGGCTAAAGCACGTGCCCTGGTGAAAACACCGGAAGATAGGCCCATCAGTTTGTCCCCGTCATACTTCAAGCTGTAGAGGCGTTGGCTGTACTCTCTCACCCCAGTCACTTACTCAAGTAAGCTCCTGGGGATTAATGAGTCTCTTTGAGACTCACCCTACGGGCTAGCATAAATGCTGTTCAAATCGGCCTACGACCGATTTGTCATTCCCTTGCCGCCTACCTACAACTCGAATTATTTTGGGTATAGTTGCCGCTAATAATTCTCAAATGAGAATAACTACCCAATGAAATTGAAGTTACCGTGCCGCTGCCAGAGAACGAATCTCGATAAGCTGACCCAAGTCAGTGATTCGGGTGAGTTCACGCAGCTAACAACCCTGTAGCTTCAAGTACAAAGGGTACAAAACGAGTTATTGAGGTCTTGCAGAGGCGCAACCTGAATGATTCGTTTCTAGTCCTTGCGCTGTTGGAGCCGACGCAAAGATCGCTCACGGCGACTGTGCTCCCGACTAAGATCCAACAGAATTTCCTCGATAAACGCCAAGTGACGGTGTGAAGCTTCGCGGGCTTTCTCTGGCTCGCGTGCCACAATCGCCTCAAAAATCCCGGCGCGGTGACTGCTCACCGTTGCCAGCATTTCGCGGCGCGAGTAAAGCAATTCAAAGTTCTGTCTTACGTTTTGTTCCAGCATCGGCCCCATGCAACGCAGTAAATGCAGCAAAACCACATTATGCGCAGCCTCTGTGACAGCCACTTGATACTGCATAACGGCATCTGCCTCAGCATCTAAATCGCCGTTATCCTGCGCTTGCTGAATAACAGTATGGCATTCACGGATACGTTGCAGATCTTCATCAGTGCCGCGCAATGCTGCATAATAGGCAGCAACACCTTCGAGGGCATGACGGGTTTCTAACAGATCGAATTGTGATTCTGGATGGTCAGCCAGTAGCTCTGCTAGCGGATCGCTAAAGCTTTGCCACAGATTGGTTTGCACGAAAGTCCCGCCCCCCTGACGACGCAACAGCAGTCCCTTAGCTTCTAAGCGCTGAATTGCTTCTCGCAAAGAAGGCCGGGAAACATCAAATTGCTTCGCCAACTCGCGTTCAGGCAGTAATTTCTCCCCCGGACGCAGCGTCCCTTCCAAGATCAGGTATTCGAGCTGCTGCTCGATGACATCTGATAATTTGGGCTGACGTATTTTGTTGTAGGCCATAATTTGTTGTAAGTCGCGCTGTAAGCCGTATTGAGTGAATCGTCTCTGCGAGTAGCGCGGAGTCAATTGGTAATACCAATTTCAAAAACGTGACGATAAAGTAACAAAGTATTCACTAGCTGTCCATACGGACCTTGACCAAAATCATGAAACCCAGCACATTTTAACAACTTCACTGATAAAGCAATGCAAAGTGATAACGTAGCAGTGGTAATACCATTACCTGGCAGCCTCGGGTTTTAACTTTTATGAAACGGGTAATTAGGCAAGCTGAAGCGTTAAAGTGATTTTATTTGTGAATATAAATTCTATAAATTTGAATTTATATTCAAACTAAAACAAGAAAAGTCTGTATCCCTCGGTCTCTCGCCTTAAAACTGGTATGACCATTATAAAAATGGCTTACTGGTGGCTTTTCAACCCAAAAAAGCACATTCCTGCTTTTCCTCAAAACAACAGCTTGATCACGCATCAACATTTTTCTTGCTGTTTTGGCTAAAACTTCACCGATTAAAATAAAAAGCAGATGCAATAATTCTCGCCTACCACTATTCTCTTTTAAACGGTAGCCTAAAGAGAAAATTCCCATAAAAGCCACCGTAAACAAAATAATACAAATAATGTAATCAAAACCTTACGCATAGCAAACGGCACCTATTTATACCCAATAGATTTCAAGTTGCGGGAAGGCGGTAACAGATTATTCCAAGGATGGGCTGAGTAACGAGTACAGCCAATATATTTGCAGTTTGAAAGATGACGGGTTTGCCCGCTAAAAGTGACAACGACAGAGGATGCAACAATGAGTGTTCAACAGGAAGGTGCAGAGCTAAAGCGGGGGCTTAAAAACCGCCACATACAGCTTATTGCCTTAGGTGGCGCAATTGGTACCGGATTATTCCTTGGTATCGCGCAAACCATTCAAATGGCGGGGCCTTCAGTGCTACTGGGGTATGCAATCGGCGGCTTTATCGCGTTTCTGATTATGCGCCAGTTAGGAGAAATGGTAGTCGAAGAACCAGTCGCGGGTTCTTTTAGCCACTTTGCTTACAAATATTGGGGGAACTTTGCCGGTTTCGCTTCCGGTTGGAACTACTGGGTACTGTATGTGTTAGTGGCGATGGCCGAACTGACCGCCGTAGGTATCTATGTACAATATTGGTGGCCGGAGATCCCAACATGGGTGTCAGCGGCAGTATTCTTCTTAGCTATCAATGCCATCAACCTGGCGAATGTCAAAGTGTATGGTGAAATGGAGTTTTGGTTCGCCATCATTAAAGTGGTCGCTATCATTGCAATGATTCTGTTCGGTGGATGGTTACTACTTAGCGGGCAAGGCGGCCCGGAAGCCACTGTGACTAACTTGTGGGCACAAGGCGGCTTCTTCCCTAACGGTGTCATGGGCTTGGTTATGGCAATGGCGGTGATCATGTTCTCCTTCGGTGGCCTTGAGTTAGTCGGGATTACCGCTGCAGAAGCCGAAAACCCAGCCCAAAGCATCCCCAAAGCAACCAATCAGGTTATCTACCGTATCTTGCTGTTCTATATTGGTTCTCTGGCAATCTTATTATCACTCTACCCGTGGGGAAAAGTGGTCGAAGGCGGTAGTCCATTTGTACTGATCTTCCATGCACTGAACAGCAATGTGGTCGCAACTGTATTGAATATCGTGGTACTGACAGCAGCATTGTCGGTCTATAACAGTTGTGTTTACTGTAACAGCCGCATGTTGTTTGGTTTAGCCAAACAAGGCAACGGCCCGAAAATGCTGCTAAAAGTCGATGGTCGCGGGGTACCTGTTATTGCTATCGCCGTCTCTGCATTTGCCACCGCTTTCTGCGTGCTGATTAACTATCTGATCCCAGGCCGAGCCTTCGAATTACTGATGGCACTGGTAGTATCGGCGCTGGTGATCAACTGGGCGATGATTAGCCTTGCGCACCTTAAATTCCGTGCCGCTAAAAACCGCCAAGGCGTGATCCCACAGTTCAAAGCCTTCTGGTATCCGTTCAGCAACTACCTGTGCTTGCTGTTCCTCACCGGCATTTTGGTCATTATGTATCTGACACCGGGTATCCAGATTTCTGTGCTATTAATTCCAGCTTGGGTATTGCTACTAGCTATTGGTTACATCCTAAAAAATCGTAACCAACGCGCCAAATCCTGATAGCAGAACATAGCAGATTTCTCTCGAGAATCTGACGACATCATAGCTAACGGGTCAGCTACAGCGCTGACCCGTTTATTTTATTGTTTAACAAAACCGTGTTCGACTGACCCGCCATCTTCCATAACCCACTGATCCTATAGTGCTGCTCCCCCCAACAGTACAAACCAGATAATGAACAGTTTGATATTACTTATGTATTGAATTTGTCACGTCTCTTTTTTGCCGTCTGGTTCAGACTTTGATGGCGATGGTACATTTGTCCATCTCTATAACCATTAACTTCTGATATCTCCCCGATTGAACAGCAATAATCCATCTTCAATGACTGTTTTTGATCCATAACGGAGAGAATATCCATGAATATAGAACTAATTAGTGAAGGAAAAGATCAGATATGAGATGGGGGTGAGGTATGCGGGCTAATTAATCATATTTCGTTAAGACCGCACTGGCCGGGCACAAACTCTCCGGCCAGTGCCATAAATCAGAAAACTAAACTAGTGCACCATAAATGGTCAGTAAAGCCACGACTACAATCACCGTTAGTGTCACTTTTCGTGCTAACGAGACCGCAGACCTTGGCGTCTGTACTGGGTCTAAATGAGGCTCACGAGCCAAAGAGTACTGCGCTAATTGGGTCAGAACCTGATACTGCTGAGTTCTGAAATCACCTAATGAGGCAAACCAAGCTGGTAATGCTCTTTCGCCGTGCCCCAACAAGGCATATGCCGCGCCCACCAACCGCACAGGTATCCAGTCCAGCCAATGTAACAGACGATCAATACCAGATTGAGAACGCTGTAAAGGCGTATGGTGTCGGGCTAACCAGGTTTGGTATCCGCGTAACATCGCATAACCTGCTAGCGCCACGGGACCATAGTTAACACACACAACAAACCAGAAGATAGGCGCTAAATAGTAACGGAAGTTTATCCACAACAAGGCATTTTGTAGGGATTGTAAGCGAGCTTTCTCTCCGCTATCCATGGGTAAACCATGGATTAATGCTAACTCTTCTGCCATTTTATCGGTGGCATGGGCATCATTTTGGCGCGCAGCTTTAAGGTAGGCTCGATAGTGTTTACGAATCCCCCCGGCACCAATGCATAGCAGGCAAATCAGAATCCAAATCAACAACAGGGGGAAACCAAACAAGATATTCTGCACTAACTGCAAAATCAGCCATACCAAGGCCATCCACACGGCAGTCAGCAAAATAGTTTGCGCCAACGAAAAACGGTGTAAACGCGTGAATACGACTTCAAGGCGGTGGTCTAACTGCCAATGTTCGCCGAGTTTAAACAAGCGCTCCCATGCTAGCACCAGCAACAGCGTAAACAGTGTCATTAGCTCTTATTCTCCCTTTGCACTTAACCAGCCCTGGAAACAGGGCATATGCCTCCCGGCATGTATAAACCACACTATAAAACCAGGCAACAAGCAGCTGAGCTGCTCGACAACAAACCTGTGGTGAAGACTGACCAGCATCACGATGGCGATGTTAACTTCACCAAACTCTGCTGATACAAAGCCCAATCAAAAGCGGGGCCAGGGTCGGTTTTACGTTGTGGCGCAATGTCACTATGGCCCGTCACCCGATCAACAGTTATCGGATAATGAGCAAATAACAGCACACTTATCTCATTCAAACTCCGATATTGTGCGGGCGTAAACGGTAACATATCCGTTCCTTCCAGCTCGATCCCAATAGAAAAATCGTTACACCGCTCACGCCCGCCAAAGCTTGAGACTCCAGCATGCCAAGCGCGTTGATCAAACGGAACATATTGAATAATTTCACCATCACGACGAATCAGACAGTGGGCTGAAACTCGCAAGTGAACAATATCAGCAAAATAAGGATGTTCATCGGCATTTAGTGTGCCAGTGAAAAGCTGATCGATATAGGGGCCACCAAATTCACCAGGGGGCAAACTGATATTATGAATTACCAGCAGCGAAGGTACCTCGCATTCTGGCCGTTGATCAAAATGGGGAGAAACGACCCGTTTAACCCCTAAAATCCAGCCATTTTCTAACTGCATTGTTTATCTAAGCCCCCTAATAGTACACTTCAACTGGCTCTTTTATGGCACTTCAGCCAGCAACAGAGTAGCATGTTTGAACTATTATCTATCCGCCATTTCGGAGTTTTATATGCCGACCCGCAGCTATAATGCCGACAGCCGCCGTGCCGAGCTATTGGAACGAATTCAATGTGATATCCCTTTCACTGTTGCCCAAGCTTTGAGCGAAGACCTGGGTGGTGAGGTTAATGCAGATCGCGACCTTACCGCACAATTACTCCCAGCAGATAAACAGGCTAATGCCACGATTATTACGCGCGAAGCTGGTATATTTTGTGGTCAGCGCTGGCTAAATGAAGTGTTTATTCAACTTGGCGCCCAAGTGACAGTTGAATGGTTAGTCAACGATGGAGACAAGTTGATAGCTAATCAGACACTTTGCCATCTGACTGGCCCTGCCCGTATCCTACTTACCGGTGAACGCACCGCACTTAATTTCTTGCAAACCTTATCCGGTGTCGCTACCGAGGTCAGCCGTTATGTGGCGGAGCTCTCTGGGTTGCATACGCAATTACTCGATACCAGGAAAACCTTGCCAGGGCTGCGTACCGCCTTAAAATATGCCGTCCTCTGCGGTGGCGGTAATAATCATCGACTCGGCTTATCTGATGCTTTCCTTATCAAGGAAAATCACATTATTGCTGCTGGTTCTATCAAAGAAGCGGTTGCTAAAGCATTTTGGATTCATTCCGATGTTCCCGTCGAAGTTGAAGTTGAATCCCTTGATGAATTGCAACAAGCATTAACCGCTGGCGCCGATATCATTATGTTGGATAATTTTACCATCCCAATGATGCGTGATGCTGTGCACATGCGTAATGAGTTGGCCAAGACCCAAGAGAGTGCTCAACTGGAAGTTTCTGGCAACGTTACGCTAGAAACACTGCGAAGCTATGCCGAAACCGGTATTGATTTCATCTCAGTCGGTGCACTAACAAAACACGTGACAGCTTTAGACCTGTCCATGCGATTTAAATAAACCTACCAAATTATCTTCGGCCGATGATAGCCATTAGCAGACTCTAATTCTGTTTTTGCGAGCATCGCCGAAGTTATCTGTGATTTCACTGTAACAACCTAAATATTCGACAGCCTGCTTCGCAAATCAATGTAATGCCCCTGTTGCCATCAATTAAAAAGTTGCACCCTTGCCTTGTTTTCACACACACAAGGAGAGTGACAAATGAATAAGCAACAGGGTTTTACCTTAATTGAATTAATGGTTGCCATCGCCATCATTGCTGTACTTAGCGGTATTGGGATTCCTTCCTATCAGCGCTATATCCAAAAAGCAGCCCTCACCGATATGTTACAAGCCATCGTGCCCTACAAAATGGCGGTAGAACTTTGTGCTCTGGAGCATGCCAAGTTCGATAGCTGTAATGCGGGCAATAACGGCGTACCGACTGGGCAACCATCGCGTTATGTCAGTGCAACAACCATTGATAAAGGTGTGATTACACTTACGGGTCAACATACCCTTGCTGACCTGAGTCTCTCGATGACCCCCACACTTAGTAGTAGTGGAAATATTGTCTGGACCAGAACATGTACCACCGTAGATAACAACCTTGCTGATAGCTGTAAGACCGTGTTCCGTTTCAATGATAAGGCCTAATCCAATGACTGAATTCATGGCACACCAACCCGAGCGAATCAGCGCTGAATTACACAAACTCTGTCGTCGTTATAGGGCAATAGCCTTAAAACTCGATGGCAAAAACCTCGCTATAGCGTCATCCAAACCAGTGAATGACGAATTATTAACTGCCCTGCGTTTTACCTGTGGTCGTAAAATTACCGTAGAATACTGGCCTGAGGCTAAGATTGAACAGTTATTAAACCTTGAACCATCAGCAAAAGAGCACCTAAACCTAGAAGTAGAATCTACCGAAAATAGCCAAGGCGTATCGCGACAAGAGAGAAAACGACAAGGAGGAGGAGGAGGCTCAGCTTCTCTGCCACAACAGGATTTAGATGAGACGTTGCTGGATAATGAAAGTGATATTCCCGTTATTCAATTTATAACGCAAACACTCAGATTGGCGATTCAGAAACGTTCCTCAGATATCCATTTTGAACCTTATCAGCATCATTATCGTATTCGTTTAAGAATTGATGGTGTATTACACGAATCCCCACCTCCAACAACTGAATTAGCCAGCCGTATCAGCAGTTGCCTAAAAGTTATGGCTAAATTGAATATCGCGGAAAAACGGTTACCGCAGGATGGCCAGCTAGCTTTAGTGTTAAATGGCACCCGCTACTCCATAAGAATAGCCACCCTCCCCGTACAGTTCGGTGAAAAAGTGGTGCTGCGTATACTGAATATTCATCAACAACCAACACTGGCCAGTCTGGGTCTGACAACCATGGCCCACCAACAACTCACGCGCGCATTATCTGCTCCGCAAGGTTTAGTTCTGGTGACTGGGCCTACCGGAAGTGGAAAAACTGTGACGCTCTATTGCAGTTTAGACCAACTCAATCAACCGCAAAGAAACATCTGTAGTGTTGAAGATCCTATAGAGATCCAGGTTGATGGCATAAATCAGACTCAGACTAACAATAGGATTGGATTGGATTTTTCTTGCGTATTACGCGCGATGCTACGCCAGGATCCTGATGTGATTATGCTCGGCGAGATTCGCGATAATGAAACTGCCGAGATAGCGGTTAAGGCAGCATTAACGGGGCATCTGGTACTTTCAACACTGCATACCAACTCAACATCTGAAACCCTAATACGCCTGACACAAATGGGAATAGAACGTCACTTAATTGCATCGAGCCTGACGTTAGTTATCGCCCAACGACTGGTTCGCAGGCTCTGCCTGCACTGTCGCCAGGCATCTCCCACTCTTTTTCAGGCTCCGGCAGGTGTTTGGGCGAGTCCATTGCAACATTATCTCGCCGTGGGCTGTGAACACTGTTGCGCAGGCTATTATGGTCGCACAGGTATTTACGAAATGTTAAGTGTCACCCCGCCAATCCAGCAAGCTTTGCTCAACAATGTCAGCCCGGCAAAGCTCACTCAGATTGCACAAGAGCAAGAACAAGTAACATTACTTTCTGCTGGTTTAGCATTAGTTGAAAGCGGTGTTACTACGCTTAGTGAAATTAATCGTGTTGTGGGAACTCTGAAAGAATTCGAGGCAATCCTGTGAGTTATCAACGTTTATTTTACTGGAAAGCCATTGATACTACAGGACAGTTACAGACTGGAGCACAATTGGCAACAGAGCGAAATATTGTTTATGAACAAATGTTCCGCCAAGGGTTACAACCATTAAACGTTAAGGGTGGTAAGCGATTATCAATCAGTTATTGGCAAGGTGAGCACCTGGTGGCTGTTACTCGCCAATTGGCGACGCTACTGCAAGCCGGGCTGCCTTTGGTTAATAGCCTGCAACTGCTAGCGAAAGAGATAGATGCATTACCGTGGCGCTGCTTATTGCAGGACATAAGCCAACTGGTTTCACAGGGCCAATCACTATCTGAAGCGATGGCGAGTTACCCACACACGTTCCCCCGATTATACCCCCCAGTGATTGCAATGGGGGAGCTGACGGGTAACCTTGAACAGTGCTGTATTCAGTTAGTACAGCACCAGGAACGGCAGCAAAAATTACAAAAGAAAGTGATTAAGGCACTCAAATATCCAATATTTGTCTGCGTTATCGCGATGGTTGTTAGCCTCGTTATGCTGGTCATGGTGCTGCCTGAATTTGCACAAATCTATCAATCATTTGATACACCATTACCCACACTGACTGCCACGCTGCTGCTGATTTCAGTATTTATTACTACTTACGGGCCGTATATTGCGGTGTTATTAACATCAATATGTATGGGATACCTTTATGCGCGGCGGCGTCAGGTGCACGTGCAACAATGGGAGCAAACACTGTTATTACGTCTCCCACTCATCTCCACATTAATCCGAGGAAGTTGCCTTAGCCAAATTTTTCAAACATTAGCTATCACTCAACATGCCGGATTACCGCTAACTGCCGGATTGGATGCCGCACTACTTTCCATCAATAACTGTACCTATCAGCAAGCACTAAAACATATTCAACAACAGATCAACCAAGGTGAGCCTCTGCATATCGCTCTTGCACAACATCATCTATTCCCGCCGCTATGCCAACAAATGGTTCGGGTGGGTGAAGAGTCTGGCGCGTTGGATGTGTTATTAGAAAAACTAGCAGGTTGGCATCGGCAAAAAACACAGGATTTAGCCGATAATCTCACACAAATGTTGGAACCACTGTTGATGTTGATTATTGGCAGCATCGTCGGGGTTCTAGTGATCGCAATGTATTTACCGATATTTCAACTAGGGGATGTTATTGGGTAATACGGGTGTTAAGGGCGAAGTATCGTGGGGAAAGGGGGGGTCGAAACAGGGCGTTAAATAACGCCCTGTTTCCATCAGTAATCAGTTACTGCCAAATACACGGTTTTCTTGCTCTGCAACTCGGATAAAGGTGGTGCGCTTGGTCAGTTCTTTTAAATGCGAAGCACCCACGTAGGTACAAGCAGAACGCAAGCCACCCATAATGTCGCGCACTGTGTTATCAACGGAACCGCGTAATGGCAGTTTAACTGTTTTACCTTCTGCGGCGCGGTATTCAGCGACTCCGCCTACGTGGCGTTTCATAGCAGACTCTGAACTCATACCGTAGAACAGCATGAATTTCTCGCCATTTTCTTCCACCACGCGGCCTTCACACTCATCGTGTCCTGCTAGCATGCCACCCAGCATCACGAAATCAGCACCACCACCGAAAGCTTTAGCCACATCGCCCGGTGCAGAGCAGCCGCCATCACTGACAATCTGTCCCCCCAAACCGTGGGCAGCATCGGCACACTCGATCACAGCAGATAGCTGTGGATAACCAACACCGGTCTTAACTCGCGTGGTACAAACAGAACCTGGACCAATACCCACTTTAACAATATCTGCACCAGAAAGGATAAGCTCTTCTACCATCTCACCAGTCACCACATTGCCAGCACAAATCACTTTGTCCGGGCAGGCTTCGCGAGCTTTTTGCAGGAAGGAAACAAAATGCTCAGAGTAGCCATTAGCTACATCGATACAGATGAATTTCAGTGCCGGTGATAATGCCAGAATTTGCTTCATTTTGTCGAAATCGGCAGAGGAAGTCCCTGTCGACACCATGACATGACGCAATACAGATTCAGGAACCCGTTTTACAAATTCAGCCCATTGTTCAACCGTGTAGTGCTTATGAACTGCGGTAAGCACATCAAATGATGCCAAAACTTCAGCCATGCGGAAGGTGCCAACAGTATCCATATTAGCAGCGATGATAGGTACACCAGACCAATTCCAACCTGAATGTTTGAAGGTAAACTGGCGCTCGAGCTCTACTTCAGAGCGGCTTTTCAGTGTGGAACGTTTAGGGCGGATTAACACATCTTTAAAACCTAATTTCAAACCTTCTTCAATGCGCATGGCTTATTATTTCCTGGTTAGTGGCGATAGATCGCAAAAAGTGATCGGGCGTAAATCACGCCATCCCAGTGAAGCTATCATACGCATGAATAATTCTACGGCAAGACTGCGAATCCACCTTTATTTACGCTATAATCCCACAAATTACTTGGAGAATAGCAACCACTCTTTTATCTGCGCGCTCACTTCACTTATTTTTCCATCTAGCTCAAACAGAATGCATACCTTACTATCCCTTCCCGCCCGCTTTCAGATACAATTCTGCCACTCATAAACAGTATACAAGGCTAGGTAATGACCTATATTGTGGCTCTCACCGGCGGGATTGGCAGCGGCAAAAGTACCGTAGCAGATGCATTCGCCGATTTTGGGGTGCCCCTTGTTGATGCTGACATTATCGCTCGCCAGGTTGTTGAACTGGGTATGCCAGCATTAGCGGCTATCGCATCCCGCTATGGCGACACTATTTTGCAAGCAGATGGTTCATTAAACCGGAGTGCATTACGCGCAAAAATTTTCAGTGAACCACAGGAAAAAGCATGGTTAAATTCACTGTTGCATCCACTTATTCAGCAAGAAACTGAGCACCAATTAGCGAATATTGATAAACCATATGCACTTTGGATTGTTCCTTTGTTGCTTGAAAATGGTTTACAGCACCGTGCTAATCGTGTGTTAGTGGTAGATGTAGCGCCTGAAATACAACTCACGCGCACGATGGCAAGAGATGGTATTACCCGCCAACAGGCAGAACATATTTTAGCGTCACAGGTTTCGCGGCAACAACGGCTAGCCTGTGCCGATGATATTATTGACAATAGCGGCGATCCATCCATTATCGCCTCGCAAGTTGCTTCATTACACCAACAGTATTTAATATTGGCAGCCGCGGCCCAACAGGATCTACACCAATGAGTGACCTCACCTCAACAATACTTTTTGAACATCCGCTGAATGAAAAAATGCGTACCTGGCTGAGAATAGAATTTTTATTACAACAATTAGAAAGCCAACGTTCGTTAGATAATATTGCCACTGCATTAACGTTTTTCCGCGCCGCATGCGATTTGATTGAAGTTTTGGATCGCGGCGAAGTCCGCACTGATTTGCTCAAAGAGCTTGAGCGCCAACAACAGAAGTTACAGCAATGGGCCGATATACCCGGTGTGGATATGTCGCGAGTGGACTCCTTGCGCAGTAAACTAAAAAACCATGCCACAGTATTAATGTCCGCACCACGTATCGGGCAATCATTAAAAGATGACCGCTTAATCGCTGTCGTTCGCCAGCGCCTTAGCATTCCCGGTGGCTACTGTAGCTTTGATTTACCCACGTTACATACCTGGCTACATCAGCCACAGGAGCAGCGTGACCAACATATTGATAAATTGCTGGTAAGCTTAGCGCCACTCAATCAGTCTCTGACCATCATTTTAGATTTAATTCGTCAGTCGGGTCCGTTACGGGCACAAATCAGCTTGAATGGTTTCTTTCAAGATAATGCCGAAGGTGCTGATCTACTCCGGCTGCGCTTGCCATTAGACCCACAACTATACCCACAAATTTCTGGTCATAAAACACGGTATGCTATTCGCTTTTTACCGCTCGACAGTGAAAATGGTACTGTTCCGGCCCGTTTATCGTTTGAATTAGCCTGCTGCTGATGTGGCAATCAATCAGTTGGTTTTTAAGGAGAGAATATGGACTTAGAAGAAATCGAAGTTAACTGCCCTACCTGTGGGAAAATCGTTATCTGGGGAGAGCAAAGCCCATATCGCCCTTTCTGCTGCAAACGCTGTCAACTGATCGACCTAGGCGAGTGGGCTGACGAAGAAAAGCGTATTTCAAGCCATGGCGAGTTATCTGACAGTGATGAATGGAGTGAGGAAGAACCCCCAACTCATTGATGTGCATATCATTGGGGAGCAACCCTATTTTGCTCCCTTCCCATTATATTAATTACAATTTTATTAAGCGCAACATGGAGTTATCGGGTGAGTAATGCAATGATTGCGGCATTCGCTGGCGGAAACTCCTCGGCAACCAATTCGGATTGCCTTACCCAGCGAATGGGTTGCCCTTCGCGGCCAAAGGGTTCACCATCCCACGCTTCAACCATATAGAAACTTAATGTCACGATACGGTCGGTAAAAGTATGCTCCAAGACGTTGAGTAGAACAGCCTCTTGTACCACGATCCCTACTTCTTCTGACAACTCACGTTTTAAAGCAAGCTCCGCTGTTTCACCCTGCTCAACCTTGCCACCGGGAAACTCCCAAAAACCCGCCATATGAGAATCAGCAGCGCGCTGAGTAATAAAAATCTCCTGCTGGGGGTTGCGGATAATCCCTACCGCTATCTGTAAATGTTTCAATTCTCTTTCTCCTGATCAGAGCATAAACAGTAAGTTATATGGCCTCTTGGTATCTGTCCTAAAAAGAACGACAAAATAAAGGGCGGTTTTTAAGCCGCCCTCATTTTCAGTATTACCAATGGCCTAAAGTATTACTGTAGGCTGCCGTGACACTGTTTGTATTTTTTGCCTGAACCACATGGGCACGGATCATTACGACCCACTTTACGCTCAAGGCTAGCGGCTACATTGACTTCATCCTTTGACATCAAGGCACTGTTGTCAGACTGATGGCTTAGTTGCTGCTGTTTCGCCAAACGCTCGGCTTCTTCACGACGTTGTACTTCCAGCGCTTCTACCTCTTCTGGCATCCGCACTTGTACTTTGCTCAGCACGCTGATCACTTCATATTTTAGTGATTCCAACATGGCAGCGAACATGGCGAAAGATTCACGCTTATATTCCTGTTTAGGATCTTTTTGCGCATAACCACGTAGATGGATCCCCTGACGCAGATAATCCATTGCAGCCAAGTGTTCTTTCCACAAGGAGTCGAGCGTTTGTAGCATCACGCCTTTTTCGAAGTTACGCATCATATCGATGCCAACAACTTCTTCTTTGCGGTGATATACCTCAATCGCTTGCTGAAGAATGCGTTCACGTAATGTTTCTTCATGCAACTGTGGCTCATCTTGCAACCATTGTGCAATTGGCATATCCAAGTCGAAATCATTTTTCAGGCGCTGTTCTAGGCCTTCAATATCCCACATTTCTTCCAGTGACTGGGTAGGAATGTAGCTGTCGATAACTGTTTTGAATACATCTTCACGGATGCTGTTAATGGTTTCGCTAACATCAGATACGTCCAGCAGTTCATTACGCTGGCTGTAGATGGCACGACGCTGGTCACTGGCCACATCATCATATTCAAGCAGTTGCTTACGAATATCGAAGTTACGACTTTCAACTTTACGCTGTGCGTTAGCAATGGCCTTCGTCACCCATGGATGTTCAATGGCTTCGCCCGGTTTCATACCCAATTTACGCATCATGCCAGACACACGGTCAGAGGCAAAAATACGCATCAAGGCATCTTCCATTGATAAGTAGAAGCGTGAAGAACCGGCATCACCCTGACGGCCCGCACGACCACGTAACTGGTTATCAATACGGCGTGACTCATGACGCTCGGTACCAATAATATGTAAACCACCAGATGCCAGCACGGCATCATGGCGAATCTGCCAGGCAGCCTTAATGGCGGCAATTTGATCTTCAGTCGGATCTTCCAGCAAAGCAATCTCACTCTGCCAGCTCCCCCCCAACACGATATCGGTACCACGACCAGCCATGTTGGTAGCGATAGTTACCGCGCCTGGTTGACCCGCCTGAGAGACTATCTCTGCTTCCATGGCATGGAACTTGGCGTTCAGAACTTTGTGCTCAATGCCAGCTTTGGTCAATTCGGCAGATACCACTTCAGATTTCTCAATCGAGATAGTACCAACCAATACTGGCTGACCGTTTGCAGTACGCTCACGGATATCTTCGATAATCGCACCAATTTTTTCCTGTTCAGTCATATAGACCAAATCAGCTAAATCCTTACGAATCATTGGGCGGTTAGTGGGTACAACAATGGTATCGAGCTTGTAGATTGAGCTAAATTCAAACGCTTCGGTATCCGCCGTACCGGTCATCCCGGCCAGTTTTTCATAAAGACGGAAATAGTTCTGGAAGGTAATGGAAGCCAGTGTTTGGTTTTCGTTCTGGATTTCCACGCCTTCTTTTGCTTCAACAGCCTGATGCAAGCCATCTGACCAACGGCGCCCTTGCATGGTACGGCCGGTGTGTTCGTCGACGATGATAACTTCACCATCTTTCACAATGTAGTCAACATCACGGGCAAACAGCACATGGGCGCGCAGCGCGGCCGTGACGTGGTGCATCAGCATAATGTTGGTTGGAGAGTACAGCGACTCGCCTTCTTCCATGATGCCCGCTTCCACTAACATTTGTTCAATCAGAATCAGGCCACGTTCAGTTAAGTGAACCTGACGTGATTTTTCATCGACCGAGAAGTGGCCTTCACCCTGGAAGGTGTCCGAGTCTTCTTTTTCCTGACGAATCAGTTTTGGAATCAGTTTGTTAACTCGAATATACATCTCGGAACTGTCTTCCGCCGGACCAGAGATAATCAGCGGGGTACGGGCCTCATCGATCAAGATGGAGTCAACCTCATCCACCAGCGCATAGTGCAATTTACGCTGCACACGCTCTTCCGGGCTGAAAGCCATATTATCGCGCAGATAGTCAAAACCGTATTCGTTGTTAGTACCATAAGTGATGTCAGCAGCATAAGCGGCACGCTTGGCTGGTGCTGTCATATTCGGCAAGTTGATACCGACGCTCAGACCGAGGAACTCGAACAATGGGCGGTTATTTTCGGCGTCACGTTGAGCCAAATAGTCATTGACGGTAACCACGTGAACACCACGGCCACTCAACGCATTCAGGTAAGCTGGCAGCGTTGCAGTCAGCGTTTTACCTTCACCGGTACGCATTTCTGCGATGCAACGCTCATTCAATACCATACCGCCGAGCAACTGCACGTCGAAGTGACGCATACCAAACACGCGTTTACTTGATTCACGAACAACCGCAAAAGCTTCAGGGATCAAGGTTTCCAGCACCGCGCCTTTTGCCAGACGCTCGCGGAATTCATCTGTTTTGGCACGCAACTCAGCATCGGTCAGTTTTTCAATTTCTGGTTCCATACGGCTGATTTGATCAACTACTTTGCGCATACGGCGCAGAGTACGATCGTTACGGCTGCCAAAGACTTTGGTTAATAATTTGATTAGCATGATTCTTAATATCTCTTACAAGACCACCAAACCGGCGGCCAAAGGTTGTATAAAATTGAGGTAAACCAAGAGAATAATTAGCTTATACCCGTCATACTTCAAGCTGCATGTGCGTTGGCTACATTCAATCACCCGAATCACTTACTTATGTAAGCTCATCGAGATTATGAACCTCATCAGAGGCTCACCCTACGGGCCAGCGCAAGCGCTGTTCAAAATGGTTTACAACCAATTTGTCTTTCGCTTGCCGCCTTCCTGCAACTCGAATTATTTAAGGTATAAGGATAGTAGGCCCGGCACGAATGCCTTGCACTTGTGCAAGCCAGAGTCCGGGTTTGTGTAACGAAAGAATAGGCCGCTTAACTTGCTCGGTGTAACGAATGATAGCCGGTGGCTTAAACTCATGTGTCAGTAGCGCATTGAGGGTATCCAACAGTGCAAGCTGCTGAATTTGTGATGGCTCAGCTTGCTCGACTGCTGTAACTTCTTGCACCCGCGCATAAGCGACCTGAGGTGCCAACGCAAATGAGAGGTGACGAATAACCGTGCGCAGTGCATGCTGTTGCCAGTAGTCTACGCTGAATGAAGGACGGCGATGCATATCATGCAACAATGCCAAACTGTTAAAGTTTGTCACACCGTAATTCTGACGGCTTTGGCTTGATGATGTATTCGGTATTGCAGTTTGATCTGGAACGCCAGACAGGTTTGATGGCACGCCAAGACTCGCCGCTACCATCCCTAACAAGAGATGCGGCCAGAAATAACGTCTACCAAATTGTCGCCAACGATTTAGAATACCGATCACAAGTTTAAAATCCGCCGGAGCCTTGTCAATGCGTGAAAACCGCCCACAATTATTAGATGTTCTGTTCGATGATGCCATTGCAGCAGAAAACGGACCGCTACATAACGTACAACAACGCGCTACTGCACTGTTAAAACTTAACCGTGCGGTAAAAGGATTGCTCCCTTCACAAATGCAGCCGTGGTGCCGTGTCGCTAACTATCGACAGAGTGTTTTAGTGCTAGAGACTGCGAACGCTAGCTGGTTAATGCGCTTACGTTATGAACAACCCGCTCTGCTCTCTGCACTACGAGCACAAATTCTACCATCATTGTCTTCAATCGACATCAGGATTAATCCGTCGTTAATGGCCAAGGGCCATAACATTACGCAAGATGTGGCAAAATCGGCGCAAGATCCTGAAAAATCGCCGCCATTACGTCATTTAAGTCTGGAAAGTGCTAAGGAATTAAGAGGATTAGCGAGCCGTAGCCCTGAAAAACTTAGGATAATATTGGAACGATTGGCTGCGTTGGCCGGAGAGAGTGCCAACGCAACCAAAAGTGATAAGTAGCTTTTCCCTTCACACTTGAACTTACAGCGATGTTAGCTGGCTGTAATGCCAATGAGTTTGGGTACAAAAGTACTTAGTAAGCTAATACTGTAGACGGAGCTTTAAATGCCAGTGGCATTTCGGCTTCATCTTGGAACGTCACAAATTCCCAAGCTTCTTGCTTCGCTAAAACAGCTTGCAACAACTTGTTATTTAAGGCGTGACCAGATTTGAACGCAGTAAATGCGCCAATAATATTGTGGCCACACATAAACAGGTCGCCAATCGCGTCCAGCATTTTGTGACGAACAAACTCATCTTCAAAGCGTAAGCCATCTTCGTTAAGCACGCGGTAATCATCTACCACAATGGCACAATCGAAACTACCGCCCAGGCACAAACCACGGGACTGTAAATATTCGATATCACGCATGAAACCAAAAGTACGCGCACGACTGATTTGACGGACGAATGAATCGGCCGAGAAATCCAGACGGTAACGCTGAGTACTTGAGTCAATCGCCGGGTGATTAAAATCAATGGTAAAATCTAAACGGAATCCATTGAATGGAGACAATTCAGCCCATTTATCACCGTCTTCAACCCGCACAGTCTCTTTCAGACGCAGGAATTTCTTCGCAGAGTTTAACTCTTCGATACCGGCATCCAGCAGCAAGTACACGAATGGACTGGCACTACCGTCCATAATCGGCACTTCGGGAGCGTTAACTTCAATAATAATGTTATCAATCCCTAACCCTGCCAAAGCAGCGTTGAGATGCTCAACAGTAGAAATACGCACGTCATGCTCATTGACCAGGCAAGTACAGAGCATGGTATCACGCACGGATTTTGCATCTGCCGGAAAATCAACCGGTGGATTCAAGTCAGTGCGACGATAGATGACCCCGGTATTAGCCGGCGCGGGTCGCATTGTCAGCGTGACTTTCTTACCGGTGTGCAAACCGACGCCAGTCGCCTGAACAATACGTTTTAAAGTCCTTTGTTTGATCATCGTTTTATCTCGCAATGTTATCCATCCTACCGACCAAGCTTATAACAAGATCGGTGGGACAGTTTAGCACAAAGAGCGGAGATTCCAAATATTCGAAAATTAATCGGCTTGCTTACGCAAAAATGCCGGGATATCCAAATAATCGGGCTCTTTATTGGTTTGAGCAGTAGGGTCATTGACCACTTTAGCCGCAGGTTTAACTTCCTGAGGTAAAGGTGACATGCCATGCTGCTGGTAACGATGGTCCATAACAGGCTGAGTCTGCTTGTTGGTAACCAGCGTAATTTCTGGGCGTTTATCCATGCCGATACCGGTCGCAACAACAGTTACGCGCAGTTCGTCGTTCATTTCCGGGTCTAACGATGTACCGATAACAACGGTGGCATTGTCGGACGCGAATGCACGGATAGTATTACCCACAGTTTCGAACTCATCCAAACGTAAATCGAAACCAGCAGTGATGTTAACCAATACACCACGGGCACCAGACAGGTCGATATCTTCCAGCAACGGGCTGGAGATAGCCATTTCTGCTGCTTCTTCTGCACGATCTTCACCACAAGCCACACCAGAGCCCATCATGGCATAACCCATTTCGGACATCACGGTGCGCACGTCGGCAAAGTCAACGTTCATCAGGCCTGGGCGGGTAATCAATTCGGCGATCCCCTGAACAGCACCTTTTAATACGTCGTTCGCTGCACCGAATGCATCCAGTAAAGAGATGCCACGCCCCAGAACTTTCAATAATTTGTCATTCGGGATAGTGATCAGTGAGTCCACATGCTTGGACAACTCAGCAATACCCTGCTCAGCAAATGCCATGCGTTTCTTGCCTTCGAAGTTGAAAGGCTTGGTAACCACGGCGACTGTCAGAATACCCAGTTCTTTTGCCACTTCGGCAACAACAGGAGCAGCACCAGTACCGGTACCACCGCCCATACCTGCGGCGATAAAGACCATGTCCGCGCCTTCAAGAGCTGCACGCAGAGCTTCACGGTCTTCTTCGGCTGAATTACGACCCACTTCTGGGTTCGCGCCAGCACCCAACCCTTTGGTAATACCGCTACCAATTTGGATGGTTTGGCCAACAGCCGTCTTACGTAGCGCCTGAGCGTCTGTATTAACGGCGAAGAATTCAACACCTTCGATGCGCTCGCGCACCATGTGTTCGACGGCATTACCACCGCCACCACCGACGCCGATGACTTTAATCACCGCGTCATTGGTTAGTTCCATAGGTTCAAACATAGTTTCTCTCCGTTTTGTGCCTGTCGCTTCGAGATCAAAAAATATGTTCAGCATGATCTCTTTGTTGAAACATTAAAACTCTTTTCTCAGCCAGCTATTGATACGTTTAAACCAATTGCCCACTGAGGCACGTTTTTCTACTTCTGACTCACCACTGAGATGAGATTCTTTACCGTAATGCAATAACCCAACAGCAGTGGAGTAATAAGGTTCCTGTGCATAATCCGTCAGCCCGGTGATATTGAGCGGTTGACCGATACGAACCTGGGCATGGAACACCCGTTGTGCGCATTCAGCCAGCCCATCAATTTGTGCAGCACCGCCAGTCAGCACGATACCGGCTGCCAGATGATGCTTCACCCCTTGCTGACGCAACTGCTCCTGCAATTGTAAAATCTCGTCATTAACTAAATTCAGCAACTCGGTGTAGCGTGGTTCTATAACCTCAGCGAGCGTCTGTCTTTGCAGACTACGGGGAGGGCGTCCGCCAACACTTGGCACTTCTACACTTTCGTCCTTGCTGACTATCGACCCGAGCGCACAGCCGTGCCGAACTTTAATCGCTTCCGCATCTGTAGGCGGCGTACCAAAAGCATAAGCTATGTCGCTGGTGACCACGTTCCCGGCGTAAGGGATAACTTTGGTGTGCCGTAAAGCGCCACCGGTATAAACCGCCATATCCATGGTGCCACCGCCGATATCAACGACACAGACCCCCAGCTCACGCTCATCTTCAGTCAATACTGCATAACTTGCTGCCAAACCGGCGAAAATCAGTTGGTCCACTTTCAGACCACAACGTTCCACCGCTTTAACAATATTCTTCGCCATATCGTTATGGCAGGTAATCAGGTGCACTTTAGCCTGCATCCGCACGCCAGACAGACCAACAGGATTTTTGATGCCTTCCTGATAATCGATGGCATATTCCTGTGGAATAACATGCAGGATACGATGCTCATCACGCACACGCACCGACTTCGCGGTATGCACTACGTTCTCTACATCTTCCTGAGTTACTTCTTCTTCTGAAATAGGAACCATCCCTATTTCATTCTGGCAACTGATATGTTTACCCGATAACGCCAAATAAACAGATGAAATTTGGCAATCCGCCATTAACTCAGCCTGATCGATAGCGCGCTGCACGCATTTCACTACCGATTCAAGATCATTAACCCCACCCTTATCCATGCCACGGGATGGGCAACTGCCGACCCCAATAATATTGACCATGCCATCGGGCAGAACTTCCCCTACCAATGCGGAGACCTTTGCCGTGCCGATCTCAAGACCTACTACCAGTTTTCTGTCCGTCGACTTGATCATTGTTGTTTTGCCTGTGCCTGATTCTGTTGCGGATTACTGTTCTGCTGGCCATTTATTGGTGGCTCACCACCCTGACTGCCGATAAATACCGGAGCCCAACCTATTGCAGCCCCTGTCTCATATCGCAAATCAACATAACTGACTCGTTTATCTGGCTGCTGTTGCAACATCGGATATAACTCGATGAAACGTTGCAAACGCCCCATCCGGTCATCCCGTCCCAGCTCCAGCCGAACATCATTATCTAAGGCCAACTGCCAAGAATGTCTGGCGCTCATCGCCACCATCTTTAGCTGATATTTATTGGCCGCTAACACCTTATTTATTGCCCGGTAGCCTTCCAGAACATCCTGTTCACTGCCTTCCGGGCCATACAGTAATGGCAATTTCTGTGTGCCGACCCGCTCGGACGGCACACTAAATGACCGCCCTTGCTCATCAACCATATGCAAATCATTCCAGCGAGCAAAAGGCACATACTCCACCAGATGGATTTTCAGCTCATCCGGCCACTGTTTACGCACACTGGCCTGCTGAATCCAAGGCAACCTTTCAATCTGCTGTTGGATGATGTTCACATCCTGCGTCATAAAGGTACCCGGTGCGCCTAATGCCAGAATTGCCTGGCGAATATCATCATTGGTGGTGTAATGGCGCTCACCGGTCACCACCAGTTTTGACAGTGGCAGTCGGCTGGCATCTTTCATCCACCCCACTACGACCCACCCACCCCAGAGCATGGTACCCAGAACCATTAGCAGGAAAATCAGACCTGCTAGTTGGCCTCCGTTACTGCGTCGGGCCACGCTGTTTTCAGCCGCACGTTCACGCGCATTCAGGGCAGCTTGCGACATATCAGTCAGCCAACATCAAAATTCGAGCGACCAGTTGGGAGAAACTCAACCCTGACTGGCGGGCTGCCATCGGCACTAAACTGTGGCTAGTCATACCCGGTGAAGTGTTCACTTCAAGCAGGTAAAAACTGCCGTCACTGTCTTGCATGACATCCACCCGGCCCCAACCGCTGCAACCCAGCGCCTGATAAGCCTGCAATGCCAGCGTCGCCAATTGTTGCTCCAACTCATTGCTCAAACCACTTGGGCAAAAATATTGTGTTTCGTCAGACAGATACTTGGCTTCATAATCATAGAACACGCCGGGCGCCTGAATACGGATTGACGGTAAAACATCATCACCGAGGATCGCGACGGTGTATTCCGGGCCACTCAACCATTGCTCTATCAGCACATCACTGTCGTGACGGAAAGCTTCAACCAAGGCACTCTGCAATTGATCGACGTGATCAACCTTACTCATGCCAACGCTGGAGCCTTCGTGGCTTGGCTTAACAATTAATGGCAGGCCAAGCTTAGCGACACCCGCTGCTAATTCCTCTGACGAAAGTGTTTCAAACTGTTGACGATTCAACGCGACATAAGGCGAAATCGGCAGATCTGAAGCCTGCCACACCAATTTGGTGCGTAATTTGTCCATCGTCAGAGCTGACGCCATCACACCACTGCCGGTATAAGGCAGTTGCAGGAATTCCAGTACCCCTTGCAAGGTGCCATCTTCACCACCACGGCCATGTAAAGCGATAAAGACCTTATCGAAGCCCTGTTCTTTAAGCTGAGTCACTGGGAAGTCTCGGGTATCAATCCCATGGGCATCGATACCTGCTTCTCTCAAGCCCGCTAATACCGCCTGACCTGATAGCAATGACACTTCACGTTCAGCGGAGGTACCACCCAGCAGTACCGCGACTTTCTCAGCCATGATGTTCCTCATCTTTTATCTGTGGCTGCAATTTAAGCTCAGCCAATTTACGGGCAATTTTACCAATGTTACCTGCGCCTTGAACCAGAATCAGGTCATCGCCTTTCAGCACTTGCGCCAATATTTCAGGTACGGTTTCACTGTCTGAAACCAAAATTGGGTCTAACTTGCCACGATTACGGATGGTGCGGCACAACGAGCGGCTATCAGCCCCTGGGATCGGCGGTTCACCGGCAGCGTACACATCCAACATCAGTAGCACATCAACCTGCGATAACACATTGGCGAAGTCGTCGTACAGGTCACGGGTACGGGTATAACGGTGCGGCTGGAAGACCATCACGATGCGCTTATCCGGCCAACCCGCGCGCGCAGCTTTAATGGTGGCATCCACTTCAGTTGGATGATGGCCGTAGTCATCAACCAGCATCGCACTGCCTTCTTTGCCATTGACCGGTGCCAACGGGAAGTTGCCGAGGAAATCAAAGCGGCGACCAGTCCCCTGGAACCCTGCCAACGCACGCAGAATATCTTCGTCTTCGATACCTTCTTCTGTCGCCACGGCCACCGCCGCCGCTGCATTCAGCGCGTTATGACGACCCGGTGCATTCAAGGTCACCGTCATCAATGGCTTATCCAAGCGTTTGAGCGTGAAGTGCCCCTGTGGGCCTTCCTGCCGGTAGCTGGCGATCTGCACATCGGCATCATCACTGAAACCGTAGGTGGTAATGTGGCGGCCTACCCGTGGTAGCAACTCGCGCACCACCGGATCGTCAATACACATCACCGCACGACCATAGAATGGCAAGTTGTGTAAAAAGTTAATAAACGTCTGTTTTAAGTTCTCAAAGTCGCCCTGATAAGTATCCATATGGTCGGCTTCGATATTCGTGACAATCGCCACCATCGGTTGCAGATGCAAAAATGACGCATCACTTTCATCGGCTTCTGCTATCAGGTAACGGCTGGACCCAAGACGAGCATGGGTCCCTGCCGCTTTCACCAACCCACCGTTAACAAAGGTTGGATCCAGACCGGCTTCAGCATAGATACTGGAAACCATCGCCGTGGTGGTGGTTTTGCCGTGAGTGCCTGCAACCGCAATGCCATGACGAAAACGCATCAACTCTGCCAGCATTTCTGCGCGGCGGATCACCGGAATACGCGCCTCGCGAGCCGCAACTATCTCTGGATTATCCGCAGAGATTGCAGTTGAAACCACGACCACACTGGCGTCCAGAACGTTTTCAGGACGGTGATGGAAATAGATTTGTGCGCCCAAAGAGGCCAAATGCTGAGTGACCGGGTTAGGTGCCAAATCTGAACCGCTAATCTGATAACCTTCGTTAGCCAACACTTCAGCGATACCACCCATGCCGGCACCACCGATGCCAACAAAGTGAATGTGCCGGACGCGACGCATCTCGGGCACGATAGTTCGTAGTTTCGCCAGTTGTTGTGTATTCACGTTTCTCTTCACTTTTTTGTCTGTTGCATATTCACAGCCCGCATTAACCTAACTACCTGCTGTTCATTATCTGTTTTTACTATTACTTACTGGCCGCGACCACTTCAGCAGCTACGCGCTCAGTAGCATCCGGGATAGCCACGGACCTTGCCTGTTCAGCCATAGTTAGTAAGGTTGCTCGATCCCACTGTTCCAATAAGCTGCTGACCGCCTCGGCGCTAAATTGCGGCTGCTCGATAATCTTGGCCGCACCGGCCTTTTCCAGCGGCAGTGCATTCCAATACTGCTGCCGGTCTTTATGCTGAAACGGCACAAAAATCGCCGGTAAACCTGCGGCGGCAATTTCACTGACCGTCAGCGCACCTGAACGGCACACCACCACATCGGCCCAACTATAAGCGGCTGCCATATCGTCGATAAACTCAGTAATTTTATGCTTATCATCGCCCTGCCCGACTTGCTGGTATGCCTGTAATACTTCTGGCAATGCGCCTTTACCTACCTGATGCCACAGCGTGATTTTCTCACCCAACTGTGCGGCAACCTGCGGCATCGTCTGATTTAGCACCCGCGCACCTTGGCTACCACCGATAACCAACACACGAACCGGGCCTTCACGGCCGACCAAACGTTGCGCCGGCAATGGCAGCGCAAGAACATCGGTACGAACCGGATTGCCCACCACATCAGCATTTGGGAATGCGCCTGGGAAGGCCTGTAACACTTTTTTGGCAATTCTGGCTAGCCAGCGATTAGTCAAACCGGCAATGCCATTTTGCTCATGCAACACTACTGGAATACCGCACAGCCATGCCGCCAAACCACCGGGACCGGAAACATAACCGCCCATGCCCAGCACCACGTCCGGCTGGTAGTCACGCATGATTTTCGTGGCCTGACGCACCGCACGATAAATCCGCACGGGTGCCATCAGTTGAGCCATTAGCCCCTTGCCGCGTAAACCAGAAATCTGGATGAAATCAATCTCAATGCCATTTTGGGGTACCAATGACGCTTCCATTCGGTCTGCGGTGCCGAGCCAACGCACCTGCCAGCCTTGCGCCATCAGATGATGTGCCACGGCCAATCCGGGGAAGACATGCCCCCCGGTGCCACCAGCCATCACCATTAAACGCTTGGTCTTGCCACTCATCGGGCACTCCTTACAAACGCCTGGGCTTTTGCCAGACGTGTTTCAAAATCAATGCGTAGCAACAGCACAATTGCCGTTGACATAATAATCAAGCTCGAACCACCGTAACTGATCAGTGGTAAGGTCAACCCTTTGGTCGGCAACATTCCGGCAGCAGCCCCAACGTTAACCAGTGCCTGAAAACTGAACCAGACGCCGATTGAGCAAGCCAAAAAGCCAGAAAATCGCTGATCTATCTCCAACGCGCGACGGCCGATGGACATAGCACGAAAAGCGACGAAGAATACCATTAACAGTGCCAGAACCACACCGAAATACCCCAGTTCCTCGCCTAAAATCGAGAAAATAAAGTCGGTATGCGCTTCCGGTAAATACTCCAGTTTCTGCACTGAGTTACCTAAGCCTTGCCCCCAGAATTCACCACGGCCAAAAGCCATCAGCGACTGGGTTAACTGATAACCACTACCGAACGGATCCGCCCATGGATTCCAGAAGGATGTCACACGGCGCATACGGTAGGGTTCAGCAACAATCAGCAGACAAACCGCAAACACACCAGAGCCGATAATCGCCAAAAACTGCCACATTTTCGCGCCAGCTAGAAACAGCATCGCCAGCGTGGTAATAAACAGCACCACCACCGTGCCTAGATCAGGCTGTGCCAGCAGTAACACCGCCAGAATAACCATGACCCCCATCGGTTTACAGAAGCCCCAGAAATTACTGCGAACCTCTTCAACCTTACGCACCAGATAGCTGGCCAGATAACAAAACAGTGACAGCTTGGATAATTCCGCTGGCTGAATACGCAGCGGCCCCAATGAAATCCAGCGTGATGCCCCGTTTACCGAGCTACCCACCACCAACACCACCAGCAACATTACTATCGAAATCAGTAACATGATATTGCTATAGCGCTGCCAGACCGCCATCGGGATACGTAATGTCACCAGCGACAAACCCAATGCCAGCGCCAGATAGAGAGCATCACGTTTGGCAAATAAGAAGGGATCACTGGCCAGACGCTGACCAATCGGCATTGATGCCGATGTCACCATCACAAAGCCGATAATCGCCAAACCGAATGTCAGCCACAGCAAGGTTCTGTCGTAAAGCACCATGCTGGTGGTGTCGCTTTCGCGCGATCCCATCACAAAATGTTTTACGGTATTAAACAGCCCCAGCCCCGGCATGCGCATCAGCCCAACTCCTCTGCCAGGCGAGCAAACTCATCACCACGTTGTTCAAAACTGCGGAATTGGTCCAAACTGGCGCAAGCAGGAGACAGCAACACCATATCTCCCGGTGCCAGTCTCTGCGCCAGCAGTACCATGGCCTGTTCCATCGTCTCTGTAAGCTGAGAGACCTCAGAGCGTAATTCAGCCAGTTGCTCACCATCACGGCCAAAGCAGTAAATTTTGATATGGTCGCCTTGCAGAAAACGCGTCAACCCAGAGAAATCAGCGGATTTACCGTCGCCGCCCAACAATAAATGCAAGGTACCGTCAACCTGCAAGCCATCCAACGCTGCTTCCGTACTGCCAACATTGGTGGCTTTAGAGTCATTAATCCAACGCACGCCATTGTGCTCAAACACCAGTTGGAAACGGTGTGATAAACCGGTAAAGGTGGTCAATGCTTTCAAACTTGACGAGCGGGGAATCCCCACAGCATCAGCCAGCGCCAGTGCTGCCAACGCATTGGTATAGTTATGGCGACCGGTCAATTTCATTTCACGGGTATTCAACACTTTCTCACCCCGAACCCGCAGCCAGATTTCCCCCTGCTGCTTATTCAGGTGGTAGTCACCCACATCCACACCAAAGCTGATACAGCGGCTATCAGCGCCACGCACCGGCATGGTAAGCGCGTCATCGGCATTCACCACACAAACTTTAGCGTTTTCATAGACTCGCAGTTTAGCTGCGCGATATTGCTGCAAACCGAACGGATAACGGTCGGTATGATCTTCTGTTACGTTCAAGATGGTGGCCGCACTGGCATGCAAGCTTGAGGTAGTTTCCAACTGGAAGCTCGATAGCTCTAATACCACCAACTGGTTTTCTTGTTTCAATAGCGTAAGAGCCGGAACACCGATATTGCCACCGACGCCAACCTGCCAGCCCGCCGCTTTAGCCATCTCGCCCACCAGCGTGGTCACGGTACTTTTACCGTTAGAGCCGGTAATCGCTACTACTGGCGCCTGATTCTCACGGCAGAACAGCTCGATATCGCCGACAATCTCGACACCGGCCTCAGCGGCGTCACTCAAGGCAGGATGTGCCAGCGCGATGCCTGGGCTGGCCACAATCAAATCTGCATCTAATAACCACTGCTGATGAAGGTCGCCGACATGGTGCTCAACGCTTTCAGGCAATTTATCCAAGCCTGGCGGATTAATACGGGTATCCATTACACGCGGCGTAACCCCGCGCGCCATAAAGAAATCAACGCAGGAAAGGCCGGTTAGCCCCAGCCCGATAATGACTACTTTTTTACCCTGATAATCAGCCATAATTACCGCACCTTCAGCGTCGCCAGGCCAATCAGCACCAGCATCAGCGAGATAATCCAGAAACGCACGATAACCCGTGGTTCTGGCCAGCCTTTAAGTTCGTAGTGATGATGAATCGGGGCCATGCGGAAAATACGCTGCCCACGCAACTTAAAGGAACCTACCTGTAGGATCACCGACAGCGTTTCAACCACGAATACCCCGCCCATAATCACCAATAAGAACTCTTGGCGCAGTAACACCGCGATGGTGCCTAACGCACCGCCCAAGGCCAACGAGCCGACATCCCCCATAAAGACCTGTGCCGGATAGGTGTTAAACCATAAGAAGCCCAGCCCAGCCCCCACAATCGCGGTACAGACAATCACCAGTTCACCGGCATGGCGTAGATAAGGAATGTGCAGGTATGCGGCGAAATTCACGTTACCGGTCGCCCAGGCAACCAAGGCAAAACCACCGGCGACGAACACGGTCGGCATAATGGCCAAACCATCTAATCCGTCAGTCAGGTTCACTGCGTTACTGGTACCGACAATCACAAAGTAAGCCAGCAAGATATACATCAAACCCAGTTGCGGCATGACGTCTTTGAAAAATGGCACCACCAGCTCGGTAGCCGCGGTGTCTTTACCGATACTGTACATGGCGAATGCTGCCGCCAGTGCAATCACTGACTGCCAGAAATACTTCCAGCGGGCGATCAACCCTTTGGTGTTTTTACGCACTACTTTGCGATAATCATCGATAAAACCGACGATGCCATAACCGATAAGAATGAATAGTACACACCAGACATACGGATTGGAGGGGTAAGCCCACATCAGCACTGAAATGGTGATAGAGAACAGAATCATCAGGCCGCCCATGGTCGGCGTGCCGCGTTTACTGAAGTGTGACTCTGGCCCATCGTTACGTACTACCTGACCAATCTGCAATTTCTGCAAATAAGCAATCAGGTGCGGCCCCATCCACAAAGAAATAAACAGTGCCGTCAACAGACTAACAATGGCTCGGAACGTCAAATAGGAAAAGACGTTAAAGCCCGAGTAAAATTTTACTAAGTATTCAGCCAACCAAACTAACATGATGCATTCTCCTGTAACGCACGCACGACATTTTCCATGGCGGCGCTACGTGAACCTTTAATTAAGACGGTGATAACCGGATGTTCGAGCAGCAATTCACTCACACGGGCTGCTAATGTGTTCTTATCCTGAAAATGTTCGCCGTTGCCGCTCGCATCACTCAGTGTTTGACTCAATGTGCCAACACTCAGCACTTTATCCACTCCCGCCTGCCTGGCCGCCTCACCCACCTGGCGATGACAATCTACGGCGGTATCACCCAATTCGGCCATATCCCCCACCACCAGCACGCGGTAACCGGGCATTTCTGCCAACACTTGGGCCGCGGCAGTCATAGAGCCGACATTGGCGTTGTAGGAGTCATCGAGCAGCAATTTACCTGCCGATAATTGAATCGGGAATAAACGGCCCGGTACAGCTTGTAATTGTGCCAGCCCTTGGCGGACGGCAGCTAAATCAGCGCCAACCGACATGGCTAACGCCGTTGCAGCCAAGGCGTTAGCAATATTGTGTCGCCCCGGCAGTGGCAATTCGATGGCTATGGTGCCAAATGGCGAATGCAGGGTGAAATGTGTCGCCTGTGGTGTAATACGCACATCACTGGCATAGAAATCGATATCTTCTGCGCCGCGAGGTGAAAAATACCAAACGCGCTTGTTGTGCAGCATTTCCTGCCAATGCGGCCAGTCATTGCTATCAGCATTAATAATTGCCGTCCCGTTAGCAGGCAACCCGGCAAAAATTTCACCTTTGGCCTTCGCCACCCCTGCCAGTGAACCAAAACCTTCCAGATGAGCGGCCGCTAAATTATTAACCAAAGCACTTTCAGGGCGGCTTAAATCCGTGGTGTAGGCGATTTCGCCCACATGATTGGCACCCAGCTCAATCACGGCAAAATCATGTTCAGGCGACAAACGCAGTAAAGTCAGTGGCACCCCAATATCGTTATTGAAGTTACCGGCGGTATACAGCACATTGCCGCATTGACGCAAAATGGCGGCAACCATTTCTTTTACCGAGGTTTTACCGGATGAGCCGGTTAAAGCCACCACCCGAGCAGGCACTTGTTCACGCACCCACGCAGCAAATTGCCCCAGTGCCAGACGCGTGTCTTTGACCACTAACTGAGGTGCCCCCACCAGTAAGCGTTTACTTACCAGCAAAGCGCCTGCACCTGCGGCAACAGCATCTTCTGCAAAATCATGCCCATCAAAACGCTCGCCTTTCAGCGCCACGAACAAACACCCCGGAGTGACCTTACGGGTATCAATGGTCACTTCGGTGATGTCGACGTTTTCACTGCCAATATATTCAGCATTAAGCAGCGTAGACAGGAAATGCAGTGAGACCTTAATCATGCCATCACCCCCAATAAACGGGCGACGGTAACTCTGTCTGAATAATCCAGGCGGCGATTACCCACTAATTGATAATCTTCATGTCCTTTACCCGCCACCAGCACGACATCTTCTTCTTTGGCTTGCATAATGGCACTGGTCACCGCTTCAGCACGGCCATGAATTGCCAATGCATGTCCGGCATCCAGCAAGCCACTGAGAATATCCGCCACGATAGCCTGCGGCTCTTCACTGCGCGGGTTATCGTCGGTGACGACCACCCGATCCGCCAGTTGTTCTGCGATACCGCCCATAAGTGGGCGCTTACCCTTGTCACGATCACCACCGCAACCAAACACACACCACAACTGGCCTTTACAGTGTAAGCGGGCCGCAGCCAGGGCTTTTTCCAAGGCATCCGGGGTGTGGGCATAATCCACCACCACCGTCGGCTTACCGGGCGCGTTAAACACTTCCATACGCCCGCACACCGGTTGCAGGCTTGGTGCGGTTGCTAATAATTGTGCTAACGGATACCCCAGAGAAAGGAGGGTTGACAGTGCCACCAGCAGATTACTGACATTAAACGCCCCCATCAGACGGCTTTCTAATTGGCCTTCGCCCCAGCTTGAGTCAAAAGTGATGCTGGCACCGTTATCGTGATAATGAACGTTACTCGCCGATAACCACGGGCCATTCCAGCCCGTAGGAACTTTGTCTTCCATGCTGACAGCAACAGCTTGCGGCAACTGCCCTAACCAGCGGCGACCGACTTCGTCGTCAGCATTGATAATTTTATGTTCGGATTGATGGGTGGAGAACAGCAACCATTTTGCCGCCTCATAACTCGCCATATTACCGTGATAATCCAGATGATCGCGGCTTAAGTTAGTAAACACTGCTGCTGCAAACGGCAGTGCGGCTACGCGGTTCTGAATCAAACCGTGGGAAGAAACTTCCATCGCCGCAAAAGTAGCCCCTTGCTCAACCAAATTGCGCAGTAAATGTTGAATATCAACCGCTGAACCGGTGGTATTTTCCGTCGGAATCACTTGCCCTAACAGACCATTGCCAACCGTACCCATTACCGCGCTGGTTTCCCCTAGTGCCTGACTCCATTGTGCCAGCAGTTGGGTGGTGGTGGTTTTGCCGTTGGTCCCCGTCACACCGACCAAACGTAATGCTGTACCCGGCTGATGGTAGAATTGCCCCGCCAGCTTGGATAAATGTTGATTCAAATTACGCAAATAAATAACAGGAATGCCGTGCATCTCTACCACACTGGCATCCGGCGCTACACCATCGGCTTCAGCGACCACTGCCGCAACACCTTGTGCAATGGCTTGCGGGATATAGCGACGCCCGTCCGTCTGATGGCCGACAATGGCGACAAACAAATCCCCGGCAGCGGCAACACGGCTGTCTAATGTCATTTCCCGTAGCGCACGCTCCGGGACGTCTAGCCCCCAAGGAGCGAGTAAGTCGCGCAAGTTACGATCTGCCACCTGAACCCTCTTTTGTATTAATCACTAATTCGCTTTTATCACCGGTGGGTAACGCATCTGGCTCAATGTTCATGGTACGCAGGACGCCGCCCATGATGGCACCGAACACCGGTGCAGAAACCGCACCACCGTAATATTTCCCTGCCTGCGGGTCATTGATGACCACAACCAGAGCAAATCGAGGGTTACT
The DNA here is from genome assembly GCF_041538345.1 of Yersinia sp. 1652 StPb PI. Classification (NCBI taxonomy): domain Bacteria; kingdom Pseudomonadati; phylum Pseudomonadota; class Gammaproteobacteria; order Enterobacterales; family Yersiniaceae; genus Yersinia; species Yersinia sp. 1652 StPb PI. The sequence continues at coordinate 520,248 of NZ_JAULSM010000001.1, read as the reverse complement.
CGCGGGCGCTACGCCGGCGGTGTAAGCGAGGTATCGGTCCATATATTTACCGTCCGGGCCAACTTTCTTGGCGGTACCGGTTTTAATGGCAATACGGTAGCCTTTAATGGCGGCTTTGGTGCCCCCGCCGCCAGGTAATGCCACGCTTTCCATCATATGAACCACGGTACGAACCAGCGGTTCAGGGAAAACGCGTTCACCGGCCACTGGCGGGTCAACTTTAGTGATCGACAGCGGGCGATAAATCCCCATGCTGCCGATGGTTGCATAGACTCGCGCTAGTTGTAACGGTGTTACCATTAGCCCGTAGCCGAAAGAGAAGGTGGCCCTCTCTATGTCAGACCACCGTTGTTTTTTAGGATATAAGCCACTGCTTTCTCCGACCAACCCCAAATTGGTCGCTTTCCCAAACCCAAACCGTGAGTAAGTATCTACTAACGCTGAGGATGGCATCGCTAACGCCAGCTTAGAAACGCCGACGTTACTCGACTTCTGCAAGATCCCGGTCACAGATAGTTCTGCATAACGGGCCACGTCTTTAATCTGGTGACCGTTAACAAAGTACGGCAAGGTGTTCAGCACGCTGTTTTCTTTCACAACGCCATGCTGCAATGCCGTCATCACTACCATGGGCTTCACTGTGGAGCCGGGTTCAAAAATATCGGTTATCGCCCGGTTACGCATGGCATCTTTCGGCGTTCCGGTCAGGTTATTCGGGTTATAAGACGGGCTATTCGCCATTGCTAATACTTCGCCGGTACTCACATCTACCAGCACCGCAGTGCCTGATTCTGCTTTGTTGAATGCCACCGCATTGTTCAATTCGCGATACACCAGCGCCTGTAAACGCTCATCAACACTCAACACCAGATTATGTGCTGCCTGACTATCGACAGAAGAGATATCCTCAATGACACGGCCATAGCGGTCTTTACGTACCGTACGCTCACCCGGTTGCCCGGTAAGCCAACGGTCAAAACTTTTCTCAACCCCTTCAATACCTTGGCTATCGATGTTGGTCACACCGATAATGTGTGCCATCACTTGGCCTGCCGGATAGTAACGGCGTGATTCCTGGCGCAAATAGATACCGGGGAGTTTCAGTTTATGGATATAGTCGCCAATCGCAGGATTAACCTGACGCGCCAGATAAACGAAACGTCCCTTCGGGTTAGCATTAATTCGGGCCGCCAATTGATCCAGTGGGATTTCCAGTGCATCCGATAGCGCTTTCCAGCGAGTATCTAACGTAATACCCCCGCGCTCGGTCAGCTCTTTCGGATCTGCCCAAACCGCATTAACCGGTACGCTAACCGCCAACGGGCGGCCTGAACGGTCACTGATCATGCCACGGGCTGTTGGCACTTCCTGTACCCGCAACGAGCGCATATCACCCTCACGCACCAGTCTGTCAGGGTTAATCACTTGCAGGTATGCAGTACGTAACATCAAACCGACCAATGCCAGTAAAATACAGCCGCACAGCAACGCAAAACGCCAGCTAATAAAGCTGGCTTGTTCTTCCTGGCGCTTTAACTTCCCGGGGCGCGTTGCTTTCATCCGTTACCTTGGCTGCTAGGCGTCATGGTGGCGACTCATTCCTTTATTTATTGGAGAAATTTATTGTTTAACTACAATATTTTCTTGTGATGGATCAACATGTTGCATTTTCAATTTGTCAGTCGCGATACTTTCCACACGACTGTGGTCACCCAACGCATTCTCTTCCAGAATCAGGTTACGCCACTCGATATCCAGCGCGTCCCGTTCCAGCACCAACTGCTCACGCTCTGCGGTCAACAAGCGTGTACGGTGGGCGGTGGTTACCACGAAAACAGCAGATACCAACACCGCGATCAGTAAAATCAACGGGATCTTCGCATTGCGGATTAAATCACCGCCGATGACCCCAACTAAACCGTGGCGTTCGCTGCCTATCACTCTTTAATCCTCTCGGCAAAACGCAATACCGAGCTTCGTGCCCGTGGGTTTTCAGCCACTTCAGCATCTGGAGGCATCATCTTGCCAACCGATTTCAATGTACGCCCACCCATGCTGCGCAACTGCGCTTCCGTCAATGGCAACCCCGCCGGCACCTGTGGTCCACGGCTGTGATGACGAATAAAGTTTTTAACAATGCGATCTTCAAGAGAGTGGAAGCTAATCACTGACAAACGGCCCGCAGGGGCCAGGACTTCAAGTGCGCCATCAAGTGCGCGCTCAATCTCTTCCAACTCACTATTGATATAGATACGAATAGCCTGGAAGCTACGGGTAGCAGGATGTTTGTGCTTTTCGCGAAATGGACTGGCGTTGGCAATCAAATCCGCCAGCTCTTTGGTGCGAGTCATCGGTTGAGTAAGGTTGCGCTCCACAATGGCTTTGGCCAGACGCTTGGCAAAACGCTCTTCACCAAAGGTTTTCAGCACCCACGCGATATCGTCAGCACTGGCTTTCATCAACCATTCAGCAGCAGATAATCCACGGGAGGGGTCCATGCGCATATCCAACGGCCCGTCACGCATGAAAGAGAAGCCACGCTCAGGGTCATCCAACTGTGGTGATGAAACCCCGAGATCCAGCAATACACCGTCAATCCGGCCCACTAAGTCCAGCTCTCGCACATAATGTGCTAACTCGGAAAAAGGACCGTGTACGATAGAGAAACGCGGATCTGTAATAGATTTTGCCGCTTCGATAGCTTGTGGGTCACGGTCAATTGCAATCAGACGCCCTTCTGGCCCAAGCTGGGACAGAATCAGACGCGAATGGCCACCACGGCCAAAAGTTCCGTCAATATAGATGCCGTTATCGCGGATATTCAGGCCATTTACCGCCTCATCCAGCAATACGCTTGTATGCTTGTAGTTGTTATCTACAATTTTGTTGTTATCTACCATGCTTATAGCGATAAGTCCTGTAGCCGCTCAGACAATGGTTCCTGAGTGGACTGTTCTGCGTCGATGTCATCCTTGACTTGTTGATACCAGGTCTGTTCATCCCACAGTTCAAACTTGTTGAACTGCCCAACCAGCATCACTTCTTTATTCAGCCCGGCATGCTGTCGCAGTGTTCCTGCGATCAGTAAGCGCCCAGCACCATCCATCTGACATTCACTGGCGTGCCCTAACAGCAAACGCTGAACCCGACGTTCAGCCGGATTCATGCTCGACAGACGGGATAATTTTTGTTCAATGATTTCCCATTCAGGGAGTGGATAAAGCAACAGGCATGGTTGGTGAAGGTCTATGGTACAGACCATCTGGCCCTGCGATTCCTCATTCAGTAGATCCCGATAACGGGTAGGTACGGCAAGCCGCCCTTTACTGTCGAGGTTAACCATCGTTGCACCACGAAACATGACTGAGTTACCCCTTCATGACCCAATTCGCCACTTTACCCCACAAATCCCCACATTAAAGAGTTTACGGATGGTATGAAAACCTTGTCAAGCCAGAGCCGATGCGCTTTGACAATATTTATGGGCCGTTTTTGAGATATATCTCGTAGAAGGGGCTATTTTAGTGGTTGTAATAGAAATTAACGTCATGATAAACGGGCTATTTTTCCGCCAGTAATTCCAGCTACTTAAATAAATAATTAATTGTCGATTAATTGTCTCATTATTTCCTTCTGCAAGGAATGTCTCATTTTTAGTATGAAAATTGTACGGTCTAAAAATAAACAGCCTGAGCACAAAACCCGCTGCCGCTGGCGTCTCCTAAGGAAAAACAGCGGTAATCAACGGCAAAACCCACAGCAACACAATAATAACCTTGAGAACAACAAGTGTTACTGGCGCGACATTTTACTTCAATTAACCGACGGGGATTAATCTATTTTGAAATAAATTATTGGTGTCTATTTCCGGGCATCACTGAAATATGAATGCCTTCAGACAGATAAATCTTAAATTAGCAAAATTGAATGATTTAGTTTTTGCCTCACTCATTATTTTAAATTTGACTGACCTTTGCCGGCCCCCCTCGGCTGATAACGTAGAAACACAACTATCTGTTTTTAAAGTAAAACAAGACACCTTACCATTTAAAAAACCACCAAAAGCTCAATTCCTCACAGTACAAAGTATAAAAATCAGCCAAATGTTAAAAATAAAAATTTTGAGCTGGTTATATTACAAACAATAGCACTGTAAACTACATCAAAAGCAAAAAAGCAATACAATCACCTGACATTCAAATTATGAGCAATATATAAATCCTGCTAATAATCTCATGAATTGGCGTTTTAGCAGATTTTTCCCCCAAGTAGGGAGTTAATGACAATGTTTTCAACTGGGTCCCGTCTGCGTAGTGCCGCAGCCGATACTTTTGCACTGGTCGTGTATTGTTTTGTCATCGGCATGATAATTGAAATCGTGATCTCGGGAATGACCTTCCAGCAGTCTCTTTCTTCTCGCCTGGTTTCAATACCGGTCAATATCCTTATTGCCTGGCCTTATGGGGTGTATCGGGATGCCTTTATCCGCTTTGCGCGTCATCATGCCGGCAAGTATTTTTGGGCACGGAATCTGGCAGACTTACTGGCCTATGTCAGCTTCCAGTCTCCGGTTTATGCCATGATTTTGTGGTCGGTCGGGGCTGATTTAGAGCAAATCACTACAGCGGTTACCAGTAACGCGTTGGTTTCGATGGCGATGGGTGTGGCTTACGGCTATTTCCTGGAATATTGCCGTCGATTGTTCCGCGTGGCGGGCTATATTTGAATACCCGTCATCTTTCATGGTGCAGGTGTGTTGACTGTGCTCACTACTCGGCCCATCCATGAGCCTCACCTCGTTGAGGCCGCTGCCGCCTCCTGCACCATAAAATCTATTGGGTATTAAGCGTCTTAACCGAAATGTTTATTACTCGGTTACTTGCGGCTCAAACTGCCACGGCGGAACAAATTACGGCGAATACGGGTTAAACCCGGTTTCGGTTTATGCGGTTCATCCAGACTGGCTAATACCAGCTCCAGTACGCGCTCGGCAACATCGCGGTGACGCTGTGCCACCGCCAGTACTGGGCACTCAAGGAAGTCCAGCAGCTCGTTATCACCAAAAGTAGCAATCGCCAGATTACTGGGTAAACGCCCACTTTGCTTTAAGGTAACATCCATAACGCCCTGTAGTAGCTGGAATGAGGTGGTAAACAACGCCTGTGGCATTGGGTGGGTCTTAAGCCACTGCGCAAACAGCACACCGGCAGCTTCGCGCTCGTAGCTATTGGCATACAGGTAATCGACTTTACGTGGATCATCTTTCCACGCCTCACGGAATCCCATCTCACGCAAGAAACTGACTGACAGCTCCGGCAGCGCGCCTAAATACAATACAGATTCCGCCGGGAAGGCACGCAGTTCTTGTGCCAACATCAGTGCATCTTCTTGATCCGCGCCGACGACGCTAATGAAATGCTCCCGATCTAGCGCCCGATCCAATGCAATTATTGGCAATGGATCATTAGCCCAGCGCTGGTAAAAAGGGTGCTCAGGGGGCAATGCGGTAGAAACGATAATGGCATCAACCTGACGCTGTAACAGATGTTCGATACAACGCATCTCGTTATCTGGTTGATCTTCCGAGCAGGCTATCAACAGTTGATAACCGCGCTGGCGCGCCTGGCGTTCCAGATAATTTGCAATGCGGGTATAGCTGGTATTCTCAAGATCCGGGATCACCAAACCGATGGAGCGGGTTCTGCCCGCGCGCAATCCTGCCGCAACAGCATTTGGGTGATAGTTATGTTCCCTGACAACCGCCATAACTTTGTCTACTGTTTTATCGCTGACTCGGTACTGTTTCGCTTTGCCATTAATGACATAACTGGCCGTTGTACGCGAAACGCCCGCAAGACGCGCGATTTCATCCAGTTTCACATTAACCCCTTATAAACCCAATAAAGTGATGAAAGGCATGATGTCTGCCAGAGCTAAATATCCCAGCGTTTCTCAATACGCCAATAAACCGCAGTGTTACAGGCTAAAACACACGATTTATAGACATAGTTTAACTACGGATATAGCACACTGTAGATCTAACCGCAGAACTCACTATTGAGCAACCGCTTTAACCGCCCTATAACGCTATCTCGGTTAAAAAATAAGAAAAAAAAAGCCCGACACACCTGCCGAGCCTGATTATTGGAGATTAGTCAGTGTTAATAAGTTTCATTAACGCATAATCTTGTCACCGCGTGACACACCAACAATGCCTGAGCGGGCAACTTCAACAATTTCTGCCACTTCCCGCACCGCATTGAGGAATGCATCCAGTTTATCACTGGTGCCCGCCAGTTGGACGGTGTAGAGCGTGGCGGTAACATCCACAATTTGCCCACGGAATATTTCCGCACACCGTTTCACTTCCTCACGCCCGTAGCCACTGGCCTGCAACTTCACCAGCATAATCTCACGTTCAACATGTGAGCCAGAAACCAGCTCACTGACGCGCAGTACATCCACCAATTTATGTAGCTGTTTTTCTATCTGCTCCAGAACTTTGGCATCACCTACGGTCTGAATCGTCATGCGGGAAAGTGTAGGATCGTCGGTCGGCGCAACCGTTAAACTCTCAATGTTATAACCACGTTGAGAAAACAGGCCCACCACTCTTGAGAGGGCACCTGATTCGTTTTCCAGTAGAACTGATAAAATCCGGCGGCGCATAATTATGTCCTCTCCGTTTTGCTAAGCCACATTTCGTCCATGCCACCACCACGAATCTGCATCGGGTAAACATGCTCCGTTTCATCAACCGTCACATCTACAAATACCAAACGCTTGGTCGCGGATAATTGTGTCAGGGCATCAGCCAGTTTGCTTTCCAACTCATCCGGCGTGCGAATGGAAACACCAATATGACCATAAGCTTCAGCCAATTTGACGAAGTCAGGCAGCGAATCCATATAAGACTGTGAGTGGCGGCCAGAGTAGATCATATCCTGCCACTGTTTCACCATGCCGAGATAGCGGTTGTTCAGGTTCAGCACCAGCACTGGCAAGTTATATTGCAGTGCAGTAGATAACTCCTGAATATTCATCTGGATGCTACCATCACCGGTAACGCAAACTACGGTTTCGTCTGGTAACGCCAGTTTAACGCCAAGCGCTGCCGGCAGGCCAAAGCCCATCGTCCCAAGGCCTCCTGAGTTAATCCAACGGCGTGGTTTATCAAACGGATAATAAAGTGCGGCGAACATCTGGTGTTGACCGACATCAGAGGTGACATAGGCATCACCGCTGGTGAGGCGATGTAGGGTTTCGATCACTGCCTGCGGCTTGATTTTTCCGCTGTCTTTGTTGTAACTCAGGCAATTACGGGCACGCCATTGTTCGATGGATTGCCACCAATCACGCAAACTATCGCAATCTTGTGTGCAATCAATCTGAGACAGCAGCTCCAGCATCTGTACCAAGACTTGTTTAGCATCACCAACAATCGGAATATCAGCATTTACGGTTTTCGAAATTGAAGTCGGGTCGATATCAATGTGTACCACAGTGGCATTCGGGCAGTATTTCGCCAGATTATTGGTGGTTCGGTCATCAAAGCGCACGCCAACGGCAAAAATCAGATCCGTATTGTGCATCGCCATATTGGCTTCGAATGTCCCGTGCATCCCCAACATGCCCACGCTTTGGCGATGAGTGCCCGGGAAGCTCCCCAGCCCCATCAAAGAGCTGGTCACCGGCAAATTCAGTTGCTCAGCAAGAGCTAGCAGCTCTTCGTGGCAGGCAGAATTAATCGCCCCACCGCCGACATACATGATGGGCTTTTTAGCCGCCAGAATAGTTTGCAGCGCGCGTTTAATCTGCCCACGATGGCCTTGTACCGTGGGGTTATAAGAGCGCAAGCTAACCTGATCCGGGTAGGCGTAAGGCATTTTTACCGCAGGGCCAACGATATCTTTTGGTAAATCGATAACGACCGGACCTGGGCGGCCAGTCGATGCCAGATAGAAGGCTTTTTTCAGTACCATTGGAATATCTTCAGTGCGCTTCACCAGAAAACTGTGTTTCACCACTGGGCGGGAGATCCCCACCATGTCACATTCCTGAAAAGCATCGTAACCTATCAATGAGCTAGGTACCTGACCGGAAAGCACCACCATCGGTACAGAATCCATATACGCGGTAGCAATACCGGTAATGGCATTGGTCGCCCCAGGGCCGGAAGTGACCAGCACCACGCCAACCTCACCGGTTGCCCGAGCATAACCATCGGCCATGTGAACCGCGCCTTGTTCATGGCGTACCAGCACGTGATCGATGCCGCCGACCGTGTGCAGGGCATCGTAGATATCAAGTACGGCCCCGCCGGGATAACCGAATACATGCTTCACGCCCTGGTCGATTAACGACCGGACAACCATCTCGGCTCCTGACAACATCTCCATGGGTTTTGCCTCCAGGCTTTGTTTGCTCATTGGATAACGGGAAGTCATTTCCACGGGATCCTGTAGGAAAGGCACTACGCCCTGATTCCTATATTTATTATTTTTAACGTAACCAACTTATTAACATAACGTCAGATTTTCTGGCAGGCAAATGGCAATTCGCTGCGCTAAAGACAATTCTGTTGGTCGCACTCTGTTTTTGCTCGCATTCCAAACATAAAACACTGCCTGTTAAGGAGTGATCTTAGTTTAAACACCGTCAAGATGACCAATCATAGAACTTAATTAGGCTGATAATTTTTATGCATCGGAGGAAGAAAAAACCGGGGGCGATACCGAGCCAGGTGGCGAAAGTGCTGAACGTTCAGAAAAACAGCGGCTGCCTGTTAACAACAGACAGCAACGTAATAACACTATCGATTAATCACGGTACATCGAATCAATTTCATTCTGATAACGCTGGAGAATGATTTTGCGACGCAATTTCATCGTCGGTGTCAGTTCACCGGTTTCCATGGTGAATGCCTGTGGTAACAACGTAAAGCGCTTAACCTGCTCGAACATCGCCAACTCTTTTTGCATATCTTTCAGTCTTTGTTCAAACAAACCGACAATATGGCTATGGCGTAACAACTCTAACCGGTCGTGGTATTTCAGGTTTATCGAACGAGCATACTCTTCAAGTGATTCAAAACAGGGCACAATCAGCGCTGAGACAAATTTGCGCGTATCGGCAATAATCGCGACCTGCTCAATGAAACGATCCTGACCGAGTGTGCCCTCAATCATTTGCGGCGCAATGTATTTGCCGCCGGAGGTTTTCATCAAATCTTTCAGCCGTTCGGTGATAAACAAATTACCCTGAGCATCCAACGCCCCGGCATCCCCCGTTTTGAGCCAACCATCTTCGGTGAACGACTCTGCCGTCTGTTGCGGTTTATTAAAGTAACCACGCATCACAATCGGGCCACGTACCTGAATTTCATTCTCTGCGCCCAAACGCACATCAATCCCCGGTAATGGCTTACCGATAGAGCCGAACCGGAAGTCTTGCTCTTCCCAACAAGAGACGGTGGCACAGGTTTCGGTCATGCCATAGCCGTACTTAATGTTGATACCGATGGACTGGAAAAACAGGATGATATTGTCATCTAACCGAGCACCGGCGGCCGGTAAAAAGCGCACTCTACCCCCCAACACCCCTCGCAATTTCCTCAACACCAGACGATCCGCCAGCTGGTACAGCTGTTCGGATAACAATGATAATGTTTCCCCACGTTGCAGGCTTTGGAATTTGCGCTCACCCCGACCTACCGCCCAGCGAAACAATATCCGGCGATGCCATTTTGCCAGAGCAACTTTGTCATTGATGGCACTGAATACCTTCTCGTAAAAACGAGGGACGGCACACATCACTGTCGGCTTTACTACCTGCATCGCCGAGCGCACCCAATCAGTGTCGCTGATATAGACATTTTGTGCGCCGGTATGCATTACATAGAAGCTCCACGCCCGCTCAAACACATGGGATAATGGCAGGAAACTAAGAGAGACATCCTCTGCTGTCAGGGTTAAGCGCTGATCGTGCAAATAAAGCTGGGCTGCCATATTACGGTAATCCAGCATCACACCTTTAGGTTCACCCGTGGTACCCGAGGTATAAATCAGTGTGAATAAATCATTTAAGTCGCAACTATCTATACGCGTAGTGAGTAGGTGCTGTTGGACCGCATCAGGTTGTTGCTCAAAATCAGCTAAGTGTTGGGCGTATTCACAACCGCGCAAATCGACTGCGGGGTCTAATACAATAATTTGAGCAAGTTGTGGGCACAGCGGCTTTAGTGTTGCGGCAACATCAAATTGTGTCTGTCCACCGACAAATAAAATACGCACATCGGCATCATTGAGCACATAAGCCGCCTGAGTGCTGGTATTGGTGGCATACAGTGGGATGCTGACGCCACGCAACTGTAAAATAGCTAAATCCGCCAACGACCAAGTCATACTGTTGTTGGCAAAAATCCCAATGCGCTCCTGAATGGCAACCCCGAGGGATAACAAAGCTGCTGAAATCCGGGTGACATGCGTGTCAACCTGCTGCCAGCTTAGTTGTTTTTCACCCTCGGGTGACCATTCACGCCAAGCTATCTGGTCAGCACGGTGGCTGATTTGTTGGCGCAGACGGCGCACAAGGTGGTATTGCTCTAATGTGTGGGTCATAACATCGCCGCTCGCTATATACTTGCTGTCTTCCAAGTTGCTACTGTGTGATGGCGGGTGCTCATCCAAATCACGTGACGGAGTCCGTTCATTGGGAGCCTTTCATTTACCGCCTTGCTACACCTTGAAATCTATTGGGTATTGATTATCCATTAAAGTGTACTGTAACTTACCACTAATTGGCATTCAGCTTACATGTGTTCACTTTTTTTCGCGCAGTCTACCTGCTCTATTGGCTATGGCAAACAAAATTCAGAGTAGAAGTGTGAGCTGAAATTGACTTTGATGAAAAAGAGAGCGTTTAGAACCATAGGAGTGAGGGGTAAACACGGCAATAACGTTGTATTGAACTGACCAATGGCTGGAAACAAAATATGTTTTAATTTAGTTGTTACCTTTACCTGCCACTGAAAATAATATGATTCCAGCAGCAGGGGTTAACAAAAGTAATTACTCAGGAGTATCCAATTGGCTGAGTAACTCTTTCATCCACTGATGGCCTTTATCTCTATCAGTAGATTCGTGCCACGTGAGATAACATGGGCGGCATGTTTCCTTCCAAGGTAAAGAGATAAGTTTCAGATTAAGTGCTTCACTGTATGTTTGAACAAGCCAGCGAGGGGCAATAGCCACAAAGCAAGTTTGGGATACAATATTAAGCACACTATTCATATCGGTACTTTCATATACAATAGTTTGAGCACTTATTTCTGATTCATAATAATGCTCACTGAAAGAACCTATTTTATCCAATGACACTACCGCGTGTGACTCTGAAAGGAGCTGTTCTTGCGTAATTGAATTATCAATACGGGGGTGATTTTTTGAGACCGCCAAAACGGACTCATCATTAGATATTGATAAGTAATGGAAGTCTGGGCGCTCAAACTTGGTATAACCTATCACAAACTCGGTCTCTTGATAACGTAACTGATGCTCAATATTATCATTCAAATAAGATTTGATAATGAGTTGAACATTAGGCGCTAATTGCTTAACACTTTCTATTATTTGTGCCGTCAATCTAATATCTAACGGGCTACAAATAGATAGATTAAAGATTCGCCCACTTTTTTTGGCTTCAAAGCCAGCACCGGGTAGCTCATTTTGAACTAATTGTAGAGCTTGTCTAACCGGGCCAAACAACTGACGAGCCCTGGCGGTAGGCTGGATACCACGGCCATAACGAACAAACAGCTCATCATTAAACATCACTTTCAAGCGGGCGACTGCGTTACTCACCGCAGGCTGGGACATCCCCAGTGACTGGGCTGCACGTGTTACATTATGCATTTGCATCACAGCATCAAAAACCGTTAATAAATTGAGGTCGACACTTCTTAAGTGAACATCACTACCTTCTTTTTTAGTTACTTGGTCGTCGGCTACTAAGTTGTGTTCAAGCATGCTTAACTCCACTGATCTTTATGCAGATGACATGATTAATAGAAGAATCCTGCTGATACTTTTGCATACCTCAAAATATCTTTATTCTCTTACTATTAACGATGCCAATGTTCTCATCATTACTCTTATCAGGTAAAATGAGTCTCATCCTTGTATAAATGCAAAAGTATTAATTCCCTCCCTCCCTACCTTTCAGTTAATAACGCCCATAGATAAGTGCGTGAACAAGATATTCACATAAAGTATCTTATATATGCTCATACAGTAATTTACATCAGGAATACCAAACCATTAAATTATAAGTACCAATAATAAAATCAACAAGATGATCACATCACAAAATGGGATAGTTGACAACTATGCCATTAATAAATAATAAATTCATCAATTGAAACTTATTAGTTCTTATTTATTAGTGTGAATATATTAAATAGTGGATTGGATCTAACCACACTTAAGTATGAATTCACGCCATATTCATAACATCTAAAGCCAATAAATAATAGCATTTATTAGAGTGATGAATATTTATATTCAACAAATATATAATAGAAAGATAATAAGGCTTATTGTGAATTTATAATCATGGATTACTAATGGATTACTAATGGGTTACTCTTACTTACCTCATTCCATCTCCGGGAGACTTAAATATAACGTCCCAAAACTGACTTTCACCTCTCTAGCTAGAGAATTTACTATCCAAATATCAAAAAAGCACAATAATCCATATTATTAAGACTATGCCAAATAAAACAAAATCATCAGCATCTATTTTTAGATTAAAAATCCTATATTTTTAATTTTTAGGTTTTTTGTGTCGTCATAAGGAATTGATAACCCGTGCAACCAGTTGAACACGCCATTTTAAACAAAAGTTGACATGACCACAAAATTCACGTATCAATTTAGGCAACGCACTATTTTAACCCATGAGAAACTGAAAAATTATGTTCTACTCAACCCGCCTACTAAGCCTACTACTTAACGCATCTCACTTGCGCGGTATGTTGGTGGACGGAAATCAGAACTGATTCAGTCATCAAGATTAACAAGCCCGCGCAAATGCGCGGGTTTTTTTTTACCCGCTAAGCGCAAATGTAAACACGACAAGGAACAACCCATGAGCCAACAAGTCATTATTTTCGATACAACATTGCGCGACGGTGAACAAGCATTGCAAGCCAGCCTGAGTGTTAAAGAGAAGCTGCAAATCGCGCTTGCGCTGGAAAGAATGGGTGTCGATGTAATGGAAGTCGGTTTCCCGGTTTCCTCCCCTGGCGATTTTGAGTCAGTGCGCACCATCGCTCAGCAAGTCAAAAACAGCCGTGTGTGTGCTCTGGCTCGCTGTGTAGACAAAGATATTGATGTCGCCGCCGAAGCTTTACGTATTGCTGAAGCCTTCCGTATTCATGTGTTTTTGGCGACATCCACCTTACATATCGAATCCAAATTAAAGCGCTCATTTGATGATGTGTTGGCGATGGCAGTGCACTCGGTGAAACGCGCTCGCAACTATACCAATGATGTTGAATTCTCTTGTGAAGATGCTGGCCGTACCCCTATTGATAACCTGTGCCGCATCGTAGAAGCTGCGATTAATGCCGGCGCGACTACCATCAATATCCCTGATACTGTCGGTTACACCACTCCTTATCAATTCGGCGGAATTATCACCGACTTGTATGAGCGGGTGCCAAATATTGATAAAGCCATTATCTCAGTGCATTGCCATGACGATTTGGGCATGTCCGTTGCCAACTCCATCACCGCAGTACAAGCCGGTGCGCGTCAGGTAGAAGGCACGATTAATGGTTTGGGCGAACGCGCCGGTAACTGTTCACTGGAAGAAGTGATCATGGCTATCAAGGTGCGTGAAAAGATGTTGGGCGTGCATACCAATATCAATCATCAAGAGATTTACCGCACCAGCCAGTTGGTCAGTAAGTTATGCAATATGCCAATACCCGCTAACAAAGCCATTGTCGGTAGTAATGCTTTTGCTCACTCATCCGGTATTCATCAGGATGGCGTGCTGAAAAATCGTGAAAACTACGAAATCATGACACCACAATCCATTGGCCTGAAAGAAGTGCAGTTGAACCTGACCTCCCGTTCTGGTCGCGCGGCGGTCAAACACCGTATGGAAGAGATGGGTTATCAGGATAAAGATTACAATTTGGACTCTTTGTACGACGCATTCCTGAAGCTGGCAGATAAAAAGGGCCAGGTATTTGATTACGATTTAGAAGCGTTAGCCTTCATTAATAAACAACAGGAAGAGCCGGAACACTACCGTTTAGACTATTTCAGCGTGCAGTCGGGTTCCAGCGTAATGGCAACAGCATCCGTGAAATTGGTCTGTGGCGAAGATATTAAATCAGAAGCGGCCACAGGTAATGGCCCGGTTGATGCGGTGTATCAGGCCATCAATCGCATTACCGGTTATGAAATTGAACTGGTGAAATATCAACTGTCTGCCAACGGTCAGGGTAAAGACGCATTGGGTCAGGTTGATATCGTGGTTGACCATAAAGGCCGCCGTTTCCACGGCGTGGGTCTGGCAACAGATATTGTCGAGTCATCCGCTAAAGCGTTGGTTCACGTATTAAATAACATCTGGCGCGCTCATCAGGTAGAGATTGAGAAGCAGCGCTTGCAACAAAATAATCAGGAAATGGTGTGAACATGACTAAGACTTATCATATTGCCGTTTTGCCCGGAGACGGTATTGGCCCTGAAGTAATGGCTCAGGCAAATAAAGTATTGGATGCGGTGCGTCAACGTTTCGGCATCAAGATTTCAACCAGCGTTTATGATGTAGGTGGTGCAGCCATCGACCGTCACGGCAGCCCGTTACCGGCAGCGACAGTCAGCGGATGTGAGCAGGCTGATGCTATCTTGTTTGGCTCGGTAGGCGGCCCGAAATGGGAACATTTGCCACCGGCGGAACAACCCGAGCGTGGTGCGTTGTTGCCTTTGCGCAAGCACTTCAAATTATTCAGCAACTTGCGCCCGGCGCGGTTGTATCAAGGGTTAGAAGACTTCTGCCCATTGCGCAGCGATATTGCCGCCAAAGGTTTTGATATTCTGTGTGTGCGTGAATTAACCGGTGGTATCTACTTCGGCCAACCCAAAGGCCGTGAAGGCCAAGGCCAGCACGAGCGTGCTTTTGATACCGAAGTTTATCATCGCTTTGAGATTGAACGTATTGCCCGTATTGCCTTTGAATCTGCGCGTAAACGTCGTGGCAAAGTTACTTCTATTGATAAAGCCAATGTGTTGCAAAGCTCTATTCTGTGGCGTGAAGTGGTAACTGCCATTGCGGCCGATTACCCAGATGTTGCGTTGTCCCATATGTATATCGATAACGCCACCATGCAGTTGATCAAAGACCCTTCCCAGTTTGATGTATTGCTGTGTTCTAACTTGTTTGGCGATATTTTGTCTGATGAGTGCGCCATGATAACGGGTTCAATGGGGATGTTGCCGTCGGCCAGCCTGAACGAACAAGGTTTCGGTTTATACGAACCCGCAGGTGGCTCCGCACCCGATATCGCGGGCAAAAATATAGCTAACCCAATTGCCCAGATTTTGTCATTAACCCTGCTGTTGCGTTTCAGTTTAGGTAAAGACAAGGCCGCCGATGCTATTGAGCATGCGATCAACCAGGCATTGGAACAAGGCTATCGCACGGCTGATTTGGCCGGCGAAGGTAAAGCCATCGGTACCAACGAAATGGGCGATGTTATCGCTAAATTCGTGATGGAGGGGGTGTAAAATGGGTAAGACGTTATATCAAAACAAGACTTTATATCAAAAATTGTACGATGCGCACATCGTTTACGAAGCGCCAAATGAAACCCCATTGTTGTACATCGACCGCCATCTGGTGCATGAAGTTACTTCGCCGCAAGCCTTTGATGGTTTGCGCGCCATGGGTCGTCCGGTGCGTCAGCCGGGTAAAACCTTTGCCACGATGGACCACAACGTTTCAACCCAGACCAAAGATATCAATGCTAGCGGCGAAATGGCGCGGATCCAGATGCAGGAGCTGATTAAGAACTGTGCTGAGTTCGGTGTCTCTTTATATGACCTGAATCATCCGTTCCAAGGCATCGTCCATGTGATTGGCCCTGAACAAGGTATGACTTTACCGGGCATGACTATCGTCTGTGGTGACTCACATACCGCGACCCATGGTGCATTCGGCTCATTGGCCTTCGGTATCGGCACTTCAGAAGTTGAGCATGTGCTGGCAACCCAGACCCTGAAACAGGGCCGAGCCAAAACCATGAAAATCGAAGTTAACGGTACTGTCGGTGCAGGGATTACCGCCAAAGACATCGTCTTGGCGATTATCGGCAAAACCGGCAGCGCGGGCGGCACCGGCCATGTGGTGGAGTTCTGTGGCAGCGCGATTGCAGCGCTGAGCATGGAAGGCCGGATGACATTATGTAATATGGCGATCGAGATGGGTGCTAAAGCCGGTTTAGTCGCCCCGGATGACACCACTTTCGACTACCTGAAAGGTCGTCAGTTCGCCCCAACTGGCGAGCAGTGGGAACAAGGCGTGGCCTACTGGCGCACCTTGAAATCTGATGCTGATGCTAAATTTGACACTATCGTCACCCTGGATGCCGCCGACATCGCGCCACAAGTCACTTGGGGCACCAACCCGGGCCAGGTCATTGCGGTTAATGACATGATTCCTGCTCCTGAGTCCTTCAGTGATCCCGTTGAACGTGCCTCGGCGGAAAAAGCGTTGGCATATATGGATTTGCGCCCCGGCATTAAGTTGACCGAGGTAGCCATTGATAAAGTCTTTATCGGTTCCTGCACTAACTCACGCATTGAAGATTTGCGTGCCGCAGCAGCGGTGGCGCAAGGTCGTAAAGTCGCGACTGGCGTGCAAGCTATTGTGGTACCCGGCTCAGGCCCGGTAAAAGCACAGGCTGAAGCGGAAGGTTTGGATAAGATCTTTATCGAGGCCGGTTTTGAGTGGCGTTTGCCTGGTTGTTCCATGTGTTTGGCGATGAACAACGACCGTCTGGAACCCGGAGAGCGTTGTGCCTCCACTAGCAACCGTAACTTTGAAGGCCGTCAGGGCCGTGGTGGCCGCACACATTTGGTTAGCCCGGCAATGGCCGCCGCCGCCGCTGTCAGTGGTCATTTTGCTGATGTTCGCGCCTTAGAAGCCGCCACCCACTAACCGGAGACACCATTATGGCTAAATTTACTCAACACACGGGTTTGGTTGCTCCGTTGGATGCGGCAAACGTCGATACTGACGCGATTATCCCAAAACAATTTTTACAAAAAGTGACGCGCACTGGCTTTGGCCAACACTTGTTTAACGATTGGCGTTTTCTCGACGACGCAGGCAAAGTGCCAAACCCTGAATTTGTGCTGAACCAACCCCGCTATCTGGGTGCAACCATTTTGTTAGCACGTGAGAATTTCGGTTGTGGCTCCTCACGGGAACACGCGCCGTGGGCATTGACCGACTTCGGTTTTAAAGTGGTTATTGCCCCTAGTTTCGCTGATATATTTTACGGTAACTCGTTTAATAACCAATTATTACCGGTGACCTTAAGCGAAGCAGATATCGATACCTTATTCCAATTGGTTAACGATAATGAAGGCATCGAGTTTATTGTTGATTTGGAACAGCAAACAGTGAATGCCGGTGGCAATAGTTATTCTTTTGAAATAGACAGCTTCCGCCGCCATTGTATGATTAATGGTTTGGACAGTATTGGCCTGACGTTGCAGCATGAAAGTAATATTTCTGCATATGAAAAACAGCAACCGGCATTTTTACGTTAATTTATTTTAAGTTCATTTTGTGAGTATATTGTTGGTGTCAGGTAAGCCCTGACCCAACAATGCAAAATAGATAAAAACCCCATTTTGAAACGCCCCCTTCTTTCTTTCATCATTCACAAAAACAAACCCCACACCAATCAATTGGTTACATGAAATATTCTCAAGTCATTATTTTAACTAGATATTAATTATTCTAATATTGATTTATTTGATTATATTTTGTGCTGGCGGTCACTTTTTATTTCTTCAATCACGGTATGCTATTATTCACCATCGACTCGATACGCATTATACTGCGTTACGAAGCACGTATCTCCGGCGATAGCCGAGCCTGGTTTAATATAGATTAGCGCCTCGCCAACGATTTCCCGCGTTAATTCCCCCATTGCTTATTCAGCTTAGGCTGAAAAAATTCATCTCTTTATTTTGTTGCCGTCATTGGTAATGTGAATGGCTATTTTCACTCGCCAAAATATGACTGCATCTTAAATATTAATAATAAAAATACCCAAAATAATTGGCGTTGCAGAAACGTTAGCTGCGGCTTCAAGTTCCAAGGGTACCTACGAACCCCCGGTTCTGCGCCACTTTGTTACGCGATTAAAACCGGTCGAATAAAGCGCGACTGCCACTCTCCCCCTGCTCACTTCAGGCTGGGGGAATATTGCTGCCAAATAGGTTGGTCATTACCCTTAGCGCCCTACCGGGCGCTATGCCTCTCTCACCCGTGCACAGATGATTAACGCCAGAATAGCTAATCCCATCGCCACCACATATACCGAATTATGGCCCCAGGTTTCGGTCAATACCCCTTGCAGAACCCCAGCCAGAATCACCCCAGTGGAAATGCTATTGGTAAACAGCGTGGTTGCTGCTCCGGCTCTGCCTGGCATTAAATCCTGAAAATAGAGCATGCCAATCCCGGCGACAATACCAATAAAAATGGCATTAAAAATCTGCAATAGCATCAGTGCAGTTTTGAATTTGAATAACACCAATCCGGTATAAAACAGCACACCCGCCAGCACCGCAAACAGCATAATTTTGCGCTTACCAAAACGCCTGACCGAGTAACCCGCCAGCAGCATAATAGGGATTTCCAACCCGGCAGCAGTCCCCATCAACAGACCAGCCAACCGCTCAGGCAACCCCAAGTTTGCTGTGATATACAGAGGCATATCAATGATGTACATGGTGTTGCAGGTCCACATCAGCATTGAAGCAATAAACAGCAACAAAACGTCTTTATCGGCAAACAAACTGCCCTGCACCACCGCTGGCGCATCTACTACCGGCTCTGCTCGCTGCACCGAGGGCAAAATAAACCACACCACCAGCGCGCTGAGGACAAAAATACCGGCGGCGATACTGAACATCAACGTAAAGCCATAATTCAGCGCTAACATAAACGACAGCGGCGGGCCGATAACCCAAGCCAATGAAAGCTGCGCACGCATAATCGAGCTAAACATCACCACTTCCCGCGCCGAGCTATCGGCATATTCTCGCGCTAAGGCGAAAATCTGCGGCATGGCGGTATTTGCTACTGCTGCCAGCAGCACACCGGCGGTGATTAGCGTCAGATAGTCACGATTAAAAGCAAATAGCAGGCAGTTCCCCACCGCCATCAAGTAGCAGACCATAATTAGCTTGCGGCGGTCACCACGTAAATCTGATCGTTTGGCCAGTACAAAGCTGACGGTAATCCCGGCAATGGCATTGACGGTATAAAACAATCCCACCCACAGTGGGCGTACTTTCACTTCAGTGCTTAGGAACAAGCTTAATGTCGGTGCCTGTAACGCGCCAGCGATACCGGAAAGAAAAGCCACCACGAAGAAAGCGAGAAACACCGGGTTAATACGGCGGGAAAAGGTCAAAGCAGATTTCATTCCAGGCTCCAGCGCCAGAAATAACAATTAAACGCTATGCTACAGAAGCGGGTAGATTTATATAGAGAAAAGTATACCAGCAGCATAAATTTCACATCCAAATAATGGATGCGGCTGACCGTGTTTCAGCCTCAAGGAGGCAGGATATTATCCAAAGTCATTGGGGCTATAGCCAGGCAGCAAGCGAGCAAATCCCGATGAGCTTACTCAAGTAAGTGATTCGGGTGCGTGAACGCAGCTAACAACGCTATAGCCTCAAGGAGGCAGAATAAAAAAAGCCAGCAGACTATAAATCCACTGGCTGGTGAAAGTCACCATTACTCAGAAATTTTTGGTACACAGCAAGGCAAGACTTGGTTCATTTAACAAACATCAATATCAATTATCATCTACGACAGCTCACAAAGTGTGCTCGGTTCGGGCGATGATATCGTCTTGTGCATCTGGCGATAGCGCGGTAAAGAATGCCGAGTAACCGGCAACCCGCACCACCAGATCACGGTAGCGGTCTGGGTGCTGCTTGGCATCAAGCAATGTCTCACGCGATACAATGTTGTACTGCACATGCCAGCCCAGATACTCCTCGAAGAAGGTACGCAACATCATCATCAGCTTTTCGCGATCACGCGGGTTATCCAAAGTTGACGGATTCAGTTTTTGATTCAGTAGCACCCCGCCCAGAATAGAGGCTGTCGGCAGTTTTGACAGGGAGTTAAACACCGCAGTTGGCCCCAGATGATCAGTACCAGAAGCAGGGCTTGCTCCCTCCGCCAGCGGGCTGTGCGCTTTGCGGCCATCCGGTGTTGCCATCGTTGCCGCACCAAACGGCACGTTAGCAGAGATAGAGGACGTCCCGGCGTAATAGGTACCGCCTATCGGGCCGCGACCAAAGCGGGTATTGTGATATTGCTTCAGCTCATCAATATACGTCTGATAAGCGCGTACCAGCAGTTGGTCTACATCATCAACATCATTACCGTATTTCGGTGCTGAATTAATCAGATGTTGGCGTAATTGCTCACCGTTCAGGCCAGCAAAGTCATTCGTTAACGCCGTTGCCAGTTGCTGCTGGCCGATAAGCTGTTGTTCAAACACCAGTTTTCGTACCGCTGCCAGACTATTACCCAAATTGGCAATGCCCACCTGCAAGCCGGAAACCCAGTCATAACGCGCGCCCCCCTGCTTGATACTTTTACCGCGCTCAATACAGTCATCCACCAGTGCAGAACAGACAATATCGTGGGCATTCTCTTCCAACACCGTGTCCACCACACACTCAATTTCGATGGATTTTCGCGTGTAGTAACGAATCTGCTGATCCCATTGCGCCATCACTTGTGAGAAATCAGTGAAGTTACCCTTCGATAACCCCTGCTCTTGCGGCAAAAATACTTGCCCAGAGGTCGCATCTTTACCTTGCTCCAGCGCCGCTAGCATCACGCGAGCAAAATTAATAAAACTCATGCCGGTACAGCGATAGCCCCATTTCCCCCCCACCGCAGTTTCAATGCAACCAATGGCGGCGTAATCGTAAGCATCCTGTGGCTCTACACCCAATTTAATAAATTCAGGAATAACAATTTCATCATTATTAAATGCAGGCATACCAAAGCCGCAGCGAATGACCTGCACACAGGCATCGAGGAAATCATCACTGATACCGGCATGGTAGCGCACGCTGAGATTCGGCTGAGTTGAACGTAAACGGCCGCAAGACTCCAACACCGCATAAGAGAGCGGGTTAACCGCATCAATCGCTTTACCCTGCACCAGCTTCTGCCCACCAATAGTGACATTCTGATACAACGGGCTGCCTGCCGAGGCTTTAGAGTGCGAACCGGAACGGATCTTGTTCACTTCCAACAACTTGAGCCAGCAGCTATGCAACATCTCAATGGCTTTTTCGCGACTAAGGGTATTTTCCAGCTCCACGTCACGGCGATACCACGGATAGAGGTATTGGTCGAGGCGGCCAAAGGAAACCGAGTGGCCGTTAGATTCAATTTGCAGCATCAATTGGATGAAATAGCACAACTGCAAGGCTTGCCAGAAGGTCTGTGGCGGCTGGTGAGCAATCAGCTCGCAGTTTGTGGCGATAGTTTGTAACTCAATGCGCCGCCAATCACGGCTCTCTTCTTCTGCCATTTGCCGCGCAACCGCCGCATAACGTTCGATATGCTCGCTCAGCGCCGCCAATGAAATATCAATGGCTTTAAGAAATTGCTCTTTATGCAGGTCACTCCAGTCCGTCAGTTGTAACCGTTCGCGGCGACTTGCCACTTTGCTGCGCAGGCCATCCAGTCCTTTCTCCAGCAATAACGGGAAGTTAACCGCCAAATGCGCATCGCCGGAGGTCATATTACCTTCGGCTTTTATAATGCCGGTGGCCAATAACGCTTTTTGCTCATCGGTAAACATGCCGTAGCAGCGGTCCTGCACTGTTTGGCCGCGCCACCACGGGCAGATACGGTGCAATACCGCTTTATCTGCTGCACTGACCGAGAAACCCGCACCGGGGCGATCGGCCAGCTCATCAATTTCGTTTTCAATCCAACTCACGGTGTATTCAGGGAAAATTGGCGCGGCGCGCAGCTGACTGGCCTGATTACCGATAATCAGCTCATCATTTTTGATCCAGACGGTGCGAAGCTGTAAGTGATGCGCCAGAGCCAGCGCGCGCCTGACGGGGAGAGGTTTGTCCTGATGCTGCTGATAAGCCTCGGTATAATGCTGCGCTCGTTCGGTACAAACCGGCGGTTGCACAATGTGGATCAGTGCGTTTTTATGCTGTTGCGTCCGTTCGCTTAGCGTTACCAAATCAAGGGTGGTCATAGCATTATCCTCGTAAAATTGCGGTCAAGCCTTTATCACGGGCATAGCTTTCCGCGAAGTAAAGCAGTTCAGGAGCATCCAAAGGTGTGCTTGCTGCCCGATACTCTTCACCCAGCAGCGAATATTTGTTGATACCCAACGTGTGGTAAGGCAAAAAGTGAATCTCTTTAACGCCTATCTCATCAGCCGCAAAATCGACGATCCCTTGTATCGAGTGGCGATCTGCATTGAAATCTGGGATCAACGGCACCCGTACTGTGATGTTGGTGCCCGCAGCCGCTAACTGACGAAAGTTGTCCATCACCCGTTTAGCCGAACCTCCAGTCCACTGGCGAAAACGGTTTTCATCCGTGTGCTTTAAATCCGCCAGCATCAGATCCAGCCACGGCAAAGAGGGCGCGATGTAATGCCACGGCGTATGCAGACAAGACTCAACCGCCGTGTGGATACCAAGCTGATGACAGCGTTGCAATAACTCAGCTGCTACATCGGGTTGCATAAATGGCTCACCACCGGATAGCGTCACACCACCGCCACTGCGCCGATAAAACGACATATCGCGCAACAGTGTTGCCATAGTGGTATCAATATCAATCGGGCTACCACACACCGTCAGTGCACCACTCGGACAACGCACGGTGAGTGCCTGAAGGTCATCCTCTTCCAGCCGTTGGCGCGTGATAACAATGCAATCGTCAATGCGCTCTATTGCCTGCGGGCAGGTCTGTCGGCACAACTCACAACCTGATAAGCACAGGCGCGAGTCAAATAACACCTCCGCTTTACGTGATCGGCTTTCCGGGTTTTGGCACCAACGGCAACTCAGCGAACAGCCTTTCAGGAATACCACACTGCGAATACCGGGGCCGTCATGGGTGGAATAACGCTGTAAATTAAAAATCATTTATTCCTCCCGTTGGCGGCATTGCCACGATAACCCGCTTTCATTGGCAATCAGTATCTGCGTAATATAGGGAAAGAAAAATTGATGAAATTTGCCGTGGAGTTCCTCTTTTATGTCTGCCTCACGTCTACAACAGCAGTTTATTCGCCTCTGGCAACGTTTTAATGGCCAGCCGACGGAAACCACCTTGCAGGAGCTGGCAGACGTGCTCAGTTGTTCACGCCGCCATGTACGATCCTTGCTGGGCAGCATGCAGCAAGAGGGTTGGCTAAGCTGGCAGGCTGAAGCGGGTCGCGGTAAACGCTCACAACTGGCCTTCCTCTACTCCGGGTTGGCACTGCAACAACAGCGGGCCGAAGAACTGCTGGAGCAGGACCATATCGATCAGTTAGTGCAGTTGGTAGGGGATAAAAAAGCAGTGCGCCAAATGCTGCTATCCCAGTTGGGGCGCAGTTTCCGCCAAGGGAAACACATCCTACGGGTGCTCTATTATCGCCCGCTACAAAACCTGCTGCCCGGTACCGCGCTGCGCCGCTCCGAAACGCATATGGTGCGGCAGATTTTTAATGGCCTGACACGCATAAATGAGGAAAATGGGGAACTAGAACCGGATTTATCCCATCACTGGCAAGCTATCAGCCCGTTGCATTGGCGTTTTTATTTGCGCCCTGCCATCCATTTTCACCATGGCCGTGAACTGGAAATGGATGATGTCATCAGCAGCCTGACCCGGCTGATTCCACAGCCCTTGTTCTCTCATATCACCGCCGTGCGCTCACCAACGCCCTATGTGATTGATATCCATCTAAGTTGCCCGGATCACTGGTTGCCATGGTTGTTGGGTAGTGTTCACGCCATGATTTTGCCGCAAGAGTGGGAGAATCAACCCGACTTCCGCCGCCATCCTATTGGTACCGGCCCCTACTCGGTGATTAGAAATCACCATAATCAGTTGAAGATACAGGCTTTTGATAACTATTTTGGTTTCCGCGCACTGATTGATGAGGTCAATATCTGGGTGCTACCTGAGTTGTCTGAGGAGTTGGTTTATTCCGGTGTGCAATTGCAGGCTGACGATACCAGTAAAAACGAGCTGGAAAGTCGGCTGGAGGAAGGCTGCTATTTTTTACTGTTTGATCAGCGATCGCCTCAGACCAGTAACCCAGAGATCCGCCGCTGGTTGTGTGAGTTGATAACACCGGTCGCCCTGCTCAGCCATGCAGATCCTTTCTATCAACGCTACTGGTCACCGGCCTACGGCATGCTGCCCCGCTGGCATCACAACCGACTAACCACCCTTGAGCCAAAGCCCGTAGGGCTGACCGAATTGACGCTGACATTTTACAGCGAGCATTCCGAGTTTGACGCCATCAGCCAAACATTAACCACATTGTTGGCGGCACACGGCGTCACACTGGTGATACAAGTGTTGGATTATGTCAGTTGGTATCAGGGCGATGCACAGAGTGATATCTGGCTTGGCAGCGCGAATTTCTATCTGCCACTGGAGTTCTCCCTGTTTGCCACCCTGTACGAACTGCCGCTACTACAACATTGTTTGGATGAAAAACTGCATCAGGATGTTGAATTATGGCGAAATAATACCCTGCCGATGGCGGATTGGAGCCAACGGTTGGTTAGCCAGAATCAATTCCACCCACTGTTCCATCATTGGTTAGAATTATATGGGCAGCACAGTATGCGCGGGGTGCGCATGAACACGCTCGGCTGGTTTGATTTCAAATCGGCCTGGTTTACACCACCAGAGGGCTAACCTGCTTTCATCCGCCCAGATTAGTCTCTACAATGGCGTTGTCTCAACGGGGTGCGGAAAAACTGTTGTGGTCGTGTCCAGAATTCATGCTGGTTCGTTCCATTAACAATGAAACAAAAACGTCGCGAGGTAGGTTCAGTCGGAGGCGGACAGCACGCAGAAACCGGAGCGTACAAGTAGTACGTGAGGATTTCGAGTACTGCCCAACACCGGATCAACCTAACCGCAGCAAGTTTTTCGCTGAGAGCAAACCCGTCGAACCTGATCCGGCTAACACCGGCGGAGGGATTTGAGAAAAATAACGCTGCATTATCATGATATCGCTGTTATTTACCGCCTCAGATACCTTTGCCACCTTTATTGTTAAGGAGTGCAAAGTGTTTAAACGCATTATTCCCTGCTTGTTTTTGCTATCTGCCGCTGCGGTGGCCGCCGATAAACCGACACTGACGGTTTACACCTATGACTCCTTTGCCGCCGACTGGGGTCCAGGGCCTGCGATTAAAAAAGCCTTTGAAGCCGAGTGTGATTGCCAGCTTAAATTTGTGGCGCTGGAAGACGGTGTTTCATTACTGAATCGCCTGCGGATGGAAGGTAAAAACAGTCAGGCTGACGTGATTTTAGGATTGGATAATAATCTGGTGCAGGCGGCAGAACAAACTGGATTATTCGCACCAAGTCAGGTGGATACCGCGAACCTTACTCTCCCGGAGAAGTGGCAGAATAAGACTTTCGTCCCGTACGATTATGGCTATTTCGCCTTTGTGTATAACAAAGACAAACTGAAAAATCCGCCGAAGAGCTTGCAAGAATTAGTTGATAGCAAAGAGCCGTGGAAAGTGATTTATCAAGACCCGCGCACCAGTACCCCGGGCCTTGGTCTGATGCTGTGGATGCAGAAAGTGTATGGTGATAAAGCGCCACAGGCATGGCAGCAACTGGCGAAAAAAACCGTCACCGTTACCAAGGGTTGGAGCGAAGCTTATGGCTTGTTCCTGAAAGGTGAAGGGGATTTGGTGCTGAGCTATACCACTTCTCCGGCTTATCATCTGATTGAAGAGAAGAAAAGCAACTATGCAGCGGCTAATTTCAGCGAAGGCCACTATCTGCAAGTCGAGGTCGCAGGCTTAGTTGCCTCGAGCAAACAGCCGCAACTGGCACAGCGCTTTATGCAATTTATTGTGACGCCAGCATTCCAGGACCATATTCCTACCGGTAATTGGATGTATCCGGTGATTAAAATGGATTTGCCGGCTGGGTTTGAAACCCTTACCGTGCCGCAAAAAGCGTTGCAATTTGATGCTAAAGATGTGGCAGATAATCGCGGCAAATGGATTCAGGCATGGCAATCCGCCGTCAGCCACTGATCCCTGCATGGTTGTGGCCAGGGCTACTGGCGGCCTTACTGATAGTCGGTGTCGCCTTACTGGCGTTCACCGCTATCTGGCGTCACGCGCCTGCGGCAGACTGGCACAGTATCTGGCATGACCGCTATCTGTGGCATGTGATCCGCTTTACCTTTTGGCAGGCATTCTTATCCGCCCTGCTGTCAGTCATCCCTGCCATTTTCTTAGCACGAGCCCTGTATCGCCGCCGCTTTCCCGGCCGACAACTGATGTTGCGTTTATGCGCCATGACACTGGTGCTACCGGTGTTAGTGGCGCTGTTTGGTATTCTGACGGTTTATGGCCGTCAGGGTTGGCTGGCAGCCCTGTTTAGCTGGCTGGGGGTTGATTACCGCTTCTCACCTTATGGTTTACAGGGCATTTTGCTGGCACATATCTTCTTCAATATGCCACTGGCGACTCGCTTGCTATTGCAGTCACTGGACAGCATCGCGGTTGAACAACGCCAGTTAGCCGCACAACTGGGGATGAATGGCTGGCAGCACTTGCGCTGGGTTGAATGGCCCTATCTGCGCCGCCAAATCCTGCCAACCGCGGCGCTGATTTTTATGCTCTGTTTTGCCAGTTTTGCCACCGTGCTGTCACTGGGTGGCGGGCCGCAAGCCACCACTATCGAGCTGGCCATCTATCAGGCACT
The DNA here is from genome assembly GCF_041538345.1 of Yersinia sp. 1652 StPb PI. Lineage (NCBI taxonomy): Bacteria > Pseudomonadati > Pseudomonadota > Gammaproteobacteria > Enterobacterales > Yersiniaceae > Yersinia > Yersinia sp. 1652 StPb PI. The sequence continues at coordinate 492,948 of NZ_JAULSM010000001.1, read as the reverse complement.
CAGTTATGACTACGATCTGGGGCGTGCGGCCTTATTGGCGCTAATCCAACTGGGTTGCTGTCTGGGTTTAGTGGTGCTAAGCCTGCGGTTAAACACAGTATTGGCAGTAGGTAATACTCACGGTCAAATCTGGCGCAGTCAGCAGGATAGCTATTGGTCTCGCATCAGCGACACCCTGTTAATTGGTACTGCTTTGCTATTGATGGTGCCGCCATTGCTAGCGGTAGTGATTGATGGCAGTAATCAAACTATGGTGACGGTGCTACAACAAACTGCGCTATGGCAAGCCTTCTTTACCTCATTGACTATCGCTATCGGGGCGGGGTTGCTGTGCGTGACACTCACGATGATGTTGTTGTGGAGCAGCCGTGAACTGAAACTGCGCCAACGGATGGCCTGTGGGCAGGCACTGGAAGTCAGTGGTATGGTGATTCTGGCGATGCCGGGCATTGTCCTGGCGACCGGCTTCTTTTTATTGCTCAACGATACCTTTGGCTTGCCACAATCCCCTTACGGGCTGGTTATCCTCACCAACGCACTGATGGCTGTGCCCTACGCACTAAAAGTGTTAGATAACCCAATGCGGGATCTGGCTGAACGCTACACGCCGCTGTGTTTATCACTGGATATTCGTGGCTGGCACCGTGTGCGCCTGATTGAATTAAGGGCACTAAAACGCCCGCTGGCTCAAGCACTTGCCTTTGCCTGTGTGCTATCGATTGGTGATTTTGGTGTGGTGGCACTGTTTGGCAATGAGCACTTCCGCACGCTGCCGTTTTACCTTTACCAGCAGATAGGTTCTTATCGCAGCAACGACGGCGCAGTTACCGCCCTACTGCTGTTGTTACTCTGTTTCTTGCTGTTTACTCTTATTGAACGACTGCCGAGCCGCCATGTTAAAGCTTGAGAAAATCACCTATTTGTATGACCACTTACCGATGCGTTTCGATTTGCATATTCAGCCCGGTGAGCGGGTGGCGATTCTTGGCCCAAGTGGTGCTGGCAAAAGTACCCTGTTAAGCCTGATTGCTGGTTTTCTCGCCCCCGCCAGTGGCCGTATGCTACTGAATAATCAGGATAATACGGCAACAGCCCCCGCCGAGCGGCCAGTATCGATGCTGTTTCAGGAGAACAATCTGTTCTCACACTTGACCGTCGCACAGAATATCGGGTTGGGTTTACATCCGGGGTTGAAACTCAGCCATGAGCAAAAGTTACTGTTACGCCAGATTGCCCAGCAGGTTGGACTGGAAGATTGCCTTGAGAGGTTACCCGCACAACTTTCCGGCGGCCAACGTCAGCGGGCAGCATTGGCACGCTGTTTAGTGCGTAGTCAGCCAATCCTGCTACTGGATGAGCCATTTTCCGCGCTCGACCCTGCGTTGCGCAATGAGATGCTGCAATTGGTCGATCACGTCTGTACCCATCGGCAACTGACATTACTGATGGTGTCACACAATTTGGATGATGCCGCCCGCATCGCCGATCGGACATTGCTCATTGTCGATGGCCGTATTTACTACGACGGCCCAACCCAGGCGCTGGTTAACGGCAGTGCCCCCGAAGCCAGTGTGCTGGGCATTACTACCCGACCATAATAACTTGTATACCCAAGGGGATTACCCAGCGAGAACCTTCCACAACAGATGACGATAAATCGGCATAATGGGCTGCATATGCAGCCAGGCAAAGCTGGCAATCGCTGCCACCATAGCCAGCACCGTCACCCAGCGCAGGCGAGCCAGTGGTAACCATTGGCTCAGGCGGTCGGGGCTACGTTTGCCAAACCGCCACCAGCGCCATGATAGCCACAGTGCCAACCAAATCAGCATCACCACCACAAATAGCAACCACTTAAACATATAGCTATTGGCGCTCGGTGGGATATCAATAGCAACACCTGCCAGTATGCCTGGGAAAAAGTAGAGCGGTGGCCAGGTCAGGCAGCCAATCACGTTGGGCAAGGCAAATTTTGCCGGTGGCAGGTTGAGCATGCCAGCAACCATCGGGACAATAGGCCGTGCCGGGCCGATAAAGCGCCCCAGTAGGACTGTTGCCATACTGTGGTTATGCAGCGCATGCTCAGTTTTATCCAGCATCGACTTATGCTTTTTCAGGAAGGACCAGCGGTGCAACGGTTCTTTAAAGCGCCGACCGATAAAATACGAGATCCAATCCCCCAGTAGGCAGCCGACAGTTGCAGCAGCCCAGGCCGAGTAAAAACCGACTTCACCACTGCCAATCAACGCCCCCACACTGGTCATCATTACCGTGCCGGGAAGCAACATCCCCACCAGTGCTAATGATTCGAGAAAAGTAACGAACATGACGATAAATAGCGTGAAAGCCAGAGATTGCGTCAATAAATGTAATAAATAGGCTTCCATAGAGTTGTCCGTTGGTTAACACCCAAGGTTCAGGGCGGAGGATTGTCCGGTGTGTCGTGAAATGAGTCAATCAACAAATTTCCCCTTCGTCCTTGAAGCCGCAGGGTTGTTAGCTGCGCTTACTCACCCAAATCACTTACTGGCCGTTGACCTTAAAATGAATAGACTCATCGGGATTAGACCACTTGCTGCCTACCTGCAACTCCAATGACTTTGGGTATACATGGAGCGAATGGAAATCATCATTAAAATAGACAAATACTGTATAAATAACCATACTAAGATAGCATAAACTCTCAGGCGTAATTGTTGCCGTCAGTTTGGATGCGGACAGCGCGGAGAAACCGGAGCGTACACGTAGTACGTGAGGATATCGAGCACTGCCCAAGTTCAAAATGACAAATAAAATAGCCTGTACATTACCTATAAAGGTTAGCATTGTGGCACAACATCGTCAGGGCTTCCTGCTCACTCGCCATTGGCGCGACACGCAGGCAGGCACCGAAGTTGAATTCTGGTTAGCTACCGATGAAGGGCCGCAGCAAGTCAGGCTGCCGCCGCAACCCTCGGTGGCATTTATCCCGGCCGAACAACGGCAACGGGCTGAAACCGTGCTGCGTGATGAACGCCGCTGGCAGTTGCGCCCACTTGAACTGACCGATTTCCATCAGCGCCCGGTGCTGGGCCTGTATTGCAGCCAACATCGTCAATTAATTCGTTTGGAGAAACTGCTGCGCGAAAGTGGTGTAAATGTCTATGAAGGTGATATTCGCCCACCAGAACGGTTTCTGATGGAACGATTTATTACCGCGCCGGTGTGGTTCAGCGGTGATGACAATAACCATGGCCCGCTGCTTAATACCCAAATGAAACCGGCCGAGGATTATCGTCCGACACTGAAACTGCTGTCGCTGGATATCGAAACCAGTGAACATGGCGAGCTGTACTGTATTGGGCTGGAAGGATGCGGCCAGCGTCAGGTTTACATGTTGGGGCCACCTAACGGTGATACGGTTGAAAGTGCGGCGCTGGATTTCAATCTGGAATACGTCGCCAGCCGCCCACAGTTGTTGGAAAAACTAAACCAGTGGCTGGCAGTGCATGATCCCGATGCCATTATCGGCTGGAATCTGGTGCAGTTCGACTTACGTGTTCTGCAAAAACACGCTGACCGCTATCAGATCCCACTGCGCTTTGGCCGTGGTGGCAACCTGCTGGAATGGCGTGAACACGGCTTTAAACAAGGGCACTTTTTTGCCTCGGCAGCCGGTCGATTGATTATCGACGGGATTGAGGCGCTAAAATCCGCCACCTGGAATTTCCCGTCATTTAGTCTGGAATCTGTTTCGCAAACCCTGCTGGGCGAAGGCAAAGCCAGCGACAGCCCTTATCAACGAATGGATGAAATCAATCAACGTTTCGCCCATGACAAACCGGCACTGGCGCGCTATAACCTGAAAGATTGCGAGCTGGTGACACGGATTTTTGCCAAGACCGAGCTGCTCAGCTTCCTGTTGGAACGTGCCACGGTGACGGGGTTAGCCGCGGATCGTAGCGGTGGCTCCGTGGCGGCGTTCACCCATCTTTACCTGCCACGGATGCACCGCATCGGCTATGTCGCCCCCAATTTAGGAGAGTTGCCAGAAGAGCACAGCCCCGGTGGTTTTGTGATGGACTCCCAACCCGGCTTGTATGACTCGGTATTGGTGCTTGACTATAAAAGCCTGTATCCGTCGATTATTCGCACCTTTTTAATCGATCCGGTCGGGTTAGTGGCAGGTATGGCTCAGCCTGATGAACAGCACTCAGTGCCGGGATTTCGCGGTGCCTGGTTCTCGCGCGAGAAACACTGTTTGCCCGCCATCGTTAACCAAATCTGGCAGGGCCGGGAAGCGGCTAAACGTCAGAAAAACAAACCGTTATCACAAGCACTGAAGATCATTATGAACGCCTTTTATGGCGTATTGGGTTCCAGCGGCTGCCGCTTTTTCGATCCCAGACTGGCATCGTCTATCACCTTGCGCGGCCATGACATCATGCGCCAGACCCGCGAGCTCATTGAAGCACAGGGTTATCAGGTGATTTATGGTGATACCGATTCAACCTTCGTCTGGCTGAAAAATGCTCACAGTGAAGAGCAGGCATCACAGATAGGTAAAGAGTTGGTACGCCAGGTCAATCTATGGTGGAAAGATCATATACAACAAACCTTTAATCTACCCTGCGCCCTGGAACTGGAATTTGAAACTCACTATCGACGTTTTCTGATGCCTACCATCCGGGGTGCCGAGCAAGGCAGTAAAAAACGCTATGCCGGGCTGATTTCTACGCCCGAGGGTGATCAGATGGTGTACAAAGGGTTGGAAACCGTGCGCACTGACTGGACACCACTGGCACAGCAATTTCAGCGAGAATTGTATCTGCGCATTTTTCAGCGGCAACCCTATCAGGATTATCTGCGGGATTACGTAGCGCGAACCCTGAATGGCGAATTAGATGAACAGCTAGTTTACCGCAAACGTCTACGCCGACGGCTGGATGACTATCAGCGTAATGTGCCACCTCACGCCAGAGCGGCACGCTTGGCGGATGAGTTTAACCGCAAGCTCGGTCGCCCGCTGCAATATCAAAATGGAGGCTGGATAAGCTATGTCATGACCACCGCTGGCCCCGAACCCCTTGAGATTCGGCAATCCCCTATCGACTACGATCACTACCTGACACGACAGTTGCAACCGGTAGCAGACGCTATACTTCCTTTTATGCACGATGACTTCACCACCTTAATAACAGGTCAGATGGGGCTATTCTGATACTTATACCCTAGATAATTCGAGTGCAGGAAGACGGCAAATGAGCGATAAATTGGTGGTAAACCATTTTAACAGCGCTTGCGCTGGCCCGTAGGGTGAGCCTCTGATGAGGCTCATAATCCCAAGAGCTTATTAATTTTAAGATCAAGAGCAGTAAGTGACTGGGGTAAACTGCGGCCGCCAACGCACATGCAGCTTGAAGTATGACGGGTATTTTACAGGTGACGAAACGCTCCGCTTCCATTACCATAGCGCCCTTGCCAAAATTCGCATTAATCACATTACATAACCGCTAGCCGTAATACTCCTTCTTATTGGGTGCTGCCTGTAGATGCCACATTTTCAGACAGACTCTCAGGCCGCATCGCCTGCGCGGAGGGTAGACTATTGCCAGTGGTTTTATGATATTTGGCTGCCACTAATTATTTATAACCAGATAATTTAAAAAGCATTTCCTTAACTGTCCAACAAAAAATCGAGCCGATAATTTATGCCTTTTACACTTGGTCAACGCTGGATCAGCGACACAGAAAGCGAACTTGGATTGGGTACTGTCGTTGCCATCGACGTACGCATGATTACCTTACTGTTTCCCGCAACCGGTGAAAACCGCCTTTACGCTAGAAATGATTCGCCAATCACCCGCGTCATGTTCAATCCGGGCGATACCATCACCAACCACGAAGGCTGGCAGCTAAAAGTGGAAGAAGTGACTCATGAAAATGGGCTGATTACTTATATTGGGACCCGTTTGGATACTGAGGAAACCGGCGTCTCAATGCGTGAAGTGTTGCTCGATAGCAAACTGACGTTTAGCAAACCGCAGGATCGGCTATTTGCCGGTCAGATCGATCGTATGGATCGCTTTGCCCTGCGTTTTCGTGCTCGTAAATATCAAAGTGAGCAGTTCCGTCTGCCATGGAGTGGGTTACGCGGTATCCGTGCCAGCCTGATCCCACACCAATTACATATCGCCTATGAAGTGGGTCAGCGCCATGCACCAAGGGTATTATTGGCCGATGAAGTAGGTTTAGGTAAAACCATCGAAGCCGGGATGATCATTCACCAACAGCTGTTATCAGGCCGTGCTGAACGTATCCTGATTGTAGTGCCAGAAAGCCTACAACATCAGTGGTTGGTGGAAATGTTGCGCCGCTTCAATTTGCGCTTCTCACTGTTTGATGACAGCCGCTACTCCGAAGCCCTGCTCGACAGCACCAATCCGTTTGAAACCGAGCAGATGGTTATCTGTTCACTGGATTTTGTGCGCCGCAATAAGCAACGGCTGGAACAACTGGCAGATGCGTCTTGGGATCTGTTGGTGGTGGATGAGGCGCACCATCTGGCCTGGAGCGAAGAAGCCCCAAGTCGTGAATATCAAGTCATTGAACAATTGGCTGAGAATATCCCAGGTGTGCTGCTGTTGACCGCAACACCAGAGCAATTGGGCCAGCAGAGCCATTTTGCTCGTCTGCGTTTGCTGGATCCCGATCGCTTCCACGATTACGAAGAGTTCGTCAATGAACAGCAGAAGTATCGTCCGATTGCAGATGCTGTGACGCTACTGCTGGGTGGTGAGCGCTTAACTGACGATAAACTGAATCTGTTGGGCGAACTCATTGATGAGCAGGATATTGAGCCCTTGCTGAAAGCGGCCAACAGCCAAAGTGAAGATAGCGAAGCCGCTCGCCAAGAGTTGGTAACAATGCTGATGGACAGACATGGTACCAGCCGGATCTTGTTCCGTAATACCCGTAATGGGGTGAAAGGCTTCCCGCACCGCGTCCTGCATCAAATCAAACTGCCATTGCCAACCCAATATCAGACGGCGATTAAAGTATCAGGCATCATGGGTGCCAAAAAAACGTTGGAAGCGCGCGCCAAAGATATGCTTTACCCGGAACAAATCTATCAGGAGTTTGAAGGGGAAAATGCCACCTGGTGGAACTTTGACCCACGGGTAGAGTGGTTACTTAACTATCTGATTGCTAACCGTAATGAGAAAGTGTTGGTTATCTGTGCCCAGGCAGCCACTGCCTTACAACTTGAACAGGTGCTACGTGAGCGTGAAGCTATTCGTGCTGCCGTGTTCCATGAGGGTTTATCACTGATAGAGCGTGACCGCGCTGCGGCCTATTTTGCCTCTGAAGAAGATGGGGCTCAGGTATTACTGTGTTCTGAGATAGGTTCAGAAGGCCGTAATTTCCAGTTTGCCTGCCAGTTGGTGATGTTCGACCTGCCGTTTAACCCGGACTTGCTGGAACAACGTATTGGCCGTCTGGACCGTATCGGTCAAAACCGCGAAATCCAGATTATGGTGCCTTATCTGGAACATACTGCGCAGGCGATATTGGTGCGTTGGTATCATGAAGGTTTGGATGCTTTCGAGCACACCTGCCCGACCGGGCGCACCATTTATGACAGTGGCTATCAAGAACTGATCGGCTATCTGGCAACGCCAAGTGAACAAGAAGGGTTGGATGAATTTATTCACGCCTGCCGTCTACAGCACGAAGAGCTGAAACTACAACTGGAACAAGGGCGTGATCGGCTACTGGAGATGCATTCCAACGGTGGCGAGCATGGTCAACAACTGGCGCAGATCATTGCAGATCAAGATAATGACGTTAATTTGGTTAGTTTCGCACTTAACCTGTTCGATATTGTCGGGATTAACCAAGAAGATCGCAGTGACAACCTGATCGTACTGACCCCCTCTGATCATATGCTGGTACCGGACTTCCCTGGGCTGCCGCAAGACGGCTGTACCGTGACATTCGATCGTGAACAGGCGTTATCGCGGGAAGATGCCCAGTTTGTGAGTTGGGAGCACCCGATCATCCGTAATGGTTTGGATTTGATCTTGTCCGGCGATACCGGAAGCTGTGCAGTTTCTTTATTGAAAAACAAAGCATTACCGGTAGGAACACTGTTGGCTGAATTGGTTTATGTGGTAGAAGCTCAAGCGCCGAAACACTTGCAATTAACCCGTTTCTTACCGCCCACCCCAGTGCGGATGCTGATGGACCGAAACGGCACCAATCTGGCGGCACAAGTTGAATTTGAAACCTTTAACCGTCAGTTGAATGCGGTAAACCGTCACACCTCCAGTAAGCTGGTCAACGCTGTGCAACAAGAAGTCCACGCCATGTTGCAACAAGCAGAAGCACTGGTTGAAGAGCAGGCACAACTGTTGATTGAATCGGCCAAGCACGAAGCAGATGATAAGCTGAGTACCGAACTGGCGCGTTTGGAAGCCCTGAAAGCGGTTAACCCGAATATTCGTGATGACGAAATAGAAGCACTAGAGCATAACCGTAAAATGGTACTGGAAAACCTCAATCAAGCGGGCTGGCGTTTAGATGCTATTCGCCTGGTGGTGGTCACACATCAGTAACCCTGAGTAATCATCTGTTTCTGCAATATACCCCATAGATTTCAAGATGCAGGCAGGCGACCAAGCAGCGACAAATCGGTTGGGAACCGATTTGAATAGCATTTATGCTAGCCTCAAGGATGAGGCGCATTAATCCTGATGAGCTTATACAGTCAAATTATTCGGGTTAACGAGAGCAGCCAACACACCTGTGACTTGAACGATGCAGGGTATAAATGGAGCACTAATGGAACCCTATAATCCCCCACGCGACCCTTGGCTGCACATCCTGTATCAGGATGAGCACATCATGGTGGTCAACAAACCTAGTGGGCTACTTTCTGTGCCCGGTCGCGCACCGGAGAATAAAGACAGTGTGATGACTCGTATTCAGGCTGAATTTCCGGCGGCAGAGTCCGTTCATCGGCTAGATATGGCCACCAGTGGCGTAATTATCGTGGCACTGACCAAAGCGGCTGAGCGCGAGCTTAAGCGCCAATTTCGCGAACGTGAACCGAAAAAGTCTTATATTGCCCGCGTCTGGGGGCATCTGGCCGAAGATGAAGGGCTGATAGATCTGCCGTTAATCTGTGACTGGCCAAACCGGCCAAAGCAGAAAGTCTGTTATGAAACCGGTAAATCTGCACAAACTGAGTATCTGGTGCTGTCACGCGATACTGATGGCAGCACGCGAGTGAAGTTATCGCCCATCACAGGGCGCTCACACCAATTACGGGTCCATATGCTGGCGATGGGTCACCCAATCCTTGGTGATGGCTTCTACGCCCATCCAGAGGCCAAAGCGATGGCATCCCGCTTGCAGTTACATGCGCAGGAGCTGTGTATTACTCACCCTGAGTTTGGAACGGCGATGCATTTTAAATGTGAGGCGGAATTTTAATTTTTGTCGTAATAATATTGGCCCGAAATTACCTCAGAACGGCGCATTAACGCCGATCTGAGGTGGGCACTGTTGAAACAAAACCTATTTAAATCCCTTCTCGCGCTTAATCAAATCATACGCAGCTTGAATCTCTTGGGCTTTTTGCTTCGCCATCTCCATCATTTCAGGTGGCAGACCTTTTGCCACCAACTTATCTGGATGATGCTCCCCCATTAACTTACGGTAAGCACGCTTGATGGTCACACTGTCGTCAGTATTGCTAATACCCAGCACTTTGCAGGCATCCTCTAAGGTCGGGCCATTCGAGGCTTGCTGATAGCCCCCCTGAGAATATCCACCCTGCTGGCCCTGCCAACCGCCGTGACCACCAAATTGACGGCCGCCTTCAATCATGCTCAAGAACTGATCAAACTGGCCGCGCGAAATCCCTAACTCTTCAGCAATGACATACAACACTTGCCGCTCGTTAGGATGCAAAGATCCATCAGCAAATGCGGCCTGTAATTGAATTTCCAGAAACATCCGAATTAAATCGAAACGCCCAAAACAGACACCACGTAATTCCTGCAATCTTTCACGCAATGGGAAATCGCTTTCTTTCCCTTCGCGAAACGCTTGCTGTGCGGCTGTTCGAGCTTCACCGTGCAATTGCATTCGATCCATCAACTGGCTGGCGAGTTGAATATCAACTTCCGTAACCCGCCCTTTAGCCTTGGTTAAATGCCCCATGACCTGAAAAGTGGCGCGGAAAAAAATTAATTGTCGTGTTTGTTGATCGGCAAAATAGCCGCGGCGCTTCGTGCTTCGCACCCTGTCTACCATATGGCCGACAAGCAACCCCAGTACCACACCCCAGAAACCAGCACCAGACATTAAGCCCAATACCAGACCGAGCAGTTTTCCCCAATACCGCATATACTCCTCAATTCATCATGCCGTCAGTCAAAATTTGCATTATCATACTCGGCATTCAGCTCAGCGCCTAACAACGAGACGTGCAAACGGCCGGATTTAACGCTAGCGCAACTGTGATGAGTAATATAGTCTCAGACCGTTTGCCGGCATGATGCCCCCCGATGACGGAACACCAAAACCGCGTATGAAAAAAAGATTCCCAACACTGCTGGCCACATTGATATGGACGGCACTATATAGCCAGCAATCGCTGGCCGGCCTCGCTGAGCAATGTATGCTTGGTGTACCCACCTATGACCAGCCATTGGTCAGCGGTGATCCGAATCAGCTACCGGTCCGTATTAATGCGGATAAAACCGAAGCCAATTATCCCGATAATGCCTTGTTCACCGGCAATGTCATTGTCCAGCAGGGCAATAGCACCCTGACCGCGAATCAGGTTGAACTGACGCAGGTACAAAAACCCGGTGAAGCTATCCCGGTTCGTACTGTCACGGCCACTGGCGACGTTAATTATGACGATCCGCAAATCAAGCTGAAAGGCCCGAAAGGCTGGTCAAACTTGAATACCAAAGACACTGATATGGATAAAGGCAAATATCAGATGGTTGGCCGTCAAGGGCGTGGTGATGCGGATTTAATGAAGTTACGAGGTCAGAACCGTTACACCATATTAGAAAATGGGACGTTTACCTCCTGTCTACCAGGTGATAATAGCTGGAGTGTCGTGGGTTCTGAGGTTATTCATGACCGCGAAGAAGAAGTAGCAGAAATCTGGAATGCCCGCTTTAAGATTGGCAAAGTACCGGTGTTCTACAGTCCTTATATGCAATTACCGGTTGGTGATAAACGCCGCTCAGGCTTCCTGATCCCTAATGCTAAATATACCAGTAATAACGGCATCGAATTTATGCTGCCATACTACTGGAATATTGCGCCCAACTTCGATGCTACAATTACGCCTCACTACATGGAACGGCGTGGGTTACAGTGGCAGAACGAGTTCCGCTACTTGCTGGCTCCGGGCAGCGGCACCATGGCATTAGACTGGCTACCGAGTGATCGCTTATACCACGGCACCGATGGTACCGATAAAGAGGCCACCCGCTGGTTGTACTACTGGGGCCATTCCGGTGTGATGGATAAAGTCTGGCGTTTCAACGTCAACTATACCCGTGTTAGTGACCCAGATTACTTTACTGATTTAACGTCGCAATACGGATCGACCACTGACGGCTATGCAACCCAAATATTCAGCGTTGGTTATGCTGATCAAAACTGGGATGCCACCTTGGCCTCTAAACAGTTCCAAGTCTTTACTGACGCCGGTAATAATAATGCTTACCGTGCCCAACCTCAGTTAGATATGAACTACTATAAAAATGATATTGGCCCGTTTGATCTGCATGTTTACGGTCAAGCCGCCAAATTCACCAGCGTCAATCCAGAAAACCCAGAAGCCAGCCGCTTCCATATTGAACCGGCGATTAACCTACCACTGTCCAACGGTTGGGGTAGCCTGAATACCGAAGCCAAATTACTGGCAACCCATTATCAGCAGGATATCCCAAATGGTTTTGCCAGTAATTATGCAAACCAAAATAATGGTGCGACAGCTCCGGATTTAAAAGACTCGATTAACCGGGTGATGCCGCAATTTAAAATTGATGGCAAAGTGGTATTTGATCGGCCAATGGATTGGAGTGAAGGCTTCACCCAGACACTCGAACCACGAATGCAGTATCTCTATGTTCCATACCGCAATCAGGATGATATCTATATTTACGACACCACGCTGATGCAGTCAGACTACTCGGGACTGTTCCGTGACCGTACCTATAGTGGCCTGGACCGTATAGCGTCTGCGAATCAGGTATCTACCGGTTTAACTTCACGCATATATGATGATGCGCTGGTTGAACGTTTTAATGCTTCTGTGGGTCAAATCTATTACTTCAGCCGTTCGCGTACCGGTAATAGCGAAACAATTGATAACAGTGATGATACTGGTAGCCTTGTTTGGGCTGGTGATACATTCTGGCGTATCAGTGATCAAGTGGGTCTAAAAGGTGGCGTGCAGTATGATACCCGCTTGGGGAGTTTGACCCTGGGTAACGCGGTAATGGAGTATAGAAAAGACTCAGAGCGTATGATGCAATTGAATTACCGCTATGCCAGCCCGGAATATATTCAGGCAGCAGTACCAAATGTAAAAAGTCCTGGTTATCAGCAAGGCATTTCTCAGATTGGTGCTACCGCCAGTTGGCCGATTGCGGATCGTTGGGCACTAGTCGGTGCTTATTACTACGATACCAAAGCCAATCAGCCCGCTAGCCAGTTAGTTGGCTTACAATACAACACGTGCTGCTGGGCAATAAACGTGGGCTATGAACGTAAAATTACTGGCTGGAATTCACAAACAGAAGCCAGTAAGTATGATAACAAGATTGGTTTTAACATCGAATTACGTGGTCTGAGCAGCGACCACAACCTGGGTACTGCACAAATGCTGCGCTCAGGCATTCTGCCTTATCAAAGTGCATTCTGATACTGTGTAACACACTGAATACAGTGAATTTTAACCCGCTAAAGCGGATTACATAAATGGAAAAGGTATGAAGAACTGGAGAACGCTTATTCTCGGATTGGTTGTCTGTGCCAATACCGCGTTCGCAGCACCACAAGAAGTTGATAAAGTTGCCGCAGTGGTTGATAACGGCGTCGTTTTGCAAAGTGACGTTGACGGTCTGTTACAATCCGTGAAACTGAATGCACAGCAGTCTGGGCAACAAGTTCCTGATGATGCGACGTTACGTCATCAGATTCTTGAGCGTCTGATCATGGATAATATCCAGTTACAGATGGCGAAGAAGATGGGTATTACTATCAGTGATGAAGCATTGGATAAAGCCATTGCTGATATCGCTGCGCAAAACCGCATGACTCCCGCTCAGATGCGTAGTCGTCTGGCTGCTGATGGCCTGAATTATGACACTTACCGCGAGCAGATCCGTAAAGAGATGCTGACTTCTGAAGTGCGTAACAACGAAGTACGCCGCCGAATAACTATCCTGCCACAGGAAGTTGAGTCACTGGCCAAACAAGTTGGGAACCAGACCAGCGGTGATGCTGAACTGAACCTCAGCCACATTCTTATCCCATTGCCAGAAAATCCCTCTCAGCAGCAAGTTGATCAGGCTGAAGAGCTGGCTAATAAATTAGTCTCCGACATTAAAGGCGGCGCTGATTTTGGTAAATTGGCTATCGCCAACTCGGCGGACTCTCAGGCGCTGAAAGGCGGCCAGATGGGTTGGGGCAAATTACAGGAACTGCCTTCTTTGTTTGCTGAAAGATTACAAACTGCGAACAAAGGTGATGTTGTCGGGCCAATCCGTTCTGGTGTCGGTTTCCACATCCTGAAAGTAAATGATATCCGTGGTGCGGATAAGACCGTTTCCGTGACTGAAGTTCACGCCCGCCACATCTTGCTGAAGCCTTCACCGGTAATGACCGACGATCAGGCTCGTGCCAAGTTAGCGGCAGCGGCGGCAGATATTAAGAGTGGTAAATCCAGCTTCGCCACTATTGCCAAAGAGATCTCTCAGGATCCTGGTTCTGCAATGCAAGGCGGTGACTTAGGTTGGGCATCACCAGATATTTATGACCCGGCGTTCCGTGATGCGCTGATGAAACTGCAAAAAGGTGAGATCAGTGCACCGGTTCACTCTTCTTTCGGCTGGCACTTAATTCAGGTTGTCGATACACGTCAGGTAGACAAGACTGATGCAGCACAGAAAGACAAGGCATACCGTATGCTCTTTAGCCGTAAATTTGCTGAAGAAGCTCAAACTTGGATGCAAGAGCAGCGTGCTGCTGCTTATGTAAAAATTCTTGATGGTAGTAATGCACAACCACAATAATCGTATTGTTATTACCCCCGGTGAGCCAGCCGGGGTCGGGCCAGATTTAGTCGTCGCTCTGGCTCAACAGGATTGGCCTGTTGAGTTAGTGGTGTGTGCCGATCCGGCCTTGCTACTTGCTCGGGCCCGTCAGCTTAATCTGCCTTTGCAGTTGCGTGAATATCAAGCCAGCAAGCCTGCGTTAGCGCAACAAGCGGGGTCACTGACTATCTTACCGGTAAAAACGGCCACAGAAGTGATCCCCGGCAAACTCGACGTCCAAAACAGCCACTATGTTGTGGAAACATTGGCCAAGGCTTGTGATGGCGCGATAAGCGGGGAATTTTCTGCATTGGTCACCGGCCCGGTACAAAAAAGTATTATCAATGATGCTGGCATCCCTTTTATCGGACACACCGAGTTTTTTGCAGATCGCAGCCTCTGCCCACGGGTAGTGATGATGCTGGCAACTGAAGAGTTACGTGTGGCATTGGCGACAACCCACTTACCTCTGCTGGCCGTACCTGGCGCGATCACTCAAGCTAGCCTGCATGAAGTGATCACGATTCTTGATAGCGACCTGAAAACCAAATTTGGCATTAGCCAACCACAGATTTATGTGTGCGGACTGAATCCTCACGCAGGTGAAGGTGGCCATATGGGCCATGAAGAGATCGATACCATTATTCCTGCACTAGATGCACTGCGTCAGCAAGGTATAAATCTTATCGGCCCTCTACCAGCAGACACCCTATTTCAACCTAAATATCTACAACATGCAGATGCGGTTCTGGCGATGTATCATGATCAAGGATTGCCAGTGCTGAAGTATCAAGGGTTTGGCCGGGCAGTAAATATCACTCTCGGTTTGCCTTTTATCCGCACTTCTGTGGATCACGGTACCGCTTTAGAACTCGCCGCAACCGGTTCTGCCGATGTTGGCAGTTTCATTACGGCATTAAACTTAGCCATTAAAATGATAAATAACAGCAATGAATAATAGAGTCCACCAAGGGCATTTTGCCCGCAAACGCTTTGGACAAAACTTTTTAAACGATCAGTTTGTCATCGACAGTATTGTTTCTGCAATTCACCCCGTTCCTGGCGAAGCCGTAGTTGAAATAGGTCCCGGTTTAGGGGCATTGACTGAACCTGTTGCTGCGCGTATGGATCATATGACGGTGATCGAGCTTGATCGCGATCTGGCGGCTCGTTTAGCCAGCCATCCGCAACTGAAAGACAAGCTAACCATCCATCAACAAGATGCGATGAAAGTTAATTTTTCTGAGTTAGCAGAGCTTGCTGGGCAGCCATTACGTGTGTTTGGTAACTTGCCATACAACATTTCCACCCCGCTGATGTTCCATCTTTTCAGCTATACTGATGCTATTCGTGACATGCATTTCATGTTGCAAAAAGAAGTGGTTAATCGTCTGGTCGCAGGACCTAATAGTAAAGCGTATGGCCGACTGACGGTGATGGCGCAATACTATTGCAATGTTATCCCGGTGCTAGAAGTACCGCCAACGGCGTTTACCCCCGCGCCAAAAGTTGATTCGGCCGTGGTGCGCTTGATTCCGCATGTCAACATGCCGAATCCGGTTGGTGACGTTCGTATGCTTAGCCGCATTACCACGCAAGCATTTAATCAGCGCAGAAAAACCGTGCGTAACAGCTTAGGTGATCTATTCACCCCAGAGCAGTTAATCGAATTAGGTATTGACCCGATATTACGGGCAGAGAATATTTCGGTAGCGCAATACTGTAAGCTGGCTAACTGGCTTTCAGCTCAATCGACACCGCAAGAATAAGCAGGAGCACATTATGATTGAACAGCCCCGCGTTTGTGTACAGGTGCAAAGTATCTATGTGGAAACCCAGTCGATACCTGATGAAGAACGTTTCGTCTTCGCCTATACCGTGACGATACGCAATTTGGGTCGTTCAAATGTGCAACTGATTGGCCGTTATTGGTTAATCACTAATAGTAATGGCCGGCAGACTGAAGTTCAGGGTGAAGGGGTCATCGGCGAACAGCCATTGATCCAGCCAGGTAATGAGTTTCAATACACCAGCGGTGCTGTACTGGAAACCCCGCTGGGTACCATGGAAGGGCATTATGAGATGGTTGATCACCTTGGTCAGCCCTTCCGTACTGCAATTCCGGTGTTCCGCTTAGCGATCCCAGCACTGATCCATTAACTCTGATCTTTCAACTATGTCTACTTATCTTATTGGCGATGTTCATGGCTGCCTCGATGAGCTGCTTGCGCTATTAGCACAGGTGAGCTTTGATCCGCAGCAGGATACTTTGTGGTTAACCGGTGATTTAGTTGCCCGTGGCCCAGCATCACTGGATGTTTTACGTTATGTCCGCTCATTAGGGCCTGCTGTTCGTATGGTTCTGGGTAACCATGACCTGCATTTACTGGCCGTTTATGCCGGTATCAGCCGTAATAAACCCAAAGATCGTATTACTCCACTGCTTGAGGCGCCGGATGCTGATGAGTTGATTAATTGGCTGCGTCGCCAACCGGTCTTACAAGTTGATGATGAATTAAAATTGATCATGGCTCATGCCGGGATAACACCTCAATGGGATATTGAAACCGCCCAAATGTGTGCACGTGAAGTGGAGGCGGTATTAAGTAGTGATAGCTATCCACTCTTCCTCGATGCCATGTACGGTGATATGCCGAATAACTGGTCACCAGAGCTATCCGGGCTAGCACGCTTGCGTTTTAGTACTAATGCACTGACCCGCATGCGTTTTTGTTTCCCGAACGGGCAGTTGGATATGATCTGTAAAGATACGCCAGAAAATGCCCCCGCTCCACTCAAGCCTTGGTTCGAGTTGCCAAGATTGGTCTCCCCTGACTATTCAATTATTTTTGGTCACTGGGCATCGCTGGAAGGGAAAGGTGTTCCTGAAGGTATTTATGGCTTGGATACCGGTTGTTGCTGGGGCGGCGATTTAACGCTGCTGCGCTGGGAAGATAAACGCTATTTCACACAGCATGCATTCAAAGTGGAAGCAGAAGTAAGTAACACTAATGAAATAGCAGCGGCAAAAGCCCCCTTTAGTTATCTGTAACATACTGATAATTATATGTTAAAAAATAAAGGCGCATAATATGCGCCTTTATTTTTGGTGCCGTTCTTGTTTGAGGCAGGCAGGTCTTATTTGGGATGGTAGCAATAATCAGCGGCGCTCAAGGATCTCAAAACAATAGCTGTGCGAGTTCGCTTCATCTGCGTCATGAAACTCACTGAATGTGCTTTCCCACTCATCCGGCTCATAGTCAGGGAAATGAGTGTCCCCCCCTACTTCCGCATCGATATGGGTAAGATACATACGATTCGCGCGAGCTAAGAATTGCTTATAGACCCGCCCCCCCCCCATCACCATAACTTCTTCTACGTCGCCAGCGAAAGAGAGAGCTTCTTCAATTGACGTAGCCCAGGTCACGCGCTCATCAGTACCCGGCTGGCTACTGATAACAATATTCAACCGCCCCGGCAAAGGACGACCGATTGATTCGAAGGTCTTACGACCCATAATTACCGGTTTATTTAACGTGTTACGTTTGAACCACGCTAAATCAGCCGGTAAGTGCCATGGCATGGCGTTTTCCATACCAATAACGCGATCCGCCGCCAACGCAGCGATCAGGCTGATAATCATTTTTAAACCCTGTAGGCTACAAGAGCCAGTACCGAAAAATTGCTCACACTATACGTAAAGCCTAATCAAGCGTCGATAGCGATAAGCAGGCTAATCACACATATAAGATTGCTCTTAGCCTGATACATGAACAGAGCAGAAAAAAAGTCTTATACACCAGGACGTTTGCGATATAACCATAATCCTGGCAAAGATAAACCAATCGACAACGCTCCAACAATAAATGACGCTTTCAAGAAATTGGTCACCATCGTGGACATTAACGCTTCGCTATAACCCAAGTGAGAAATCTCAACGACCGATATCATTGCGGTATAGGCGGAAATACCCGGAAACATAGGAATAACAGCCGCGACAGTGAAAACTTTTGGATGTGCCAGCAACCAACGTGACCAGTTAATCCCGATGACGCCAATCATAATTGAAGCCAATAATGAAGCCAGCTCGATATTCATACCAAAATGGATCATTAACATACGCGAACCGTGCCCGACCGCTCCCAGCAATGCGCAGTAACGCAATGCCCGCACCGGCACATTAAATACCATAGCAAAACCCAGTGCCGGGATAGCCGCCAACACCATGTCTTGTAATAATGCCCAGAGTAAATTCATTACCACCCCCGCAATCCCCATAACGCCATCGCGAATATCACCCCAATGCAGGTTGATAACGTTAATAAACTTGCCATCGCCCAACGGGCCAAACCGGTATTAACGTGGCCCTTAAACATATCGGCTACCGCATTAATCAGCGGGAACCCAGGCACGAGTAGCAGTACGCTGGCCGCCATCGCCACGCTGGATGCTTCCTGGAAAAACGGTAAACGCATCAACAAACCGGATGCGGATGTGGCAACAAAAGCAGTGATACAGAAATTAATCAGCGGATTCATATGATTAATCGTCAGACTCTGGCGAACAAACATCGCCAACCCACTGGCTAAAAAGCTAATGGAAAACGCATCCCAACCACCACCGTTTAATTTACTGAAACAGCCACAAGAGAGCGCCACCATCACAACGACCAGCCAGCGCGGATAACGCAGAGGTTTGATATGCTCGAAGCGTTTTTCCACATCTTTTGCATCCAATAAGCGATGCTCCGCCATAATCACAATATGCTGTACTTCAGTGACTACCTGCATATTGATGCCACGATCGGTATTTTTACGGGTAGATGTCAGGCAGTTACCTTCGCTGATAGTGGTCAACACGATTGCGTTAGCCGAGATAGAACTCTCAACGCTGTCCATCCCCAGAGCCATACCAAGCCGTGCAGATAGCTGCTCAACTAGCATACTTTCAGCCCCATGCTGCAACAGCATTAGGGCGCATTTGATGCACAATCGCGTAATCTCTCGCTGCTGTTGATGCGAAACATCACTGTTTATTACATTTTCCAGGCTCATATTCGTGCATCGCTATCCGTCAAAAAGTAAAAGACATCTGTTGCAATCCCATCACTACTGATAACCAAACCACCACAGATAACAAATAAGAATAATGCAGAGGGAGCCAAGTGGCGTTATGATCGCCAGATAGCACCACTATCACTCGGTAATCCTTATGCTTGAAACCTCTATATTTGTTGCCACCCTTGCTACCTTGGGCATGCTCTCCCCCGGGCCAGATTTCTTTCTGGTAATCAAAAATGCTGCCCGCTATCGCCGCCCCGCAGCCATGATGACAGCCCTTGGCGTAATTTTGGGTGTTGCGACACATATGTCTTATTGCGTGGCTGGCCTGGCAGTTGTTATCACTACCACACCATGGCTATTCAACCTGCTGAAATATGCCGGAGCCGGTTATTTGATCTGGATTGGTATCCAGGCACTGCTATCACGAGGAGATAGTAAGCTTAGTATCGATAACACTGCACAATATCCCGTCACGCTGAAAGCCGCATTCTTGCAGGGATATCTTTGCAATTTATTGAATCCCAAAGCGACTCTTTTCTTTCTCGCCGTTTTCACACAAATATTACAGATAGACTCCGGCGTGGGTGAGAAACTGTGGTACGCCTCAATCATCTGGCTACTGGCCGTTATCTGGTGGCCTCTATTGGTAATTCTGATTCAAAGTGCGCCGGTACGTCGCGGTTTGGCGAAAGTGCAAAAAGTTGTCGATAAATTACTGGGCGGCCTGTTAATCGGCCTGGGTATCAAAGTTGCATTAAGCTAGCTGCGCCGATTGTTAACGCCTGGCTATAAGCTACTATCCACAACCCGCACGAACATTGATCTTCACCAATGTTGTTTATGAACAATACTATCGTTTATGAATAATACTTCTGCGCATAAAAAATACTGTTTATGCGGGTAAAAAGCGCGATTTTATAAATAGTAAGCATAAAAAAGGGCGATGTTTCCATCGCCCCCTTTCTTAGCGCCCAAATTAAGCTTTCATATTCTTAATCTTGGCATGCATTTCTTGTACTGAAATCACTTGCTCGGTAGGGTCCGCATTCAAAGCCATTGCGGTTGCGAAGCCACCATTCAAGGTGGTGTCGTAATGCACTTTATATTGCAAAGCACTACGGCGAATCAGTTTAGAATCTTCAATCGCCTGACGCCCTGCCGTTGTATTCACAATATAAGTATATTCGCCATTCTTGATACGGTCCTGAATGTGTGGACGACCTTCATGTACCTTGTTGACTAAGCGAGGATTTATCCCTGCCTCGCCTAGAACCACCGCAGTACCGTGGGTTGCATCCAATTCAAAGCCCTGTTTGAGCAACTTGGCAGCCAAGTCAACCACCCGGTGTTTATCTCCCTCACGAACCGATAACAGTGCGCGGCCACTCTTTTTCATGCCCGATTGACTGCCCAGCATCGCTTTAGAGAAAGCTTCAGCGAAGGTCCGGCCCACCCCCATCACTTCACCGGTAGAACGCATTTCTGGCCCTAAAATCGGATCCACACCTGGGAACTTGTTAAACGGCAATACCACTTCTTTTACCGAGTAATAAGGCGGAATAATTTCTTCCAGAATACCCTGCTCTGCCAATGACTGCCCCACCATCACGCGTGCGGCGATTTTTGCCAGTGGCATACCGGTGGCTTTAGACACAAATGGTACGGTACGGGCTGCTCGAGGGTTAACTTCAATCAGATAAACTTCGTTATTCTTTACGGCAAACTGCACATTCATTAAACCGCGCACGCAGAGTTCAAACGCCAGTTTTTCAACTTGTTGGCGCATCACATCCTGAATTTCTTTACTCAGGGTGTAAGCGGGCAATGAACAGGCTGAGTCACCGGAGTGCACCCCTGCTTGCTCAATGTGCTCCATAATGCCACCGATCAACACGCGCTCACCGTCGCAAATGGCATCAACATCCACTTCAACAGCGTCATCGAGGAAACGATCCAACAGCACTGGTGCATCGTTGGAGACACTCACTGCATTTTGGAAGTAGCGGCGCAAGTCAACTTCGTCATAAACGATTTCCATCGCGCGACCACCCAAGACATACGATGGGCGGACCACTAGTGGATAACCCAGACCCGTGGCTTTCTCTACGGCTTGTTCGATAGTAGCAACCGTCGCGTTCGCGGGTTGTTTCAAGCCCAGACGATTTACCGCCTGTTGGAAACGCTCACGATCTTCTGCACGGTCGATAGCATCCGGGCTGGTACCGATAACAGGAACACCGGCGGCTTCCAGTTCACGTGCTAATTTCAATGGAGTCTGACCACCGTACTGCACGATAACGCCTTGCGGCTTCTCAATACGCACGATTTCCAGCACATCTTCCAGGGTGACAGATTCGAAATAGAGGCGATCAGAGGTATCGTAGTCGGTCGAAACCGTTTCAGGGTTACAGTTCACCATGATGGTCTCGTAACCGTCTTCACGCAGCGCCAGTGACGCATGTACACAACAGTAGTCGAATTCAATACCCTGACCGATACGGTTCGGGCCGCCGCCCAGTACCATCACTTTCGGACGATCACTGGTTGGGTTGGATTCACACTCTTCCTCGTAGGTTGAGTACATGTAAGCGGTATCGGTAGAGAATTCAGCCGCACAGGTATCTACACGCTTGTAAACCGGATGCAAACCCTGCTTGTAACGCAGCTTACGCACTTCACTTTCCGCCGCGCCGACCAATTTTGCCAAACGGGCATCGGCAAAGCCTTTGCGCTTCAACTGGCGCATAAAATCAGCATTCAGGCCATTGATACCACACTCTGCCACGCTCTCTTCCAGACGAACCAATTCTTCAATCTGCACCAGGAACCAGCGGTCAACGTTAGTCAGATTGAAAACACCATCAACCGACATGCCTGCACGGAAAGCATCGGCGATATACCAGATACGATCAGAACCGGCTTCTTTCAACTCACGGCGAATTTTAGTCAGTGCTTCTGGGTCATCCAAACTCACTTTCGGGTCAAAACCGGTCGCGCCAACTTCCAGACCGCGCAAGGCTTTTTGCAGCGATTCCTGCAAGGTGCGGCCAATCGCCATCACTTCGCCGACCGATTTCATCTGTGTGGTCAGACGGTCATTCGCACCGGCAAATTTTTCGAAGTTAAAACGTGGAATTTTGGTCACAACATAGTCGATAGATGGCTCAAAGGAGGCCGGCGTGCGGCCACCAGTGATATCATTCATCAACTCATCCAGCGTGTAACCTACTGCCAACTTGGCGGCAATTTTAGCAATCGGGAAGCCGGTTGCTTTAGAGGCCAGAGCGGAAGAACGGGATACCCGTGGGTTCATTTCGATAACAATCAAACGGCCATTTTTCGGGTTAACCGAGAACTGCACGTTGGAGCCACCGGTTTCTACGCCGATTTCACGCAGCACTGCCATCGAGGCATTACGCATGATTTGGTATTCTTTATCAGTCAGAGTCTGAGCTGGAGCAACGGTTATCGAGTCACCAGTGTGGATACCCATCGCATCGAAGTTTTCGATGGAGCAGACGATGATGCAGTTGTCGTTTTTGTCGCGCACAACTTCCATCTCATACTCTTTCCAACCAATCAGTGACTCATCGATCAACAGCTCTTTGGTTGGCGATAAATCCAGCCCACGTTCACAAATCTCTTCAAACTCTTCACGGTTATACGCGATACCGCCGCCGGTGCCACCCATAGTAAAGGAAGGGCGGATAATACAAGGGAAGCCCACATCAGCCGCTACGGCCAGTGCTTCTTCCATATTGTGCGCGATACCTGAACGTGCAGTGTCCAAACCAATTTTCTTCATCGCGATATCAAAGCGACGGCGGTCTTCTGCTTTATCGATAGCATCGGCAGTGGCACCAATCATGGTGACACCGAACTCAGCCAGAACGCCCTTGCGTTCCAGCTCCAGCGCACAGTTCAGTGCGGTTTGGCCACCCATAGTGGGCAAAACGGCATCTGGACGCTCTTTTTCAATAATTTTGCGTACCACTTCCCAGTGGATTGGCTCGATATAAGTGGCATCGGCCATTTCCGGGTCAGTCATGATGGTTGCCGGGTTGGAGTTCACCAGAATGACACGGTAACCTTCTTCACGCAGTGCCTTACAAGCCTGGGCACCGGAGTAGTCAAACTCACAGGCCTGGCCGATAACGATTGGGCCAGCGCCCAGAATCAGGATGCTTTTTATATCTGTACGTTTTGGCATGGTTTGACGCTCCTGATTATTTATTGGTATGGCTACTGTTACGGCTTGCAGTTGTTGCGCGGTAAGCTTCAATCAGTTCGATAAAGTGATTGAACAATGGCGCTGCATCATGCGGGCCTGGGCTGGCCTCTGGGTGCCCCTGGAAGCTAAATGCGGCTTTATCAGTACGGTGAATCCCTTGCAGAGAACCATCGAATAAAGAAATATGCGTAGTTCGCAGGTTGGATGGCAATGTGGTTTCATCTACCGCAAAACCGTGGTTCTGTGCGGTGATCATCACGCAATCGGCATCTAAATCTTTCACCGGATGGTTGCCACCGTGGTGACCAAACTTCATTTTTACCGTTTTTGCACCACTGGCCAACGCCAGTAATTGGTGGCCTAAACAGATGCCGAACACCGGAATGTCAGTTTCCAGAAAACGCTTAATGGCCGCGATAGCATAATCACATGGTTCTGGGTCACCTGGGCCGTTGGATAAGAAAATGCCATCTGGGTTCAGCTTCAGCACCTCTTCTGCCGGTGTCTGTGCCGGAACTACCGTCAGACGACAGCCTCTATCCACCAGCATGCGCAGAATATTGCGCTTCACGCCGTAGTCGTATGCCACCACATGGAATGGCAAATCTTCTGGTGGCGTTGCCGCAGGTAAGTCACCTTCCAGAGTCCAGCTACCTTGCAACCAGTCATAACGCTCTTTCGTGCTCACTTCTTTTGCCAGATCCATCCCCTTCAGGCCCGGGAATGCTTTCGCCTTTTCTAGTGCTAAAGTGGCATCAGACAAATCACCCACAATAATGCAGCCGTTTTGTGCCCCTTTCTCACGCAGCAAACGTGTCAGCTTACGCGTATCGATATCAGCAATCGCAACAATGTTGTGGCGCTTGAGATACTCAGCTAAGCCTTCTTCATTACGGTAGTTGCTGGCAATCAAAGGCAGGTCGCGAATAACAAGACCTTGGGCGTGTACTGCGGAGGATTCTTCGTCGGAAGCATTAGTGCCGACATTGCCGATATGAGGATAAGTAAGAGTAACGATCTGGCGGGAGTAGGAAGGATCAGTGAGGATTTCTTGATAACCGGTCATCGACGTATTGAAGACCACTTCCCCCACTGCCGTACCCTCTGCCCCGATGGCCCGACCGTGAAATTGGGTTCCGTCTTCGAGAACCAATAGCGCTGACTTAATCAAAACATCCTCCAAGGAATAAACAGTCACATTATTTGCAT
The DNA here is from genome assembly GCF_041538345.1 of Yersinia sp. 1652 StPb PI. Classification (NCBI taxonomy): domain Bacteria; kingdom Pseudomonadati; phylum Pseudomonadota; class Gammaproteobacteria; order Enterobacterales; family Yersiniaceae; genus Yersinia; species Yersinia sp. 1652 StPb PI. The sequence continues at coordinate 468,109 of NZ_JAULSM010000001.1, read as the reverse complement.
ATTAATTCATATCTAGCGATCTAAATCAATGCAAAAACCGCCCTCAAAGCTAATTTTTGGCAAATTGGGCGCATTTTAATGATGAGTGACGCTCTTGTCTAGCCAAAGTGCCATTTTTTCTCTGTTTTTTACCGTTCTCATTAAAATGAGTGGATTATAGCGGTAAAAACACATGCTAACTTAACATAGTAAACGGTTGCGAGGTGTAGTGACTGAGAAATATCGCTCTGGGGCAGTAAAAATCACTACCAATATCTAAAGAAGGGATTTAAAGACGAAAAAAACAGTAAAAACACAACAAAAAACAGATTACACAAACAATATAAGCTAAACATGTTATTTATAAATACAAATAAAAAAGGACAATAAAATATTGCCCTGTTATCAAACTATTATGATAAAAACAACCACATCACTGGCTGTGCTTTACATCTTTAAAGTTCATTCAAATTCAATACATCACGCATATCAAATAAGCCATTATCCTGCATTGACACCCAAATAGCCGATTTAACCGCGCCATTGGCGAAAGTCATGCGACTGGTCGCTTTGTGTGTGATTTCAACGCGCTCGCCAATATCAGCAAACATAGCCGTATGCTCTCCAACAATATCGCCAGCACGTACGGTTGCGAAACCGATAGTGCCGGGTTTGCGTTCGCCGGTATGACCTTCACGGCTATAAACCGCGCAATCTTTCAGTGAACGCCCTAGTGAGTCAGCAATTGCCTCCCCCATCGCCAGCGCGGTACCTGAAGGTGCATCAACTTTATGCCGATGATGTGCCTCGATTATTTCGATATCGGTATAGTCACCCATCACTTTCGCTGCCTTCTCTAGCAGCTTTAGCACCACATTAACCCCAACACTGAAATTGGCAGCGAACACAATAGCAATGTCCGTTGCCGCAGCCCTGATTGCTTCTTTACCTGCATCATCAAAGCCAGTAGTGCCAATTATCATCGCCTTACGATATTGATGACAAATGGCTAAATGCTCCAGCGTGCCCTCAGGCCGGGTAAAATCGATCAACACATCAAAATGATCAACTACGTCAGATAAATCATCACTTACTGTGATGTTTAACAACCCCACTCCGGCCAGTTCGCCGGCATCGCTCCCCACTAATGTGGATCCAACACGTTCAACAGCAGCCCCCAGCACCACACCTTCAGTGTGAGTAATTGCCTGGATAAGTTGTCGGCCCATACGGCCACCCGCGCCGACAACAGCGATACGAATTGTTGAATCAGTCATACTTCCTCTCATATTGTGTCATCTACCCTGGCCAAGGTTCAGATTAGCCGCCCGCTATGGACTCTGCCAGCCTATTTAATCTGTATTAGAAAAAAATGATATACGCATGCTTTTATCAGTGAAACCACTTAATTCCTTAAATACACGGTAACACTTCATCTGGCATAATGCGGTTATTTCGCATATTCATGCAGTTATGGTGAAATACACCCATAAAAAAGCAGCCACTGAGGGCTGCTTTTTAACGTTGAAGCACGGTATCAATCAGTCGATCTGTTTTACATCGACACGTAATTCTTTAGGTACTTCGAAGACGATACTCTCTTCACGGCCACTAAGTTCGATAGACCCACCAGCACCGAGAGCTTGCAAGCGCGCAATAACTTGCTGTACCAGAATATCGGGAGCAGATGCGCCAGCGGTAACACCGATACACGCAGCCCCCTGTAACCATAACTCTTGTATATCGGCCGCTGAATCAATGAGATAAGCAGGCTTACCCATCCGCTGTGCCAACTCAGCCAACCGATTAGAGTTAGAGGAGTTTTTCGAGCCAACCACTAAGACCACATCGGCATCATTAGCCAGATTGCGCACCGCTTCTTGCCGGTTGGTCGTGGCATAGCAGATATCATCTTTGCGTGGACCGACAATCTTCGGGAAACGCTGGTGTAAGGCATCGATAATTGCAGAGGTGTCATCAACCGACAATGTCGTCTGTGTCATAAAGCACAGATTGTTCTCATCTTTAACCTGCAAAGCCCAGACATCATCAGGTGATTCAACCAGATACATCCCCCCTTTCGGGTTGCTGTATTGCCCCATGGTACCCTCCACTTCCGGGTGACCGGCGTGGCCTATCAAGATGGCTTCTTTACCCTTGCGACTAGCACGTGCGACTTCCATATGAACTTTGGTCACCAATGGGCAGGTTGCGTCAAACAGCATAGTAAGCTTGCGCTCACGAGCTTCTGCTCGCACAGCCTGCGACACGCCATGGGCCGAGAAAATCAGAATAGAGCCATCTGGCACTTCTGAAATCTCCTCGATAAAGATAGCACCACGTTCACGCAAGCTATCAACCACATAACGGTTGTGTACCACTTCATGGCGCACATAGATTGGCGCACCATACATTTCGATCGCGCGTTCAACAATACTGATAGCCCGATCAACTCCGGCACAAAAGCCGCGTGGATTAGCCAGCAATATCTGCATGCATTGCCTCCTGTTGCGGGTCAATCTCCAACACTTCAATTTCAAAGCTAATGGAATGCCCTGCCAACGGGTGATTAAAATCAACAGTAATAGACTCTTCCGCCACTTCCCGCACCACACCTGGCATTTCACTGCCATCACGGGAGGTAAATAGCATAATAGTACCGGCATCTGGCACGCCGGTTTGAGCAAAGTCACGCTGGGTGAAGTACTGAATCAGATCAGGGCTTTCCAAACCAAACGCATCTTCAGGTTGTAAAGTGAAAGCATGCTTATCACCTACTTTCAAACCAATTAACTGCTGCTCAAGTGCATCAGAAAGGCTGTCATCACCTAAACGAAACAGCGCAGGTTTGCCGTGAATATGTGTTGATTCCGCCGTTGAACCATCTTCCAGTTTCAGAGTGAAGTGCACCAATACGGCGCTCTTGTCTTGTACAAAATGGTCTTGTACTTGATTAGCGGGTACACGCTCGGACATCTCATTCACCTTTATTCATGGCCGTTTTTTCAGCAGGGCTTAAAAAACCCTCAAAGATAACCAACGCAGCACCGATACAGATAGCGGTATCGGCGATGTTAAAGGTTGGGAAATGCCAGTTATTGACGTGGAAATCGATAAAATCGATCACCGCACCATGCACCATGCGATCAAATAAGTTACCTAATGCCCCACCAATAATCAGAGCATAAGCACAATTGAGCAGGCGTTGTTTGGCAGTAGAGCGATACATCAGCACCATTAATACCACTGAAATACCAATAGCTATGCCCGCAAAGAACCAACGCTGCCAGCCACTTTTATCGGCAAGGAAGCTAAAGGCTGCGCCAAAATTCTGTGCGTAGGTCAGGTTAAAAAACGGGATCAGCGGCACTGACTCATACAAGGCAAAGTGGGTCATGACCCACTGTTTGCTGCTGAGATCCAAAATAACCACCAATACCGCCAGCCATAACCAGCGCAATCCGGTCGAACAAATAGGTTTACTCATTAGGCGAACTTACGCTCTTCACCGTCTCCGGCAACGTTAGTGACACAGCGGCCGCACAATTCAGCATGTTCCGCTACCAAACCGACATCTTGAGTGTAATGCCAGCAACGCGGGCACTTCTCACCATCAGCCTTATTAAAGGTGATTTTCAGCCCGGCAATCAACTCACTTTGCAGCGCATCATCACCCGCATCAGCATAAGGGGCAACTTTCGCAGCTGAGGTCAACAGCACAAAACGCAATTCATCTTGCAAACTGTTCAATCGCGCAGCCAGTTCAGGCTCGGCGAACAAGGTAACTGCCGCCTCCAATGAACCACCGATACGCTTATCACTACGGGCCTGCTCTAACACCTTGTTGACTTCACCACGGACTTTTAACAGCTCGGCCCAGAAAGTATCGTTCATACTTTCATCACCCGCCAACCCGAACAGACCGTCATACCACTCTTCAGTGAAGACATACTGTGGACGACTGCCTGGCAGTTGGTTCCAGATCTCATCTGCGGTAAAGGACATAATAGGTGCCATCCAGCGCACCAATGCTTCTGCGATATGGAACAACGCGGTCTGGCAACTGCGGCGGGCAACGCTGTCGCCTTTCGCGGTGTACTGACGGTCTTTAATGATATCCAAATAGAAGGACCCCATCTCAACCGAGCAGAACTGCATCAAGCGCTGCACCACCAAGTGGAAATCGTAACTTTCGTACGCTGCCATGATCTCAGCTTGAGCTGCCTGGGCACGGCCGACTGCCCAGCGGTCCACGACTACCATATCTTCCGGTTTCACCTGATGCAGCGCAGGATCAAACCCATTTAGATTCGCCAGCAAGAAGCGCGCAGTGTTACGGATACGGCGATAAGAGTCAGCAGAGCGTTTGAGGATTTCGTCAGAAACCGCGATCTCACCGGTGTAATCGGTTGATGCCACCCACAGACGCAGAATGTCACCACCCAGTTTGTTCATCACATCTTGCGGGCTGATAGTGTTACCGATGGATTTGGACATTTTGCGCCCTTGCCCATCAACGGTAAAACCGTGGGTCAGCACTTGGCGATAAGGCGCTTTGCCTTTCATCGCGGTTGCTATCATCAGTGAAGACATAAACCAACCACGGTGTTGATCAGAACCCTCCAGGTACATATCCGGGCTATGACCACCAAATTCAGGACGCACGTCAACCACCGACGAATGAGTTGAACCGGAGTCAAACCATACGTCCAAGGTGTCTGGCACTTTGGTGTAATCGGCGGCATCAGCACCCAGGATTTCCGCAGGATCCAGATCCCACCATGCCTGAATACCGTCTTGCTCAACGCGTTTGGCGACTTCTTCCATCAGCTCAGTGCTGCGTGGATGTAGTGCTTCAGTCTCTTTGTGCACAAACAGGGACATCGGCACGCCCCAGGTACGCTGACGCGAGATACACCAATCAGGGCGGTTTGCCACCATGGTTTCGATACGTGCCTGACCCCAATCGGGGATCCATTGCACGCCTTTAATCTCTTCCAGCGACTGCTTACGCAGGCCTTTCTGATCCATGCTGATAAACCATTGTGGTGTAGCACGGAAGATAATAGGTGTTTTATGGCGCCAGCAGCACGGGTAGCTGTGAACCAGTTTTTCAACTTTCAGCAGTGCGCCTTTTTCACGTAGCAGCTCAACAATCACATCGTTGGCTTTAAACACGAACATGCCGTCCAGAGTAGGATACGTCCCCGCCAAATAACAGCCATTCGGCCCCACCGGGTTGGCAACTTCTAAACCGTATTTCTGGCCGATAACAAAGTCATCCGGGCCGTGACCAGGTGCTGTGTGAACTGCACCAGTACCGGCATCCAGTGTAACGTGATCACCTAAAATTGCCGGAACATCAAAGCCCATAAACGGATGATTGAAACGCAGCAGTTCCAAATCAGAGCCTTTGCAGCTCCCCAATACCGTCCATTCAGCAATCCCTGCGCGCTTCATGACACTTTCCACCAGATCTTCTGCCAGAATCAGGCATTCGCCATGAACCTGGACAAGTTGGTAAATGTATTCAGCATTCAGTGAAATCGCACGGTTAGCGGGCAAGGTCCACGGAGTTGTCGTCCAGATAACCAGTGAAATCGGGCCTTTAATCGCCGAAACATTAAATTTGGCGGCAACAGCCGCTACATCGACGGCATTAAAGCGCACATCAATGGAAGGTGAGGTTTTATCGTAATATTCAACTTCTGCTTCAGCCAGTGACGAACCACAATCAGTACACCAATGCACTGGCTTCGCGCCTTTGTGCAAGTGGCCGTTATCAATGATTTTGCTTAATGCACGAATGATATTGGCTTCAGTTTTGAAATCCATCGTCAGATAAGGATGGTCCCAATCGCCCAATACCCCCAGGCGGATGAAGTCTTTCTTCTGACCTTCAACCTGCTCAGCCGCATATTTACGGCAAGCAGTACGGAACTCTGCGGCACTGACTTTCTCGCCCGGCTTACCAATTAACTGTTCAACTTTTAACTCAATCGGCAAACCATGGCAGTCCCACCCTGGAATATAAGGAGAGTCGTAACCCGCCATTCCTTTCGATTTAACAATAATGTCTTTGAGAATTTTGTTAACAGAGTGACCAATGTGAATGTTGCCGTTCGCATAAGGAGGGCCGTCGTGCAAAATAAAGGTTTTTTTACCTTTCTTGGCCGTACGAATAATCCCGTACAGATCCTGCTCATACCAACGTTTCAGCATGTCAGGTTCACGCTTAGCCAGATCGCCGCGCATCGGGAACCCTGTTTCAGGCAAGTTCAGGGTATTCTTGTAGTCACTCATTAGATTCTCGGTTCCGTTTCGGCTAGAAATATTAAACCGGTGTCTTTAGCCCGAAAAATGTTCGGGCCGTCACCACATCATGGGCGATTTGCTGCTTCAGGGCATCGAGCGAAGCAAAACGCTGTTCGTTGCGCAGTTTCGCGCGGAGCACCACGTCAATATGGCACCCATAAAGATCCATAGTTACATCCAGCAGATGAACCTCTAGTTGCTGGCGAACACCAGCAACGGTAGGCCGGGTACCAATGTTGGCAACTCCGGGTAATGGCTCTGGACCCAAGCCATACACATCAACCGCATACACTCCTTTCACCGGAGCGACTAAACGTTTTAATGGCAAATTCGCCGTGGGGAAGCCAATCGTGCGCCCCAGTTCATCACCATGAACCACTCGGCCGGAAATGCTATAGGGGTGGCCAAGCAACGCCTCAGCCAACACCAAATCGTCATTATAAAGTGCCTGACGAATTGCGGTGCTGCTAATGCGTAACCCACCATCACAAAAGCTATCTGTGCTGATAACATCGAAACTAAATTCAGCACCAGCTTGCTGTAACAGTTGAAAATCCCCCTGACGCTCTGCGCCAAAGCGGAAGTCATCACCAACAGTTAAAAACTTAACACCCAACTTCTCTACCAGCAACTGAGCAACAAAAGCTTGCGCAGTATTAGCTGCAAAACGCGGATCAAATTTTACGCACAACAGATAATCAACGCCGGCCTCAGCCACATATCTGGCTTTATCCCGCAGGCGCGTTAGCCTTGCTGGTGCTTTGTCCGCTGCAAACAATTCCAGTGGTTGCGGTTCAAATATCATAACCATTACGGGCAAGCCCAAGCGCTGACCTTCACACTTTAGCTGCTCCAATAAGGCCTGATGTCCACGATGGACACCATCAAAGTTACCGATAGTTAGCACGCAACCATGGTGGCGTGCCCGGATATTATGTATACCGCGAATTAGCTCCATAGCTGGCTCAAAACAGTGGAAATCGCCGGATTATACCTTGTACAGCCGTTAAGGTTAACCCGCGATTGGCACCTTTAACCGAAAGTCATACCATTTTGCCAATATTGTGCAGGTAAAATCCCTTTTACTGACTTTATCCTGTAGAATGCGCACGGAGTTTGAATACAGAAGCAGGCTGAGATTTTTACAAGAACCACCGTCGAATCCCTTCAAGGCAGTGAACTGTGGATTTTTCTTTCGAAAGACTGTATTCCGCAGTGCGAAGCTGGTAAAATCCCGCTCCATCACAACGTAGCAAGTGCCGCCCGTACAAACGGCGCTTATTTGCACAAATCCATTGACAAACGAAGGCTAAAAGGGCATATTCCTCGGCCTTTGAATTGTCCTCAATAGAATATATTTGGGAGTTGGACCTTGGCTAATATCAAATCAGCTAAGAAACGCGCCGTACAGTCTGAGAAACGCCGCAAGCATAACGCTAGCCGTCGCTCAATGGTGCGTACCTTCATTAAGAAGGTGTATGCGGCAATTGCAGCTGGCGATAAAGACGCAGCGCAAAAAGCATTTAATGAAATGCAACCAATCGTGGATCGTCAGTCCTGTAAAGGTCTGATCCACAAAAACAAAGCAGCGCGCCATAAGTCAAACTTAGTCGCGCAAATCAACGCAATGCAGTAATTGCATTACGTCGATTGCTTAGTAAAAAGACCGGCCTAGGCCGGTTTTTTTATATCTATTTTTTGAATTGCTTATAATTTAGCCTATTCACGGCAAGACCCATTTATAGCCTATAGAGTTCAAAACGCAGAAAGTCAGCCATCAAATGACAAATTGGTATAAACCCGAGGTGACAGCATTTATGTCAGTCCCTAGGGTGGCACTCATTAATCCCGATAAGCTGACATATTTATGAACGAGTGCAATCAACACAGCTGTAGTTTGCAAGGTAACGTGGCTATTTAGCCACTAAAGAGCGCGGAAAAATCTTTGTTACATACCCGCTGCACTGCCGGATGTTGGATCATACGCTCGGCAAAAATCACATAATATTCTTCCTGCACACTGTCTAAGCGGCCAATTTCGACTATCTGGTCATCTTTAGCGTAGGTATCAGCAGCGTACATTGTCGGTGCAACAAAAATAGCATTGTTATAAATAGCGAAAGCATTCATCAGTGCCGCGTCATCAAACTCACCCAAAATCTCTACCTGTAGCCCTTTACTGTTAATCCAGTTCAGCAATTTGCGCCCAAGCATGGAACGACGGCCCGGTATCAACAAACGCTTTTGCTGCAAACAAGCAGGGAAAGGTAAATCAGGGATCGGCTGACGACAATAAAAACTCACGCTGCATTCGCCCAGTTTGACAGAGAACAACCCTTCTTGTTGGCTGGAGTCAACCGGACAATCGGACAGAATCATATCCAGTTTGTGCTGACTCAACTGCTCCAGCAGCATTTCGTGGGTCGATTCAAAACAGCGCAGATGAATCTTTTCGTTCTCAACGACAGCCGTTTCCAGAACCTGGCTCACCAAGCGCTTGGATAATGCATCGGCAACACCAACATCGAAAAGTAGATTAGATTCTTTGCGATAATTAACGATATCCAGCATTTCATGGCTAAGCATGAACATTTTATCCGCATAACGAAAGACCAACTGCCCCAACTCTGATGGCACCAAGCCTCGCCCTTGTCGCTTAAATAACTTCCCCCCCAGACGCTCTTCCAACGCTTTAATTTGCCCGGTAATTGTTTGTGGCGTCAGGAATAATGCTTCTGCTGCACCGACGACTGAACCTTCTTTACAGACCTGCCAAAAGTAATAAAGATGATTGAAATTGATATGTGACATTCGCATGTTGTTATCCCCTTAACATATCGGCGAGCCAGATATACCCGTCCTACTTCAAGTTGCATGTGCATTGGCAGCGTTCAAAATGGTTTACAACCAATCTGCCTTTCACTTGCCGACTTCCTGCAACTCGAATTATTTAGGGTGTATATAACCTCATGCACGACTAAACGTTCCCTGTTCTGACGGTAAGCCTAGGAATCCATCAGGTAGAACACCAGTACCTTTACGAGCGGCACTGGTCATTCAAATAGTAATCAGCGAGTTATTTTTCTTGTTGCTGGCAAGGCCATACGCAACAAGCTATAACCCACAATGGCTGCGGTGGTGGAGCCTAATAATATGCCCAACTTAGAATAGGTAAGCAAAGCGAGATCGGCGCCATCAAATGCCAGCGACGCAATAAATATCGACATAGTAAAACCGATACCGCATAGCACCGACACCGCAAAAATCTGCTTAAAGTTTATCGCGTCAGGTAGTTTAGCCACCCCTAACTTAACCGCGAGCCAACTAAAGAGGAAAATCCCCAGTGGCTTACCAATAAACAGACCGCTCGCAATCCCCAGAGGCAATAGCGATGTCAATCCAGCGAGTGAAACGCCTTGCAATGAAACCCCCGCATTGGCAAACGCAAACAGTGGCAAGATCAAATAAGCAACCCATGGGTGCAAACCATGTTCGAGCGATTCTGACGGTGAACGCTTATCTTTAGTGTGCAACGGTATCATAAAGCCGACAATGACCCCGGCTAAGGTCGCATGCACACCTGATTTGAGGATGCAGACCCACAATACCAATCCCACCAGTAGATAGGCAGAGGTTTTCCCTACCCCACGCCAATTCATGTAAGCCAGTAGCGCAATAGCCGCAGCAGCTATGCCTAAGGCTTGCAGTGAAACCTCGTGGGTATAAAACAACGCAATAATGATGATGACACCCAAGTCATCAATAATGGCCAGCGCCAGTAAAAAGACTTTAAGACTGGTTGGAACCCGATTCCCCAACAGAGCCATCACACCTAACGCAAAGGCGATATCAGTAGCCGCAGGAATTGCCCAGCCCTGGCGGGTAACCTCATCAGCAGCGTTAAATAATAGATAAATCAAAGCCGGTGCCAGCATACCACCTAATGCTGCTATGGCCGGAAAAACCGCTTTATCGCGGCCAGCTAACGAACCTTCCATCAGTTCGCGCTTAACTTCCAGCCCAATCATCAGGAAGAATATCGCCATTAAACCGTCATTAATCCACAGTAATAGTGGCTTGCTGATATCCAGCGAGGCTATCTTTACCGATACCGGTACATCAAGAAATGATTGGTAAATGCTAAATAGGGGGCTGTTAGCCATAAATAAGGCGACGGTGGCAGCAAAAATTAGAATCAGCCCACCCGCGGCCTCTTGGCGTAAAAATTGACGGATCATGTTTGTCACAATGAATAACTCCTTACATCGGACAGTGAGCCTGTGCCCGGCGAATCAATGCATCAATTTTAAGATAGTCTTCAACTCGAAAAAAGTCGTTTTTATGACATCAAATGATCGAAAAAACCGAGCCATTGATGATTTACTTCACATATATATTTAGTCGATGATGAAAAAAATCCCCGACGTTAATCGAGGATTTTTCGTTTTCTTGCACTTTCTTAGCCGATTAACAACTCATTGATCAGCGAGTCAAATCGTCAAAGAATTTCTTAACGCCATCTAAGAAGCTTTTAGAGCGGGGACTATTTTTCTCACCCGCAGCACCGACGAAACTCTCTTCCAGTTCACGCAGTAGCTGTTTCTGTTTTTCGCTCAGATGGACTGGTGTCTCAACCACAACACGGCATAACAGGTCACCCTGACTTCCGCCACGCACAGATTTAACACCCTTGCCACGCATGCGAAACAGCTTGCCGGTTTGGGTCTCTGCTGGGACTTTCAGCTTAACCCGGCCATCCAGCGTTGGGACTTCAATCTCGCCGCCTAAGGCTGCCATAGCAAAGTTAATTGGCACTTCACAATACAGGTTATTGCCTTCACGTTCGAAGATTGGGTGCGCTTTAACTTGCACCTGAACATATAAATCACCTGCTGGCGCGCCATGTTCACCCGCTTCACCTTCGCCACTTAAGCGAATGCGGTCACCGGTATCAACACCGGCGGGGATCTTAACCGACAGTGTTTTGGATTTTTCAACACGGCCATGCCCATGGCACTTGTTGCAAGGATCTTTAATGATTTGACCATTACCCTGACAAGTAGGACATGCCTGCTGTACGGTAAAGAACCCTTGGCGCATATGTACCTGACCTGCACCACGGCAAGTCGAACAAGTGACTGGCGAACTTCCCGGCTTAGCGCCACTACCGTGGCAAACATCACACTCATTCAGCGTTGGGATGCGAATTTCTTTAGTCACGCCGCGCACGGCTTCTTCCAGTGTCAGATCCATGTTGTAGCGTAGATCGGAACCACGGGAAGCACGCTGACGGCGGCCACCACCAAAGATATCACCGAAAACATCACCAAAAATGTCGCTAAAATCAGCACCACCGCCACCACCAAAACCGCCGCCGCCCATGCCACCTTGTTCAAAGGCTGCATGACCATATTGATCATATGCTGCACGTTTTTGTGGATCAGTCAGAATTTCGTAAGCTTCTTTAACTTCTTTAAAATTTTCACCGGTATCGTTCTCGTCCTGATTACGGTCCGGGTGATACTTTACTGCCAGGCGTTTATAGGCCTTTTTGATTTCACGTTCATCGGCGCCCTTACTGACGCCTAAAACCTCGTAATAATCTCTCTTCGCCATTCTCTTTTTTTCCTACCCTTAACATGCGTGCACGGGCGTAGAGTTTCCTCGACGCCCGTGCTGGTTTCCAGCAACAGTAAGGCCTACCACTGCTGTGCCCGCTTAAGGGCGATTATTTTTTGTCTTTCACTTCTTCGAATTCGGCGTCTACCACGTCGTCTTCTTTCTTGGCACTGGTGTCACCAGCATCGCCGCTTGCGGCTGCTTGCTGCTGCTGAGCCATTTCCAGCAATTTGCCAGAAACCTGCACCAGAGCCTGAGTTTTCGCTTCAATTTCAGCTTTGTCTTCGCCTTTCAGAGCAGCTTCCAGCGCTTTCAAAGCATCTTCGATCGCAGTTTTGTCTTCTGCTGGCAGTTTGTCGCCGGCTTCTTCCAACTGTTTACGGGTGCCGTGAATCAGATGGTCAGCCTGGTTGCGAGTCTGAACCAGTTCCTCAAACTTACGGTCTGCTTCTGCGTTAGCTTCTGCATCACGTACCATTTTCTGGATCTCTTCCTCGTTCAAACCAGAAGATGCCTTGATGGTTATCTTCTGCTCACGACCGGTATTCTTGTCTTTAGCAGACACATGCAGAATACCATCGGCGTCGATATCGAAAGTCACTTCGATTTGCGCCATACCGCGAGGAGCAGCCTGGATACCGTCCAAATTGAACTGACCCAGAGACTTGTTATCCTGAGCACGTTTACGCTCACCCTGAAGCACATGGATGGTTACCGCAGACTGGTTGTCTTCTGCAGTAGAGAACACCTGGCTGTGCTTAGTTGGGATAGTGGTGTTTTTAGTGATAAGCGGGGTCATCACACCACCCATGGTTTCAATACCCAGTGACAGTGGGGTAACGTCCAATAACAGAACGTCTTTCACTTCACCAGACAGAACACCACCCTGCACTGCCGCACCAATGGCTACAGCTTCATCTGGGTTAACGTCTTTGCGTGGTTCTTTACCGAAGAAATCAGCAACTTTCTTCTGAACCATTGGCATACGAGTCTGACCACCAACCAGGATAACGTCCTGGATATCGGAAACAGACAGGCCAGCATCTTGTAAAGCCACTTTCAGTGGTTCAATAGAACGATTAACCAAATCTTCTACCAGTGACTCCAATTTAGCGCGGGTCACTTTGATGTTCATGTGTTTTGGACCGCTGCCATCAGCCGTGATGTACGGCAGGTTCACGTCGGTCTGTTGAGCTGAAGACAGCTCGATTTTTGCTTTTTCAGCGGCTTCTTTCAGGCGCTGCATTGCCAGTGGATCGGTACGCAGATCCATACCCTGGTCTTTCTTGAATTCGTCAACCAGATAGTTGATCAGACGGCTATCAAAGTCTTCACCACCCAAGTGAGTATCACCGTTGGTTGCCAGAACTTCGAAGGTTTTTTCACCGTCAACTTCGTCGATTTCGATGATAGAGATATCGAAAGTACCACCACCGAGGTCATAAACCGCGATAGTACGGTTGCCGACTTCTTTGTCCAGACCGTAGGCCAGTGCCGCTGCGGTTGGTTCGTTGATGATACGTTTTACTTCCAGACCGGCGATACGGCCAGCATCTTTCGTTGCCTGACGCTGAGCATCGTTGAAGTAAGCCGGTACAGTGATAACCGCTTCAGTGACTGGTTCACCCAGAAAATCTTCAGCTGTTTTCTTCATTTTCTTCAGAACTTCAGCAGAAATCTGTGGTGGTGCAACTTTCTGGCCTTTTACTTCAACCCAAGCATCACCATTGTCGGCTGCCACGATTTTGTACGGCATGATATCTTTATCACGCTGCGCTTCTTCATCCTGGAAACGACGGCCAATCAAACGTTTGATGGCAAACAGTGTGTTTTGTGGGTTAGTAATAGCCTGACGTTTAGCCGGTTGACCAACCAGAATCTCACCATCTTGGGTATAAGCGATGATAGAAGGCGTAGTACGGTCGCCTTCGCTGTTTTCCAGCACACGAGCTTTAGTGCCATCCATAATTGCTACACAAGAGTTGGTAGTACCCAAGTCGATACCAATAATTTTACCCATCTAAAACGCCTCCACTAAAAAGTCATATTCGGTCAAGTTACTAATCTATATGTGGGCGGATTGTTTGTTTTCAACTGCCCGTATTTTGTTAATCAATGTTTTCATGCCCAATATTTTACTGATGCATGTGTCCGCTGATCCACGATTAGTCCCTGCGGTTGGGAATAAGATGGGGCCACGAAACGCAGCATCAAGGGGGGAGATGAAAAAAAATTACTTTTTATCACCCTCGAGATCATTGTTTCCAACCGCGTGGATCATTATGATGCGGCGCGCACTAAAGGAATCGACGACTTTTTGGTCATTCAGGCGTTTGATACTTATTCGGATAACTATCCATTTTTTAGCATTCTGTTAATTGCAGAGGACTTATGAACACCACCAAGTTGGCAAATCCTGGCCCGTTAGGCCTGATGGGTTTTGGGATGACAACCGTCTTGCTCAACCTACACAATGCAGGTTTCTTCCCCCTGACCTCTGTTATTTTGAGTATGGGGATTTTTTACGGCGGTCTGGCACAAATTCTGGCGGGTATGCTGGAATATAAGAAGGGTAATACTTTCGCGGCCACTGCATTTACCTCCTATGGCGCATTTTGGCTGAGCCTGGTCGGTTTGCTGATGTTACCTAAGATGGGTATGGCTGACGCAACTGATGCACAATTCCTCGGCGTTTATTTAGGTTTATGGGGCATCTTCACACTGTTTATGTTCTTCGGAACTTTGCCCGCTAACCGTGCTTTGCAGTTTGTGTTCGGTAGCCTGACGCTGCTGTTTGCGCTGCTGGCCGTCGGTAACTTCACCGGTAACCATTCACTGCTGGTTTTCGCCGGTTTCGAAGGCATCATTTGTGGTGCAAGTGCAATTTACCTGGCAATGGCAGAAGTATTGAACGAACAATATGGCCGTACCGTATTGCCTATTGGTGAACCAAGCCCAACTTTACAAGCGCAACATGTAGTTTAATTAGGAAGTTTAGATTTAAAGCCCCTGGAGCATTCATGTTTCAGGGGCTTTTTTATGTTTACTTATTACGTCTAAAAAAAATGGATTACTTGATTAAAATTAGCATTACAAAATAATTAAATAGAATAATTAAAATAGATAAAGTAAATAAAAAACAAATCATATAACATCAAGGTGAGGTAAGTAATATGAAACATTCAAGTTAATAGACTTAAGGACTAACCTATGCGAATAGTCACAAAACTATTGATAAACACTATATTAATAATATCAGAATCAGCCTATTCAAGTGAGGGAAGTGTTTGTTTTTATGAACTAGCGGATTTTAGTGGGGAATCATTTTGCTCAGTAGAGAGTGAATCAATGTCTGCTTATAATCATAAATTTAATAGTAAAATAGAATCAATTTCGGTCCCACCGGGCATGATTGTAACCCTTTATGATGATATTGATCTTTATGGTAAAAAAATAACATTAAAGAATGATATTAATCTACAGCAACTAAAATCATCAGGGTTTTATAACAGAATAAAATCATATCAAATAGCACCGGCAATCTGTTTTTATACAGAAGATGGGTTTCAGGGTGAAACTACTTGTTTAGCATCCAATCAACAAATAGATTTTTATCACGATACAGAGAATATCCTTGAGTCTGACAGAGAAGTACTACCTATTCATAATGATAGTATTCAATCCATCACCATACCCCAAGGAATGATAGCAACAATCTACAAGAATGATAATTTCAATGCTCCTTTTTTTAAGTTAACAGAAAGCATTACTGATAATAGTTTAAAAGCACTGGAAATGAGTAATACAATCACTGGTATCAAGGTATCAGAAAGCAAAGGCCTGAGCTGTGATCAACAGTGTGTCATTGTAACCAACCATAAAATAAAACTCGCTGATGTATTTGGTAAATACTGGAACGACGAACGATTGAAAAATAAGCAGATTTTATTGGTTTTTAACACTATGAATTTAGGAGAAGACGATAATTATGTTCTCACATTATTTAACGGTGCTAACATTAACATTAATAAAAGTATAATTAATTTCTACAATGAAAAAATGAATGATAAGTTTTATTTTGAACATTATAGACGCAGCGACAATCTGTCTTTCATTATACAAATAGAAAAAGACACGGTGAAAGTACAATACATTCGGACATTGGAAAATCATTTAGTGGATACATCCCCCATTATTTTTTTTGATTGGGATAATGGCATTAGCGAACCCCCAGAGATAGTAATAACTAACTACAATAAAGATAAACCATTAGTTATCGTCAAAACTATACTTACCGCTGATACAGGAGATAAGGATTGGGAAAAAAGAGATTTAGCACAAACAAGTAAAATATTATGTGCTTTCACTCCTTTTTTAAATATCTATAATTATATTATACAAGGTAAATGCCAACAATTGAATGGCATCATATTCAGTGCAAATGATTTTTTCAACCATAATACAAAAGGAAAAACATTACATATTGCTGGAAACAGCCCCCCACTAAAACCAAAGTCCAGCAAAGAAGCAGAGTTACGCATACCTAAGGGTGTAGATAACTACATGACATTGACTTATATAGATTACAGTCAACGTAGACAATCTCTAAGCCTCCCGGCGGTAGCCAAAGCCTGCATGGTTTCGCTCCACTCTTTATTTAACTCTCGTCCAACACGTCAAGTAAGACCCCATTGCATTGACTGGACATTAGAAATCATGACTGACTTTACTTTGTTGTTTGGTAATAGCTTAGAAACCTGGAATACAGCATTTTTTGGCCAAATAGTAGATTCAATAATAAGAACAGGAAGTACCGGCGTCACCGCCGAAAATGCAGCAGTAGAAAATAGGTTCATCCATGCTATAACAGAAAAAATAACCGACAGAACCACTAATAATGCCCTTGCCGATATTAAAACCGCTTTTGATTATGCTCAGCTTAGTTATACCTCTTATAACCTTCTTTCCTTATCTGATGAGTCACCATCACAGGTGGAGCTCTTACCATTAGGCATTTATGAGTTGCTATTGGAGACTTTCATCTTTAAACCAACTCCTCCAAAAATTATTTCACAGGGTGAATTTGTTGAGCAAACTGAATTAGAATTCGAAATAGAAATACTCCCAACACCCACCCCTGAGGAAGAAGAAAAGCTTTCAGGTGTAGAAATTAGTAATGCCCAAGCGATGCGGAAAAAACTGAAAGAAATCATTGCTCACTGGGAGCAACAGTATCAGCGAGGTTACCCCGATCAAGGTGCCAGTGCAGATGCCGCTACAGATGAAATTAATGATGCCCTCAATAAACTGCTTCTTGCTGGAAACGTTGTGACGGGTATTATCAATCGAAGACTCACTCTTCATCGCCCCGGTGAAATATATGTAATAGTTAAACTGCGGGGAAGAGTTATCGCGATAGTACTTGCTGACCGTTTTAATAGCCGGGATGAAGTTGAACTGGTTGCGTCGGCAACACTGCCAGACTATGTCTTATTTCCCGATCGCGAAGGAACCGTAAGAGGCGCTGGCACAGCAGCAGTCAGAGAGCTAAGCCGATATTTACAGCAACAGGGTGCCAGAATATTATTCTCTGAAGTCATTACTCAGCCCTCGGCTCGAGTCAAACAGAAGGTTGGTTTTAATTTTAAGAATGAATTTTAAATTATATGGGTCAAAAAATAGCCCATAAATTGTATGGGCTATTTTTGAAGATGAGATCTATTTACCCGCTCTCTTACTCAACCAAAACCTTCTTTGGCAGATGCACTTTCACATCGCTATTAATATCATTACGCAGATAAATCCCCAGCAACAATCCTACCAGCGATAACAACAGCATGTAATAGGCCGGGGCCATCGGTGTCATTTTCATTAATAGGGTCACCACAATCGGTGTCAGACCACCAAAAATGGCATAGGCCACATTGTAAGAGAAGGATATCCCCGTAAAACGGACCTCTGCCGGGAATGCACGGACCATCACATAAGGTACCGCACCGACAATGCCGACACAAAATCCAGCCATCATATAATGCGTAATGAGTTGAGTTGGATCAGTCAAATTTGTGTGGTAGAACGACCATGTGGATGCCGCCAGCATCAGGCTGCCAACAATAAAGGTTTTACTGGCACCGAAACGGTCAATGACCAGCCCGGCAATCACACAGCCAAACACCAATGCGACAATCGCCAAACTATTGGCCTGCAATGCCAGCGCGGGCAGTACGCCGAACTGCTTTTGTAAATACGTCGGGGTCATCAGGATAACCACCACGATCCCGGCAGAGAGCAACCAGGTCAGCAGCATGGAAACAAACACTTCTTTCTTATGATTAACCACGACAGATTTCAGCGGTAACTCTTCAGCCAAGGCTTTACGTGCCTGCATCTCTTTAAAGATAGGTGTTTCTTGCAACCAACGGCGCAGATACATCGCGAACAGACCAAAAATTCCCCCCAGGAAGAATGGTACACGCCAGCCGCCATCTAAAATAGCCTGAGGACTTAAGGTGGTATTCATGGCGGTAGCCACCAGCGACCCCAGCAAGATCCCCGCGGTCAGACCCGCAGTTAACGTGCCACAAGCGATCCCGATACGCCGACGCGGTACATGTTCAGCCACGAAAACCCATGCTCCGGGGACTTCGCCGCCAATTGCCGCCCCTTGTAACACCCGCATTAACAGCAACAGTAATGGCGCAGCAATACCGATCGAAGCGTAAGTCGGCAACATACCGATCGCCAACGTGGGTAAGGCCATTAACAAAATACTGAGAGTAAACATCTTTTTACGGCCAACAAGATCACCAAAATGCGCCATGATGATGCCGCCTAATGGGCGAGCCAGATAACCGGCCGCAAAAATACCGAATGTCTGTACCTGGCGCAGCCACTCAGGCATATCTACCGGGAAGAAAAGATCGCCGATAACCGCAGCAAAGAAGACGAAAATAATGAAATCATAAAATTCCAAAGCGCCCCCTAATGCAGCCAGAGTGAGCGTTTTATAATCTTGCTTATTCAATCGACGGTTAGGATTATGCTCTTGAGCAACATGCGGTTGCGATAAGTCGACTTGAGATGAATTGTGTTCTTGAGACATATGACACCGTAATAAACCAGAGTTGGGGAAGAAAAATATTTTCAGCTTTTTGTAAAGTTAATAGGACTATACCGTACAAAATTCCCCACACGGTTAGAATGGTGCCTTATGTTGTAAAAAGTTTTAATTTAGCTTTTTATATCGATAATGGCATTCTTCGGGCGAAAAGCCGCTACCACTTCAGCATTGGTCTCTATATAAGGCCCATCCAGTAGTTGAATGCAATAAGGCACACTGGCAAAAATACCGGCAACCACCACGTTCGCCTCGGCGTCTTTCACGCCTTCAAGCGTCTCTTTGATTGATTTAGGCTGCCCCGGCAAGTTGATGATCAATGCCTGCTTGCGGATAACCCCTACCTGACGGGATAAAATAGCGGTGGGAACGAAATGAAGGCTGATTTGACGCATTTGTTCGCCAAAACCTGGCATTTGCCGATCCGCAATTGCCAGCGTGGCATCAGGGGTAACATCACGTCTCGCCGGGCCGGTACCGCCAGTGGTCAGCACCAAATGGCAGCCCATTTCATCGACTAACTCACACAATGTCTGCTCAATCAGAGTTTGCTCATCGGGGATAAGACGAGTTTCTATTTCAAAAGGGGTGGTTAACGCACTTGCCAGCCACTCTTCCAGTGCCGGAATGCCTTTATCTTGATATACCCCACTTGACGCCCGATCAGAGACGGAGACTAAACCTATACGTAATGTATTCATGCGACTACCTCGACGAAATGCCTGTTATCCAGGGCGAATAATAGCATATCCAACATAATTAACGTGGGGGGAGCAGCACAAACCTAGCCAGCTAACAGGCAATAAAAAAGGCGGCTTACGCCACCTTTTATCAGACATACCGCTCGAATTACAGCAGGTCAGAGATCATTTTCTCAAGTTTGCCTTGGTCGATAGCAAACTTACGGATACCGTCAGCCAGTTTATCGATAGCCATAGGGTCCTGATTATGCTGCCAGTAGAACTCAGCTTCGGTCAGTGGTGCAGGCTTCGCCTGAACTTCACCGGTATAAGCGAGTTTACGCTCGATCGGGCCTTCGCTTTCTGCCAGTTCTTTCAACAGAGAAGGTGCGATAGTTAAGCGATCACAACCCGCCAGTTCAATGATTTCACCCAAATTACGGAAGCTTGCGCCCATCACCACAGTGCTATAACCGTGTTTTTTGTAATACTGATAAATCTCGGTTACTGAAACGACACCTGGATCTTCGTGTGGCGCGAACTCTTTTTTGTCGCCATTGGCTTTGTACCAGTCAAGAATACGGCCAACAAACGGTGAAATCAGGAATACACCCGCTTCAGCACAAGCACGCGCCTGAGCGAAGGAGAACAGCAGAGTCAGGTTACAGTTAATGCCTTCTTTTTCCAGTTGTTCCGCAGCACGGATACCCTGCCAGGTCGAGGCCAGTTTGATCAGAATACGATCATTGCTGATGCCAGCTTCGTTATACAGTTTAATCAGGCGCTTGGCTTTTGCCACGCTGGCAACGGTGTCATAGGAAAGACGAGCATCAACTTCGGTAGAAATGCGCCCTGGGATCAGTTTCAGAATTTCCAAACCGATATTCACAGCCAATTTGTCAGTGGCATCAACAATCTGCTGAGCATGGTCACTGCTTTGCTCGCGTGCCCAGGCAATGGCTTCATCGATCAGTTTGCGATATTCAGGAATTTGAGCCGCATTCAGGATAAGTGATGGGTTAGTGGTTGCATCTTGCGGCTGGTAAAGCTTCATTGCCGCGATATCCCCGGTATCTGCTACTACAGTGGTAATTTGACGTAGGGAAGTAAGTTTATCGGTCATGTTGTCGTTTCTCGTCGTTTGTGCATGAACTTTTGGCATGTCAAAACTGTTCATTTCCTAAAGAACGCATGTTCTCAAGAATCTGTTTTCTCAAGCTGCTTTCTGCTCTTTCGAAATGTTAGCCATTTCGCAATAGTGGCTATCTGGACGCACTGCCTTGTCTTGATAATAACATGCGTAAGCCTTGGTGCAAGGCAGTTAAACTGATTAAAAAAAGCGCAAAGACAGGCTTTTTGCTTAGCAACCGTTTTCGCCGTGCAAAACAGCCAGAATCCGGTTGGTTAATAGCAATTTCGTCCATTCTTATCGTGCTGAGACGATTTAGCCAAGCTCTATCATCGCTGACAACCCTACAACGTCATGTCCGATGGGGATACCTATCTTAGCAATCGCCCAATCTTTTTTTGCTGACGTGCGCTTTTTGCTACAGTGTCTTATTTAAATATACCCTAAATAATTCGAATGGCAGAAAGACGGCAAGTGAGTGAATCCTCAGGAGCTTACATAAGTAAGTGACTGAGGTGAACGAAAGTAGCCAACGCACATGCCGCTTGAAGTATGACGGGTATTAACAGGATATCGTTATGCTTATTATTATCTCTCCGGCTAAAACCCTTGATTATCAAAGTCCATTAGCGACCAAGAAGTTTACTCAGCCTGAAATGTTGGATAAGTCACAAGTGCTTATTGAGATTTGTCGTGAGCTGACGCCAGCCCAAATCAGCAGTCTGATGGGGATTAGCGACAAGCTGGCCGGTTTAAATGCTGCCCGCTTTAGCGACTGGCAGCCTGATTTTACCCCGGACAATGCACGTCAGGCGATTTTGGCTTTTAAAGGTGATGTCTATACCGGCATGCAAGCACAGAATTTCAGCGCCGCCGATTTTGATTTTGCGCAAAAGCATTTGCGCATGCTCTCTGGCTTGTACGGCCTGTTACGCCCGCTGGATTTAATGCAACCTTATCGCCTGGAAATGGGGATTAAGCTGGCTAATCCGCGCGGCAAAGATCTCTATTCGTTCTGGGGTGACCAGATAACTGAAAAACTGAATCAGGCATTGGAGCAACAAGGTGATAATGTGCTGATTAATCTGGCCTCTGATGAATATTTTAAAGCGGTTAAACCGGCCAAACTGGCAGGCTCACTGATTAAACCGGTATTTTTGGATGAGAAAAATAGTAAATACAAAATCATCAGTTTCTATGCCAAGAAAGCCCGTGGCCTGATGAGCCGCTTTATCATCCAGAATAAGTTAACCAAACCAGAACAACTGGTTGATTTCAATCTGGAAGGCTATGAGTTTGATGCCGGGCTGTCGGCAAAAAATGAACTGGTATTTAAGCGCGCTGAGCAGTTTTAACAACTTCAAGTAGAAAAAGCATTACCCTAAGTAATTGGTGTTGCAGCCAGGCAGCAAACGAACACATCCCGATGAGCTTACTCAGTCAAGTAAGTGATTCGGGTGAGTGAGAGCGGCTAACAACGCTGCAACACCAAGTAAGACGGGTAATTACTTTGGCAAAGCCATCAAGAAAGCCCGCAATTGCGCAAAATCGGCTGGTAAATCATGGGATAACAAAGGCAGTTGCGCCCGAACAGCCAGTGGTTTCGGCAACGGAAGTTCCTGGCCGAGGATCTCTTCCACGCTCTCTTTGAATTTCGCCGGATGAGCGGTACCGATGAACAACCCAAACTCACCGTCCTGCAACTGATCACGCAAGACACGATACGCAATCGCCGCATGAGGTTCAGAGATATAACCCAGCTCCGCCAGCTCACGCATGGTCTCTTTGGTCACTTCATCACTCACCGCACCGTGGCCTAAATCCTTCAACTGCCAGATTTTACGGCGATATAATTCTTCAACACGTGGCCAGTTATTCGGTTGGCTGACATCCATCGCATTCGAGAGCGTCGCGACGGTGGGTTTTGGCTGCCACTGGCCGTTAACCAGGAAGCGCGGCACTGTGTCGTTGGCGTTGGTTGCAGCAATAAAGCGCTTAACCGGCAAACCTAATGATTTCGCTAACAGCCCGGCGGTCAAATCACCAAAGTTACCACTGGGTACCGAGATAACCAGTTGATTACGTGCTTCTTGTGGCAACTGGGCTACCGCTTCAAAGTAATAGCAGATTTGTGCCAATAAGCGGCTGATGTTGATCGAGTTGGCGGAGTTTAGGCTCAGTTCCTGCTTCAGCTCTTCATCATCAAAGGCTTGTTTCACCAAGGCCTGGCAGGCATCAAAATCGCCTTCAATTGCCACGGTGTGGATATTGCCACCTAATGTGCAGAACAGTTTTTCCTGCAAGGGGCTGATTTTGCCACGTGGGTAGAGAATAACCACCCGCACGTTTTTCAGGCCATAGAATGCATGTGCTACCGCCGCCCCAGTGTCACCGGAAGTCGCCGTTAAGATTGTCACCGGCTGATCACCCGCCACTTCAGCCAACATTTGCGCCATAAAACGCGCGCCGAAATCTTTAAACGCGAGTGTCGGGCCGTGGAACAGCTCCAGTGCGGCGATATCATTCTCAACCTGAGCCACGGGTGCCGGGAATTCAAATGCGGCCTGAACGCGTTTGGTTAAGGTTTCAGGGGCAATCTCACTGCCAATAAAAGCAGACAGAATACGGCTACTGCGGGTAACAAAATCCAGATCCAGCAGTTTATCAATTTCTGTCAGTTCAAATTCTGGCAATTCCAGTGGGAAGAACAACCCCTGATGCTTACCCAGGCCTTGTTTGATCGCTTGCGCGAAGCTGACCTGCTCGTTGTGATCTTTAAGGTTATACAGTTTCATGCGTTATCCCAGTAGTCGTGCGCCTGCGGTATCCAGACGGCAAATATGAACAAAACCTTCGTCGTTTTGCAGGTAATGATTTTGTAGCCAGCCCGCCATGCGTTGTGCGGTTTCATGATCATTGCAGACAGCAAATAGCGTCGGGCCAGAGCCGGAAATACCACAAGCCAATGCACCAATATCATGTGCGGCTTGGCGGGCGGCAGCAAAGCCCGGCAACAGTTGGGTGCGGTAAGGTTCGGCGATAACATCTTTCATCATCTTAGCGGCCAAATCAGGTTGCTGAGTGTGACAAGCGTGAATGAATCCAGCCAAATTACGGCCATGAGCGATACAATCCTGACGGCGATATTGCGCCGGTAAAATGGCGCGCGCTTCAGCGGTCGAGACCTTAATACCCGGATACGCCATGACCCACAGCCAATCATCAAACCCGGGAACGTTCTGGCTGATGTAACCTTCCTGTTCGAGGATCAGTTGCATCCCACCCAGATAGCAAGGTGCAACATTATCATAATGCACACTGCCGGAAACACGCCCTTCCAGCTCCCCCATCAGGCCGAGTAACGTGACTTTATCCAGTGGCTTGCCACAGAACTCGTTCATCGCCATTAACCCGGCAACTACCGAACAAGCACTGGAACCTAGCCCAGAACCAATCGGCATATTCTTTTCCAGCACCATCGCCACCGGGATCTGTTTGCCCATTTCCTGACAAAAACGCTCCCAGCATTGATAAACAATATTCTCTTTCGGGTCATCAGGCAGTTTGCTGACAAAGCGGCCTTCATTGCGCAGACTGAAACGGTCTGCCGCCGTCACGCTGACACAATCGCCGAGTAAGGTGCCATCTAGCGGCGAAACCGCCGCACCCAACACATCAAATCCAACGCTGACATTGCCAATCGATGCCGGAGCATAGATCTTAACCATATTTAAACTCCCAACTTCCAGGATAATGTGCGTAAAAGATCGGCGAATACCCCGGCAGCAGTCACGTCATTACCCGCACCGTATCCGCGCAGCACCAACGGAATAGGCTGATAATAGTGGGTATAGAAAGCCAACGCATTCTCACCATTTTTAACTTTATACAGCGGGTCGTTACCGTCAACAGCATCCATTCTGACGATACAACGCCCTTCTTCGATAACCCCAACATAACGCAGCACTTTGCCCTGCTCCGCCGCATTCGCCACCAAACGGGTAAACTCGGCATCCAGTGACGGCAAACGCGCCAGGAAGCTATCTACATCACCAGAAGCATCAAAACTGGCTGGCAGAACGGATTCAACTTCAATATCCGTCAACTCAAGTTTGTAACCTGCTTCACGGGCCAAGATCAACAATTTACGCGCCACGTCCATGCCAGAGAGGTCATCGCGTGGGTCAGGTTCAGTGTATCCCATCTCCCTGGCTTGCAAGGTTGCCTCTGACAATGTCATCCCTTCATCCAGCTTGCCGAAGATAAACGACAGCGACCCTGACAGAATGCCAGAAAAACGCATCAGTTCGTCACCGGCATTGAGCAGATTCTGTAAGTTTTCGATTACCGGTAAACCAGCACCCACGTTAGTGTCATACAGGAATTTGCGACAAGATTTCGCCGCCGCCGCACGCATCTGACGGTAGTAATTCATCGACGAGGTGTTGGCTTTCTTGTTTGGTGTCACAACATGGAAACCATCGGCCAGGAAATCAGCATATTGATCGGCAACAGCCTGACTGGAAGTACAATCGACAATCACCGGGTTGAGCAAGTGATACTCTTTTACCAACCGAATCAGACGGCTTAAGTTAAATGGCTCCTTCACCTCAGCCAGTTCCTGACGCCAGTTATCCAACGCAATGCCATGGACATTGGTCAGCATGGCTTTGGAATTAGCAATACCACACACCCGCAGATCGATATGGCGCTGTTTCAACCACGGCTGCTGACGATAGATTTGTTCGATTAATGCCCCACCGACACCGCCAACACCTATTACAAACACTTCAATCACTTGGTCAGTGTTAAACAGCATTTGATGGCAGACACGCACACCGGTGGTAACCGCATCATTACTCACCACCACCGAAATAGAGCGCTCAGACGAGCCTTGCGCAATCGCAATGATATTAATATTGGCACGCGCCAACGCCGAGAAGAAGCGAGCGGAAATGCCACGCAATGTGCGCATACCATCACCCACCACGGAGATAATCGCCAGATGCTCCATCACATCCAGGGGTTCCAAGAGGCCATCTTTCAATTCCAGATAGAACTCATCTTCCAATGCTCTACGGGCACGCTCTAGCTCCCCCTGCGGCACACAGAAGCTAATGCTGTATTCAGAAGAAGACTGGGTGATAAGTACCACTGAAATGCCACTGCGTGACATCACCGCAAAGACACGGGCAGCCATACCGACCATGCCTTTCATCCCCGGACCTGAGACGTTAATCATCGCCATGTTATTCAGGTTGGTGATACCTTTGACTGGGAAGCCATCATCACTGCTTTCCCCGCCAATTAGGGTGCCAGGTGCCTGTGGATTAGAGGTGTTTTTAATCAGGCAAGGGATCTGGAACTGGGCAATGGGGGCGATAGTGCGGGGGTGAAGAACTGAAGCGCCAAAATAGGACAGCTCCATCGCCTCTTGGTATGACATCGATTTCAGTAAACGGGCATCGGGTACAGTACGCGGGTCACAGGTATAAACCCCATCAACATCCGTCCAGATCTCACAACAATCAGCGCGTAAACAAGCAGCCAGCACCGCGGCTGAATAGTCGGAGCCATTACGCCCCAGCACCACTAACTCACCTTTGTCGTTACCGGCAGTGAAACCTGCCATCAAGATAATGTGGTTGGCCGGAATGCTGCTGGACCCGATACGGCGGGTAGATTCCGTGATATCAACAGTGGATTCGAGGTAATGGCCTTGCGCCAGCAACTTCTCGACCGGATTAATCACAGTAACCGGATAACCTTTGGCCTGAAATAGCGCCTCCATGATTGCAATGGAGAGTTTTTCGCCACGGCAAATGATTGACGCATTGATGCTATCCGGGCACTGGCCGAGCAATGAGATACCATGCAGGACATGTTTGAGTTGCGCAAACTCATGCGCCACCAGCGCTTTCAAGCGTTCATAGTCAAATCCAGGTTGAGTGTCGGCCAACCCGCGTAACAGCTCGGAAAAAATCCGCTCCGCATCGCTGATATTCGGCGAGATATCTTGCCCTGCGACCATTTTGTCGATCATCGCAACCAGATGATTGGTAATTTTAGCGGGAGCGGATAACACGGTAGCCACTTGTCCCTGACGTGCATTACTTTCGATGATATCGGCAACACGCATAAAGCGTTCTGCATTTGCTACTGATGTCCCGCCAAATTTCAACACTCGCATTTCTGATTCTCTCCCGCTTTCGCGCTTTTTTTATCGCAAACTTTTTTTGCAAAGATTTGATTGAAAAAAAAAGCCCGCACTGTCTAGGTGCGGGCTTTTTTCTGTTGTTTCCTGTACGCGTCAGCCCGCCCCGTAACCAGTGGTTTCGGTGGTGGTAATAATTGTTGTGTTCAGGCTGATATATCGCATGTCGTCTGTCTGTCTCATAAATGAAGCTGTCTCTCTATTGGTTAAAGCAATCGCCCCCTCAAGTCAAATTTTTTCATCCAATTCCCTAAAGAAACGCCCCCACCCACAATGGGTAATCAACTAATTCAATGGGGGTAATCAGCAGATACAAATAAAAAATCCCGCGATATACCAGATATTAAATCTGTAATGTTAATTTTAATCACTACTATCCACTGTAAGATTTTTTTTCGACTAAATGACAGAAAACACGCCAACGGACAATTGATAGGATCGCGATAGCAAAATCCAATTGAAGACATAAAATGGCAAATTAATCATCATTGATTTGCATGAGTGACTTAAAAAACAACAAATATGAAAAGTTTCCTCTATTACTTTACATTTAACTAACATTGACGATAATTCTTCTTATGCTTTTAGGCGAAATAGGGCGCTGACAAGAAAAATCCCTTCATGGCTGTAATGCTGAAAGAATATTGATTTTAAACAATAAAAATCAATAGATTAGAAAAATCATTTTTTTGTTACGTTTGACATTCAATTTTTAATATTAATAACACTGAATCGATCACATAATTTAACCAACTCGCGCATAAGCTGGTATTCTTGTAAGTCTTTTTCACAAAAGTGTTAACGTGCTACAATTGAATTTGATATATGTCAACAAAGCGTAGTTTTGTTGGGTGGTAGATTCGGCTCACACTGTTATATTGCTGTTAATAGGGTTAGGATATGCGCCGCTTTTGTCACCTTTGGGGCTGTAGGGAGTAACACCCCGACCAAGCTAGTGATGTTGTTGACGTTGATGGAAAGTGCATCAAGAACGCGTTTACGTACTTTAGTCATGTGATGAACGGGATGACGAGTAACAAGTCAATAAAAATCCTAATATAACAAAGACTTCTGTACTTCCTATTTCTATTTTGTTGGCAATTTTAGGTAGCAAACATGCAGACCCCGCACATTCTGATCGTAGAAGACGAGATAGTTACTCGTAACACCCTGAAGAGCATTTTCGAGGCGGAAGGCTATGTAGTTCATGAGGCCAATGATGGCGCAGAAATGCACCACATTCTGTCTGAGAATGATATCAACTTAGTTATCATGGACATCAATCTGCCGGGCAAGAATGGCCTGTTGCTAGCACGAGAACTTCGTGAACAAGCAAGTGTTGCCCTAATGTTCCTGACAGGTCGTGATAACGAAGTAGATAAGATCCTTGGCTTGGAAATTGGCGCTGATGATTACATCACCAAACCTTTCAATCCGCGCGAATTAACCATTCGGGCACGTAACTTACTGTCACGCACCATGAATTTGGGTAGCGTGGGTGAAGAGCGCCGCTTGGTTGAGAGTTACAAATTTAATGGCTGGGAGCTGGATATCAATAGCCGCTCACTGATAAGCCCTGCTGGCGAGCATTATAAGCTGCCACGTAGTGAGTTCCGCGCCATGCTGCACTTCTGTGAAAACCCAGGCAAAATTCAATCCCGTGGCGAATTGTTGAAGAAAATGACCGGCCGTGAGCTGAAGCCTCATGACCGTACTGTTGACGTGACTATCCGCCGCATTCGTAAACATTTTGAATCCACGCCGGACACACCAGAAATCATCGCCACTATCCATGGTGAAGGTTACCGTTTCTGTGGTGACCTGGAAGAGTAAACCTCTGCCTGCTATCCACAGTAAAAAGCCAGCATTCTATGCTGGCTTTTTTATATCTATCCAATTTTTACCACGGCATAATCGGAACGGCGCTGATCGCATTTTTCGGCGAGCCGTCGACAACGCGATCGGAATAGGTCAGATAGATTAAGGCATTACGCTTTTGATCATAGAAACGCACTACCTGTAACTTTTTAAACACCAAAGAAGTCCGTTTCTGGAAAACCACTGTACCTTCGGATTTTTTATTCTTAATTTTATCACTCAGCTCAATCGGCCCCACTTGCTGACAGGAAATTGCTGCATCAGACGTATCCTCTGCCAACCCCAATCCACCTTTGATGCCCCCGGTTTTAGCGCGGCTGATATAACAAGTTACATTTTTAACATCGGGGTCGTCGAAGGCTTCAACCACGATTTTATGATCTGGCCCGAGCAGTTTAAAGACCGTATCGACGGAGCCAATTTCCTCTGCATGAGCAGTTATGGCCCCAAATGAAAGCAGACAACCAAGGAATATCCAATTCTTTTTCATACACTTACTCCATTCCGCTGAATAACGTTACTCAGCGTTAACTATTTGTACCAAAAATAAAATATTCGTTAAAAAGACATTTTATAAATCTTAGGTTCTTTTTTAACACACTATGCCACAAAATTCTTAAGCAGTCGGGAACATAAAAAGTTGCTACTATTCGCCAGAGCTATTCTTTTCATATGACTAACACCCTAAATTTAGGCCGCTTTACGAGGAAGATCTATGGATCAAGCCAGTATCATTCGTGATTTGCTTAGCTGGCTAGAAAGTCATTTAGACCAGCCTTTAGCACTGGACAATGTTGCTGCCAAAGCCGGCTATTCTAAATGGCATTTGCAGCGAATGTTCAAGGATGTCACCGGGAATGCTATCGGTGCCTATATCCGTGCCAGAAGGTTATCTAAAGCCGCTGTAGCGTTACGATTAACCAGCCGTCCTATTCTGGACATTGCCCTACAATATCGCTTTGATTCGCAGCAAACCTTTACCCGGGCATTTAAAAAACAGTTTGCGCAAACACCGGCGCTGTACCGACGGGCAGAAGATTGGCACTCGGCTGGGATTTGCCCACCGATTCGGCTGGGGGAATATACGCTACCTCAACCTGAATTCATCACCTTGCCTGAACAGCACCTGATTGGTCTGACACAAAGCTACTCTTGTACGCTTGAACAGATATCAACTTATCGTACTGAACTACGTTCGCATTTTTGGCAACAATATCTCGGTGATGCCGATCACTTGCCGCCAGTGCTCTATGGTTTACATCACTCCCGCCCTAATCAGGAGAAAGATGATGAGCAGGAGATTTTCTATACCACCGCCATTGAGCCACAACATGTTCCGGGCAATGTGCCGGAAGGGCAACCGGTTATCTTGCAAGGTGGCGAGTACGTGCAGTTCAGCTATGAGGGGCCGCTGGAGGGATTGCAAAACTTCATTCTGACACTCTATGGCACCAGTCTGCCGCAATTAGGGCTAACCCGCCGGCGAGGGTACGATATAGAGCGCTTCTTCCCGCAGGGGAGGCCGAAAGACGGGCCTCCAACCTCGTTGAAATGTGAATATCTCATTCCTATCCGTCGTTAACGCTGTAGCTCATCAAGTGCTGGCATATCCAAGTGAGCGGTATCGCCAGCACTTTCAATGACCCAGCCAGAGGCCAGCCAAGGGCTTTCTTGATAATCAACCCGTGATAACGAACAGTTGCGCAAACGCAGACGCCGTTCGGCATGCGCGGGCAGACCCAGTAATGTACTCAACAAACATCCCAGCGCCATACCATGGCTAACTAACAGTGGCTTGCTGCCAGCAGGTAACTTCAGACAGCTATCCAGCGCTGCATGCATACGGCTACCCAGTTCAGTCATCGACTCACCTTCAGGAATACGCCCGCCCTCGGTACCATTAACCATCTGCTTACGCCACTGCTCTTCTTCCACCGATAAGCTTTCAATGGGGCGCGCCTCCAACACGCCCATATTCAGCTCACGCAGGCGTGAGTCTGTCACCATGGTTAGGCCGCAAGCATCAGCAATAATTTTAGCTGTCTGCTGTGTGCGGCCAAGGTCGCTGGTAATAATATGGGTGATACCCTGGCTGCTAACCCGTTGCGCAACCAAGTTGGCCTGACGGATACCGATGTCGGTCAGAGGACTGTCTGATTGGCCCTGAATGCGGCGTGAGGCATTCCAGAGGGTTTCACCGTGACGCACGAGATATACCTGTAACATGTCGTTTTTCCGTTATACTGCGTAAAATAGGCACAAAAACCATTACTTTAGATAAACCCAAAGACGTTGGCGTGGCAGATAGACAGCTAACAGCCCTGCTGCTTCAACTCCCAAGGGAATAGGATACTAGACTCATTATGTACCATGTTGTTGCCGCAACTACCAACCCTGCAAAGATTAAGGCTATCACCCTCGCCTTCGATGATGTTTATGGCCCCGGCCAGTATCGTATTGAAGGTGTCAATGTCGATAGCGGTGTTCCCCTGCAACCCATCGGCAGTCTTGAGACACACAGTGGCGCCAGACAGCGTGTGAGTAACGCACGTAAGATTCGCCCTGAGGCTGATTTTTGGGTTGGGGTTGAAGCCGGTATTGAAGATAATATGACCTTTGCCTGGATGGTAATTGAACACTTACAGTTACGGGGAGAATCCCGTTCTGCCAGCTTAATGCTGCCCGACATTATATTGCATGGGATTCGCCAAGGCCGTGAGCTGGGCGACGAAATGGCAGTTTTAACCGGCATATCGAATGTAAAACATCAGGGTGGTGCCATCGGTATTTTTACCGACGGTAAATTGACCCGCACCAGTGTTTATCACCAGGCACTGCTGTTAGCGCTGGTACCATTTCACAACGAAATATATCAACGCCCGGCACCGTGATACTAAACTCAGGAAGGCTTTACATCGTTTGTCAATAATTGGGTCTCAAGCCAGCTTTTGAGCTGTGGCGGGGCCGTTTTCAAGCTGTTAGAGCCACGGGTAATGGTCGCGATACCTGCACCTAACTGGGTTTTCAATTCACGCTGACTTAATTCCCCGCGCATTAACTCCTCAATGATACGTACCCGGGTACCCAGAGCAGTGCGCTCATCCGGTGTCAGCATCAATTGCAGCAAGGGCAAATGCAGGTCTTGCGCAATCGCGTTTTCCAATAGCGCAACAAAGCTCAGCCAGTGCTGATTATCTTCTGGGGATAACGCCGGATCTGGCGCGAAAGCAGTATTAACCGGGCTGTGGATATTAGGCATGTTTATTTCGTCAGCCGACAGATCATCGATCAATCGTAGTTTTGTCATGATAGATACCCAAGGTACTATTTAACTAGTACGAGAGCATACCATAACGTGAGATATAGCCAAAGAACTTGGCGTTGCAGAGCTGCCAGTAAACAAGCCTGCAACGCCAAGGTAGTAAGCGCCGCTAACACCGCCACAGCGTCAAGGACGAAGAGTAACCCCAAAGTCATTGGCGTCGCAGGCAGGCAGCAAGCAAACGCATCCCGATGAGCTTACACAGTCAAGTGATTCGGGTGCGCTAACACCGCCACAGCGTCCAGAACGAAGGAGTATCCTCAAAGTCATTGGCGTTGCGGCAAGGCTGCAAGCGAGCAAACCCCGATGAGCTTACTCCAGTAAGTGATTCGGGTGCGCGAGCGCCGCTAACACCGCCACAGCGTCCAGAACGAAGGAGTATCCTCAAAGTCATTGACGTTGCGGCAAGGCTGCAAGCGAGCAAACCCCGATGAGCTTACACAGTCAAGTGATTCGGGTGCGCGAGCGCCGCTAACACCGCCGCAGCGTCAAGGACGAAGAGTAACCCCAAAGTAATTGGAGTCGCAGGTAGGCAGCAAGCAAACGCATCCCGATGAGCTTACTCCAGTAAGTGATTCGGGTAAGTGCGCGTAGCTAACACCCCTGCGACTTCAAGTACAAAGGGGGATTAGTAACGCCGCTGCCACTCGGCATCACTCAGCACCTTCGCCGGGCGATTCATAAAGTGCCGATAAAAGGCATCGTATGCCAACACATTTTTCACATAGCCACGGGTTTCTGAGAAAGGAATACTCTCGATGAATGCCACTGCATCCACTTGCCCGCCACTGTTACCTAACCAGGTATTCACCCGCGATGGGCCGGCGTTATAGGCGGCACTGGATAAGATACGGTTGCGCCCGAACTGCTGGTAAACCTCTTCCAGATAGCTGGTACCGATCTCAATGTTTGTAAGCGGATCCAGTAATTGGCTGCTATTGACATAACCACTGATATTATTGAGTTTTACTGTGTGTTCAGCGGTACGCGGCATCACCTGCATTAACCCCGTCGCCCCTACTGGTGACTGTGCTTTCGGGTTCCAGGCACTTTCCTGACGGGCAATAGCCATGGCATAACTTGGGGTTATCCCTTTGCCTTCTGTCGCCTGACGGAACTCCTTTGGCCATGCCAGCGGGAAGCGTTCTTCCAGATGGTCCCACAATTTGGCAACGATGGTGGCCTGTACGCTTAAGTCCGCCCACTTCTGGTTAAAAGCGTAGCGCGCCAGTGCTTCCTGTTCCGGCTTACTGCGGCTGGCGACCAGATAGCTCCACTCGTTACGGGCCAGATTGTCCATATTCCAGTACATCAATTCACGCACCCGGATAATTTCCGGCCGCTGTGCTAACGATGCATCCGGTTTGGTCGCTACCTCAACATTAATGGGGTAAGGAACGCCCAATTTTTGAGCTGCAACCATCGGGTAAAAGCCACGTTCCTGCATCAGGCTGCGCAGGATAGCTTCACCCTCGGTTTTTTTACCTTGTTCCAATAACAGCGATGCACGCCAGTAGCGCCATTCATCTTTATCTTGCGCATCGGCCGGTAAGCGTGCCAGCCAGGTCGCTAACCCCTGGCGATCGCCACTGCCCAGAGACATGCGAATACGCCGCTCCAGCAACGACGTTGAATGGCTACGCAAGGTGACTTGATCTCGCCATTTGGCCTGATCGTAAGTCGCATCGGTCCCCATCAAACGCCAGGCCACCGCCTCTTCCAGCTCCAGCTTTTCGCTATCACTCATTTTTTGTAGCCGGGCCAAGGTCGGGATCATCGCTCGCGCGTTCTCCACGTCTTGGCGAGCCAAACGGGTAAAAGCAATGATGGTGGCAGAACGGGTAAAATCTGTCGGCCCGACCGTACGGGCGAAGCTTTCAACACTGGCCGGGTCACTTTGCAGTTTTGCCAGTGCAGTACCCATGGTCTGATAATCCGCTGGCAGTTGTTTAAGTAAATAACTCACTAAACTGGCATTACCCTCTTTCAAGGCTAACTTCATCCGCGCCAGTGTTGCCAGTGGGGTTTGATGCCCGGCTTGTTGCCAGACACTGAATAATTTAGTGCAACTGCCCGGAAGTGTCTGGCCGTTCAGCCAAATTTCACTGGCACCATCCCAGGCCACCTGCTGTTCGCCAGTGGCCCATTTGGCATAGTAATAGTTACAACGGGCTGCAACCGGCTTCGGTGCTGTCGGGCTGAATGCCAATAACCCCCGCCAATCTTCCCGGCGAGCCAGTTCATTAACAAAACGGGATGACAGTGAACGTGCTGGCGGCAAGGTTGGATTACGGCTAAGGAAATCGTTCACTTGCACCGCGCTCACCTGGCTCAGGTCTTGCGTTAACTGGCGGTACTCCAGATATGGGTACAGGGGATAATCACGCAACGTGGGCATCAGTTGTGTCACTGTGTCCATCTGATTGCTGTCCCAGGCCAGTTTAACTTGCTGATAGCGTTGCCGTTGGGCATCAATGGAGTCAGCGAATGCCACTCCTGAAGTCGTCACCAGACACACGCCAATCGCCAGATATCGCCACTTGTCCATACTTACTATTTCCTCACTGGTTGTTGGCTACTGCACTTTACTTATCGCCACATCATTATATCGCTTACCGCAACCTCTGATTAGCATATGCCCGATTAGTTCCGGCAGCAGAACATACTAACGAAGAGTTTCACCTGATAGCCAGTAATAACATAAAGCAATAGGAGCTGAAGATTAATCACTTGGTGTTATCACTTAATACCCGCGAAACATTCAACACCCGCAAGAAGATCAATAGCAGAATAGTTCAGCCTGTAACTACTTACTATTCACAAGGTTACCAACAATATGTTGCTAAATGTTTCTTGTTTATTATCTAAGATCAAGGCACTGCTTTGATAAAAATCGACTATCCTTGCTTAATATAACTATGTTGTTGTAAATATATCCTTCAAAATATTTTTTTTGCTTTTTAAGCAAAATCAAACCATTAAGGAATTGGCACTGTTCACGGAAGAAATGATAAAAACTTTCTCTGCCCCGTCCCACCATGAAACGAATAGATAGATTTTAGATTTATTAATTTTTAAGAAGGTTCTTTCAATGCAAAACTCATCAGACCATAAATCCGCCTCCCCGCCCCCAGAGGGTAAGGCCTGGTATCAACTTACTGCGGAAGAGTCTTTGCAGCATTTAAATAGCCGCGAAGAAGGGTTAACGCCACAAGAGGCGGAGGAACGCCTTAAACAGTACGGTCCCAATGCGTTACCGGCCAAAAAAAGCAAACATCCCCTGCTACAGTTTTTAGCCCACTTTAATGATGTGCTGATTTACATTTTATTAGCGGCAGCATTGGTCAAGGGCCTGATGGGTCACTCGGTTGACACTATTATTATCCTTTGTGTTGCGGTTATTAACGCCTTAATTGGTTATGTTCAGGAAAATAAAGCCGAGAAGTCTCTGAAAAGCATACAGAATATGCTTTCCAGTAAAGCGGTGGTCATTCGTGATGGTAGCGCCCAGATTATTGATGCACAGGATCTGGTCCCTGGTGATATCGTCACCTTGAAACCAGGGGATAAAATCCCCGCAGACCTGCGGTTGCTGGAAGCCCACAATCTTCAGATTGAAGAAGCTATCCTGACCGGTGAGTCAACGGTAGTCGAGAAGCAAATCGGCGTGATTGAGAACGAGTCGGTGATTGGCGATCGCAAAAACCTGCTGTTCTCAGGGACGACCATCAGTGCCGGTACCGCGAAAGGTTTGGTGATTGCCAGCGGCGGTGATACCGAACTGGGCCATATCAACCAAATGATGTCGACGGTTGAATCAACCCGTACTCCGCTGCTGCAACAGATGGATCGTTTAGGCAAAGCCATATTCATCCTGATCCTGGTCATGATGGCATTCCTGTTCGTCTTCGCCTTTATCCTGCGCGACCTGCCGGTCGATGAGCTGTTACTGGCATTGATAAGTCTGGCGGTGGCCTCGGTTCCCGAGGGCTTACCGGCGATTATTTCGATCATCCTCTCCCTTGGTGTACAAGCGATGGCGCGCAACCGCGCGATTATCCGCAAGCTGCCAACGGTAGAAACCTTAGGTGCTATGACTGTCGTCTGTTCCGATAAAACCGGCACACTGACGATGAACGAAATGACCGTTAAAGCAGTGATTCTGGCAGACCACTGCTATCGCGTAGAAGGTGAAAGCTACGAACCGGTTGGCAACATTTACCCGGAAGGGAGTGACCAGCAAGCCTCGCTCGATACCAACGGCACGTTAAAGACATTTATCACTGCGGTGAATTTGTGTAATGACAGCCAGATTCAGAAGAACGACCAAGGTCATTGGGCCATTACTGGCGGCCCGACAGAAGGCGCACTGAAAGTATTAGCCGCCAAATCCGGTATTGAGCTGGGTCAAGTGACTCAGCACGGTAAAATTCCTTTTGATTCTGCCTATAAATACATGGCTACCAGCCATCAGGTTCAAGCAGAAAATAGTATCTTCCTGACCGGCGCACCTGATGTGTTGTTTACGTTCTGCCAACAAGAACTGACCGACCAGGGTGTTGCACCGTTCCGCCGCGATTACTGGGAAGCCGAGATGGCGCGTTATGCCAAGCAAGGTCTACGCATGGTAGCAGCAGCCTTCCGCCCAACAGAACAACCTGTCAGTGAGTTGGACCACAGTGATATCCAGCAGGGCATGGTGTTTGTTGGTATCGCTGGCATGATGGACCCACCACGTCCTGAGGCCATCGACGCCATAGCGACCTGCCAGCAGGCTGGTATTCGCGTGAAAATGATCACCGGCGACCATCAGGAAACCGCGATGGCGATTGGTGCCATGCTGGGAATTGGCAATGGTAAAGACTCCATTACCGGTGGCCAACTGGAGCATATGGACGATAAAGAACTGGCACAAGCTGCCGTTCATTATGATATTTTCGCCCGTACCAGCCCGGAACATAAACTGCGTTTGGTTAAAGCTTTACAAGAGAAAGGCGAAATTGTCGGCATGACCGGTGATGGTGTGAATGATGCGCCAGCGCTGAAACAGGCTGATGTGGGTATCGCCATGGGTATCAAAGGCACCGAGGTGACAAAAGAAGCCGCCGATATGGTGCTGTCAGACGATAACTTCGCGACCATTGCCAGTGCAGTTGAAGAAGGCCGTCGTGTCTACGATAACCTGAAGAAAACCATTCTGTTTGTATTGCCCACCAACCTGGCGCAAGGGTTGCTCATTATCTTTGCCATCCTCGCGGGGGCTGTTATTCCATTAACGCCATTGCAAATCCTCTGGATAAACATGGCAACTTCTACCACGCTCTCTTTCGGTTTAGCATTTGAACCGGCAGAAAGAGGCATTATGCGCCGCAATCCACGTGACCCATCAAAACATGTGTTAGATGGCCATGCCATCTGGCGTATCGCGTTTGTTGGTACCTTGATTGCCTTAAGTGCTTTTGCCTTGGAAGCCTACATGGAACCACGCGGTTACAGCACTGAATTTATCCGTACAGTATTGATGCAAACACTGGTTACCGCGCAGTGGATTTATATGTTTAACTGCCGGGTGATGGACCGCTTCCCACTGAACAAAGAAGTCTTTGTTAACAAAGGGCTGTGGTTAGTATCCGGTGTATTGATCGTGTTGCAGTTAGCCATCATCTACCTGCCATTTATGAATACTGCTTTCGGTACCGAACCATTGCCAGCCTATTACTGGGGCTTAACACTGTTGGTTTCTATCGCCATCTTCTTAGTAGTAGAGATCGAAAAGTGGGTTATCGGTCGCTTTAAGCGCGGATCGAATCCGGTCTGATATCAATACGTTGCGATACATAAAACCCGGCTAATTAGCCGGTTTTTTTTATCGCCCATAAATATGATTTAAGATAAATCGCATATTGCCGATAGCATGACTATTATTGCATCAATTAAATCTTATAATAGAATGGCGGCGATTTATTATGCGATCGCTGCAATGAACATGTGAACCATGCCGCCCTACAGGAAGCGCAAAAATGAACACCGCAACTTGCGCAATTAACGGCGTCAGCAATTATGAACGCGACTATCCGCTAAAACTAATGACGCTATGGCGTGTCTGGCGGGCCTGTGCTTCTATTTTATTACTTCTCTCTGGCTTACTTGCCCCCTTACCATCAATGGCTGCGGATAACATCAATGAAGCCCTTATCCATGAACGCAGTAATGCCGCCACCAAAATGGTGTTGGGTATTATCAGCTATGCACGCTGGCCCGTGGCCCCCGTCGTAACGCGCTTGTGTGTGGTAGCCCCGACAATCTATGCAGAAGAGCTGTTTAATCCCGCGTTTATGGAAACCACACATCCCATTAAAACTCAGCGCTATTCCCTCTCGGATAGCTCGATTGCAACTAATTGCGATGTCGTTTATCTGGGGCGTACCGAGCGACAACAGCGTCAGGAGTTGACAGCCCGACTGTCGGGATATCCGATTCTTACCATCAGTGAAGATTATGACGAATGTACATTTGGCAGTGCATTTTGTTTGTTACTGGAAGGTAAGCAGGCTTCTTTCAAGGTCAATATGGATGCATTGGCACGCGGTGGGGTAAAGGTTCATCCCAGTGTGTTGCAACTTGCGCGTAAAAAGACAGACGCATTATGAATTCAACACAGAATAAGTCAGTCAAACAGACAAAAAATCGTCCAAACATCGCGAAGCTCCCCACTCTGGGACGGGTACTCGGTCGTATACATCTGACGGTGGCATTGGTCTCGGTCGCAACGGCAGGTATTTTTCTCACACTGGCGGCACTGTTTGCCTTGCGGGTGTATGCCGACCATAACCTACATTTAATTGCCCGTTCAATCAGTTACACCACTGAAGCTGCCGTGGTGTTTGGTGATAGCGTGGCCGCTAACGAGGCGCTGTCCTTGATTGCGGCAAATGAAGAAGTTGCCCAAGCTAAAATTCTCGATGTGAATGGCCGAGAAATAGCTAACTGGACGCTACCAAAAGATAGTCCAATGTATGATATGGAACAAAAAGTCGCCCGTTGGGCTTTGCCTGAGCCGGTGGTACTCCCCATGATGCATGCCGGTAATGAAGTCGGCAGCATCGTGATTGTTGGCCATGGTGGTAGTCTGCTACGTTTTCTGTTGCAAGGGTTGGTGGGCTTATTCGTCTGCCTAATTCTCAGCACGTTAGTGGCACTATTCCTGTCGCGCCGGATGCTGTTTGGCATTATCGAGTCGTTGAACAAAATCACCGAAGTTGCTCATAGTGTTAGCCGCCACCGCAGTTTTGGTCAGCGAGTGCCGTCAGCAAAAATTGTCGAACTTAACGAATTAAGTAATGACTTCAATGGATTACTTGATGAGCTCGAGGTTTGGCAAGCCCATTTAACGCAGGAAAATGACTTCCTTGCACACCGTGCTGCCCATGATAGCCTGACTGGATTGGCTAACCGTGCTTTCTTTGAGGGCCGACTAAGCCGCACGTTGAGTGATTGCGCCGATGATGAACAACTGGCCGTGTTATTTATTGATGGTGATCACTTCAAAGAAATCAATGATAACTATGGTCATGCAGCGGGAGATCTGGTGCTGACCGCGATTGCCGATCGTATCCGCGCACTGTTACGTGAAACCGATTTGGTGGCACGTTTGGGCGGCGATGAATTCGCCGTATTACTGGCACCGATCCACGACACCGATGATGTTGTTACCATCGCTAATAATATTATCGACAGTATGAATCAACCTATTGATTTGGTAGATGGTAGTGAGATAACCGCCTCTATCAGCATCGGTATTGCGATTTACCCTGATCATGCGCTGACCCCCGAAGAGCTATTACAACGGGCCGACGAAGCCATGTATCAAGCAAAGAAACGTTTCCAGTTCGGTGGCAGCGTCATTGCCTACCAATCGGATATTACTCTTACTGAAAGCTTAGGATAGGTGACATGCAGGGATTGAAAAACAACAGTCTGATAAGCCATATCTGGATGAGTTTTTTCGCCATGAGTTTATTGATATTGGCGGGGTGTCAGGCAACCAAACCACCAGGATTAACACCCGAGCAGATTGCAGCCTTACAGGAACAAGGATTTAAATTAACTGAAAATGGCTGGGAATTTGGTCTGGCAAACAAAGTGTTATTCGATAGTGACGTGAAAAAATTGAATCCGTCTGGCGGGCAGACAGTACAAAACATTGGCCGTGCGCTATCGAGTGTGGGCATTACTCATCTGCGGGTTGATGGGCATACTGATTCCATCGGTAAAGATGAGTATAACCAACAGTTATCGCTGCAACGTGCCTCTGCGGTAGCGGATGCACTGGCAACCATAGGTATTCCGCGAGCCAATATTGAGGTACGAGGCCGCGGTAAGTTAGAGCCGGTCGCCGATAACCGTACCCCTAAAGGGCGGGCAGAAAACCGCCGGGTGGCCATGATAGTCACCGCACCCTAACCTTTTTGCGTTCCCAACGAGTGCTACAGGGAGATATAAAACGACTCTCACCGAATCACTTAAGTGATTCGAGTTAGCGACAGCAGCGAACACACCTGCGACTTGAAAGATGCCACCAACATATACCCTATAGATTTCGAGCCGCAGGAAGGCAGCAAAGGAGGTAATCCCGATGAGCTTACAATAAGTAAGTGATTCGGGTTAGCAACAGCAGCGAACACACCTGCGACTTGAAAGATGACGGGTATAGTAAAACGGGCTACACTCCGCACCAGATATCCTAATAAAAACTGATCTAGAGAGGCAGACGCAACGTGGCTCAATACGTCTATTCCATGCATCGCGTCGGCAAAGTAGTTCCGCCGAAACGACATATTCTGAAAAACATCTCCTTGAGTTTCTTCCCTGGGGCCAAAATTGGTGTGCTGGGCCTTAACGGCTCGGGTAAATCTACCCTACTGCGTATCATGGCTGGCATTGACACTGATATTGAAGGCGAAGCCCGCCCGCAGCCTGGTATCAAAATTGGTTACCTGCCGCAGGAACCTAAGCTAAATCTTGAGCAAACCGTGCGTGAGTCGGTTGAAGAGGCGGTGGGTGACGTTAAACGCGCGCTGACCCGTCTGGATGAGGTTTATGCACTGTACGCTGATCCTGATGCTGATTTTGATAAGCTGGCGAAGGAACAAGGCGAGCTGGAAGCGATTATCCAGTCTCATGATGGCCATAACCTGGATAACCAGTTAGAGCGTGCTGCCGATGCTCTGCGCCTGCCACCGTGGGAGGCCAAAATTGCCAATCTGTCCGGTGGTGAACGTCGTCGCGTGGCAATTTGCCGCCTGCTGCTGGAAAAACCCGATATGTTGTTGCTGGATGAACCAACTAACCACTTGGATGCCGAATCCGTGGCTTGGCTGGAGCGCTTCTTGCACGACTATGAGGGCACTGTTGTCGCCATTACCCATGACCGTTACTTCCTTGATAATGTGGCGGGTTGGATTCTGGAACTGGACCGTGGCGAAGGTATTCCGTGGGAAGGCAATTACTCCTCATGGCTGGAGCAGAAAGATGCTCGTCTGGCACTGGAAGCCTCTTCCGAAGCCGCACGTCGCAAGTCTATTGAGAAAGAGCTGGAATGGGTTCGCCAGAATCCAAAAGGCCGTCAGGCGAAAGGTAAAGCACGTCTGGCCCGCTTTGAAGAACTTAACAGCGTTGAGTATCAAAAACGTAATGAAACCAGTGAATTGTTCATTCCGCCGGGTCCACGGTTGGGCGACAAAGTGCTGGAAGTTGAGCACCTGAGCAAGTCTTACGGTGACCGTCTGCTGATTGATGATCTGACCTTTGCGCTGCCGAAAGGGGCGATAGTGGGGATCATCGGGCCAAACGGGGCCGGTAAATCAACCCTGTTCCGCATGTTATCTGGGCAGGAACAACCTGATTCCGGCACGATTTCACTGGGCGATACCGTGCAATTGGCATCGGTTGATCAGTTCCGTGACAACATGGACGACAGCAAAACCGTATGGGAAGAAGTCTCCGGCGGTCAGGACATCATGAAGATCGGTAACTTTGAAATTCCAAGCCGTGCTTATGTAGGCCGCTTTAACTTTAAAGGGATTGATCAGGGCAAGCGTGTGGG
This sequence comes from Yersinia sp. 1652 StPb PI, assembly GCF_041538345.1. Taxonomy (NCBI): domain Bacteria; kingdom Pseudomonadati; phylum Pseudomonadota; class Gammaproteobacteria; order Enterobacterales; family Yersiniaceae; genus Yersinia; species Yersinia sp. 1652 StPb PI. Next base: position 425,751 of record NZ_JAULSM010000001.1, on the reverse strand, counting down.
TGAGCTGTCCGGTGGTGAGCGCGGCCGTATCCATTTGGCCAAACTGCTACAGGTTGGCGGTAACATGTTGCTGCTCGATGAACCGACTAACGATCTGGATATCGAAACGCTGCGCGCACTGGAAAACGCCTTACTGGAATTCCCGGGTTGCGCGATGGTTATTTCCCATGACCGTTGGTTCCTTGACCGAATTGCTACCCATATCATCGACTATCAGGATGAGGGCAAAGTGGCGTTCTTCGAAGGTAACTTTACTGAATACGAAGAGTGGAAGAAACGCACTCTGGGTGCCGAAGCACTGGAACCACACCGTATCAAGTATAAGAAGATGACCAAGTAATATGACATCGGCTCATCACGTGAGCCGATTAAAGCCGCTATTCGGCTCATCAAATGAGCCGAATACTCCAGCGACTCTCTCCCCCCAACAAGCTGCCAACCACCAGAATTCCATTCTGTGATCGTTATCATTCTTACCCACTGAATTTTGCCAGTATTCCTTGTCCTAAGGCAGTCAGCCGAAGGTGACAAGACTGCACACTATTTAGACTCCTTCGTCATCAGCGGTTTATGCGCCCTTCTGGTTCTGCGCCTACCCGCACCATCACAACGAAGGATAATAAGATGAACAATGCGATTATATTGGGGATAATTTGGCATCTGGTGGGCGCTGCCAGTGCGGCGTGTTTCTACGCGCCGTTTAAGCAAGTTAAAAAGTGGTCATGGGAGACCATGTGGTCGATTGGTGGCCTAGTGTCATGGCTTATCCTACCCTGGACGGTCAGCTATTTGTTATTGCCTGATTTTTGGCAATATTACGGCTCCTTCAGTATAGCAACCCTACTGCCAGTATTTCTGTTCGGTGCCATGTGGGGGATTGGTAATATCAACTACGGCCTGACCATGCGTTACCTCGGCATGTCGATGGGGATTGGGATTGCCATCGGTATCACCCTGATTATCGGCACATTAATGACCCCCATACTGCAAGGGCGCTTTGATGTACTGCTCGGCACTGCTGGCGGCCAAATGACCCTGCTGGGCGTCGTCGTGGCACTGATCGGGGTAGCTATTGTCAGTTACGCTGGATTACTGAAAGAACGCGCCATGGGCATTCAGGCGGAAGAGTTCAACCTGAAGAAAGGGCTTATTCTGGCGGTGATGTGCGGTATTTTCTCAGCCGGTATGTCATTTGCCATGGATGCCGCGAAACCGATGCATGAAGCCGCCAGCGCATTAGGGATTAACCCTCTGTATGTGGCGTTGCCAAGTTACGTCATCATCATGGGCGGTGGGGCCATCATCAACCTGAGTTACTGTTTTATTCGTTTAGCCAGCCTCAAGAATTTGTCGGTCAAAGCCGATTTTTCTATCGCCAAGCCGCTGTTGATCACTAATATTTTGTTCTCAGCCTTGGGGGGATTGATGTGGTATCTGCAATTCTTCTTCTATGCCTGGGGTCACGCCAAAATCCCACCACAGTATGACTATATGAGCTGGATGCTGCACATGAGCTTCTATGTGTTGTGTGGTGGTATTGTGGGTCTGTTACTCAAAGAGTGGAAATGCTCTAGCAAGAAACCAGTGACGGTGCTGTGTATTGGTTGTCTGGTGATCATTCTGGCAGCAAATATAGTCGGTTTGGGTATGGCAGCATAATCGCAAAACTAAAGATAAAATGGTATTGGCGGGTGACGTTAAGCAACGTCCTCGCCAATTGGCATCGTTAAATGATGGTCGTACCCTGCGGCTGTTCTGCTTCCCGCCTATTCTTACCCGCGAATAACGGTGCTCGAACAAAACGCTGGCGATAGTCGCGTGGTGTCATGCCAGCTTCACGCGTAAAAACGGCAGAGAAATAATTACTGTCCTCAAACCCGCAACGCGCAGCAATATCACTGATGCGATGCTCACTTCCCCGCAGCAAACATTTGGCATGACAAAGGCGAATTTGGCGTAAATAATGGCTGATACTCATTCCGGTCTGTTGGCGAAACAGTTGTTTAAGTGAACGTTCAACCAACTGATTTTTATGGCAGAACTCCGCCATATCAAAATGCGTTGCCAGGCTTTGTTGTACGGCAGACATCACGAGATCTAGCTGTTCACCATCGGGCAATAGATGTGCCTGTTCAGCTCGGTAGCGATGGCGTTTTAGTACGATGGCGAGTTGCAATAATAGCGCCTCCGTCAGTTGTATCGACCAGGAATCTGTTTTACGTGACTCCTGTGCCAACTGATGAATAATCGGCCGAGCCTGTGCCATGCCCTGCGTGGTTAACCGCCAGTATCCTTGATTCTGCTCATGCCCAAATAGAGGTAATAACTTATGCCACTGTGCATTTAGGTGTAACCGTTCCGGGCAATAAATAATGTTATCTAATACCAAGTCATGCACGGATTCGTAGCTATGATGATCTGTGGCTTGAATATAAAAAACGTCGCCACAGGTAATGCGGTAAGGATGATCATTTAGGACATGTAACCCGTTACCCCGCCAGACAATCACAATCTCGCAGAATTGATGGGTATGCTCTGCGAAGACTTCCTGCGGGTATCGGTTGGTTACCGCCACCGGCATCTGCTCCGATGGCAAATAATCCCGGCTTTCTAACCGCAGTGGTATCCGCATGTTTATCGCCCTATATTTACAGGTCAATTAATAAGCAGCTCATTATCATGAAACTACCAATTTTTACCGTGATGCTATTCACGCCTCCACGGGTTGCACTACAGTTGACGGCGCAAATCACGGGGAGACTGAGAAAACTCCCGCTTAAACAGCGTTGAAAAATGATTGCTGTCACCGAAACCACATTGGTAGGCAATCTCGGTAACGCTATTGTCGCTGTAACACAATTGATGACGCGCCTGTAGCAAACGCAAACGCGTCAGATAACGTTGTGGGGTCATGCCGGTCTGGTTTTTTAACTGCCGATGGAGGGTGCGTAATGGTAAAGCAAAGCGATCAGCCAGTTCCGGCCACTCAATTACCTCACTGTAGTGGTTCTGTAGCCAGTCTAATAATTGGCATAACCGCCCTTCCTGATCCTCACCCACCTGCGCCCGACACCCTTGCCACAGTTGTACCAACAACTGCATAAACACACTTTCATGTAGTGCAATATCTTCAGCTTGCTCACTGTGAGGCGAGTGCTCAAGGCAGCGAATCAAGTGTTTTACTTGCTGTAAAACCTGTCCATTAATCCGCCAATGAGAGGGGTAAACCCCTTCAGTTTCACGTGGCAGAAAATGTTCTACGCCAGACAAGAAACGAAAAGCATCGGGCGCACGGAATAAGACGTTGGTGAGGAACAAACCGTCGGTTGACTCAAACAGGTGACTATCATGGTCACGGACAAAACAAACACACCCTCCGCTTAAGGTGTAGGGGTTGCCATTAAACACATGAACCCCGGCCCCCTGCTCAACAATAATAATTTCATAAAAATCATGATGATGCTCTGGAAATACTGGTTGTGGCGCCCGGGCTTCAATTGCAACCGATGCAGAACTTGAAGAGAAAAAATCAATACTGTGCAAGACAGTCATCTTTTGCCCTCTTTCAACAGGCATGGCGAAATCGCCCTGCTTCAGCTCTCGATAGTAAAAGCAGCAGCGGTAATGAAACCTTCAATTTTTGACGTTAAAAGCGACTTTGGCGGTGATTTTTTTTAGATAAGTGCAGCAATGTTGAAAAGTATGCGCAGGGTCACAGGCGAGCGATGCCCTGTTTAAATACGAAACTGTGAGCTGTTTCACTTTCACTTTCGTCATTTTGCCAGCAAGCCATAGGGGCTGGCAGTGATGAGAAGGTGGTAGGTAAGGCAAGTTTCTACACTGTGGGCATTGAGAAATGACAGGCCACTAATCATGCCCACACAATCAGCAGTGACACCATCTATCAGCCCGCGGCACATAGTCGCCATTGACCTTGGCGCATCCAGCGGGCGCGTGATGCTGGCGAGTTATCATCCCAGCCAACAGCAACTTGAGCTGCGAGAAGTTTGCCGCTTTGCTAATCAGATTAAATCCATTGATGGTACCGATGTCTGGGATATCGATGCTATTGAACAATCAATCCGTCAGGGCCTGAATCAGCTCGATAGCGAAGGGATTCAGCTCGACAGCATTGGCATTGATAGCTGGGGTGTTGATTTTGTTTTACTTGATAAGCAAGGGAAACGAGTCGGACAGCCAGTCTCCTACCGCGACAGTCGTACGCAGGGTGTGATGGAGCAAGCGCAACAAACGCTGGGAAGCAGTGCCATTTATCGCCGTACCGGTATTCAATTTTTACCGTTCAATACCTTGTATCAATTACGGGCATTAAGCGAACAGCAACCGTATTTGTTGGCCGATGTCGCCCATCTGTTACTGATCCCGGACTATTTGCACTATCGTCTTACTGGCCAGCTTAACTGGGAATACACCAATGCCACTACCACCCAGTTACTTAATATTGAAACCAATGATTGGGATAGCGATCTATTAGCCTATGCCGGCGTACCGGCCCATTGGTTTGCCAAACCCACTAAACCCGGCAATACCATCGGCTATTGGCCAGGCGCCAGCGGCCAGCAGGTGCCGGTCATTGCCGTTGCCAGCCACGATACTGCCAGCGCGGTGCTTGCCGCACCATTGATTGATGCGAATGCTGCCTATCTTAGCTCCGGTACCTGGTCATTGATGGGGTTTGAAAGCCTCACCCCCATAACCCATCGGCAGGCGCTGGCCAGCAATATCACCAATGAAGGTGGCGCTGAAGGCCGCTATCGGGTACTGAAAAATATTATGGGTTTGTGGTTACTGCAACGGGCCACTGATGAGTTGCAGATTAAAGACCTGCCGCAGTTGATCGAACAGGCGGCACGCCAACCAGCTTGCCGCTCGCTGATTAACCCCAATGACAGCCGCTTTATCAATCCAGCCAATATGTGCGGCGAGATTCAGAACGCCTGCCGCGAATATGGCATGCCAATCCCCACCACCGCAGCCCAACTGGCTCGTTGTATCTTTGATAGCCTCGCCATGTTGTACCGGCAAGTTGCCCAAGAACTGGCAGAGTTACGCGGGCGTCCAATCAGCCATTTGCATATCGTCGGTGGCGGCTGCCAAAACCAATTCCTTAATCAGCTCTGTGCTGATGCCTGTGGCCTGAATGTCACCATGGGGCCGGTTGAAGCCTCGACACTGGGCAATATTGGCAGCCAATTAATTGCACTGGGAGAGGTGAGCGATGTTGCTCACTACCGCCGTATCGTGGCGAATAACTTCCCACTCCCCCCTTTATCCCCTCACGACAATACTGACTTTGCAGCCCATTGGCCGCAATTCCAGTCACTGAGTCAATTACCTAAGGAACTTTGCATATGACGAACTCTATTGAACAGGCCTGGAGCCTGGCTAAACAGCGATTTGCCGCCGTCGGCGTGGATGTTGATGCCGCACTTGCCCGCCTCGATATCCTGCCGGTCTCCATGCATTGCTGGCAAGGTGATGACGTCACCGGTTTTGAAAACCCGGATGGCGTACTGACCGGCGGGATTCAGGCCACCGGTAACTACCCCGGTAAAGCGCGTAATGCTGCTGAGTTACGTTCTGACCTCGAGCTGGCCCTAACATTGATTCCCGGCCCTAAACGACTAAATTTACATGCAATTTATCTCGAATCGGATACCCCCGTGGCTCGTAATAAAATTGAGCCACGCCACTTTAGCCGCTGGGTTGAGTGGGCTAAAAAACATCATCTGGGATTGGACTTCAACCCATCCTGCTTCTCTCATCCACTGAGTGCCGATGGTTTTACCCTGTCTCATGCCAACCCTGAAATTCGCCAATTCTGGATTGAACATTGTCAGGCCAGCCGCCGGGTCTCTGCCTATTTTGGTGAGCAACTAGGGACACCATCGGTGATGAATATCTGGATCCCCGATGGCATGAAGGATACCCCCATCGACCGTTTGGCACCCCGCCAACGGCTGCTATCAGCACTGGATGAGGTTATCAGTGAAAAGTTAAACCCAAACCATCACATTGATGCCGTCGAAAGCAAATTGTTTGGTATTGGGGCTGAAAGCTACACCGTCGGCTCTAACGAGTTTTACATGGGATATGCCGCCAGCCGCCAGACCGCACTGTGTCTGGACGCCGGTCACTTCCACCCGACTGAAGTGATTTCCGACAAGATCTCTAGCGCCATGTTGTATGTTCCGCGCCTGCTACTGCATGTCAGCCGCCCGGTGCGTTGGGACAGCGACCATGTGGTCTTGCTCGATGATGAAACACAGGCTATCGCCAGCGAAATTATCCGCCACGACCTGTTCGACAGGGTACATATCGGTCTCGACTTCTTTGATGCCTCCATCAACCGTATCGCCGCCTGGGTCATTGGCACTCGCAACATGAAGAAAGCCTTGCTGCGCGCCTTATTGGAACCGACCGAGATGCTACGCCAATTGGAACTGCGCGGTGACTACACCGCACGCCTGGCGCTGCTGGAAGAACAGAAATCCCTGCCATGGCAAGCCATCTGGGAAGGGTATTGTCAGCGCAACGATGTGCCAGTCGATGCCCGCTGGCTCAATGCAGTACGTGATTACGAACAACAGACTCTCAGCCAACGTTAAGGACTCATGATTATGCAAGCTATTCAATCTTCCTGGTTTATTCAGGGAATGATTAAAGCCACCAGCGATATGTGGCGCAAAGGGTGGGATGAACGTAACGGTGGCAATATCAGCCTGCGCTTACTGGCTGAAGAGGTTGAACCCTATCGTGGTAATTTCGCAGCGCAACCACGTAACGTAGAACTCACTCAACCCGCCCCCGAACTGGCGAACAGTTGGTTCTTAGTCACCGGTTCTGGCAAATTTTTCCGCAATGTTGAGTTAAACCCAGAAGACAATCTGGTACTACTGCAAGTCAGCAATGATGGTATGGCTTATCACATTCACTGGGGCCTGCCCCAAGGGGGGCTGCCAACCTCAGAGCTTGCCGCGCACTTCCAATCTCATATTGTTCGCATGCAAGTCAGTGCTGGCAGCAACCGAGTGATCATGCATTGCCATGCCACCAATCTGATTGCTCTGAGTTATGTACAAAAACTGGAAAATGCCAGCTTCACTCGATTGTTATGGGAGGGCAGCACCGAGTGCCTGGTGGTGTTCCCCGACGGTATCGGCATCGTGCCATGGATGGTGCCGGGAACCGACGGTATTGGTAGCCAAACCGCCGAGCAGATGCGTGAACACAGCCTAGTGCTGTGGCCATTCCACGGTATTTTCGGCAGTGGGCCAACACTGGATGATGCCTTTGGTCTGATTGATACCGCCGAGAAATCCGCCGAAATCATGGTGAAAGTCCTGTCTATGGGTGGCAAGCAGCAAACCATTTCTCGTGAACAACTGATAGCACTCGCGGCTCGTTTTGACGTGACCCCATTAGCCGCTGCACTGGACGTTTAACCCCTTCGACCAACGCTCCGGTTCAGGTCGGGGCTGGTCATTATCTGGTCTGCTTTCTTTGAGGAGCACAGCATGAGCTTTATGTTGGCACTACCAAAAATCAGCTTGCACGGCACAGGTGCAATCGAGGATATGGTTAAATTACTCGGTGATAAACAGTGGGGCAAAGCCCTGATTGTCACTGATGGGCAATTGGTCGAGCTCGGCCTACTCGACGGTCTGTTCGCTGCGATGCAGCAGCATCAGCTACCTTATGCCTTGTTTGGCGAGGTATTTCCTAACCCTACCGAAACGTTAGTACAGGCAGGATTCACTGCTTTCAGGCAGCATCAGTGTGACTATCTGATAGCTTTTGGTGGCGGTAGCCCAATCGATACAGCCAAAGCCGTTAAAATTTTGACCGCCAATCCGGGGCCATCCACGGCGTATTCCGGTGTCGGCAAAGTAAAACAGAGCGGCGTCCCTCTGGTCGCCATCAATACCACCGCCGGAACAGCCGCAGAACTGACCAGTAATGCAGTGATTATTGATAGCCAGCGGCAAGTAAAAGAAGTCATTATCGACACCAATATTATTCCTGATATCGCCGTCGATGATCCCGCTGTCATGTTGAATATTCCCGCCAGTGTGACTGCTGCGACCGGAATGGATGCCCTCACCCACGCTATCGAAGCGTATGTATCGCTGGGCGCACACACCCTAACCGACCATTCAGCGCTTGAATCTATTCGCCTGATCAGCCAATGGCTGCCTCTGGCAGTCGATGACGGTAAGAATCTGCACGCACGTGAAATGATGGCGTGCGGCCAGTATCTGGCGGGGATGGCATTTAACAGCGCCGGGCTAGGTTTAGTGCATGCACTGGCCCATCAACCAGGTGCTACCCATAACCTTCCACACGGGGTGTGCAATGCTATTTTACTGCCAATCATTGAAGAGTATAACCGCCCACAGGCAGTCAGCCGTTTTGCCCGCATAGCACAAGCCATGGGGGTAAATACTCAGCAGTTGACTGATGAGCAAGCCAGCCATCAAGCGATAAGCGCCATTCGGCAGTTGTCACAACGTGTTGGCATTCCTGCCGGATTTTCAGCATTAGGTATTCAGGAAAGTGATATCGAAGGCTGGTTAGATAAAGCGCTGGCGGATCCTTGTGCTCCTTGTAACCCACGTACTGCGGACAGAGATCAAGTCCGCGCACTGTACTTACAGGCACTTTGATCGGAGTAATATCATGATACGCAAAGCCTTTGTAATGCAGGTTAACCCTGATGCCCATGCAGAATATCAGCGGCGGCACTCACCCATCTGGCCAGAACTGGAAGCGGTACTGAAAGCCCATGGCGCTCACCACTATTCAATTTTTCTCGATGACACGCGCAATTTGCTATTTGGTTTTGTCGAAATTGAATCAGAAGAGCGCTGGAATGCCGTGGCCCAAACCGCCATTTGCCAGCGCTGGTGGCAACATATGGCCGATGTGATGCCAGCCAACCCTGATAACAGCCCGGTAAGCCAGGCACTACGAGAAGTGTTCTATTTGGCATAGCTCGCCCGATGTGGAGCCTGGCTCCACATCTTTCAGGACGTTGCCAGTCCCTGCACATAGTCTTCAAACACCGGATGACCTATCACCACATCAATAAAACAGCTCAGCGCCGGTGAGTTCAACTTACGACTCGGATACACCAGATACAGCTCATTACCTTCAGCCTGCCATTGTGGTAACACTTCCACTAATTGACGGTTTGCCACCACTTCACGGCTTAAAAATGCCGGTAATAGGGTGATACCACCACCTGCCAGGGCACATTCACGGGCATACAGTAGATTATCAGTGACATGTAGCGCAGGTACCTGCCAGCGGTAAAACTCATCTTCACGGCGTAAAATCAGCGCCTGCCAGGCACGGTGGGCAATGCAGCGGTGAGTATCCAGTTGCCTTGGATGAGTGAGTGGCGGATGCTGTGCCAGATAGGTGGGTGACGCCAACAGATAGCGTGGCGCATAGCCCAATCGGCGGCCAATCAGTGACGAGTCCTGTGGCTTACCGGTGCGCAATGCCACATCAAAGCCTTCTTCAACCAAGTCTACCATGGTGTCCGAGACTAACACCTCCAACAGCACATCCGGGTATTGCCGCTGGAAATCTGTTGCCAACCGCGCCAGTAAAGTCGCGCCCAGCCCTGCCGGAGTTGAGATGCGCAAGCGGCCACTGGGGTTATCCTTCAGGCGTTGCAGCGCCAGATCAGCGCGCTCTGCGGCTTGTAGCATCTCCTGACAATGCACCAGATAGCGCTCACCGGCAAAGGTCAGGTTCAGCTGACGGGTGGTTCGATTGAGTAAACGGATACCTAAGTTTTGTTCTAATTGACTGATGCGCTGGCTGACACTGGATTTCGGCAAACCCGCCATTTCAGCGGCGCGGGTAAAGCTGCCACACTCCGCGACTCGTGCAAACAGCGCCATATCCTGAAGTTGTTTAAACATGATTGTTTATCTTAGACGAACACTGCGTTAGTGATTGTCCATCTTATCACCACCACCAAGAAGGTCTAGACTCAATCCATACGCTAAACAGGAGTATTACCATGTCAGTTAAAGCCATTGCCGTGAACCCGCAACAACCCACCGATTTTATTGAAGTCGCTCTGGACTCACTCACTCCCGGTCCGTTTGATTTGCTGGTTGAGGTTAAAGCCGCATCCATCAATCCGGTTGATACCAAAGTACATGCTGGCCTGAAGAAGAATGGCCTGCAACAGCCGCGAATTCTGGGTTGGGATGCCGCTGGAGTGGTCATCAGCGTCGGTGCGAACGTCACCGAGTTCCGTGCAGGTGATGAAGTGTGGTATGCCGGCGATATCACCCGCCCCGGTAGCAATGCTAACCAACAGTTGGTTGATGCTCGCATCGTGGCCCACAAACCCCGCTCATTCAACTGGGCGCAGGCCGCTGCATTGCCATTAACCGCAATAACTGCATGGGAAGCGCTGTTTGAACATCTAAAAATTCAGCACGCCAGTGCCGGACAAAGTTTATTGATCATCGGGGGAGCGGGCGGGGTTGGCTCATTAGCTATTCCTCTGGCGGCATTACGTAGCCCGCTAAAAGTGATAGCCACAGCATCACGGCCAGCATCAGCCGCCTGGTGTCGTGAACGTGGAGCGGACTTAACCGTTGATTATCACCATCTGAAAGCTGAGCTGGCAGAAGAAGGTATTGATAAAGTTGATTATATTCTTTGCCTGAATGACACCGACGGCCACTGGCCCGCCATCAGTGAGCTCATCGCACCATTGGGGCAAATCTGTACCATCGTTGAGAATGAAAAACCGTTGGATCAGAATCAGTTAAAACTAAAAAGTGCCGCCCTGCATTGGGAATTTATGTTCACCCGCAGTATGTTCTCTACCCCGGATATCGCCCAACAAGGGCAAATTTTAAAACAGGTAAGCCAGTTGGTGGATGAGGGCAAACTGCCAGGCACCTTAAGCGAAACACTGCACGGCCTGACAGTGGAAAACCTGCATGCCGCCCACGCGCAAGTTGCAGGCGGGCATATGCAGGGTAAAGTGGTTATTGCTTACTAAATATATTATTAAAAGGGCTATTTTATTTGCCATTTTACATTTGGGCAGTGCTCACAAAATGCATACATTTTGAACGCCCTTAAGGGCGGCCCGTAGGGGGAGCGTAGCGAATAAAATCCTCACGTAGCCATGATTTATAAGGTCATGGTATACGCTCCGGTTTCTGTGCGCTGTCCGCATGCAAACTGACTGCAACAATCACGCCCTCAGATATCAAATTTTCATCAACCCTATTGTTGTACATCACTCAATAATGAAGGGCGGGCAAGGCGTTGCAGGTCCGCGGCCAGTAACTGCTGCACCAGTTCGACGCAGCGCAGAAAGCGTTCATCATAGTCTGCCGATTCGACGTGAACATATTCGATATTGTTACTGCACAACATCTGCTCCAGTAAGTTCTGGAAGGATTTGCGGTCACGATCGCTCCCCAGGCTGCGCAAACCATCGGCAACCCACGGCGTATTATTTTCCAACAAAATAACCAGATCAAAACGGTATTCGTCAATCAGCGCCTGCACGAAGGGGTGCTCTTTGCCTTCATACTTTTTGCAAAAGGCCTGCGTAGTAACAAAGTCAGTATCGATAAATGCCACTTTGTTGGCGTATTTCACCGCAAAATCCACATACTGTGCCTGCCCCAGCGCGATTTTGTCGTAATCAGAATATTGCAACGCCATCTCATCGCCGCCAAGATGGGAGAAGACATAATCCCGGCCATATTCCCACGCACTGGTAGTATTGAAGATATTGGCTAACTTATTGACCAAAGTGGATTTCCCACTGGATTCACCGCCCAGTATCGCCACAGTACGGACAAAAAATGGCTTCACTTCAGTCGGAATATAGTCCCAGTAACGGAAAGGGTCACGGCGGATCTGGCGACCACTGATATTCATAAATGAGCGCTGTGGATCAATCAGGATGGTTTCGATGCCAAATTGCTCGTTGTAATGCGGCGCATCCTGGCTTTCGCTGGAATAAATAAAATTCGGAACAATGCCTTTTTCATTCATAAAGCTTTTTACGCCATGGCTCCACACATCCCAGCCATGGGGGTACGGCTCGATACCGTGCTCATCAAACGAATGAATATGGATATTTTTCTGATATTTAAAGGTTTGTAACAACCAGCGCAAACGGTCACTGACCGTCGGTTGCTGTGACATCGAACTGTTCTCAAACAGCTCACGATCGCGTGGCTCATCGAAACAAAGAATGATGTGCAACTCGTCAACCTGGCTACAGGCGCGCTGGATTAAATAGATATGGCCGGTATGCAGCGGGTAAAATTTACCAAACACCACGCCGACTTTTTTCTCACGGCGGGGAAACTCCAGCCCGAGGAAACGGTGCAGAGCTTCAAGCTTTTGCGCACTGGGGCTTTTGATTTTGTCGTTGAGTAGCTGGCTTAAATAACCTTTGGTCATGCCGTTGCATTCGGCCACTTGCTGTAAGGTGCAACCCTTTTGCTTAATTGCTGTTTTGAGATAGTCGAATTGCAGCATACCGCCTCCTTGTTTAGTGCGCTAAACAAAAATAACACAGTATGCTGCAAGATGAACACGACTAAATTAGCGGTTATAAATCCTCTAACACCGCCAACGCATCAGCCAATTTCTTCACACCGAACACCTGCATATTGGGCAGGGGCTTCTTCGGCATATTGGCATACGGCACGATAGCGCGTTTAAAACCGTGTTTGGCCGCCTCAGAGATACGCTCTTGACCACTGGGTACTGGGCGAATTTCACCGGCTAGCCCTACCTCACCAAACACCACTAAATCCTGTGGCAGCGGGCGGTCACGCAAGCTGGATACTAGCGACATCAGCAATGCCAGATCAGCACTGGTTTCTGTCACTTTCACACCACCCACCACATTGACGAACACATCTTGGTCCGACATCTGTAATCCGCCATGGCGATGCAATACCGCCAGCAAGATTGCCAGCCGGTTCTGTTCCAGACCGACCGCCACCCGACGTGGGTTGGACATCATTGAGTGATCGACCAGTGCCTGAATCTCTACCAGCAGCGGGCGAGTCCCTTCCCATACCACCATCACCGAGCTACCAGCAGTGACTTCATCCCCACGGCTGAGGAAAATCGCCGACGGGTTGCTAACTTCACGCAAGCCCTGTTCGGTCATGGCAAATACGCCTAACTCATTAACCGCACCAAAGCGGTTTTTGTGGCTACGCAGCGTACGGAAACGAGTATCACCGTCACCATCAAGCATCACAGAGCAGTCAATACAGTGCTCCAGCACTTTCGGCCCGGCCAGTGAACCATCTTTCGTCACATGGCCCACCATGATAATGGCGACACCCCGGGTTTTGGCAAAACGGGTCAGGTAGGCGGCCGTTTCGCGCACTTGGGCCACGCTGCCCGGCGACGACTGAATATCCGCCATATGCATCACCTGAATGGAGTCGATCACCATCAAGCGCGGCTGCTCTTGCTCAGCAATCAAGCAAATTTGCTCGATACTGGTTTCCGACAGCATATTGAGGCCCGCAGTAGGCAACCCCAAACGATGTGCACGCATCGCCACCTGCTGCAACGACTCTTCGCCGGTGACATACAGGGTTTTCATGTTTTCAGACAGCTTGCAGAGCGTTTGCAACAGTAAGGTACTTTTCCCCGCGCCGGGGTTACCACCAATCAGAATGGCACTGCCCGGCACTACACCACCACCCAGCACCCGATCAAACTCCAGAAAGCCCGTTGAAAAGCGCGGTAGTTCGTCCAGACTGATATCTGACAGCTTCTGTACCCGGCTGACGCCTGCATCACCGGCATAGCCACCAAAACGCTCATTGCGCGACGACGACGAGGTTGCCGCCGCCAGCCTGATTTCGGTAATGGTATTCCAGGCATTACAGGCACTGCACTGCCCCTGCCAACGTGGATAATCGGCACCACACTCATTACAGACAAATGCTCGTTTTGGCGCTTTAGCCACGGTTCACCTCAATTTAATTAGCTCACACCTGCCTGAACCCCAAATTACCTAATAGGCGTAATTGTTGCAGGCAGTTTGAGTGCAGACAGCGCGCAGAAATCGCAGCGTACACCATGACGTTGTAAATCATGGCGACGTGAGGATTTTATTCGCTACGCTCCCCCTACGGGCCGCCCTTAAGTGTGTTCAAAATGCATGCGTTTTGTGAGCACTGCACAAGCTCAAAAATGGCAAATAAAACAGCCTATTTCATCGTTCTTCATGCTTCAGACTGCCGGTCAAAATGCAAAGAACACTCAGCAAATCACCGTGACGGATCGCCACTTTCGCTTTGGCATACACCTTCGGCTTTGCATGGAAAGCCAGCCCTAAACCGGCGGCTTGCATCATTTTCAGGTCATTGGCGCCATCGCCGATAGCCACTGTTTGAGCAATAGGGATATTGAGTTTTTCCGCCAACTTGAGCAGGGTATCGGCTTTATATTGTGCATCGACAATCGGCCCTAACACTTTGCCGGTCAGCTTGCCGTCTTTGATTTCAAGTTCATTGGCTGCCACATCGACCAGACGCAGTTTGTCGCGCAGATATTCAGCGTAATAAGTAAAACCACCGGAGGCGATCGCCACATGCCAATCTAATGCCTGAAGCTTACGGACCAGGCTGGTCAGCCCCGGCATCAATGGCAGTTGGTCACGTACCTGTTTTAAGATATTGGCATCCGCCCCTTTCAGGGTAGCAACCCGCTGACGCAGGCTGGCGGCGAAGTCCAATTCACCTTGCATGGCGCGTTCGGTGACGGCAGCCACTTCTTCGCCAACACCGGCGAGCTTGGCAATCTCATCAATACATTCGATTTGGATGGCAGTTGAATCCATATCCATCACCAGCAGGCCCGGGGTACGCAAATGCGGGATAGCCCCCAGAGGGGCGACATCAAGACCGTTTTCATCCGCTAACATTTTAATCCGTGGGGTTAAACTGCCGGCCAAACGGATGACCTGATAATCCTCCACACACCAGGCGGAGACAATCACCATGGCGGCACCCAATTGGCCCTGAAAACCCGTAATACGCTGTTTATCCAGCTTTCTACCGTACAGTAGCCAACCTGTATGACCGGCACGATAATCCAGCGGCATGACCTCATCACCACTGAGCGAAAGTGGCAGACCTGGCCATTGATAGATCTCCGCGGGGAGATCGCAATAGGTCAGACTATTAGACATGAATGACTCCTGTAGAAAACGGGGTAAAGACCAGACAAAAGGACGCATCAAGCTATCCTATCGCCCTTGCTTCTGGCAACATAAAGTCACCGATTCTTGCAAGGAACCTGCATGGCTAAGGCCAAACTAAAATTCCGACTGCACCGTACGGCTATTGTGCTGATTTGCCTGGCATTATTAGTCTTGCTGATGCAAGGTGCATCCTATTTCAGCCTCAGTCATCAACTCGCTCGTTCGGAACAAGTTGAAGAGCTGGCGAAAACACTGGCAAAACAAGTCACTTTCAGCCTCGCCCCCATCATGGACAGTGGGGATGATGATATCGACAGCCAAAAAGTTGACGAAATTCTCCAGCAACTGACGCAATCAAGCCGCGTATTGGATGCCAGTGTATATCAAATTGACGGAACGCTGGTCGCCAGCGCCGGAGAGAACGTAAAAGTACGTGATCGACTGGCTTTGGATGGTAAACGCCCCGGCAGCTATTTCAACCACCAGATTGTCGAGCTGATCCCCGGAAAAAGCGGGCCAAGCGGCTTTCTGCGTATGACGCTGGACACCCATGTGCTGGCGACGGAATCCAAGCAAGTGGATAATACCACCAATTTGCTGCGCTTGATGATTCTCGTCGCGCTGGCGGTGGGGATCATTCTGGCTCGCACTCTGCTGCAAGGTCGCCGCAGCCGTTGGCAGCAATCACCTTATCTGCTCACCGCCAATACGCCGGTCAAAGAAGATGAGGATGAAACACCAGAGACAGCTGCCAGTCAGGCAGATGCAGATAAAAAGACGGGCGATAAATAATACTGCGGATAGATATTATGCCATGCGCTCAATTAGCGTGGTGAGAGAAAGCAGTTGTCCCTGCATCTGTCGGGCAATAAGTTTGAATTCATTACTGATGTTCGAGTGATCTATCACCTGTTGCCAGAATATATTTGCCAGTTGCTGTGCGCGTTGCCAGTGCAGCTTGCTGATATCAGCAGATAAAGAGATTTCCGGCACGTTGTGGCGCATATTCCCCGTACTCGTCGGGGCAAATGCCATTGGCAGCATATCGTAAACTGGCGCTAATGATAGTGGTGTGTTCTCAGGATGCAGAAAGGAAAGGTTACCTTGGTGCATATCGGTATTGGCGATTAATTTGCCAAATGCCCAGATAACGTTAACCTGTTCTAATACCGGCGCGGCCAGTAATCCTTTATCGACTAATTGTTGGCAAACTTGTGGCCAACTGGCGACTGGGTTGCCAACAAATTCGGCATTAACCGCCTCTAAAGAAACTATCCCTAAACGACCACGCTGCCCGCAGCGATCAAATCGCTCTACCTCAAGGAATATTTGCCTACCAACACCCTGTAAAACCTGACTTGTGGCCGCTTTATAACCCCCATTATTCAAGGTGCTAAGTGCAAGCGACTCAGATATCAGTAGGTCACCCCAGCGCCGACTATTGGCGTTTTGTGAAGAGGCAGAAAATTTGACAATAACATATGACGAAGGCCGCTCCAGATTCCCTGCATAACAAGTAAATTTCGGTTGTTCGCCGCCCGCAGAAGAACCAACCATTTCACCCGCCAGAGCCATTTGAGAAAGTTCTGCATAACGAGATAACTTATCTACCGGATCGATAGGTATCGCATCAGGTGCTGCTAACCAATGTTGATAACTTTGTTGTCCAATCAATATATTGCCATTCATATCATCGGCCTGACGTGACAGAGCTAATAAGATATGGTCTTCATTCCACAAACGAACGTCATCGGTGAGCTGTAACTTACCTGCAACTGACTTCCCCCAAATCCGCCCGAGAAACCCCTGAGGCCGCATATCAGTCAAATACCACGGCAAGCTATCAAATAGCTGCCATGTATCAGATGCCAGTTGATGTACACAGCACATTTCAGCCGGATGGATAGGATAGAGTATCGCGACATGGGTTGCATGACCCTGCTCATCGATACGATATAGCGGAAATGCATGCTCTGCGGCACTATCTCCAGCAATGTACCGCCGCAAGGCATATTGTGTTGCTTTGCCTTTACCTATTTTCAGCACCCTCTCTTTTAACCCGCTTAACTGCCGGGAAACCGTGGGTTGACTGATTGCCATAGCTTGCGCCAGATAGCTCGCGGTCGCCGGTTTTTGGCGTAATAACGTTTCCAGAGAGAGCATATGAATAGATTCGTGAATAGAATGATGAATAGATTTATAGCGCTAATTATCTGATGTGTAAAGAAACCTATTTTTTCTGGCAGATTTTATGAATAGATTCAGCGGCAGAAATCGCTGCCGCTGAATAGAGGGAAGCAGAGACGGGATTACTTCTGATCGCCCAACAACACCGATTCTAATGCAATTTCAATCATGTCATTGAAGGTGGTCTGGCGCTCCGCAGCGGTGGTTTGCTCACCGGTACGGATATGGTCAGAAACAGTACAGATGGTCAGGGCTTTAGCACCGAACTCCGCGGCAACGCCGTAGATACCGGCCGCTTCCATTTCCACGCCCAGAATGCCGTATTTTTCCATCACATCAAACATTTGCGGGTCTGGCGTGTAGAACAGGTCAGCAGAGAAGATGTTACCTACACGGACGTCGATACCTTTCGCTTTTGCCGCATCCACTGCATTGCGGGTCATTTCAAAGTCAGCAATCGCTGCATAGTCGTGATCTTTAAAGCGCATACGGTTTACTTTGGAGTCGGTACAAGCCCCCATGCCGATCACCACATCACGCAGTTTCACATCAGCGCGAACCGCACCACATGAACCGACACGAATGATTTTTTTCACGCCAAAATCAGTGATCAGTTCTTTGGCGTAAATGGAGCAGGACGGGATACCCATACCGTGGCCCATTACAGAGATTTTGCGGCCTTTATAAGTACCGGTGAAGCCCAACATGCCACGCACATTGTTCACTTCGCGCACGTCTTGCAGGAAGGTTTCGGCGATAAATTTCGCACGCAGTGGATCCCCTGGCATCAATACAACATCAGCGAAATCACCCATTTCAGCATTAATATGTGGCGTTGCCATAATCACTTTCCTTAAAAATCAGAGAATTAAAATTTATATTACTGAACTGTTTTTAAGTTTGAACTACTTTGCACAGTTCAGAGAAAATCAGCCATCGCCAGCGTAGATGAGCACCGACAGTTTGGGCACGGCCAGCGCACAGCCCCGGAGCGTACACACAGTACGTGAGGAGGGCGAGCACTGCCCGGGTTCAAAATGGCACGCTCAGCTTAGCTGAATGACTTAAAGCATATTCTTACCGTAATCCATTGGGGATAGATTGAAATATGTCGCTACCGTCTGCCCAATATCAGCAAAGGTCTCACGATGCCCAAGCGATCCTGGTTTGACTTTCGGGCCGTAAACCAAGACCGGAATGTGCTCACGGGTATGGTCAGTGCCCGGCCAGGTTGGATCACAACCGTGGTCAGCCGTCAGGATCAGGATGTCATCTTCTTTTACCAGCGCCATCAACTCAGGCAGGCGGCGGTCGAACAGTTCCAATGCAGCAGCATAACCAGCAACGTCGCGACGGTGACCGTAAGAAGAGTCAAAATCCACAAAGTTAGTGAACACGATAGTGTTGTCACCGGCTTTCTTCATTTCTTCTATCGTGGCATCAAATAGCGCATCCAGACCGGTGGCTTTCACTTTCTGAGTGATACCCACATGCGCATAGATATCGGCAATTTTACCGATAGAAACCACTTCTCCCCCTTTCTCATCCACCAGTTTTTTCAACATGGTTGGCGCTGGCGGTTCAACGGCCAGATCATGGCGGTTACCGGTGCGTTGGAAGTTACCTGGCTTGTCACCAATAAACGGACGCGCAATCACACGACCAATATTGTAGCCACCCTCGGTCAGCTCTTCGCGGGCAATTTCACATAATTCATACAAGCGATCCAGGCCAAAGGTCTCTTCGTGGCAGGCAATCTGGAACACCGAGTCAGCCGAGGTATAGAAAATCGGTTTGCCGGTTTTCATATGCTCTTCACCCAGTTGGTCAAGGATAACGGTCCCACTTGAGTGACAGTTACCCAGATAACCCGGCAGGTTGGCCCGTTTTACCAGTTTATCCAACAGTTCCTGTGGGAAACTGTTTTCGACATCACTGAAGTAACCCCAGTCAAACAGCACCGGCACCCCCGCAATCTCCCAGTGGCCTGACGGTGTATCTTTACCGGAGGATAACTCACTGGCATAACCATAGGCACCAATGATATCTGCATTCTTATCCAGCCCGACCGGGAATTTACCGGTGGACTCTTCGGCAGCTTTACCCAACCCTAAACGACTCAGGTTTGGCAGCGTCAATGGGCCACTACGACCAACGTTAGCTTCACCACGGGCGCAGACCTCAGCAATGTGGCCCAGCGTGTCGGCCCCTTCGTCACCAAATTTTTTAGCATCTGCGCTGGCACCGATACCAAATGAGTCTAATACCATAATAAATGTACGTTTCATCATTTTCTCCTGCGTGGGTTCACGCTCTGGGGCAGCAATGTTCATCGGCTCCCCCATGTAATTAATCAATCTGTTTTCGCTAACACTTGCCTTCAAGGGCAAATATCTTCAATAACAAAAGTATGGCGTTTATTCAGTAATACGGCGATAGATAACCGGTGTTTCTTCCGCCGCTTTGTCACCCAAGGTGATCGCCGCACGTAGTGCATCTGCTGCCTGCTGCCAGTCATCTTCGTTATTGGCATGAATCACCGCTAAGGGTTGCTGACCATCAACACCGGTCCCCAGACGTGCCATTTCAGTGATACCAACACTATAATCAATAGGATCAGTTGCCCGACGACGACCACCGCCGAGGGAAACCACCGCCATACCCAGTGCACGGGTATCCATCGCAGTAACCACGCCTGCTCGTTCAGCAAATACCGGCTTGCTCAACATGGCTACCGGCAGGTAGCTGTCATAGCGCTCAACGAAATCACTTGGGCCTTTTTGCGCCGCCACCATGCGACCAAAGAGTTCTGCGGCTTTACCGTTATCCAGCACCGCCTGTAGCTTGGATCTGGCGTCAGCATCATCTTGCGCCAAACCACCTGATAACAGCATTTCAACGCACAGCGCCATCGTCACTTCTAACAAGCGTGGATTACGATATTCACCCGTCAGGAAACGTACCGCTTCGCGCACTTCAACCGCATTACCGGCGCTGGAAGCCAACACCTGATTCATATCGGTCAATAGTGCCGTTGTTTTACAACCCGCGCCGTTAGCCACACTGACAATAGCCTGTGCTAAATCGGCAGATAATTGATATGTCGGCATAAAGGCACCAGAACCCACCTTCACATCCATCACCAACGCATCCAGCCCTTCAGCCAGTTTCTTCGCCAAAATAGAAGCGGTAATCAGTGGAATGGAATCTACAGTGGCGGTGATATCACGGGTAGCGTAGAAACGTTTATCTGCCGGTGCTAATGAGCTGGTTTGACCAATGATGGCGACACCGACGTCCTGAATGATTTTACGGAACGCATTATCATCGGGGAAAATATCAAAACCGGGTATAGCTTCCAGTTTGTCCAAGGTTCCGCCGGTATGGCCCAGACCACGGCCAGAAATCATCGGCACATAGCCACCACAGGCTGCGACCATCGGGCCGAGCATCAGTGATGTCACATCACCCACGCCACCGGTAGAGTGTTTATCCACGATGGGGCCGTTTAGATTGAGGCTCTGCCAGTTGAGCACCGTGCCAGAATCACGCATTGCCATGGTTAGTGCCACGCGCTCCGGCATGCTCATGTCATGGAAATAGATGGTCATCGCCAAAGCAGCAATCTGCCCTTCGGAAACCACATTGTCGCGGATCCCATTGATAAAGAAACGAATCTCTTCTTCGCTCAGTGGCTGACCGTCGCGTTTTTTACGGATAATTTCTTGTGCCAGAAACACAGCATCCCCCTGACCTAAATAAGGATAAAAGCCGCACGGCAGGCTAGTCGCCCGCAGCGCATCGGCTAAACTCAATGATTGCGATAATGATTAGTAACCGCTACTTTTGCTATCACTCTGATGGCCCAGCGTGGTTAATAAGCTGGCTAACAGACTGGATGCGCCAAAGCGGAAGTGGCGGGCGTCGGCCCAACCCTCACCCATCAATTGATCGGCCAGTTGCAGGAATTGCGCGGCATCTTCGGCAGTACGTACTCCGCCCGCTGGCTTAAAGCCGACGGTTTTACCCACACCTAAATCACGGATAGTGCTCATCATAATACCCGCACTTTCCAGTGTGGCATTGACCGGCACTTTACCGGTGGAGGTTTTGATGAAATCCGCGCCAGCTTTAATAGCAATTTCAGAGGCTTGACGGATCAAGTGCTCTTGCTTTAACTCACCGGTCTCTATGATTACTTTCAGTAATACATTCGCGGCAGCGCAGGCTTCTTTGCACTCTTTCACTAATTCGAAGCCGACCTTATCATTACCCGCCATTAAGGCGCGGTAAGGGAAAACCACATCCACTTCATCAGCACCATAGGCAATGGCGGCACGGGTTTCGGCCAGTGCAATAGCAATATCATCATTGCCATGTGGGAAGTTAGTCACTGTTGCAATACGGATTTCAGGGGTACCCTGCTCGCGCAACGTTTTACGCGCAATAGGAATAAAGCGGGGATAAATACAGATTGCCGCCGTGTTACCGGCAGGGCTTTTTGCCTGATGACACAGCGCGATAACCTTATCATCGGTATCGTCGTCATTCAGGGTAGTTAAATCCATCAAACTCAGTGCGCGTTTGGCATAATCGTTAAGATTCGCGCAGGCGGTTAAATCGGTCATAAAACTCTCCAACACTATTTCAGCCCCAGCACCTTGCCAGAACTGAGCATCTATTTATGAGCGGACAAAGAGACCGTACCGGCATCTTTGGTGATTAAAAGTCCCCCTCAGTAGGCGTAATTGTTGCAGTCAGGCAAATAACATAGCCCTAATGAGAAGGTTCTAAGCTCAATACGTTGGCGAGCGGACTTGGTTCCTTGAAGATAGCCCCTATGGGTGGCAATTGAGATCCATCTCACCGCACTAACTACTTGGTCATTGCTTACATCACTGATGCAATGAGACTCCATACACACTTTAGGCTTTCATTCCGAAAGCCAATAACACTATTTGAACACGTTATCGGCAGCTTAGGTGTGTTCAATTTCACACTAATCAATAGTAACTTGTAACGAGACGGAATTATATGTGATTAAAGTCACAAAATAACCTAATTTATAGCTTTCTAACCACGATACGCTCACTCGCTTCAAGAATAGCCTATGGGCAGGAATACACAGTATTGTAGGCCTGAACCATAAAAAATTAAGCGTCAGCGGCGCAGACAGTTTGGGTGCGGACAGCGCGCAGGGACTGGAGCGTACACGAAGTAGGTGACAAGTCCCGAGCACTGCCCAATCCCAAAATGGCAAGTCAAGCTAGCCTAATTATAATGCCAGGAAGAAACCGGCGATCGTCGCACTCATCAGATTCGACAATGTGCCTGCCGCTACCGCTTTCAGGCCGAAACGCGCGATATCGTGACGGCGGTTTGGGGCCATGCTACCCAAGCCACCCAATAAAATGGCAACAGATGACAAGTTAGCAAAACCGCACAGCGCGAAGGAGATAATAGCCTTAGTGTGCTCGGAAAGAACCTGTAAACCCGCGGCTTTGACTAACTCTTCCGCCTGGAGATACTGACCGAAATTCATAAATGCTACGAATTCGTTAACGATAATCTTCTGGCCGATAAATGAACCAGCCACCATCGCTTCACTCCATGGGATGCCTATCAAGTAAGCAATCGGCGAGAATACCCAACCCAGAATCAACTCTAGCGAAAGTTGTGGATAATCAAACCAGCCACCAATCCCACCCAGAATACCATTGAGCAGAGCAATCAAAGCGATAAAGGCCAACAGCATTGCCCCTACATTCAATGCCAGTTGCATGCCGGAAGCCGCGCCAGAGGCCGCTGCATCAATAACGTTAGCTGGGCGTTCATCTTCAGCAATCAAGGTTGTAGCATCAACGTTATCGTGCGTTTTTTCAGTTTCCGGCACCATCAGTTTAGCAAACAGTAACCCACCCGGCGCTGCCATAAAGGAAGCAGCAATCAGATATTCCAATGGTACCCCCATTTGCGCATAACCGGCCAATACTGAACCGGCAACGGAAGCTAAACCGCCGCACATTACCGCAAACAGTTCAGATTGGGTCATGGTGGCAATATAAGGGCGCACCACTAACGGCGCTTCAGTTTGGCCAACAAAGATATTAGCTGTGGCGGAAAGGGATTCAGTACGTGAAGTGCCCAGCAACTTTTGCAAACCACCGCCCAATACCTTAATAACGATTTGCATGATGCCAAGGTAATACAGAACGGCAATCAATGATGAGAAGAATACAATTACCGGTAATACTCGCAGGGCGAATACAAAGCCGCCACCACCAAAAACTTCAAACATTTTGTCAGAAACCAAACCGCCAAAAATAAATGAAATCCCCTCATTACCGTAGGCGATAACGTTAGCGACGCCTTCTGACATACCGCCCAGAATGCGGCGCCCGATGGGCACATATAATACCAGCGCACCAATAGCGATCTGGATAATAAATGCACCTACAACAGTGCGGATATTAATCGCCCTATAATTACTTGAAAGAAGTACGGCTATTAATATCAGTACTGCCATTCCAACCAGACTCATTAGCATGTCGCTATCCCTAATAGTGAAATCATTAATTAAATTGAAATAATTTTCGGGGGATTATACCGACATGAAGACGCTATCAAATAATCTCTGTCACAAATAAACACAACTAAAAGCAACCGAATCAACGTAAGTGTGACAAGAGTCACATTAAAAAGCGGAAATAAAGAGATCACACAAATTATTAGTATGATTTGTATATTCCCGGTGGTGATTTAAAGTGGGCAGCTATCGGCGGGCGGTAATCGGAACAAACGTTGACTATTCGCTAACAACTGGCTGGCAATCTGTTGTGGCGTTTCAGAGCGTAGCTGACACAACACGCTGAACACATCAGCAGCCCGCTCGGGCCGGTTTGGTTGCCCCTGAAAACCGGCTAACGGCATATCTGGCGCGTCGGTTTCCAGCAGTAATGCGGAAAGAGGCAATGTGGCCATGACACTCCGGGTTTTCTGTGCCCGCACATAAGTAATGGTCCCACCCACACCAATATAATAACCCAAGCGAATAAATGCCTGCGCCTGCGCCAGGCTACCGGCGAAACCATGTACAACACCAGTGCGCGGCAACACCGTTTTACGCAGCACCGAGGCTAATTGGTCATGGGAACGGCGAGAATGCAGAATAACAGGCAGATCATGCTGTTTAGCCAACTTAAGTTGCGCCTGCAATAGCGCCAACTGGCGTGGTAACTGCGGCTCATCCATATAAAGATCCAGGCCAATTTCCCCCACGGCCACCAGCTTGTGAGTTTTGTTCGCCAGATAGGATGCCAGTGTCGCCAAATCGGCCTCTTGATGTTGAGCGATATAAAGTGGATGCATGCCGAGTGCGGCAAAAAGGGGCGGATAGTTCGCAGCCAAGGCTAAAATACGGGGAAAATAAGCAGCACCCACCGCAGGAACAATCAATTGCCTGACATTCGCCTGAGCCGCAGTGACTAAACTGGCCGCTTCAGCACCACTGAATGGAGGGAAATCAAAGTGACAGTGGGTATCGATAAAATAAGCTTTATCGCTAAGATTCACTATCTGCTCACTCACTTGTACCATTAGGCGGTATCACCTTTGTTTTTTGCCACACTGGCAGGCAAAATTATCTCTACTGGCAAGGGCTTTCTATTGGTATTCGTTGGAATAATCAACCCATTGTCACTCATACTCATCTGAGCCGGTAGGCCATAGTGAGTGGCGGTCACTGAATCCGCTGGTGTAATGATATCCGGCGTTTGAGTAATATCAAATGAAGAGTCATCAGTATCAATTAGCTCTGCCATATCATCTGGTTGATTAATATCTTGTGGCTGAATGATACGACGTGAAAGTGAAATCGAGGTTTTCTCCCCATTGACTCCAGCCTGATCCCGTTGATCTTGCGGTAATAGCCAGTGCCCGACGGTAGCCAAAAAATAGCGACCACAACGGCGGCCTAAATGATAATCACGATTTAGTGCCGCAATTCGGCTCCCCAGTGCATTACTGGCAAGTGGCTTAGGCGGAAAAATTTCGAAAATACGCAGGTCACCGGGCGGCTTTTCAATAAATTGCTGAATACGGTGATAGCTCTGCTCATGTTGCTGCATAATCCGCACCAGTTGTTGCAAACTACTTTCACTCAGCCAATGTTCCATCCGCTTCATCCATTGCGGCGTGTAATAGGCCTGCGACGGTACAGTCCGAATCACCACAATAGTATCAGCGCCACGGCGGTAGGCTTCCTCCACCGGGATGGCATCACTGATGCCACCATCCTGATAACTGATCCCCCCCAAATCCACCCCCTGACGGTATAAACCAGGAATAGCACTGGACGCTTTAATGGTCGGCAGCCAGCTTTCTCGAGTGGGGGAAATATAGGTAGGTTCAAAATCATCACTGCGGCAGGCACACATTAAGAATTCACGGCCATTGCGTAAATGCTCTTCAGCATGATCCATGGCCAGAGGCAACTGCTGGGATGTGATATCCACCAACCAGTCGAGATCAATTAAGTGGCCACCACGCACAAAACGTAATGGGTTAAAGAAATTAGCTGTGGTGGTGTAGCGGGTAATGACGCGGCGAGCGTAGCCGGGTTGACCGCAGATAAAGGCAGATAGATTTTGTGCACCGGCAGAGGTGCCAATCATCAGATCAAAAGGGTTAAAGCGGGCGCGTTGAAATTCATCCAGCACACCGGCTGTAAAAATTCCCCGCTGCCCGCCTCCCTCACAAACCAACGCCATTTTTCCGGGTTGGTATGGTTTATAGGCGAGTGGCTCAATATTACCGAGCGTGATAGGTATTCTGTATCCCACCATCTATCCTTAATTCGTTACAACAGGTGCCGAGGATACCCCGTCTTACCCTTTGCTGTAACCCTCTCGCCTGACTAAAGGCGCTTACGGCCTGTAAACAGACTGATGAGGAATAGGACAATACCCACTACAAAGACGACTTTTGCGGCCCAGGCTGCCGTACCGGCTAGCCCACCAAAACCTAATGCCGCAGCGATTAAAGCAATAATCAAAAATATAATGCCCCAGCGAAACATAAGCCTCTCCTTCCCGTTTTAAAAAATGGCTTTCTACACTTAGGTTAAAAACAGCGTTTTTAACTCTCTCTGTCTATTTAACAGTAGTGCGTTTAACAGAAGTCGCATTATTAACAGATTTATTATTTGGCTGACGGGCTTATAAAGCTTATTCCGTAAGGTATTTCTCCCTCACGAAATACCCATCAGCCGATAATAATTAAGGTTTGATGCTCAGATCATTTTTAACGCTTTTCACGCCATCAACGGCTTTAGCAATACTTTCAGCACGTTCGGACTGAGCTTTATTCTCAACACTACCTGATAACTGCACCACACCTTCGGTGGTTTCTACTTTCACTTTACGTGAGGGTACGATGTCATCAGCCAGCAATTTGGCTTTGATTGAACTGGTTGTTGCAGCATCACCAGCATATTCACTGACTGATTGTGATTTCTGGTCTTTCACATGCAGCTTATCGCTGACAGATTTAACGCCTTCAACGTTTCCAGCAATTTCAACGGCAGTTTCAGCTTCAGCCTGAGAAGTCACAAAACCAGTCAGAGTGACCACACCATGGTTGGTTTCAACAGAGATATCAGTGCTTTTAAGAGATTTCTCTTCCAACAGAGCGCTTTTCACTTTAGCTGTTGCAGCGCTGTCACCCATGTAGTTATCGACTTTCTTCATGGAGCTATCGAGTTTCGCGCCAGTGCTGTCTACGACGTTGTTTGTCTTATTGAGCATGGTGTCTTCAGCGAACACGCTACCACTCATAAGTGCAGTACCTAAGACAACAGCCATCATTGAACGGGCAAATTTTGTATTTGTCATCGATTTCTTCCTTTGTCGTTATAAACCGTAAAGGGTTATGAAACTTAACTTGTTATAACACCCAAACTTACGGATTTTTACGCCACCCAGAGAGGTGACCAGTTGATGAATACTTTACGATTACTACAGGTTATTTGACCTAAAATTGATGCACGTCAATCCTGCGTGTACCTATAAAGATAGAGCATCTCAGAATAAATACAGTCGGAATCGCCCTAAAGCCGGATTTTTATGATTAAGTAGGAGTTATCCTAAGGAGGAAATAGTGAAGAGAATTAATGAATCGGGGTACCCTGTACCCCGATAGAGTGCGGCTTGGCGGGTGATTAATGTTCGCGGGTTTTACGGAAATTCACTTCCGGGTAACGTTCTTGCGTAATATTAAGATTTACCATCGTTGGGGCGATATAGCTCAAGTTATCACCACCATCTAATGCCAGGTTAACCTCATTCTTACGTTTAAACTCTTCGAACTTCTTCACGTCATCACATTCAACCCAACGGGCGGTAGAGACGTTAACTGATTCATACACCGCTTCCACGTTGTATTCACTTTTCAGTCGTGAAGAGACCACTTCAAACTGTAGAACACCGACTGCGCCAACAATCAAATCGTTGTTGGTCAACGGGCGGAACACTTGCACCGCGCCCTCTTCTGACAACTGAACCAGACCTTTTAGCAACTGCTTCTGTTTCAATGGATCACGCAGGCGAATACGGCGGAACAATTCAGGGGCAAAGTTCGGTATGCCGGTGAACTTCATATCTTCACCCTGGGTGAAGGTATCGCCAATTTGAATGGTACCGTGGTTATGCAAGCCAATGATATCGCCAGCAAAAGCTTCTTCTACATGAGAACGGTCACCAGCCATAAAGGTCAGTGCATCTGAAATTACTACGTCTTTCTTGGTTCGCACCTGACGCAGTTTCATCCCTTTCTCAAAACGGCCAGAAACTACCCGCATAAAGGCAACACGGTCACGGTGTTTCGGGTCCATATTTGCCTGAATTTTGAACACAAAACCGGTAAATTTGGGTTCAGCCGCAACCACTTCACGGGTATCGGTTTTACGTGGCATCGGGGCCGGAGCCCATTCAACCAAGCCATCCAACATATGATCGACGCCGAAGTTACCCAAAGCGGTACCGAAGAACACCGGCGTTAAGTCACCAGACAAGAAAGCATCATGCTCGAATTCATGAGAAGCCCCCTGTACCAGTTCCAGTTCCTGACGGAACTGTTTAGCCAAGTCCTCACCTACCGCCGCATCCAAGTCTGGGTTATTCAGCCCTTTGACGATGCGCACTTCCTGAATGGTGTGGCCTTTACCCGTCTGATAGAGATAGGTTTCATCTTTATAAAGGTGGTAAACCCCTTTAAACAACTTACCGCAGCCAATCGGCCAGGTGATTGGTGAACAAGCAATTTTCAGCTCACGTTCCACTTCATCCAGCACTTCCATCGGATCACGAATATCGCGGTCCAATTTGTTCATAAAAGTGAGGATTGGTGTATCACGCAGACGGGTTACTTCCATCAGCTTACGGGTTCGATCTTCAACCCCTTTTGCCGCGTCAATCACCATCAGACAGCAGTCCACGGCGGTCAGAGTACGGTAAGTGTCCTCGGAGAAGTCTTCATGCCCCGGGGTATCGAGTAAGTTAACCAGACAACCACCATACGGAAATTGCATCACCGAGGTGGTGATGGAGATCCCGCGTTGCTTTTCCATTTCCATCCAGTCTGATTTGGCATGATGGCTTGAGCCACGGCCTTTTACCGTACCGGCGGTCTGAATTGCGTGTCCGAACAACAACACTTTTTCGGTAATGGTGGTTTTACCGGCATCGGGGTGGGAAATGATCGCGAAAGTACGTCTTTTCGCGACTTCCAGTGCGTATTCACTTGGAGACATAATTTGAGATTTCTACTTTTAGGCCGCCCTGCTCTGGGCCTCATATCCTATTGATATGCGGGTCAGGCAAAGCGAGGCATTGATTGTGGCGCTATACCCTGCTTATTGGAAATTGCAGCAGGCTTAGCGGCAACTCCTATCACGTCGGGTATAAGTGGCTATAGCGCGGTATTTTCTCTGATTTATGCGAGATAGACAATTTATTCAAGACAAACAGTCGTTACTCAAAACAAACAGTCATTATTCACGACTGACAATCGGCAAAACGGGGCTATCCCATCGGCAGCGCCATCATAATGGCATCTTCACGCCCATCGGCACTCGGGTAATAGTTGCGCCGCACAGAAACCTCGTTAAAGCCTAAACTCTCATAGAGGGCGATAGCCCGTGCGTTTGAAGCCCGCACCTCAAGCCAGAGAGTGACGATATCACGTGTTGCCAACTGCTCAATCAGATGTTCAAGCAGTAAACGGCCATACCCCTGCCGCTGATAGTGCGGATCGATGGCGATATTAAACAGCGTCGCTTCATCCAACACCATTTGGGTAATGGCGAAACCGACCATTTGTTGACTGACACTCAACTTAAAATTGAGATAGCGCTCCCCTTGGTTACTGACCAGGGTTTTTTCCGTCCACGGGAAAGCGTGGCTGGCTTGCTCAATTTTGTACGCTGTGGCCAGATCGGCTGGCGTCAGGATAGAAATCTGCTTCATGGTGACAAATCTGCTGCCAAAGTGCGCGCTTAGCGCTCGCGTCTTGATAAAGTCCGGCCAATGCCGGGCTGTGTAACTGCGCGCCAGCGACCGCAAGCGGTTCACTGATGCCCAATCGCCAACTGTTGCACTGCGTATCTTCCGGCAACATTGCAACCCTGTCCGGCGTCAGCGCATAAGCCTGACGCGGCGTGAGACCCAAGCTGTGCAACACATCACACAACAGGGGATCATCATATTCAGGAAGCTGGTGTGCCACAATCAGCAGGCGGGTATCTTCGGGTAAACGAACTGCGATTTCACCCTGCAAGACGGCCGGGCGGCGCAATGTCCACTGCGTAATGCCTAGCTGTTGTAACAGCAAGTCTCGTCTTGATGCCATGCCATTTCCTGTCAGAGCGACCCGTATTTCGACGCTATGCTAGCAAACCCATCGAACATGCGCCAACAAACCTCTATAATCCCCGATCATATTATTAAGGAGCCAAAGACTGATGTCAGCATTAACCCCAGCCAGTGAAGTGATACTGCGCCATAGTGATGAATTTATAGCCCGCCATGTGTTGTTTGCCGGTGATTTACAAGATGCGCTGCCAGCGCAGTTTGATGCAGCCGGGGTACGGGTTCATACCAATCAATATCACCACTGGCAATTACTGAGCAATACGCTGGAAGAGAATGTGCAATTCGGTCTTTTGGCCACTGCCGACATGGTGGCTAACTGCGATACGCTGGTTTATTACTGGCCGAAAAGCAAACAGGAAGCCCAGTTCCAATTGGCTAATCTCCTTTCGTTATTGCCTGTCGGTACCGATATTTTTGTGGTGGGTGAGAACCGTAGTGGCGTGCGCAGTGCAGAAGAAATGTTATCTGAATTTGCGCAGTTGACTAAAATCGACAGCGCCCGCCGTTGCGGTCTGTACCATGGCCGGTTGGATAAACAGCCGGAATTTGATGCCGATGCCTGGTGGGAAAGTTACCAGGTGGGCGATGTGACAGTTAAAACATTGCCCGGCGTATTCAGCCGTGACTCGCTGGACTCCGGTAGCCATCTGTTACTGTCTACGTTCAGTGAGCCATTTAAAGGCAATGTGCTGGATGTCGGCTGTGGTGCAGGTGTGCTGGCCTCTGTATTGGCGCAGCAATCACCTAAAATCAAATGGACTCTGAGTGATGTCTCTGCGGCCGCTATTGAAGCCAGCCGAGCGACATTAGCGGCGAATAACATCGACGCGCAGGTGATTGCCAGCAATGTCTATTCCGACATTAAAGGCCGCTTCGAGATGATTATTTCGAATCCACCGTTCCATGATGGTATTCAAACCAGCCTGACTGCGGCGGAATTGTTGATCCGCGGCGCAACCGCTCACCTGCATGTCGGTGGTAAATTGCGGATAGTGGCGAACTCCTTCCTGCCTTACCCTGCACTGCTGGATGCGGCATTTGGCAGCCATGAAGTGCTGGCCCAGAATGGCCGTTTTAAGGTGTATCAGGCAACTGTCGGGCGTGCGCCACGAGACTCCAAGAAAAAACGTTAAAACTAGGCGTTAAGATGGGCCATCCCTTCCACGCCGTAGCGTTCACCCGCTGCGGCATGGAACGGGAATACTGCATCCAGTGCTGCCAGCTCTTGCGGGCTGAGTACCAGATCGAGTGCCGCCAGATTCTCTTCCAGATAAGCACGCCGTTTGGTCCCAGGGATTGGGACAATATATTTCCCCTGCGCCAATACCCAGGCCAGCGCCAGTTGAGAGGGTTTAACCCCTTTCGCACGCGCCATTTCCACCACCGCATCAGCTAATACCAGATTCATGGCAAAATTATCCCCCTGAAAACGCGGGTTATGACGGCGGAAATCATCAGCAGCCAGATCTTCCGGGCGGCGTAACGCTCCGGTCAGAAAACCGCGCCCCAGAGGACTATAAGCCACAAAACCCACACCTAACCGTTCGCAGGTCGCCAATACAGAAGATTCCACATCTCGGGTCCAAAGTGAGTATTCACTCTGTACTGCGGTAATTGGATGCACCTGATGGGCCTTCTCTAATGTTGCCGCTGAGACTTCACTCAAACCGATATAACGTATTTTACCGGCAGTGACCAAATCAGCCAGAGTGCCAATCACATCTTCAACCGGTACACTCGGGTCGCCACGATGCTGGTAATAAAGGTCAATAACATCAACACCCAACCGCTTCAGGCTACCGTCAACAGACTTACGAATATAATCAGGCTGGCTACTGACGCCCCGCACTGTCGGGTCAGTCGGATCACGTACAATGCCAAATTTAGTGGCCAGAAAGACCTGATCACGTTTGCCTTTAATGGCGCGTCCAACCAACTCCTCATTGGTAAATGGGCCATACATGTCAGCGGTATCGAGTAAAGTCACCCCCAACTCCAGCGCGCGATGTAACGTCGCAATGGATTCATTCACGTCCTGATTGGTGGAGTAAAAGTCACTCATCCCCATGCAGCCAAGCCCCAGCGCTGAGACTAGTGGGCCATTCGAACCTAATTGACGTTGTTGCATTGTGATATTCCCCGTTAATGATGTCGGAAGAAAGTGTGGTTGTTTAGCGAGGAAAGATAAATAATGCAGATTGCTCATTACTGTTCAAAAAACACCAACAATGGACGAGTGCAATCATGGACCAAATACAAGCTATGCGGATATTTGTCCGTATTGTTGAATTAGGTAGCTTCAGTCGCGCGGCGGAGAAACTGCAATTGCCCCGCGCAACGGTCAGCCATACCTTAAAACGGTTAGAGCAGCGCTTAGGCGTGCGTTTATTGGTACGCACCACCCGGCAAGTGAATATCACCGCGGAAGGCACACTGTATTACCAGCGTTGTTTGCAATTACTGTCGGCGTTTGAAGAGGCTGACTCGCTGTTCAGCCATCAGCGGCTGCAACCGGAAGGGAAAGTACGCATTGATATGCCACATTCGCTAGCCCGCAATGTGGTTATCCCCGCACTAAATGACTTTTATCAGCGTTATCCCCATATCACGCTGATTCTCGGCGCGAATGACAGTACCATTGACCTGATGCGTGAAGGTGTCGATTGTGTTTTGCGTGCATGGCTGCCCCATGATGAGCAATTAGCAGCACGTAATATTGGTCAGCAACCACAGATAACCTGTGCGTCACCAGCTTATCTCGCCAAATATGGTGTTCCGCAGTCCCTCGACGACCTGGCCGGCCATCAAGCGGTGGGTTATTTTTCACAGATGAATGGCCGTGATTACCCATTAGAATTTGTTTATCAGGGGAAAGTTGAAAGCCGCACATTACCTGGCATCTTGAGTGTCAATGGTGCCGATGCTTATATCGCAGCTGGTGTCGCAGGCCTGGGATTGATTCAAGCTCCCACGCCAGGTATTCAGGGCCAATTAACCCAAGGCGAACTGATTGAGGTGTTGCCCCACTGTCCACCACCGGCCATGCCGCTGTTTATTATGTTCCCTGCGGGGCGCTTTCTTGCCCCTAGAGTAAGAGTGCTGATTGACTGGCTGATTGAACTGTTTTCCGATTATCCACAGTTATCACCAACACAACCAAGCGGGCGTTAAAAACTAAAAATACTTCTGTAATCAAATCAATTGCTCAACATATGATGCTTTTTACAGCAAACGTCCCGCTTAGGGGAAATAAGTATTGACCTGAACGTGAAAATCTCTAGAATTCGCCTCCGTAGTTGCTTTATAAAAGTGATGTTCCGGTACGCGATGGTGGCGGAATTGGTAGACGCGCTAGCTTCAGGTGTTAGTGTTCTTACGGACGTGAGGGTTCAAGTCCCTCCCTTCGCACCAAACATACTTTTCTTGGCGATTCGTAGTATATCCCCAACGTAATTGGCATTGCAGGCAGCAAACCAACCCAGATAGGCTTACTGCGGTAAGTGATTGAGGTTTAATAGCCTGTGGCTTCAAGTACGAGGGGAGATTTATATTGCACAGCACATGCGATGGTGGCGGAATTGGTAGACGCGCTAGCTTCAGGTGTTAGTGTTCTTACGGACGTGAGGGTTCAAGTCCCTCCCTTCGCACCAAGCTGGTGATATAAATCCTAAGCTTTACTTTTTTAAGATATACCCAAAATAATTCGAATTGCAGAAAGACGGCAAACGAGTGAACTCCCAAGAGCTTACACCAGTAAGTGACTGGGGTGAACAAAGGCAGCCAACGCAGATGCAGTTTGAAGTATGACGGATATAAGCAGTAAGAAATCATTTGGGCGATGGTGGCGGAATTGGTAGACGCGCTAGCTTCAGGTGTTAGTGTTCTTACGGACGTGAGGGTTCAAGTCCCTCCCTTCGCACCACAATGATTTCAAAAGCACAGTAATACCTCTCTTCTGGCAGGACCTCTTCCTGAAATACACGTAAATGCCTGTAATACAGAAAATTCAGCCAATGCGATTGGGTTCAATGCATCCCGCTGTGCATTAACACCGCCGTCAGGCCACCCAACAGCGCCAGACATGATGGCAGCAATAAGAAATGCCGTAACCGCGCGTGATACAACATGCTAACCGTGGCCAGCATCGCGAGCACAATCAGGATACGTAACTGACCGACGGTGATATCTGCCCATCCCAAAACCGGCAGTAAAGCAAAAGGCAGCAATATCCCCCAACCACTAGACATACCACGGCTCAATAACCCACTGATCCCACACCAGCGATAAGCGGCTAA
Source organism: Yersinia sp. 1652 StPb PI (assembly GCF_041538345.1). Taxonomy (NCBI): domain Bacteria; kingdom Pseudomonadati; phylum Pseudomonadota; class Gammaproteobacteria; order Enterobacterales; family Yersiniaceae; genus Yersinia; species Yersinia sp. 1652 StPb PI. The sequence goes on along the minus strand of NZ_JAULSM010000001.1, from coordinate 391,081 downwards.
TCTGGCTGTAATCATAATAATGGCCCCAAGTGATAATGATAACCAATATCATATATCACTCTGTCGCAGTCTGCACTATGAAGTTGTTAGCAGCGGACAGACAGCGGCAACATCAAGTTAAGAAACATCATGATGACAGGCTGAAACAAAAATGGTAATTTTGGTTAAGAAAATTCCTAAAACGATACTAAAACGCTTCAAACAAAAATAATTACTAAGAAAAACTATTTATCGTGATGCCTAAATAATAGGGCTTCATGAGGATATCGTTTATTTGTCTACTGACAGCACGACATTATGCAGAGTGAATTGAATATGAATAGCCATTCCTACGATCAGCTTCTGAAAAGTAAGCATCGGCTCTCTTTACTGCTTTTTTTATTTCTTAATGCGTCGTCTGCTATTTTTAGTATGATATTACCGTCACCTGAAACGCCAGCAGTGACATTACCGATAGTACTGATCACGGTTATCAGCCTGAGTACCGCAGCTTATCTGATTTTTATTTCGAAGAATTATGCCAATAAACTGAATTTATTTTCAATAATCATGGGCCTGCTTTGGGCCTGGCAAATCATTCTTAAATACGAATATTTGGGTAATAATGAAAATAACTACTTACTACTCAGCCTGTTTACGATTTTCTTTATCAGCACCATAGCCCTGTCTGATAATTTCCTTGCTTTTTGTCTACACAGTGCACCAGCAGCATTAACCGTTATTTTACTCGACGATTTTCAAAATATTTTCCGTATTGTATTCACCATCATGCTGCCACTGATTGGTTTCTCCTTACATCATTTGATGCTACGTCGTAGCGATGACTTTACCCGAAAACTTGTCGCACGCCTTTATAATGAAAGGGAAAAATTCAGTGATTTAAGCATGATAGACCCCTTAACCAGTTTGTATAATCGCCGTGGTCTGGAGAATAAACTTGAAACACTACTGGCTCAGTCTCCCGGCAATCATTACGTATTGTTGCTCGATATCGACCATTTTAAAGCTTATAACGATAACTATGGTCACACGATGGGGGACCAAGCACTGGTACGTGTTGCGGCGGCTATCCGTGATGCTGTTCGTTCACGGGATATCGTGGTGCGCTACGGTGGCGAAGAGTTTTTAGTGCTACTGACTCATGTGAGTGAAGAGTATGCAAGCCAGTTGGCAGAGCGCGTACGCCAACGGGTTTTAGGACTTGATATTCCACATGTTTTTAACCATAAAGTTTCTACAACCGTGACATTGAGCGCAGGTATTTCTCCTCTGCAAGCCTATGATCTGGCCTCCTCGCTTAAAGCCGCGGATGAAGCACTTTACCGGGCCAAAAAAGATGGCCGGAATAAAGTTGCCTTTGCCGGAGAGAAATTATCAAACGTTGAATCGTCACCTTGATTAAATGACGCGGTACAAACTCAATTATTATTTTCTTCGATAATGGTTGAGTTTAATACTGCGATATTATATTTCACTTTCATTATGTTATTAAACCTTGTCATTGCATCTAAAAAAAATAAATCACTAGCTCATCTGCTGGCAGATAACATCTATTTAAGCGAATCATCCTTCCGCACAGTTGAACATAATTAGCGTTTAAAACCGTAAATTGCGCTATTACCCCCCAGTTCAAATACCCATCCATCATCCAGGCAATGTTGCTCAATGTCTCAGGGTAATCTGGCCCATATTCGTATATCACAATACATGTACAATAATGATTATCATTTATATAAAGAAAAACCATGCAGGGAGAGTATTGCGAATCAGGGTCTGGGGCTTAGCACTGTTTTTTACTATAACGGATTATTTTGTTGCTTTGCTAAACCGATTCTTCTACTTTTAGCAGCAAATAGGATTGAAGAAAACAGGGGTTTATCATGGAAAATACCATTTGGGTTTTAGGTGATGCTGTAATTGATTTAGTTCCTGAAAATTCAAATAATTACCTTAAGTGTCCAGGTGGCGCACCTGCCAATGTGGCGGTCGGCATCGCCCGATTGGGTGGTAAAAGTGCCTTTATTGGTCGGGTTGGGCAAGACAGTTTTGGTCGTTTTATGCAGCAGATATTACAACAGGAAAACGTCGATACCCACGCGATGACACAGGATCCGCTGCACCATACCTCTACAGTTGTGGTGGATTTAGATGAGCATGGCGAACGCACTTTTACATTTATGGTGACACCGAGTGCCGATCTATTCTTACAACCAGATGATTTACCTGAATTTAAAAGCAATCAGTGGCTGCATTTGTGCTCTATTGCCTTAAGCCAAGAGCCGAGCCGTAGTGCCGCCTTTGAGGCGATGCGCCGTATGAAAGCCGACGGTGGTTGGGTCAGCTTTGATCCCAATATCCGTGCCGATATTTGGCGCGAACCACAAGCGTTGCTCCCCTGTCTGCAACAGGCGCTGTTATTGGCCGATGTGGTGAAACTGTCGTTGGAAGAACTGAACTTTATCTGCCCGGATCAGGATATTGCTGGCGCAATGGAACAGTTGATGGCCGACTATTGCTGCAAATTGCTACTGGTAACACTGGGTGCCAATGGCGTTTGGGTGCATAACCGCCATCGTTTGCAAAAATACCCGAGTAGGAAAATCACCCCAATAGACACGACTGGCGCGGGTGATGCCTTTGTCGCTGGGTTGCTGACAGCATTGGCACGGCTACCGAATTGGTATTTAGGTGCAGATCTCACCGCCGCCATCGATCAGGCACAAGCCTGTGGTGCTTTAGCCACCAGCGCTAAAGGAGCAATGACTGCGTTACCTAATGCTCAACAGTTGCGGCATTTTCTCCAACCCGACCACTAACTGCATAAATCCTCCTCTGCATGAACCATTTAGGATGTCGCCTTTGACAGGCAGGCATCCGCCCCTCCTCTTACCTGTCACTCTTTTTGCTAAACACCCAGCATGTTAGCGCCTGCCACATGCATTATCGCGCGCGCCTTCTTCCTGCTCATCGCCTTATTCGCCTCAAAAAGTCATGCACTTTGCAGTCTGGATCACAATAGCTGAATCGGGTTAGCAAAATGTTTTGCTAATCCCCAAGGATCCCCCTTATGTTAGCCATGAAAAACCGGTTTAGCTGTTTAGCACAAATACAATCAATCACATACCGAGTGATATAAAATGATGATAAAACCAAGCTATCTTGCTGTATCAATAGGACTTATCCTTTCTTGTGCAGCGACAACCACCTCTGCAGCCTCACCCTCGTCTTCCTCAAACATGGATATTGAAGCCCGCCTCAATGCGCTGGAGCAACGATTGCAACAAGCGGAACAACGGGCAAAAAATGCAGAAACACGCGCCGAAATTGCCGAAAAACAGGCACAAAAGCTGGAAACTCGAACGCGTCAGGCAGAAGAAAAGACCGTTCAGGTGGCTAAGCGCACAGATAAACTGGAAAGCAAAACACAGGATGGTAACGGTTTTGAGTTTCATGGTTATGCCCGTTCCGGCCTGCTAATGAACGACTCTGGCACCGGCACCCAAGGTGGCCCATATGTTTCGCCAGCCGGCAGTACCGGAGGGGCAGTTGGCCGCTTGGGTAATGAGCCTGACACTTATGTCGAAGTCAATTTGGAGAAAAAGCAGAAGCTGGATAACGGTGCCACCACCCGCTATAAAGTGATGCTGGCAGATGGTCAGCGCAGCTATAACGACTGGACAGCCGACAGTAGTGACCTCAATGTGCGCCAGGCATTTGTCGAACTGGGCACCCTGCCAACCTTTAACGGTATTTTTAAAGACAGTACATTGTGGGCCGGTAAACGTTTCGATCGCGATAACTTCGATATTCACTGGCTGGATTCCGACGTGGTATTCCTTGCCGGTACCGGTGGCGGTATTTATGACATCAAATGGACCGATAACCTGAAGAGTAACTTCTCGTTATATGGCCGTAATTATGGTGAGATCGAGAATGTTAATAGCGATATTCAAAGCTATATTTTCACTGCCAATAACTATAGCGGCCCCTTCCAGTGGATGGTGAGCGGGTTGCGCGCCAAAGATAATGAGGCGCGCAAAAATAGCGGTGAAACCGTTAATACTAATGCCACAGATAAAGGTATTCACAGCATGTTGGCCTATCACGGTGACAGCTTCTATGGGCTACGTGATGGTACGTCAAAAACCGCGCTGCTGTACGGCCATGGTTTAGGGGCTGAAGTAAAATCTATCGGGTCCGATGGCAACTTAACCAGCAGCGCAGATACCTGGCGTTTGGCGACTTACGGCACCACCGCATTAAGTAAAAACTGGAGTCTGGCCCCAGCAATATTGGCGCAACAAAGTAAGGATCGTTATGTCTCGGGCGATAGCTATAAGTGGATAACATTCAATACCCGCCTGATTCAAGAAATCACCGAGAACTTTGCGTTGGCTTATGAAGGTAGTTATCAGTACATGAACCTGGACCCACAAGGCTATAAGGATTATCACAAAGTCAGTGGCGGTTTCTATAAATTGACCTTCGCCCCAACCTTTAAAGCCGGTGATATCAGTAATTTCTTCAGCCGACCAGAAATACGGGTGTTCGCCACCTATATGGATTGGAGCCAAGATCTGGATAACTACGCCAAGGATGATTCCTTCGGTAAAGATGGTTTTGCCGCCGGTGGGCAATGGAACTTTGGTATCCAAATGGAAACCTGGTTCTAACTATTACGCACCGCAGTAATCACGACGAATACCGCCTGTTGCCGTGACGATCCTCGGCATGCAGGAATCAAAATAAATTTGCGAGGGATATCATGAATATCAATGAGACCGTAACGGCTCTGCTCCCATTGCTTGGTGGTAAAGAGAATATAGTCAGTGCTGCACACTGCGCCACTCGCCTGCGTTTGGTGCTGGCAGATGACTCTTTGGTGCAAAAATCAGCGGTAGAGAAACTCGATGGCGTTAAGGGCTGCTTCAGCAATGCCGGGCAGTTACAGGTGATTTTCGGGACCGGGCTGGTCAATAAAGTTTATGCAGAATTTATCAAGGTGGCAGGTGTAAACGAAGCCAGTAAATCTGAAGCTGCCGCTGTGGCCGCGCGTAAACTCAACCCGTTCCAGCGCATTGCCCGCCTGCTATCTAATATTTTTGTCCCGATCATTCCGGCAATTGTGGCGTCCGGCCTGTTAATGGGCTTGCTCGGCATGGTGAAAACCTATGGTTGGGCCGATGCTGACAGCGCGCTGTTTATCATGCTGGATATGTTCAGCTCCGCTGCCTTTATCATTCTGCCTATCTTGATTGGTTTCACCGCTGCCAAAGAGTTTGGCGGTAACCCGTATCTGGGGGCAACACTGGGCGGCATTTTGACGCACCCAGCGCTAACCAATGCCTGGGGAGTGGCGGGCGGTTTCCATACTATGAATTTCTTCGGTATGGAGGTGGCGATGATTGGCTATCAGGGCACTGTATTCCCGGTGCTACTGGCAGTGTGGTTTATGAGTATGTTGGAAAAACGCCTGCGCAAAGTGATACCTGATGCGCTGGACCTGATCCTCACACCCTTTTTGACCGTAATCATTACCGGCTTCGTTGCACTATTATTTATCGGCCCTGCCGGACGAGTGTTGGGGGATGGGATCTCGCTGGTACTTAGCACTCTGATTACCCATGCTGGTTGGCTGGCCGGGTTACTGTTTGGTGGGCTTTATTCCGTGATAGTGATAACCGGCATCCATCATAGCTTCCACGCCATCGAGGCCGGGCTATTGGGTAATCCGAATATCGGGGTCAATTTCCTGTTACCCATCTGGTCAATGGCAAACGTGGCACAAGGTGGAGCCTGTTTGGCGGTCTACTTTAAGACCCGCAATGCTAAAATTAAAGCCATCGCCATCCCATCGGCATTTTCTGCCATGCTTGGTATTACCGAAGCGGCTATTTTTGGGATTAATTTGCGCTTTATCAAACCCTTCCTTGCTGCGCTGGCAGGTGGTGCCTTAGGAGGCGCTTGGGTCGTCGCGAATCATGTCAATATGACCGCGGTGGGCTTAACCGGCATCCCGGGCATCGCTATCGTACAAGGCAATTCAATTGTTAATTATCTGATTGGATTGGTTATTGCATTTGGCGCTGCATTTATTATCTCTCTACTGCTTAAGTACAAAACGGACAGCGAATAATGCAAGAAGTCAGTTTGCTAAAACAACTTACGCTGGCAGTGATGCGTGGCCAAATCCGCGCATCGCGTGACCCTCATCGGCCAGGTTGGCACCTGGCTCCCAGTGTCGGGCTGCTGAATGATCCCAACGGGTTTATTTATCATGCTGGCTATTACCATTTATTCTATCAATGGAACCCGTTGGATTGCCGCCATGGCAGTAAATACTGGGGCCATTGGCGTAGTGTCGATCTGGTTCAATGGGAGCATCAGCCTGTCGCATTGGTACCCAGTGAAGAATATGAAAGCCACGGCTGCTACTCAGGTTCTGCCGTCATTGCTGATGACCGAATCACGCTGATTTACACCGGTAATGTGAAATATCCTGATGGCTCGCGCACCGCATTCCAATGTCTGGCACAGGAGAATGAACGAGGGGAATACGACAAATTAGGGCCAGTGCTCCCATTACCTGCGGGCTATACCGGCCATGTTCGCGACCCGAAAGTCTGGCAGCACGACGGTCAGTGGTTCATGGTTTTAGGCGCGCAGGATAAGCAACTGCAAGGGAAAGTGCTGCTATTACGCTCCGATGATTTACGTGAATGGCACAATCTGGGTGAAATTGCCGGTTCTGGTCTGGGTGGATTAGGCCCGTTTGGCTATATGTGGGAATGCCCTGACATGTTCAGGTTAGCGGATCAGGAGGTGCTGATTTTCTGCCCGCAGGGCATCGCCGCTGAAGCAGAGCGTTACCGTAATACCTTCCAGGCTGGCTATTTACTGGGCCAATTGGATTATACCAAGGCAGCATTCACCCATCAGGATTTCCACGAACTGGATCTCGGCTTCGAATTCTACGCGCCACAAACCACGCTGGCCGCAGATGGCCGCCGCCTGTTATTCGCCTGGATGGGCATCCCGGATGAAGATGAGTTGTATCAACCCACCGTAGCCCATGGTTGGATCCATACCATGACCTGCCCACGAGAGCTGAGTCTGGTTGACGGCAAAGTCATTCAACGACCCGCGCGTGAATTGCAGGCATTGCGCCGTGAGCATCGTCAGTGGCAAGGTCGTGCTCAACAGGCACCGGCACTCTCCATCCGCAGTGCTGAAATGATAGTCGAGGTTAGTGCGCCATTTATCCTCGAATTAGGCGATGAAATGATGCTGATATGGGATGGTGAACGTATCACACTAAGCCGCCGCAATCTGCGTACCGGGCTGCAAGAGTTCCGTTATTGGCGCGGCCAATTGCAGCAGTTACAACTGCTCTGCGATAGTTGCAGCATAGAGATATTTATCAATCAGGGAGAGGCGGTAATGACTACATGCTACTTCCCGACTGAAGACCCGATAGCAATCTTTAACGGAAATGCTGAACTGTGTCTGCAACACTGGTTGTTGTCTTCGCCCATGTTAGAATGAACTATCTTTCAAGGCGACAGATTCACTCAGTGAAAAACAATAACCTGTGAAAAATCATAAACGAATTACCATTAACGATATTGCCAAACTGGCTGGTGTGTCGAAATCGACCACCAGTTTGGTGCTCAATGGGCGTAGCAAGGAGTATCGTGTTTCCGATGAAACGCGGGATCGTATAATTGCCTTGGCCAACGAACATAACTATCAACCGAGCTTCCACGCCCGTTCTCTACGCTCAACCCGCAGCCACACCATAGGATTGGTGGTCCCGGAGATGACCAATCACGGTTTTGCCCTGATTTCACGGGAGCTGGAGATGCTGTGTCGCGAAGCTGGATTACAGCTACTGATTGCCTGCACCGATGAGAATCCCGGCCAGGAAATGATGGCGGTCAATAGCCTGGTTCAACGTCAGGTCGATGGCCTAATTGTCGCCTCCAGCCAGCTCAATGACAGCGAATATCAAAAGATCAATGCCCGCCTGCCAGTGGTGCAGATGGATCGATTAATTGGTGAATCAGATTTGCCGCTGGTTATCACTGACTCGGTAGCCTCCACCGCCATACTGGTTGAAAACGTTGCCCGCCAACATCCTGATGAGTTTTATTTTCTTGGTGGTCAGCCACGCATCTCCCCTACACGCGATCGGCTGGCTGGTTTTCAGCAGGGGCTGCAACAGGCAGGAGTTACCTGCCGCCCTGAGTGGGTCCTAAATGGCCATTACCTACCCAGTTCCGGTTATGAAATGATTGCCCAACTCTGTGCCCAATTAGGCCGCCCCCCCAAAGCGGTGTTTACTGCCGCCTGTGGGTTGTTAGAAGGTGTACTGCGCTATCTCAATCAGCATCAATTAATGGACAGTGAAATTCATTTATGCAGTTTTGACGATCACTATCTGTTTGACTGCCTGCCGTTGAAAATAGATACCATCGCACAAGATTGCCAAGGGCTGGCACGCCACAGCTTTGAGATGATCACCAGCTTGATTGCTGAATCAGCACTGGCGCAGAATCAACTGATTCTGCCAGGGCAGATCCATTGGCGACATCCGGGTTCTAAGGCGCTCAATGAGCAACACTGAACCGGTGACCACCCCTGCATTAGCCGACTCCTGGCGGCGCTGCCAAAAATTGATGCAAGCCCACCAATGGCGAGTACCTCACCGGGCCGTGGGTGCGACGTTCCAGTCAATTTGTCAGCGCAAAAATGACTTGCTGGTATTAGGTCAGGCGGCATTGGAAGATGCTTACGAATATATGGAATCACGCCCTTGTGTGCTGCTGATTCTGGATGAAAGTGGCTGTACTCTATGGAAATGCGGGCATCCGCAAACGATAAGTCAGCTACAGGCGTTAGGGATTGATTGCGGCAGTTATTGGGCAGAAGGGCTAATGGGTACCAATGCCCCGGCGCTGGCAATTGCTGAAGGCAACCCGATACAAGTCAGTGGCCAGCAGCATTTTAAACAGGCGCTGCATCCGTGGCGCTTTTGCGCCACTCCGGTGTATGACAACAGTGGCCGCCAACGGGCGGTCATTGTTTTAGGTAGCCTGCTCACCGAACATGCGGCAAGTGATTTGCCTCTGACATTGGCTATCGCCCGCGAAATTGGCAATTATCTCCACGCAGATAGTTTATTAGCAGAAACTAACCGTCATCTGAATGAACTCAATGCCCTACTCGATGGTGTGGACGATGGTGTCATGGCATGGGACCAACGCGGTTGCCTGCTGTATCTCAATCGTCGTGCTGCGGCTATTTTACAACTAGATGAAACCAGTAGCCTCGGCAAGCCGGTCACAGATTTGCTGACCTTACCCTCCTTACTGACCCACGCCATTTTACACCGTAATCCCCTCAGCCACGTCGAGGTGACTTTTGAGAATCAGCAGCAATTTATTCCGGCTCTCTTAACCCTCAAACCCATCCCAGATGGTAACCGCTGCGGCTTTATTGCATTACTCCATCCACAAGAATTACTGCGGCAAATGGTGCACAACCAATTAGGGGGGGCTAATTGTACTTTTGATGATATGCCGGTTGCTTCACTAGAAATGCGCCGCCTGGTGCGTTATGGCAAGCAGGCTGCCAAAGGCCGGCATCCGATTTTACTGCACGGGGAAGAAGGGGTCGGTAAACAGCAGTTGGGGCAAGCAATCCATAATGCCAGCAATCGCGCCGATGGCCCTTATATCGTCTTAAATTGTCAGGCATTGCCACAAAATTTCATGGCGCGAGAATTTCTTGGTAGTGATGCCAGTGAAGGGGAATCCGGCCAACCCAGCAAATTTGAACTGGCTAACGGTGGCACCTTATATCTGGAACAAGTTGAATATCTGTCGCCGGAAATGCAGTCAGCTCTGCTGCAAATCGTCAAAACTGGCATGGTAATGCGGGTCAACTCTAATCGGGTGATCCCAGTCGATGTCCGAATTATTACCGCCACCGGGGCAGATTTGCCCTTATTGGTTAAACAAGGGCGTTTTCGCCGCCAGCTATTTTATACCCTACAATCTTTCGAATTACATATTCCACCACTGCGTCAGCGTCAACAGGATATCCCCCCACTGGTACAGCATACATTGGCAAGCATTGGGCAACATTTCCACTGCCAATACCAGCCAGATGAGAGTGTTATCCGTCAGTTATGCCAATACCCATGGCCCGGGAATGATCAGGAACTGAAAAGTGTGGTGGAGCGGGCCGCCATGGCTTGCCGCAATAACCGCATTAACCTCAATGATTTGCCAGAGCATCTACTGGGGGAGAGGCTGTTATTAGAACCGGAGATGCCGCAACCTCAGCCTGTCTTATCACTACAAGAATTAGAAAGACAGGCCATTATTCGTGCGGCACTGGTGTGCCAAGGTCAGCTAAATGAAATGGCGACCTTATTAGGGATAGGCCGCACAACCTTATGGCGAAAAGTAAAACTTCATCGGCTGGATATCAGCCAATTTAAGGGTGGCGAGTCATAATCTCAATGCACCGCCCAGTCAGGGAAAATCATCGGCAAAGTAAATGCTTTTAGCTGCTCAGCAGAGAGTTGACGCCGCTGTGCATTAATCTCTGCGCCTGGCCCTTGACTGTTTGCTTCAAAGAAACGTGAATCTTGTGGATAGAACCAGATTTTCTCGCCTTGCTTATCTTTACCAGACATTTTATCCCACCCGTAAATGTGGTCATCCATCGTCGTATTTATAAATACCGCCTGGCCAATGGCCGCAGGATCAGCATAACGACCATCGTCAAAGGCAGTGGTCGGATGCCACGGACGCCCTAAAGCGAAACTTTTGGCTGGAACACCGGGTTCTTTGGTCAAACGACTGTTGAGGAAAATCAAACCATAAGGTGATGTGTTTAATGTACTGGGGGCAGTAATATAGCCATAGGGTGGCTCAATATCACGACGATCGCGGGCAATAATATTACACCGGTCAAATACCGTAATACCTGAACCAAAAATAAAATCGACATGACCACTGATTTCGCAATCAGTAAAATAGCTACGACTGCCCGTTTTGCTGTACAGCGTATCCTGGTAACCTTCGAGTTTTACTTGCTTAAAGCGCGCCTTATCACTGCTTTCAGCTAATAATAATGCCACAGCTTGAGTGTCTTTTAACTTCGTCGGATCGCTGTCAGCTTTCTTTTTATTGGCCGGGAAATCAAAATCGTTACGAATAGTAAGTTCTTCAGCCGTAAAATTTGCCGCATTGACCCGTACCGTACTACTACCAGATGTTCCCCACTTTTCTCCTTGCGGGTTAAGCATACCGGCTGCCGTATTGGCACTGATCACCGTACCATCACGGTCTTCCCCTTTCAAAGTAACGTTATTACGATTGACCTCTAGCCTTTCGTTATAAATGCCATTTTTCAGGAAAATCACAAACAGCGAATTATCCGCTGGTGCTGATTTTAACGCAGCATTAATCGAGGGAAACTCATTATCCTGAGGCGCAGTAGAAACCACAGCATTATACTGGGCAGCACTGACTTGCCCCAATACAGCAATTGACATCACTCCTAACAATAGCGTTTTACCCAGAAAGTTAATTGGCATTACATGATCCTTAGCTATTAATGCTCGCCAGATTAAAATGGTTTTAGGTTATTATCGATTAAGAAAAGCCAGTTACACTATGGTAAAGTGGCATAATATCAAAAATGGAACATCGTTCTATTTACATGGATCACATTTTTTGACATTTATAGTTAAATCATAAAAAACCATCTTATATTGAAAGTATGGATAATTTTTAACTCATCTGGCACGCCTATCAGTAACAACTGCATTTTATTCACTCGCGTTACTACTTTATAAAAAGCAATCACCAATAAAAACAATATTTAATCAAAAACATATTATTAGCTAAATATAGATACAATGATAGATATTGATAAAAACTTGCCGAAAAGGGATCTTTGATATATAAAAAAGAAAGAAACAATAAAAAATAGCAAGTCATCAATAAAAACAGGCCCACTAATACATGTGTGTTTATATGGCTTATTTTTATCAATGTAATTTATCAATAACAAATTAACTTACTAGGATATTTTCATTATGGGGATTAAATATAAAATCATTCAGTTTAATATCAATGAGCTTGGGATGGATATAAATCACGTTAAAAATACTTTGTCATTTAAATCATTAGCGTGGGATACTAATGATATAAAAATATCTCAATTAAAATTCTTGGCCAGAAAATTTTATAACGATAAAGTCATCATCTTTCAGGAGGCTCAACGTTATCTGGATGATAAATCCCCACCACCAAACATTCAAAAACTCATATTGCGTTTATCTGATATAGATAGACAAATTTTTTACTCCTATAAACCTTTTAGAAAAAGAAGCATTAGCCGATTTATTGTTAAATACATTAATAATCAATGGGAAGTCAGTAATATTGCCTGCCCAGAATTAACTAACTTTACTCAACATGCTGACTACCCCTCAGATTTAAGGCAATTAAAACGTCAATTCCCGCCAATGGACCCGGCAATAAGTCATTCACTTATATTAAAAAAGCTCATAAGGAGTTTCGTCGAAATGCTGTGCGAATGTGAGCATGGGCAAAAAATAGAAAAGGTTGAAGTTACCTGTCATCAGATGTCTTTGATTATTGATAATACAGTGAATTCGGTCTGTAATTCGCCAGAGGGCTTACATCAGGATGGATGTGACTATATTGTATCAGCATTAATTATTGATAAATACAATATTGACGGAGGAACGAGTAAACTCTACTGTACAGAAAGAGAAGAGTTTATTAAATCACAAACATTGAACTGTGGTGAAGGTTTGTTTCATATCGATAGAAATTCAACCATTTGGCACAAAGTGACCCCTATAAAATTAAAAGATCCATTAATAAAAACAGGTTACAGAAATATATTAGGCTTCGATTTAAACTATATGCAGTAACAATACCCTCATGTGAAATTAATTTAATGAAAATTAAAATAAATCAAATAAAAACAAAACAAAATATTACACTATCATTACTGTTTTTCATCCACGGAATAGCCTACGCGAGTATCGTTCCCTGGATTCCAGACATAAAAGAAAAGTTTCATCTAAGTCATTATATGGTTGGCATAATGATATCTGCAATCCCAGCAGGAGCAATTGTTATGGGGTTATTGTCCAAGAATTTCATTAACACCATTGGATTATATTGGGCGACAATTATAACATTTTTATTTTTTATAATTATCATATCAATAATACCATTTGCATCATCATGGTATGAAATAACACTACTGCTCTTCCTGTTTGGGGTTTTCGATGCTTGGGCAGATACCTGTATGAATGTGCAGGCACTTAACATACAAAGATTATATGGTCGAAGCTTGATTAATAGATTTCATGGTGCAGAAAGTATCGGCACAATCATGGGGGGGGGCATCGCCATATCAGCAATTGGATTCGGACTGTCTATGGGACAATTTAGTTTTTCCGTATTGCTTATGAACCTAATAATATTGATTAATTATATGATATTTTTCCAAAAAGGGGATTCACTTGATGAACTTTCCCTTCGTGAAAATATTAAAAAAAGTATGGGCACCACAGGTACTCAACTGTATATCATTGCGTTAATCTTGCTAACATTCACTTGCGGTATAGAGGAAACAGCAAGTGTTTGGGGGGCTATCTATATGAATGGTTACTATCAAGTTCCATCTGTTATTTCAGGTTTGCCTTATTTAGCATGTCAGGTATCAATGGTTATAGGGCGAGGATTTGGTGATTACCTGACCAATAAATTGGGTAATATCCCAGTATTAAGATACGGAATTCTAATGGCAGCATTGGGAATCTTAATTGTGATAACTATTCATTCACCAATTGTTTCAATATTAGGTTTTTCACTAATCGGATTAGGGATGTCAGTGGTATTCCCCTTAACAATTTCATTTATTGGCCAAATACCCAATATAAACTCGACGAGTGGAGTCGCATTCGCAACTTGGATATCAAGAGTTGGCCTACTTATATTTCCACCGTTAATAGGGATGTTAGCCGACATGACATCATTAAGAACTGCATTGATTATGATATTGGTTAGTTGCGTACTGGCATTCTTATTAATTAATACACTATCAAATACACTAATTAAACAGTTAACCTCAGGAGATAGATAATGAAAAAAACAAAGTGGGCTATCATATCAGGGGATGGACTCCCAACGAGTGGTCTACTCACTATTTTTAGAAATGTTGCAGAAATAGCTATAAAAAACAATAATATTATAAATGAAATACCCGCCGATTTAGGATTTTCTTGGCGGCCGGACAAAAAAAACTTTTTCCCTCATGGTAGTACAGAATCACAATATCCAACATGGATGAGGATAAGTTCTATCCATCAAAAATACTCTTATGATAGCGATCATGGGCACTGTTTTACTCATATCAGAAAGAGGGTAGCAAAATATAAATCATTAACAGGAGAAGAAATTAAACAGATCAATCAAGATATTAATTCTATTGCTAAAATTTATGAGGATTATTTCCTAAGTTGGTTTGAAGATAATAACGTCGATTGGGTATTTTGCTTAAATATTACACTTTCGGATGCCGTTCCTGTTAGTCTGGCACTGCACAACGCAGCGAGAAGGTATTGGGCTAAAAAAGATAACGGCGGTATTATTTTTTGGGATCATGACCTATTTGGTAGTTATGCCATTTATGAACATGAAGAAAGACTATATCCTGAAAAACCCAATATATTGACACCCATACCACAAGATAATACCTATACTAAATGGATAGTTGCGTCTGAAGCCTTGGCGAAGGAAAGTAGAGACTATCCAACAGAACTGGTACCTGATGTCATTCCTAATATATTACCGTCAATCGATGTATCTGCTTTTAGCAAAATTCACATTGATTTTTTAAACCAATATAATATAGCTATAGATTCATCTATTGTTATCGTTCCCGTTAGAGTATTTAGAGTCAAGGGTATCGAAATATCAATAAGTGTTTTTAATAAGCTACTTGATATTTATAAAGAAAAAAAACTACCCACGCCGAAACTGTTGATATTCGGGAACATGAATGAAGATCCTGAGTATGCTCATGATTTAAAAGAGCAGGTAAAAAAATACAACCTAGACAATAGTATTATATTTTTAGATGAAGTACCGATAAAAACATATAAAGATAAAGACAACAAATGGCATTTAGATGAAATTGACTTACTTATCATTTGCCATACGTTATCCGGCGCAGTTTTATTTACGCCAAATGTAGAGAACGTGGAAAGTGTCGGTTTAGGTCCAGCACTTGCTGCTATTGCAGGTATTCCCTGCGCAGTGACACAGTATACGGCCTTCACCGAGTTTTATGGCACTGAGTACCATCATATTAAAGTAATCCCAGAACACCCCAGGGATGCTGCACAACAGTTATTTGAATGGATGCAGTTACATGCTGCCGAGGCTGACGAGATTAAAACTCTATTAGCTAATAATAAAAAATTTGTTCAATCAAAATTCCCTAGAGAACCGTGGTGTAAATTTATGCATAAGTTATTATAAATATAGATTATTACTTTCAATAAAAAACTCAATTCAAAGGAATATATAATGAATATTATAGATATTAACATACGCAAAAATAAAAGCGAAATTCCACCCAAAATAAACATTTTAATACTCGGTGCTGGAATGTCGGGTTTAGAGTTAGCTAAGCATTTAAATTGTAGAGGAATAAAAGATATCGTCGTTATAGAAGCTGGTCCAGCAGATGATTACAACCATATAAATGCAGGAGGTGAATATGAACGAGCCAATGAATATTGGAAAAATGAAGGATCTGATAAATACTCCTACCGTTCATGGCATTCTTTAAATGAACCTCATTTTGCTAAAGGAACTTGTCTACGTCGTAGAGTCGGCGGTAGATCCCTTTATTGGCATGGTGTTATTTTACCAATAGAGGCTGAGACACTTAAATTCTGGCCTTCAAATATTGCCCATGATCTTACTGAAAGTTGGTTAGGTGGACCATCACTTTACACACAGGTGCAGTCTGAAATGCTCGCATGGGCAGATAATAATCACGATATAGATTACTCTCTTCAGCTTTCTGGTTTTGAGTTTAAAATAACACCTCAGGTTATTCGTAACATTGATTCATCAGGTGGCTGGGAATCTTATTCACCACTTTCCTATTGGAAAGAGGATAGCCAATTAAGATCTAACCCGAAAATAATTCCTGGGTATGAAGTTATGTCACTCATTATTAAAAATGGTCACTGTATTGGCGCTAAGTTGAGACATATTAGCTCTAATGAGGTATATACCATCTTCGCTGATAAATGTGTTCTCGCCTTAGGTACCATTGAGAATACACGTTTGGCAGCGCAAGTACTTTATGATTCTGGACATTTAATTGAGGAAAAAATAACTGGACTCGTCGATCACATTGTTCAGGGATTTAATGTGACATTTGAGTATTATAAACTACCCGATATGCTGAGAGAGTTAATTGAATATAAACCTGACACTATATTCTTTTGCCATAGTTCCGCAGGAGAAAGATTTAATTTATTTTTCACTATCACCCAATCAGATTTTGGCATTGAATTAGAAGTATGGACAATGGGCGAACAGATCCCCTCCGATCATGGATATATTTGCATAAATAGAAATGATGAGAATATGCCTTTATCAATTTATAGTGGTTTAAATAATGATGATAATGTATTGATACAAAAACAGCGGGATGAACTAAATATATTCTGGCATGGCATTTGTGAAAATATATCAATCCCCTTTTCCCCATTAGTTTTTGAAGGCGGTTTTACTGTCCATGCCAGAACCATGGGGGATGTTTATCATGAATTTCATTCCCCATCGAGGGTAGTCCATGCCAACAAACCCGTCACATGGATAAGCCCACTTGGAACGGAAAACCATGAAAGTAGTACTCTGCCACTGGGAGAGATATTGAATGAAAATCATGAATTTGATCATATCAAAAATTTATATGCTGTTGGCCCAAGTACATTCCCGCGACCCGGTGCGGCTAATCCATCGTTAACAACACTCGCACTATCACGGCGACTTGCTTACATTCTTAATTAACAGAAGGCTAAATTAATAAGGATATTACTTTTATGTGTAAACCAATTTATATTCTCGGTACTGCTCTATCGCATGATGGCTCAACATGTCTAATGAAAGATGGCAAGATTATATTCTCGATTGAGAAGGAAAGAATATCCCGAGTAAAACATGATGGATTTAATGATAATTCAACTATTCAATATTGTTTAGATGCTGCGGGTATTGAATATAAAGACCTCTCATTGATAGTAGAACAAAACTCTTATAATCCATTATTTAGCCAATCATTAGAACAGCGGAAAAATAGGGTTTTACCCCCCATGGTGCCGATCATCACACTTTCTCATCACTTGGCACATGCCTACAGTGCCATAGGAACATCACCTTTTGATGATATGGGTATTGTGGTTATTGATGGCCATGGAGGTAGCTTAGACAGTTGTAATGACATTGTTGCGGATATCAAAGGTGCGAATAGTATCCACGTTAACAATCGTTACCGTTACTGGGAAACATGCAGCTACTACGTTTATCAAGATAGTAAAATCAAGCCTATCTTCAAAGATTTCTCCAGGTGGGTTAATCGAAAGAATCGCAAAGACTATCCTGTTTCGAGCTGGGAAATAGAAAATTCTATTGGTGAGTTTTATGAAGGGATAGCACTGTATATTTTTGGCGAGCTGGATTGCGCAGGTAAGTTGATGGGATTAGCCCCTTACGGAAGGCCGAATGTAATCGATTGGGTGCCCTTCTTTTTCGATTCCGGCAAAGTAGTGTTGCGTAGTGACTGGTGGGCAAAAATAGACCCTCTTTTAAACTCTGGCCCTACTCATTTTCGTGACAACTTCCAATATTACGCCGATTTAGCCTATTGGGCGCAAACCAAACTCGAGGAAGCACTGTTTTATCTGTTCAGCCATTACTACCAACTTTATCCTATGAAAAACTTTGCTTATGCCGGAGGGGTTGCATTAAATGCCACCGCAAATGAAAAGCTCATTACTCATAGTGAGTTTGAGCATCTCTATATCCAACCTGCCGCGGGAGATAACGGGCTATCAATTGGTTGTTGCTATTATGGCTGGTTGGAAGTGCTGAAGAAAGAGCGAGTAAAACACTCTGGCTCAACATACTTTGGCAAAAAATATGATGATATTAGTGTTATGGCAGAGCTTGAAAAGCATACCGATAAAATTGAATATACTTACTATGATGATATTGAAGCTATTGCCGCAAAATCCATCGTGGCAGGTAATGTTATTGCCTGGTTCCAAGGGGAGTCTGAATTTGGCCCTCGCGCTTTAGGAAACAGAAGTATTTTAGCGGACCCCCGTAACCCTCGAATGAAAGACCATATTAATACTAACGTTAAATATCGCGAGGATTTTCGCCCCTTTGCTCCTGCCGTTTTGCATGAAAAAGCGAATGACTATTTCGACTTGAACCATGACAGTGATCACATGCTATTTATTGCCTATGTCAAAGAAAAATATCGAGTAGCACTACCTTCGATTGTCCATGTAGACGGTAGTGCCCGTGTGCAAACTGTCAAAAAGGAGATGAATAAAAAATTCCATACCTTGATAAATTATTTTTTTGCCGAGACTGGCGTGCCTATATTACTGAATACCTCGTTGAACACCAAAGGAATGCCAATAGTGGAAACCCCTAAGGATGCCATCAATTTATTCTTAAACTGTGGGCTAGATTTCCTGTTCATCAACAATTACATGATATACAAGAAAAATACGTCATTAATTTCTTTGTATTAATACAACTGTAAATCATATCTGTATGTTAAAAACATGAGGTTTCTATGCATGAAGATAAATCATCTATTGGTGATAATAACAGCCTAAAAATTGGCATTATCCATTTAATAACAGAAGGCGTACAACTTTTTGTCGGCGGAGTAGGTTCTTATATCAGAGGGCAAATCATGGCATTACCGGAGGTTATTAAATTACTGGCTGATAATAATATCAGCTTAGAACCCCATTTTATTGAGATTGCCTCCAGTAAATATAATTATTTTTTTGACACAAGTAATTATGGTTATTTTATTAACCAAATTCATAATATGGGAGGGACGTTTTCAACTGTACCAGACATGACATTGGGGAAAGGCGTTGATTGTTCATGGCCCTACGGTGATGCTTTTCTTGGTAATTTACAGAACTGGCAAATCTCTTCTGCGGCAGGGGCGGCAAAAATTATTGATCTCAGTACCCATTACGATATCACTCTGGCCTTTTGTCATGAATTGCCGTTCTCGTTCACGCCGCTAATTGCTCGTTTGCATGCGGCTGTTGAGAAACGTAATCTAAAGATTATCTATATTTCCCATGGCACGGCATTTAATCATGAAATGCCATTACCGAATCCTGAACGTATTATGGCTGAATCATTGGCTGTTCACTGGGCCAAGATTGATTCTAATATCAAGCTCGGTAATATCAGCGACTTCCTGGCAATGCACTTAGTGGCACAATACGGTGCTGACCCACAATCATTTATACCGACACCTGCGGGAATAAATATCAATGACCCCTGGTTTCGAATACGCAGTGATCAGGAAATCAGTGACACACTCTCATCACACGGAATATCGCTGGATCACTCATTAGCTATCACTTTAGGCAGAGGGGTTCATTACAAACGCCATGATCTGTTGCTCAGAGCAGCCTGTTATCTGGGTAATGATATTCATCCCGTTATTATGAGTGACCCGATTTTGCCGGAGTTATCTGCCTTAGCGAGCCGACTCGAGATCTCTGCCTCTCTGATCAATTCTTTTGATCGCGAACTAATGGCATGCCTTATTCAATGGCGTAATACGCGGGTTTGCGTTCTTTCTGCTGAGAATGAACCTAATGGATTGATTCCGATGGAATCACGTTGGCTGGCCAGACAACAGGGGGCATTGTTAATTGTTGCCGACTCCGGCGGTTTGAGTGAGCAGGTTGAACATGGGATCGATGGGTTCCTTCACATCCCCGGGAACGCAGCAAGTTTAGCGGAAATAATACGCCAGATTTGCCAATTAACCGACGGCGAAATAGATAAAATCAGGCAAGCCGGAGCTACATTAATAGAAGAGCGCTATAACTGGCGAAACCAAATTTTGTCTCCACTGAGATATCTGATTCCGCAAATTGCAGCTCTGGACTGATGCAGAGCTGCAATGTTCAGTTAAGCATTTTGGCGGTGATTTTTTATTGCAGTTTCAGTGCCCCGATTGCGGTATCTAATATTGCATTTTGCCCATTACGGCTGGCTTCCAGGCACCCCATGGCACCGACTAACATTGGAATATCCAACTCTTTAGCCAGAATAGCGCTATGAGACATGATATGCCCCTTGCTTAAACAGATGCCTTTTACCTGCCGGTGGTTCAGCCCAACCATTTGTGAAGGCAATAACTCCTCGGCTAATAATATAATTTCACCGCTAACTGAAAGCGAAACTGGTGGTAGCCCGGTCAAATGGCCCAATGTGCGGTTAAGTATATCGCGGATATCTAATTCCCGAACGCGTAGATACTCATCATCCAGAGCCAGATAATCTTCCACCATTGCCATCAATTCATCCTGCAATGCCGATTCTGCACAAACTAACTGATGCTCCAGGCGCGCATCCATCGCCTGATGCAGTTCCTCATCATCAATCAGCATCACATGAGCGTTAAAAATAGCCGCAGCTTCAGGGCTAATCTGTTGTTCTGCCTGTTGTGCCAACTGCTGCAAATCAGCCACAGTTTGCGCCAACGCCTGTTGTAAACGCCGCTGCTCTTTAGCTACCTGTTCAGCATTGATTGTTTGAGGTAAAAAAACCGGAATGGCGGGTAACCATTGCAACAATGGTGCACTAATCGCGCCACGAGGCACCATGACGCCAGTAAATTCCCCCTCACTGGTGGTGGTGACGAATTCGCCAAAATGTTGTCGCGCCAATTGCATAAAAGCATCTAGCGCCTCGCCTGCTTGCTCACCACTGGCCAGTAAACGAATGGTATCACCTTTACGAACTTGCAATATTGCGAGCTGGTTCAGGCTGCGTGGATTCACACACTGACCATTTTTTTCCAGCAGTAAATCTGCCACGAACGGAGCCAATGCTTCGACCAATTTAGCCGCCGGTCGCACATGTAACCCGTTAGGGTTGCGCACCACCCAACTGACACTCTGAGCATCCGCTGCCGCCTTAGCCACCGCATTACTGGCAGGTACCACGGCTTCTTCCCCTAGCTGAGTGGCTTTAGCTATCAACGCCCCCATTGCTTCAGCACGGACGTCGGCAAGTGAAGCGCCAGATGATGCAGCGACGACAGCTGCGAGAGTCCCTTCCACCAGTGGTGCGGCACAGAGTTGCACCTGCTGCGCCATATCGGGGTCTAATAGCTCCAGTGCCGTTTCTGCGCTGAGTAAGGCACTGCCTAAATCCATCAATACCAGTACGCCCGATGGGGTGTAAACCGACTCAATGGCTTCCATCACTTTAATGGCATCCGTGCCAATAGGATGATCCAGGTCGTCTACACCGGCAGCAACCGCTAACTGGCAGCTCCCTTGTGTCATTTGCTGTGCCAGTTCGGCCACACCCTGAGCCAGCAGCGCGCTATGAGAAACTACAACGAGATTGACCATCTTTCCTCCTGATAAACGTGTCAGTCCAGCCTGATTAATGACTGGCAACCTGCCATAACGCCTGCATCATCAGCATAGCTGATGTTGCCCCTGGGTCCTGATGACCAATACTCCGTTCACCCAGATAGCTGGCACGGCCTTTGCGGGCCTGCATAGTAATAGTGTCGGCCAATGCTTGCTGGGCACGTTCAACGGCCTGCTGCAATGCATCTACCACCGTGACTCCCTGCTGATTTGCCTGTTCGAGTTGCGCCACTACCGCCCACCAAACATCACACATCGTTTTATCGCCAGGCTCCGCTTTACCGCGCATCACCACCCCTTCCACGCCATCTTTAAACATCTGACAAACCGCCGTCAGATCGAGGCTCTGCTTAGCATTCGTGCTTTGTGCTGCGCGAATAAAAAACGTGCCAAACAGCGGGCCGCTGGCGCCGCCAACACTTGAAAGCAGTGTCATACCGGTATTTTTCAGGATAAAACCAATGTCTTTATCAGCAAAGGTCGGTAACTTTTCGACCACTTTATTAAAGCCGCGATTCATGTTCAGGCCATGGTCGCCGTCGCCGATTTCAGTATCCAACTGCGTCAAAAAATCTCGCTGCTCGCTGAAAACTTCAGCACATAGCTGTAACCAACTGACAATTTGTTGTTTGGTGAGTCCCATATTTTTCTCCTGGCACATGGTTTTATAAGATTATTTTCAGCACTTGTGCTGGCTTAAGCTCAGTGATTCGGGTTGGTGAAAGCCGCGCGTCCCTGCGGCTTCAAGTACCAAGGAGATATCAGCAACCCCAGCGCAGCGCGGGGGTACTTACCGGCGCATCCCACAATGACAGGAGTTCATCATCAACTTTCAGCACGGTGATGGACATACCCTGCATATCCAATGACGTACAATAAGAACCAATCAATTTACGCTCAATGGTCAAACCGAATTGTGTACAGCACTCCGCCAGACGGTGCCAGACACCATAAAGTTCCGATAAGGGGGTCGCGCCAAGGTTATTGACCAGAACAATGACCCGATCGCCTTTGGCTAAGGGTTGCTTACTCTGGCGCGTCTCGTTCCAGTCACCGGCTTGTCGATCCCAGTGGCGTAATGTGCGCTGATAGCTGCCGTGATCAATCAAGGTCTGGAACATGGCGTCTACCGTGTTATTCAGTGAAGTAAATGGCCGACGCTCAATACCCGGTTCGCCATGGATACCCACACCAAATTCCATCTCATTTTCAGCCAAAATAAATGACGGCTTACCGGCAGCGGGCACAGTACAAGCACCAAGCGCGATGCCAATAGAATGCCCCTGATTATTAATTTTCTGCCCCAGTAGTGCGCATTCATCCAATGAATCACCACGTGCCGCAGCAGCACCGAGTAATTTTTCTATAATGACCGTGTTCGCCACCCCACGCCGCCCGGCGGTATACAGGCTATCTTTGACCGCCACATCATCGTCTATCACTAAGGTAGCAACAGCAGTGCCACCGGCATGCAACAGCTCGGCGGCAGTTTCAAAGTTTAGAATGTCGCCAGTGTAATTCTTAATCAGCATCAGCACACCAGGCCCACCATCAATGGCTTGGCCGCATTCATACATTTGATCGGGGGTCGGCGAGGTAAAAATCTCACCCGGGCAGGCACCATCCAACATGCCTTCGCCAATAAAGCCACAATGCATCGGTTCGTGACCACTGCCACCACCGGACATCAATGCAACTTTGCCACTCACTGGCGCATCTGCACGGGTGATGAAAAGGGGTTCCTGATGCAATGTCAGCTCAGGATGCGCCGCAACCAGCCCCTGAATTTGCTCCTGTAACACACTCTCAACGCTGTTAATTAATTTTTTCATTTTATGCTCCGCGAACGGGAATGGCTGGAGAACAGAGCTGCCGATGATGAGAAATACCGGCAGACTCGGTCGATTTTCGACTCAGAACGTATTTGCCGCACAGATTAGTTGAGGAAAGCCTGACCCAAGCGGTCAGCTACCATAATTGCAGCATAGACACTGTCAGGTGTGACCTTGAACGGCATGTTGTGGATGGTTTCTCCCTCAGCACAGCTGGCCTTGGCGACATCATGGATCTTGCGTTCAATATCCTGAGAAACTCCCATCTCAGCCAATGTGATTGGTAAACCCAGTTGCTGGCAGAATGAGAGCACTGTTTCGATCTCTTCCATGCTGCTGTTCTGTAATACGAGCTGTGTCAGGGTACCAAAGGCCACTTTCTCACCGTGATACAAGTGGTGGCACTCATCTAATACGGTGAAACCGTTATGAATGGCGTGAGCGGCCGCCAGACCACTACTTTCAAAACCAAGACCACTCAGATAGGTATTGGCTTCGATAATACGTTCAACCGCTTCGGTCACAACACCCGCCTCTACCGCCAGTTTGGCTTTATAGCCCTCCGCCAGCAGGGTTTCGTAACACAAGCGAGCCAGTGTAACTGCCGCTAATGTCGATGCACCACCAGCCATATTGGTAGCTTTAGCGTCAAAACAGGCTTGTGCTTCAAAGTAAGTAGACAGCGCATCACCCATACCAGCGACCAGCAAACGTACTGGTGCTTTGGCAATAATGGTGGAATCCATCAGTACGATGTCAGGGTTTTTCGGGTAAATCATATATTCAGCGAACTTGCCCTGTTCGGTATAAATAACGGATAAGGCGCTGGTCGGGGCATCGGTAGAGGCAATAGTAGGCACCACAACGACAGGGATATGCTGATAGTGAGCAATCGCTTTAGCCGTATCGAGGGTTTTCCCGCCACCGATACCAACCACGCCATTACAGCCGTGCTTTTTCAGCTCAACCGTCAACCGCTCAATTTCGTGACGGGAACATTCGCCATTAAAGCGGCTGAAATGATGTT
Source organism: Yersinia sp. 1652 StPb PI (assembly GCF_041538345.1). Classification (NCBI taxonomy): domain Bacteria; kingdom Pseudomonadati; phylum Pseudomonadota; class Gammaproteobacteria; order Enterobacterales; family Yersiniaceae; genus Yersinia; species Yersinia sp. 1652 StPb PI. The sequence goes on along the minus strand of NZ_JAULSM010000001.1, from coordinate 366,414 downwards.
CCAGCTCACTGGCTTGCAGGCTGGAGCCGACGGTATCAGCGGTCAGCTTCATGACGAAATCATCAGCAATGATAAAATAGTTATTAGCCAATAATTTAGCAAATTCACCAATGGACTGTAATGCATTGGCACCTTGAATATATTTGGACGGAGATTGAATGACTTTCAGCATATCTTGCTCCTGTAGCGTAAGAGATAATGTAAGAATAAATAATTTTTAGGGTCAATTTGATGAAACTGCATCCACTATAAGCGCAAAAAACAGGCTGAGAACCAACAGTGAAAACGTTCCATTATGAAACTCCGTTATCTCAGTATGGTTTCATATTGGAACGATAATGCCGTGACACAGGGACAGGAAGAGAAGTGGCGCACAGAAGCCGCCCAACAGTGTAAGAAGGTAAAATAGAAATAGGTTTACGCGCGATAGGCACCAGCCATAAAAAAAAGCCACCCCGATAAAAGGGGCAGCTTTAGTCATTCTCGGTAGTGCTAACGCCACACTAACCGTTATTCACTGACGGGTTCGTCACTCACTTTCTCTTTAGGTTCTGGATTCATACAACTGTAAATTACTGGTAACACCAGCAATGTCAGCACCGTTGCAAAGCCCAGACCAAACATGATGACCACCGCCATACTCTGGAAGAAAGCATCACTGAGCAGCGGAGCCAGCCCCAGAACCGTGGTAAATGCCGTCAACATAATAGGCCGTAAACGGGCGGTAGAGGCATCAATAATAGCTTCGCGCAGTGGTTTTTCCTGTCGCTGTAAGCCTATCTCTTCCACCAACACAATGCCGTTACGTATCAACATACCACTCAGACTTAGCAGCCCCAACAAAGCCATAAATCCGAATGGAATTCCCGTCAACAGGAAGCCTACCGTGACACCAATTAATGCCAGTGGTACCGTCAGCCAGATGGCAACAGCATTGCGCACTGAGCTGAACATCAATACCGTTACGATGAACATAATCAGGAACGCGATCGGCAAACTGATGAAAATACCGCGTTGTGCTTCTTTGGTACTTTCATAATCACCGCCCCACTCCAGCTCATATCCGCGCGGTAACTGAACGGCTTCTACGCCAGGTTTGATACGCCGCAACAACTCAGCAGAGGTCTCACCGCCCTGTTGGGTCGGATCCGTTTGCACCGTCAGTGTCCGCTTGCGATCCAGACGCATAATAAGCGGATCTTCCCACTCGGTTTCAAAACTGGTGACAACGTTATCAATTGGGATAAAGGCAAGGCGCGCCTGGCTCCAGACCATCACATCATTCAGTCGTTCTGCATTGAGTCGTTCTGCATCCGGTGTGCGCAGTACAATCGGCATTAAGCGAGTACCATCACGGTATAACCCCACCGGCAGACCACCAAAGCTCATGCGCAATGTCCCATCGACCTCGCGCTTATCGACTCCAAGCTCGCGCCCCAGATAATCGGAGAATTGTGGCCGGATCATTTTGCTACGGTCTTGCCAGTCATGCCGCGCACCATCCGCCATCGGATCAGCAATGATCGCTTTTTCCGCTTGCGCTGCCAGGGTACGTAACACCTCAGGGTCCGGGCCAACAAAGCGGGCCTCGATGGAGCTGTTGTTGGATGGCCCAAACATGATGCGTTTTATCTGCGCATCAACCTGCGGGTATTCGTCATGCATATAGGATTCGATTTCATCAATCAAACCCGGTATTTGGCTGAGGTCCTCGGTACGAACCATCACCTGCGCATAGTTAGGATAATGACGTTGGGCATTGTAGGTCAGCATAAAGCGCATCGCGCCCTGACCAATCGTTGCCATGGTGTCCGCCACCCCTTTTTGCTGCTTGATATACTGCTCAACCTTGTTCGCTATCCCTTCGGTATAATTGATATCAGTGCCATTCGGCAGCCAGATATCAACGAAGAAGATTGGCGTATTAGAGGGCGGGAAGAAGCTCTGGCGAACATTACCAAAACCCACCACCGATGCCACTAACATGGCCGCCAGCAGCACCAAAGTGATACTGCGATGTTGCAGTAACTTATTCAATACCACGCGATAATAGCGGAATAACCAGCCATCATAAGGTTGCTTGACAGGCTTATCGGCATCCACTTTCGCCGGTTTCTGATTTTGGAATGCCCACTTAGCAAAGACCGGTGTTAGCGTCAGTGCCGTGAACCAACTCAACATCAGCGAGATCAACAACACCTGGAATAACGATTTACAGTATTCACCCGTAGCATCATTGGACAGGCCGATAGGTGCAAAGGCCAGAATGGCAATAATAGTCGCGCCTAACAACGGCATCATTGAGCGCTTCACCACATTGCTAATAGCGGTAAAGATGCTTTCGCCTCGCTGGCGACCAACGACGATCCCCTCCACCACCACAATGGCGTTATCCACCAACATACTTAGCGCGATAATCAGCGCCCCTAACGACACTCGCTGTAGCTCGATATTAAATAGCCACATAATGAGCAACGTACCCAGTACGTTAAGTGCCAACGAGATAGCAATTACTATACCGCTGCGCACCCCCATGAAAATCAGCAAAGTGACCACAACAATCAACAGTGCCAACAGGAAGTTAAGGATAAAACCGTTAACCGCCCCTTCAACTTCATGAGACTGATCATAGAACACGTTGATATGCATACCTAACGGGCGTTCACCGTCAAGCTGCGCCAGTCGGGCTTTAATCGCATTACCTACGTTTACCACGTTGACATTCGGGGCAAACGAAATCCCCAGTGCCAATGCAGGTTTACCGTTGGCACGATAAATATTGGTCGGTGAATGGCCAAAACCTTGAGAGACAGTGGCGATATCACGCAAATACACGCTTTTCGGGCTGCCAGGCTGACTTACCAGTAAATTCCCCAGTTCTTGTACACTTTGGAATTCACCGGTCGGATGCAAACGAATAGACTCACTGCCCACCTGCAACTGGCCCGCATCGGACACCACATTCTGGCGGCTCAGTAAATCGGATAACTGCTGTGGCGTGATACCTGCGGCGGTCATCTGGGCACGAGAAATCTCCACCTGAACTTCTTCAGGCAGAATACCCACAATACCAACTTTACCTACCCCGGGTACCAGTACCAGTTCACGTCGCAGTTGCTCGGCAAAATTACGTAAATCCTGGTTACTGTAACCATCACCCGTGAGTGAGAAGAAGAAGCCATAAACATCGCCAAAGTCGTCATTGACCATCGGCGCACTGGCTCCCGGTGGCAAACGCACACTGTTATCGTTGATTTTACGCCGCAGTTCATCCCAGATTTGCGGTAACTCATTCGCGCCATATTGTGCGCGAATATTGATGGTTATTTGTGATAAACCGGCACTGGAAATAGAGGTGACGTCGTCAACATAAGAGAGTTCCTGAATGGCATTCTCCAATGGGAGTGTGACTTCCTCTTCTACCTGCTGTGCTGATGCACCATCATAACGGGTGACAACTACCGCCGTTTTGATGGTGAAGGCTGGGTCTTCCAGCCTGCCTATATTGAGATAGGCAATAATGCCACCAATACCCAGCAACAGAATCGTTAGCCAGATACGGGTATTATTATTGATAAAATTGTCAGTCAGCTTCATCAGAGACCCCGCTCACGGACCCAAGCCCGGACAACCTGATTTGGGCGAAGCTCACCGGTACCTGCGGAGACAATCTGCTCGCCATCAGCCAGACCAGAGGTAATTTGAATGCCGTTGGCGGTCAATTGAGCCACCTGAACTTTGCGCTCTTCAACATGCATCTGACCATCATCATTCTTGATAACCCAGACTCTTGCATCATTCAATTGGGCAGTATCTGGGTTAAACACGGCTTCCACTGGTACGATAATCGTCGGATGATCAGTGCCAGACAGATTGCCAGAGTTGATTCTTACCCGGCCACTGATACCTGAAAGCAGTGGCATATCAGCCGGGCGCTTCATCGTCAGTGTCACCTGGAAAGTCTGTGAAGCAGAGGTGGTTGAGGTGGTGTGTTCTTTATACTCAGCAATAAATTCGCGCCCCGGCATATGATTAAGTAATACCGTTGGTTTGTAGTTACGATTGCTGATGTCTAGTGCGGTAAACAGGCGCTCAGGCACACTAAACACCACATCTAACGTATCCAGTGCACTTAATGTGGCAACCGCCTGACCTGGGGCCATGACCTGATGGTTACGCGCATTCACATTGGCAATAATGCCATCAAATGGCGCGGTAATGGTGGCATCACTCAGCTCTTTACGCGCAATCTCCAAAGCAGCACGAGCCGACTCCATCTCAGCACGACGTACATCCAGCTCAGCACGAGATACCGCCCTTTGCCCTTGCAAGGTATTGAAACGGTTAAACTGATCGCGAGCCAGATTAAAGGTAGACTGACGATCCCTGACTCGTAGGTTCAAATCCGTATCATTCAGTCTGGCAATGACTTGGCCTTTTTTCACCTGCTCACCTTCACGCACCAGCAACTGTTGCAATTGCCCACTTCGTTTAAAGGAGAGCTGAGTTTCATCGCCAGCTTGTAATCGCGCTGGAAAATAGCGAGTGCCATTTTGCCCACTGTCTTCAACGGTAAATATTTTTACCGGGCGCACACTTTCTGCGACTTCAGGGGGAGTTCTGTCGCAAGCAGCGAGAAGAAACGTTAATAGCAGAGTGATTACTGTTTTTATCTTCACTATAAGATCTCGTTGAGTCAGATTTTAATAATTATTGCAGATTAATTATTCACACTTCTTTATCTGTTTTGGGCTTCACTTTTTTGTGACAGACGGCGCACCAGCGCTCTTATTAGTGTGATTAATAATCCCCCGGTAAACATCCCTAGAAAATAGATCAGCACAATTAGCACCGAAATGGGTAGTGTTATTTGCATGGAAAGTAAAGATAAGTTCACTAGCCCGCTGTTTTGAAATACAAAAAGCGTCATCAGGGCCACTATCAGCAAAAAGCACACTAAATACACGTATTTCACTTGATCACCCTTTTCATCTTAGTTCATCATTTTTCGGCTTTAAAACGTAATGTCGTGCTTTCTTGCCAAATACAAATCTCTGGCTGCTAAAACAGAGATAGCCAATAGCGAAATAGCACTACTCTGCTACTCACTATCAGCTATTTTTTAAGAGCAACTGCGCTATACCCTATATAATTCGAGCCACAAGTAGGCAGCCAGCAAACGAATCCCCAGGAGCTTACGCAGTCAAGTGATTCGGGTAAGTGCGTGCCGCTAACACCCCTGTGGCTTCAAGGCCGAAGGACATCCCCAAAGTCATTGGAGCCACAGGTAGGCAGCCAGCAAACGAATCCCCAGGAGCTTACTCAGGTAAGTGACTGGGGTAAGTGCGTGCCGCTAACACCCCTGTGGCTTCAAGGCCGAAGGACATCCCCAAAGTCATTGGAGCCACAGGTAGGCAGCCAGCAAACGAATCCCCAGAAGCTTACTCAGGTAAGTGACTGGGGTAAGTGCGTGCCGCTAACACCCCTGTGGCTTCAAGGCCGAAGGGGATTAGTAGTCGACGGCATCCCGGATGATTGGACACGTCATACAGTGACCGCCCCCGCGTCCACGGCCTAATTCACTGCCGACTATCTCAATCACTTCGACCCCTTCTTTACGCAACTGGGTATTGGTTTTGGTATTACGGTCATAGGCCAGCACCACGCCTGGTGAAAGCGCAACCATGTTATTACCACTGTCCCATTGTTGACGTTCTGTATCGTAATCATTACCTTCGGTCTCAACCACACGCAGTTTTTTCAGGTTGAGCGCGCCAGCAACTGCTTCAACAAAGGTGCCTTTATCACGACTTAACTTAATGCCGGTCGGGCCATTATCAGGGCGCAGTGAGAAGGTTTGGATCTGATTAACAATCGCCGGATATAACGTCACTACATCACGGTCGCAGAAGGTGAACACGGTATCCAGATGCATAGCGGCACGCAATTTAGGCATGGCCGCAATCATGACGCGCTCCACCTGCCCTTCGCTATTTTTAAACAGCGATTGCGCCAACTGCGTGATTGCCTGATGCGAAGTTCGCTCACTCATGCCGATTAACACGGTTTTATTACCGATTGGCATCACATCACCGCCTTCCAGCGTCGCAGTGCCGTGGTGCTGCGTCGGGTCACCCCACCACACTTTCACATTGGCGTCACCAAAGTCCGGGTGGAATTTATAGATAGCCGTGGTGAGGATGGTTTCTTCATGACGCGCCGGCCAATACAGTGGATTTAGTGTCACACCGCCATAGATCCAGCAAGTGGTATCGCGGGTATACAGTGTATTGGGCAACGGTGGTAACAAGTATTCAGTAATGCCAACCGCTTCGCGGATCAGCTTCAACTCTTCTTTGTCACATTTACCGTCTTTATGCAGTTCGGTGGTGGACAAGCCGCCAATCAGCACTTCAGCCAGCACGCGCGGCTCCAGGCTTTCCAGATAGCTGCGGGTTTCTTGCAAAATGCCCAGTGACACTTCATTCGGCACAATTTGCTGATCCAAAATCCACTTTTTCGCCGCTGGAATGGCAACCGTTTCGGCCAGCAGATTATGCATCTCAACCACATCAACACCGCGGTCACGCATTTTGGTCATAAAATCAAAATGGTCGCGCTTGGCTCTATCTACCCACAGGACATCATCAAATAATAATTCATCACAATTACTTGGCGTCAGGCGGTTATGGGCACGCCCTGGGGCGCACACCATTACTTTATGTAACTTGCCGACTTCAGAGTGAACACCAAACTTAGGTTTAGCGTGAGTTTTCTTAGCTTTATCTGACATAAGAACTCCAATAAATTATATGGTGATAATCCCGGTAGCAATGCTATAAATCGCAGCCACCGCAGCAACAATCAGAACAATAAACAGTATTCTTTCATAGGAATTAAAGGCTTTTTGATGCTGTTCACGTTTGGCAATCAGATACAAAATAGTGCCCGGTCCGTAAATAATGGCCGACAACAGCACGTATTTCAGGCCGCCGGCGTAAATCATCAGAGCAGAGTAGAAAGTCGCAATGATGGCAAAAATCAAATCTTTTCTATGACCACGGTTATTCGTTTCGTAAGTCTCACCGGTCCATGCCAATTTCAGGCCATAAGCTCCTACTAACAGATAAGGGATCAGCGTTAATGAACTGGTTAACTCCAGCGCCAGTTGAAAAGCATAATCAGTAAACAAGGTGAGAATTAAGAATATCTGTATAAAGATGTTGGTCAGCCAAACCGCTGCTGAAGGCACAGCATTGCTGTTTTCAGTCGCGAAGATTTTTGGCATGCTGTTACTCTTAGCCGCCGAAAACAGCACTTCCGCTGCCAGCAGTGACCATGATAAATAAGCACCCAACACGGAAATAATCAGACCCACACTGATAAATATTGCACCCCAGCGGCCGACTATCGCCTCTAACACCCCGGCCATTGATGGCTGGCGTAATGCCGCCAAATCAGGGCGCAGTAACACGCCGTAAGACAACATGGTGATCAATACCAGCAGGCACAGCACACCAATAAAGCCCAGAACGGTCGCGATACCAACATGGCTACGTTCTTTGGCATAACGTGAATAAACACTCGCACCTTCGATACCCAAGAATACAAATACTGTGACCAGCATGGTGCTACGTACCTGAGAGAATAGAGACTCAGGTTCAACTGACGTGGTGATTGCCGCCGCTGCATGACCAACATAGCCATAGTCATTCAGATGGGATAAATCAGCACCTTTAATCACATCTGGCGTACCCCAGAAGTTCAGCGCAAAAACATCACCTTTAAAGGCAAAAATCAGCACGATGACGAAAATGAAGATTGGAATTATTTTTGCGAAGGTGGCGATGGTATTAATTGCCGCAGCTTCTTTAACGCCGCGCAATATCAGGATATGGAATCCCCACAAGATAACGGAGGCAATTAACACCGCCGGAATAGTATTACCATCACCAAATATAGGGAAGAATGCCCCTAACGTTGATTTGATCAGAACAAAATAAGAGACGTTACCAATACAGGTACCGGCCCAGAAACCTAATGCAGAAGCAAAACCAAGATAATCCCCAAAGCCCTCTTTTGCGTAAATGAATACACCAGAATCGAGATTAGGTTTACGCTGCGCTAATGTTTGAAAAACAAAAGCCAGCATTAGCATCCCACCCCCCGCTATACACCAGGCGATAAGTGCGCCAAACCCACCGGTTGCTCGTCCAAATGTTGCCGGCAATGAAAATATACCGGCCCCGATCATTGAACCGACCACCAAAGAGGTAAGGGCCGGTAAAGATAATTTATTCGTTGTTGAATTGGCCATGATGCTCTCAATGACATTGGATAAATTAAGTTAAATGTAAATTCTGCTTATCCTACAAACAGATTCACCCAGACCCACTTATCAATATAAATACATAGTTATCATAGCTTCCTTTAAAACTATTGCATAATGCCCGGAAAGTAGACCAAATCTTACAATATGTAAATTCTTGAAAAAATTATCACATACATCAGAATTTTGTAACAGTGTGCAAAATCATCATTTTGTATATTCATAAAATCACATTTCAGTTTAATTCACTGCAATCTACCCACTCTATTAGCATAGAAATCTGTTTTTTATTAGACGGATCATTTCAGATGATTCCAGTATTCGCATTAATTTAATAATAGACGTATGAACGAGAGTCCCTGCCATCTTGCGGACTCTCGTTCTATGAACTAAGCTTATTGATTAACCATTAAAAATATAATTTAAATAGCCTTAAATTTCAATAAGTTAAAAAGAAGGTATTCCATTATTAAAATAGGCAATGTCTTATTAAAATTCTCTATTAGCTCACATTTACTCCCCTATATCCGCCATCAGTCAGACACAGACGATCAGATGACAACCACATTTATATACTCCGTTTTAATTTTTATAAAACGGATGTAATAGTTTTTTAAATCATTATTGCGTAGTTACTATTAGAGATGAAATCAATAAAAATCGCATTATTACAATAATTATTTCGATTTCATTTATGCTTCATTTAGATTTCATTTACATTTATTGTGAAAATGTAAATGTTCGATTGTTACATCTAATCAAGTGAGAATCGTCACTCGCTAACGCCAAGAAACCACATAAAACTAGTGTTTTAATTTTACAAAATAAAAAAATACAGGATTAATCACCAGCAAAACAAAGTGCTTTAGATAGCGAATATATTCATCTTCCCCATAATTTCATTAGGAACATTGATATTTAATGTCGAAAAATCTTATCATTTATAGGGTTATAATGATGAAATCACGTAGGAAAAATCCAATTTTTTCTCTTATTATTCCTACAATGGATAAGAAAGCGTAAATAAAATACATATATTTAGTGTGTAATATGTACATTTTATTAAAGACCTCCGATTTCAAATAGAGATGTCAGCCTTTCCGTTAAAATTCACTTTTTAGCTTCAAAGCATGCATCATCATGACTGAATCAACAAAAACGGCCCCCATTGGGAGCCGTTTTATAGCACGTCAAATTCGCAGAAATGTGTACACTGTTATGTCAATTGCTTATCCGATACATGCTGCGTCTCTGTCACTGAATAGCCCGCCAAAATTGCCACGAAGATCATAAATAGATGGCCTTCAGATGAGTCCAGCAGGAATGAATTAAAGAAATTACACGCCATATAACTGGTCAATACAGCCAGTAGTACATTGCGTAAAACCGGTGTTTGTTGCCAAATAACGCGATAACAACAAACAATCCATGCCAAAAAGATAATTAAGCCAACAAAGCCTGATTGGATTGTTTCCAACAGATATTGGTTGTGTGGATTATTGATTTTGTAATTGATCTCTGGGTTCTCATAATAGAAGCCGCCAGCACCGTGCCCCAGAATAGGTGACTCTTTAATTAGCCGCACCGCTTCAATGGCAAAGGCCGAACGTTGCCCCATCGAACTACGACAAGCATCATTTACATCATCCGCAGATGCGGCCATACAGACTTTTATCTCATCGACACCCTGCACGATACGGTCGGTCGCTTTATTGGGTATCAGTAGTAGTGCAGCAAAGGCTATCGCCCCTAACACTACCAATAGCCAGCGTTGGCGGCGCCCCAGAGAGAAGAATAACCATATCCCTAGCCCAACAACTAATGCCACATAACCGGTTCGCCCCAATACCAAGAACAGAATACTGTAGCTCGCCGCTGCCACCAGCAAGCCATACCCCCAGCGTTTCCAGCCCTGATTTTTAAAGGCCAGCGCCAGCCACAACATGGCGGCCAAAGCCATAAAGAAGTTTTGGGTAATTTGCAGTTTAAAGATAGTCGGATTGGTTGGATCTACATTGCCAATGGGAATGTGTAACACCCCAACGGCCAGTGTACCGACTAATGCCAGCGCGTTAGCCGCTAAGAAGCCGATTCCAAACAATTTTATCAACCGTGGTTGGTTGATAAAAAACAGGGCTAACGGCAATACATAAAGAAATTTCTTATCTTTACCCACCATATCCGGGCCATAACTGTTGTGATGAAACAGCAGTGACAATGCCAACAATGCAAACATCGCAGCAGGCAGGTAAACCAACGGATTCGTCAGTAATGGTTTGAATTGCAATGTGTTGCGATTCATTATCAAACAGATCAGGATTAAAACCAGTGAGATATTGATCAGTGGGTTGGATGTCGGTAAGGAGATACCTAGCAGCAATGCTGCAATACCACCCAGCATTTCACTGCGACGGTTGACCGTGAAAGCGGCCGGTGAAGAAGTCGATGGGATTGTCATAATTCTCTCAGCTTAAGCTGGTTAGCGGAAAATAAGGTTACTGATGTGCCCCCGTTAATGGCTTTGAGCGCGCCACGCATCAACAGCACTGATAACTTCGCTCACCGGAATGGCGTTCAAATACCGATCGGTAGTGTCAGTATCTATCTCATTAGGGTGTGGCAACGTGCGGTAATGCCCGGCCCATAACAGCGTGTGAGGAGCCTGCCACGGATGCCATTGGTTAAGATTACTGGGGCCAAAGAGGACCACTGCGGGTGTTTGTAAGGCTGCGGCCATATGCATTGCCACGGAATCTACGCCAATAAAGAGCTTAGCGTTATCAATAAATACTGCCAGTTCCGGTAGCGCCAGCAGGCCAGACAAATTAACCACCTTCTCGGGTTGTGTGCATCCGGCGATGATCTCAGCAATATAATCCAATTCAGCCTGATCTTTGCCGCCGGTAAGTAGAATGGTTTCACCTTGCTCGGTGAGATGATTTACCAGTTGGCTAAATGATTCACTGGCCCATGTTTTGAACTTCCAGCGAGCAGAAGGTTGGATCAATATATAGTCATTGATATGGCGTTGTTGGCACAATTTCTGTACCCGTTCAACATCGTGCACACCATAAGACATGGTAACATCAGTAATAATATCCGTCAGTTGTAGTGGTGCGAGAATATCCAGATTATTGAGTACGGTATGCCTTTTGGCCGCATTGGGGATATCAACCAATGTAGAATGACAATAGCGCCATAGCCAGGTATCGCGTTTGGGATAATGGAAACCAATACTGAAGCCAGGTTTTAATAAACGACAATACGCTGCGGCTCGCCATTGATCGGATAAATTGAGAATCAGATCATAATGGTGTTCTTTCAATGCATTAAACAGCGCTTTTTCGCCACTGATTTGGGCCTTTAGACCCGCATGCTTGAGGCCACGGTCAACAATAAATGCATGATTGACCGTTTTGTTCTCCCGCAGCATATCTTGCGTTCCGCCATACAGCAGCACGTCGATTTTTGCTTGTGGGTAGTTGGCTTTTAAGGTACTCAGTAGTGGCGTAGTGAGTAAAACATCGCCGAAATGGCGTAATTTAATCACTAAAATACGCTGAACGTTACTTTTGTCCCGCAGTGTATCTGGCAGGTTAAATGCTCGCTGTTGGGCGGTAGCAACAAGAGCAGAAGGTTGCCCGGCAGGTGATTCTGTCTTATTTGATGTATTCATCATAGGATGCGCCATCATCGGCAACGAAGGGGGGCAATAATGCTATCCAAGTGTTTGCTGCATGGCAATTCTTTTATATCCGTCATACTGCAAGCTGCATGTGCGTTGGCTGCCCTCGCTCACCCCAGTCACTTACTTGAAATATCTTTCTTACTTAACTCTATAAAGCCACGAATGATTGTAATGATCATTCTGCCCCGAAGCTCAAGCTGGCAAGTAAGATAATTATCAGAAGGAATTGGCGTTATCGGCGCAGGCAGATTGAGTGTGGACAGCGCACAGCCAATGGAGCGTACACGCAGTACGTGACGGCGGCGAGCACTGCCCCGAAGCTCAAGCTGGCAAGTAAGATAGCCAATTTTAGAGGCCAGGCGCTTTCCATAGGGAAGTCGTCAACCCGCTATCCACCAGCGACAACTGATCGGTATATACTGCTTGCCAGTTTACTTTTGCGGCTTGATACAGTGCCTGATGCTCGGTGTTCGGGGTGTATTCCCGCTCCCAGCGCACTAGCCGCTCACCGGTTTTATCTAGCGTGTCATACAGCCCGACCCCCACACCCGCGGCGATAGCACAACCGAGAGCCGTGGCTTCTTTGACAACTGGTACTCGGACAGGAACCCCGGTCACATCGGCCAAAATTTGGCTCCACAGTTTCCCTTTTGAACCTCCGCCTGCAAATACCACTGAGGCTGCTTTGACGCCGGAGAACTCAGCAATTTGCGCTAAGTTACAGGCCGAGACTATCGCGGCATTCTCTTCCAGAGCACGGAACAGGGTAGCTTTGTTGCATTTTTCTGGATCAAGTGAAAGGTTAATAAAGGAAGGTGCGGCGTGATACCAGGATTTGAAGCGCATTACATCGGAGAAAATCGGCATGATGCCGTATGCCCCTGCCGGTACGCGGGCGGCCATATCCTCCAATAAACTGTAGGTATCGATACCCAGCCGCTGCGCCAGTAATTTCTCTTCGGCGCAAAATGCATCACGGAACCAGCGCATGGTCAGGCCGGTAAAGAAACTGATGGATTCAGCCTGTACCATACCGGGAATAACATGAGGGTTAATACGCGTATTCATATTCGGATCGGTAATCGGCTTAGGCAAATTAACCACCTGCTGCCAGAAGGTGCCGCCCAATACTGCGGTCTGACCCGGTTGAACGACCCCCAACCCCAAACAACCTAATTGTACATCACCACCGCCCATCACCACTGGCGTTCCCACCAACAGACCACTCTCTTCTGCGGCTTGTGCTGTGACATGGCCTAGCAGTGTTCCGGTTTCTTTGACCGGCGATAAAATATCAGCACGTAGTCCAGCCATCTCCAGCAAGCTCGGTTGCCAGTTACGGGTGACTAAATCCAGCATGCCGGTGGTTCCTGCATTCGAAGGATCAACCGCCAGTTCGCCACTGAGCATATTGGCTAGCCAGTCGCTTATCATGGTTAATGTACCCGCCTGGCGATAGATATCCGGGCGGTAATGCGCCAGCCACAGTAACCGAGGCATAGCACTCAGTGCCAGAGTTTGGCCTGAACATTGATAAACCTCGAATTCAAACCCATCATTATGCAGCTCTTTAAGCTCACTGACTTCACGGCTGGCACGGGCATCCACATTGGCACACGCCCAAATAGGTTTGCCACTGCGATCATAAAGCACAATACCTTCGCGCATTGAGCAGGCAGCCACGGCGCGAATAGCACTCGCCGGTAGCTTAGCCTGATGCAATGCTTGGCGGATACACTGGCAGGCCAACTTCCAGTTAGTCGCTAAATCAAACTCCATCGACCCTGGGACATCAGGTACTGGCAAATGTAGCCACTCAGCCTGTCCGGCCGCTATCTGATTACCGTTAAGATCAAATATGACAGCCCGGACACTGCCGGTGCCGGCATCCAGCGCCATCAGGTATTCAGCCGATGTGGTCGTAGAGAATTGACTCATTACGCTATCCTCTGTTTTATATGAATTTATGAATAAACCTGTCCTCTACTGCTTTTTTCTCAAAAGAATAACCAAAACTATTGGCGTAATTCTTGAACCCCTGCGCAAGCCTAAGCTGGCAAGTAAAATAACCAATCAAATCAATTTGATGATTGATCTTGCTGTCAGCTCATCCGTCACTAATGCATTCACGTATTTTCCGCGCAATGCAGCCACAATCGCTTCTGATTTTTCAATGCCACCGGCGACACCAATCACTGTCGGGATGTTGGTCAGATCTGCCAGTGAGACGCCAATCAGCTCCTGGTGAATCTGCATATCCGGCACCAATGCGCCATCGGCTTGCATAAAGTAGCCAAGGATATCGCCGACCGCCCCCTTGCGACTGAACATCAGTTGTTCGCCTTCACCGATATAGCCGGAGCGTAAAATGGTGGCCTCTTTTTGCTGATTGACCGAACCGATACCCACCACGGCAACATCAGCTGCTCGGGCGGCTAGCATCACATCGCGCACACTGTTTTCCTGACGGAATGTTTCCGCCACTGTGGCACTGGAAGCACGCAACGGCGCAGGAATAATGCTGACCTGACAAGCGGCATCCAACTGGCCAATACCGGTCATATAAGAGCCAACCCCACCGGAAAGCGTCACCAGTCTGACCTGCTGCGAAGCGATAAAACCGCTTAAATGCTGTAAGGCACACATGGTGGTTTCACCAAAGCCGACTGCCAGTAGTTGTTGTGGTTGTATCAATGCCATCAATAAATGTGCAGCGCCAATCCCCAACCGGCTACTGATACTGAGATCAGCCAGAGAAGGCAGAATGCGGATATGCTTGAGGCCGAAATGCTGTTGCAAGGTGTTTTCCAGTTCCAGACAACCCTCATAGCGCGAATTAATCTGTACCCGAATAACCCCAGACTGGCGGCCTTTCTCCAGCAATCTGGAGACCTTCAGCCGGGTTAACCCCAACAGTTCGCCAATATCCCCTTGTGTTAAGCCATCGTGATAATAAAACCACGCAATGCGAGCGAGCAGTTCCTCTTCACTCATGCTATTACCCGGATATTTGTATTCATCGTTAGACGACATGGGTTTTTCTTTTGTTACTGATTTTTCTTTCATCATTAGCCGTGATCCCTATTGCCGCTTTCTCATTCTTCATTGATTCATCATCGATCAAAAATCCACGGTCTGATAAATGCTATACCCAAGAGATTTCAAGATGCAGGGAGGCGGCAAGCGCTGGCCCGTAGGGTGAGCCTCTGATGAGGTTCATCATCCCGATGAGCTTACATAAGTAAGTAATTCGGGCGATTGGGCACAGCCAACACACCTACAACTTGAAAGATGACGGGTATAAATCTCAGTTGATAACTACGCTAACAGCTTAGGCAATACATTTGAACATATTTTAATTTAAATTTTTTTATTCACGGAAATGTGATCTTGATTACGCCACAAATGGGATTATGCAGCTATCTTTTTTGAACACTTTTAAATTTAAAATATTTTTGTTCATAAACAGGAGCCACTGATGCCGCACACCAATCCGCCACCGCTGCTCCAGGTTCGTGGTATCAGCAAGCAGTTTTCCGGCGTAGTGGTATTGAAGAGTATCGACTTTACTCTGCAACCAGGACAGGTACATGCCCTGTTGGGAGGAAATGGCGCGGGGAAATCGACGTTGATGAAGATCATCGCCGGCGTGCTGCCACCAGACAGCGGTACCATCGAGATCAATGGGCAACCCTGCCTTAACCTTACCCCAGCAAAAGCACATCAACTCGGTATCTATTTGGTCCCCCAAGAACCGATGCTATTTGCCAATCTGTCGGTACAAGAAAATATTCTGTTTCGTTTGCCCAAACATCAGGCTGACAAGAAGAAGATGGCGCAATTACTCAAAAACCTGGGTTGCCATTTGGATCTGTCAGTCAGCGCCGGTTCACTGGATGTAGCAGATCAACAGTTAGTAGAAATTATGCGCGGCCTGATGCGTGACTCACGTATTTTGATCCTTGATGAGCCAACAGCGTCACTAACACCGGCGGAAACCAATCGTCTATTTAGCCAAATCAAAATGTTATTGCAGCAAGGTGTCGGAGTGGTATTTATCTCCCACAAATTACCTGAAATTCGTCAACTGGCAGATTGGGTCAGTGTCATGCGTGATGGTGGCATCGCTCTAAGTGGCGCCACCACTGATTTCTCCATCGATACGATTATTCAGGCTATTAAGCCACAGACCAAAAACAGCGAATTATCTGATACCCAGAAGCTATGGTTGGAGCTGCCCGGTAACCGCCGCTCTCAAGCGCGTGCTCAGTCCAATCAACCGGTGATAGAAGTTGCCGATCTGAGTGGTGAAGGTTTTGCCCATATCTCTTTTGAGGTGCATGCCGGTGAAATCCTGGGATTAGCGGGGGTGGTTGGTGCGGGCAGAACAGAACTCGCGGAAACACTCT
Source organism: Yersinia sp. 1652 StPb PI (assembly GCF_041538345.1). Lineage (NCBI taxonomy): Bacteria > Pseudomonadati > Pseudomonadota > Gammaproteobacteria > Enterobacterales > Yersiniaceae > Yersinia > Yersinia sp. 1652 StPb PI. The sequence continues at coordinate 349,988 of NZ_JAULSM010000001.1, read as the reverse complement.
ATGGTTTACGACCCGCCAGCGGTGGCCACGTCAGGCTGGAAGGGATTGATATCACATTGATGAAAACCGTCAATCGTCTGGCAACCGGGTTGGTTTATCTGCCGGAAGACCGTCAAGCCTCCGGCCTCTATCTGGATGCTCCGCTCAGTTGGAATGTCTGCTCGCTCACCCAGGGTAATCAGGGGTTATGGACACATCCGGCACAGGAAGCCGCCATTCTGGAACGCTATCGGCGGGCACTAAACATTAAGTTCAGCCACCTCGAGCAACCCGTGCGCACCTTGTCCGGTGGCAATCAACAAAAGCTGTTGATTGCGAAATGCCTTGAGGCCAATCCGTTGCTACTGATTATTGATGAGCCTACTCGTGGCGTAGATGTATCAGCGCGCAGCGATATTTATCAATTGATCCGCAGTATTGCCTCTCAGCATGTGGCGATCATTTTTATCTCGTCAGATCTGGAAGAAGTCGTGCAGATGGCTTCCCGGGTGTTGGTCATGCATCAGGGTGAAATCAGTGGCGCAGTCAGTGGGGCGGAAATGAATGTCGATACCATTATGCATCTGGCCTTTGGTGAACATAATACCGATGCGCGCCAATCTGCTGAAAGCGAGGGCGCATCATGTTGAAATTTATTCAAAGCTATCAATTTATTCAAAACAATCGCGAAGGTACCGCGCTGTTGGCGATTTTGGCTTTATTTGCCTTGCTTGGTGTGATCGACAGTAATTACTTCACCTTGCAAACCTTCACCATGATTTTCAGCAGCGCACAGATCCTGATCCTGTTAGCCATCGGCGCCACCATGGTGATGCTAACCCGCAATATCGATGTGTCCGTCGGCTCCATTACCGGCTTATGTGCCGTCACTGTGGGTATGGCGCTCAATGCGGGTTTCGGGCTGGCAATCTCCTGCCTGTTTGCTCTGCTGGTCGGCATGGTGACAGGCTTCTTTAATGGCATTTTGGTTACCTGGCTGCGCATCCCGGCGATTGTCGCCACCCTGGGTACGCTGGGGTTGTATCGCGGCCTGATGCTATTGATAACCGGCGGGAAATGGATAGAAGGGCTGCCGGCAGACTTGAAAAGTTTATCCACCCCGATTCTGTTTTCTATCTCTCCTATCGGCTGGCTAATTATGCTGCTGATTGTAGCTATGGCTTTGTTGCTAGGTAAAACCGCCTTTGGCCGCAGTTTCTATGCTACCGGCGATAACTTGCAGGGTGCACGCCAACTGGGGATCCGCACCGACAGTATTCGTATTTTTGCCTTCTCAATGAATGGGGTGATGGCCGCGCTGGCGGGGATTGTCTTCGCCTCCCAAATTGGCTTTATCCCTAATCAGACGGGCAGTGGGTTAGAGATGAAAGCCATCGCCGCCTGTGTTCTCGGTGGGATCAGCCTGCTCGGTGGTACCGGCACCATTCTCGGGGCCATTCTGGGGGCTTACCTATTAACACAAATCGACAGCGTGCTGGTGCTACTGCGCCTGCCTGCGTGGTGGAATGACTTTATTGCCGGTTTGGTGTTGCTGGGTGTACTGGTGTTCGATGGCCGCCTGCGTTGTGCCATTGAGCGCAATATCCGCCGGCAGAAATATGCTCGCTTTAATGCTCGCCCGGCAGTTTCTGGTAAGTCGACAACTTCGGATAAGAAGAAAAACGTTATACCCAATAGATTTCATGATGCAGGAAGGCGGCAAACGAGAGAATCCCGATGAGCTTACAGTGGTAAGTGATTCGGGTAAACGAAGCAGGTAACACACCTGCAATTTGAAAGATGAAGGGTATAAAAAGAGGTAGCGCGATGAATATTTATCGCCGTTATGGATGGGAACTGGCCTTGGTTGCACTGTTAGTGCTGGAAATCCTGCTGTTTGGTTTATCGAATTCTCGCATGCTGGATATCAACGTACTGCTGTTCAGTACCAGTGATTTCATCTGCATCGGCATTGTAGCTTTGCCGCTGACCATGGTGATTGTCAGTGGAGGAATTGACATCTCATTCGGTTCAACTATCGGATTGTGCTCCATATTCCTAGGCGTGATGTTTCAAGCTGGCGTCCCCATGAGTGTCGCGATCCCGCTGACACTGGTGGTTGGTGCGTTATGCGGTTTGATTAATGCCGGGCTGATTCTGTATACCGGCGTCAACCCGTTGGTCATAACTCTAGGCACCATGTACCTGTTCGGCGGCAGCGCCTTGCTGTTGTCCGGCATTTCCGGCGCGACCGGCTATGAGGGCATTGGCGGCTTCCCAACAGCCTTTACCGATTTTGCCAACCAAACGTTGTTCGGCCTGCCCGTCCCATTGGTTATCTTTATGGTCTGCGTGCTGCTGTTCTGGCTACTGATGCACCGCACCCATAGCGGCCGCAACGTATTTCTTATCGGGCAAAACAGTCGGGTGGCCCGTTACAGCGCCCTGCCCGTCGCGCGTACCTTATGCATCCTGTATGCCCTGACGGGTGTGGCGTCTGCGATTGCCGCGGTCCTATTGGTCTCTTATTTCGGTTCGGCACGCTCTGATTTGGGGGCTTCGTTCCTGATGCCAGCCATCACCGCAGTGGTACTGGGGGGCGCTAACATCTACGGCGGCTCTGGCTCCATCCTCGGGACGGCACTGGCGGTATTACTGGTGGGTTACTTACAGCAAGGTTTGCAAATGATTGGCACACCAAACCAGATATCGAGTGCGTTGTCCGGTGCATTGCTGATTCTGGTGGTGGTTGGGCGCTCTATCAGCCTGCACCGACATCTGATTCATGAATGGCTGCAACGTCGTCGCAGCAGACACACCCTAAGTTAATACCTGTTTTCTTTTGTAGTGAAATTGCCAACACCTCTACCCCTAGCTTCTTCGGAGATAGCAATGAAAACACAAAGATTAAAAAAGCTGGCACTGGTTTGTGCCCTTGGATTTGCCTGTATCACTACTGCTCAAGCGGCAGAACGCATCGCATTTATCCCGAAACTGGTCGGGGTCGGCTTCTTCACCAGCGGCGGTAAAGGTGCCGTTGATGCCGGTAAAGAGCTGGGTGTGGATGTGACCTACGATGGCCCGACAGAACCGAGTGTTTCCGGCCAGGTTCAGTTAATCAATAACTTCGTCAATCAGGGTTACAACGCCATTGTGGTTTCGGCAGTCTCACCGGATGGACTGTGCCCAGCGTTAAAACGCGCGATGCAACGGGGTGTCAAAATCTTGACCTGGGACTCTGATACCAAACCAGAATGTCGCTCGGTTTACATCAACCAAGGTACCCCGAATCAATTGGGTTCGATGCTGGTCGATATGGCCGCGAATCAAGTGAAAAAAGATAAAGCCAAGGTCGCCTTCTTCTATTCCAGCCCGACGGTTACCGATCAGAACCAATGGGTCAATGAAGCGAAGAAAAAAATCCAACAAGATCACCCCGGTTGGGAAGTGGTTACCACCCAGTTCGGCTATAACGATGCCACAAAATCACTGCAAACCGCAGAGGGCATCTTAAAAGCTTATAGCGATCTGGATGCCATTATTGCCCCAGATGCCAACGCCCTGCCCGCTGCGGCGCAAGCAGCAGAAAACCTGAAACGCGACAACGTGGCGATCGTCGGCTTCAGTACTCCAAACGTGATGCGCCCTTATGTTCAGCGCGGCACGGTCAAGGAATTCGGTCTGTGGGATGTGGTTAATCAAGGCAAGATTTCAGTTTATGTCGCCAATGAAATGCTGAAAAAAGGCGACCTGAATGTCGGCGATAAAATTGATATCCCGAACATTGGTGTGGTTGAAGTGGCACCGAATAGCATTCAGGGCTATGACCATGAGGCCAAAGGCAGCGGTATTGTGTTACTGCCACAGCGGGTCATTTTCACTAAAGAAAACATCGACAAATACGATTTTTAATCTCGGCGGCCCGTCCACCGGCGGGCCGGAACAGGACTAAGGGAGTAATAACAGATGGCTGATTTAGACGATATTAAAGACGGTAAAGATTTCGGTATTGGCGTGCCGCAGATAAATCCTGCCTTTACACTGAAAGGCTCAGGTTCACTGGATTGGGGGATGCAATCCCGGCTGGCGCGAATTTTCAATCCGAAAACCAATCGCACGGTAATGCTGGCATTTGATCACGGTTATTTTCAGGGGCCGACCACTGGCCTGGAGCGGATTGATATCAATATCGCCCCGCTGTTTGAATATGCCGACGTCCTAATGTGTACCCGTGGCATTTTGCGCAGTATCGTCCCCGCGTCGGCCAATCGCCCGGTAGTACTGCGCGCATCCGGTGCCAACTCGATTCTGACTGATTTATCCAACGAAGCGGTGGCGGTGGCAATGGAAGATGCATTGCGGCTCAACTCCTGCGCCGTGGCTGCACAAGTCTATATCGGCACTGAACACGAGCATCAGTCGATTAAAAATATCATTCAATTAGTTGATCAGGGAATGCGCTACGGCATGCCTACCATGGCCGTGACTGGCGTCGGTAAAGACATGGCTCGCGACCAGCGCTACTTCTCTCTGGCTACCCGAATTGCCGCTGAGATGGGCGCACAGGTGATCAAAACCTATTATGTCGACAGTGGGTTTGAACGTATCGCTGCCGGTTGTCCAGTGCCTATCGTCATTGCCGGTGGTAAGAAACTGCCAGAACGCGATGCATTGGAAATGTGCTATCAAGCCATTGATCAGGGAGCGTCAGGTGTAGATATGGGGCGCAATATCTTCCAGTCAGAAGCCCCAATTGCCATGCTGAAAGCGGTTCATGCGGTGGTACATAAAAATGAAAATGCACAAACAGCCTATAAGCTGTTCTTAGATGAAAAAGGTTGAGTGGGCATCGCTGCCAGTCAGTGACTGGTAAGCCGTGACAAGAAGGTCTTCGGTAATCAGGAGACCTTTGGTAATCAGGAGACAAATATGCACGTGACTCTCGTCGAAATTAATGTGAAAGATGACAAAGTTGAGCAGTTTATTGAGGTTTTTCGCGCCAATCATCAGGGTTCTATCCGCGAGGCGGGGAACTTGCGTTTTGATGTGCTAAGGGACGAGACGATCCCAACCCGTTTTTATATCTATGAAGCCTATACCGATGAAGCTGCGGTGGCGGCCCACAAGAAAACCCCCCATTACCTGAAGTGTGTCGAGCAACTGGAGGGATTGATGACCGGCCCACGCAAGAAAACAGTATTTATCGGCCTGATGCCTTAGCCGACACGGGCAGCCGATTTCCTACGCTGCCCGCATGTTGGAACCACATGGCAAATTTAGCGACTGAGCCACATCACGCGCACACGCTAAAACTTATCCGCACCCATAAACCGCCTAGTAACTCACTGTGCAATAACTCTGGGCGGGTTTTATGGTAGGTCGTAATGTCTTTTACCAATGCTAACCCCAGCCCCGCCCCTTGCTGCTCACCCACATTATCCAACCGGTGGAATGGCATCAGCGCTTGCGCAGCTTCATCTTGTGCAATACCAGGGCCACTGTCTTCTATTTCTAACCAACAGCGCCCTGTGTCACCGCCTATAACCAACCGTACCGTCACCACGCCATGCTTTGGCGTGTATTTCAACGCGTTATCCAGCAGGTTATCGCACAGTTCAGTCAGCAATAAGGCATCCCCCTCGATCCAGCACTCAGACCCCCCCTCATAGCCCAGATCAATCTGCTTGCTGCGGGCTTGAGCAAGGTGTGCAAAACACGCGTCACGTAATAGTGGGCCGAGATTAACCGGTTGTAGTCTGCGCTCGTGTACTTTCATCCGTGATAATTGCAATAACCGATCCGTCAGGGAAACGGTGTGATCCAGTGTCCCGCGCATCGCCACCAGGCTTTCACGCCATTGTTGTGGGGAGTCACTGGCCAGGGCCACCGCCACCTGCGTTTTCAATACCGTTAACGGTGTACGCAATTGATGAGAGGCATCAGCACTAAAGCGCCCCTGACGTGCCACCATTTCCCGTAAACGCTCGATGTAGCGATCAAAGGCCAATAACAACGGTTCCATTTCTGACCATGGCAACACTTTGGGGAGCGGGGTCAGCTCACCGGGATCTCGACGCAGCATCAGGCCCGACAGTTTACGTAGTGGCTTGAGAATGCCTTTGAGTAAGATATACGCCATTACCAGCGTCAAGAGCACCAGCGTACCTTGGGTCAAGACTGCCGATATCATGATCTGCTGTGCCAGATCATGGCGGGATGCTAGCGTTTCAGCCACCAGCACCATCGCCATCCCCATAACACCAGACTCATTAACCGGTTGATAAAGCGCAGCCACACGTATTGGTTTGCCTCGGTACTCGGCATCATAAAAATGTACCAATGCAGGGTAGAGAAGAGATCGTGGCGTATTCAGCGGGAAAGGCGGTAAATCATTGTAGCCAGCTATACTTTTCCCCTCTGGCGTAATCACCTGATAGTAAAGCTGATCATTCATATTGCGCTCAAAACTATCGAGGACAATATAAGGGACATCAACCTCTAGCTGCCCATGACGAACAACCAACCGCTCCGCCACCGTTCGGGCAGAGGCTAATAACGTGCGGTCATAAGCTAACGTAGCCGCATTCATCGCACTGATATAATGGGTATAAATAGAGATCCCGCCCAAAATCAGTAGCGGGACACCAAAAAACAGCAGCAATTGATGAAACAGCGAACGTGGGGCTTTAAACCATCGTGGCACAGTCGTGTTAGAGCACGCCATCAGTGCATTCCAGGCTGTAACCTAAACCGCGTAAAGTCTGGATAGAGACATTACTGCCATGCAGCTTTTTACGCACCCGATGCACATACAGTTCAATACTTTCTGGATTGGCATCATCGGATAAGGTAAATACCTGCTCAAACAGTTGTTGTTTGGCAACTGGCCTACCCCGGCGATGCATCAGTGAGGTTAATACTGCCGATTCCCGCGGTGTCAGCGCCAATGGCTTATCCGCTAACAGAAAGTAACCTTCGTCGTGATAGGTCAACTCACCAAATTGCACCGCCTGCCCGGTTCCGCCGACACTACGCCGTAATAGAGCACGTATCCGCGCCTCCAGTTCATCCAGTTCAAACGGTTTCGTCAAATAGTCATCCGCCCCCAAGTTCAGTCCTTTCACCCGGTCTGCCACTTCCGTTCTGGCGGTCAACAACAGCACCGGTAGCGTTTGCCCACGCTTACGTAGCCGGGCCAGCAAATCTAACCCGTTCAAACGTGGCAACGCCACATCCAATACCACCAGCGTGTAATTTTCGTTTTGCAGCAAATGATCGGCGGCAACACCATCATTTGCCACATCCACAGCGAAGCCCGCATGAGTCAATGCTTTCTGTAACCAGTGAGATAACTCGGGGTGATCCTCTACCAACAAGAGACGCATATCACATCCTGTACTTTTTCCTTCCCATTGAAAGGTAACTGAAAGGTTAATCTATTAACAATTCAGCAACCTCGCAATCGCGGGAAGGCTCACAATTTAGAAGAAAATAATGAGGGAATAATATGAAAAGGATAATTACCCGCACTTTAGCCGCCTCGATTCTGATACTGACAGCACAAATGGCACAGGCTATCGAGGCACCTGGCAGAACAGAATGTATTGCGCCGGCCAAACCCGGCGGCGGCTTTGATCTTACCTGTAAATTGATTCAGGTTTCCCTGCAAGAGACTAAAGCAATTGATCGCCCGATGCGGGTCAGCTATATGCCGGGAGGTGTCGGAGCGGTTGCCTATAACGCCATCGTCGCGCAACGGCCAGCAGAGTTTGGCACCGTGGTCGCGTTCTCCGGCGGCTCTTTACTTAATCTGGCACAAAATAAATTTGGCCGTTATAGCCCTGACGATGTGAAGTGGTTGGCGGCCGTTGGCACTGATTACGGCATGATCGCCGTGCGGGCTGACTCTCCCTATAAAACGCTAAAAGATCTGATGGATGCCTTTAAACAAGATCCTAACAGCGTGGTATTCGGGGCCGGTGCCTCGATTGGCAGCCAGGACTGGATGAAAACGGCGTTACTGGCCCGTGAGGTGGGCGTCGATCCCCATAAAATGCGCTATGTGGCCTTTGAGGGTGGCGGTGAACCGGTTACCGCATTGTTAGGTAACCATATTCAGGCGGTGTCCGGGGACTTAAGTGAAATGGTGCCCTATCTGGCAGGCGACAAACTACGGATATTGGCTGTTTATGCAGAACAACGCCTGCCTGGCCAACTGGCTAATATTCCTACGGCTAAAGAACAAGGCTTCAATTTAGTGTGGCCGATTATTCGTGGTTTCTATCTCGGGCCGAAGGTCAGTGATGCCGAATATCAATGGTGGACGGAGACCTTTAACACCTTGGTACAAACTGACGAGTTCAAAAAACAGCGTGAATTACGCGGCTTATTTGAGTTCAACCTGACCGGCAAAGAGCTGGATGTGTATGTCAAAAAACAGATTGAACAATATCGTGAACAAGCTAAAGCATTCGGGCTGGCCAAATAATTAAGGAGAAAGATCATGAGCGATCGTATTTTTGCCAGTATCTGGATCCTGCTCTGTATCAGCGGCTTATTTATCGGCTGGGGAATTCAAAGCGAATACAGTTACGAGCCGCTAGGCCCGCGCCCTTTCCCGATGGCAATTCTGGCGTTAATGACACTGTGCGCGGTGCTATTGCTGCTGCGTAAACCAGACGTTATCGCATGGCCGCACGCCAAAGTATTGCATCGCCTGTTGGTGATGGTGATTACGCTGGTGCTCTATGCTTGGGGATTTGAGTCGCTTGGATTCCCGCTGGCGACAGCCCTACTAACATTTAGCATCGCATTGTTATTTGAGGCAAAAATATGGGTCGCTGCGCTGTCCGGCGTGGTTCTGGGCGCGTCATTATTCTATGCCTTTGACTATTTACTTGATGTCACCCTACCACTTGGCGTTTGGCTGAACTAACGAGGCTGTGATGGAAACTTGGATGTATTTATCGCAAGGATTTGAGGTGGCATTAACACCACAAAACCTGATGATTGCCCTGATAGGCTGCTTTATCGGTACCATTGTTGGCTTACTCCCAGGACTGGGGCCGATCAACGGCGTGGCCATTTTGCTGCCACTCGCTTTTGCCCTAAAACTGCCCGCCGAGTCTGCCCTGATCTTGCTGGCTACGGTTTATATCGGTTGTGAATATGGTGGGCGCATCTCATCCATATTACTTAATGTCCCCGGTGATGCCGCGGCTATCATGACCGCCCTTGATGGTTATCCGATGGCGCAGCAGGGCCGTGCCGGTGTAGCGCTATCCATTTCAGCAGTTAGCTCATTTGTTGGTTCACTCTTGGCTATTGGTGGGATCATTCTGTTTGCACCGCTACTGGCACAGTGGTCACTGGCATTCGGCCCATCGGAGTATTTCGCGTTAATGGTCTTCGCCATCGCCTGCCTTGGCAGCATGATGAGCCAAAACCCCTTGAAATCACTGCTAGCCGCCTTAATCGGATTGGGGTTGGCGACAGTAGGCGTTGATGCAAACACCGGCGTTTATCGCTTCACCTTTGATAGTGTCCACCTCTCTGATGGAATTCAATTTATCGTAGTGGTGATCGGCTTGTTCTCGGTCAGTGAGATCTTGTTGATGCTGGAAAGTACCAGTACCGGCCAGAAACTGGTGCGTAAAACCGGTCGCCTGATGTTCAACCGCAAAGAAGCGGCAGAATGTGTTGGGCCAACACTGCGATCTTCAGTGATCGGTTTCTTTGTTGGGATTTTGCCGGGCGCAGGGGCAACCATCGCCAGTGCGCTGACCTATATGACCGAAAAGCGCATCAGTGGTAACAGCGATAGTTTTGGTAAAGGGGATATTCGTGGTGTTGCCGCACCTGAAGCGGCGAATAATGCTTCTGCCTGTGGATCTTTTATTCCGATGCTCACTCTGGGCGTTCCAGGCTCAGGCACTACGGCGGTAATGATGGGAGCATTGACCCTGTATAACATCACACCGGGGCCTGCAATGTTCACCGAGCAACCGGATATTGTCTGGGGGTTAATTGCCTCGCTGTTGATAGCCAACGTTATATTACTGCTGATGAACCTACCTCTGGTTGGCTTCTTCACCCGCATGTTAACCATTCCGTTATGGTTCCTGGTCCCCGCCATTGCAGCAGTCTCTGCGGTGGGGGTCTATGCGGTGCACAGCACCACTTTCGACCTGATGCTCATGGTCGGATTGGGTATCTTTGGCTATCTGCTGAGAAAAATGAACTTCCCCATGTCCCCGCTGATTTTAGGCTTTGTTCTGGGCGAAATGCTGGAGCAAAACCTGCGTCGTGCACTGTCCATTAGCAATGGTAATTACACTATTTTGTGGTCGAGCCCTATTGCAAAAAGCTTGCTAATACTGGCCGTGCTGGTGTTGGTGCTGCCGCCAATCCTGCGAGTAGTACGTAAATTTCGCCAATCAAAGCCAGCCGTTAATGAAGGGTAAAAACTGACTCGTATTACTCCGGGGCTGATAATTATAGGATTATTGGCCCCGATATATTGGGAATATTCCGCGTTATAAGATGACACCTATCAGCAAAATGCTTAATGAGTAAACTGATCATCACCAGTACCGGAAATGCTTAGACCTTAACTATAATGAAGGTAGATAAGTGTAATCACGATAAATAATGAGGCAAAACCATGTCAGACAAAATCGCCGTCGGTATCAGCGCTTGCCTGTTAGGTGAGAAAGTACGTTTCGATGGCGGGCATAAACGTCTAACATTTGCCGTGGACGAGTTGGCCCCTTTTGTTCATTTTGAGCCGGTCTGCCCTGAGATGGCAATCGGGCTGCCTTCGCCCCGCCCAGCGCTACGCTTGGTTAAAGCAGGCGCTGATGATATTCGTCTCAGCTTTAGTAACCAACCAGAAACCGACCTGACCCGCGCCATGCAGGACTTCTCCGCGAAAAGAATTGCGGGATTGCAGCATTTAAGCGGCTATGTGGTTTGCGCCAAATCCCCTAGCTGCGGCATGGAGCGGGTGCGGGTGTATGAAGCCGATGGCAAAAATAACCGCAAAAGTGGTACTGGCATTTTCACTCAAGAATTAATGCGCCAACTACCGTGGCTCCCCATTGAGGAAGATGGCCGCCTGTGTGACCCAGAGCTGAAAGAGAATTTTGTGGCACGAATCTATGCCTTACACGAGTTTAATCAGCTATGGCAACAAGGCATGAGCCGCGCCCGGCTGATCGCTTTCCATAGCCGCTATAAATTATTATTACTAGCTCATTCGCAACCTGCCTACCGTGAATTAGGGCGTTTCGTTGCGGCTATCGACCAATGGCCTTCAATTAATGAATGTGCTTTTGAATACCGTAACCGGCTGATGGCCCTGATGAGCCAACACTCCTCCCGCCGTGGTCACACCAATGTCTTGCAGCATGTCCAAGGCTATTTCAGCAACCAACTCAGCCCCCGGCAACGCAGCGAGCTGGCACAACTGATTTTGCGTTATCGTCAAGGCAGTCAGCCACTGCTTGCCCCCATTACCCTGCTCAAACATTATTTAGCTGAATATCCCGACAGCTATCTTGCCCAGCAGCGCTATTTTGACCCTTACCCGGAGGTTTTGCGCCTAAGGTATGGGCATTAATAGGGGGAATTTAAACGCGATATGAAGCCCGTGGTAATTCAGCAAGTTGCCGCGTTATCAGATAACACCTATCAGCAAAATGTCTCCTTTGCGTTATTCTTAGCGCCGAAGAAAATAATTAGCAGTCTTTCTGGTGGTATCACGGCCTCATGGCAGTGAGGCCGCTGTAAAACAGGAGTTTCTATGAACACCACTTATCGCCTGGCGCTGGCTTTGGCTTTTTCTACCACGCTGCTGACGGCTACCGTTCACGCCAATAGCCTATTGGATTCAGTAAAAAGTGCTGCTGACCAATACAGTAAATCGGGTGATAGCTCATCTTCATTGTCGTCATTGACCGGCTTACTCAATGGCGGCGATAAAGGGCTTAGTGCCAGCACCATGACCAATGCTGCCGGTATATTGCAATATTGCGTACAAAATAATGTCCTGTCGGCCAATGGCACTTCGGCGATTAAAGACCAATTGATGAGTAAACTGGGTATCACCAGTACCGAAAATGCCAAGAGCCAGGACTATCAGGAAGGTTTAGGCGGATTACTGAAAACCGGTGAAGGTAAGAGTTTGAATTTGAACGATCTGGGCAGTGAGCAAATCACTGAAAAAATCAAAACCAAAGCCTGTGATTTAGTGCTGAAACAGGGTCAATCGTTCTTGTTGAAATAAACCTGACACACTGAGGTTTATAACAACGCGATTCCTGGCGCAGTGAATGAAGGGTTTACCGCACTCAGAGTGCACGGTGGTTTACGCCACTATTGCCCCAACAGTAAGTACCCCTTCATTTCACTTTGTCAGCGTGTTCTATTTTATGAAGATATTCTGGCGGTGATACGCCATCTGCCCTTCATCGGGGGAAAACTTAACCGGTAAACGCAGCTTCCGCCCTTCATATTTAGCGAAATTATCTTCACTGATACTGCTTTTGAGTTTTTTGATCTGAGGGGATAACACCATTTCCAGATGCTCATTAAAGGTGATTAATCCCTGATCAAAGGCCCGGTCGTGCAAACTTGAAAGACACAGACCATTACTGGGATTAAGCCGATGTTCAGCGCCGTGACTCCATGGGCGAATATGGCTGGCAACGAGTAATGCAGGTACTTCTAGTTCAGTAATACAGCAACGATTGTCATAGATGTGCAGTACATTTTTACGAAATAATTGCTGACCGACCCTCGCTTTAATAATCATAGTTCTTTCGCCGCCACTAAAGTCTTTAATACCACTGTCGGTGTTAATACTATTATCAACTTTAATATTACTATCAAACAGTTGGGTAATCGGCTTTTCTAACTCACTCATCGCCTGTTGGCATTGCAATTCAAAAACTTCAGCATTCTCATTCAATTCCAGCCATAAAGCTCGGTCGGCCTTAGAGACACTCGTTAAACCACTGCGGCCTGAGTCAGTAATAAAAGGGTCCAGACTGGCTAAATTGACCAACTTCATCGCGAGTGCCGAAGGGGTTCTGCCAATTAACGCGGCGTAATGAATAATATCGGGATTTCTGGAATGCAATTTGCCAAAGGGAATTTGGCTATACAGTGTAAAAGCAACTAACAGTTGATCCCGCGTCCAGTGATTTACCGCCGCCATGCATCGTCACCCGAAATTAGTGAGTCATTTTATTGAATGCGTTAACTATGCCAGGTGTTGTGGGGTATGGGTATCCTATCCTCCCAATATATCTTCAGCCCTAACTCGGATAACCATACAAAATCTAAATTAACCACAACAATCCATACCCCAAAAATATCCTGTTTTGGGATATTTTTACGCGGATAGGATAATTACTCGAACACATCACATGGAGGATTAAACATTATGGATAAACAAGACTGGCATCCGGCAGATATTATCGCGGGTTTGAAAAAACGCGGTACAACGATGGCGGCACTTTCCCGAGAGTCAGGGCTGGCCTCTTCAACGCTGGCGAATACGTTGTTGCGCCATTGGCCGAAGGGCGAAAACTTGATTGCACAGGTGCTGGAATTACATCCTGCGGAGATCTGGCCTTCACGTTATCTGAAGCCTAAAAAAACGCGAAAAACGTTGCCAATTGCGTAATTAAATCTAGTTGATTCCACTTCTCCATGGAGGATAAACGGAAGTGGAATCACTAACTTTCAGGCCATCATCCTGCTGCTGTCTCGCAGGTAAAGATATTGGTACCCATATTATATGCGGCTTCAAGTACCGGACCAGGGCCACCTAAGTCTGGCAGCAGTAACACGGTTGAACTCATCACCGGCGCACCGCAGAAATTGAAAATACCGTGCTCAATCTGTATTTTCATCGCTTCGGCAAAGCCATGATTGATATAAGTCTTATGCGCGGCTGCACCGATTCCAATGATATGTACTGGCAGATGCGTCAGCTTTTTGATCAACTCTCCCGCGTCATCATAGGCCCAGCCATTGGAAAACACGCGATCAATCCATCCTTTTAACAATGCGGGCATCGACCACCAGTAAATTGGGAACACTAATACCAGCGCATCTGCTCGCTCAATCCTCTGTTGCTCCGCCAGCACATCATCCGACAGCGAAGCTTGCCGATTAAAAGCAGCAATATCCACTGCGGTAAACCTTGGGTCAAAACCTTCGGTAGCAATATCGGCAATCTCATAAGTGTGTGTAGAATCCGATGCAACCAACCCCGCTGCAATCTGTCGTGCAACACTGTTAGTGAGTGATTCATGAAGCGGATGTGAGGTAACGATAAGTGAATGCATAATCTGACTCCTGATTGCCATTAAAATGCCGTTGGCGTAATCTATATACCATTAGTAAGTTACTGTTGGTAAGTTACCTTTGGTATATAAGCATGTCAACTAGCAAAAAGAATGTATCGTCACGACTTCGCCTATCGCGTGAAGAGCGTTACCACCAATTAATGAATACAGCATGGCAACTGGTGCGGGAAGAAGGCACTGAAGCCCTGACGCTAGGCCGCCTTGCTGAGCGCTCCGGCGTCACTAAACCGGTGGTTTATGACCATTTCGGCACCCGAGCTGGACTTTTTGCCGAACTTTATAAAGAGTTTGATAGCCGCCAAACCGCATTGATGGACGCGGCCATTGCGCAATGCGAGCCAACACTCACTGCTATCGCCACTGTGACCGCTTCATCATATATTGACTGTGTCCTGCTTCAGGGGCAGGAAATCTCTGGGGTCATTGCAGCATTAAAAGGCACGCCTGAGCTGGATGAGATGAAACGTGAATATTCTAAGGCGTACATCCGCAAATGCCGGAATATACTCGCGCCCTATGCTAAAGGGAATCTGATTTCAGATGCCAGCCTATGGGCATTGCTAGGTGCAGCAGAAGGGTTATCGTGTTCTGCTGCTAGCGGCGAAATCACCGCCTCACAGGCAAAATCTGAGCTATTTGAGTTGATTATGGCGATAGTAGAAAGAAGCATGGGCCAGCGCTAGCAACGGCAAAGTACCCTCAAAAAGAATCAGATGGAATAGCAGGCGTAGATTAAAAGTTTGCCGAGGCTGTATCAGTAGTTTGAGTGCGAGCAGGTAATGAATGAATTTCCAAATACTCCCCGCACTGCGAGGAGTATTCAGAATAACGTTAAATCGCTTTTTCTGATTCAATGCTTTTTTGATTACGACTGACTGCCACTTTGAATAGCCAATATATCAAGCTGGCGGCAACCAGCGAGTTAATGGTTGGAATCCCCCACTCAGTCACCAATCCGATAACACTGCCGACAATACTGGCGATAATGGCAATCCAACCGATAACCGGTGTTTGAGTTTCGTCAGGGAGTTTCCCTTCCAGTCGACTCTTATCCAGAATATTGCGATGAGAGCGCAACACAAAATAGTCCACCAGCATGATGCCGATAATCGGCGGGAATACCACACCTAGCACTGTAAGGAAATCCACAAACCGATCCAAAATCCCTAACACGGAAAGTGTCGTACCCAGAACACCGATAACTAACGTGGTTAAGGTGTATTTCAGTTTTTTCCCGGTCAACCCCTCGACCGCATTGACGATACCGAGGGACGAAGAGTACAGATTAAGGTCATTAACTCTTAATGTTGAGAACACCACCACCAGCAAGCCTGCACCACCCGCGGCCTGAGACATAATAGTCACCACATCAGCTGTTCCCAGCGTTTTAGCAATCAAGATAGCCAGGCCATTGACCACGAACTCCCCGGCCACAATGGTGAAAATCGTCACACCCAACACATGCTTCCCATTTTTGGAATAACGCGTTAGGTCAGGGGTCATCAGGCTTGCCACGATAGCGCCCCCGACAACGATAGTGATACCTGCGCTGATAGACAGAGGATCACCCGGTGGTATCAACTGCATAATTTCATGCAGATTATGCCCGGACAGCGTACTAATAGAGATATAAGCCACCAGCAAAATAAACATCGGAACCGCAATACGTGCGGCGATGCGCAATGCCTTAAAACCAAATGCCACCAAGATAGTCAGCAGGCTACCCGATAAAGCTGCCGCGAATCCGAATCCCAGTTTATTACCCAAAGCGAAATCAAGCGATTTGGCGAAAATAGCGTTTTGTATACCAAACCAACCCAGTAAGCTCACCGCTACCACAATCCCGATCAGTACTGAGCCTAAGCGACCAAAGCCACACCAGCGAGCCAACAGGCTACCGGAGATCCCTTCACGCATACCGGCCAGCCCAAGACCGTAGGTCACAACACCAAATATTATGCTGCCAATAAGGATTGCGGTGAATGCATCAGTCAGTGTCATGGAGTTACCCAGCACCGCCCCCAGCATAAATTGATCCAGCGCGGTCAACATACCCATGTGAACGATGGCAACGCTTAAAAATGAAACCCTTTTATCCTGTGGCACGCGGCTTAATGGATAGTCTTCAATTTTGATCACGATAAAGTGCACCCTTGTAGTTCAGATAAACTGGATTCCTTTTGCTACCAGTCGATCCGGAATATAATTATCCAAATGTGCAAATTTGCAAAACTCCTCAAACTGTTGCAACGTGTGGACATCAGATTTTTGATAAATAGTATATATTCTGTTTTCTATTGTTTTAGTGCTGATGTTATATATCTTAGCGATCTCTTTAACAGAAAGTCTTTGCAACATTAAAAATATAACGTCAAGCTCAGCACGGGTAAAAGTTTTACTATTAATTTCGGTGGTCAGGACGCTTGGTTTTTGTTGGTTTATGTATTTGAGTGGAGATAAAGTATTAAGTGGTTTGGCACTCCACATAACACCAATGACTTCTTTTTTATCATTATAAATAGGCAGCTTTTCACTGATAAAGGGGGTCAGAGTATCTTTACCATACCAATAATGTGTTTCTATGACAGTAACCCGATCTTGTGACTCTTCGGTTCTCTTATCATGCTCCATAAACTCGGGAGAAAATTCAGCCCAGTTAGCAGGAAACTCATCGTCCAGCTTCCCCTCTATCTCAAAGTTCAATGGTGTATTGGTATAAAGATAGGCTGCCTTGTTCATATAGATATGGCGGGAATTCAGATCTTTAATGCCCCATGGCTCACTGAGGTGCTCCATCATGGCAATAAGGCCCTTGAAATAAATTTCATTATTTTTATCGGGCAAATCCATTACGACCTCGCCGATTAAAACCGGTTAAATTTCTTTTGCCAGATAGTGCCGAGTATGTTTTTTGGCATATCCACCTAAATCGCCATAGACACGATAGCCTAACTTTTCATAAAAACCTCTGGCCTGGAAATCGAAAGTATCTACATAAGCCATATGACAGCCGCGTTTTATGGCTTCTTCTTCTGCTTTTTCCATTAATTGGCGACCATAGCCACTTTTACGATATTCATCACTGACCCAAAGATATTGGACCTCAAGCCCACCCCACCAGGTCCTGGCAACCAATCCTGCCACAATTTTGCCGTTGTCGTTGGTAACCGTTAAGAATAGCGGATGAATGTCTACAGCTTCAGTTTTATTATTGTGAGCCCAAAGACTATCAATGACATACTCTTCGTCTTGTGGGTTTGGCGTATCCGTGACGTTAATATTCATTTTCGTAACATACCTTCCTATATTAATAATTCAAATTGCAATCAAATTAATAAACTCCAACTGATTTTAATATCACTTTTCTTAAAGTGTTACAAGAGTGGTTTTCACCCGTTCCCACAATGGCGTTAAGTGTTTATATTTAATGTGACAGAGCTAAAAAATACCAACTTATCTCGTGAATGTTATCTGTTTGGCCTGCTCTGTCTGCAAATACTGATTTCGCCTCACCAGGGCTTTATCGGGGAAACCTATCAATAACTCACGGCTCCACCTGTAGAGCAAGGCTAACTTGCCAAAGGGGGGCCGCTCATCCTCCCCAAAATCCATAAATTTTATTGCTTAATATGCTCATTTAGCGTCTACCCAGTCAAAAACTGGCCGTTCCGTTTTTATTTACCACTCATTATGGGCTTGAGATCAAGCTTGTCGAGAGATCCTCAACAGTAGGTCTGCACTTATATCGTGTTTTAGTACCAGTCCAGCATAAATATTTCTGTATTGTCGCAAATCGGAGGAGTTGACCGCCAACAGGCCATCGAATTTACAATCTATCTTCCATGAGAATAAAGATCAGAGCCATATTAAATAATGAATTAAATGCAATTTAATTTACTTTATTTCTTTTTAACACCATTTATTATTCAATTACCCCTACTTTCATTATCGTACTCTCACGACAAAATACACTATAAGTAACGTTTATATAAACATAATGCGCACAATATTTTTATATTTATATATCAAAAATATTGACTAAGGAGGTTTTTTCGTCACACCCATATTATTTTATATTAATAGCTAGTGTATTATTTTCTGTATTATAACCTTTCCTCCCTGCCCAGGGAGCTATTATATTTACGCTATATTGGACAAGGACTGGAGAACCTACAGCAGAAACCCAGGTGGTCGAAGCAGTTAATCGTTATGTCAGTATTAGATATGAATAATTTACTGACATTTAATTTATAGCTCAATTATTTTGCATAATCATAATCCCGGATCAATTAGAGCATCACAGTTCATAGATTTAAATTATGACTCCAAACGTTCAAGTCTGTGCACCCATCTCAATAAAGTAGTTAACAAATCCAAATAACATCATTTTAAGTCATATTTTCAACATAAAATACTGAACATTCTACTAACTGTAATTTAGTCCAGTAAACCGTCTGAGTGACTATTGAAAAATTAACCACTAAATATTAGGATTAACACCATATATTGTGTCTAGATATAAACGAGATACCATATATGCTACATCAATACTTCTCTTATAAGGATTCAGGCCATGAGTAAAAATACAAAACAAACATCTGGCAATGTAGCTTCCGTTGCTGCGAAGACTTTAAATGACCCTAACGCTTCTGCAATCCAGAAAAGCCTTGCTGGTTCTGCTCTCTCCCAACGAGGAACACCAAATCAGACAAGTGGAGAAATGGAACATAAAGCATCGGTTGCACTTGATAACCCAAATTCCTGTGCATTGACAAAGCAGCTAGCGGCCTCTGTGTTAGCACAAGCGAATAAAGATCGTAAATAAGTTCCGTCTTAATTAACTACTGGGGCTAACGCCCCTTTTGTCGATGGCTGACCAGCTGACTAATCAGAATTATCCGCCATCAGTGATCTTTACAGGTTATTTTTCTTGGCAAAATCAAACGACCGAATCATCCGTTTCCGGTTGGCATCTAAATAATCAGCCCCCATTGGATCGCTCAGCTTTATGGATATAAGCCGCACGTACAGAGCTACGTTCTTAATGGCTCATCTACCTCTCTATACATTCCTTCAACCATAACGTCGCCATCTGTGGGCTTATAAGCTTTAGCTTCAAGCTCGGCAGTATAAACATACTCGAACCTGCATATACACAAGCAGGTTGATGTGGGGTAACTCAGATTGACGTCAGTGGACTGAAAAGCGAGGGTAAAGCCTTGCGGGGACTGGGTTATAGATATACAAAAGACGCTCGTAGACGTCTCTTTACATACTAATGGTGCGAAGGCCGGACTCGCCAATATCATACAACCTACTGATATCAATATTATTTATTTTTAACACTAAGAGCTTGTACCCGCACTTGTACCCACAAACAAAAATCCGTACAAAAATCAGACACCGCAAGTGGGTACAGAGCCATATCAGTACAACATCAATATGGCTATCAAAGCAAGGTTTAGGCAGGCCAAAAAGCTTTTATCATTGGCCCCCAATTGCCAACAACCTTGACCATAGTCCGCTAAGAGCTGTGAGTTCAACGGGTCGATGCAACGCTATCCTTAATCAAGGGGGGACGTTGCCATGTAATGGAAAACCGGGAGGCATGGCGTTTTTTGATCTGTGACAACTCTCAGCGTGTTATATACCGGAACAGGTTGATATGACTAAGTTCAACCGTGCATATATTCTGGAGAACGCTATATGGGATAGCGTATCAGGAGATACACAATGACTCTGTATTATATTTCGGCAGTTCGCATGGATGCCAGTAACCAGCACATTGAGTATGTGAAAATCATTAAAGGTGGTAAAGGCGAGGCTGATACAACAATCAATTCTAGGCAGTTCGTTGCAGAATTGATCAACGACGGAGCAACAAAATTTAAAACCATCACCAAAAAAGATGGTAAGTGGGTTAACGGGGCAGATGTTCACGTTATCGATGACATTTACCTTTCGACGGACCGTAACAGTACCAAACGCGATAATCTGGGTAACTTGCCGAAGTTTTAAGCGTACACAATACCCCTTGCCCTAAGTTCGTGAAGCATATGAGTTAATCATTCTCCGGAGATGGCGAAGTCGTAGTCTCCGTTTTATTGCTTTAACAGAAGACTAAAAACTGCTGAATCACCGGCGCTATTCGCCTGGAAAGCAGACTTTGCCACGGGTACATAATTTCTCTTGTAATCGAAAACTGCGTGGTCAGATAGCTAACGAACTCACGTTTTGTCGCTGTTTTTAAAGCTTTTTTCGATGACGTATTTCAGCGCCCTACATTCTAGACTCAGATCGGCGAACATCTGCTTCAGACGACGATTCTCATCTTCAAGATCTTTGATCTTTTTGATATCAGCGGCTTCCATCCCGCCATATTTCGCCTTCCAGTTGTAGTAGCTGGCTTCGGAAATATCGGCCTCTCGGCAAACATCCTTGACGGTCCTCGCCGAAAAATCTGCCGGTTGCCAGAATAAGCAACCAACCTGAAGCTGGTTATTCCTGATTATGCATGGATCATATTCGGGGCCAGGGTCATAACAAAGTTATTTCTGATTCGCTTTTCGTTCCATTTGGGAGATAGGTGTGAGCAGTTATAATTAGCTCACCTTTCGAACCTGATTTGACAATGACAAGGACCGCGAAGTTTGCCCCAACATTTTTATCCTGAACAATTTGAAGCATGGACCTGTCGTCCTTACTGCTGGGGGACGGTTCAAAAGATGGGTGGGAGTGCCATTCACCGATATAATTAAACATCTGATAATTATGGCCTGTTTCGTTAAAAAATTTACTGAGCCCACTGATTGCTTCTTCAAGCCGTCTGACAAAGTAGGCAAATGCACCACAACGATGTACTGTCATTTTGCGTACTATAAATTCATTGGGTCCAATATGTTCCCCCATTAAAATCCCGCCAATTTCGCGGCGCCCGGCTTTAGATAGAGCATCCATTATCACTGCCTGTTGTTCAGCCGGTAGTATCAGGTTCAGCACGTTCCTCTCCTTCATAAATTTGCAGTATCGCTTGTAGGGCAGCTAAACGATCCTCTTCACTGACGCTTGTGTCATCGGTATCCCATCCAGCTCCAGACACATGGACTGGATGCGTGTCAAAAGGTTGCTCAAAAATCCACTCACAACGCATGCCGAGTAAATATAGAGAGTAAGGGAATATGCTGGGATCTCTAGATAATGCTGTATCAATAGCAAGCCTGGTTAGCGCTGTAGCGATAAATCCAACATCACTGTCATATGCGGTCAGAGGCTGTTCTTCACTGCCATCGTAATTTTGGGCGCTATCAAAAGGTGCTTTAGGAAGAGTTGAAAGATGACTATAAAATGCGTCGCGAACGGCCAAAGGGTTTGGGTCATAACCTGGGCGGGAACGAGCAATCATTCCCCCGTACCCTCCTGCAAAGGTTTCCCCCCAACACAGCGGTATCTTATAGCGTTTCGCAAGAGCGGATAACTGAAGAAAAACCTCAGGGTTTGCTGTTGCGTCAATAAGCAGATCGCATTTTGAAAGGTCATTAAGGATGGAAGCCATAAATACCGAGGATTCTTGTCCCGCCAGACGAATAATACTTGCATCGACTTCAATACCCGCAGAAATCAGTGAAAGTGCACTTTTTACGCCCTCTACCTTATGTTCGCCAACATGATTCCAGTACAGCTCGTGACGCACTATATTGCTGGTAGCCAGGTAATCATCATCAACTAACAAAAATCGCTTTATCCCTGACCGCGCAAGCGAGGTTGCGATTTTACTACCCATTGAGCCTAGGCCAATTATTCCGATTCTGATCTTCGTCAGCCGTTGTGATTCCTCTGATAACCTAAGCTCTGTGGATGAAGGCCAAATAATACTGAATTCGTGTATAGTGGGTTCATCATCAGGGTTAAGGTAAAAAGTTCTCAATGACGATCCATCTCTGCCTAGTAACACTATCGTTCTGGCCTTGTACTTATTATCTTCCTGAACCAGAATGTCTACTGTATCAAAGCCCTCATCTGATATCGCCTGAAGTAAATCTTCTGCAGATTTAATTTTCAATTTCAAATCAAATCCTTCACTTTTGAACACCCACCCTTCTCCAGATAGTGAAAGTAAGTAAGTGAATGACCCAAGACTTTGTGGAACGTCTTCGACGTTTTTTAAATTATTCTCTGCATCGGAAATCTGAGTGATGAATGTTACAACCTTGTTAGAACTGAACAGGGTTGCTGTTTTTAAACTGGCTCTGGATAGGGGAGGAAGATTACTCCAAGTTTCCATGATATCGGTGGTTAGTATTAAGCGCCGGATCGAACTCCGCAAAATCTGGCCTTCTGTTAAACGATGTGCCGAAGGGACTGAATTTGGTAGTTCGGGATGCTGCTCTGTGTTCAGTAACTCAAAGGCACTGAGCACCATATCCGCCCCGGTTACGCAAGGCTGCCAGTTATCTGCTCGCCATTGCAGACACAGTGACCCCCCTTCGCCATATTGGTGGTTTGACCACCTCTCGGAACTATCTCTGGGACGGATATAGGGTGGAGAATCTGGAAACGAATCCGGATAAGTCATCTTCCCTTCATAAACGCGACCATGAATAGTCATGTTTATTTCTACTGACAACTTACCATCGCTCTGAAAGCGCAAAGCCATGTTTAGCCACTCTTGCTCACTCTCAAGGCGTTTGAGCTCCTTCTGCTCACGCAAAAAGCGCGCAGGATTCTCCAGTAACCAATTCATCAGGCAAACCCCGCTGATTTATTAGGTGTGACGGGGTGAGCGGGGAAGGATAGAGATGCCGATGCGCTGACAGCTGGGCGCATGAGAGATTTGGACATATTCGTGTCCTGAGAGATTTCTGTACTGAAATAATCAGTGTTGAAAACCCTATCCCAGGCAAGCGCGGCTTTTTCACGAGTGCAG
Organism: Yersinia sp. 1652 StPb PI; assembly: GCF_041538345.1. NCBI lineage: Bacteria > Pseudomonadati > Pseudomonadota > Gammaproteobacteria > Enterobacterales > Yersiniaceae > Yersinia > Yersinia sp. 1652 StPb PI. The sequence goes on along the minus strand of NZ_JAULSM010000001.1, from coordinate 326,708 downwards.
TTATACTGTTCAAGCACTTCAAGTTCATTTAGCGCCTCAGTTAGGCATTCTCGAAAGAAAATTACGGCCTCATCATTTTCTTCTGCAAGATTCTTATCTGCAAACACCGGATGCCCGATGCGCTGGCTAAATGTCAGCTGAAATTCGATGACCTTCCACGTTTCACGTAAAGCATCATCATCTCGGCCCGCCTGACAAACAAAATGATCTACAACTAATTTCGAAATACAAATACCGCTGTTGGTTTTCTTTTTCCATGAGGTACGGGAACGAGCCATTTTCTTGGTCAGCTTTGTAACACGGCGAAGTTGGCTGGTATCAGCCTGACTAGTTTTAAGCTCTGAACCAACAGCATTGTTGTACCATCGGGTAACCTTACGGGCATCGGATTTAGTCCATTCATCGCCACTGGCGAGCTCATATTCAGTTGTTTCGTTACCCCAAAAGTCCTTTGTGATAAATGAACGGTATATTGGGATATCGATGTGATAACCATCAGGGTAGAGTTGGCGAACGCAATTTGTCTTAACAACAGCATCATAGGCCAGCCTGTCGTCTTTCAACGCTTTTCGAACTCGCTTTCGTGCATCCTGCGCACCAAGATAATTACCGTCTCCATCTTTCAAGTCTTCTTTGTTGAAATAAATTCCGTCATCGATGTCGTAATCACATAAATCGTCCTGGACCATGGTGCGCATCGCATAAGAACCTTGAGAGCTAAATTCTTTTGGCAATGGATGGGATGAGCGAATCAGGCCATTTTCGAGCCGTTTTCTTCCATTATCACGACGGTCACGCATTTCAGACTGGTCGGTGTTTGACAAAGTTACTTTGTCTGAATGATACCCTTTCATTTCTTTATTACAGTCAATTAACGTCATGCTGATCTCCCAGAGATTTAAATTTAGGTATTAGATTTAATCGACAGGGCGGTTCGAAATTCTTTCATGTGATTATTTGATTCGGCCAGAGCCCATGCGTAATCAACGTCGGACACTGCCTGCCGGGCTAATGCATTAAGTACTCTTGGACGTGCGTCATCCATATTTTCGAGGTATTTGTGTAGCTCCCCAGAGGGGCACTGAGCTGGCATTCGGTATGCAAAACTGCCATTGCCTCTCAACTCGGCAATTTTCCGAGCCATATAATCGCAAGCAACCGCCTGGGCATTCATACTCGCAGTGATTGCTTTGAGGCCGCCAGACCATCCCAAAGCTCCACGGTGCAACATACTGCTACTGGCAAGTTCCTCACCTCCCTGAACAGGAAGAGTGCCCAGCATGAATAAGTGCACAGGGCGTTCAGTCTCTCCCCTGAGTTGGAGAATTTCATGGGCTTCGATCATGCCTACAGCACCTGGATTATTAGCCCAGAGCCCACCGTCAACGTAATCGACGATTGCTCCGCCAGAGCCTGGCTCCTCAAGGCGTGCAATTGATCGGAGGATAGGTGCAGCACTAGTTGCCATACATACATCAACCAGTAGTCGATCATTGTCTCGTCCATTTAGGCGAGCCATATGCGGTGTTTTAAATACAGTTGAGGAGTGACGATTTAAATCTAAAGTAGTGATGGCTAAACCGATCCCTCGGCGTTCATAAACTTTGCCGATAGTTTCTTCACCAAAGGTATCTTTAAGCACTTTGCGTAAGGCAAAATCACCTGAAGCTAGTCCCGAGCATAACCCGCGAACGTATTTACCTACAAAAGGAAGGGCACGGAGTCGCTGCCGTGGAAAAATATCTTTACCGTAAGTCTGGTAAAGCTCGAGAACCTTCTCAAGCTGAATACCAGCGGCTAATGCGCAAGCAACGATTCCTCCTGTACTGGTACCTACGAGTAGATCGAAGGCAGAACCAGGGTCAGACTGTTTAAAACCTGTCTGATTTAGCCTTTGAGAAAAAGTCTGTAAGTACGTGGCCTGATAAACACCACGCATTCCACCACCGTCTAAGCACAAAACACGAAATGGGTTCATTTTCACTATATATGCCAAAATAAAAATGGGTTAGTTACTATATATAGTGATTTCAACCTTTTTTCAAGTCATGCTGGATATAATCACATACTGTGACCTGCACCCCGTCAGTCAACACTAAGTGCTGTTAGCTACTTCCGCTTTTGGCACAGAGCGGCTACTCAGTTAGGTTAACTTTTGTGTCTAGGTTCCTAGGGTGAACGATGATGTTTTTGCTGGATATACTCAAGTAGAATGCGAAAAGGAATTCAAATCAGATGGAATTATGCACACAGGAAAGGCACCTTTCAGGATGCTGGTAAAAATTACCGAACAAGCAGATCCAGCCAATCTGGGTTCTCAATTTTACGGGAATAGGGCAGCATCGCACGATTAATCAGCTCAAAGAATTCTGACTCCTCCATCCTTACTGCTTCGCTTGTGCCAGGTCCCTCCCATTCATCAAAGAGATGCCAGTAAAGCGATTTCAGGGTATCGACCACCGCCGCGAAAATCTTTACGTCAGGTTCAAGCCAATGACACACCAGAAAATACATTTTCTGTTCTGCATCATGGATGGACGCGCACTGGGAAAGTTGACTCATAAATAGCTTGATCCAGACCAATGCTGCTGTTTTTAGCGGTGGCAGATCTATCCGCTGCTCTGCCATGTACCGTGACATATATAATTCAACCTCGGTCCGTTCAGGTTGCTTATCAAGCCCCAGTGAAGCGAGAATTAAAAGAGTCTCCGAATCATTTCCTTCGGTGATTTGATCTTCAGCCCATGCAATGATCAGGCAGTCCAGATCATTGTGGAGAAAGTGATATTTCCGTGAAAAAACAAGCAGCCCGAGCAGGTCATTGAATGTGTATTGAGATGGCATCTGATATTCCCTTACCTGTATTGTTTACATGAACCCTGGCAGTGATAATTTCTGAGTCCATCATTAATTGAACGGTGGGCCTATATAACCGAATGAAACTCCAATTAACCTTCATTTTATCTTAACTATTGATATAAATTCTATAAAGAGTAGTGGCATACCGATTTTGGCCACATAAGCAGAAGTGTGAAATGTCCGCTGCTGGCACTTATCCGACGGTCAGATTTAATAGTGCCCTACCAGAGGGCACCGTTAGATAAAGGCACAGCTAATACAACCTAACATGCACAGTTGCCCTATACCCGTTCTGGCAATATGCTTGGGTAATGTTTAGCGATGATATCGTTCATCTTGTCCATCAACCCAGGTTTCCTAAATGTCAGATGCGCTGAGCCCTTCATAAAGTATTTTATCGCAAAATAATCGTCTTCATAAACTTTCGTCATTTGCCGATTGGCACTCATATGTTCATACAGCCGAGTTGTCACATCTCCCCGGTTGTCCGGGATCGCCTTGCCCTCGAGCAGGAACAACATCCGTTCAAGATCCGCCAGTTGATCCCGCCGGTAGCTGTGGTTCAGGGTAAATCCCCATTGGGTGTAACTCACCAAATTGTTGACGATAATTTTCTTGCCAAACTTACAAGGATGGTTGCTCTTGTAATCCCATGATAGCGACTTGAACACATTAATCACCCCTCGCTCAAATACGTTGTCCTTATCACGGTGCAACTGCTCAAATGTGCTGTAAATACTTTCCTCGCTAATGGCAGGAATATTATCCCCCTCAAGGTTTCTGTACCACTGGTCACGGGCCAGGGCATCCATCAGGCTCAGCATCCCTGATTTTTTCATCAGGTCTCGCCATATACCGCGATCGAGATTGCAGGTAATCACTTTCATGGCTGTTTCTGCTTTCTCCATGAACCAGCAGCCAGTACGGAAGTCTTGCCGCATGGCCCAGTCCTTTGCAATTCCACCGCCGATGCTGCTGGTGATGGCTGAAATATCCTCAAGCTGGTGGATAAGCGCGTCAATCTGCACCAGCGCGGTGTTACGCATGGTGATGATACGTTCAATGCTGGTGGAGCAAATCACATCGGTGTGGCCGGTTAGAACCTGCGGCTCGTCGATAACTGCGCTAAGTGAAGTAGACATCGTAGGAACTCCATAAAAGCAAAACGCCAACTATTGTTGTTGGCGTCGAGGAAGAGGGATGTTTCAGGTGCCAGTGTCTGCTGTTCAAGACAGCTCCTGATACACCGAGATATAGACATAACCGTGACTGCCCAGCGTATCCGCATCGCAGGTAAAACCAGCGTGCTGAACAGTCACGCAGTGTTGACGGCGCTGATCGAGTTCACCGGAACGCAGACAGGTTTCCAGGTGTTCAATCAGTACAGGGAACGCGGTATCTAACGTTTGGAGGATATCTGGGGCGAATGTGCCGACAAAACCAGCACGGTCAGCCAGAAAATGCAGATGCGCTCCCTCCTGAACCAGTCGGGCTCCCAACCGCGGCGTAATATCGCATTGCAGGCCCCATGCCGGGGAAGTGCTCGTGTTGTTATTCATGTTAAATTTTTCTCTGTGGTTGAATAGGGTTTGGGGAATTACATGGGGTATAGCAAGGTGGGCGGAAAATGCGCTCGCCACAGGCCAGCAGCCTGGCGAGCACGAGCGATATCGCCCTTACTCAGCATCGGGTCCTGCGCCAATGCATTGAACCCGTTACGACCAATTCGCACTAAGGCATATTTCTCAACCAGTGTGTTGATGGTGTCGCCGACTGAAATCCCTTGTTCAATCTGCTGTGCAATCACCTGTTCATCGTGATAGGGCGTATCGTTGAGGCTCAGGCCGTAGTGGTGCTCCAGCAGAAAAGCGAGCAGTTGTTGATAAATAAAGGGCACGGGCAATGCGCCCGGTGGGGTGGGTCGTGGTTTCATGGGGATGTTCTCATGATGGATGGCGTTGAATTACGTCAGGAGACGAGCTGTGTTACCACTTAGTTTGATGTACGTTTTGTCTCACCAGTCGAACGTGGCGAAACCGGGCAACATATCTCCCAGAGCATCAATATGCAGGTAGGTTGGCCCATGATGTTTCATTAATGTGGCAACCAGCCGCGTTCAGCAAATGACACGATATCCAGACCGCCAACAACCAGATGATCTAGCACTCTCACATCAACCAGGCCCAGCGCGTTGACCAGCCTGTCGGTGATCTGTCGATCGGCCTGACTGGGCTCGGCCAATTGGGACGGATGGTTGTGCGCCAGTACGGCACTCGCCGCATTGTGCTTCATGGCCGACTTCACCAACTCACGCGGGTGAACGGTAGTACTGTTGATGGTGCCGGTAAACAACGTCTCCTGAGCCAGCAGACGGTTTTGATTGTCGAGCCACAGCACGATGAAGACTTCGCGCTCGAGCCCGGTCAGATGCAGGCGCAGCCAGTCGCGGGTCACGTGGGTGGAGGTAAACGCGACACCCGGCTCCCGCAACTGTCTTGCCAGCAGGTTCAGGGCACGTCGGATAGTGCGTTGTTCGCCGGGTGACATTTCTGCCACTGTTGGAGATAACGCTATTTTCATGGTGAGAGGTCCTTGTTGCTCAGTCAATCAGGGAGAAAATGGCGCGGCTTTCGGGGTGGTGCAGTGCGTATTTCCGTAGCCAGTAGAAGTGTTCGGTCATGGTCTCGCTCTCGGTGCTGCAGGCATAATGGCTGTAGGCCATCAGGCAGGCGGTGATACCCGCAGCTTCACGACTGACGGTGGCCCCGTTGCCATTGAGTGCGTTAAACAACACATAGTCTTGCTCCGTGCCCGGCACCATAAATGCCCCACCGTTGGGCAAGGTGTAGAAGTCCCAAAAATCGCCCTGATAGTCAGCACACAACCGGTCAAGACAGCGAAAAACCTGTGGTTCAATCAACGCCCATTTGGGCACCTGACCAAAGTATTTTGGCCAGAAATGGATGCGTTGCGCATCAGAAACCCGAGTGGCAGTTAGTGTGCCCGTCTGAGCTGGGGTTGGGGTATTCATGAGTAATATCCTTCTTTATATGGGGATAAATAGCAAAACAGGCCCCTCCGGAAAACCGGGGAGCCTGCTCATGGAATGGGTAAAGAATGTGATTTAATATTTAAAGTCGTGAGTGGAGGCAGAACACGGGGAGAGGCAACATCTCTTAGATTAAAAACCCGTTATCGTGGAGATAACGGGCGGTGGTTTTCCCTGAATATTGGCATAACGCCTGTGCCTGGCCGCTGTTTTAAATACATTTTGCTGACAGGTAACCCTATCAATTTTATCGATGGGTAAAGAGAAAAGATAATGGGTTGTGCAGATCAATAACGCGAAACCGATCGTTGAAATCGATCGTCACCGAAGCCGTGAGGCTGGGTCACACCACTGCCTGTTTAAGCTGTTCAGCCATGACCCACAGCGCCCGATTGAGTTTGATGTCACCATCAATACCATTGATAGCACGGGTTTGTGCCCGTTTGCCTGTGGCGCTGCGACCCGATAATCCCCCTTTGGTCAGATTCTCCTGCACACGCTGAAATGTTGTCCACAGGTCATCTTTTTTATCTTCCCAGCGACGGGGCATCAGGATTTGGGACTCCGTGACCGGATGGTGCTCCTCTCCGTAACGGTAGGTCAATGCATGTTGGTGCTCCGCTGACAGCGTTAATGACTGCATGCTTTCACGACTTTCTTCTATCTGGTCAAATATCCCCAGCACTTCGTAGGCCCCTTCAATCACCTTTTCCACCACATCCCCTTTATGCGGCACACGAATTTCGCCAAAACTCTGACCACAAACCAGGCCGTTGCTGCAAATTTCACGGAACATCCCCGGTAGCATTTGATAGCTGCTAGAGCCATCGTGAATGTTGAGCAAAACAATCTCCTGCACTTCTCTCTGCGTAATTTGCCCTATTCGGCGCAGTCGCACCATATGCTTGGTGTGCTCACGTTTATCCAAATCTCGTACTCGGGTCTGGCAGGCAAAGAACGGCACAAACCCTTCTTCACGCAACTTATCCAATAGTATAATAGTAGGGATATACGTGTATCGGGCGCTGCGGGAGGCATGTTTGTCTTCGCCAAACACGCTGGGCACATAGTAGGCTAACTCATCATGGGTCAGGGGACGGTCGCGGCGAACAGAGTTCACCCGACCAAAACGGGACGCTAAACGGGTCATCAGTGTTTTCTCCAAATAAAAGGCCCCCAGTCTAAATAGACTGAGGGCCAGTAGGGTGACGATGTATAAAGAGTAAAGTCAGTGGTGAATAAGCATCGTGATATCGCTATTCAGTTATCGTTCACTTGCTCACTCCTTTTGTGGGCGATTAAAGGCTACCTGATTCAGCAATACCGTCATCTGCCAGTGCGTGGCTAATGTTATTCACCACCGTATGGGTATCGAGTTTTATCTCTGCCAGCAGTTTTCCGGATTCTGGCGCACCTTTATAAACGTAGAGTGAAGCGACGGGCTCACCGTCATCGTTTGTTCCGGCGGAGACCTGATAGCGGGTATCACCCTTTCTGACGGTGAATTCCTGAATGCTGATAACCTGATTATTCTGGTATGCGTAAGTGGTGTTGGCTGCCGGAACAGTGATATCCATTTCTTTATGTGGGGAGCCGGTCTTACCAAAAGAGTAAGACACGTAAGGGGTATCCATGCAGATAGTGACTTCTTTGTTATGGTTGAGCGTTTTGGCATAAAAAACAGGTTTTACACAGCGCGAATTGTCAGCCTGTACTGCATGTACACATGACAACAACAGCCCAGTGCTTAAGAGAAAAACGCGGACGAGACTTTTAAATTGACCTTTCATTTTCATTCCTCCCACTCAGGTAAAACGACATAAATATCCCTGCCCCTGACTTCAATCGTCATCGGCTCTTTATTACCGGTGTTCATCAGGGCCTGTGCCCGATAAAAACGCCCGCTGACCTCTTCCTTTAAGTCCGTCACGCGAATACAGCGTTCATCAATACCTTCCTGTTTCATGAGCTGGGTAACAATAGAACAAGCGCTCTGCGCAAGTTGTTCTGTACCCGACTGCTTTTTAAATTGCTCACCGGCTATCACCGACAAAACAGTACATATCAGCCATACCTGCAACAAACGCCAGGGTTTCCCCTGACGTTCGTCACGTTGCCGCAGATAAACCATGGGTAGCAGAAAATACCAAAACGAAGGCGGTACTTTTTCTTGTTTCATCAGGCTTAACCGGTCAAGAAGGGTCCAAACCAGTGAGAGAACCAGATAAAAGCCAAGGGCAATCTCTTTAGGAAAGAAAATGGCGAAGGGTGCCCAGAGTAGTGGAAGAACAATGGCCAGAGCCCAGGCATAGCTGTCCTGCTTGGACAGAGGATAAGGTTTTAGCATGGGGACCTCGTATCGTGCAGCATAAAGGCCAGATAAGGGAAACCGCGTTGCATCATGGGAATACTCCTGTATTCATCAATAAGTAGACGGAAATTAAGGGGTGACGACCGTTCTGGAAAGGGGATCGTAGCGAGATGTGGGAAAGAGAGATAATCGTTAATTAAGATCAATAAGCTAAAACCGATCGTTAAAACCTATTGGTTTCTTGATGATAAAATCAATTATTGATAGTCATTGACTATCATAAATAGGTGTTCGATCGGCGAAACAGATCGAACGAATAAACCGTTGGCCGTGAGAAATCAGAACAGGAAATGCCAGACAGCGTGAACAACCGAAAGCAGTCGGTGGCGAAGCCGTTTAAGCTGATGCACCAGCGCACCGGTGGTTTGCATTGCAGAGAGCGCATCATCGAAAATATCGCCCACGCCACGGGCAAAGTTGTCGCGCGCCGTGTTGATCACGTTCTCCGTACGATAACCCGACTCCAGTTGGCGTGTGACTGCACTGCTGGCGTTATCCGGCAAAGCACGAATGAAGGTTTCGGCCCAGAGGAGCATATTGAACCCCTCCGACGCCGATACGGCCAGAACAGGATGTCGGGGTGAAAACAGCGCATTGACCTGCGCTATTTTTACCTGCAAGTGCTGTTGCTGACGTAAAGAAGGTTGGTGAGTGACGAGGTCCCATTCCCGGCAGGGTTCAATTTTATCAGCCTGATTGAGGACGAAAAGAAAGCGCACGGGGTCTGCTCCCTGCGAAATCAATTGCCGATAGCAACGAATGTCATCGTTCCATGCCCGGTCATCAGCTTTAAGCACCCAGATAATCAGGTCCAGTTGACCCAGCCAGTGTTGATATAACCGCGTATAGATGCGGTCAAGTTCGGGCGTTTCACCTATTCCCGGAAAGTCCACGATGAGCAACGCATGCGGCGCAAGAGCCCATTGATACGTTTGTACACGGCGGGTACATCCTTTAATGGCGCTGACCTTGGCGGGGGGCGGATTGAATAAGGTATTGCAGAGGCTTGATTTACCCACACCGGTCTTTCCCATAACCCCAATAGTGGGTTCGTAATGAATGCACTGATGTACATGTTTGAGAATGGTACGGGAGAGATGATGGCTGATACAGTGGGCTGTATCAGCAGGAAAAGGAGAAAGTACCGATTTTAGTAACGAGTTAACATCGAACTCTTTATTCATTGATATCACCTGAGATAATAAATCAATTGATTGCTACAGGAGTAATATCTTTCTCAAAATATATCCAAGTGAAATCAGCCTGTTAATATACATTTCTTAGTAGGTCACTCCCATTTAAACAAAAGCGCTCTTTTTTATATGTTGGTCCTACCCCCATAAAAATATTATTGCCTAATGAACGTTTTTTCCCCAAATCAGTTCCCTCCAATCTGTCCTCAAGTTTTTTGGGTGTCTGATATACAGGAATAAAGAAACCTCCAACATCATTGCTATACTTCATTCTTTCAAACAAAGGCATAATGCCGGTATATTTTCCAGATAATGATCTTTTCCACTCCGATCTTACAATATCTGTTTGTCTCAAATACCTGATACTAAAAAAGTCACAACACCCACCATATTCATCCCATAATTCTTGAGTAAGAATGAGAGGCAAATATATAACGTTATAGGAAACATTAACTGAGTTAACATGCGGATCTTCATAAACTCTCCCCTCAAAGAACGTCTTCAAAAAAACAACATCAAATACACCTTGTGGCCGACGAATATAGTGACCCAATGCCTTCTCATGAAAATCATTATGAATCCCCATATTCACTCCATCCGTGATCATACCAATTAAATTCCCCACATCCAGTACCGGAGATGAATTCGGAATACTGCTACCAATAATGTAGTTACCTGAATACGTCAACATTTGAACAGGTGGATGATAGGTATCATAAATTGTTAATGCCGGTCTTAATTTCGATCTACTCCGTCCCAGTTGCATTTCCTGTTTGATTAGTGATTCAAGAAACCCAGACTTTGTAAGGTCTCTTTCTGTGGCAGTATTCTTAGCCCACTCATAAGTAGTCGAGTCAGAGATATACGCCGTTATTTTGTGCTTACTTGCCATACCCTCTAGTCCTTTTTCGTCGATGAGAAACATCAAAGTAAGTTACTTTACATCATGATTAATATCAAAAGTAATCTTTATAAAGAACCTTACTTTTAAACAAAAACATAATAATCAATATATTATAAAAACGCTCTATTTAAGGAAATTACAGAGATATTAAGCATTACAGGGAAGGAGGAAGCCATGGGAACCATGGCTATGATGCGTGTACTGTAAAAAAATACTGCGCTTACCATCAGAAGAGGCGAGACTGTTTTCCCTATTCGTAACTTCATCAGCCCTGTTGCACAGGCGTCATGCATCGTCGTTGATAGTCCAGACCCGATCCTTTCCGATAGCCTGAAACCTGAATATTTACAGTACGTATATGCATATGAAGGGAGTCATCATTAAACATGCCGAACACGTAAAATCATGCTGATGAAACGTCGAACTCCACAGTTCATTTACGTAGTTTTTTTATTCCTTATGAAAAGCTAACTTCAGAGTAAAAATAAGCAGCAAACAATACACGCTAGCCCCACAAGAACTTAGTGCTGCAAGACATGACGTTCTTAGGGGATGCATGAAGTACTATCGGTTATTAATAATATATATACAACAAGAGTAATACATATAACAATAATATATATACAACAAGAATAATATATACAGCCATGAAAGAAAGCATACTAATCTAATAATAAAAAAACAAATACAGAAAACAACAATCTAATAAAACAATACAATTAAAATTGTAAGCCAGCATTAAAAAACAACCTTCACCACAACACTATGAAATACTAATGAACTGCTTAACCAATAATCTCATATGAGTAAGCCATAGCTAACTCTGATAATGGTAAAGGTAACTTCTTAGTTGCAATACTATGTATTCATCATGTTATCTGTCAGCGTGAGAAAAATATGCATCAGGATAAGTCTTGATGGCTTATGAAATAATTAAAATACATGCAGGACATTAAGTTACAAATGTAAATAAATGGCTTTGCAAGACACTCTCCCTAAGTGTAAGTGATTTATGCCAATGTCTCACGGATGTCTTTATGAGACGCCGACTTTTTGTAAATATAACAAATCAAGAGTAAGAACTATGACGGATAAACAACCCAATAAAACATACCCGACCAATCTGGCAACGCATAATTATCTTTATCTAGCACGATTCGGTAGTACCGTGCGCAATGCTCTAATAACGCACCCACGGTTACTGGTTATTCGCGTTGACTTGCGTTTTCCCGATAACTATGACGTTGAAGGTAATAAAGCGATGAAAGCCTTTATGGCGGCAATCACATCAAGACTTGAAGCGCGATACAAACGAAAAAAGAAAGAAAATCCTGGCAAACAGGTGCATTACTCTGAGCTGCACTACATCTGGGTGAGGGAGAATAATCAGTGCGGCAAAAAGATTCATTATCACACACTGCTTATGTTCAATATGGACGTTTTCAACTCGCTGGGCAACTACTGGCAAGAGGGGAATCTGGCTGACCTGATTATCAATGCGTGGCTGAGTGCGCTGAAGTTGGAAGGTAAGGAATATCGTGGTCTGGTCTATTTTTGTAAGTCTCCCTGCTATCGCCTTAACCGGGCCAATCTGAAAGCCACAGACGACTACAAAAAACTCATGGAACGCACCGAATACATGGCGAAGCACAGGACCAAAATATACAGCAGCAGGATCCGCTCTGCGGGAAGTTCCATATATGACGAACAAGAACAGGAAAACAAGCTCACACGACAGACTGCACGAAAAACCCGCAAAGACGCTAAGAGAGAGGTACTGAAGGGTATCCAACACAATAAACAAACAGGATATCATTAGTTTTTTACATGGCCTTCCATCCACTGAGGAAGGCTGTCACACACCTGAAGGCAGTTCATTCCTCCTTTACTCACTTAAAGGAGATTTAATCATGAATACCCCCACCCCATCCCTTCTAAACGATCAACTTGTCGATATGGTATTTATCACGCAGTTTACGCAGCTTACTGATAAGTGGTTTTACAAACTGATAAAAGATGGCTCATTCCCCAAACCCATTAAAATGGGGAGAAGCTCTCGGTGGCTAAAAAGCGAAGTAGAAAGCTGGTTAAATGAACGTATTGCCCAGTCCCGCCAATAGCATCTTGTTTAGCAATTAATCGACACCAACCTCCCCACGATTTCCGCCTACTGCTTGCATCAATATCAGCCCTCAAGGGTCGGATGACGCATGCCTGCAATTTGGAGAAAAGGGGTTATACATCATTATGCGCGGGTCACTACTATGGGAGAAATACTGCAAACACTGCAAAACCAACACTCACAGTATCAAATACATCCCAAACAAGCTTCTGAGCCTCAATTTTCTCACTGTATAGCTATACACCCAAAGCAATTCCATGGACCGCCATATATACCGTAGGCCGATTTAACCAAACGTAAAACTTAGGGTAATTAAGGATATCATCATGTATCAACGCATCAGAACCGCCCTGACAACAGAGGGCTCACGAGTTAATAGTGCAAGTGTTTTTCTAGGTTCAGCAACTGAATGCTATTACTGCCCTTCCTGCCATAACCCACTGCAATTACAACATACTCATGTCGCAGGGCGTCTATTCATTCATGACCAGGAGCATCCCGATTTTAACCCCGATATAAACTGTAAATACCGAGCAAAAATGGCATCAACATCGTCACAAACTACTGATACCTTAAGTACCCTGCGCAGGACTATCATGGCTCAACATGCGCCATTGAGTTATCTGCCACACAGAGCTTACTTCTGTGTGCTATGCCAGCATAAGTATACTGGGCCAAAGACATGCCCCCAATGCCAACAACTCCTGTATACGACGGAAAGCAGTTTGAGCGATGACCATCAGGCTGCTCTGAGTGTCAAACCCGACGTTATTCTACGGTAATAACAACCGCTAAAGCAGTACTTTTGCCTGTAAACGGCCGTTTGGAAAACGTTAAGATTACCGCCTCCTTCAGAATCGGATATAGTTCCCTTCCATTCTGATTGATTAATGCTGTTGCTATCGTATGAACCTCAATCGCTTCTGTTATTTTCTTCTGGCCTTAGTTGCTATCGGCTGCTCATTTTTGCTTCATCCTCTTGTGATGTGGTTCCTGTTCGCTAACGTGTTGACGCTCGTGGTTTATGGTGTAGATAAAATGGCGGCCCGCAAAGCCTGGCGTAGAGTGTCTGAGTTCACCTTGCTGGTGTTTGGATTCGTGGGTGGATGGCCCGGAGCAATTCTCGGTCAGCAAATCTTTCGCCATAAAACACAAAAGCAGCCCTTTAAAACGTACTTCATCATCAGTGTGATATTGAATATAGTAGTGCTAGTGGCGCTGTATCGACTCGTTCCCTACTGAGCACCGAGCCTGACCTGTGCACCCCGTGCTGACAGGTCAGATAGGCCGGGTTAAGCCATGTCCCTCGACATAATCCAGATTCAATCACTGTCCCTGTGTTGTTCTGATCTCTTATCATAGCTACCGTCTTTGTACTTCACGGAGGCTTCAGGTAGCCATTTCTCGATGTAGTTCAGCCCAAAACCCTGCAATTCCATACCTACTCCTGTTTAACTGGCTGCTAGTGCCGCAGTACCCGCACAGAGAATAAATATTCAAACAAAGCCAAACCTTAAGACCAATTCTTTATTTGTTTATAATAAGTCAGGGTAATATACTTAAAAATGAATATAATCCATTGAATTATACTTTTAAAAAAATCTCCCGTGTTTAATATTATTTCTTCCACATCAGATCGTTACACAAAGAGGCTACCGTTAGCCTTTCATTTCATCAATTGCAGTAGTTAGGCTAATAGATATAATACGCCGAAATAATAAATCCAATAAAAACTGGAATGGATGCCATGTCTAAATATTTACAGATAGCAGCCACTTTGCTGTCCCTGTCATTCTCATTTACTGCTTATGCCAATATGCTGAGCCCTGCTGATAGAAATACTATTCAGCAGCAACAGCGCGATATTTTGGAACAGAACCAGCGCCAGCGTCAGGAATTACAACGTAGCCTAACTCCCGAGCTCGTCGCACCAAAACCGCTCCCAGCACCGGCTGGCGCCTGTTTTTTGATTAATACTGTTCATCTACAAGGCGCAGACCATTTACCTGCACGGGACAAACAAAAATTACTTCAACCTTACTTGAATAAATGTCTGGGCTTAAGTCAGATCCAGACCTTAATACAAGAAATGTCTGATTGGTATATTTCGCGTGGTTATATTACCAGTCGGGTATTTCTGATTGAGCAGGATTTATCACAAGGCACCCTACAACTGGCTGTGCTGGAAGGTAAACTACAAAAAATCGAGCTAGATGGAAAAACTTCTCGCCAGTTAAAAATGGCATTCCCAGGGCTTGAGGGGAAGATTCTTAATCTGCGTGATATTGAACAGGGCATGGAGCAAATTAACCGTTTACGCCAAACTCCAGTGCAAATTGAAATATTGCCAGGGACCGAAGCCGGTTATTCCATCGTCAATCTCACCGCGACACCTGAATTTCCTCTAAATCTTGGTGTCGGTTTTGATAATAGTGGGCAAAAAAGTACCGGTACTGGCCAGATTAATGGCTCGCTAACAGCCAACAATCTGCTTGGTTTAGCTGATCAGTGGTTTGTTTCCGGTTCGCGTAGTAGCGATTTTGCCAGCAGCCATAATGCCCGCAGTGTGCAGACTGGAGTCAGTGTCCCCTATGGTTACTGGCTGGCAGATTACAATTATTCATACAGTGATTACCTCTCCACCGTGACTAACCGTGGCTTTGACTGGCTCTCCAGTGGCGACAGCCAGACGCACCGTTTCGCCATTTCGCGTGTTGTGTATCGGGACAGTGATATGAAAACTGGCCTGTCACTCGGCCTAACCCATCGCCTTAATCGCAATTATCTCAATGACAGTCTTTTGCAAAGCAGCAGCCGCAAATTATCCAGTGTCGTATTGGGGGTTAATCACAGCCAGAAACTCTGGGGGGGTTATAGCACCTTGAACCCCTCTTACAGTCGCGGTGTACCCTGGCTGGGTGCCGAAGATGATAATGGCAAAAATAGCGGCGCACCCAAGGCCGAATTCAATAAGTGGACGCTGTCCGGCAGTTATTACCTGCCTCTGGCGCAGGACTGGAGCTGGCTCACCAGCTTCTACGGTCAATGGACACCCGATAATTTATACGGCAGTGAACGACTGACTATTGGTGGTGAAACCTCTGTGCGCGGCTTTAAAGAACAGTATCTGTCCGGCGATAAAGGCGGTTATTGGCGCAACGAGGTTAACTGGTCACTGACCACCCTGCCGTTACTGGGGGATATCACTGCGCTGGCAGCCATTGACGGGGGTTATCTGCGCCATGACACTGCTGACAGTTATGCCTCTGGCAAGTTGTGGGGCAGTGCCATCGGGTTGGGGCATCGTAATCGCTATTTCAGTAGCCAGTTTACTGTCGGCTGGCCACTGGCATATCCCGACTGGCTGGAGCCAGATCGTGTTTCTGTTTATTACCGTATCAATTTCATTATCTAACTGTTTATAAATAGGGTTATCAGGGATGAAGAAAAATAACGAGTCAACCATCAAAACTCATCATCAATTGCTGAGTTATACCCTGTGCGCCCTGCTGGTATTGCAACCGGTTATGCCCGCACTGGCTGCTGAGGTGAGTATTGCCGGGGGTAATACACAGCTAGATAAAGCCGGTAATGGTGTGCCGGTGGTGAATATTGCGACACCGAATCAGTCCGGAATTTCCCACAACCAATATAACGACTTCAATGTGGGTAAAGAGGGGTTGATCCTCAATAACGCTACCGGTCAGTTGACGCAATCTCAACTGGGTGGATTGATTCAAAACAACCCCAATTTGCAAGCCAGTCACGAAGCCAAAGCCATTATCAATGAAGTGGTGGGCGCTAACCGTTCACAGTTGCAAGGCTATCTAGAAGTGGCCGGTAAGCAAGCCAGTGTCATGGTGGCAAACCCTTACGGTATCACCTGCGATGGCTGCGGATTTATTAATACCCCGAATGTGACACTGACTACCGGCAAGCCAATAATGGATGCCAACGGTAAATTGCAGGCGTTGGAAGTCACTCAGGGAGCTATCTCGATTCAGGGCAAAGGCCTCGATGCCAGCAAAAGCGGTGCATTGTCAATTATCAGCCGTGCCACTGAGATTAACGCCCAACTTTATGCGCAAGACCTCACTCTGATTGCCGGTAGCAACCGGGTGGATGCTGCCGGTAATGTCAGCGCGTTGCAAGGCAAAGGTGATGTGCCCAAAGTGGCGGTTGATACCGGTGCGTTAGGTGGGATGTATGCGAATCGCATCCGTCTGGTGTCCAGTGAAAAAGGGGTGGGTGTTAACCTCGGTAACCTCAATGCTCGTCAGGGGAATATCCAACTGGATAGTAGCGGCAAGCTGACCCTCAATAATTCGCTGGCACAGGGCAGCCTGAATGTCAGCGCGACCGAAATGACGCTGGGTGGCAGCCACAAAGCCGGGCAAGATATGGTGTTGAACAGCCAAGGCAAGCTGGCAGTGAACAACGCTTCGCTAAATTCGGATCAGCAAGTAGTACTCACCGGCGGCGATTTGGCACTGGAGCAATCCACACTCAGTGCGGCCAAAGCCATGACTCTGGACTCTACGGGCAAGTTGCGTGCAGCCAACAGTACGTTACTGGCGGGGCGCGATGAACAAGGCAAATTGGTCAGCGGACAAACGCTGACGCTAATAGGTACCGAACAACAATGGTTGAATAGCCAGCTCGGGGCTGGAACCGTGCTGGCGGCCGCGCAGAACAACCTAATTCTGGATGGCAGTTCAACACTAACGGGTCTGGATGGTGTGACCTTACAAGGTGGTACCCTGAATTTGGCGGGTAAAACCAGCTCTGGCGGTGATGTCACTCTGCAAGGTACTGACCTGCAAAGTACCCGCAACAGCCAGTTTAATGCACAGGGCGATATTCATCTCACTTTCAGTGGTAATGCGGATTGGCAAGGGCAGCTTACCGCTGGGCGGGATCTTACACTACAGACCGCAACACTGGATAACAGTGGGCAACTTGCAGCCAATCGCCACAGCCAGATAACGACACAAAGTCTCAATAATAGTGGGCTGATGCAAGCTCAAGGCTCCCAAAATCTGGACGTCGGACAACTCGACAATAATGGCCAACTGCAATCGGCTGGCACATTGACATTGAATGCCGATACGGTGAATAACCGCGGTCTGATTGGCTCACAACAGCAGTTAGCCCTGACGGTGCGCAATACGCTGAACGTCGATGGGTCGCTGTATGCCGAAGGGCCACTGAACGTACGAGCAGGCGAGTTCCTGCTGACGGGACGGGCGACCGGGAAACAGGGTATCGCTATCAACAGCAACCTGACGACCGCTGAAGGCTCGGCGCTACTCAGTACTGGCGATATTCACCTGCAAGGGGGGGCGTTACTGCTGAGCGGATTGCTGTCTGGCGATCATGCCCTGACCGTGGCGGGAGAGCAGTTTACTACGGGCAGCAGCGCGCAAATTCAAGCCAAAGATAGCATCACATTGAATGCTGAGAAGAATGCCCAGCTTGCCGGTATTTTTACTACGTTTGGTGACCTGAATGTTGTCTCTGGAACCACTGAAAACCGGGCGGATATAGTTGCACGCAATATTGGTTGGCACAGTGACAGCCTTACCCAGCAAGGTCGTATGCAGGCTGATCACGATTTGACACTGACAGTCAATCAGCTTAACCAGCAAGGGACCTTGCAAACAGGACAACGGTTGACGCTGCGTGGTGAGCAATTGGTCAACAGTGGACTGGTTGCTGCCCCGCAGCTCGAACTGGCATTTACTCGTAGTCTGGACAATAGCGGCTCATTGATGGCAAGTCAGGGGTTAACTCTGGACGTTCCTTCACTGAGCAACAGCGGCACCCTGGCGGCAAGCACACTGGCACTGAAAGCCCATAATCTAGATAACAGAGGGCTAATGCAGGCCGACGTCAATGCCATTATTGATGCACAAACATTCAACAATAGAGCTGAAGGACGTTTGCTAGCAGGGGGCGCTCTGACTTTGCAAGGTGTGCAACTGAACAATGCCGGTAAACTGCAAGCCAATCGCCTGAATATTGAAACACAAACCTGGGATAACACCGGCAGTGCGTTAGGTATTAGCCAACTCACGGCAAACGCCACACAAAGCCTCACCAACAGCGGGCAACTGCTGAGTCAGGGCCCTATCACGTTGAGTACGGAGTCATTGACCAATAATGGAAAAATACTCAGTGAGAGCCAACTCAGCCTCAGTGCACAGGAGTTTATCAACCAGGGTGAAGCGCAAGGCACCACTACACAGTTAAATGCTGAGCAGTTAACCAACAGAGGTCATCTGATTGGCGTCGAACGCCTGGTGTTGCAATTGCAACAGGACTTGAACAACGCCACTGGCGGTAAGCTACTGAGCGGCGGTGATCTCAAGGTGAATGCAGGGACTGTTAGCAATGCCGGGACGTGGCAAGGTGAACAGATTATTCTGGCGGCGCACCAACTGGATAACACCGGGACTTTACAGGCGAATAACGTCATCCAACTCGATCTCACCGGCGATATTAACAGTGGTGCAGGCAGCCAAATTATCACTCTCGGTGAGGCGGCGATTAATGCGCTGGCGTTAGTTAACCACGGCAACTGGCAGGCGACCTCGTTGTTCCTGAAAGGAGATTCACTGCTCAACAGTGGTGTCATCGTCGGGGTGAATCAGCTTAAGTCTGAAATAAGTGATGGCATCACCCAACAAAAAAACGGTGAGATGTTGAGCAAGGGCTTACTGACCCTGAATGCCACTCAAGTCGATAATCAGGGGCGTATTCAGGCCAGTTCTCTGACGCTACACACGGCAGACATTACCAATACCGGGGTGATGCAAGGGCAGGATACGTTCAGTGCCCAACTGAGTGGCGTGTTCCATAACCTTGCCAGCGGTGATCTGCGCAGCCAAAACGGGTTGAACCTCAATGCTGCGGGGCTAGATAACGCGGGTAACATTCAGGGCGCGGGAGCCAGCACATTCGTGTTGACGACGCCGATGCTTAATACGGGAAAAATTGTTGTCGGGGGGGATTTAGATATTGGCTCTCTCGCCCTCAACAACAGCGGCTGGCTGCAAGCGAATAACATCACTTTTAACGGCACGCGACTGGATAACACCGGTACGTTGATAGCTGCGGGCGATAATCTGTTGACGCTCGATATTTTCAACAATCGGGGAACGGTACAGGGCGACAACCTGCAAATGACGATTGGCAGCCTGAATAACGCAGGTACCCTGCTGGCCACACGTCAGATGGGCGTTCAGGCGCAACAGATTGAGAACCAACAGGATGCTAAGTTATTCAGCGCAGGTGACCTGACAGTAGTCAGTGGTACAGTGAGCCTGTTTGGACAATTGGTCGCCTTGGGCAACCTTTCCCTGACAATCAATGATGCCCTTACACAACACGGCACACTCGCCGCAGGCAAAGTGCTGAACCTGTCCAGTAATGGGGATATCACCCTCGCGGGTACTACGCAGGGTCAAAGTCTGGCTATCCATAGTCTGGGGCAGTTCACCAACAGCGGAACACTGCGCGGTGGTAACGGTGATGTCCGTATCAATGCCGCGGGTATCACACAAAATGATACTGCCAGCCTGCAGGCTGGAGGCCGCATACAGCTATTGAGTAGCAGCACTATCAGCAATAACGGCTTTATCGGCACCGCGGGCGACCTGCTATTAAACGCGGCCAGCCAATTGTTCAACAGCGGCATGTTGTACAGCGGTGGCAATATGCAACTGTTGGCAGACCGGATCACCAACCACTACGGCGATATTTTAGCGGACAACAGTCTGTGGATGCAGAAAGACACCACTGGCAATGCCAATAGTGAGGTTATTAACACCTCTGGCACCATTGAAACGGGGCACGGTGATATCACCATCAACACCGCCCATTTGCTGAATCAGCGTGATGGATTGAGTGTGACCCGTACTGACAAGGATCTGACTAATGAATATCCTTGGTTAAATGGTGCATTGGTAAAGGTTCCACTCAGTTTCTTCGAGGCAGGTGAGATTGGTTACTACACGATAATGATCACCCGGCAAGAAGCTGGAGACGATGCCCGCCAAGTAAGTCACACAGATACCTATGCCGCCCCCTTTGAGAAAACACGAGAGCTGGCATTATCTGTTTCGACCCTTTCAGTCACCAGCAAGGGAGCGGCTGGACGTATATCTTCCGGTAAAGATCTTATCGTTACCGCTCAAAGGTTCGATAACCTGGCCAGCGATATCCTCTCTAACGGTGATATCTCTCTTACGGGTAACACGCTGAATAATCAGTCCTGGTTGGCGGGGACAGAAACACGTTATCAAACCTACCGCACAGGAGAGCTTCCTCAGTCCAGATATTGGTATGAGGTGTCCAAATTACGGCCTCTCAATATCTACGCATTGGGGCAAATCAAGGACCAGTCTGTTACTTACACCGCTGATGGCGATATTCGTACTGAACGCAGTGAAGACAGTCAGCTCTATCGCTCCGTCATTCAAGCCAGTGGCGCAGTTAACGCCCATTTCACTGGTGACATCAGTAACACCACAGCCACACCAAATGCAGGTGGAGTGAGTCATACGCTGGCGGCCCCTAAGCTGGATTTACTATCACAACCGGATAATATCGACACTGCTCAGGCACAAGACCTGAAGGACGATCAACATTTCACCGTAGGGACACCAGTCTGGAAAGATAACTTGCAGAACGCGCTGGGTTCCTTGGGCAATAATGCCACGGAGTTGGCGGATTATCCGTTGCCGAATAGCAACAATGGCCACTTTGTGTTGGCCCCTGACCCAAGCAGCCCCTACCTTATCACCACCAATCCCAAACTGAATGAATTGGGACAACTCGATAACAGTCTGTTCGACGGGTTGTATGCGATGCTGGGCCAGCAACCGGAAGCTGCACCACAGGAAAACAATAGCCAGTTTACTGACCAAAAGCAGTTCCTAGGCTCAGCCTATTTCCTAGACCGCTTAAACCTGAAACCCGATTATGACTATCGCTTCCTCGGCGATGCGGCTTTTGACACCCGCTATATCAGTAATGCGGTCCTGAGCCAAACTGGTCAGCGCTACCTCACTGGCCTTGGGTCGGATTTAGCTCAGATGCAATATCTTATCGACAACGCGGCACAAGCCCAAAGCGGGCTGGGACTAACACTGGGTGTCAGCCTGACAGCGGAACAGGTTGCCGCCCTGAACAAAAGTATTGTCTGGTGGGAAGAGATTAATGTTAACGGCCAGACTGTTTTAGCACCGAAGCTGTATCTGGCAAAAGCAGATAGTGCCTCATTAACTGGCAGCATCATCGCGGGTAATCAGGTTAATCTTGATGCCGGTAAAGTTATTAATGTGGAAAGTACCCTCAAGGCCGACCAGTTGTTGGCGGTGAATAGTCTAACCACCCTCAGTAACCTGCAAGGCGGGAAAATAACGTCCGGCGGTGACCTGCAACTGAGTGCTATCAGTGATATCAGTAACATCGGCTCCAGCATCGCCGGTCAGCGAGTGGAACTAGAAAGCCTTGATGGTAATATTATCAATCAAACACTCAGCCAGCAGTGGACAGCAACGACGGCAGGTAATGGCCGTTGGAATAGCGAATCATTGTCATTAACCCGCACAGAAATTGGCGATACCGCCACTATCAGCGCCGGGGACTCTCTCAGCCTGAATGCACGAAAAGACATTTTAGTCACGGGTGCCAAGGTGTCTGCTGGTGGTAACCTGGATATGCAAGCGGGTGGTGATGTTGATATCAAAGCGAATGCCACGCTCAGTAATAATGAACATAATCTACAGCGTGATCGCCGCAACGGCTATCAACAAAGTGAGCAGCGCGACAGCCTGGGCAGTGAAATTAGTGCTGGGGGTAACCTGACCCTCAATGCAGGCAACGATGTGTCACTGACGGCCAGTGAACTGGCAGCGAAGGGGAACGTCGGGCTGTCTGCAGGGCGTGATATTTCGCTGGAAACAGCGGAGAAAAATAGCCAACAAAAAACCAATAACAGTGAAAATCGTACCACTGATGCCACCCGCTCAGTGATAACCAGTGGCAATAATCTGACATTGGATGCCGGGCGTGATATCAACTCACAGGCAGCCGCGCTGGTGTCAGATAACGACAGCACACTCAAGACTGGTCGTGACGTCAATCTTAATGCCCAGCAAAGCAGCACCTACAGCGAAAGCCACGGTGATCGGAAACAGCAAATTAATGAATCCATCCGTCAGCAAGGGACTGAAATCGTTAGCGGTGGGGACACCACCATTCTGGCCGGTAATGACATTAATTTACAGGCCACACAGGCGCAGGCTAGCGGTGATATTGCCCTGAAAGCCGGCCATGACATTAATGTGGCCACGGCGACAGAAAGTGATTATTCCTTCTTTGAAGAAACCACCGTTAAGAAGAAAAGGCTGTCGAAGACCACTACCCACGTGGTATCTGAAGATTACGCCACACAAGAGCAAGGCTCGCTGCTCAGTGGCAAAAATGTGTCGGTATCTGCCGGTAATGACTTACTGGTGAAAGGCTCTGCGGTTGTCGGTGACAATAATGTCGCACTGACTGCGGGCAACAATGTGGATATTGTGGCGGCCACCGAAGAACAATCCAGCTACCGTTTGTCTGAACAGAAAAAAAGCGGCATGTTCAGTGGTGGTGGCATCGGGGTCACTATTGGCAGCACTTCATCACGCCAACAAAGTCGTGATTCAGGGACGACACAAAGCCAAAGTGCCAGCACTATTGGTAGCACGGGCGGCAATGTCGCCATCAAGGCGGGCGGCACCGCCCATATTGG
The DNA here is from genome assembly GCF_041538345.1 of Yersinia sp. 1652 StPb PI. Taxonomy (NCBI): domain Bacteria; kingdom Pseudomonadati; phylum Pseudomonadota; class Gammaproteobacteria; order Enterobacterales; family Yersiniaceae; genus Yersinia; species Yersinia sp. 1652 StPb PI. The sequence continues at coordinate 303,409 of NZ_JAULSM010000001.1, read as the reverse complement.
TGGCGCAGATATTCTGGCCAATAAAAATCTAAGTGTCACCGGTGATAGCGTCATCATTGAACCGGGTCAGGACAAACGCAGCAGCGATCAGCTTTATGAACAAAAAAGCAGTGGCCTAACACTCGCACTTTCCGGCGCGGTAGGTTCAGCGCTGAACACGGCGGTGACAACCGTACAAGAGGCAAAAGACGAAACCAATGGCCGTCTGGCAGCATTAAAAGGCACCAAAGCGGCTCTGACAGGAATATCGGCTAAACAGGCCGTGGATCTGGCACAGGCACAGGGCAATACCGATACCGGCAGCCTGATTGGCATCAGTGTGTCATTAGGCTCACAAAAATCAACCTCGCAACAACATCAGGAACAACAAGCCGCCAGTGGTTCAACTCTCACCGCGGGCAATGACCTCGATATCACCGCCACCGGCAAAGGTCAACGTGCCAACAGTGGTGATATCATCATCGGCGGGAGCCAGCTCCAAGCAGGCCACGACACTACGTTGGATGCCGATCGCGACCTGCTGTTACTCGGGGCGGCTAATACCCAGAAAAGCGAAGGCAGCAACAGCAGCAGTGGCGGTAATATCGGTGCCAGTATCAGTTTTGGTGACAAAATCGGGGTGAGTGTTTTTGCCAATGCCAATAAATCCAAAGGCAACAACAGTGGTGATGGCACTTATTGGTCTGAAACTACCCTCGACAGTGGCAATACTCTCTCTCTCACCAGTGGCCGTGATACTACCTTGCAGGGTGCACAACTCAGTGGCGACAAAGTGGAAGCCGATGTCGGCCGCAATCTGGCCTTACAAAGCCAGCAAGACAGTGATCGTTACGACTCGAAGCAGCAAAGCATCAGCGGCGGCGTCAGCGTAGTGGTATGGGGTGTCGGTAACAGCTCGGCGAACCTGAGTATCAGCCAGGACAAAATGCACAGCAACTTTGATTCGGTGCAAGAACAGACCGGTATCTTTGCAGGCAAAGGTGGCTTTGATATTACCGTAGGGGAACACACCCAGCTTAACGGTGCGGTGATTGGCTCTACGGCAACAGCGGATAAGAATAAACTGGATACCGGCACACTGGGCTTTAGCAATATTGAAAATAAAGCAGAGTTCAAAACCGAACATCAGGGTGGCAGCATCAGCACCAGCGGTAGTGTAGCGGATAACTTCCTCGGCAACATGGGCAATCTGGTGCTGGTCGGGGCCAATAATGATGGTAACGCGCAAGGCACCACCCATGCGGCAGTGTCTGACGGTAGCATCATCATTCGCGATCAAGACAAACAGCAGCAAAATGTCGACGACCTGAGCCGTGACGTCGAACATGCCAATAACGCCCTCACCCCTATCTTTGATAAAGAGAAAGAGCAAAACCGCCTGAAAGAAGCGCAGTTGATTGGCGAGATTGGCGGGCAGGTGTTTGATGTTATTAGCACGCAGGGGCAGATCCAGGCTACCACTGCGGCGAAAGATGCATTGGCGAAAGGTGGTAATCTCAACCCAACCCAGAAAGAGATAGAAGCATCGCCAGTCTATAAAGATGCCATGAAAGATTATGGCATTGGTGGCACCTACCAAAAGATCGCGCAAGCAGCCACCGCTGCTCTGCAAGGATTGGCTGGTGGTGATATGACCAAAGCACTGGCGGGTGCATCAGCCCCGTATCTGGCGCAGATGATTAAAGATGTCGCCGGTGAAGATAATGAAACGGCACGCATTGGGGCACATGCGGTGTTGGGCGCAGTGCTCTCTCACCTGCAAGGCAACAGCGCTGCCGCAGGTGGTGCCGGAGCTTTAAGTGGCGAACTGGCCGCCATCTACATCAAAAACAACCTCTACCCGAATATCGAGACCAAAGACCTGACCGAAGCACAGAAGCAGGTTATTGTTAACCTCAGTTCCCTGGCGGCGGGACTATCCGGTGGCCTAGTAGGCGATAGCACGGGTAGTGCCGTTGCTGGGGCGCAGGCCGGGAAGAACGCGGTGGAGAATAATGCGCTGAGTGTGCAGGATAATAAATCGCGTAGTCAAGAGATGGTGCAATGTCAGGGTAGTGCTGACTGCGAAAATGCCATTATTGATAAGTACAAGAAAATCAATGCTGAACAACATGAAAGTGTTGTGGAGTGCAAAGGTGCTCAGAACTGTATTGATAAGGCAAATGAAGTTAGCGAATTGCAGGTTGATTATGCCAATCGTACCAATGAGCTGTTGGAAAAAACGCGTGCTACTGGTGGGTTAAGCGCAGAAGAACAGAACGAATTATCTATCCTTCAGTTGACTTCGATCCAGCTAGAAGCGGACCGAATGAAAGCTATCCATAATGCCTTGATGTCAGGTGATTCAGCGGAGGCTAAACAACTTGCGATAAATTCACTGGCACAGGTGGCAGGAACCAGTGCGGCAGGAATAGCTGCGGGGATTGGCGGCAAGGGAAGTGCGATGCCTGTACCTACCCCAACAAAGGCTAGCAATGGTTTAGTTTATCAATCGAATGGAAAACATACTCCTGGTCAAGTCGGATATAATAGAAACGCCGGAACCGAACCGGCTAACTCTATTCAGCTATTTAGTAACTCAATAGATAGTGGGAAAAAGAGGTATGCATTGGACGAACAAGGTAACGTTCATCAATTTACGAATACAAATGATGGCTCATGGCATTGGTCAGGAAGTACTGGGGATGCATCAGTTCCATTGAAAAAAAATGATATACCAAACACTGTTAAAAAAGAGTTTGGACTGCCTGGAAAATGGAGATAAGTATGATTTTCGGTGATCCGTATCGTTTTGCTATCTGGGTAGAATATATCCCTCAGTGGGGTGATTCTTATAAAAATGGTTTTTTTTACTTTTTTGTAAATGGGAATATGTACCCAAATGACATCAGAACATCAACACTAGATGTTGATTTAAATGATATTCTTGATGATGAAAATGCTCTTATCGCTCTGCCTTGCAATGATGAGGTTTTCAATGTATCAACAAATGAGGCTTTTAATTTCTTATTTAAACTGGCATATCCAGAGTCGACACAGAAGGATGAGTATCCAGAACAAGTATTTGATTTTTGTGTTTCCCCCACAATCATTAACGAATCTGGGGCATATTTTTTTGCCGTTTCAAATAAAGATTTAGTGAGAATAATTGGAGGAAAAATAGCACAGCTAGTTGATGGAGATGGTAGCAGGGTTTGGGAAGATATAGCGCATCCAATCATTGAGGATATAATTATTCCAAGAGATGAGATAAATGAAATAATTTCAAAGTTGAAGGAATATTCAGCTTCTTTATTTTAGTTGTCGTATGGCTAACCTCGGCCAACTGACCAGGGTTCTGACTTCTAAGCCCCAAACCCTCCTTCTTCCCGCTGCTGTACCCGAATAATCCCCGGTGCGGCGGTGAGTGCAGTTGCGCCGCGTCGGTAATGCCAATGTCGGACTCGGTGAGCCAGTCGCCGCCGATAGGAGATGAAACTATCATTACAAGTCAATGAACCGAATAGGTACCGTTTTAGTCATCCAAATACCATTAGGTGATTGATAGAATTTAATGCCCTGTTCGTACATCGATAGGGCATTAACTTTTAGTACAGTTGGTTTACCGTGTCGTTGCCCAACGGCTATGGCTGTAGTTTCATCACTCGATAAGTGTACATACTGGCGTGATCCAGCCATTAATCCTTGTTCTTTGATAGCCTCCAAAAAACGGGTCGCTGTGCCATGATATAAGAGCTCAGGTGGCATCTTCTCTTTAAAGCTAATATCTACTTGTTGCGTTGAATGTCCTTGAACAGCTCGGATGCAGAGTCCATCTTCTGAAATAGCGAACCGTTTTTTATCACTACTCTCAACAACAGCTTGGATAATCTGTTGATCAAGCCTCTGATTTTCCTTGCTAGCACAGGCAATCAATGAGTTGATATCCGCCCAACCTTCACTATCTAATGTTAAGCCAATTGATTCAGGTTGATGGCGTAGGACGTAACTTAAGAACTTGCTTACTTCGGTATGTTTTTTGCTCATGGTGAAAATCTCGAATAAATCCTGCCGCATTTTTACGCCACGTATAAAAAGTGGCATCAGAGATGCCCAGTTTACGGTACCTGGCACCGGGCTCCAATGAATATGGTGATTCATCGCATTGACTTTGGTACACCGAACACCGATACCGTTCGAAATTACTAGCCTTCATTTTATAACTGACGCTGCTCTAGGCTGGTATAAATCGTTTTAATTTCACCTGTTAAGCTCTCACCACGGTACACCATCGACGTATCGTACCGTTGATACTTCTCTTCTCTCGCGGCACTGAGCCAGTTAAACGACCCTACACACAGTAACCCCTCGTCCCCAATCACAATTTTACTGTGAACACGACTGACCAGCTTCGTCGCGATACCCATCTCGTTCAACATCTCCAGCGCAGTGTGAAGACGCTGCTGCTTCTCTTTGCGCTTTTCGTAATCAGCATGTTCGGTATTGTAATTTCTGTCCGTCACCACAGTGATCTCAATGCCGCGCGAGCGCGCCTGGATCATCGATGTCAGAAAGCCTGTTTGTTCCAGCTTTTGCCAGGTCAACCAAGGAGAGACGATGGTAATACTCTTCCCGATAGTGCCGAAGGTCTGGTTCAGAAACGCATCATGTTGCTCCACACCATGCAGGGTCGAGATCTGCGTTTGTGCTGCGCTTAAATCCATGCGTTCCTGATACTCAAACTGCAACGCATTGCATTCCGAGGCGAAAAGATATTTTGCCAGCAATCCCCTAGGCGAGGATGCAGGCTGGATCTCAAACAGATCCATATCGCCGAAGACCAGGAAGCTATCTTTGGCGCGGGAAACGGCCACATTCAGCATGCTGCTATCGCTGTCGATAAACCCACCATCCTCATGTTTGGAATAGACTGAAGAGAAAAGCACGATCGCTCTTTCTGCCCCCTGCAACGAGTGCACTGTACCGACAGTTAGCGAATCCTCACCACCGCTACAGTTAATGTCGAGCTTGCGTAATGCTGTTTTGATAGCGTTGACCTGCGCTGAAAATGGCGTCACGACTCCAACCACTTTATGCAGAGCTTTGTCGTAATGACGCTCGATTTCTTCTTTGTGGGCTGTTAGCCAAGCCGCTATTGTCTCTGCCTCAAAAGCGTTATAGCGGCTCCCACTGTTTGCCTGCATGCCTTTGCCATCAATATGCAGATAGCCCATCGCAGGAAAAAGCGTCTCATTTTCGGTTCCCCGCTTTGGTTGTAACTTGCCGTGATAGCACAGAGTATTGCAGTAGCCGATAATGTTATCGAAGCAGCGACGGTGCTCGTACAGATACATCCCACGGGCTAAATCCGGATCATAGTGATAGCGAGAATTAAACTGGGCAATCTTCATTACGCTGCCCGATGCTGCACTTTTTCCTGAATCACACACCAGTGCATACGCATCCGTGAGCTCTTCCTGGGTACCGCCGGGGAGGATGTTCTCCTCCACCATGTTGCCAATATCAATGCTGGGTAAACTGTTCCAGATGGGCGCAATCTGCTCCGTATCGCCAATCACTAGCGCTTTCTTCGCTAGTGCAAAAGAAGCTGCAGCCACTTCGGGGAGCACCTGCCCCGCTTCATCTACTATCAGCAAGTCGGCAAAGTTATATAAATAGTTATCATCATATTTCTTAGTCCCACCGACAAACTCACTAGTCTTCATATGGTTAGGCAGCATGTAGCAGGTCATGACTACGCAGGGGGTGAGCTTCATTCTACGCTGCCAGCGGGCTTTCACGCTTTTCGCTCCGCGACGGCCTTTTTCTTTTTGAAGATTATCAATCGCCGCCATATCAATCAGCCAGCGACCTTCCCAGTAATGGGTCGACAACAGGAATGCCAGGAAGCGGATCTTCATATCGGCAAGCTCATCAGCTCCAGCCAGGACCAGCTCCTCTTCGCTTATATGCCCTAGTGACTGGGTCAGTTCATACCAATATCGGGTAGCCTCGCTTTCGCGTCGGGAAACGTCTTGAGCAAGAACGATTTGCTGCTGATATCTGTCCTGTTCTGTTTTCGCTTGGGTAATAAGGTCGTCGATATACGCATCGATAGCTTCAGGTGCGGTACCCCGAAACGCGGCCATTCTTGTGCCAAACGTCTCGTCCAGAAAAAGGTTAATCTGATAGTGGCGCTTTGTACGGACTGCGGGGAGCCAGGAGAAGAACGCATACACCATCGACTCACCCGCACGATATTGCTGCCACTGTTTTTTGCCTTGAGTTAGCGACGCGATTTCATTGGTGCTGTCGAGTAGTAGCGTACTTTTGTTCTGAATATACTGGTCGAGATCTTCGCAGATGGCGCTCCGCTCCTGACGGATGCGATTCAGGTTTTCCCATGCTAGCTCGATTTGCTTGAGTTGCGCTGACTGCTTGGTTAAGCGCTCATGCAAAAGATCCACGACGCGTTCGGGGGAGCTGCAATCCGACGATGGGAACGCCGCCCTTGCCTTCTCCAGATAGAAGACCTGTGCCTCTTCAACGTATTCCAAAGATTCAACACGGTTAAAAAAATCCTCCGTCTGGTATTTTTTCGCCGCGTCAGCCTTACGGCCAGAAGACGGGAAGTAGGCGCCATAGCTTTTTAGCTCAGGCAGCCAGCGCCCGGACATAGCTCCGGTGCCAGTGGAAAAATCCTTACCGAAGGCTTCGATAATGTTGGTCACAGCCTGATTATTGGTTGAGGTGGCAATCATCACCGGCGGCTCGGTTTTATTGAGGGCCGCTCTTGCCCATTCAGTGGCAATGATAGAGAGAACTAGAGTTGTTTTTCCGGTTCCCGGCGGGCCATTAACCGCGAGGATATCGCCTGATTGCTGGGTGAGATAATGGCTTAGGGCGTCTCGCTGCGCCATTGCCAGCGGGAACTCATCCCCGGAATGCCCCAGACGCTCGCAGAACATTGTATTGGCGGCAAGGAGAGGTTCTACAGATGGCATTTTAGTCGAAGCAAAGCGCGTAAGTAACGGAACCTCTTTTTTGCATGACAGCAGATGATCGTACATGGGCAGGATATGGATACTGGCCCCTCCGGGTTGGTTCGATTTGATAACATACCCATACCCAGCCGGTTCGTATTGCTCGTGGGTGGAGAGCCATGTTTCGGCCACATTTTTCAGGAGGCTCTTTGACTCCGTTAGATACCTTTGCCACTGCAACTGGTGCTTTGCATAACGTTCAGCTCGCTGCTCGTCATTTTCCTCAAGGCCTTGCTGTTCATCATCCTCACCAAAGGTAGTCGAGTTATGCGTGGTTTTGTATTTGTCATATTGCGCCATCTCGCCAATTGAGAAGGTGCCTTTGGGGAGCGGTTCGAGTAGATCACGAGGAATGGTGGTTGCCCCAGTGGGGAATAAAAATCCTTCACGGTTCAGGAGAGCAGAAGTCACTAACGGGGTGACGATGCCCGGCGCTCCGGCCGTCCGTTCTTTGCCATGCTGTACCAGGCGGATCCACGCTTGTGGGCGTAGCATCACTTCAACGGTTTTAACCGTATCGACTTCCCCCTCAAAAAAAACGCGAACAATTTCCTCATTCAATCGTCCCGTAGAGATATCCATCCACTGGGTGAATGCATCCGTATCTCTACGCTCAAATGCCCCTTTGCCAGACTCGGCATCTGCTAAAGAGTTACGCCAGTATGATGCGAACCCTTGAGTATTCTTGTCCATTCCTTGTCCCATGACTAAATAAAAAACTATTGATTTCGTTAATATAAACGCAGCATATGGTTAAGCATTGTCCACGATGCGAACTCGATCGCAATAATTTGTTTATGTTTTAAAGGCTATTAGATTGTCTACAGGCACAGGGGCATGCCACGTCTGCGTCGAGCCTGTACACAGAATTCGGTACAGACTCTTACGGCCTAAAAATCCTTCTCAAACTCAGACGGGTAAATAAGCACGCTTCAATGGGACGAGTAACTTAGTTTCAATATCAACCTGATCGTAATTCGCTATCAGGGCGCGAACCAGATCGTCCAATGTCCATAATGTTAATGGAATGGTAGAGCGATCGGCTTCATAGCGTGCATCTTTACTGAAGCCACCAGTGCTGACATACAAACCCCTATCGTCTTTATGGCGTCCACCGATAAAGCTACGAATATGCTGGCTCGTCATCTGCTCCTTTCGGTGTTTCACTTCGACAATAATCCGTGGATTTTCAAAACCAAAACCATCCGGTGAAGCAATGATGTCTTTGCCACGATCGGCGCCAACGGGAGATACCTGAGTTTTATAGTTCATGCTACGTAAAACACCGGCAACCAGATTTTGCATTTCGTCCCAATCAAGAGAGTTAATTTTGTCTTTGATGCGTTCAAATGCCAGAACTTCCATACCTAATAGGGGATCTTCGTCTGCATCTTTGACATCATCAGTTACCGTCACAACAACCGCCTGTTTTTTCTCTTTGAGAAGTTCAGCTACGGCATAATCTGGCAACTGAAATACCGTCAATGTAGAACCCAGCGTATTTTTGCTGGCAGTACTCAACGTATCACGATCAACTTCTTGCGTGTTCCATTTGACCCTACGCACCAATCCCATCCCCTCTTCCGACCATTCAGGATGATATTGAAAATCAGACACCACCTTACCAACCAAGTAAGTACGATTCGCTGGGGAATAAGTGATCACCCAGTCGCCCTGTTTTACTTCATTGATAAAGCGCCAGACTTGGGAAGCGCCAGAACGAGCTGTACCTAACTTGGTTTGCGGCTCCAACTCAAGATAACGTTCGATAAGCTGTGCTCGTGTCAGACCCGGTTTCGCATAGGGTGCCAGTTGCGACCAACCAATAGCGACAACTTCACGCTCGCGGAAATCGTCGTATAACTTCCCACTATCACCACGGATCATCCACATTTTATTCTGCATGCTTCCCTACTTATTATTCAGTTGGCGTTATCGGTAATCTTGGATAATAGCGCTCTTACTGACCACTTACTATTTCAATGGCTTGTGATGCAAGGGAATATTGAATCCCGTCACTTTTGCGAGCATGATCGCAACAATGTATTTTTCACCGGGATAACTGCATGATCACCAGCAAGGCACTGCAAACAGCGATTTCCAACCTTACTGTTTGGCGCAAAGGCGATCAGCGTGCTCCACATAAGCCATTGTTACTGTTGTATGTGCTTGCGCAGTATGAAAAGGGTCATGAGAGAATGTTCAATTATGGTGAAGAAATTCATCAGCCACTACTGGAACTGCTCCATAGTTTTGGCCCACAGCGGCGCGAACATTACCCCACCATGCCGTTCTGGCGCTTACGCAGTGACGGTTTCTGGGAATTACAGAACGCTGAATTTTGCAGCCCACAGAAAGGTAATAAAGAACCACCGAAGCGTGAAATTATCGAACATGGTGTGATGGGTGGTTTCGATGAAGAAAGCTACCAGTTATTACGCAGTAAACCCTCGCTGCTAAACAAACTCGCACAGCAAATCCTGAGTGAACACTTCCCCGATAGCCTACAAGAGTTGCTCGCTAACCGTTTAGACTTGCAGCTTAGTGATACACGCAAAATGCGTGATCCGGCGTTCCGCCAAACCATCTTGCGTGCTTACAACTATCAATGTGCTGTCTGTGGTTACAACCTGCGGCACGACAGCACCCCCGTTGGCATTGAAGCAGCACATATCAAGTGGAAGCAATACGGTGGCCCTTGTAGCGTGACCAACGGCATAGCGTTATGTTCATTACACCATTCTGCATTCGACATGGGTGTGATAGGGCTTGATGACAGCATGAAGCTACTGGTCTCAGAAGGCGTAAACGGCAGCCAAATGGTTGAACGGTTGTTCTGGGATTTCGCAGGGCATACAATTTTACTGCCCAAAAGCGCTGAACATTATCCATATGAGCAGTTTGTAGAATGGCATCGGGGGCAAGTGTTTAAACGTTAGTGACATTCAGATGAGATATAAAAGTGCAGCAAGCTGTACTGATGTGATTAGCTATTGGCATCCACCATATCAATAACATTGTGCAATCTCAGTTCCGGTATGAGCTGGTCTTGCAAGGTATCAAAAACACGTTCAATACACCATTTGCCCTGTAGTCAGCTGGCAAAGATGATTTCGATAGCCTAATCCGCCGTCAGTACTGCGAATCTCAGAGTTTCAATGAGGGGACATTTAAGCACTAGCCTTCCCAGACAAAGACTAAAAATAATCCCACGCCCGGCCAGCTAAAAACTCAACCCCCTTTCAACATATCAAAGACCACCCGCGCAAACCCTTTTGCAAGTTCTGGGTTAGACAGATACTGCATCATCATTTCATGCTGAGCATCATTGCTATCCATTACCGCGTCATCAATAGCTTTAGGGAAATCCCCCAACATGGCTTGTTCGCGGGTATTGTTGGCAATTTGCGTCATGACTGCCTGGTTTTCCGATAACTTGTCACGCACGGTAAAAGCATAGTTAATCATGTCCTTATCACTGAGATTGTCAGTAATAAACAGGTCATTTAGACGTGCCAGAATATTCGACAGGAACTCTTCTTTCTTATCTTTCGGCTTGGCGGTGCCGATGTCGTTGCCTGGTTCAATTTTGTATTCTCCGGCATCTTCCTGCAGCTTGAGATGCTGCTCGTGGATTTTCGATAAGCGGTAATGGCTCATCTCCACATTGCTTAAATCAATCTCATCTTCTTCAACGTGCTGTTCATGCAGCAGCGGGCGAAGATGGCGGGCAAAAAGACTAAGTTTCTCCAGTTCTTTGTCATCATAGTCAACGAGTTGCGACATAAACTCGTAGAAACGAACAAAACTGCCGAGATCCTTCTTGAAGATATCCAGCTTGTCTTTCTCTTGTTTGCACTCTTTAAAACTGTTTTCGGCGTTGGTGATAAGCACCACATCATTGGTTTTTTTGGTTCGCTCAAAAATCTCTTTTGCCAGCACATAGGCATCGATAGCCGAGGTATAACGTTTCTTCCAGCGCTCAACGGCCGGTTTACAGATATTACTGATCGCCGCGTTGGATTTGTTTTTAGTGAAAAATGCCTCGCAGAATTGCTCGACTTCACTCCACAGGAAAATACCGCCAGTGCGAAGTTTCTGGAACAACTCGAAGACTAGCTGTGGATCACTGACATCGGTCAACTCAGCGGTTTGATAGTAAGGCTGGAAGGCCGCCAGAATATCATCGGGTTCGTTATAGAAATCGAGTACGAAAGTGCCTGATTGTGCTTTACCCGGATAGGTACGATTCAGGCGCGAGAGTGTCTGCACACACTCCACACCACCGAGGGCTTTATCCACATACATAGCGCATAATTTCGGCTGGTCAAAACCAGTCTGGAATTTATTCGCCACCAACATCACCTGATAATCATCACTATCAAAAGCTTTACGCATATCCCGGCCTTTCAGCCCTGGATTCATATTGATTTCAGTGAACTTCTGATTGAGCAGCGCCAGACTGTTGTGGTCACTCTCAACAAATTCCACCTCGCCAGAAAACGCCACCATCGCGTTAATCTTCGAATAGTTTCTTTCGGCGATATATTGATCAAATGCCAATTTATAGCGCACTGCGGCTTTACGCGAACTGGTGACCACCATCGCCTTGGCTTGCCCACCGAGTAAATACATCACATGTTTGCGGTAGTGCTCAACAATCACTTTCACTTTTTGCGCGACGTTATAGTCGTGCAATGTCACCCACTGGTTCAGTTTGATTTTGGCTTTTTTACTGTCGACTTCCCGGTCGGCATCTGCCAGTTTTTGCAAAAGCTGATAGGCCACTTTGTAGTTGGTGTAGTTCTTCAGGACATCAAGAATAAAGCCCTCTTCAATAGCCTGACGCATGGAGTAAACATGAAAGGCTTCGGGCTTATTGGTTTTCGATGCGGGCTCCAACGGGTTAGGGCGACGGCCAAATAGCTCAAGGGTTTTCGCTTTCGGCGTAGCAGTAAATGCATAATAGTTAAGGTTGCTGCTGCCTTTACGCGCCGCGATGGTGGCATCGAGAATATCCTCCGATGACAACACCACATCGTCATCTACCTCGTCAGTCATCAGCACTTCTTTAAGTTGACGCGCCGTAGAACCGCTCTGCGATGAGTGCGCTTCATCGGCTATCACCGCATATTTACGCTGTTTGAGGCTGACGCTGTTTTCGATGGCTTTCAGCACGAACGGGAAGGTCTGAATGGTGACAATAATAATCGGTTGGGAGTTTTCCAGCGCACTGGCGAGCTTTTCTGATTTCGAGCCATCGCCTTCTTTATTATTGATGCGCCCGACCACGCCATCCGCATGTTCAAACTGGTAAATGGTGTCCTGTAGCTGATCGTCCAATACCGTGCGGTCTGTGACCACAATTACCGAATGGAACTGCTTTTCGCCCTGCTCATCGTAGAGTGTTGAAAGCTGGTGGGCAGTCCAGGCAATCGAGTTAGATTTGCCGGAACCCGCGCTGTGCTGGATAAGATATTTATGACCCGTACCTTCAACTGTGGCGGCGTTAATCAGCTTATTCACCACATCCCACTGGTGATAACGTGGGAAAATCAGGCTCTCTTTCTTACCTTTCAGCCCGTTCCACGTTTCTTTTTCTTCAATTTGCAGATGCACGAAACTGGCGAGAATTTTCAGCAGGTTATCTGGCAGTAGAACTTCATTCCACAAGTAGCTGGTGGCGTACTCATTTTCATCTTCGGGGATATCGTTTCCTGCGCCGCCATCTTTGGTGCCTTTGTTAAACGGCAGGAAGAAGGTGTCATCGCCAGCCAGTTTGGTCGCCATAAACACCTCATACTGGCTGACGGCAAAATGCACCAGCGCACCCCGTTTAAAGGTGAGTAGCGGCTCGGGTTTATGGGTTATTGGGTCTTTGGGCAAACGCGTTTTTTTATATTGTTTGATGGCATTTTGCACCGCCTGCTTGAATTCAGATTTCAGTTCAAGTGTTGCCACCGGCAGGCCGTTAATAAACAGCACCAGATCGATACGCCATTTCTTAGCTTTTACGCCAGCCTCTTCAAATGCGGCTTTGGTGGCATACGGGCTATAAACCAGCTCTGGCACCACCCGGCAAATATTCTGTTGATAACGCGCCAGCGTTTCCGGGTTGAGATTATGCTCTGGCTTAAATTGGCATAATGAAAAGCGCGCATTGTGACTTTTAATACCATGACGTAATACGCCGAGCGTACCGTAAGTGCGCGATAATATATCGGTAGCATTGTTATCGGCTTTTTTAAGTTGTGCTACCAGCACATCAAGAAAATGGCGTTCGGTATCGGTGGGGTAAATTCTGGCAAACTTTTCCCATTCCAGCGGTTGAGTATTTTGTACAAAAGCTATGGCATCTTGCGAGAACAGCGCGCGTTCTCGGTCATAGCTATCTGATTTGCCACAAACCCAACCTTTGGCAACCATTTGAGCAATGATTTCATTCTGGAAAATCAGCTCGTTAGTAGTATCCATACTCATGCGGTGACCTCCTGTAATACCTCTACCTCACGGGCTTCTGGTGCCACCCAATCGCGTACGTCTATTTTGCCGGTGACGGCAGCGGAAATAAGGGCGGTGCGGCGTTCTTTAAGCAACTCAACCTGAACTGTTGATATTCTGGACAGATTGTCATAATTATTTCTGATGGATTCCAAGTATTTTACGATTGCATCTTGTTCGTATCTTGGAGGCAACGCTAATGGTGCTTCGCTTACGTTACTCAAACTCAGTCCTTCCTTGAGTCCATATTGTGCAACATCAAAGAATGAACGCCCGACAGATGATGCAAGGCTATAACCTAGAAATACAGAGTTAACATTTAATGTGTTGGGACGAATCAGACTTAGGTGTTGATTAATGTAAGTAGTCTGAGAAAGCTCAGAAACAATCGCGACCCGCCCTGTATTTGCACCAGTAATACATACAACTACATCCCCTACTGTCAGTCGGGTGCGAATTCCCTCAGCATTTTTAGGTGGTGATACTCGTTTTGCCTTATCAAGTTGCAGACCAAGCTCATCATTCAAATCACCACTTTGAAGAAATATTTCACGTCCTTCTTCAGTAAGGAAATCAGACCAACCTCTTGGACCAGAAGTAATAAATGAAGATATTTGCTTAACGCGAACCGATATCCAATGCGCCGGTACCTCCCCTAACCACTCGACACCAGAATCTTTCATTGGCACATTAGGGTTTAAACCTTTGGTGACGGCATGGCTAATCACCGCTTGACGTTTTTCTTTCAGCAGTTCAATTAGTTGCTGCTGTTTTTCGATCAGCTTATCTATCTTTGCAGTTTCGTGATCGAGGAAGGCAGCAATATTTTTTGCTTCATCAAGGCTAGGTACAAGCAAGAAAGAATTTTTTATAAGTTCTTGATTTAATATTTTAGCACCATAAATATTGGTTGATGCATTTTCAATTATGAATTTTGGGAGGACATAATATAAATATGATAAAGGAAGTGTAGCGTTATCAAGAAATGAAGCAATTGCCTCATTTGTATAGAGATCACACTCCGCAAATGAGACAGCGCCTACCGACAACTTGAAACTGTATAGTAGTGACCCTTTAGGGGTTATATCCATAGAGGCTTCTTTAGCAGCTAAGTCGGAGATGCATTTTGCAGTAGATGAAATGAACTTTCCTTTTAAATCAGAAATATTCACCCATAAATTATCACCAATGAAATTAGCATCATTCTTAGTCGGAGGAGTCCAACCAACCTGAAATGGTGCTATATATTTTACTCTACTAACTTTCCATTCTTTGGGAATCTCCCCCAACCACTCAACCCCAGAATCCTTATATTCCGGATAAGCCTTATATTTAGCCATCAGGAATGCACCTCCTGCAATAACTTCATAATTTCAGCGCTTACCGCATCTAAATCAGCATCAATCTCTTCTAATGGGCGCGGCGGTTGATAAACATAAAAATGGCGGTTAAACGGGATTTCATAACCGACAATTCCTATTTCACCGTCTTTCGCATCGCGCTTATCGGCGTTAATCCAGGCATCGGCAACGTGCGGTAACACTTCGGCTTTAAAGTAGTTCTCAATCAGATCGCTGGTGGCAATAGACGGGTTTAACGGCACGTTTTCGTTATCACGCAGGTCACCATCCTGCTCGAACTCTACCACTTTGCCTCTGTATTCAAATGCGCCATACAGCGGCTGGGCGGCTTCTTTTAGCCCCTTTTTCACCACCGGCTCGGCATCCGGATTTTTATTGGTGATAGCGTCGATAAACTGTTTGTTCTCTTTGGTATCCAACTTCACATTGGCAGCTTTGATTGCGCCTTTCAGGGTGAGTTGGAACTCATTAAAATCATTGCTAATTTGCTCTTTGCCACCGGCTTTCGCACCCAGTGCCGTCTGGATCTGCTGCGCTTTGTCCATTAATGCGCGCTGTGCCAGCCACAGTTTACTGTCTAACAGATCTTTAATTTGCTTCTCTTTCAGCTCAGCAAATTCAGCTTTGATAATGGCGCGGGCTTCAACTTCCAGCCCGGTAAAATCGCCGTAATTATCGTCTTGCCACTGCGCGGCGAACTCGTCATATAAGCGCTCCATCGGCGCGTTAAGCGGCTTCGGCGCAAAGCGCAGAGTGGCAATCGCCTCGTCGGTGACCTGCGCAGATAGGCGCAGCGGGCGCTCGATGGTGAGGCGGCGGTAGCCAAAATCCGTGCTGTTAAAGATTTTGCTGGCAAAGGTTTTCGGTGCTTCGGTTTTCGCCGTTGCCGACTGGCGGCCACGGTTAGATTTTTGCTCTGGCGCTTTCTCAAGACCTAATGCTTCAAGAGCCGTCGCTTCCACCACCTCAAAATCACCAAAGGTGCGGGTGATCAGCTTAATATCCTCCTCGCCCATGATGTTACGTTTGGAACCTAAAGACTTACGCATCTTGCCGCACAGATTGGTGCCATCTATCAGTTGGACTTTGCCCTTGCGCTCCGGCGCTTTCTTGTTCGACAAAATCCACACATAAGTCGCGATCCCGGTGTTGTAGAACATATCCGTCGGCAGCGCGACAATCCCTTCCAGCAAATCAGCTTCCAGAATATAACGACGGATTTCACTCTCACCACTGCCCGCCCCACCGGTAAACAGCGGTGAGCCGTTAAGAATAATGCCAATCCGCCCGCCGTTACTCACCGAGCCATCAACGTTATGGTTATCGCGCATTTTGCTGATCAGATGCATCAGAAACAGCAGTGAACCATCAGAAACGCGTGGCAGACCTGGGCCAAAACGCCCATTAAAACCTTTCAACTGATGCTCGTCGTTAATCTCGCCTTCAATCTTTTTCCAGTCCACCCCAAACGGCGGGTTAGAGAGCATGTAGTCGAACTGGTCTTGCGGTAACTGGTCGTTAGAAAGGGTGTTGCCTAGTTTAATGCGGCTAACGTCCTGCCCTTTGATCAGCATATCGGCTTTACAGATGGCGTAGGACTCAGGGTTCAGTTCCTGCCCAAAAGCGCGCATCACCGCATTCGGGTTGAGTTCGTGCACATACTCCATACCGGAAGATAGGAAACCGCCCGTACCGGCCGTTGGGTCATAAATGGTGCGAATGATGCCATCTTTCGACAACGCATCATTATCTTCCATAAACACCAGCGAGGTGGTTAAACGCACGATATCACGTGGGGTAAAGTGCTCCCCAGCAGTCTCATTCGAGCTTTCCGCAAAACGACGAATCAGCTCTTCAAACACCAGCCCCATTTCATAGTTAGAAATGGCATCCGGGCTCAGATCAGTAGTAGCGAATTTCTTAACAATTTTGAACAGCAGGTTGGCATCATCTAACAAACCAACAAATTCGGTGAATTTGAAGTGCTCAAAGATTTCTCGCGCATCCTTTGAGAAGCACTGAACATAGTTATCCAGATTAGCCTTAATATCATTCTGGCCCATCTTGCCGAGATCCATCGGCGAGGTATTGAAGAACGACAGCCCTTTGGTGGCACGTAACAGAAACTTCTCTCGCCCTTCTTCTGGCAGCGAGCTGGTCTTCAGTTTTTCAGCCTCTGCCACCACCGCATCTTTGGTTGGTGCTAACACGCACTCAAGACGGCGCAGTAAGGTAAAAGGCAGAATCACACGCCCGTACTGGGATTGCTTAAAATCACCGCGAAGCAGGTCAGCCACCGACCAGATAAAGGCAGCCGTTTGAGAGAAATTAGTGTTAGTCATGAAAATCCTCAGGATAAATCGCAGCTATAGAGCAAATGTGCCCAAGCAAAAATGCAGTTTTGGAATGCAATTCGCAAAATAATACCCGTAACGAAAACTATCGCAAACGATACAGGGCATAGAAATGAATACCGAGACTAAATAATCACTTAACCTACGGCCAGCATTCGACCATTACAACTTAAATAGCCTGGTATCCCTCAAAGCCTAACGTACGGTTGCTAAGGGCTATCACAGGACCGCATTTATAACAGCCGTAAGCCCGAACATGATTTTATACTTTAATAGAATGTTGAGCTTTCGTTATATAAAGCTCATTGCTCTACCGTGGCTAACATACTGATGTGAATACATTCGGACAGTAGTAATGACAAAAAAAGACATGGCATTCCCCACCTGCTTCAAAAGGCTAGTGAAGAACACCACTTATGTGAGACTTTTCAAAAAAAATGCTGCAAAAGAAAAGTTCCTCTTTACCTTAACTGATTATTAATCTTCCCAAAATCAAACGGACTTACTCCCTTCTCCCGATTCGCATCCAGATAATCTGCCCACCACTGAATCATCAATCTGCGCTCATCTAAGTGCTCGGCTTTATGAATATAAGCCGCACGCACAGAGTTACGCTCCTGGTGACTCATCTGCCGTTCAACCGCATCCCTAGACCACAATCCCGACTCAATCAATGAACTACAGGCCATGGTTCTAAAGCCGTGACCACACACTTCTACTTTCGTATCGTAGCCCATCACTCGCAGGGCTTTGTTTACCGTGTTTTCACTCATAGGTTTGCGTGGGTCATGATCACCGATAAAGATCAACTCACGATTTCCACTCATGCTTTTGATCTTTTCCAGAATGGCGAGCGCCTGGCGGGATAAGGGGACAAGATGGGGAGTGCGCATCTTTGAGCCACGGTGCGAATGTTTAACACCTTCCAGTGGTTCACGTTCTCCGGGAATGGTCCACATGGCGGTTTCAAAATCCACTTCTGACCAACGGGCAAAGCGTAATTCACTGGAACGGATAAAGACCAATAAAGTCAATTCTACCGCTAGCCGAGTGAGTGGCCTGCCACTGTAGTAGTCGATACGGTGAAGTAACTCTGAAACACGGTTTAACTCAAGTGCAGCACGGTGCTTTCTTTTACCAGTAGCAACAGCGCCCGCCATCTCCTGCGCGGGGTTGTAATCAATTAAACCGCTTTGTACCGCATAGCGCATTATTGCTGTGGTTCGTTGTTGCAGACGGGAAGCCACCTCAAGACGTCCAGACATCTCTACGGCTTTGATTGGAGGCAAAAGATCACGGGTTCCGAGGTCTGCAATATTCCGTTTGCCTATGGCTTGAAAGAGATTGTCCTCTAAGCTTTTGAGCACTCGAGCACTGTGAGCTTCTGACCATTGACGATTACTGGCATGCCACTCTCTGGCTACCACTTCAAAAGTTATCGCTTCTTGCTCCTGCTCTACCTTAACGGCTTTCTTGCTCTCACTTGGGTCCACACCGTTAGCTAACAGCTTACGAGCTTCGTCACGCCGTGCCCTGGCATCAGCCAACGATATTTCAGGGTACTTCCCCAGCGCCAGCATCTTCTCTTTACCACCAAAGCGATAGCGTAGCCGCCAGTATTTCGAGCCATTAGGGTGAACCAGTAACACCATGCCTTCGCCGTCGGTAAGTTTATAGGCTTTTGCTTCAGGCTTGGCTGTACGAACCTTCACATCACTCAGAGCCATGTTGAGTATCCTTTCAAGGGTTCTGCGTGGGTACAAACATTATCGAACCGGGATATACCCGCAATTGTACCCACATCAGTAAGTTGATGTAGATTGAATCAGGTTGACTTATGTTGAGTGAAAAAGCGAGAGGAGCCTTGCGGGGACTGGATTTTAGACATAAAAAAAGACGTCCGTAGACGTCTATTTACATACTAATGGTGCCGAAGGCCGGAATCGAACCGGCATGCCTCGCGGCGGTTGATTTTGAGTCAACTGCGTCTACCGATTTCGCCACTTCGGCACTGAAGTAGTATGCGGAGAACGAGGTGAATTATACCTAGCAATGATCTGCATGCAACTGTTATCCCACCAAGTTTAGTCTAAGTGTCGAAAAAAACGCCATCAACGCCGTTTTAGCAGCAAATAAACACTGATTAGGAGGAAAAGTATACTCGGCAACAGCGCACCGATGACCGGTGGAATGCTGTAAACCAAACTAAGTGGACCAAAAATCTGATCCAGTACGTAGAAAACAAAGCCGAAGAAGATACCGGTAACCACCCGAACCCCCATCGGTACACTACGTAATGGGCCAAAAATAAATGACAACGCCATTAGCATCATTACCGCGACTGAGAATGGTGCGAATATCTTGCCCCACATGTTCAACTCGTAACGGCTCGATTCCTGCCCACTTTGCCGCAGGTACTTACTGTAATCGTATAAACCACGAATGGAGAGCGAGTCGGGATTCATCGCAACCACCCCCAGTTTCTCTGGGGTCAGATTGGTTTTCCACTCGCCAGTCAAGGTCTGAGAACCAGTCACTTGCTTAGGATTGGTAAGATCAGATTCATCAACCTGCGATAAACGCCAAATATTGTCGTCATAAGTGGCTGTTGCGGCGTAACGCACCGAAAGCAGGCGATCTTGTTTATCAAAATGATAAATGTTAACCCCGGTCAGTTCATTGTCACCCGATACCCGCTGGATATAGATAAAGTCAGAACCGTCTTTCGCCCACAGACCCGATTGCGTTGATAAGAGTGAACCGCCATACATCTGCTGAGCGCGGAAATTACGCGCCATCTGCTCACCTTGAGGCGCAACCCACTCGCCGATCGCCATTGTCAACAATACCAGCGGAATCGCGGTTTTCATCACCGACGCAGCGATTTGCATGCGGGTAAAACCTGATGCCTGCATCACCACCAGTTCACTGCGAGTCGCTAATGACCCAAGACCCAGCAATGCGCCTAATAGCGCCGCCATCGGGAAAAAGATCTCAATATCCTTAGGGATACTCAGTAGGGTGTACATGCCAGCGGAAACTGCTGAGTAGTCACCCTGCCCGACTTTACGTAGCTGATCGACAAACTTGATGATGCCAGAGAGCGATACCAGCATGAATAACGTCATCAAAATGGTATTGAGGATAGTCCGTCCGATATAACGGTCTAATACACCAAACATCAGGCAGCACCTCTCAATCGCGCACGTAACTTACGAGCCGGCAGGCCATCCCACAGGTTCAATACCACCGCAACCGCCAGATATGCACCGTTTACGGTCCACATCCAGACAAGTGGGTCCAGCTTGCCGTTACCTGCATTAGAGCGCAGGGAGCTTTGTAACAGGAAGAAAATCAAATACAGCAACATTGCCGGCAACATGCTCAGCACTCGCCCCTGACGTGGATTGACAACACTCAGTGGCACCACCAACAACGCCATGATAATCACCGATACAATCAGTGTCAGACGCCAATGAAACTCTGCGCGGGCATCGGGTTCATTTGCACGCCATAGCTGTTTCATGCTCATCTGTTCAGCCACATTGTTGTTTTGTTGCACTTCCTGATGGCCGATTATTGCTTGGTAATCAACAAAATCAGTGATGCGGAAATCGCGCAACAACGCGGTGCCTTCATAGCGGGTACCTTTGTTTAAAATAACCACTTGTGAGCCATCTGGCCGTTCGGTCATATGGCCGCTATCTGCCACAACCACAGAGGGGCGTTGATTACCGTTTGGCCGCAATTGTGCCAAAAATACACGGTTAAACTCTTTGCCTGTCACATTACCGATAAATAAGGCTGAATTGCCATCGGTTGAAGACTTAAACTGCCCACCGGCCAAAGCGGCCAGGCTTGGGTTAGCGCGGGCGTCGTTCAATACTTCATCTTGATGTTTAGAAGACCACGGACCAAGCCAAATGGTATTAACCGCCGCCAGAGCAGAAGTCACCAGCGCCAGAATCAATGCAGCCATTATGAGGGATTTTTTGCCCATGCCGCAGGCATGCATCACGGTGATTTCACTCTCCGTGTACAATTTGCCCAACGTCATCAGCAGGCCAAGGAATAAGCTCAATGGCAGGATAAGTTGTGCCATTTCCGGCACACCGAGCCCCAAAAGGGATAAAACCAGGTTTGTCGGTATTTCACCATCGACCGCAGCGCCTAATATCCGTACTAACTTCTGACTAAAGAAGATTAATAGCAGGATGAACAGAATCGCAATTTGGCTCTTAAGTGTTTCCCGTACCAGATATCTAATGATGATCACGCTAATACGCCTGTGAAAACTTGTCTTTTTGCAGGAAAATCGATAGTTTCATCGTTAATCCGCCATTTATTCTCATCATATGGCAACCTTCACAGCTAAAATAGTATTACAGCATCTAGCGTTTAGGTGTCCTATAGGAACATGCTTATAGTCGCCAAAACAAAACAACTTATGCCGTTAAGGTTAACACACGTCGTTAACACAACGGAGAGAGATCGTTGCGGAGCGCTACATTCTAGCGGTAGCTTCCGCCTTTGTCTTTAAGATTCAGGAGAGTGCATGGAGTTCAGTGTAAAGAGCGGCAGCCCGGAAAAACAGCGCAGTGCCTGTATTGTAGTCGGCGTTTTCGAACCTCGTCGTCTATCTCCCATTGCCGAACAACTCGACAAAATTAGTGATGGCTACATCAGCGCTTTATTGCGCCGTGGTGAACTTGAAGGCAAAGTCGGGCAGACGCTGTTACTGCACCATGTGCCGAATATTCTCTCCGAGCGCATCTTGTTAATTGGTTGTGGTAAAGAGCGTGAGCTTGATGAACGCCAGTACAAGCAAGTGATCCAGAAGACCATCAATACCCTTAATGACACCGGTTCAATGGAGGCCGTCTGCTTCCTGACTGAACTGCATGTTAAAGGCCGCAATACTTATTGGAAGGTGCGTCAGGCGGTAGAAACAGCCAAAGAAACGCTTTACACCTTCGATCAACTTAAAAGTAATAAAACCGAGCCTCGCCGCCCGTTGCGTAAAATGGTGTTCAATGTGCCAACCCGCCGCGAATTGACCAGCGGTGAGCGCGCAATACAGCACGGTCTGGCAGTGGCATCTGGTATCAAAGCCGCTAAAGACTTGGGCAATATGCCACCCAACATCTGTAACGCCGCGTATCTGGCGTCTCAGGCGCGCCAACTGGCCGATGCGTTTAGCACCAACATCATTACTCGCGTTATTGGTGAGCAACAGATGAAAGAGCTGGGAATGCACTCTTATCTGGCTGTTGGCCATGGTTCGCAGAATGAATCATTGATGTCAGTGATAGAATATAAGGGTAATCCGAACCCTGACGCTAAGCCAATTGTGCTGGTAGGCAAGGGGCTGACCTTCGACTCTGGTGGTATTTCCATCAAACCGGCCGAAGGCATGGACGAGATGAAATACGACATGTGCGGTGCAGCAACCGTTTATGGCGTGATGCGGGTGGTGGCTGAGCTGCAATTGCCGTTGAACGTAATTGGTGTATTGGCGGGTTGTGAGAATATGCCGGGTGGCCGTGCTTATCGCCCTGGTGATATTCTAACCACCATGTCCGGCCAAACAGTCGAAGTGTTGAATACCGATGCGGAAGGCCGTTTGGTACTGTGCGATGCGCTGACCTACGTTGAGCGTTTTGATCCAGAACTGGTGATTGATATCGCGACACTGACCGGCGCGTGTGTGGTGGCATTAGGGCACCACATTACCGGTTTGATGTCGAATCATAATCCATTGGCTCATGAGCTGATTGGGGCGTCCGAACAAGCCGGTGACCGTGCATGGCGCTTGCCGCTGGGTGATGAATACGCCGAGCAACTGGACTCCAATTTTGCCGATATGGCAAATATTGGTGGCCGTGCTGGTGGAGCCATTACCGCAGGCTGCTTCTTGTCGCGCTTTACCCGTAAATATAGCTGGGCGCATCTGGATATCGCTGGCACTGCATGGCGTTCAGGTAAGAACAAAGGTGCAACAGGCCGTCCGGTCGCGTTGTTGTCTCAGTTCCTGCTAAATCGTGCAGGACTAAACGGCGACGATTAATCGTTTTATGTATTCCATTTGATATACACCCAAGCTCATTGGGGTTGCAGGTAGGCGGCAAACGAACTCATCCCGATGAGCTTACACAGTCAAGTGATTCGGGTGAGTGAGTGCAGCCAACACCCCTGCGGCGTCAAGGACGAAGGGTGCTGAGAACCTATGAAAAACGCCACCTTCTACCTGCTCGAACACGACACGCCCGCCGGTGAACTACGTGCTCATGAGGCGTTGGCCTGCGAAGTTGCAGCTGTCCATTGGCGGGCGGGCAAACGGGTGCTAATCGCCTGTGAAAGTCAGGAACAGGCTCAGCGGCTGGATGAAGCCCTGTGGCAACGAGCACCAGACCAATTTGTGCCACACAATCTGGCCGGTGAAGGGCCAAAATATGGCGCGCCAGTCGAACTTGCCTGGCCGGAACGGCGCGGTAATTCACCCCGCGACCTGCTTATCAGCCTGCTGCCAGAGTTCGCAGGTTTTGCCACCGCTTTCCATGAAGTGGTAGACTTCGTCCCTTACGAAGAAAATTTGAAACAGTTGGCGCGCGACCGATATAAGTCTTATCGCAGCGTCGGCTTCCACTTGACTACGGCAACGCCGCCAACTAATTGAAATAAAAAGAAAATGGAAAACACACCTTCTAATATCGACAAAACTGAGCCGTCCCTCGATAAAACATACAGCCCGCAAGAAATCGAACAGCCGCTGTATGAACACTGGGAAAAACAGGGCTATTTCAAACCGAACGGCGATACCAGTAAAGAAAGCTATTGCATCATGATCCCGCCGCCAAACGTAACCGGCAGCCTGCACATGGGCCATGCTTTCCAGCAGACGATTATGGATACCTTGATTCGCTACCAGCGCATGCAGGGGAAAAATACCCTCTGGCAGGCGGGTACCGACCATGCCGGTATCGCAACCCAAATGGTGGTTGAGCGTAAGATTGCCGCAGAAGAAGGCAAAACCCGCCACGATTATGGCCGCGATGCGTTTATCGATAAAATCTGGCAGTGGAAAGGCGAGTCCGGCGGCACCATCACTCGCCAGATGCGCCGTCTGGGTAACTCCGTGGATTGGGAACGTGAGCGTTTCACCATGGACGATGGCCTGTCTAATGCGGTTAAAGAAGTGTTTGTTCGCCTGCACAAAGAAGATCTGATTTACCGTGGCAAGCGCCTGGTGAATTGGGATCCAAAACTACGCACCGCTATTTCTGATCTGGAAGTAGAAAACCGCGAATCCAAAGGTTCCATGTGGCATCTGCGTTATCCGCTAGCCGATGGTGCCAAAACCGCCGAAGGTAAAGATTATCTGGTGGTCGCCACCACTCGCCCGGAAACCGTATTGGGTGATACCGGTGTTGCAGTGAACCCGGAAGATCCGCGCTATAAAGATCTGATCGGTAAAGAAGTTTACCTGCCGTTAGTTGGCCGCCGTATTCCGATCCTCGGTGACGAACATGCCGATATGGAAAAAGGCACTGGTTGCGTGAAAATCACCCCAGCGCACGACTTTAATGACTATGAAGTAGGTAAACGTCACGCCCTGCCGATGATCAACATTCTGACTTTCGACGGTGATATCCGTGCTGAAGCTGAAGTGTTTGATACTAACGGTGAAGCTACCGATGCTTGCAGCGGTGCAATCCCAGAACAATTCCAGGGTCTGGAACGTTTTGCTGCCCGTAAAGCTGTCGTCGCTGAATTTGATAAACTTGGCCTGCTGGAAGAGGTTAAACCGCACGACCTGACGGTGCCTTATGGCGACCGTGGCGGCGTGGTTATCGAGCCGATGCTGACCGACCAATGGTATGTACGCACAGCACCGCTGGCTAAAGTTGCCATTGAAGCGGTAGAAAACGGTGAAATTCAGTTCGTGCCTAAGCAGTACGAAAACATGTATTACTCATGGATGCGCGACATTCAGGATTGGTGTATCTCTCGCCAACTGTGGTGGGGCCACCGTATTCCGGCCTGGTATGACGAGCAAGGTAAAGTGTACGTCGGCCGCGATGAAGCTGAAGTGCGCCGCGAAAACAATCTGGGCGCAGACGTGGCATTGCGTCAAGACGAAGACGTGCTGGATACCTGGTTCTCATCCGGTCTGTGGACATTCTCCACATTGGGCTGGCCTGAGCAAACCGATGCGTTGAAAACCTTCCACCCGACCAGTGTTGTGGTCAGTGGTTTCGACATTATTTTCTTCTGGATTGCGCGCATGATCATGATGACCATGCACTTTATGAAAGATGAAAATGGTAAGCCGCAGGTGCCGTTTAAGACCGTCTATATGACCGGTCTTATTCGCGATGACGAAGGGCAGAAAATGTCCAAGTCGAAAGGTAACGTCATCGACCCACTGGATATGGTTGACGGTATTTCACTGGAAGAGTTGCTGGAAAAACGTACCGGTAACATGATGCAGCCACAGTTGGCGGAAAAAATCCGCAAGCGCACCGAGAAACAGTTCCCGAATGGTATTGAACCGCACGGCACTGATGCCCTGCGCTTTACGCTGGCAGCGCTGGCCTCTACCGGCCGTGATATCAACTGGGACATGAAACGCCTGGAAGGCTATCGTAACTTCTGTAATAAGCTGTGGAATGCTAGCCGTTTCGTGCTGATGAATACTGAAGGACAAGATTGCGGGCAGAACGGCGGCGAAATGGTGCTATCACTGGCTGACCGCTGGATTCTGGCGGAATTCAATCAGACCATCAAAGCCTACCGTGAAGCGATGGATACTTACCGCTTCGATCTGGCGGCGGGTATTTTGTATGAGTTTACCTGGAACCAGTTCTGTGACTGGTATCTGGAGCTGACCAAGCCGGTGATGAACAGTGGTTCTGATGCTGAACTGCGCGGTACCCGTCATACCCTGATTGAGGTTCTGGAAGCATTGCTGCGCCTGGCGCATCCAATCATTCCTTACATCACTGAAACTATCTGGCAGCGGGTTAAAACCCTGAAAGGCATCACAGCAGATACCATTATGCTACAGCCTTTCCCAGAATATGATGCCAGCCAGGTCGATGAGAAAGCCCTGAGTGATTTGGAGTGGATCAAGCAAACCATCATTGCGGTGCGTAATATCCGTGCAGAGATGAACATCGCGCCAGGTAAGCCGCTGGAAGTCATACTGCGTGGAGCCAGTGCTGAAGCTCAGCGCCGTGTGTTGGAAAACCAGAGTTTCATCCAGTCGCTGGCACGCTTGTCCTCTCTCACTCTGCTCGCTGACGGTGATAAAGGCCCGGTGTCGGTGACCAAACTGGTTGAAGGCGCAGAAGTGCTGATTCCAATGGCGGGCTTGATCGATAAAGCCACTGAGCTGGATCGTTTGGCGAAGGAAGTCGCAAAACTGGAAGCAGAGATTGAGCGTATCGAAGGCAAACTGGGTAACGAAGGCTTTGTGGCGCGCGCGCCTGAAGCGGTAGTTGCCAAAGAGCGTGAAAGAATGGCGGCCTGTGCTGAAGCCAAACAAAAGTTAATTGAGCAGCAGGCAGTCATCGCTGCTCTGTAATTAACCCGGGTCCCGACAGCCTGATAAGAACAGCGAGCTAATTATTTAGCCGCTGTTTTTTTTATCATTACATTCATTCAGTGTCATACCCTAAATAATTCGAGTTGTAGGAAGGCGACAAGCGAGAGACAAATCGGTCGGGAACCGATTTGAACAGCATTTATGCCAGCCCGCAGGATGAGGCTCATTCATCCCGATGAGCTTACTGGTAGTATGTGATTCGGGTTATTGAGTGCAACCAACGCACATACAGCTTGAAGTATGACGGGTATAGATGGTATTACAGATTATTACTATGTTATTACCCATTGGTTTATAGAGTAATACGCCATGACCACTGCCACACCGATCCGTCTGCTGGTGCGCCCTATCACCGTCGCAGACAATCTCGCTATCGCCAATGTTATCCGTGATGTTTCGGCTGAATTCGGCTTGACCGCAGATAAAGGCTATACCGTATCTGATCCTAATCTGGATCACTTGTTTGAGCTGTATAGTCAGCCACGTAGCGCTTATTGGGTGATCGAGGTCGACGGTAATATCGCTGGCGGCGGCGGCGTAGCACCGTTGTCAGGTGGCGAAGCCGATCTGTGTGAATTGCAGAAAATGTATTTCCTGCCCATATTACGCGGTAAAGGTTTGGCAAAACAGTTAGCGTTACAAGCGTTGGCGTTTGCTCGTCAGCAGGGTTTTGGTCGCTGCTATCTGGAAACCACTGCCAGCCTGACCAGCGCCATTGGCTTATATGAGAAACTGGGTTTTGAGCATATTAACTGTTCGATGGGCAATACCGGCCATGTGGACTGCGAAGTGACGATGTTGAAAAAACTGTGATTATTCAGGGCGCATCGAGCGCCCTGATAGTATTAGCTGGAAAATGCCGCTAACACCGCTATAGCGTCAAGCACCAGGGCAATTACCCAAAGTCATTGGCGCTATAGCAAGGCAGCAAACGAGCAAATCCCGATGAGCTGACTCAAGTCAGTGATTCGGGTGAGTGAGTGCAGCTAACACCGCTATAGCGTCAAGGACGAAGGGTAATTTAGTGGCGCTTACCGTCGTCGTCTTCATCCACCAACTCTTCACCGTCGAAATCACCGTCTTCGTCATCTTCGGCGTTCGGGTCTTCGTAGTAGGTGCCCCAACCATCGTAGTTAACGCCACAGGTTTCGGCCAGTGCAATCAGTTGTTCAACCTGTGCATCAATGATTTCAGCATTTAGTGCAACTTCACTGATCACGTCACAACACATCACTAATGAGCCATCTTCCACTTCCAGCTCTTCAGCATCTGTCACTTCATAACCCAGCTTGAATGCTTCAACGGCAGCCTTCTCCAACACGTCGAACTTCTCAGCGGAAAGGTGATGTTCAATGGTGTATAGCGCATCTGGGTCACTGCCATCGTCTAGCAGTTCTTCGATGATCAGGCGGGTCTCGTCACGTTGTTCGTCCAGCATTTCGCGGTTTGCCATGCCTTTATCCTCAGTCAATGGGCTTTGTATGATGCTATTTTCCCACACCCACGCTAATGCCTCCACTATAAACGAGAAAGATTTATTGATTAGGGTTGTAATTGAATAATTATACGTATAAATTGAATTTAAATTCATATTGAAGTTCAATTAATCCCCCCAATAATTGGTGTTGTAGCCAGACAGCAAGTTATGAAGGGCAAATGGAGATGAACAGATGAGTCAGTTCTATAAACGTCACTTTCTAAGGTTACTGGATTTTACCCCCATCGAGATTACGGCCCTGCTGGATCTAGCTGCTGAACTCAAGCAAGCCAAGAAATCAGGCTGTGAGCAGCAAAAATTAGCAGGTAAGAATATCGCGCTCATCTTCGAAAAAGACTCGACTCGTACCCGATGCTCTTTCGAAGTTGCCGCATATGATCAAGGTGCTCGCGTGACTTACCTCGGCCCAGGTGGGAGCCAAATTGGGCATAAAGAATCAATTAAAGATACCGCCAGAGTGCTAGGCCGCATGTATGACGGTATCCAATATCGCGGTCACGGGCAACAAATCGTTGAAACGTTGGCCGAATTTGCCGGCGTCCCGGTATGGAATGGTCTGACAAATGAATTCCATCCAACCCAGCTACTGGCTGATTTGCTGACCATGCAAGAGCATTTGCCGGGTAAGGCGCTGAGTGAAATGAAGTTTGCCTATCTTGGTGATGCGCGTAACAACATGGGTAACACCATGCTGGAAGCGGCGGCTCTGGTTGGAATGGATCTGCGCCTGGTTGCACCAAAAGCATGTTGGCCGGAGGCCAGTCTGGTGGCGGCTTGTCGAGCGCAGGCACAGAAAACGGGCGGAAAAATCACCCTGACAGAAGATATTGCCGAAGGGGTAAAAGGCGCTGATTTCCTGTACACCGATGTTTGGGTGTCAATGGGTGAGCCGAAAGAGGTGTGGCAAGAACGTGTTGCCTTACTGAAACCTTATCAGGTCAATATGGAGGTGGTAAAACTTACCGGTAACCCGCAGGTCAAATTCCTGCACTGCCTGCCTGCATTCCACGATGACCAAACTACCGTGGGCAAACAAATGGCCGAACAGTATGATTTGCCGGGGGGAATGGAGGTTACCGAAGAGGTGTTTGAATCTGCTCACAGCATCGTATTTGATCAAGCAGAAAACCGCCTGCATACCATCAAAGCAGTGATGGTCGCGACATTGGGTCAAGACTAAACATAACAGGGCCGATCATCTGATGTGTCGGCTTTTAATTATTTTCACATCTAATCAATAAGCGTTATTGGTGCAGGCAGATTGAGTGCGGACAGCGCGCAGCCAACGGAGCATACACGGAGTATGTGACGGCGGCGAGCACTGCCCGAAGCTCAAGCTGACAAGTGAAATAGCTTATTTTACAGATATCTTCACAACAGCTTTACGCACATTAGCCGGTTCCCCCACCGCACACAGTGGTTTATGCACTTCACCCGGGTAGAACACCACAAAATCACCGGTCTGCATAACAAACTGCTTCTCATCAACACCCGCCGGTAAAAAAGCGATGTCTTTGTCCGCTAACCAGTCAGTGTCCGGCTTACCGGCAGGCTGATTACTGAACGTCATCCCCTCGACGCCCGCCAAAACAATCTGAATATCCAGATACTTAGCGTGATATTCCGCACGGCGATTTTCCAGATAATCCGTGCAGTCATTGGAGATCAATACGAATAGATTATTGCCATCAATATCATGCTTACCCAATGGGGTTTCTGCGGTGATATGGCTCTTCACATACTCAATAGCTTCTTTTAATTGTGCAGGCAGATAAGGCAACAATTCCAAATGATGAATATTTCCGGTAATCATGGCTTTCCCTTTCGTGTAAATAAAATGAAATAACGTTTCATTATAACCAGTTCACTGTTCATTTAGTGGGAAGTGTTTAACATTTATTAAGCTGGAATAAAGATTGTGCTGCTGGACGAATTAATAATCATTACTTTTTTGTAAAATTTTTTTATCACTAATTGTTATAACAAATAACTGTTGAGACTTTGACCACAGACAGTAAAGCCATTATCGTGAGAAACTGCGATGAAATAGTCGAAAAAACAATAATTTCCTAGCGATGTTAACTATCTATACTTGCTATTAACGCGAAAACATTCGTGGTTGTAGCCCATTTCGGGGAGTCACAATGAAAGCTAAAATTCTGTCATTATTGGTTTTGACAGCACTATCTGGCGGTGCATTGGCAGCAACGCCACCAGATACTCTGGTCGTAGTACAATCCCTGGATGATATCGTCAGCCTTGATCCGGCTGAAAGTAATGAACTGTCGAGTATTCAAACGGTTCCAAGTCTCTACCAGCGGCTGGTACAGGCTGATCGTGATGACCCGGCAAAAGTGGTGCCGATCCTTGCTGAAAGTTGGCAAGGTGATGCCGCAGCCAAAACCCTTACCGTGAAATTACGTCCGCAGGCTGAATTTGCTTCTGGTAATCCAGTGCAGGCCGATGACGTGATTTACTCCTTTACCCGTGCGATAAAAATGAACCGTTCACCGGCTTTCATCCTTAACGTACTGGGCTGGGATGCTAGCAACATCGATCAACATCTGAAAAAGATTGATAACAAGACCGTTCAACTGAGCTGGAGCGCTGATGTCAGCCCAGCGGTTGCTCTGAATATCTTATCAACCCCAATCGCCTCAATTGTTGATAAGAAAGCCGTCAGCGCCAATGTTAAAGAAAACGACTATGGTAATGCCTGGCTGAAAATGCATTCCGCCGGTAGTGGTCCGTTCAAAATGCGGGTATATCAGCCGCACCAAGCCATCGTGCTGGATGCCAACCCGACATCTCCGGGTGATAAGCCGCTGATTAAAAATATCATTATCAAAAACGTACCGGACCCAAGTGCCCGCCGCCTGCTTATTCAGCAGGGTGATGCCGATATTGCCCGTGAATTGGGGCCAGATCAGACCGCCGCGCTGAAAACACAAGCTGGCGTTAAGGTGGTTGAGATCCCTTCAGCGGAACAAAACTATTTGGTATTCAACACCGCCAACCCTGCTAACCCACTATTGAGCAAACCTGAATTCTGGCTCGCTTCACGCTATTTGGTTGATTATGAAGGAATTACCAAAGATCTGCTGAAAGGCCAATATTTCGTGCATCAAAGTTTCCTGCCGGTCGGTTTACCAGGTGCTCTCGAAAGCAATCCATTCACCTTTGATCCGGCTAAAGCTAAAGAGATTTTGGCCAAAGCAGGCATTAAAGATGCCACATTGACACTGGATGTTGAGAACAAACCTCCGTTTATCACCATCGCTCAATCGTTACAGGCAAGTTTTGCTCAAGGTGGCGTGAAATTGGTGTTACTGCCAGCAGCAGGCAGCCAAGTGTATGGTCGAGTCCGCGCTAAACAACATCAGTCTGCTATCCGCTTGTGGATCCCGGATTACTTTGATGCGCACTCCAATGCCAGCGCCTTTGCCTATAACGACGGCAAGAGCAGCACTGTTGCCGGTTTAAACGGTTGGGTTATTCCTGAGCTGAATAAACAAACACTGGCCGCCGTCGCAGAAGCCGATCCGGCGAAACGCACTGCGCTCTATACCCAGTTGCAACAAGAGCTGCAACAGAACTCGCCTTATATCTTTATTGATCAAGCCAAAGCACAAGTTGTGCTGCGCGATAACGTAAAAGGCTACCAGCAAGGTTTGAATGCGGATATGGTCTATTATGACCGTGTCAGCAAATAGCCTATTCCCTGCGTACTTGAAGTTGCAGGGTTGTTAGCTGCGTGAACTTACCCGAATCACTTACCAGTGTAAGCTCATCGGGACTCGTTCATTTGCCGCCTACCTGTAACGCCAAGTTCTTGGGCATAGCTGGTTGATATATCGATAAATGTATCTATGAAACAGTGAGTTGCTAGTCGATGTCTGTAGCACTAAATAATACGCCGGGAACCCAATCCCGGCGTCGTCTTTGGGGGTTTTTACAGGGTTTATTTACCCTGGCCCTGACCTTATTCGGTCTGCTGGTAATTACCTTTTTCCTGTCGGCGCTGTCGCCGGTAGATAGGGTATTACAAATCGTGGGGGACCACGCCAGTGAGGCTACCTATCAACAAGTTAAACACCAACTTGGGCTGGATCAGCCATTAGCCGTGCAGTTCTGGCACTATTTGGTGCGGCTGCTGCATGGCGATCTGGGTACTGCCAGTGCCAGCGGCCAACCCGTGTTACAGGATCTGCTGACAGTTTTCCCCGCCTCGTTAGAATTGGCCACCTTGTCATTAGTGATTGGCGCAGCACTGGGGGTTATCCTCGGCTTGTTGTGCGCCCGCTGGGCAGGCAGCAAGCTGGATGCCACGATTCGCTTTATCACCTTGCTGGGTAACTCGGTACCTATCTTTTGGCTTGGCCTGCTGATGTTGCTGCTGTTTTATGCGCGCCTGCAATGGAGCCCGGGGCCCGGTCGCCTTGACGATATTTATCAATATACTGTGGAAGCGAAGACCGGATTTGCGCTGATTGACACCTGGCGCTCCAATGATACCGGTGCCTTTAGTAATGCCATCGCCCATTTAATTTTGCCGGTTTCCCTGCTTTCTTACTATGCTCTGGCCAGTATCACCCGCCTGACCCGCTCAGCCTGCTTGAGCGAGCTGAATAAAGAGTACATTACACTGGCGCGAGCGAAAGGCGCGGGTGAAATGCGAATTCTGCTGATGCATGTACTACCCAATATCCGTGGCACATTACTGACCGTGATTGCGCTGGCCTATACCAGTATGTTGGAAGGTGCGGTGTTAACCGAAACCGTTTTTGCCTGGCCGGGTATTGGCCGTTACCTGACCAGCGCACTATTTGCTGGCGATACCACCGCGATTATGGGCGGGACACTGCTGCTAGGTATCTGCTTTATTTTGATTAACAATGTGACGGATCTGCTGGTCCGCCTGCTGGATCCGAGAACGCGCTGATATGTCGATGATAACCTTCTGCCACGCGCTAAAGCGTTCCCCCTCCACCAGCATTGGACTGTTTATTCTCTCTTCGCTGGTGATCATTGCGATTTTCGCTCCGTGGTTAGCGCCACAAGATCCCAACTGGCAAAACGCAGCCGACCGTTTATTACCGCCGGGTGCACACCACTGGCTCGGTACTGATAGTTATGGCCGCGATATGCTGTCGCGCCTGATTTACGGCACCCGCCCAACCTTAGGGCTGGTACTGCTGGTTACCGTGATCACGCTACCATTGGGGTTACTGGTCGGCGTGCTGTCCGGCTATTACGGTGGCTGGCTCGAACGCATTTTGATGCGCATCACTGATGTAGTGATGTCGATGCCACGGCTGATTCTGGCCTTTGCCTTCGTGGCGATGCTCGGCCCCGGTTTGATTAACGGTGCATTGGCATTGGCACTGACTACCTGGCCGGCCTATGCCCGTCAGGCCAGAGCCGAGATCCAATTATTGCGCAAAAGTGATTATCTGGCCGCCGCTGAAATGATGGGAATTAAAGGTCTTCGGCTATTGTGGGGCCATATTTTACCCATGTGTCTCCCCTCGGCGGTGGTGCGTCTGGCGCTGGATTTAGCTGGCATTATTTTGGCCGCTGCCGGGTTAGGTTTCCTCGGGCTAGGAGCCAGACCGCCCATGTCCGAATGGGGATCAATGGTTGCTGACGGAATGCAGGTTATCTTCGATCAATGGTGGATCGCCGCGATCCCAGGCTGCGCCATTTTGCTCAGCAGCATGGCTTTTAATCTGTTAGGCGATGGCCTGCGCGATATTTTGGATCCTCACCATGACTGATAAAATTTTCGCCGTTGAAGGCTTGAGTGTCGACTTTAAACAACAGCGGGTGGTGGATAATATCTCTTTCCAGCTCGGCCATGAGCGCGTAGCACTGGTCGGTGAATCCGGTTCCGGTAAATCCATTACTGCCAGAGCACTGATGGGGTTAGTTCGCTCACCGGGCAAAGTCAGCGCCAAAAAGCTGAGTTATTACTCTGACAATACCGATGAACAAGGAAATCCCGGTAAGATCGTCGAACACGATTTGACATCCCTTAAGCCGAAACAGTGGGGTGCGTTACGTGGCAGTGAAATTGCTATGGTGCTGCAAGATCCCCGCTACGCACTGAATCCGGTGCGAACCGTAGGTAAGCAAATTGAAGAATCCCTGCTGTTACATAATGCTCTCTCAGGGGCCGATGCTCATGAACGAGTATTAAATGCACTGGCTGCCGTCGGGCTGAATGAAGGTGCTTACCACAGCTATCCTGGCCAACTCTCCGGCGGAATGGGCCAGCGGGCAATGTTAGCTATAGCATTGGTGAATAACCCACGAGTATTAATTGCCGACGAACCAACATCAGCCTTGGATGCCAAACTGCGTAATCAAATTCTTGAATTGATTGTTGAACAAACCGAGCAGCGCAATATGAGTTTACTGTTGATAAGCCACGATTTGCCGTTGGTCGCTGAGCATTGCCATCGCGTGCTGGTGATGTATCAAGGGAAACTGGTCGATCAAGGGGCGGCGGCAGATTTGCCTTATTCAACTCATCCTTATACCCATACGTTATGGGCCTGCCGCCCGAATGCCGGTACCTATGGCACTGACTTGCCAGTATTAGATCGCAGCGCTGATTTCTCTGGAGGTTCCCATGGCACTGATTGAAGTCAATAATCTCCGGGTCAGTTTCCCTCAGAAGAATCAGGTAAAAACAGCGGTTGAATCAGTAAGTTTTGCCGTTGAAGCGGGTGAAACCTTCAGCCTGATCGGCTCATCCGGTTGTGGTAAATCCACGGTATTACGTACTTTGGCCGGTCTACAGCGAGAATGGCAAGGGGAGATAACCTTGCTGGGTACGCCGTTACGGCCAGGGCAACGTTTCACCGGCCAACTGCGTAAAGATGTGCAGATGGTGTTTCAAGACCCTTATGCGTCGCTGCACCCTCAGCATAATATTCAACGCACATTGGGTGAGCCATTACAGATTCACGGTGAAAAGAATATCCAGCAGCGAATCGTAAGTGCATTAGAGCAAGTAGGTCTGCCTGCTTCTGCCGCCCAGCGTTACCCTCATCAGTTCTCTGGCGGCCAGCGCCAGCGTATTGCTATTGCTCGCGCCCTGTTATTGCGACCAAAACTGTTGTTGCTGGATGAACCGACTTCAGCATTAGATATGTCGGTTCAGGCGGAAATCCTCAATTTGCTCAATCACTTGAAACGCGAACATGGCATGACGTATTTATTGGTCAGCCACGACAGCGATGTGGTGGCCCATATGTCTGAACGCGCGGCCCTGATGGAGAGCGGGAAGATAGTAAGAGAGTTTGCCCGGCGGGATTTAGAGCTGGCTGAGCATTTTATGGGATAGCGTTTTGCCGTTCACTCGTGGGTTAAGTTTGGTTGATAGAATAGATCGGATCACTGTTTCCGTTGATAATCATTCAGCGCTCACTTAATTTCCGCCGCTTCAACCGAGTTAAGGCCCATAAGCGTGGGCCTTAACAATCCGCGCTTACGCACGTATCGCTGGCCTGCTGCGCAGGTACCCTCGGCTCATCACTTCGCTGGCGGGACGGTGTGATTCGCATCCATGCTCAAGCACACCTCAACCCGCCATCCTTGGCGGGTTGCCCTTGCTACACTCTTCACTCGGCTGCTCAAATGTGCTTTTAAACATCAAAACCTAAAGAAAGGGTTTTGATTTTGACGTTGGGCGCAATCAGGAATATTGCCGACAAAGATTGCAGGCCGAATGAGCCGCATGGACGCGGCGAAAGGGGCTGTCGAGCTGGGAGCGAGTCGGCCCCGGTTCGATTAGCCAGCAAGCTGCCGGAGGGCATGGCGAAGCCACAATATTTCGCGCAAGCGCGGGATTCCACAAGGGGGCGCGCCCGCCCCCTTTGGCGGTTGAGGCGACTAAGGTTAGGTTAGCTGTAAAATTATAACAACCGAACCGGATCACCAAATCACCAAATCACCAAATCAACCAAAATAATCAACCGGATCACTTACCACCAGGACGAGTGACTAAAACCCCTTCATCAACCCCACCACACCCTGCACATAACCATCCAACGTCTCCTCCTCCATCTCATTTGCCCCCTGCACCAAAAATGGTGGTAAATAATCCATTCCGGTCAGGTTCGCCATGGCATGGAAGGGCAATAACAGATCTAACGCCGGATAACGGTTATATCCCTGTGGCGTATAATCCTGAGCCTTCCCTCCAGTGGAGACCACCAACTGCAACGGCTTACCCTGTAGCTTATTGCCACCACTGCCGTAGGCAAAACCATGGGTTAATACCGCATCCTGCCATTCACTTAAAATAGCCGGTGAGCTGTACCAGTAAAACGGAAACATCATCACAATCACATCATGTGACTTCAACAACTCCTGTTCCCGCGCCACATCTATCTGAAAATCAGGGTATTCACGCATCAGTTCATGCACCGTGACATTCGCTAGTGGGCGGATGGCCTCTATCAACCGACGGTTAATACGAGACTCATCCGGGTGACGATGGGATGTTAAGACTAAAATAGCGGGCATAGCACTTCTCCAACCAGTTTGATAAACCTATTTTTTCATTTTCCGGCTGGTCGGTGTAGGCTGCTATCAGTCACATTAATTTCAACTAAAGGTATCAACCACTATGTCGCTGCCTCTGGATATTCATCGTTTACTGCCCGCTTTTCTCACCGCAGCTCAGAGTGACAACTTCTCCACCGCAGCCAGGCAGCTAGGTATCACACCCGCTGCGGTCAGCAAGAATATCCGCATACTGGAAGAAAAACTGGCGCTACGTCTGTTTCAGCGCAATACCCACAGCGTGGTGCTAACGGATGAAGGCAAAACATTATTGGCACGAGTGGCACCACTGTGGCAGGCACTTTCCACCACTCTGGATACGGTGCGTAATGATGAGCGACAACCCAGTGGTACGGTGCGGGTCAGTGTCATCCCCGGCTTTGGCCGCCAACTGTTGATGCCACTTATTCCAAAATTTATGGCACGTTATCCGCAGATTGATTTGGATCTTTCACTGGAGGCCAGAGTGGTGAATTTGGTCGGAGAAGGATTTGATGTCGGTATCGGCACTCGCATCGATCCCGATAGCCGCTTGATTGCTCGTCAGCTTTACCCAATGCAAATGCTGCTGGCGGCATCCCCTGCTTATCTGGCCCGCAATGGTTCACCCAGTAACCCACAGGATCTCTATCAGCATCAGTGTTTAATACACCGTAATCCATCAAATGGCCGGAGAGTAAAATGGCAATTGCAGCAGAATAATGAGGTTCAATCCTTAGAGTTGTCAGGTCGTTTGATCTCTTCCCAGCCGGATATGCTGCTACATGCCGCATTAGCGGATATGGGGATCACCTATGTGGCACAATGGCATGCAGCGCCACACTTTGCCGATGGCAGCCTTATGCCGGTATTGGTGAGTTACTGGCCCGCCCCGACCCCAGTATGGCTTTATTATGCTTCTGCCGATTTACCCCCCAGAGTCCGTGTTTGGGTTGATTTCCTGTTAAAACATTTCGGCCCACATCACACTTTTTCCGCACAATAAGTCACATAAAAATATCGTTTTTGTGACGCACTGAGCAGGGAATAGACCTAACGTCGATTTCCTTGTTCTAAGTCAAATTAGTTGACTGTCACTTCTGCCATTACCCATATATAGTGGTTGTAGGAATTCAAACATCTATATGTAGTAGTTATCCACAAAACCATCCACACCTCCCTCGCAGCCCTTACCCGCTGCGGCTTGCCTTGTGGATAAGATTTCTTGTGGATAATTATTACCGGCTACAGGAGCAGGCATTGTGAAAACAGTAGTGATTAAACGGGACGGTTGTCAGGTACCTTTTGATGAGGTGCGGATCAAGGAAGCCGTCGAGCGCGCAGCCTTGGCTGTTGACGTTGTGGACGCAGATTATTGTGCAACTGTTGCCCGTGTGGTCGCTCAGACGATGGAAAACCAGCCGAAAGTTGATATCCGCGACATCCAAACTGCGGTAGAAAACCAACTGATGGCCGGTCAATACAAGCAGTTAGCCCGCGCCTATATTGAATATCGCCATGACAGGGATATCTCGCGGGAGCTGCGTGGTCGCCTGAATCAGGAAATCCGTGGATTGGTTGAGCAAAGTAACAAAGCGCTGCTTAACGAAAATGCCAATAAAGACAGTAAAGTGATCCCCACCCAGCGCGATCTGCTGGCCGGTATTGTGGCGAAACACTATGCCAAACAGCATATCTTGCCACGGGATGTGGTGTTAGCGCATGAACGTGGTGAAATCCACTATCACGATTTGGATTACGCGCCCTTCTTCCCAATGTTCAACTGTATGTTGATTGATCTCGATGGCATGCTAACCCAAGGCTTTAAAATGGGTAATGCGGAAATTGAACCACCGAAATCCATTTCTACCGCCACCGCAGTGACCGCACAGATTATCGCGCAGGTTGCCAGCCATATCTATGGTGGTACAACCATTAACCGTATCGATGAAATTCTGGCCCCGTTTGTCACTGAAAGTTTTAACAAACATAAATCTGTGGCTCAAGAGTGGCAAATTCCTGATGCCGCCGGTTATGCCATGTCGCGCACCGAGAAAGAGTGTTACGACGCCTTCCAGTCACTGGAATATGAAGTTAACACCCTCCACACCGCCAATGGTCAGACCCCCTTTGTCACTTTCGGTTTTGGCTTAGGTACCAGTTGGCAATCGCGCATGATCCAGCAGGCCATTTTGCGTAACCGTATTGCCGGTTTGGGCAAAAATCGCAAAACCGCGGTATTCCCGAAACTGGTGTTTGCTATCCGTGACGGTCTTAATCACAAGTTTGGCGATGCCAATTACGATATCAAACAGTTGGCGCTGGAGTGTGCGACTAAACGCATGTACCCGGACATTCTAAATTACGACCAAGTGGTAAAAGTAACCGGTTCCTTTAAAACACCAATGGGTTGCCGCAGCTTCCTCGGAGTGTATGAAGAAGAGGGTAAACAGATCCACGATGGCCGTAATAACCTCGGGGTTATCAGTCTCAACCTGCCACGTATTGCGCTGGAAGCCAAAGGCGATGAAGCCCAATTCTGGCAATTACTGGATGAACGCCTGCTGTTAGCCAAGAAAGCCCTGATGACCCGTATTGCCCGTCTGGAAGGGATTAAAGCCCGTGTGGCTCCGATTCTGTATATGGAAGGGGCTTGCGGCGTGCGCTTACAAGCCGACGACAACGTTTCTGAGATCTTTAAAAATGGCCGCGCATCCATCTCGCTGGGCTTTATCGGTATTCATGAAACGGTTAATGCGCTGTTTGGTCATCAGACCCATGTCTTTGATGACCAAAAGTTGCGTGAAAAAGGCGTGGCTATCGTCGAACGGATGAGACAAGCAACAGATAGCTGGAAAGATGAAACCGGCTACGCCTTTAGCCTGTACAGCACACCAAGTGAAAACCTGTGTGACCGTTTCTGCCGCCTTGATACCGCTGAATTTGGTGTGGTGGACGGCGTCACCGACAAAGGCTATTACACCAACAGCTTCCATCTGGATGTTGAGAAAAAAGTTAACCCATACGACAAACTGGACTTCGAAGCACCTTACCCACCATTGGCGAACGGCGGCTTCATTTGTTACGGCGAATACCCTAACTTGCAGCACAACCTCAGAGCGTTGGAAGATGTCTGGGACTACAGCTACAGTCGGGTGCCTTATTACGGTACTAACACGCCAATTGATGAGTGCTACGAATGTGGCTTCACCGGTGAATTCTCTTGTACCAGTAAAGGTTTTACCTGCCCGAAATGTGGCAATCATGAGCCATCGAAAGTCTCGGTAACCCGCAGAGTATGTGGCTATCTGGGTAGCCCGGATGCACGACCATTCAATGCCGGTAAGCAAGAAGAAGTGAAGCGGCGCGTGAAACATCTGGCGAACGGACAACTGGGCTGATTTTCAATATTGAAATTACCCCAATAATATTAATCGCCCCCAGAGGAATTGGAGTTGCAGGTAGGCAGCAAGCAAATAACAAATCGGTCGGGAACTGATTTGAACAGCATTTATGCTAGCCCGTAGGGTGAGCCTCAAGGATGAGGCTCATTAATCCCGATGAACTTACGCAGTCAAGTGATTCGGGTTTGTGAACGCAGCGCCCCCCCTGCAGCTTCAAGTACGAAGGGGAACATATTGGACAAGTAATTATTAACTATCATCAATACTACCCGGTCGATGTCATCAACGGCCCCGGCACCCGTTGCACGCTGTTCGTCTCTGGCTGCGTGCACCAGTGTGTGGGTTGTTATAACAAAAGTACCTGGCGACTGAATTCGGGTAAGCCATTTACTCGTGAACTAGAGGATCAGATAGTGGCTGATCTCAATGACGCCCGCATCCATCGGCAGGGGTTATCCCTCTCCGGCGGTGATCCGCTGCACCCGCAAAACCTGTCTGCGATACTGCAACTGGTTAAGCGAGTGCGTAATGAGTGCGATAGCAAAGATATTTGGGTCTGGACGGGCTACACCCTGGCTGAACTGAGCGACGAACAACAGCAAGTGGTTGATCTGATCAACGTGTTGGTTGACGGCAAATTCGTACAAGATCTAAAAGATCCTTCGCTTATCTGGCGTGGCAGCGGTAATCAGGTTATCCATCACCTGCGTTAATTGGCAAAATTATAGGTCAAAGTAGCATTAAACCGCCAATCACGGCGTGTGCTATCACTGGGGAGGTCGCCAATCGGCCTCGCCCCTTCCAATGACAGTGAATAGTGTTTGTTGTCACCAAAGGTCACCCCAACGGCATATGAAGCCAGCTTCTTCGCGGGGAAAATGGCAGAGTTGTACCACGTGTGGGCTGTATCCAAAACCACATAAGGTTGAACCGTCTTCAACCAGTTGCCCTGTTCCCGGTTATGCAGATAGCGCATTTCTACCTGCCCGCCATAACCATAATCCCCGGTTGCGTCACTGTCTGGATAACCACGGCCGAAGCGCAGTCCGCCAAATGTGACATGCTCGGCCTCGGGTAAATCATTGTCCGACCAATCCCCTTCTGCCGAGGCACTCAAGCGCCATTTCTCATCCATCAGATATGCCCCGTCACCGGTGAGTTTCCAGCGGGTAAAGCCCAAGTCGCCCCACGGTACCGAACTGGATGCCAGAGCACCATTGATCCCCTTGCGCACACTGGCGCGGGTGCTCCAATAAGATTGGGTATATTCCTGATAACCCGCCAGTGCTAATTCAGCCGCCGGATAACGCATTCGCTGATTCTGCTCTTCTAAATCCAGCAAATAATTATTAACAGTATTAAATCGGGCGCGAGTTTTTAGATTGTAACTTTTCTCCAGATAATCTACGCCACCACTCAGGGTCCATTGCCGCTTGCGCGTTAATTGCAATGGATAACTCAATACCACACCACCGGTATATTGCGTCTGCTCGGAACGCGTTGATAAGGTAATATCCTGCGGATACAATGTCAGTACATCGGTATAGTCTTTGGGCACCTGCTTATAATAGCTGCCACGGGTTTGTAGTAATAATCCATTGCTCCCTAGATATTGCTGATAGTTTAAACCAAGATATTGGTCGCGATTTTTACTGTCGAGCGGTAATAACGTCGCCACACCAAATTGTTCGGCATAGGGTGTAAATCCACTTAAGGTTGCATTAAGTACACCACTGTATACTCCTTTGCGG
Organism: Yersinia sp. 1652 StPb PI; assembly: GCF_041538345.1. Taxonomy (NCBI): domain Bacteria; kingdom Pseudomonadati; phylum Pseudomonadota; class Gammaproteobacteria; order Enterobacterales; family Yersiniaceae; genus Yersinia; species Yersinia sp. 1652 StPb PI. The sequence continues at coordinate 261,358 of NZ_JAULSM010000001.1, read as the reverse complement.
CTATCCAGCGCAGTACTAACATTCCAGTTACGTGGATGTCTGGCTTTAACGTCCAGTAGTGTCGCGCCATAAATATTATCCGGGTTTTTAGCCGTGGCAATGACTTTGGTATCCGGGGTCCGGCTCATCAAAATATTGTAGCGTTCAAAGGTGTCCTGCGTCAGTGGCTTCTCTGCCATGATGCGCTGTGATAGCTTGGTTAGCCAGCGGCCTATCGCAACATTTTCACTTTGAATCCGCGTATTGGCAATGTAACCCTCAACCAAGCCTATTTTTACCGTGCCATTAATAAAGTTATCTGAGGGTAAATAAGCATAAGAGAGAATATAACCGTCTTGCTGATATAATGTAGTAATAGATTGGGTTGCCACCAATAAATTCTTTAACGGTACTTTTTTACCAATATAACCGTTGAACGGCTCACGAAGTAACTTAAGATCATAACGCGTACCACCAATAAATTGAATATGCTGCACATCAATTAAGGTTTCAAGTGTTAACTTAGCGTTGGGAGCAGGCACTGAAATAGCAGGTGGCGCTGTTCGTGTGGTTTGGGGTTTAGTAATGTCACGTGATATTCTGGACGGGTTATTCTGATCAATCAACATGGGAACCGTATTGGCCCATGCACTATATTGCCATATCCCACCAGTACCAAATAACAATAACAGCCACACTCTATTATTCATAGAATATTTCCTTATGCGCACATTAAATTATAATTTTAATAGCCTATTTTTATTATCGTCAGATAGCGAGGCTCTCCCCAGAGAGTAAGGGAGAGCAAATCTCATTATATTTTTAATTGGTTTTTGGTTTTAATATTCCGCCCAAGCCTCCCCCCGCACTGGCATTTGCGTTAGCGGAGACGCCCGCAGTCAACCCACCGGTAATGCCACCAACGGTGTTAGTCACACCTGCCAGCAACCCGCTATTACTGCCACCGGTGCTGGGAGTCAAGGTCGTGGTAACGCCCGCCAATAAGCCATTCGAACCACCAGTTGACGCAGGAGGAGTGACCAGACCACCGGCCTTCTCAACTGCCTGCCCGGTGCCTTGTAATACCTGGCCCACGCCCGCTAAGGTTGGCACACTCGTACCCACTTGTGTCCCCGTCGCCGCAACGGTGCCGCCGACCGCGGTCAATAAGTTATTAACCGGCGCGCCAATCCCCGTTGTTCCACCTACGGTTTGCGTAATGTCTTGTACCTGACCCACCACCGGCGTCACTATGCCAGTCGCTGCGGTCGTCAACTTACTGGTGGTACCGGTTTGCAGGTCTTGCGCCAGCCCATTACCAATGGACGTTACCGCACCGCCGGTCTTATCCACCAGCCCACCTGCCGTACTGGTAACACCGCCCAATGGTGTATTAGCAGCGATACCTGAGACCGTGCCTCCCAATCCTGAAACACCAGTACCGACATCAGCGACGGCTTTCGGTACACTGGCTGCTGTCGTGCCTAAAGCATTAGGATTATTTCCTAATTGGCCGACGCCATTCTGTAATCCGGTCCCAACCTCACTGACTGCATTACCTGCACTGTCGACCACGGTGACCAAACCACCACCGACGATTGGCAAGTTGCCGACAGGTGTTTGGCTGACAACATCACTGACCGTATTGCCGACACCATCTACGGCGGTACCGACACCACTAACCACATTCCCGACCGCGGAATTATTCGCGGTTGTCCCACCACCGTTATCTGTTCCTCCGCCCGTTCCGCCGCCAGTGCCGCCGCCAGTGCCAGTGCCACCACTGCCATCACTACCAGAACCGGTTCCACCGGCGGCCTGACCCGAATTATTCTTCGCAGTATTGTGAGAACCACCACCACTTCCACTACATGCCGCAAGTGAGCTGGCAAGCAATATTACCAAACTGATTGTGCTCAGACGGCTGATATTATTAGGGCTCATAGCATAACCCCCCAGAGAGAACGCCACAGCGGCGTGAAATAACTATAAGAGACACTTATGTTTCACTCAAGTTAAGACAATGTTTATTTTTTGTTTGAAATGAAAATTTATCGGCTGGATATGTATCATTTTGATAATGCGATAAAACTTTTTCTTATAAAAATCTCTATTTTCTGAATAAAACCCGCACCGATAAGCGCAAAAACTTCATCGTTCCGCCATCTCAGCTTAACCCTACTGTCATCAAAAACAGCCAGCATAGCGGTGAGATCACTTACCGGTTATCACTATGACTATCCGCCCTCTGCTCGTCCGTTTTGCTACTGCTGTTACTTCGCTGCGGCTAGAAACGGCCATGAGGGGGATAGCACTGAGAGGGTATATCTGCCATGCACTTATCTAGACCACCGACCAGCTACCCCACCCGCTATCAACAAATTGCGGCCCAATTAGAACAGGAATTGCGTGGTGTCTATCGTTGTGGCGATTACCTGCCTTCTGAACAACAACTGGCTGATCGCTATCAAGTTAACCGCCATACCTTGCGCCGGGCAGTGGATGAACTGGTTGAGCGTGGCTGGCTACAACGCCGCCAGGGTATCGGCACGCTGGTATTAATGCGCCCGTATGACTATCCACTGCATGCTAATGCTCGCTTTAGCCAGAACTTACTGGATCAAGGTAGCGACCCCACCAGTGAGCGCTTACTCGCAGTCTTGCGCCCGTGTATAGAGCATGTAGCCAAAGCGCTCTCACTGGCAGAAGGCACCACAGTGATCCATTTACGTACTCTGCGGCGGGTTAATGGCGTGCCAGTCTGTGTTATCGATCACTACCTGCCAGACCTACGCTGGTGGCCTGCTTTACAACAATTCAACTCCGGTTCATTGCATCAATTCATCACCCAGCATTTACAACAACCACTGAGTCGTAGCCAAACCCGCATCAGCGCACGTCGTGCTCAGGCAAAAGAGAGCCGCTTACTCGAGATTGCGACTCATGCGCCGCTGCTCTGTGTGCGGACCTTAAATATCTGTGTTGATAGCCAGCAGGTGGCGGAATACTCCGTCAGCCTGACGCGGGCCGACATGATTGAATTGACGATGGAGCACTGAATGGAAACTCGCCATACCACTCGGCAAAACTGGATGTCGGTGTTAGCCCACTGCCAGCCAGCAGAGTTGCTCGCTCACTGGCAAGCCTTGAATTTATCACCGGAATATCAGGTGATCCGCGCCCCAGAGATAGGTTTAAACCAATTACAGGCACGGATGGGGGCTACTGGTCGCCGTTTTATCCTTGGTGATATGACTATAACGCGTGCCGTTATCAAGCTTAACGACAGCACGGATGTTTATGGTTACAGCTACATTGCCGGGCGTAATAAGCCTCATGCCGAGCTGTGTGCCGTGCTGGATGCCTTGTTACAACTCTCCACCGTCAAGGGTAAACCCGCCGGGTTGAATGAATTATTGCTGAAAACCGTGATTCACCCACTGGCCGCAATACAACAAGAACGGCGGCAATTACGCGCTGATGCTATCACCGCCAGTAAGGTTGATTTCTTCACCTTGGTGCGGGGAGAGGACTGATGAACTTATTAACTCATTTTGAGCATCCGGTAGATGATGCGCAGCACACTTTTCGTCGTATTCTCAAAGCGTTGAGTGAACCGGGAGTGCTGGTAACACTGCCCCATGCTACCGGCTGGCAACCACTGAACCCAGCAACCACCAGTGTTCTGCTCACGCTGGCCGACCAAGAGACGCCGCTCTATCTCGACGCGGCACTTAATAGTGACAGCGTGCAACACAATGTGCGTTTTCATACCGGTGCGCCCCTGATGACATGCAGTGATAAATCCTCTTTTTCATTATTTAATAATGAGATAACAGCGGAGCAACTCGCCACCTGCCCGGCAGGTAATGAACTGTCACCGGAACAATCCACTACGGTGGTGATTCAGACCGACAGCCTACATCACGGCATGCCATTACGGTTACGCGGGCCAGGTATTGAACACAGCCGCACCGTTGCACCACACCTGCCCGCCACCGTCTTGAATTATCTGCTTAACCGCCCTGCTGCATTTCCGGCTGGCATCGATTTTCTGTTTACCTGTGGCGAGAACCTGATGGCAATCCCACGAACCACCCATGTGGAGGTGTGCTGATGTACGTTGCAGTCAAAGGGGGCGAAAAAGCGATTGCAGCAGCCCATCAATTGCTGGAACAGCAACGGCGTGGCGACAGCCAGATCCCGGCAGTCGATTGCGAGCAAATTGAGCAACAACTCGGTCTGGCGGTTGATCGGGTGATGACCGAAGGGGGCATCTATGATCGCGAGCTGGCCGCACTGGCAATTAAACAAGCCAGTGGTGACTTGGTGGAAGCCATTTTCCTACTACGCGCTTACCGCACAACCTTACCCCGTTTGGCTGTCAGTCAACCGCTAGCAAGCGAGCATATGCGGCTAGAGCGTCGTATTTCAGCCATTTACAAAGACTTGCCCGGCGGGCAAGTGCTCGGTCCAACCTATGATTACACCCACCGGCTGCTGGATTTTACCCTGCTGGCCGCAGGCGATGCACCGCAAGCCCGCCACGGTGGCGAAACATTATCCGATGATTTATTGCGCAATAACTGTGCCCATGTGTTTGATTTATTAGTTCAAGAGCAGCTTGCCCTGACAGAGCAAGATGACGGTACTCAGCCGGAAGATATCACCCGCAATCCCCCCGTTTATCCCTGCAATCGCTCGGCCCGGCTGCAACAATTGGTCCGTGGTGACGAAGGTTTTCTGCTGGCGCTGAGCTATTCCACGCAACGCGGTTATGGCCGCACCCATCCCTTTGCCGCCGAGATCCGCACCGGTCACCTGACCGTTTCAATTCAGCCGGAAGAACTGGGATTTGCTATTGATATCGGCGAAATCTTACTGACCGAATGCGAGATGGTGAATGGCTTTGTCAACCCGGAATCAGAACCTCCGCACTTTACACGTGGTTATGGTCTGGTGTTTGGCCGTGGTGAGCGCAAAGCGATGTCGATGGCGCTGATGGATCGAGCCTTACAAAGCCGCGAATATGACGAAAAGGTCACCAGCCCGGCGCAGGATGAAGAATTCGTGCTCTCCCATGCCGATAATGTCGAAGCCGCGGGGTTTGTTTCTCATCTTAAACTGCCGCACTACGTAGATTTCAAGCGGAACTGGAATTGCTAAAACGCCTGCGTCGTGAGCACTTACTCGCCTCGCAACAGCCATCCTCTCAAGAACAGGAACCACGCCATGACTGAGGTTCTCACCGGTTATAATCTGGGATACCTGGATGAGCAAACCAAACGGACTTTACGCCGCGCGCTGCTAAAAGCAGTGGCGATCCCCGGTTATCAAGTGCCGTTCGGCGGGCGGGAAATGCCGATGCCTTATGGTTGGGGCACCGGTGGCATTCAACTGACCGCCAGCCTGATTGGCCGCAAAGATGTGTTAAAAGTGATCGACCAAGGGGCAGATGACACCACCAATGCTGTCTCTATCCGCCGCTTTTTTCAGCGCGTCAGCGGGGTGGCGACCACCGAAAGCACGGTCGATGCCAGCTTGATCCAAACCCGGCATCGCATTCCTGAAACACCTCTGAGCGAAGATCAGATCCTTATCTATCAAGTACCGATCCCAGAGCCACTGCGCTTTATCGAACCACGCGAAACCGAAACGCGCAAAATGCATGCGCTGGAAGAATACGGCGTGATGCAGGTAAAACTGTATGAAGATATCGCCCGCTACGGCCATATCGCCACCACCTACGCCTATCCGGTCAAAGTGAACGATCGCTACGTGATGGACCCTTCGCCGATCCCAAAATTTGATAACCCCAAAATGCACATGATGCCCGCGCTACAACTGTTCGGGGCCGGTCGCGAGAAGCGGTTATATGCCCTGCCTCCCTTTACCAAGGTGGAAAGTCTGGATTTCGACGATCACCCATTTACCGTGCAGCAATGGGATGAACCTTGTGCCTTGTGCGGCTCGCGCCACAGCTATCTTGATGAAGTGGTGATGGACGATCAGGGCAGCCGAATGTTTGTCTGTTCTGATACTGATTTTTGCCAGCAGCAACGGGTGGCACAAGAGGTAAATATTCAATGATTTCCGAACAGGTTATTTCATCATCCGCAGCCGCTCACCCACTGCTATCAGTGGAGAATCTCACACATTTGTATGCGCCAGGTAAGGGGTTTAGCAACGTCTCTTTCCAGCTCTATCCCGGTGAAGTATTGGGAATTGTCGGTGAATCCGGCTCTGGCAAAACCACCTTATTAAAATCGATTTCTGCCCGGTTGCCGCCACAGCATGGGCAGGTTATTTACCACTCTGGTGCCCAGCAACCGGTTGATTTATATCAGATGGCTGAAAGTCAGCGCCGCCGTTTACTGCGCACCGAATGGGGGGTGGTTCATCAGCATCCACTGGATGGTTTGCGCCCACAGGTTTCCGCCGGTGGCAATATCGGCGAGCGTCTGATGGCTATTGGCCAGCGCCATTACGGCGACATCCGTCAACAAGCAGGGCGCTGGCTGGAGGATGTCGAGATCCCACTATCACGCCTGGATGACTTACCCACTACCTTCTCCGGCGGCATGCAACAACGCCTACAAATTGCCCGCAATCTGGTGACCCATCCCAAGCTGGTATTTATGGACGAACCGACGGGCGGCCTGGATGTATCAGTACAAGCGCGACTACTGGATTTACTGCGCAATCTGGTGGTGGAAATGCAACTGGCAGTGGTGATTGTCACTCATGATCTCGGTGTGGCCCGGCTATTGGCACACCGGTTGCTGGTGATGAAGGAGGGTCAGGTTATCGAAAGCGGCCTGACCGATCGAGTGCTAGACGATCCCCATCATCCCTACACCCAACTATTGGTTTCATCGGTGCTACAAAACTGACTGTTTTGTCTGTTAACCCGTGAATAGATTAACGAGAACTCACTATGAATCACCAGCAACCGCCTATCAATCACCCACAACTGAGAGTTGAAAATCTCAGTAAAACCTTCGTACTACACCACCAGCATGGTATTCGCTTGCCGGTATTGCATCAAACCTCACTGGAAGTGAGTAGCGGTGAATGTGTGGTATTACACGGCCATTCCGGCAGCGGTAAATCTACTCTGCTACGCTCTTTATATGCCAACTATCTGCCAGACAGCGGTCATATCTGGGTCAAGCATCAGGGGGAATGGCTCGACATTGTGGCAGCCCCAGCGCGACAAATTATGGCGGTACGCCGTCATACCGTGGGTTGGGTCAGCCAATTCTTGCGGGTGATCCCACGGATCAGTGCATTAAATGTGGTGATGCAACCGCTACTGGAGCTTGGCGTTGAACGCCATATATGCCAACAACGCGCGCAGGATCTCCTGACTCGCCTTAATGTTCCACCACGGTTATGGGATCTGGCCCCCTCGACCTTTTCCGGCGGCGAGCAGCAGCGGGTCAATATCGCCCGTGGTTTTATCAAAGATTACCCCATATTGCTGCTTGATGAGCCAACGGCCTCGCTCGACAGCACCAATAGCGCGGCAGTTGTTAGCCTGATTGATGAAGCTAAACAGCGAGGGGCCGCCATCATTGGAATTTTCCACGATGAGGCCGTACGTAACCATGTCAGTGATCGCTTACTGGTCATGACGCCCTTTCCCGCCGATGCCAGTCCGGAGATACCCGCATGATCCTCAATAACATCAACCTTATTCTTGAAGATCAGGTGGTCAACGGATCACTCGAAATCAAAAACGGGGTTATCCACAATTACAGTGATCGCCCAACCCAACTCTCTGCCGCCATAGATGGACAAAATGGCTGGCTGTTGCCGGGATTGATCGAGCTGCATACCGATAATCTGGACAAGTTTTTTACCCCACGCCCCAACGTTGATTGGCCTGCTCATTCGGCGATGAGCAGCCATGATGCGCTGATGGTTGCCAGTGGGATCACCACCGTGTTGGACGCAGTGGCGATTGGCGATGTACGCGATGGCGGGCATCGTCTGGATAATCTGCAAAAAATGATTAATGCGGTGGTAGATAGTCAGCGGGCGGGACTGAACCGGGCAGAACACCGGATTCATTTACGTTGTGAATTACCTCATGAAAGTACTCTGCCGCTGTTTGAAGAACTGATGATGCAGCCTGAACTGTCATTGGTATCGCTGATGGATCACTCACCAGGCCAGCGTCAATTCGCCTCCCGGGCAAAATATCGTGAGTATTATCAGGGCAAATACCATCTTAATGATCAACAAATGGCAGAGTTTGAGGAAGAGCAAATCACACTGTCAGCGCGCTGGTCCGCGCCGAATCGAACAGCGATCGCCGATCACTGCTCTCAGCGGGGCATTGCCCTCGCCAGCCACGATGATGCCACGGCGGAACATGTGGCACAATCACAAGCACTGGGCAGTGTGATTGCTGAATTTCCAACCACGGAGGTGGCAGCCAGAGCGTCACATCAGCATGGTTTACAAGTATTGATGGGCGCGCCAAATATCGTCCGTGGCGGCTCCCATTCAGGCAATGTTGCAGCACACCAACTGGCCGCTATTGGAGTACTGGATATCTTATCGTCTGACTATTACCCGGCCAGCTTGCTGGATGCGGCCTTTCGTATCGCACACGATGCAACCAATAGCTTCACCTTACCGCAAGCGGTTAATTTGGTAACACGTAATCCTGCCAACGCCTTGGGACTAAAGGATCGCGGTGTTATTGCCGAAGGTAAACGAGCTGATTTGATACTGGCACGCGCTCATGACAGTGCGCAAAGTAAACATGTGTACGTGCAAAACGTCTGGCGTCAGGGAATACAGGTGTTCTGATGGGGCGCTTAATCTATCTGATGGGGGCATCGGGGGCCGGAAAAGATTGCCTACTGTCGGCTCTGCGGGCAGCCAATCCGGCAAATATTATCGTGGCACATCGTTATATCACCCGCCAGGCCAATGCCGGGGCGGAAAACCATGTTGCGCTGAGTGAACAGGAGTTTTTACTGCGGGCGGCCCAAGGATTATTCGCGTTGTACTGGCAAGCACATCAGTATCGCTATGGGATAGGTATTGAGATTGATATCTGGCTACAAAACGGGCTGGATGTGGTGGTTAATGGCTCCAGAGCTTATCTGCCAGAGGCACAACAGCGCTATCCCGACCAACTTTTGCCGCTCTGTCTGACGGTTTCTCCGGTTATTTTGGCGCAACGATTGCAACAACGTGGCCGAGAGAACAGTGAACAGATCAATGCACGATTACAACGGGCGCAGCACTATCAGCAACAGCTACCGGTTAACTGTTTACAACTGTCTAATGATGGTGAGTTGCACCACACACTGGGGCAGTTACAACAATTACTGGTAGCTCCCCTAGCTGGTAAAGAAATGGGGGATAAAAAATGGAACTGACACTGTTAGGCACCGGATGCGCCCAGCAGGTGCCGGTATTTGGTTGTGACTGCGTGATTTGTGCTAAAGCCAGAGTGCAGCCCGCATTGGGCCGCAAACCTTGCAGTGCCATGTTGCGATATCAAGGGGAAACTACCTTGATTGATGCCGGATTACCGACACTGGATCAGCAGTTTACTGCGGGGGAAATTCAGCGTTTTTTGCTTACACATTACCACATGGATCATGTTCAGGGGTTATTTCCGTTACGTTGGGGATGCGGAAATTCGATCCCGATCTACGGACCGCCGGATCCAGACGGCTGTGACGATCTGTTCAAACATCCTGGAATTCTGCATTTTCAGCCGCCGATGGCCGCATTCCAGACCATCCATTTTGGTGACTTACGGGTCACACCGGTGCCGCTAACCCATTCCAAAATAACCTTCGGCTATTTATTGCAAAGCCCCAGCCGGACCATCGCCTATTTAACCGATACCGTCGGGCTACCCGCTGATAGTGCGCTATTTCTGACCAGCAAAAATATCGATCTGCTGGTGCTGGATTGCAGCCATCCGCCGCAGACGCCGCCGCCACGCAATCATAATGATGTAACCATCGCGTTAGCCATTAAGGATTTGCTAATGCCACAACAGACGTTGCTGACCCACGCCAGCCACCAACTTGATCGATGGTTGCTTGACCACCCATTACCGGCAGAGGTGGCAATCGCCCATGATAATCAGACGATTACCCTATTATGATCAACGCTGCTGCATCTGAGCGGAGGTTAAGATTGTCACGCCCTCTTTCGGCGGCGCAAAAGCCTGATCCAGCATCGCCTGAGCCACATCTTTGCCTTTAATCAAGCGCCACTTATCCGGCAATAAGGCAAACAGAGGTGCACTTAGGCTCTCCATCAAGCGGGGCTTGTCGCGCTGACCCGCCAGCATTGAGGGCCGGGCAAAAGTAAGTTGTGGCCAGCCCTGAGCCTGTAAGTCACGCTCGGCCTCACCTTTGGTGCGGTTATAAAACACCCATGAGTTGGCATTAGCCCCCATCGCGCTTACCAATAGAAAATGCCGTGCGCCCAGCCGCAAGCCGGTTTCACCAGCGGCCAATACCAAGCGATAATCCACCAAACGAAATGCCGCCTGGCTGCCAGCTTGCTTACGAGTGGTCCCCAAACAGCAAAAGACCAAATCCACCGGTTGATCCAAGGTTTTCAGCAACTCACCGATATTTTCACCCTGCGGATTAATCAGTTTATTCATGGCTGGCAAGGGATTACGGCTAGGTGCAATGATGGATGTCACTCTGGCATCCAAACGTAACAGGCGCAGTAATTCGCCCCCCACCAGGCCACTTGCGCCCAGTAATAATACCTTCGCCATCTGACCTCCTGCCTTCTGGTATTGATGCTAATGCCGCGAAAAAGTGCAGAAACAATTATTGAAATCAATCGTTATGAATAATACATACCAGAAACACTATACCCTATATAATTCGAGTTGCATGAAGGCGGCAACTGAGCGAATCCTCAAGAGTTTACATAAGTAAGTGACTGGGGTGAACAAAGGCAGCCAACACACATGCAGCTTGAAGTATGACGGATATATGACATAGCATCGAGAAATAGCAGTTATCATTAAAACAGGGAATTTATAGTGAAGAGTCTTGCTGCCAATACAGTTTTTTGCCAAAACCAAGGGTATTATTGGTCATCTTGATTTCCAGCAGATTGAGCTGCCAGAGTGGGGCGGATACCACTTTAGCCACCGGAAAACGGCGGCAGTAGCGCTGGCGGGCGCGGTGTTCCGCATCTCCCGTTAATTCGCTTATCTCTGCGCGGTATTGAATACCTTTAATCAAGGCTACTGTACGCGGCTGGGTGGCTATGGTGCCGACAACCTGTGGGTTTATCTGCATCAGTTCACCATGTCGGGTGTGCTTTTCTGTCATGATAAAAAGTGCCATCTGTGTTTCGTCAAATACGTAAAAACAGTTGGCACACCACATATCGATACCACTGCCCGCACACAGCGTCAGTACATGTTGCTGGCGCAGAAAGCGGTTAATACCAAGCAGATCCTCAGGGTTATTCACGTCACTCATAATTCACAACACCCTCTGGCTTAGAAATAGTCCTGAGTGTACATCAAGTCCCCCGCAACAAGCAGCTCTGCGGCTATTCAGTTGAGCTTACTCACACTGAAAAGCCATTGCCCCTCCTTCCCCATACTTATCTCTGAGCAGGGGATCATTGCCAGCATATCCTTCCTGATAATAGGGTCTTAGCCGAGAAACAACCTAATAACGTGATTTAGCTAACATTTACCGCATAAGGCACATATGAATTTATATGCAAAATTTACGTATAAATTTGGATGTAACAAATAATTATGGATTAACAAATAAAATACAAAAACTATTAAGAACCCGCTCTCATTACTAATATTGGATAATAATAAGCCTGCCAATGTATCCGTCGTGTTAAATATAACCTTACTGTTTTGCATAACATACAGTACAGTTTTGAATAAACAACGTTTAAAATGAATAAAATCGATAAATTATTCATTTTTTAGTCATGTCACCTTTTAAAATCGGTAGAAAACATGACTTGAGTCACAGAATGAATAAGTGTTATGACTAAAATAGCCACCATCAGTTCATTGCTCGTAAACCTTGATTAAAAAATAGAGACCTTACGTAAATGGAAAATAACAACAAAAAAATGGCGCATATAAGGCGAACAACGCATTTAATGATGCCGGCACATCGTAGTTATTTTAACTTTTCTTATTATCACTATAGATAACATCCTCCCTGCGATGACATCCACTTTTATTGGATAGTCATTGTCTATGCACAATATTTAACAAATGCGAAAAGTGTTTACGACCTTTACGTTGAGTTAACTATTGTCTGCTTTCTCCGAAGAGACTAACACTCGATTATATTTATACGTCTATCTGATTGTGGTTTTTTATTAACCAATCGATACTCAGCCTGTGTTATTCATCTTTCAGCAGAAACATAGCTATCCTGTAAAATTTACTGTCACCTTTGTCATTAATGCTAAATGACCAGAGGATCACTGCGTCTGAAATTCAGTCACGGTGTTACGCAGAAAGCAGCCAAGACTATTAATGAATGTTATTTCATTGATACGGACTGCTATACAAAAAATTTAATGGCAATTAACTTAAATAAACCAACAAATAATGTAGGCGTAATTGTCACAGGCAATTTTAGTACGACCAGCGCACAGAAACCGGAGCGTACACCATGACCTTATAAATCATGGCTACGTGAGGATTTCGAGCACTGCTCAACCTCAAAGTGACAAGTAAAATAGCCTCTTAAAATAAAAGAGAATTTATGATGAAAAAATTAAATATCGCGGCAAGTTTATCGGCAATACCTTGCTTTGAATCACAGCGCGAAGTCGTAGATGTTTTACATACCGATTTTACTGATATTGCAGCCGTGGTGCTTTCAGTTCAGGACATTAATAATGGTGTAATTGATAGCATTCATGAGTTGGGTTTAGAGATTCCAATTTTTGCCGCTGTCTGCTGTGAAGAAGAGTTGAATACCGATGTATTACCCTCTTTAAATGGGGTATTTGAACTGTGTGGCGACAATACTGATTTTTATGGTAAACAACTGGAATCAGCCGCAGAAAAATATGAAAAAGAGCTGTTGCCACCGTTCTTTAGTACATTAAAGAAATACGTGGAGATGGGTAATTCTACCTTTGCTTGCCCTGGTCATCAGGGTGGTCAATTCTTCCGTAAACACCCAGCGGGCCGCCAATTTTTTGACTTCTACGGCGAAACTATTTTCCGCTCTGATATGTGTAATGCCGACGTAAAATTAGGTGATTTGCTTATTCATGAAGGCGCACCTTGTGATGCTCAAAAACATGCAGCAAAAGTATTTAACGCCGATAAAACTTATTTCGTACTGAACGGCACTTCTGCTTCTAATAAAGTCGCTACCAATGCGCTGTTAGCACGTGGTGACCTGGTGCTGTTTGACCGTAATAACCATAAATCCAACCATCATGGTGCGCTGATTCAGGCCGGTGCAACACCGGTATATCTGGAAACTGCCCGTAACCCATTTGGCTTTATTGGTGGTATTGATGCCCACTGTTTTGAAGAAAAATACCTGCGTGAACAAATCCGTAGCGTAGCACCTGATCGTGCTAACGAAGCGCGCCCATTCCGTCTGGCTATCATCCAACTGGGTACTTATGACGGCACCATCTATAACGCTCGCCAGGTTGTGGATAAAATTGGCCACCTTTGCGACTATATTCTGTTCGATTCTGCTTGGGTAGGTTACGAACAATTCATTCCAATGATGAAAGATTGTTCACCATTATTACTTGAACTGAATGAAAATGATCCGGGCATTATCGTTACTCAATCAGTACATAAACAACAAGCCGGTTTCTCACAAACGTCGCAGATCCATAAAAAAGATAAACATATTAAAGGTCAGGATCGTTACTGCAATCATAAACGCTTTAATAACGCCTTTATGCTACACGCCTCCACCAGCCCATTCTATCCATTGTTTGCTGCTTTAGATGTTAACGCAAAAATGCATGAAGGCAAAAGTGGTCAACGCATGTGGCTTGATTGTGTTAAGACCGGTATTGAAGCACGTAAAATGATCTTGAATACCTGTAATATGATTAAGCCTTTTGTACCGGTAGAAGTTGATGGCAAACTGTGGCAGCAATATGACACCGATACCATGGCACAAGACTTACGCTTCTTTAACTTTATTCCTGGCGAAAAATGGCATGCATTTGAAGGTTATGAAGAGTCACAATATTTTGTTGACCCATGCAAACTATTATTAACCACTCCGGGTATTGATACTAATACTGGTGAATATACAGCATCAGGGATCCCAGCAACCATTCTGGCTAACTTCCTGCGCGAAAATGGTATCGTGCCAGAAAAATGTGACCTCAACTCGATCCTATTCTTATTAACGCCAGCAGAAGACTTGGCGAAAATGCAGCACCTGGTCGCACAAATTGCCCGTTTTGAACGTTTCATCGAAGAAGATGCAATGTTAAGCGATGTATTACCTACTGTGTATCGTAATAATGAAACACGTTACAAAGGTTATACTATTGGCAAATTATGTCAGGAAATGCATGACCTTTATGTCAGCTATGATGTTAAACAGCTACAGAAAGAGATGTTCCGCAAACAGTATTTCCCTAAAGTTATGATGAATCCACAGGATGCCAATATTGAATTCGTCCGTGGTCATGCCGAATTAGTACCATTGTGTAAAGCCGAAGGTCGAATTGCTGCTGAAGGTGCGCTTCCTTACCCACCGGGAGTATTGTGTGTAGTCCCTGGTGAAGTTTGGGGGGGTGCTGCACAGCGTTATTTCCTGGCATTAGAAGAAAGTATTAATTTACTACCAGGGTTTGCGCCTGAGTTACAAGGTGTTTATTTACAAGTCGACGAAGATGGTTGGAACCGTGCATACGGTTATATGATGAAGCAATAAGTTAACAATAATAAATTTATACCCAATTTAGTTGGCGTTACAGCCTGGCGGCAAACGAAATAACCCCGAATCACTGGTTAACATTAAGTGATTCGGGTGACAACTCTATTTGCGTGGCCCAAGTAGGATGGACCGAGTAATGATAATCGCCAACAAGGCTGTAATTTCAAATAAAAAGGGATTTGACGACACCAATAACTCAAACCTGCGGGAATAAATTATTCCTGCAGTCTCTGAAATTAAAAAAGAGATAATAAAAATGAGTAAAACAAATAATAAGATGGGAGTAGTACAGCTAACAATTCTAACCGCCGTCAATATGATGGGGTCAGGAATAATTATGCTGCCAACCAAACTCGCCGAAGTCGGGACAATCTCTATCGTCTCATGGTTAGTCACCGCAGTAGGTTCAATGGCACTGGCCTATGCCTTCGCCCAATGTGGGATGTTCAGCCGTAAATCCGGTGGTATGGGCGGCTATGCTGAATATGCGTTCGGCAAATCTGGCAACTTTATGGCGAACTACACCTATGGTGCTTCACTGTTGATTGCCAATATCGCCATTGCAATCTCTGCGGTAGGTTACGGCACTGAATTGTTGGGAGCGACACTAACACCACTGGGTATTTGTATTGCAACCATTGGCGTGCTGTGGCTGGCAACAGTTGCTAACTTCGGTGGCGCGCGCATTACCGGGCAGATCAGTAGTGTTACTATCTGGGGGGTTATTATCCCAGTGGTCGGTATCTCAATCGTTGGTTGGTTCTGGTTTAGTGGTTCAGCCTATATGGCGGCCTGGAACCCACATGCAGTTCCCACTTTTGAAGCCATCGGCTCTTCAATCTCAATGACGCTGTGGGCCTTCCTTGGTCTGGAATCTGCTTGTGCCAATACTGATGCTGTCGAAAACCCTGAACGTAACGTTCCGATCGCCGTACTCGGTGGGACTTTAGGTGCAGCAGTTATCTATATCATCTCAACCAACGTGATTGCCGGTATCGTACCAAATATGGATTTGGCTAACTCTACAGCGCCGTTTGGCCTGGCGTTCGCTTATATGTTCACCCCTGCGGTCGGTAAAATCATCATGGCATTGATGATCATGTCCTGCGTGGGTTCATTACTGGGTTGGCAGTTCACCATCGCTCAGGTATTCAAATCCTCTGCTGATGAAGGCTTCTTCCCGAAAATTTTCTCAAAAGTCAGTAAAGCCGATGCCCCCATCAAAGGGATGCTGACCATTGTTGTCATCCAGAGTGTGCTGTCCCTGATGACCATTAGCCCGTCACTGAACAAACAGTTCAACGTGCTGGTCAATCTGGCGGTAGTCACCAATATCATCCCTTATATTCTGTCGATGGCGGCGCTGGTCATTATCCAGAAAACCGCCAATGTGCCACCAGCCAAAGCACGTAAAGCCAATATCATTGCCTTCATTGGTGCGATGTATAGCTTCTATGCGCTTTACAGCTCAGGGCAAGAAGCCATGACATGGGGTGCGATTGTTACCTTCCTTGGTTGGACACTGTACGGTTTGGTTTCACCACGCTTTGAGTTTGCAGCAAAAACCAAATAACTAGCCATAACCCTGCGGGTGGAAGGTCACTTCCCCCGCATATTTAACCAATCAGGTGCCAGTAGATAAAAAAATCAGGATACCGCAGCCGATTCCGGTAATAATGTTCCGCACCGCTCCCCCCGGACTGGAATAAAATTATGTCGGACAGCCTATGGTATCTCTATCTACTGCGCACCCCCACCGGCATGCTCTATACCGGTATCACCACAGATGTAACACGGCGATTGGCCCAACATCAGGTAGGGAAAGGCGCGAAAGCGCTGCGAGGAAAAGGTGAGTTAACATTGGTATTTCAGTGTGAGGCAGGGGATAGATCGACAGCATTGAAGTTAGAATATCGGGTGAAGCAACTCAATAAGCAGCAAAAAGAAAAGCTGGTAATTAGCCAGCCTTCTTCGTTGCTATCGTTACCTGGAGTTAAAAGCGATTAAACGGGGCAGAGAACACCACTTCACCATCAGCACCCGCCAGTGCATCTTCCGCCAACGCATAAACCTGAAAAGCCTCTTCAGTACCGGGCCAACGGCAGGTCAATTGATGACGAGCCGCTGGTACAAAACCGAAACGCTGATAATAGGCTGGGGAGCCTAGCACCACGACAGCGGCATAGCCAAACTCATTCAGAGAGTCTAGCCCTTCGTAGACCAGTTTTTCAGCCAAACCCTGGCGGCGCAACCCCTCCGCCACGGCCAGTGGTGCCAGTGCGACCCATTGACGGTCTTCACCTCCCACCTCAACCGGGCTGAATGCTGCATAACCAACCACACCGCCTTCATCGTCAGTTGCCACGATACCCAACGTCAATAAGCCATCTTCACGCAGTTGCTGTACCAGCTCGGCCTCTGCATCTTGCTTGAAGACTTGACGCAACAGGGCGTCTATCCCCGGCGCATCCACCGGAATTTCAACCCGGATCAGCACGATGCTAATGTACGGGAAGCACTCACCGCACCCTCTTGCTGACCTGCCTCGATAAATTCAGCCAGTTGTTGCAGGCCAACACGCAGTAGTGTTGGCATGGACTCCAACTCAATGGCATCCATTAGATTTTTGACATACAGGCCCAATTCGGTATCCCCTTCAATTCGTAACCGGCGCTGGAAAAACAGCGTATCCGGATCTTCTTTACGGGCAGCGATCAAAATCAGATCGTTGGCATCACCGCTAAAGCTCACATCAGCTTCAGCCTGTTGGCTTACGACCAGCCTACCGTGTTCTACTGTCATAAACCATTGCAATGCGAGGTCTCGCACTTCAATTTTTAACCAGCGGGATTCCAAAAATTCCAGTTCTCCGTCCAGCAGAGCCTGACGAAGTTGCCACCCCAGCACTTGCTCTATTACCTGACGTTTTAAGGCAAAGGGGGTCAATTTTAACGGACCCCGCAGTAGCGCCGGCCCTTGACGCACCAGACGTGCTCGTAGTTCTCCCAACACAGGCAGACTCCTTTTTGGTGATATCCCCTTTGTACTTGAAGCCGCAGGGGTGTTGGCTACCTGCAATTCCAATTACTTTGGGTATCAATCTGCATAAAATAAAGTTCTATTTTGCCACATTAGCAAAACCGGAAAGCGCGTTATATCGATAAATTTTGCACCAAGTTATCGCTGAAAGTATTGCTAAATATCAGAAGAATGACACCAATGCCAAAGAAACTGCCTTAAATCAAGGTCTGGGGGGAGCAGGTTAACTAGAATCGCCACTCGATAAAATTTTCATCGCCACGAATATCATCTTCGGATGGGGAACAATAATTGCCAGCGGTAACCTCAGCAAGGCGAGCCGTTGACTCATTCAGGAAAACTCTATGGAGCTGCTTTGTCCTGCCGGCAACTTACCCGCATTAAAGGCCGCCATCGATAATGGTGCCGACGCGGTTTATATTGGCTTGAAAGATGATACCAACGCCCGCCATTTTGCTGGCCTCAATTTCACCGATAAAAAGTTGCAGGAAGCGGTCAATTACGTTCATAGCCGCAAACGTAAACTGCATATCGCCATTAACACCTTCGCCCACCCTGACGGTTATTCCCGGTGGCAGCGGGCGGTGGATATGGCGGCACAGCTTGGGGCGGATGCCCTGATCCTGGCTGATTTGGCCATGCTGGAATATGCCGCCGAACGTTACCCGGAGGTTGAGCGCCATGTATCGGTACAGGCGTCGGCCACCAATGATGAAGCTATCCGCTTTTATCAACGTCATTTCGATGTGGCGCGAGTGGTTTTACCACGCGTACTGTCAATGCATCAGGTGAAACAACTGTCGCGTACCAGCCCGGTGCCACTGGAGGTATTTGCCTTTGGCAGCTTATGCATTATGGCTGAAGGGCGTTGCTACCTTTCTTCCTATTTGACCGGTGAATCACCCAATACGGTCGGAGCCTGCTCTCCAGCGCGCTTTGTTCGCTGGCAGCAAACCCCACAGGGGATGGAGTCTCGCCTTAATGAAGTGCTGATCGACCGTTATGAAGATAATGAGAATGCCGGATATCCCACCCTGTGCAAAGGCCGTTATCGGGTAGACGGTCAGCGCTATCATGCGTTGGAAGAGCCAACCAGCTTGAATACGCTTGAGTTATTACCGGAGCTGTTTGCTGCCAACATTGCGTCAGTGAAAATTGAAGGCCGCCAACGCAGTCCAGCTTATGTCAGCCAGGTTGCCAAGGTCTGGCGACAGGCGATTGACCGCTATCAGGCCAACCCTTCGCAGTTTGTCGCCAAAGCGGAATGGATGGAACAACTGGGCGCAATGTCCGAAGGTACTCAAACTACATTGGGTGCTTATCATCGTAAGTGGCAGTAGCCGGAGGAAACATGAAGTACGCCTTAGGCGCAGTACTCTATTACTGGCCAAAAACTGATATCGAAACCTTTTACCAGACTGCGGCCAACAGCAGCGCCGACATTATTTATCTCGGTGAGAATGTCTGTACCAAACGCCGTGAAATGAAGGTGGGTGACTGGTTGGCACTTGCTAAAGAAGTGGCTGCCAGTGGCAAACAGGTGGTGATTTCCACACTGGCGCTGCTGCAAGCACCGTCAGAGTTGAATGAATTAAAGCGTTATGTGGAAAACGGTGAGTTTTTGCTGGAAGCCAATGACCTGGGGGCGGTGAATATGGCCGCTGAACGTGGCTTACCCTTTGTTGCCGGCCATGCCCTGAATTGCTACAACGCTTATACTCTGCGAATTTTACACCGTCAGGGCATGATGCGTTGGTGTATGCCGGTTGAGCTATCACGTGACTGGCTGGTTAATGTGCTGCAACAGTGCGAAGAGTTGGGGTTCCGCAATCAGTTTGAGGTAGAAGTATTGAGCTACGGCCACCTGCCGCTGGCTTATTCTGCCCGTTGCTTCACCGCGCGCTCAGAAGACCGAGCCAAAGATGAGTGTGAAACCTGCTGCATCAACTACCCACAAGGGCGGCCGGTATTATCACAAGAAGACCAACAGGTATTCATCCTAAACGGTATTCAAACCCAAAGTGGCTACTGCTATAACCTCGGTAATGAACTGATTTCCATGCAAGGATTAGTGGATATCGTGCGACTCTCTCCGCAAGGTCTGGATACGCTGACAGTTATCGAGCAGTTCCGGGCTAATGAGCAGGGATTGAGCCCACTCATCTTGACCGATAAAGCCGACTGTAACGGCTACTGGCGGCGTCTCGCCGGGCTGGAATTGGTGTCATAAGAACCCATCGGGCGTAGCACTACGCCCGTATCACTCCATGCGCAGGCATGCTTACCCAGTCACTCGATATAGCTACCACAACGAATCGTAGGGGCCATAGCGTTCTCTTTTTCATCGCTTCAATCATCCTTTTGCCGCCGCATTTATTCCCCCTTGCCAAACCACGATTTAGATTATGCTTTTATAGGTGATAGTCGCGCACTGTATGTGGCTTCTTATGTGCGTATTAATGCGGCTAGCCCCCTGTTTGGATTAATAAATTAGTGCGTTCGCCCTTCAAGCGACTCGACATAAGGTTAAGATGGACGATTCTATGACTGACAAAAAGACAGTTCCGCTTTCAGTGCTTGATTTATCGCCGATAGCGCAAGGCAAAACACCACGAGAGGCTTTTCATGCTTCGCTGGATCTGGCTCAGCATGCTGAAAAGTGGGGATATCACCGCTATTGGCTCGCTGAGCATCATAACATGACAGGTATTGCCAGCGCGGCGACCTCAGTACTGATTGGCTATATTGCCGGAGGTACCAAGAGCATCCGTGTCGGCTCCGGCGGCGTCATGCTACCTAACCACTCACCACTGGTGATTGCAGAACAGTTTGGTACCCTCGCCTCTCTCTACCCAGACCGTATCGATCTCGGCCTTGGCCGTGCGCCCGGCAGTGACCAACGCACCATGATGGCATTACGCCGCCATCTGTCCGGTGAAGTGGATAACTTCCCCGCCGATGTTGGCGAACTGCAAAACTACTTTGCTGAAGTACAACCGGGGCAAGCGGTACAAGCCGTGCCTGGGCAGGGTTTGCACGTTCCATTGTGGCTACTGGGTTCCAGCCTGTATAGCGCTCAATTGGCTGCGGCCATGGGCCTGCCGTTCGCCTTCGCCTCACATTTCGCACCAGATATGTTATTCCAGGCGCTCAAGCTCTATCGGGAAAACTTCAAGCCGTCCATTCAATGGCCAAAACCCTATGCTATCGTTTGTGTGAACGTGGTGGCCGCAGATAGCGAGCGCGATGCCCATTTCCTGTTTACCTCCATGCAGCAGCAATTTGTCAATTTGCGCCGCGGCACGCCGGGTCAACTACCGCCACCAGTAGAAAACATGGATAAGATCTGCTCACCCGCCGAACAATTTGGTGTCGATCAGGCGCTACGCCTATCTATTATTGGTGATAAAAGTAAAGTGCGGCATGGGCTTCAGTCATTACTGCGGGAGACCCAGGCTGACGAATTGATGGTGAATGGCCAGATTTTCGACCATCAGGCACGACTATATTCATTTGAAATAGTTGCCGGATTACAGCCAGAGTTACAAGCTGTTGAGCACCTATAACTCGCCAACTGAAGCAAAATTATAGACATAAAAAAACCAGCCCGAGGGCTGGTTTTTATTTTTAATCATCAGAAATGATTAAGACTTATGCGTCACCAAAACGACGGCGAGTAGGTGCCGCTGCTGCTGGTGCAGACGCTGGTGCATCTTCACGACGCGGAGCTGCTGAGCGCTGACCATCACGGTTGCCACGACGTTGTTCGCCACCACCGGCTGGAGCACGGTCACTACCGAATGAACGACGAGGAGGAGCACCTGCTGCGCCATCACGACGTTCGCCACCGAATGAACGGCCACCACCACCACCACGACGCTCACCACCGGCACCAGCACCACCAGCAGGACGCTCACGGCGTTCATGTGGCTGCGCATCACCCAACAACTGCATGTTCAGCGGCTTG
This sequence comes from Yersinia sp. 1652 StPb PI, assembly GCF_041538345.1. Lineage (NCBI taxonomy): Bacteria > Pseudomonadati > Pseudomonadota > Gammaproteobacteria > Enterobacterales > Yersiniaceae > Yersinia > Yersinia sp. 1652 StPb PI. Next base: position 239,440 of record NZ_JAULSM010000001.1, on the reverse strand, counting down.
TTCAGGATACGGGTACGGGTGAAGTGAGATAACATTTCGCCCGGCATGCCTTTTGGCAACTCGATAGTTGAATGCGAAGCAAACAGCTTGATATTACCAATGTAACGGCTGCTGATGTCGCCTTCGTTAGCAATCGCGCCAACGATATGACGGACTTCAACACCATCATCACGGCCCACTTCAATGCGGTACAGTTCCATCTCACCAACATCACGACGTTCGCGACGTGCTGGACGCTCACCACCATCACGGCTGTCAGCGCGGCTGTCAGGACGAGGCTCACGACGACTGTCACCACGATCACGGCCACGATCGCTACCACGGTCATCACGGGAATTGAATTCACGCTGCGGACGACGCGGAGCTTCTGGTGGCAGAATCAGAGGACGTTCGCCCTGTGCCATTTTCAGCAGTGCAGCAGCCAGGGTTTCGAGATCAAACTCTTCTTCTGGTTGCAGCTTAGCCAGCAATGCACGGTACAGGTCCAAATCACTGCTTTCCAGCTGTTGGCCAACTTTAGCAGCAAACTGAGCTAAACGACGTTCACCCAACAATTCGGGGTTTGGCAACTGAACTTCTGGGATAGTCAGTTTCATGGTGCGTTCAATGTTTTGCAACAGACGGCGTTCACGGTTCTCAACGAACAGCAACGCACGACCAGCACGACCGGCGCGACCAGTACGGCCGATACGGTGAACGTAAGACTCTGAATCCATAGGGATATCATAGTTTACGACCAGGCTGATACGGTCAACATCCAAACCACGTGCCGCAACGTCAGTTGCAATCAGAATATCCAGACGGCCATCTTTCAGGCGGTTCAGTGTCTGCTCACGTAAAGACTGGTTCATGTCACCGTTCAAGGCAGCGCAGTTATAACCGCTACTTTCCAAGGCTTCAGCCACTTCCAGTGTGCCATTTTTGGTACGCACGAAGATAATAGCTGCATCGAAATCTTCAGATTCCAGGAAACGTACCAGTGCTTCGTTTTTGCGATAGCCGCCACCCACTCTCCAGAAGCTCTGGCTGATGTCAGGGCGGGTAGTCACGCTAGACTGGATGCGGACTTCCTGTGGATCTTTCATAAATTTACGGGTAATACGACGGATCGCATCTGGCATAGTCGCAGAGAACAGTGCGGTCTGATGCTCAGCCGGCATCTGCGCCAGAATGTTTTCGACGTCTTCGATAAAGCCCATACGCAGCATTTCATCTGCTTCATCCAACACTAAACCGCTCAGGTTGGACAGGTTAAGAGTACCGCGTTTCAGGTGGTCTAACAGACGACCTGGGGTACCAACAACAATTTGTGGCCCCTGGCGCAAAGCGCGTAATTGAACGTCATAACGCTGGCCGCCGTAAAGGGCTACAACGTTGACGCCATTAATGTGTTTAGAGAAATCAGACAATGCCTGTGCGACCTGAATAGCCAACTCACGGGTTGGTGCCAGCACCAGAACCTGTGGAGCTTTCAGCTCAGCTTTAATATTGTGTAACAGCGGCAAACCAAACGCGGCTGTTTTACCACTGCCTGTTTGCGCCATGCCGAGAACATCACGGCCGTTTAACAGGTGTGGGATACATTCCAACTGGATAGGAGATGGTTTTTCATAACCAAGATCAGTCAGAGCGGAAAGAATAGGAGCAGATAGCCCCAGATCAGCAAAAGAGGTTTCAAGCTCAGTAGTCATGTACACGTGCCTCATTAATAATGGCAGCCAGTCTACATAACTCGTCGAGAAAATTTTCAGTCATTTTCATTGAAAAGTGTGAACCGGCTCAAATTAGATTATAAAACGAACAAAAAGGCCATCACCTGTTAGGGTGATTAACATTGGTAAAAACCAAGATAGTCAGGCTAATAGTTGTTCGTCAGCTATTGCTGGTCCGATTCCGATAGGTCGTCTTGTTCTTGGCCCAAAAGCGCCAATTCCAACAATGCATAGCGGTGCTCAACAAAATTATGAACGTTGTTAGCTACCGTCAGTTTGAACAGCGCCGAAGCGGTGTCCTTGTCCCCCAGACTTAGGTAATGTTTACCTAAATAGAAGTCAGTTTCACTGAGATGCTCAGCGAGCGAAGTGTTATCCATTGCATCTGACTTGAGCCTTTCCATCAGCGTTTTTTCGCTGATCGTGCCCAAGTAGAATTCGACAATATTCCATCCCCATTGCCCTCTGTCCGATTTTTCATAGCGCTGTTGTAACGCTACTGCAGCCGCCTTGGGATCGATTTCTCTTTCCACCAGATACAGCCATAACGAACGGAAGGGATCATTTGGATCGTCTTGATAAAACGCCTGCAGATCATCCTGCGCCAACGGGAGTCGACCGCCATAATACAGAGCGATACCCCGGTTTAAACGCGCGTAATTGTAAGTTGGATCAAGCTCTAGTACAGAATCAAACGCTTCATAGGCAGCATCAAAATTGCCTGCCTGCGTTAAATAAATGCCCAGATAGTTAAAAACTTCTGGCATATCAGGACGAATAGCTAACGCTTGCGAAAAATCATTTCGCGCTAGTGCCCGTAGCCCGAGGCTATCATACAGCACTCCGCGCTCATATAAAAGCTGCGCGCGCTCATCATCCGTAAGTGCCCGACTTGCAAGGATTTGTTCCATGCGAGCCAGAATCACTTCCTGCTGCAACGTAGGTTGCAACGGGATAGCCAACACCTCGTCTTTACGCCAATCATGGTTGCTGCATCCTGCCAGCATGAGTGCTGTCGCAACGTAACACCAGCGCAAGAAAGGCTTCATTTCCTACTCCCGAAGACAAACATTGGATAAATATCCTTTCATCCATTTGTTTAACACAAGAGCATCCTGCCCTCGAGATAACACAGCCCCTCACCAGAGGTAAGGGGCTATGGAATACTTTATTACTCTGCTGCTTCTGGTGCCGGAGCTTCTGCGTCAGGAGTAGTGGCTTCTTTGATGCTCAGGCGGATACGGCCCTGGCGATCAACTTCCATTACTTTAACTGGCACTTCTTGGCCCATTTGCAGATAGTCAGTCACTTTCTCTACACGCTTGTCAGCGATTTGAGAAATATGAACTAAACCTTCTTTACCGCCGCCGATTGCCACAAATGCACCGAAATCAACGATACGAGTTACTTTACCCGCATAGATACGGCCCACTTCGATTTCAGCAGTGATTTCTTCGATACGGCGGATAGCGTGTTTCGCTTTATCGCCGTCGGTTGCTGCAATCTTAATGGTGCCATCATCTTCGATTTCAATGGTGGTGCCAGTTTCATCAGTCAGCGCACGAATCACAGAACCACCTTTACCGATCACATCCTTGATTTTCTCAGGATTGATTTTCATGGTGTAGATACGTGGAGCAAACTCAGAGATATCACCACGAGGTGTGCTGATAGCCTGTTCCATAACACCCAGAATGTGCAGACGCGCACCCTTGGCCTGGTTCAGAGCCACCTGCATGATTTCGCGGGTGATACCTTCAATTTTAATGTCCATTTGCAGTGCAGTAATACCGTCACGGCTACCGGCCACTTTAAAGTCCATGTCGCCCAAGTGATCTTCGTCACCCAGAATATCAGACAGAACAACAAAGTTTTCGCCTTCTTTAACCAGACCCATCGCGATACCCGCAACAGCGGCTTTAATTGGCACACCTGCATCCATCAGGGCCAAAGAAGCACCACAAACAGAAGCCATTGAGGAAGAACCGTTAGACTCGGTGATTTCAGAAACCACACGAACAGTGTAAGGGAACTCGCTCGGGCTTGGCATTACTGCCAGTACACCACGTTTCGCCAGACGGCCATGGCCAATCTCACGACGCTTAGGTGAACCAACCATACCTGTTTCACCAACACAATATGGAGGGAAATTATAGTGTAGCAGGAATGAGTCAGTACGCTCACCCATCAGCTCATCAATATTTTGCGCATCACGGGCAGTACCCAGTGTTGCAGTAACCAGCGCCTGAGTTTCACCACGGGTGAACAACGCAGAACCATGGGTACGTGGCAATACGCCAGTACGCACATCCAGACCACGGATCATGTCTTTTTCGCGGCCATCGATACGTGGCTCGCCACGCAATACGCGGCTACGAACGACGTTTTTCTCAACATCGCCCAGAATGTCATGAATCTCGCTAGCATCTAAAGATTCATCTTGTGCCAACAGCGCTTCAGTGACGTCAGCTTTAATAGCATCAACCTGAGTATAGCGCTCTTGTTTCTCAGTGATACGATAAGCATCACCCAGACGAGCTTCTGCCAGCTCAGCAACACGCGCGTGCAGCGCTTCGTTAACTGGCTCTGCATGCCAATCCCACTTAGGTTTGCCAACTTCAGCAACCAGAGCGTTGATATTCTCAATCACAACTTGTTGTTGTTCGTGGCCGAAGATGACCGCGCCTAACATTTGATCTTCAGACAGAATCTGTGCTTCTGATTCAACCATCAATACTGCGTCAGCAGTACCGGCAACAACCAGATCCAAGCGGCTCTCTTTCAGCTCATCGGTCGTTGGGTTCAGCACATACTGGTCGTTGATGTAACCAACACGAGCAGCACCAATTGGGCCGTTAAATGGAATACCTGACAGGCTCAGCACCGCTGAGGCACCAATCAGTGCCACGATGTCTGGGTTAACTTGTGGGTTAACAGAAACAACGGTCGCAATCACCTGCACTTCGTTCAAGAAGCTGTCTGGGAACAGTGGGCGGATCGGACGGTCAATCAGACGTGAAGTCAGTGTTTCGCCTTCACTTGGGCGGCCTTCACGACGGAAGAAGCTACCTGGGATACGGCCAGCAGCGTAAGTACGCTCCTGATAGTTAACAGTCAGAGGGAAGAAGCTCTGACCTGGCTTGGCTTTCTTTTGGCCAACAACAGTCACAAATACTGCGGTGTCGTCCATGCTTACCATTACAGCAGCCGTTGCCTGGCGAGCCATCATACCGGTTTCAATGGTAACGGTATGTTGACCGTACTGGAATTTACGAATAATCGGAGTCAGCAAAATAGTATCCTTATACTATGCGGTGCCGGATCGTATTGACGACCTCATCCACCTGTTACTAATACCTTCACACTGCATCCTCGCGACTAATGACAATCCTTAACTCTCATTGAGTTAAAGTCTCTCATTAGCCGCGCGAACCTCTGCACCGGAAGATCCTATGTTTGAAATTTACGCTTCATACTTGACGCTACAGCAGTGTTAACCTTTCTCACTCACCCGAATCACTGACCTGAGCCAACTCTGCGGGCGGATCCGTTTGCTGCTTACTTACAACTTCAATTACTTTGGGTAATGAACAACAATATACTAACGTATTCTATCATTGCTTCTTAGAAAAAAGGGGCCAATTTGGCCCCTTTCTCCCGAAACTCGCAGACTTAGCGACGCAGACCCAGACGCTCGATCAGGGAAGCATAACGTGCTACATCTTCACGCTTCAGGTAGTCCAGCAGCTTACGACGCGTGGATACCATACGCAGCAGACCACGACGGCTGTGGTGATCTTTTTTGTGCTCGGAGAAGTGACCTTGCAAATGGTTAATTTGAGCAGTCAACAGAGCAACCTGAACTTCGCTTGAACCGGTGTCATTGGTACCGCGACCGAAGTCAGCAACAATTTTAGCTTTCGCTTCAACACTTAGAGACATGATACAACTCCAAATATATAGATAAATTAAAACAGGCGCCGATCTCTAATTCAGCAACCCAATATGTAAGCCGCACTATTCTACTCTTTGCACTGCGGAATCGCAAGGTAGCCGCCTTCCTGCAACTCGAATTATATAAGGTATGGCCTACAGTGCATTTTCCTGCGCCTCTACTACCAGGCGTTTGGGTGCAACACGGCCATCCTCTGCGATAGTGCCGATACCAATGAAATTACGCTCTTCGCCTTCAGTGATACGGACCATACCTTCGCTTGGCGCGCCAGCAACATGCACCGGTTGTCCTTGCTTTACATAGGCTGCAACAGCAGGTAACAGATTGACTTCAGGGAAGTTTAATACTGCACTGTCCATCGGTAGCAACAGTAAATCCAGCTCTGGATTTGGTGAGCGCTCTTCTGCCTGTGCCGCTTCAACTATGGCAGTCAACTGCTCTAAAGTCACCATGCGATCACTTGGGTAAGCGGCCACTTGCAAACGACGCAGATAGCTAACATGTGCCCCACAGCCTAATAATTCACCCAAATCATCAACAATAGTGCGAATGTAGGTGCCTTTTGAGCAATGAATTTCCAGCTCAAGGTCATTGCCTTCCCAGCGGATAAATAGCAATTCATACACGGTAATGCTACGGGCGTCGCGCTCTACTTCAATCCCCTGCCGGGCATATTCATACAACGGTTTACCTTGATGCTTCAGTGCCGAATACATGGAAGGTATCTGCTGGCTATCGCCGCGGAAACTATCCAGAGCAGCATCCATCTGCGCCTGAGTGACGTTAACTTCACGCTCACTGATTAACGCACCTTCGGCATCCGAAGTATCTGTGCGCTGGCCCAAACGGGCAACCACCAGGTAGCGCTTATCAGAATCGAGCAAGAATTGAGAGAATTTGGTCGCTTCACCAAGACAGATAGGCAACATACCGGTCGCCAGTGGATCGAGTGCACCGGTATGGCCTGCGCGGTTAGCGCTAAAGAGACGTTTTACTTTCTGCAAAACATCATTAGAGGAGAGGCCCAGCGGCTTATCCAATAACAGAACGCCGTTAATGTCACGGCCGCGACGACGTGGACGCCCCATTACTTCTCCTCGTCGTTACCTGGATTAACCTGACGTTCTACATCATTTTTGATGACGTTAGTCACCAGGTTAGACATCCGCATGCCTTCAATCAATGAGTTATCATAAGCGAAGGTCAGTTCCGGTACGATACGCAAGCGCATCGCTTTACCCAGCAGAGTGCGGATATAACCAGAGGCATCTTGCAGTGCTTTAATGCCATTTTTAACTGTATCCGGGTCTGCGTTATCGGTTAACACATTCAGGAAGGTCACAAAGACTTTAGCGTAAGCCAAATCACGGGACAGCTCGATACCGGATACGGTAGCCATGCCAACACGTGGGTCTTTGATTTCGCGTTGTAAGATGAGTGCGATCTCTTTTTGCATTTCCTGCGAAACACGTTGAGAACGGCTGAATTCTTTTGCCATTTGGATTCTCCAGACAAATTGGGGGGCCAAGGCCCCCCAAATGGATATAAGCAGATCTGAGGCGATTAATCGATAGTACGTTTGATTTCGATAATTTCGAAGACTTCGATCACATCACCAGTACGGACGTCGTTATAGTTCTTAACGCCGATACCACACTCCATACCATTACGAACTTCGTTAACGTCATCTTTGAAGCGGCGCAGAGATTCCAGCTCGCCTTCATAGATAACCACGTTGTCACGCAGAACACGGATTGGATTGTTACGCTTAATCACACCCTCAGTAACCATACAACCTGCAATGGCGCCAAATTTCGGTGATTTAAACACATCACGAACTTCAGCCAGACCAATGATTTGTTGTTTGTACTCAGGTGCCAACATACCACTCATCGCCTGTTTGACTTCGTCGATCAAGCTATAAATTACTGAGTAGTAACGCAGATCCAGACCTTCAGTTTCAACCACACGACGGGCTGAAGCATCAGCACGAACGTTAAAGCCAAGGATGATTGCGCCAGAAGCTGCGGCCAGTGTTGCGTCAGTTTCGGTGATACCACCAACGCCTGAGCCAACAATGCGCACTTTCACTTCATCGGTAGACAGATTTTCCAGTGAATCACAGATAGCTTCACAAGAACCCTGTACGTCAGACTTGATTACGATGTTCAGTTCAGAAACTTCGCCTTCGGTCATGTTAGCAAACATGTTTTCCAGCTTAGATTTCTGCTGACGAGCCAGTTTGACTTCGCGGAATTTGCCCTGACGGTACAGTGCAACTTCACGAGCTTTCTTCTCGTCACGAACCACGGTCACTTCATCACCGGCAGCAGGAACACTGGACAGACCCAGGATTTCCACCGGAATAGACGGACCAGCAGACGTGATATCACGGCCCAACTCGTCACGCATCGCACGTACACGGCCATACTCAAAGCCACACAGTACGATATCACCTTTGTTCAAGGTACCTTTCTGAACCAGCACGGTAGCAACAGGGCCACGGCCTTTATCCAAGAAGGATTCGATAACCACACCGTTTGCCATGCCAGTACGAACTGCTTTCAGTTCCAGAACTTCAGCTTGCAGCAGGATTGCGTTCAACAATTCATCAATACCGATACCAGCTTTCGCAGATACGTTGATGAACTGAGAGTCACCGCCCCACTCTTCTGGCTGGACACCGTACTGAGACAGCTCGGTTTTAACGCGGTCTGGATCAGCTTCTGGCTTATCGATTTTGTTCACTGCAACCACAACCGGCACTTTCGCCGCTTTGGCATGCTGAATAGCTTCGATAGTCTGTGGCATCACGCCATCGTCGGCTGCAACAACCAACACCACGATATCAGTCGCCTGAGCACCACGGGCACGCATTGAAGTAAACGCGGCGTGTCCTGGGGTATCCAGGAAGGTGATCATGCCGTTTTCAGTTTCAACGTGATAAGCACCGATGTGCTGTGTAATACCACCGGCCTCACCTGACGCCACTTTCGTGGAGCGGATGTAATCCAGCAGAGAGGTTTTACCGTGGTCAACGTGGCCCATGATGGTCACAACCGGAGCGCGATGCTCGGCTGCGGCTTCAGCGCCAGTATCACGGTCGCTCATCAAAGCTTCTTCCAGTTCGTTTTCACGACGCAGAATCACTTTGTGGCCCATCTCTTCAGCAACCATCTGTGCTGTTTCTTGATCGATAACCTGGTTAATGGTTGCCATAGCACCCAGTTTCATCATTGCTTTGATGACCTGAGAGCCTTTAACAGCCATTTTGTTTGCCAGTTCAGCAACTGTTACAGTCTCACCAATCACAACATCGCGGTTAACCGCAACAACAGGCTTGTTGAAGCTCTGTTGCAGTGTGCTTGGTTTACGTTTGCCTTTACGGCCAACAGCACGTGCTTCTTCACGATCAGCTTTAGACTCGGAGAGTTTATTGCCTTTTTTCTGCTTAGTTGCTTTACCACCACGAGTGCGGCTACGGCGATCACCTTCAACTTTGGCGTCGTTTTCGTCTTCCGCGGCGCGCGCATGTTGTGAGGTGGTTACATGGTAGTCAGCAGACTCAGTCTGCTCAGCCACAGGTTCTGGCCATTTACCTTCGTTTTCGGCTGCCATTTTACGGGCTTCCTCAGCAACGCGTTTAGCATCTTCCTCGACCTTACGGCGTGTTTCTTCTTCTACTGAGCGTTTCAGCTCGGCAGCTTCAGCTTCACGGCGTGCTTTATCGGTCTGAGCTGGCTTGATTTTTTCGTCGGTTTGTTGATTCGTCACTTTTTCTTTTTCCGCTGCTTGGCGTTTAGCTTTTTCAGCGGCCTCACGTTTGGCTTGTTCTTCGGCCGCACGTTTAGCTTTTTCTTCAGCGATTTTCTGCGCTGCTGCTTCCGCTTCACGTTGTGCCTGCTCTTCCGCTTCACGCTGTGCCTGCTCTTCCGCTTTCGCTTGTTCAGCTTCCGGCGTATTTACATAAGTGCGTTTCTTGCGGACCTCGATTTGCACCGATTTACTTTTTCCGCCGGTGCTCGGAATATTCAAGGTGCTACGCGTTTTGCGTTGCAACGTGAGTTTATTAGGCGCACTGCCGTGTTCACGGTTTAAGTGCGCCAGCAATGTTTCTTTTTCTTGCTGGGTAACTGAGTCTACTTCAGACTTCTTGATCCCTGCATCAGCAAATTGCTGTACCAGGCGATCAACTGGGGTCTGAATCTCAGCTGCCAGCGATTTTACGGTTACATCTGTCATGCTGTTCCTTCCTGCTACAGTTTATTACGCGTTATCGCCAAACCAACAGATATTACGTGCAGCCATAATCAGCTCGCCGGCTTGCTCATCGCTAAGCCCTTCAATATCTGCCAGATCGTCGATACCCTGCTCGGCAAGATCTTCCAGCGTACACACACCGCGCGCAGCCAATTTGAATGCCATGCTACGTTCCAGACCCGCCAGGTTCAGCAGATCATCAGCGGGTTTTTGGTCGCCAAGACTTTCTTCTTGTGCCAGGGCCAGCGTGGTCAATGCAGCTTTGGCGCGATCACGCAGCGCTTCAACCGTATCTTCGTCAAGACCATCGATTTCCAGAAGTTCTTTCATTGGCACGTAAGCCAATTCTTCCAGAGAAGAGAAACCTTCCTCTACCAATATGGTGGCAAAGTCCTCATCGATATCAAGATATTTGGTGAAGGTATCAATAGCGGCATGAGCTTCGGCCTGATGCTTCGCCTGAAGATCGTCCGCCGTCATTACGTTCAGTTCCCAGCCACTCAGTTGTGCTGCTAAACGTACGTTCTGGCCGTTACGGCCAATTGCCTGGGCCAAGTTGCTGGCTTCAACGGCAACATCCATCGTGTGTCTGTCTTCATCAACCACAATAGACGCAACATCAGCTGGCGCCATGGCATTAATAACAAACTGGGCTGGATTATCATCCCACAATACAATATCAATGCGCTCGCCGCCAAGCTCGCTGGAAACAGCCTGAACTCGGGCACCACGCATACCGACACAAGCACCGACTGGATCGATACGTTTGTCGTTGGTTTTGACCGCAATTTTAGCACGCGAACCAGGATCACGGGCGGCAGCTTTAATTTCGATCAATTCTTCGCCAATTTCTGGCACTTCAATACGGAACAGTTCGATCAGCATTTCAGGACGTGAACGGCTGACAAATAACTGAGCACCGCGAGCTTCTGGACGCACGTCATACAGAACACCACGGATACGGTCGCCTGGACGGAAGTTTTCACGCGGTAGCATGTCTTCACGGCCAATAACGGCTTCAGCATTGTTACCCAGATCCAGTGCAATACTGTCACGGTTAACTTTTTTCACCACACCGGTAACAATTTCGCCCAGATACTGACGGAACTGATCAACCACCATAGCACGTTCGGCTTCACGTACTTTCTGTACGATGACCTGTTTAGCTGTTTGGGTTGTGATACGGTCAAAAGTAACAGATTCAATCTGGTCTTCGACATAATCACCCAACTGGAGGGTTGGATCTTCATATTGAGCCGCATCCAACGTGATTTCACGCGTTGGCATGGTAACTTCGTCAACTGCGACCCAACGGCGGAAAGTGTCGAAATCACCGGTTTTACGGTCGATGCTGACGCGAACTTCAATTTCTTGTTCGTATTTTTTCTTGGTCGCTGTCGCTAGAGCGGTTTCCAACGCCTCAAAAATCTTCTCGCGCGGAAGGGATTTCTCATTGGAAACTGCTTCTACAACAGCCAGAATCTCTTTGTTCATCCTAGTTGCCTCATCCAAACTTTAAAAGTGGGGTACCAGGTTCGCTTTCTGGATGTTGCTCAGCGCGAACACTTCATCTTTTCCATCCACAGTAACCGTGATCATTTCACCATCAACGGCTTTAATAATGCCCTGCCATTTACGGCGGTTCTGCATTGCCATACGCAAAACCAAAGTGACTTCTTCACCGAGGTAACGAGTATAGTGTTCAGCGGTGAACATAGGGCGATCAAGGCCCGGAGAGGAAACTTCTAAGTTGTAAGCGACCGTAATTGGATCTTCTACGTCCAATACAGCGCTGACCTGGTGGCTGACATCAGCACAAGCATCAACAGTGATTCCGTCGTCACTATCAATATAGATTCGTAGCGTCGATTGGCGCCCCCGGATGAACTCGATGCCGACTAATTCATAGCCTAAGGCCTCAACCGGTGCTGAAATTATCTCTGTTAACTTTTGTTCTAATGTGGACAAGCCCACCCCCAAGACATAAAAAAAGGGCCTAATAGCCCAGTGATTCTGCTGTCAAATAACAAAAAACCCCGAAATTCGGGGCTTTATGCAACTGGACCCTGTTTGCCGCAAAGCGGCTTCGGTACAACTTTCTGACAAGTATTTTTTTCAAATTGAAATCGAAAGTATCTGAGGTCTACCGAATACAACATTTGAAAAAAAACACTTTAGGAAAGTGGTTGCGGGGGCCGGATTTGAACCGACGACCTTCGGGTTATGAGCCCGACGAGCTACCAGGCTGCTCCACCCCGCGTCCGAAAACGTGGCAAATATTACGTTGATAACGACAAAAAAGCAAGTTATCTGACTGATTTGGTACCGAGGACGGGACTTGAACCCGTAAGCCCAATCGGGCACTACCACCTCAAGGTAGCGTGTCTACCAATTCCACCACCCCGGCACTGATTCAACTGGTTGTTTTTACTATTTAAGTCGTCACAACCATTTTAAAACTTTTTTCTATCGTTACTACTTACTGCTGGCAAAACATTACTGCGGGATATCGCTACTTGGCTTAGCTGGTGCTACTGGAGCTGTAGTCTGCTCAGTTTTTGCAGGCGTACCCAAGTTTTCCCACTCGCTGCCTGTATGGCCCTGGTTGGTGCTCATATTGCCCAGAATCAAGCTAATGACGAAGAACAGCGTCGCCAATAAAGCCGTCATGCGAGTCATAAAGTTACCGGAACCATTCGAACCGAACAGAGTTGCAGACGCACCTGCTCCGAATGAGGCTCCCATATCCGCGCCTTTACCTTGCTGCAACATGATCAGAGCAACTAGCCCAATCGAAATCAGCAAGAAAAATACCAGAAGAGCTTCGTACATAGTTGTACCTGTATCCTTGCGGATTCACCGCATGCCAAATGCTTTTCACCCATCAGCGGGGACTTATTCACCCACTTAAGCGGGTGTGAATACTAACCAAAGCGCATAGTACACGCAAGGGCAATTTCACAACACGAGTTCATTTGCAGAAAAAAACGTCAAGTTATTCAACTTCAGCGCAATTTATGGGGGAAAGAGTCACACCCTCCCCCATAAAAACACCATTAACCTGCCGCTTTCACCGCATCTGCGATCCGGTTTGCCATTTCAGCAATCAATGATTCTTCAGCATCACCTTCAACCATCACGCGGATTAATGGTTCGGTACCTGATTTACGCAACAGAACGCGGCCACGCTCGCCCAGTTCTTTTTCGACTTGACAGGCAACCTTGTTAACCTCATCTGATTCCAGTGGGTTATGATCACCGGAGAAACGCACATTGACCAGAATTTGTGGCATCAATTTCATGCCACTGCACAGGTCATGTAGGCTCATATGGTTACGCACCATCGCCGTCAGCACTTGCAGACCAGCAACAATGCCGTCACCGGTGGTAGTTTTATCCAACAAAATCACGTGGCCTGAGTTTTCAGCACCAATACGCCAGCCTTTCTCTTGCATGGCTTCCAGCACGTAGCGGTCGCCCACTTTGGCACGAACAAAAGGAATGCCGAGCTGTTTCAGTGCAAGCTCTAGGCCCATATTACTCATTAGCGTACCAACCGCACCGCCTTTCAGTTGGCCCTGACGCAAGCCTTCGCGCGCGATGATATACAAAATCTGGTCGCCATCAACCTTGTTGCCCAGATGATCAACCATCATCAAGCGGTCACCATCACCGTCAAATGCCAGGCCAACATGTGCCTCTTCAGCCAGCACACGCGCTTGCAGCAAGCGAACATCCGTGGCACCACATTCTTCATTGATATTCATGCCATCAGGTTCACAGCCGATGGTGATAACATTTGCCCCGAGTTCACGTAATACACTTGGGGCGATGTGATAGGTGGCACCATTGGCGCAATCGACCACAATTTTTAACTCTTTCAGGCTAAGTTCGCTCGGGAATGTGCCTTTACAGAACTCAATGTAGCGCCCGGCCGCATCCACGATACGGTTAGCTTTACCCAATTCGGCAGATTCAACGCAGGTTAATGGTTTTTCCATTTCTGCTTCAATGGCCTCCTCCACATCATCAGGCAGTTTGGTGCCATCAATTGAGAAGAATTTAATGCCATTATCTTCGAAAGGGTTATGGGACGCTGAAATAACAATACCGGCTTCAGCGCGGAAAGTTCGGGTCAGATAAGCAACAGCAGGGGTCGGCATCGGGCCGGTAAATGATGCCGATAGCCCAGCGGCAGCCAAGCCGGCTTCCAGCGCCGATTCCAGCATGTAGCCGGAAATACGCGTATCTTTACCGATGATAATTTTACGAGAACCATGTCGAGCCAGAACTTTACCGGCAGCCCAGCCGAGCTTTAATACAAAATCAGGCGTAATCGGACTCTCACCCACTTTGCCGCGAATGCCATCTGTACCAAAGTATTTACGGTTACTCATAATTTTTGTTTATCCCTTCGCTGAAAGTGTTGCCTCGACGATACGCATCGCCTCGACAGTTTCTTTGACATCATGCACTCGGACAATCTGTGCGCCTTGCATAGCGGCAATGACAGCACAAGCGACACTCCCGATGACCCGCTGTTGTGGCGGAACATGTAATAACTGACCCACCATCGATTTTCGCGACATTCCCACTAACAATGGCAACCCAAAATGGTGCAGTTCAGCCAGTCGCGCCAATAACTGATAATTATGCGCCAAATCTTTACCGAAACCGAAGCCTGGGTCGAGTAACAATTTACTTTTTGCGATACCGGCCGCAACACAGCGAGCGATATGGTATTCAAAGAACTGGTTTACATCAGCCAGTAAATCATCGTAATGCGGTGACTGCTGCATACTTTGCGGTTGCCCCTGCATATGCATCAGGCACACCGGCAGACCGGTTTTTGCCGCAGCGTCAAGCGCACCTGGCTCTTGTAATGAGCGGATATCATTAATCAGATGGGCGCCAGCTTGAGCAGATTCAGTGATAACCGCCGCTTTAGAGGTATCTACAGATAACCAAATATCAAAGCGCTTGGCTAATGCCTCGACAACTGGCACTACCCGATCAAGCTCCTCCTGCTCACTCACTTGTGCAGCACCAGGACGGGTGGACTCGCCACCAATATCAATCAGCGTAGCACCTGCTGATAACATCAATTGGGCATGCTGTAATGCTTTATCAATATTATTGTGATGTCCACCATCCGAAAACGAATCCGGGGTGACATTCAAGATACCCATAACTTGTGGGAGAGAGAGATCCAGAACACGATCTCTGGCAGTTAACTGCATGTAATTACGCCTCAAAAGTGGCAATTCACTTTAATTTTATACCCAAAGTCATTGCGTTGCAGCAAGGCAAACCGAACAAGCCCCGATGAACAGACCAAAGTTCAGTGATTCAAGTGGGAACCGCAGCAACGCCAAGTAAGCAGGATATGACAGAAAAAGAAAAACCCCGGGCAAGCCCGAGGTTTATATTAATCACAACGCTTTTAGATGCCAACAGTTGACTTACTTATCGCCCAACTGTTCTGACATGGTATTTGAATTGCCTGGCGTTGGTACATTTGGCTCATCAACCGGCGTTGGTGCCTTTGGTGTGCTGTCATTGTCAGATGATTTATTCTTGGTCGCATCATCCCAACCCGCTGGCGGGCGAACTTCTTTGCGATTCATCAAATCATCAATCTGCGGTGCATCAATCGTTTCATACTTCATCAAAGCATCTTTCATGGTATGCAGAACATCCATATTTTCCATCAGCAAAGTACGTGCACGCTGATAGTTACGCTCGACAAGTAATTTAACTTCCTGATCGATAATACGCGCGGTTTCATCAGACATATGCTTGGCTTTTGCCACAGAACGGCCAAGGAATACCTCGCCTTCTTCTTCAGCATACAGCAACGGCCCCAGTTTTTCGGAGAAGCCCCACTGCGTCACCATGTTACGCGCGATAGACGTGGCAACTTTGATATCATTCGATGCACCGGTAGAGACTTTTTCCGGCCCGTAAATTATCTCTTCAGCAAGACGACCACCGTATAAGGTAGAGATCTGGCTTTCCAGTTTCTGACGGCTAGCGCTGATAGCATCACCTTCCGGCAGGAAGAATGTTACACCCAACGCACGACCACGTGGAATAATGGTCACTTTATGTACTGGGTCATGTTCAGGTACCAGACGACCGATGATCGCATGGCCTGCTTCATGATAAGCCGTTGATTCTTTTTGTGCTTCTGTCATTACCATGGAGCGACGTTCCGCACCCATCATAATTTTATCTTTCGCTTTCTCAAACTCAGCCATCGAAACAACACGCTTGTTACCACGAGCAGCAAACAACGCGGCTTCGTTGACCAGGTTAGCCAGGTCAGCACCAGAGAAGCCTGGTGTACCACGTGCGATAACTGAAGCATCGATATCGGTATCTAATGGCACGCGGCGCATATGAACTTTCAGAATCTGTTCACGACCACGGACATCAGGTAAGCCAACCACAACCTGACGGTCAAAACGACCTGGACGCAGTAACGCCGGGTCAAGAACGTCTGGACGGTTAGTTGCTGCGATGACGATGATGCCTTCATTGCCTTCAAAGCCATCCATTTCAACCAGCATTTGGTTCAGTGTCTGTTCACGTTCATCATGACCACCACCCAAACCAGCGCCACGTTGACGGCCTACCGCATCGATTTCATCGATAAAGATGATACAAGGTGCGGCTTTTTTAGCCTGCTCAAACATGTCACGGACACGGGATGCACCCACACCAACGAACATTTCTACGAAGTCAGAACCAGAAATAGTGAAGAATGGCACTTTAGCTTCACCTGCAATGGCTTTCGCCAGCAAGGTTTTACCTGTCCCTGGAGGACCAACCATCAATACGCCTTTCGGAATCTTACCGCCCAGTTTTTGGAAGCGGCTTGGCTCACGCAGATAGTCAACCAATTCACTGACTTCTTCTTTTGCTTCGTCGCAACCGGCCACATCAGCAAAAGAGGTTTTTATTTGATCTTCTGTCAGCATGCGGGCTTTGCTCTTGCCAAAGGACATCGCCCCTTTGCCGCCGCCACCTTGCATTTGACGCATAAAGAAGATCCAGACCCCAATCAACAACAACATTGGGAACCAGGAAATAAAGATAGAGGCCAGCAAGCTCGGCTCTTCCGGTGGCTCACCAACAACTTTCACATTTTTAGTCAATAAGGTATCTAACAGCTTTGGATCGTTGACCGGAATGAAAGTCGTATATTTGCTGTTATCTTTCTTACTGACGTTAATTTCACGCCCATTAATACGCGCTTCACGAACCTGTTCTTGGGTTACGTCGGACATGAAAGTAGAGTAATCCACTTTACGGCCATTCGATTCGCTGGGTCCAAAGCTCTGGAATACAGACATCAGTACGACTGCAATAACTAACCAGAGAATTAGGTTTTTCGCCATGTCACTCAAGGGATTAACCTCATATTACAACTGTGTTAACAAACAGCGTTAGGGTACTACAGTTTCCGCCCTGTCGCTACAATGTACACTTCACGCGATCGCGCACGAGAAGCGTCTGGCTTACGAATCTTAACTTTCGTAAACAGGGAGCGAATTTCCCGTAGGTATTCATCAAAGCCATCTCCCTGAAACACCTTCACCAGGAAACTTCCGCCTGGCGCAAGTACATCACGACACATATCTAAAGCTAATTCAACCAGATACATTGATTTAGGTATATCGACTGCCGGAGTACCACTCATATTCGGGGCCATATCACACATGACCACCTGAACTTTTTTATCCCCAACACGCTCAAGTAAAGCTTTCAGGACGAGTTCATCACGAAAATCGCCCTGAAGGAAATCGACACCAACGATAGGATCCATTGGTAGAAGATCACATGCGATGACCCGCCCTTTACCGCCTATTTGGGTTACTGCATATTGGGACCAACCGCCGGGTGCAGCGCCTAAATCGACTACTGTCATACCGGGTTTAAAAAGTTTATCGTTCTGTTGTATTTCATCAAGTTTAAACCAGGCGCGGGAGCGTAGCCCCTTTTTCTGTGCCTGAATTACATATTTATCGCTAAAGTGTTCTTGTAACCAGCGACTAGAGCTAGCCGAACGCTTTTTATTAGACATCTCTTTTTCCAACTATCTTAATTAAGAGCCCGCGCATCTGTTGCTTAGCTCGCGTAAACTCCCCATCGACGTAGACCGATTTGGTGATACACATGAGATGGCGGTAGAATGAACCGTTTTCAATCCCAACTTAAGCAAAAAAGACGATGAATCTGAATAACAAACAAAAACAGCACCTGAAAAGCCTGGCCCATCCATTAAAGCCAGTAGTCATGCTGGGCAATAACGGGTTAACCGAAGGGGTGCTGGCTGAAATCGAACAAACGCTGGAACATCATGAACTTATTAAGGTGAAGATCACTGCTGAAGAGCGTGAAACCAAAGCCCTAATTGCTGATGCCATCGTGCGTGAGACCGGTGCCGTTAACGTCCAAATCATCGGTAATATTTTAGTGCTCTATCGCCCAGCGAAAGAGCGGAAAATTATTTTACCGCGTTAATGACGCTTGTTTTAGAGAAAAGGTGCCATGCACTTTGTTCTGATAAAAGGCCGCAAGCGGCCTTTTACTTTTCTTTACAACTTCATTTTTGAGAAATAACGCGTAATAGCTGCTCAGATGGACAAGTATTACACATAATCCACGCTAAGAATTTCATATTCTACTTCGCCGCCTGGAGTTCGAATAACAACGACGTCATCGACTTCCTTACCAATCAGGCCACGAGCGATAGGTGAGTTAACCGAAATAAGATTTTGTTTAAAATCCGCTTCATCATCACCCACAATCCGGTATTGCTGCTCTTCTTCGCTATCCACATTTAATACACGAACCGTGGCACCAAAAATAACGCGGCCATTATTAGGCATTCTGGTGATATCAATCACCTGCGCATTAGAGAGTTTTGCTTCTATTTCTTGAATCCGGCCTTCACAGAACCCTTGTTGCTCGCGGGCTGCATGATATTCCGCATTTTCTTTCAAGTCACCGTGTTCGCGGGCAGTGGCGATATCAGCAATAATTTTAGGGCGACGAACGCCTTTTAAAAAATCCAGCTCTTCACGCAGTTTCTCTGCGCCATTTACCGTCATCGGAATCTGTTTCATCTTTTAAATACCTCTAAATCTATCCTGTTCAAAAAACCGTCATCCTAACGTTTTCGAATGAAAATGCGGCTAGTTTGATAGCCTACCCGCCTCCAGGCGATAAACAAAAAAAATCACCCCGGAGCCAAAACCCCAAGTCAGGATCAATTCTGCATTTTGATATGCATTTTAACGTAGAGTTCCTTTAGGGTCATCGTTTACTTTCGCCCTCGTTGCACCGTAGTATGGCAACACGTTATTCAGCAGTTATACCGAAATTATGCATTTTTCACGAATTGTCAGTGGATTGGCCTGTGCTATTGCGATCAATATCAGCATATCTAACGCCAATGCGGCTCAGGTCGAAAATTACACACAGTATCTGCCTGATGGGGCAAATCTTGCGTTAGTAGTACAAAAAATCGGGGCTACGACCCCAGCAATAGACTATCACGCTCAGCAGATGGCCTTACCCGCCAGTACGCAAAAAGTCCTGACCGCATTGGCCGCTTTGCTACAGCTTGGACCTGATTTTCGCTTCAATACCACACTAGAAAGTCACGGTCCGATCACCGACGGTGTGTTGCGCGGCAATTTAGTTGCACGTTTTGATGGTGACCCCACTTTAACACGCCAGCAGTTGCGTAATATGGTGGCTACGCTAAGAAAAGCCGGTGTAAAACAAGTTGCAGGTGATTTGATCATTGATACGTCGGTTTTTGCCAGCCACGACAAAGCACCCGGTTGGCCGTGGAACGATATGACACAATGTTTTAGTGCCCCACCTGCGGCGGCCATTGTCGATCGTAACTGTTTTTCAGTCTCACTATACAGCGCACCTAATCCGGGTGACATGGCATTTATCCGAGTTGCATCCTATTATCCGGTGCAAATGTTCAGTGAAGTACGTACTTTAGCTAAAGGTTCACCAGATGCGCAATATTGCGAGTTAGATGTCGTTCCAGGCGAATTAAACCGATTCACGCTTACCGGATGCCTGACACAACGCAGTGAACCGCTGCCTCTGGCCTTTGCAGTACAAAATGGTGCCAGCTATGCCGGTGCCATCTTGAAAGATGAACTGAAAAAAGCGGATATTCAGATTGACGGCAGCCTACGCCGGCAGACGACCCCCAATGCCGCTGGCACCGTGCTAGCGCAAGCGCAGTCAGCACCGTTACATGACTTACTGAAAATCATGTTGAAAAAGTCTGACAACATGATTGCCGATACCGTATTCAGGACCATTGGTCATCAGCGATTTGGTGTATCGGGCACATGGCGCGCCGGTGCCGATGCGGTGCGTCAGGTTCTGCGCCAGAAGGCCGGTGTGGATCTGGGGAACAGTATTGTCGTGGATGGATCGGGTTTGTCACGTCATAATCTCATTTCACCGGCAACCATGATGCAAGCTTTGCAATATATAGCTCAACATGATCAAGAACTTAATTTTATCTCAATGCTGCCATTATCGGGCTATGACGGTACATTACGTTATCGTGGTGGCCTGCATGAAGCGGGTGTTGATGGCAAAGTTTCGGCCAAAACCGGTGCACTACAAGGCGTATACAATTTGGCCGGATTTATTACTACCGCCAGTGGGCAACGCATGGCATTTGTCCAATTCTTGTCGGGTTACGCCGTACCACCTGAAGATCAAAAAAATCGTCGGGCACCTTTGGTTCGCTTCGAAAGCCGCCTGTATAAAGACATCTATCAGAATAATTAAAAATTATGAAACTACTGATTGTTGAAGATGATGAACTGCTGCAACGCGGGATAGCTATGGCCCTGACCAATCAGGGCTATGCCTGTGACTGTGCCGGTACCGCAGCCGAAGCACACAGTTTATTACACACCAGTCAGTACAGCATGGTAATCCTCGATCTCGGCCTACCGGATCAAGATGGTGCCGTGTTGTTGCGTCAATGGCGGCGCCAGCATGTCACCTTACCGGTACTTATCCTCACCGCCCGTGATGCACTGGAAGATCGGGTTGACGGGCTGGATGCCGGTGCTGACGATTACCTTATCAAACCTTTCGCGTTAGCCGAGTTACTGGCACGCGTTCGCGCATTGATTCGTCGTTATCAGGGGCAAAGTGACAATTTGGTGCAACAAGATGACCTGAGCCTTAACTTATCAACACAGCAAGTCTGTTTGCAGGATCAGCCGCTGGAAGTCACGCCCAAGGAGTTTGCGATCCTCTCGCGCTTAATTATGCGGGCCGGTCAAACCGTTAACCGTGAGTTATTACAGCAGGATCTGTATACTTGGAATGATGATCTCGGCTCCAATACGCTAGAAGTGCATATCCATAATCTTCGCCGCAAATTAGGCAAAGATCGTATTCGTACCGTAAGGGGTATTGGCTATCGTCTGGAGGCACAATCATGATCAGTATGCGACGCCGTCTGATTTTAATGCTGGCGTTAATATTATTGGTTACCCAGTTGATCAGTGCCTTTTGGTTATGGCATGAAAGTCAGGAGCAAATCAGCTTCCTGGTTGATGAAACCCTTAGCGCACAAGCGCGTAATGAGCGGGTTGATACGGAAATAGCGGAAGCCATTGCATCACTGCTTGCGCCGTCGCTCATCATGATGGCCATCACCCTTTTGCTCTCTTTCTGGGCGATCAGTTGGATTATTCGTCCACTGGATCAATTGCAAAAAAAGCTGGCTGAACGTTCAGCCGATAATCTCACCCCAGTGATTGTTAAGAGCGATATGCAAGAAATCGTCTCTGTAACATCGACACTTAACCAGTTGTTATTCCGGCTCTCTAATACTATTGCGCAAGAACGCCTGTTCACTGCCGATGCCGCACATGAGTTACGCACACCTCTGGCCGGGATTCGTCTGCACCTTGAGTTGATGGAACAACAAGGGATCACTGAAAGTAACTCATTGATTAGTCGCATCGACTTATTGATGCATACTATTGAACAGTTACTGACACTCTCCAGAGCAGGCCAAAATTTTGCTAGTGGCCTATATCAATCTCTTGATTGGACTGAAAATGTGGTGCAGCCACTGCAAGATGAATTACAGGAAATGTGTGATCTTCGGCAACAAACTATCCAGTGGGAATTTCCGCCTTATGCCAAGACAGAAGGTGACGCCACGCTACTGCGCCTGATGTTGCGAAATCTGGTTGAAAATGCCCATCGTTATAGCCCGGTTGGTAGCCAGATTTCAGTCAAACTCGTTACTGAAAACTTGGGTGCCATTCTGCAAGTGATGGATGAAGGGCCGGGAATAAAACCAGAACAGGCGGGTGAACTGACTCAAGCGTTTCGTCGTATGGATCAACGCTATGGCGGCAGTGGGTTAGGGCTAAATATCGTGATCCGTATTGTTCAACTGCACCAAGGCAGGTTAACACTGGAGAACCGCCCAGACCGTTCAGGACTGCAGGCGCAATGCTGGATACCTGCCGTCACCCATGGCACGGCGTTACCTCCATTTAGCTAGTGTCGCCCATTAGGTGTTCAAATAAAAGGGCCGCCACAGGTGAAGTGGCAGCCCTCATTTATACTCATAACAACGTTATGACTCACAACAACCGGAAATTTAACGTTCGTAGATAAACTCTACGCCGTCATCATCTTCCTCATCCCAATCGTCGTCATCTTCTTCTACCGCTGCCGCTTCCACTTCAGCCAGTTGTTCACGGTGATAATCATCCCACATGAATTCAACTTTTTCTGGCGCACTTTCTGCAATGGCCATAGCTTTAGGTTGGGTGTTAAGGAATTTCATGACATCCCAGCACAGCGCGTTTACATTGTCGCGATTTGCTGCGGAAATCATGTAGTACTTATCTTCCCATCCCAGCGCTTCTACAATGGCCTTAGCGCGGACCTCAGCTTCTTCTGTACCTATCAGGTCAATCTTATTGAAAACAAGCCAGCGTGGCTTCTCTGCAAGATTTTCGCTGTATTGCTGTAACTCATTAACGATGACTTTGGCATTCTCAATCGGATCTGATTCATCGATCGGAGCCAGATCAACCAAGTGCAACAGTACACGACAACGTTCCAGATGCTTCAGGAAGCGAATACCCAGACCAGCACCGTCTGATGCGCCTTCGATCAAACCGGGGATATCGGCAACCACAAAGCTCTGCTCATGATCCATTCGTACCACACCCAGACTTGGGATCAATGTCGTAAATGGATAATCAGCTACTTTTGGTTTAGCCGCAGAAACCGCACGAATAAAGGTGGATTTACCCGCGTTTGGCAAACCTAACATCCCCACATCAGCCAGCAGCAACAACTCAAGCATCAATTCACGTGTTTCGCCTTCAGTACCCATGGTTTTCTGGCGTGGCGCACGGTTTACCGATGATTTGAATCGAGTGTTCCCTAACCCATGGAACCCCCCTTTCGCGACCATCAGAACCTGACCATGGCGGGTCATATCACCCACAATCTCACCCGTACCCTGATCCAGTACGCGGGTACCAACCGGGACTTTAATGGTGATATCTTTACCACGTTTGCCGGTACAGTCACGGCTCTGGCCATTCTGCCCACGTTCAGCACGGAAAGACTTCACAAAACGGTAATCAATCAGCGTGTTAAGGTTTTCATCGGCCAGCAGGTAAATATCGCCACCATCACCACCATCACCACCGTCAGGACCACCATTAGGGATATATTTTTCGCGGCGGAAGCTGACACAACCGTTACCACCGTCACCGGCTACAACCAAAATAGTAGCTTCATCAACAAACTTCATTTACTTTCTCCGTAAATCATTCACCGGGCCGCTGCTTTTGCGGAGCAACCAGGTTTATTTCTGTCCGACGTGGCCACCAACG
Organism: Yersinia sp. 1652 StPb PI; assembly: GCF_041538345.1. NCBI lineage: Bacteria > Pseudomonadati > Pseudomonadota > Gammaproteobacteria > Enterobacterales > Yersiniaceae > Yersinia > Yersinia sp. 1652 StPb PI. The sequence goes on along the minus strand of NZ_JAULSM010000001.1, from coordinate 215,570 downwards.
ATGTCCAATTGCGGAAAACATTGCGCCGGCCACTACCACGAATGCGCCTGCGTATCCCACAAGATTGAGGGACGGTGCAGCAAACATTTCTGGCCAGGCCAGCGCCAATAGAATTGAAAAAAACAAGGTAAACAACGGCGTCAATGTGACAAGTGCGCTTACCTGAGCTGCCTGCCAGCGCGCCATGGCCTCAGCCAAAGCACCGTAACCCACCAGGGTATTAACCCCACAAAATAGTAAACAGGCAAACTGCCACCCATTTAGCTGAAAAATAACGGCTGGTTTCGCCATTGGGAATAATGCAATTGCACATAAAGTGTACAACAATAATAGGATTTGTTGCGATGCCATACGCCTTAATAGCACCTTCTGGGCGACACCATAGCTGACCCAAACAACCGCTGCACAGACACCCAATGCCACGCCAAGCGTATAATCAGTCAAACGGGTAAAGATTTCATGCAGACTGGTATTAAAAAATAACAACAAGCCGCAAATCAGCATACCCGCACCAATAACCTGGGTAATGCGCATCCGCTCTTTTAAAATCAACACACTGGCAACCATCATACCGACTGGTGATAATTGCCCGATAACCTGGGATGCCGTCGGACTTAGATATTGTAATGATGAACTGAAGAAGATGAAATTCCCCAGCAGGCCACACGTCGCAACTATCAGTAATACCAGCCAGCGACGTTGGCGAAAAAGTGTAAGCGAGGGTAGCTGACGACGCGAAGCCAGAATAATCCCCAAGCCGATAGCCGCCATCGTGAAGCGATACCAAACAATGGTAAAAGGCTCCATCACCTCAAGCACTTGCTTCATTGCGATCGGCAAGGCACCCCAGAATACGGCAGTGGTTAGTGCCAAAAAAATACCTAAACCAGCCTGCTGCTTCGTATCCATTTTTTACCGAAGGGGGTTAACCCTGAAATGTAAAAAGCCCCGCAACGAAATTGCAGGGCTTACATCTATTTACAGGACGCGAAAAACTTATACAGCTTCGATGCTGATAAATTTACGGTTTTTCGGGCCTTTAACTTCGAACTTGACTTTACCGTCAGCCAAAGCAAACAGAGTATGGTCTTTACCGCAACCTACGTTGGTGCCTGCATGGAACTTAGTTCCACGTTGACGAACGATGATGCTGCCTGCCAGAACTGCTTCGCCGCCAAAACGTTTTACGCCAAGACGTTTACTTTCGGAGTCACGACCGTTACGAGTCGAGCCACCAGCCTTTTTATGTGCCATTTATCCGCTCTCCTAAATCTTAAGCGCTGATACCGGTGATTTTAACATCAGTGAACCACTGACGATGACCTTGCTGCTTACGGTAATGCTTACGACGACGGAATTTAACAATCTTAATCTTCTCGCCACGACCGTGAGCAATTACTTCAGCCTTGATCTTGCCACCATCGACTAAAGGAGCGCCGATATTGATTTCTTCACCGTTAGCAATCATCAGAACTTGGTCAAACTCAACAGTTTCACCAGTTGCGATGTCCAGCTTTTCCAGGCGAATGGTTTGACCTTCGCTTACTCGGTGTTGTTTACCACCACTTTGGAAAACCGCGTACATATAAAACTCCGCTTTCCGTGCACTCCACTTTTGTAGTCCAGAGCGCACTATAAATATTCACAATAGGGCGCGAATTCTACGCAAAAATGTAGTGAATGACAAGTATATAATCAGCCCAAGCGAAGAAAAAAAGCACAGTTTCTTACATCATGTTTATTTGATGGATTTTTCAAGTACAATCATAGTCTCAGGGAACGTCATGTAATAATGTGGGCGGTAATCTCATCGCAGTTAAAGAGAAAAACAGCTGAATATAACAATGAACCTAGAAAAGATTATCGAGTTAACCGCGCCGGATATGGCGGCAGTAAACACAACAATTCTCGACCAGTTGAACTCTGATGTTGTTCTCATCAATCAATTGGGCCATTACATTATCAGTGGTGGCGGGAAACGAATTCGCCCTATGATCGCCGTTTTGGTGGCCCGTGCGTTGCACTACCAAGGCAGTAAGCATATCACTGTCGCGGCATTGATTGAATTTATCCACACAGCGACCTTGCTGCATGATGATGTGGTCGATGAATCTGATATGCGCCGTGGTAAAGCGACGGCTAATGCGGCATTTGGTAATGCCGCCAGTGTATTGGTGGGCGACTATATCTATACGCGCTCATTCCAGATGATGACCGGCCTCGAATCACTGCGCGTTCTTACTTTGATGTCAGAAGCCACAAACGTTATTGCTGAAGGTGAAGTCTTACAGTTAATGAACTGTAATAACCCAGACATCACTGAAGAAAACTATATGCAGGTTATTTACAGCAAAACGGCTCGCTTGTTTGAGGCAGCCTCACAGTCTGCGGCCGTGCTGGCGGATGCCACTGAAACGCAGGAGTTAGCGTTACAGAATTATGGCCGTTATCTGGGTACTGCATTCCAGCTCATTGATGACCTGCTCGATTACAGCTCTGATGGCACCACTTTGGGTAAGAATACCGGTGACGACCTCAATGAAGGTAAACCTACATTGCCCCTACTGCATGCCATGCGTAATGGCACAGTGGAACAAGCAGCCATGATTCGGCAAGCAATTGAACAAGGCAATGGCCGCCATTTACTCGAACCCGTATTGGCTGCAATGCAGCAGTGTGGCTCACTTGACTATACCCGTCGGCGTGCAGAGGAAGAGGCTGACAAAGCTATTGCTGCGTTACAGATTCTCCCTGAAAGTGAATACCGTCTGGCTCTTGAGGGTTTAGCGCACATTGCCGTACAACGCGATTTTTGAGAAACCATTAAGAAACCCGCGCTTTGCCGCCCGGGTTTATCTTTTTTGCTATTAATCCAAACGTTTCATCAGTGTTCCTACCCCTTCCCGCAGCAAAAATGCAATAGCTCGCGAGCGCTCAGCATCAGTGAGTTGATTGTAAGCTTCAATCCATATAGCCAATGGGTCATTGCGCTGCACAACATATTCCGCGGGGGTTTCTTTCAAGCGTAAAACACTCAGTACATCAGATGGTAGCCCCTCGATAGCGTATTCTACCGCCTTTCCCTGCACCCCAAGTTTACGTCTGCGTTCCCAACCTTCCTTTCTGGCTCGACCATTAACCCCTGCAGGCGTTTTAGGCAACCCGCCAATACCAATAAGCTCAGCAGCGGTAATCCATTGTTTTTTCATATCCATTCTCTATCAATGAGCTGCTGTAGCAAGTTCCTGGCACAAAGTGCACATCTGGCGGGCTTAATCGATTCTCAATTGCTCGATCAGGCTTTTAGCTCCTTCACGAAAAATAAAGGTAATAACCTGCTCCCGTTCAGCCTCCGTAAAACGATAGTAAGCCTCTATCCATAGGGCTAATGGGTCTTGCCGTACTGGCGTATACTGTGCCGGCTCTTCTCTTAAATGTAATGAATTCAGTATGGTGGAAGGTAAACTTTCAACATGATACTCCACCGCCTTCCCTTGAACGCCACGACGACGGCGCTGTTCCCACCCCTCACGTTTCGCCATGAGGTTAATGCCTTGTGGTGATGAGGGTAATCCCTCAAGACCTGCCAGTTCCTTAGCGGCAAACCACTCTTTTTTCATGGTGTTGCTTCCTAATATGCGTTGCGACACAAAAAAGGAATATTTAGAAAACATTTAAAATCTTTTAGAAAATAAATGGTATGATCTTTCTAAATGGTCACTTTCTGTTCACAGTACGATTAACAATGTACTGTTATTTATATCACTAACACGTCAGCTGCTTAGAAAAAAAAAGGATTAAAGATGATTTTAAGGAAATCTGATTGGCACCCAGCAGACATCATTGCCGCACTACGTAAAAAAGGCACAACTTTAGCCGCCCTCTCTCGTGAGGCAGGGTTAAGTTCCTCCACTCTTGCCAATGCGTTAACTCGCCCTTGGCCAAAGGGGGAATGGTTGATTGCCGAATGTTTAGAGATTCATCCTTCCGAAATTTGGCCAACACGCTATTTTGATCCGAAAACAGGGGTTCTTCTTGACCGAAAAGTGAGGATACGGCCGGCTATTCTTCGGGCATAAAAAAACCGCCGATGCATAGCTTCGGCGGTTGATAATATTATCTCAGGGGCAGCTTTAAGCCCCTGCTACTACTTGTTATTGACGAACTGCTCGCCCAACTCAATATCTTTGTGCAATACATCAAGCATGCTTTCTAGCGCTTGCTGTTCAAACGCACTCAGTTTGCCAATGTCTTTACGTTCAGCAACACCCTCTTTACCTAACAGGATTGGCTGAGCAAAGAAACGGGCATATTTACCGTCGCCTTCAACGTAAGAACATTCAACAACATTGCTTTCGCCTTGCAGAGCACGAACCAGAGAAAGACCAAAACGTGCCGCAGCCTGCCCCATCGATAGAGTCGCTGACCCGCCACCGGCTTTTGCTTCAACAACTTCAGTACCCGCATTCTGGATACGTTTAGTCAGGTCAGCCACTTCTTGCTCGGTAAAGCTAATGCCTGGAATTTGTGACAACAATGGCAAAATGGTAACACCAGAGTGGCCACCGATAACCGGCACTTCGATATCTTGAGGTTGCTTACCTTTCAGTTCAGCAACAAAGGTATTAGAGCGAATGGTATCCAGTGTCGTAATGCCAAATAATTTATTCTTGTCGTAAACACCGGCTTTTTTCAGTACTTCTGCGGCGATCGCTACTGTCGTGTTAACTGGGTTGGTAATGATACCGATTAATGCTTTCGGGCAAGTACGCGCGATTTGCTCAACCAGATTACGGACGATGCCAGCATTAACATTGAACAGATCTGAACGATCCATGCCCGGTTTACGTGCAACACCCGCAGAAATCAGAACAATATCGGCCCCTTTAAGGGCTGGGGTAGCATCTTCGCCGCTGAAGCCTTTAATATTAACAGCGGTCGGGATATGGCTCAGATCAACCGCAACACCGGGAGTCACTGGCGCGATATCATATAATGAGAGGTCTGAACCTGAAGGAAGCTGGGTCTTGAGTAGAAGAGCGAGGGCCTGGCCGATACCACCAGCGGCACCGAGAACTGCAACTTTCATCCTATACTCCTTTTTATATTTAATTTAAATTTGCCGTGAATTCATCTATTTAGGCACCTTAATTTATTGTGATTTTAAACACAATCTATTAACAGTCAGATTGAGATATCACGCATCAAAAAGGCGCATAAGACGTATGCATTTTAGAGTAAATCGCTTATTCATTAATGATATAGCGCACATTATTCTAAAATTTACTGAAGTATTCATGACAGGTTAATCGGCGGTTACATTACACCCTTCCGTTACATCAGAACAACATCATTTTAATAACATTTTAGTTACTCACGCCGAATGTTGATAAAAACTGATTTAGCATAATCGTAACAGTAAGATGATATGAAAATTTCACCACACCTTGATATCAGTGCTTTTATCACCAATACTCCATAGTCATGTTGAATAAAAATTCATTTATATGCATAATAATCCTATTCACTATTGACTGATCAAGGCATAGAAAATGCGTAATCCCGCAAAACAAGAAGATCTTATCAAAGCGTTTAAAGCGTTATTGAAAGAAGAGAAATTCAGTTCTCAAGGTGAGATCGTTTTGGCCTTGCAGGAAGAAGGCTTCGAAAATATCAACCAATCCAAAGTTTCACGTATGCTAACCAAATTCGGTGCGGTTAGAACGCGTAATGCCAAAATGGAGATGGTTTACTGCTTACCCGCAGAATTGGGGGTGCCAACAACCAGTAGCCCACTAAAAAATCTGGTCTTGGATGTCGATTATAATGATTCAGTCGTTGTGATTAATACCAGCCCTGGTGCGGCACAGCTGATCGCCCGCCTGCTGGATTCATTAGGTAAGGCTGAAGGGATCTTAGGCAGTATTGCTGGTGACGATACCATTTTCACAACGCCTGCCAGAGGTTTTACGGTTAAACAACTGCATGAAGCCATTCTTGGGCTATTCGAACAAGAGCTTTAATTCCACATCTTTATGTCTGATGTATATAGATGCGGCCTTCTGCGCCGCACTGTATCCCTGTCACCGTTATCCGATTAATCATACCTTCATAGCCTTTAACCAGGGCATATAACTACTGATTTCGGTCTAAGCCACAAAATAATTCTGCTTATCTCTCCCTTACAGTCAAACCTACCACTGACTAACGCACTTTTAGTCAAAAACGCTTATTCAATTGAAAACATTAAGTTTTTACTTGAGCGTGCTGTTTTTTAATCACTTTTTATTCCTTTTAGTTCTTAAAAAGTAGTCACTAACGATAAAGTGACCTTAAATATTATTAGCTTGCTATTAATATTCTCAGTTACTAGATGTATACTCATTTTCGTGACGTAAATCACACTTCATGCAAAGTGATAAAGAATAAATAGAGGCAATAACATGAATATTAAAACTACCATCGCAACCGCCAGCATTCTCTCTGTACTGTCATTTGGTGTTTTTGCAGCAGATTCTATCAATGAGAATCAGGCTGCAAAATTACAACCAATGGGCACCATTACCGTCAGTGGCCTTAACGGCGCACCATCCGATATTCGTCAGGCGCTGTCTGATAAAGCTGATGCTATGGGCGCTAAAGCTTACAAAGTGATCGAAGTGCGAGAAGAAAATAACTGGCATGCCACTGCCAAGATTTACCAGTAATTCGCGATAGATAGATCAAAAATGGCGTGAAGCCCAAATTGAAAAAAATTAAATAAACAGTAAAAACAATAAACTAAAAGTACCAGAATCATTAAAAGTACTTTTGGATTGTTGAATCTGATTAAGGAAAAATCATGAAAATCAAAACTACTCTGGCAGCCCTGAGTTTACTTTCTGTTGTTGCTTTCGGCGCATCTGCTGCGGAATCAATCAATGCCGCCCAAGCAAGCAAAATGACTGATTTAGGCGCAGTCAGTGTGAGCGCGATTACCGGTGCTCCTTCTGATATTGAGCAGGCCATCGCGAAAAAAGCTGATAGTGAAGGCGCTACGGCATACAAAATCATTGGTATGCATCAAGACAATGGTTGGCACGCCACAGCTAAGATTTACAAATAAGATTAAGCGCCAGCAGTGAAAGTAAATGCCCCGCTCAGAGGGGCATACTTTCGTATCTTGATGATTTATTCAATAGACTGAAAATAAAGATAAATACTAATTTTTAGCTTATTGAATAGAGTATTGATTGCAACAAGGTATTGGCTGAAGTCAGCCCACATCCGAATAATCCCTCGTCTATCCGACGAACCCTTTACCCCCGCTATCGCGGGGGCTTTTTTTATCCGACTTAATCCTGCGATAGAGCTTCTTGCTCCGCTTTTTTATCCAAAGCGCTCAGCAATTTGTTATGAATCCCACCAAAACCACCGTTACTCATCACTAGAATGTGATCACCCGGTTGTGCTGTTTTCACGATCATATCGACTAACGCATCAATATCAGCACTCCAATGTGCAGGCTGAATACAAGCTTCGGCCACTTCCACTACCTGCCAAGGGATATGCTGCGGCTGGAACAGGAACACTTCATCCGCACGGCCTAATGAAGGTGCTAACTCATTTTTACATAGCCCTAATTTCATGGTGTTAGAACGTGGCTCTAAAACAGCCAAAATACGCGCAGTCCCACCCACTTTACTGCGCAGTGCCGCCAGAGTGGCAAGAATAGCGGTTGGATGGTGAGCAAAATCATCATAAACCGTGACACCATGAGCTTCACCCCGCAATTCCAGCCGGCGACGAGCATTAATAAAATCACCCAGTGCCTTGCAAGCATCGGCGGGTAAAACCCCCACATGACGGGCGGCAGCGATCGCCATCAAACCGTTATGCATATTGTGTTCACCCACCAGTGACCAGCTGACCTCACCCACTAATTTATTATCAAGAAACACTTCATAAACACTGGCATCGGTTGATACTTTGCGCGCCGACCAACTGCCAGTTTCGCCGACCAACTCTTGCTCACTCCAGCAGCCCATCGCCATCACTTGCTTCAGGTGATTATCATTATCCGGCACGATGATTTTGCCTTTCCCTGGCACTAAACGTACCAGATGATGGAATTGCTTCTGGATAGCTTTCAGATCGTCAAAAATATCCGCATGATCGAACTCAAGGTTATTCATAACCAGCGTTCTTGGGCTGTAGTGAACAAACTTAGAGCGCTTATCAAAGAAGGCGCAATCATATTCATCAGCTTCAATGACAAAGAATGGGCTATTACCTAAACGTGCTGATACATCAAAATTACCCGGCACTCCGCCAATGACGAATCCCGGTTCATAACCACAGGCTTCCAGAATCCAGGTCACCATACCCGCAGTGGTGGTTTTTCCGTGTGTACCCGCCACCGCTAATACCCAGCGCTCTGGCAATACATGGTCATGTAACCATTGTGGGCCGGAAACATAAGGGATGCCTTGCTCTAATACTGCTTCAACACAAGGGTTACCACGGCTCATGGCATTACCAATGATCACTAAATCCGGGGTGGGACTCAGTTGAGCTGGGTCATATCCCTGAATTAAATCGATCCCTTGATTCTCCAGCAACGTGCTCATTGGTGGATACACGTTAGCATCCGCTCCTGTCACTTCATGACCTAATGAGCGGGCCAGCATTGCCAGGCCGCCCATAAAAGTGCCGCAGATACCTAATATGTGAATGCGCATAAATTTTCCGTATTAATAAGCTTCGAGTTTGTAACCATTCTACCGCTCAGAATCAAAGAGAAGAAATGGAATTGCCTATGAATCATTCTCACCTTTGGGCTACACTGCTGCCATCAGGTGTGTTGTTTGTTAATAAATCGATATTTAACCGTAGATCCAGGGATTGAGTCATGAAAACGTTAGGCGAATTCATCGTTGAGAAACAGCTAGACTTCTCTCACGCCACCGGCGAATTAACTGCATTACTTTCAGCAATCAAACTCGGCGCGAAGATTATTCATCGCGATATCAACAAAGCAGGTCTGGTTGATATTTTAGGTGCCAGCGGTGTTTCCAATATTCAGGGCGAAGACCAGATGAAACTGGACTTGTTTGCCAATGAAAAATTAAAAGCGGCCCTAAAAGCGCGTGGCGAAGTTGCCGGTATCGCCTCCGAAGAAGAAGATGATATTGTTATCTTTGATGGTGGCCGGGCAGAAAATGCCAAATATGTCGTTCTGATGGATCCGCTGGATGGTTCTTCAAATATCGATGTGAATGTATCCGTCGGTACTATTTTCTCCATCTATCGCCGCATTACCCCATTTGGTACTCCGATTACCGAAGCTGACTTCCTGCAACCTGGCACTAAACAAGTTGCCGCAGGTTATGTCGTCTACGGTTCTTCAACCATGCTGGTCTATACCACAGGTTACGGTGTCCATACTTTCACTTATGATCCGTCGCTGGGCGTTTTCTGTTTATCCGGCGAAAAAGTGCGTTATCCCGCAACCGGTTGCATGTATTCCATCAACGAAGGGAACTACATTAAATTCCCATTGGGTGTGAAGAAATACATCAAGTACTGCCAGGAACAAGATGAAGCCACCCAGCGCCCGTATACCTCACGCTACATTGGTTCACTGGTTGCCGACTTCCATCGTAACTTATTGAAAGGCGGTATTTATATTTACCCAAGCACCGCTAGCCACCCACAAGGGAAACTGCGTTTACTGTACGAATGCAACCCTATGGCCTTCTTGGCAGAACAAGCCGGTGGTAAGGCGACGGATGGGGTGAACCGCATTTTGGATATCGTGCCAGAGAAACTGCATCAGCGCGCACCTTTCTTTGTCGGTACCAAATCCATGGTGGAAGATGCGGAAGGTTTTATTGCCAAATTCCCGGATGAAGAAGCCAAGTAATTTGGGTAAATACAGTTAAAAAAGAGAGCAGCGGCCCCTAAGCCGCTGCTTTTTTATGCTCCAACCGCCAACTCATGATTGTGCAATTTAAACACTGCCATACTGGCTGACAATGCATTGGCTTGCTCTTCTAATGATCGCGTCGCCGCGGCGGCCTGTTCAACCAATGCGGCGTTCTGCTGGGCAACCTGATCCATTTGCGCAATAGCTACATTCACTTGCTCAATACCGCTACTTTGTTCATAACTTGCGGCTGAGATCTCACGCATCAATGCCGTTACCCGGCTAACTTCATCAGCGATCTCATGCATGGTTTTCCCTGCCGATTCGGCCATGTCTGCGCCCTCCTTCACCCGACTTTGCGACTCAACAATCAGATCTTTGATCTCTTTCGCCGACTGCGCACTGCGTTGTGCCAGATTACGTACCTCACCCGCGACCACAGCAAAACCACGCCCCTGTTCACCGGCTCTGGCGGCCTCAACCGCAGCGTTAAGTGCCAGAATATTAGTCTGAAACGCAATACCATCAATTACGGCAATAATATCGGAGATACGGCGCGAACTGGTGGTAATTGCCTGCATCTTATCAACCACATGACTCACGGCCTCACTGCCCTTATTGGCAATATCCGATACACTCATCGCCAAACTATTAGCCTGATCCGAGTTTTCAGCATTCATTTTTACGGTTGAGGTCAACTGCTCCATGCTGGCCGCAGTCTGTTCCAAAGAAGACGCCGACTCCTCTGTACGTTCAGCCAAATGACTGTTACCGGCAGCTAATTCCCGCGAGCCAATACCAATCTGCCCACCCACATCCCGTACATTACTCACTGACGCCACCAGCGATTGCTGCATCGTCTGTAACGCCTTTGCCAATCGGGCCAATTCAGTGTTGCCCTCACTATTGATACTGTGAGTTAAATCACCAGCAGCTATATATTCCAACTGATGAATTGATTGCACCAACGGCTGCAAAATAATGTATTTGAGCGCAAACCATGCCAGTACCGCAGAGATCAACGTGATCACCCCAGCAGCTACAATGATCGTCAGTTTAATTTTGGCGGCATTATTTGCATTGGCGATTTGCAATTGACCAGCATCCAGTGCATAGCTGCGAAAGGCAGTGACATCATTGTTAAAGGCTTTACTAATGTCGGTAATACTCTTTTCCAATACAGCGTAATACTCGTCAGCATACCCCGCCTTGATCGCGGTCAGCATGGGTATTACGCCCTTATCAATATAATTTTTATAACTTTTCTGGATATTTATCGCCAATCCCTGCCCGTCTCCCCGGTCAGATACCGCACTGACAAAACGTGCCATCTCTTTTTGCGATAATGCCAGTGAACCTTCAGCCTGTTTTGCCGTTTGTAACGATTCCTCAATCAGACCAATTTCTAACTGATGGATCGCCAGAGCTGCTTCAGTTCTGGCGCTTAACGTGGCATTAAAGCTATTAGATAGAGATCCCAGTTCCTCCCCCTGGATTTGATTTATGATTTGCAACGAGCGCGAACTTTCCTGAATTGAATTAATCCCGATAACACTGACAACTAATAAAATCAACGACATAAAGCTTAGCTGGGCAATAAGCCCATTCTTAATGGTAATCTTTTTTAACATCGGTTTTTTTCCGGTTATGTGCAAATGGTTAAGATTACAAAGCGTTAGCATTACAGCGGACGGTCTTATTGTTTGATTAAGTTATCGGCTATACAGATGTCAGCTTGAACTCTCACCGGAAAAACAGCTCAAAATAGATACATTTAGCGAATGACGGGATTTTATCTCACTGAAATGGCCCTCACTCAGGCAATCTCACCGCTATCTGACAGTGAAAAGGGCGGGAATTCACAAAAGAGTTGGCTATAATAGCCAGCACTCCATTTCTGGTTTGATAAAAGGAAACCGACATGAGCTTGAACCAAGTACCCGCAGGTAAAGACCTGCCAGAAGATATCTATGTAGTGATCGAAATCCCTGCGAATGCGGATCCGATCAAATATGAAATCGATAAAGAGACTGGCTCGCTGTTTGTAGACCGCTTCATGTCTACTGCCATGTTCTATCCATGTAACTACGGTTATATCAACAACACCCTGTCATTAGATGGCGACCCGGTTGATGTGCTAGTGCCAACACCGTATCCGTTGCAACCAGGTTCCGTGATTCGTTGCCGTCCGGTTGGCGTGTTAAAAATGACTGACGAAGCGGGCGAAGATGCCAAGCTGGTTGCGGTTCCACACAGCAAACTGACCAAAGAATACGACCACGTTAAAGATGTAAATGATCTGCCAGAACTGCTGAAAGCGCAGATCAAACATTTCTTTGAACATTACAAAGACTTGGAAACAGGCAAGTGGGTGAAAGTGGATGGCTGGGAAGATGCCGCCGCAGCTAAAGCCGAGATCCTAGCCTCTTTCGAACGTGCGAAGAAGTAATTTCCCGTTTCGCATGCCAAAAAGCGCCTCTTGAGGATGCTTTAAGCGCGAAAAGTAAAAACACCGCCTTGTGAGCGGTGTTTTTTTTTGCTAATAACAGCTTAATTTTACGGCTTGTCGCTCTCTTCATGGCGTTTTAGCCAATCGCCACTGTAGATACGTGGCACACCTTCGAGCGGTAAGCGATAAAGGTATATCCACGCGCTACCATAAGGCGTCTGAATCAGCTCGCGCCGGTAATCCTTAGTATTACTTTTAAGTTCATCTAACTCATTCATAATAGATGAGTTAATCCGATAAACCTCACAATGCACAGTGCCGTCTCCGGGGATAACCGCCGGATAATGACCTAAGTTGTACATATCAAAGCCTGCAAGGTCATGTTCACCCAACCACTGGGCGTCCGTCATCCAATGACTATTACCTTGCTTGCGCCGTAAACTACCGTAGACAATAATTCGCATGGTTAGAACTCAAACTGATAAAGCACATCTAATGCCTGATCAATACCAGACACCGCTTCCAGATACAACCTTGGCATCAATCGATAACGTAATGTTAACGTCGCCAGCGAGTCAAATATACCCACACCGTATTTTACTTGCAGATCTTTAGTGACATAACCACTTACCACGACTTGTGAGCTATCACCGACTCCCTGCGTATCCAGTGCCAGGTTACTGACACCAAATGCCTCGCCGATTTTACCCACAAGTTTACCGCTCTGCGCAACCCCCATGCCAATAAGCATTGAGGTCATCATGCCACTGTCGGCCCCCGAATTACTCAACCCCTGACCACGCAACAGGTATGATAACGCCTCCTGCTGTGACATAGCCGGATCCGAGAATACTTCTAGCCGTGGAGCATCAGCCATCCCGGTAACCCGCACACCAGCAGTAACACCGTCTGCCGTAGCATCTGGATTTCGTATCGCTTCAATATTGAGTAGCGGCTGATCCGGCGGGCCGGAGAACAGCAATATCCCTTTATTGACGATTAAATCCTGACCATAAGCACGGAAGCTACCCGACGGAATATTAATTTGCCCGTTCAAGCCCAACCCGCGCTGATCCTGGATCATTTTCAAATTACCTTGCAAACGGGCTTTCAAACCAAATGCATTCAGACGCACATCATTACCTACCCGAATCACCAGATTACTGTTGATTGGAATACTGGCCGTCCGTGGGGAGATAGGTTTCAGATCGTTATTGAGCATCACCTCATCTGATGAGACACCCACCGCATTTTCCGGCACTTCCTGCACCGTTATCCGCGCCCATGGAATATCGACCGAACCATTGAGGGTGAATAACTGCGGTGTCGCTTCAAAAACAATGTCCGGTGAAACATCAATCCGCACCATCGGTGGAACCGTGACCCGTAACTTATTGCCTTTTGCGGCGATTCGGGCACGCCAGGCATTGATATCACGCCAATCGGCATCACCGGAGAGATTGAGCTGCCCTTGAGAAGTCCGAATTAACCCCTCCAACGTTGAGGTCATACCGTCGAAGTTCATCACCAGACGCCCTTCGGTAATATCAAATGGCATCCAGCTACCATCAACATCGACATTATCCAGCGCCAAACGACCAAAGACTAGCGGGCTCTTCGCATTCCCCCCTAAACGCAGATTGGCGTTTAATGTACCAGCGGCTTTTTCACCATCACTCAGTATCGGGTTAATCATTGCCAAAGAAATATTACTGATAGCAATATTACCGGACAAATTGCGCCGCCCTTGTGGATCAGCAACCTGTACCTGCCCGGAGAACTGGCCGTTATTCACCAGTTTAATCAACCAATCAGCCCGCACTTGCCCATTGGTTAGGCCACCATTGAGATTCAGCGTTTCAAAAGCAATCGGTAGCGGGTTCCCTTGCACCATTTGCTGCACTTTAACCCCATTGCCACTGAGCGATACCCGTACATCTGGCAGGTTACCACCGGCCGTCCAACTGACATCGGCCCGGCCAGTGAACACGCCACTCATGGTGGTATCCGGCCCAAGGAATGGTTTTATCATCGCTAAATCAAAGCGATTAAGCACCACACTCGCCTGCCCACTAGGGCCAGCTTCAATGGCCCGAGGAACACAAAGTTCTGCATTTGGGTTAAGCCAACAGTGGGGTCCGATGGTGACCCGCTGTTGGCTATTTTGGTAATCCAATGCCATCGCACGGCTTAAACGCCATTCACCTACCGGCGTATCGAAACGCGTGTTATTAAGCGAACCGCGCCAACGTTGTTGTTGGCGATCGAAGCTCCCATCCAGCGCCAACTGACCGGAAACGGGTTCCCCTTGTATATTCAGGCGCACCTGATGCTGTTTTTCGCTACCCCGGGCATCTAGCGTCAATAAACTTACAACCAACTCCGCTTGCTTGAGTTGCTCAACCCTAACGGCCAATTGACCCTGAATCTGATCCGTGGAGCGAACGTCGCCATCAATCTTAACCCGGTTAATGGTCAGTTCCTGCCATTGCAGGCGGCTGGCGGTGAGGTCCACTAACAGTTGTGGTGCTGTAAGGTTGCCGCGCAATTTCAGCGCCCCTTTCATCACGCCTCCCAATCCCGGTAACGCACCATCAAGTTGTGGCGCATCCACAGTGGCATCGAGCTGCCAGGTGTCACTAAGGTTACCTCTCACATCTAGCCTATTACGGCCCAATGCCAGATTAATGCCCGGAATATGCCACTGGCCTGCCGCATTCCCTGTCAGGGAGCCACGGGCCGTCACACGGTTTTGTTTCACATTCCCGTCCAGTACCAGCTCCGGTACTTGTAATTGCCAACTACCACCGTGGATACTGCCACGGGTGACAATTCTACCGTCCAGTTTTGCTGGCCACTCCGGCCACTGCTTCGCGGTGTTAATACCCGATAAGGTTAATACCGAGTTCCAACTGATTGCTTTACTCCAATCCACTACGCCAGTCAGGTCAGTGTTACCTTGCAATGCCGCCAGACGTAAACGGGTCAGATTGAATTGCTCAACACTCCCTTTACCGTCAAGAGTGAACACTGCCGGTGGCAGGTCAGTGCCTTTAAAATCAGAACGGATCGAGAGTGCGTAATCTGTCGCCTGCCCATTGAGGCGCATTTGAAGATTATCAATTTGATATTGCGGTTCGCCACTCAACGGCCAACGCAGTTGCTTGCTTTGTAGAGTTAACGCCAGTGGCAAACCAGCCTGTGCCAGCGCAGTTTCTGCATCCAGTTGCGCGCTCACCGGGCCTGACAGATTGAGTGCCACGTTGAGTTTTTCGCGCAGCGCACCACCGACAGTTAATTTTACTTTTTCGCCTTTCAACGGCTCAATGTTCAGCGCACTATTGATGACCATACTCACTGGCCACTTATCGGCCAGCGTGGCGTCACCCTGTGCTGACAGCCCACCCTGTGGCGATTTAATCTCCAGCTTATCCAATGTTATTTGGTTTTGTTGCGTGCTGGCTTGCAGCAAAAGACTACTGATAAGTACGTCGGTATCACCTGTAAGCCGGAGTTGTTGCCCTGAGATCTCTTTAATCTGTAAATCCAGCGGCAAGCGGAAGTCCGGCAATTCTGGCAGTAACGGTTTAGCAAACAGCGCTTTTAACGTTTCACCTAGCGGAGCTTCCTGCTCTGATGGCGCGGCTGCCTGTTGCTCAACCGCTTCTTTTACCGCGATAGCCGTTTCAACCGCAGGTTTAGCCGCATCCGGCACCATCGCTGGCACCGTTTTTGGTAAAGCTATCAATAACCCACTGATTTTGGTCGGCATTAGTGCCAGTGCGCGCTGTTGCCAATGTGCTCCAGTGCGGAATTCATCCAGTGAAATCGCGGTGTCATCAATAGTGACTTTGACATTATTCAGCGACAGCATACGCAATGTAATGGGGTACGGAGTACTAAGTTCCCCCATCGGTTCACTACTGGCAGGAGCAGGGGCCGCAGGCGGCATGGCGTTGGTATCCACCACCACATCAATATCTTGTGCCGTCAGGGCATTAATGCACAACTCACTGCGTTTTAGACAAGAGAGCTGTAATGAAAGATGGAACTGCCCTGCTTTAACAGTGACACCCGGCATTTGATATTGAATGCCTTTTAAGGTGAGGTCACGCCACCCCCCACTGACACTGGCGATATCCAGCCCGGGAACCCAACGTGCGGCACTGTTTATCACAAAATGTAGACCACTGGTGGTGCCTAACAAACCCGCCAAAGCCCCGACCAGCAGCAGGATAATGAGCAGAAATGCGATACTGAGTCTCTTTATCCACTTCCCTCCCTTTACCAACATCATAGTTCAGGCCCCAAACCGATATAAAATTGCACGCCACGTGCTTCGTTGTCACCAATAGGTTTGGCGATGTCTAGCTTGATCGGACCGACCGGAGAAGCCCAACGGACCCCAACCCCGGCGCCAGTTTTGAAATCGCTCTTGCGAATATCGTTAACCGCTTCACCCGAATCGACGAATACAGCCCCCCACCATCTTCCGGTAACGTTATATTGATACTCAAGCGTACCGGTTGCCAGTTTAGAGGCACCGGTTAATTTACCTTCGCTATCGCGTGGGGAAATATCACGGAATTTATAGCCACGAATACTGCGATCCCCACCGGCGAAGAAGCGCAGTGACGGCGGTACCCGGTCGAAATCATTGGTTTCAATCCAGCCTAAGTTACCCCGAACGACAAAACGGTTCTTCTCACCCAAAGTACGAATCCACACGTTTTGCGCCTGGAATATGGCGAAATCGACATCTGACCCCCATGTGGTATCAGACACATCAATAGAATAATTCTGACTATCCCCCCACACCGGCATAGCGCCGCCGCGCTGACGGGTACGGCTGATGTTCACCCCCGGATACAGCAACATGGTGGTATCGGTGACACTACCTTGAGTAAAGTGATCTAAACTCCAACGCAGGTTAACTGAGCGTTTCCAACCACTGGACAGATCCCAGAAACGGGCAACGTTCAGGGTGGTGGTGTCAGATTTTGTATCATTCAGATCGGTGCGTTTGAACCCACCCTGTAGCAGGTAATACTGTTCCAGCGGGTTTTTTAACAGTGGGATTCGATAGCTGAAATCCAGCGTCTGTTCGGGCGCGGAAAGTGTAGTACTGGTGGTTAGACTATGCCCGTAGGAGTTCATCCACGGCTTACGCCAACTGGCCGTCAGACGTGGACCGACATCGGTCGCATAACCGCCCCCCAATTCAACCGTATTTTCGGTACGTGGAGTGACGACCGCATCCAGTGGCAGGACTTTGGTTTTTCTCGCGTCGCGAAAATCCGGTGAAACCACCACCGAGTTAAACCAGTTAGTCGCAGCCAGACGGCGGTTCAATTCAGCCAGTTCATCAGAGGTATAAAACTCACCTTCATGAAAGGGCACCAAATTTTGCAGAAAATCTTCACGGATTTGCGAGCCTTGGAAGGCAACTTTACCAAACCGGTAGCGCTCGCCACTGTCAAAATCAATATCCCAAAAAGCTTTGCGCAACTCAGCGGCAACGCCCAACTGGCTTTTGATCATATTGGCGTCAAAATAACCACGGCGTAACGCTAAGCCCGTCAGTGAACTTTTGAAATTATCAAAATCACCATGATTGAGGACTGAGCCAATTTTAGGGGTATCGCGGCGTACCAGTGATAGATAATCAGGATCAGTTTTCGCCCCACCTTGCAGCACAATATCAACACCAGCAATCAAAACCGGTTCACCAGGAATCACTTTGGCAATTAAAACGGAACGTGCAGGTGCCGGGCGCGGCTGCAAATCAAAGGTGATGGTGGGGTCGTAATAACCTAACGCGCGTAGCCCCTGACGAATGGCGTCATCCACCCTTGAGCGGAAACGGCCATCGGACGTCACTTCATCCGTACCAATTGTTGATAAACGCGCCCTGACGTTTCTCTCTAAATCCCCGCTAAGACCTTCGACCTGCAACCGCACATTGGCAGCGTAGGCAAGAGGTGTGGCGAGCAATACGCACAAAAAACACAAAATAGGGTATCGTGGCACGCGTACTCCTAATTAATTTTATACCTGCCATCTTCCAAATTGCAGGTGTATTGGCAACTCTCATTACTCGACCTGACCTCTGCAAGCAGCATTTAAATCTGCTCCCAGAAGATTTGTCATCCGAATCACTTACCCTATAAGCTCATCAGGGTGCTCTCCCTTGCCGCTTTACCGCATCTTGAAACCTATTGGGTATATTTTCCTGTAAAAACGATCTGACGGACTTTTTATCACTTACGCAATCATTCCGCACTTAAAGACCGATTTAAGCCTGTTATCCCTAAAACTCCACCTTAAGCCGATACATTAACGCAGAATGGCTCTTATTGTGTGCAAACTCGCAATCAGATACAACTGTCTATACCTATTCACTGTAAACATCTTGTTATTAATTTACTGTAAACTTCAAATTCACTGTAAATATTGGAGCCTATTTTGGTGCAAAATTTTGACAAAACTGCCGTCATTGATGCGGCGAATGCCTTACCCGGGCGAATCACACCAATGCCAGTCGCAACTCTCCATGTGGTGAATGGGCATTCCATGACACATATCCCTGACGGAATGGAGATCGCTATCTTCGCCATGGGCTGCTTCTGGGGTGTTGAGCGCCTGTTCTGGCAACTGCCTGGCGTCTACAGTACTGCCGCAGGTTATTGCGGTGGCTACACGCCAAACCCAACCTATCATGAAGTTTGTAGTGGCCGCACAGCCCATGCAGAAGTGGTTCGTGTTGTCTTTGATCCGGCCATCATCAGCTATAAGCAACTATTGCAGATTTTCTGGGAAAATCACGATCCCGCCCAAGGAATGCGTCAAGGCGGAGATGTCGGAACACAATATCGTTCAGCCATTTACGTTTTGACACCTGAGCAGCAAGTGCAAGCTAACGAGAGCAAAGCCTTGTTCCAGCAAGCCATGGAGCAAGCTGGTGATCGCCGGTTGATTACCAGTGAAGTGGCGGTTGCACTGCCGTTTTACTATGCCGAGGATGACCACCAGCAATATTTGCACAAAAATCCACATGGATATTGTAACCTTGGTGGTATTGGCGTGTGTATGCCGCCTGATTTGTAAGGTTGCCCACGCGCTTATCGCTGCGATTATCCCCAAATTGCGTAGAGTTGCAGGTTGGCAGCAAGGGAATGACAAATCGCTTGGAATGCGGTTTGAACAGCATTTATGCTAGCCCACAGAGGGATTTCAAGCATGGCCGGAGTAATGAACCTAGCTAACTCCGCTGCAACTTAAAGTAAGACGGGTTATACTATTCGGGCTGTTCACTCGGCCCGATGGCGGCTTTCTGCCGTTATCTTAAATTTAAACAGTATTTTTTAATTCAAACAAATGTATGGCCTTCCTTACGATCGCCGGCGCGATTGTCGGTACGACACGGACAGATTATGTTAAACAGTATTTTACTGATTCTTTTTTTAATTGCGGTGAGTGCCTTCTTCTCATTATCAGAGATTTCACTGGCAGCTTCGCGCAAAATTAAACTAAAACTTCTGGCGGATGAAGGCGATATCAACGCCTTGCGGGTACTTAAATTACAAGAGACTCCGGGGATTTTCTTCACCGTGGTCCAGATTGGCTTGAATGCCGTCGCCATTCTGGGGGGTATCGTCGGTGATGCTGCGTTTTCTCCCTCCTTTAAATTGGTGTTTGAGCGCTTCATGTCACCAGAGCTTGCCGACCAGGTGAGTTTCATTTGCTCGTTTGTTCTGGTCACCAGTTTATTTATTCTTTTTGCCGACTTAACCCCGAAACGCATCGGTATGATTTCACCTGAAGCGGTTGCCGTTCGGATCGTCAACCCGATGCGCTTCTGTCTGATGATTTGTCGCCCACTAGTTTGGTTCTTCAATGGGATGGCGAATCTAATCTTCCGACTATTCAAGCTACCAATGGTACGCAATGATGACATCACATCAGATGATATCTATGCCGTCGTGGAAGCAGGTGCATTAGCCGGGGTGTTACGTAAGCAAGAGCATGAATTGATCGAAAACGTCTTTGAACTGGAGTCACGTACTGTTCCTTCGTCGATGACGTCACGTGAAAGTGTGATTTATTTTGATCTGCGGGAAAGCGAAGACAGCATAAAAGAGAAGATTTCGACCCATCCACACTCTAAATTCTTGGTATGTGATGGTCATATCGATCAAGTTGTGGGTTATGTCGACTCTAAAGACTTGCTGAACCGGGTATTAGGTAACCAGAGTCTGGTACTGAGCAGTGGCGTGCAAATTCGCTCAGCCCTGATTGTGCCAGACACATTGACACTCTCCGAGGCACTGGAGAGCTTTAAAACCGCCGGTGAAGACTTTGCCGTTATCCTCAACGAATACGCCCTGGTGGTTGGTATCATTACCCTGAATGACGTGATGACCACGCTGATGGGGGATTTGGTCGGTCAGGGGCAGGAAGAGCAAATTGTTGCTCGTGATGAAAGTTCATGGCTGATTGAGGGCGGCACCCCGATTGAAGATGTAATGCGAGTGCTGCATATCGATGAGTTCCCGCAGTCTGGCAATTATGAAACCATCGGCGGCTTTATGATGTATATGCTGCGCAAAATTCCCAAACGCACTGATTTCGTCAAATATGCCGGCTACAAGTTTGAAGTAGTCGATATCGATAGCTACAAAATCGATCAGCTACTGGTGACTAAACTCAGTGACCTACCAGCCCCAATCCTGCCAAAAGCCCCACACGAAAGCAGTGATGCCTAGTGAAAGTTTAAATCAGTCATTATTTAAAACATTAGCGGCCCCAAAATAGGGGCCGCAATTAAATTTGTTCGGGGTGAGTTTTTTACATTTCAGCCTGCAAACGCATCACCTGCCGATTAACCTCAGACATCACCTCAAAGTGGCGTTTATCCCTAACTTTCGGGATTAAAATCTTACCTTTGTCAAACTCAAAAGCCCCCATATCTTTGATATATAACCTCCCTCGGAAAAGCGTTTTGACATACATCGCCACTTTAGCCGGATTGTAACGTTGGAAGATCCTCATTTTTTTACTTTCCTCCCATGACATCAATACGCTCCCTCTGGTGCCTTAGCGACCAAGATCACAGGTAACGTAATATAATTGCAGGGTAATAGACCTAGAGTATGGGCTTTAGTTCCGCCAAAACCAGTCATTGCTGCTGGATTTACACAAAATTACAGGGCCATATAGATAAAATGAGACTTAATTACAGAATAACCATCTAGTAAGTGTCAGAAATAAATACTGTAGAGAAACAGGACAGACCTCTGATCTGCACCTATTATTGGAAAACTGATGCCCAATAGGTTTCAAGATGCTGGCAAGCGGCAAACATAATCTGCCAACACCGCTGCAATTTGAAAGACTACGGGTAGACCTGCATGCAGGACTTAGTACCCGACATTACCCATAAGATCCCACAAGGACATGCCATGATAAAAAATAGCCTGCTGATACTGTCACTACTACTCACACCACTAATGGCCTGCGCTCACACCCTACAAATCAACCAGCGGGTACCGCCGGTGGGTGTCAGCGATAAAGGCGAATTAAATTATGATAAAGCTACTGATCAGTTTAGCTACAAAAACTGGAATAGCTCGCAACTGCCCGGCAAAGTGCGGGTCATCCAACATATTGCTGGCCGCACCTCGGCAAAAGAGCTGAATGCCCCGTTAGTGGAAGCCATTAAGCACGCTAATCTGCCACACGAACATTACCAAACGACGACAATCGTCAATACTGATGACGCCATCATCGGCACGGCAGTGTTTGTACGTAACAGCATTGAAAGCAATAAACGCGACTTTCCCTGGTCACAATTTGTGGTCGATAGCGACGGGAATGTCAAAAAGGCCTGGGGTCTAGCGGAAAAAGGCTCGGCGATTGTGGTATTGGACCCACAAGGGAATGTGAAATTTGCCAAAGATGGCGCATTGACACCGCAGGAAGTACAGCAGGTGATCGATCAATTGCACCAACTGGTGAAACAGTAATCTCCCCTTAAGGTTTGAAGCTACAGGGGATTCGCTGCGGGCACGCACCCGAATCATATGATTCGTTTGCGTGCCACCTCCCTGCAACGCCACACCCTTTGGCTATGTGGTTAGAATAAAGACACTCTAAAGCCGGGGTTCAGGAAAGATTCACGTGGGGTATAAGAGAGTGGTTTACCCTGCCAATCGTGAACCAGTGCTCCGGCAGCAATGGCTACTGCATGCCCGGCGGCAGTATCCCATACATTAGTAGGCCCAAAGCGCGGGTACAGTTGCGCCTTCCCTTCCGCCACCAGACAAAACTTGAGTGACGAACCGACTGATACAGTCTGGTGTTCACCTAATTGCGACAAATAATCTTCCAGTTCAGCATCACTGTGGGAGCGACTGACTACCACTAACGGCGGTAGCGCAGCACGCACCTGAATCTGCATGCGCCTGCCACACTCCTCTTTCCACGCCTGGCCGTTTTCAGCGCTGTACATCACTTCAGTCACCGGGGTATATACCACGCCAAGCACCGGTACTCCTTGGTCAATCAACGCGATATTAACGGTAAACTCGCCATTCCGATGCAGAAACTCTTTAGTACCGTCCAGAGGATCAACCAGCCAGTAGCGCTGCCAGTGTTGACGTACCGCCCAAACCGGCGGATCTTCTTCAGATAACAGCGGGATATCGGGAGTCAGTGCCGCCAATCCGGCTTTGATAATCTGGTGAGCGGCAAGATCAGCCGCTGTCACTGGCGAATCATCTTTCTTATGGGCCACATCAAGGGGTTTATCCCCCTGATAGACCGCCATAATCGCCACGCCTGCCTCGCGGGCCAACTGGCAAATTTGCTCTAACATCATCCACCCCTTGGTATTATGAGTCATGCCGGATACTGATAATGGCTGTTTAAATCGATAGTGATTGTTTAGACCAATAGTGATTGTTTAGACCAATATAGTGGCTCGCGCTACTCGTTCGCCATATATACAGTTTAGAACGCAAACGTAAAAATTAATTATCTAAGCCCAGTAGATTTCCAGATGAAGGCAACAAGTGCCACCAGCAGACCTGCAAGTGACAAGATAACGGGGATATGCCCTCAATCATCAGAGTTGCAGACTAATAAGATTCCTACCAAATAGCCATCAATGTCGGTAACTTCCAATAAAATCAGTGGGATTAACCTGCCACAACTGTGAACTTCTGCGCGTTATCCTGGGGCATTTTCTGCCAAACTTCACACTTTGTTGTAGCAATTAATTAAAGTTACATATTCTTTTGCGATACATGTCGAATAGATTTTAATGGAGAAAGCCATGATCACGCGTCCGCTGACGTTATCTCTTCTTGCCAGCCTGATTGCTGTCGCGACCTCAATGTCTGTAGCAACTGCTGCTACCGTTGATTTGCGGGTATTGGAAACCACCGACCTGCACAGCAATATGATGGATTTTGATTACTACAAAGATAAACCTACCGAAAAGTTTGGTCTGGTGCGCACTGCAAGCCTGATCAGTGCTGCTCGCCAACAAGCGACCAACAGCGTACTGGTGGATAACGGTGACCTGATCCAAGGTAGCCCGCTTGGTGACTATATGGCAGCCAAGGGATTGCAAACCGGAGAAATTCACCCAGTCTACAAAGCTATGAATACGCTGGATTATGCGGTAGGGAATATCGGTAACCATGAGTTTAACTACGGTCTGGATTATCTGAAAAAATCGCTAGCTGGCGCAAAATTCCCCTATGTGAATGCCAACGTGATTGATGTGAAAACCGGTAAGCCGCTGTTCCAGCCTTATCTGATTGTCGACACGCCAGTGCAAGATCGTGAAGGTAAAATCCATAACTTGCGCATTGGTTACATTGGTTTTGTCCCGCCACAAGTGATGATATGGGATAAAGCGAATCTGAGCGGAAAAGTGACCGTTAACGACATCACTGAAACGGCCAAGAAATGGGTGCCTGAGATGCGCAAGCAAGGTGCTGATTTGGTGGTGGCTATCCCGCACTCCGGGCTTTCCAGTGATCCTTATAAAACCATGGCAGAAAACTCAGTTTATTATCTCAGCCAGGTTGCGGGGATCGATGCCATCATGTTCGGCCACGCCCATGCCGTTTTCCCCAGTAAAGATTTTGCCGCCATCAAAGGTGCTGATATCGCTCAAGGCACTTTAAATGGTATTGCAGCAGTGATGCCGGGCCAGTGGGGTGATCATCTGGGGGTGGTCGATTTCGTCCTGAATAATGATAAAGGCCCATGGCAAGTTACTGAAGCCAAAGCTGAAGCACGCCCAATCTATGATAAAGCAGCACAAAAATCGCTGGCAACCGAAGATGCCAATCTGGTAAAAGTGCTAGCAGCAGACCATCAGGGTACTCGTGACTTCGTCAGTCAGCCGATCGGCACAGCATCGGACAATATGTACAGCTATCTGTCACTCATCCAAGACGATCCGACAGTGCAGATTGTGAACAATGCTCAACGCGCCTATACCGAACACTTTATTCAAGGCGACCCCGATTTAGCCAATCTGCCGGTGCTCTCTGCCGCCGCCCCCTTCAAAGCCGGCGGGCGTAAAAATGATCCCGCCAGTTTTGTTGAAGTGGAAAAAGGTGAGCTGACCTTCCGTAATGCCGCCGATCTCTATCTGTACCCGAACACACTGGTGGTGGTGAAAGCCAGTGGGGCGGAAGTTAAGCAATGGTTAGAGTGCTCTGCCGCGCAATTCAATCAAATTGATGTGACCAGCAGCAAGCCACAATCGTTGATTAACTGGGATGGTTTCCGCACTTATAATTTTGATGTTATCGATGGCGTGAAATATGAAATCGATGTCAGCCAACCTGCGCGCTATGACGGTGAATGCGCACTGATCAATGATAAAGCTGAACGGATTAAAAACCTGACATTTAATGGCAAACCTATCGATCCGAAAGCCACATTCCTGATTGCGACCAACAACTATCGGGCTTATAGCGGTAAGTTTGCCGGTACGGGTGACAGCCATATTGCATTTGCTTCTCCTGATGAAAACCGGGCGGTACTGTCGGCTTATATCAGTGCTGAAACCAAGAAACACGGGCAAGTTACCCCACAGGCTGATAATAACTGGCGTCTGGCAACGATCGACAGCAAGCAGCCACTGGATATCCGCTTTGAAACGTCACCAAGTGCTAAAGCCGCTGAATTTATCAAGCAAAAAGCGCAGTACCCGATGAAAGTACAAGGTACTGATGAAATTGGCTTTGCCGTTTATCAAATCGACTTACAGAACAAATAATCTCGGATAACAGCGCTTCAACGCGCTGTTATTTTTCACAAGTACCTCTTTGTGGTTATATCGCAATCTATAACATGTATTTATTATGCATGTTATAAATGTTTAATTACTCAATGAGGTGTCATTATGGATTACCGCAATCAGTGTCTCGGTGCCCTGGCTATCGCTATTCCACGAGCCACAAAATTATTCCGTCACCACCAGCTCGATTTCTGCTGTGGTGGTAAACAGACACTGCTACGCGCAGCCAATAAGCTGAATCTTGATATCGATGAGCTGGAAGCACAACTGAGTGCCTTGCAATCCGAACCTCAGTCATCTGAAGATTGGCAACAGCAGCCACTGGCTAATATCATCGATTTTATTATCAGCCGCTACCATAACCGCCATCGTGAGCAGTTACCGGAATTAATTCTGATGGCGGAAAAAGTTGAACGGGTACACGGCGAGAAACCAGCCTGTCCGCGTGGACTGGCGGTTGAACTTACTGCAATTTTAGAAGAGCTAACCCAGCATATGTACAAAGAGGAACAAATTCTGTTCCCAATGATAACCCGTGGTATGGGGTCTCAGGCTGGTGGGCCAATATTTGTGATGGAAGCGGAACACGATGCTGTTGGGCAGCAGCTAGAAGTGGTAAAACAGTTAACACAAAATGTCACCCCACCAGAAGGGGCCTGCAATACCTGGCGGGCACTCTACACCGGTATCAATGAATTCATAACTGATCTAATGGAACATATTCATCTGGAAAACAATTTGCTGTTCCCGCGCGCGCTAAAAGGCGAATAATCTCGCTATTGGTCATGGCCGGCATCAATAAATGTAAAAGGGCGACATCACGCCGCCCTTTCTGGTTTCACCGCATGCAGAAATTACAGAATTTCCAGCAGTTCCACTTCAAACATCAATGCACTGAAAGGTGGAATAGTCGCACCCGCGCCACGCTCGCCATAAGCCAGGCCGTGCGGGATGTACAACTTCCACTTAGAACCTACTGGCATCATGGATAAGGCTTCAATCCAGCCTGGAATAACACCACTGACCGGGAATTCTGCTGGCTGACCACGTTCAACTGAGCTATCAAATACCGTACCGTCAACCAGACGGCCCGTATAGTGCACACGAACACGGTCCTGGCGGGATGGGATCGGGCCATCACCTGCCTGTAACACGGAGAACTGTAAGCCAGACTCAGTGGTGGTCACATCATCACGCTTGGCATTTTCTTCTAAGAAGGTTTTGCCTTCTTCTACCAGAGCTTGCTGGCGATCAACACGCACTTTATCAGCCTTTTCGTGCACTTCTTGTAGTGCGCGATGTATTACATCAACCGGGACGGTCGGTGCATTCCCTTCCATCGCGTCACGCAAACCTGCCAACAGTGCTTCTGGCAATAAACCTTCCAGCCCGGACTCTTGCAATTGCTGCCCGATTTGTAAACCAATTCCGTAGCTCGCTTGCGCTTCAACGCTATCAAAAGAAGGGGTCGTCATGGATTTTCCTTTAGTCACTCATCATATTGAAGTTGCCAGCATAACAGCAGCAGGGGAGCGCGGTAAAATCTTGCGTCGTGAATGATGACTTTTGTCGAAGAAAAAGAAACAATGACACCCCGCGCGTGGATCCCGTTGAATGGCTCAAGCCCGTGATTCGGGTAATTAAAAGCACCCAACAAACCGTAGTTTGGAAGGTAACGGGGATAAAGGTATATACTTAGAAGCCTATGGGGTTACCGCCCATATTTAATTTTATGTTGTTTTACGTTGTTGAAGAGAGGTTACCATGGGCAGAATCGCGCCCAGGAGAAGGAAGAATAATCGGGTTTATCAACCACTGCTGCACACCTGGCTGACGATTAGGCAGAAGATCATGCCGGATTCTAAAGCTGCCGATGAGCAAAACCTGATGTCTGAAATCAGTGCGCCTGAGCACACAGCCTCTGCGGAGAACGTTGTTACTACTGAAGATAGCGTTGCTGCAAACGTTAATGTGCCCCCTGAATCCGTGGCAACCGCCACAGCAGAAAAGGGGATCAAAGGTCTGCTGCTGAAAATCTGGCATTTGCCGGACAGTTTCGAATGGATGGAACCTTTGCCTCTGTTCCATCGCCGCTGGGTTATTGTCGCCACCGCTGTATTGCTGCTGGCACTGCTGTGGCCCGCAGCGCGGGATAACACCAACCTTTCCTTCCCAGTGAGCGCGCCGTCCAGCAGCGCGCCACTACAAGCCCAATTACAGGGCAATCTTGATGCTCCGCCACCTCCAACGGTGGCGTCTCCCGAACCCGAACCACCGACTTTGACGCAGGGAAATTGGCAAAGTTATCAAATTCAATCAGGGAAAACACTGGCACAGTTATTCCGTGATAATAACCTGCCGGTCAATGAAGTTTTTGCGATGGCACAGGTTGAGGGTAGCGATAAGCCATTGAGTAATCTGAAAGCTGGGCAAGAAATCAAAATTATGTTGGACGCTCAAGGTGTAGTCGCCGCACTGGCCATTGAAACCACCAATAATACAGAAGTGCTGTTTACCCGACAGAGCGATGGCAGTTATCGTCGTGACCGTTAATCGCCGTTATCCATAGCCACTTTTGTCCTGCCCGTTACCTTCTTTGATATTGTCACGTCGTCTCTCCCGAATTAGGTTGTTTTCTGGATGGTTAACGCCATCCACCATTGATAACCACATTCATATACCCAACAGATTTCAAGATGCAGCCAGGCGACAAGCGCATAGATCCCGATGAACGTCCCCAAGAGTCATGACTATCGCCAACACACCAGCAGCCTGAAAGATAGCGGGTAGAAATAAAGGGAGTGACTATGATATGAAATACAAATTACCTTTTTTAATGCTATTCACCTCGTTTGGTACCTTAGCTCAGTTACATTGCCCGCCAGTGGATACAATTAAACAGATTGGTGGAGTTTACAGTGCACCTGCGGCAGGTAATGAAGAATGGGTTGGCATATTACAAGGTACCCTTCCACCAAACAGTTCAGTTAAAAATTTTAGTGAAGCGCTGATCATCATTGATAGTGATAAAAACAATATCGTTGGACAGGGTGAGTTTCAAAAGTGTACCTATAACTTGCAGGCGCAAGGTAGGCAGATAGATATGTTCTACGGTAATAAAACTTGGTCAGTATCGGTCAGTGGGCAACCACTCTGGGTGTACCAACAAAATCCTTTTCTAGAAATTTACCAGTGTTCAGGTGTTGCCGCCGAAGAGTGCAAGTTTGAAATTTTAGCGGCGGGTTAAGCTTTTAGTGTTGAGCCAAACATGCAGATGACTATTTTCATCAACCACCAAAAAGCAAAACGCCAGCACGAGGCTGGCGTTTTAGCAGGTTAACAGCAGCGTAACTTACGCTTCTGCAACCACGATCACGTTCAGTTTAGCGAACACGTCGCTGTGTACCTGGAAGTGAACTTCATGATCACCTGTGGTACGCAGAACGCCATTCGGCAAACGAACTTCGCTCTTGGTAACTTCAACGCCAGCCGCAGTTACTGCGTCAGCGATATCACGAGTACCGATAGAGCCGAACAGTTTGCCTTCATCGCCAGATTTAGAAGCGATGGTGACACTGCCCAGTTCGTTAATTTTGGTTGCGCGAGCTTGTGCAGCAGCCAGAACGCCAGCCAATTTGGCTTCCAATTCTGCACGGCGTGCTTCAAAGAACTCTACGTTTTTCTTCGTTGCCGGAACAGCTTTACCTTGTGGAACCAGGAAGTTACGAGCATAGCCCGCTTTAACGTTCACTTGGTCACCCAGGCTGCCCAGGTTTGCTACTTTATCAAGCAGAATAACTTGCATTACCTTATCCTCTCAAAGTCGTTAATGGACAGTGGCCGATTACTGATGACGATCAGTGTACGGCAACAAAGACAGGTAGCGTGCGCGCTTGATACAACGGGCGAGCTGACGCTGGTATTTTGCGCGAGTACCGGTAATACGGCTCGGGACAATTTTACCACTTTCAGTGATATAGTTTTTCAGCGTAGCGATATCTTTATAATCAATCTCTACAACGCCTTCCGCGGTAAAACGGCAGAACTTGCGACGACGGAAATAACGTGCCATTTGGCTAGTCTCCAGAATCTATAAATTCAATCTGCTCGGCATGCAGAACCAATTTGTTCAGCCCATTGCGACCTTGATGGCAGCTAATGAAGCCTTCAACGGTTAACTGACTGCCGACCGTTATACTGTGAGTTAATGCTTGTGACTTTTGTCCGCTGACAATAACCGGCATTCTGCACCATGTTTGTCGGCTAAATCCGGCTTCCTGCTGTGTTGATCGGTGCTCAAGCACAAATTGACAATGCGGAATACCAGAAGGACTTACTTTTCGAACCGGCGTCTTGCACACTGTGCCAGAAAGTACCAGACGATTAGTGGTCACCACGGCAATTACTCTTCAGAATCCCCAGCTTCAGAATCATCATTGGCTTCTGATGCGAAGTCGTGACGCTCACGGCGTTCGTCTTTCGCTTTAACCATTGGTGATGCTTCAGTTACCGCGTGTTTAACGCGCATAACCATGCTACGGATAACGGCGTCGTTGAAGCGGAAGTTTGTTTCCAGCTCATCGATCGCTTCCTGCGGGGCTTCAACGTTCAGCAGAACGTAGTGAGCTTTATGCAGTTTATTGATCGGGTAAGCCAGTTGACGGCGGCCCCAGTCTTCCAGACGGTGGATCGTACCAGCAGCATTAGTGATAGTTGCACTATAGCGCTCGATCATGCCCGGAACCTGTTCGCTTTGGTCAGGATGGACCATAAAAACGATTTCGTAATGACGCATCGATTATTGCTCCTTACGGATTATTCAGCCTCCTGATAGGGTCAACCGCGGCCCATGGAGGCAAGGAACGTGTTTGTGTGCGGCTGAAAAATGACGCGTAACTATACTTGCGGGCGGTTTGAAACTCAAGGACTGGCGGGGATTTATTCTTGTTCTGGCCCTTACTGCGCTAAAAAGGCATTTTTTGTTCATTAAATAACCAATGGATGTAGATCCATTAGTCTATTAAATCTTTCAATAAAATCATTGGCTCAGTGAAAATATCATTCATTTTTTTTGACCAAGTGAATCAATTACTACGTATTTTTAAATTAACAAAAGCGACTAGAATTATTTACATCCACCGCATATTAAGCGGTAGCGTTAATCGAAAGTTATTCAAAGTATATAAACATACCCTAAATAATTCGAGTTGCAGGAAGGCGGCAACTGAGCAAATCCTCAGGAGCTTACACCAGTAAGTGACTGGGGTGAACGAAGGCAGCCAACGCGCCTGCCACTTGAAGTATGACGGGTAAAAGATATTGGAGTCACCTATGAAACACACTCTCATCATCGCAGCCACGGTCAGTTTGCTCCTATCCGCCAACACGTTTGCCGCCACAGAAATCAGCCGCCAGGAAGCGATGCAGCAGCAGCGTGTCAGTATCGGCGAAATCTCTCTTAACCATAATGTGGTGTCACCGGATGACGCCGTGGCACAAATCAGCAAAATGGCTGATGAGCGCGGCGCTACGGCATACCACATTACTCAGATGCATGAGCCGGGTAGCAACAGCTCAATTCGGGTCAATGCTGAGATTTACCGTTAGACGCAGCAGTATAGATACAACACCAGTGAATACGACGACCAACAACCAAAAAAGCCCTTTGATATGCCCTTGCCCCCAGACCTTTGGGGGCTTTTTTATAAGTGGCTGCTGAAGAATGTGACTCCAGCCTTTAATGCACTTGGGGTAATTTTGTGGCCAATACCGGCCTCGGTAATATAGGTTAGCTGATTAGCGCGCCCGCTTGCCCTTAACGCCTGTACCAATCGCGTACTTTCTGCTGCTGGCACCACTTCATCAGCCTCGCCATGCCAGACCAATAAGGGCCGCTCTGCAATTTTTTCTAGCTGATGGTGCAGTTCATAATCCGCCAGCGGCGCTAAACGGCGCTCAAATTCAGCAGCGTTGACCGGCTGCCCTGCTTTCAATGGCGGAAACAGCGAGCGGGCCAGTGAGGTAAAATCACCTGACCCCATAAAGTCTGCGGCCACTTTCACCCATGGATAGCGAGCAAACGCTCCCAATGTGGTCATACCGCCCATTGATGCCCCCGCCACGCCAATGCGATCACCGTCAATCAATCCTGCTTGTTGATAATGTTGTTTAATCGCAGGCAACTCATCAATGTTTGATTTCAGGATCTCCCAGAAATAGGATAAGCGCTGTGATTCATCACCGTTAAACCGCGCACCGTGCATATCCGCATCTGGCAAGATGGTGCGAAAACCGGCTTGTGCGAAGGCATAGGCGAAGTAGGAATAGACCTCTTTTGATGAGGTGTAGCCATGATAGAAAAAAATGGTCGGTAGCGGCTGCTGGCGTTTACCCGCAGGGGCAGCATGAATCACCTCAATACCATTAATATTTTCCAGCGATATCTCAATCATGGCAAAAATCCTTTATTGATGCAGCGGAGCGTAAACAGGAAAAACCAGCGTAATATACCCAAGGAACAAGGCAGTGTGCCAAAATGAGGATATAAAGTCTTAAATCAATTTCTTCCAAGATATTACGCTTCACCTTGGGGTACTACGGTAACCGCGCCGTTGATAAAGAGGCAATAAATGAAGATAAAACGTGTGATGGGGGTTTTGCTGCTGGCGCTCGGGCTTTCGGGTTGTAGTGTTTTTCATACGACACCAGCACCCCCTCCTGCAATCCAGCCTTATGCACAAGAAATTACCCGCGCCCAGAGCCTTAATTTGCAAAAAGTAGGCACCGTTTCAGCACAGGTATTTGGTAGCCCGATGGATATAGAAGCCGAAATTCAACGTAGGGCTAATGCCAGTGGCGCGCCCTACTATTTGATTATTATGTTGTCCGACAGCATTTATCCCGGCACCTGGTATGCCAACGCACTGCTGTATAAGTAACTCATTGCTGCTGACTGCTGATTTACCTATTGAAAGCCGCTGCCGCGATTGAGCAGTAGCGCGCAAACCGCTTCCGGCAGCATATATTGATCACGGTGATCCAAGGTCATGCGGCACCAGGCATCGGCCAATGGTGGTGAGGCAAAACGCAGTAGCTGAGAAGCACAACACAGATCGAATAGTTGCTGAGTTAATGCCCGCCCTTGTTCCTCTTTGGGGTTTTTCAGCCGCTGCTGTAATTGCCGCCACCCACGATCAAACAATCGATTCTGCCCGCGAACCGGATAGAACTCCTGCTGTAGCATCTCGAGGGCTGCCGGTAGTTTGCGAAATGTGCGCAGTACATCAAGGCACATGATATTGCCGGAACCTTCCCAAATACTGTTTACCGGCATTTCACGATAGAGCCGTGGCAGTTCACTCTGCTCACAATAGCCAATCCCACCCAGCACCTCCATCGCCTCGGCAACAAACCCACTGCCTTGCCCACATACCCGATATTTAGCCGCAGGAGTCAGTAGACGGCTAAATATCTTCTCATGAGCCTCATCTGACTTTTCCCAGGCGCTAGCTAAGCGCATCAGCAGTGCTGTATGCCCCTCCAGACGCAATGCCATGCGGCTCAGCACTTGTCGCATCAAAGGTTGGTCTACCAGTGGCTTACCAAAGGCCTGCCGCTGCCACGCATGATACAGCGCGACGGAGAAGGCACGCCGCATCAGACCATGGCTACCCAGTGCACAATCAAAACGGGTATAGCCCCCCATTTTTAAAATTTGGCGCACACCGTCGCCCTCATCCCCCAATAACCAAGCAGTCGCATTATCAAACTCAACTTCACTGCTGGCATTGGAGCGGTTGCCAAGTTTATCTTTCAGCCGTTCTAATCGAATGGCGTTATAGCTGCCATCCGGCAATATTTTAGGCAAAAAGAAGCAGGATAGCCCGCCATCGGTCTGCGCCAACACCAGGTGTGCATCACTTTGTGGTACAGAGAAAAACCACTTGTGCCCCACCAGACGATAAGCCTCACCATTGCCCCGCCCCTCCAGCGGCTCAGCCCAGGTAGTATTACTGAGTACATCGGAGCCACCCTGTTTTTCTGTCATGCCCATTCCTATCAACAAGCCCCGTTTCTGGCTACCAATGGACTGATGGGGATCAAAGCGATCAGAAAGTAGTGGCGATAGCCAGTTTTGAAATAGTGGAGGGAGTGTTTGCTGTAGTAGTGGGATAGCACCAAAGGTCATGGTTATTGGGCAGAGCGTGCCCGCTTCCACCTGCGCATGCAGGATAAAACGCGCCGCACGGGCGGCAAAAGAACCGATTCGAGCATCTTCCTGCCACGGTAGATTATGCA
Source organism: Yersinia sp. 1652 StPb PI (assembly GCF_041538345.1). NCBI lineage: Bacteria > Pseudomonadati > Pseudomonadota > Gammaproteobacteria > Enterobacterales > Yersiniaceae > Yersinia > Yersinia sp. 1652 StPb PI. Next base: position 181,592 of record NZ_JAULSM010000001.1, on the reverse strand, counting down.
GGCGATGATTGACCAGCTCTTGCATTAACATATACCACGCGGGATGAAATCGCACTTGGTTCAACCGCTGCCCGACAGCATCGTAGCGCAATAACTCAGGAGGATTGGTGTTTGCCAGCCGCCCAAGTTCAAGAGACTCCTGTGATCCCAATTGTAGCCCGATCAAAGAGAGAGTCTCTCCATCCCAACCAGCGTGTTCACGCATCACGGCTTCCCGCAACGCCATGTCAGACAAAAATAAATTACTGTTCGATAATGGCTCCGGCTGATTGAAAACCAAGTGAGTCTGCCACTCCATACCTTCCTCCATTTCGGTACTCTATCCAAAGTAACTGTACCATCGGCATTCATAAATCAGGGTTAAGTATGGTGCAGGCGCGAATTTTTGCTGGCAGGCTCATCACAAACGGGGATGAAAGCCCTCTATATCACTGATGATTTAATTAAAATCCCTATAAAAAAGCCAGCATCCGTAAATGCTGGCTTTCTGAACTCAATAGCAAAAGAGATATTACGCTTTCAATGCTCGCTGGCGCACAACTTCAAATAAGCAAACCCCAGTGGCAACCGAGACGTTTAGCGAAGAAACCGTACCCGCCATTGGAATACTGATCAGTTCATCGCAATGCTCACGGGTCAAACGGCGCATGCCTTCACCTTCAGCCCCCATCACCAGCGCCATCGGGCCAGTCATTTTGCTCTGATACAAGGTGTGGTCTGCTTCACCGGCAGTGCCAACAATCCAGACATTGTGTTCTTGCAGTAACCGCAGGGTACGCGCCAGATTAGTCACTTTAATCAATGGCACATTCTCAGCGGCACCACTGGCCACTTTCTTGGCAATAGCATTAAGCTGCGCTGAACGATCGCGTGGCACAATAACCGCATGGACACCAGCGGCATCGGCGCTACGCAAACATGCACCGAGATTGTGCGGGTCAGTTACGCCATCCAGCACCAGCAAGAACGGCATATCCACACTTTCCAGCAGGGCAGGTAAGTCATTTTCCTGATACTGACGCCCTTCACGCACTCGCGCTACGATCCCCTGATGGACACCCCCTTCAACCTGGGAGTCCAGCCATTGGCGGCTAGCCACCTGAATCACTAAACCGGCAGCTTCCAGTTCCGCGACCAAAGGTTGCAGACGGCGATCATCACGGCCCTTCAGAATAAAAACTTCCAGGAAACGTTGCGGATCATTGTCTAGCAGGGCTTTGACGGCGTGAATACCGTAAATAATTTCGCTCATGATGCTCTTTTATAATAAATGATTAAACATATACCCTAAATAATTCAAGTTGCAGGAAGGCGGCTAGTGAGAGAATCCCGATGAGCTTACGGTGTTGTAAGTGATTCGGGTGATTAAACGTAGCCAACGCACATGCAGCTTGAAGTATGACGGGTATAAATGATTAAATTAATGCGGGTGACCAAAGCCACCCGACAATCAGCAGGCCATTACTGGTCGCTGCTGGTTTTCTTCTTCGCACGCTTGGCCTTGGTGGCGGCGGCAATTTTTTTGGTTTTAGCGGACGCTCGTTTTGCTTTCGCTTTGGCTTTTTTCTCAGCCAGCGCTTTATCGTCCGGCTTAGCGGCGGCATCTGCTGGGCGGAATGCACTATCCGGCTCGAAGTTCACTGGTTTTTTTGCCCGACGAGGCCGTTGCTGACCACCACCGGCTGGCGCGCCATCACGGCGCGGAGCACCAGATGAACTGCCACGCCCACCACGACCGGTTGAGGTATCACGCATCGTGCGCTGCCCATCAGCTTTCTTCGCCTTATCACGGGCTGTTTTACCCTCACCGCGCGGCTTACGGGTACTGGAGACCAGAGCAAAGTCAATTTTGCGCTCATCCATATGTACCGCCTCAACCCGAATTTCTACGGTATCACCCAAGCGGTAAACCTGACCTGAGGATTCGCCGATCAGACGTTGGCCGATGTTGTCGTAACGGTAATAGTCATTATCCAGGCTGGAAACATGCACCAAACCATCAATAAACAGATCATCCAAACGCACGAAGAAACCAAAGCCGGTAACACTGGCAATGATCCCGGTGAAGACTTTACCAACCTGATCCTGCATAAAATCACACTTCAGCCAGTCCGCTACGTTACGGGTAGCTTCATCAGCGCGGCGTTCAGTCATTGAGCAGTGTTCGCCCAATTGCAGCATATCTTCGTATTCACTGTGCCAGCCACCGGTTGGTGTCCAGCGCTCTTTCTGATTGCCTTGCTCTTTGGCGAGCTGGTACTTGATAGCGCGGTGCATCGCCAAGTCGGGATAACGGCGGATTGGTGAGGTGAAATGGCCATAAGAGGCCAATGCCAGGCCAAAGTGACCCCGGTTTTCTGGATCGTAAATTGCCTGTTTCATTGAGCGCAGCAACATGGTTTGCAGCATTTCATGGTCCGGGCGATCGGCAACTTCATCCATCAGTACAGCGTAATCTTTCGGCTCTGGCTTCAAGCCGCCACCTAAGGTCAGGCCCAGCTCATTCAGCACGCTACGCAGTGCGGAGATATGGTCATCACTTGGGCGGTCATGTACACGGAACAATGCAGGTTCGTTGTGTTTTTCGACAAAACGAGCGGCTGCAATATTCGCCAAAATCATGCACTCTTCAATCAACTTATGCGCGTCATTGCGCACCGTCGATTCAATTCGTTCAATGCGCCGTTCAGCGTTGAAGATAAACTTGGCTTCTTCGGTTTCGAACGCGATACCACCACGCTCAGCACGGGCCTGATCCAGCGCTTTATACATGGTATGCAGTTCTAACAGATGCGGTACCAGCGGCTTATATTGCTCACGCAGTGTCTCTTCACCATCAATAATCCGCCACACTTTGGTGTAGGTCAGACGTGCGTGGGAGCTCATCACTGCTTCGTAGAACTTATACGACGACAGCTTACCCTGTGAGGAGATGGTCATCTCACACACCATGCACAGGCGGTCTACCTGCGGATTCAGGGAGCAAAGGCCGTTTGAGAGCACTTCCGGCAGCATCGGAACCACTTGCGACGGGAAGTAAACCGAGTTACCACGGCTGCGAGCTTCATCATCCAGCGCGGTGCGCGGGCGCACATAATAGCTGACATCAGCAATCGCCACCCACAAGCGCCAGCCACCACCGCGTTTCTTCTCGCAGTAAACAGCATCATCGAAGTCGCGGGCATCTTCACCATCAATAGTGACCAATGGCAGGTTGCGTAAATCCACCCGCCCTTTCTTCGCCTCTTCCGGTACTTGTTCTTTCAGATCCACAACTTGTTTTTCAACTTGTGGCGGCCAGGTATGGGGGATCTCATGGGTACGCAGTGCGATATCCACCGCCATGCTGGTGCCCATGTTCTCGCCGAGCACTTCAACAATCTTACCTACCGCTTTAGTCCGGCGGGTCGGGCGCTGAGTCAACTCGACCACCACCATATAACCCATCCGCGCACCGTTGATTGCCTCTGGCGGGATCAGAATGTCAAAACTCAATCGACCATCATCTGGTACCACAAAACCGGTACCGGCATCAGTAAAGTAACGACCAACAATCTGGCTGGTTTTCGGTACTAATACGCGCACAATACGCGCTTCACGGCGACCTTTGCGGTCTGCGCCAACTGCTTGGGCCAATACCACATCACCATGAATGGCGGTTTTCATCTGTTCTGCGGAGAGATACAGGTCGTCTTTACTGCCTTCAACGCGTAAAAAGCCGAAACCATCACGGTGACCAATAACAGTCCCACGCAGTAAGTCGAGACGCTCAGGCAAGGCGTAGCACTGACGACGGGTGAAGACCAATTGCCCATCGCGCTCCATAGCGCGCAGGCGGCGACGCAGTGCCTCTAAAGGCTCTTCGCCGGTTAAATTAAGTTCATTGGCCAGCTCTTCACGGCTGGCAGGTGTTTCGCGCTTCGCGAGATGAGCCAAAATGAATTCCCGACTAGGGATCGGTGACTCATATTTTTCTGCTTCTCGTTCCAAGAATGGATCTTGTGACATTGCGGTTCCTCCGTTGTCAGCAGCAGGTCTTATACCCTGCGTACTTGAAGCCGCAGGGGTGTTAGCTGCGCGCTCTCACCCGAATCACTTACCAGTGTAAGCTCATCGGGATTCGTTTACTGGCAGCCTACCTGCAACTCCAAGTTCTTTGGGTATATATATCTTTGATTAAGCAAAAATCTACTCAACAAGTAACAGTTTGTAGAGCGGGGAATTATCTTTAACCATGTCAGCCAAAGTATAGTTATCCAGCTCGTTAAGGAAACTCTGTACCGCCTGATTAAGCACTTGTTTCAGACGACAAGCGGGTGTTATGTGGCAAAAATCACTACTGCAATTCACCAGAGACAGTGGCTCCAGTTGGCGCACAACATCACCAATTAGAATTTGGTTAGCCGGTTTACCCAACCGTATACCACCATTTTTGCCCCGCACGGCGGTCACCAGACCGACACGGCTCAACTGATTGATTATTTTAACCATATGATTGCGAGACACGCCATATACCTCAGTTACCTGAGAAATGCTGGTCATTTGGCCTTCCGGTAGCGAGGCCATATAAGTAAGCGCCCGCAAACCATAATCAGTAAAACTTGTTAACTGCACGTATACCCCTGAGTATCAATTTACCCGGCTTAACCCCATCGGAAATAACACTTTTTGGATAGGTTATAAGTGTGATTCAGAAAACTCATATCCTACATAACTCGAGTTACAGGAAGGCGGCAACTAAGCGAATCCCCAAGAGCTTACATCAGTAAGTGATTAGGGTGAATGAAGGCAGCCAAACGCACATGCAACTTGAAGTATGACGGATATATTCTTTGAATGATAAACCAGCCATAAAGCTTGCGGCTAATCATTTAGGTGAAGGGTGGCGCTTTTGGTATAAAACGGCATATCCGAGGTCACTTCTGCATCTAATTATACCCAAAATAGCTGGCTTTGCAGTTAACAATGTATAACGGGTATATACCCTAAATAATTCGAGTTGCAGGAAGGCGGCAAGAGAGAGAACCCCGATGAGCTTACATGAGGTAAGTGATTCGGGTGACAAATCGGTCAGGAACCGATTTGAACGCTGCTTGCAGCAGCCTCGCAGAGGCGAGGCCCATGGACGGGCCGAGTAACGAACGTAGCCAACGCACATGCAGCTTGAAGTATGACGGGTATAAACAATAAACCGGACTTAAGCCCGGCTTATTAAAGTCTGAATTCTGACTATTTGGCGGTTAGCCACTTAATCATAAATCAAACGAATCATGCATCAAATGGGTCGCGCAGGATCATGGTTTCTTCACGATCAGGACCGGTAGAGATAATATCAACCGGAACACCGGTCAGCTCTTCTACTCGTTTGATGTAGTTCAGGGCTGCCTGTGGCAACTTGCTATGTTCTTTCACACCAAAGGTGGTTTCTGACCAGCCTGGCATGGTTTCGTAAATTGGCTCGATACCTTCCCAACCTTCAGCAGCCAGTGGGGTAGTATCAACTTCGCGACCATCTGGCATGCGGTAGCCAACACACAGCTTCACTTCTTTCAGACCATCTAACACGTCCAGTTTGGTCATACAGAAACCAGACAGGGAGTTGATCTGCACGGCACGACGCACTGCAACGATATCCAACCAACCGGTACGACGGCTACGGCCTGTTGTTGCGCCATATTCGTTACCTTGCTTACGCAGGAATTCGCCAGTTTCATCATTCAACTCGGTAGGGAATGGACCTGCACCTACACGGGTGGAATAAGCTTTAACGATACCTAAGACGTAATCAACATAACGTGGACCCAAGCCAGAGCCTGTGGCTACGCCACCAGCAGTGGTGTTAGATGAAGTTACATACGGATAAGTACCGTGATCGATGTCCAGTAAGGTGCCTTGTGCGCCTTCGAACATGATCAGATCACCGCGCTTGCGGGCGCTGTCCAACAAGTCAGAAACATCAACCACCATGGCGGTCAAAATATCAGCAATAGCTAATACTTCATCCAGCACTGTTTGGTAGTCAACTGCGTCAGCTTTGTAGTAATGCACTAACTGGAAGTTGTGGTAATCCACAATTTCTTTCAGTTTGATAGCGAAGGTTTCTTTGTTGAACAAATCGCCTACGCGCAGACCACGGCGGGCAACTTTGTCTTCATAAGCAGGACCAATACCACGGCCGGTAGTACCAATCGCTTTTTCACCACGTGCTTTTTCACGCGCATTATCCAAAGCCACATGATAAGGCAGGATTAATGGGCATGCTTCGGAGAGTAACAGTCGCTCACGTACAGGCACACCGCGCGCTTCAAGTTCTGTCATCTCTTTCATTAAAGCGTCAGGTGCCAATACAACACCGTTGCCGATGATGCTGGTTACGTTTTCACGCAGAATACCTGAGGGAATTAAATGAAGAACGGTTTTCTCACCGTTGATAACCAAAGTATGGCCAGCGTTGTGACCACCTTGATAGCGCACAACATAATTAGCCCGTTCAGTCAGCAGGTCAACGACCTTGCCCTTACCTTCGTCACCCCATTGGGTGCCCAGTACGACGACGTTCTTACCCATCTCAAAAATCACCAGGTTGCTTAAAAAAGGATTCTAACATCTCATTCGGCTGCTTTCAGTACTTTTTAACACATAACTGAACAATTTTTGTGCTTACATTCAGCCACCCATGCGGCTACGCAACATGTAGTAGATAACCACACCAGCAACCACTAATCCGCCACCAAAACGGCGCAAAGTGGCATCCGGTAATTGGGTCATCGCCTGAATCATTTTGCGCCAGGCTTTGGGGTACAGCATCGGGCCAAGCCCTTCGAGCACCAAAACCAGACCCAATGCTAACAAGATGGTTGAATTCATTGTTTGTCTCAAATGGAAAAGGCCCGCGTTAACGGGCCTTACTGTTACGGTCAAGACGAGCTGTAACGACAGCCGTTATGGACGTTTGCTGGAGTTATCCGGCGACCTCATATAACGGAAGAAATCGCTATCCGGGCTCAGAACCATCACATCATTGCCGCTGTTGAAGCTGTTTTCATACGCACGCAAGCTACGAATGAAGGCATAGAAGTCTGGGTCTTTACTGAATGCGTCAGCAAACAGACGAGCTGCTTCTGCATCACCGCCACCACGAGTAATACGCGCCTGACGTTCTGCTTCTGCCAGTGTACGTGTTACTTCATAGTCAGCTGTTGCACGCAACTTCTCTGCTTCTTCCTGACCTTGTGAACGATGACGACGGGCTACCGCTTCACGCTCAGCACGCATACGTTGGAAGATAGCATCAGACACTTCAGCCGGTAAGTTGATCTGCTTGATTCGCACGTCAACAACCTCAATCCCTAGCGCCGCCATACTGTTAGGGTTAACCGCAGGCTGTTTGCCACGGGTTTCCTGCTCAACACGGGCTGCCGCAGAGGCAATTGCATCATCAGCTTCGGTGGTCACAGCTTCATCACCCACACTACCGGTGTTCAGCGCATCACGGACATCTGAAGTCAAACGCCCACGTGAGTCAGTAACGATGTCACGCACGTTCAAACGACCAATTTCAGAACGCAAACGGTCACTAAACTTACGTTTCAGCAGCACTTCGGCCTGAGAAACATCACCACCACCGGTGGCCAGATAGTAACGACTGAAATCGCTGATACGCCATTTCAAATAGGAGTCAACAATCAGGTCTTTCTTCTCGTTGGTAACGAAACGGTCAGCCTGGTTGTCCATGGTTTGAATACGGGCATCCAACCTTTTCACTGTTTCGATAAACGGTATCTTGAAGTGCAAGCCCGGCGCATACACCAGCGGCTTGTTATCACTATCACGTAATACCTTGCCAAAGCGTAGCACGATGCCGCGCTGGCCTTCCTGTACCACAAACAGAGAAGCGTAGAGTGCGATTAACACCACAACGACGATAAGTAAAAAAGACTTACGCATTGGTTATTCTCTCCCTACGCGAGTGGAAGTATCACGCTGAGCATTCGCCCGGCGCTGATCCATGATAGAGCCACTGGTTGAGCTGGTATTGGCGTTGCTTGCACCAGACTCTTGACTGCTATTAGCAGAAGAAGGCGGATTCAGACGAATCAGGCTTGTGTCTTTATTGCCATCCGCTGCCTTATCTGCACCTTGGCCGCGCAGCATTTGGTCCAGTGGTAACACCATCAGACTATTACCCTTATCACTCGCCAGTACTTTGCGGGTATGACCGAGGACCTTCTCCATCGTTTCGATGTATAGGCGCTCACGGGTAATTTCTGGTGCCGCCTTATACTCAGGCAACAACTTAGCAAAACCTGCGACTTCACCTTGTGCTTCCAACACTTTACGTGCGGCATAAGCACGCGCATCTTCTAACAGACGCTGCGCCTGACCATTCGCCCGTGGTTGGACTTCGTTGGTGTAAGCTTCCGCTTCACGAATATACTGTTGTTCGTTTTCACGGGCTGCAATCGCATCATCAAATGCCGCTTTAACTTCTTCTGGTGGACGCGCCGCCTGGAAGTTAACGTCCAGCAGCGTTATACCCATATTGTATGGACGAATAGTTTCTTCCAGTACACGTTGAGTATCGCTACGAACGATGGTACGGCCTTCGGTGAGGATTTTGTCCATGGTGTATTTACCAATAACACCACGTACTGCGCTGTCAGTTGCCTGACGCAAGCTGTCGTCCGGGTTAGTCACGCTAAACAGATAAGCGGCCGGATCAGTCACACGGTACTGCACGTTCATTTCGACGCGAACCACGTTCTCATCAGAAGTCAGCATCACGCCGGACGCTGCCAATTCACGTACCGATTCAACGTTAACTGGCGTTACTTCATCGATAAAGGTCGGTTTCCAGTTCAAACCAGGCTGTACAATGTGGCTTAATTTACCCAAGCGAGTAACGACACCGCGCTCGGCTTCTTTAATTGTATAGAAACCACTTGCCGCCCAGATAACCACCACAGCAACCACAGCAATGCCCACAATCCGGCCACTGAAACCAGGGCCTCTTGTCGTACCACTGTTATCATTGCCGCTGCCGCCACCTTTACCACCGAGGCTACTCAGTTTTTTGCTCAGTTTTCGAAAGATATCATCCAGATCAGGCGGCCCTTGGTCACGACCACCTTTATTATTGTTATTTCCGCCAGAGTTGCCGCCATTATTATTGCTGCTCCCCCACGGATCGCGGTCCTGTCCGTTATTACCGGGCTGATTCCACGCCATGTTTTAGCTCCATTCTTCTATGATTGGTTTTCTTCAGGCCAAGAGCACATGCCAAAGAAGCTGGCTCTTAATCTCACAAAAAAGATCAGGTAATCAACTAATTAGTCGCACCGACTAATTAATAATATAACTGACCAAATCTTGCTCTTGTTTACAGAGACGACGCCAATCAACGATAGGCATTCTGACCACCATACCGACGTTTCCGTCCTCGTCTATCCACTCTTTTTCAATTGCCTGAAGCTGGTAAAAACGGCTACGTAGACGACCTGCCTGAGGTGGCAAACGTAATTCAAAGTGTGCGATCTCACCTGAAAGACGCTCCGTCAACGCTTGAAAGAGCAACGAGATCCCTGCGCCGGTTTGGGCCGAAAGCCAAACTCTGACTGGCAGATTGTCTTCGTTGCGATCAATTCGCGGGACAAAATCATCCAACAAATCAATTTTATTCATTACTAATAATGTAGGTATTTCATCCGCTTCGATTTCTGCCAAAACAGAATCAACTGCGGCCATATTCTCGGTTACCCGAGGGTCTGCTGCATCAATAATGTGTAACAGTAATGAGGCTTGCCGTGTTTCTTGTAATGTCGCTTTAAAAGCAGCGACCAAATCATGCGGCAAATGCCGGATAAAACCTACCGTATCCGCCAACACTGTATCGCCCACATCCGCCACATTAATACGGCGTAAAGTAGGATCCAGCGTGGCAAATAATTGGTCAGCCGCATAAACATCAGCTGCCGTAATTTTGTTAAACAGGCTGGATTTACCGGCGTTGGTATATCCCACCAAAGATACTGTCGGAATTTCAGCACGGGTACGCGCACGTCGCCCCTGCTCACGCTGCTTTGCCACCCGCTCCAAACGGCTCAAAATCAAGCTGATACGGTCACGTAACAAACGGCGGTCGGTCTCCAACTGGGTTTCACCTGGCCCTCTTAGGCCAATCCCCCCCTTTTGACGCTCAAGATGCGTCCAGCCACGTACCAAACGGGTCGCAATATGGCGTAATTGCGCTAATTCGACCTGTAATTTACCTTCGTGGGTACGGGCCCGTTGGGCAAAAATATCTAAGATTAGTCCAGTACGATCAATGACCCGACACTCACACAAACGCTCAAGGTTTCGCTCTTGCGCTGCAGAAAGGGCATGATCAAACAAGACAACAGACGCGCCACTGGCTTTCACCGCGTCAGCAATTTCTTCGGCCTTTCCTTCACCGACAAAATACTTAGGGTGCGGTGCTTTGCGACTACCCGTCACAATTTGCAAAGCTTCTACGCCCGCAGAAGATACCAGCGCTTCAAATTCACGCAGATCTTCTGAGTTTTTGTCTTGCGAGAAATAGATATGAACCAGTACGGCCTGCTCACCGGCTTCATAGCGGTCAAACAAACGTGCAACCTCTCAAACGGATTAAAACCGCTAGTGCGGAGAACATAAACCCGAATCCGTTGTTTATGTTCCCCGTCATGGTCGACCAGCAATGCGCTTTATTCAGCGTCATCGCTATCCTGCTGCGGTTGTTGCGGCGCAGACGGATTACTACCATGATAATTATTGGTGCTTCCACTCGGCGTATTGCTGTGATGCGAAACCGGGCGAGAAGGCACTACAGTAGAGATGGCGTGTTTATAGACCATCTGACTGACTGTGTTTTTTAACAGAATGACAAACTGATCAAAAGACTCAACTTGGCCCTGCAGTTTAATGCCATTCACTAAATAAATAGAAACCGGAACCCGTTCACGACGCAATGCGTTCAGGAACGGATCTTGCAAAGATTGCCCCTTAGCCATTCTATATTTTCCTTATTTGCTTGTTGTTTTTAACTAAGAACCTATCGGCTCGAAAATAAACTGCGTAAAAAAAATCCGCGCGTTGAGTACTAATCAATTGTACACAATCATTCAACCTATGCACTAACAACCTGTATTACAGAGTCTAAAGCCTCTCCCGGCTTATCACTGTCGAGCCACTGAACTGAACTCCAGCCCCGTAACCAAGTCATTTGGCGCTTTGCCAGTTGACGTGTCGCACAAACTCCACGGTAAACCATTTCGTCGTAATCAATCTCACCGGACAGATAAGACCACATCTGCCGGTATCCCACACAACGAATGGCAGGCAAATCCGTATGCAAATCACCGCGGTTAAAAAGCGCCCTAGCCTCTGTTTCAAACCCTGCGTCCAGCATCTGATGAAAACGTAATTCAATCCGCTGGTGCAACAGTTCCCGGCTAACAGGCGCAATCGCAAATTGGTGAACCCGATAGGGTAAGGTTTCACCCGAAATTTTAGTCAGTTCCGTTAAAGTTTTACCTGAAATAAAAAAAACTTCCAGTGCTCTAGAGAGCCGTTGGGGATCATTAGGATGAATTCGCGCCGCTGCAACCGGGTCTACCTTGGCCAATTGCTGATGCAATGCCTCCCAACCCAGCTCAGCGGCCTGCTGTTCAATACGCTCGCGCACTTGCGGGTCTGCAGGTGGCAACGGAGATAATCCTTCCAACAGCGCTTTAAAATACAGCATGGTCCCCCCCACCAGCAGCGGAATTCGCCCGGCAGCGGTAATATCGGCCATCTCTTTCAATGCATCTTTACGGAAATCAGCGGCTGAGTAGGATTCAGCCGGGTCACGGATATCAATCAGCCGGTGTGGTGCTAACGCCAGTTCTTCAGCACCAGGTTTAGCGGTGCCGATATCCATGCCACGATAGATCAAGGCAGAATCGACGCTGATTAACTCCACAGGTAACCGCTGACGAAGCGCAATGGAGAGCGCTGTTTTACCACAAGCGGTTGGCCCCATAATAAAAATTGCCGGTGGCCGGTCTAGATTTTCAATATCATTCATGTGTTAGGGTTGCCAATGCAGCCTTTATATCAATAGGTTGTAATAATCCAGCAGGCGGTGATTGCACCAACTGCGGACAAAGACGTTCCACATCCGTCAATAACTGTATCGCTTGAGACATATTCCAAACCTCATGTTCGCTGCCAAGGTGGCGGGCAATCCATGTGGCCAGAACATCTGGCGATATCTCTTCATGCTGCGACAGATAGCCTAACAGTTCCGGTATCAGTTTTTGTAAATTTTGTTGGCGTAATGGTAAAGATACCGCACGTAAAGTGGCTCTTGTCTGCTCAACAGTCAATTCTATCCCCATAGTAACCAATAAGTTCTGATGGCGCAGACAGGCTGCGGCCTCATTCTTATCTAATGTCAGTTTTAATGGAATAAGTAATGGCTGAGGGCGTAAACCCTCGGCTGGCGGATTCAGTTGAGCTTGTTTCAGCCAGCGCTCGGCAACAGTCAGTGCCAATAATGCCACACCTTGCTTATATTCAATCAAAGCATAGCAAGGTGGGAATACCGTTAATACTCGGCCAAAGCTGTAATAATCGCCATGAAGTGGTTCATCTGCTGATGCAAAGCGCGGGGCTGGCACCGATGCAGGCTGTTCTATGGCTTGGCCCACAGCGGCCGGTTGCACCAATTGACGATACAATTCGCCTTGCTGCTTTTGGTAGGGTTGCCCAGCGCTATAGCCAGGTGCTGCCTGTTCACGGGCAGGAGACCGCGCTGCCGCTAGCGTGGGTTCTGAAGACGATACTTTATCTGAAACCCGTGTCCGTTCTGCCGCTGGCGCTTTTGCAGGCTCCGGTTGCGCATATTTATTCCCCCCCGCCGCCACACGATTTTCCGGCTGCCAGCGTGGTGCTTCTATCTCTTCACCATCTTCATTGATATTTAGCACTGGCGAGGCAGTCTGCTGTAAAACAGTGGTAACAGCCTGATAAATAAAGTCATGTACCAACCGCGCCTGATGGAAACGCACCTCATGTTTCGCCGGATGCACATTTACATCCACCTGATGTGGATCAATATCCAGATACAAAACATAAGCGGGTTGTTGATCATCTTTGAGTAAATCTTGATAGGCCTGACGGATAGCGTGATTAATCAACCGATCACGCATCATGCGATTATTGACGTAACAATACTGCATTTCACTGAGTGTACGACTGGCGGCAGGATCAGCCACCCAACCACGAATAGTCAAATCACCATGTTGCCAGGAAATGGCCAGTGCATGCTGCAAAAACGCCGGGCCACAGATGCTCGCCAGCCGACGCTCGTGCTGTGAAGGGTCAGGGGCTGCGCGGTACTGACGCATTAACTTACCGTTATGACTCAGATTGATCGCCACATCAAAGCGCGCCAGCGCAATGCGCCGCACCACTTCATCAATATGACCGAACTCGGTTTTTTCAGTGCGCATAAATTTGCGGCGCGCTGGCGTGTTATAAAACAGATCCAGCACTTCAAGGGTACTCCCCACTGGATGCGCCGCTGGCTTGATAGTGACGGCCATATCACGCCCTTCCGCATAAGCCTGCCAGGCTTCATTTTGTTCGGCAGTGCGGGAAGTCAAAATCAGACGTGAGACTGAACTGATACTGGCCAGTGCTTCGCCACGAAAGCCCATGCTGAGGATAGCTTCCAGATCTTCTAGCGAACTTATCTTACTGGTGGCATGGCGCGCCAGCGCCAGTGATAAATCTTCTTTGCCGATGCCGCAGCCATTATCGCGGATACGAATCAGTTTGGCGCCACCCCGTTCAATATCGATATCAATCCGGGTGGCTCCTGCATCCAGACTGTTTTCTACCAACTCTTTAACCACCGACGCAGGCCGCTCTACCACTTCACCGGCGGCAATTTGGTTAGCAAGCTGTGGTGGCAGAATATGAATCGGCATAGCAGTTCCTTTCGCTTACGATTGTGGGATCGTGAGGGTTTGCCCTAGCTGGACATTACCTGACTTTATCTTGTTCGCCCGCTCAATCTCACTCATCGACACGCCATATCTGGCCGCAATGGCTGATAGCGTATCACCGCGTTTTACCTGATGTTTTACTGTTTTGTTTTTAGCAATTGTTTGGGTTTTTGGTGCCGCAGCCTTTACCGTGCTGCCCGATGCCGGCACTTTCAAACGCTGACCCACCCACACCACATCATTTTTCAGCGTATTGTTTTGCCGCAATAGCGCCATGCTGACACCGTATTGGCTCGCAATGCCGGATAAGGTTTCACCACGTTGTACTTTATGGATTTGGCTTTTCCCTGTCGCCACAGGCTTGACGGCAGAGACTCTGCCGCTTTGCGCATTGCTGACAATCGGTTCTGGCTGATTAACACTTGAACGCTGTACTGAAGAATCAACCGCCGCTGTTTCTATTAGCGGACGGTTTTCGACCTTTGGGTCGGCTTGTAGCGGATGCGCAAGGAAATAACTGCGCAAGCCTTTATAAATGGCCTGAGCAATCTTCTCCTGATACGCGCTACTGCCAAGCAGCCGCTCCTCCGTACTATTACTGATAAAGCCGGTTTCCACTAATAACGATGGAATATCCGGTGAACGTAACACCCCAAGACTGGCGTGTTCAGGCCGACGTTTATGAATGTCACCTACTGTTTGTAGCTCACGCAGCACCTTGGTCGCTACGTCATAGCCCACCCGCTGGGAGTGGCCGAATTGGAGATCCAATACTGCCTGACTCAAATAGGGGTCTGACGCGGTATTCGCCAACACGTCACCTGCACCACCGAGCAATTCAGATTGTTTCTCATGCTGTTCCAGCCAGTTGCCCATTTCACTGTTAGCACGGCGATTTGACAGAACCCACACCGAAGCCCCAGTAGCACTGCGGTTAGGTGCCGCATCCGCATGAATAGAAACCAGCACGTTAGCCCCCTGCTTACGGGCCACATCCGAACGGCCCATCACCGAAATGAAGTAATCGCCATTGCGGGTTAAAACCGGTTTAAACATCGGGTCGCTATTAAGCAATGCTTCAAGTCGGCGGGCGATGGCAATCGTGACATTCTTCTCTTTCAGGCCATTTTGCCCGATTGCACCTGGGTCTTGCCCACCGTGACCGGCATCGATTGCCACCACTACACGATCACTATTAGCAACACGGCTGGCTTTAATCGGGCGGGCGGTATTGGTGGTGACGGTATCACTGCTGACAACCACGGTCGGCTTATTGTTAAACGGGTTTTTAGCCTCCGATGTGGTGTTTGAACTGGTCACGCGCGGTGTCGTATTCACGTTATTGACCGGCGGCGTCAAACGCCCAGCATTCGGGCTAGGGGTATTGGTTTGGCTGAGTGGTCTACTGTTTGGGCTTAACGTATTGTTTGAGCTTAACGCATTGTTCGGGCTTAACGTGGTTTGTACCTGACGAGCAGGGGCGGCTGCGGTCATGGTAATGACCACCGTGTAGTTACTGCCCGACTGCTGTGTCACCGCGCGGGTTTTAACTTTTTGCGTCAATTCCAGCACCAGACGGGTGCTTTGCTCATCTTTCGGGGTGCTGGAGCGAATTCTTTTCAGCAGATTCTGCCCACTGAACTCCAAGGGCAAACCAGAGAGATTACCGCTTTGGCGGACATCCAACACCACTCGCTCAGGCGAACTCAACGAGAAAAAGGCATAAATCGGTTTGCCATCAAAACTGAGCGTCACCCGGCTTTCCGTCGGGCCATTGTTCACCTTAATATCGGTGAGTTTCATAGCCAAGGCGGAAGGTAGGCTTAATAAACTCACCATAACCAGCATGACTGCGGTAAACGATCGTTGGCAGCGATTTATTAGCATCAAGCTATGCATCATTATCAAATTATCCTTGCACAGCAGCTAAACGGCGCAATACATCCGCACCCGCATCAGAAAGGGCAACCAGACGGGCTTCACGCCCTTCAGCCTGATACGCCAAATGTAACTCTATATCGGCCCGAGGTAAGAACCCCTCACCTTGCTGTGGCCATTCCACCAGGCAAATTGCCCGCTCATCGAAATAATCACGAATACCCATAAACTCCAGCTCCTCAGGATCCGCCAGACGATATAGGTCAAAATGGTAAACCGGTCTTGGAGTTAATGCATAAGGTTCAACCAAGGTATAAGTAGGGCTTTTAACATGACCAATGTGGCCAAGGGCCTGAAGGAAGCCGCGGCTGAAAGTTGTTTTTCCGGCACCTAAGTCACCGAACAGATAAATAACGCTAGCACCATTGAAGGCATGGGCCAAACTAGCCCCTAATGCAACGGTCGCTGCCTCATCAGGCAGAGGTAAAACGAGTTCTTTCATTCTGTGATATCTATCTTGCTAACTCAGGATTAACGTACTTCGGAATAACTGGCAGTAAATCTGTTGCCAGTAAACCCCGGGTGCCTTGAACTTCAGCCAGTTTGTCTGCGGCAACGCCATGCACGACACAACCTGCACAGGCAGCATCATACAGCACCAGCTTTTGTGCTATCAAACTACCAATAATACCGGACAGAATATCCCCCATGCCGCCGGAGGCCATCCCTGCATTACCAACATCAGCAATCGCCATCTCGCCCTGCTCACTGGCAATCAGGGTACCAGCACCTTTCAATACCACCACACCACCATATTGTTTAACGATGTTTCGGGCCGAAAGTAAGCGGTCACTCTCAATATCAGCGACGCGACAACCAAGCAGACGAGCAGCTTCCCCTGGATGTGGGGTCAATACCCGATTCTGACGCCTATGTGGATTTAATGCCAGCAAGTTGAGCGCATCTGCGTCCCATAATGCTGGTTTATCACTTTGTTGCAATAAATTCAGAGCATTCCGGCCCCAATCGGACTGCCCTAACCCCGGGCCGACAACCAGGACATCAGCCCAGCCAATACCTTGCTCAAGAGTTTCCGGCGTTAACTCTTGTACCATCAACTCGGGCCTTGCCGCCAGAATCGGTGCCACATGCTCAATGTGAGTGAGCACTCGCACCAAGCCAGCCCCACTGCGCAGAGCGGCTTCACCAGCCATGCGAATCGCACCTCCCAGCCCTTTATCTCCGCCCACCAGCAACAATCGGCCATGTTCCCCTTTATGAGCACAAGGGCGGCGTGGCTGTAGCCATTGCGGTAGGTGATCTGCGGTCATTCGCTCAATTTGTAGCGGTTGAGTGAGCAGCCATGCTGTCAGCCCCAAGTCATTGCAGTGTAAATGCCCCACCCAATCACGGGCCTGACCGGTGAGCAAACCTGGTTTCAGCGCGACAAAAGTCAGGGTGTGGTCTGCGCGAATAACAGATCCGGGAGCAGCACCGCTATCGGCACTGAGTCCAGAAGGAATATCCAAGGCAATCTTTGCGGCCCGATGGCGATTCGCGGTGTCAATCAGCGTAGCATAAGCGCCTTGCGGTGCCGCTCGCAGGCCAATACCCAACAATGCATCAATAATCAAATCAACATGTTGTGGCCACGGTGTCTCAGGTTGATGAATTATGCCACCTGCCGCCAGCCATTGGGATTGCGCCTGATGCGCTTGTGCGGGTAATGGCCGATTGCCGGGGCAGGCAATAAGCGTAACATTCAGCCCAGCCGCTAATGCCCGATTCGCAACGATATAACCATCGCCACCATTATTACCGTGGCCACACAATATCAACCAGTGACGCGCCGCTGGGTACTGTTTACGCGCCAGTTCAAAGGCCGCATCGCCCGCTCTGACCATCAGATCAAACAACGTTAGAGAAAAGTGTGCCGCGGCCACAGCCTCGTTCTGACGTACCCAGTCCGCAGAAAAAACAGAGTGTGGTAAGCTGACACCGATTTGTTTCTTACTATGGTCCGTCATGGCACACCCCCTCGATCTGAATCAATTAGCCCAACATATCAAGCAATGGGGGCAATCGCTAGGTTTCCAGCAAGTCGGTATCTGCGATACGGATTTGTCTGCGGAAGAACCGCGGTTACAAACTTGGCTTGATAAACAATATCATGGCGAGATGGCCTGGATGGCTCGCCACGGTATGCTGCGCGCGCGGCCCCATGAATTATTACCCGGAACCTTACGGGTGATTAGCGTGCGGATGAATTATCTCCCTGCCAAGGCTGCATTTGCCAGCACATTGAACAATGCTGAGTTAGGTTATGTCAGTCGCTATGCGCTGGGCCGTGATTATCATAAATTGCTGCGCCAGCGGCTGAAAAGATTGGGCGATATGATTCAGAGTTACTGTCTGGAGCAGGCTCACGGTGACATCAATTTCCGCCCATTTGTCGATTCTGCCCCCATTATGGAGCGGTCATTGGCTGCAAAAGCAGGAATTGGCTGGGTTGGTAAGCACTCACTGATTTTAAATCGTGATGCGGGTTCCTGGTTCTTTCTTGGCGAATTATTAATTGATCTGCCGCTGCCTATAGATAAGCCGCAAGAGGAGCAATGTGGCCGTTGCGTTGCCTGTATCACCACCTGCCCGACCGGCGCTATCGTTGCACCCTATACCGTTGATGCTCGCCGCTGTATCTCCTACCTAACCATTGAACTTGAAGGGGCGATACCAGAAGAATTTCGTCCACTAATGGGAAATCGTATTTATGGCTGTGATGATTGTCAGCTTATCTGCCCCTGGAACCGCTTCTCACAATTAACTGATGAGGAAGATTTCAGCCCACGCGCCGTGCTACACACGCCACAGTTATTGGATTTATTTGCCTGGAATGAAGAGAAATTTTTGCGGGTTACGGAGGGTTCCGCCATCCGCCGCATTGGTCACCTACGCTGGCTACGTAATATCTCGGTAGCACTGGGCAATGCCCCCTATCTCGACAGTATCGTATTGGCACTGGAAGCGCGCCGCGGGATTGATCCAATGCTAGATGAACATATTGAGTGGTCAATCTCACAACAATTGAAAAGACGGTCTACACTGACTGTGGCTGTTCAATCGCCACAGAAAAAAAGGCTGGTGCGGGCTATTGAGAAAGGCCTACCACGGGATGCCTGATATCCCCCTTTACCTGAAACTATATGCTGTTTAGTATGGCTTTTTTTTATGTATTTTTATAATGAATGAACTCGGAGTTTTCCTGTGCATAAAAATAAAAACACCTTGGCAATCAAGTGCGAAAAAAAGCGCAAGTGATCGGTATAACGTTTTCACAGAAAAATATATATCGCTAAATCAAAGAGATATGAAAGAGGGTTGCGCAGTGGATAAAATATGAGCTGGATATAAAAAGAGCAGAATCTGTGGATAAGTCTGTTGACGAAGTTAATACATTGTATGTACAACGCGGCATGGCGCGTTATGTAGCTGTGGATAAAAATAATAGAATTGAATAAAAATTTTGGAGCGGGAAACGAGACTCGAACTCGCGACCCCGACCTTGGCAAGGTCGTGCTCTACCAACTGAGCTATTCCCGCATTGAGATGCTTTTGCACCCTGCTGTATGTGACAGCATTTGATATTTACTGCTTATTCAGAAATAAATTTTGGAGCGGGAAACGAGACTCGAACTCGCGACCCCGACCTTGGCAAGGTCGTGCTCTACCAACTGAGCTATTCCCGCGTCGCTGCCATACGTCATAATAACGTATCACTTATATTTCTGACTTCTGAACTAAAGCTGCTGTACTGCCGGTCACTATCTTTATGGTTAAAGATTGGAGCGGGAAACGAGACTCGAACTCGCGACCCCGACCTTGGCAAGGTCGTGCTCTACCAACTGAGCTATTCCCGCTTGGTGCCGTCTTACTTTTTACAACTTTTTCTACACATAACTCGTACTAAATCGGTCTGCGCATGTTTGCGAATTCTTCATCGGTACGGGGTGCGCATTATACGAGAAATCCGTTTTGCCGCAAGCCCCTAAAAGCAAAAAAATCATTTTTTGATTCAAGTGCCGATTAAAACAGCAATGTGGCGCTTTTACCAGCGCCGGGCACAGTATATACCCAAAGTTATTGAAACAGCAGGGGTGTAAACGCAGCTACCCCTGCTACTGCAAGGCCGCAGCAAATCCCCAAAGTCATTGGAGTAGCAGGTAGGCAGCCAGCAAACGCATCCTGATGAGTCTATTTATTTTAAGGTCAACGGGCAGTCAGTGATTCGGATAAGTGAGTGCAGCTAACCCCCCTCCCGCTACTTCAAGGCCGCAGCAAATCCCCAAAGTCATTGGAGTAGCAGGTAGGCAGCCAGCAAACGCATCCCGATGAGTCTATTTATTTTAAGGTCAACGGGCAGTCAGTGATTCGGGTAAGTGAGCGCAGCTAACACCCCCGCGACTTCAAGGCCGCAACAAATCCCCAAAGTCATTGGAGTAGCAGGTAGGCAGCCAGCAAACGCATCCTGATGAGCTTACATAAGTAAGTGATTCGGGTAAGTGGGTGCAGCTAACACCCCTGCTACTTCAAGGCCGCAGGGGATTAAGATTGAATAAAATGCTCGCGGTAATAGGCAAGCTCAGCCACAGATTCACGGATATCGTCTAGTGCTTGATGGGTATTTTGTTTTTTGAAACCTGGCAGAATCTCTGGTTTCCAGCGGCGTGCCAGCTCTTTTAGCGTGCTGACATCCAGATAGCGGTAGTGGAAATAAGCTTCAAGCTCTGGCATATAACGGAACAGGAAGCGGCGGTCTTGGCCGACACTATTACCACAGATAGGTGAAGCGCCTGCTGGAACCCACTGTTTCAAGAATTCAATGGTTTGTAATTCAGCATCACTATCGCTAAATGGGCTGGCTTTAACCCGTTCCACCAAACCACTGCCGGTATGGGTACGCACATTCCATTCATCCATAAGCCCAAGCTGTTCATCCGACTGATGAACCGCCAATACTGGGCCTTCGGCTAGAATATTGAGATTAGCATCGGTGACCAGAGTGGCTATCTCAATGATCCGATCGCGCTCAGGATCAAGGCCGGTCATTTCCAGATCGATCCAGATCAGATTATTTTGATTCTCTGCCATAATATTTCCTGCCTGTTAGCGGGTGAGACTACCGAACAAACGGTTAATTGATAAAATAATGTGTATCATAGCCCTTTTGGTCGCAACCAGCGATATACCCAAAGAAATTGGCGTTGCAGGTAGGTAGCAAGCAAACGAATCCCGATAAGATTACACCGATGCGGGGGAGTGAAGCGAGTGGCCCCAGCGGCTTCAAGTATGAAGGGTATTAATGCAGATTCAAGTGAGGCGCAGTGAGTAAGAATAAACTGTCGAAAGGTCAACAACGCCGTGTGCAGGCAAACCATCAGCGTCGGCTACGCACTGATAGAAAACCTGAGTTAGATGACTCTCAGCTTGGCGATGCGCAAGAAGGTATCGTAATCAGTCGTTTCGGTCAGCACGCCGATGTCGAAGCCACCGATGGTGTTCAACACCGTTGTAACATCCGCCGTACCATTAAATCACTGGTTACCGGTGACCGTGTGGTCTGGCGTCCAGGCTTGCAAGCTCAGGAAGGTGTGCGGGTTAAAGGCATTGTCGAAGCCGTACATGAGCGTACATCCGTGCTGACACGCCCTGACCTGTACGACGGCGTGAAACCGATCGCCGCAAATATCGATCAGATAGTGATCGTTTCGGCGATCTTACCTGAACTTTCTCTTAATATTATCGATCGCTATCTGGTGGCCTGTGAAACACTGGAAGTCGAACCGTTAATTGTGTTGAACAAAATCGATTTACTGGATGCCGATGGCCGTAAATTCGTTGATGGCATGATGGAGATTTACCGGCGCATTGGCTACAACGTGCTGGAAGTCTCAAGTCAAACCCGTGAAGGGATGGAAGCCTTTGAAAAGGCACTGGCCGGGCGCATCAGTATCTTTGCCGGTCAGTCCGGCGTGGGTAAATCCAGCCTGCTGAATGCCCTGTTACCGCCAACGGATAACGAAATTCTGGTGAATACGGTATCGGGTAATTCAGGTCTGGGTCAGCACACCACCACCGCAGCCCGCTTATATCACTTCCAGCAAGGCGGCGATGTGATTGACTCACCGGGGGTGCGTGAATTTGGCCTCTGGCATCTGGCACCGGAACAAATCACTCAAGGATTTGTCGAATTCCGTGATTATCTCGGCCATTGCAAATTCCGTGATTGCAGCCATACCACCGATCCCGGTTGTGCACTGCGCGAAGCGGTAGAACAAGGCAAAATCGCTGAAGAGCGTTTCGATAATTACCATCGAATCCTGGAAAGTATGGAACAGGCGAAGCCGCGTAAGACATCTGATAGCGACGAGAAATGATGTCTCAATAGTCCTGTTGAACATGCTTTAGCTAAAAACTGTGGGCGCAGAAAGATATATACCCAGTGACTTCAAGATGCAGGTAGGCGGCAATTGAGCGAAGCCTCAGGAGCTTACTCAAGTAAGTGACTGGTGTGAGTAAAGGCAGCCAACACCCCTGTATCTTGAAGGGCGACGAGTATAATGCGCCCCCTCATTAATTTTACCGTTTACCCAGAGGTCTACGTGCTGGACAGTATCAAAATCAGATTACAATATTTACTCCCAAAACTTGGCCTGACTCGTTTGGCAGGCTGGGGGGCAGATAAGCAAGGTGGCTGGCTGACCCAACTGGTGATCAAGGCATTTGCCCGCTACTACCATGTTGATATGAAGGAAGCCCAGGACCCTGAGTTCTCTGCTTATCGTTCGTTTAATGAGTTCTTTGTGCGCCCACTGCGCGCGGGTGTGCGCCCTGTTGTAGCGGAAGAAAACCTCTTGGCCCAACCTGCCGACGGCGCTATTAGCCAGTTAGGCGCAATTCATGACGGGCAAATTTTGCAGGCAAAGGGCCACAACTACACGCTGGAAGCCCTACTCGCCGGTAACTATATGTTGGCTGCTGAGTTCCAAAATGGCCATTTTGTCACCACCTATCTGGCTCCACGTGACTACCATCGCGTCCATATGCCGTGTGACGGTATCTTGCGCGAAATGATTTATGTGCCAGGTGATTTGTTCTCGGTCAATCCATTGACTGCGGCCAATGTGCCTAATCTCTTCGCACGTAATGAACGTGTTATTTGCATCTTTGATACCGCTTTTGGCCCGATGGCACAAATTCTGGTAGGTGCCACTATTGTTGGCAGCATAGAAACCGTCTGGGCTGGCACCATTACCCCGCCACGAGAAGGTGTGATTCGCCGATGGACCTATCCGCAAGCAGGAACTGAAGGCGCGGTAGTGCTGGAAAAAGGGCAAGAAATGGGCCGCTTTAAGTTAGGCTCGACAGTGATTAACCTGTTTGCTGAAGGTAAAGTCTATTTAGCACCACAGTTAAACAGTGGTTCTGTTACCCGCATGGGTGAAGTATTAGCCGAAGCCGTCCCTACTGCTATACCCTAAATAATTCGAGTTGCAGTAAGGCGGCAAGCGAATAAACCCGATGAGTTGACGCTAGTCAATGATTCGGGTAAACGAGAGCAGCCAATGCATATGCAGCTTGGAGTATGACGGGTATAAACGTAATCGATGTTAAGGAACCCTTACGTGCGCCTAATAATTTCTCGATCTTTTGGTAAATCACTCTCTTTTGGCCTGTTACTGTCATTTGTCATGCTGCTGTCTTTGCCGTTGCATGCGGCAACTCAGCCTAATGAAGATCAGCTCAGACAAGAGCTGAAACAGGCTGAAACCAATAAAGGGATGCCAAATCAGACCGAAATTGTTCAGGCGCTGCAATCGGCTCTTAGCTGGCTGGCGGATGCAAAAGAGTCTGATATCCGCGCCCAGCAGTATCAAAAAGCCATTGATGACTTCCCCAAACTGACCCGCGAGTTACGCCAGGAACTGGCGCAAGAAGGGGATAAACCCCTGCCCGTACCCAGTAACATGTCTACATCCGAACTGGAACAACAAGTGCTGCAAATCAGCAGCCAGTTGTTGGAATTAAGCCGTCTGTCGCAACAAGAACAGGATCGGGCGCGGGAAATCAGTGAATCCCTCAGCCAGTTGCCTCAGCAGCAATCAGAAGCTCGGCGAATTCTGACTGAAATCAGCACCCGCCTTCAGGCGCAAAGTAACCCCGCCAATCCTGTCGCACAGGCACAGTTTGCATTACTACAAGCAGAAGCCGTGGCCCGTAAGGCTAAAGCCAATGAACTGGAGCTTTCTCAGCTCTCAGCCAACAACCGGCAAGAGCTGTCACGGCTGCGCGCCGAGTTATACAAAAAGCGTCAAGAACGGGTTGATGCTCAGCTCCAAACCTTACGTAATAATCTCAATAACCAGCGTCAGCAGGCGGCTGAACAGGCACTTGAGCGCACCGAGTTACTGGCGGAACAAGGGGGCGATTTACCTGAGTCAATCATCCAGCAACTGCAAATCAACCGCGAGCTATCTCAAGCGCTAAATCAACAGGCGCAACGCATTGATCTGATCTCTTCGCAACAACGGCAAGCGGTAGCCCAGACCCAACAAGTCCGGCAGGCTCTCAGTACTATTCGTGAACAGGCCCAGTGGCTGGGCGTTTCAACCGCACTGGGGGAAACACTGCGGGCACAGGTTGCAAGATTGCCTGACGTACCGAAATCTCAGCAACTGGATCGTGATATGGCGCAGTTGCGGGTTCAACGTCTGCAATATGAAGACATGTTGGAGAAGTTACAGCAGCAAAATGTTAAATTAAAGCAAAATGATGGTACACCGCTCACCACCGAACAGCAGCGGATCCTTGATGCTCAATGGCGCACACAGCGCGAATTGCTGAATTCTCTGCTGTCCGGCTATGACACCCAGATTCTAGAATTAACCAAGTTGAAAGTGGCCAACAGTCAGTTGGTGGATGCGCTAAGTGAAGTTCGCGAGGCCACTCACCGTTATCTATTTTGGGTCGCAGATGTCAGCCCAATATCACTGTCTTACCCGATTAACGTTGCCCATGACCTGACCCGCTTACTGTCGCTGGATACACTTTCGCAGTTAAGTGGCGCATTCGTCATGATGATGACCAGCCAGGAGACACTGCTACCGATCAGCGCAGCCTTGCTGTTTGTCGGTTTCAGTATCAGCTTGCGTCGCCACTATCATGCCTTCCTGGAGCGTGCTAGCAGCCGGGTAGGTAAGGTTACACAAGACCATTTCTCCCTGACATTACGTACCGTTTTCTGGTCAATTCTGATGGCGCTGCCGCTACCGGTATTGTGGGCCGCGCTCGGCTATGGCCTGCAAAACGCCTGGTCATATCCGATGGCGATCGCCATTGGTAATGCCGTCACTGCCACCGTGCCAGTACTGTGGCTGTTTATGATAAGTGCCTCGTTTGCCCATCCTCATGGCCTGTTTATCACCCACTTCCGCTGGTCACCGGCGCAGGTCGGGCGGGCAATGCGTTTTTATCGCATGTCAGTGTGGTTGATTATCCCATTGATGATGGCACTGATTACATTCGAGAATTATAACGACCGTGAATTCGCTGGCACCCTGGGCCGCTTGTGCTTTATTTTGCTGTGTGTTGCCTTAAGTCTGGTGACCAATAGCCTGAAACGAGCCGGTATTCCACTCTATCTGGATAAAAAAGGCTCGGGCGAGAACATCATTAACGTGGCGTTATGGGGGCTACTGCTATCTGCCCCACTGATTGCGGCATTGGCCGCGGCGCTCGGTTATCTCACCACCTCACAGGCGCTACTGGCGCGTTTGGAAACCTCGGTTGCCATCTGGTTCTTCTTGTTGGTGGTTTACCATATTATCCGCCGTTGGATGCTGATTCAGCGCCGCCGTATTGCTTTTGACCGAGCTAAGCAGCGGCGAGCCGATATTCTGGCGCAGCGCGCCCGCGGTGAAGAAGATACGCCGCACAATAACAGTACCGAAGGGTCCATTGATGTTGAGGAACCGGTCATTGATCTGGATGTGATCAGCGCCCAATCTCTGCGTCTGGTGCGATCGATCCTGACGATGATCGCCTTGGTTTCAGTGATAGCATTGTGGTCTGAGATTCATTCAGCGTTTGGTTTTCTGGAAAATATTCGCCTGTGGGATGTGTCATCCACCATTAACGGTATTGAGTCGGTGCAGGCGATCACCATGGGATCACTGCTGATCGCTATTTTAGTGATGGTTGTGACTACCCAGCTAGTCCGTAACCTGCCTGCCCTACTGGAACTGGCGCTATTGCAGCATCTGGATCTGACGCCGGGAACGGGCTATGCCATTTCCACCATCACCAAATATCTGTTGATCCTGTTCGGCAGCTTGCTCGGTTTCTCTATGTTGGGGATCGAGTGGGCGAAATTCCAATGGTTGGTTGCCGCACTTGGTTTAGGTTTGGGGTTCGGTTTGCAGGAGATTTTTGCCAACTTTGTTTCTGGTCTGATCATCTTGTTCGAGAAACCGATCCGTATCGGCGATACCGTGACCATACGTGATCTCACCGGTAGCGTGACCAAAATCAATACCCGTGCCACAACTATCTCTGACTGGGATCGCAAAGAAATTATCGTGCCGAATAAGGCATTTATTACTGAGCAATTTATTAACTGGTCACTGTCGGATTCAATTACCCGTGTGGTACTCACAGTGCCGGCTCCGGCTGAAACCAGCAGTGAGGAAGTGACTGAGGTGTTACTTACTGCTGCACGCCGCTGTACCTTGGTATTGGATAACCCACCACCCGAGGTCTATCTGGTTGATCTTCAACAAGGGATTCAGATTTTCGAACTGCGTATTTACGCCGCCGAAATGGGCCATCGTATGCCACTGCGCCATGAGATCCACCAGTTGATTCTGGCCGGTTACCGTGAGCACGGCATTACTCTGCCATTCCCACCCTTCCAGGCTCGGCTGGAAACACTGGGGCGTGGCGCTGGCCGCACTATTACTTCAGGGCGTGGCCGCACACCGGGTAGCTTGTAAATTAAGTTGACGTATCGATAGAGAAATGGCCTGACTCTGTGAAGAGTCAGGCCCAATAATCAGGAATATTACCCAAAGTCATTGGTGTTGCAGCAAGGCAACAAGTTCATTAATCCCGATGAGCTTACATCAGTGTTCGTGAACGTAGCGAACACCGCTGCGGCGCCAAGGGCGAGGGGTTATTAAGCACGCCCTACTGGGAATGCGATAACCTCATCTAACCTTTCCGCCCCCAGCGCCAGCATCACCAGACGATCAACACCTAACGCCACTCCTGAGCAATCCGGCAAGCCCTGTTTCAAGGCGGCAATTAGGTTCATATCGATTGGGTTCTGCGGTAAACCCCGTTTGGCTCGCATGCGATTATCTTGCTCAAAACGTTGCAGTTGTTCATCACCATCAGTCAGTTCATGGAAACCATTCGCTAACTCAATACCTTTGAAGTAAACCTCAAAACGTTCTGCTACTCGGTGATCTTCAGTGCTGATCACCGCCAGTGAAGCTTGAGACGCGGGGAAATGATAAACAAAGGCGGGTTTATCGCGGCCAATGTGTGGCTCGACTCCAACGGTAAACAGCAGCTGCAATAGCGTATCGCGATCTTCTTCTGTATCGGCAATATTACTTAAATCCAGTTTTGCCGCGGCTTCACGCAATTGCGCTTTATCTGCCGACAATGGATCAATGTCTAAGTGGCGCAGGAATGCTTGCTGATAAGACAAGGTTTCAGCGCTATTACAATCCAGTATTTGCTGCAACAGGTCATCAACCTCATTCATTAAGCGATACATATCATAATGTGGGCGATACCATTCCAGCATGGTGAATTCAGGATTGTGATGACGGCCAGCTTCTTCATTGCGAAAACTGCGTCCCAATTGATAGATAGATCCACTGCCTGCCGCCAACAAGCGCTTCATGTGGTATTCCGGGCTGGTCATCATGTACAGCGTCATACCATCGGCAGCGCCCGGGCCAACAAACCGGGTTTGGAATGGGACTAAATGAACGTCCGTCACTGTCGCTTGGCTCATGGTTGGCGTTTCAACTTCTAATACGCCACGATCGGCAAAAAAGCGCCGGATCTCTGCCATTATTGCTGCGCGTTTCAACAAATTGGCGATAGGTGCAATCGGCTGCCAGCTTGCCGTTTCGCTCATGGTGGTTAACTCCGAAATCAAACAGGGGATGCAGTCTACTCGCATCTACTCACTCAGACAAATCTGTCACTCATCAGCCCGATTTTTGACTTGAATTCAGCATTTCACGCTGCAAAAAAGACTTTAGCCCAGTAGATCCTGTTTGGGATCACGTTTTTGCTAGTAATGCCCCTGAGTAGGTTCAAATAAAACAAAACAATCGATCACATCAAATTTATAGCACTTAGCATTAGGTATAATTATTCCCATACAAAAAGTAAGAAATAGCTATTCTTAATACCATCATTCTGGTTAACGGCGAATAAGTTAGCCTAATAATAATTTAAAATTATATATATTTTAATTAGATACCCAAAATAATTCGAGTTGCAGGAAGGCGGCAATTGAGTGAGTCCCGATGAGTTGACGCCAGTCAATGATTCGGGTGAATGAAAGCAGCCAACGCACATGTAGCTTGAAGTATGAAGGGTATTTCACTTGAACAATGGAGAAGCGCAGTGCAAACCTTTAACGCCGATCTTGCTATTATCGGGGCCGGAGGCGCTGGTTTACGTGCAGCAATAGCCGCAGCGGAAGCCAACCCCCAACTGAAGATTGCTCTGATCTCGAAAGTATACCCGATGCGTAGCCATACTGTGGCCGCCGAAGGGGGATCAGCCGCCGTCACACAAGACCACGATACCTTTGACTATCATTTCCACGACACGGTAGCCGGTGGTGACTGGCTATGCGAACAAGATGTTGTTGACCATTTTGTCCACAGTTGCCCGCAAGAAATGGCACAGCTAGAAATTTGGGGCTGCCCATGGAGCCGCAAACCTGATGGCTCGGTTAACGTTCGCCGTTTTGGTGGGATGAAAATTGAGCGCACCTGGTTTGCTGCCGATAAAACCGGCTTCCATATGCTGCACACACTGTTCCAGACATCTTTGAAATATCCACAAATTCAACGATTTGATGAGCATTTCGTGTTAGATATTCTGGTCGATGACGGTCAGGCACGCGGCGTAGTTGCCATGAATATGATGGAAGGCACCCGTGTACAAATTCGTGCGAACGCGGTAATCATGGCGACCGGTGGCGCAGGCCGAGTTTATCGTTATAACACCAACGGCGGTATTGTTACCGGTGATGGTATGGGGATGGCATTCCACCACGGCGTTCCGCTGCGAGATATGGAATTTGTGCAATATCACCCAACTGGCCTGCCAGGTTCTGGCATCCTGATGACCGAAGGTTGTCGTGGTGAAGGCGGTATTCTGGTCAATAAAGACGGCTACCGTTATTTGCAGGATTATGGGATGGGACCAGAAACCCCACTCGGTGAACCCAAAAACAAATACATGGAATTAGGCCCACGCGATAAAGTTTCGCAAGCCTTCTGGCATGAATGGCGTGCTGGCCGCACCATCGCCACGCCACGTGGTGATGTGGTGTATCTGGATCTGCGCCATTTGGGCGAGAAAAAACTGCTTGAGCGCTTGCCGTTCATCTGTGAACTGGCAAAAGCTTATGTCGGTGTCGACCCGGTCAAAGAACCCATCCCAGTGCGCCCAACTGCGCATTACACCATGGGTGGTATCGAAACCAACCAACAGTGCGAAACCCGTATCAAAGGGCTGTTCGCGGTAGGTGAATGTTCTTCTGTTGGCTTACATGGCGCTAACCGCTTAGGTTCTAACTCACTGGCTGAGTTAGTGGTATTTGGTCGTGTTGCCGGTGAACAAGCAGCAGCGCGTGCCATGGAAACCGGCCCGGCAAATGGCAGTGCGCTAGATGCACAAACCCGTGATGTGGAAACCCGCCTAAGTAACCTCATGAAACAGGAAGGGACCGAGAATTGGTCTAAAATCCGCGATGAGATGGGTCTGTCAATGGAAGAAGGTTGCGGTATTTACCGCACACCAGAACTGATGCAGAAAACGGTGGATAAACTGGCCGAGTTGAAAGAGCGCTTCAAACGCGTGAAAATCACCGATACCTCCAGTGTTTTCAATACTGACTTGCTGTACACCATTGAGCTGGGTTACGGCTTGGATGTGGCTGAATGTATGGCTCACTCTGCACTTAACCGTAAAGAATCCCGTGGCGCGCATCAGCGTCTGGATGAAGGCTGCACCGAGCGTGATGATGTTAATTTCCTCAAACACACGCTGGCCTTCCATACTCCGGGTGGCGCCCCACGCCTTGAATACAGCGACGTTAAGATTACCAAGCTGGCACCGGCAAAACGTGTTTATGGTGGCGAAGCCACCGCACAAGATGCGAAAGATGCAAAAGATTTGAAGGATAAGGAGCAGGCGAATGACTGATATGAAACTCCTGAAAATGGAGGTCATGCGCTATAACCCGGAATGTGATAGCGAACCTCACTTCGAAACCTTTGAAGTACCTTATGATGAGCAGACCTCTCTGCTTGACGCGTTGGGCTACATCAAAGATAACCTGGCACCGGACCTCTCTTATCGCTGGTCTTGCCGAATGGCGATTTGCGGCTCATGCGGCATGATGGTCAATAAGGTTCCAAAACTTGCCTGTAAGACTTTCCTGCGCGAATACACTGGCGGAATGAAAGTCGAAGCACTGGGTAACTTCCCGATTGAACGTGATTTAGTCGTTGATATGACTCACTTTATTGAGAGTCTGGAAGCTATCAAACCTTACATCATTGGTAACGAGCGGAAACCGCAAGACGGCCCGAATAAGCAGACTCCGGCTCAGATGGCGAAATACCATCAGTTCTCCGGCTGTATTAACTGTGGCTTGTGCTATGCCGCTTGCCCGCAGTTTGGCTTGAATCCTGAGTTTATCGGCCCGGCAGCTATTACCCTGGCGCACCGTTACAATTTAGATAACCGTGACCACGGTAAAAAAGAGCGTATGCCACAGCTTAACGGTAAAAATGGTGTTTGGAGCTGTACCTTCGTTGGCTACTGCTCTGAAGTTTGTCCGAAACACGTTGATCCGGCTGCTGCTATCCAACAAGGCAAGGTCGAGAGTGCTAAAGACTTCATGATCGCCATGCTTAAACCACAATAAGGGAGGGGAGACAGTAATGACTACTAAACGTAAAGCTTATGTCCGCACCATGGCCCCAAACTGGTGGCAGAAGCTCGGTTTCTACCGCTTTTATATGGTGCGCGAAGGCACATCGATTCCGACAGTATGGTTCAGTGTTCTGTTGATTTACGGCGTGTTCGCGTTGAAAAGTGGCCCGGCGGGGTGGGAAGGCTTCGTTGGTTTCCTGCAAAACCCACTGGTGTTACTTTTCAATATTATTACGTTATTGGCCGCTGTGCTGCATACCAAAACCTGGTTTGAACTGGCACCGAAAGCCGCCAATATTATCGTTAATAGCGAAAAAATGGGTCCAGAGCCAATTATCAAGGCACTGTGGGTTGTGACTGTCGTGGCTACCGCGATTATTCTGGCCGTTGCCTTACTCTAACTCGGAGGAGAACAAGATGAATCAAGTCCCTAAACGCTCCGATGAACCTATCTTCTGGGGTCTGTTTGGCGCGGGTGGTATGTGGAGTGCAATCATTGCACCGGCGGTAATTCTGCTGGTTGCCATTTTGCTGCCGCTGGGTGCCTTCCCTGGTGATGCGTTGAGTTATGAGCGTATTCTGGCATTCTGTCAGAGTTTCATTGGCCGGGTCTTCCTGCTGCTGATGATTATTCTGCCACTGTGGTGCGGTTTACACCGTATCCATCACGCCATGCATGATTTGAAAATCCATGTCCCTGCCGGGAAATGGGTATTCTATGGTCTGGCAGCCATTCTGAGTGTGGTCACTATCATCGGTGTCCTGACGCTGTAATTATTCATGCCTGATCTGCGGCCTGCTCTTTAGCGGGCCGTTTTTTTTCCGCACTCAGCTAATAACTCAGATTCATCTATTTGCGCCCCTGATAACTGATAGCTATTCTCAACCATAGAGTAATTATCAGAAAACTAAGGAACGCCAATGCGCCTGTGGTCAAAACTATCCGTATTAACTGCAACTCTGCTCTCGGTCGCCTGTAGCGTGACCCCGCCTAAAGACGTGAAAGTGGTTGATAACTTCCAACTCCCTCGCTACCTCGGCACCTGGTATGAAATAGCCCGGTTGGACCACTCTTTTGAGCGTGGATTGGAGAGGGTCACCGCTAATTACACGCCCCGAGATGATGGTGGTGTAAAAGTCATTAACCGGGGTTATAACCCGCAGAAGCAGCAATGGCAGGAGAGTATCGGCAAAGCCTATTTTATTGGTTCCCCCCAACAAGCCTCGCTTAAAGTGTCATTCTTTGGGCCTTTCTATGGTGGCTATAATGTCATTGATTTAGATGATAAATATCAGCATGCCTTAATTGCCGGCCCTAATCGGGATTATTTGTGGATTTTATCCCGTACGCCAACGATTGATACTCAGACCCGCGATCGCTTGGTTGCCGTAGCGAGGAATTATGGTTTCCCGGTTGATCAGTTGATATGGGTTAAGCAGGAAGGGCCGAGCGCAGAGATTAAAAAGTAATAATGCTGTGTTTTAGCCTTCAATCTGTAACAGCAGATCGAACTATAACCCGATCTGCTTTTCATTTCGAAAGCGCTAAAGGCCCCTACCTGTTATGACGCCAACTTCAAGCCGATAATTCCGGCCAAAATCAGCCCCAAGCTAAACACCCGCGCCAAACTGGCAGACTCCCCAAGCAGTGCAATACCTAAAATAGCAGTACCTATCGCACCAATACCGGTCCAAACCGCATAGGCCGTGCCTGCCGGCAACGTTTTCATGGCATAGGCCAGTAAAAAGACACTGGCGGCCATCGCCACCAGAGTGATAACACTGGGTGTCAGCCGCGTAAAACCATGAGAATACTTCAGGCCAATAGCCCAAATAACTTCTAATAAACCAGCAATAACCAGAATAATCCAAGCCATGGTAACCACCTCGCTCAGGCGGGGTCGTCCCCGAAAAACAGATGCGTGCCCAGGTCGTCCCGAACAGCAGAAAGGTAAGAAGGATACGTTATCATGCTAAATAATAAGCAGCAATATTATGACCGATCAAAAACAAATCCGGCGGCAATCGCCGCCGTTAAGAATATAAACAGACGTTTATTCAGCGCTACGTTCAATCGCACTACCTGCACTTTGAACATCTTTGCCAACACCTTTCGTGGTGTTGCAGGCACTCAATGAAGAGATAACCAACAATGAAAAAATAATGGCGATGCTTTTCTTCAACATTATAAAGGCTCCTTATAGGGCATTTGGCTTACTCACCTTATAAGGATAGTCAAAAAAACAGCATTGCACTTTTTCCGACTCAATTAACAGCACAACAGTGCGCTATCGATAAAACCCACATCCGACAGGCCCAGATAGCAGAAAACCGCGTTTAAGCGGTTTTCTTTCATTCCCAGCGTATCTTATTTATTAAGACTTACTTAACGCGAGAAACATATTCGCCAGAGCGGGTATCAACTTTGATAACTTCGCCAACCTGTACGAATAATGGCACTTTGACTACGGCACCGGTACTCAGAGTTGCAGGCTTACCACCGGTACCGGCAGTGTCACCTTTTAGACCAGGGTCAGTGTCAGTGATTTCGAGTTCAACAAAGTTTGGTGGGCTGACAGCGATAGGCTGACCATTCCACAGAGTCACGATACATTCAGCCTGATCAATCAGCCATTTGTCGTTATCGCCAATGGCTTTGGCATCAGCTTGCAACTGCTCGTAAGTCTCGTTATTCATGAAGTGCCAGAACTCACCGTCGTTGTACAGGTAAGTCAGGTTCAAATCGTTAACGTCTGCGCCTTCGGCTGAGTCAGTAGATTTAAAGGTTTTTTCAACGCGTGAACCGGTCAGCAGGCGGCGCATTTTAACACGAGCAAAAGCTTGGCCTTTGCCTGGTTTTACGAACTCGCTGGCTTCAACTGCGTAAGGCTCGCCCTCGAACATGATTTTAAGACCGGGACGAAAATCGTTGCTATAATAAGTGGCCATAATGGTCCTCAAGAAACTGGTAGTTAAGCCTAAAAAATGGCAAGTATTGTAACCCGAAACATGCCAATTAGAGAAGATTGGTTGCAACAACTCGCCGATGTAATTACTGATCCGGCCGAATTGCTAAGAATTCTTTCCTTAAATGAACACCCTAACCTGCAACAAGGTATTGAGGCTCGTCGTTTATTCCCTCTCAGAGTACCTCGCGCTTTTGTTGCGCGTATGCGGCAGGGAGATCCGTCTGACCCATTATTGCTTCAGGTGCTGACCGCACGCGAAGAGTTTATCGCAGTACCCGGTTTTACCAATGACCCACTTGATGAACAACGCAGCGTCGTACCCGGCTTGTTGCACAAGTATCGCAACCGCGCACTGCTGCTGGTAAAAGGCGGCTGTGCCGTCAATTGCCGCTATTGTTTCCGCCGCCATTTCCCTTATCAGGATAACCAAGGCAACAAAGCCAATTGGCATCAGGCACTGGATTATATCCGCCAGCACCCAGAGCTAGACGAGATCATCTTTTCCGGCGGTGACCCACTCATGGCGAAAGACCACGAGCTCAGTTGGTTGCTGGATGAGCTGGAAAACATAGCTCACATCAAGCGCTTACGCATCCATACCCGGTTACCGGTGGTTATCCCTGACCGTATCACTGCGGCGCTATGTCAGCGGCTGGGTGATTCTCGATTACAAGTGCTGATGGTTACACATATAAACCACGCCAATGAAATCGATCAGCCTTTGCGGGACAGTATGGCACAGCTCAAACGGGCGGGTGTAACCCTCTTAAATCAGAGTGTGCTGTTGCGAGGGGTCAATGATGATGCCGAGGTATTGGCAACATTAAGCAATGCCTTGTTTGATGCTGGTATTCTGCCTTACTACATTCATGTACTGGATAAAGTGCAAGGTGCGGCTCACTTTATGGTCGATGATGACGAAGCACGGCTATTAATGAAAGGCCTGCTAAGCCGCGTATCCGGCTATTTGGTTCCCCGTTTAGCACGGGAAATCGGCGGTCAACCGAGCAAGACCCCGCTGGATCTCCGATTGATGCAGGATGAATAATTCGGGTGATAAATCTGCCGGGAGCAGATTTGAACGCGGCTTGCAGCGGCCTTGTAGAGGCGAGGCCCATGGATGGGCCGAGTAACGAGTGCAGCCAACACATCTGTAACTTGAAAGATGACGGCTGTAACAAACAGGGGATGCCATGGCATCCCCTGCTTTATTTAAATTATTGCTTGAGCTATCAAGGGCACTTATAAACTTCACCAACCATTTTGCTATCTAGTGGTGCAAAGCTTGATAAGAAGGTTTCGCTCGGGCTGGTAGCACCGTAAATTACGTTGCCGCCCATTGCTGCTGCTTTATTACGTAGGTCATTTGCTGCCCCACGCATAGAACTGCTTTCACCGCCACCACCTGAGAACCAGTTACTCTGAGTACCAGCCACCTGGCCGACCAACTGACATTCAGCACCAGGCTTGGTATCAGAGAATTTAACTTGCTCACCCGCCGAACTTAATTGGTTAGTGGAGCTACAACCCGCCAGCAACAGCGCTGCTGAAAGGCCAAGTAACACTTTAATCCGCATTTTTTTCCCCATTCGAAGTTGAGAATCACGCTAAAGATTACCAGAAAGCACCGCTGCCGCTTAGGCATCCGTTGCCGAAATTATCCAAATACTCGATGTCGAGCCTGATGGTTAATGATTAACAGTTTACACATTAAATTACTGCCACGACTAAAAAAAGTCCTGCAATCATCACACTGAATGAAATAAAACCGCTTTTATGATGGTTGGTTACGAAATTTGAACCAGAAAAGACTGAGTATAGGATAACACGGAGTAGCGTTATGGCAGATTTTGGTGGCAATAGATAAAACAAAAGCGAGCAGGTCACCCCACTCGCTTTCATCAACAGCTTGTCCCTTTTGCTACCAATCTAATGGCAGCTCAAAGGTTGGCAGCATTACATCATGCCGCCCATGCCGCCCATACCACCCATGCCGCCAGCGCCCATATCACCGCCTTTGTCATCACGTGGCAGGTCAGTGATCATGCACTCGGTAGTGATCATCAGACCAGCAATAGAGGCTGCGTACTGCAGAGCAGAACGAGTCACTTTAGTTGGATCCAAGATACCCATCGCGATCATGTCGCCGTATTCTTCAGTATAAGCGTTGTAGCCGTAGCTACCTGAACCCGCTTTAACGTTGTTCGCGATAACAGAGGCTTCTTCACCGGCGTTAACCACTATCTGACGCAGTGGAGATTCCATCGCACGCAGAGCAACTTTGATACCGACGTTCTGGTCTTCGTTATCACCTTTCAGACCCGATTTAGTGATAGCAGATGCAGCACGAATCAGTGCAACACCACCACCAGCCACTACGCCTTCTTCTACTGCCGCACGGGTTGCGTGCAGAGCATCTTCAACGCGTGCTTTCTTCTCTTTCATTTCAACTTCAGTTGCGGCACCAACTTTGATAACGGCAACGCCGCCAGCCAGTTTAGCGACACGCTCTTGCAGTTTTTCTTTGTCGTAGTCAGAAGTCGCATCTTCAATTTGCTGACGGATCTGAGTAACACGACCCTGGATTGACGCTTCGTCGCCTACGCCATCGATGATGATAGTGGTGTCTTTATTGATAACAACGCGTTTTGCCTGACCCAGATCTTCCAGAGTGGTTTTTTCCAGTTCCAGACCGATCTCTTCAGAGATAACAGTACCACCAGTCAGTGTCGCGATGTCTTGCAGCATAGCTTTACGACGGTCGCCGAAGCCAGGTGCTTTAACCGCTGCAACTTTAACAATACCGCGCAT
Organism: Yersinia sp. 1652 StPb PI; assembly: GCF_041538345.1. Lineage (NCBI taxonomy): Bacteria > Pseudomonadati > Pseudomonadota > Gammaproteobacteria > Enterobacterales > Yersiniaceae > Yersinia > Yersinia sp. 1652 StPb PI. The sequence goes on along the minus strand of NZ_JAULSM010000001.1, from coordinate 144,664 downwards.
GGTGTTAACCACCAGAGTCGCCAGGGCTTCGCCTTCAACGTCTTCTGCGACAATCAGCAGTGGTTTACCGGCTTTCGCTACCGCTTCCAGCACTGGCAGCATTTCACGGATGTTAGAGATTTTCTTGTCAGCCAGCAGGATGAATGGGCTTTCAAGTTCAATAGAACCGGTTTCTGGTTTATTGATGAAGTAAGGAGACAGGTAACCACGGTCGAACTGCATACCTTCAACTACGTCCAGCTCGTCCTGCAGGCCTGAACCTTCTTCAACGGTGATAACGCCTTCTTTACCGACCTTTTCCATCGCTTGAGCGATAAGCTCACCTACGGTGGAGTCAGAGTTGGCAGAGATAGTCCCTACCTGAGCGATAGCTTTAGAATCAGAGCAAGGTACAGATAGTTTTTTCAGCTCTTCAACAGCAGCGATAACTGCTTTGTCGATACCGCGCTTCAGGTCCATTGGGTTCATGCCGGCCGCAACTGCTTTCAGGCCTTCAGTGATAATGGATTGAGCCAATACAGTTGCAGTAGTGGTACCGTCACCCGCAGCGTCATTCGCTTTAGAGGCAACTTCTTTAACCATCTGTGCACCCATGTTCTCAAACTTGTCTTCCAGTTCGATCTCACGCGCAACTGAAACACCATCTTTGGTGATAGTTGGAGAGCCAAAAGACTTGTCCAGAACTACGTTACGGCCTTTCGGGCCCAGGGTCACTTTCACTGCATCAGCAAGGATGTTTACGCCGCGTAGCATTTTGATGCGTGCGTCGTTACCGAATTTTACGTCTTTAGCTGCCATTGGTATTTCCCTTAACTCGTTCAGTTCAGAAGATTAGAGAGCGTGAATTACGCTTCAACAATTGCCAGAATGTCGCTTTCGGACATGATCAACACTTCTTCATGGTCGATCTTCTCTGACTTCACGCCGTAACCATCGTTGAAAATAACGACGTCGCCTACTTTCACATCCAGCGGCTTGATTTCGCCGTTATCCAGGATGCGACCATTGCCGACTGCCAGTACTTCACCACGAGTAGATTTACCCGCTGCAGTGCCAGTCAGAACGATGCCGCCAGCAGATTTGGATTCAACTTCTTTGCGCTTGACGATAACGCGGTCATGCAATGGACGAATTTTCATTGATAGCTCTCCTATGAGAAGGTCCGTATCAGATTTAGGATTAATATCGGTATGCCTTCATAACCGATACCGTGACATTCTAAGTGGGGGCAGCCTCTCATCCCTTCAAGGGAGGCGACAAAAAAAATTTCACTTTTTTTCACCCTGAGCAGGAAGATTCTCATCCCCCGGTTGCCTACCCACCACAGAAAGCCCTGTGATTTACTTTATAAATTTATGATTAATAAACAGGCCATTAGAATAAGCCCACAACTTACTTCTCATCTTTGAAACGATTATCTGTAGGTTTATCATCCTCATCGGGATGATGCTCTACGGTGTAGTGGTCATCAGCTTTGCGCTGAAACTCACCATCAAAGGTATTGCCACCGCCCATTGGGCCAGTACCATTGTGAGTAAAACCGCCACCACGATAAATATTCAGATGTGGCATCAGTTTTAGCGTTAACGATTTTTGAATCGGTGGTAATAACAGCAACAAACCGAGGAAGTCGGTGAAGAAGCCGGGGATCAACAGCAAGAAGCCAGCCAGGATCAGCGACACACTTTTAACCATCTCCGCCGCCGGGCTTTCCCCGGCAGCCAGTTTTTGCTGCATCTGCATAAAGGTTTTTATCCCCTGGTTACGCACCAGAGAGATCCCCACACAGGAGCTAAGGATCACCAACAGCAGGGTAACCAACACACCCAATACGGCTGCAACCTTGATAAATATCGATATTTCTATATATGCCAATAAAAATATCAGCGCTAACGGTAACCAACGCACCGCATTCTCCTTATTCCAATCATTCAGTATCCCTCATCAGGTAAACCTGCCTGACAGATACCATGAAAACCTTGACCCGGCTGATGCTAACACGCCATTTTCCCTCGATTAGCGGATTGCAGCGTCAGCTCCCCCTTCAACGTGGGTCGACTACAGTAAAATGGTGATGGTTGGCTCTATTTTCAAGTTGCAGCCATACTTTTATTACTAATTAATCTAACTGTGAGAAGAATCACAGATATCAGATCATCTCGATTAATTCCGACCATATAGTGATCTCAGTTCAAGGCTTTTTGTCGCTAAGCAGCATATGATCCTGTCAGCAAGAAGATGAGTGGTTAATCTTTCCGCACTAAAGGTTCATAGCGGCATCATATTGCTCACGGCGGCATTATTAAATTAACAAATACAAAACAAGACAGCACAATAGAGAAGGTTCTCATGTCAAATAACATTCGTATTGAAGAAGACCTGTTAGGTACACGAGAAGTCCCCGCAGAGGCTTACTACGGTGTTCATACCCTGCGTGCGATTGAAAACTTCTATATCAGTAACAGCAAAATCAGTGATGTTCCAGAGTTTGTACGCGGCATGGTCATGGTAAAAAAAGCAGCGGCAATGGCGAACAAAGAGCTACACACTATCCCACGCAAAATCGCGGATATCATTATTCAGGCATGTGATGAAGTTCTGGATAAAGGGAAGTGTATGGATCAGTTCCCGGTTGACGTGTTCCAAGGCGGCGCCGGTACCTCTTTAAACATGAACACCAACGAAGTTCTGGCCAATATCGGTCTGGAGCTGATGGGCCACCAGAAGGGAGAGTATCAATACCTTAACCCTAATGACCATCTGAACAAATGCCAATCCACCAACGATGCCTACCCAACCGGTTTCCGCATTGCGGTTTATACTTCCATCATGAAGTTGATCGAGGCGATTGATCAGTTAAAAGAAGGTTTCGAAAGAAAATCCAAAGAATTCGAAAAAATCCTGAAAATGGGCCGCACTCAGTTACAGGATGCGGTGCCAATGACGCTGGGTCAGGAATTCAAAGCCTTTGCTATCTTATTAAAAGAAGAAACCAAGAACCTGCAACGTACCGCAGAATTGCTGCTGGAAGTTAACCTGGGTGCCACCGCTATCGGTACTGCGCTGAACACACCAGAAGGCTACTCACAGTTAGCAATACAGAAATTATCTGAAATCAGTGGCTTGGCTTGTGTTCCGGCGGAAGACCTGATCGAAGCTACCTCTGACTGTGGCGCTTACGTGATGGTGCACAGTGCGCTAAAACGCCTGGCCGTTAAGATGTCAAAAATCTGCAACGACTTACGTTTACTGTCATCTGGCCCACGTACTGGCCTGAATGAAATCAATCTGCCAGAATTACAGGCAGGTTCTTCAATCATGCCGGCCAAAGTTAACCCGGTTATCCCTGAAGTCGTTAACCAGGTTTGTTTTAAGGTGATCGGTAACGACACTTGCATTACTATGGCGGCCGAAGCAGGCCAACTCCAGTTGAACGTTATGGAGCCAGTGATTGGTCAGGCTATGTTTGAGTCTATCCATATCCTGACAAACGCCTGTTATAACCTGTTGGAAAAATGCATTAACGGTATTACTGCCAACAAAGAGGTCTGCGAACGTTACGTCTTTAACTCCATCGGTATCGTCACCTATCTCAACCCATTCATTGGCCACCATAATGGTGACATCGTGGGTAAAATCTGTGCAGAAACCGGTAAAAATGTGCGGGAAGTTGTTCTGGAACGCGGCTTGTTGACTGAAGCTGAGCTGGACGACATTTTCTCTGTTGAGAACCTAATGCATCCGGCTTATAAAGCGAAACGTTATACCGATGAAAATGAACAATAAAATAATCATCCGGTAGCCCTGAAAGGCACGCATGCTCCTCTGGACGGCGTGCCTTTTTACTTTCTGGCAAACACAATTTTTTAACTTTAATTTTTCATTTGGATCAAGGAGTAAACACTATGATAGCCGTAGAGTTAGTCATCGTCCTGCTGGCCATTTTTTTAGGGGCCAGATTAGGTGGTATCGGTATCGGTTTTGCAGGCGGCATCGGTGTTTTGGTTTTAGCCATGATTGGCGTTAAACCCGGTAGCATTCCGTTCGATGTTATCTCAATTATTATGGCCGTTATTGCTGCAATCTCTGCGATGCAGGTAGCGGGCGGTATGGATTATCTGGTACAGCAAACTGAAAAGTTACTGCGTAAGAATCCAAAACACATCACCATTCTTGCTCCGCTGGTGACTTATTTTCTGACCATCTTTGCCGGGACAGGTAACATTTCTCTTTCAGCACTGCCCGTGATTGCAGAAGTGGCGAAAGAGCAAGGCATTAAACCTTGCCGCCCTCTGTCCACAGCAGTGGTCTCCGCACAGATAGCCATTACTGCCTCACCGATTTCTGCGGCAGTGGTTTACATGTCTTCCGTTATGGAAGGTCATGGCGTTAGCTATCTGCATCTGCTGATGATAGTCATCCCCTCTACCCTGTGTGCGGTGCTGGTGATGTCGCTGATCGTATCCTTGTGCTTTAACTCCAAACTGTCTGATGACCCTATCTATATCAAACGCTTGGAAGAAGGCTTAGTAACACTGCGTGGCGACACTGTAAAAGTTATCAAGCCACGGGCTAAAACGTCAGTGCTGCTGTTCCTGGCCGGCGTTCTTTGTGTGGTTGCCTACGCGATTATCAACAGCCCAAGTGTCGGTCTGGTTGCAACTCCGCTGATGAATACCACTAACGCCATCCTGATCATCATGCTGAGTGTGGCAACTATCACTACGCTGGTATGCTCGGTTGATACCGATTCAATCCTGAACTCCAGCACCTTCAAAGCCGGTATGAGTGCCTGTATCTGTATCCTGGGTGTAGCCTGGTTAGGTGATACCTTTGTACAGCACAACCTGGAGTGGATTAAAGAAACTGCGGGTAGCCTGATTCAGGCCCACTCATGGTTGCTGGCCGTTATCTTCTTCTTCTGTTCTGCACTGTTGTACTCTCAGGCTGCAACTGCCAAGGCGTTGATGCCAATGGCAATGGCCCTGAACGTGTCACCACTGGCAGCCATTGCTTCTTTCGCGGCGGTGTCTGGTCTGTTTATTCTGCCAACCTACCCAACATTGGTAGCCGCGGTACAAATGGATGACACTGGTACCACGCGTATTGGTCGTTTCGTGTTTAACCATCCATTCTTCATCCCTGGCACCATCGGGGTGGCGCTGGCCGTTTGCTTCGGCTTTGTGATGGGCAGTCTGGTTCTGTAAGCGTTTCGGGGCGCAATTCATTTGCGCCCCACTCACATCAACAATCTTCCTCTACAACGCTCATTGGCAACTTTCATCGAATCTATCTCACTGTTACATAAATCATCTTCTGACCTGCCCACGCTTCGCGCTATAGTATTCAGGCAAGTATTCAGGTAACGCGTATATTCAGCACGTTACGCTCCGCTTCGTCATATAAGCCGCGCGACCGATGAGGTTAAGATGTCTGATTGTGATGCAATTGTGGTATTGTGCACCGCCCCTGATGAAGCCAGCGCGCAAGATTTAGCCGCGCAGGTTCTGGGTGAGAAATTGGCCGCCTGTGCCACGCTGTTGCCCGGTGCAACCTCGATTTACTATTGGGAAGGTAAGCTCCAGCAAGAGTATGAAGTGCAACTCTTGTTTAAGAGCGATATAGATCATCAGCAAGCCCTTCTCAGTTACATCAAACAACATCACCCTTACCAGACACCGGAATTATTGGTGCTGCCGGTTCGGGGCGGAGATAAAGATTACCTGTCATGGCTCAACGCTTCATTACTCTGATTCTGCTGCTGTGTAGTGCTTTATTCGCACCGCACAGCGCACAGGCTTCACTATTTGGTGAGAGTTCATCTCTTGGCCAAAAAAGCAGCCAGAGCCGGTTTCTTCCGGTCGATAGGGCGTTTGCCTTTGATTTTCGCCAACAAGGCGACCAGCTCACACTGAGTTGGCAGATTCATCCCGACTATTATCTGTATCGCCAGCAAATAAAAATTGTGCCACAGCACGCCACTCTCGGGGAATTTACTCTGCCAGAGGGTATTGCGCATCATGATGAGTTCTACGGTGAAGTGGCGATTTTCAAACAGCAGCTCGTGCTGAAAATCCCGATTTCGCAGGCTGCGGAAGGCGCGAGTGTCAGTGTCACCTATCAGGGCTGCGCCGAAGCTGGTTTCTGTTACCCGCCAGAAGTACGGGTGGTGCCGCTTAATGCCGTTATCGCAAGCTCTGCAACCGCCGCCGTTAACCCACAGGGCACGGCACAGCCCCGCCAAGAAAGCGCGCCCATACCGGCTGAATTACCCTTCTCACCACTATGGGCGCTGTTAATTGGTATCGGCATCGCCTTTACCCCCTGCGTATTGCCAATGTATCCGCTGATTTCCGCCATTATTCTTGGCCGTGAAAAGCCCCACAGCCAGCGGCGAATATTGATACTGGCGGTGGTGTATGTGCAGGGCATGGCGTTGACCTATACCTTGCTCGGTTTGGTGGTGGCGGCGGCTGGCTTACAATTTCAGGCCGCACTGCAACACCCGTATGTGTTGATTGGGCTATCGGTGCTGTTCGTATTATTAGCGCTATCGATGTTTGGCCTCTATTCGCTGCAACTGCCCTCGTCACTGCAAACCCGGTTGGTGCAGTGGAGTAGCAGCCAACGTGGCGGCTCGCTGGCCGGTGTCTTTGCCATGGGCGCACTGGCGGGCCTGATTTGCTCGCCGTGCACCACCGCGCCCCTCAGCGCCATTTTGCTGTATATCGCGCAAAGCGGAAATATGTTGGCCGGTGGCGGTACGTTGTATTTGTATGCGTTAGGTATGGGTATTCCACTGGTAGTTGTAACGCTGTTTGGCAACAAGCTGATCCCACGTAGCGGCCCATGGATGCAATATGTCAAAGAAGCTTTCGGCTTTGTGATTCTGGCGCTGCCGGTATTTCTGCTGGAAAGAGTACTGGGTGATGTCTGGGGCTTGCGTTTATGGAGCCTGCTGGCCATCGCCTTCTTCGGCTGGGCATTTGTACTCAGCCTTAAAGCTCATTCTGGCTGGGCGCGGGCCTTACAGTTGTTGCTATTGGCAGCACTGTTAATCGCTGCCCGCCCGTTACAGGATTGGGCTTTTAATGGCAACACACAGCAGATTGAAATCAAACACTTAACCTTCCAGCCAGTGGCTAATTTGCCGCAATTACAGGCTGCATTAGCGCAAGCGCAGGGCAAGCCGGTGATGCTGGATTTGTATGCCGACTGGTGCGTGGCCTGTAAAGAGTTTGAGAAATATACCTTCAGTGATAGCTATGTTCAGCGCCAGCTCGTGGATACTGTGCTCATTCAGGCTGATGTTACCAGCAACAGCGCCGAACATGCGGCGATGTTGAAAGAACTCAAGGTGTTGGGCTTACCGACTATTCTATTTTTTGATGCGCAGGGTAAAGAAGTTCCCGCCGCCAGAGTGACCGGTTTTATGAACGCCGCTGAGTTCTTAGCACATTTGCAGCAAACCATGCCGCGCTAAGCCATGTGAATGGTCTGGCGCGGTAGGTTATCAATTACTGCACGGTAGCCGCATCGGATAAGCGCTTTTTCATCTGGCTATATTGTTGCTCAACATAGTGCTCCGCCGCGTTTTGATCACTAATCGCCTCAACCTTAACGGCACAATGCTTGAATTCCGGTGTTTTTGACACCGGATCAACATGATCCACCGTCAACTCATTACAAGCACCAATCCACCACTGATAGGTCATATACACCGCCCCCAGGTTGGCTCGATCGGTAACACTGGCACGGGCGATCACTCTGCCACGCCGCGAGGAGATCCAGATCAGTGCCTGATCAACCACACCGAGCTGGCTGGCATCCTCTGGGTGTATTTGTACATAGCCAGGCTCATCTGCCAGAATCTTCAATGTGGCGCAGTTACCGGTCATAGAGCGGCAACTGTAGTGGCCCACTTCCCGCACGGTGCAAAGTGCCAGTGGGTAATCAGGGTTAGTCTGCTCATGGGGCGGTTGCCATGGTGCACAACTGAGTAAGCCTTTACCGTCCTCAGTAGCAAACTGGCTATCAGTATAGAGATACGGCGTGCCGGGGTGATCTTCTGTCGGGCAAGGCCATTGAACATAACCCAAACCGGCCATTTTCTCGTAGGTTGCACCATAGAAGGGTGGGCACAGGTTGCGCATTTCATCCCAAATTTGGCGAGTGTTTTGATACGCCATTGGGTAACCCATTGCCGTGGATATCAGGCTAATTATTTCCCAGTCAGGCTTCACATCGCCTTTCGGCTCGATGGCTTTGTTAAAATGCTGGAAGCCACGATCGGCGCTGGTATAAACCCCTTCATGTTCACCCCACGAGGTCGCCGGGAGTACCACATCCGCCAATTCGGCGGTTTTAGTCATAAAGATATCCTGGACCACCACCAGCTCTAATGCCTCGAACGCGGCGCGCATTGCAGCCAAATCAGGTTCGGTCTGGATTGGATCTTCACCAAACACGTAATAGGCTTTCAACTTGCCTTCTGCAACTTTATGCGGCACATCAGTAATCGAGTAACCAATATGCGCGGGTAACTCAGGCACTCCCCAGGCAGCAGCGAAGCGGCTTCTGGCTTCATCATCAGTCACTTTCTCATAACCGGGGAAGGTATTGGGCAGCACGCCCATATCACACGCGCCCTGCACATTATTTTGGCCGCGTACCGGCCCGACACCGACATTTGGCCGCCCCAGATTACCGGTTAATAACGCCAGCGAAGACAAGCCCTTAACCACATCGACCGCCTGCCCCCATTGGGTGACGCCCATGCCCCACAAGATAGTGGCCGCCGGAGCGGCTGCATAAGTGCGCATGGCCTGTCGTACCGCTTGTGCCGGCAAGCCAGTAATGTGTTCAACATCCTCCGGGCGGTAATCTGCCACTCCAGCTTGCAGGTCTTCAAAGCCGCGCGTATGTGCACGGACATAATTAGCGTCGTACAGTTTTTCTTCAATCAGCACATAGATAAAGGCATTCACCAGTGCCATATTCGCGCCATTTTTCAGTGCCAACCATTGATCAGCAATACGGGCGGTTTCAATATGGCGAGGATCGCAGACGATCAGTTTGGCTCCCTTGTTTTTGGCCTTGAGGATCCGTCTGGCAACAATCGGGTGAGAGTCAGCCGCGTTATAACCAAACACCAACACACAGTCGGTATTTTCAATCTCACCAATCGAGTTACTCATCGCCCCATTGCCCAGCGTTTGCTGCAATCCAGCTACCGAGGGGCCATGACACAGGCGAGCGCAACAATCGATATTGTTGGTGCCGATGGCGGCACGTGCCAACTTCTGCATCACATAGTTGGCCTCATTGCCTGGCCCCCTTGAGGAGCCAGTCATCATGATGGCATCCGCACCATGGCGTTTTTTTATTGCTTTGAGTTTGGTGGTAATAAAGGCAATGGCTTCTTGCCAGCTCACACGCTGAAATGCCTCACCCCGCTTATGTCGTAACAATGGCGCGCTCAGTCGTGGGGTTAGCAACCGGGTATCGTTGAGGAAATCCCAGCCATAGTAACCTTTCAGGCATAACTCCCCCTGATTTGTGACACCATTAGCCGGCTGAGCGCCAACAATTTCGCCATCCTCAACCAATAAATTTAATTTGCATCCAGAGCCGCAATAAGGGCAGACCGTGAGGATCTTTTCCATTTTATTATCCTTATGACCACAAAGGTTACCGGACGATACCCGGCGCAGCACCACGAGCAGCGCGCAATTGTCTGTCCCGCTGTAGCGTTTCCAACGCCATCGGCGTTACCAATTTCAATGCTTTGGTTGGGCAGACTTCTATACAGGCTGGGCCTGCCTCACGGGAATGGCATAAATCACATTTATGCGCTTGCGCCCGGACCATTGCGTCATGGCTTGCCTGCTCAACCATATTCATCGCCCCGAATGGGCAGACCAACATGCAGGTTTTGCAGCCAATACAGCGAGATGCCATTACCTGAACCCCATGATTGCCAGTGACAATGGCACCGTTCGGGCAGGAGTTCTCGCAGGGCGCATCTTCACATTGATGACACAAGATTGGGGTGCTGACGGCAAAGCTTTTCATTACACTCAGGCGCGGATGAAACTGCTCTGGCGTAATGGTGCTGACGTTATTATTGGTACTGTGTGCCACCACACAGGCAATTTCACAGGTGCGGCAACCAATGCACTGCGTCATATCGGCGATTACAAATCGGTTCATCTTCTCTCCTGGCCGCCGGGGTTATAAAACATTGAGATAATAAGCAATGCTTTCGGCCGCTTTGCGCCCCTCGGCAATGGCCGTGACAATCAGATCTGCGCCACGCACGATGTCACCACCCGCAAAGATTTTTGGGTTACTGGTTTGATACGGGTAACCGGAAATCGTCGGTGCGACCACTCGCCCCTGCTTATCCAGCACCACATTGTGTTCCGCCAGCCACGACATACGGTGCGGGCTAAAACCAAAGGCCATAATCACCGCGTCGGCCGGAATAATGTGCTCGGAGCCGGTGATTGGGCGGGCCTGCCGCCGCCCTTTAGCATCTGCCTGCCCCATTTCAGTTCGAACCATTTTGATACCAGTAACCTGCCCCTGTTCATCCACCTCAATCTTTTGTGGCTGAAGATTGAACATAAATTCGGCCCCCTCCTCGCGCGCATTTTTCACCTCTCGCTTGGAGCCAGGCATGTTCTTTTCATCACGACGGTAAGCACAAATCACGCTGCTAGCACCATGGCGCAACGAAGTACGTACACAATCCATCGCAGTATCGCCGCCGCCCAAAACCACTACCCGTTGGTTTTCCATGCTGACATAAGGGTGAGCACCACTGCCCGCGAACCCCATCAGGTGTTGGGTATTGCCGATCAGGAATGGCAATGCATCGTAAACCCCTTGAGCATCCTCATTTTCCAACCCGGAGCGCATTGAACGGTATGTTCCCACGCCGAGGAATAGGGCATCGAAATCACTAAGCAGGCTCTCCATGGTGATATCCCGCCCAATCTCGGTATTTAGGCAGAACTCGACACCCATCTCGCTAAAAATCTCACGCCGACGGGTCATCACACCTTTCTCTAATTTGAATGCCGGAATACCAAAGGTTAACAAACCACCGATTTCGGGATAACGATCAAACACCACCGGTGTAATGCCGTTACGGACCAGAATATCCGCACACCCTAACCCCGCAGGCCCTGCACCGATGATAGCAACACGTTTACCCGTGGGTTTGACTTGCGACATATCCGGCCGCCAGCCGGTGGCTAATGCCGTTTCCGTAATATGCCGTTCAATCTGACCAATCGTCACTGCGCCATCGTGGTCGTTTAAAGTACAAGCTTGTTCACACAAACGGTCCTGCGGGCAAACTCGGCCACATATCTCTGGCAAACTACTGGTTTGGTGGGATAACTCAGCTGCTTCATGAATACGGCCCTGATGAGCCAATGAAATCCATTTCGGGATAGCGTTATGTAGCGGGCAGGTCCACTGACAGATGGTCTTATCACCGCAATTTAAACAACGTTCAGCCTGCTCATGGATTTGGCCTTCAGTGAACGGCAGATAGATCTCGGCAAAACTTGCCTTACGCTCCGCCAGTGGGATTTTTTTAGGCTCAAGGCGCGGTGTTCGTGGCCGCTGCAATAGATTAACCGGTGCCGCATCACGAATATTTTTGCTCAGTGGGCTGAATGAGTGCGCCGCGCCAGCAGAAGTAGCACTACTGAACAAACGGCCATTGTGCTCATTCAATGCGGTGCGCTGGCGCTTTTGCTGCTGTTGCCGGAGTAGATAATGTTGATCAACCAGTGTCAGGGCCTGCGTCGGACAGGTTTTGATACAAGCAGGGCCATCAGGCTGATCAATACAAAGGTCGCATTTCTGTGCTTCAGTACGTTGATAGGCATCGGCCAGACGATGACTCGCAGGTTGTACCGTCTCGGTGACCACCGTCATCATGCCAAACGGGCAGGCGATCATGCAGGTTTTGCAGCCGATACATTTTTCCTGAATAACCTGAACACTGTTATTCAACTCAACGATGGCACCATTCGGGCAAGTGCTGGCACAAGGGGCATCTTCACAATGGTGACAAAAGACCGCAGTGGCACTTTGGTTACCTTTAAATACTTTCACCCGAGGTGTGAAATAGTCAGGTTTATCAGGGAATGTCCCCTCATGATGAGCGACAACACAAGCTACTTCACAGCTGCGACAGCCAATACAACTTTCGGCGTCAGCCACAATAAATGGATTCATCTTATTTCTTCCCAGAAGTCACGCCATTGCCGGATAAATAATTATTATTTGCAACAACTATTCACAACTCTATCAAATCATTAACCTTACAAACATAGTGTCTATAATGTTGTATTATTACAATTAATTTTTAATGCAAAAGAATCGTGCCATTGCTGATATTTCGGGATAATTAAATAGGCAAATGCACGAAGATAAAGAGTAATAAATAGCGGGAAGAATCGATTAAGCACAGTTATTTCACTCAGTTATTTACAATAATAAAGAGATTTAACCCGGGCAATGTTAATTAGATGTTTATTTACCCCATCTGAATACTAAAGATAATTTTGATCCAGATCAGTTTATTATCAGGATTAAAAATAATCTCATTGGAATATAACCAAACTAGTTGCTGTTGCGGCAAGACCGCTCGCACCGTTGCAACCTCAAGTCCGACGGGTATTTGTGATGATAACCCCACTTCGCTGTACAGCCACACAACAATTAAATAATTTAGCCGCGTTTTTTTGGGCCTATGCACAATGCGAATTATTTCCCCGCTCCATATAATGTATCTGGCGCTAACGAAGACATTTATGAAAATTGATTCTTTTATTTATATAACACCAAATAAAAAAATAGGTTATTGCATCTCATTCATAACGAATTTAAATGCGGCAACCTAAATAATGATTATAGAGGGTATAAAAATGAGTCTGGAAGCCGCTGTGACTGAAAAACGGACCCACGTCCGATATATAATATTATTGATTATCTTTATTGTGACTGCAATTAACTATGCTGACCGGGCAACATTGTCAATTGCAGGCACCGAAGTGGCAAAAGAATTGCAATTAGATGCTGTTGCAATGGGTTATATCTTCTCAGCCTTTGGTTGGGCTTACCTACTAATGCAAATACCGGGTGGTTGGTTGTTGGACCGCTACGGCTCCAAGCGGGTCTACACCTATAGCCTGTTCTTCTGGTCGCTATTTACCTTTACGCAAGGGTTTGTCGACATGTTCCCGATAGCGTATGCCGCTATCTCCATGTTTATCATGCGCTTTATGTTAGGTTTCTCTGAAGCACCCTCTTTCCCAGCTAACGCCAGAATTGTCGCGGCCTGGTTTCCAACCAAAGAAAGAGGCACAGCTTCAGCCATTTTTAACTCTGCACAATACTTCTCTCTGGCCCTTTTCTCTCCGTTATTAGGTTATTTAACCTTTGCCTGGGGCTGGCAGCATGTATTTACTGTGATGGGCGGGCTAGGTTTCGTATTAACCATTGCCTGGGTTAAATTTATTCATAACCCGACCGATCACCCGGGTATGTCTGCATCTGAACTTGAATACATAAAACAAGGTGGTGCGGTTGTCGATATGGACCACAAGAAACCTGACGGTCATAAAAGCGGTCCTAAATTAGATTATCTGAAGCAATTATTGGCTAGCCGAATGATGTTAGGTGTCTTCTTTGGTCAATACTTTATTAATACCATTACCTGGTTCTTCCTAACCTGGTTCCCCATTTATTTAGTACAAGATAAAGGGATGTCTATTTTAAAAGTGGGGATGGTCGCCTCTATCCCGGCATTGTGCGGATTTGCCGGTGGTGTATTAGGTGGCGTATTCTCTGACTCACTCATTAAACGTGGTCACTCTCTGACTTTTGCCCGTAAAGTCCCTATCGTGTTAGGTATGTTATTGGCATCAAGCATTATTCTGTGCAACTACGTCGATAGTGACGTGGTGGTGGTCGCACTGATGGCATTGGCCTTCTTTGGTAAAGGTTTCGGTGCATTGGGCTGGCCAGTTATTGCTGATACCGCACCAAAAGAAATTGTTGGTTTATGTGGCGGATTATTTAACGTATTTGGTAACGTCGCCTCTATTGTCACACCGCTGGTTATCGGTTATCTGGTGAAAGAATTACACTCCTTTAATGCCGCATTAATCTTTGTTGGGTGCTCTGCCATTATGGCTATGTTCTGCTACTTATTTGTTGTAGGCGATATCAAACGTCTGGAATTGAAAACATCTTAAGGGAATAACAATAGGTGCCTCTTATGGGGCACTTGTTGTTTGAAATATAGCGACAGGACACCTAATGAAAATAGTCATCGCACCAGACTCTTATAAAGAAAGTTTATCGGCTATAGCAGTAGCTCAGGCTATTGAACAAGGTTTTAGAGAAGTGTTCCCTTATGCTGAATACATCAAGATCCCCGTGGCTGATGGTGGTGAAGGCACTGTCGACGCTATGATCAGCGCAACCGGCGGCCAAAAAATCATGACTGATGTTACCGGGCCGCTGGGTAATAAAATCCAGGCTTTCTGGGGATTATCAGGTGATAAGAAGTCGGCTTTTATTGAGATGGCAGCGGCCAGCGGACTGGAATTGGTCCCACCCGAATTGAGGAACCCGTTAAACACGACCTCCTACGGCACCGGTGAATTAATCCGTGCGGCGCTGCAAACAGGCGTGCGTCATATTATTATCGGTATCGGTGGCAGTGCCACCAACGATGGCGGTGCAGGTATGGTACAGGCGCTAGGGGCCAAATTGCGTAACGCCTATGGCGCAGAGATTGATTTTGGTGGCGGCAGTTTACATAACATTGCCTCGATAGATGTGTCGCAGCTGGACCCACGCCTTAAAGATTGCCGCATTGAAGTCGCTTGTGATGTGACCAATCCGCTGACCGGTGAGCAAGGCGCTTCCGCTATTTTTGGCCCACAGAAGGGGGCTACGGCCGCCATGATTGTGATACTGGATAATAACCTGGTCCATTACGCGCAGATGGTTAAACGATATCTGGGAATAGACGTAGATAGGATACCCGGCGCGGGGGCCGCTGGCGGTATGGGGGCCGCATTGTTGGCATTTTGCGGTGCACAGTTGCGCCAGGGCGTGGAGATAGTCGCTGAAGCATTAGACCTGGAAACCTATATCAAAGACTGTCATCTCGTTCTGACCGGTGAAGGCCGGATAGACAGCCAAAGTATCAATGGCAAAGTCCCGGTAGGTGTCGCTCGATTAGCCAAAAAATACAATAAACCGGTGATTGGTATTGCCGGCAGCCTGGCTACCGATGCCAACATTGTTCATCAACATGGTGTTGATGCTATTTTCAGTATTATTTACCACATTTGTACACTTGACGATGCACTCTCTCAGGCAACTGAAAATATCAGAACTGCTTCCCGCAATATCGCCTCTGTTATTAATATTGGCATAGCCTCATTTGATATCAAAGCATCAGCATAATAAAAGCCCGCGTACCCATTTTTAACATAGCCCTTTGTCGAAGGGCTTTTTTTATATGCGTTTTTAATGTCAAAGTATGTCGGCGCTAAATGACCTTTTCGTGATAATGCTCACCTGCTTTTGGGCTTGCGAACAAAAATAGGCACCAAACCCATTAGCATCCAGGTCATCCGCACAATGCCTTGCTCTTTTTAGCAGCGTATACTTATTTACAAGCTAGTGAGCATTATGTTTAAGACAAATAATGGCTGTATTGATAAAAATAACAGTTATGTTATCAACATAATTATCGTACCCAAAAAAATTAAAGGGTATATAAGGGAAATATTATGAGCATTTGTAATAGTCCTGTAGACAACCCGCTTTATATTAAAGTACAGGACGCGGATAATGTTGCCATTGTGGTTAATAACAATGGCCTATGTGCTGGCACCCGGTTTAAATGTGGCCTTGAACTTATTGAGCATGTGCCACAAGGCCATAAAGTGGCTTTGGTCGATATTCCTAAAGGCGGCCCAATCATTCGTTATGCTGAGGTGATTGGTCTGGCAGTGCGGGATATCGCTCGCGGCGGCTGGATAGATGAATCGTTGGTTGAATTACCTGCCGCACCCGCACTGGAGACCTTACCCCTTGCCACCGCAGTCCCCGAGGCCCTGCCACCACTGGAAGGTTATACCTTTGAGGGCTATCGCAACGCTGACGGCAGTGTCGGGACCAAAAACCTACTCGCGATTACCACCAGCGTACATTGCGTCGCTGGCGTGGTGGATTATGTGGTCAATATCATTGAGCGCACCCTGCTACCCAAATATCCCAATGTCGATGGCGTAGTTGCACTGAATCACTTATATGGCTGTGGAGTGGCAATCAATGCCCCAGCAGCGGTAGTACCCATCCGCACTATTCATAACTTGGCCCTTAACCCCAATTTTGGTGGCGAAGTGATGGTCGTCGGTCTCGGTTGTGAAAAACTCCAACCCGAGCGGCTGCTGGAAGGGACACCTGACGTGCAGGTTATCTCACTGGATGAAAGCAATATCGTGCGCTTGCAAGATGAGAAACATGTCGGCTTCCGTTCCATGGTCGATGACATTCTGCAAGTGGCGGAAAAGCATCTACAACGCCTGAATATGCGCCAACGTGAAACCTGCCCGGCCGCTGAATTGGTGGTCGGTATGCAATGTGGTGGCAGTGACGCTTTCTCTGGCGTAACCGCGAACCCTGCAGTGGGCTACGCTTCGGACTTACTGGTGCGTTGCGGCGCAACAGTCATGTTCTCTGAAGTCACGGAAGTGCGTGATGCTATCCATCTGTTAACCCCGCGGGCGATTAACGAGGAGGTTGGCAGAAGGTTACTGGAAGAGATGAAATGGTACGACGACTACCTCGAAACCGGCAAAACCGATCGTAGCGCCAACCCTTCACCCGGGAATAAAAAGGGCGGATTGGCAAACGTCGTGGAAAAAGCACTCGGTTCTATTGCCAAATCCGGCCGCAGCGCCATTGTGGAGGTGCTTTCACCGGGGCAGCGCCCCACCAAGCGTGGGCTGATTTTTGCAGCCACCCCAGCCAGTGATTTTGTCTGCGGCACGCAACAGTTAGCATCTGGTATTACCGTTCAGGTATTTACCACCGGGCGCGGCACGCCGTATGGTCTGGCGGCAGTGCCGGTAATCAAAATGGCAACCCGCACTGATCTGGCTAACCGCTGGCATGACCTGATGGATATCGATGCCGGAACCATTGCGACAGGTGATGCCACTATTGAAGAAGTTGGTCAGCAATTGTTTGAATTTATTCTGGATATTGCCAGTGATCGCAAACGGACGTGGTCCGATCAATGGGGGCTGCGCAATGCCTTGGCGGTGTTTAATCCGGCACCAGTGACCTAAGTATCAGTGAATCATCAGGCCGGGTGACACTCACTCGGCCTGCTCTTCTTCCTATCACATCTACCTTACTATCACATCTACTCCTGCTCGCCCAATTGAAGCGCCACATACAGCAGCAAGCGATCATCAAAGTTCGCTAAATCCAAACCGGTCAGTTCGGAAATACGATTCAACCGATACTCCAGGGTATTGCGATGAATAAATAACGCTTTGGCAGTAGCCGTTGGCTGTACGTTATTACGGAACCAGCAGGCCAGAGTGCGCCGCAACAGACCGTTACTGTCCATCGCCCGTAATTTAGCCAGTGGTAAGGCTAATTCATTGGCCTGCCAGCCACCACGCAAACTATCAAGCAATACCGGTAACACCAAATCCTGATAGTAATAGCTGCGTTGCTCCGGCATCCGTTGCTTACCGACCGCCATGGTAGTACGAGCGGTACGATATGAGCGCGCAATACTGCCCGGCCCGGTAAAGAAATTGCCAAGCGACAGGCGCACTCGCAAGCGACCCCGCTCAGTCATGCGCGACAGCAAAGACTCCATACGCCGCCGGTGATCAATAGCATCCCAGCGGCCATGGCTATTTAGCGCCGGTTTAAGCACCACCATCTCAGTCAGTGAAACAATCGCAATCAGATTATTGCGCTCTGGCGTCGTCAACAGGGTTTGCAGCTCTTGTAATTCCGACATTGCACTGTCGACACTCAACTGGCCGCTGTCCACATCCACCACGGCCACGACCCGTGGTTCATTGATATCCACCCCAAGGCGCTGCGCCCATTCAATCAGTGCCGGTGATATCTCTTCGGTGCGGATCAAGTTCAATACCAACTCTTCACGCAGACGGCTATCCTGCGCCAGCAGATGCACCAACCGCGCCTGCTCCATCATCATCTCTGCTGCCATGCACACCAGTTCGCCATATTGACGTAGTTGCCCCGGGTTGCCGGTTAGGCCAATCACCCCCACGATTTCGCCCTCAAGGCGCAATGGCAGGTTGATCCCTGGCCTCACGCCGTGCAACTGGCGAGCAACAGCTTCATCGATATCGACAATCCGGCCATGAGACAGCGACAAGAGCGCCCCTTCATGCAGTTCGCCAAGGCGCTCTTCATCACCACTACCAATGATCCGCCCCTTACCATCCATCACATTAATATTGGTATCAATGATCTTCATGGTACGGGTAACAATATCCTGGGCTAGCCGGGGGTCAAGATTATATACACTCATGAATGGGCCTCAGTCTGGGCTGATGCACCAGCATATGAGGTCTGGAAGGGGAATACATTGGACAAACGCCCAATTCACACCACAAAGAAAGAGAGTTGAGGGACGGGTCACATAAATGGCAGAACCGGGGGCATGCTGCTGGCAAAGTTGAGCGCCAACGAGGAAATCAGGGCCAATCAATCGTTAGCCCTGATAGAGATTTACCGGTGGATGGTTATGACCAAAAGCGTGTTATTTACTTTCTTGCGATGATTTACCGACAGCCATCCCCATCGCCAGCGTGGCGGCAATATTGCGTGCGGTCATAAACACATTGGCTGCCGCATTATCCAGTGCCTGCTCCAGAGTACAGATACTGTAGATCACGCTGAATACCGCATCCAGACCATGCTCATACACCACATCAACATCGTCTGTCAGGCTACCGGCAATACCAATCACTGGCTTATTATAACGTTTGGCAACTCTCGCGACACCAATCGGCACTTTGCCGTGAATGGTTTGGCTATCAATGCGCCCTTCGCCGGTAATAACAAACGTCGCGTCCCTAACCAAAGCGTCCAGACCAAGAGCATCGGTGACAATATCAATACCGGGGCTTAAGGTTGCACCGCAAAACGCCAGTAATGCCGCACCTAAACCACCCGCCGCGCCAGCGCCTTCAACCTGGTCAACATCAATATCAAGATAACGTTTAATGATACCTGCATAATGCTGCAAACCGTCATCCAGTTGGCTAACCATCTCAGGTGTCGCCCCTTTCTGCCGCCCAAAAATAGCCGATGCCCCTTCACTGCCAGTCAGTGGATTGGTGACATCACAAGCAACATCGATTTGGCACTGCTTAATACGCGGATCCAGTCCTGAGATATCAATAACATCCAGTTCAGCCAGCTTCCCGCCGCCAAAACCAATCTGCTTACCCTGCTTATCCAGCAGTTTGACACCCAGCGCTTGCACCATGCCTGCACCGCCATCATTGGTGGCACTGCCACCGATGCCGATAATTATATGTTTGACCCCCTGATCCAGCGCATTACAAATCAATTCGCCGGTACCGTAGGAGGTGGTTTTCAGTGGGTTGCGCAGTTCTGGCGGAACCAGCTCTAGCCCGCTGGCGGCTGCCATTTCAATAAAGGCCGATTTTTCATCACCGGATATTCCGTAAAAAGCCGCAACTTCGTCACCTAACGGGCCGGTCACATTGACCTGAATAATCCGGCCAGTGGTGGCCGCAACCATGGCCTCAACGGTACCTTCACCACCATCCGCGACCGGCAATTTGATATATTGTGCATCGGGAAATTGAGTGCGAAAACCCGCTTCAATCTGCACCGCAACATCCAGCGCAGATAAGCTTTCTTTATAAGAGTCTGGGGCGATGACTATTTTCATAAATGATTCAATCTCATGAGCTATCCAATACCGCACAGGCTCCGACGTTATAAACCGGCCGCTCAGGATAACGGAATGCTTACCAGTATAGCCCTGTTACCCAGTAGCCCGGCACCCGCAGGCACCGGAGCCACCGATTAACGAGTGACTTCAACTTTAGCCAATTTCTCGTAATAACACGCCAATGCACTGTGGTCAGCGGTGCCCAAACCATCAGCCTTCAGCGCCTGCATCATCTCCATCACGGCTGCGGTCAGGGGCAACTGTGCACCGACGCCATGCGAGGTGTCGAGGGCATTAGCTAAGTCTTTGATATGTAGATCGATACGGAAGCCTGGTTTGAAGTTACGATCCATCACCATCGGCGCCTTGGCTTCCAACACGGTACTGCCTGCCAGACCACCACGGATCGCTTGGAATACCAGATCAGGGTTCACTCCCGCCTTAGTTGCCAGCACCAAGGCTTCAGACATCGCGGCAATATTCAGTGCGACAATCACCTGATTGGCCAGTTTAGTCACATTACCAGCACCAATATCACCAGTATGCACCACCGATCCCCCCATGGCTTTCATCACCTCGAAACAGCTCTCGAATACCGCTTTATCACCACCCACCATCACTGACAAAGTGCCATCGATAGCTTTTGGCTCACCACCACTGACTGGCGCGTCCAACATTGCAACCTGCTTTAGTGCCAGCGCTTCACTGATTTCACGGCTAACCAGCGGTGCAATCGAACTCATATCAATCAGCACAGAGCCGGGTTTAGCACCTTCAATAACACCGTTTTCACCCAGTACCACTTCTTTTACATGAGGCGAATTAGGTAGCATGGTAATGATGATATCGCATTCTGCTGCCAGTGCTTTTGGTGTCGTTGCCGTACGCGCGCCAGCCGTGATCAATTCATCCAGCACCGCAGCATTACGATCGAGCACTGTTAATGAGTAGCCCGCTTTCAGCAGATTTTTACTCATTGGTTTTCCCATAATCCCTAAACCAATAAAGCCGATTTTCATTTATTACTCCTCAATTAAGTCGGAAGGCCGTCAACGCGGCAGTACTAAACTGTCAAAACAGACTGATGGTTATTTTTTAAATTTGTCGCATAACGCCTGAGTCGCGCTACGAAATACGCCCAAATCACTGCCAACAGCGACAAAGGTTGCCCCCCATTCGAGATAACGGCGGGCATCAGCTTCAACCGGCGCCAAAATGCCGCTCGGCTTACCCTGTGCTTTAGCGCGATCAAAAATATGACGAATCACTTTTTGTACTTCGGGATGATTGGGCTGCCCCAGATAACCCAGTGCCGCCGACAGATCGCCCGGTCCAACAAAAATACCGTCCACCCCATCAACGGCGGCGATAGCATCAATATTATCCACCCCTTGCTGGCTTTCGATTTGCACCAGTACGGTGATGTTGTCGTTGATGGTGGCAAAGTAGTCGGGTACGGTGCCGTAATTGTTACCGCGATGAGACACAGAAACCCCGCGGATCCCCGCCGGTGGATAACGGGTCGAGGCAACCGCACGTATGGCTTCTGCTTCGCTTTCAACAAACGGGATCAGGAAGTTATAAAAACCGATATCCAATAAGCGTTTTATAATGATGGGTTCATTACAGGGCGCACGTACAACCGGTGCGCTATTACTGCCTTTCAGCGCCATGAGTTGTGGAATAAACGTCGTAACATCGTTCGGCGCATGTTCACCGTCCAGAACCAACCAGTCAAAACCCGCCAGGCCCAGCACTTCGGCTGAAATATGATTTGCCAGTGCACTCCAGCAACCAATAAGGGTTTGCCCTTGTTGTAGGTTGCGGCGGAACTGATTAGGATAATTTTGCAGACTCATTTTCGATCCTTATAATTGAACGCCCGGATGGAACGACGGCTCGATGCAGGACGTGATGCAATTCAGGTTGCCAGCGCACACGGCAGTGGGTGTTAGTCGTTAATTTTGCGCCTGTTTTGTAAGATTTTTTCTATTTACGGTTCACGATGATCATTATAGAAACCCCGTTCCAATAAACCATCAGGCAAAAGAACAGGAATTATGAGTTATTCACCAATCGTTATAGGCAGATGCACAATAAAATGCGCCCTGCTTCACAGACTGCTAAATAGCAAAAATCGTGCGGTGATTTTGTCGTTATAAATTAACAAACAACTAAAGGGTAAAGAGTTAGAAAAATGTCGCCGTAGTAATGATAAGGTACAGAGTCTGCTGGCAGAAAATGTCCATACCTGCCGATGTCTATTAATCAGTACGCAGGGTATAGACTATTTGCACCATAGGCGGTGGTAAACCACACTTGCCAGATAAGAAGTTGGAGGAGAGCAACGTGCAACGTGAACAAGTTTTAAGCAGTGCGCTCAATCTATTGGAGCAGCAAGGACTGGCAAACACCACGCTGGAGATGCTGGCAAAAGAGGTGTCAGTTGAAGTCAGTGATCTGGCCCGTTTCTGGCCGGATCGTGAAGCTTTGTTGTATGACTGTCTGCGCTTTCATGGCCAGCAGATAGATACCTGGCGGCGACAATTGCAACTGGACGAAACCTTATCACCCAAACAAAAGTTACTGGCGCGTTACCAGACGCTAGGTGAGCAAGTGCAGAATCAGCGTTACCCCGGTTGCTTATTTATTGCTGCATGCAGTTTCTATCCCGATAATGAACACCCGATCCACCAGTTGGCTGAACAGCAGAAACAGGCCTCACTACTCTATACCCAAGAGCTGTTGCAAGAGATGGACGCTGATGATGCAGCTATGGTTGCACAACAGATGGAACTGATTCTGGAAGGTTGTTTAAGCAAACTGCTGGTTAAACGTCAACTCGTCGATGTTGAAATTGCCAAGCGCCTGGCTGAAGATGTATTGGAAGTCGCGCAATGCCGTAAAAATGGCGCACTGGGTTAAGTGATTTACCACTAAGTTTTATCGCTGCCCTGAGATAATTTCTGGTTCTTTTGTCTGAAAAGAGAGCAGTCAGTACAGTTTTAGTGGTTTTAAACCATAAATTCGTTGACGATCAGCGGCCAATACGGTTTAATGCGCCCCGTTGCCCGGATAGCTCAGTCGGTAGAGCAGGGGATTGAAAATCCCCGTGTCCTTGGTTCGATTCCGAGTCCGGGCACCATATTCAGAAGCGCTTGTCAATCATTCAGGATGAAAAATTGACGGGCACGAAACGAGTCCTTGTTAACACGGTGTAGATCTTTTTAGCTCTACTACTTAGGTTGTGATTGTTGAACATAGGCTCTTGAAAAGCTCGCCTGCTATCAACAGGCGGGCTGTTTCGCTTACAATTTTTACCGTTTTAGTATGCAAATGTCAAACTGTGTCAAGAAGATACTCTCATCCTGGCGCCCTATCGCTTGAATTCCTCCTCCAGGATATCCCGCAAGCTCTCCACATCCTCATCGATGTACTCCAGCGTAGAGCGTAAACTGGAATGCCCTAGCAGGCGTTTTACGGCTTGAATATTTCGATCCGGTGACTTCATCAGATTGGTCGCTACCGTGTGCCTAAAACGGTGGGGACTGACGATAAACCGGCACTCTTTAGATATACGCCGAAAGAAAGCACGAATAGGGTAAATACCCATTACCGCTCCATTTTCTTCTCGCTTCGCTTTGCGTCCCATATCAAAACGATTCACATTGAACAGTTGCTCTTCCGGCTCAGCCCCTATTTCCAACGACCGGGTAACCAACTCTTCTAAACTGGGGAATAATTCAGTGATGATGGGTATACGCAGTTCCCGGTGATTCTTTGCTCCTGCGATGATCAAATCAATCCACCGATCCTCCAGATTCACGTCGCAGATGCGTACATGTCGAAGCTGGTTTTGTCGTATTGCGGTATAGCTGAGCGTATCAAGTACCGCTAACCAAAACCAGGTGGGTTTGCAGGCGTGGACTCTATTATTCACTGACAGGCTCTGGGCATGTAACTTTTCATGTTCACGATACTGTGACATCAGGCGATAAACAGCGTCCGTCTGTCCCTTGGTTAAAGTTTTCTTCTTTTTCTTTCCCGCCCGAACAGCAGCTTTACTGAAAGGATTGACATCATGTGCCAGAAGTCCGTTTTTCATTCCGAAATTGAATAGCGCCCTCATATGAGTCACTTTATTATTCCACGTTGTCGCTTGCAGTTTTTGCTCCTTCAGGACGTACCTGCGCCATCCAAGAACCAACACATTGTCAACATCATTCGGTGTGTTACTAGTGTACCGTAAAAAGGTTCTTACCACTTTACGGTAGCTCCACTCAGTATCATCCCGTACGGAATTTATGAAAAAATAATGGTCTAACAGCTCTTCAAACGTTAGCAGCTTATCGCTCATTATCACGAGTTCTCCATAACCTGTCATTTTACAATCAATAAGGAGCTATCTGCCGGAGGGGAAACGACACCATAAATTTTTGCCGCAGGGATCAGGTAGCCATTAAAGGATTTGTTACCTTCCTTGTCCTGACATCGATACACATTCGTCCCATCAGTTTGGCGTTTATGGAACTTCAGCTTCTCAAACTGCTTCTGGACAGTTTTCCAATCACAGGATTGTTCAGCCAAAGCCAATTTGTTTTCTGATATGAACAGATAAAATATTGTCGGCGTCCTCACAAACACATAACCCGCAATAATGTATACATGAGAACCGCTTTCATTAACTACAATTAATTGTTCTAAAAGGCTTTTTTTCAACCATTCGCTAAAGACAGCCCCCAGATTAAAAACGGTTTCTTGAACCTCAGATATAATATTCGGTTTTGTCTCAGTACCGTCATACCCCATGATAGTTAACAACTCACTAGTCGTATCTGTCGCAACAGTGTCTATCTGAGAGGACAGATCGTTCTCTAACGCAGAAACCAGGTTGATATTTACATTGTTTTCCATCGCTATAGCAGATGTTATATCTACAGATGATATCGCTGAAGAAGGTGCATTAGTCATTGGGAGTAATGCAGATGGGGCAATACCTCCCAAATCTGAAATAGGTTGAACAATCTGTACTGCAGGTAATGCGGACTTGCCCGCTGAAGTACGAATGGCATCTGAGACAATGGCGTTGACTATTCCTGATTCGTTTCGAAATCCCGTCAAATACAGCGATAACGTGTTAAGCACTGCCGGCCAGGTACTCAACCAAAGCAATGCCTCATCAGGAATGACTTTCCAGGCCAGCATCGCGCCCAGACTCTGAATATGCATTGCATCAGTAACCGGCTTAAAACGAAAGCGATAGGGTTCACCCGGCATGGCACAAAGCGGCATCCAGCGCAGACCACTTTCCAACTCAACCTCAATCTGGCATAGCTTGTCGAGCGATTGCAGCATGGCTGCATAGACAATCACCGCGTTCCAGGCAGCACTTTGTGAGGCCTGCTCTTCCGGTTGTGCTCCGACCGGTAACAAATAGTTTTTTGATAGCCGGGCAGCATATGCCACCGTTTCAAGCAGATGATCCACCATACCCCCAAAGTAGGCATGATGATCGTTCTCCGTGGCAGGGAACTGCTGCATCAGAGTGACGCAGTGCTCAAGCGGCTGCAGGTAATACTGCCGATACAGATTTTTTGGTAATGACGAGTAATCCCACAGCATCTGCAACCACTGTTCGCGCCGGGGCGTTGCCAATTGCTCATGGGCCGATACCGGCGCGTGATAGCCGTTCGGTATCTGGATTGATAGCGATTGCGTTGCAGTAGATTTCTCACCGCTACCGACTTTTAATGACGAGGCAGGCAGATACTTCAGGAGAGACTTCAGCATAAGTCGTCATCTCCCTGCTTGCGCCATCCAACCTGACTGTAAATGATGTGATGAATAATCTGCGGGTCGAGTTCGAAAGGGAGTTGCATAGCGTGATCCTGTTTTCCTGGGAAATTGGAGCCCCACTCTATGAAGACGACATTCCGCAGCAACAAACAACTCTACATGGAAATATAAACTTTAAGGTGTCAGTCCACTTTCGGGACTTTAGGCTTATTGAACCGCCCCGAGTTTTTTGGAGAGTTTTAAGTCTGGGAACTCAGGCTGCCAGTTACTTATTTCCAAGGGAAGCATAATACGCCTTTTCAGCTTCAACGGGCGGGATATGGCCCATCCGCTCCAGCAGTCGTCGATTGTTGTACCAGTCCACCCGACCCCTTCTCGGAACAACTGACGCCAGACTTTTTTCGCACCGTAGACACAGTAGTTTTCTTCATAA
Organism: Yersinia sp. 1652 StPb PI; assembly: GCF_041538345.1. Classification (NCBI taxonomy): domain Bacteria; kingdom Pseudomonadati; phylum Pseudomonadota; class Gammaproteobacteria; order Enterobacterales; family Yersiniaceae; genus Yersinia; species Yersinia sp. 1652 StPb PI. The sequence goes on along the minus strand of NZ_JAULSM010000001.1, from coordinate 118,400 downwards.
ACGCGTTTTATTTCCCAAGTCATCTGGATGTCATGCTTTTCCATGCGACTGCATTGTTCAGGATGCTGCTGACTTTGTCGATGCCAGTAATATGTCGACGGGGCAATATCCAGCTCGCGATAGACCGGCCCACCCCGTATGCGCTACTCAGGTGTTCGATGAGTGGCATTGTTTTTTCCAGTGATGGTCGAGCTCGGCCTGAGCAAAATAAGCCGAGGCCTGGCGCAGGATATCGTTGCTACTACACAGTTCGCGGTTCTCACGCTCCAGCTCTTTTAAACGTTGTCGCTCGCTGAGTGTCAGGCCCCCATTATCACTCTCCGTGGTATTGGCATTGTCGCGAATGTCGTTTTTGTACAGGCGCAACCAGGCCCGCAACGTATCGTAATGGCAGCCTATTTTGGATGAAATGGCACAGGTGGCTTCCGGCTCAGAGGCATATTCATCATGGTATTCCAATAGCATTCTTACAGCACGTTCACGTAACTCTGGTGGATATCGGTTTGCTGGCTTTGATGTCATTTCGGATCTCCTTTCATTGAGAGTTTAGTCTCCAAGAAAACCGGTGCGGTTCAATCTCAGATTTCATTACATTCCGGGCAGGTTCCGAAAGATCTGTAAAGTACAGCGCTTGCGCATGACTCAGAGCAATAAAGTGGTTCAAAACTGAGCGGTATAATTTGTCTCAAATAGATGACTTGGCTTACAGCCTACTGAACCAAAATACCTCCACTTTTCCACGTGAAGTTCCCCCCTTAAACCTGTAAGGTGCCTTTATTTTTACCTATAAATGATAGCTGAGATACCCTATTTTCAGCTCTTGCAAGGCAGTTTTGAATTTATTGATCGGGTACTGATATCGACTCTTTCAGCCAGAAAATCCAGAAAAGCCCGCACACGCAACGGCAGATGACCACCTTGCCCGACATACACAGCATGGATTTCTTCTATATAGCCAGGATTGCAATCCTCAAGTACGGGTATCAGTCGGCCCGCACCGATATCCTCACGTACCTGAAAGGCAGCAAGACGCGCCAACCCTAGCCCAGCCAAGGCGAGACGATGCAACGCCTCACCATCACTGACTTGAGCGTTGCCACTAATGGGTATCACGATATTGTTGTCACCCTGACGCAATAACCAGCCAGGTTGGGCGCGCACGTAATTCGTTCCCAGACGATTGTGCTGGTATAAATCCTCTGGCGTCATTGGGGCACCATGGCGAGCCAGATAATCAGGCGACCCAACAATTATCTTGCATGTCTGACCCAATTTACGCGCCATCAGGTTTGAGCTTTTGAGCGGCCCCGCACGCACGGCCACATCGGTACGTTCTTCCAGAAGATCGATGACCTCATCGGTCAGCATAATATCCAGCATGACCTCAGGATAACGCTCCAAAAATTCAGGTATCAACGGCAGCAGGAAGTGATGCCCAAAGGGCACATTGGCATTGACCCTTAACCGACCACGTGGCGCGGAGTTTTCACTGGCACAGCGATCTGCCTCGTCCAAATCGGCAAGGATACGCACTACGCGCTCGTAGTAGGCACAGCCTTCTGGTGTCAGTTGCAGTTGTCGTGTGGAACGATTCACTAGCCGTGTACCCAGCCGTTGCTCTAATCGTGCGACCAGCTTGCTGACAGCTGAAGGAGTTATGCCACAGACGCGGGCGGCGGCAGAAAAGCCGCCTAGCTCAATCACACGCACGAACACTTCTAATTCGCCGGAACGGTTGACTTCCTGGCGGGCCATATCTGCCTCCTTAATGAGTTCAATTCACAAATGCTATTCCGCTGAACAGTCTATCGTGATAGTGTCTTTGAATTCATAATTAAAACACGATTTACTTTTGAGTTCACTAATATGAAAATGCAATTCAAATCATTTTTAACGACTTCATCAAGGATAGTTCTAACTTGGGCCCTTGTAGTGGGTACTGCCATGGTAACCACCACTGCGGTAGCTGCCACGCCGTCTTGGGTAGCAACCTGGGGGGCCAGCCCACAGCCTGTATGGGGTTCGAGTTTTCCGCTTCCCACCAATATACCAACCGAACTGCATGATCAAACAGTTCGCCAAGTGGCGCGTATCAGCTTGGGTGGAGAGCGTTTTCGTATCGTGCTATCCAATACCTATGGCAGTCAGCCACTCACCGTGGGCAAAGTAACCTTTGCACAGGCACAGAACAACCACAGCATTGCGGCTGATAGCTTACGCACTGTGACATTTGGTGGCAAAGAAGCAGCGACGATCCTCCCTGGTGCTTTGTTGGTCAGCGATCCCGTAGCATCACACATACCTGCATTGACTCAGGTTTCCGTGAGTTTCTATCTACCGAAGGCTACCACTATGAGCACCTTCCACTGGGATGGCCGTCAGACTAGCTGGATTGTTCCAGGAGATCAGACCTCAGCCCTGGAACTTAAGGTGACAGATGCTTCCACTCAGAGCACGACGGCGCGTCCGCTGCTGGTGGGGGTTCAGGTTGAAACTGAACAGGCGGCGCAGACAGTTGTGGTTCTCGGAGATTCCATTACTGATGGTAATGCTGCAAGTCTGGACAAGAATAGCCGCTGGCCAGACTTCCTGGCTACTCGCCTTGCCTCGCATGGTATCAGTGTTATCAACTCTGGCATCTCCGGTGCCCGGCTTCTGTCTGACGGCATGGGTGTCAATGCATTGGCACGGTTGGACCGTGACGTGTTGGCTCAACCAGGAGTGCAAAGCGTTATTGTCATGATAGGGATTAACGACATTGCCTGGCCGGGTACCATTTTCGCTCCACAGAGCACAAGACCCACACTCGAGGCGTTAACAGCCGGCTATCGCCAACTGGCTGAGCAGGTTCATGCTCGTGGTTTGCGTGTTATCGGTGCAACACTGACGCCATTCGAAGGGGCATTGCCTGGTACACCGATGGACAATTATTACCAACCAGAGAAAGAAGCCTTACGCCAGCAGGTGAATACTTGGATACGCCAGAGTGGCACCTTTGATGCCGTTATTGATTTTGATACGGTGTTACGTGACCCTGAGCATCCTACCCGCCTGCTGTCGCGTTTTGACTCTGGTGACCGGCTCCATCCCGGCGATGAAGGTAACCGTGCGATGGCTGAAGCGGTTGATCTTAAAATTTTATTTCCCGGCAACAGTACCTTATTGAAGCCCACCCACTAACAGGAACACCAAACTATGCTTTTACCCTCTATCAGTTGGGCAATCTGGAACTGCTCAACCGCATCGTTAGCCGTCCATAATATGTGCGGGTGCGGGTAACGTTACTACCGCGATAATGACCGAAGATCATGCACCATGCGCCTCGGGTAGGCGCATCTTCGCCCAGTTGTAACACGTTGACCAGATATCGCACGTCTCATTGCAACCGGATGGCACCGCATCGGTGTCATCGTCATATGCTCTATTTCCGTCGAAATACTGTAAAACTGGATAGTTTATGGCGGGTCATAAAGGATAGTGTTGGCCTTCAACTGATTCGCTTATAAATGTGGTGCTCACCCAGTCAAGTAATAGAGCAACTTATTGCGGACTGATTAGAGAAAATAAGGCTCTACTTTGATTTGTGAATGGTGCTGGGCGCACTTCACGTAGCGCCAAAAGTCGCAGCCTTGGTAACTTTCAGATATTGCTTTATGGAGTGACCATATCCCAGTAGACAGTTTCTGTCCTCACGGCGAGGCCTTTTCGAAGGCATCCGGACTTACGCCACCGAGATGACTGTGGCGCCGGGTACTGTGATTCCAGTACCACCGATCCTTTCTGGCTTTCCCGCTCAGATACCTTTGGCACTGCCGCGTATCAGCATGATACAGATCTGGCATGAGCGGACACATAGCGATCGGTTACGCTGCTGGTTGCGTTTAAAAATTTACCAGCATGCTCAGGCTCTGGTTGCAAGCCGGACTATGCTTGATATATCGAACCATTGAACTCATCCTGCAACACCGTGATATATCACGTAGCTTTTTGTCAGTGCGCTATATTTAATAGGAATTGATGATATGACGCCTGCAATAAAAGATACGAGAAAACATTCGCCTGATTTTCTCGTACTGATTTATTGTCTTGTTGGGGGATGATCGGCGTGGGATGGGGACTTAGCGTTTTAAGTGGCCCGATGCTTGGTACGGCAATCTGGCGTACCTCTCCTTTAGTCCGCGTAATACTGTATTTTCACCCGTCCAGACGTTACTCAATTTCATGACTGCAGTGGCGGGCCGGATACGGGTATCTCGATGGAGGAAAGCCTGCACGTATTTCCAGTATGCCGCTGGCCTGTTCGGTACCAAACAAGACGGAAATATATGCACATACTCACCGGCAGAGTTTGCTCCCATTTGCTGTGGAGGAGGCTTGCTAGCCCGCGACTTCATTGGCTTTACTGATCGTGGAGATGTGTATAACTCAATTTATTTTTTCAACATTTACGGGGTTTGAGGGCCAATGAAGTAAAAAACCACGTTAAGGAGGTAATCTATTGTTTAAATTAAAATTTAATAAGAAAAATTTTAATTTCATGATAACCGCTGGTAGCGTGAGCATTCGTCTTCCAATGGGCCTGTCCTGAAAATTTTGTAAATGCTTATATTCCGATAAAGTATTAAATCAAAAAGGATATAGGTAATGGCTAAAAAAACTCGCTTATCATCTCTCAGCTATTTTATGCCAAGCGATTCGTTGAAGAAGGTTGTTATCTCAACATTAATGCGTTGATGGATCGCGACACGATCTATACCTTTACGATCAGCACATAAATTCGGCATTGCACGGCTCATATCAGGTGAGCACGGTGATAAGAATGTGAAATGACCAGCGTTGGGGATGATCTGTAACCAAGCCTCTGTACTCTTCGCCAATGCTATCGCGTTATCACCAGGAGATAATTCTTCATCCTTATCCCCGACAAAAATAAGTAACGGTGACTTAATAGGCTTCAATCCCTCTGGGGTAAAAATGACACTTAAGGGGGCGAGTAGGACGAATGACCGAATACGCAGATCAGCTGATGGGGAGAGTTCGGGACGATCAAGTCTGATGTGTCCCTTTGCTTCGCAGACATGATGGTCTTTGGGACGCTTCGCGCAGTATTCCGCAAGGAGAGTAAGAGTCGGCTTGCCTCCTGCGAGTATCAAGCCTGTGGTTCCACCGGCAGAAAACCCCAAAAATCCTATTCGACCTTTATCAATATGCGGCGCAAGCACAGAATCTTTGAGAGCAGCTGATAAAGCAGCAGATATCTGCAAGGGGCGTCCGTAGATTGTGCTAGTAGACCCCATTAAACTCGAATTCTGGAAATTATCGCCTGGATGGGTCACGCTTACGACGATGTATCCTTGCTGCGCAAGGGCTGTAGCGAGATCATGATGTCCCCACATACTGCCCATGTTTCCATGCGATAGTAGGATCAACGGATATAAATCGCTCCCAATGGAGACCGACTTGGACGCCGCGATCTGATAAGGACCGATACTGGTAACTTCCGAGCGGCCAGAGCTTGGAAAGAACACCACCGTTTCCATTGGGTGATGATCAATAGGGTCGACAACTTCAAGCTTTTTAATCCCAACACCATTAATGTTTGCGGCGTTTGCACCTGCAACATATAGCATAAGAAGAAATATCACAGATATGAGTTTAAGGAATATGCCGCTAAAATCTGGTAGTTTGGTAGTCCTAATTATTAACGTTTCCTGTTTTTTTTCAAAACCAAATCGACTGTGGTGACTCAAATTGGTAGGAAATATATTTTCCGATAAGTGTACCGATGGTCTTCTAGTCGATTTAGACAGCACATAGTACTCTTCAGTAGTCGAGCACTTTGTTATATTAATATTCATATAGCCATCCAATAAATAAAATTAAACTATTTAAGATGTCAAAATTAGTTTCGTTTTAACCTGAAATAAGTAGCACGGGAAATTCCCGTTTTCTCCTGGACAGCCTTAAAAGAAAGTCCCTGCCTGATTAGAGCCTGAGCTGAGGAGGTTGCCGGGTGGGGTTTTCTGCCAAATCTGACACCGGTAGCCATAGCAGCTACTCTGCCATCATTGGTGCGTTCCAGAATACGTTCACGTTCAGCTTCAGCTACAGCCGCAAGTATCTGAATCACCATTTTCCCCATAGTACCTTCAGTACTCAGTCCATTCTCCAGAAATCGAATGGCGATCCCCTTTTTATAGCACGCATCAACAATGTGGATCATGTCTGCGGTATTGCGGCCAAGCCGATCCATTTTTGTACAAATGATGATATCGTCTTTTTCCGCACGGGCCAGCAGACGTTGTAATCCTTCACGTTCGTCCGTGGCTCCCGACATCACATCAGTAAATATTCTGTCATCTCTAACACCAACAGATTTCAGCTCCGTGAGCTGCACCGTTAGCTTCTGATGGCTGGTTGATACTCTTGCATATCCCAGTAATGCCATATTGGTCTCACAAATCGATATTGATACTGTGTAGTATCATAAAGCATAAATCACGATTTCTGATACTCATTTTTTGATCTGTTTTTAGCAGTCTCATAACTTATAATATCTGATACTGCCAAAAATAATACGGTTCAATAAATAACGAAAGGATGCGTGATGGCTGCTGATTTTCTGACCGACAAACAGACACAGAACTACGGGCGTTATGCCGCAGAGCCAAACGAGATTCAACTGGCACGGTATTTTCATCTTGATGAGCGAGACCTTACTTTCATCAACCTGCGTAGGGGCAGGCATAACCGGTTGGGGATTGCCCTTCAACTCACAACCGCCCGCTTTCTGGGAACCTTCTTGCCCGATCTCATTCAAATACCGCCCGGTGTCCAGTTTTATGTCGCAAGGCAACTTAACATCCGCTATCCAGAGATCATCTCCCGCTATGCTCAAAGGGAAAACACACGTTGGGAGCACCACGGGCTTATCAGGCAGCACTACAGCTATCATGATTTCGGTGATTTCCCGTGGTCGTTCAGACTGAAGCGATTGCTGTATACCCGTGCATGGCTCAGTAATGAACGCCCGGACTGATGTTCGATTTTGCCACCGCGTGGTTGCTTCAAAATAAAGTGTTGTTGCCAGCCGCATCCACCCTGACGAGGGTCATTGGTGAAATCCGTGAGCGTGCGACCCGCCGCCTGTGGCGAAAATTGGCCGCGCTGCCAAACCGTTGGCAGACCGCACAACTGGCTGGGTTACTTGAAATCCCCGAAGGACAGCGACTCTCAGTGATGGAGCACCTAAAAAGAGGCCCTGTCACTATCAGCGGCCCCGCGTTCACTGAAGCACTTGAACGTTACACTCGCCTGCGCAGCCTGGAATTTTCCTGCCTGAACTTCACTGGGCTGCCTGCCATACAGCTCCGCAACCTGGCACGCTATGCCGAAATATATCAGCAGAATGCCAGAAGAACGGCGGCTGGCTATCCTCACCGCATTTGTGAAAGCGCAAGAAATCTCGGCGCTGGACGAGGCCGTTGACGTGCTGGATATGCTGATCCTCAATATTACCCGGGAGGCGAAGAAAACCGGGCAGAAAAAGCGACTTAGGACGCTCAAGGATCTTGACCGCGCTGCGTTGCTGCTGGCGCGGGCATGTGCACTTTTACTTGATGAGGATACTGGCGATGATTTGCTGCGAAAGACCATATTCAGCAGTATACCTGTCGCCAGACTGGCAGAGTCCGTGGAAAAAGTGAATGAACTTGCCCGCCCCCAGGATACAAACTTTCAGGATGAAATGGTGGAGCAGTACGGACGGGTAAAGCGTTTTTTGCCCGCACTACTGCGCGATCTGCACTTCCGGGCGGCCCCAGACGGTGAACATACCCTGGCTGCCATCCATTACCTGGCAGAGCTAAACGGCTCGAAAAAACGGATCCTGGACGATACACCTGAACATATCATTTCAGGCCCTTGGAAACGCCTGGTGTAAGATGCTGAAGGTCGGATACAGCGAGCGGGTTACTCGTTGTGTCTGCTGGAGCGACTTCAGGATGCGCTACGCCGTCGTGACATTTGGTTGGAAAACAGCGATCGTTGGGGTGATCCGCGCCAAAAACCTCTTCAGGGGGAAGAATGGCAGGCGCAGCGGGTTCCAGTGTGCCGGGCATTGGGTCACCCCACCAATGGCAGTAAAGCATCGGAGCAATTGGCAGCACGGCTAGATGAAACCTGGAAAACGGTGGCATCACGTTTTGACCGCAATACCGCCGTGGACATCTGAAATGAAGGTAAATATCCTTCGCTGACCATCAGCAGCCTGGATAAATTGGATGAACCACCGGCGCTCATACGACTGAGCAGCCGAGTCAGACAATTGCTCTCACCCGTTGACCTGACAGAACTGTTGCTCGAGATTGACGCCAGAACGGGCTTCACCTGTGAATTCAGCCATGTCAGCGAGTCAGGTGCCCGTGCGCAGGATCTACATATAAGCCTGTGTGCGGTGATGCTGGCTGAGGCCTGCAATATCGGACATGAGCCGCTGATCAAGCACAATATCCCTGCCCTGACCCGCCATCGCCTGAGCTGGGTGAAACAGAACTACATCCGAGCAGAAACGCTGGTCAGCGCCAATGCGCGACTGGTTGATTTTCAGTCCTCGTTAGCGTTGGCAGGATACTGGGGTGGCGGTGAGGTAGCCTCCGCTGATGGTATGCGTTTTGTCACACCAGTGAAAACGGTGAATTCTGGCCCCAACAGAAAATACTTTGGTTCAGGGCGCGGCATCACCTGGTACAACTTTGTCTCTGACCAATATTCGGGTTTTCATGGCATAGTTATCCCTGGAACGCTGCGGGATTCCATCTTTGTGCTTGAAGGGCTACTTGAGCAACAAACGGGACTAAACCCGGTTGAAATCATGACGGACACAGCAGGTACCAGTGACATTATCTTTGGCTTGTTCTGGCTACTGGGATACCAATTTTCACCTCGTCTGGCGGATGCGGGTGAGGCGGTGTTCTGGCGGGCCGACAAAGCAGCGAATTACGGGGCGTTGGACGAACTGGCGCGGGGTTGTGTTGACCTTTCTAAAATAGAAAGCCACTGGAATGAGATGATGCGGGTTGCCGGTTCGCTGAAGCTGGGCACTATTCATGCGTCAGAACTCATTCGATCGCTATTGAGAAGTACCCGACCGTCAGGGCTTGCTCAGGCAATAATGGAGGTCGGAAGAGTTAATAAGACATTGTATCTTCTCAACTATATTGATGATGAAGACTATCGCCGCCGGATCCTAACACAGCTGAACCGGGGCGAAGGTCGCCATGCCGTGGCAAGAGCCATCTGCTACGATCAGCGTGGTGAGATCAGAAAACGTTACCGCGAGGGGCAGGAAGATCAGTTGGGTGCGCTGGGTCTGGTGACAAACGCAGTGGTGCTGTGGAATACACTTTATATGCAGGAAGCCTTGTCGCACCTGCGCAGCACCGGGGAAGGGCCAGAGGATGAACATATCGCGCGGCTTTAGCCTCTGATACACGGTCATATCAACATGCTGGGACATTATACGTTCACACTATCGGAGGATATTATGAAGGGGGAGTTGAGGCCGTTAAATCTAAATATAAACAATGAATTATCTCCTTAGCGTGGTTTTTTACATCATTGGCCCTCAAACCCCTTTACGGGTTCCCAATGCTTTTTTCTACATGTTTACTTCCGAACTTTTACTGGCTACAGGAACCCACGAAATAACACCCATAACTCCGCTGACATTCTTCTCTTTGGATTTATAACTAGTTGCCGAGTTTGAAATCCAATCATTTAAAAACATACTGATATTTTATTTTTATAGCGGATGAACGCTTATAGTATGATGTGACAAATTTAACCAACCCATTAGCTCACAGATAACCACAACATAAACAAGTAAGTTTAAAATTCAGTTAGGCCTGAAATTATTAGCCAGTATTATCTGATATTACTAACGAGCTAAAAAATCTAGAATAGTACAATCCCATTTATCATTCACGGAGTAGCTTTACTGTTGTAAATGCGTTTCCATACCCAACTCAACGTCTTGACAAGATCACCGGACTCAGGCATTTGGGTTATTTCGGGTGCTGCAGCCCAAACGCCACGGTCAACTATGCCCGTAATGTCATAGCGGAAAAAATAATCAGGCTCTAACCCCATTCGCAGGTCTGTAAGGATCAACCGAAGCTCGCCATCCTTACGTCGCTGCGCGTGAGCGGCGACAAACCCCTGAGTGAACCACAATAGACGTTTCAACTGAGGTACAGATGTCAATTGCGTCAACGCCTGGTTGTCACTTACGTGAAAAATAAATTGCATTGCTCCCCGATCCGCGACAAGGGACCGGTCACCGAGCCAGTAGCCATCCGGTATCCCCCTGCTTCCGCCCGTGACCATGCAACTTTTCCAACAAGAGTAGACATAATGAAGCTCCTTAGAGGGGGTTAATCGTTTTTTGCTTCTGTGCATTCGCACTACGCAGTAGGCGAATATCAGGAAGTAACGTCATCAAGCCGACGATAGCCATCAAAAAACCAACCCAAAGCGGCGATCGCAGACTGAAACCAAAGCTGACGCACAGGCCGCCGAGGAAGGAGCCGACGACAATACCCAGCGTGATGACGGAGGTATGTAAGGTGTTGACCAAGGGCCTTCCGTTCGCAGTACGCATTACGCGTGAAACCATGGCGGGGTTCATCGTGACGCCAACCAGACCGATCCCCACCAACGCCAGAGCGGCTATCAGTTTACTGTCTGCGAACAAGGCAAATAACACCAGGAATACCGCCAGCGCGATCAGTCCAATGGACAATGTTGAGATCGTATGGCGCTCTGCCAGTTTCCCAACAACCAGGTTGCCGACAACCGTAGCTGCCCCATAGGCAAACAATAAGCTCGCTACCGCCGCATCGCTGTATCCTGTGATCTCTTTCAAGATTGGAGTGAAATAGGTGAATGCCGCAAAAGTGGCGCCAATGATTAATAAACTGGTCGCAAAGGCAGCCCAGAGTTTGGGATTTTTCAAGGCTCCCAATTCACCTCGCAGGCTTAGCGCGGCAGCCTTTGGAATGGAGGGGATAAAGACAATACTCACAATGCCAGCCATCGCCGCCAGAGCGCTAACGGTCCAGAAACTTTCGCGCCAACCAAAATGTGTCCCGATCAGATTAGCCATAGGGAGGCCTAACACTGTGCCGACCATAATGCCAGCCAATACAATAGAAACAGCCCATCCACGCAGTGATTCTGTAACCAGTTGCACGCATATCGCCAACGCAACACCAAAGAAAGCCCCAGATGCTGCACCGGTAATCAACCTGGCGATAATCAATGCCTCATAGCTTCTGGAGAGTGCCCCAAGAACTTCACCGCTGATAAAGACCAGGTAAAGAATGATTAACGCCGTTTTTGGCGCGATTTTCAGTAGCCCGATAGCTAACAGTGGGCCACCGAAAGCCATGGCAAACGCATAAATGGAAACGAGATAACCAACTTGCGATATCGTCACCCCCAGATCGTCAGCCATGACAGGGATCATTCCAGAGACTTGAAACTCACTGGTCACCATCGCGAATATGCCTAGGCACAGTATGTAGATGGCTAAAGGCAGTGAGTCTTTCTTTGTATTGATGGGGATAGCGAGATTAAGTTTCACGTCATCCATTTGTTCCCCTCCCAATGATCGAGCGAGCAGCTACATCACCATCGGTTGGCATTTCCTGATGAGTTTGATGATAAGAGGCAATCTTGATTTCCCTGGCCAGGCTATCCTCGGTAGCTGCGGGCGGAGTAACTCCCTCAACCACGGGTCGGCCTGCCGCCAAGAAGAACTCTTCTATGCCTCCTGGGGTATAGAAAATCAGCATGCTGGCAGCCTGGTCTGAACGATTGATAAAGGCATGCGGAACCCCACGTTTGACAAATACACGCCCACCCGCCTTGACCTGATATACGACAGCATCAACCATGATGTCGAGCTCACCGGTCTGTACAAAGAAAAGTTCGCCCACGTTGCCATGCTGATGCATGGGGGGCCACTTCCCGGGGGGATAAGTGCCTCAATCAGCGTCATGGTATTACCACTGTTTTGAGCATCAAGAAGAATCTGATATTCATCACCACTCATCCATACTTTCGGTCCAAAACCTGCGGGTAAATAGGTTCGCCTTATATCGGATGCGGATTTATCCCTTGGGTTTCTCTCTGACTTTTTCATCATAAACCTCTTTAGCTTTGTGTCGGATTAGCCTGCAGCAGCGAGCTTAGCTTGTGCCACTCTGGACGTGACCAGCAAATTGCTGGGAGTAACACGAGTTTCTATAGGCCCCAGTTTTTCCCTGTGCTTATCGCGTGTAGACCGATATGTGTTTTGAATTGATTGAACAGGCGAATAATCTGCTGAACCTGTTTCACCGTATGGGGACGAATGACGGCATGAATAGCGCGAGATCTGAATTGACTGGCATTGCGTTGCGGGGGCAAGGGCAGTGAACTCATTGGCTTATTATAGGTTAAATTCTCCTCGCCGATCAGTTGCTCAACCTGAACCAGCACCTGTTGTAGTGCCGTGAAATCTATCGGTTGTGAACTTCTATTAATTTGATCCATCAACATTTCTCCTTGAGAAAGCGTCGTAGTCAGATTTAAGGACAACTTAAATCCTGCACTGGCCGAACGGCTATAGTGCCAGGCAGAAAGATGTGACGTGGTTCACCATGACGTTTGCGCCAATTCACATGAGCGAGCAAACGGATCATTCTGGGGAGCATTATCTGGGTGGGGAGTTCCGCAGCACGTAGCATAGGGATCCTTCCCCAACCCGCTTCTTGAGCCGCCAGAGGAGGAAGCTCGCTAGTCAAATTCGGGGTAACGGTAAAAATGAAACTAATCAAGTCTGAATGACGCAAACTATTGCGAGTAACGAGTTGGCTAATTAAGGCCGAGGTACCTGACGCAATCAAATCAGGCGTATCGGATGCGATTTGTATGGCCCCTCTTATCGCACGGAGTTGAGAAGAGCAACAACCTGTCCTCCTTGTCTGTTTGCGCATATCGATCCCTCAATTTTGTGACACAGCAATGGTATTGGCGTCTACCGGTCAGCGGTCGAAATCAGCGCTATGCAGCTAGCCGTTGCTAATTCTTTGAACCGCGAAAAGACGATGCATTATCAGGTTTTTATCCATTTCTGTAATAACAATTACAAAAATCTAACACCCTTGCCAAATTCAATCAAGTGAATTATGTTATTACCACTACAGAAATAAAGTGAGGTAAAAAGGGCATGTCGGTAAGAGGAAGACCTCTTAGTTTTGATCGAGGGCTAGCACTCAAACGTGCGATGGAGGTGTTCTGGTCGAAAGGTTATGAGGGAGCACAATTGGTTGATCTCACAACAGCAATGGGGATCAATCCACCCAGTTTTTATGCAGCCTTCGGTAACAAAAAAGCGGCATTTTGTGAGGCCGTTGACCTGTATATTGAGACTATAGGGTGCAAATCAGCACATGCTCTCAATACTGCCAAGACGGCACGTGCAGGATTAAAAGCCATGCTTAAATGCTCTATTGATGTCGCTACATCCAATGAATCCGGAGGGTGCCTCATTGTGTTAGGCGTAGTGAATAATTTTGCTGAAAACCATGAGGTATGGGCATACCTTAAAAATGCGCGCCGCAAAACATTGGCTATGATCCATGCCAGGCTTGAACGAGGCGTAATGGAAGGGGATCTCCCTGCGAATACCGATGTCAAAGTGCTCGCTTCCTATTTTTTAGGGCTAACACAGACTATTTCATTTCAAGCCCGCGATGGCGCCTCACGTACTGCGCTCACACGTTTGATAGAGCCAGCAATGGCCGCTCTCCCGCTTACATAAGCGTACAAGCATCCCAAGTATAAACATTAACCCCCTCGGAACCCGCCGCCAGATCACACCCTCAATATTTAACATGAAAAGTACACTTTTTACCTTAATGTTACATTCCTTTAAATCACCTTACGCATACTCATCCCACGCCCACCCCTACCGAGGGAACCAACTGATGAAAACTAGCAACCCGATGCTGGAAAAATTACTGCCCATTCTGCCACTTAACGCTGCCAATGCCGCCTAGGCAGAAAACGAACGAAAAGTACCGGATGAGAATATCCGTTTGTTAAAAAGCATAGGTATGCACCGGATTTTCCAACCGAAAAAATTCGGTGGCCTGGAAATCTCCCTGCCAGAATTCACCGACTTTGTCGCCGCGCTGGCTGGAGCCAGCGTAGGTACGGCTACCCCGGCGCTAATGTGTCTTGCAGAGTCCACCCGCCGCCCGTGCCTTTTTGGAAAAAAACTGGCAAGAACATGCCGAACACGGTCGCCGGCACCAATATCCTTCTCACCAGACATTGACGTTCTGGCGTACCAACCAGGCCTACGCAGTCAAAATGTGCATCGAATCGGTTGATCGCCTGTTCAGCGCTGCGGGGGCAACCAGTTGGATGGAAAGCAATGAGATCCAGCGCCTGTTCCGCGACTCACACATGACCGGGGCACACGCCTATACCAATTACGATATCTGCGCGCAGATCCTGGGGCGCGAGTTGATGGGTTTAGAGCCCGATCCAACGATGGTGTAACGAGCAGGAGTTCCTATTTAATGACACATCACACAGAACCAGCCCAGGATCCCCGCGCATTCCGGCGTGCGCTAGGCAATTTCGCTACCGGCGTGACGGTAGTGACAGCGGCAACAGCAAATGGCACCCGCGTAGAGGTAACGGCCAACAGCTTTAACTCGGTATCACTGGATCCGCCGTTGGTCTTGTGGAGCATTGATAAACGCTCCGGCAGCTACTCAATCTTTGAGCAGGCCAGTCACTTCGCCATTAATGTGCTGGCCGTCGATCAGATGGATATTTCCAATCGCTTTGCCCGCCCCAGCGAGGATAAATTTGCCGGGATTGAGGTGGAGGTCGGCGCGGGTGACGTACCTTTGCTTACCGACTGTGCCGCACGCTTTCAGTGTGAGAAATATCATCAGGTTGATGGCGGTGACCACTGGATCATGATTAGTAAGGTATCCTCCCAAACTAAACTGCTCAGCCACAGCGATACCAATGGTCTGCTCCCATGCGGGTTGTGGTTGGCCAGTAGGGATGTTCTCTTAAATAAAAAGGGAAACATCCCCCAGGGAAATGTTTCCCTGGGGAGTGATAGGTTGACTTAGTAACCCTGTGTAGAAAGTCAGTGCTGCGTTGGTTTGTCGCCTGCCTCATCGATACAGACGAGTTGGACTTTCTCCGGCACAATTTCCATTACGGCAACCAGGAAGTTGCTCGGAGTCAGTAAGGGACTTCGGAGAGACCAGACATTCTGGTCAATCCTGTCCAGGTGGTATTTTTCGACCAGTTGGTTTATCGCTTCAAACACCGGCACGTTAAGTTCAACCAACTCTTGTACAACAGTATCGTCATGCAGGTTGGTATCGTTCAACGTCAGCCCAAAATGCTTCTTCAGCAGATACGCCGCTATCGTCTGGTATTCACGAACTTCATGGGTATCCATCGTTAATTCCTCCGATATGGGCTCAGGCTGCAGCCAGGGCCTGTTCACGTAAAATAAGGTACTCAAAGGCTTCTCGGGCAAAACGGCTTGCCTGAAAAATAACCTTCTTGTCTTCTTTCAGTGCCTTCAGCCATGACGCGATATAGCTCTCATGCTGAACATCACCCTGGATACCCACTTCGGCGCACAGGAATGCCGAACCGATTTCCGCCACAAGCTCTTCGAACGCATACACCGGGTCCCCAAACCGACGTGAAGAAGACGTTATGCCTTCTCGCGCCAATCGGGAGACATGACCGGTAGAATGCACCAGCTCATGCAACAGCGTACTGTAGTAATCTGCCGGGCGATGGAACTGCACCGCTTCCGGCATCGTGATACGATCTGCTCCAGCGCTGTAGAACGCCCGGTCTTGATGCCTATGTACCACCGGTACGCCACTGCAGGCGATCACCTGCTCTGCCCGCTGAATACGCTCAATATCGTGTTGCTCTGGCGATTCTACTGCATCACCGGCCACACTCACCGGCGTCAACAGTTTCTCGGGTAAATTCTCACATTGCTCAACGTTGAAGAGGTGAAAACTGGTCATAAAATTCCGCTGAGAAACCACGGCGTTCCCCTGTTCGTCAAAAAGCGGCCTGCCCTGTTCGTCAGTCTCTTTTTTCTCAAACGGCTTGAACAGGGTCACCAGTGTGGATTTCTCGCCTTTACGCACGTGACCGCCCACATCCAGTGCCTGTTTGAACGTCAGCCAACGGTGTGAGGTAAACCCCTTCTCCGCTGCATCAATCCACAGCAGCAACACATTGATACCGCTGTAGGCTCGTCCAGTAATGGCGTTGGCCGGTAATCCGCTCATGCTGACAGAACGGCCACCGGTAACAGTACGCCACGGTTTGCGCCACGGAGACGTGCCCTTTTCCAGCGCCTCGACGATTTTATCCGTCACGATCTGGAACAGGTCCACTTTATCCTGGTGACGTGATGCTGCCTTTTTCCTGGTTTCTTTCGTTGTCATGGTAAGTCCTCGCCATAAAAAACGGGGACTTACCCCTTGCGGGAATAAATCCCCGCAAGGGTTGTCAGTGCTAGAATCGCATTAACCGATAATAGCGTCAGTGTGTTGAAGCCCTGGTGGTAACATCACCACCAGGTGGAGGTGGGCGTTTAACCAGTCAGCCACCTGCTGCCACTCAGCACGTCCGACTGTCGAATGAAGGGCGTAACACGTCGGGCAATAGTGGTTGACCAGCAGCAGTACCGCCATCACCAGAAAATCGTAAGGATGATGGCCGGTATCACACTGACTTTGCCGCCGTTCGGAGGAAAACAACCGAACCAGGCAAAGAGGGTCACCTGACAGGCCTGCGCCAAAATCACCGTTAAAGGAGATAACGCCCAGACCGACCAGACTGTCGTCATACCTCAGTGGCTTTGTTCCACTGTGGTCACAGACAGTCAAAGGCTTACCCAACCAACAAAAATCAGGCTCATTACGGATCCGATGATGCACCTGAGTTACTGCACGACACAGTTCCTTCCAGGCCTCATGGGGAACAGTCTGAAGATGAGTGAAAGAATGGTTCCGTTTCATCACCATCCTTCCTCCATATCCATCTCGATCTCGATTGCTCTAGCCATGCCACATTTGAAAAAGTAATCCCAGGCACCTTCAGTAATACTTCGCGCCAGGGTAACCACCTCTTCAACCAGTGCTCGGCAAGAAGGATGCGTGAAACGGGGTGAGTTACCGCCACATTTCAACGCAAAATCTTGGGCCAGAAAACCTATCGCCCAAACGTTATCGGTAAAACCATCTTCATCGGGCTGTATGCCAATGCCCAATTTCTCGCGTGCTGCAATCACCAGCAAATCACCTTCAAGGTTCGCCAGTTCACACAAGTCATCGAGAGAAAAGGGGTTGTTGGGCTGGTTTGTCGCCATCATGGTAAATTCCTTTAACATTAAAAAAGGGACTTACCCCCGATAGGGAAGTCAGTCCCTATGGGTGAGTGAAATCAAAACATTGGTTTAGCTGCCCTGAGTTCGAACAACCTCTAATGCAGCCTCCAGCGTTAACCAGCAGATCCCATTGTTGGCATCGAAATCATGAACAGCCTGTTCAAGTGCTGCTATGGCTTCGTCATGGGTCGCCGTCTCGTCTTGAGACTGAACATCTTCGGCGTACCACAGATCCAGCAGGATCATTTCGTCCTGATCCGCATGCCGTTGAAGTTTTTGAATGGCTTCAGCCACCGTTAAGATAGCGGCCATCAGTCAATCGCTCCGCCAATAGCAGCCCATTCAGGATGCCACGCTGCAAAATCACGCAGTCGATGGTAGCTCTCGATAAAAAAATCATGACCCGATTCCGCCAGGACGCACAGGGCATACAATGACACCGTCATTCCCAACGCCTGGGCACTCATCTCACCCCGGTAATAGTTTGAGTACACCTCAACACGATAGGTTTTTTCTGTCTGCGGACAGACAAAGAACCCGCCATCGGATTGGGTGTACCAATGCCAAAAATCCCCGCCATAGTCCTCGCCATAGTCCTGACTAAACTTACGGGCATAGGCGTAGCACATCTGAGTAAAGCTAACCACGTGGAGAGTGGCACTGTCCTGGGAAAAACCCTGTTGGACGAGTACCGAAACCAGGTTGTAGAAACCGGTCATCCAGTCCGTGTTCTCCGCCGTTACGAAGGGTGTTTCTGTTTTTGTCATCTGTGTCATTCCAGGTTTTCTCCAAAAAAAGAGCGGAACCTGCCCTTTGGGGGACACGTCCCGCAAAGGATTGAGTAACAATAAGGTTATGCGACGTTCACCACAGACGTGGGTAGCAGCATCTCGCCGTGTTCGTTCACCATCGCTATACGTTCACGCAATACACGACTGGCATGGCTGAAACATCGCCGGTCACGCTCACTCGCTCGCTTACAGCTCAGATTTTCCAGTTCTGCAAGATGACGTTGCGCACTACCCCGCCATGAACGTCGCTCATCATTCCCAACGCAGGCGCAGAAATGGGCATTCGCCAGGGTAAACATACGGTCCGTTGCATTCCGGTATTCCGCGACAAGAACAAAGGTTGTCATAAGTCACTCCGTATCAAATATGACAGGGAGTCATCCCTTTACGGGGATCGGCTCCCGTAAAGGTGAGAATGAAAATCTCTACCAGGGGAAAAGCATCCCGGCAGAGACAAGAGCCATTAGCTCGCTGAAGTAATTATCAGTTTGTAATCGTCATATTTCACCAGGAAGCTCTCTGTCAGCTCGACAGATTCCTCCCCCAGACGAACAAACAGGGTTAATGAAAATGTCACTTCCGTATCGGATGGAACGAACCGCTTACTCCAGGCATCCTGCGCTGCTTTTATCAGCGCAAGTTGCCGACGTTCCCACTCAGCGATGCTAAAGCGGTCTACGGCGCGATCCCAGGCCGATAACGTGATAGATACCGGTAAAAAAGCCAGTTCTTTGTCTTTGTGTGAGTCCATAGATGTTTCCTTACGCAAAAAAATAAGGGAACACCTATCCCTGGAGGGAAGCGTGTTCCCTTTAGGGTGAGTCAATCAGATAGGATGCCAATCAAGGCAAGTGGGATAAACGTACCTTCATCGCAGTAAACTGCGATCCCCGCTTTCAAAGATTCAGGGGGGTTACCGCTCTAAAAGCGTTGCATTTCAGGTCTAGGCAACTGGGGTTTGACCACCTTACAGCGCTACCTTACAGGTCATGGCAGCATTGGGTGTTGTCGAAGACAACGGTTCAACGACTAAAATCGTACACAATTCAAACGTACTCGACAAGCCCCCCTTTTTGCATAAATACTCACCGTTGGCACTGTCAAGATTCATCATCACTCACTCTGTTATAAACCCTGGCAACGTAATGTCCGCGCCCATCCCCATGCCCCAAATCCATCGAAACCATTGCTTCCGCCTCTTTTCGGCTCAATCCTTTATTCATATGATACTCCGTCGCTTCTCTGGAATAGGCATAGCGTATCGGGTACAGCTTGATTCAACGAGGCGTGTCGTCAGCAAGAAATATACCCAGCGAATAGAACGATATAATCTTAATCTGCGCACATATATCAAACGACTGACCCGCAGAATAATTTTCTTTTCTAAGTCAGAGGAAATGCACGATAAGATCATCGGTTGGTATCTCACCATTCATCATTATCAATAAATCTGCGTCACGACCAAATGTATGATGGAAACCATGCCAACCACACGCCCTATCTTTCTTTATGGCGAGATTTAACCCCCCTCGTTTTCCCCTATGTGATGAAAAATGGAAAACAATTAACAATAAACAGAATTGGTTCAGGCCTGCGGGATATTAATACGCTGCGTAATCGCATATCTCACCATGAACCCTTATGGAGGTCAGATAAAACTTACTTTATCGAGCAGGCAATAAATAAAGTTATACGTGAGTACAATCGGCATTTTGAGGTCATTAGATGGTGCAATCCTTCTAATCTTAAGTTATTAAGTACTGTAGATAAATCACAAAAAAAAAAATAAATGAACCTTGCAGCCAAAAATAATTATGGAAAAATAAAAAACTTCCTGCGGAACTTTCTGAGATTGGTTTAATTAATAATGAAACGTGGTTAGGGAATATCTTGTTAGAAACCCGACATACAGGCGAAATCGTAAATATTAATACCCAAAGTAATATAGCAATGATTCACAGCGAAAAATGTGGCAATACCTTTATTGCCTTTGCGAAATCATTTGTGGGAGGGATTAATGCATATGCGCTGGGTGAAAGGGTTTCATTTGAACCTGAAAGGAGCACGCAACAAGATGCACAACCTATTGCTGTTTCAATAAAGAGGGCGTAGGTGCACATTGATTTAGACTGTCATTGTGTAGTGGCATAGTGAATTTGGCCACCTGAATAGAGGTGATATCATCACCTCAACCACTAAACAGGTGAAAAAATGACTAACAAAACGAGGCAGACTTTCTCTGCTGAATTCAAACTTGAATGCGCTCAACTTATCCTTGACCAGGGCTACTCATTCCGTGCAGCCAGCCAAGCCATGAATGTCAGCACATCGGCTCTCGAATCATGGGCAAGACAGCTCCGTCTGGAGCGTGAAGGGGTCTCACCTAAAGCCTCGCCACTGACTGCCGAACAGCAGCGTATTCGTGAGTTGGAAAAGCAGGTTCGTCGCCTGGAGGAACACAACACCATATTAAAAAAGGCTACCGCTCTCTTGATGTCAGACTCCCTGAACAGTTCTCGCTAGTTGAAAAACTCAGAAGCAGTCACACCGTCAGCCTTCTCTGCGATGTTTTTGAAATACACCGCAGTAGCTATAAATATTGGGCAAAAAGGCGGCATGTCATCAATCCAGAGCGGGTCAGAGTCCATAGCGAAGTTCGTCGCATACACCGCCTCAGTAACGGTTCTGCCGGTGCCAGAACGCTTGCGGATATCCTTACCCGTGAGGGGCTTGCGTTAAGCCGATACCGGGCAAGCAAGATAATGAAAGCGCTGGGCCTGAGTAGCTGCCAGCCGGGTAAACATGCCTACAGAAAATCGACTCAAGAGCACACGAGTCTGCCAAATATACTGGAGCGCCAGTTCGCAGTAACGGAGCCTGACCAGGTCTGGTGCGGTGATATCACTTTTATCTGGACCGGACAGAAATGGAGTTACCTGGCTGTCGTGATGGATCTGTTCGCCCGTAAGCCAGTGGGTTGGGCAATGTCGCCGGTTGCGGATACAGAGCTCATCATTAACGCCCTGGAAATGGCCTGGGAAAGTCGTAATAAGCCAGAGGGGGTGATGTTCCACTCGGATCAGGGAAGCCAGTATACAAGCTTGAGGTACCGGCAACGGCTCTGGAAAAAGCAGATAAAACAGAGCGTCAGTCGGAGAGGAAACTGTTGGGATAATAGCCCGATGGAACGCTTCTTCCGTAGCCTGAAAAGCGAATGGATACCTGAAGGAGGCTACAGTGCAGCGAAAACAGCTCAACGAGAAGTCACTCGTTACATAACGGGTTACTACAACACGTTCAGACCTCATCAATACAACGGAGGTCTGACACCTGACGAGTCAGAGAGAAGATACCACGCAGCTTATAAAACCGTGGCCAGTTTTACTTGACCACTACAATCAGATGGGATGCCAATCAAGGCACGTTGGATAAGTACACCTTCATCGCAGCGTACTGCGATCCCCGCTTTCAAAGGTTCAGGGGGGTTACCGCTCTAAAGCGCGTCCTCTCAGGTGATGGTCGCTTTGGTTTGTGATTACCCGAAGGCGTCCCTCTCAAATCACCAGGACATTGGCTGTTGTCAGAGGCAACGGGTTAACATGTAAAATCGTACACAGTTCAAACTTATTCGACAAGCCTATTCCTGCAAAAAACACTCACCATTGGCAACTGTCAAGACTCATCATCACCACTAACTTTGTTATAAACCCTGGCAACATAATGACCACGTCCATCACCATGCCCCAGATCCATTGAGACCATTGCTTCCGCTTCTTTCCGGCTTAATCCCTTACTCATATGATAGTCCGTCGCCTCTTTGGAATAAGCATAGCGCAAACTGTGCGGAGACTCCTTCCCCGTTAGCCCGGCCTCTTTAAGTATATTTCGATACCGATCAATCGCAGAATGTAAATTAGGTTTATCTATAAGTCGGCCATTATGCTTATCGGCATATTTAATCGCCTCATTCACTGCGCGAATAACCGTATCGCGATCCACAACCGTGGTATCCCTCGGGCGTCCACCTTTGGTCCCGAATACAATGCGTAGGCGCGCATCCCCTTTATTCAATGCCTGCTGCCAGGTCTTTAACGACTTAGCGGATTGTACCGTCTCTTCTGTTCTCAATCCTAAATAACGGGCTAATTGCATTGCGGCAGCAACACCTTCGTCTTTATCACGGACCTGGGCGAGCGCTGCGTGATAGCGCTCGTCTGAAATAGCGACTTTTGAACCGTCACGACTGGCCCCCGATAAGCCGAGTGACGAATTACTTAATCGTTCATGATTCGGATCGGCGAGTTTCGTCCTGCCTGCTGTAGTGAACATCGCTCTAATCGCCGCCATTTCATTTTGCAGAGTACGTTTAGAGATATTATCTGACTGACGGCTTTTTATATAAAGCTCAACATGATTGGTTTTTACATTACTGATATCGCGGATCTGGATATTTAATTTCAACATACTTTCGGCGAAACGCGACGCTATTCTGGCGCGATCTGAAACGGTTTTAAAACTCCCGCCCGACTTTCGGGCCAGCGTGATTAATTGCTTGCTTAACTGCTTATTGGCTCTCGACATCCCCCCTCTCCTTTCGTCTTGAAAAACGCACGACATTACCGCCTTCGTCGCGAGGGATGAAGGACGTACCGAACTGCATTTTTGATGTATGCCAACAACGTCTGAACAACGTTCAGCGCGACGGTGATACATCCTGGCCCCGACGACACGGTGTGATTTGCGCTTCCTGCGGCTCGACTGATAACTGTGCATCGGGGTGGCAAAATGTTGAGTTCTTGTGAGGTATCCACAGCTCGCTGAGCTGCTTGCGGCTTGCGCCGGTACCTGACTACTGCCAGGTCACCTCCATCCATCAGCTTTGGCTGATGTTGCCATCGTTATCGAGTCGATTGTTCTCCTTCATTGCATAGATAAGCGTCTTCATGGGGTTACCCCGTTTTTATGACGCGATGGTTTAAAAAATGTTCTTTTACTGCTCGGGATGTTCCGTAGTCCGTGGTTCGGCCAGGGTACTACGTGTCGGTCAGAGCGTAGAAGACGTTGGAAAAGCCCGTATTACGTGGGTTCGTCCGTTATGCGCTTTGCGCGTCACTTGGTTTTCGTTTCACTTCATACAAGTGACGCGCTGCGCATATCCCGCGCCAAATGCTGCTTCTGCAGATGCCAAATGTTCCAATTGGCATAGCAGAACGCCGCAAATGTTGCCGGGATAGCTGGACGTAGGTCCAAAGAGATAAGGGCATAGACATGGTGTTTCTCCTGGTAATAGAGAAACTAGCCCGCTGGGGTGCAAGTTGTCGTGATGAAACTGACTGTCTGTGAGTGGATAAACGTACCTTCATCGCAGTGGTTCTGCGATCCCCGCTTTCAAAGATTCAGGGGGGTTACCGCTCTAAAAGCGTTGCATTTCAGGTCTAGGCAACTGAGGTTTGACCGCCTAACAGCGCTACTTTACAGGTCATGGAAGCATTGGGTGTTGTCAAAAACAACGATGAGACAGGGGCATCATAAATGAGAGTTCAAAAACCTTCAACAGAAACGAGGCGGAGATATATGCAGCAAAAGAGACTGAGTTTTGCACATACCCACCGCCAGAGTCTGTTCGCTTGCCCCGCTCACAGACCGCTCCCGTTTGCCGGGGTGCTGGGTGGCCCCCGGCTTCACTGGCTTTTCTGACCGTGGATATGTGCATAACTCAATTTATTTTTCAACATTGACAAGTTCTCAATCGCTTTTTTCTCCGTCAGTTTGACTGTCGGTTTTATATTATCCCCAGCACCTGGAGATACTGTCGAAATAACATCAACATCCGCTGTTTTGGATGGGTATAGTAACCAGATCACGGGGAAACCCCTTCCATTCACTAAGACTGTTTTTTTACAGACCACTACTGGTACAAAAGCATTATCCACTAACCCCAGCGCCCCAATCGCTCCTACTGATAGGCGGCTATGATCAATAATTTTTTTCTTCAAGAGTTGACTTTAACTGATCTAACATTGCAACTGCATGGGTTGCATATTCGCCAATCCATCGATCATAGATTGCTTTAATTGGAAGTGCATTCAGATGGTTCCAACGCTCACGTCCTTCTCGACTGAATATAACTAAGTCTGCCTCTTCAAGTATTTTGAGGTGCATCATAACTGTGCACCGATCCATTTCAGGAAAAAGCGCACATAGTGCACCCGTGGTTAACGGATTATTTTTTAGCTCATCTAAGAGGAGACGACGTGTCCGGTTAGAGAGCGCCTTGAATACCTGGTCATCTTCGTTTACATTTGACATGTTATAAATATATAACATATAGTCCAGTCTCTCAAGATAAAAAGGGTATTTCAATAACGTTAGATTTTCAGGTGTCTGCTCGGATGAGTAAGCCGGTCGAGGATGTGTATCAGGCGGTCGTCAACCCTGAGCAGCTTAGTGCCTATTTCACAACGATTGGAGGGGCAAGTAGACCGCTGGTTGCTGGAACTACCGTTATCTGGTGGGGCCGAACGCCTGTTGAGGTTATCGAGATTGTTGAGAATAAACGTATTGTGCTGCGCTGGGATGCCGAGATATCGCCAGGAAATAATCCTTACAAGACTTTAATCGAAATGCTCTTTATCCCCCTTGATGAGGGGAGTACTCTCGTCAAAATTGGTGAAACAGGTTGGGAAATGAGTGAATCAGGGCAAAAATCTTCCTATATCAACTGTGAGGGTTGGACCCAGATGCTGTGCGCAATGAAAGCGTGGCTAGAATATGGGATCAATCTCAGAGCAGGCTTTTATCAGAGTGAAATGCAGGGAGAACCTGCAAGTTTAGCTAATCATACCAATACTAAATAAGGAAAAATCTTTATGAATGCAGAAATTAAGGGGGGATTGATATCGCTATAAAAGTACCCACGTACCAGTATCAGCAGACGCTTGATTTTTACCGTAACGCTATCGGACTTGAAGAGATTACGGAAAAATCACCGGCTATCGGGTTTATACTTGGCCCGAATCGACTGTGGATCGATGAAGCACCAAGTTTTAGCCAGGCTGAAGTCTGGCTTGAACTGTTTACACCCGATTTTAAATTGGCTGAGCAGCATGTCCAAGAATGCGGGGTTGCACGTTGTGATACTGTCGAGCACCTACCCGAGGGATTTAAAGGGGGATGGATCATTAGCCCCTGCAATATTGTGCATATGCTACGAGAGCCGGAGGCTTGGTGAGTTGATGTTGGTATTTTTTACCCGGATCTTTGCCCAATACACTCTATCTAATTGAATTTTTAAACTCAGTATGTTGCTCTTATTTCCCACCACAATGATGCCAGGTTAAGGCTTAGCTTAAGCTGGCCAAAATAATACTTTTCCGTTGCCCCGACAGTGCCTGTGCACAACATATGTTAATGTTATGACATTAAGGTATGCAGAAGCGAACGGACGAGTTCTGACTCATAAATGGTTCCAAGTTTCAGCGAACCGGCAACCCGCATCATCTCATCCCAGTGAGTCTCAGTTTTCGATAAGTCAGTACATCCTCGCGCCAGTGCGTCTAGCGCACCGTAATTCGCTGATTTATCAGCGCGCCCGAACATTGTTTAACCAGCATCAGCCAGGCGTGGGGAAAAATGTTATCCCAGTAGCCAGAGCAGGCCAAAGATAATGTCGCTGGTGCCTGTCTTGTCCGTCATGATTTCAACCGGGTTCAGCCCCGTTTGTTGTTCAAGTAGCCCTTCCAACACAAAGATGGAGTCCCGCAGCGTGCCCGAGATCACTATGCCGTGAAAACCGGAACTGGAAATGACCGTACAGGAGAAACCACCGCGTCCGAGGTTTGCGGTGCTGATGAAAGCTTTCTTGTGTACCGATCCGTACCAAGGCATCCTGTATGGTGGCCTCTCCGTTTTGCCAGCCCCGCCATCCGACAATCGCCTTGGCCTTTGGCTGGGAATCTACCTCTCATCCCCATTCCACCGTTGACAAAGCCAGAGCGCGACAATGACCGCGAAAAGAACGGGTAACAACCCCAGCAAAGATAGCCGTGAGGCTGGCAACCCGGATTGGAGCGCGCTACCACCAAGCATACCCGCTGCCGCGATACCCAAATTGAAAGCCGAACTGTTCAAGGAGAGCGCGAGTGCTGGTGCCAGATCACTTGACGCGGTTGCCACCCATGTATTCAGTGGTGGGAAAGTCGAAAAATATGCCAGACCGACGAGGCTCACCGCGACAACTGCAACCCATGCCGAATGACTTGAAAAGGTAGTGACGAAAAGCGCAATACACGTAGCTGCCAGTGTAACAACCATTGATCCCGGCAGGCTGCGATCAGCAACCATGGCACCGAGTTGATTTCCAACGAGACAGGCGGCCCCATAGACAAAAAGTGAGAGGGCCAACCAATGTTGGGCGACGCCGGCCTCCCCCAGCATTGGAACTATGAAGGTAAGCAGAGTCAGCGCACCTAGGGCGGCGAGCGCGCTCATCGCAATGCCGCCGCTCACATCTGGACGTAGCAGCACGCGCAGCGCTCCGAAGCCGATGGATTTCGGCGCGTCCAATCGGGGAAACGCATACAAGATCAAGGCGAGAGTGCCCGCGATCAACATGGAGATCGCTAGGAATGATGCGCGCCATCCAAGGGTTTGCGCCAAGGCGGTTCCAATCGGAACACCGACCACCGTAGCAACCCCTAGCCCGAGGGTAATGCGTCCGATTGTCCGCGCTTTGCGATCCGGAGCGGCAGTCTCCATCGCGGTGAGAATAAACATCACGAGAATTGTGGTGTGCATCGCTCCCGTGAGAATACGGGCCGCCATCAGCACGCCGAACGTAGGTGCGAAGGCCGCCAACAGGGAACCCACCGTGTAAAGCGCAACGACCGTCGCCGTCAGGCCAAAGGGCCGCATGGTGGATGTCAGGATTGCCAGAAGCGGACCCGCCACAACAGCGGTTCCCGCATATGCCGTTATGAGCAAGCCGGTTTGCGCGATGGAGATTCCGAGAGACGCACTGAGTTGCGGAAGCATTCCCGCAATCACATTTTCGGATGTCCCAAGCGCAAAGGCACCTAGAAAAAAAGCGGCTTGTAGCGGGATGCCTCCCGCTTCTTTATTAACAATCTCCATGTTGGCCCCATTGTATTGTTTTCACTTTAGATGACGCGCGCCGGTGCGATGTGGCGACTTCAGCGCGCCTTGGTCGGTTATCTGGCGTTCTCCCTTGGGAGATCGACGGTCAGGTTCAGGGAAGCAGGAGTATTTTCCCTAGGCTGTGTCCGGCTTTGATTTGTTCAAGCGCGACCGTCGCCTCGGATAAGGGAAGGGTTTCGGCGATCCGGATGTTCAGCAGACCTTGCGCCGCGAGCTTCGCAACCTGATGAAGTTCATCGTCTGGATGGCTTACCCAGGGAATGCCAGCGGTATGAGAGTGTCCGTCGCCCCATGCGGTCACGGCCCGGCCGCCAGCAGGCAGCAGTGCGACGGTGGTTGCAACCGAGGCAGCGCCGCCAACGGCATCCGCGCTGGCTGTTATGGGGCCGAGCCTGCGGATCGTATCCACCATGTTGGCGGTATAATCGACCGGGTGAGCGCCCAATGACCTAAGATAGTCGTGGTTGGCTGGGGACGAGGTTCCGATAACGCGCGCACCGCGTGCGACGGCCACCTGAACAGCGGCGGAGCCGACACCGCCAGCAGCGCCATGAACCAGCAGTGTGTCAGCCTTGGTGATCCCGAGATGATGGATCATGGAATAGCCCGCGACCGCTGATGATGGGAGTCCTGCCGCTTGCTCGATGCTGACTTCCGGCGGCCGAACGACGATCTGGCGTGTACCCACCGCCACATATTCTCTGAACGTGCCCGCGCGGCTGCCCGAGGTCACAGCCAGACGGGCGCGACTGTCCACGATCACCGCCTGTCCCACAGCGAAGTCGTGCACGCCCTCGCCGATAGCCTCGATGATCCCGGTACTTGCCCAGCCCGGAGTGCCGGGAAACGGGGCCGGGTCGCTTCGGAATAATCCCGCGACAAGCTTCCAGTCAATCGGATTGACGCCGATCAACTCGTTGCGCACCAGCACTTGACCGCGCGCCGGGTCGGGGACAGTTTCGCCTTCCCAGCGCAAAACCTCGGGGCCGCCATGTTCGTAGTAGACGATTCGTTTGCTCATGCTGCAAATACTACAGTCTCACACCAATGTCAGAGTCAAGTGATTTCTGACAACGTTCGCGTAAGGTGTTATCAGGCTGGGCTGGCGGTGATAATTTCGTCCAGAGCCTTCACCGAGGCGCGCAGGGTAGCGATACGATCAAGGAGGTTCTTTCGCTCCGCGACCAGATAGTCATTGAGGTCCGCGCACGACAGCCGCAGCCCGTCGCGATGCTGCATCATACAGGGCAGGATGCGTTCGATCTTTTGCGTACTCAACCCAGCTGCGAGCAGGGCTTGTATGCGTTGAACCCGCACCACATCGACATCCGCATAAGTCCGGTAGCCGCTCGCCATCCGCTCAGGGTGCAGCAGATTCTGTTCCTCATAATATCGCAGCGACCGGATGCTCACCCCAGTTCGCCGCGACAATTCACCGATCTTCATCTTATCCTACCTACTTGCATCGCAATCTCTTTCATCAATGTGAGATATTAGCGGCAAGGCATCCTCTCGTCCATGGCGGGTCGATAAAGTCATGGCGGATGAGGAATTGCCTGCCAGATCGCAATTCTCGACCGACAAGCGGTCACATATGCCGGCCAGATTCTTGAGCCTGTCCTCCGCTTCGCTCTGACCGGGCGGAGTACTAAGGGCGTTGCGTTTGCGCGATATAAAAAAAACTCAGATTATGGGTGGAGGCCGGAACCACGGAAATCTCTGTTACCAGAATGGGAGATTTCAACCCGAAGTGAATTTCCACTTAAAAGGTAGAGGGAAAGTACGATCTCGATTAGCTCCTTTACTGCAGGATAATACTCGTGGGCTGTCAAACCAACAGCTTTGCTCTCCATATCCTCATGCACGAAGCAGCTTCGGATCTGGCAAGCTGCGAATAAGAATCTTGAGGGCTAAATCCGTGTTCAGCCCTTATGTCGGATAAGCACAGCCAGTTGCCTGACTGTGCTCTCCTAAGAACGGGGCGTGCGACTTTCACCGCACTCCGCTCAAGCCTCTCAAAGGCATTTATTGTTACCCGGCAAGGCTTCAAGTCTTGGTAATGGAAACGCCTCCGTCGACAAACAGTGTCGTCCCCGTCACAAAGCTTGAAGCATCAGAAGCCAAGTACAGCGCCGACTGCGCAATTTCTTCCGCTTGCGCCATGCGTTTCAAAGCATGAATACTTTCCACGAAAGCCTTCTGTTCAGTGGTATGAGCTGAAGCTCGCCCCATTTCTGTGTCAGTGCCACCCGGCATCAATGCGTTCACCCGTAAACCTAGCGCACCATACTCTGCCGCCAACGTGCGAGTGAGACCCACTAGACCGGCTTTGCTCGCTGCATAGGCCGCCATCCCTGGAAGACCCACACTGTAACCCACAAAGGAAGAAGTAAAGATCAACGAGGCTGTCTTCCGCTTAAGCAGTTCTGGGATCTGGTGCTTGGCACTGAAGAATGCACTGGTCAGATTAGTATCTAGTGTGTCATGCCAGCCGTCAGCAGAGATATGGGTGATACTGCCCAATTCCCCCAAAGTTCCCGCATTGTTAAAGGCAATATCCAGACCACCATAGTGTTTTACCGCCAGACTGACCGCCTCCTGAGCACAGTCTTCATCCTTCACGTCCCCCGCCAGGGCAATAGCCTTCCCGCCAGCCGAGACGATCTCATCCACCAATTGATCCAGTACCAAAGCACGCCGTGCGACAACGACCACGTTTGCGCCTTCTCTGGCGAAAAGCTTCGCTGCCTCAAAACCTATACCTGAACTCGCACCGGTAATGATCGCTGTCTTGTTTACTAAAATAGTCATAATTTAACCTTGCTTGATATTGGATTCATGTACAAATATTTTGGTCTTTCACGCTCAAGCAGTTTGCGCTTACGTTCAACGCCCCAACGATAGCCAGACAAAGAACCATCGCTGCGCACCACGCGATGACAGGGGATCGCAACAGCAAGATTGTTTGCGCCGCATGCGTTTGCTACAGCCCTCATGGCGGTCTGAACCGTACCGGGTTTTCGGGAGACTAAACTCTCAGTGAAAGGAGACCCGAAATGACATCCAAACGAGCAAACCGTTACCCACCAGAGCTGCGTGAGCGGGCTGTCCGAATGCTGCTGGAACAGCGCAGTGAATATCACTCTGAACATGCCGCCATCAACTCCATCGCGCCAAAAATTGGCTGTAGTCCCGACACACTCAGAGCCTGGCTGCGTCGACATGAACGCAATAATGGTGCAGATGATGGCGGGCTCACAGGCGATGAGCGTCAGCGACTCAAAGAGCTGGAGCAGGAGGTTCGTGAGCTGCGGCGCAGCAACGATATTCTGCGCCAGGCCTCGGCTTATTTTGCGAAGGCGGAGTACGACCGTCTGTGGAAAAAATAATGCCGCTGCTGGATACCCTCAGCGGTAGTCACGGGGTCGGACCGGTATGTCATGAGCTGAATATCGCCCCGTCGACGTACTACCGGCACCGTGAATACCGCCAGCATCCAGAGAAACGTAGTCAGCGTGACCACCGTGACGACCAGTTGAAACCGGAAATACAACGAGTGTATGACGAAAACTACAGCGTCTATGGCATCCGTAAAGTCTGGAGGCAGTTGCAGCGTGAGGGCTTCAGCGTGGCCAGATGCACCATCGCGCGACTGATGAAGGCTATGGGTCTGGCCGGAGTTCTTCGGGGTAAAAAAGTGCGGACTACGGTCAGCCGGAAAGACGTTGCGGCAAGCGACAGGGTAAACCGCCAGTTCGTGGCAGAACGGCCCAATCAGCTTTGGGTGGCAGATTTTACGTACGTGAGCACCTGGCAGGGGTTCGCCTACGTGGCGTTCATCATCGACGTGTTCGCAGGCGTTATCGTGGGCTGGCGGGTGTCATCGTCGATGGAAACCACGTTCGTACTGGATGCGCTAGAGCAGGCTCTGTGGGCCCGGCGGCCGTCCGGCACTATCCATCACTCGGATAAAGGCTCGCAGTACGTATCGCTGGCGTACACGCAGCGACTGCAGGAAGCGGCTCTTCTGGCTTCAACGGGCAGCACGGGTGACTCTTATGATAATGCCATGGCCGAAAGTATTAACGGGCAGTATAAAGCGGAGGTGATACACCGGCAGAGCTGGAAAAACCGACAGGAAGTGGAGCTGGCCACACTGGCATGGGTGGACTGGTACAACAATCGTCGGCTGCTTGAGCGGCTCGGCCATATCCCACCTGCTGAAGCAGAAAAAGCATATTACGCTTCCATCGGGAAAAAGGATCTGGCAGCCTGAGTTCCCGGACTTAACTCTCTCCCACAAAACCGGTACGGTTCAGTCGGCATTCCAATCCTCACCGCAATATCAGCGTAGGTAGCTGTCGTACCTACCGGAATTTCCCGAAGCGCTTGCCACACACGCTCCTGAAATACTGTCCCTCTTATATCCAGAGGAAGCGTTAGACCTATATCCGGTGATTCAATGAAACCGACCACAATGGCCACGAGTGTTTCAAATTCTGTATCTCCGCCCAAAAGGTTAGCATTCGGGAATTGATCCTGGAAATTCTTCACCAAAAGAGCCGGGTCATCACCCAGCAATATGGCACAAATACCCTTCGAACTTTGAGCGACTAGGATCGAACCGAGGGAACATTCCCCTACCGCAAACTTGATATCGACATTCGTTCCCCCTGAACGATATTCGGAAGGTTTCATACCCAGAATGCTCTGGGAGGCTTCATAGAAACGACTGTTTGAGTTGTAGCCTGCTTCATACATTGCATCGGTGATCGTTACAGACTGAGTAAGCTGCTCCCTGACACGAGAGCCTCGCGATGCCTGACCGTATTCTTTCGGTGTCAAGCCCGTGATCTTCTTGAAAACCCGGTGAAAGTGAGAGGAGCTTAATCCGGCTTTTTCTGCCAGGTCACTCAGGGTATAGAGAGAGTCAGAAGTATCAATATGCCTGCACACATCCACTACAATAGCTGCGTATTTTTTAGCTAAAGTTTCCTGATCCATACCAACACGCTTCGATACACGGAAGCCTGCTGCTTCAGCTTCTGCCGCAGAGTCGAAAAAAATGACATTCTCTGGCCGCGGGAGTTTCGTCGGACTACAGGGATAGCAATAAACTCCCGTTGTAATCACGCCATAGACGAACTGCTCATTGTCATTGACCTGTCGATTGATCAGAGCAACCCAACATGGATCGTCTTCGATACAAGTGCCAGATATGTCTTGCGGATGTTTGGTGACTCTCATGTATGTGCCCTCCTGAGGGTTCTCCAAAGAATAGCTATAGCTATTGGCAAAAACACTCCGAGTATTGCTTTCAAATTCTTGGAGTACCCAGAATGACCCTAACCCAAAATCCTGCTCCATTCAGAAACAGAATTCCGGCATGATAATGACTCCCCTGAGCGGAGGTTGTGCCGATGAAAAAATCACGATTCACCGAAGAACAGATTGTCTTTGCCCTGAAGCAGGCCGAGCTGGGTACATCGGTGCCTGAAGTCTGTCGTAAACTGGGTATCTCTGATGCCACCTTTTACACGTGGCGTAAAAAATACGGCGGAATTTCCCCTTCAGAGCTGAAGCACATGCGGCAGCTCGAAGAAGAAAATCTCAGGCTGAAGAGGCTGGTTGCCGATCTGAGCCTCGACAAGGCGATGCTGCAGGATGTGCTGGCAAAAAAGAACTGACGCTGGCACGCCTGCGCGAATGGGTCAGGGATTTACAGGCCCGATACGGTGCCAGCGAAAGACAAATCTGTTTTGCGCTACGGCTCAGCCGGAGCTCGTTTAGATATAGTTCTGTTGCTGCCGATGACAGCGCACTGCGCCTGCGTATTCGTGAGATCACCGAAACGCGAATTCACTACGGATATCGTCGGGTACACGTGATGCTCCGGCGTGAGGGCTGGCGCGACAATCACAAACGGATCTACCGCCTCTACTGTGAGCAAGGGCTGTCGCTACGCCTCAAACGGCCACGTCGCAATAAATCTGCCCAGCGGCGACAGCCGCAGCCTCAGGGCTTATATCCAAACCACGTCTGGGGCATGGATTTTGTTTCTGATGCGTTGTTTGACGGGCGACGACTGCGCCTGTTGACGGTTATCGATCTTTACACCCGCGAATGCCTGGGGATCTGTGTGGGACAGAATCTGCGTTCGACAGAAGTGGCAGAGATGCTGAACAACATAGCGCTCAGGCGTCCTTTACCGCAGTTGCTGAAAACCGATAATGGTTCTGAATTTGCAGGGAAAATGTTGGACAAGTGGGTGTATGAAAGAGGGATCAGGATCGACTTCTCACGCCCGGGAACACCGACGGACAACGCTACGGTGGAGTCCTTTAATGGCAGGTTGCGGCAGGAATGTTTGAACGAGAACTGGTTCATGTCTGTGGAGGATGCACGGTGCAAAATCGAGGGCTGGCGCATACACTATAACCAGAGCCGTCCCCATTCTGCCCTGGGCTGGATGACACCTTCTGAATTTGCCGAGAAATCTGCCGGTTGCCAGAATATGCAGCCAGAATGAAGCCGGCTATTCCTGATTATGAATGGATCACATATGGGGAGCGGGTCACAATCCGGTTATTCCTGATTATGAATGGATCACATACGGGGAGCGGGTCACTTCCCAAATCATGCGAATACTTTTTCCCGTCAACGTTATAGTTGAACACTTTTCGCATTCCCAGGATGGCAGGGCTCCAGCCATCTTTGAAACTGTTACCCGATAGATGTGTCTTGATCTCGTCCTGTTCCAGCCAGGCTGGTTTTACGTAGGTCGACCCATCATCACAAGATACGTTGAACATGTAATGCCTCTAAATTGCGTATTGATATGACTCATATTGAGAAAACATGAGTGCCTGAAAACACGCTTACCTTCGGACGAATCAATAAATGAGTCTATTTTTAACTCAAATTGAGAAATTTATAATTTCCATACCTCGTTATTCCCTGTGATGACTCAAAATGCGTCATGAAATGCCTCACAGTGAGTCATCTTTCATACGGCAAACATGTTGTCCCAACATCGCATCTGCCGTAATGTAGTGGTGACAAAACTCTGGAGGTTAAGGACTATGACCAACAAGGCATCAAGTCAGCAGGATGATATCTGGGCCGTTATCGCCAAGGGGCTAGTAGAAGCAGTAAAAATGGTGTTTTCAATTTTTGCATTCCTTTTAACCACAAATAAAACTCAATATGTTGATGTGAAAGAAGAGGATGGTTGGCGTGAAGGCCATAGTGGTACTGGTTGCTATATGGGAAACACTCGTATAGATGATGAAAATATGGATAAATGATTTGTTAAAAAACCATCTATCCATTAGTCAATATATTCAATTATTACTTTTTAATCGCACTACGCCCTTTCGTCACAACTGCCTTAGCGGTTTCCATTGCAGAAGCGCCCCCTTTAGCGCCCGCATCCATACTTCCTTTGCTTGCATTACTTACAGCAGATGAAATTGCGGCACCGAGCTGTACCCCACTCCAGCCTACAGCCCCAAACCAAAATGCAGGCAGCACCACAAACATCGACCCCAGCACCAGATTCATGATCCAGCCTTCAGCCCCAACGCTACTGAACCAGTTGTAATACCCACGCGCACCGGTGTAGACGATTTCAATGAGCCGATCGTCAAGCCAACTACCCAGTTCCCACCAGAACGTCACGAAAGTCATCGCAAACATGGCAAAAGTCAGCGTTACCACCACTTTGGGATCATAGGCACCGAACAGCATCACCAGAGGAATACAGATAACCATCGCCATCATCAGAATGCCATGCACCATAGGCAAAGCCTGGCGCAACGCATCAAATGCCGGTAACTGAGTCGCTTGTGCAGAGAATGCGCCCAGGCCGCTGACCATCTGCTTGAAGCTGCTATCAAGAGCGATCCCGGTTCCCCGCTGGCTTCCTGCCATATAGGTTTCATGCCCCCCGGACATCAGGGTATTTTGCGGACTGACCAGCCAGCGCAACAGGTTTTCCTCCCAGTTTTCGCCATCAACAAACTTCATCCTGTTGGCGACTTTCGTGTTATAGGCACCCGACAACCGACTTTTCAGCCCTGTACCGGATGCACTCCACCACTCTTTGCACGTTGGATACCCGCCCCGTCCCACATCGGGATAACCGCTATCCCGACTGTCGCTGTACGGCCACTGAGAACGGGGTGAGGTAGACGTGTAGTAGTCATAATATCCGCCCGTATTCAGGAAGTAGCTCGAACCTATCCAGCCCACCGAATTGATGGTGGCATCAGTAAGCTGGCTATTGGTGGATTTCAGCTTGAAATAGGCCTTGGAATAGCACTGGTTGGCGAATTCCTGTACCTCCTGTCGGGTCACCGGATCAATAAGTTGGGTATGTTGCACCTCAAAGCGCAACTGGCGCAGTTCCATACCACAAGGGATGGACGCAATGGCCGCATGCGTCACCCCTTTTGACAGGTTGTGAACCAGATACCACCACATCGGCACCTTGGCAACCTGGCCGTTGAAGTCGGTCAGTAACCCGCCATAGCCTGACTCATCCGGCTTGGGCACATTGGTGCCGCATTGCCTGGAACGGGTTTGGTCAAACTTCATGACTGTCAGATCAACCTCTTTGAACGGCATCGCACAGAACAGGATCACCACGAATGCCACGTACAACACCTGCTCGATGCGAGGGAGTGCCAGTGCCCCCTTGTTTCCCTCGTCATCCCCTTCAGTACGTACCTTCAACCAGACTCCGGCCACTTTCAGTACCAACGGCAACGCGAACAATCCCGTGGTGGTAATGATGGTCCACAGGGCGTTATTAATCAGCCAGCCCAGGAACACCAGGAAAAACTCCAGATAACTGTCCGTCGTCATCACATCCCCCAACGGTAACTGGTGAACTCAATCAGCAAGGCCAGGCACACCATCATCACTTCGATTCGGTAAACCGCACCCGGTGAAGGAGCCTGACGCAACAATGTCGCCCGGACACGGTGAATCCACATTGCGGCCACAATGCCGTACAACGTTAACCGCCAGATAAACAGCGGAACTCTCGCCAGTTGTAACCAGTCAGTCAGTGCGGTTTCATGCCCGGCCAGATACAATCCCAATGCCGTCGCACATCCCCCCAGTAGCAAAATTCCTACCATACCGAAAATAAAACCTGCAGCTTTACGCCACCGGTGCGGCATCTTTTTCTCTGGTTGGCTTTCGTCCTTCGATACTCTTACGGTCACCATGATTATTCCTCCGTGGACTTGCTGAGTCCCTGGACAGCACTGTCATTTTGCTTATTGTCCTGGCGCAGGCTGTTGTCGATCTCACGCGCTTCCTGACGGGTGATCGCCACAAGAATGGAGTTGTTGCTGATGGACTTACGTATCTCCATCTCATTTTTCAGTGCCTGGATCTCCCTGTCTAAAAACTCCAGACGGCGGTCAGATTCAGCCACAATAAGCTCTTGAGCCGCCACGCTCGGCTCTGATTGCCCCACCATCAACATACGACGCATCGCCAATGCCGTCGTAATGGTATCTGCCATCGCCAGTTCACCCGCCAAACGCTGTACCAGAGCGCCATTGTCCGGGTCATCCTTCAGCGCTTGAATAACCCCGCGCGTCACGGCCAGATCACCGGTTTTCAACGTCGCCAGATTGGTCGCGTTAGGAGCCAGGTTACCGTTCACCAGTTTGACCAGGATCTCCTGATTCTCTTCGGTGGTCTTTTCCAGAGTGGGAGAAAAACCTTCGCCTGGTGTAGAGGTGCCAGGCTCATTTTCCAGCCCACCACTACTGCACTCGCTGCCACTCACACAAGTGCGTAGTGCACGATCCCCCAGAACTTTAGATACTGCCTCTGCAGCTTCAGCACTGGTTGTGTATTTTTGACACAATGAACCATTACATGCTGAAGCACTCACCGCAGCATCACTGGTTGCAGACTGCTTATTCAGGATGTTGTAACCAGCTTTGGCAATATCATACGTGGGTTTGATAGCTTTCTGCCCCGTCCCCCCTCGCTGTTGCCCCCCTACCCATTTCACGCCCTCTTTACCCGTCGATGTCTTCAAGCTGTTATCTGCACGGATCGCATCAGACGTACTGGAAATCACGCTCTGAAACTCCTCCCCGATCGCGGTTTGCGTCAATTTGCCTGACAATGAGTAATCAGCCAGTTTTTTCGACATCGTCTGGCAGTTGAGCTGAGCCTTATCGAACGCTACATTGGCCTGCAGGACGCCATTGGTCAGTAGTTCGTATAATCCAGGATTAGCCCGCTGGATTATCATCGCTGGAAGACTAGCAACCGCGCCGGTTGCGCCGTTAATCACATCCCCCATCATATTTTTGAAGCCGTCCGTCGCCCCGTTGAGCTGGTTCTTGACCGTGGTACTCAAATCGAAGTTGCCGCACATCAGGTCGTTGTTCCAACTGATACCGAGCCCCATTTTCTCCATATTGTTGCTACTGGGGGGTTGAGATATCACTGTTCCCCCACCGATGGAATAAAACAGGTTGTCGTTTACCGCCCCTTTCATTCCCTTGCCATAACCGGCGTTTACCTCCTCGCCCGTAATATCGAATACCGCAAATGCCGGTTGATTCAGAGCCAACAGAGCAGCCCCCGCCAGTGCACCTGCCTTTAAAAATGCGTTGAATGTCATGGTGTACACTCCCTTGGGTTAAAAATCAGTGCTGTAGAGGAACGTTTGTCCGCGCCGTTGGCAGCAAGAATAGGGTTGCCAAAGCGCCCAGGCATAAGCACCATCCGCCGCAATGGGGTTGCTGCTGTCTGGAAAAACAGCGCAAGAAGAAGAGATGGAGGGGACCAGCCGCTGCCATTTGTGGTTTTTGGTGCCGGTGTTTTCGGTCACCGACTCAGGCGGCCAGTACCCGTCACTGCGGCTGGCGGTCATCGGGTTATAGACATGTATTTGGCCGGTGCGCGTGATGATATCGGCAGTACGCTGAGCCACAACTGCAGCCGCTTTGTAGTCATCCACCTGGGTGACAAAACCACCACGCGGGTACACATTGCCCCACATATCCCCGGTTGAACCCACTTCACGCATTCCCGGTGTCAATGCTTCGGGATAGAGGGTTTCCGGGATACCAGTGCGCCAGGCCAGCGCATCCAGGGTGCTGAGGAAGTACGGCACAAACGCCGTGGCCGAACCGGCGCAGGTGTAGCCCATCGCCCCCATGAAATTGTTAAATAAAGGAGCTGCTAATGCAGGGTGACCAATCGCATCGGCGTTCTTGAAGCGTAGGTTGTCTTTGCGCAACCCTCGCTTCTGCTCATTATTGCCACCGCCTTCAGCCACGCTAGGAATACCGGTCCCCAGCATCGCCACTTCTAACCAAGGGTTATCTCCGGTCTGGGCATAGCTGGACACCACTGCATTGGGGATGTAGTGCTTCACCTTGACAGAGGTCCGTACCATACATCCCCAGGCTGTACAGAACAGCCAGTAACACACCCCGGCAATCCGGTACTCCAGGCACGTCGGGGAAATCGCGCTGGCAATGATTTGTACCGAGTTGATCGCGCTGGCCGTGAACGGTTGTACCGCGCTGTACAGCAACAACGCCGTCGCCAACTTATGACGGCGCAAGGGGATAAGGTTCATTGTGCCCCCTTGTGCTCAGCCAACTTTGCTTCGGCCAGGGCAACGTCAGCCGTGCCGTACACCACATACCGGTCGTCAAACACCACGGCAGGGTATTTCTTCAACCCGATATCGTAGGCCTGGATAACCCCATGGTAAGCCTGCACTATCTGTTGCTCTTTCTGTTGCCAGTCAGGGGACTGCAGCACCGCTTTGGCCTGCTGCTCTGCCTGGCGAGGGTCAGCAGACAGGGCACCAAACACTTCACGCTGGACGACCTCCGGTGCATCCAGGTAAACCACCTGATGCCCGGCACCTAATCCAGCCGGGGGATACTGACTGTCGGTATACACCACGGTTGCCGCCTGTGCCGATACGGCAGCGCACCCGATAGCCAGCAAGAACACAGCGTTAAGTTTCTTCATCACATCTCACTCCTGTGGGACAAAACCGCAGGGTGACGTGCATTGCTGACAAAAACAGCAAACAACTCTAAATGCGTTGGGGGAAATTAATGAGGGAATAAAGGGGGAAACAACACGAAAGCGTACAGCAATAGCCGTGCGTACAGATTATTCCACAGGCGAAGCTACAGGATACAATTGCGAGCAAGCTGATTTAGTCAGGGGAGATAGCTAGACATGGCAACGGTCGTCCTGATGTGCCGACACGCACGCTAGGCTGGAAGTCGGGCTGTATGAGTTACTGAACCGTACCGGTTTTGTGGGAGAGAGTTAAGTCCGGGAACTCAGGCTGCCAGATCCTTTTTCCCGATGGAAGCGTAATATGCTTTTTCTGCTTCAGCAGGTGGGATATGGCCGAGCCGCTCAAGCAGCCGACGATTGTTGTACCAGTCCACCCATGCCAGTGTGGCCAGCTCCACTTCCTGTCGGTTTTTCCAGCTCTGCCGGTGTATCACCTCCGCTTTATACTGCCCGTTAATACTTTCGGCCATGGCATTATCATAAGAGTCACCCGTGCTGCCCGTTGAAGCCAGAAGAGCCGCTTCCTGCAGTCGCTGCGTGTACGCCAGCGATACGTACTGCGAGCCTTTATCCGAGTGATGGATAGTGCCGGACGGCCGCCGGGCCCACAGAGCCTGCTCTAGCGCATCCAGTACGAACGTGGTTTCCATCGACGATGACACCCGCCAGCCCACGATAACGCCTGCGAACACGTCGATGATGAACGCCACGTAGGCGAACCCCTGCCAGGTGCTCACGTACGTAAAATCTGCCACCCAAAGCTGATTGGGCCGTTCTGCCACGAACTGGCGGTTTACCCTGTCGCTTGCCGCAACGTCTTTCCGGCTGACCGTAGTCCGCACTTTTTTACCCCGAAGAACTCCGGCCAGACCCATAGCCTTCATCAGTCGCGCGATGGTGCATCTGGCCACGCTGAAGCCCTCACGCTGCAACTGCCTCCAGACTTTACGGATGCCATAGACGCTGTAGTTTTCGTCATACACTCGTTGTATTTCCGGTTTCAACTGGTCGTCACGGTGGTCACGCTGACTACGTTTCTCTGGATGCTGGCGGTATTCACGGTGCCGGTAGTACGTCGACGGGGCGATATTCAGCTCATGACATACCGGTCCGACCCCGTGACTACCGCTGAGGGTATCCAGCAGCGGCATTATTTTTTCCACAGACGGTCGTACTCCGCCTTCGCAAAATAAGCCGAGGCCTGGCGCAGAATATCGTTGCTGCGCCGCAGCTCACGAACCTCCTGCTCCAGCTCTTTGAGTCGCTGACGCTCATCGCCTGTGAGCCCGCCATCATCTGCACCATTATTGCGTTCATGTCGACGCAGCCAGGCTCTGAGTGTGTCGGGACTACAGCCAATTTTTGGCGCGATGGAGTTGATGGCGGCATGTTCAGAGTGATATTCACTGCGCTGTTCCAGCAGCATTCGGACAGCCCGCTCACGCAGCTCTGGTGGGTAACGGTTTGCTCGTTTGGATGTCATTTCGGGTCTCCTTTCACTGAGAGTTTAGTCTCCCGAAAACCCGGTACGGTTCATACTGATGAGCGGATAGTGAACCTGGAGCCGCGTGATCCGAACACTGGAGACGTAGCTATGTATTTCGCTTATTATCTATGGGCTGTATTTATAATAGGCCACTGAATTTTAACCAGTCGAGGTCGCGAGACCCACTAACTCGTAGCACCTGTGCCGACACAGGCGCATGACATCTCAATAAATCGGGCGGGGTTTAGAAAAATGGCGAAT
The DNA here is from genome assembly GCF_041538345.1 of Yersinia sp. 1652 StPb PI. Lineage (NCBI taxonomy): Bacteria > Pseudomonadati > Pseudomonadota > Gammaproteobacteria > Enterobacterales > Yersiniaceae > Yersinia > Yersinia sp. 1652 StPb PI. Next base: position 77,110 of record NZ_JAULSM010000001.1, on the reverse strand, counting down.
GCTAGGATCAAGTACCATGCTAATGAACATAGCATTTTGTACGGGGAAACAGGAGGGAGTTGCCCGCTCTGCGCCTTGCCTATGATGTTCAAGAAGGCAAGCTCTAAGCATCCAAGCATAGGTTATGAGATTGCCCATATTTTTCCTCTAAACCCAAACTCATCACAGGCAAAGGCTCTGGGGAAATACGCCGCTCCAGATGACATTAATTCTCTTGAGAATGTGATCCTGTTATGCCCGACCTGTCATACAAAGTTCGACAAAGACTTTAAAATCGAAGAGTACCTCAAGCTTCTTGAGATTAAGAATGGCTATCTTAGCGAGGCAAAGGCAAGACTTACAGCCTCGCAACACGCCCTTCAGGATGAGGTTAGTGAAATATTGGATCTCATCGTGCGCGATGACGGAAATTATAGGGATCTGTCTGAGACAAAACTAGACGTCAGTTCGCTTGACGAAAAACTCAAGACAAACATAAGCCCTTTGCAGAAGAGAGAAATTCGCTCAAACGTCATTAATTTTTTCGTGCCCATCAGAAACCACATTCGTCTCATCGAACAGCGGGATCAGGTAGCAATACGAATATTGCAAAACCAGATAAACTCCTATTATCTGGTCATGGAAAAACAAAACCCTGGAAACAAAGACCTTGTTTTCAACCATATTTCAAAATGGATAAGCTTAAAATCTGGGAAATCCATTATAGCATCCAAAATTCTCGCCTCTTTTTTCGTTCAGAATTGTGAGGTCTTCGATGCTGGTTCCAACTAAATTTACAACACTCGAAGAGTCCACAATCTTCAAGATGCGCGTCATTTTGGAAAAAAAAGTAAGCGGAGAGAAGGTGTCGGACTTATTGGTCAGAACCTCGGGGGAATTTCAAGACGCGTCGGAATTCCTGCATGCTTTAGACATCCTCTATGTTCTTGGATTGATTGATATTGATGCCTCTACTGGAACGATAAAATATGCTGCGTAGAATAACCTGCCCTCTGTTCAATCATGGCGAAATATCTTTTGATTTTGGCTTAAATGTAATCCTTGGTGATGATGACGCCAAAAATTCCATTGGAAAATCTTCTGCCTTGATGGTGATTGACTTTGCCATGGGCGGAATGTCCCTGCTGGAAGATAAGGCTGGTGCCATCAAATCAATGGGTCACCACACCTATAGTTTTGAGTTTATTTTTAACGAAATTAAATATTTCTTTAGGCGCTCCACTAATGAATCCAACATTATTTGCATCTGCAATAAAGATTATGAGGTTATGGATGAAATAAGTATTGATGAATATACAGCCAAGCTTAAAGAACTCTACGGATTAGATCATCTAAAAAACAGCTTTCGATCACTTGTCAGCCCTTTCAGTCGAATTTGGAATAAAGGTGCCCTGGATCCGGAGCAGCCATTTTCTGGTGATGCAAAAGAGTCTGCGGGAGTGGCTATTGGACGGCTCATAGATCTTTTTGAGCGCACAGGTGATATCTCAGAAGAAAAGTCCGTTCTAGACGCGCAAAATGAAAAAAAGAAGCTCATTTCCAAGTCGATGAGCGCAGGGATCATCCCCAAGATTAACAAGACTCAATACAAGATCAACCAGAAGATAATCACTGATAACACAGATGCTATTGAAGCGTTAAAACAAGGTTTTACTGGCGCACTTAGCGCTTATGAAGCACTTTTCGACGAGGAACTACGTACACTACAGCAGCAGAAAAATGACTTAGTCAGCCAAAGGAACGAGGTGCTGACAAAAATAGACCGAATTAAGCGTGACCTCTTAGGGCTAACACCGAGGTTAACCGCCAACATCGCTCTTGTTACGGAGTTTTTTCCTGATGTCGATGCTGAACGACTTGAACAGGTTGAATCTTTTCACCAGAACATTGGCAAAATGGTGCAGAAAGAGCTTAGAAAAGATTTTTCCTTGTATTTTGAACGAGCATCAGGGCTCAGTGATGAGATCGATGATTTGGAGAACAATATACGCACCAGCCTAGCCTCAAAAGGGACGCCAGATGATCTGTTTGCGCGAGTTTTTGATCTAAAGGAGTTTGCTAACAAAGCTGCTGACGAGAATCGTTTTTACGACAAAAAGGCAGCCATAGAAAAGGAAGCGTTGTTATCAAAAGAACGCTTGGAGGCTATCTACGTGGGCATTTTCCTTAATATTGAAACCGCACTGAATGTAAAACTAAAAAACTTCAACAAAGTGGTATATGGGCCGAACCGCAATGCTTCGCAGCTTAGAATAAAAAGCGCAAACTCATACAGCTTCATCTCGACTGAGGACACTGGCACTGGAAAGTCCTATGCGGGTCTAGTTGGCTTTGATCTTTCCATACTCTCGCTAACTCATCTGCCGTTCATCATCCATGACTCGGTGATCTACAAAAATATTGAGGTACCGGCCACAAGAAATATCCTTCGCATACTAGCGTCAGTTAAGCGTAAGCAGATATTTCTTGCGTTTGATGAGGCCACAAAATTCGGTGCCACAGCAGAGCGATTGCTGCGTACTCACACCGCTCTCAAGTTGAGCGATGACGATCTACTGTACAACAAAGATTGGAGGGAACAGCAATAGAGAAGGGAGTTCGCAAGCCTGTATAACATAGAATTTCCGGCTAAAACCGGCCTCTGATATGCAACACAAGACGTAGCCGAAAGGGGCCGATATCCTAATGCTGGTCAGTTAAGATGACTATATGCCCGGCCTGGTTTTTCCAAGATCCACCCAGCATAGATATACGCAATATAGTGTGTTGAGGGTAACAATTGTCAGATCGGACTCAAATTCATCCAAATTTTTCTTTTAGGAAAAAATAACTAATAGGCTGATCAGGGCAGTTGACCAGCCTTTAGCAAAATTTACTACTTTTGAATATTCAACCTCTCTTCCAACTGTGTCACCAGATACACTGCATCGATCGCATCCGGCAGGTTGATATACCAACGCGGAGCCTGGGCATAATCCTGTGCGGTCGGCCAGCGTAACGTGCCGGTGATCGTCAACAGCAGATTGACACTGCCATCGTCACCGGCGAGCTTCACCGCGACGCAACTGTGATGCCCCACCCGGTGCGGCGAACAGGTGATCGAGACCACCGACCGGATACGCCCCCGTATCTGCTCACACAGTTCTGCCAACTGCCCGGCATGTGCCGCACTGATACGCGGGTTACCCTGTGGCGGGGCCTCAAACAACACGCCACCTTCACCACCGTCACCAGCCACAATCTCCAACATGGCCTTCTTCAACTGCATCATGCCGCCGCCTTAGCGATACCGCGAGCCACATCCAGTTGATGTGCAATCTGTTTTGCTGCCGCCAACTCTGACACCCCCTGCGCCTGCATAATCGCCCGTCGCGCCGCCTTCTCCTCTTTCTCGGTCATGCCCAAAGCTAAATATAAACTCGGCGGTACCGCCCGGAACAACGCCTCGATGCGGCTCGCCAGTACCACCCCTTCGGTATAACAACGGGGGGTTTTGGTCGCCGACAACAACATGGCTTTCTGCTCCGCCGTCAATTTCTTGAAGCGGGCGATCTCCTCCACCTCTTCCGGCGGCATCACCAGGCACAGCCACCATTCAATCATGTTGAGCATCTTCTTCGACGTGTTCGGGAAATCCTCCAGGTTCTGCGTAGCCAGCCACAGCCAGGCTCCCAGCTTACGCCACATCTTTACGATTTTGACCACGAACGGAGCCAACAGCGGGTTGGTCGTTATCATGTGCGCTTCATCTGTCGCAAAGACAATTTCACGATCCAGGAACTGATCGCGCTCGGCAATGTTGTTGATGGTGTTCACCAACGAGGTGTAAGCCACCGCCAATGCCGCCTCATACCCTTCCCGCGCCAGCGTCCCCAGGTCAATCAACGTCACATCCGCCTCGGGCCAGTTCTCACCGGGGCGGTCAAACAGTTCGCCCAGGAACCCCTGCATAAACACGCCCAGCGATTCCCCCATATTCTGCGCTCGGGTTCGGCGAACTTCAGGACGCACCGGATCAGCAGCAAACTGGTACAACGCCGCCTGCAGGTCGCCGGTGACCATTTGCCGCCCCTCATTATAGGCCGCTCGCGCGGCCACCAGGATGGCCTCACGCATCATGCCCCGATCGGCCCGCTCCAGCTTGGCCTCTTCCTTGGCCTCGCCACCGGTGATCATCAGTCGTGCCACAATCTCCAGCTCACCCAGGATGTCACGCTCCTCATCGTCATCCTCCTCGTCACTGTCCTCGGTTTCGATTCGTTCACTCAGTTCTTCCTCACTCACCAGAATGGCGGGTGTATCGATCAGACGGTGTGCATCGGCAAACGGAGCCAGGGAAATGCCGCAACCGGGCTTGATGCTGACCTTGTTCACCGTCAGATCCAGCTCTTCGCAGTAATCGGCATAAAGACCAAAGGAGTTACCGGCTTCGGCAATAAACAGCCGGGGACGGTGGATAGCCATCAACTGCGCAAACAGGTTGTTCAATGTGGCAGACTTACCAGAGCCGGTCGGACCAAACAGCACCAAGTGGGCATTCTTGGAACGATCCTGACTGTTGAGCGGATCAAAGGTCAGCGGTGCGCCCCCCCGATTGAAGAAGGTGAAGCCGGGATGCCCGGTGCCGGTATCCCGGCCAAACACCGGCAGCAGGTTAGCCATGTGCTGCACAAAAGTCAGGCGGGTATACCAGTGTTTTTTGTCGTGCATCGGGTTAAAGCACATCGGCAAGGCGCGAAGGTAGCCGTTGAGCGGGGCAACATCGAACTCCGGCTTCACCGGCTGCAACCCGGCGTTCAACAAGACCGCCGTCAGATCACGCTGGCGGGTATTCAGCACCTTGACTGTCGGGGCCTTCAGATAGAAGGTCATGCTGCCCCGATACAGCTTGTGCTTTTCCCCCAGATAACGCTTGGCGGTTTCCGAGTCTTCACGCACCCGCTCCGACTCGGTATTCTCGCCGATGGCATTCTTCGCCAGGTGATTAAAGCGCTCTTCCAGCACGTCCTGGGGCTGCACCACCAGGGTCAGCGAGACCACCGTCCCTTCCGGCAGCAAATCCATCAGCGCATTGATATTTTCCCCTTTGCGCGTCTCCCCCGTCAGATGCCCCACTGTGGGCGCCCGGCGCAGCCGGTCAACCGTGACCGCCTTGTGTGGCAGTCCGTCAAACCACCACACGCCGCGCTCCACGTCCGAACGCGGCGGTGAAAACAGCACCGTCTCACTGAAATCATTTTCCACTGGTAACACACCCGACTCATCATCCTGGTGCGCTGCCGTGCGATACAAGGTCTCTTTATCGACCCAGTCAGGCTCGGGGTTAAACCAGCGCAGCAACCAGGCATGGATCTGCTCGCCATTCTGACGGGCCGCCACGACACCGGCACCGGCCAGCGCTGACGAGAGACGTTCACAGACCTGGTTCAACGCCTCTTCGGGCGCATGGGGCTCACGCAGTGCCGGATTGATATAGCGATAGACCACCATCCGGGTTCGGCGTTGCTGGCCGCGCCAAGGTGCGCCGGTGATCGCCTTGTCGATAAACAGCCCCTTGGGTACCGCAATGCCGCGCATATGCCGTTCCATCTCGGTGAGATAGGCTTCAGTAAACGCAGTACCCTGCGCCCAGGGTTTGACGTAAGCACGCAGTTGATCCAGGTATTCAGTGACGTCGGTTTCATCCTGACAGAAGAACTGGATAACCCACGGGTGCGAATCCCGCTCCTCAAAACTGTCCTGCAGGGCATCTTCCACCACATCGCGGATCTCCTCCAGCCGCTCCGGCGTCCGCCCTTCGGTACCCACCGGCACAATCTCAAACACCGCGCCGACCGATACCCCGTCATCGAGCAACAGGCACTGGCTGCGCGGCAGGTACTCAGCCCACGGCAGATAATCCACAAACGTCGGGTTGTTCGGGTAAAGTGCCTTTTCCTCGGCCACCGTCAGCTTGCCGGTTTTCACCTGCGGCTCACGCGTCAAGACCGCCGTATCCAAGCCATCGTCTTCTGCTGCTGCGGGAGTTTGCTTGCCGATTTTCTTCTTGCTAAACAATGAGAACATTACAGCGCCTCCGTACGTTCACCCGGTAGCGCATACTGCACCCGGCTGTAAAACGGGAATACCGAACTGTAACCCGGCACCGGCGCGGGGGCATTTCCTGCCATATGTGGGTAGATATAAATCACCATATCGGGGTTCGGCAGGCGCGGGAACACCTGCTGGATCTCGTTTTCCGCCGTCCGGGTATAGCTGTCCTCAATGGCCTGACGGGCAGCGCTGTCGTCATCGGTCAATCCCCGGCGTAATGTGCTGCGAGCTTCGGTGGTCGTCCGTGCCGACGAGCCTTTGTTTTGCCACAACTCCAGCATGGTAGAATCCCCCGGTGGCAGCATTTCATCTTTGGTGGTACTGCAGCCGGTCAACAAGACAGCCAGGCACAGTAAAGGTAAAACTCGCTGTTTCATCAAAACCTCCTCAATCCAGCGTATGCTGCTGGCTGATGTCAAAATCGTACCGAACCTTGCGGCCCTGTTCTTCGTAGTCAATCGGGATTTGGCGAGTAATATGCACGGCCACCTGGGCACCCGGTGGCACATACACGGCGTCAAACATCTGGCCGTAACGCGCTTTCACCCAGTCGGCCAGTTCATTGGTGCCACCTGACAAGGCCTTGCCCAGCGCCGCCTGCCCGGCACTGCCGGTCAGCGTACTGGTCACCGTGGTACCGTCCACCGAGGTGGTGTTCTGTCCGTTCGCCATCGCATCCGCCGCCGCACCGGCCCCGGACAACGCGAACAGGGTGGGCAGGTAGGTCGAGGCGTTGGATTTGCGCTCCCCGGACAGGCACGGCACCCCGTTTTCATCGGACAACCAGCCAATGCTGCCGCCGTTCGATTTGCCGTTGCTGCCGTCACTGGATTTTGCTGGCGATGGCACGGTACGCACCGTGCCATCGGTAAAGACAAAGGTAATGGAATGCACTTCGCCCCGGACACAGGACAATACCCAGTCACCAGTGGCGGTACCGGAGACAATCGCCCCTTCCACGTCCGGCAGCTCGATGCCGTTGGCGGTCAGGTTCTCCTTGCCGATAAGCACTTTAAACGGGTACGGATCGGTGACTTTTCCATCAATCGGCACCCGGCCCAGCAACGCCGTCATACCCCGGCTACCAATCAGCGTCGAGTTTTCCGGCAACGTATACACCGGTGTCGCTTCCTCAATGGCCTGCTGATTTTTCGCCGCCCGGTCCAGTTCGGCTTTCTGGCGGGAAATTTCGTTATCATCCAGGCTGGTAAACGAACTCGGGAACTGGAAACTGCCGGTGCCTGCCGCCGTGCCCACGGCAGCGGCCCCGATGACCGGTTTACCGTTGCGATCAAGCTGCACGGCGTCCTGTGGCTCAATCCACATCACGCCGCCACTCACGGTGCCCGTTGCCCCGTCACTGCCCTCCAGGCCCAGCCCAATCGGCAAATCACCTTGCTGTCCCTGCCCTGATGCGGATGAACCGGCAGACGGCGACTGACCTGACTGACCGCCCATCCCCTTCAGACTTTCAATCAGCGTTGCCAGGCGCTGCTGCTCCGCCTGAAGTTTCTGCCGGGCCTGCACCTCTTCCTGCTTCGCCACATTGACCGCATCACGAATGCGGTTATCGACATTCACCCCGCCTTCTTTGAGGGTGGCGTTCTCTTCCGACAGCGTGACATTCTGCCGCTCCAGACTGGCCTGCTTGTCCTGGATAACCTTCAGACGTGCCACCAGGGTTCGCAGGGTATCTTCCGGGGTATCCCCCTCGATACCGAGGATCTGTAACTCCTCATCGGTCAGGTCAGCCACCGTATTCGTTTTGACGGTCGATGAGGCCGGTGTGGTGCCTGAACCACAGGATTTCACCCCAATGGCGATGGCAATAAACAGCACCACCGGTACCAGGACTTTCAGCAGGGTATTGGATTTAATTTGCATGAGTCTGCCCTCCTGACAAGGTTCGCGCCTTGCCCTTCACGGCAGGGGCCACCGGCTCTGGCAGAAATGCTGCCTCTGGGCGTCCCTGCATCACCAGGTACAACAGGGTAGTGTCTTCCGGTGTACCGGCAGCACCCAGCCAGCGATGCTGGAAGGTGGCAGAATGGAAGGTGCCCTGCAAACGACGCGGGTCAAGTACCACTTTCCCCGACCGCTGATTGGTCAGCTTCAGGGCAACCACGTTGTACCCCTGTACCCCCCATGCGGCCAGCGGGCGCACCGTAACCGGCTCAGAGGGCAGTAGTGAGGTAATGTTTGATGACAGACCGTGCGAAATGGCGTGTACCCCCGGCAACGCTTCAATCGTACGCAAGGGGGCATACAGTCTTTGTGCCGCATAACGCGTCAGGGCAATCGGCAGCGGTGTCGTGATACGAGGGGTGTTATCTTTGGCGGAGGTCTGACCCTTACCCTGGGTGGTGACCGTCTCCTCTACACTGACCGAGGTGTTATCGCTGCCGGTCGCACTGGAGACGTCGCCCTGATAGACCAGACTCACCGGTTCACGCACCTGCTTGCCCTCAAGGGCAGTGATATCCAGCAGGATAAGTTCGCCATTCTCCACGTCCTGCAGTTGCAGTCGCGTGGTGACAAAGGTGCTGCTCGCCTGCAGGTACACGGCACCGCCGGTGCTCTGCACCCGCAGTCTACCGTTCAACTCCGGAGGGAAACCCACCCGGACGTTCTTGTTCACAAACACAATACGTTCTTGTCCCACGGTCAGCGGCACCTGCAGCGGGATACGCTCCCACTTCATCAGCTCTACCGCCTCGACCGGCAGAGGAACACTCAGCGTGCCTGCCACACCCAGCAACGCCAGGTACAGCGGCAGATAATGACGATGTTTTATACGCATCAGAACAGTCCTTTCTTCTCAACCGGCGCGACCGGAGCCGCTTCCAAGCGTTGGGGAATATCGGCGTAGCAATCGAGTGCCAGACCGAAGGGATTGGCTTCCGGGTTCTGGTCCCAGCGCACAATCTTCAGCGGGTAACGCACCAAGGCGCGTTTCACCGGTTCGGTGTGGTAATACTCATCGGCCACCAGATCCAGGCGTACAATCCAGCTATCGCGGCTCACCACCGTGACACTGTCGTCCTTGTAACCACGCCCAGGGACTTCAGAGATCCCCCTGACGCGCTCACGCAGCTCCCCGGCAGATTTACGCTGTTTCGCATCTTTGTTCAGCCACTCTTCACAGGTCGGCGTCAGGTAGGCGGACAAGGTGCTGATACGGTACGGGTAGTCGGTATCGCCATCTTTCGGCCAGGAGTTCAATTGCTGGAAGATGTAAAACGCAAAGCTGTATACCGTAGACGGGTGAACCTCCCACCATGCACGGGTCGAGCCAGAACGCAGATCAGGCGGGTTATGAACGGTCAGATTACGCGGTGACAACATCCAGCCTGCGAGAGCCACCATCAGCAGAACCATCAACACCCCGCAGGCTCCACGCAGGGTTGAAATATGGCGGTCACGCGCATTGACCGCACTTCTGTACTTACTCATCAAACTCCTCCTGGAGCTGGCGAATGACCGGCGTTGAACGACGCAATGCCCAGGTCTGGCTACGGTGTATCAAGTGGGGGTTGCCCATCCGCTGACGGCTCAGCCAAAGCTCAACACGCCGGTACAGGTAGTTCTCTGGTTTGCCGCGCTTGAAACGAGCCATCAGTTTGCCGCCGAAAAACACGACGACAATCGGCATCAATAAGCTGACGGTAGGGAACGCCAGCCAGCCAATAAACAGGGTAAAAGGTATGGCGACCACCAAGCCGCCCAATACGCTTAATCCCGCGGTCATAAACAGCTCTGGCGTAGTAAAACCCTTGAATACAATAGGCTCTGCATTCAGCCGGTCGGGTAGAAACGAGATAGTCGCCATACCGTACCTGCCTTAGCCCACGATAACCGTGGCTGCTTTGGTTGCCAGCCAGATGACAGCGACGACCAGCACGATACCGACGACAACCAGCATCCCGAACTTGGCCCAGGTCGAACGCCCCTGCTGCACTTCAGAGAAGGTGGCGATAATGGCGTTGGCAACAACCAATAGTGCCGCAGCGGCGAGGATCAAGCCCCCCAGGACAATCCCGTCGTTGAGATAGCCGGAAATCTGACCGTAGAACGAACTGTCGGTGCTGGATTTGGGGCCTTCAACGGTCGGTAAAGCCGCGTGGGCTGGCGTAACAGCCGTTAACGCCAGCAGCAGGGAGGACTGACGGACACGCTGTGCGACACGGCGGGTAGAAGAGAAAAGAGACGGCAAATTCATGGTGGTTTCCTTACAAATGAAGAAGAGATAAATGATTAACTGGCGAATAAATACAGACTGACCAACAGCAAGATGACGACACGGACCACGAAGCGTTGAACGGTAGCCCCTTTGATGTTGCCTGCCGCATAGCCCCGATAGACGTGAACAAATCCCCACCCTGCCCACAGTGTCAATAACGCTATCAGTGAACCGATAAACAGCAGGTTCAGGACGGCAGGTTCGACATTGCCAGCAGCGGCTTTAAACGCGGCGGTCTGTGCTTCATTCATTACCGACGCTCCTGGCGGTATTGCCCGGAGACTGACGATGTGGTGGGTTGAGCGCGGGAAGGTTCGAGGTAAAACTCAATCCCCCGGCGCATCGTGTTGACGTCCTGCGTAGCCCGCAGATAGTCAAAATGAAAACGCCCGGACTGACCGTCCTGAACCGCCACCACACGGGCACGCTCCAGGCTGGCCTGCACCTGATCCAACTGCTTCATGACAAGGGCCAACTCGTCTTTCTCACTGGCCTGGACGGACAGCGCGGTGAACAGACTGCCTGCGAGACACAACGCCCGTAGCGGTGTTATGTGCATGGGAACCTCCTTTTACAGGTAATAGATGCAAGGCAGAGCTTGGCGAAAAGGCGGGGGAGGGTCAGCAAACAACTAGAATGGGGATTTTGAAAATTCACGAAGGACTCAACAGCATGGCGCTACCATAGCGCCATCAGGGCTATGGTAGTGGCCAGTAGGGCATCATTGCTGTCGTAGAAGTCATTGCTCACAAGGCTTTTGGGTAATAAGAGCGTCAACTCAGTGGTCTTGCAAATACTCGTTGTCGCGGGGGTGGCTTTAGCGACCTCGGGTAGGAATGATTTTTTTTTGATAGTCTATGCTTCGCCATCGGCGGCCGTAGACGCCATAGGTAAGCGGTTGAGTCACTCAACGGATAAAATCAACAAACCGTTGACAGACGTCAACACCCTAACTAAAATGTAGTTATCGGAGGCGAATGAAGAAACATCCGAATAAGCATATTCAAGAGGCCATTGAATACGCGTTGAATAATGGCTGGGAATGGGTTGAAGCAGGCAAGTCGTCACACGCTTTTTGTCGCTTGCGTTGTGGAAACCCAGAAGGTGAGCACAAAACTCACCAAAGAAGTGTTTGGTCAACTCCACGCGTTCCGGAGAATCACGCACAGCAAATCAGGCGATCTGTTGACGAATGTTTAAACATTAACAAATGCTCTGACTGCTAATAAGTAGTAATTGTGGCGGTTTCGGCCGCCATTTATGAACACCTAACAAAAAGAGGTACTATGGCGCTTTATAATTTCACTCTGACTCTCTCAGGCGTAACGTATGAGACCGAAGGACTGGAAGACGCGCTGTATGAGAACGGCTGTGACGATGCGCTGATTGGCGCATATGGAAACTCCGTCTATATTGAGTTCGATCGCGAAGCTGAATCTCTGGATGAAGCTATTACATCTGCGATCGACAATATTGAAACAGCCGGTATCGGCGCAATTGTTGAGTCAGTCGACTCAGCTCTTGTAGGGCTAAGCGACATTGCAGAAATTACAGGCATGTCACGACAAGCGATTACCATGCTAAAAGATGGTACTCGCGGAAGCGGTGACTTCCCATGCCCAGTTCAGCGTATCAAAGGGCAATCCCCACTCTGGGATTGGGCTAATATCGCGGACTGGTTAATGAAGAATGGTCGTCTGTCTGAAGATAGCGAACTAGTGGTGAACGCAAACACTCTCAGCAAATGGAATCTGGCGCTTCGAAATAGCGCATCAAAAGACTATGGCGAGATTAAGTCAATATCAGTAAGGCTCATTGAACGCCGTCAAAAAGAAGCCGCCTGCCACTAGCAAAACCCCGCATTCTAGCGGGGTTTTGTTGTCGTGATTGTCCACTATGGCGCAGGAATATTAACGGCGTTTATCAGTAAATCACTTACATTATCCTTACCAACCACCCTAGCCCCCCATCCACTTGTTTGGGTTACGTCCTTGGTGAGTTCAGATCGAGCCAGTTATTAGAAACACCCACGTTGCTTACAAATACTTCTTAAAGCTCCCCATCGTCACTGAAATCGCCAACCCCATCAGCAGCGCAGCAGGCAGCAACAGCAGGTTCGGATACACTGAGAACGGTGCAGACAGATAGAGAATGCAGGGAATGTAGACAGCCGGTTTCACAAACCGCTTGGCATGGTGATACAGAAAACTCGACTCATACCCAGCACCATAGCGACGTAGGTCACGCCTCACCATCCCGTCTACGATTCCCACCAGGGCCACCAGAACAAACAGCGGCACCGACAACACCAGGATGGTGACACGCATCAGGAAAACCAGCGTGACATACATCGAGGCCATCAAGTATTCACGCGCCACCTGTATCAACCAGGCTCCACCGACATTCAGGCCATCCGTCAGGGCATTACCGCTGTTATTTGACTGTGCTGACTGGAGCCACCCCAGAAAACCACTGTTCACAAACAGCCACTGATAGCCAACGGTTATCCAGGTACTCACCGTGGACACCGGCGCAGACAACAGCAGGCTTCGGGTAAACCCTTCAGAGAAATAACCGCTTTCCGTCACCATCATCGCACGGCTATGCTCGGCTCCCTGTTCCGGCCAAAAGAAGGCGATCCCGATGTACTCCACTATCAAGCTAAACAACAAGGAGACCAGTAACATACCGACTACCCGCCAGGGCATATCCCACAATACCGTCATCAGCACACCATGCGGTTTAGGTGGCTGGGCCTGCTGAAGCGGTTGCGGGGAAGAAGATGCTTGTGCCATACCCCTCTCCTTAATGCAGCGCCAGGACTTCCAGCTCACACTGCAGCAGCATGGGCTGGGCATTGATTGTCACCCAGATGCCCACCTGATTAGCCGGGCAAGGCTCCTGCTCACGTCTGGCGTCATACCCTAAGCCATTTAACGCTGCCACTATCTCTGGGGCAAAGGGCGTTGAACAGTGCTGGTTTTTCAGCACCGCCATGATATCGCGAGGCACCTCTGCAGACTGCCCCAGACTGGATGCCAGCACAGCACTGACACGATACTGTTGTTTCATTGAATTTCCCTTATCAGACCACGTTATTGTCAATATTCGGTGCTCGGTCTCCCGGCAAGGCCGTTCCCGACCACCAGGTATCGCCCGTGCGGTAATTTTTCTTCATATACTCGGCGATTTTCGCCAGACTTTCTGGCATCAAGGCATCATTCCCTGCCGCTGGCAACGGCATACGGATCTTCCACAGTTTACCCCCTTCCAGCAAGGCAAAGGCCTGGCCTTTCGGCAGGTTGATCACATTGGCTGGGGTGATCAGCGGCGTACGCACTGAGCTGACCCTGTCTTGAGTATTAGACGTAAAATCACTGCCCATCTCCGGGTTGGAAATATCCGTCACCCCGGACACCAGGGTCTTGGTATACACCTCCACTTCCGGCACTTGTTTCGTCATCAGTTCTGCCGTTTCGGTATGCCGGACGCGCAGCATTACCAGGCTGTTGAAGTTACCGACCACCTGAGCGGCTTTGGCTGCACTGCCTAACCGCGCCTCAATGTCCGGCAGGGTCTGTGTATAGGCTGTCACCTCGATCCCTGCACCGCCCCCTTTGTTGATAAGCGGGATAAACTCATCACCCATCAACTCGTTAAATTCATCGCAATGGAGGCTGATAGGGGTTTTCTTCTCATCCTCCACAGGCAAACCATCATTGATACCAAACTTATAGATGTGACCAGCTACGCTCACCAAGTCGGCAAACATGCTGTTGCCCACCGCTGCCGCCACCTCCGGATCTGACAGCGCATCGAGCCCGATATAGACAATGCCCTTTTTACGGATCACCTGCTGCCAGTCAAAAATCGGGCGCGGATCGGTGAGGTCGGTATAGTCCGGTGAGATGAGTTGCGCCGTCTTGCCGGAGGTCAGTTTCTCCAGCAACGGCAACAGGCTGGCGACAATCTTGTCATAGTATTTCTGGTCATAGCGAACAGACGAGCGCAGGCCATCCAGGACAGGGTCATACACCCGTTTTCCCTCATCACTCCCCAAAACGTGCTCAATCGCCACGATACGCATCGAGCGCCCCTCCATATGCCGAGGAATATCACGCTCATCGAGAACGGGCACCAGACTCTCAATCTGCAGCCACAACGCCGGGGCATGTTGCGAAAGGTAAAACTCGGCGTAGTTTTCATAGAGGTCACTGATGTTATTGACGTAACGCATGATCAGACCAAAGTCAGGCCGCTGTCCCAGGGCAACTAGGCCACGGGCGATAATGTTGACAAACCGCCAGGCAAACTCGCGAAACACCGCATTGTTACCGCCGCCTTCCAATTGTCCAGCCACACGGGTAGCAACCTCAGAAATACGGTTGAAACGGCCCACGGCGTTGTAGCGGGCACTGATGTCGGGCCAACCCAGGTGAAACACCTGCAGCTCGCTGGCGCGACCGGCGCGGTGGGCTTCGGCGTAAATGCGCTTGAGCAGATCCGCATCCCCTTTTGGGTCAAAGACAATGGTGACATTGCCACGCCGGATATCCTGGGTGATCAGCAGCTCTGCCAGGCGGGTCTTCCCGACGCGGGTGGTGCCCAGAACCAGCATATGTCCCACCCGCTCCAGCAGGCTCAGCGACACATTCACCTCATCAGGTTCAATACCGTGCAATGCGGGTTTACCGCCGACGTCCGGCAGTGGGCGCACCGGATTGAGCGCTGACTGGCTGGAAAGCCATTTGCACAAGGTGGGATAACGGTATTCATGGTGCTGTTCAAAGCGGCGGGCCGCCTGATACAGCGCAGGGGGATTCACATAGCGCTCCACTTCAGGGCGCAATGTCGCCAGCAGGCGCTGGGTATGTTTCTGTTCCCATAAAAATCCGCGCCCCAGGAACAAACGTTGGTGACTCACTGGCACCTCAGCGCTGGTCATCACATAACGCGGTAAACGGCGGATATTGCGCCGATAGCGCAGCACCCTGAACCCTTCACGGGTCCGTTTCAGCGCAAACACGGCAAACCCACCGGCAGTGACATAGCTGACAACAGGAGCCAACGCCACCGCCCAGGGCGCTGTCACACAGATATAGCTGGCACAGGCGGCAACAACTGCGGTATTTAGCTCGACAGCCGGTCGCAACATCGCCTCAATCACATAACGATCACTCATTGTTCATTCCTCATTCAGTAGCCAGGGTCGTTGCCCGTCGATAAGGTCAAGTAACCGCTGACCACTGATAAACTCGATATTGGGGAAACCTTTCCGCGCCTCGCGGGATTTCAAACCCGTTCGCCCGGTATGCACAAACAGCCCCCGGCAACGTTCGCGGCAGACCAACGCCCCAAATGCCGCCACATGGGCCGGTGTGATGGTGCGGGCATAGCGTTTAGCCTGGATAAGGTAACGTTTGCCATGAATCCACACCTGCCCATCTAATCCGCCATCACCGCTATAATGCCGGTTGCGTTTGATGCGATATCCCCGGCGTTCGAATGCAGTCAGTAGCAATTCTTCAAACACATAGGGGTTCACTTTACGCAGATAATTCAGACGTTGGCCGTCACCAGCCAACTGAGGAAGACGCGCCAGAACACGTTGAGCCTGACGCTGATAACGTCGGTGGCGACTGACTTTCGCGCCAATCAGTAACGCTATCCAGCTCAGCACGCTAAGTAAAAGCAGCCACCAGACCAAAGGTCCCAGACTCTCCAGCATCAGGCCCGATCTCATTGTTCCAATCCCTTTTCCGTCAACAACACCGGGTAATGGGTCAGCCCCAGCCGCTTCGCCAGATCACTGCCCGAGACCGGCAACAACTCCAGCCCATCCGCGTGTTTCTTCAGGTCATTGAGCGCTCCCTCGCTGGCAACGTTAACAACCAGGCCCACCGCGTTTAACTGCACCAGAGCATCCCGACGCAGTGACAGCCAACGACGCGACGGGTCATCATCACCAATCAAAAACATCGGGCGCATCCCCGGAAGAGTCAGTGCCCTGGCCTCCACCTTGCCGGGTGTCAGCTCAGGGGTACTGATGGGCAAAACGGTAAGCGGAATAACAGACAACGGCTCTGTCTGGGATGCCGTGGGTTTACCTTGATTATTGATGCCCTCAAAATACGTTGCTGTAGGCTGGCCGCCCAAATCGGCTACGACAGTGAGTTCAGCCTGGACGGTAAAACTGGCGACACCCAATACCAGCACACAGATCAGGCGGGGCAATAAACGTGAATTCAGATTCATGGCGTCGCTCCTGCAGCAGGTTCAATGACAACATTCGATGCCAGTACGCCGGTTGTCGGCTGCAGGCGATTCAAATGCTGTTTCACTATGGCTTGATAGGTCCGTGCAGGCTGACCGCCTGCCGGATGGTGATAGCACCCGGCAGCGGTTATCCAGCTCCCCGGTTTGTTGTCGTAGCAAGCCCGCAGAATACGGGCTGCCACATGCAGATTGATATACGGATCAAAGGCCTCCCAAGTGGAGCGGAAGTGATGCCCGTTCCAGCCCAGATTCACCTGCGCAATCCCGACGTCGATACGTTTCAGCGAATGGCTGCGCATAAACCCTAATAGCGCCTGATAAGCCTCTTTGCGAGTCGCATAACGGTAGCCTTTTCCGGCTACGTTAATGGTCCACGGCCAGGGGCGAATACCGTGGGGAAGTCTCTTTGACGATTCCGTCAGCGCCAGGCTGTACAAGGCTTCGGCAGGCACCCGCTCTTGTACTGCCACCTGGTAATAACCTGACGGGATCTGCTGAGAGGATACGGTTGCCAGACTGCCCGCGCTGCACAAGAGAAGCGCCAGCGCACTTAATACGCGGTAATTTGCCATCCGTTTGTCCCCTGTTGCAGTACCACCGGCATACGTCCCTGACCGAACTTGATCCACTGCCCCCGGTCGTGATTGAGCGTCAGCGTTTTCGCTTTCACCCGTTCGACGGGGATAGCCAGCTTCTTCGCCCATACCCGTACGGCTTCATCCTTCCCTTCACTGCCGACCAGGTAGATATCCAACAGGCGTTGGCTTGCCAGCAAAGACGCCACTTTGGTCTCACACGGTGTCCCACAGTCAGCCCGAACAAACAACGCCAGCCGCCCGTTACCCTGCCCGGCATCCCCGGCAGATTGCACCGGCAGGATACCGGGGTAGACACGAACCCAGGCGGCATTCACTTCACGCTGGAATGCCAACTCAGCCTCAACCCGCTGAAAGTCCTGCTTGACGGACAGGTCGGCGTAGTGACGCCGCTCTTCCTCGCTCCGCGCTTCGATACCCAGCGTGGTGATCGGATCTAACCCCGGCGATAAAATCCCCCGACGCCCTTTGCTCAACTGCTGATAGCGTTGCCATTCCTCGGTGGTCAGCCCCCATTCTTGCGCACTTTTTTTCGACTGCGCTTCTTCCAGCGCCTGCAGGGTGGTACTGACACTGGCGGTGTTTCCCTGCTGGGATTGCTCAGTTTGCAGTGCGGCTGTTGCCGGGAAAAGCGGGGCTATACCCAGACCCAATACCAGCGCGATTGATGTCAATTTCATCCTGAACCTCCTTTATTGAACGGTCAGCGTCTGCGTCCGACCTGCGACGCTGAACTGGGCCTGATTGCCCCCGGCTGACAACAGTGTCCAGCCCTGGACGGTTTCGCCGGTTTCAACCAGTCGGATATCCGCCAGGTTGAACGCCTGCAGCGGTGCCACGGCGACAAACACCGTTCCTCCCCGTCGTTCAATGCTGGTCAGACGGAAAGGGGCAGCGACAGACCGGGCGCTACGGGTGGGCGTATTCTTGACGGTGGGTGTGGTCGCCCCTGGATTGACGGCAGAGATTGCTGGCTTGGTTACTGGTGTTTGTGCTGCACCGGCCCGTTGTTCCAGGGTGTCAACACGAGCCTGCAGAAGTGCCATCGTGGCATGAACGCCCTGCAGCGCCTGCGCATCTGACGACACCGGCAGGCTGACCTTCGTCTCGAGCGTACGCACCTGTTGCGCCAGATGGTCAAATGCGGTTTTATCCACGACGGGCGCAACCAAGGCTTCCTCCAGAGAGGCTGACAGCGTTTTCAACGTCTCGCTATTGCTGATGACCTGCCCGTTCAGCTTGTCCAGCTCTTGCTGGACCGCATCCCGGCCAGGGACTTGCCCCAGCGCTGTTTGCAGCGAGGCAATCTGGGCAGACTGGCTCACCATTTTCGCCCCAATACCCGCAACCGAAAGTACCAGGAGCGTGAAGACGCTATAACGCAGCAACCGCATCCCCTTGCCCAGACGCGCGGACTGGGTCTCCTCCATTATCTCGCTCATTTCAGCATCCTTTGCCGGGCTGGAGCCGGAGTGGGTTGCGGTTGTACGGTGGGAGCCACTGACTTGATGGCAGGCGGCTGTAGAAAGTGACTGCTGGCGATCGGCGCAGGTGTCGGCTCTGGCGGTAAACGGAATCCATCACGCAGCGAGTGACAAACTACACGTTGCACCGAGTCCACCTCTAGCTGCCAGGCCGGTCCGGCCAGGATTTGCAACGCGTCACTCAGGCGGATCGGGCCGAACTGATGATGCACTGCCGGTAAGGCCTGGCTGTAGAGCACACGATTGGCTGACGTGATACTGCACAAGCTGAACCCAGACTGGCGCAGCGCATAGCGCATGGCATCGGCCACGGTGGGCGACAAGGAGGCAGGAATGCGAATATCGATCACCTGCTCCAGCGGGGCGCGTTGTGCCTGGGAAGGGGAGGTACTGACCAGCAGATAGCGGTCATAGCGAACCACCTCCAGCGGCGCAGCAAACGCATCGGGACGAGCTGACTGTACGTTACTCGAGAGCTGGACACCGGCAATCGGGGAGGGGGGATCGCGTTGCAGGTTTTTTTGCGGTTGGACACACCCGGTCAGCACCACCGCGGCCAGTAAACAAGCAGGGAAAGCGTAATATGATTTCATGAACATCCTCAGTAAGCAGTCAAAAAGACGTGCTCACTGTGCGAATCTTCACGGTTACCCTCAACGAACAACTCATTTCCCGAAAATAAAAAAAACGCCAGAGAAAAACCCTGGCGTAAAGTGGGGTGCTACATCGACAATCTAGAACGCATTGTCTGGGTATTGTTGTTGTGCGGAACTGGCCGAAGCCCCTGGTGTTGGCGTTGATTTTTCCGCTTTGTAAACCATTTCTTGCCCTACCTTGATCCAACTGATTTTTATCAGTCGCGCTTTCAGCGTAGGCCGGGATTCACCTGCGTGATCGCCTTTGGTTAAGGTAAACACATCAGCCGTCAGATTGCTGAGTTTAAAGCCCAACAGCACTTTTTTCTCTTCATCGACAGACTTCTGGCAGCGCCGGATAAGACTACTGGCTTCTTTGCCAGATATGGTCACATCGAAACGCGTGTAGTCGGGTTTCTCAGTCGATCCGTGCAAGGCATTAATCACGCCAGTCAGGAATGAACCGTTGGCCGTAGTGATCTCACGGATATTGCTGAGATACCCCAGACCATCAACATGCAGATTGAAATAGCTGGCCTGATTTTGGGTAGCAGTAGATTGAGATGCTTGAGACATGGTGTTTCTCCTTGGGAATAAACCGGTATGCGGAGAAACGTCCCCAACGGGAATTTTCCCGCAGGGTATCAACGTGAAGACGCTGACTGTCTGTGAAGTTGGATAAACGTACCTTCATCGCAGTGAACTGCGATCCCCGCTTTCAAAGATTCAGGGGGGTTACCGCTCTAAAAGCGTTGCATTTCAGGTCTGGGCAACTGGGGTTTGACCACTTTACAGCGCTACCTTGCAGGTCATGGCAGCATCGGGTGTTGTCAGGGACAACGAGTTAGCCTGGTCATTATTCAAACGGGCTAAAAAGAAGTCAACACTAAACTGTCAGCCGAAATATCATTAGGTATAGTGATAAAAAAAACGGGAGCGTATCTTCCCGATACGTTCCCGCCATGCCTGCACCACAGGCTGTTGGATGACTGTATTCCATCAACTCAGAGGCCGAGCCTTCGAACCCGACGCATTTTTCACTGAGACTTTGCGTCTTATACATCATTCCCCAAGTAAAAAAATGATGCACGTCACTGGTGACCGCAGTAATCACGGGGTGCTTCAGAAGCCACGGCAAAATAGCAAACTCACTGCACCGAGTGCAATGGGTTATTAATTTTACCTCAACGCGCTTTCTTTTTGGGGAAGCCCCGACGCTTGTTCTGCTGAGGGGGATTCACTATCCCGGTACAATCGGGATAACGCAGGCACCCCCAAAAGCTCCCTGATTTCCCCGACCGCTGCAAGGTCACACCCCCACACGTCGGACACGGCGGTGAGGGTGGAACCGTGATATTTATCGCCTGCTGACGCCCTTTCTCGACCAACTGCGCTGTCCAGGCTGACTGCTTTGCCATAAAGTCATCCAGGGACATCTTTCCTTCGGCGATATCATCCAGCGCCTGCTCCCACAGGGCGGTCATGCCGGGATCTTTCAACGGCATCGGCAACACATCCATCAATTCACCGGCCACCACGGCAGCATGCAGAGATTTCCCCTTTTTTACGATAAAACCGCGGGCCAGCAGGGTTTCAATGACCCCGGCCCGCGTCGCTTCTGTCCCCAGCCCCGCATTCTCTTTCAGGATTTTTTTCAGGCGGGGATCGGTCACAAACTGGGCCGCGTTTTTCATCGCCGCAATCAGGGTGCCTTCCGTATAGTGCTCGGGCGGTTTGGTCTGCTGGAGCTTCATGGCCGCACCGGTCACCTGACACGGCGTTCCCTGCTGCAGGGCTGGAAGCTGCGCGTTGTCGGTATCGCTTTGCGCCTCATCGCCCCCATGCTCCAGCTCTTTCTCAAACAGGACTTTCCAGCCGGGCACCACCACCACATTGCCACGGGTTTTAAACAGTTGACCGCCACAAAGCAGTGACACTCGGGTTGCATCCTGTTCATAAACCGGCAGAAACTGTGCCAGATAGTGCTGCCGGATCACTTGGTAGACCTGACGCTCTACCTCACTCATTTTACCAAGATCGCAAGGTTGTTTTGTGGGGATTATACCGTGGTGGGCGGTGATCTTCTTATCGTTCCAAGCACGGGAGACAGACCCTGGCTGCAACCGTGCCAACACCGTAGACAGCGCGGGGTCACTTTTTACCAGGGCGGAAAAAACGGCAGGCACTTCCGACAACATCGAGGTCGGCAGAAACCCGCAGTCTGTACGTGGGTAAGTCATCGCTTTATGTGTTTCATACAGTGCCTGGGCAATATCCAGCACCTGCTGAGCACCCAATCCCCAACGCTTTGAGCACTGCTGCTGCAGCGTACCCAGATCAAACGGGAGCGGGGCCGAGACGGTTTCGCGTTTGGTCTCTATCTCTGTGACCGAGGCAACACCCTTTTGCTGGCAGAGCTGGACAACCTGCTGTGCAACCCCTTGCTGAATACAGCGCTTTTCATCATCACAGTAGGTTGCTGCGGGCACCCACTGCGCCTGAAAAGATTGACCGCTGGACGTCAGCGCAAGCGTGACCACAAAAAAGGGCTTTGGCACAAAACCCGCGATGTGCCGATCGCGTTCAACAATCAGATTGAGCGTCGGCGTCTGTACCCTCCCAACTGACAGCACATTGCCGTAGCCGCTATCACGGGCTTTGACCGTATACAAACGGGTCAAATTCATGCCGATTTGCCAATCTGCACGCGATCGGCCAAGACCCGCCAGGTAATAATGATACGTTTCATGCCCCGGTTTTATCGCTGCAAGTGCGGCCCTAACACTGGCTTCATCGAGTGCTGAAAGCCACAGACGTTCGACGTTTCCCTGATAGCCACAATAATCAAGGATTTCACGGGCAATCACTTCACCTTCACGGTCGGCATCCGTTGCAATCACCACACAATCCGCCTTGAGTAACAACTTTCGGATCACCTCAAACTGCACTTTGGACTCGGGTTTGATCTGCATTTTCCATTGAGTGGGTAACACCGGCAAAACCTCGGTACGCCAAGGTTTGCCAAACTGCTCCCCGTACACATCAGGGCTGGCTTGCTCCAACAAATGCCCAAACCCCCAGGTCACCATAACCCCCACACCTGACAGATAGCCGCTCTTCTTCTCTGTTGCGCCCAACACAGCAGCAATATCCCGTCCCTGACTGGGTTTTTCACACAGAAATAGTTTCATTGTCTCTCCACGAGAGTGAACCCGTCAGATTCAGAATGCACAACACCCTACCCACAGGGGCATAGCACTAAAATGACAGGTGAATAAAAATTCGAAGATGGCCCAGCCGGACCATCACATGATGCAGACGCCGTTAGCGCACTTTACCTTCAGCGACCTGTTTGACTTCGGCAAACAACTTGCCTGTGTAAGCCTCGGTGACATGCAAAGCCTCACTGGAACGGAACGTAATGTACATACGACTCCCCGCACCATTTTTCTCAAGCTCAATCAGGATATTGTCTTCAATCCCCTCATCAGCCCCCCAATTCCTGCCCATCTTGTAGTAGGCACCCGGTTGCGCGTCCCAGGCATATCCCCCCTGAGTAATCGCAGCCGCCTTCATGCCACCTTCTAACCCCTGTCCCTTAAGTGTGTTCACAACATCACTGGAGGTAAAATTGTAATACCGTTTTACCCTTGCAGCAGCGGTATCCACATCAACCGGAACATCAAGTTCGCGGGCGGTTTTCTTATCAATTACCGGTGAATTCTTTGACATTGCAGGCAATCCGCCACTCTCATTGCTGTCCGCTTTTTTACCCAGCGAGAGCAAACCATAGCTCATATCGCTGACTTTTTTGTTCAACCCGGCAACATCGCTCCCTGCACATCCCCCTAACAAAACGGCGGATAACACCACACCTACCGCATTACAAAAATTACTCTGCCCCATGCTTCTCATCCTTATCTCCTTGTTTATCAACCTCCTCCACTGCCTTATTATCTCTGGATTTATGCCGCAATCGCTTATTTAACAAACGAAGGCTCTCTGCATTGACCGGCGGCGAAAAACGAGAACGTTTTTTTCCAAACAACACCAGTTCATCTAACTCGCCAAAATACTGCTGTGCTTGATGAATTTCTTCACTCTGTGTAACAAACACCTTACGACTGACAGGGAATGAACGATAATCCATTGCTACAGTGAATATTCTACGAATTTGATACCCGCCCTCTTGCAGTAATTTATTCCGCCGTTTGAGTGACATAAATCCATAATGGTGAGCTTGAAATAATCGTAAGGCGAGTTGATCAAATCCGACCAGAAGATAGACACAGCGATACCCCACAGGCGTATGACTATGTACACCAATATTAAGAGGAGAGCTGGAAACAACACTGGATAACGAGATACCGCTTGGAAGATCGGCTATCAGACTATTTGCCTCATCTAACAAACGCTGAATGTTCTTATGTGCTTCATCAATCAGCGTTTCAAGTTGATGCATCACGGCATCCGCATAAGGATTATCAGCCAAAGAATCCATGTTAATACTGGAAACTAACCGGAAAAATTGCGGCATTCCGATGATTTTACCTTTCCTCGCACTCTTCCCTCTTCCTTCCCAGGTACTGATCGCATAGAAGGTATGCAAATCAATCCGCAATTCTGAATGTAGTGCACCGACTTTTTTACCATCCTTTTTCTCTGCATTGTCAGTCATAACAGCCTCTATTCGATAGTTGACGCAGAGTTAGATAGTCTGAGATCAACTGACCTCCGAACAACGGGAAACTGTTTTCCCAACCGTTACAATTCTTTTTGCACCTACTTTGCCTACAGATCTGTGTGATTTTTAATCACTGTTGCGCCCCGCAACACTGTGTAATTTTCAACCACTGTTGCGCCCCGCAACACTGTATAATTTTCAATCAGCGCCTGTAAGCAGCGCGAATTTCAGCCATCACCTGTGCAATTTTCTCCGTCGATGCTCTATGACTTTTTCCTTGCGTTTGGACTGGAACAAGCTCGATAGCCCCAACGGGCTGTAGTGGCTGTAATTTTGGCTGCTGCACTCGTTTGGCCGCGCCAACTGTTGAATTGAATTGTCCATTTCTCGCCCGCTTCAGCGTGGCGAGCAGGTAGGCAATCACATTTTTTATCTCACCTGTGCCGATACGCTCCGCCACTTCATACAGAACCTGTTGCCCCAATGGCGCTGGCAATGCCTGCAGTTGCGGCTCTACGTTATCCCGATCAACCGTGGTCAGATTTTCAATCAGCACTGACGGCCAGCGAAGCCGATTGTCGTTTTTCCCTGATGCCCCTACGTACGTATCTTTTACACCCTGTGTAAAACTACGTACGTAACAGTTCGGATTCCGAACTCTGTCATAACCCCTTGTTTCTAGACTGAGTTCGGAAACCGAACTCGGTAAAACAGCCCCCTCATTTATACTGAGTTCGGTTTCCGAACTTGGTGATCTTTGGGTGACAGAAGGTATTTTTTGACTGAGTTCGGTTTCCGAACCCGGCAAAGAAGCCTGCTGTCGCAATGCCAACTCTTGGGGAGACTGAGGGGAGGACAACCGAGCTTCGATCAACGCAACGCGCGAATGACGGTGACGCATGGACGTATCCTGCTTGATCTCACTCAGTACAGACAGTGCCGTTAACCTGATAGTCTTGTTACCGTGCTGACACGCTTGTGCCACCGCATCCAGCCAGCCGGGGTCAAAATGCTCGGCATCACGTAACCCCAACGGTTCATCATGCTGTGCATAGATGTTGCCACGGACTCGGCCACTGTCATCCCTGACTCGCTTACACAAACTCAACCAGCCCGTGAGCCGTAACATCAGCAAGGCGCGACTGACCGTTTCTCGTGAGGCTTTACCTGAATGGGGGGAGGCAAGCTGAAGCTGAAGCTCTTCATAGGTGGGGAACACCGCTCCATCGTTCTGTTGAGCATAGAGACGGATCATTACCCAAGCGGTTTTATCCAGCGGTGATAACCGGTTATCCATATAAAGTTGCCGGGGAATGGCATCATGCACATTCCCCAGATAGAGCAGACCACTCTGCTCATTTGTCACAGCACCGGATTGTGCCTTTTGCACAATCCGGGCCGTCATTTTGCTTAACGTATGTTGTATGACGCTGTCTACAGCCAAGGCCATCAACCCGCTCTCCGTTGTTGCTGCTGCTCGACCCAGCCTTTTACCAACGTCCATACGGACGTTAAGGCGATATCTTGCTGTTCAGCAATCAGCATCATGACCTCCAGCGCTTCCAACGAGTCCAGATTGTCTATCTTGGCAGTTCGCCACTGCTCCCAGATCGAGATTTCTTCTGCTTCAGCGGGCATCTGATTACGCCCTTGCCGGGTAGGAATTCCGGCAAGGCGACGACGGGTACTCACTTCCGCCGCCGTCAGTCCAAAATAGCACTGCATCATTTCTATCGATCCGCCCAGCGCCAATGCACGATCGATACGCTGTATGCGAACCTGCTCTTGTCGGGCCTGCGCCAACATCATATTGAGATTGGTGTGATTGATATGGAACGTCAGTATCGAGACCGAGGAGTTCACCAGGTAGTGTAAATCCTCTACCGTAAGTTGATTCAGTTCCTGGATCTCCTCCAGCGTCAGTCCCATTGCCTCACAACGCCGAATGTTGCCGGATTTCAGTTCCATCAAGACCTGCGTCAACAAGGCATTTGTCGTCATACCGGTTTGCGGATTCATATGTAGTTCCCTCCTAAAAGTATCCCTAAATCAATCGCCCACGCCACAACACAAAGCACAACCAGCGTGATACCTGACCTGTCTTTAC
The DNA here is from genome assembly GCF_041538345.1 of Yersinia sp. 1652 StPb PI. Lineage (NCBI taxonomy): Bacteria > Pseudomonadati > Pseudomonadota > Gammaproteobacteria > Enterobacterales > Yersiniaceae > Yersinia > Yersinia sp. 1652 StPb PI. The sequence goes on along the minus strand of NZ_JAULSM010000001.1, from coordinate 50,995 downwards.
GGATTTTATTCATTGCCCCCCTCTCCTACCGGTCAATTTGCCTTGCTCTGCACCATCGACACCGTGATACAACCGGGCATTCTTCCCAGCGACAAAGCCGGTTCCACGGGCAATATCAGCCCCGCGACATTCCCTGGCTTCCCGAAGTTTGGTCTGAGATAACGCCAAGGCTTCAAGGTAATGCGCCATACTCTGGCTCTCCCGCTGAGAGGGGCCAAAATCAACGACGACACGGCGAACACCCTCAACCCACCCTTCACGAAATTGGTCGGCACGGGCACGGCGGGTTGACAGTTTAAGACGCTTGTTTTGCGTCTTAAGGTAGGCGGTTGTTGCCTCTTTCAGTTGGCGAGATAGAACGTCAAAGGAATACGCAGCCACGGCAGGACGTTCGCCAAAACCGCAGAACATCACGACGCGGTGACTGTTGCCAGCACTTCCCTGCTGCCAGCTATAGTAAGCCCGACAACCAAATGCACGGTTAACGACCCAGACCAGCCTGTCCATCCACTGAGGGATTTTCACGGCATTTGACGGGGCTTTCTGTGTCTGATCTTCCCGTACAAAAGAAGACTCGGCATCCAGTTCGCTGATACCGTATTTTTGCATCAACGCCTGAGCGCGGGATAAGGCCAGCCCGGCCTCATGCGCATTGTTGTTATTTTTAGCCAATTCCAGCAGTTTACGAATTAACTTCACCAGACGAACCTGACGCTGTGAATGTGAGTGACTCATCCCTATTCCTCCCCACCCTGATACTGCTGTGACTGGCGTTGGATCTCACGCAAACGCCGTATCACGCGTATTAACCGTAAAAACTTCACTACCTTAATATCATCCAGCAACGGCCAGTCTGCCGGTTGCTCAGTACCGATGACGATATTGGTCAGCTCAGTCGCAGACAGTGAAACTGCAGCATCACCTGATAACCCTGCCAGCAATCGCGTTATCGGGGATGCACTATGAGCATTCACCTGCAGGCGATATCCCGCCGAACCAGGCGCATTGTCTTCACAGAGTTCCTGCTCGGCCTCAAGCACTTCAGCCAACTCAAACGCCAGACGAAAAGCGGCATCCTGCAAATGCTCAATGTCGTCCTGCAGGGCGGAAATATGCCAAATATCCGTCACCGGCTCTAAACCGGTATTGGCGAATGAAACCGAAGAATCTAAGGTTGCGTTTTCTAGCACAGGGGGCAGGTCATCATTTTGCTGCTCTTGCAGCACAGCGCCATCAGAGGCTGAGTGTGAGAACGTCACCGGTAACATTGACTCCCGAGACTCATTTGGCAGGCCATACAAATCAAGCTGTTCCTCTTCCTTGTGCTGATCGCCGGGATCGGCCTCAACAGGCATTGACGGCCTCACATCCTGCAAAGAGATAACTGCATCCTGCTGGCGATGTACGACCGGGGAGGGTTCTTGAATCTGATTATCATCACAGGAAGGAACACCCAGCGAAGACGCAGGTGCAACAGCGGGGGTTACACCCGCCTTTTCGGTGCCTTTATCTGCATTGATAATATGTTGTGGTAGAGGCGCGGGTTCACCGAAAAGTTTCCGGCGATTCTGCTCCTTCGGGTCGAGTTCGATTAACCAGCGGTCATACGTAATCTCCGAGTTGGGCATTGCCTGGAGTAAGGCGGCGATCAACTCATCTTTGAACGTTTCCAGGGTGTAATGGTCTGGATCATCTAAAGAATGACAAACCTCACCAAATACCTCATTAAACGGTTTAACCACATCGGTATGTACACTGAATTCCCCCCAAGACTTTTCTGCCGACATGCGAAGATTTATAAGAGGAACCGTTTGAGCGCGACTCAATCCCGACTCCAGAAGCCTAGGAAGATAGGGGTACAGTTGCTTAATGACATACTCCATTCGGCTTATACTGGAGTAATGTATCGGGTAACCTTCTGTTTTTAAGAGCTCTGCAAGCTCTCTCTGACTGACCTCACGTCCTAACTGCTCTTCCTGAATGCTTCTGGCTTTGGCTACGCCAAATGATTTTTCAATAAAAGACAGATCCCCTCGAACATCATTTTCAGCCAAATGCCCGATGACACACTTCAACCGCCCCGGCCACGGCTTGAAAATGCACTGAATACGACGAAAACGCTCATCTTGGGTCTCTTCCCATAGCTCCACCAGGATCGTATAACGTGTATTTCCTCCATCACTGAAGATATACACATCTTCGGCGCTGTCGGGGTTCTTCGTGACTTTTGGTACCGAGTCCAGCCCACGCGCCAGGATCGACGCCTTGATATCGTCATACTTGGGGTTACGGGTGGTACGCGGGTTATCGGGGTTGGGCCGCAGTTGATCCAGTGTCAGAACCATCGGCATTTCACTGACCGGCAAGACGGCCACTGCGCCGGACGCTGGCGAACGTCCCCGTTGCAACAATTGTTCCCCCAACGTCTGCACCTCTTTAGAAGTCATAGCGACCTCCCGAGAAATCTTCAAATCGGGTGATTTCAGGCTGGAACTTCACTTTTACCGTGCCAATGGGGCCATTGCGCTGCTTACCTATAATCAGCTCGGCAATGCCTTTATCCGGGCTGTGTTCGTCGTAAACTTCATCACGGTAGATAAACATGATCACGTCGGCATCCTGCTCTAATGCCCCGGAATCTCTAAGATCACCATTATTGGGACGTTTATCTGGCCGGTTTTCAAGAGCCCGATTAAGCTGTGAAAGGGCGACGAGAGGGCAACCGATCTCTTTCGCCAGCGCCTTCAGCGAACGCGAAATTTCAGCAATTTCCTGTGTGCGGTTCTCCTGACCAGGGCAACGCATCAACTGCAGGTAATCCAACAGGATTAAAGACGGCTTTCCGTATTTACGCACATTTTTACGTACCCGAGAGCGCAGCATTGACGGTGTCATTAAGCTGTCGTCATCAATAACCAGACGATCTTTCCATTCAAGGAGAATTTTGTTCGCCTCCCCCACCCTGGCCCACTCTTCATCGCCCATATTGCCATTGCGGAGATTCTGCAAAGGGACGCGTCCCAGCATGGCAATAAACCGTGATAAAAGCTGGTCGATGGGCATTTCCAGACTGTAGACCTGCACCGATTTGTCTTTCCTAGTCCCCAAAGCACCTTCACATAAACTCAGAGCCAGCGCGGTTTTGCCCATTGAGGGACGTGCCGCTAACAGGATCAGGTCACTGTCTTGCAATCCACTGGTCATCCCGTTGAGTTGCTCAAAGGGTGTTGGAGTGCCGGTGATCAGGTCTTCACTGCTGCAACGCAGCTCCAGACGGTCAAGATAGGTCTCCAGCGAGGAAATGAGATCAAACGGCTTACCGGACGCCTGTAGACCAGCGATATCAAAGAGACGTTGCTCTGCCTCTTCCAAGAGGGAAGCCACATCCGTACGGGCATCTTCGGCCTGTCCGGCCAGATCATGCCCCAACGCCAGTAGCTGGCGTTTCTGCTTACCGGTCGAGACATATTCTGCATAGGCCACAATATTGGCGGCGCTTGGGGTGTTCTTGGACAGTTCAGCCAGATAGGCAAAACCCCCGACAGTATCAAGCTGCCCAACACGTTCAAGCTCTTCTGATAAGGTGATGAGATCGATGGGCATATTGCGGCCAAGCAACGCCTGCATGGCTGCAAATATCGTCTGATGAGGCCGTGAGTAAAAGCTGTCTGCCGTCAGGATCGGTGCAATCTCATCCCAACGGTCATTCTCAAGCATTAGGCCACCCAGGACAGACTGCTCGGCTTCCAATGAGTGCGGCAGAACCCGTTGTTGTTCAGTGCTACGCATGGCGAGCCTCCTCAATCTGAACCTCGCGCAATGCACACGCCAGAACCTCACGGAGTCGGGAAGAAGCGACCAGGATCAAGGGTTCCCGATCGTAACTCGCACCAGACTCCAGCAACGGAAGTCCTATTGGTGCTTGCGGGCCTACGGCCATATCACGAAGTTCCGATTCACTCCACAGGTTGGAAAACTCTATGAAACCTCTCGCCAGTTCCCATTCATCAGCCAAACGCTCATAAATCCGTTTTTTTGCTGTTTCATAATCAGGAGCATCGACGAACACATGAACCTCATTGTGTCCCTTATAGGTATCAACCGAATAAGCGACAGCCCGCCAAATTTGATTTCGATTCATGAGCGGATCTCCCGAGCAAGAACATCATCAAACAGGGGTTTCCACTCAGGGAAAAGCTCACAAGCCAGATCACATATAGACTGTGCTGCAGGCGGGGTTTTACGGTCAGTTTCATACTCCAATCTGTGGGCTGGCTGAGACAAACTGTGTCCCAGTTTATAAACGTCCAAATCGTAGATTTGGGTTGCCAGCATACTGACCGGGATACCTGTGGAACTGTATGTACCTTCATCAATAATCTGCGTTATCGCTGCCAGCGTTTTTTTTGCCAGAACGGTGTAATCCATGCAATTCACCAGAATTTTCACCGGGGGCAACGCGATACCAAAGTCTTTATAAGGCAATAATCCTTCCATCAGCGGGATAGTGCCGCGTAAAAACTCGCGCACATCAGGTACCACCGGCTTGATCATGGCGAGCGCCGTATGGTTCGTTGCCAGCATGACCAGCTCAAGCATGATGGATCGGGCACCCTGTGAATCAATAATAATCACGTCATAGTCGGTAAACAGAGGGTGCTGCAGTAGATTGCGCAGCCGAAAACGACCATCGGGCGCGTGCATCATGGCTGTTTTAAGTTGTTCGTGGGGATCGTTAGAGATAATCAGATCAAGGTTGGCAATACTGGTGCGGGAAATAAGCTGTTTGGGTTGATTGAGATCAGCCGTCTGCATTAACAATTCATACAGGCCGTAGGGGGCTTCATACTGCAGGTGATAATAACTGGAGGCTGTCGGTTGAGCGTAGTCACCGTCGATCAAGAGAGTCTTGAGACCAGCATCTGCACAGAAGCCACTGAGATTAGCTGCGTGGGTCGATTTACCTTCGCCGCCTTTGGTGGAAATGATTGAAATTACATGCATATTTATTACCTGGGTAAACACCCCAAGTAATAGCGCTAGTAATAGATCCTACGTTGTTATTTCAACACGGGGATTGAAAATCCCCGTGTCCTTGGTTCGATTCCGAGTCCGGGCACCATATTCATAACCTGTACGTTAAGAAGTAAGATTCTTAACGGGCATGAAAAAGTACCCGAATCATCATCGTGCAAGTAGGCTGTAATTGCTACACCTGGGTTGAACATACGGGCCGAAAAAACCGAACAGTGCAATGCGCTTTTCGGTTTTTTTTTCGCCTATCCAATGAGAGTATTTACAGTTTATTGCTACATGAGTCAATCTTCGAGACTAACTAGCGGGAATTTTCTCCTTTCAATCACTTAGATCTTATTGAGATTACCTCTATCTCGCGCATAAGTTTCTTCTCACTGACAAGCCTGTTTTCCTAATCCCAGCTAGTTTTATTTCAGCGAAACTACGTGGATGTTAAGATAATTGTCATGGTGAACTCACTGACAAAGAAAATATTGGCGCACAAATCGGCGTCTGGATAACTTTTAAAGCCAGAGTATTTCAGAAAAAGAAGTGAACATAGTTGTCTCTATTTTAGCTAAGTTTATAAAATATTATCGAACTACCCGAGCAATCTCACACCAGCCAGTTAATAACTTATAAAGCATACTTTAGGATAATTCACCTCATATTTTAATGACAATCCGATATTCGAATTATTCTCATCAGCATAAGATAGATTAATAATACCTGCTCATCACAAAGTATGGAATAGATATGAGGGAGTTAGACTAAAAACGAAATGATAAAAATCTAACTAAACGCACTCAGTAAGTCTGATATTATCAAATCATAGATAATGTCGATTGACATTTTTTATAAGTGTACTGGTATTAGACTAGCGAGTACACGCCCGTTATTAGTACCGTATGCATTTCTTTTGCGCCTTTAAGCAAGAATCCACTTCGTCAGTATTTGGTTATATATCCCTAATAACTTTGATTATATATCTTTAGAGACAAACTTATGTTTTTCAATAACCGCTGGTTAATTCTCGCCATTCTCACCAGTACACTATTCCTTATTATTATTGATATGACGGTATTATATACTGCATTGCCCTCACTCACCTCGGCGCTGAATGCAACATCGTCAGAAAAATTATGGATAGTAAATGCCTATCCCCTTGTGGTAGCTGGCCTGTTACCCGGAGCGGGCATGCTGAGCGATCGAATTGGCCATAAAAGACTGTTTATGACCGGGTTACCTGTATTTGGAGTAGCTTCTCTGTGTGCAGCATATTCTCCTTCTGCTGACTTTCTTATCGCTTCCAGGGTTTTTCTAGCCATTGGTGCAGCCATGATGATGCCTGCAACATTGGCGATTGTCCGTCAGGTATTTATTGATGAGCGCGAACGTGCTCTGGCGATTGGTATCTGGGCAGCAGTGGCATCAGCAGCAGCCGCATTTGGCCCGATTGTCGGTGGCATTTTGCTGGAATACTTCTGGTGGGGCTCCGTATTCCTGATTAACCTTCCGGTTGTGTTGCTGGTTTTCCCTCTGGCATTGCATTTTATCCCACGTAGTCACGCAAATAAACACCGCCCCTGTGATCTTATTGGTTCGTTACAGATTATGGCTGGGCTATTCTGCATAATATATGCTCTAAAAGAGCTGAGCAAAATAAACTCTTCGTTTACTGTCGCAGTAGCGACAACAGTAGTAGGTATAGCATTTCTCTGCTTATTTACCAGACGTCAACAACGTTCAGCGCATCCAATGATCGATTTCTCTCTTTTCCGCAATAGCGCATTTACCTGCGGCGTTGGGGTAGCAATTACCTCCATGATTGCATTAATCGGTATTGAATTAGCCCTTACTCAACGGCTCCAGTTAGTGCTAGAACTGACTCCGCTGATGGCAGCTTTTTACATATTACCCATTCCTGTCGCATCGATACTGGCTTCAATTCTGACTGGAATACTGATACCGCGTGTTGGTGAACGTCGAATAATACTTGGAGGATTTACGATGATGGTAGTAGGTATTATCAGTCTTTATCTACTATTTGAAAGTGGCAGTATTTTACAACTCATCAGCCTATTTATTATAGGCTTTGGTTTTGGCTGTTCAATTGCAGCTGCCTCAACATCAATTATGCTCAATACTCCGGAAGAAAAAGCAGGGATGGTTGCAGCTATTGAAGACGTATCATGGGAAATGGGTGGCGTGCTTGGTGTAACACTACTGGGTGGTGTTATGACAGCAGTATACAGCCACGTTCTTGAATTACCTGACGGGTTGGTCATCGGTAATACGGCAAATGACAGTATTGATGAAGCGCTACGACTTGCTCGCAGTCTGAGCCAAGAACACGCGAAAATCGTCATTAATCTGGCAAAAAGTGCATTTGATCAGGCTTTTATGGCGGTTTTGATTGGTGCGGCTGGGTTGCTTGTTACGAGTCTGGCGATTATTAAATATTCATTCCGAAGAGCATTATAATTTATTAATTTTTCACTTTAACAGCACTATGGGCAGTAAAATTTGCTGCCAACCAAAACCTATCCCATACCTATTCTGAAGAGAGATAGCTAAACAATCTATTAGTTCTCTCTCAGAAGTAAGATATTAGTTAGTTTAAAATCCACTAAATGTCAATCAAAAGACAATGACTGAATTTATTTTATCTGCAATTATCTATCCAAGATATAAATCACATCATTATGTATAACCACTAATGTAATTCACACTACACACTATTAGTTAATATTATTGCGTATGAATTATACTACTTAAAGTAAGACTATATAGTGATCAGTAAGGCGTTTTTTTATCTTTTCATAACCCGCCCGTTTCGCAAACGTTAAAACAAATAATGAATTGTTGATGTATTATTTTTACGTGTTGGTTGGTTGTTTGTTGTGTCTTATGACATTATTTTTACTTTCTATGTCACCGGTCTCCGCGCCCGTGAGACCGTTTTTTTTCCGTAAAATCCGTAAAAAGTATCCTCCTTAAACTCATTAACCACTATCAAGCATTTTTACGAGGAAATAATATGACTAATATTACTAAACCCGATCTAGCGACCGACCATTCTTATGTTATCGATGGTTTTGTTCCTGCAACAGAAACGCAAAAATTAAGCTATACCTCTGCACGGGTGCTTAACCCTCTCTATAATCATTATGCCACGGCAGGCAAACCCAAAGTATTTGGTTACTATACCCGATTGGTCACAATATGATGGGCGTTTGGATGATATCAACTGCCCCCCTGCTTCTCGTGGGCGCGGTGTGGATTTGGTGCTATTAGATCCTCTGGCCTTCGATAAAATCATTATCGGTTTTGCCGGTATTTTGGGCGATCAAGGGGAAAAAGCGGTGGCAATATCTGCCGCGGCCCCTCAATTTTCGCGTTCTAAATTGGGAGATGTCACTTTCCTTGATGCGTGGGGCGACTGTCAATCGGCCAGAAATAATGGTTTTGAAGGCTGGGAAGATATTCAAATGCCTAGGGACTTTTATCAGAACAAAGTTCGTGGCGTACTGGGGGGATTACGTGAAAAACAAGCTGCTGCGCTGAGTGCAGGGCATAACTTGATTTTGTCATTCAGTATCGGTGGCTGGACCATGAGTGATGGTTTTTATCACACATCACGCGATCCCGTAAAACGTGCTAACTTTTGCGTCAGCGTCGTCGATTTATTCTAGCGTTTTCCGATGTTTAGTGAACTGGATCTGGACTGGGAATATCCAGGCGCACCGGGTAATGGCAATAACCATGGGCCAGATGATTGGCAGTATTACAAACTATTAGTTCAAGACCTTAAGGCCGCGTTGACTAACGCTGGTCTAGGTAATGTGAAAATCAGTATTGCAACCTCCGCAGACCCTGTCGTGATGGCGCTGGCTCATATCCCTGACTTGCTTGTTGCTGGGGTGGAAGGCATCAATCTGATGACCTACGATTTCTTTGGTACGCCATGGGCCACCAAATTAAACCACCATACCAACCTGTATAGCACCAGCGAAACGGTCTTCAGCGTTGATGCAGCCGTTAATTATTTGCTTGATTTGGGCGTTAACCCCGGCAATATCAATATCGGTTATGCTGGCTATACCCGTAATGGTCGCAATGCCACGATTAATAACGAATCCCCACTCAGTGGTAGCTATGTCCCACAACCTGAACAGGGCATCACAACCGGTAGCTTTGAATCCGGGACATCTGAATGGTTCGACATTCTTTATAATTATCTAGATCTTAATACTAAAGCAGGCAAAAATGGCTTCTCGTTGTACACCGATGAAGAAGCGAATGCCGATTATCTGTATAGCCCGCAGTCCCACCTGTTTATGTCGCTGGACACCCCGCGCACGGCCAAAGCCAAAGGTGCTTATGCCTTGAGTAAAGGATTGGGTGGTGTTTTCACTTGGACGATTGATCAAGATAATGGTTTGTTAGTGAACGCGGTACGTGAAGGATTAGGATGCAATGTGACAACTCAAGTCGTCGACATGAAACCTTTCTATTTCAAAGGCGTGAATGTCGGACCATAGCCAATTGATGAACCACCGATTGCGGTTGAACCGGCTCGGAGAATCCGGTTCAACCGGGCGCACAGTTGAGCTATAGTGGGGAAAGTCTTTCGACACTAACCACCAACCATTTTGGGCTAATTGACCGAAATCCGGGGCGGGGTCGTCGATAATCACTGAGCTAACATCCCTTGCATGGTGCGAGGGATGTTGTATCCTCGGTTAGAGTTTCAACTGATAGCGGCTTTTCCTGTGGTGCAAATTTGAGAGTGTTAGAGATTCTGTGTCATTCCAGTAAACATATCTATACGCAATGCTCAGATGTGATACGCACTTTGTGACATAGCATTGTTTGATAACCATGCTGAGCGACAATAGATAGCATCAATGAATTTATAACTAATATTATTGTTTCTCATTATCTTGAACAAAGAATGCAGGTCAACAAGATATATTTCTCTTTCCTTTCTGTTGCGTACCGTTAATACATCAACACCATAACGATCCGCAATGTAACGTGCAGATTCGTATGTGTCTTTTGCATATTTTGAAAGATTATAGTTTCTAATATACCCGCCACCTGAGATCGACTCTCTCGGTACCACTCTTCGAGCTGCAACCTCTTCCAAATTAGGATCATATAAGGCATGGTTATCGGATGAATAATAACGAATGATAGACTCTTTAGGCAAAAACAACCATTTCGGCAGTAGGCTTTGCTCTCCGTGAGCAGTTATCAATAACCGATTGGACTGTCTTCCCGTTGACCTGAAAAAATAATAATGTCTTCCCAGTGGAGTTGCCCCCATTGGGGTTCTTTCTGCATTATTAGAGTAACAGGAAGACCGGCTTATCACGCCACCTTTTTGATTGCTTGAATCATATATATCCATAAATAATCTCAATGGTTATTAATGCCAAAATCTGAAACCACTCTATTTAGTAGAAATTGATAACATCTACCATTTTAGCATCAGTAAGTGAATATAAATAAAACGGCCCTCACTAATAGTGAGTTTATGTCACCATATTATTTAAATAAGTTTAATTATCAAAATCAGTTATTCAGTAAATATATCGTGTAATTAGAAGGTAATATTTATCCTATAATGCTCTATCGTTTTTTAAATAGGAATATTAGATTAAGCTTACACGGGTAGAAACCCTCTATGTTTATACAAAAAGGATAGTGGCATTGCAGAAAAACATCAATTCATAAACGGAGATAAAGTAACTCCGTTTATGTCATTTTAAATACAGACGACTAAAGCCCAAGAAATACAATATATAACATTTTTATTTCATTACTAACACTAATCTCTATTTTTGCACCACAGATCAAAATTTTTTTCCATATTGAATACATAAGGCTGGACAGATAAAGGGCCACGAGCAAAGATAGGATTATTAGGGATATAAAAAAGAGTTACGCCTCTTGCTCGCAGCTCCGATTGGTAGAAATCCTTAAGTTTCTCGACCAAAGCCCGATGCTCACTATAACGATCAGGATATTTTTTAATAAATAGATTTATCGCATCAACCGAATACCACAAAGAGTATTCTTTGCTCACCCTCCGTCTAGTAGCTATGTATCCATTATAAAAACAGTCAGATGAATAAATTTTACTATTCATGCCTTTACTTGTTGCGGCTAGAGCAAGCTGATCCTGCAAGGGCAACCGCTTCACTATTTCCGATATAATCTCATTAGGTAAATCTAAAAGACTCTTACCATTATGCATTCCCTTACCTACCTTTAATATAGAAATAGTTGTTCCACGTATATGAGCAATGTCAATTCTATTCATCATCACATATAACTCGTTAAGATACTGCCCTTTATTAAGCTTTCCATTTATCTCAAAAATACATCTCTATCATCAAGGTTAGAATCAGGACACATCAAAGAATAACCACTACCTACTCTTAGTGATTAATTTTAAATCCTCTAACCTCCATTATGAGGAAAACGTGTTTGGAATGATTAGACCATTACATCATGTTGATCTGATAAAGCATAAAGTCCTAGGCAAGTTTGTATTTCAGGCATTGAAAGATCTGAATCATCTTTTTGAAAATGCCATATTGGCCTTGAAATATTACGACTCTCATGTAAACGACTCCCTTATCTGAAAAATTTTTTAAGATTAAGGTCAGAGAGTAAATACAAACAAAAAAACAACCATCACTGATGGTAAGTTTATATCACCCTATTGATTTTAAAAGAGCCACTAACGCATTCAAATAGTCTTAATTCATGAAGTTCATAATTTGTAGTGACGCCTAATCTCTTCATCGCCGAACGCTTATGACCACTAATTGTTTTCTCACTTTTATGCAAAATAGCAGAGATATCTTTAGCTGTAAGACCACTGTGAATTAGATTGATGATTATTTTCTGACAAGGGGTGAGCTCTTTGGGTGAAACATTCATATTACTCTCATCATATTGTTCCATGCTCAATAATATGGATGAGAACTTTGATTTAATAATATTTTTTAAAGTATTAACTTGTTCACTTTTGTAGAGGAAAATACCTTTGTAATTTAATGCCAAGTTCACTCGGTTAAATGTTGACTCTCGGGTTGCAATGATAAATATCATCACACCAGGTTTTATTGATTTAAGTGTCGCAATAGCGACCGACATACTTAGATTATCAATGTCAATAAATACAACATCACATCCAAGCTTACACATTCTATATATTTTTATATTTTCATTGTGCAGAACCTGACCGATTGAGTATTTTAAAATATGTTCAAACCCTATTCTTAAATACTCATCAACCATACCGATAATACATATATTCATAACATCATCCATTCAAAAAACAATAGTATTTCAGTGACATCTTGATGATAATAAACACGATATACTCGATTCTCCTGCTTTCCATTTCATACGCTAATGAACTACTGAACTGATACCCCAGGAACTTTAATAACTATATCCTTAGAATTAATGCCTGTACTTAAGAGTAGAGAGTGATATTTTTGGATTTATCTGAAAGTTATCCTGACACCAAGTCTATTTCAATCTTCAATTGGAATATCCGGCATTTAGATGTTGATAGTCACCAAGCTAAAATTTGACGCTATCTGCGATAGCGATTAAAAAAGTGGCTAAGTAAAACTAGCCACGATTAATAATCTATAGATGGGTGTAATTAAAGATGCTTTCTGAACCAGTCAGTCTGAATAGTGGTTATATTGTCAAAATGTTTACCACTGTACATGTCATAATGCTTAGCCCCTTCTTCTATATGCAACGCTTTATGTAATGACCCCACTGCATTGTACAAGGCAACGCCTTGTTCCGGTGGGTTTACCGTATCTTCTCCTGCGACAACCACTAAGACCGGGCAAGTAACGCGCGCCGCATTATCTTTAGGTTTATATCCTAGGGTTTCTCGTACAGTCAGGAAAGGAATTTTAATATCCATAGCGGGATAAAGCGTTTTATTTGTTTCAAAGAATGTTTTCGACTCTGCATCATTTAGTACTCGAGTTACCCCCACAAATGTTTCTTTGCCCGTAGTTTGTTGCTTTGCTGCCATTTTATCTAATGTAGCAATAAAGGACTGTTTTTCTTCCTGCGACAATTTCCCTGTAACGACCTCTTCGCCATCAGCAAAAGCGAGTTGGCTTACTACACATGCGATATCTGGATTATTTGCTGCTGCGCCAAATACATGGCAGCCACCAAATGAAGTACCCCATAAACCGATGCGGCGAGTACTCATATTTGGCTGTGCTTTAATCCACTCGACCACGCTGAGAATATCTTCAATTTGCATCGCTGGAACCAAACGGCCACGCTCACCCAAGCTGGAGCCAAAACCGCGATAATCGAATGTGACCGTATTAAATCCTGCTGAGGTCAAGGACTCAGCAAACGCAGGTAATAGGATATCCTGAATACCACAGAAACCGTGACACAAAATCACAACAGGCCGGTTGTCTGGATCTTCAGAAGTACGCAGGGTCAGGGAAATACCATTGGGTAACTGATATATAACTGTTTTCATCCTAAAACCTTTTTTATATGGAAAGATAAAAGTACCAAAGCAAGATTGGAGCAAGCACCCGACACGTTAGTGACGAATAGAGTGCCTACACCAATCAATGCCAACAGCATGGGATAAGAATGGCAGTAAAAGCCCCGGTAAATAATTCGGAGTGATGACCAACCCTATATATTTAAGGTCATCACTTAGGCGACCACCGAATTCAATAATAAAACGACGCATTACTAATCTTTTGTAAAATTACTCCACCACAGCCTCTTTCACATCAGCAATACGAACTTCGTAAACCATAGTGGCATTGGGGGGTATTTCAGGTAAATTGCCCTGTTCGCCATAAGCCAACGATGGTGGAACTACCAGGGTGATTGAACCATGATTTTTCAATAAGCGCAGTACTTCTTGGAATAGTGCCGGATAATCATTAAGTGGCTGCGACACAACCTTATTATTACTTTCCATATCATTGATAACTGTTCCATCAGTCAGACTCTCTTTAACCATGATATCGATAACCGCATTTCCCTTAATGTCTTCATCACCAACGTAATCAATGTAATACCAGAATCCCGAAGATGACTGTTGCACACCTTTCTTCTGCTTAAAATTGCTTACAAATTCATTATCTGTCTTTTGCGCCGATTTCAGCGCCTTTTCACGTGCGGTAGCGATGACATTTTCCGAGTCACTAAAAGCTTTATCCAGTTCCTTGGGCGCTAACTTATATTGGCCAGTAAATGCATCAGTGACGCCAGAGAACAATGCTTGTCGATCCACATCAACGCCCCAGCCGGACCTTTCTTGCTCCATTTTGTTGATGTCTTTACCCAGCGCCACTCCCGCAGCATAGGACTGACGAGCTGTCGCACTTTTTAGTATTTCTGATGTAGCAAATAATTTGTCTCTGCCACGTAATTGTACCACTTCACTTTCCAGCCGCGCCTCATTCTGCTCTTTTTCATGCAGTTTAGCGCTGATCTGCTGATAACGCTTATCAGCATCAGTCACCTGCTGATTCATTTTGGCTAACTCGGCCTGCTCTTGAGCACGCTGCTTGGCTATTTGAGTGACAGTTTGCTGAGTCTGTAGGTTTTTCTGTTGTGCCTGGGTGACTAGGGTTTTCGCATGTTGTTCATTCGGGGTAATAGCCATCGCCTGGCGCAGTTTACTGAACATCAGGCTAACAGTGGAGAAATCGAACTCAGGGTTAGCGGCTTTTTCTTGCTTAACCTTATTGAGCTGCTCCATTTGTTGCTGCAAACCCGCGATGACTTGCTGTTGTTGTAGCAACTGCCGCTGTGCTTTTTGCAATCCCAGCGTTAATGCCAGCTCTTTTGCCGATTGCTGCCCACTTTTATTAGCCGGTGGTGCCGGTGGTCGCACTTTTTGCTGCTTTGGTGGCACTTTTTCTTTTTGCACCGGCTCACGCTGCTGGTATCGTTCAGCAAATTGCAAAAGCATAGGGACGCCGGGTTGCTCGTTTTTCGCAATCGCGGCGATGGGGAAAAGCAAAGGCAACAGAGTACCTAACAACGCAAGCTGGGATCGTTTCATTGTTATTTTGTCCCGCGTTCAGCAAGGCCTGTCAGCAGCACCTGATTAATTTCAGAACAGAACAAATTAACCCGATAGTGATAAAGTGCATCCAGGGTATCCTGACTGTCGACATTAACGTTGGTGCGAACCCCCGCATACTCCGCTGCACTATTCATTAAGGTATCAAACCGCTGCTGGTAAACCCCATATTTTGCGGCATCAATTTTTTGCAATGCTTCTAATTGCCGTTGGCAAAGCCCTAGTCTGTTGGCTTCATCAGTGGCGGAGGACTTAATCTCACTGCTTTGAGCATTACCCTTATGAGGTTTAATATGGCTCTGACTGTTTTCCATTTGGCAGCCAGCTAATAACAGGCATAGCACAAACACTATGGGAATAGTTTTCATCTTCATTTACTCTCATTTCTACTTTATTTGCTTCAGATATACCTTTATTTAAAGGTTTTCTGTTCTGCATAGGTGATAAATTAATCAACAATTAATTATAATAGTAAACAACAAACACACCAACATCAAAATATTCTTTTTTTCTCGCAAAATACAGGTGATAAAACCAAAAAACAAATAAAAACCAGCACAAAAAACCATAAAAATATATTTGAATGTACTATATAGCTTTATATACTTTCTTGCCAGGTTACATCAAAAATGAAGTTTTCCCATTAGCATAAAGCAGTTATTTATAAATTTTAATAATTAAGATAAATCATATAAAAACACCTATTAGTCCTAAAGATATAATTTACCTTAACATATATATTATCTGTCAGAGATATTTAAATTTAAAAGCATTAAGTTTTTTTTGAACTGCATCTATTGCCTACATCATGTATAGAAATATATTTACTCTGTTTTAATTTTACAAAATAATGCCGAACAAAAGAGGAATTAAAAAATGAATGACTATATTTCTTTTGATGTCAATTTTGTAGGGGCCGATGGCAGCATGGAGTATAACCGTTATCTTAAAACCTTAGAGATAACTATGCATGGCGCACCATTCAATGCCAATCATATGTCAGCGATAACACTGGCAAAAAAAATTCAGCAGGTTCTAAGTAGCTCCGTTGGTCATCGTCCTATACATTTAGATGAGATAAATGAAGTTCGGCTTTATTGTTGTTGGAGTGCTTTCGGTGGTGCAGTTTCTGTCGCCAATGTACTGGCAACATACTTAAACAAAACCGTTAGGGCATATGATAGTCGCTATTGTCCGCCGGGAACAGCCGGTGGTTATGATAATAAAGATAAAATATTCTTTCCTCAACCCCAAAATTTTATTAGAAAAAATGCTCACCGAGTACTTTATTTCACCTCAAACTCAGTTATCTTGCCAATATGTCGTGTAATGAGAAAATAACTTTTATTCTGCAATACCTTATCGAACCTTCGCCTTTTTAACCGGGATCTGGGACTGAGTTTACACGGATGCGAATCCCCTCTATTTATAAAAAATGGATAATGATACTGTAGGCAAATCTTTAGAAATAGAGTATCTCAGTTTATATGACTTTAAACACGAATTGCTAAAACCCAGGAAACACCTGATATGATAGTTAAATTAGAAATGCAAACAATAATAACCATCTTATTATAAAAGATCTTTAAGATATATCAACAATATATTGTTATTATTAAAAACCTAGCAATGCAAATACTTAGGTATTACAAAAAATAAAATCAACCACTCAACCACTCAACCACTCAACCACCCAGATTAAAAACAAGATAATTCATAATAAATCAACAGAAAGTCTTAGATATCTATATTTGAGATAATGGGATAATGACAACCTTAATAACCTTAGGAGAATTTTAATGAACAGTAATTTAGCCCGTCAATCAGAAGCGGTATATCAAGAAGCAGAATGGAAGTACGCAGAAGCTTATCTAAAGGCTGAAAAAGATAAACAATGGCTGAGTGATATTCAGAGGCAATGGCAAGAGAAAGCTTCTGAGGCTATACTAGCAATGTGCCCAAAGCATCTTAAACATACCGATAAAAAACTTGTTCACCTAAAAGACGTACGAAATCATAAAAATCAATTGGTTACACTACTGAAAAAAAAGAAAAAAAATAAATCTGGCTGGGATCAGACACTTTCAATGGAAGCTCAATGGCTTCATGATGTTGTAACGGCATCCATAAAGGCTATCTACTCCTCTGGCTACAATCATCGCGGTGATAAATTAGCGGACCTTTATTCTATACTATTCACCATAGAGCATGACCTTCCATGTCATAATCCAATATTAGTTAAGGATGAACGCGGGATGGCTAGTCATATATTTGGACTAATACCGCATGGGAAAGGAGAAGCACCGCATCGGAAAGGAGAAAGAATGAATCCACATCGACAGAGAAGAATAGGTGTAAGCATGTAACTGTCAGCATATTAAAGGTGGTCGGGTCGCTCAGGCCGCCACCTAATTCGATCATAAAACATTTAATTATTAATAAAAAATGGATAGCAGTACTGCTGGATGATTACTAATATTTTTCACATTCTAATTTATATTCTCCGTAAGCTTATAAGTAACAACTCTGTTATTTAGTTATTTAGTTATTTAGTTATTTAGTTATTTAGTTATTTAGTTATTTAGTTATTTAAAATTTAATACTTACCTAACCCTATTCAATCCTACATAATTAATTTATTACTGCACCTATAGTCGGTAGGTCGTTAACTTTCAAGTACCTCCATTATTAATTCATATTGATAACTATCATAATATATCTGGAGAGTATCCTATGCTTAAGTCTACTCCATCAGCAGCATTTAGCCCTAGCGGTTCTAGATTTGAAACCAACAAGAAAAACGTCCATCTGAAAGATATATCAGACTTGGAAGCTAACTTGGGTGAAATAGCGAACAGTGTGAATCAATTAAAAGGAAAGCAACACTATACCGATAGCATTAATTTCCCCCAAAGAAGAAAAAACACTTATAAACCAGTCAGTAGGGTTTCAAAACACTCTGCAAGTCTATGCCGACAAATTACGCAGTACTTCTTACAATCACCTCATTTCCAAATGGAGAAATATTGACTGATTGATAACTGAAGCTGCTAGATTATTTGAATTCTTACGGGAGAAGAAAGTTGATGAGGTTATCTCAGAAAGTCATAACGATAACAATCCCATACTAAAATACAACCTTAATTTACTTGAATAAAACATCCAAATTAGAAATTCACATCCAGGTCATTATTTTATTCAGAACAAAGGGGAGAAAGAAAATAATTTAATTTAGTTAATAATTATGACCATGTGAATAATTCTGTGTAACTACCAGCATATTAAAGGTGATCGCTCAGATGGTCATTTTTAAGTACCCTCTCAAAAAAGCCCATTCACTTTTAGAGATATCCTCAGGAGACATACTGATTATGGCACCTGAGGAGAGCGCTACGCGTAAAATCCGATTCACCGCCCCTTAGAAAATGATTTTCCCTAATGACGCCGGCTTCAGACTATAATCTAAATAAACACCTTTATGCATTGTGTCTGTAACGGTGTCTGGACTTAATTGTCGGATTGAATAGACAGATTGAAGGGTTCCTAAATATCCTGTGACTTTAATATTAATATAACCTATATTACGCAATTCATTTGCTAATCTCTGTGCGAATGATGCAGTAATTCCCTCCTTCTTTGGTATCAATCCACTGCCACAGGCATAAAGTCTCAAATCGACAAAATTAAGGGGTAAGCTTTCTTTTTTTAACAATTGTGCGAGTTCAATTGGACTGTATTTTTTAAGTGTTCCTCCAGTCCATTCTTCGGATCCTCTTACCATTACTTTTTTGGCTCCTAGTGAAGCACCAATATAAGAAGAACCGAAAGCATCACCATGAATAAGAATATAGACTTTATCGAAGGGATTTACATTACTCAGAACACCATCAAAGTAGCGAAAAGCTTTTTTAACAACACCGCTATGTTTGTTTTCTAATATTCTATAAGGTGTCTTTCCTTTCTCCTTTTGCCCAAGGGTCCAAAAATCACAAAAGTCATGCATTTCTTGTGTAGGTATAGGTAAGTAAATATATCCAGACATTAATATTCCTTCTTTTTTATCAAAAATAGAGCTAATAGACTGTCTATCGATAATATTATGCAGGTAAAACACTCCCACCATAACCAAATGGATAACTTAATAAGGTGGGAGTCTAGCAAACAGCTTTAACTACGTTTCTTACTGATGGTTAATTTATCTTTGCTGACGTTTAGCAATAAAACCATGGCTTGTTGGTCTTCTGCACTTAATAAACGCTCGGTCAATAACGGCAGTAGCTCTCGGTTCAGTACCGAATCAATCTCACGCGCACCGCTTTGTTCAACCCGGCAACGGCTGGCAAAGAATTTGACCACTTTATCATTGTATGTCAGTTGCGACTCATACCCCGCCGCACGGCGGAAACGTTCACAGATTTTATTTAGCTTCAGTTGAATAATACTGGCCAAGGTGTCGGCAACGACCGGTAAATAAGGAATCAACCGTAAACGCCCCATAAATGCCGGGCGGAAGTGGCGATCAAATTCGGGACGAATTAACTCAACCAAACCGTCATGGGCGATTTCACCTGCGCTGCAAGCAGACATAATGCGATCACTGGCCAGATTACTGGTGAGGATAATCAACGTGTTGCGGAAATTAATTAACTGCCCTTCAGCATCTTCCATCACGCCTTTATCAAATACCTGATAAAACAGTTCCATGACATCGGGATGGGCTTTCTCAACCTCATCCAGCAACACCACGCTATAAGGCCGGCGGCGTACCGCCTCGGTTAATACGCCCCCCTGGCCATAACCCACATAGCCCGGTGGAGAACCTTTTAGCCCGGAGACCGAATGTGCTTCCTGATATTCCGACATATTGATCGTGATCAGGTTCTGCTCACCGCCATACAACAGATCAGAAAGCGCCAACGCGGTTTCAGTCTTCCCGACTCCGGATGGCCCCGCCAACATAAAGACGCCCAGTGGTTTGGCAGGGTCATTAAGATTGGCACGCCCAATACGAACTTGCTGAACGATAGCCTCCAATGCATAGGATTGGCCAATAACCCGGGCCTCCAGCCGCGTCAACAATTCACTCAGTTGATTCTGATCCTTTTCCATCATTCGCCCTAATGGAATACCGGTCCAGCCCGCAATCACATCAGCAACACAAGCCTCATCAACACAGTCGAAAACCAGAGGTTGCTCCTGATGTAATTGTGATAACTCAGCCCTGAGGGCCGCCACTTCCTGCATATCCTGACTCGCTTTGATGCGAGCCACCAAATCACGCTGCCGCTGCCACTCGGGGATAAGTTTGTCAAGATCTTGCTGGATCTCACCTTCCCGCTGAGCTAACCAGTGTAAACGAGCGTCATTACCGCCTTCCTGATGCAAGCTATCACGCTCAACAGTAATGTTACTCAGTAGCGCATTAAGATCTTCAATCTCTTTCGGTTCATGACACTGTGATACAGCAACACGGGCGCAGGCGGTATCAAGCAAACTAATGGATTTGTCCGGCAACTGTCGGCCTGATATATAGCGGCTGGAAAGCGTGACAGCGGCGAGCAGCGCACTTTCAAGAATAGTGACCCCATGATGCAGGCTCATGGCCGACTTCATGGAGCGCAACATCGCGGTCGCCGCTTCTACATCAGGTTCGGCAATTTTGATCACCTGGAAACGGCGGGCCAGTGCGGCATCTTTTTCAAAATACTTTTTATACTCAGCCCAAGTGGTGGCCGCCAGTACACGTATTTCTCCGCGCGCCAAAGCAGGCTTGAGCAGGTTAGCGGCATCATTTTGCCCAGCCTGCCCGCCGGCACCAATGAGCGTATGAGCTTCATCAATAAATAATATCACCGGTGAAGAATAGGCTTTCACTTCGCGTAATAGCGTTTGCAGCCGGTTCTCAAACTCGCCTTTTACACTGGCACCGGCCTGTAGCAAGCCCATATCCAGTGAAAGAATTTCCATATTCTTTAGCGTCTCGGGCACACTGCCTTCCACAATGCGTTGGGCTAATCCCTCAACCACGGCCGTTTTGCCCACGCCAGGTTCGCCGGTTAATACCGGGTTGTTCTGGCGGCGACGCAACAAAACATCAATTATCTGGCGGATTTCAGCTTCGCGGCCCAGCGCCGGATCGAGCGCATTCTGCCGCGCCTGTTCGGTCAGGTTACGGGTATATTTCGCTAACGCGGAATCGTCACTGTCGCCGCTGTTCATCGGCTGACGGTCGACTGTCGCAGCACATTCCTGCAACAACAATTTATCCGCCAGTTCACCATCACAACTCAGCGCCTGACTTAGCATTGATGAAAAACGAACCTGATTGCCGGATGAATCATTCAGCAAGCAGCCAAGAAAGGCCTGCACCGGCAAATGGTTTTGCTGCCAATTCACACTGGCATGCAGCCAGGAACGCTCTAAATGTTCGACCAGAGATTCAGACAGAACAGGAGGGCGCGAATTGCCGCTGCGCAATGTGTTCAAACTGGTCGTCAGCGCGTCAAGTAAATCATCGCCTCGCAGCCCGGTATTCAGCCCCAGTTTTTCTACCAGCCCCGTATGGGCAATCATCAGCGCCATTAACAGATGCTCAGTTTCCACTTCATGGTGTGTCCGGCTAACTGCCAGACTGATGGCTGCATCCAGACATTTGCGTGCTTCAACATCGAGATTAGCAACAATTTTTTTGAGATAACTACCCACAGTTTTTCCTATTTAGTCTATTGAATTTTATACAATGAATGATTCTTAACGACAGTCCGCAATTTTTGCTGGCAATTGTGAAATATTGCCATGCAATGCAGACGGTAATGTTTGTTCGGTTTTCTTATCCATGGTGTTCTGCTGAGCCACTGCATTTTCACTGAGAGCATCAGCGGCGGCCTGCCAGCGTAACCAGGTGGCCTGTACGGTGTTTTGCTTATCAAACTGATAACGCACCAGAATTTCTTTGATCCCCAATGAGGCCAGGGTGGCACTGTGTTCCGGGAAATCTTCCGCGCTAAAAGAGACTTTCCCTTCGGCGATATCCCGCACGAAATCAGGCCAGGCGTTATCACCGAGATAGTCGAATGACAGGTCAAAACCGGGGAAGTTAATCTTTTGTGTCACACGGTTACAATGGCCTGGCTGCCACTGGAATAGCATCTGCTCACTGAAATTCATGCTCTTCAGATCCCAACGCTGAGCATCACAGAACAGCGTTAATTGGCTACCGGTTGGCATCAGGCGTGCCCCACCCGGCACCGTGGCAGGCAGGCTGGTCAGCGTCAACTCAACCGGTTGTTCTTCAATGGCCGCCAATTCCGCCTCGAGTTTTGCTTGTGCGTCCTGCAACTTTGCCAATTTATCTTCGCTACGGGTATTCGCGCGTTCGGGCATCGACAGAACATCGTCAGGGCGCAGGACATGATTAACAAGACGCATGAATTCCGGTGTCAGGCTCAGAGACTGGCCTTCAAACTCTCCTGCCGCCGGGCCATTATTGCCCACCACCAATACACTTTTTGCTGGCCCGCGAATGAAATCTGACAAATATTGCCAGGTCATATCCTGTTGATCCTGATAATCCAATTGCGCGGCGTTTTTTTCCATCGGCCACAGCACACGACTTTGCCATTGCTGTTGTATCCAGCAACTGGAACGCTGCATAGCATGAGCCGTTAACAGACGCGCATCATTCATATACAAAGACCACACCGCATTAACCGCAACATCATCTTTTGCGGGATTAATGCTTTTACGCAGCGCGGCAAAGCGGCCACTGAGTTTTTGCAATGGGTTACTGCTTCCCTCGCCCCCCTCTTCGCTGCGAAATAAACCCCGCGTCAGATTGTCACTGTTTTCCGGGGTGGCGACCGCCTCAGCAACCGCAGTGCGCAGGCTGGTTTGCCATTCATTCCATGCATTTATATTGGAATCTTTCAGTGGTGCGGCCAGCGTCTGTTGATCCAACTTAAGTTTACTGGCTATTTTTTGGCTGATAGCCTGCTCAATGCGATCTTTATTTTGCATCAGCGGGGCCAGCTCATTGGTTTTTTGTAGCAGATTAAGTTGGCGCAGTTCACGCAACCAGGGTGCCGCTGCACTATTAGGAATATCCGCCAGTTGCTGCACGATATAGCGGGAAAACTTCATCGACGGGCTGTTACCCTGCTCAATGCCGATCAGCGTATCTTGCCATTGTTCTGCATCCAGCACCGGTGCCTGCTGCTGGCTCATCGCCAGCAGTAATTTCATCCATTGATCCTGGCGTAATGTGCCCCACTGGCGCTCAAAATTATCCAGCGCGGTCAGTTTTATGTCTTCACCGGCAGCTTGACGTACCTTGGTAAGCCAGTGGCTAATTTGCACCGTTCCCGGTTGGGTCCATTGCCCAGCCAACTGCTGCTGGCTATCGCTAGCGGGTAAAAAATCAATCAGTTTCACCGGTAGCAATTCAGGATCAGCCGCTAATAACCATTGCCATTGGCTATCACTGTTCACCAGCTTCGCGAGTAACTGGCGCAAGGTTTGCACATGTTCCACACCGCCCGTTTGTTGCAGTAAGGCGCGTTGTAGCACGATATCGTGTTGAGGTGATAATACCGACAGCTCTGATGTCTTACCCAATAGCCGCGGTATTTGCCCACGCCCGTAGACTTTATTGGGCGCCATACTGTTATGTAATTGTTGAACTGGGGTGGTGTTACCCACTTGGCTCAGGGCGGTCGGTATCGGTGGCAATTCATGCAGCTCGGCTATGGGTTTATATTCCAACATTGCCTGCTTCGTCATGATGCTTTGCGCTAAATCAAGAATATAGCCACGTTGCTGCTGAGGAGTGGCTTGATTGAAACGTTGCTCATAGCGCTCGGCAATAACATGCGCATTCACCACCGGAGTGGGCGCAGCACGTAACACCCGCTGCTCAAGCTGAGAATGGCGATAATTAACTGCCGGGATAAAAGGCCAGTATTGCAGCGGCTGTTGCTGCCCACTTTCAATCTGTTCTAGTTTTTTAACCTGTTGAGCCACCGTCAAGGCAGTGAAATCCCCCGCCGTCAACGAGTGAGTGCGCATCCCATAAAAGAGCAGTAGCGCCAGCGTCACTGAGGCCGCCATTACCACGCCCCATTGCTGTAAGAAACGGCGCAGAAAACCGATAGCATCAACCTGACGTAATCTGCTGAGTTCCGGCAATTGACGCACCAGTAAATCATGTAAAAAAACGGCCTGACGCATGGCACTGTTTTGGTTAACGGGCACCGTGGCCGTGAACCAAACCCCGCCTAAGGCTCCAGATTCAAAATACGCATCTGGCTCACACAGGGCCGCCAAATAGCTTTGCAAAGCCGGTTGCAACTGGCTAATTTGCTCAGGAAAATCGAGCAATTGCAGCGTATCTTCATCAGGAGGAAGGCCAGTAAACATACTGATACGCACATTGTCCAACCCTGCTTTAACCGTGCTGAATAACGGATTAAGGAACGCCGGATCTTTGCCATCAACCACCGGGGATTGTAGCCAGTGATAGCCCAGTGCTTGCTGGCGCTGTGCCGGCGATAACTTATCAGACCATAGGGTGAAACCGGGCAACTGGTCGCAGCAGGTAATCACCACATACACCGGCAAACGACGTTTCACTTTTTTAATCAGTGGCTCAATTTGCGTACGAATATGGCGGGCACTCAAGCTCAGCTCAGCCATACTCTTCTGTTGCAGGTCAGCGGCGGAAACACACACCACAATGCCCGCCGGCACAGGCAAACGCCGACACCAGCTCACCAGCCGCAGCCAGGCACGCTCAAATGCCGGGCTTTTACTCAAAAATTGGCTGGACAGGTCGAGAAAACCTACCGAGCGGAAGAACCACCAGCGCAATGTTCGGGTAGGAACCACCACACCACTTTCGGGTTCATTAGAGAACAAGGGCAGACCAGTACTGGCCATTAACGTGGTTTTACCACAACGCTGGCCGGTGAGGACAAACCATGGCAAGAGTTGTTTACCATTGCGAATGCGCTTAATCACTTTGGCACCGGTTTTCCAGTGCTCAGACAAAACATGTTCCATACGCGATAATTTAAAACGCGCGGTTAATTTGCCGAAGAACTTCGCTTTTGATAATCCGGCAATACCGACCCAGGCCAGTCGAATGCCGATAATGGCGATTATCAATACTAGCCACAGAATAAAGCCACTGATTAACGACCATTCAATAACCGTCGCAATGACTAAGCAAACAATAAGCAATATGCACAACAAAAAGGCCCACACAGTGAAGGCAATCAATTTTTTAAACATTCTATAAACCTATTAGATTGAACCTAATCCTGCGATAAGCATTATGAGATAAACCGCTATTACCATTGATAATATAAGCCATTTCCTATGACGAAATTTCTTTCGTGCGGGTTTTATCTCCCCATAGCTATTTAACCGATCTGAAATTAGCGGCGCATTGTTCGGCCACTGACGCCACTGTTCAGGTAAACAACGGCGTTCATCGGAAATTCGTTTCTGTAATTCAGCATCCTGCTGAGTATATTTGCCATGAAATCCCATTAATAAGCAGAATAAATAGACCACTCTTAATTGAGTGTTATTTTTATCAATAGAATCAAGACGGGAGAAAAACTCTCCCCCCCCAGTCGATAAATCAAAATAATGACTTTGTAATAATACCGCTCGCCACTGTTTAACCCACTCGGGTTCAGAACATAACACTTGCTCATCTAACCAGATGACCACCGCAAAATTAGCATCCTCACAGTCTTGCGGTGAATGATGTAATTCGGCGGCCAAACGCGCTTGTTGTAATAATTGAATACATTTATTTCTGAAACACGAATAATCAGCATGTTCCTGCGGTTCAAGAATAAAAGAAGTTATAAACCGGAAAACGGGCATATAACAATTCACGATGCTCATCATGTGGGCACCACAAATATAAGTTGAACTTGAAGATCCTCCGGCATATCTGACCAATAAAATGAGATACTTTTATCTTGTTCAGCCGCGGCCCATAATTCACTCTGACGATCGACGATAAAATAAGATGAATCGCTACGGTTTGGTACCCCTCGCGGCGCCTGTGGGCACAAGGTGACCGGCGCACCCGGTAAGGCATGCTGGATCAACAGATTAATCGCTTGGGTTGAAGCCAGCTTAATACCACCGGTATTCTTTATCGGGATGGCTGAAGAACGTAACAATAACAGTATTTTTTCCGCGTTCTGTAACTGCTCAGAGTCAAAATGACTGGTATACACACCGTGGGTATCTTTTTCCATGGTGATATAGACGTTATCTTCCAGTACCAAATTATTCAGTAATCGGACTAATGTCTTACGCGCACTGTCGAAGCAGCTATTCAACTGATCGTGGTCGTAAGGCTGCAAGTTATCATTACCGGTACGCCACTCCCCCGAGAATGAACACCCCTCATTGAAAGAAGAGAGTTCCCCAATTAACTGTGACAATAAACAATAGATTTGCCACGGGTGAACCTGCCGCGCCTGAAGCATATTTTTTAATAATGGCAGTGCGTGATTTAAGGTGCGCATCGCCAACAATTGCGTGATCCGATCGCCACGATCACTGCCGCTCACCAACCGCTCAGAGCGCTTATACTCTTCCAGTTTTTTTGCTCTGGCGCTGACATCGTAATAAATAGTTTCAATCAGTTCATAGAGCGTCGCTGATCCATGCAAGGTGACTGCGGGCGCAGAAAAATCGGGATCAAATATCACCCTGTCATTTTCATAACGCAGTCTCATCAATGGAATACACTCGCAATCGACGGCTTCCAGCATCTCTTCTGCGGTTAAAATACGCACGTTGTAACACAGCCGGGCCACCGTCGCTTCTGGTGCTTGATCATAAATATCTTTCATCACCGGATCGTCATTGGTATTAACCCAGCGAGTTCCTGCCCGCTCATGCTCTTTCTTTAATAGCGTGACATTATTGTGTTGTGGGTCAAAACGGCGTAGCGCCAGCCACAGCGTAAAAGGCTGGTCGCGTTGTTTCCAGGCATCACGAAAATGACGCTTTTCAAGCTGACAATTACCCGGATATGACAGGTAAGCCCCGCCCGGCATAATGCAGTCAACACTGTCGATGCTCACCACAAAATCCTGCAATGCGGCTTTATTGACTTTAAGCTCGACCATCCCCTGATTATAAGGTTGAGCAGAACGGCGAATCTGGGCATGTTGCCATTCGTTATGCAGGTCAAGTGACTGAAAATGCTGTGGTTGCAAATACAATCCAGAGTGCCAGTAGATTTGCTGTTGTTCCGGGTACATTATGACTTTTCCCCTTCTTCAGCGTCTGCTTCAGCTTCATCTTCTGCCGCATAATCCGTGGTGGCGCTGACCACCGTCGATTTCCCCTCTTTTGGCGCGTCCTCAAGGCGAGAAATACGGTCACTGCCCATGGTCACCGCCATGTTCAATGGCCCTAAACCTGCCCACCACTCGGGTTTCCACCAGCCACTTTTGGCACTTTTGACTGGAATATCAACCAGAACCCGATGTTGCTTCATCGGATAGGGGTAATACCCGGCAACCAGCGCGACACTGCGGGTGTTCTGTGCACGATTAATATGTAATGTACTGTCCTGCCCCGGCATCATGGTGTAGCGATCCACTTGCAGTAAAGCACCTTCAGCCCCAACCCCCGCAAATAGCCCTTTCAGCGCTGCGGGATTGCTCAGAATTTTATTGAGAGAAGCTTTGTCTTTCGCCTGCAATAATAAGACGGTACAGCTGTTCGGCAAGCCGTTGACTGTATTCAGGTTCGGCTCTGCCCGTAGCTGAACGGTAATCGCCCCGCCGGCATACGAAGCTGTAACTGCTTGCAATGCCTCTTCCTGAGAAAACGTCTCTGGCATAGCGCATCCGCTTATCGCGAAGATGCTCAGTATCAGAGAAATCATCCCACCATGTAGTTTCATTCGCTTTGTTGCCCTTTTAATACGTTATTAATACTTTGTAAGCTATTGTCATCTTGCAGCATTTCCTCTAACCATTCGCTCAAGGTCATGCCTCCCCAACGTGCTGCGCGCTCCAGTAATAACGGGAGTGGGCTGGAAGGCTCGGTCTGGCGGAAAAAATCTGCAATAGTCAAAATCTGGTTGATAGCCGCGCCCCGAGTCATTCCGTGGCGAGTCATGTCACTGTCTGAGTAGCTTGTAACTTGTTGTTCCCCGAGTGATTCTGCCGTGGTTTCGCTATAGATGGGGCCAAGGCGATCTATCATTCGCTGGGCCCATTCTTGCATTTCAACAATAACCTGCCGGGTCTGACCCAATGCAGTAGCATCGGCGCCGGGGTTCAATTGGCTGTATTGTTGTTCAAACATCACCAACGTCGCCGTAAGCTCTTGCAGGCTATCCTTTAGCGAGATTAATTTTTCGGCACTGAGTGCCGCAGCCCAGCGGTTATAACTCGCCATGGAGAAATCATCACCGTCAACCGGGGTTTCATCATCCTTCTTAGGCGCACCTTGATGCTCGCGCGCGACCACTTTCTGCCAATAGTCCAGTGAACTCTCCTGCTGCCCCAACATCGGGTATATTTTCAACAGCAACGCCAGCTCACGATCCAGGCGGTTCAACGAACTCTGGCGGAACTCGTGGCCGTCTTCCGCCAGAGCTGGCCAGCAATCATCCCAATAGCGCGTGGTAAACTGCTGTAAAAATGCCATGCCCGATAGCAGGCCAGAGATGCCTTGTTGTTGGGTTATCCCTTCGATAAACCAGCAAGCAACTTGTAGGTCTTTGCTCTCATCACACAATACCTTGCTGCTGAGTTTGACCACTTTAGCCCAGTCAGCCACGCGCAATTCGGTGGCCCACTCCCCTTGCGGCAGATAATCCGGGTCACTTTCTCGTGCTCTGCGGATATCATCAAAGACCTGTTCATACTCGATATTGCTGCCACAGGGAGCCACGTCATTTATCGGTGCCAGCAAGGCATCAAAATCAATTTTCATCATCTTTACACTTATGCAATCAACACGGTCGGACATCCGACCACAATGGTGCCACCATGAGCACAACTGTCGCCCATCCGCGCAGCAGGTTTACCACCAATCAATACTTTGGGGCTGCCCATGATAACGGCATCAGGTGGGCCGACACAGACCGCCATCGATCCTAAAGTGGCTGCGGGGACTCCGCCGATCAGCACCGTGGGGGTGCCAGGGGTGGTGATCGGCCCTCCCACATGGGGGATTGGCGGCATCCCTGGTGTCACCATCGGGCAAACATGCATATCACCCACTCGGGCTGCGGGCTGTCCCATCAATGGCCTCCTATTGATGCATACCAGTGATTGACCAAGGTTCGGGCACCGGTAAGGGGAGCCTGTTCTCCCGCTAATCTGACGCTCATCAGCATCAGTACACAATGCAACATCACTCGGGCCAAATGTTTTTCCGGGTAAACCGCTTCAAACTCAGCCGGGGTCATGCTGCCTTTAGACCAAAATAGTGCCAGCCCAAGTGCCCCCATCGGGCTGTCAAAACCCAGTTCGTCAGCTTGATTGAAAATACGCCAGCGGCAGTCGTCATCGTGGTTTTTTAGCCATTCAAGGATCTCCTGAGCACAGCGTTTTTCTTGCTGACTCAGAGCAACAGTATCTGCCATCAATTGCGCTAAAATCCATGTTATCAGCTGGTCTGTCGGGTGGTTACTCACCAAATAAGCCAGCGCATCTTCCCAGTTGTTAGTCCACAGAAGCGCCTGCATATTTTCATGTTCGTCATGGATATTGCTGAGCGTCGCCAGACCGACTTGTGTTATTAATTTCGACTTAATCATCATATTTTCCTCAACCAATCATGGTCACGCCGCCTTTGATTTGGGTCATGCCGCTGCCTTGCACCGTCACCATTGCCCCTTTCAACTCTGCCGTGCCACTGCCGTTAATTTTGATAGTGACACCACTCAAAGTAATACCCGCGGGCGAAATAGAGATTTTGCTGCTGCCCACTTTCAGTTCGATAGATTGGGTGGACTCAATAACACAGGCCTTATCTGCTTTGACCACACTCCCGCCACCAGACACTTTCAACTGGTGATCGCCACCGGTCAGGGCTTCATTAAGATTCCCTTTGATATCAAGACTGTAGTTGCCCTGCTTAAGCTGGGTAGAGAAATCTCCCTGCTTAAGGGTGGTGGTGGAATTCCCCTGATCGAGTGCCACGATATTGTCACCCTGTTTCAACTGCACAGAATGGTTGCCTTGCTTCAACTGAACCGAGTGGTTGCCCTGCTCAAGCTCAAGACTCCGATCGCCCTGTTTCAGCGTCAGGCTATCTTTTCCCTTGGTAATGGTGGTGGCGCGGTCAGCCCCAATAGTTTCCGTCACCTGATGGGCTATTTCAGTTTTCACATCATTTTTGATCTGCACGATGAGATCTTTTTGTGACGTAATATGCAGCTTTTCCTCACCTTTTTTGTCGTCAAAGCGCAGTTCATGCCCCTCTTCAACAGTGCCATTCAATGAGCTGCGCGAAACAAAACCGCTATGATTTTTTTCACCCGGTAAGCTCAACGGTGGGATATTTTTGCCGTTATAAACACTGCCAATCACCACCGGAAGATCAGGATTACCGTTGATAAAGCTCACCAACACTTCGTTACCGACCCGTGGCAAGAATACGGCGCCGGATTGGCTAGCGGCCCAAGCTTGTGCTACCCGAATCCAGCACGAACTCCCGTCATCATGTTTATTTTCGTTATCCCACGGGAACTGGATCTTGATACGTCCCAGTTTGTCGGTGTGGATCTCTTCAGATGCCGGGCCAACCACAACGGCGGTTAAAATACCCGGCACTTGGGGGATGGCTGTTTTCGCGGCAGGTCGCCAGACGGTGCTGTCTTTAAACGTGGTTATCTCACAGCTAAAGTCGGGCCGGTCGTTAACAATATTGCTGGCGGCTTTCAGTCTGATCGATTTGATACGATAGTCACCGTTGAAGACAGGGTGGTCATCCAGAGCAAACTTCTCGCCGCAACTGAGCCAATAAGCACTGACTCTGGCGTCAAACTGTTGCATTTCCGCTTCCATCTGTTCCATTTTCAAGCGAGCGCCCGATGACAACTGATCATGCTTTTCATCACCATGGGTATCAACGTAATGGAGGCCAGCAATGCTGTGCAGCTTATCGCGGGTTGGCGATTCACCTTCAACCTTGTCCGCCTGTGCCACACTAAAACCTTTCAACAACACCGATGAGGCAACAACAGCAGAATGGGAAGACCACTCTGTTATCTCTGCCCCATCCAATGCCTGAAGCCCAAACTTTAATTTAGCGGTTTTCGCGCTCGGGTGACCGGCGGCATGATCAACCAGCACTAAGGTATGCTGACCCTGCTGATGCTTAAAGAAGTAGTAAATACCTTCCTGCTCGAGTAAGCGGTTGATAAAGTTGAAATCAGACTCACGGTACTGGATACAATATTCACGCGGCTTATAGTTACCACTCAGGCGAAGTTCGATATTATTTATCTGGTGCTGGCGTAATAGCTTACAGACCAGATCAGGTACGGTAATATTCTGGAATACCGCCAGATTATGACTGAGCTGCAACAATGCCATGCGTGGCTCCAGCGTACCGATATAGTTACCGTCCCCGGTGCTACGGATATGCGTTAATACGCCATGGATATAGCGGCTCTCTTTCTCCTGGCCTATCTTACACGCCAGCTCCTTGCCTAAAAAACCGGTCATCTTGTCGCCACTCAACTCTGAGTGAAAACGCAGTTGGTAACAGTAAGGAGCAGAAAGCCCCTCCTCTCCCTCGATTTCTCGCAATATAAACTTGTCAGCCGCGTCACCCACAAAGCTTATCAGTCTGTTTTCCTGCCCGAATAATGCCATTGCTTTATCTTCCTTCCCGCCGTGCGGGTAACCTAATTTTGTGTTTGCCCAACTCGGCAGAATTACCCAGACTGATATCCAGGCCCAATCTACCCGTGCCCAGCAAAGTACGGGGGGTTCCCGCATGTTGAATCAGCAGATCAATATCAAAATCCAGACCCGCGCCAACAAACTCCTGAATATGCTGCAAAAGCGAGTCGTAACTCGGCCCTTCAGGCAAGAACAGGCAGGCAGTTGGCATCGGAATCGGGCCGAGCGTGACCGTAAAATGCGACTGCCGATCCCAATAAACGCTGCCGATCATCGGGGCTTCCCCCAGTGTTTGGCCATGACCTCCGAGGCGTGAGCAAAACGAAGGTGCCATCTTGCGCCATCCTCCGGTAAACGGCGTTATTTTCACCGGCACGCCATACAGCGTTTTCAGCCAGGTCTCCAGATTAACCATCGAGCGCACCGAATGGGCAAAAAGAGTGGCAACCCGCTCTTTTTGCAGTGAGGGTTCCCCTTCACTAAACCCCGATAGTCCACGAATGGCGGTACTCAGCGGCATAGCGGCGTCAAACTCGGCCTGGGCATAAAAGTGATATTTCTGCCAAGCCAAATAACGTAAACATTGCAGACGATGATTAAAAATATCAAAAAAGGCTTTCGCCGCTGTATCGCCATAGCGGTAATAGCGCTCGATCAACCATTCGGTATAAGTTGTCGGTAATGCCCCCATCGCCCCGGTCAAACCGTGGGAAGAGACCTGCACCTGCCAACGATTGCCAGCCAACGGCTTAATCGGGCCAACCTCACCTCGTTGTGCCTCAAGGGACAATGGCGACACAAAATAGAGCTGATCCTCAAGCAACTGCCTGGGCTTGATGCTGCCCGACTTTTTCAGTTGCCCCAACATGGCGCGCACTTGCTGGAAAAAGTTATGTTTACTGAGTGCCTTGCTTAGATCCACGACAACCTGCCCGCACTCACTGGCCAGTCACGAGTGCTGCCCTCAACGGAATCAATACAAGTGATGACGCGGGAAAAGCTATTGACCGGTGCATACAGCGCCAACAGGCCATCGATAAAGCGGCACAGTAAAAAGTACTCAACTTCTTGCTCTGCATCGCGCGAAAAAGTGATGGTTATTTCAACACCACGCGCCAGCGAGTGCGGGTCATTCTTCACTAATCGCGCCGTCACCGGGCGCGATTCCACCTGCTGAATAAGGTTAATTAATCGCTGAACCGAGGGCTTTTCGGTGATGTTATACAAAGCCAGTGTCTCTTTCAGGACACGCGTCCCCTCCGGGCCACTGAACAGCATGTGATTGAGAGACATTTGTGAAATTAACCGCCAACGAGCACCCTGTTTTGTTGCGGCGTTCACCACTCGGGTGGGGCGGGTTAACGCATTAATTTTGACCCCCGCCAGTGGGTTCTCTGACTCAAAATCACCGCCAGGATTGCCATTGAGCAAGGTGGAGGGCAGGTCACCATTGGTACAAGTCAGCTGTAGGCTAATAATATCGCTCTCAGGCAACAGCGGTTGCTCACTGCGATCCGAAAAGGCGATAAACAGAGCCGAAGTGATAGCACCATCATGGATAGATTCCCGTCGCATCGCCTGCCAAAAAATATTGTTCTCAGTACTAAGCCCTGAATGGTCTAGCCCAAACAGGGGATAAATCGTGCGGCTCTGGGTGTCATTACCCTGTTTACATAAGGCCTGAACCCGATCAATAGACCACACCTCGATAGAGTCCTGATGGCGAATATCGGGCACCACCGGGTATTCCGCTATTTGATGCAGCGGAGCAATGGGCTCAGCTCTTTGCTCAAATAAATTGATGGCCGGTGTGCAATGCAGCTTAAAGAGGCTTTCATCAACAGATGCCGCCATGGTCTCCAACTGACGCGCGGTGCTACCGCGATTAAACTTAATCACAAAAGTCAGTTTGCTTTGGCTATTAGCCGCAAAACCGGGCGGCAAAAGTAAGTCAATAAAATGAAACTTTTGTGGAAAAAGAAAATAATCCAACAATAAAGAGTGTATTGGCGACACCCGTGAATCTGTTGCCAACAAATTTTCATTTTCTGCAAAGCCAACCGCTCGTATGCCTTGTGGTGATAAGTCATAAGATTGCTGTTGATGAAGCAATGAAAAAGACATCACTTCACTGCACAACAAAGTATAAATAATATTGACCATGGCATTCGAACCATTGAGGAATAACCGGACTGACTCCCCACTGAATATGGCTCCGGGCCAGACCTGCAGTTGCAGCGTCAAACGCCATATCATCTCTTCTTCATCAAGCTGCAAACCGGCATGATTCAGGTTTACCGGTAACAAATTCACCGGATACGAGGTGCGAAATTTACAGGTGCGCCCGCTATCCGTTTTGCTGTACAGCGCGGTTTTGGCCGCAATAACATTGCTTTCAGTTAAGGCCCCGACTTTGACATCAGGCTCCATCTGCACAATACACACCGAGGGAAAAGGTCTGGCGAACTGTGGAGCCATCACGGTTAGCAAGGCATCGGTCGTCTCTGGCATATCTTCATCCAGCCGCAACTGAATTTGGGCTGAGATCAGTGAAAAAGATTCAATTAAGCGCTCAATATGCGGATCTTCTGAAGAACCTTCAGACAGACCCAGCCGGTGTGCAACCTTAGGGAACTGGAGTGCAAATGCTTTGCCGTATTTTTTTAAAGTGGAGAGTTCTCGCTGATAATAAGCCAGCAGTTTGGTCGCTAACATAATTACACTCTCTACTCCAATAAAGAAAAACGACTTATTACATCGTCCCACATAATCCGATAACACACCGGCCCATCAACAGAATTTGCTTGTATAATGAAATAATAGAACGACCCATTTTTATTTTCAGCTGCAACCTGGATATCATGTAACCGGGGTTCAAAACGAATCAATGCCATCTTGATGCGTGCAGCTAAAATAGCGGCAATTTCTATTTTAGGAATATCATGTCCAAATATATCACTGACACCATAATTTAAGATTGATGTATTAACCCATGGAATATCAGAAATATTACTCTCACAAGGTCTGGTAGATAAAATCATCATAATCTCTGCAGAAAGTATGCTATTTTTATCTCCCATTATTGATTCTGACTGCTGGCTATCACTCACGTTATTATCTGAAAGACTGCTTAATAATGAGTTCATATTTAATTATCTCTAAATGACAGCGTGTTGCCACGCTGTCATCATTATGAACTTACTGAGCTTCTGCAGTTACAAAGTTGAAACCTTTAGGCCCGACTTTCTGAGCCTGGCCATCTTTCGCAACGGCTTGTGACTCACGTTTAAACGATGAAGCAACAAGCATATAAGTGTTGACAGCAGCACCGTCATTTAACAGGTTAGTTTCAGCCATCACAACGCAAGCATCGGTCAGAGTCACTTTCCTATTTTCTACTGTTTTCCCTTTATTCGTTGTCACCTTGACAATAACAACTTCCTTGAAAGACTCAGCACTGAGCATTTTCGAACTCAGAATCTCATCGGAATTAAAATCGTCCGTTTTCTGGAAACGGATAGCAGAAATTTGAACACCACCGCTTGCTAATGCGCCTGAAGAGTCAGGTTTAACACTGGCATGTGTCTCAAAATTTAAATTATCAATAGGAATATAATCTGTATACCCTTTAACATTAGCGGTGCCTTTAATATCGGTGAATTTAATAAATAACGTTTGAACTTCAGCCATAAATAATTTCTCTTACAAGTTTAATGATTATGCACCCGTGGATGCAGGGAGTTCAGCAACAAGACGTAGTGACATACTAAGACCTTCCAACTGAAAATGGGGTTTTAAATAAGCAACGGCACGATAATGCCCGGGCGCACCTGGCACATCGACAACTTCAATGGTTGCATCACGCAGTGGATGACTCGCCTTAATAATAGGACCGGCATCGTCTGACCCAACCACATACTGATTAATCCAATTCTGTAGAAAATGTTGGCAGTCTGACTTAGACATAAAACTGCCGACCTTATCGCGCACAATAACTTTCAGATAATGCGCAAAACGCGATGTGGTCAGAATATATTGCAACTGGCTGGAAAGCCTTGCGTTAGCATTTGCCAGCTCTGATTCATACTTACGCGGTTTATTGGCTGATTGAACGGCAAAAAAAGCAGCATAGTCAGTGCCCTTACAATAAACCAATGGGATAAAACCAAGGTCTGCAAGTTCCTTTTCGCGGCGATCTGAAATTGCCACTTCGGTTGGGCACTGCATCACTTTCTCGCCCGTTTGCGAAACATAGTTATAGGTCGGTAGTGCTTTCACTAAGCCACCCCCTTCTACACCACGGATCGCTGCACTCCAGCCGTGCTCTTCAAAAGCTTCAACTATTCGGCCTGCCAATTCATAAGCTGCATTCACCCATAGATAGCTGTCACCGCCCTTATCTTCATCAATGTTCTCTTCAAAATTGAACATCTCAATAGGGACAGTTTTCGCCCCGTAGGGTAAACGGCCAATCACGCGCGGCAAAGTCAGGCCAACGTAACGCGAATCATCGGTTTGGCGGAACGATTTCCAGCGAGTATAATCAGAGGTATCAAATAGTTTACCCAAGTCGCGTGGACGCGGCATTTCAGCGAATGTGTTCATGGCAAACATGCCGGAACTGGCCGCCGTCAAAAATGGCGCATGTGCCGCTGCGGCAACGTGAGAAATTTGCTCTAACAGTTGAACATCTTCTGGCATAGCATCGAATTCAAAATCACCGACAAAAGCCGAGAAAGGTTCGCCACCGAAAGTACCGTACTCACTTTCATAGATATTTTTGAACAGAGAAGACTGATCGAAATCAGAGGCTGATTTAAAATCGCGTACCAATTCCTTTTTGGTGCAATTAAACAAACGAACCTTGGTATTTTCGGTGGTGCTGCTCTGCACTAACTTATGTAATCCGCGCCAGGAAGATTCCATTTTCTGAAAAGCAGGAGCCTGGATAATATTGCTCACCTGCGCAGATAACAACGCATCAATAGCAGCAATACGGGCCTCAATGCTGCCCACTAAATCGTTAGAAACGATAATGGCGCCAGAAGCAACATCTGTCAGAAAATTATCAAGCTGATGTTTTAATTTACCGCGGTCTTCCTCGCGACGAATAGCCTGGGTATCATCAATAATTTGATCAAGGTAGTCGCGTTGTTGCTCAGTTTGAGAAACCGCATCCAGGATCTGAATATCACTCATTTCACATCCCCTTGCGGACCGTCAACGATAAGGTTGGCATTCTGTTGTTTACTCAACAACTCAACCAGTTGTTCTTTTAAAGCATCATTACTGGCGGTGCGATTACGCAATTCAGTTAATTGCTCGCGAAGAGCCAACAGATTCTTTAGAGGTTCAACTTGCATGGCGACATTCTCAGGGGAGAAGTCTTCCATCGAATTAAACTGCAAAGAAACCGCTAATTGCCCATCTTTACCCGGAATGGTGCTATCAACCCGCAATTCAATACTTGGCGCCATGCCCTCCATAACATCATTGAAGTTATCTTTATCAATGTGCAGGAAACGGCGATCTTTCAGCGACTCTTCTTGTTTAGCAAAGTCTCCTACCACACCTAATACTAAAGGCAGCTCTTTCTTACTCTCAGAACCCCCATTTTCTATATCGTAGGTAATTTGAACGCGTGGCGCTCGTACTTTTCCTAACTTATTTTGAGTATTACTCATTTTTGAATACCTGTATTATTTAATACTTAATATGTTATCAATCAATCTTAGGGACATATTTTACAGAGTTTTATCGATAAAGATTTAAGACACCTTGCCATTTCGGGAGGATTTATCTGTAAACACATTATTGATAAAACAAATTAACTTAATCTCTATTTAAGGGCAGCAATACCCATATGGATAATATTACGATAGAATAATGAGATATAACTTTATGCAGCAAGTAATTGCTGAGCTTTAATCACTAAATGCGCTGTCGAATTGACCCCCAATCGTTTCATTAGCCCTATTTTTAAAGCGCTGACGCGTTTAAGTGGCACTGAAAGTTCTTTCGCAACATTATCATTGTCATTGCCCTGAAGTATGCTCTTTAACAGTGTTAATTCCAGTTCTGATACACCTGCTTTTTTAATTTCGTTGTTTCTATTACTTGAGCTATAGGGAAAACAGGCGTACCCGGTGCTGACCACCTTAATCACATTATAAAGGCTGGCAAATTGATCTTTCTTTGATACACAACTGGCCAGACCCAGCTTGCGATAAAATGAAATGCAACTTTCACTGTTCACTAAAGAGGATAAAAGTATCATCACGGAAGAGGGGGATACTGTTGGTATCCTGCTAATTAACTCATTGTTATCAGACAAAATTTTATCACTTCCTATTAATAGAATATCTGGCTTTCGCGCCGCAATATCTGACGCCAATTCTTTCCCTCGCAGGTTACTACAAAAGACATCAAAGCCTTTACTCTCTAATTGAGACCTTAGCCCAAGGCTAAAAAACACATCTGTATCAATTAGATAAATTAATTTATTTTTTACGGCATTATCATTGTTTTTCATAGTCACTCTCTCTTTATCGACCTTGTGATTCTTCTGTTACTTAACATTCGGCAGCGACTTCACTACTTTTCACCCTACTTCAGCGAAAATACCGATAAGTACCTGATGAAGGACATGATAAAGAGATTAATCTTAAATTAGTAATTGTATCGTCAATATGACAATCTATAGTTAATTGAACTAATTACATTGTAAAATATAGTTTTTTAAACCAAAATAAGAGATATAAAGCAGAAATTCAGGTTTAAGGAGTTTATCAAGATCATCGCTAATCACGGCATCCCCCCTGGCGAAAAGGCTATTCAAGACAAAACAGGTAAGCTCCAACCAATCTGTCCGGTGTCAGCCAACTTTACGTTCTTCTCTCCTCTTATCCGATGCGTCTAAACCCCGTTAGGAAAGTCGCCCTTATTTGATCCATTTCGCTACAAATAGCCTTACGGGTGACGGCATCTAATAATTTTAAGATACGTTGCCCTTGCTGAGGTAGTAAATGATGAATAATCTGTGCAGCTTCGGCTAAACTAAAACGATAAAATAAACCGCATATATCCTCTGCCGATAGCTCATAGAAAATAAAATCAAGATAGTTTTTTTCCAATAAGCGAAAGTAACGGGCTAGTGCCTTAATATCTGTGGCGAATATCTGTCGGCGGCGCTCTGCCATACAAGGTGTTTCAGATAACCATTGCAGAACATGTCGATGTTCCAGCGTTAATATTTGTTGAAAGATCAATTATCTTATCCTATCCCAACAATCGCTTCAGAATGACAAGTTAGGCTACCCCTCTGGAATTAAGAGGCAATGGAGTACATGTGTTACTACTCGAATTATAGGTTATAAGTAAAACAATATAGAGACGGGTTGCAGACATTCACAGAAAGCGTTCATGTTCAGGCTGCCTTATTTATTTATACAATATTGACAGTCAGAACAAGAGTGGAACTGACGTTCTGGGGAGTCATATTATGTGTATCGATATCCAACTCTAGTAATATAGACATTTTACGGTTCCTTTCGGCCGCCAGTTGAACGCCTTCCTTCCCCGAATGACCTTCTATTTTGACAGACAGGCCAGCATCGGTGCCGCTGGTACCGAGAATACTGGTCAGTCGAACGTTCTCAGCCCTATCACATTTAAGCGACAATAAGTCTTTAAACAGTCGTGAGACGACGCCACTTTCCGGTCTAACAGTGCCGAGATCGAGCGTATTGGCGTTATTTTTTAATGAAGGTCGCATGTGGTTGGTGTTCTGGTTGCAATAAACTCTGATAGCGAGGAGATTTCCCCGTTTTTTTCACCTGGGTCCGCATAGACAATGGATCTGGCACCCTCGGTGGCATCCAGTGCGTATGCTTTTACATATTGCATGAAATCCCAGGTACAGTTGCCTATTGCCATAGCGGTACAGGTCTTACTCCATTTTTTGACCCCGTTTTCGGTCATCCACACATTGCAAGGTTTTTTGCCAAGTTGGGGTATTGCCGCCGTACATTTCGCGTAATTCGGCATCGGGCTGGACACAGAACCAAGGTGCCATGTAGTTTTTTCGTCAGTGCCGATGGTAGCGGAGTTGAGCACGGTATAGGTCCTGCCGTAAGTATGGGGGCATAGGATGATGAGTAGTAGGATTAGGTATAGTTTTTTCATATTTTCGTATTTTCGGTGTCAGGCGGGCGGAACGCCATTGGTAACCTGGCACCACCATGCAACTTGGGGTTTCGAACAATAGGGTTGGGCTTCATCCCTTTTTTCCTTGACGGGTGGTGAGAACACTTCGACCACACATCTCCCGTGGTGGCACATGGCTCGCGTTACATTATGCTCACTGTGTATATTACATCATGCGTTTTAGCACCCACGGTCCGGCCGTTGAGTTGGATGGTAAATTCGGACTGCACGGGGACTGGCGTGTTTCGTTGGACGCCGTACCACCCATCTTTTCCCCCGGCGATTTGTGGCGGAATACGAACTTGCAGGACTGTTGGATCGAAGTTCGTGGCTGTCACAATGACATTCGCGGTACCCGTGCATTTCAATTCCAACACGTCGTCGACTGTTAGAGTTTTTTTGCCGGTGTTGACTGTATATTGACCGAGATCGATAGTCATGTTGGGCACGGTCGCACGGATGTCACACGTGGGGGGGAGCTGTTGCGGCATGAAGGATGTTTGTATTCGCGAGCCCGAGCCAGCGGCGGTGAAAGTATATTCAACGCGGGACAAGGATCGGAGGTTCGGCAGGTCTTGTTGGACAAAGTCGTTGAACTCCCTTATGCATTCTCCGACCATCTTCGGTATGTCGTTGCGGGGACAACCAATGCTATAGAATGTGTGGCCTTCTTGGACGAGTGCGCCGTGGCAGCGGGCTCGGTCTGTACATAGGATTGTGGTGGGGAGGTTGTGTTGCGTGGGGGCGATGCCATAATATTTTACTGCGAAATTCCCGGGGTCTACGAGTGCGCTTGACACAACTGGGGTCGTGTATGGGCCGGCGGCATCGGCATGGAAGGGGGATGACAGGAACAGCAAAAATGGGAGTAATAGGCGTTTCATGGTAGATGTGTTCTCTTGGTTATTGTATTAAAGGCAAATAGTATCCTCAGCCGCGCTTATACCGCCCAGCCGTCAGCATACCGTCCGCCCATCTATGCCATCGTGCCTCATACGTCTGCACCAGTACGTCGGTTTCTGTCGCTGGCAGTCGCTTGCGTCTGGCTTGCTCATAAAGCCGCACACGGCGTGCACGATGGTTTTCTAACGCACGTGGCGCTATGGTGGGGCCCTCGGGGCCAAACCATAACCCCAGCCAATCAAATCCATGTTCAATTTTTCCCACTTGGGTTTTATCCGGATGAGGACTGAATCCGCCCAAATCAAAAAAAGTCGACAGCTGTTTAACCATCCGCCGTAATGACCATCGGGTGCGGGTAAATAGCAAAAAGTCATCCATATAGCGCGCATAAAATATTTCCTCTCTGGAGGCAAAATAGCTATCAACATGGTGCAATAGGCTCGCGCCAATCAGCGGACTCAAGGCGCCCCCTCTGGAAATACCAGTTATCGGCGTATGAATTTCACCGCCATCCTCAACACTGTAGTAGAGGTATTGCTTTAGCAAATCTCTCAGGATTGGTGACTGAACGTGCCAGTTGATTTGGCTTAATACCTGCTGTTTGCGAATATGGCGGTAATACCCACGAATATCTGTGCGGTAGACAAAACGCCATGTTTCACTGTTCAAACAAGCCGCAACTGCCGTTATTGACCCTCTGACACCACCATGCCCTTGGGTGTGCGCACAACGTTGATGAATGGGTAAATCCTGCCCGACTTGCAAAGCGACCCACTTCAATACCAGCGCATCACTGGCACACCACTGCGCCCAACTGTCTTGACCCTGACGATGTACCAGCATCGGCGAGAGCCTGTATTGCCCGGAACAGACATGTTCCAGTAAACGCATACCTTGCGTCGCCCAGTGATAGCGTAAGTGCCACACATCAGCATTGGCGGGAGCATTACGTCGGCAACGGCACAGCCATTGATACGCATCCAACCATGCTTCTGTTGAATTAGTCATACTCCATATCAAAATTCACCGTAGCGGAAAACGCCCCACGCCCAATGGTGTGATTATTCATCGCCTCCGGCTCTGCCTGCACATAGGCCTGCAAGGTAATGACGTTATTGCCGTTACTGAGTTCCTGCACTATCGCTGGGTTATTATTCAACGGGATGCCCTTGCCAGCGGTGGTTTCCAGCCCGATGGCGATGCCGCTGGCTTTACTCCCTTTGGACAGCGCCAACAGACCGGGCAGTTGGGTGTTTTCTACCCCGCTGAAAGCGACTTTCACGCTATTGCCCGCGTTGATGTCACAATCCGTCAGGTGTAACTGAAATTGCTGCCCGGCAATCCGGCCATTCAGGTAGAGATATTTATCCGCCACCACACTAAAATCCAGTTGGACATTCTCATCCCCAGGGGCAATCACACAGGGTCCGGTAACCAGAGCACCATGCAAGCGCATGTTATCCGCCGCCAGAACCTGCCCGTTAAGCAACAGCCCCATCACGACCATGCCACACCGTACTTTATTACTGAGCTGTTGCATTATTTTCTGCCTCCATCACTGGTATACCGCCTGCAGCGTGGCAGTGGCCTCAAATGCCCCTTCAGTCAATGTCACCCCCGGCGTTTTAACCGGAACCACCTCCAGAACAGGTAAATCCGCCGGATTAACTGGCACCGGTTTACCCAAGATAAATGCCTCGCCGTTAAGCAAGACCCTGATACCTAAATCCTGGTTGCTGGTTTGGATGGCGGCCATGTCATAGGGGGTGGGTTCGGCACTTAGCATCAACTCCATCGCCCAATCTTTAGCGCCGGGGGCACATGTGATGCTGTAGTTCACCTTTTGCAGATACTGAATACCATCAACTTTTTTGATCCCCAGGCGCTTACCAAAATCCACATCAATCAGCTTACCGGCGTCCACCTCACAGGAGGGTGGCTCAATTAAGGTGCCACCAAAAGTCAGGTTACTGGCAGCAGATGCTGGCCCACAGGCAAAAATTGGCATGATCAAGAATGTGGCAACAGCCAAAAATCGTGCTATCGCTACATTTTTCATCACTTATAATCAACCAGCAACGTAGCCGTTGCGTTGAAAGAACCGCCAGTCAAAGCCTTATCTTTATTCTTCACAGGCACAGCAGTCAGTTTGGGAACTGATCCTTCATCCGTGTAATCAAAATTCAACCACTCATTGGGGCCTAATTTCTTACCATTGGCTTGTAACTCAATGGCCAGATTATCGTTTGATGTTTTCAGACTCTTGCTGTCAAACGACGCCCCACTCCCTTTGATTTGCAACTTCATGGCTTTGAGCTCCGGTTTTTCACATTTCAAGCCATGTGTTATGGTTTTGCTGTACAATTTTCCGTCCACACGAGAGGTCATGACTTCATTACCAAAATCCACATCAATCGGTTTACCAGTGTTAATCGTGCAATTGGGTGGTTCAATCAATTTGCCTTTAAAAGTCAATTCACCCGCAGCTAATACGGTTCCACTAAATAACATCGGTGCAACCAGCAGTGCGGCTAACGTTAATTTATTTGTCATCTTCATATACCTATTCATTGATAAAATACTGTTTATTACCGCATTGATGGATGACTCCTGCAATGCGACGCATTGTGATAATTGTTTATTAGACAAGTCGCTCTTTATTCAGCCAGTTATTACTGAATCACTATTACTGATAAGATATTTTCATTACTGCACTAGCCGTGAAATCGCCCCCTTTTACCTGCGCGTTTGCTTTTTTTATCGGTACCACATGCAATACCGGTTTTTTATC
Organism: Yersinia sp. 1652 StPb PI; assembly: GCF_041538345.1. Lineage (NCBI taxonomy): Bacteria > Pseudomonadati > Pseudomonadota > Gammaproteobacteria > Enterobacterales > Yersiniaceae > Yersinia > Yersinia sp. 1652 StPb PI. The sequence continues at coordinate 7,047 of NZ_JAULSM010000001.1, read as the reverse complement.
TGGGCTAAATTTTATTGAGTCATTTATTTTTAATGGCTTATCATTGACCAACAGTGCAATACCAAAATCTGTAATATTGGTTTTTAGTGCATTATCATTAAATGGCGCGGCGGTACCCTCTATTTTCATAGAATAAATATCTGAACCAGAACCGGTACATTTCAAACTATAGATCACCTGTTTAATATAACTCTTTCCGTCGATTTTTTGGGTTAATACCTTTTCAAAATCGACGCTCATCGCTTTATTTTCATTAATGGTACAGGCCGGTGCCACAATGGTGTATTTGACTTTTATGCTAACGCTATTAGCCGCCAGCACCACACTACTGTTTATAAGTAAGCCAGTAACAAAAGTCATGACTAACCAAGTAACCTTTATTCTATTAGCCATAATGTTACACCTCACTAACAATGACGCAGGATTTCCTGACTCGCATTATCCCTCTCCAGACTGCACACACTTTTCGCCGATGCACCAGGTGTGTGTAGCACGCTCCGCGCCTGCTCTCTGGGCCAATTGTCTGCCAGACCCGGGGCGGGCAATGACCAGATCATCATGATAAGACTGGCCAGCACCATCATCGCCAACATCGCGCCACCACACCAATCTTGCCAGCGGGGGGGAGGCGAAAGGTTCTTGCTAAGCTCCCCCCCAACGATTGGCCACTTGTTGGTGACCCATTTCATCAGTATTTGCCTTGGTTGCTGCTGCGTAGGGCTATTGAGCACATTACGACGCATTGAGCTTCTCAGGGGTCACTTTGCAACTGTTGCTGCTACAACTAAAAGTTAGCTGCGGACGACCACCATAATCATTGATATAGGTGAGTACCGGGCTGTTGCCCATAGTGGCAATATTAGCTTTCAAAGGCGCGCTGCTTTTAGGGGCTAGCATCAGCGGCTCAAATCCTTTTACGCTTTCGCTATCTTTGCTGCTGCCAGCAGCCACAATCGTCACGTAATAAGGCGTAGTGTTATTCACCACATACTTATCCCCCTCGCGGCTCAGGGTCATTTGCTCCTGCGGCGGGGCAACATTCATTTTTGCTTCAATGGCCTCAGGGCGGTAGAACAGTTTAATACGGGTCTGGAGCGCAATTTGCAGCGTATTAGCCTTGTCATTTTTCGGCGGAATTTCTCGCAGATTGAAGTAGTACAGCGTCTCACGATCGGATGGCAGCAGTTTAATTGCTGGCAACGACTGGATTTTCATCTGACTCGGCTGGCCAGGCTCAATGCGCTGTACCGGGGGCAAGACTATCAATGGACTCTGGATTTTATTACCTTGCTCATCTTCCAACCACCCCTGTGCCAGGTAAGGCAACTCCTTGTTCTGATTGGTCACGCTCAAGCTAACAGCGTTATTTCCTCCATCAAAAACCACTCGGGTACGGTCTAAGGCAATAGCCGCATTAGCCTGTTGAATGGCCAACCCTGATAGCAGGATGATTGCTAATATCTTTGATTTCAGCCTGTTGTTTTGTATGTTGTTCATTCTCTTCTCTATATTAAAGTGTGCTATCCGCGAATACTCATCACGGATATTATCTGTTTTAAACGTCGGGGCTGATATCAGCCTCGACTGCTTTTTATCGAGACGAATCCTAATCTTTGGTTGATACCGGGTGACAAGGCAGCAGTAAGTTGCTCATCAACATTTCTGTTGGCAATTGAGTGGGCAGTTGCACCTCACACTGTGCACTGCCGTCCCAGTGCACCGCCATGCTATCGCCGGCTTTGATGCCAGACAGATAAACACTGCCGCCATCACTCACCACACCGGTTTCCTGGCCACCCGCATTCATTACTGTGGCACCAAATGGTGGCTCTGAACCATCTGCCAATTTGATAATCGCCATGGCCTTCTCGCCCGCCATCACACCAAACTTGCGGTAACCTATCGCGCCTTCCGTCAAGGTGGCTTGTACCACCGACTTGGTCGCTTCCACCTTGTCACTCAACTTGTTCAGGTCAATACTCGCCTGATTACGGTAATAACTGTTCACATCTGATACCACGGCCTTGCCAAACATGTTGGTTCTGCTGGAACTGCCATAACCGCCCACCGGTACCCCGGACACGCCATTAGTATCGACCAGCATACGTGTGCCACCCATCATGCCGACCCGATGTGCCGCGCCACCCTCCGGCGTCAATGTCACACCACCTTGGGCAGAAGCACCCGCGGCAACATAACCACCTTCTTGATAGCTGGCGTTGGCACTCAATCTGTTGGTGTCACCATCACGGCTGTAGAAACCACTTAAGTTACTGCCACTGCGTGATGCACCGGCATTCACCTGATAACTGCTGTGATCATCAATTTGGTTCGAATACCCCACACCGTTGGATACATCCTTACGATTCAAGGTTGAGTTATAGCTCAGCGTCGCGCCGTTACTCCATGGCACCGACAGTGACAAATACATGCCGTCATCATTCGTTTCATTTTGACGGTTACGATATGCCGATAACGATATGCTCAGGTTCTTGTATTTCCCGATGTCAAAATTACGCGACATGGTCAGGTTATAGCGGTCATTCACCGGACGATCCCAGTAAGTCTGGTGGCTATAGTTCAGGTAAGCACTCAACCCCAAGTCACGGAATTGCTTGTTAAAAGTAAGGGAATACATCTCTTTACTGTTGCCGCCACGATTACCTTTATAACGCATATCCAAATATTCACTCATACTCATGAAGTTCTCATCAGAGAAGCGATAACCGGCAAACGTCACTTGACTATCATAGTCTTCAAAATTCTTCGAATAGCTCAAGCGATACGACCCCCCACCCTGGGTGCCCTGTTCATCAGGCAATTTCGCACGTGATTGAGTGGCATCAAATGACAATGCCCCCAGCGCCATAAGATCTCGCCCGATGCCCAATGATATGGCGTTGTAATCGCCGCCGAGTAAGGCACCACCGTACAGTGACCAGCCGTTGCTGACCCCCCAAGAGAACTCGCCACTGCTAAATAATGGCCCTTGTGTACGGTGCTCCCAATCTGATGGTTTACCGGCACTCAATTTGTATCTGACAGAACCCGGGCGCGTCAGGAACGGGATGTTGGCGGTATTTATTGTAAATGTCTGGACGCCACCATCCTGTTCCTCCACCCGGACATCCAGCTCTCCGGACACCGCATTATTGATGTCTTGAATACGGAATGGGCCGGCAGCCACTTGCGTCTCATACAGCACTCGCCCTTTCTGGCTAACAGTGACTGTCGCATTAGTTCTGGCGATACCCACCACTTCCGGCGCATAACCGCGCAGGTTAGGTGGCAACATACTGTCATCAGAACGCAGGCTGGCACCACTGAATCGGAAGCTGTCAAACATGCCCGAATCCAGAAAGTCTTCCCCTATCGTCAATTTCGAGCGTAAAACAGGGATCGCCCGATAAGCGTAATAGCGGCTCCAATCCAACCGGTCATTATTTTCTTGCGTATTGTCGGTTTGGCGATTCAAGCTGCCCTGCCAATCCGCCCGTAAGCGCCAGGCACCATAGTTGACACCGGCAGTGCCGTTGCCGCTGACACTGTACTCTTTGGTTCCCTGCTTGGACTGCTGCCGGGTCTGAGCATTAACATTGTAATCAAGTAACAGCCCAGGGATGCCTTCATCCCAACGAGAGGGTGGATCCCAGTCGTCCGAGATATATTCCAGATACACTTGTGGAATGCTCAGATATAACGCAGAGGTCGCGAGATCGCTCCGAACTTCCATACCCTTTAGGCTGGATTCATCCAAACAATTACCCTGATGCCACCAAGTGAGTTGACCCAAGACTCCGTCCTTCAGGCCCAATTTATCGACGAGCGTTTTATCAATACAGGCCCGGCTACCTTTGGCATCATCCTCTGGTGCGAAAAAGGAGACCTTTTGTTCAGATAATGAATGTTGATTAACATTCACCACTAAACCATAATTACCTGGCATGATATAACCACTACGGGAAAATTGACTCAGATCGATATTTTTACGGTCGTCAACATCAAGTATATCTGTATTAAACTGAATACCGTCATTTGCATAAACCACTGTCGAAGGTACGCCCAGAGCAAGTGAAATGCATAACCCCAGTACATGAAAACGAACCAGCTTTCCCGCGGGTGAAAAATTCATTTCTCTAACCTTATTACATGAGCACTTTTAATCATTATTAAATATATGAAAATAATTTATAGTATTAGTCGCCCATAACGAATTAATTATGGCTTTTTGCATATTGTCACTCCCATTGAGCATGGATATAATATACCTGCGTAGTGGAGTTAAATAATCAAAGCAATATGTAAATAGCCATTATATTATTAAGCAATATATTGATAATATCGATCCTGCTGTATCACTGATAAGTGATACAGCAGAGGTTCAACAGTATCTAATAGATTAAATTAGCAAAAAATAATTATTGATATGCTACAGTAAATCCAGCGATTGCGTTAAATTCACCAGGAACAATTTCTCCTATTTTGTCGCCTTGCACAAAGGTCGTAAAGTTGAGTTCGTTACTACCAACCATCAAGTCGTTTGAAACGGGTTTACCCAAAGCAATGAGATTTCCAGCAGAATCACCAATACCAACACTGATGCCTTTAGCACTACCAACAACGTTCAGCAAACCGTCAGTACTCGCTGATGAATCACCGGTAAATGTGGTCTCTACTGTTTTTAAGGTTGCAACATCACAATCAGCCAGTTTCAACATGAAACGCTGCGGAGTAGATTTCCCACCCGCTTTTAACATCCCATTGGCAATAGAACCCATTTTCACTGTTTGGTCGACACTTTCTGGCACAATGGCACAGGGTGCATCAACAATTTTACCGGTAAAGGTTAACTTTCCTGATCCACCCATCACTGATGGGATCTCTGGGTTTGTGCCGCCCTCGCCGCCCTCTATTGCTTGTGCCATAGAGGAAACACCAAATACCAAAATTGCTGACAACATCATTTTTTTGTTGAATTTCATATTTATTCTTCCGTTAAACATTATAAATAATAAGATAAGCGTCATCTGGTAATCCCCATATTTTCAGGGGGTATTACCATCCCGTGCCTGAGTTTTAAATACACCTCTACGAACACGAATGGACTTCAGCCCCTGCATCAGACCAGTAGGGGGTGTGCTAAATAACGAGAAGATTATAATGCCATAATCAATACAGTAGCGAAACATGCCAAATAAACAGTAAAATATAGTTTTTTATTTTTAAATTCAAAGTGTAATATGAAATATATGCTTTGTAATCACTAAAATCACTTTTGAAATAGCTTTTATCACTAATCCAGATCTGTAATACTATTGTATAAATAAGTTCTAATGAAAATTAGCCAAAAAATAAGCCATGGACGATAGTCAAAATCTGCCTCCGGGAAATTATCTACCTTGATCAAATACGTCTTAAACTTCACATTAGTGTTCACTCCTGAGCAAAAAAGCCTGGTCTTAGTAAACAATGATGAAGCAAAAATCATTCTTTCAGCCCCCGCATCCCGGCTGCTAGTTGAGTTAATTAAGCACACGGGTGTAACGCTTTCCAGAGATGAGCTGCTTAAAAACGTTTGGGAGGATTATGGATATATTGGCTCAAACAGTAATTTAAACTCCTACATCAGTGAAATCCGTAAAACATTTATCAACTTGGGCTGTGATTCCCAGATGATAGTGACGGTTCCTAAGGTAGGGATGAGATTTAGTGCCAATATAGAAACCGTTCTTTTGCAGGAAAATGCCACTGCCTTAGTGACAGATAGCGCCGGACATCAGGAAAGCCCGAAGATTGAGGCTGTTGAGGCTGTTGAGGCTGTTGAGGCTAACAATAATCAATCAACCAAGGAGAGCAAATCACATCAGTTACAATGGTCACTTCTATTTTTGAGTCTATTATTCGTAGTATTTTTATACTGGAATAAGAGTGATATAAAAATCAAACAGATTAACGTCAGTTTGTTAGATAAACTGGAACAATGCAATATCTATACATTAGATCCATACTATATCTACTCCAAGGATGACACTCTATCAAAGGCTATTGCTGAGATTAACAACAGAAAAGTAAACTGCAAACAGAAAGAAAGCGATATATATTTCTCTTATAGAACTAATGAAAAAAATGAATTAACTTTCTCAGTCATGGGAGTTTGTTCTGTAGATGGTAATAAGACCTACACTTGTGATACATATTCCATTGGTGATTAAAATGATTAAGAAGTCAATATTACTTAGCCTGTTACTCATCGCTGGTGTATTTTTCATCATTGATTTTAATACAAAACCAAGTGCATTGCGCTGTGAGATAGAGCTTTTTGATGAAATAGAAAATGTTAATTTAAATGTAAGATTAAACTTTATAGTTAACCTTGATGGGAACAAGGATGGCTTAGTCAGTATCATAGGGTTTATCACTCGTGATAAACAACGTTATCGTTTGTATAGAACATTAAACTTTACATATAGAGTCTATGATAACAATAACACTAATGAGTATAAATTCCACAATAAACATATAAACCCAAACGATACGACACCTAAAGAATTAAGCGCTATTCTCTTTAAAACAGTAGAGGAAGGGGGAATATATTATATCCGATTATCAAAAGTCACAAACGAAATCTATTTAATTCAAAATACGGCTAAACCTTTATGGTTTTGCCATAAATACTAAATGCTAACTCACGGCATATCTCATGTCATGAAAAGCACCAAACTAAAACCTGTGCCAATGCCCATTGATGGGCATTGATGGGCATTGATGGGCATTGATGGGCATTCCAGTCTTCTCATAATACTTACATTGCTAATGTAACCTAATTACAAATGGGATCGGTAACTGCTAATGGATAGTATTTTTGATGACTTACAGATAGTGTTCAGAGTGTTCAGAGTGTTCAGAATTCTGTGTCACGTTAAAACCATTATAGCGTTATCACTTTATCAAGACGGCCTTCAAAATAAATCGCCAACTGGGACCGGGACAGTGTCAAATTCCAACTCTGGATCGGCATTGTCCATTTTCTTTGCGCATTCTGTAATC